>NZ_CBDBDD010000001.1:0-97511 GCF_965203655.1 Candidatus Poriferisodalis sp.
AACACCAGCTCCCCGGCTTGCGGGCGAACGCACTCCAAGCGCTTCAATGAAGGGCGGGGAATATTCCCCGCCAAACCGGAAGGTTGCAGGTATCGAATCCTGCTCCCGTTCCCGCTTCAATGAAGGGCGGGGAATATTCCCCGCCAAACATGTTGGTGTCGTCCACGAACAGTCCGTCGGCGGTGATGCTTCAATGAAGGGCGGGGAATATTCCCCGCCAAACGCGGCGAGGTCGTCGTCGTCACGTCGTCGGGCGGCTTGCTTCAATGAAGGGCGGGGAATATTCCCCGCCAAACCGTGATCGACCACTCAGCCGTGCACCCACAATGAAGGGCGGGGATTCCCCGCCAAACCTAGGCCTGCACCGCGGCACATCGGCTTCAATGAAGGGCGGGGAATATTCCCCGCCAAACGACTGCCGCCGAGTCGCCGCCACAGCACCGCGCACCGCTCGGCTTCAATGAAGGGCGGGGAATATTCCCCGCCAAACCGCACCGGCTCGCCGTCGGCATCGCCTGCCCCGCGTGCGCTTCAATGAAGGGCGGGGAATATTCCCCGCCAAACCCGGGCGGCGCATCGCAGGGCGACCGGCGCTTCAATGAAGGGCGGGGAATATTCCCCGCCAAACCGCCAGTCGCCCTCATGGAAGGGCGGGGAATATTCCCCGCCATGGGGCGGCGAGCCGGCCTAGGTGCTTCAATGAAGGGCGGGGAATATTCCCCGCCAAACGACGGGTGGCCATCGCAGGCGCACTGCGGGGAATATTCCCCCGACGAGCTTCAATGAAGGGCGGGGAATATTCCCCGCCAAACCGCTCTCGAAAACTACCGGCTGTGACCAGCGGCTTTGAGAGCGGTTGCGAGCGCTCCATGTGTTGGAGCGCCCGGGAAGCATGAGATTCTGTTGTCAAGGTGCATTTCAGGCCTGTACTTCAGGGCTGCGAGCGCTGCCCGGGTATCGAGGCCGGACTGGACCGCTCGCATCAGACGATTACCGGCCCGGATTGTGGCAGTGGTGGAGCTATACCGAGAAAATCAAAGCAGTCTCGGCCGCGTTCCGTTGGCATTCCTAGGTCGATGAACGCAACTGTATCCTCTCCATGGTGGATCACTTCGCCGAGTTCGAACTTGAGATCTATCAACTCGATGTGGTCTAGATCGCTGATGAAAACGCTGTAATGCATCGGCCAGCCGTATGCCTTCATGGCCTTGTGGACCTTGCGCAACCGCTTCGGATCTCGGATGTCGTATGAGACCAGGTACCGACGTCGATCACTCATTGCTCTACCTGGTCATGAAGGGGACGTACTCAGGAATCTCGCCGAGCATGCTTGCTGCGAGCATCCGTGCCTGCACTTCGAGCACACGACGGTAGGTGATCTTGTAGCCATATGTCGGGTGAGTGATCTCGTGGTCGAGGCGCCGCTCGTAGGCAGCGATGACCGCTCGGCGGGCGGGCTGCTCCAGCGCCACTCCCCCGGCGCGGACGACAAATCCGTTCTCAGCCACCTCGCCGTTGTTCACGGCGTTCACGACGACTGACTCAGCGATGATGGGGCGGAACTCCTCAGCCAGATCGAGCGCTAGCGCCGGCCTCCCGAATCTCGGCCGGTGATAGACGCCCAGGTAGGGATCGAAGCCGACCGAGAACGCCACCGCCGCGAGGTCCTTGACCAAGAGGGCGTACAGGAACGACAACAGGCAATTCACGGGATCTCGGGGAGGCCGCCGGTTGCGCCCATCGAAGTCGAATGTCCCGAGGCGGTCGCCTTTTAGCATCGTCGCGAAGCTGCCGAAGTACGAGCGAGCTGCGGCGCCTTCGATCCCGAGCAGCGACTCGACCGAGTCAGCCTCAGCAGCCTTGGCAGCGAGCTCCTTCATCTGCGCGACGGCTGAGTCCACCGGTTCACGAGAGTTGCGCATCAACAGGGTTCGGGAGTTGCGGATCTTCCCGACAATCATCTGACGCGCCAACGGCAGGCCGGCTTGGGCTACCACCGCAACCTGGCGCCGCCGCAGTTCCACGTGCTTGGACGGCAGGCCGTGGGCCATCCCTTGGAACCATCCCCCGTAGCTGAACCAGCACACCGGGATGTCTTGTCGGAACGCTGCGTGGAGAAGCTGAGTGGATACCTGCACGTTGCCAGTGAGGTTGATCTGCGAGACATCGATCAGGCGCTCGCTGCTGACCACCTCGCGGTTGACCTTCACTTCAATCCGGCGCTGGCTGATGCCGAGCCGAGCACCTTGCTGGCCGACATACAGCGGCCGTGCAGCCGAGTCGCGAGGTGTCAGGCGTCGAGGCGTCCCTTCGACACGCCCGGTGTGGAAGTTGGTCTCGTCGGGAAGGCAGATGCCGACCAGCGAACAACGCGGGCACTTCGGGCTGTCCACCAGCGGCGGCGGCGGATCGTCGGCAGCGGCGACCTCGCGCAGACGGTCGACTGTGTCGAGCGTCCGGTCGACCAATCGGTCGTCGAACTCAACAGTTGTGCGTTCGCGCGACGAGGCGAAATAGAACTGGCCGTGGTCGCAGTCGTAGCCGTTCTCGCGCAGGATCAACCCGATTGCAGCCAGCTGCTGTAGTTCGGGCTCCCACGCGGGGCCGTGCTTCGGCGGCCGGCCCCGCTTGACCTCCACTGGCACGACCTTGCCGTCGGAACCCTCGACGATGTCCGTCTTCGCAATGAGGCCCAGACGCTCGGAACTCACGAGCACAGAGCGAGCGTCGCGAACAGGATCGTCCTCCGACGACTCACCCATGCGTCCGCCGCCCTTGTCCACGTTGCGATGCACATAGCGGCCGTGCACCGTGTCAGCGTTGTCCTCGAATCTGGCCTGGACCCATTCGAGGTAGAACAGCCGCGGGCAGTACACGAACTCGTTGACCATCCGGGCCGGCACGAGCTCAGGTACGTCAGTCACGTTGCCAGATCACTCTCGGCGGCCCGAAGCGCCCGTACTTGCTGGTCCGGTCGATACTCGACGTCAGGATCCGGGTAATCCCCCAGCCAGCGAGTTGACGTGTCCGGGCGACGTATGGAGCTAAATCAACGCTGGCCGCATCGGACGGCGGGATCGATGCGTGGGCTATGTACGTTCTGGAGACCCGATTCGGTACGGGGCGCTCCCATAGCGGCCATGAGAAGCACCCTTGGTTCCATGTCCCGTGGCACGCCGTGGTCGCAGTCTTTCGGTGACCGCGGAATACCGGGAAATGGAACATGCCCAAGATGGCGAGGCATTGGGCACCTGCGCACGAGAGTTTCGGATTCCTCGCGGCGTCAGTCGGGTCGAACGCTTCAAGCGCATATTGGCGGTCATCGATGACGTCCCAGCCGAGCGACGGGAGTCGATCGTCGTATCGCCACGCCCCCGACATGGTTTGTGCAATGTCCTCTGGACTTGTCTCAGAGAGAATTCTCCGCATCATGTCGAGGAGCTTCTGATTCCCGGAGGTGAAGTCAAGATCTGTCGGCTTCGCCTTCGTTCGAGACATCGCATCGAGACTGTTCTCCGCGACTAGTGACGCCGCCAATACCCCGTTTCTCGGAATGCGCGATTCGGCTAGGTAATCCCGGATCGCAGTTGCAGGAAACTTGGCATCACCACGAGGTGGCCTTGGATTCAGCGCTGCTCCTTCGGACCAGCCCTCCGCCACCGAAACGACACGCGAGACGATTTCGTCCAAGTCGAAGACGCAGTCGACAATGGCCACCGAAGTGAGCGAGTCGGCCCACCCAAGATGCAGTTCACAGTCGGTCTCGGCGAGTGCGACCTGCACTCCGAGTCCCGCCAGAAACCCGAGCGGGTTGTTGCCAGTCAGTCCAGGGAGTTCGAGTTCTGGCATCAGCGAACTTCCTGGTCGGCGCTGGCGAGTCCCTGTGCTTCAGCTTCGCTCTGGCGGTGGTCGGCGCGGCGGAGGATTGCTTCGAGCCACGCGAGGCCGTGGTGCCCGTACTTGGTGCTCAGCCGCCAGAAGCGATCGGCCATCTCGAGGGCGAGAGTGGATTGGCTGAAGTCGGACCGGGCACTCAGCGCATGGCCGTCGTGTTGATAAGCCAAATCCTGGGGACAATCGTCGGGAACTATCCGCGGCAGCGGGCGACTGTGACCGTGGTGTGTAGCTACGAGGTGCAGTACGAGGTCTGCATCGTGGGCTCGCTCCATCAGCGCAGAGGAGGACTGTGCCAATGCGACGCTTGCGATCTCGTGTCGCACGGGTGGCCATGAACGACGCCGAATTCGGGCGCCACGAAGGGACTTGGCAAGCGGCTCGTCCAGCAGCTCGAGTTGGACCCGATCATGTCCGACCATCTGCGCCTGAAACCGACGGTCCACTTTGCCGAGGTCATGCAGCTCGCCAGCGAGCCGCAGGTCGGCAACCAATTCGGCACCCAGGCCCAGATTCTTGGCGAATCTCTCAACCCGTGCGCCTACCCCTTCGAGGTGGCGACGAAGAGGAATGCCGGTGCCGGTCAACGACGCATCGTCGTCTTCGCGGGATGCCGAGATATCAGGCTGCCTCTCGAAGAGCACGTAGTAGTCACCGACTCCGGGACTACGGCCGATCGGCCTGACACCGTCGTCCGAGTCTGAGACCAAGCTCCGTGAACGTCGAGAGGGGTCACTGAGGCGAACCAGCGCCCCGGCACCGTCGTTCCGGTCGGAAGCCGGGCTCTCGAACAGCCAACGCAATTGCGGCGGCACTGTTTCGCGGTCATGACCAAGCAACGCCTCGATCCACTCATCGATCTTCTCGTCGGGCGTGCGAGCGTCCCCGATTGGGTCATCGCTGTCAGCGAATTGATCGCTATGCGGCCGGGGCAGTCGGGGCGCTTCGTCGCCGAGCCACTCTGCAATCCACTCCTGAAGCTGACCGTCTAGGCGAATCGTGCAGCGCTTTCCGTAGGCCCACTGAGCCTCGTCACCGAGATCAGCAACAGCCTCTTGCGCCGTTGCTGCATCTCCACTGTCAGGCGAACTCGACTCTGCTGCAACGACACCTTGCGGGTCCCAGGTTCCGCCCGACAACCCACCTCGTGACGGGTCGACGACGATGACATCGCCCGGCTTGAGCTCGTCGATGTCGACCTCTTCGATGACTGCGTCGCCGCCGAGGTACCGGCAAACTCGATGTTGCCCGGCTGTTGCAACCCCGTCGCCGCTTGCGTGTCCCGGGCTGTCATCCGGGGCGGGTGTGGCCACATCGGCTATCGGCGTCTCGTCGTCGCGCTGCAGCCATGCGCGAGCGGCGGATATCGGCACCGTCAAGTACTCCGCCTGCCGCGGGCGAACAGCCTGCAGTGCGTCGCGTCGCGGGTCCCGGCGCCACACGACGGACACCTCCGGCTCGGGCGGGTTCTCGTCGAAACCGTGCAGGAACTCGCTGATTTCCGGTTGCACAAGTGGCTCAGGTCGGGTCTGTGACCACGCCTCAATGTGGGTCGGCAACAGCAAAGGTGCTTCCGCAGTCGGGGCACTGGCGTCAGGTGGCATGTCAGCGAGCGATTCGCTCGACGACCCGATGTCTATGTGCCCGCCGGCAGCTCGCTCATTCAGTTCCCGCCACGTGACCTTGACGGCTTCGCCATAGATCGGATCAGATCGCTTGCCTTCGACATCCGACTTCAACCCCAGGACCCAGCAGCGCGCTGGCTCGTTCATTTGTGCCGCCAGCGAGCCACGCCGATCCAGACGACCGACACGCTGACGCAAACTGTCCACCGGGCAGGCTTCGGTGATGAGCGCGTCAAAGCTGAAATCGGCTCCGACCTCGATCGCTTGGGTGGCGACTACGACCGTCCGGCCTGCATCGGGGTCTCGAATATCGGGATCGACAAGAGCCTGTATCTCCCGAAGCCGACGTGCTCGATCCAACGGGCGCATGCGACCCGTGATCAAGTGCGAAGAGACACCCGCGCGGCGCAGTGCGCGATCGACTTCCCGCGCTGTGCGCACCCGGTTCACTACGACACCGATGCTTCGCTCGTGGGGCTCGAGTTCCTTCTCGAGGATCGTCGTGATCTTCCTGGGCAGCGCCGCATGCGCCGCCGAGCCCGCAATCGGAATCAGGGTTGCTCGCTTGGCTGCGCGAGTGATCTGACGGAGCCGGCTGCTCGGTGCGTCGCGACCATCGAGGTCAGCAGCGGGTTGCAATGCGAAACGGCGGCGGTCCTCGCAGGGAGGCGTAGCGGACATCTCCACGATGCAGCCGCGCCTCGGCAGCAGGTCCGCATTGAGCGAGTTAACAGTCGGCTCCTTCTCGATGCCGCGCAGCGTGTCGACGAAGGGCCTGCTCAGATGCACTTCGTCGAGGATGACTAGGCAATCGTTGCCGGCGAGGCCAGCATGAATGGGCCACATGCCCTGACTGACCCCATAGCCGCGGAACAGCAGCTTGGAGCCGAACTGGTCGACGGTGGACACCATGACCCATGGCTGATCGGGCCGAAGCGACCAATCGTTGTCGATCGGGACACCGCCACGCAGAGCGGATACGCCGATCAGATCTGTCAAGTCATCAGCGGTGTCCCCGAGTACTGAGCGCATCCGGTTGAGCACACCGTTCTCGGCAGCGCGGATCGAGTCGCTGATCTTGCGGGCCCGCTCGTAGACCTGATCGACCACGATGCGACGGTCGATCACGAACACGACGCGCCGTGGAAAGACATCTGGTCGTGCTGCGAGCGTGAACACCGCGGTGTCGAGGACTGCTGTCTTGCCCGCGCCGGTCGGCAGGTCGATGACATCTGGCCATCGCCCCTCGGCGAGCACCTGACCCGTCAGACGCTCCTGCCATGGGTAGGGCTCATAACCATGCACCGACGTGAAGTAGCCCGCAAAGTCTTCGGCAGACAACGACTCAGCGCTCATCGGCAACCTATTCCTCGCCTGAGCCATCCGTTGATGGGTCCCAATCAGGAACCGGACGCATCAGGCCGAGGCCGAGGAACCTGCCTGAGCCCACGGTCAACGGTCCCTGGATCTCCTGACCGAATCGCACCGCGGCATGCACCAAACGACGACGCACGCCCTCGCCACGACGCGTGCCTTGCACAAAGGCCGGATAGGCAGCCGCACCGCGAACACCGGCGATCAGCGGATCAAGCGAGACCGCAACGGCCTCGGGTTCGGGCAGACCGACGTGGACGCACGACTGTCGCACTTGCGCTTCGGCTGCAGCCCACGCCTTGGCTCTTGCGCTCGGCGAACCACGGGCCAGCCGGCCGGGATTCTTCGGCAGGGCAATCGGTGTCGCGCTCGCCCAGCTGCGAGACGCCCGTGCCCACGTTCCGCTCCGCAGACTTGAGAGTTCGAATGGAGGCTGCTTGCGTTGAAGGTCGATCACATCTCCTCTGGCCAGCGTCAGCCGGCAGAGACCAGGTGGCTCGGATTGCTCCCAGCGACCAATGGCGCGGTATGCGGCGCGGGCTGCGAGTTCGTCGAGCCCTTCGGGGAGCAGCACGGCCAATCCCATGACCCGTCCGTCCGCATGGGCATGGCCGACGTTGGGCAGGGACAGGAAGGCGACATGAGGGTCACGGCTCGGCGAGCTGTTGGACCGGTGACCGCTCAGTCCTTCAGGCAACGGGTCCTCGGCATGGTGGAAGACAGCACCACGCAAGGCTTCAGTCAGTTCGACTGTGCGGGTCATCGGCATGCGGCGCCTGTCCGCAGGGATCTCGAAGACGACGAGGTCGCCGGCGATGTCCGGTCGTACGATCGAACCCACGTCCACATCGCTACGAACCTGCGAATAGCGCACACCGACGAAGGGCAACGCCCGAGGGCGCACGCCCAAGTGCTGCGAATGCGCCTGCTCCAGCGCAGCGAGCTGACCCCGCTGGGTACATCGCAGCACCATCGACCCCTCTCCAGGCGCAATCGTTGGTGCCGGCGGCGACCCAACCAGCCGGCACGACACCAAAGACGACGAGTGGCCGATACGCGTGACCCTGCCCAGCAGCTCGTCAAGCGCCGCTGTGAGGTGGGGTTCGGGGACTTGGTCCCAAGCAAATGTCACCACTGGACTATCGGGAGTGACCGACGGAAATTGTCGTTCCTGCTTGCCGCGACCTGATACCCACTCACCTTTCTCACCGAACCAGAGGATCTTGCCGTTGGATTTCTTATGCCATGCATAGCGGGTGGGAGGCAGGTAACCCTCTGGAAGAACTTCGGCCGCCGTAGCAGAGCCACTCGCAATCGCCGCATCGTTCACTGGCACGAAGTGGCTCACTGAGGAGCGAATTGCGACTTCATCCTCTGGCGAAGCCGCGATCGCCGGTGCGTCTTGGCGCTCCAGCCACTCGAGGGCATGCTTCTCTTCAGCATCGGGGACCTCAGCGTCGGCCCAAGTGGCTACGAGGGCCGAGAACAGACGGGCCGGATGCGGTGGCCATTCGTGCTGCAGACGGTCGTGGTGCGCCGTCGCGACATACCGACCCGTCAAGAGCGTGACCTCGACGACGGTCACTCGGATTCCGTTTCACCCTCGCGTGCCGACACCTCGCGGCTGCGTCTGAGCAGTTCAATCAGCTTGGCGGCGGGCACGAGTCGAACCTCATCTGTCGTCCAACCAAGACCAGCTTCAGCCGCTTCCTGTGCCGACCGCTCGATCAATGCGCTGCTGGACCTGCGATCAAGCTCAATGACCTCCGGTTCGGCACCATCGCGCCTTACCAACTCGACCCGCGGTGGACCCTCCGGAATCAGGAGGCAACGCGATCGCAGGTCGAAATCCACCTCATAGCCATAGGCGATCGCCGCAATACCCAAAGCGGCGACAGCAGTTCGAGCGGCGAGTGAAGCTTCCCGTGATGCGTCGGCGAATCTCAGCCTGCGAATAGCCGCTAGAGAAATAACGGTGGTTTGTACGGCATACGAGATCGTCACTCCTCCGCCGATGACCGCTCCGTCGGCATTGACATCGAAGCTGGGCGTGATGTTGCCGTGGTTCGCCTCCGCAGGTCGCCCCGTCTTCTTGAGCGGTTTGGGCTTGCCACCCGCTTGAACAGCCTCAGCGGGATCGAGCGTCCACACTTGGTCGCTCTCCTTGTGCTCCAGCAGGGTGGCAGAGCTACGTTCAATCTGAAGCGGATCGATTCGACTTGAGACACCCTTGCCCACGACGGCGTCGTGGCCGACGATCTCTGAGACGTAGCTTCGCTGGAACTTGGCACCGAGTCCCCCTTTGGGACCGGTGGAATCCCATTGACCGAAGAGCAACGCCGACGGTGCGTAGCGAAACATTGCGGTGGCATTGCGAGGCCGCGCGTCAGTGATCGCCTTCCCGATATCCGAGAGGCGAAACAGCGTGCCATCGAGCAAGCTGTCGCGGAAAATGGCATCGGCCAGGCGGTGGGGCGCTTCGAGCACGGTGACGCGCCCGATGTCCGCACCAATCTGCTCGCTTGTGAAATCAACGAATGGGACTGGAAACTCCAATTCGCCAGACTCCCAACCCTCTAGGAGTGCCAGTTCCGCCCGATTCGCCTGAGACGCCACCGAGTCCAACAACACGGTGTGCCTTACCTCCCCGTCAACCAATCGCTCTTCCATGGCGTAGCGATGGCCGCTGCGCACCGCATAAGTCGGGGGGAAGACTTTGCCTCCCTCGCCATCCGCCGGCTGCAAGCGCAAGATCGAGCGCAGCGCAACCGCCCCGCCCGCCACAGCATCCCGCAGTGTCTCGTAGGTCAACTCAGCCACGTCCGCTCCTTCGCGATATGCATCGCATTCATTTCTCTGTGCTCTCTTCGCGAACGTAGTTTCACGGTGTTACATGAATGCGGATGGACACCCGTCCCGGTGATGCGCTGCTGCCGAGTAGCCCGGCTCACGGCCTCTGGCTCTGCCTCGGTGTCGATACTTGTGGCACCTCCTTCATACGGTTGTTCCCATGGAAACGGACAGCAGCGACCGGGTTGGCGGCGGCGACTCCCCCGCTCCACATGCCACACATGAGGCGTCTGCTGGTGTCGGGGTGCGGGCCGACGCGGTAGCGGTGTCGGAACTGTCCGACGCAGCGCTGCATCGCCAGCTGGCCGAGGCCGGCCCGGTCACGTCGGGCGGACCGACGCTGCTTGGGCGTCTGTCTCACCAACGGTCGAACTCGCTGAATGGCGGCACCTCGACCAACTCTGTGCTCATCATCAACAGCGCGTCCGCGCGCACTGCGTAACTGCCGCACATGAGCGGTAAGGCCGTGCTCGTCGATCTGCGATTCCAGACGCATGCAGGGCCGGGCGCCCACGACCTGACAGCGAGCGCCGTAGCAAGCGGGACCTTGCTCCACCGCCGAGTCGTTCCCGCCATGCCATCGTCAGGCACGGCGATGGCCTGAGCGCCCAGACCGGCATCGCTGCCGCGCCGACACCATTCTCATGGCAATCATGAGATGGCCTAAAAGCCATTCGGGTGTGCCGAACCGATGACATTACGTTTCGGGGGTGCATCGCGAGCCGAGCGGCAGGAGAGCGCATGGCTACCATTCAGACTGTGCCGGAGCAGCCCGCTGCAACAGACACGGCCAGCGAGACAGACGGCCCCGACAGTGCGGCCGACTCCCGAGTGTCGGCGGGCGGGCGCGATGGCGGCGCGGGCAGCACACAACCGGCACCGACTGCCGGTGATCGCAGCAGCAGTCGCAGGCCCTTCCTCGGCCAGACGGCCGCGATCACGATCATCGCCGCGCTGATCGCGTCCATGACGCTCGCGGCGGTCACGGCGTTCAACACGCTCCGCTCCGACATCATCTCCGTGCGGACCGAGCTGCGAGAGGAGATCAACGGTGAGATCGGATCACTGCGCACCGAGATGCGAGACGAGATCGGATCACTGCGCACCGAACTGCACGACTTCCGAACCGAGGTCGGTGCGGTGCTGCTCGATCATGCCGAGCGTCTCGCGCGCATCGAAGCCCTGCTCTTGAACGGCACCATCGATTCGCGCCAGCAGTCCTGAGCACCAGCCCCAGTTGCATGGGACACCCGCCGTGGCGAACCGCTGCTCCGGTGGGCGCGCACTCGTACTGAATGCGGCAACGTTCGGACCTAAATATTCACATACTCGATGATAAGATTGAGAATGTGAATACGTCAGCGCCGGCGCTGGTGCCGCTGTTCAGATCAGATCAGCAGCTGCGCATCCTCGGAGTCCTCTTCGGCGGTACCGGAGATGAACTCACTGTGGGAGAACTCGCCGTGCGCGCTGAGGTTGCGCAAGCTACCGCGAGCCGCGAGGTCGCTCGTCTCGAACAGCACGGCCTCGTGAAGACGCGGGCTCTGGGCCGCAACCGGCTGGTGCGCCCTAACTGGAGACTCCCGTGGGCGCCGGAGCTGCGCTCGATCCTGTTGCAGACCGTCGGCGTGCTGGGGCGCCTCGGCGAGGCGCTCAGCGGGCTGGAAGGCGCCGACGAAGCGTTTGTGTTCGGGTCGTGGGCCGCTCGCTTCGAGGGCGAGCCGGGTCCCTTTCCGAACGATGTCGATGTCGTCGTCGTCGGTGACGTGCCGCTGCGGTCGGTTCGCAGAAAATGCCGTGAGGTCGAGCAGCACCTGCGAGTAGACATCAATCCTGTTGTGATCGACAAGGGTGCTTGGAGTGCTCCAGAAGCGGAGCCGTTCGTTGCTCATATCCGGGAGCAGCCGCTGGTGCCGATCTCACTCGATGCAGGCCCCGATGGCTGACTGGCTGGCGGAGGCGATTGCAACCGGAGACGTGGAGCGAGTGCCGGCGAACATGGGTGCCGCCGGCGAGCGCATCAACGACGCCAGGCGGCACGTCCATTCGGCCCGCAGAATCGCCGAGAGCGACACGACGCTTGCCATAGCAGCCTGCCACGACGCCATCCGCAAGGCCCTGACGGGCCACATGTCAGCTCGAGGGCTGCGCGTGCGCCGAGGCGAAGGCACTCATCGCATCACTCTCGACTACGCCCGGCACCATTTGGCAGGCACGATCAACGAGAGTGATCTGGTCGAAGCGAACGAGATCCGAATGGACCGCGCCCTCGCCGAATATGGCGACTTTGCGTCCAGAAAGTTGACTGCAAGCCACGCCCGTGATGCGGCCGACGTAGCGGAACGAGTCGTCAACGCAATCGCCAGCGCTCTCGCAGGCGAATCGACGCAGCAGATATAACCAGCGGCCGCGCCCGTGCGCAAGATCGCGCCCCGGGCGCATAGGCAACGCCGCGCGCCCTATCGGTGAAGGGTCGATCAACTCACCGGATGGACAGCCGCCGCGGCGATCCGCTGTGGTCGTGCTGTCGTGCAGCGCGGCCCTCGGCTCTGCCTCGGCTTGATACTTGTGACACCCTCTTCGTACGGTTGTTCTCATGGAAATGGACAGCGGCGACCGGGCTGGCGGCGGCGACTCCCCTGCTTCGGATGCGGCACGTGAGGCATCTGCCGGTGTCGAGGTGCGGGTCGATGCGGTGGCGGTGTCTGCGCTGTCCGATGCTGCGTTGCATCGCCGGTTGGCCGAGATCGGCCGGGCAACGTCGGCGTTGGCGGCGCTGCGCAGCGAGACGCTGCGGGAGCTGACGCGCCGTACTGACACCGCTACGGCTGAACAGACGGCCAAGGACACACTGAGAATCCCGGGGCGGGCGGCGCGCAGCGATGTGAAGCTCAGCGTGGCGCTCGGCGACCTCGACGCGACTCGCAGCGGTCTCGAGGAGGGCACGATTCCCGACGGGCACGCTCAGCTGATCGCCCGCGCATCGACTGAGGGGCCCATCGACGAGGCATGGCTGGCTGAGCGGGCTCAGCGCGAGGGGTATGACCAGTTCCGCCGCACCGTCGCCCGACATCAGGCTGAGGCGAGCAGTGATGACGGCGCCTCACTGCTGGAGCGCCAGCGCCAAGCGCGCGCAGGGAAGATCTTCACCAGCCGGCACGACGGCATGGTGGTGCTCAATGCCCAGTTCGACCCCGTCACCGGAGCTCGCCTGGCGTCCGTGATCGCCGCGACAGAACGGCGCCTCTACAGCAACGAAGACCCCAAGTCACGGCCGTCGCACCCCCAGCGCACCGCAGACGCGATTGCGATGCTGATGCTCGAGCCCGAGGCCGCACGGCCCGTGGGCACCTCACTGCTGGTGGTGGCCGACTACGACGCGGTGAACCATCAACTCACGAACGCCCGCCTGTCAGACGGCACTCCCATCCCCATCGGCGAGATCGGTCGCATCGCCGCCGACGCACAGGTACTGCCGGCGATCTTCAACCACGCAACCGGTGACCTGCGCATGGGCCGCAGCCGTCGCACAGCCACCGAACTGCAGCGTGCCGCGCTCGCACTCCGTGACCAAGGCTGCATCGGCTGCGACGTGTCGCCCGACTACTGCCGGGCGCACCACATCATCGAATGGCAGCACGGCGGCCGCACCGACTACGACAACCTCGTGCTGGTCTGCAACGACTGCCACCACAAAATCCACCACCACGGCCACACCGTCGAACAAGTGCCCTGCACCAGCCGCTACGAACTGCGTGCTCCTGCAACGCCGCCGACGACGGGTGACAGCACGGCCCCAAGAGCACCCCCAGCTTGAACGTCGGGGCGGCGGGGTGCGGGCCGGTCTCGGCCGAGAGCGCCCACAGCCTGTGTGCCGAGGCCGAGGATCGCGGGATCGGCGCCAAGGTGACCCGGCGTGTGGGATTGGCACCAATAGGACCCGGCTTGCCGGAGGCGGCAGACGGCGACCGACGAAAAGGCCCGCCATTCCTAGTCAAGCCGGAGCGTCCAGAAAGGCGGGCAGGATTGGGTTCACTCTACCGGCGGCGCTCCGTGCTCAGGCTCGGTTCGGCGTACCCCGTTGCAGCGCATCGAGCAGGTGGCCGGCGTGGGCGGTCAGGAGCGTGAGGCGGCAGGTTTTCGGCTCGCGAGCGCCGACCTGGTGCACGTAGGTCACGCGCAGGGCAGTGCTGCCGGTACCACCGAGCAGGCGATTGCTGCGCAGGCCCTTGTGCCACCAGCCGCCGAACTCCCAGAACGGTTCCACTTCGACGATCTCTGCGCTCACGACCGTTCGGGCATCCACGCGCTGACCGCGGAACGGCCGGACACGGGCCGTGAAGCCACCATCGTCGATCTGCAGTTCCAAACGCATACGGCTGAACATCCACGACGCAGCGGCGAACGGCATGACCAGCGGGACCGTGACCCACAACCGGGCTGTACCCGTCAGGTCATCGTCGGGGACCGCCGTGACGAGCGTGCCCAGCCCTGCCGCCATGACCAGCAGCGCCGCTACGAATATCTGCTGCGCGCGCCGGCTCTTGCCGTCGAACCGCTCCACGAGCTCGCTCGCCACGGCCTACAACGCTTCGAGTCGAGCGACCCAACCGTCGAAGCGAGGGCACTCTTCACGGATTCTCACGAGTCCGATCGCGTTGGCAATCGCCGGGCCGTGAAGCCGCTTCTCGTACTTCATCCCGTGGTCTTTGAAGCAGCGCTCGACCCTCTTGCTCGGGGCAGTCGTGTCGCCGTCGTTGATGTCCTCGGGCGTGCCGAAGCCAGCTGCAATCTGCCCGAGGGACTCCACTGCCGATGCTGGCAGGCCCGCAATGACGCCGAACGAACTCGGGTCCGAGAAGAGCAACGCCTCAAGCTCATACTGCTGGACGTACGCGAACTGCGGGGTGGCACGAGGCTCTCGCCGGCTGTGGTTGCCGATTGCCGCGTCGATTCGCGCCGTGAGGTCGTCAACCGTCTCGCCCGGCTCGAGCCGGCCGAAACGGTAGAAGTCCACCAACGAGGTCACGGCGTCGTAGTTCCAAGACAGCTTCGCCATGTGCGGCGCCAGCCGGTCGACGTTGATGTTTCCGCCTCGACTCCATGGCTTGATCGGGTCAACCAAGATGCCCTGGTCAGCGAGGTGCGGTGACAACAGCTGCTTGACGAGTTCTTCCTCGGTTTCGCCCTCGACCGCGACAGCCACCCGCTTCACGGGCGACCGCCGAGCAGGTTCATCTGCCAGAGTTCTCCCGTCGTGTAGTTCTCGTCAAGCCAGCGCACATAGTCCGCTCGGTTCAGGCGGCGCACCTTCGTCTCGGACTTCTCCAGTTCCATCACCACAATCTCGCTGAGATCGAATGCATCGACAAGCAACGGCGACTGGGTTGCCACGATCACCTGACACCGATCTGCGAGGGCTTCGATCATCGACCCCATCAGCGAGACAGCAGCAGGGTGCAGGCCCAGTTCTGGCTCATCGAGCACCATCACCTTGGGCAGCATGTCGGACGGAAGGTTGAGAAGCGTGACCAACGCGAAGAATCGCAGCGACCCATCCGAGGTCAGATGGGCGCCGAGAGTCTTGTCCCATTCCGCCGCGCGCCACCTCAAGATCGCTTTGCCGTTCCGTTCCTCAAGGAGAAACTGATCAAAGTTGGGCAGGATGCGTCGAATATTGCATTGGACCCACTCGTAGTGATCCGGGTACTCCTCCAAGAGTCGAAGTAGCACAGCGGCCAAGTTGCCGCCATCGGAGCGCAGCAAACGGTTGTCGCTCGCGTCCCATGGCCGCTTCATGGGGGCGCCTAGGGAGGTGTCGTGGAACTGAAAGGTGTGGCAATCCCTCAGCAGGTTGCAGACCACACGCGCCGTCGTCGGCTTGAGATCGGGAATGCGACCCTTGGCGGCGTCATCAATCCTCGCTTCAGTATGACCGCTGCCCACCGAGATCCATTTGGCCAACCCCGTCCCTCTTTTCGGATCGCTGAATCGCCAGCGCTCGTCGCTGAAGATGAAGCGATCGGGAGCACCGTAGGAGAGCGAGATCGAGTACTCGTTCAGTCCCTTTGAAGTCGAGAGGCGAACATCGGCATCCATTCGCGGCGTCACTTTGTTCCCCATGAACAGCTGGTCGTCGGCACCGCCGTATTGGTTAACGAACTGTTCAAGGCGGCCTGATCGCAGCATCCAACCCAACATCTCAAAGAAGCGAACGAAGTTTGACTTGCCCGAACCGTTCGCGCCGATGAGAACCGTTACGCCCCGCAATCCTTCCAACTCGACGTTAGCTAGCGAACGGAACCCGCGAATCGCCACTGACTCAAGCCTCGCCGTTGCAGATTCCGCAACTGTATGCGTCCGCTTTTCCCACTGGGATTCGTCATCCATCAGGAACTCGACACCTCATTGACCGGGGCTGCCTGTGGTCTGGCCCAACTCTGCGGCAATCGGATGCTTCTTGATCCTACGGTGCCACCCGGGGCGCGACGGGTTCGGAGGCGTCGCTACGACACGGGCGACGATTCGAGTTGGGGATTTGGAGGCATCAAATCCAGAGATGCCTGAAGCTGTTCGGCGGCGGTTGCTCGACCGGCTCCGGCTGTGGCGGATCAGTGTTCTGCGGCTCCGGCTGCTGCTGTGGCTACTGCTGTTCGGGTTCCGGCTGCGCGGCCTGTTACTCGGCCTCGGTCGGCAGGGTGATGCGGGCGTGGATGCGCTCGCCTTTGCCGGCTTCGTTCTGGGCTCGCACCCAGACCCGGTAGGTCGCGCCGGGCGTGAGGTTGCCGAAGGTGGTGGTCGTCTTGCCCGCCGCGATATTGCGGTTCTTGCCCTTGCCGGTGTCGGTGTTCTTGATGTGCGCGATGTAGCGGTCGGGCGTGTCGCCGGAGGCCGGGGCCTCCCAGGTGACGATGACCTTGTTGCGCTTGGCCGTCAGTTGCAGGCCGACCACCGGGCCGGGCGTCTCCACCGGGTCCGCGGTCTGCTGCTGCTGCTCTGGTTGTTGTTGTTCGGGGATTTGCTGCTGTGGCTGTTGTTGCTGTTGTGGTTCGGGGGCGTCGTCGTCGGGGACGGTGACGATCTTCGGCTCGGGGCGCGCCTCGGTCACCTCGATGCTGTAGGTGGTCGTGCCGCCGGAACCGCTGACCATGACGTACAGCTCGGTCGCGCCGCCGTCGGGCGCGAGGGCCAGATCGACCGTCGTGCCCGAGGGCCGCACCCGCGCCGGGCGCGTGAAGGTCGTCGCGCCCTGGCGCGAGCCCGCGTGCACGCTCTCCCCGCCGCTCCAGTGCGGCGCCAGCGTCACGCTCGTCGTCCCCGCCGGGACCTCCGCCCGGTACGACGTCACATCGGTCGAGAAGGCCGGGCTCAGCGCCACCACTCCCGAACCGGCCGTGAGCGCGAGCCCGGTCACGGTCAGCGGGTCGCGCTCTTGGTGCCTCGCCGCGTTCTGCGCGCTCTGTTCGTCCATGACAACGACGGTCACCCGGGCGCCCAGGTAATCCGGCGGGACCTCCGGCGAGTCGACGCTGTGGTCGACGTGCAGGACCTCGGCACGGGAGTCCGCGTCTTTTCCGGCGCTGACCGTGAACGTCTTCGGGCTCGTGTCTCCCGCCTCGACCCAGATCCGCTCGGGAGAGACCGTGATCGCGTCGATGTCGCTGTCGCCGGCGGCGCTGACGCGCGGGGAAATGTACGCGGCGTCCTCCAGCGGCGTCTTCAGGCGGACGGTGTAGGTCGCGCTGGCGCCCTCCTCCAGCCACACGGAGCCCGGGGAAGGAGCCAAAAAGCGGCAGTCGTCGTCGATGATCTCGATCGACACCACCAGGCCATGGTGCCGGTCCTGGCGGTCCCAGCCTCCCCAGTCGGGACCGCCGCCGATGCCGTGGTGCCTGATCCAGTACCGGGTGCCGGGCGGAGACTTGCACACGTTGTCGTCCACCGCGGTGAGCCGGACCGACTTGGACCGCTGCCAGTCCCCGCTCAAGTAATTGGGATGCGGAGCGGCCTTCCAAGTGACCGAGTTGTGGATCGTTAACAGACCGTTGTCGACATTGGGGTAATCACTGCCGTCCGGCCGGACGTTGTGATGCCGCGGCGCGATGATCAGATCCGCGGTCGGCGGCTGGTGGAGCACGATGCCGTAGGTGATCGATGCGCCCTCGGCGATCTTCATGCGCCCGGGTCCCATTGGGTGGAACCCGTCAACAGACATGCTGCCCTGGCGGCCGATCGAGACCGGCTGGGGGCAGGATGCGCCGCTGGCCACGATGCTGAGCACCGCGCCGCGGCCGCCGGACCAGCTGGCGGTGGTGTCAAACTCAGCCGTCTCGTCGTTGAACGGATGCGTGGCCGAGGAAAACGCATGGGCGGTCGCGCCGACGCAGAACTTGTAGCTGTCCAGCGCGGTCGCCACGCTGCGGTTGAAAGATACAACGATGTCGTTGTGGGCTGACCTGTACACGATCTGGGTAATCGACCAGGCGTTGCCTCCCAACGTGAAGTCGTCTTCCGACAGGTTGTCCGTGTCGCTGCACTCGGCGTCCGTTGTCCCGTTCAGGCAGCCAGCTCCATTGTCCAGCGTCTGCGCCGCCAGCGTGGCGGACCAGGATGGTGTCTGCGCCGCGGCCGGCTGGGCGGTCAACGTGAGCGCGGTGCTGAGCATGAGCATGCTGGCCGCTGCGGCCAGCGTCAGTTTGAGGGCGGAACGTCTACCCCCCCCCCCCCCCGAACATGCGTGCGGTTCGGGTCGGGGTACGTGCTGGTTCAGTCATCATTCATGCCCTTGTCGTTCGCCCTTGTCGTCCATGGACGCGGGCGACACTACACGCGGCAGACCGCGGACAGACACATGCCGGCTGCGCCGGGGTCGCACATTCCGCGCATATGAGGAATCGCCCTCACGGTGCGGGGAGACGGTCGCACACGGGCCGTGAAGCCACCGTCATCGATCTGCAGTTCCAAGCGCATGCGACCGAACACCCACGACCCGGCAGCGAGTGCCGTGACCAGCGGGATTGGGACCCACAGCCGGACGGCACCCGCTTCGTACCGTCACGGCCTTGCGACGTCGCCCTCGCCTGCCGACCACGGATTGACGATGTCGAGGCCCGCGCCAGCGAAGTCGCCAACGTTGCGCGTGACCACCGACATGCGGTGCACAGATGCGATGGCAGCGATCTGGGCATCCGCGTGCGCCGCCGGACGGCCAGCTGCTCTCCGCGCTGCGGCGAACTCGGCGTACGCGACTGCGGCCGGGCTGTCGAAGGGCAGGATTCGACCGGCGAAGTCCTCGCGCAACAGCGCGTCTATGGCTTCACCGACAGCATCCCGGCGTGCCCCGGCCGGCATGATCTCCACACCAAAGCGAAGCTCTGCCTCGGTCACGGCAGTCAGGAACAGATGCGAAGCGTCCCGAGCGGCAACCCACCCCACCACCGACGGCTCGGCAATGGGACGCAACAACTCCGACACGACGTTCGTGTCCAGAATGAACATCGCCGTCTAGCTGAACACTGGTGGCTCACGCACCGGCTCGCGCGGAGGCAGCACCAGCTCCACCCCGCCGAGCGGCTCGACGCGTGCGCGAATCGACGCCACGAGACCCGCAGGCACGACGTCGGCCTCGACGGCAGAGCGGAGGATCCGGCGGGCCTCCTCCTCCATTGAGCAGCCATGAACCGCCGCGCGCATTCGCAGCCCGGTCTTGACGTGCTCGTCGAGGTTACGAATCGTGATGCTTGCCAACGCTGCGACTCCCGATACCTGCGGCTTCTCGCGGATGATTGCATTGCAATCATATCGGGCCTGACCGTTTCGGCCGTCAGTCGCCCGAATGACGACAGCGGCCTACTGGTTGGGTGCTGCACAAGTAGCGTCCGCGGCATGGATGCGGGCAGTGCTGTCGGCGGGACGGCGGACGGGGCGGGCAATACGGGCGGCGAGGCGGTGGTGCTGTACGACGAGGTCGACACGGTCGCGTTCATCACGCTGAATCGGCCGGAGCGCATGAACACGCTGACTGAGAGCGTCATTGCCGGGGTGGCAGACGGCATCGACCGGGCGACGGCCTCCCGCAACGTCCGCTCGATCGTCATCCGGGGCAACGGCCCCACGCTCACGGCGGGCTACGACCTCAACCCCGGCGGCGGCACCCGTGGCGGCAGCCACGGGAATGACACAGCCAGCGCCGAAGAGCTGTACGACTCCTGGGGCAGCCCCTATGGCGCCCCCGGCCCCAAGCCCCGCGAGGGCGCCTGGGACCCGGTGCGCGACTGGCAGTTCATGGGCCACAACGTCAAGCGGTTCATGAAGATCTGGGAGTGCCCCAAGCCGGTGCTGGGCCAGATCCACGGCTGGGCGATCGGCGGGGCCACCGACATGATCCTGTGCTGCGACCTGCTGTTCATGGCCGATGACGCCCATATCGGCTACGCGCCGTCGCGCATCTACGGCACGCCCACCACGATGATGTGGGTGTACCGGCTGGGCCTCGAGCACGCCAAGCAGTTCCTGCTGTCGGGCGATGCCATCGATGCGGAGACTGCCCACCGCATCGGTCTCGTCGCCTACGTGCACCCGCCCGACGAACTCGGCGAGCGGGTCGAGGCGTTCGCCCGTCGGCTGGCGCACATCCCCGCCAACCAGCTCGCGCTCAACAAGCTGCTGGTCAACCAGGCCTACGAGAACATGGGCTTGCGCACCAGCCAGCTGCTCGGCACGTTCTTCGACGGCGTGACACGCCACACCGAGGAGGCCTACCGCTGGGTGGAGGACTTCGAGACGAAGGGTTTCCGCCAAGTGATCGCCGAACGCGACGCACCCCACGGCGACTACGGCGAGCGCCCCCGGTGAGCGCAACGGCAGATCCCCCAGTGCTGGTTCTGCTGCACGGGCTCGGTGCCAACCAGTTCGTCTGGGACCCGCTCATCGGCTCGCTTCCGTGGGACGGCGCCATCGTGGCACCCGACCTGCGAGGGCACGGCGGCGCGGAGTGGCGCGGCCGGTACTCATTCGGTGCCATGGCGGCCGACGTCGCCGAGATGCTGGCGGACGAATACGCCGACGACCCGTATGTGGTGCTCGGTCATTCGATGGGCGGCATCGTGGGCCTCGCACTCGCCAGCGGTTGGTTCGGCCCGCCGCCCGTGCTGGCCGCCACCGTCGGCGTCAAGCTGCGTTGGTCCGGCGACGAACTCGGCCGGATCGACGATCTAGCCAGCCGACCGCCGCGTGAGTTTCCTGACCGCGACGGCGCTGTCGAATGGTTCATGAAGCTCGCAGGCCTGCACGGCGTGATCGCCCCCGACGACGACCGCATCGAGGTGGCCATCGAAGCCGGCGTCATGCGCACCGACACCGAGCTGCGCTTCACCGACGACGGCGAGCCGATGCGCGTTGACCCGCCCGGCCCGGCACCGGGCTGGTGCGTGGCGCAAGACCCTGCCACCGTCGAGGTCGGCCCGCCTGACATGACCGGCCTGCTCGCAGCAGCGAAGTGCCCGGTCGCGATGGCGATCGGCGAGCATGACCCGCTCGTTGCGCCCGACCATCACGATGATCTGGCCGCAGCAGCGTCAGTGAATCTGCTGGCGGCAGGCGTCACCGAGCCACACGTCTTCAGCGGCCTCGGCCACAACGCGATGGTCGAAGGCCCGCAAGCAGTCGTCGACTGGCTTGCGACCTTGCCGGGGTTCGCCGGAACCGGCTGAAGCGCCGGGGCCGAGCCCACCCTGTCGAGTTCGCTGGCGCTGGCACCGCAGCCAGCCTCCGGTTCGGGGCGCAGACTGCGGACTAGCCCTTCTTGAGCCGCGGCCTTGTTGCGGTCCTAGCCCTCTTCGAGCGGCAGCTCTCCGGAGATCTTCACGCACTCGCCGCCGTCGATGTCCATCACATGGCCGGTCATCCACGAGCCGGCAGCCGACAGGAACAGCGCAGCCTCGCCGATGTCGGACGGCTCGCCGAGCCGCTTGAGCGGCAACTGGTCGGCGATCATCTTCCCGCGGGGTCCATCCCAGAGCACACGAGCGAAATCGGTGCGGATCAGCCCGGGCGCAATGCAGTTCACCCGCACCTTCGGCCCCATCTCTGCTGCGAGCTGGCGGGTCATGTGCATGAGCGCGTCCTTGAACATGCAGTAGACGCCTAGCGCCTCAGACGTGTGGTGCCCGCCTACCGACGCGATGTTGATGATCGAGCCGCCATGGGTGCCCATCCACTTGTCCCAAGCGACCTGCGACCACTGCAGCGGTGCGCGCAGGTTCACCTCGTAGGTCTTGTCGAGCCGCGGGATATCGCAGTCCATCATGGGGCCAGCCCACGGGTTCGTCGCCGCGTTGTTGACCAGCATGTCCAGCGACCCGTAGCGCTCGATTGTGCCGTCCATCACCCGCTCGGCCTCTTCGAGGTGCCCGATGTGGGACGCGATGTAGCTCACCTCGCCGCTGGCGCTCTCGGCCAGGTCGGCCACTGCCGCCTCGCACTTGTCGGCCTTGCGGCTCGTGATCATCACGTTCGCGCCCGCATCGGCGAACGACTTCGCGATGCCCTTGCCGATGCCGGCCGAGCCGCCGGTCACCAGCGCCGTCTTGCCATCCAGTCGCAGTTCCATGGTGAACTCCCTAGCTCTTGCCGATCTGGTTCCACGGGCCGCCGTCGGCACGCGGTTCACGCGGCAGCCCGAGCACCCGGTCGCCGACGATGTTGCGCTGCACCTCCGAGGTGCCTGCGTAGATCGTGCCGGGCCTCGCGCCCATGAACGTCTGCACCCACGCCAGAGACGAGAAATCCGCCCCGACAGCGTCGGTATTGATGCCGTTCACCGCTGGATGCCCGCTGGGCGCCGTGGCCTCCATGCCGAGCAGATCCATCGAGAACTCAGTGATCCAGTGGTGATACTCGCTCCACAGCAGCTTGTGCAGCGACGACTCGGGCCCGGGGGCCTTGCCCGCCAGCACGTTGGTGACGTTGCGCTGGCCCATCCATTTCATGATCTCGACCTTGGCGTGCGCTTGGGCGAGGTCCTGACGCACGAGCGGGTCGTCGGTGGCGCCGCGCTCGACGGCCACAGCCGTGATGCGGTCGAGCTCGTCGCGGAAGCGGAGCGCGTCGGTGGTGGCGCCATGGCCGCGCTCGAAGCCGAGCAGCACGTTGGCGACCCGCCAGCCGTCGTTCACGTCGCCGACGACGTTCTCTTTCGCCGTCTTGGCGTCGGTGAAGAACACCTCGTTGAAATCGTGCCGGTTGTTGATGTTGATGATCGGGCGCATCTCCACACCGGGCTGGTCGACCGGCACCAGCAGGAACGAGATGCCGCGGTGCTTGGCCTCGGTGGGGTTGGTGCGGCATAGCACGAAGATCCAGTTGGCGGTGTGGCCGCTGGAGGTCCAGATCTTCTGGCCGTTGATCACCCACTCGTCGCCGTCGAGCACGGCGCGCGTGCCCAGGTTGGCGAGGTCGGAGCCGCTGTCGGGCTCGCTGTAGCCCTGGCACCAGCGATGCTCGCCCGAGATGATCTTGGGCAGGAAATGGCGCTTCTGCTCCTCGGTGCCGCACTCGATGATGGCGTTGCCGACCATCGTGATGCTGAACCCGTCGTTGTCGCCGCCGACGGGGACCCCAGCCTTGGCGAACTCTTCGGCCATCACGACACGCTCGACCTCGCTGAGCCCGGCGCCGCCGTACTCGACCGGCCATGAGACGGCCAGCAGCTGATTCTCCGACAGCAGCGCCCGCCATTCCTCGACGAACTGGTCGCGGGCCTTTTCGTCGAGGGAACCCATGCCGCCCCAGTTGGCCGGCAGGTGCTCGGCCAAGAAGGCCTGGATCTTCTCGCGGTAGTCGTCGGCCTCGTCGGTGTAGGTGGGATCCATTGTGTGCGCTCCCCTGATTGAGATGCAGCCCTGCTTGGATTACAGGTCAGCTCGCCGCTGAGTCTGCCACGCGGTCGGATGGATGGCTCAGGGCCGATACCCGAAGGTCGACGGCCCAGGCTTCAGTGCACGGCGGGCCAGATCCACCCACTCGCACAGCACTGGGCGGGTGTCGCGCGGGTCGATGATCTCCTCGATCTCGAAGAACTCGGCCGAGCGGTGCGGCGAGCGAACGCTGTTGAGCCGCTCACGGATCTCTTCGAGCAACTCGTCGGGCGTGTCGCTGTCGGCCAGGTCCTGCTTGTAGGCCACCTCGAGGCCGCCCTCGATAGGCAGCGAGCCCCAGTCGCCCGACGGCCACGCGACCCGAAAGCTGCGGACGCCCGGCTTGTTGTTGGCAGCACCCGCGACGCCGAATGCCTTGCGGATGACCACACAGGCGAACGGCGCGGTGAGCTGTCCCAGTGCTGCGAGGGCAGCCGATCCGAAACGGATCGTGCCGCTCTCCTCGGATTCCTTGCCGATCAGAAAGCCCGGGCAATCCGCGAGATGCACTACCGGCAGATGGAACGTGGAGGCGGTGTCGAGCAAGCGGATGAGCTTGCGGCAGCTGTCAGCCGTCCAGCCGCCGCCGTACACGTAGGGATCCTCACCGAAGATCGCCACCGGCCACCCGTCGAGGCGTGCCAGCCCGGTGATGATCGAACGCCCCCAGCGACTGCCGATCTCGAAAAAGCTGCCCTGGTCGCAGACCGACTCGATGATCGAGCGCATCTTGTAGACGCGTCGCGGCTCGCGGGGCACGATCGAGATCAGCTCGTCGTCGCGTCGCTGCGGGCTGTCGCCGCTCAGCACCCGGTCGGGCAGCTCGTCCACGTTGGCGGGCAGGTACGACAGGAACCGGCGTGCGCGTTCGAACGCCTCGTCCTCGCTGTCGACCACGTCGTCGATGGCGCCGTTGGCCGTGTGGATGTCGGCGTGGCCGAGTTCTTCCTTGCCGTGATCGCCCAGCGACGCCTGCTCGACCAGGGCCGGCCCGGCGATCATCATCTGCGCGGTGTCGCGCACGATGACCGAGTAGTGCGCAGCGGCCACCCGGGCAGCGCCGATGCCCGCCACCGAGCCCAGCGCCAGCAACACCGACGGCGCCACCGAGAGGTGGTTCACGATGACGTCCCAGCCCCGCAGTTCGGGGATGTAGGTGCGGCCGGCCATTTCGATGGACTTGACCGAGCCGCCGCCGCCCATGCCGTCCACCAGGCGGATGTGCGGCAGCCGCATCTCATACGCCATGGACTCGGCGGCATTGCGCTTCTCGGGGATGGTGGCGTCCGAGGAGCCGCCGCGCACGGTGAAGTCGTCACCGGAGAGGACCACAGGCCGATCGTCGATGCGGGCAAGGCCGAAGACGAAGTTCGACGGCGTCAAGTGGACGAGATGGCCGTGATCGTCGTATTCGGCAACGCCGGCGGTTTTGCCGATCTCGTGGAACGAACCCTTGTCCGCCATGGCATCGATGCGCTCGCGGATGGTCATCTTGCCGAAGAAGTGCTGTCGCTCGACCTTGTCGGGCCCGCCCAGCGCCTCGGCAAATGCCTCGCGCCGGCGCAGCTCTGCGATCTCGGGCTCCCAGCTCATGTCGCTCCCCGTGCCGGATAGCGCAAGCGTACGGCTGTGCTCGAGGTGCTCGCCGGTGACGCCAGGAGCACCTCACGATCCGTTCGGCCGGTGCCCCCGGGTGCAAGCGCTGCGAGTGCGGTGCAGCGACCGCAAGAGGCGCGGGACAACCCCCGCACATATGGTGCGCGTATGGAATTGAGACTTGACGGCCGCACAGCGCTGATCACCGGGGGCAGCCGGGGTCTGGGACGGGCGATGGCCGAGACATTCGCTGCTGCGGGTGCCGCGGTGGCGGTGGTGGCCCGCGACCAGGCGGTGCTTGATGCGACGCTCGCGGCGCTCCGAGATGCGAACCCAGACGTTGCCCATGCGGCGATCTCGGCCGATGTACGCGTGGCGGAAGAGTTGTCCCGGGCTCACGCCGAAGCGGTGGCAACCTGCGGGCCGGTGGACATCCTCGTCAACAACTCCGGGACGTCGCACGCCAAGCCGTTCCTGGACATTACCGACGACGACTGGCACGACGATCTCGACCTGAAACTGTTCTCGGCGATCCGACTGTGCCGGCTCTGCATCCCGCACATGCGCAGCCAGGGCTGGGGGCGGATCATCAACTCGCTGAACGCCGAGGCCAAAGCGCCGAGAGCGCAGACGTGCCCGACGTCTGCGACCCGCGCTGCGGGCATGGCGATGACCAAGGCGCTCGCGTCGGAGTTCGCGGCCGACGGCGTGCTCGTGAATGCGCTCAACACGGGCCTGCTTGTGACCCACCAGTGGCGGGCTCGCTGGGAGCGGATGCAGCCCGGCGAGACGTTCGAGGAATTCACCGCAGCGGTCGGCGAGCGCATTCCCATCGGCCGCATGGGCGACGCCCAGGAGTTCGCCAACCTCGCCCTGTTCCTCGCCAGCGACGCCGCCAGCTACCTCACCGGCGCCGCGATCAACATCGACGGCGGTCTGTGCCCCGTCGTCTAGCCGGGGGCGAGCGCATCGAACTTGTCCATCAAGCCTGGCGGCGGACGGCGGGGCTTGCCGTCGTTGTCGCAGATGGCTGCGGTCAGGTTGCCCTCGACCAGCACGGCATCGTCAGATTCGCGGATGATGCGCTGCTGCCAGCGGGTGCTCGCACGGCGGCGCTCCACCAGCTCGGTCTCGACGCGCAGCGTGTCCCGAGCGGTCGCAGGCGCCCGGAAACGCACTTCGAGGTTGGTCACCACGATCTGCACGTTCTGATCTGACAGGTCGGGCAGCGCGAGGTCGGCAGACTCCAGCGCCAGGCAGCGCGCCGCCTCGAAGTACGACACGTAGACCGCGTGGTTGACGTGGTTGTAGGGATCCAACTCGCCGAATCGCGGCACGACCTGGGTCGCGTGGGTCGCCATCGGCGGAACGCTAGTGGGCTGCTGCCCGCTGCCATCTGCTCGCATCTGCTGCCATCTTCAACGACAGCGCGCTCGCCCTCTAGCGTTGCGGCACGTGAGCGTCCTCGCAGCGATCGACGTCGGGACGAATTCGTTTCACCTCGTCGTCGCCGACGTCGACGACGAGGGCCACTTCGAAGTGCTGACGCGAGAGCGAGAGCCGGTGCGGCTCGGCTCAGGCGGCGAGGACATGAAGGTGCTCGAGCCCGAAGCCATCGAGCGCGGCATCGCGACGCTCGACCGGATGCAGCGAATCGCGGTCCATGCCGGCGCGCAGAGCATCACCGCGGTTGCCACGAGCGCCGTGCGCGAGGCGGACAACCGCAGCGAGTTCACCGAGCGCGCCCGCATCGAGGCCGGCGTCGACATCGAGGTGGTCTCCGGTGTCGAAGAGGCCCGGCTCATCCATCTCGGCGTGCTGGCGGCGGTGCCGCTGCTGGACCAGCGCCACCTGCTCATCGACATCGGCGGCGGCTCCACCGAGTTCATCATCGGCGACGGGTCCGAGCCGCTGCTGCTGCGCAGTCTCAAGCTGGGCTCCATCCGGCTGACCGATCGCTTCTTCCCCGACGGCCGCGCACGCAAGCGCGCCGTGCGCGAGTGCCGCAACTACATCCGGTCGTTCCTCGGGCACCTGCCCGCCGAGATCGCAGCGCTCGGCTTCGAGACCGTAGTGGGATCCTCGGGAACCATCACCGCACTGGCACGCATGTGCGCCATCCGGCGCGGCGACCGCGACAGCCGCACCGGGCGGCTGTCGTTCACCGCCAAGGAGCTCCGATCGCTGACGGCCGACCTCGCCGATGCCCCCACTCCTGCGCGCCGTCTCGGCATCGAGGGACTGGAGGAACGCAGGGCCGACATCATCGTGGGAGGCGCGCTGCTGCTGGCCGAGACATTCAAGCTGCTGGGCATCAAGCGCATGGAGGTCTCCGACTACGCACTGCGTGAGGGCATCCTGTTCGAGCAGTTGCGCCGGGCCGCTGCACCGGGACTGGATCCGTTCCACCGCTTGGAGGACTTGCGCCGCTCCGGCGTGATGTACGTGGCCAACAGCTACCACGAGGACCTCGGTCACGCCGAGCACATCACCGATCTGGCGCTCGAGCTGTTCGATGGCCTGCACCCGCTGCATGGGCTCGACGATGAGGACCGGGAGCTGTTCGAGGCGGCCTCATTGCTCCACAACGTGGGCATCTTCATCTCCCACAGTGCCCACCATCGCCACAGCTACTACATCATCCGCAACAGCGAGCACCTGACCGGCTTCACCGAGCGCGAGATCGAGATCATTGCCCAGGTCGCCCGCTATCACCGCAAGAGTGCGCCCAAGTCCAAGCACCCTGAGTTCGCGTCGCTGAATTCGGCCGACAAGGACAGGGTGCGGTGGATGGCGGCCATGCTGCGCGTCGCCATCGGCTTGGACCGCTCGAATCGTCAGGTGGTGACCCGCGTGCGTGTCGGAGGCGATGACGCGTCCGCGAAGCAGAACGGGGAGCTCCGTTTGATTGCCCGTGTCTCGCCGGACGTCGACACCTCGGTGGAGTTGTTCACCGCCCAGAACCGCAGCGAGCTCCTGGCCGCGATCACCGGACACAGCGTGGTGATCGAGCCTGAGGTCGCGGTGACCGGCAAGCCGGGCCACCCCACGAACGGGCTGGGCTGCGGCGACGCCGCCGTACCGGCTACGCCGGGATTCGCAGCACCCAGCCGATCCGGATCAGATTCGGGTCGGTAAGCGCACCGCCGTCGCTCTGGGGGCGTCCCTCGTTCGCTTCGAAGATGGCCGGCCAGCGTGCGCCGTGGCCCAAGTGCGCCGCCGCGATGTTCCACAGGAAATCGCCGGGTTGCACCGTGTAGAGCACGTAGTTGCCGTCGGCGGCGGTCTCGCCGCCGGGTTCACCCTCCGATGCCTGCGCCATCACCCGGTTCCCGCCGTCGACGGGGTACTGCTCGGCGCTGATCATGCCGCTCAGATCCTCGGCGATGTAGTCCGCCAGCGCCTGCTGGTAGGTCACACCCAGCCGCGTGAACGAGAGATCGCTGAGCGGGTAGCAGTCGCCGCCGTTGGCCAGGAAGTCGACCGTCGCCAGCGTCACCGGATCACCCGGCACCACCTCGCCGCTGGCAACGATCTGCGTGCCGTCGTCCAGGGTCACCTCGCGCAGCCGTGTGCCGGAAGGTTCGATGAGCGCGCAGTCGCCGTCGCGGTCGATTCCCTGCCCCGCGCCGTCGGGGTCGTAGACGACGGTCATGCCCGAGACATGCGGGAACTGGCCCGTCGCTCGCGGCAGGACACTCAGCGCCCGCTCAAGCAACTCGGCCAGCGTGGCACGCGGCACTTCGGCGGTCACCAGCACGTTGTTGAACGGAGCAATGTCCCACGTGGTGCCCACACTCACCATGCCGGCACCGATGACCGAGTCGTTGCGCAGCCCGCCGCCATTGGTCACCGCCACCTGCGGGGCCGCCACGCCGAAGCCCGGTGCGAGGTGCGCGCCCCGCACCCGCAACGCGTCCGCCATCAGGCTGCCGACGTTCGTGGATTGGGTGCGCAGGACCGGCTTGCGGCCTTCGAGTTCGACATCGCTCGTGCCCACAACGGTGCTGTCGACCAGCGTCACCTCAGCAATCAGCGGTTCGACTACATCGGACTGCGCGGTGGCATCGGGATCGCGGTCGAGCGCGACCCCGATCGAGGTGCCCGCCGCGGCGGTGACGTTGCCGTCGGCGTCGAAGGTCACCTCCAGCTTGCCGATGCAGCGGTAGCCGCCGGGAGCAGTCACCACCGGCACCCGGCTGCCCGCTGCATCGTCGACCCACGTCGGGTACGGCCCCACCGGCTCCTCATCGGGTTGGCAGGTGTCGCCGGGGTTCGCCAAGAGGTCATCGCCGCCGCCGGCGATGATCACGTCCACGCCGGTGAGCCCGACGACCAGCGCCTCCTCTTCTCTCACGTCTTGAAGGTGGCTGACAAGGATGATCTTGTTGACGCCATCAGCGGCCAAGCGATCTGCTTCGGCCTGCACTGCGGGCAGCACTGCGCTTACCATCACCTTGCGCGGGCTGGAGATGTTCGGCAGCCACGGGGTCACTGCGCCGATCACGCCGATGCGCTCGCCACCGGTTTCGATCACCGTTGACGGTGCAACCAATCCCCGATCGGCCAGCACAGCCAGCGCCGGTTCGGCCGACACGTCGATGTTGGCGCTCAGGAATGGGATCGGCGGGTCGAACCCCTCGATGAATCTCGCCGTCACATCGGGCCCGAAGTCGAAGTCGTGGTTGCCGAGCGCCATCGCGTCGTAGATGCCGCTGAGCGCGACCGAGTCGTACATCGGCCCTTCGCGGTCGAGCGACACGCCCAGCTCCAGCGATGCCAAGAAGTTGTCGCCAGATGTCAGCGTGACCACCGGTCCCGTTTCGGCGGCGGCGGCCTGCAGCTCGCGCATCTCAGCCACGAACCTCGCCACACCCGGGAACCCCGACTCGACGTCAGGCAACAGCTTCGACTCGCCATCGTTGTTGTGCAGGATCGTGACCGTCAGCGGACCCGCAGAGATGAGTGTGGGCCTGGCACCGCCGTCGCCATTGCCGTCACCGTCGGCCTGGGCCCCCAGCGGGGTCGCAGCCAGCGGCATCGCCGCGAGCATCACCACGGCAATCGCGGCCGCCCGCAAGCGTCGTCCCCTGCGCCGCGGCTCTGCCAGCTCGGTCCCCGTCGTTGTCACAGCCACTTGCTGCCTCCTCGGTTCATTCGCCGCGAAGTGTTGCAGCGCCGTGTGGCGGTAGCTTGCCCGGCTGATCCCCCTTCGGGCGATCGGTTGCGGGCTCGGTGCATGGCGCCAGCCCACCGCATCGCTCGCTGTCACAGAAGGATGCCCAGCATGTACAGCGCGCTCGGCCAGTGGTGCTTCCAGAAGCCGTGGCGAGTCTTCGCTGCCTGGCTGGGGCTTGCCGTCGCAGCTGGACTGCTCGCCGGACTCGTCGGGCCGTCGTTCGGCGCAGCACTCAGCACCCCCGATTCCGAGAGCGACCGCGCCGCCGATGTGCTCGATACCCACTTCGGCGACCTCGGCTCCAACATCAGCGGGTCGATCGTGGTCAAGTCCAGCTCCGGGGTGGACGACCCCGCCGTGCGATCGACGCTCACCGAACTCTTCGTTGCAGTCGACGCCATCGACGAGGTGACCATCAGCTCGCCCTATGACCCCGGCGGCCGCCAGTTCATCGCCCAGCAAGGCCCCCATGCGGGCCAGATAGCCGTCGCCGAGGTCCAGATCAGCCGCTCGTTCAACCTTGACGAAGCAGGCGGCCTTGGCGAGCACATCATCGAACTCATCGACCGCAGCGGCGTGCGCGACATCCCAGGCGTCCAAGTGGAGGTCGGCGGCGCGTGGCTCGCCGGCCAGGAGCCACCCGAGACCGAGGCCATCGGGCTGGCGTTTGCCGTGTTTGTGCTGATCGCCGCGGTCGGCTCAGTGGTCGCCATGGGCGTCACCGTGGGCACCGCGCTCATCGGCGTCGGCATCGGCGCGCTCACCATCACGATCCTCAGCAACCTGGCAACCGTTCCCGACATCGCGCCGACGCTCGGGGTGATGATCGGGCTCGGCGTGGGCATCGACTACGCGCTGATCATCCTCAACCGCTATCGAGAATGGGTGCGCAACGGCTTCGGTCCGCTCGCGGCGGTGGGCGCAGCGCTCGACTCTGCGGGCCGTTCGGTGGTCTTCGCCGGCGCGACCGTGGTGGTGTCGCTGCTGGGGCTGTTGCTCATGGGCCTGCCGTTCGTCGCCGGCTTGGGGCTGTCCGCGGCGATCACGGTCGCGATCGTGATGGCAGGCTCGATGACCCTGCTGCCCGCTGTGCTGGGGCTGATGCGCAACCGGATGGCCACCACCCGGGTCCGCGGCATGCTCGCCGCGTCGCTGGTGGCGGTGGCGCTGCTGGGCTTCGGCCTCGGCCTTCGCCCGCTGCTGGCAGGGCTGCCTGCTGCGGCCGCCGTTCTAGTGGCAGGGGCGTTCGGCGATCGCCGCAACCCGCTGAGGCGCATCCTGCACCACCGCCAGCCCAAGCCGCTGCGCGACACCGCCTGGTACCGGCTCAGCCGGGTGGTGCAGCGCCGAGCGTGGCTGTTCGCGCTCGGCGGCACTGCCGTGCTTGTGCTGGCCGCCGCCCCGGTCTTCGCCCTGCGCCTGGGTTTCTCCGACGAGGGCAACTTCTCGCCCGACAGCACCACCCGCAAGGCCTACGACCTGATCGCGGACGGCTTCGGTCCGGGAGCGAACGGCCCGCTGCTGATCGTCGCCGAGACCGACGGCCGGCAAGACATGCTCGATCTGCTGGAGCTGACTGACGCGCTCAACCGGACCGATGGCGTCGTGGCTGCCTCGCCCCCGTTCCCGAGCCCAGACGGTCAGGCCGCGATGATCCGGGTGCTGCCGGCAACCGGCCCCCAAGACGCCGGCACCGAGACGCTCGTCCACACGCTGCGCGATCAGGTCATCCCCGCTGCCATGGACGGCAGCGACGTCGACGCGCTGATCGGCGGCACCGTGGCCTTCCAGATCGACTTCAGCGACTACCTCGCCGGACGCATGCTGATCTTCTTCGGCGCGGTGCTGGGGGCGTCGTTCCTGTTGCTGATGGCCGTGTTCCGCTCGCTGGTGGTGCCGCTCAAGGCCGTCATCATGAACCTGCTGTCGATCGGGGCGTCCTACGGGGTGCTTGTGGCCGTGTTCCAGTGGGGCTGGTTCGGCAGCGTGCTCGGCATCGAGCCCGCGCCGATCGAACCGTTCATCCCGATGATGCTGTTCGCCGTGCTGTTCGGGCTGTCGATGGACTACGAGGTCTTCCTGCTGTCACGCATGAAGGAGGAGTACGAGCGCACCGGCGATCCGGTCAACTCCGTGGCCGACGGGCTGGCCGCGACGGCCCGGGTCATCACCGCAGCGGCGGCAATCATGATCGTGGTCTTCGGCAGCTTCGTGCTGGAGGAAGAACGGGTCGTCAAGCTGTTCGGCATGGGTCTGGCTACGGCCATCGCCATCGATGCCACTCTCGTGCGGATGCTGATTGTGCCCTCCACGATGGAGCTCCTCGGCGCCCGCAACTGGTGGCTCCCGGCTTGGCTCGACCGCATCATCCCCAACCTGCGAGTCGAAGGCGAGCTGCCTGACACTCGGCAGGCCGACGACCCCGATCTTGAACCCGGGCAGCCCGAGCACGCGGGCTGAGCGGTTCGACTCAACGCACGCAGGCTGAGCGCGCACGGCTGAGCCCAACGCAGTCAGCCGGCGGCGAAGTCAGCGACCTCCGCCCCGCTCGCATCTACGAGTTCGCCGGGCGTCAGCTCGAAGACGGTGTCGGGGGTGCCTGCTGCGGCCCACACCGTGTCGTAGGTCAGCAGTGCCCGGTCCACGACCGCTTGCAGCGGCTGCGCGTGGCCGAACGGGGGCGTGCCGCCGATCGCGTAGCCGGTGGCCTCCCGCACACCATCGGCGTCGGCACGGCTGATCTTGCCGCCGAGCAGCTCGCCCAGCCGGGTGGTGTCGACACGATTGGCGCCTGAGGTCAACGCCAGCACCGGCTGGCCGTCGCACAGGAACACCAATGACTTCACGATCTGGCCGAGCTCGCAACCGACTGCCGCAGCCGCCTGCTCAGCCGTGCGCGTGCCCTCGGGAAATCGCCGGATCTCCGGTGACATCCCGACCTGGGCGGCGCCGTCCAGAAACCGCTCCCGCGCTCCTGAGCGCCCGCTGGGGGCGCGAGGTGTCTCCGACTCTGGGGACACAGTTCGCGCTACTCGGCCCAGGCCTTGACTTGGGAGATCACGTCGAGGGGGTTCTCGGTCTCCGGCGGGATGGTGATGTCGAGGTACGACACGCCCACCGAGCGGTACACCTCGATGCGTTCCTTCACGCGCTCGGGGTCGCCGGTGAGGCTGGCACGGTCGACGTAGTCGTCGGGCACTGCGGCGAACGCCTCGTCTCGCTTGCCGGTCAGGAACAGGTCCTGGATCTTCTCGGCCTCGTCCACGTAGCCGTAGCGCTTGAACAGGTCGTTGTAGAAGTTCTTGTCACGAGCGCCCATGCCGCCGACATAGAAGCCCACGTTGTCGCGCACGCCCTTTCGGACCCCGTCGACCATCGGGCCCGAGCCCATCGCCACGGTGCCGCCGGCCACGATCTGCAGGTCGGCCAGGTCGTCGGAGCGCTTGGCGCCGCCTGCCGCCAGTGCATCGCCCCACACGTCGTTGAACTTCTCGGGCAGGAAGTGGATGGGCTGCCACACCTCGGCGAGCTCGGCAGTCATCTCCACGTTGCGAGGGCCGATCGAAGCGACCGCAATCGGGATGTCCCGGCGGTGCGGTTTGGCCATGAGCTTGAGCGGCTTGCCCAGGCCCGTGCCGCCGTCGTAGGGCAGGCTGACGGCACTGCCCTCGTGAACCACCCGGTCGCCCGACCACACCTTGCGGCAGATCTCGATCACGTCGCGGGTCCGTCCCATCGGCTTGGAGAACGGCACGCCGTGCCAGCCCTCGATCACCTGGGGTCCCGAAGTGCCCAGGCCCAGGATGAACCGTCCTTCGGACAGCGTGTCGATGGTCATCGCGGTCTGGGCGATGATGGCGGGGCTGCGGGAGTAGATGGGCAGGATGCCGGTCATGAGCTGGATGCGCTCGGTCTTGGCGGCCACATACGCCAGCGTCGACACCAAGTCGAAGCCGTAGATTTCGCCGCCCCAGATCATGTCGACGCCGGCGGCTTCGAGATCTGTCACATGCTGGGTGAGACGCTTGGGGTCGAGGCTCGCACCCGCTCCGATCGCCATGGATATCTTCATCGTCATACTCCGTCGTGCTCGCTGCTGCGTTCAGTCGGCGCGAATGCTAGGAGCAACGTCGCGTCGATGACGGGGCAAGCATCGGCACGAACCATGTTGGGAGGATCGGTGCACGACAACGACGAAGCCGCTGACGAAGTAGCCGATGAGATCATCGAGACGCTGAGGCGCTGGGTGGACGAGGTCGTGGTGCCGGGGTCGTCGGCCCTGGAGCTGGCTGACGAGTACCCGACCGAGATGGCCGAACAGATGGAGGAGTTCGGCCTGTTCGGCGCCACCATTCCCGAATCGCACGGCGGGCTCGACCTCGACCACGTGACCTACGCCCGGGTGATCGAGGAGCTGTCGCGCGGCTGGATGTCGCTGGCGGGGATCGTCAACAGCCATCTCATCTGCGCCAAGCTCATCTCCCGGTTCGGCACCGACGACCAGCGCGACCGATCGCTGCCACCCATGGCCACCGGCAAGCTTCGCGGCTGCTTCTCGCTGTCTGAGCCCGACAGCGGCTCGGACGCGGGAGCGCTGCGCTGCCGTGCGGTGCGCGACGGGGACGAGTTCGTCATCAACGGCACGAAGATGTGGGTCACCAACGGTGAGCGTGCTGGCATCGTGGCGCTGCTGGCTCGGGTGCCGGAAGGCGACCCCTCCGGCAGCTCGGGCATCACCTGCTTCCTGGTCGACAAGACGCCGGGCAAGCACTCAGGCGGCATCACCGTCAGCCGCAAGATCGACAAGATCGGCTACCGCGGACTCGAGACTGTCGAGATGTCCTACATCGACCACCGGGTGCCCGCAGACCGGGTGCTGGGCGGCGACGGTCTCGATGGAGATGGCGGCATCGGCAACGGCCTGCGCTGGGCGCTCGCTGCGCTGGAACTGGGGCGCATCAACGTGGCAGCGCGCGGTGTCGGCGTGGCTCAGGCTGCATATGACGCCGCGGTCGCGTACGCGAAGCAGCGCGAAGCCTTTGGCAAGCCGATCGCCAAGCACCAGGCGATCGCGTTCAAGATCGCCGAGATGGCCACCAAGCTGCACGCCGCCCGGCTGATGACTTATGACGCCGCCCGCAAGGCCGACGCTGGCGAACGGGTCGACCTGGCTGCGGGCATGGCCAAGCTGTTCGCCTCGGAGACGGCTGCGGAGCTGTCGCTGGACGCTATGCGCATCCACGGCGGCAACGGCTTCTCCACCGAGTACCCGGTGGAGCGCTACTACCGCGATGCCCCGCTCATGATCATCGGCGAGGGCACGAGCGAGATCCAGAAGCTGGTCATCAGCCGGGCGCTGCTCGCGGACGACTGAGACGACGGCGACGCGCCTAGGTTGACGGGCGCACAGCTGGAGGTACGAGTCATGGCAGATCGCAAGTCGTTCTGGGCGTGGTGCTTGGAGTCCGAAGAGCCGACCGACGCAGAACGGTCTGAGCTGGCCAAGAAGCTCTCGGCCCAGTACGGCACCGAGATCACCGCGAAGCCGGTGCCGTCGGTGAATGACGCCGACCTGCGTGCGCCCCGCATAGCTATTCCCGACTCGGTTGCCGGTTGGTGCTCGACCAGCACCTACGACCGGGCCCGCTACGCCTACGGTGCCCACTTCACCGAGCGGGTGCGGGCCTTCAACCTCGACTTCCCGAATCCGCCGGATGTGGTGGCGCACCCCCGCAGCGACACCGAGGTCGAGGCCACGCTCGACTGGTGCGATGCCAACGGCTACATCGCGGTGCCCTATGGCGGCGGCTCGTCAGTGGTCTGGGGTTTGACTCCGCCTGAAGACCGCGGGCCAACCGTGGTGATCTCGCTGGACCAGCTCGATCAGGTGCTCGAGATCGACGACGTGTCTCGCGCGGCTCGCATCCAGGCCGGCGTATTCGGCCCGCACCTCGAGGACCAGCTGCGTCCCAGCGGGCACACGCTGCGCCACTTCCCGCAGTCGTTCCGCTTCTCCACGCTCGGCGGCTGGATCGCCACACGCTCGGGCGGCCACTACGCCACCAACCACACCCACATCGACGACTTCGTCGAGTCGACCCGGATGATCACGCCGTCGGGCTGGTGGGAATCGCGCCGGCTGCCCGGCTCTGGTGCCGGGCCGAGCCCAGACCGCATGGTGATCGGCTCGGAAGGCATCTACGGGATCATCACCGAGGCGTGGATGCGCATCCAGAAGCGCCCCACGTTCCGCGCCACGGCCGGCATCACGTTCCCGTCATGGGAAGCCGGCTACGACGCCGTGCGGCACCTGGTTCAGGCCAAGCTGTGGCCGGCCAACCTGCGCATCCTGGACCCGGCCGAGGCCGGGCGCGCGGCGGGGATGGACGGCGAGCACGCGCTGGTCATCGTGTCGTTCGAATCGGCCGAGCTGACCCAGCGTCACAACGTCGCTCAAGCGGTCGAGATCGCGCGTGAGTGCAACGGCTACGTGCCCGACGACGAGATTCACATCGACGACGGCACCGGAACGCCTACCGGCAGGGGCGGCGCGGTCGGCGCGTGGCGCAACGCGTTCATCGGCGTGGGCAACGGCGTGGAGACCTCGCTGGGGCTGATCAACGACACCTTCGAGACCGCCATCACCTGGGACCGGTGGCCCGAATTCGACGCCGTCGTGCGCGAGAAGGTCGGCGCAGTGCTGGCCGAGGTCTTCGGCGACCACCACTCGCTGTCGTGCCGCTTCACCCACGTCTACACCGACGGCCCTGCGCCGTACTACACGTGGTCGGGCATGGGCACCCCGGGTGGCGAGATCGAACAGTGGCAGATCGTCAAGGACGCCGCCAACGAGGCACTCGAGGCCGCCGGCGGCACGTGCACGCACCATCACGCGGTGGGCCGCATGCACCGTCCGAACGCTTACGACCGTCAGCGCCCCGAGCTCTTCGCCGAAGCGATCCGGGCTGCCAAGAAGCGGCTCGACCCAAACGGCATCCTCAACCCGGGCGTCCTCATCGACCCCTGATTCAGCGGCAGCCGCCGCTGTCCGCATCCCAGACGCAGTCTGGCGTTCCGCCATTCACGTCGACGACACTCGAGGCAACCCAAGCGTGCGACAAAGCGTCGTACCGGCTGACGCCGGAGCCCTCGACCGGGAAGGCATCCGCATTGCCATTCATGGCAAACGCGACGGCCTCGGGGAACATCGGGTGACGGATGTCGATCGCCCGCACAGCCAAGATGAAGTTCGTCCTGGTGAGTCCGCCGGGCAGTTCGGCAGCAATACGCAGCGCCTCCACGTACGGGTAGCCCAGCATGTAGCCGTTGCCGAACATCGAGATGGCGGGATCGAGGCCATTGGCTTCAAGGCTCTGGATCACGAACTGAACGAACACATCGTGCTCAGCAAGCGCCGCGTCGGTGATGTCCTTGACTCCGCCTCCGACAACCAGCCAGCCATGCCCTGCATCGCCTGCAGGTGCGATCCAACTCGAAGGCGTAGCGCAGACAGACGGCGTGAACGCCGCAGCCAGCTCCTCCTTCAAGCCCGACTCTGCGACCTCCTCGATGGCCAGCAGGCACGCGTTGCCGGCAGTCATCGAGATGAACACATCCGGGCCGCTTGACGCCAGAGTTGCGATTTCCTCGGTGAGCGTCGATGCCGCCGGCGCATGACGCGCAGAGACGAACTCACTCACAACGCCAGGATTGCTTTCCGCGTACTGGCGGAAACTCGACTCGTAGACCGGCCCGAATCCGTAATCCGCCGCCAATCCGGCAACGACGACGGGCAGCTCGTCAGCGAGGTTCTCCTTGATCCACCTTCCCCAGAGCACTGCTTCGGTCGCGTGCGACAGGATGCTGCCGGTGGTCCATGGGTGAACCTGCGGATCGCCCCACGCAGGGTGACCGGTCCACACGAACGGCTGCGGGATGCACTGGTCATTGAGCGAGTCGTACACGGCCAGCGTGTTCGGCGAGCCCAGCGTGTGGATCGCGAAGACGTTGTCGTTCTGGAGCAGATCATTGACGTGCTCGATCGTCTTGGTTGCTTCGTTGGCATCGTCACGAGATTGCATGACGACACGAAGGCCCCTGACGCCACCCTGCGCGTTGACGTAGTCGAGATAGGTCATCCAACCTAAGCGTGCGCTGTCATACGACGCGAGCCGGCCCGTTTGCGGACCGATCTGGCCGATGCGAATCTCGGTGTCGGTGATTCCCTCGGTGTCCGACCAATCGGCCGGGCACTCGTTCAGGTCGATCTCGAAGCCTTCGGGGCCACGGAGGATGTTGTCGTCACCGATACCCCACTGGCCTGACTCGATGCGGTCTCGGATTCGCTCGACGACCCGCGCACGCCGGTCGGCAGCTTCTTCGAAGAGCGCCTCGATGGTGGGGACTTCAGGCTCCGCAATCTCCGCTTCCTCTTCGGCGGTCATATGCTCTTGTTCGGAGGCCTCCTCGATGTCCTGCTGATGTGGAGTGCCGGCCGATTCGGAGGGCTCCTCGTCGACTGTCTCGTCGACTGCCTCGTCGTCATCGGCTGTTTCCCGCGCCGCCACGGCGTCGGTGTCCTGCGTCGCTGCGACCTCATCAGGGTCATCGACACGGATGCATGCAGCCGCTGCGAGCGAGAGCGAGCAGAACAGCACGAGCAGACGCACACGCCGACTCTTGAACAGTGTCATGGTTCCATCCTCGCCCGATTCGGCAGGCCCGTACCGCCACGGCATAGCGTGTCGCCCCATGGAATGGGGAGTCACTCTGCCGCATCTGGGCCGCGTCGGTACTCGCGACGGGCTCATCACGTTCGCCTCCGAAGTCGACCGGCTCGGCTTTGCGTCGGGCTGGGCGTCCGATCATGTCTGCTGGCCCGCCGAACTGGTGTCGCAGTATCCCTACAGCGACGACGGCTCGTTCCCGGCGCCGCCCAAGACGGGATGGCTCGACCCGATTGGCACGCTGCTGTTCGTCGCGGCCGTCACCGACAATCTGCGCCTCGGGTTCAGCGTGCTGATCCTGCCGTACCGGCCGCCGGTCGAGACGGCCAAGCGCCTTGCGACCATCGACGTGCTGTCGGAGGGCCGGCTCATCCTGGGCGTGGGCGTGGGCTGGATGCGCGAGGAAGCCGAGGTGCTGGGCATGCCGTGGGACCGCCGCGGCAAGCGCTCAGACGAGCAGCTCGAGGTGTTCCGCACGCTGTTCACTGACGACGATCCCAGCTTCGACGGCGAGTTCTACTCGTTTCCCTCGGTCGGCTTCGAGCCCAAGCCGGTGCAGGACCCCGTGCCGGTGTGGGTGGGAGGCAACACGGCCGCCGCGTATCGACGGGTGGCGCGGCATGGGCACGGCTTCCATGCGGCCTTCGAGACGGTTGAAGTCGTCGCAGCGGGGTGGCGCCAAGTCGGCGAGGCATGCGACGCCGCGGGGCGCGACCGCGACGAGATCACGCTGTCGCTGCGCTACTACCTCGATCCGGCATCGGCCATGAAGCCGGCGGTGTCAGTGGCCGGCAGCACCGAGGAGATGATCGACAGCGTCGGGCGGATCGCCGAGGCCGGCGTGACGCATCTGGTGCTCGACCCGGTGGCGCGGGGCGGCATCGAGGGTCGCCTCGACGCGCTGCGAGCCTTCATGGCTGACGTCGCGCCGCACTTCTCGTAACGCTCGAGGTGAAATTCAGCCACTCGATCGGGCGGCCCTGCGGCAGACTCGCTGCGTGCTGTGGGGTTCCTCGCTGGGCAAGTCGTACCCGCCGCGGCGGCTGTTCGCCGACGTGGATGTGCAGCTCGCGCCCGGGCGGCGCATCGCCTTGGTGGGCGGCAACGGCATCGGCAAGACGACGCTGCTCGAGATCCTGGCCGGCATCAAGGAGCCCGATGAGGGCGAGGTCCATCGCCAGAGCGGGCTGACGATCGGCTACCTGCCCCAGGAACTCGACGACATCACCGAAGGGACGGTGCTGGACGCGACCCTGGCGGGGTCCGGCGACATCACCGCGATGACGACGGAACTGAGATCGCTCGAGGCTCGGCTGGCCGAAGTCGACGCGGCAGATCACGACGAGGTGCTCGCCCGCTACGGCGAGCTGGAGGCGCGTTTCCGCCAGATCGGCGGGTACGGCTTCGAGGCGGAGGCTCACCGGGTGCTGGCCGGGCTGGGTTTCGCCCCCGACGACGCGCAGCGGCCGGTCGCGCAGCTGTCGGGCGGGTGGCGGATGCGGGTAGCGCTCGGGCAGCTCCTGCTGGCCAAGCCCGATGTGCTGCTGGCTGACGAGCCCACCAACCACCTCGATGTCGACTCGGTGGCGTGGCTGGAGGATCAGCTCGCCACGTGGGAGGGCGGGCTGCTGTTCGTCAGCCACGACCGCGACTTCATCGACGCGGTCGCCAATCGTGTCATCGAGATGGACGGCACGAGCGCGTACGAGCACGTCGGCGGTTTCGCGGAATTCGTTGCGGCTCGCGAGGAGCGGCTCGCGGCCGCCGAAGCCGCGGCGGCACAGCAGGCGCGCCGCCGGGCGCATACCGAGCGCTTCATCGAGCGCTTCCGTTACAAGGCCACCAAGGCCCGCCAGGTGCAGAGCCGCATCAAGGCACTGGCGAAGATCGAACCGGTCGAGGCGCCGAGCCGCAAGGAGCTGGCCGCACGCTTCGGCTTCGGCACGCCGCGGCGTTCGTCGCGGGTCGTCACCGAGCTGATCGACGCCACGCTGGGCTACGCCGACGGCGACGAGCCGGTGCTCGAAGGCGTGAACCTGGTCATCGAACGCGGCACGAAGGTGGGCGTGGTCGGTCCCAACGGCGCCGGCAAGACGACGCTGCTGCGGGTGCTGCAGGGCAATCTCGGTGTGCTCGGCGGCGAGCTTCACCGGGGTCGAAACGTCGACATGGCCACCTTCGAGCAGCATCTCACCGAGGTCATGGACCCGCGCCGAACGGTCGTGGAGGAATTCACGGCGTCGGTGGGCGACCAGCCGGGACGAAATGTGCGCACGATGCTCGGCGGTTTCGGTTTTCCGGGCGACGCGGCAGACAGCAAGGTGGCCGACCTGTCGGGCGGCGAGCGCACACGGCTGGCGCTCGGGATCACGATGGCCAACCCGGTCAATTTGCTGGTGCTCGATGAGCCCACCAATCATCTCGACCTGCCGAGCTGCGACCTGCTCGAGGATGCGCTGTCGGTGTACCCGGGCACGGTGCTGCTGGTGACTCACGACCGTCACCTCATCCGCAGCGTGGCCGACTCGCTCATCGTGGTGCGCGACGGCACCGCGACGCTGCACCAGGGCGTCGACGAAGAGCTGCTGCGTCCCCCGGGGCTGAGCACCAGACGGACTGCTGGTGGCAGCACCGGAGGGCGGATCACCGAGGGCCGGCCCGACAGCACCCCCGACACGCCGACATCCCGAGCTGCCGCTGCCGAGCGGCGCCGTGCGGGGGCCAGCAAGCGTCAAGCTGCGCACGACGCGACTGCGGGCCTGCGCCGGGAACTCGCCGCAGCCGAGCGGGCCTGGGAGGCCGCTGAGCACCGCGTCGCGGAGCTGCAGGCGCTGCTGGGCGAGCCCGCCACCTACGACGATCCCGAACGTGCCCGCCAGGTCGCCGAGAACTACGGAGCGGCCAAGTCCGAGGCGATGCGCCACATGTCCGAATGCGAATCCCTTCAACGACGCATCGACCGCGCCGCAGCCAGCCTGTAGTCGACTCAGCGGCCGCTAAGCGCAGCCGTCGGACGGCGGCGCGACTGGCACATGATCGACCGTGACCGTGCCGGGGCTGCCGTCGGCATGCCGGGAGAACGTGACCAGGCAGGCCGTCCCGTTCGACGGGATACCCATGGGTGCCCCGGGGTACCACGCGACGACATCGCCGACCGAGACATCGGTTGTCACGTGCCAGTGTCCGAGGGCCACGTAGTCCGCTCCGGTGGCCTCGATCTCTTCGGCGGCGATCGGCGACGACCGGTGCGCGTCGTCGGCCGTCCGCTGGAAGTGCCCGTGCCCCGCGGCGATGAACCAGCCGTCATCGGGGCGGGCCGGCACGCCGGCGAGGGGCCGGTACTCGGAATGGTGTAGGTCCATCGCCCGGCCCCACAGCGTCAGGTCGTGCTCGCCGAAGTGCAGCGTCGCGCCCTCGGGATCGTCGAGGAAGATCACGCCGGCGCCGGTGACTTCGAGCCGGTGCTCGTGGTCGGCATGGGTGCCCCACAGCGATTGCTCGTCGTGCACGTCGTGGTTGCCAGGGATGATGACGACCGACGCGTCGACGTCGCCGAGCAGCTCCATGGTGTGCGCGACATCGGTCCGCTTCAGCCGGGCGTGATCGAACAGATCTCCGGCGATCAGCAGCACGTCGGCCCGGTGGGCGACCGCCGTGTGCGCGAGGGCGTGTATGGGGCATTGACAGACGTCACGGTGCGGGCCGTGCGGTCCACGTACGTGTCCGATGTGAACATCGGACGTATGCAGGACGCGCAGCGGCTGGGTTGCCGCAGGAAACCCCGATTCAGCTGGCCCCTCCACAGCGAGACAGCTTGCCACGACACGCTGCCCGAGACTCCGAGCGGGATCGGAGACCGGTCACCGGGCGCAAGCCGTGTGTCGGCTGGGCGTCGGCGCTGCGGTGTCACTCGTTCGCTTGGGGTTCGTCCTCGCTTCACCTGCGGGCGGTACCTTCGACACGGTGCGCATCCTGGTGACCAACGATGACGGAATCGAGTCCGAGGGTCTGCACGTGCTTGCGAGCGCCATGACCGCACACGGCGACGTCGTGGTGGTCGCGCCAGATTCTGAGTACTCCGGCGCCGGTGCCGCGATCGGGCCGCTGCACCTGATGGATCCGCAAGTGCACAAGGTGCGCTTCGAAGGCATCGAAGATGCGTGGGCTGTATCCGGGGCGCCGGCGTTGTGCGTGATGTTCGCTCGGCTCGGCGCCTTCGGCCCCGTTGATCTCGTCGTGTCGGGCATCAATCCCGGCGCCAACGTCGGCCGGTCCGTCTATCACTCGGGCACCGTCGGCGCTGTGCTGACCGGTCGCAACGGCGCCATCCCCGGCCTGGCAGTCAGCCAGACCGTCGAGGGCTTCGGCGTCGAGGGCCAAGGCTGGGAAGATGCCATCGCCGACCAGAAATGGCATTCGGCGGCCGAAGTGGCCAGTGTCGTGCTCAGCGGCCTGCTCGCCGACGAGCACGACGCCGCCTGGGCGGTCAACCTCAACGTGCCCAATCGCGAAGTCGCCGACATGAAGGGCTGGCGGTTCACCGATGTGGGCACGCTGCCGCCGCGTTCCATCACGTCGGTCAGCCTCGAGCCGCACCCCGAGAACGAAGACGCCTATCGAGTTGCGATGCAGTGGGGCGACGCTGTCGACATGCCGGTGGAAGTCGACACCGGCGCCGTCATGCACGACTACATCTCGGTGACCTTCCTGTCGCGCATTACAGCGCAGCCGGCTACAGGCGACTCGAAGCTCGCGACCTGCCTCGACGGACTGTTCTGATCGGGCCGCTCTGATCGGGTCGGCGGCGCCTGGCGGCAGCAGCCGCGTGGCAGTGGCGACACGACCGCTCAGACCGTCAGTCGTCGAGTCGTTCTGAAGTTCCGCACCAGCATCATCGTTGCCGCGATGCCCAGCGCCACGGCCACCCAGGCTCCCCAGCTCGCCAGTTGGCCATAGGACCGGTGCTCCACGGCCAGTCCTGAGCTCACGCCTGCAGCAGCACCGAATGCGGTCATCAGCACGTCCGCGGTGGCTTGCACGCTGACCCGCCGTTCAACCGAGAACGAGGCAGTAAGGATCGAGCTGGCGGCCACCACGCAGCAGCTCCAGCCGATGCCCACGAGAAACAGCCCCAGCAGCAGGCCGGTGGCGTGCTCGGGGTCGGTGTTCGCAGCTGTCGAGGAGCCGACCGCAAGCACGAGCGCGCCGACGATGATGACGAGTTGCCCGCCGATACGGTCCACCAGCCAGCCCACATACGGTGAGAAGGCGAACATGCCGGCGATGTGCAGCGACAGCATGAAGCCGATGATCAGCGGGTTCTGATCGCCGGCCTGCATGTGGATCGGCGACACCGTCATGACGCCCACCATCACGGCCTGGGACAGCATCATGGCGATGAGCGCGATCGAGGCCACCGGATGAGCGAGGACTCGTCCGGCCTCGGCGAGGCTGGGCAGCTTGACGCCGTTCGACCCCGACTCGGCCGCAACGACGTGCAGCGGATCGGGCCGCAGCCGGCGTGAGAGGTTGATCGCCGCGGCTAGGAAGAGCCCGAGCGCCAGCGCGTACGGCAGCGCGAACCCGCTCAGCCCCTCGGTATCGGCGAAAAAGCTCTTCAGCCCGAGCGCGACGGTGGGGCCTAGCACCGATCCGACGGTGCTGGCCCACAGCACGAGGCTGATCGAGCGGGCCCGGTTCTCGTCGGTTGCCAGGTCGGCTCCGGCGTAGCGCGACGCCAGGTTCGCCGCTTGACCGGTGCCGATCAGCACCATGCCCACGACGAGCAGCGAATAGCTGCCGGCGAACGCGGACAGCAATGCGAGCGTGGCGCCGATGGCCCCGATGAAGTAGCCGGCGGACAGACCGGCCCGGCGGCCGCGGCGGGCCATCAGCGCGGCCAGCGGGATGCCGGCGAGCGTGCCGCCGATGCTGAGGCAGACCGCGGCCAGCGAGGCCTTGGTCTCGCTGCCGGTCATCTGGTCGGCCAGCAGGGTCGATGCCGAGAACGACGCCGTCATGGCAAGCCCGCCGGGGATCACACCGAGCTGCAGCACCCCGATGGTGCGGCGCGCCAGTTCTTCGCGCTCGCGCGTGCCGGGCAGGTAGGCGGCTTCGCCGTCGCCCGCCGACAGACTCTGCACCATCGACCTAGCCTCCGGATCGGCCTGCCGGCTTGGCGGCGAGGCCGAATGCGAACGCTACTGCGGGTCACCGAAACGCGTCGGGATGACCCGACCGCCCGGCAGGAGGTATGCGAGATGCGAGACATCACCGGATGCGTGGCGATGATCAGCGGCGCGAATCGCGGCATCGGCGCCGCAGTGGCCGAGGCGCTGCATGCGGATGGCTGGGCGCTGTCGCTAGGCGGACGCGATGTGGCCGCGCTCGAAGCCTCAGCTGCCTCGTACCGCACCGACGACGGCGGCGGCCCGGCCGTCACCCTGCACCGCTACGACGCCACCGACCTCGATGCAGCCGAGCGCTGGACCGCCGAGACGATCTCGGCACACGGTCGGATCGACTGCCTCGTGAACAATGCCGGCGTCGCCCATCCCGATGTGTTCGAGGAGCTGACCGAAGACACGCTGGACGAGATGTGGGAGGTCAACGCGAAGGGGCCGTTCCGCATGCTCCGCGCCACACTCGACCACCTGCGCCGCAGTGGCGAGGGCCGCATCGTGAACGTGATCTCGATGTCGGGCAAGCGGGTGCGGGGCACCTTCGCACCCGGCTATGCGATGAGCAAGCACGCCGCGATGGCCCTGCATCACTCGGTCCGGCACCTCACCTTTCCTGACGGGATCCGGTGCACGGCCGTGTGTCCCGGCTACGTGCTGACCGACATGACCTCGGGTTTCGGCGTGGACCCGTCGATCATGATCCAAGCCGACGATCTGGCTCAGGCGCTGGCCACCATCCTGCGCTTGCCGAACACCGCATCGGTAGCCGAACTGCTCGTCACCACCGAACCAGAGACCATCGCCTGAGCGGCCTCTGCTACCTAGCGAGCTGCGAGCTGGCGGCGACGCTCCACCATTCGATCGGTGGCGTCATCGCTGCCGTCGTGATAGGTGCCGAACCACTTGTCGAGCGGTACCAGCGCGGTTCCGTAGTTGCAGTCGAAGTAGCGGTGGTGGAGCGTGTGGAAGCGATCCCCGCCTGCCACTGTGCTTCCGCCGGCTACGACGAAGCGGTCGAAGCCCGAGTGCGACGCCGCCGGTGACAGCAGGAAGTAGGTGGTCGCCAGTGTCACCAGGTACGGGTTTGCGGGGATGACGAGGAACAAGAACGGCACCGACAGATACAGCAGGTGTTCGATCGGGTGCATCGACACACCCGACCAAGGACCAATGTTGACGTTGCGGTGGTGCAGCGAGTGCGCCCAGCGGTACAGGCACCGCGTGTGCAGCAGCCGGTGGGTGCCGTAGAAGTGGATCGACCCCAGCGGGAAGACGGCCAACGTGAGCGCTGCGGTGTAAGTGAAAGCCGCGAGGCTGCCGGTCGCGGGAACGGTCCAGATGAGGCCGTTGGCATACAGCCACAGCATCAGTGACTCGAACAGCGCCGCTATTGGGCACGCGCTGGCCAGCGACCAGAAGACGTTGTCACGTGTCTGGTTGCGAAACAGGAACGGGCGGCGACCAACCGAGAGCCAACGCTCGTCGTACTTGTGCAGGGTGCCTTGGCGGCGGCGGATGTACAGCCACCAGTGCAAGCCGCCGGCCACCGCAATCATGAGCGCCACATTGCGCAGGCACACCGCTGCGACGGCCCACGCCGCTGGCGTAGCGAAGCTCTCGAGCGACGGCGTGAGCCAGTTCCACGCCACGATGCCCACGGCGATCCACAGGCCGCCCTGCCACCACAGAAACTTGGTGATCGTCCAGCGCGCCATCGCGAGCGGGCGAGGCGGCCGGTCGTACAGCGGCGGGAGCGTCACCTCCCCAATCCCCACGACGCGAATTGTATGGCTGCGGGTGCGAGACACCTAGCGTCGTTTCTATGAGCGGTGAGCCGGGACCTGAGTCTTCGAAGGACGCCTGGCGTCGGTGGATCCGAGACCGCCGGAAGCCGGTCACGGCAGCGTCGATAACCGCCGTGATCGCGGGGCTTCAGGCGTTCATCGAGGCGCTCGACGAGAACTCGGCGGCTGTCGCCGGGAGGCTGGCGCCTACGGGAGCCAACCTGATCCTCTTCTACCGGGCTATGGCGAACGAGCTGTCGCTGGACGCGCTGGCAGATGCCGTCGGCTGGCAGCGCTTCGCCGTGACGCGCACTCCCCCGGATGGCCCGCTCACGCTGCATCCGGCGATCGGTGCGATGGAGCAGCACCGGTACGGCTTTCCCCAGCCCACTGCGGATGCGTTCGAGCTGCAGCCCCGCCACATCTCGCTGGCGCTGGTACCCGGTGTGGCCTTTGACCGTCACGGCACGCGACTGGGCCACGGCGTGGGTTACTTCGACGAGCTGCTGGCCCGGTTGCCCGAGGACTGCCCGCGGGTCGGGGTCGCCTGCCGCGACATCGTGTTCGAACAGCTTCCGTCCGAGCCCCACGATGTACCGATGACCCACCTCGCCACCGAGGACGGCGTCGTCGATCTCGGCTCCGATGGCGCCTAGTGGTACACATCGTCGAATCGCGCTAGCAATAGCGGTGACGCACCACACCGAGAGGAGCCGGCATGGCGACACAACTGCGCCGCTACGACGTCATCGAAGGTCAGATGGACTCGCTGCTCGAGTGGTTCCCCAACATCATCGCCGTGCGGGAGAAGTTCGGCTTCAAGGTCGAGTTCATGTATGCCGACCGCGAGAACAACCAGCTTGTGTGGGCCGTGAGCCACCCCGGCGATTACGAAGCCGCGTACGAAGAATTCGCAGCGTCACCCGAACGGGCGGCCGTGTTCGCCGGCCAGCCCGATCGAGTCAGCGGCATGCACCTGTCGATGGTGGACACCGTCATCGCCCCCGGCTCCGACTGACAGCCAGCCGCCGGCGTCACGAATCCGTGCTGCGGGTTGGGACTGAACCTCAGGTGCCCAGTGCGACCGGTCGATCAAGCGCTGCGCGCGCGGCCTCGATGACGGGTCGGCGGTGACAGCCCTCGAGGTGGTCGTTGACGATGCCGGAGGCCTGCATGAGGGCGTAACAGGTGGTGGGGCCGACAAACCGCCAGCCCTGCTTGCGCAGTGCCTTGCTGAGCGCTGTCGATTCGGGTGTTGAAGGCATCGAGGCGAGCGTGCGGTAGTCGATGACGGGCGGCCGATCGCCGGGCTGCGGTTCGAACGACCAGAAGAAGGCCGCCAGGCTGCCGTGCGCATCGATGGTGCCGAGCGCAGCCTGGGCGTTATTGATGGTGGCTTCGATCTTGCCACGGTGACGCACGATGCCTGCGTCACCGAGGAGCCGCTCGACATCGGCGTCGCCGAAGCGGGCCACCGCCTCGAAGTCAAACCCGCAGAACGCGGCCCGGAAGTTCTCCCGCTTGCGCAGGATCGTGAGCCACGACAGACCCGATTGGAAGCCCTCGAGGCACATCTTCTCGTACAGCCGCACGTCGTCGGTGACCGGCAGGCCCCACCCGGTGTCGTGGTAGGCCTCGTAGTCGTCGTGGCCCTCGCCCCACCAGCACGCCAGCGTTCCGTCAGCTCGCCGCCTCAGCCCCTCAGGCACAGCGGCCGGTTGATTCATGCGGCACTGGCGGCTGCGACGGCCTCGGCGATCGCGTCGTTGGTGGGTGTCGGACCGTAGAACATCATCGTGGTGCGGTCGGCGAACGTGTTGCGCTCGGCGATCTGCACGCCCACGGCTGACGGTGTGCCAGACACGACGATGAGATCCAGCAGATCGTCGTCGATGAGATCGCTCATCTCCCGCCAGTTGCCCTGCTTGGACAGCGTGTTCAGGCGCGGCTGCAGTTCGCCGTAGCCGTGGTGGTCGAGCGCACCCGCGTAGGCCGGCGTCGATCCGTAGAACGCGAGCTGGCCTGCGGCGGAGCGGCGCGCCTTGTCGATCTGCTCGTCGTTCTCGCCCATCGCGACGATGGTCAGGCAGGCAACGGTGACGTCGTCGATGTCTCGTCCTGCCGATTCGGCGCCGGCCGCCATGGCCGGGAGCGTGACATCTGTCATGAACTGGGCGGTGTGGAACGGGTGCACGAAGAATCCGTCCGCCGCCGCACCGATCACCTCGACCATGCGGGGGCCGACGCCGGCCACGTAGATCGCCGGCGGCGCCATGCCGATCGGGCCCGGATTGAAGAACGGCGTCATCAGGGTGTGGGTGTAGAACTCGCCCCGGTGGTTGAGCCGTTCGCCGGTCTCGAAGGCGTGCCAGATCGCCCGCACCGCCTCGATGTACTCACGCATCCGCTCGGCAGGGCGTGACCACTGCTCGCTGTAGCGCTTGGTGATGTGGGGCTTGATCTGCGTGCCGAGCCCCAGGATGAAGCGACCGCCGCTGTGGCGCTGCAGGTCCCACGCAGTAACGGCGCATGTCATGGGGTTGCGGGCGAAGGCCACGGCAATGGCCGTGCCGAGCTCGATGCTTTCGGTGCGCTCTGCTGCCAGCGCCAACGGCAGGAACGGATCGTGGGACGCCTCGAACGACCACGCCGCCGAGAGCCCCATCTCCTCGAACTGCGCTGCTTCGTCTGCGCAGCCCCCCGGTGTCGACGCAGTCGTCGCCCCGTCGATGCGGTGCTGTGCTGTTCCGGTCGTGTTCATTGGACAGGCCTCCTGAACGCTCGCTGTGCCAGCCCACCGCCGAAGCCGTTGGCGGGCCGGGTGAATCTTGCCCTATGGAGCGTTCGTAGGCTGCGGGAATCCGCTTGCGTGACTGCATGAACATTGCATGAGAGTATGATTTCTGCATGACATCACTGCAGATTCGAGACATGCCGGATGAGCTTCATCGCCGTCTGAAGGCGCGCGCCGCCTTGGAAGGCCAGTCGATGTCGGAGTACGTGTTGCGCGAGCTGCGCCGTTCGCTCGATATCCCGACACGGCAGGAGATGCTGGAACGTCTCGCGGCGCTTGACCGCATCAAGGTGACCGAGTCGCCTGCCGACGCGGTGCGCGCGATACGCGACGCGAGGTGATCGTTCTCGATACATCGGCCGTCATCGCCTGGCTGCTTCGCTTGCCGGAAGCAGCCGACGTCGAGCGTCGTGTGATGTCTTCCGATTCGCTGCACGCTCCTGCGCTGCTCGCAGTGGAAACTGCCCATGTGCTGCAGCGTTACGTGCGACGAGGGGATCTCTCGGCCGAGCAAGCGCAGCATGCACTGGACGAATTCCCGCGGCTCGGCATCGTGGCCCATCCACATGAGCTGCTGCTGCCGGTGATCTGGCGGCTGCGCGAGAACTTCACCGCCTACGACGCCTCGTTCGCCGCGCTGGCCGTCATGCTCGACGCCCCCTTGGTGACGCTCGACGCCCGCACCGCACGCGCACCCTGGCCAACCGACCTGCCGCCGCCACGCATCGACCTGATCGCGGATTAGCAGCGCTCTGGTGCCATCGGCAGCCTCTTGGCGGGCATGCCGTGGCCCCACCGAGTCTTCGTGCCGGTCACCGCATAGTCACCAGGATCAGAGCTGGGCCGAAGGCATCTCGGGCAGATGGCTGATTGCGTTCATGATGCCCTTGCCGGAGCAGGTGACGGTCAGCGATTCGCTGGCTCGCGTCATGGCGACGTACAGCAGCCGGCGGCGCTGGCGGTCCTGCTCCGCGGGCTCGTCGTCTTCGACCCAGATGTCGTTCGCGCCGCCGATGACGACATGAGGAAATTCGAGGCCCTTGAGCAATTGAAGCGTGGCTATGCGGATGACGTTGCGGGCCTGCGCCACCTTGTCCTTGTGTGCTTGGGCGTCGAGGGAGGCCTTCGGACCGATGCGCGCCAGAGCATTCTTGCGGAAGTCCATGGAGCCGGACAGGATTGCGATGGCATCGCGTGGAATTCCGTCAGGGCGCAATCGCTTTACGTGTTCGAGTGCCGCTTCAACTTCGGACGTCATGCCGTCACATTCGATTAGCCGCGGCAGCACGCCGTGACGTACGGCCTGATCCGGCTGCACCAAGACGTCGAAGTCATCGGGCTGTTCTTGATCGGCGACGCGTTGTGCTGCATCACCCAGATACTCAAGCGCCAAGTCAAGAATCTCGTTGGTATTTCGATAGTTGCGCTTGAGCACGGTTGTGCGGCCACGCGCCGTCATGTCCGGTGGGTTCCACCGCTTCTTCCCGGCGTAGATTCGCTGGGCACCGTCGTGTGCAACCAGCAGGTTGTCTCGATGTGGTTTCAGTGCTGCCCACGCCATGTCGAGGCCTTCGGCACCGAGGTCTTGTGCCTCATCGACGATGACCATGTCGTAGCGCTCGGCTGCGTTCCCCGAGTCAAACACCTCGACCGCAACCTTGCGCAGCAGCTTGAAGAACAGGACTCGGTCACCCGCTGCCTCCTTCTCGACCTCCCCGGTCCTTCCCGCCTTCGCTACGACCTGATGAGCCAGTTTGTCGATATGGATCGCCCGAATGTTCTGATGATCAAGAGTCTCTGCCTTCAGGGCCGAAGCGAGCGGTCTGTTGAAGCACAACAGCAGAATCCGCCAATGGGAAAAGTTCCGGGCCATGTGTTTGGCTCGGTGCGTGAGCACGAGTGTCTTGCCGCTGCCGGCGACGCCTCGTATCACCCGATACCCGGCCCCCAAGTGACGGGCCATGCGTTCTTGCTCGCGGTCGAGTGTTCGAATGATGTCCTCGCTGGCAGCATCGGGTTCTCGGAACATCGCAGCGGTCTTGCCGGTGATGATGATCTCGGGCTTGATCGCTGCTCGGGTCTGTGACTGTTCCGCGGGCCCGAGCTGCAGAATCTGGCCTCCGATGGCGCGCTGAAGCGCTAGGCGAAGCGCACCTGCTTCGAAGTCATCACGAGTCAGCAGTGGCAACTTGGTATTGATCTCGGCTGCATGCTCCCGGCTGGTCTGCGGCACCGCTAGGACATGCCGCACCGGCAGGGACTCGACCGGGACTTCGGCGACACTGCCGCCTAGCTCGGCTGTCCGTTCCACTACCAGGCGATGGGTCGCTCCCTCGTCGAGCCGTGCGCGTCGTCGTCGAGACGCCTTGATCTGCCGACGCGACGGTGCCTGCAGGACGGCGATCCCGGCCTGCGGGTCGAGCACCACCAGATAGCAGTCACTGTCGTCGCTAGGTGTCGTAGCGCCGTCAAACTCGCGCCGCAGCGCCGCCGCTTCACCCTCTCCGGTGCGCTCGAGCCAGACAGTTACTTCATCTGGCAAGTCGTCCCGAAGGTGCCGAGCCACCTCATGCAGCCGATCGGGCACATCGCTGCGACTCGCAAGATTCTCAGGCTGCAGGAATGCCATGCGTGCTCCGCGGGTCGCGCGGCTCGACTGTAGTGAAGGCACTTTCCCGCTTGCGGACGTGGGCCGATGGCCATGAGGCGCCTACATGGTGCAGGCGAACTCAGAATCGTCGTCGGTGAGTTCGAGCCGAACGTAAGAGGTGCCGTCGAACTCGTCGGCGACGGCAGCGACAAGGCCCTCGCCAATCAACGCGTCAACTGCTGCTCTCACGTCTTTCTCACCGAGGAACGCCAGCCGGCCTGCTGACGGGTGCGTCACCAGACGCGAAGTCGGACCACCCGCCCCGACGGCCTCGGCACCCCACAGGTTGCCTGCAAGACAGCGTTCGATGTTCTTGCGTGAGTATCGCCAATGAGCGGTGTCTGCCAGCAGGCCGAGGATGATTTGAGCGACCGGTAATGCCTCGCGCAGGCCGGCCTCGGTGAGATGGCTGTCGGCCCACGGCCGCGGCAGGTCAGAGCACATGTCACACCGGCCACAGCCATCGTCGACGGTCTGCGGCGGTGCATCCGATGCATCGAGATACTCGAGAAGCGCCGCTACTCGACACGCGGCTCGGTCGCGAGCGAACTCCTTCGCACGATCAGACTTCTCAGCCACTTCGCTGCGACGTTGTTCGCATTGTCGCTCGATCTCTGCCCAGTCCGGTTCGCGCTGCGAACGCTCCAGCACCCATCCGTACTTCCAGACAGTGAATCCGATGATGTCTCGTAGCTGGAGCTCAAGCAGATCTTGCGCGACCTCCACCTCGGATCGCCCGAGTTCCTTCGACCACTGCGGTGCGTCATAACGGCCGTCATGTTGCTCCGCCAATTCAATGATCTGCTGGGCGCGTGCGATGAACTCCGGTTCGACTGCTGCGTCTCTCTGCAGACCCGCAACCCCGTCGGCATTCGGCGTGTTGGAATCGGCCGACACGTCGCTCAGGCGCAGCTGGCTGAGCCGCTTGCGCGTGTCGTCGATGATTGTGACGCGGCCCTCCCACGGCGTGTCAGGGTGGCGCTTCAAAACGTCCGCGATCGCCAAGTAGTGAACGGCGAGCGAGGTCGCGACCGATTCCGCGTCACTCTCGCGGGTCTTGTCATCGGGTCGGTCGACGAGATCCTCCGGGTCGTATGAGCCCAGGCCCGGCAGCAGCTTCGCCCAGATGCTGCGCACCTGCGCGATTGACGGCGCCGCGCTGCGAACGAAGACTCGATGGATGGAGCAGTCCTTCGGCATAGTCAGAAGTACTGCTGTGCCGTCGGTCGGCATGCCGGGTTGACCAGCACCGCGGGCGGCCCTGCCGGTCTCTTGGACGTACTCCTCGATTGTGGCGGGCATCTCGGAGTGCACGATCAGAGCGATGTCAGGCTTGTCGATGCCCATCCCGAAGGCCTTGGTAGCGACGACCACGTCGATCTCGCCATGACGAAATGCGTCCTCGACGTGCGACCTTGCCGCTGTCTCCATGCCTCCGTGGTAGGCGCGAACCGTATGGCCAGCAACGCGCAGCAACCCGCTGACACGCTCGGCGTCGCGTCGAGTCGGCACGTAGACCACAGTTGCCTGGCGGCGATACGCCTCCACCACCTGAACGATGCGGACATCGCGGTCGCTGCGGTTCGCACAGTCCTCAGTGAGGTAGCTGATCTCGGGCCGATCCGGCGATAGCACTATCGCCTCACGAGTCCGCAGTCTCAGTGAAGCCACGATGTCGTCGCGCACTCGGGCGTTGGCCGTGGCCGTCACTGCCAACAGCGCCGGGCGGTCGCCGACGGGCGCTGCCCTGCCCTGATCAATGCGGCGCCGACGTTCTGTCGGTGTCCCGCCGAGCAGCTCAATTGCCTCGGGAATCCTGGCGTACTCGGGCCGGAACGTGTGTCCCCACTGCGAGATGCAGTGCGCTTCGTCGATGGCAATCCGGGCAACGTCGACCTTGGAGAGCAGGCTGATGAACTCCTGCGACCACAGCCGCTCGGGGCTGATGTACAGCAGCTTGTAGTCGCCCCGGGTTGCGCCCCGCAGGATGTCGCGCCATTCGCTCTGCCCCACGCCGCTGTGGATGGCTGCCACCTCGGTGATGCCACGGCGGCGCAAGTTCTCGACTTGATCGTTCATCAACGAGATCAATGGCGACAGCACGAGCGTCACGCCAGGCATCAGCAGCGCCGGAATCTGGTAGGTGATCGACTTGCCCGACCCTGTCGGCAGCACCGAGAGCGCATCTTCGCCTGCCATGAATCGCCGCATCGTCTCGAGCTGGCCGGACCGCCATTGTTCGAAGCCAAAGATCTGACGCACGCGGTCCAGCCGCCGCTCGACGATGTCGCCGTCCCGGGCCTGATCCTCGTCGAGCGCGAGCGCTCGGATCTTCGCGAGGGTGTCGTCGACCGGGACTGCATCCATGGCGCTCCGCAGCTCATCGGTCAGCTCGATGCCGTCGAGATGCCCACAGATGCGGTCATACGCGTCGTTGGGATCACGTACGCGGTGCTGTGCGGGCGGACCGGGCAGCGTGCCGAGGATTTGCTCGGCGTAAGAGCTGGCCCTGCACAGGCGGTTGTCCAGCATCACGGTCACCCCGCGATCGTCTGCCGCACGGATCAGCCGTCCTGCCCCCTGAGCCATCCTCAGTGCGGCGCGTGGCACGGCGTAGTCAGCGAACCCATCCTTGCCCTGCTGCTCCACAGCTTCCATCCGAGCGCCCGAGATCGGGTCAGCAGGAGAGTCGAAGGGGATTTTCTCCAAGAGGAGCAAGCTCAGCGCCTCGCCGGGGATGTCGACGCCCTCCCAGAACGAGCGCAGAGCGAGCAGGCTGGTGGCCATCTCAGTTCTCATTCGGGCGACGAGCGCAGCTGCTGGTGCGTCGCCTTGGGTGAGCAGCGGAATTCCGTGCTGATCGAGGTAGTCACGGAGCTTGTTGCGAGCCGCTTCCATGCGGGAACGAGCGGTGAACAACGCCATCGCCCGACCTCGGGACAACAGCATCAGCCGCCCGGTCTCACGGCCTGCTGCCTCGGTGAACTCGTCCATCAGGCGTGCTCTGGGGGATGGCAGCCAGTCAGCCAAGATCAGCAGATGCTGTTCGCTGAGCGCTTCAAACGGAGTTGGCAGGGCCCTCGTCTGGGCGGCGTCGAGACCCAGTGAATTCAGGATGTGGCTGAAGTTGCCGCCCACTTGCAGGGTCGCCGATGTTGCGACTGTGGCGTCGAGCTCATTCCACAGCTGCCGCAACTGCGGCGCTACCGACAGGGGCACATGCCGCAGCAGCCATGTCCAGCGTCCTTCGGTGTACTGGACCTGACTGACTGCGATGCGCTGTTGCTCTTCAAGATTGGCAATCAGACTTGCGCCGCGTATCGCATCGCCGCCGTCTCCCGCAGCCTGCGGGCCAGCCGAGCCCGCGTCGGCGTGGATGACGCGGCGGAGCGTCTTGGCGGCATTTCGGGCAAAGCGCCCAAGGTGTCGTAACTCGGCTTCGAGGCGGTCGCGCCGGTAACGTCCGGCGAGTTGCTCTGGCAGGTTGATCTCGTTCAGCTCGCCGACGATGCCTTCCACGGCTTCGGCGAGCGACCGCCCTTCGCGCAGCACTGCGTAGTAGTCGGGGTGCGCAGTGTCGATGCCGCGCCGAATTCGATACGACGAGGGATAACGATCGTCGGCACTTGCTGCCGTTCGCACCCGTATGTAGGCCGTCAGCTCCGAGCCGAAGCGCGGCAGCTGATTCCGTATGGCGGTGACACAGCGGCGCACGTCGGTCAACGGCGATTCACGCACGGACCAGCGAGCGGCGCGGGCGAGCCGGCCTAGCGTCCCGCTCCCTGTGCCGCTCGGATCGATCGCATCACAGAGTTGCTCAATCTCGCCCACTCCGATTTCGGCCGTCAGTGCATCGGTCGCCGAGTCTTCGAGGTTGTGCGCTTCGTCGAGGACCAAGTGCCTGGCGTGATCGAGCCACTCGTGATCGGTCACGACCAGCGCATGGTTCAGCACGGCCACATCCGCATGACGCAGCCCGTCACGAGCGCGGCGATAGAAGCACCGTCTGTCCAAGTCAGTCGTTTCCGGACCCGGCTGCTCGCTGACGGAGAGCACGAATCGAAGACTCGACATGACGTCTCGAAAATCGCTGCCGAGTGCCCACGTGTTCAGGTCGTCCCAATCACCCGTCGGCGTCTGTGAGACCCAGCCACACAGGATCGCGAGCGCGAGACCGCGCACTGCTTGACGCGAGCCTGCACGGTTACCGGGATCGTGCTCCGGGTGCGCGGTGCGTCCCGCGACAACATCCTGTGCGTCGCCGGAATGGTCGCCTTGAATGCCCAACTCGCCAAGCGCGCTCTCCAGCGCGGCCACGTCGATGTAGTTGCCCCTGCCCTTGAGCAACACCCAGTTGAAGGGCACCAAGAGCGAGGTCAGTTCCTCAAGGGAGTGCGCGATCTGATCCTGCAGCACCTTGGAATGCGGGGCGATTGCGACCGTCGCGCCACTGGCGCGGGCGTATTCGATCGCGGGTGCGAGATAGGCGAAGGTCTTGCCCGTGCCCGTCGGGGCCTCGATGAGCCGACGTTCGCCTTTGTGCAGCGCCGACGCCACCAAGCGAGCCATCTCGACTTGCTGCGCGCGTGGTGAGCGACCGTGTTCCATCAGCGCTCCGCCGTTGTCGAGCATGCCCGCGGTGGTTTCTGGATCGAATCTGCCAGTCGGTTCGGACCATTGCCGCTGCCTGGACACCGGGATGGTCGAGGCCAGCGACGGCGGGTCGGATTCGGCGTCAAGGAATGCGGACCATGCGTGGGCAGTTGCGTGCAGCACCCAACGTTGAAGTCGGCGAGGCGGGGACGCTTCGTTCATCGACGCGAGCAGCGGACTCAGCACATCAGCCAGCAGACGGGCATCCCCGAGCGCTCGGTGCTCGGAACGGGCGGTGCGTCCCAAGAGCCGTTCCGCCAGATCGTCGAGGCTCCGTCCCAACGGCGGCCTGCTGTCATCACTGCCGCTCGTCATCTCCCGTCCGGCCCTCGGGAACGCGAGGTGTGCCAGGTCCAACGTGTCTAGACGTCGGCCGCCGAGCGCTGGCAGCCCCGACTGCGCTGATGCCTCATCCATCAGCGGGAAGTCGTAGCCGAAGCCGTTGTGAGCGATGAGAGGACGGTCGCCGACGAACGCGGAGAAGCGTCGCAAGGCCTCGACCAAGGTCGGCGCTTGCGCCAGGTCCTTGTCCGTCAAGCCCGTCAATTCCCGAGTCTGGGAGCGCAAAGGCCGGGTTGGTCGCACCAATGTTTCGAACTCGCTGGCTTCGACGCCGTCGACGACGAGCACGGCCCCGATCTCGATGATCTCATGGGCCGGCGGGTCGGAGCGATCCGCATTGGCCTCTAGGTCGAACACCACGTATTCGCGCAAAGCCCACACCCCGCAGGCCGACAACCGGAACGCAAGCTAGACGAGATGGCCGGATCGGGCTGCGATGTCGTTGTCAGCGATCGATGTCGGCGGGCAGGATGCGGAATGGCTTGCCGCGCAGCGATTGAACGACGCGGAAGTGCCGCTCGTCGAGCGTCGCAATCGCATCCTCGTCGTACTTGTCGGCTAGGACCACCAGCGATGCATCGGTCAAGCCAAGCGGCAGGTCGCGGTATCGCTCGATGACAGCGTGTGCCCGGACGAGATCGACGGCATCGAATGCCGCTAGTTCATACGCACCCGACGAGATCTCCTCAAGCACCGCCAATTCGGAATCGACACCCGCGATGCGCGCCGTGAGGTAGTCGAGTTCCGCAAGCACAAAGGGGGAGATCACCAGCGGGCGGGCCTCTGCCAGCGTTTGGGCGCACGGTTCATGCATCCGTTGGTCCGGCACGAATGCGGCCAAGAGAACGCTGGTGTCGACGATCACGTACCGAAACCGGTCTTGGCTAGGTGATCGTCGACGTTCTCGGCGATGTCGGGATCGCCCCAGCCCTCGGTGAACAGCGGGGTTGTCGGCCGAGCCTCACGCCGAGCAAGTGCTTCAGCCAGTGCCTCGCGAACCAGCGCAGCCTCAGAGCAACGGGCTTCCTCCGCTGCGCGTTCAAGTCGTTCCTTGAGTTCATCAGGTAGGTAAATCGTCGTCTGCTTCATGCTGTCAATCTTGCCATGTATTGCAAGATATATTGCACTCCGATCGTGGTTCACTCATAAGCAGCCCACCCGGGATCATCGCGCTCGGCGCTAGGGAAGCGGAAGTGGTTTCTAGGCTGCGGCGTTGTGCGGCATCGGCCTGATCGGCTCTTTCTGCTGACGGGGGGCGTGCAGGGCTTGGCCTTCTCGTGGGGCCTGCCGGCGATGGTGTGGTGGGTGGTCGATCTGCGGCTGTCCCCGTTCCGGCTCGCGGTGCTGGGCACTGCGCTGGTGCTGTCGATTCTCGTGACCGAGACACCGACCGGCGTGGTCGCCGACCTCTACAGCCGCAAGTACTCGGTGGTGGCCGCGTACGTCGTGATGGGCTCGGCGATGGCGTTGGGCCCGGTGACCGAGCTGTTCGGCGTTCTCGTCATCTGGCAGGTGCTGTGGGGGGTCGGCTGGACGCTGCAGAGCGGCGCTGCCACGGCGTGGATGACCGACGAGATCGCCCACCACGCATCGCACTCGCATCGCAGCGCGGCGATGATGCCCGTCGAGCCTTCGACCTCAGGCGACGACTCAGGGGCTGCGGACGGCGGCGATCCCAGCCGCCAGGTGGACGGGCTCATCGTGCGCCATGCCGTCTTCCGGTCCGTGGGCGTCATGGTCGGCCTTGTCGCCGCCACCGCGATGGGCGCGTGGTCGGTTCGAGGATCGATGGCCGTGATGGGCCTGTTTGCGATCGCGGCGGCCGGATACCTGGCCGTCACGATGCCTGAAGCCGGCTTCGAGTCGCCCCGCCGCCGGGCCGGCGGCGCACCCCGGCCGGCGCGCACGAGCGCATGGAAGGATGCGATCACCCTCTGGAAACGAGGCGCACGGCTTGTCCGCCTCAATCCGTCGCTGCTGGCGGTGACTCTCTCGGCCGCCGTCGCCGCCGGAGCGTGGGAAGCCAACGATCGACTCTCCGTCCTGCGGCTGTTCGAACTCGGCCTCATCGAGCTTGACGGCCGGGAGGCCGTGCTCTTCTTCGGCGCAACGTGGTTCGTGATGTCCGCGCTGGCAATCCCCACGATGACGTGGCTGCGCCGTCACCTCGAGCGCTCGCAGGCCGACCAGCGGAGCGCCCGCCGTGACGCTTTCCTGCTGGCGCGGTTCCTGATGGTCGCCGCAGCAGGCGCCCTGGCGTTGGCGCTGAGCCCGTGGTTCGCGGTTGCGCTCATCGGCTGGGCGATCCTCGACGTGGCCGGCGAGACGGCGTATTCGCTGACCGAGGCAATGGCGAATCGGCATGCCGACTCGTCGGTTCGCGCCACGGTGGTCTCGTTCGTCGGACAGTCCCAAGCGGTGGGCGAAGTGTCGATCGGTCTGGCGCTGGGAACGGTGGCGCAGATCGTCTCGGTGCCGTTTGCGCTTGCCATTGCCGCGGCGCTGTTCGCCGTCTCCGCAGCGCCCGCGGCAGTCGTCGGGTGGCGCACCAGCGGCGCCGTGGAGTGATCCGCGGCGCCGGAGGGAGCCGCGAATCAGTGCCAGCGAGGAACTGTCAGCCTTCGGCCATCTCCGACATCGCTGCCTCAGAGCGGCGGGCCATCTCCTCGGGATCGACGTCCTCGATGTGGGTGGTGAGGTTCCAGCGGTGGCCCCACGGGTCTTCGATCATGCCCGAACGGTCGCCGTAGAACTGGTCCACGACGGGTCGCACTTCGGTGGCGCCGGCCGCGAGCGCCGCCGCGAATGTGGCGTCGACATCTTCGACGTACACGCTCATCTGCACGGGCGACCCGCCGTAGTGCTTGGGCGAGTGGAACTCCATCTCGGGGAACTCGTCGGCCACCATGATGAGCGAATCGCCCAACTGCAGCTCGGAATGACCGATGCGGCCGCCCATGTCGATGCGCATCCGCTCGGTCATCCCGAGGATCTCGGTATAGAACGCGATGGCGTCTGCGGCACCGTCGATGCTCATCGACACCGAGATGCGCGGGTAGTCGTCCGGAATGGGGTTCACCATCGTGCTCTGCTCCTGAGTTCGAGGAATCCGGCGCCTCGGCCGGAGCACCCGTCGGTGCGGTCCGCCGGTCCGCGGGCGCAGCCCGAAGCTAGTGCGCCACCAGCACCCTGACGGCCTGCTCGACCGCCGTTTCGGCACGGGCTTCGAGCCCCGCTTGGTCGGCGCTGGCGATGGGGTGCTCGATCACGGTGAAGGGATGTTCGGGCACGCCCTGGACACGGGCCATCAGCTCGGCGGCGTCGATGAACGCGCTGGTCATCACGCTGATCGCGGGCACGCCAACCCGCTCGGCGGCGACGGCGTCGTGCAAACTGCACGACGAGCAGCTGCCTCAGTCGCCGACACCGGCCAGCACCGCGTCCCAGCCCATCGCCTCGGCAAGCAATTCGTGCTGCGCCGGAGCGCTGTAGTTGGACTTGATCCGCCGGATCACCTTGGCCACGCCATGGCGATCACGCAGCAGGCGCTCGACATGGTCGAAGAACGGCTTGGTGTTCTCCTTGCCGTTGGAGATGACGCCGACGGTGGCGCCCTTGAGAGTGGCAAGCCGCGCCGGCGGGGCGAACCCTGCGGGATCCTGCTCGTGTGTCGGGTCCAGCAGTTCCACGATGTCCTCCTAGCGGTTCTCGACAGCTTGTGTCGGCGAGCTCCGGTCAGCTACATGCTGCCACGAGCATTGATCATTCAGCCGTTGATGCTGTCGAAACCCGCGTACAGGAACTCAAACACGGCGCTGGCGGGGTCTGGCGCAGCGATGATCTCCGGATACGGCAGCGACGCCCCGCCGAACGCGTCGTCGTTCCAGTATGGATCGCTGGGATCCACGTCGCCCCATGGCCCCACGTAGGCATACGGGAACGGGTGAGCAGCGTCACCGGGCGACAAGCCGTAGGTGGCCCTGGTGCCGGCGCCAGCATCGCCGATTGCCGTTGCGATGTCGAAGTGGCCGGGCCACAGCTGAATTTCGTCGGGCTCCGCTGCGCCGGGCAGGTCGTGCAACTGTCCGAGCGCCTGCTTGCCGAGCCGGAACCACGCCGCCAGGTGCGCACCCATCTCGGGGCTCACCCGCAGCCAGCGATCGACATCGCCGAGTTCCGGACTGTCGTGCTCCCGCGCCTCGGTGCCAGGCGACACCCCGACGAACTCCGCGGCCGCGGACAGCGTCGTGATGTGGGCGCTGCGCAGGGTGCCGCCTTCGGTGGCGAACAGCTCGTCAGCGCTCACCCACACTTGGCATTCCATCTCGCCGGCACGGCCCATCGTCACCTCGAAGACCGGCGTGCCGAAGCCCTGCGACAGGCTGCGCAGCCCGAACCGGCCGGTCGCCACCCGGCGCGCCTCGCCCACCACGGCGTAGGCCAGCCGGTGGTAGTCCTCGACGGCGGTCAAGTAGTCATCAGTCAGCTCCGCCAGTAGGTCATCGTGCACAGTCTGCGGCTGGTGCGAACTGCGGTTCTTGTCCATGATCGGATTCTTGCGCAGCGTTCAGATCATGGGGTCGCGGCTGGCGGGCTAGCGGATCTCGCAGTCCACGCAGGCGCCGACTGCGACCGTGGCCGCGTGACTGCGCGTGCCGAGCCATGGCGGGATGACGGCTGCGAAGCCGCCTGCCGGCCCGCCTGCAGCAACGATCAGCAGGTCATCGGGCGATTCCAGCGCGGGATAGGTGCGTTCGGCCCGGTCTTTGACAACGGCTCCCTTGCCGACGGCCGCCCAGTCACCCCGGCGCACCCGGGCCCGCTCGTACACGCAAGCGGCGATGTCATCCTTTGACCAGCCGGCCGCATCGAAGTGGTCCCGCAGCTGCGGCGGCAGCACCACGGTGTAGTTGCCGGGCCAGATGGAATAGTTGAGCTGGTTGGCCCGGATCTCCGCGGCGAGGGTCTCGCAGAGCTCGGTCGGGTCGGTCGTCCACTCGTTCATGACCTGCCGGGGCGCCATCGAGGCCACCGCTGTCACCGATGACACGTGCCCCCGCTCGGCGGGCGCCGTGCCGAGCCGCTGGTCGCCGAGCGAGATCCAGCCCGTGGCCTCCTCGTCCTCGGCGATGCAGTAGCCGAGCTTGCCGGGGTGGCCGAGCGTGGAGCGGTCGATGCCGCCGGGCTTGACATCGAGCACGTTGGCCAGCACCAGCCGTACGGCACGGGCGATGACGGCGCGCGACCGGTCGGCTCCCCCAAGCACGCTGAAGGTGGCGTCCATCGCCAGCTCGTGCCGGATGGGGCCGTTCACGATCAGCAGCAGCGCACAGCCGCCGGTGGATGCCGTAGGGCCGTGCAATCCGAATTCGGGCTGCAAAAGGGCCGTGAGTGCGGTCACGACGACCGGGAAGTGCGGCGGCAGGCACCCCGCCATGACGGCATTGATGGCTGCCTTCTCCGCGGTGATGGCCCGCGCCCGCACCGGTTCGATGCCGATGAGATGATCGGGCGGCAGCATCGCCCATTCCAGGCACGCCGCCACCGCGTCGTCGGTGGGCGGCACCACCGGCAGGCCGTCGGTCCACCCACGCGCGTGGAAGGTCTCCTGCGCTTCGGCGAGGTCGTCGACCTTGATACGACTCGAGGTCAGCTGCATGAACTGCTAGCTGCGCTCGAGCATGCCCGCGAGCAGGCCGCGGGAGTCGTCCGACTGCGGGCCCACTGCGTTGGCCAGCACGCGAGAGGCGAGCCGTTCGAATGGCAGCGACTGCAGCCACACCCAGCCGGTTCCCGACACCGTCGCCAGGAACAGGCCCTCTCCTCCGAAGAACATCGACTTGAGATTGCCGGCCCGCTCGATCGAATACTGCAGCGACGGCTGCATGGCCACAAGGCATCCCGTGTCGAGCCGGACGGTCTGGTTGTTCAGTTGGACCGCCTTGATGGAGCCGCCGGCGTGCAGGAATGCCATGCCATCGCCGGAGAGCCGCTGCAAAACGAACCCCTCGCCGCCGAACAGTCCGGTGCCTATGCCGCGCTGGAAGGCGATGTCGATCTTCGTGCCCAATGCTGCGCACAGGAAGGCATCTCGCTGGGCGATGATCTCGCCGCCCATCTTGGCCAGATCCACCGGGATGATTTTTCCGGGGTACGACGCTGCGAACGCCGCCTTGGCCTTGCCGCCGGCGCCGGTATTGGTGAAATGCGTGATGAAGAGTCCCTCGCCGGTGATCGCCCGCTTGCCGGCCGACTTCAGCTTGCCCCACAGGCCGGCGTCGGGTTCGGAGCCGTCACCCATCTTGGACTCGAACGTGACGCCGTCTTCCAGGTACATCATCGTTCCGGCTTCGCCGATCACGGTTTCACCGGGGTCGAGCTCGACTTCGACGAACTGCAGGTCGTCGCCGTAGACCTCGTAATCGACTTCGTGGCTCTGCATTTTGGGGGGACTCCTTCGGGGATACTCGGCCGCGAGCAGGTGCGCGCGACGCGTATGGCCCACCGTACCCCTCGGCTTCATGCGCTCCGGCGCGAGTTCGCCGCGGCGCTGGTATCGGCGGTGCCCGTTCGCGACGAGGAGTCGGTGGCTTTCTCTTCAGGCCATCGAGGCCGCCTGCCGATGATCAGCGAGCCGCCGTCGGTGTTGCCTCTAGGCAGCCGCAGCCGCCAGACGGTCGCCGCCGACGGGCAGCTTGGACAGGTCGATGTCGTACAGCTCGGCCGAGTTGTTGCAGAGGATGTCCTGCTGCTGCTCCGGCGTCAGATTCGCCGAATGCTCGTCGAGCAGCTCCTGGCTCCAAGGCCAGGTGCTGTCCGAGTGCGGGAAGTCGTTGGCCCACAGCAGCCGCTTGTGGTTGACGTCGTTCACCATCTTGAACGCCACCCAGTCGTCCTGGAACGTTGTGTAGATGTGCTCGCTGAAGTACTCGCTGGGCAGCTTGGACAGCTCCTGACCGGGCGGCAGCCAGTACCGGTGGCGCTTGTAGGCGTGGTCCATCCGGTACATGAAGTGCGGCACCCAGCCGGCGTCGGCCTCGACGCAGACCACTCGCAAGCCGGGGTTGCGCTCGAACACGCCGCCGAACACCAGCGTGCCCATGATGTCCTGGTTGGCCCGGATGATGGTCATGAAGGCGTTCGCCTTCGGCCCGCGGGGCCGGCCTTGGCCGCGGCTGGTGAGTATGTGCCACGACACGGGCAGGTTGAGATCGACGGCGGCCTGCCAGAACGGATCCCATTGGGGGTCGTCGAAGTCGAACTCGGTATGGGGGTTGCCCGACATCATCACGCCGCGCATGCCCGCCTCGGCCATGGCCTCGATGTCGCTGATGGCCTCTTCCACCGAGCGGAGGGCGGTCTGGCCCACCGCCAGCAGCCGGTCGGTGTCCACCGAGCAGTAGTCGGCGATCCACCGGTTGTAGGCGTCCATGGCCGCCTTCTTGTAGTCGGGATCGGAGTGGTTGCACAGCACCATGCCCACCGACGGGTAGATCACTTCAGCCGAGACGCCGTCTCGGTCCTGGTCGGCAGTCCGCGTGGCTGGGTCGTAGCTGCTGATGGGCAGCTCCTCATACGCCGCGCTGCGCTTGAGCTCCTCGGGCTTCTGACCTGCGGCAGCGATGAGGCCCATGTCGATCGTGCGCTTCATGCCGTCGATGACATACACATCGCCGCGCTCTTCGGTCCACTCGACCCGTGGCGCCACATCGCGCCACTTGGGGTCGATGTAGTCGACGTAAGTGTTGCGTGCCTCCGCGATGTGCGAATCGGCCGAGATGATCGGATAGTCGACGTCCACGTTCCCCTCCAGGTCGGTCCCCGGAGCGGATCGTACTGTCCGGGCTCCAGACACCGCCGGGCTCAACTGACACCGCGGCATCAACCGCGAGCGCCGGCGCCCGTCTCACTGCGAGCGGCGTCGCATTCCTTCCTCGGCCTCGCGTACGCCTCCGAAGAAGTCGTCGTTGTCGGGCGTCAGGCCCACGGTGGAGTGCCTCGTTCGCCGCTCGCTGTACGCCCGGCTCACCGATGCGAAGGCCTCACCGACACCTTCGTCAGACGCCTCGTAGTTCTGTACGTTGCGCTGATCAACACCCAGGCGGGTGCTCTCAGCGTAGGAATCCTGATTGGCACCCATGAAGACGAACGCCCAACCCTGGTCGCGCCGCTTGCTGATGAGCTCGTGGAGGTCGGCCACTGAGTAATCGGTACTGGCGTTCTCATACCCATCGGTCACGATCACGATGGTCTGATCTTCAGGCTTCTTGCCCGCCTGGCGCCGTTGCTTGACTCGACGGTCGGCACATCCGATCAACCTCCCGACAGCGTCGAACAGCGGCGTCAGCCCGCGCGGTTCGTACAGCTCCAATGCGTGCGGATCGGCTTTCTGCACCGAGACGTTGTCGACGAGCACTTCGAACGGCGCTTGCGAGTCGAACTGGGCCACCGTGAGGCGGCACGTGCCCGGCTCAGCCGCCTGCTCGGCAATGAAGCGACTTACGCCCTTGACGACGGCACCTTCCAGCCCTGACATCGACCCAGATCGATCCAGCAACATCCACACCTTCGACCGGCCAGACGGCGACGCTTTGCCACCCGCCTTGCCGCTCTTCTTGCCGCTCTTCTTGCCGCTCTGAGCCGACCCGGAGCTCCTCGCTCGCTCTGCATCTCTTGCCGAGCCTGCGTCGTCGCCACCGCGTTCCCACGGCGCCGTGCCGCTCCGCTCAAGCTGCCCGTTGCCAGTGCCGTTGGTTGATGTTGAGCCCACTGTCTTTCCCTTTCTGCAGACTCCGACCCACCCGGCGTGACTGCCAAACGGGCCGGCGGCGGCGCCGCTGATCGGCCTCCACCTCACTGATGTCCAACGTAGAGAGGGGGTGTTACAACCACGGTGGCGAGGCTCTTGCAAATTGGCCGGACAAACCTCGTCGGTCCGAGTCTCAGCCGAATGAGCGAGGCGCAACAGGAAATGAACGAAGCTGCCGATCGCCAATCGGCCGAGGCAGACGAGCCGCCAGACGGCACGGACCCACTCGCGCCGCGGCCTGCTTTGTCGGAGGACCCAGAGCCCGAGGACGATGAGCCTGGACGTCTCAGTCGCCTCGGCGACACAGCGCTCGCGACTGCCAAGCAAGCGGCTGACGCGACGGTGTCCGGAGGTCGCAAGGCGGCCGAGACCACTGGCGCAGCCGCTGCATCGACAGCTCGGGTCGTCGGCGAGAACGCCAAGACGGCAGCCGCGGCCAGCGCGTCAGCGGGGCGGGCAATCGGCAGCGGGGCCGCCAAGGTGGGAGCTACTAGCGGACGGGCCGTTGCCACGGGCACTCGGTGGTTGTTCGACTCGACATCTGAGCGCACGGCGCAACTGTTCGCGGCCGCTCAAGGACTGGTGGCGAGCGATCTCACACCTCAGTTGAACGAACTCGTGCAGGCAGCCGTGAAGGGCAAAGCCACCATCTACGACAAGGCGATGGACGCCGTCTTTCTCGAGACGCACATCGGCGGCGGCAATCACCGTCTCTTTGACGGTGGACACACGCTCCTCGGCGCGATCAAGGCAGCCCACAACGCGTCGCCAGACGACACATTTGTCCAAAAAGCACTCGGCGGGATGCAGGGCTTGCTTCGCGACGTGTCCACGCCGAAGGGTCTGCCCTTGGCCAACTGGGACAAGGCCACCTACGACTCCGTCGCGGAGACGCTGAAATCGAACTTCGGCATACCGAAGAAATGGCTCTACGACCTGAATTCCTACGATGTCGGCGAACTGATGGGCGCCAGCGTCGGAGTCGTTTCGCTGGTCTTCGGCTGGAACAAGGCCGAGACCGAGTCGTTCGCGAGCCTCGCAGCAGGCATGGGCATGTCGGCTGCCGTGAGCGCGAACCCACTGCTGCTGGCAGTGTCGGTTGTCGCCTTCGGGCGCGCCTTCCACAAGGCAAATCATGCAGACGAGTACGTCGAGCTGGCCGAGGGCGGGCTCAAGGGCGCAATCGGCATCGGGGCCAGCTTAGGCACCGTCGCGCTCGTCGGCGTCGCGGGCGGCCCCGCCGGCGTTGCTCTGCTCGCAGGCGTCACCGCAGGAGTGCTCGCACACGTCGCCACCAAGGACGTAACCCTGGAGTCCATCCACAGCTTCGTCAAGGATGATGCGGCAACGGTGGTACGCCAAATCACTCAACAGGCCATTGCCATCGGCGATGCCATAGGGGATGTCGCAGCTGACGCTGGCCGCGCTGTCACGGACGGCACGGCAAGCGTCGGCAGGATCGTGGCCGGTAGCGCAGCGATCGCTGGCAAGTCCGTTGCAAGCTCGGCGGCGGCTGTCGGACGCTTCTCAGCCGACCAAGCAACGACGGTCGGGCGAGGGACGGCCGACGCAGCTCAGGCTGCCGGACGCCTCGCAGCGGATGCCGCCGCGGCGACGTCGACCGCAGCTGGTTCAGTGGCGCGGCGAGCCAAGGCGCTCATCGACCGCGAAGGGCCGGAAGATGTCGAAGTCGACCAGCCGGACACATCCGACGGCTGAGACCAGATAGCAGCGAGGGACCCGTTCTCGGCTGAGCGCGAAGCGCGGCATCCGGTCAGAGGTTGAGTGCGCTGCGCAGCGTCTCGTCAATCGTCCGGAGTTCCAGCGCGTGCAGGCGGCCGATCCGGCGGATGAGACGCTCAGTCGAGACTGCCCGCACCTGCTCGATCTGAAACGCCGTCTCAGCGGACAATCCGTTAGCGCGGTCAGCATGGCATACGACGTGCAACGGGATCCCCCGAATGGTGGTTGTACCCGGAACCACGATGACCATCTTCAGATTCGGATGATGCAGCCGATTCTCCGACACAATCACCGCCGGACGCACAAGCGCCTGTTCGGGATCGCGCGGTTCGATTCCGAAGTCGACAAGCCAGATGTCGCCGCGGAGCAGCTGCTCCTCAACCGCCATCGAGGCCGTCCGCAGCCGCGGCGTCAAGACGGCGACTCTCGGCCTGGTAGATGGCCGCTTGCTCGGAATCGAGATTGTCGAGCGCATCCCGCACCGACGTCCACCATTCGTCACGGCTGAGCCGATGCACGGCTTCGGTCACAACCTGCAGCATCGACGTGCTCCGCTGCTCAGCGAGGCGAGCTATTTCGTCGCGCAGATCGGTGGGCATCCGCAGCGTGGTCGTCTGAGTTAGCGCCATATTTGTAGCTTAACGCGGCGATCACTTTGGCGTCGTTGGTCATTCCGTCTTGCGACAGCAGATACGGCTCCGACGCTGGCAGGGTCAGTAGATCTTGGAGTCGGCTCCGGTGGCGGCTTCGGCTACGCCGGACTCGCGGGCGGTGCGGAGGTCGCGGGCCATGCCGCGGCCGAGTGCCATGGCGTCGCCGGCCACCGTTTGCATGCGGTAGCCCTTGGCTCGGCGGTTCGCCGACAACCCAGCCGTGGAATGGATGCCCGCCACCACGCCGTGTGCGGCGCATCGTTCGGCGATGTGCTCGAGCGCTGCCTTGTAGTCGGCGTTGTCGTCGGTGTAGCCGGGGCCGTAGCCGTAGCTGATCGACAGGTCGGCAGGCCCGACGTAGATGGCGTCGACGCCCTCGATCGCCAGGATCTCATCCAGCGCCTCGACTGCCTGGCGGGTCTCGATCATGGGAATGCAGGCCGTGGTGTCGTTCGCCACCTCGAAGTAGTTCTCCCCCGCCGCAGCCCGCGCAGCCACCAGCACCGGGCCGAAGCTGCGGGCACCCAGCGGCGGGTATTTGCACGCCGTCACCGCCGCCTGGGCCTCCGCAACCGAGTTCACCATGGGCACAACAACACCCCGCGCCCCCGCATCGAGCACCCGCCCGATGATGCCCGGCTCGTTCCACGGCACCCGCACGATCGGCGTGCCGCCGCCCATCTCGATGGCCTGCATCATCTCAACCGCGACCTGGTAGTCGGCCACGCCGTGCTGCATGTCGACACAGACGTAGTCGAAGCCGGCACGCCCGGCGATTTCGGCCGAATGGCTGGAAGCCATCGACAGCCACGTGCCCAGCGTCTCGTCGCCGGCAGCCCAGGTGTCCATCATCGTGTTCGGCATAGGTGTGCGCTCCGGCTCAGCTTTCGAAGATGTCGCGCAGCATCACGTTTTCCTGAATCTCCAGCAGGGGCGCGATCTCCCTGACGAACTCCAGCCACTGCGGATCCTCGAACAGCGCCTTGCGCTTTTCGGCACGCTCCTCAAGCGTGTCGTAGCGCCACAGGTGGTAGATCTCGTTGATGCCGCCGAACTCGGTGGTGTAGTAGCCCACCGGTTCGCCCAGGTATTTGCGCTGTGCTTCGTAGCCCTTCTCGAAGTACTCCTTCACCCAGCGTTCAGGGGCACCCACCTTCAGCCGGTAGTGCCGCATCTCCACAAAGCTCATGACTGTCTCCTTCGGCCGTGCTCAAGCCATGCCCCGTCGTGGCTCGACCGCCGAACCGTAGCGCGCCCCCGATGTGCTCAGCCCCGGAGGTCGCGGACTCGCTGGGCCTTGCCTTCTGAGCGGGGAATGCCGTCGGGCTCGACGGTCCGCACCTCCACGGAGATGCCGATGCGCTGGCGGACGGTGTTGGCGAAGTCTGCAGCGATCGCATCGTGGCCGCCGGCGTCGGACTTGGGCTCCACCACTGCGGTGATGCCCTCCATTCGGCCCTGGGAGTGCACTTCGAGAAGGAAGTGCCCGGTGAGCCGAGGATCAGCCGAGACCAACTCCTCGAACTGGCTGGGAAACACGTTGACGCCGCGGATGATGAGCATGTCGTCGGTGCGGGCAGCCACCCGGCCCATACGGCGCATCGAGCGGGCCGTGCCCGGCTGCAGCGAGCAGATGTCCCGGGTCCGGTAGCGGATCACCGGCATCGCAACCTTGGTCAGCGAGGTGAACACCAGCTCGCCCGTCTCGCCTTCGGGCAGCACCTCGCCCGAGTCTGGGTCGATGACCTCGGGATAGAAGTGGTCCTCCCAGATCGTCGGCCCGTCCTTGGTCTCCACGCACTCGTTGGCGACACCCCCGCCGATGACCTCAGAGAGGCCGTAGATGTCGACAGCGTCGATGCCGAAGGCCTCTTCGAGCTCGGCCCGCATCGCCTCCGACCACGGCTCCGCGCCGAACAGCCCCACCCGTAGCGAGGTGGATGCGGGGTCGATGCCCTGGCTGCGGAACTCGTCGGCCACCACCAGCGCATACGACGGCGTCGCGCACAGCACATCGGCATCGAAGTCCACCAGCAGCTGCACCTGCCGGGCCGTCTGGCCGACCGACGCCGGCACCACCGTGCAGCCGAACTGCTCGGCCGCGTAGTGCGCGCCCAGCCCGCCGGTGAACAGGCCGTAGCCGTAGGAAACATGCACCACATCGCCGGGCCGCACACCGGCTGCGACCAGCGAGCGCTGATACACGTGCACCCACATGTCGATATCCGACTGCGTGTACCCGACGACGGTCGCCTTGCCGGTCGTGCCCGAGGAGGCGTGAACACGCACGACCTGGTCCCGCGGCACCGCGAACATGCCGAAGGGGTAGTTGTCGCGCAGCTCGGTCTTGGTGGTGAAGGGGAACCGTGCCAAGTCGTCCAGGCTGCGCAGATCCGACGGGTGGACGCCTGCGTCGTCGAACAGACGCTGGTAGGCGGGCACGTGCGCGTACGCATGCGCCAGGCTCCAGGCGAGGCGCTCGAGCTGGACGGCCCGGATCTCAGCGATCGGCGCTTGCTCGATGGGATGCAGTCCCCGCCCCGCGGCGGGCTCGAACTTGGCCATGTGGCGGTTCCTCGTGTCGTCGGCGGTCGGCAGCTCTCGATCGATGCCGGCCCCGATGATGCCCGTTCAGATGATGGCAGGGGCGCCGGCTTCCTAGTGTTGACGTCTGCGGCACCGCTCCCGCCCGACGCGGCACCGTTCCTGTACCGCAACCGCCCGGAGGCCGGCCGGCCGATGTTCCATGACTGACTTCCGCTTCACGATCCTGGTCGTGCCGTACATGCGCCGGCGCGACGAGCAGATCGGCCTCGCCGGATCGATGCCCGAGCGCTGGCAGACCCTCATGGATCACGTGCGGACCCAGATGCAGTTCGCCGAGTCGGTCGGCTACGACGGCTTCGCCATGACCGAGCAGCACATGCAGGTCGAGGGCATCGAGACCACCACCAACCCGCTGTTCTGGGATTACTTCGTGGCCCAGCACACCGAGCGGATGCGTGTGGGCCAGCTCGGCATGAACCTCACCGCTGTCAACCCGATCCAGCTCGCCGAGAACATCGCCATCCTCGACCACTTCACCGGCGGGCGCACCTTCGTGGGCTTCACGCGCGGCAACACTCCCCGCTGGACCGGCACCTTTGGGCAGCACCTCGGCATCACCTCGACCGAATCCGACAAGTCCGAGGCCGACCAACGAAGCCGGCGGGCCCTCTACGAGAACTGGCACCTCATCAAGTCGCTGTGGACCCAGGAGAAGGTGTCGATCCAGGGCGAGTTCTGGCAGGTGCCGCCCGAGATGGAATGGCACTTCCCGCCGACCGACGATTTCGATCCGACCGCCGTCGACGAGGACAAGACCCTGCGCGAAATCGGTATCGTCCCCCGGCCGTTGCAGCGGCCGCACCCGCCGGTGTACGCACCGTTCAGCTACAGCATGGAGACCTCGAAGTTCTGGGCACGCGAGGGGGGGAAGATGGTGAGCTTCGTGGCGCCCGAGCGGCAGAGCTTCATCGGCACCGCGCTGGGCATCTACCTCGAGGAAGCGCATAACGCGGGGCGCGAGACATCTGCGGCCGATGCGCTGGCGATCGGCGGCCACCTCACCATGGGCCGCACACCCGCCGAAGCTGCGGACCTCTACGCCGGCTTCGAGGAGCTGTTCAACTGGGCCTACAACGCGCCGCCCTACGTGGTGCCGATGGGGCGTGTGTGGCGAGGCAGCAGGGAAGAGGAACTCGACCACGTGGCCTCGCTGCACGAGGAGTTCGGTGTCACCGAGTTCTTCCTGTGGCATCACGTCGGCTACTTCACTCAGGACCAAGAGCTGGCCATGCTCAACGAGTTCGCCGAAGGCGTGATCGCTCCCCTGCGAGCTGGCGCCTGAGCACGGCCTGCGAACTGTGACGAGCGCAGCCGACGACAACCGACTGGTCGGCGTCGGCGCACTGGATGCCCGCTCCCGGGCGGTTGCGGTGGCGATGGCGTTCAAGGTGGCGCTGGCGCTGTGCTTCGTGGTGGCCATCGCCGTGCCGCTCGATCACCTCGAAGGCAAGGGGATGGCATTCCGCTTCCCGCTGTTCATGCTGTCAGCGGTGGTGGTGCCGCTGGCGTGGCGCGGGCGGTTCCGGCCGTATCCGGCGACTGCCGACGTGCTCATCGTGGCGCCGTTCCTGATCGACACGCTCGGCAACCTGGCCTACGTCTACGACACCTTCGACGCCACCGACGACGTGCTGCACACGCTCAACTGGATCCTGCTCGTCGGTGCGTTTCACGCCTGGCGCTATCGCCGTGGCGGGGCCGCAGATCGCCTGTCCCGCGGCGATGCGTGGTTGCTCGGCGCAGGACTCGGCGCGCTCGCCATCGTGGGCTGGGAAGCAGCCGAGTGGATCGTGGCCGAGACGGGCGCAGGCGGCGGCCTCGATCTCACCTACGACGACACCGTCGCCGACCTCGTCCTTTCTACCGCTGGCGGCATGATCGGCTCCGCTCTCGCCGTCACTCTCTTTCCGGCGCGACCCCGCTGAATCGCTGAGCCGTATTGCTGCCAGCCGGCAGCGCTACAGGGTGCGGAGGCGTTCTATGGCTTCGTCGAGGACGGCATGTTGCTTGCAGAAGGCGAAGCGGACGAGGTGGCGGCCCTCGTGGACGTTGTCATACATGACGACGTTCGGGACCGCGGCCACCCCGATGCGTTCGGGCAGGCCCCAACAGAACTCGATGCCGTCGTCGTGGCCGATCGAGCGGATGTCGGCGGTAATGAAGTAGGTGCCAGAAGGCTCGAAGACCTCGAGGCCTGTCGAGCGCAAGCCCTCCGACAGCCGGTCTCGCTTGGCTCGCAGATCGTCGGCTTGGGCTGTGAAGTACTCGTCGCCGAGGTCGAGGCCCGCCGCGATCGCATGCTGGAACGGGCCGCCGCTGACATAGGTCAGCCATTGCTTGGCCGTGCGCACGGCGGCCACCAACTCGGGGCGGGCGCACACCCAGCCGATCTTCCAGCCGGTGACGGCGAAGGTCTTGCCGCCGCTGGAGATCGTGACCGTGCGGTCGGCCATGCCGGGCAGCGTCGCGATGGGGATGTGCTCGCCGTCGAAGGTCAAGTGCTCGTACACCTCGTCGGTGACCACGATGAGGTCCCGTTCGATCGCCACCGCTGCGATGGCCTCCAGCTCTGCCCGGCTGAACACCTTGCCGGTGGGGTTGTGGGGGCTGTTGAGCACCAGCATCCGGGTGCGCGGCGTCACCGCGGCCGCCAGCTCGTCAGGATCGAATCCGTAGTCGGGAGGGCGCAGGGTCACCACCTTGCGCACCGCCCCCGCCATCGAGATCACCGCGCCGTACAGGTCGTACCACGGCTCGAAGGTGAGCACGTCGTCGCCCATCTCGGTCAGCGCCAGGATGCTGGCCGCCAAGGCCTCGCTGGCACCAGCGCTGATCAGCACCTCGCTGTCGGGATCGACGTCCATGCCCCAGAACCGCTTCTGGTGCCGTGCGACCGCGTGACGCAACTCCGGGATGCCGATGCCCGGCGGGTACTGGTTAGCCGTGCCGCTGCGGATCGCTGCGACCGCCGCTTCGAGCACCTCAGCCGGCCCGTCGGTGTCGGGGAAGCCCTGGCCGAGATTGATGGCCCCGGTGCGCACCGCCAGTGCGGACATCTCGGCGAAGATCGTCAACTGGTAACCCTGCAGGCGCGAACTCAGGTACGGCAGCCGTGCCATGTCGCGGAGGCTAGAGGCGCCGCTACTGGTACGACACGAACAGGGGCAACGGCGTGCGCGCCAGCACCTGGGAGGCGGTGGGCGTCGGCGAGTCCTCGTCGTAGAAGTTCTTCCAGCCCCACCAGAAGCGGTCGGCGTCGGGCTCGCCGGTCAGCGCATCCCAAGTGCTGTACTTCGTGTTGATCGGGCCTTGACCGTCCATGTGGATCAGCACCGCCAGCTCCGGGGGCGTCTCGATCAGCTCGCGGTTGGTGATCATCGAGAAGCGGAACTGATGCAGCACCAGCAGCTTCTGCGGCAGGGCCTCGGTGCGGACAAGCTCGGCCAGCCAACGCACGACCTCGTTGATCTCGGCCGCATCGACGGTGCCGATCTGGCGCAGGTGGACCTGGCCGGGCTTGAGGCGCCACTCGGGATCGAGCGCCAACCCGACGTGGGGAAGTCGCAGCAACTCCTCGTACTGCTTCGCCTGGGTGAGAAAATCGGTGCGGCCCGGCTGCAGGTCCAGCACCACGTACATGTCGTTCGCCGCCGCAGTTTCGATCCACGGCCTGATGTCGTCGAGGGCGGTCTCGTTGGAATAATCGCCGTCACGGCCGGCTTGCGCTGAGGCGACGGTGGCGATGATCTCGAAGGCGAGCACCACGTCTGCCCCGTCGGCGTCGTAGCCCTCGGCGATGGACCGCAGCCGCGCCACGCCCTCGGATGGGCCCTGCTCTCCGAGCACCCCGAGCTGCGACGTCGATGGGTGGCCGTACATGGCCACAATCCGGCGAGTGCGGTCACGGTCGAAGATGAGCAGGCCGCCGCCCGGCAATTCTGCGCCGCGGCGGACAACCTCGAGCTGCCACGCTGCTTCGGGTTCGAGTTCGGCTTGCACCTCTACGTGCACTGCGCTGCGCAGCATCTCGCGCTCGGCCGGGGCGAGGGCTCGCATGTCTGCATGAGCGGCCACCGCCGCTCCGCCGAGGGGCTGAACGAGCGCCCCCAGCACAGCGGCGTGCTCGGCGCCGGCAACGATCCACACGCGTTCGTAGGTCACGTCCGACAGCGGCAGCGTCGTCTGCGGATCGACCGGCACCCGCTCGATGGCGAAACCGGGGAGCCGCCGTTCGAGGATCTGCTCGCTGAAGCCAGCCGTCACGATCCGCTCCGGAGCGAGGCGCTCGATCTCCGCCATGAGGTCGGCCGAGGACCATGACTCGATGAGCAGCAGCGGCCCCCGAAGATCGTGGCCAGCGAGCGAGACGATCGCTTCGGGACTCCAAGCGAGCGCCAACCCGACCTCGTCGGCGCACTCGTAGAGCGTGCGCGAGATGTCGAAGCTGAGCGTCACCGCGTCGGCGGTGTCGAGAGCAATCTCTCCGGCGCTGGCCCGGGGCGAACAGTCACGGACCGTCGTGGGAGGGACGGCCGCCTCGGTTGTCGCGGCGGTCCCGGTGGTGCCAGTCGCGCCGGAGGTTGCAGTCGTACTGGCCGCCTCAGCGGTGCCTGCCGCTCCAGCCGTCGTCTCAGCGGCCGCGGGAGCGTCTGTCACCGCAGACTCGGCGGGCTCTTGGGTTTCTGGCCGCTCCAGCAAGCGCAGCGAGCACGCACTGCACAGCAGCGCGAGGGCGGCGCACGCCAGCACCGCGCCCGACCTGAACGGCCGAGCGTCGTGCCGCCTAGCCGGCGAGGGGTTCGTCACGCCGGAGAAACTATTGAGTGAGGCGGCAATACTGGCGGCTATGCCAACGCCAGAGTTGAACGCCCATGTCCCTGCCCGCTACGACACGGCCGGAGTCGACCTCGCATCGGTCGACGGGGTGCTGTCGACCACCCGGTCAGTGCGCCTGCGGCTGGATCTGGAACGCGACGTCCCCCATGACGTCGTCCTGGACTGCATCGACGTAGCCGAGCAGGGGCCCGGCGGCGGCAACCAGGCCAGCCGGCGGTGGCTGCTGATCCGGGATCCTCAGCAGCGTCAGGCCATCGGCGACATGTACAACTCGGTCGTCGGCGCGTTCATGAAGCGGGGGCGCGACGCGACCATGGGAACCGGGCACCCGATGGAACAGGTGATGAAGTCGGCGTTCCACCTCGCGGAGCACCTCGCCGACGTGCCAGTGATCGTCATCCCATGCGTCTGGGGGGTGCACGACGACAGCGGCAAGCCCGGCCTGTTCGATTCGGTGCTGCAGTCGGCGTGGAGCTTCTGCCTCGCCGCCCGTGCCCGCGGTCTCGCCACGGCGTGGACCACCGCGATTCTCAACAAGGAAGACGAGCTGCGCGAGGTGCTCGGCATCCCCGAAGGAGTCACACCGGTGGCGCTCCTGCCGCTCGCATGGTCGAAGGGCACCGAGTTCGGCTCGGTCCCGCGCCGGCGCGCCAATGAGATCGCGTACGTGGACGGCTGGGGTCGCACCTGGGAGGCACGAGGCGACGAGTCGGCCGCCCGGTCGCTGAGAGAGGGGCCCGGCGCCACGGTCGAAGTCGATATCGACGCACCCGCCGAACGCGTGTGGGAGATCGTCAGCGACATCAATGCCGGGGCTGATTTCTCCGAGGAATTCGTACGCGCCGAGTGGGCACCGGGCTACGACGGCCCGGCCGCTGGCGCCAAGTTCATCGGCCACAACCAACACCCCGCCATCGGCGAGTGGAATATCGATCTCATCGTCACCGAGTACGAACCGAACGTGCTGTTCGGATGGGCGACCGGCGAGACCGAAGACGTTGCCGGCGCCCGGTGGCGCTACGAGATCGACGTGTTGCACGGCCAGCGCTGCCGCCTGCGCCACACCGTGCGGATCGGTCCGGGCGAATCGGGCCTCTCGGTGGCAATCACGGCGATGCCCGACAAGGAGCCGCGCATCCTGTCCCGCCGCCAGGACGAGCACCTGGCGAACATGGCGCGCTGCGTGGAGGGCATCAAGGCGCTCGCCGAGGGCAGCGCTTGACCACAGATCTGACTGTCGGTCGCTGGGCGCCGAGCCCGACAGGCGACCTGCATCTGGGCAACCTGCGCACCGCACTGCTGGCTTGGCTGTTCGCCCGATCCGCTGGCGGACGTTTCTTGTGGCGCTTTGAGGATCTCGACGGCGCGGCGCGACCGCGGTTCTACGAATCGCAGCTGCGCGATGTGGCCGCGCTCGGGCTCGATTGGGACGGCGAGCCGGTCCGCCAGAGCGACCGCCTAGCTCTCTACCGCGACGCCATTGCCGAGCTGCGCCGGCGCAACCTCACCTACGAGTGCTTCTGCACCCGGCGCGAGATCGCCGAAGCCGCGGCGGCACCGCACGGACCGTCACCCGAGGGTGCCTACCCGGGCACCTGCCGACGCTTGACCCGCGCTGAGCTCAAGCAGCGGCGCAGCAGTGGCCGACCGGCGGCGCTGCGGCTGCGGGTGGGCTCGGACGACTCGGAGCCCACCGAGGTGACCGTCGTCGACCGCCAGCTCGGCGCCTACGCCAGCACAGTCGACGACTTCGTGATCCAGCGCGGCGACGGTACCCCCGCCTACAACCTCACGGTCGTCGTGGACGATGCCGCCCAAGGCGTCACCGAGATCGTGCGAGGCGACGACCTGCTGCCGTCCGCCCCCCGCCAGACCCATCTGGCGCGCCTGCTCAGCCTTGAGCCGCCCTCCTATGCCCACGTCCCCCTCGTGCTCGGCCCCGAAGGTCGCCGCCTGGCCAAGCGAGACGGCGCCGTGACGCTGCAGGACCGCCTGGCACTCGGCGAGACACCAATCGACTTCGTCATCCTGCTGCTGTCGAGCCTCGGACTCGACCCGGTTACGAGCCTCGACGCCCTCGCCGAGACAGCGCAGCGCTTCGACCCGACGACTCTGCCACGACAACCCTGGGTGTACGAGCCTCCTGCGGTCACAGCGTGAGTCGGCCCGGCGCTACTCCATGACCCGGAGCTGGCCCGGGATGAACATCTTGTTCAGCTTGCGGCCAGGGAATATCGGCGCCAGCGCGATTGCGGCCAATGCCACCACGAACGACGCCGCCATCTCCCACCAGCGCACCGACACGATCATGCCGACGTCGGGGACGGCCGTCGGCATCTGGAACAACGCCATCCATAGCAACAGTGCGTACCCGAACAGACCGCCGAGCACCACGGCAACCACGCCCAGCAGCAGCCCCTCCACCGAGAGGTTCGCGATCACCCGCCGCACGGGTATGCCGTAGGCGAACATCGTGGCGTGATCGCGGGAGCGCTCGTCCACATTGATGTTGGCGGTGTTGAACGCGATCAGCATCACCAGGAAGATGACGAATATTCGCGTGATGACGAACACGCCGCTGGACTGCTCCAGCGAATCCTCCAAGGACTGGAACGTCTCGTTCAACCCCTGCACCAGTGCCACGCCCGTGCCGCTGCCGAAGAGCGCTCGCTTCACGTCGTTCAGGCTGCTGCCGTCTGCCGGCACGCCGGTCACGATGTTGGCCAGATCGCCGAAGCCCCAGGTCGACGCCTGCGAGAGATCCATGTAGGCGTTGAGCCGCAGCGGATGCGGATGGATCGCCGCGACGGGCAGGCTGCGGGTGCTGTAAGTGAACGCCCCATCGACGAGCGCCGGATGCGTCACGATGACGTCATCGCCTACCCCCACACCGAAGTCACGAGCGGCCTTGTCGGCGAGAACGATGCCTGGCGACCGGGGCGACAGCGATCCCTCCGTCGCGGTCGGCGTCCACACGGTGCTGCCGAAATCGACGAAGCGGACCGCGAGATCCAGCCGGATCGGGTCGTCGGTGGCTTCTGACGTGGCGGCTGTGACATTGGCCCCGAGCACCATCGCCGGCTCGCCGAGTTGCACCGTCGGATTGGTGAGTATGTCCTGAACCTGCGGCGAGTTGACCGGGTAGAAGGAATCCAACTGCACCGTGAAGCGGTCAGGCTCGCCACCGAGCAGTTCTTCGTTGCCGTCGTCGAGCGTGGCCGTAAAGGTGCTGCCCAGCCCCAGCATGGCGAACATGATCGCCAAGCTCATGGTGAAGGTCAGCAGCGTCAGGAATGTCCGGCGGGGAGCCCTCATCAGGTTCCGGAACGGCATCCGCTCGAGGCTGCGGCCCGGCAGGGGGATGCGGCTGATGATGGGCCCCAAACTGCCGCCCCTCGATGCCAGATGACTTGAGCGAATCGCGTCGACTGGCCGCACCCTGACGGCGCGCAGGACAGGCCAGAGCACGGCAAGCACCGGCACTGCGAATCCGAGCGCCATAGCCTGCGCGTAGATGCCTGCCTGGAAGGGTTGCTCGAAGATCGGCAGCCACGCAACCTCCTGCACGACGGTCACCGTCTGGAAGGCGATCGCGTAGCCCACGGCGACGCCCAAGATCATGCCGATGATGCCGATCTGCAGGCCGATCAGCAGCGGCCGGATGACGATCGTCCGGGGATGCTCTCCGATCGCCATTGAGTTGCCGATCTCGCGCCGCTGCGCTTCGACCATGCGGGCGGAGAAGTTCAGTGCGGCGAACGCAGCTCCGACAAAGAGCAGGAGCGAGATGGCGTTGTAGATGCCCTGGTCGATCTCTGGTGAACCGGTCAAGCCGATATACGAGGGCGTCGCCTCTCGGGTGAGGACGTCCAGCAGTACACCGTCCTGCGACGCGGCGGCTTCGGTGAGCTGCCGGGTCACCGCCGCTGCGTCGGCACCTGGCTCGAGGGTCAGCACGAGGTCGTTGACCATGCCGGACCGGCCCGATATGTCCTGCGCGGCATCCAGCGGGGCGAACAGCACCGCCAGGTTGGACCTGCCGAGCGATCCGTTCCCCTCGATGATGAGGAAGAACTCGGGTGACACGGCAGCGCCGACATAGTCCACGCCGACATCGCCGCCCACCGTCAGCGCGCCGCTCGTCGGCAAGTCCCAGAAGGTCGAGAAGCCCCGATTGACCAGCACCTGCGGTGTTGCGCTGTTCGAAACCGGCCGCGCAGCATCGTCGATCAGGTAGACGTCATTGACGACGGGCTCGCTCCCCGACAGGTCCATGCCGACGATGCGCCCGTGCACCAGCAGTTCTTCGCCCTCGACGACAGTCTCGACCTGGGTGTCGAACAGGAGGCGTTCGTTGTAGCGGTCGATGCCGTCGATCTCGCTGGCGATGCGAGCAAGCGAGCCGGCCGGCACGTCCCCGCCCTCGCCGACCGTCGCCCGCAGGTCGTACATGCTCGTGGCCTCGAGGCTCTTGTCAATGGAGGTGAGCCTCCATTGCGTCACGCTCGAGAGGCCCGCGTACAGCCCGATGCCGATCGCCAGTGTGAAGCCGATGGCGACGATCTGGATCCAGCGTTTGCGCGCGTCCCGCAGGGACCACCGCAGCCGGAACAACCACATGCGCGCGGGCCTACCAGTGGAGCTCGGACAGCGGGGTCTTGCCGCCCTCGGGCGGACCGTCGCTGATGATCTGCCCGCTGCTCATCTCCACGACGCGGTCGGCCATGCGGGAGATCTCGCGGTTGTGGGTCACCACGAGCACCGCCCGGTCCTGGTTGGCTTGCTCGGCGAGCAATTCGAGGATCTGGGCACCGGTCTTGAAGTCCAGCTCGCCGGTGGGCTCATCGGCGAGCAGCACCGGGTTGCCGGTGGCGAGTGCTCGCGCGATCGCCACGCGCTGCTGCTCGCCGCCCGACAGCTCATGCGGGAAGTGACCGAGCCGGTGGCCGAGCCCGACGGAGTCGAGTATGTCGGCGGGATCGGCCGATCCGCTCTTGCCGGAGACGTCCATGCCGAACTCGACGTTCTCGGTTGCGGTCAAACCCGGGAAGAGGTTGAAGCTTTGGAAGATGAAGCTGACCGTCTCGCGCCGCAGCGCAAAGAGCTCGCTGCGGCTTGATGTGGTGAGATCACGTCCCCCGACGGTCACCTTGCCGGATGACGGTACGTCCAGGGCACCGATGATGTTGAGCGTGGTGGTCTTGCCGCTGCCGGATGCACCGAGGACGACGACAAACTCGCCCGTATCGACGTGCAGGTCGATGCCGGCCAGCGCTGTCACCAGCACGGGGCCGACTTCGTAGTGCTTGGTGACGCCTTCGAGATCGATCACGTCAGAGATCTCCCCAGTCGCTGCCGACGTCGATAATGGTACGAACTACCAAAGCTCTCGACCGACATCACGGCCGCTCGGCATTGCTTCAAGACGCTACTGCTCGCTGGCTCGTCGGTGGGCTAGGCAGCTAGGTGAACCGCACCTGTTGTTTCCCGCTCTTGTTCCCGTATTTCGTGCGATTGGGCTCACGGGCCGCTCGGACCCGGGCCTCAGCAGCTCGGCCAATAGCTCAGCGGCCGCTGCTCGGGCGGCGGCACCGGCCGATTGGCCAGCATCCGGATGTCCGAGATGAGCACGCTGCGGGTGTCGGCGGGGTCGATCATCTCGTCGATGCGCATCGTGCCGGCTGCTTCGAAGGGATTCGTCGCCTCAGCCACCTCGGCCACGAGCTTCAGCCGCTCGGCCTCGCGCTCGTCAGGGTCGGCGATGCGCGAGAGCTTCGAGCCGAACGCCACGTTCACGCCGACTTCGGGATCCATGAAGCCGACCTCCGCACCGGGCCAGCAGTAGATGCCATGGCTGGGCATCCGGGAGCCGTTCATGGCCTGCCAGGCCATGCCGAATGCCTTGCGCAGGCACACCGTGAGCGTGGGCGCGGACGCGTTCTGCAGTGCATGCATCATGCGAATGCCCCAGTGGAGCATCAAGTCGTGCTCGACACGCTTGCCGACCATGAAGCCCGGCACGTCCACCAGGAAGATCATGGGAATGTTGTACGAGTCGCACACGGTGGCGAGGCGAATGACCTTGTGGCAGGCCTGCGGGTCGAGGGTTCCCGCCTGGAACATCGGGTTGCTCGCGATGACGCCCACCGCGTACCCGTCCAGCCGGGCGAGCGCGCACACCACGTTGCGGGCGTAATTCGGCTGCATCTCGAAAACGGAACCGGGGTCGCAGATGCGGGCGACGACGCGTCGCATGTCGTAGCCGCGGGTGCGCCGGGCCGGCACCATGCGGGCCAGCTCGGGATCGGGCCCGTCGCCGCCGCGTGGCTCGGCCCGGGGCGCCGGCTGCCAGGCATTCGAGGGCATGTATGACAGCCACCGCCGGATGGCTTCATACCCCTCCTCGTCGGTGTCGACGCCGAGATCGATCTGCCCGGTGATGCGAGCGTGCACATCGACGCCACCGACGTCTTCGAATGAGATGACCTCGCCGGTCGCGATCTCGAACACCTTCGGCGAGGTCACGGCGAGGCACGAGCCGCGCACCATGACGACGTAGTCGCTCATGGCCGACACGAACGACGAGCCGCCGAAGGACTGGCCGCAGATCATGGTGGCCATCGGGATCCGGTGACGCCGCTGGGCCATCTCGAACATGGCACCGGGCTCGGAGATGCCTTCCGAGCCCATGAGATCAGGAATGCGGCCGCCGCCGGTCTCGCCGAAGTGCACGACAGGAATGCCCATGGTGAGCGCGCGGTCGTAGAGACGGCTCTCCTTGCGGGTGCCCACGATGGAGCTCGAGCCGCGCAGCACCGTGATGTCGTCGCCGAACACTGCCACCGGCCGGCCGTCCACATCGCCGTGCCCGCCGATCTTGCCGTCACCGGGTGTGATGTCGCGCATCTCGGGGCGGAGCGACCGGCTGAAGGTGCCGATCTCACGGAACGAGCCGTCGTCGAGGAAGGCATCGATGTGCTGGCGGATCGTCCGGTCGCCTTCTTCGGCCATCGCCTGGACCTTCGAAGCGCCGCCCATGTCCCGCCGGATCACCTCGGCTTGGGCCTGCATCTCGGCAACCCGTTGCTCGTGGCTGATCGCGTCGCCGTCTCCGTACTCAACCATTGGCCGTCTCCTGCACTGTTATCGCCCTACTTATGCATCCGCGTAGTCAGCGAGGATCTGCCCGTATGTCTCGCCGAGCTGGGGCGGCCTGCGCCCCGGCACCATCACTTGGCTGACGCCGAGCTCGACCAGCTGATCGAGGTGGGCGCGGTCGGTCCCGCCAGTAGTCCACATCTCGACGTCACTTGGGTCGCGTCCCGCGGCCTCGGCATAGCGGCGCGTCGATTCGAAGAGCCCCGCTAGCACCTCAACAGGCCGTTCGGCCGGGAAGAACACGTCGCCGAGCTCACCGGCGCGCCGGGCGGCGCGGTCGCTGTGGCCGCCTACCAGGATCGGCACCGGCTGCTGGACGGGCTTGGGTTGCGAGTAGACCGGGTCGAAGTCGACGAACTCACCGTGGAACTCGGCTTCCTCCTCGGTCCACAGCACACGCAGCGCCGCGATGTACTCGTCGGTGCGCGCACCCCGACGGTCGAAAGGCACGCCGAGTGCGTCGAACTCCTCGCGCAGCCATCCCACGCCGATGCCGAAGTCGAAACGACCGCCGCACAGGCGGTCGAGCGAAGCAATCTCCTTCGCCAGGATCAGGGGGTTGCGCTGGGGCAGGATGAGAATGCCGGTTGCCAGCCGGATGCGTGCCGTCACTGCGGCGGCATACGCCAGCCAGATGAGCGGGTCTGAGTGGTCGAGCTGGCTTGCGCCCTTGAACAGGCGCCCGCCCTCGTCGTAGGGATAGGTGGAGCTGTACGACTTCGGCACCACCACATGCTCGATCGCCCACAGCGAATCGAAGCCGACTTCCTCAGCGGTCTGGGCGGTCTCCTGCGCCGCAGCGCCATCGACGTTGCCCATCAAGTTCGCGGAGATCAGGCCGAATCTCATCTGGAAGCCCCCGTCCGCCGCACTCGGGCGGCGCGGCGGCGAACATCATGGCCGATCAGCGCCGCGGATTCCCGCGGGCTCGGCTAGGCGGCAGCGGCGGCGAGCTCGGTGGCGGCGAGGCCGACCGGCGGGGCGTCCCACTCCTTGAGCACGGGCAGCACCTCGGTGGCGAACAGGTCGCGGTTGCGGCGGGCCTCTGTCCAGTTCATGCCGGCGAAGCACAGGTTCGGGAAGAACGCCGCTATGCCGATCTTGTCCTTGATGAACTGGATCTTCTCGAGCACCTGGTCGGGCGTGCCGAACGGCATCAGGCGAGCGAAATCCTCGGCTGCGCCGCGGGCGCCGTGGCGGTCGATGTACTTGGAGATGCCCTCGTAGAACTCGTAGCCCTTGACGCCCTCGTGCGGGCGCTTGGGCCCGAACTCGTAGTGCTTCATCACCGTGCCGTAGTAGTTGCAGATGTGCTCGAGCGCCTTCTCCTCGGCACGATCGGCGTTGGTGTCCACCCAGCAGAAACCTCCCGACAGCGGGGGCGGCGGGGGTGCGGTGTGGTGGTTGACCCATTCGCCGTGGTACGCAGCGAAGTCTGACTCGACGATGTCCCACGGCTTCTGCGGGATCACCAGCAGGCCGATGCCGAGTTGTGCCATGAGCGGCATGCCCTCGGGAGACACCGCGGCCGCATAGGTGCGGCCCTTGAAGGAGTGCTCCGGAGTCGGGCGGATGTCGCGGCGGGGCTGCTGCACGAACTCGCCGTCGTGCTCGACGTAGCCCTGCTCGAGGCCCTCGATGAGCATCTTGGCGTACTCCAGGAACCGCTCCCGGCTGGAGTTCATGTCCACCCGGAAGCCCTCGTACTCGATGCGGGCCAGGCCGCGGCCGATCCCCAAGATGAGCCGGCCGTCGGAGAGGTTGTCGAGCATGGTCACCTGCTCGGCGACGCGCATCGGGTCATGCCACGGCAGCACGATGACCGCGGTGCCGAGCTGGAGGTTGGTCTTGCCGGCGACCCACGTCAGGAACTGCACCGGGTCGGGGCACATCGTGTAGTCGGTGAAGTGGTGCTCCACCGTCCAGATCGAGTCGAAGCCGAGATCCTCGGCTTCCTCGACCATGCGGATCTCTTGGTCCCAGACCTCACGGTCCGAGAGCGCATTTTCCGGATTCTGGAAGACGGCCGAGTATCCGACGTGCATGACGTGCCCCCTGGTCCGGCCGCCTGTGCCGCGGCCAGAATCTAATGTTAGGCAGATTCCCGACTCGCCGCGTCCGCGCAGCTGTGACTGTCCTGGGGCGACTGTGCAGGGGCCGGCCAATGCATGACGAGAGGTCGGGCGGTTAGCGTCACCACTCAGTCGAACGAGGAGAAGTCGGTCATGGAAACGGCGGCGGTAGCGCGCAGCATGCGCGGCTCAGTGGGGATGCTGGCGATGGATTGGCTGATGGACCCGTCCACGCTGGAGAAGGCGGCGCAGCGCGGCATGGCCGAGGGCCTCGGGGCATATGCAACCGGCCGGCTGGGCGTGCTCGGCGAGTGCCCGGTCGACAACGTGATCGGCGCAGCATTCTTCTGGAATCCCGACACCATGCGCTCAGCCGTCGAAGCGGGCCGTGCGGTTATGAACCCGTCACAGGGGGCGTTGATCTGGGCCGACATCTGCACCGAGTACGGCGAGAAGCGACTCGCCGGGATGGAGGGCGCGGAGCGTTTGGGCGAACTGCTCGAGCGGGTCGTGGACGCTGCCGTCCCCCAAGGTGCGCCGACCTTTGTCGGCTGGCGGGACATGCCTCGACCTGGCGAACCCGGCCCGGCTCATGCGTTCTTCATGGCCCAGATCATGCGCGAGCTGCGCTTCGGCCGGCACGCCGTGGCCGTGCAGGCGCTGGGCATGGGACCGCTCGAGGCGATCCTGTCGGGTCCTGCGGGCGAATGGAATGCCGAGTTCTTCGGGTGGCCCAAGCCCTATCCCGACGTCAGCGATCTCGGTGATGCCCGCGAGGAGATCGAGTCGCTGACCGACAAGCTGCATGCGCCCGACTTCGAGTGCCTGACGCCCGATGAGCGCGCCGAAGTGCGCGAACTGGCGAAAGCGGCACGCTTCCACAATCCCGACGAGTAACCGCGGGGCTGCGGCGCCCAGTCCAGAGAGATCAGTCGGCGATCAGGTCTTGGTGCTCGCCGAGACGCGGCGCGCGTGTTGCGTGCCATGGCGTGGCTGAGAACTTGAACGGGGCACCGGGGTAAGTGACGGCGGCTCCGTCGTGATCGATCTCGACGGGGAAGCCCCGGGCCTCGAAGTGCGAGTCGGTCAGCATCTCCTCGGGCGAGTACACGATGCCGCACGCCAGGCCGATGGTCTGCAAGCCCACGAAGAGCTCGTGTGCGCCGAGTCGTTCGGCCAAGAAGTTGACAGTGTCCCGACCGGCACCGAATACCTCGGCGCCCAGCGGATCGGCATCGAGGTGGAGGATGTCGATCTGCTCGTAACTCTCGCCGAGCGCCAACAGCTCGGTATAGGGACACTCCTCGAACAGCCCCAGCTCGGCAACCCACTTGGCCAGTGCCGCGAACTCGGGGCCTCGGCGGGGCGGCACGCCCGTGTTGAGCCAACGGCCGTCGGCGCACTGCACCTGGGTGGGCTCGCTGATCTGCGGCAGCGCGTGGCGACCGGTCTGGCGCTGCACTTCAATCTGCTGGTTCAGCCAGAAGTAGGTCGCAAACTCGCAGGTGGCATTGGCCGCAGCCAGCATCGAGACGTCGATGAGCTGGCCCCGGCCCGAGTGCTCTCGCCGCATCAGCGCCGCCATCAGCGCGATCACCGCGTACTGGCTCCCCATGTGCAGGCCTTGATTCCCGCCGCCGCGCACCGGTGGGATTGAGTGATCGTCGTATCCACACGACCACATCGGCCCGCCCTCGGCCAGCACGGTCAGGTCGGTGGCCGGCGGATCCGCTCGCTCACGCCCGTTGTGGGTGATCGAGACCCAGATGAGGAGATCGTTGCGTGCAGGCGCCGCTCCAGTGGGATCGCCGGCGCCGCCGAGCTGGTTCCAGTCCAGCCCGAGGCAGTCGAGTCGGCCCAGCGGCTCAGCCTCGATCACGGCGTCGGCGGTGCTCGCTAAGCGGCGGAAGTCGTTCGCGCCCTGCGCACTGTCGAGGTCGACCACGAGCGAGCGCTTCGACGTGTTGTAGTGCCACCACCACAGCGCACCTTCGGGATCGGGTCGGTCGCCGGCGAAGGGTTCGTAGGCGCGCATCGGCGACCCACCGGGCGGCTCGACCACGATGACATCGGCGCCCATGTCCGCCAGCAGCTTTCCGGCCAGGGCGCAGCGCTCGGAGGTCAGCTCGATCACCCGCAGGCCGTCGAGCGCACGTGTAGCAGTCGGCGCCGACATCAGATGACCCCCGCAGCGGCGAGCTCGGCAATCTCGTCAGCGCTGTGCCCCAGCACTTCGCCGAGCACGTAGTGGTTGTCCTCGCCCAGACATGGTGCGGCGCGGCCGATGGCCCAGTCGTTCTCGGACAGGCGCATCGGCAGTCCCTCGACGCGGGTGTCGCCGATGGAGCTGTGGGGTGCGGTCACCCACATGCCCCAGTCGCTCGTGCGGGGATCGCCGTCGATGCGCTCGCTCGGCCGCAGCACCGGTGCGGCGGGCACGCCGGCCGAGACGAGCAGCTCGGCCACCTCGGCCTTGCCGCGCTGCGCAGTCCACTCGCCGATCAGGCGCTCGAGGCGGTGCTCCTCAGCCAAGCGTCCCGCGAGGCGGTCCCAGCATTCATCTGCGGCCCACGGCCGATCGACCGCGTCGGCGAACCGCTGCCAGTCATCGTCATCGCGTACCGCGATCGCCACCCACTCGTCATCGCCCCGGCAGGCCCATACGCCATGGGGCGCCATCGCAGGCGACCGGGACCGGTTGCTGTTGGGCATGCCGTCGCGCCGAGCCGGGCGGCCGTTGACGGTGAAGTCCAGCGACGCCGCTCCGTGCAGCGTTCCGGCTGCTTCGATGCAGGCGAGGTCGACCCACTGTCCCTCGCCAGTGCGGCGCTGGTGATAGAGGGCCATCAGGATCGCCATCGCCATGTAGTACGCGCCTGTGTGGTCCATGAACGAGTAGCCCCAACCGGCTGGCGGCAGATCGGGCAGGCCCGATTGGAAGGTGAGACCCGACACGGCTTGAGCAATCGGGCCCCATGACCTGAAGCTGGCGTAGGGCCCGTCGGCGCCGAAGCCGCAGTTGGAGACGTACACGATGTCGGGCTTGATGGCGCGCTGGGCCTCGTAGCCGAATCCGAGACGCTCCAGCACCCCAGCGGCGAAGTTCTCGGTGACTGCATCGCTGACCGCGATGAGCTCGGCGAGCAGTTCCTTGGCCCGGTCGTCTCGCAAGTTGAGCGTGATGCCGAGCTTGGCGGCGTTGTGGTTGTTGAACGATCCCCCGGCTTCGATGCCGCGGTGCTCCCCAATGAACGGCTGCGTGCCTCGCAGGATGTCCCACCGGCCCTGGTTCACCGGGTCCTCGATGCGGATGACCTCTGCACCGAGCGCAGCCAAGATCTTGGTGGCTCCCGCCCCGGCGAGCTGCCCAGTGAAATCGCAGATGCGAATGCCCGCCAGAGCGCCCGGCCCATAGGGATTCGGCCAGTTGGGCGGGCAGTGGTCGGGATCGATCACGGCACGAGTTCCCGCTTGGGAGAGCGCCACCGTCCTGGCTGTTCGGCCATCGCCCGCGCTCGCTGCTGGCAGTCGTCGAGGGCATCTCGCAGCGTTGCCGTCCATGCCGTCATGTCCGGCCGCTTGGCACGGCCGCCGTCGGCTCCGGTCGGCGGGGCGAGCGGCTCCCCCACCACGATCGCGACCTGCGTCCGCTTCGGGAACTTGGCGCCGCTGGGCATCGCCTCGCGTGTGCCCGCGATGCCCACCGGCAGCACCGGCGCTTCCGACTTTGCGGCCAGCCATGCAGCGCCGTCGAAGACAGGGCCGATGTCGTCGGATGGCTGGCGTGTTCCTTCGGGGAAGACCAGCATCGCCTCGCCGCTGGTCAGCAGACCGAGGGCTGCACGCATCGCGTCGAGGTCAGCCTCGCCGCGGCGGACGGGAAAGACCCCGATCGAGCGCATGAACCAGCCGAGCGGCTTGGGATGGAAGAGCTCCTCCTTGCCCAGGTACCGCACACGACGGTGGGTGAGACCGCCGATGAGCGGACCGTCGAGGTGGCTGCGGTGGACCGGGGCGTAGATGACAGTGCCGTTCGCCCGCAGACGCTCCTGACCGGTGGCCCGCACCCGGTAGACGCGAAACAGCAGGATGCGCACCAGGCCCCGAGCAGCTCGCCATGCCAGTGTCCCGGCGAGCCCGTCGTCGGCCAGCAGCCCTCCGCTGCCTCGCAGCTTCCATCTGGGGGCTCGTGCACTCACGCCCTCGATTCTGGCGTCTCAGCAATGTTCCGCGACGATCCCAAATGCGCGTTGTCATTACGCTCGCAGCCATGCCAGTTCCGACAGACATGGTGGGCGAGACCATCGGGCCCATCTCCCACGACGTCGACGAGCGCTGGACGATGGCCTACTCGGCCTCGCTCGGCGACACCCACGACTGCTATTTCGACACGCTGTCCGACGACGGCGTGGTGGCGCACCCGATGTTCGCCGTGTGCCCGGAGTGGCCGGTCATCGTGGCAGGCCGCGACATCTCCGACCGCTGGGGCATCACGCCCGACGAGGTCCGCCGCTCAGTGCACGCCACCCACGACCTGACGGTCCACCGGTTGGTGCGCCCCGGCGACCATCTCACGACCAGCGTCACCTATACGGGCGTCGAGCAGCGCAAGCCCGGCACCTTTCAGACCATGCGGATCGACACCGTGGACGCCGATGGGAATCCTGTTGCCACGACGTACCAGGGCGGGATGTTCCTCAACGTCGAAACGGTCGGCGGCAACAGGCCCGACCCTGACGCCCCGGCCGAGCCGGACTTCGGCAGGCTGCCCGCGGAGCCCCTTGCCGAGATACCTGTGCCGGTCGCACACGGCGCGGCGCACGCCTACACCGAATGCGCTCGCATCTGGAACCCGATCCACACCGACGCGGCGGTTGCTCGCAAGGCCGGGCTGCCGGGCATCATCCTGCACGGCACCGCCACGCTGGCGCTGGGCGTCTCGGCGGTCGTCGACGCTGTTGCCGACGGCAATCCGCACAGCGCGCGCCGGATCGTCTGCCGATTCCGGGCCATGGTGCTCATGCCCTCGACGATCACCGTGCGCATCTGGGATGTCGTGCCCACGAGCAGCGACGGCGGTGCCACACGGGCTGCCCGCTTCGACGTGCTCAACGCCGAAGGCGGCCCCGCGATAGACCGCGGCGTCGTCGTCCTGAGCGACTGACCTCAGCTGCCGAGCGACGTCGGCACCTCGACGTCGTAGAGCCAATCATCGAGCAGATCGATTGCCGCGATCCCCCCGAGTTCGGCAACGATGGCCGTGAAATCCGCCGTGGTCGTGGTGCCGCCGGCCGCCTCGTCGTAGTGGCGGCGCAGGATCTGGAAGAACGTCTCGTCGCCGAGGTGACGGTGCAGCGCGTGCAGTGTCAGCGTCGACCGTTGGTACACCGCGTTGAAGTCGAACAGCTGATGGACGTCGATGCTGCCGGGAGGTGCCGCCCGCCCAGCGATGATGGCTTGATGCTCCGTGGCCATCAGTTCATCGAGGTCCTGGTCGCCGACCTCAGCCAGGTACAGGAAGCTCAGGTAGTGGGCGAAGCCTTCGTGCAGCCAGATATCGCTCCAGTCCGCCGCGGTCACCGAGTTGCCGAACCACTGGTGGGCAAGCTCATGGGCGATGATCTGCTCGCCAAGCGTCTGGGTGCTGTGCAGCGAGAGAGTCTGGTTCTCCATGGCGAAACCGAAAGAAAGCGGCACCACGAGCGTGCCGTAAGCGTCGAAGGGATATGGGCCGAGCAGCCCTTCGAAATACTCGATTGCCGTTGGCGTGACCGACAGCGCTTCGAGCATCGCTTCTCGCTCGGTGTCTGGCAGGCCAGCGGGGATGTAGTCGCGGATCAGCAGTCCCTCGCGGCTCTGCTGTTCATGGCGCTCGAACTTGCCGATGTACACGGCAGCCAGATAGGTAGCCATCGGGTCGTTCATCTGCCAAGTGAAGGTGCGGCGACCGCCGGCCGCAGTCTCCTCGACCAGCAAGCCTGTCGAGGCAGCCGTGAGGTGCTCAGGCACCGTGATGCTGATGGTGAACGTGGCCTTGTCGGTCGGATGGTTGTTGGATGGGAACCATGACATCGAGCCCGACGGCTCGTTGGCGGTGAAGATCACGCCGCCCTGGTTGAACCAGCCGATGCGAGCGAACGGCACACCCGGGTCGTCGATGCGCTCTGGCACACCCGCATACGCAATCTCGACAGTGAAGCCGGCGCCGGCGGCGATCGGTGCCGCCGGTTGCACGATCAGCTCAGCCCGCTCGCGTGAGAACTCGGCTGCCGTTTCATCGACCTTGACGCCGCTCACTTCGAGGCCAGACAGGTCCAGGTAGACCGTCTCGAGCTTGCCGGTGGACATGGCGTAGACGGTCGTGACGCCATCGATGGTGTTGGCGTCTGGGTCCACATCGAGCACGAGGTCGTAGTGGATGACGTCGTAGCCGCTGTTGCCGAGCCACGGGTAGAAGCTGTCGCCGGCGCCAGCGCCGGGCGGCGGTGATGCGTCGGCATCCGCGGACGCATTCGCATCCGCATCGGTGATGTCGGCTTCGGGCGCCGTAGTCGACGTGGCCTCTGGTGCTGCAGTCGTAGGCGGCGGCGCAGTGGTCTCGGAAGGAAGCGCCGTCGTGGCCGGCGACTCGGCAGTCGTCGTGACAGCCGGGGACGTATCGGGCGGCGGAGTCGTCGCTGCCGGGGCCGCATCATCCTCAGCGGTGCTGCAAGCCGAGAATGCCAGCGCGACGGCAAGCGCGGAGATGGCTGTCTTCATCCATCCGTGCATCGGCGTCACTCTTGCAGAAGAGTCCGATGAAGCGTCGTCGCCCTGGCGCTCGGCTCGTGGGCGCCCGGCGACGCCCGGGCCGGTAGCGCCGGTTCAGCTCAGGTGCTGAGCGAAGTGGTCCAGCGTGCGCTGCTTGGCCAGTGCCGCGGCGTCGGCGTGATAGCTGGCTCGGGCGTCGCAGTTGAAGCCGTGATCGGCACCGTCGTAGATGTGCACGGTGATGTGATCCCAGCGCTCGTCGATGGCATGCACGTTCTCGAGCGGAATGCCGTGGTCCTCGGTGCCGAAGTGAAGCAGCAGCGGGGCGATGGGCCGCTCGTCGAGGTGCGGCATGATCTGCCCGCCGTAGTAGCCCGACGCCGCAGCGATCTTGTCGGCCAGGCGAGCTGAGGCCACGTAGCACATCGACCCGCCCCAGCAATAGCCGACGACGCCGACCTTGCCGCCCTCAGCAGCGCAGTCGGCGGCAGCCGCGATGTCGTCCATCACCTGGTCCACGGTGAGGTCGTCGAAGGCGATCTTGCGGCCGACGTCGATCCCCTCGGCGTTGTAGCCCAGCTCGACGCCGCCCCGCACACGGTCGAACAGCGCCGGCGCCACAGCCAGGTAGCCGTCAGCTGCATAGCCGTCGGCGACGCTGCGGATGTGGTCGTTCACCCCGAAGATCTCCTGCACGACCACCACACCACCCTTGGGCGGCCCCGCAGGATCGGCCCGGTAGGCGCTGAAGGTCACGCCGTCTGAAGCTGCCAAAGAAATCGTCTGTCCCATGGCGCCAATGTCTAGCGGCCCGAGCACTGCCGATGATTTGGCTGCCACCACTTTGGCCGCCGTCCCCGGGTTTCCTAAGGTGCTCGGTCATGGACGGCCCCAGCGAGTCACGCCACGAGCAGGGCCGCGCAGCCGAGCGACACCGGTGCGAGCGCTGGTTCGTTCGCCAAGGACTGCCGCAGCTGATCCACGACTACTCCGCAACCACCGACGTGCTCACCCGCGCCGCGCCGTTCTTGGCGTTCGTGGTGTTCATTGAGTTTTTCTTGGTATTCGGCGACCGATGGACGGGCTGGGCCCAGGCGGGCATCTTCGTGGTGGGCCTAGCGGCAATGGCAGGCGCCATGGCACTCGTGAACCGCATCCGGGGCCGGCGTCTGTGGCAGTTGCCCGAGCGGTTCGGTCCGTGGGAGGTGCTGGCCTATCTCGGGCTCGGTGCCGTGTTTGCCGGCCTGGGATCGTCCAACGCGGTCATCGTCGATGCGGCCTTCACCTTGGGCCTGAATGTGGTGCTGCTCGGCGGCGCGTATGTGGTGACCAGCTGGGGCCTGGTGCCGATGGTGCGTTGGTCGGTGGGTCAGTTGTGGCGTCAGGTGGGTCAAATGACGACGCTTCTGGCCAAGTCGCTCCCGCTCTTGCTGGTGTTCTCGGCGTTCATCTTTCTCAATGCCGAGATGTGGCAGGTGGCTCACGATTTCACATTGCCGTTCTTCGCCATGGTGGCCGGCCTGCTCATCGCCGTCGGGGCGCTGTTCCTCGGCGTCTCTGTGCGGCGCCTTGCCGTGGACCTGGCTCGCTTTGCCTCCTGGGTCGACGTGCGCTCTCGCTGCGCCGACACGCCGGTGGCCCACTTGGTGCCAGCCGACGATGCGCCCCCGCCAGATGCGCCGCCGCTGGGTCGCCGGGCCCGGTCCAATGTCGGCTTGCTGCTGTTCGTGGCTCAGAGCATCCAGACCGTGCTCGTGGCGGGGATCGTCACCGGCTTCTACGTGCTGTTCGGCATGTTCACCGTTCGCGAGAGCACGTTGATGCAGTGGACCACGCTGAGCCAGCTCACCTGGGCAGAGTCGTGGGCGGTGCGTGTGCCGCTGTGGGGCGAGGAACTGCTGTTCAGCCGCCAGCTGGTGCTGGTAGCAGCCTTCATCGGGCTGTTCTCCGGCCTGCAGTTCGCCGTGTCGGTCATGCACGATGCCAGCTACCGCGCGGACTTTGCCGAGGACATGACCGAGGAGCTGCGCGAGGCACTGGCCGTGCGAGCCGTCTACCACCGAACCCTGGTCACCGAATCGCCCTGAGACGCTGGCGGTATGGGGCTACGAGAGCCCCATGCTGTGCCCGACGTTCATGGGGCTACGAGAGCCCCATGCTGTGCCCGACGTTCATGGGGCTACGTCAGGCCCATGAAGCGGCGGGCGTTGGTGTAGACGACCTCGTCGCGCAGGGCGCTCACCTCGTCGTCGAAGCCGTCGAAGGTTTCGTTGAGCTCGGCGAGCGCGCCGGGGAAGGTGCAGTCGTAGTGGGGGTAGTCGGATCCCCACACCACGGTGTGCGCCAGGCCCATCGCGGCGACCTGCTCGAAGGCCTCGCCCTCGCCGGCTTCCATGGTCACGAAGCACTGCTCGGAGAAGATCTCGGTGGGGTCGCGCTTGAGCCGCGGCACGAGGTGGCCCATGGCCTCCTTGTGCTCGTCGAGGCGATCCAGCCAGTACGGCAGCCAGCCCAGGCCCGACTCGAAGAAGCCCACCCGCAGCATCGGGTGATCATCGAGCACGCCCGAGGACACCATCTCCATCACCGACGCCATCTGCTCGAACGGGTGGCAGACCATATGGACGTAGAACTGGTTCTCGTAGCGAGTCTTGGCGAAGCTCGGCATGCCAGAGCCGAAGCTGCCGTGGATGCCGACGGTGAGGTCGTGGTGCTCGGCGGCTGACCACACGCGGTTCATCTCGTCGGAGAACAGCTCAAGCCCTTGATACCGCTCGGGGCGGAAGGTGATGCCGGTCAGACCGGCGTTGGCGACCTCTTCGATCACGGCCACTGCCCCGTCGACTGACTGCAGCGGGCACACGCCCATGCCGAACAGCCGGTTCGGATCCTCCGAGCAGAAGTCGGTCATCCAGCGGTTGTAGGCACGGGCATTCTCAACGGCGATGTCGGGGTCGTTGATGTCACCCGAGATCAGCATGAGCGACGGGAACATCAGCGCCGCGTCGAGGCCCTCGTCGTCCATCACCGACAAGCGAGCGGCCGGGTCGTAGCTGCCGGGCACGATGTCGTCCCAGGTGACATCAGTACCGTATGCGTCCGGGATGCAGGCCGGCGCGATGCCGTTGCGCAGCCTCTTGCCCTCGACGAACATGGCATCGCTGCCGTCGTCCATGATCCGGCACTGCGCGATCAGATCCCGGTATTTGGGATCGGCGTACTCCTCCCACACCGACGTCGGCTCGGCGATATGCGCGTCCGCGTCGTACACCGGCACCTTGCCGTTGGCTGCCAGCGGCCCCAGGCTCTTGCGTTCCTCAGTCATGGCCATGTCACGGCCTCCCCATTGCCCCATGCGACGCGCCCATTCTGCCCCACCCCCGCAAGCGGTGCAGGCGGATGGCAGCGGGGCACGGTGAGCCGGAGAAGCTCAGTCGGCGTAGAGGACCCGTAGACCCCGGCTCACGGCCGGGCCGACCACGGTGTTGTGGTTCTCGCGTGGGAAGACGTGCCAGGTCGAGTCGATGTTGCGGTAGCCGCGGGCCGAGAACTGGTCCCAGAACTTGGCCTGGGGCGAGTATTCGTCGGTCTCGTGCTCCCCCATCGACATGAAGACCTTCACGGCGGGATCGCCGCCCGCGGCGTGGTGCTCTTCCTCGAGACGGAACATGACCTCGTAGTCCCACCACACCGACGGGCTGGCCAGCAGGTAGCGGGCGAACATGTCAGGTGCGTTGAACAGCACGTGCAGGCCGAACAGCGCCGTGAACGAATGGCCGACGTAGGTGGGCTCGCCGACGTGATACCGGTCGTACAGCAGCGGCATGACATCACTGGCGAGCCACTGGCGGAATGGCTCTGCCTGACCGGTCTCAGCGGCAGGCGCCCGGATACCCGTCATCGGCGGGGCCTCGGCCGGCGTCACCGTGTAGTCGATGGCCCGCAGATCGAGCATCTCGCGCATGTCGGGCGTGTCGTGCGCGATGCCCGCCACCACGCAGCGGGGCGTCTCCCGCGACATCGACAGGATGCGGGTGGTGTCCACCGCGGTGCCGAACGTCCACGGCGCGTCACAGCAGACGACGAGCGGGTATGGGTTGGTGGCGTCGGGCCGGTAGCCCATCGGCAATGCCACCCACACCTGGTAGCTGCGGTCGGCATCGTCCCGGTGCAGGATGTGCGTCTCGATGGGCCACGCAGCCTGATCGTTCACGGCCGGGATGCTATTGCGGAGGGTTATGGCTTGGGGCTGATCATCGTCAGGCCGTCGCCGATGGGCAGCAGCACGGTGCGCGTGCGCTCATCGGCGGCCACGTGTTCGTTGAACGCACGCATCGCCTCGGTGGCCTCGTCGTCGTTGGCGGCATCGGCGACCGTGCCGCCCCGCAGCACGTTGTCGACCAAGATCACCCCTCTAGGCGAGAGCCGGCCGACGATCTCGTCGTAGTAGGCGGGATAGCTGGATTTGTCGGCGTCGATGAACGCCAGGTCGATCTGGGGTTCAGGCGGCAGCGCGCGCAGCGTGTCGAGTGCCGATCCGATGCGGAGCTCGATGCGATCAGCCACACCAGCACGCTCCCAGTACCGGCGGGCAATCGACGTCCATTCCTCTGACACATCGCAGCAGATGAGCTGTGCACCCGGTTCCAAGGCGCTGGCGACGCACAACGCCGAATACCCGGTGAAGGTGCCCACCTCGACGGCGAGCCGGGGGCGAAGGGCTGTCGCCAGCACCGTCATGAACGCGCCCTGCAGCGGGCCGATCTGCATGCCGGCCACCCGCCCGAGCGACGCCGTCTCGGCGATCAGCTCACGCTGCACCTCGGTGGGCTGCAGCGAATGCGCCGCCGCATAGAGCGCAGCGCTCTCCTCCACAAATGCCGAGTCCCGCGACACCCGGGCGAGGTTATGGCAGCGAGGTAGGCAAAGGCGGGCTCGGTCATGCAGAATTCGGCAGTTCGCGTCTGCGTGCCCGGCTGGTGGGGCGCAGGCGGGAGCGCTGCGAGCCCGCGGGAGTCACATGCCGGTACTGCGATCCCACATCGATACCTCCGCCGAGTGGTTCACCAAGAACTGCGACGACATGCGCGAGCAACTCGCCGAGCTTGACGAGCTGCAGCAGCAAGCCGCAGCCGGCGGCGGGCCGCGGGCCATGGCACGCATGCGCAGCCGCGACAAGATGCCGGTACGCGAGCGCATCGCCATGGTGCTGGACCGCGACTCGCCCTTCTACGAAATCAGCTCGCTGGCGGGCTACTGCTCGAACTACGCCGTCGGGGGCGGGCTGGTGATGGGCATCGGCGTCGTGAACGGCGTCG
>NZ_CBDBDD010000002.1:0-157500 GCF_965203655.1 Candidatus Poriferisodalis sp.
CGACGAGCGCTGCCAGCGGCAGCGAGATCTCGGCGAATCCGGCAACGGTCCACGCGATCACGATGTGCACCAGCACAAACAGCAGCAGCTCGCCCGATGTCTCGATCTGGAATCCGAGCCGCGAGATGAACCAGCCCAGGATCAGTCCCAGCACCGCACCGCCGATACCCAGCTGGACGAAGTTCACCAGGGCGCCGCCGATATCAGCAGCTTCGTCTGACAGCAGCAGCGCAATCGGGAGCACCGCAGCGAAGGTGGTGGTTGCGAGCGCGTCCGACACTGCGTGGGTGCCGACAATGCCAGTGGGATAGCTGCCGCGGGCACGTACGGAGGTCACGATGTGCGCGATCGTCATCGGCGCGCCAGCACCGGCGAGCGCGCCGAGCACCAGCGCGACCGGACGGTCGGCACCGAGCCTGCTCGTCACCCAGAACACCGCGACGGCGCTCAGTGCGAACTGGATGACGCCGGTCGTGAGCGTCCATCTCGCGGCTCTCAGTGCCCGCACCGAGACTCGCTCGCCGATCACGAACATGAGCACCGCCAGCGCCACCTCGGTGACGGGGCGCAGCGCGATCAGCGACGGCTCGTCGATCAGCTGCATGAACGGCGGCCCCGACGGGCCCAGCAGCGCACCGACGATGAGGAAAGCGACCAACTCGGGCAGGTGATGTCGCGCCAGCAGCCGGCTGGCCAAGTACGCCAGCCAGGCCAGCACGGCGAACGCGACGAGCGTGTCGTTCACAGTCGTGTCACCGCCCCGGCAGGTGCCAGAACCATGTGGGCAGGGAGTCGATCAGCTCCCAGATGACTCAGACCCAGATCAATCAGAGGCAGCCGAGACCGGCTCGAAGTTGGGGTCGCGCTGCTCCACGAAGCTCTGGACGCCTTCCTTGAAGTCCGGTCGTGTGAGCGATTCCCGCATGAGCGCGTTGGACTCCTCCAGGGCGTCGCTGCGTGCCTCGTCGAGCTGTCCCCACACTTGGCGCTTGATCTGGGCCATCGACCACGGAGCGCTGAAACGTCCCAGGTCACGCGCGTAGCTGATGGCCTCGTCGAGCAGCTCGTCGGGCGGGAAGACTCTGCTGACCACGCCCATGTCCTTCGCCTCGTCGGCCAGGAAGACGCGGCCCGACATGAGAATGTCGAGAGCATTCGACGGACCGACCACGCGGGGCAGCATCCACGAGACGCCATGCTCGGCGATGAGGCCGCGGCGCACGAACGCACTCGTGAACTTGGCGCCCTGAGCCGCAAACCGGACATCGCACATCATGGCGTGCACAAAACCCAGCCCGGCGCATGCCCCGTTGACCGCCGCCACAACCGGCTTGGGGATGGACAGGGCGTAGTCGTGGCGCTCGTTGCGCAGGCGGGCCGGGGCCTCGTCGGAGCCTTCGCCTTGGCCGCTGCTGATTCCCTGCAGGTTGTCCATGTCGGCACCGGCGCAGAATCCCCGGCCCGCTCCGGTCACCACGATGGCGCGGACGTCAGGATCGGCGGCAGCCCGATCAAGGGCGTCGAAGTAGCCGGTACCCAGCTCGCCGGTCCAAGCATTCAAGCGCTCGGGACGGTTCAACGTGATGACCGCTACGCCGTCATCGGCCTCGTACAGCACTGTGTCATTCATCCGGCTTCTCCTTGCTGGTGCCGCCGCGGCCACGCTACTCGCGCTAGTTGCGAGGCATCTCTTCGACGGTCACCGTGTCCATCGTGTCGCCGACGGCGATGGAGAGGGCCACGTCCATTCCCTCGGTCACGTAGCCGAACAGGTTGTACGCGGGCTGCAGCTTGGCGCGGCAGTCGTCGATGCAGATGAAGAACTGACTGCCGTTGGTGTCCGGCCCGGCATTGGCCATCGCGACGGCGCCCAGCGTGTATTCCGCCTTCACGGGCTCGTCGGCGAAGCGATACCCAGGGCCCCCGCGTCCCGAGCCCTCCGGGCAGCCGCCCTGAATGACGAAGTCGGGCACGACTCGATGGAAGGTCAGCCCCGTGTAGTAGCCGTCCTGGGCCAGGTTGACGAAGTTGTTCACCGTCACCGGCGCAAGCTGGGGATCGAGGTCCATGACGATGCGGCCCTTGGACGTGTCGAGCGTGACACGCCAGATCGCATCGGTGTTGATGTTCATTGCAGGTGCAGAAGCCATGAAGCAGCGACGCTACCTGCGATGGCCCTTTTCGGGCGAACGCCGGCGAAGCTTCGGCGTTCGCACTAATCAGTGGAGCGCAGTGTCTTTCCGGTGAGCGCACCGGTGTGGGTGCCGTCGCGCATGAACATCTGCCCGTTCACGAGCGTGGCGTCGTAGCCGGCCCCCCGCTGGATGTAGCGGCCCGCACCGCCCGGAAAGTCGTACACGTACTCAGGACCCGACAGCGACAGGCCCTCGACGTCGATGACGTTGATGTCGGCGAACCGCCCGGCTTCGAGCCGCCCCCGGTCAACCAGCCCGAACAGGTCGGCGGTGTCGGAGGTGATCCGGCGTATGCCCTCGGGCAGCGAGAAGAACCCGTTGTCCCGCACCCAGTGACTCAAGAAGAACGTGGGCTGGCTGGAGTCCATGATCTGCCCGACGTGAGCCCCTGCGTCGGCGAGGCCCATCACGATGGAGTCGTGGCTGAGCATCCGCTCGATCGCGTCGAAGTCCTGGTTCAGCACCGGCAGGCTCAGCATCACGGTCCCGTCGGAGCGATCGGTCGCATCCAGGAACAGCTCCACCGGGGTCACACCGGCGGCCGCGGCCTGAGCCTCGAGCGTGCCGTCGGGCCCGATCCGGTAGTTCGGATTGACCGCATCAAGCAGGTACAGCCGGCTCAGGTCGACGAGGGAGTTCGCCATGCCCGTCGAGTTCTTGTCCGACGAGTTGGCCTCCGCCACCAGCGCCGCACGGGTCGCTGGATCGCGGATCGCCTCGAGGCGACCGGCCACGTCGAGGTCGCGCAGCGATCGCCACGTCTCGCCCGCCCGATCCCACGGAGTGCGGTGCTGGATGCCGAGCACGACGCCGATGGCACGGCAGGTGGTCTGCGGTCGCAGGTTCGCGCCGACGGCGTTCTGCTCGGTGACGTAGCCGAGCACCAGGTCGCTCATCTCGGGCTTGCGCGCCGAATACACCAAGCCGAATGTGCTGGGCTGGCCGCTGCGCCGAGTGATCTCGCCGAGCACCTCGATCTCGTGGCGGCCTCCGGCGAAGTCCGGCCCGGCAGCCTCGAAGCGAGGTGCCGACTCGAACACGCCGCGGCCATGGCGGCCCAGGACATCGCCGAAGGCGTACAGCTCGTTGTCATCGGCAAACGTGCCCGGGATCGGGCGTCCGTCAGGCGTGCGATGGAGCAGCGTGCGCGAGGTCGAGAAGCCCAGCGCGCCGGACCCCATCGCCTCGTCCACCAGCTCGCACATCGCTGCGATCTGGGATTCCGATGCGGGACGCTCGTCGAGGCTGTCAGGGCCCATCGTGTGCCAGCGGACGGCGACGTGGCCGACCATGCCGCCGACGTTGAGCCCCTTGGGCATGCCGTCCAAGAAGGCCAAATACTCGCCGTAGGAACGCCAGTCCCACGGAAGGCCCTGCATCATCGACTTCTTCGGGATGTCCTCGACGGACTCCATGACCTCGGCGATGTACTCGATGTCCTCGGTCTTCACGGGAGCGAACGTGACACCGCAGTTGCCCATCACCACTGAGGTCACACCGTGCCAGCACGAACTCGAGCCGATGGGGTCCCAGGCCAGCTGCGCGTCGAGGTGAGTGTGGATATCGACGAAGCCAGGCGTCACCACCTTGCCCGCGGCGTCGATCTCGGTGCGTCCGGCGTCGGGCACCTCTCCGACCGTCGTGATCCGCTCGCCGTCGATGGCGACATCGGCAACCTTGGCGTCGCTGCCGGTCCCATCGACCACTAGGCCGCCTCGAATGACCGTGTCGTGCGACATCGCGCGCTCCCCTGCTCGTCCCAGTTCGCGACAGCCGAGCTTAGAGCCGCATCGGGCCATCACGCTGTTGTCTCCCCCCTCGTGCGTGGGCTTCGGTACTCTGCATTGGATGCCGACTCCCCACCGGAGCGCAACTGGAAGGGCGAATGCCGTGCACCAACTCGACTCCCGCCTCGGAAACTTTGCCGCGCGCTGGCGTGTGCTGGCTGCAGCTGCGGCCATCGCGCTGCTGGTCAGCGCCTGCGGTCTGTTGAGCGACGACGAAACGGACGCGACGACGACCACTGCCGGTGAAGACGGGGCCATGACCGAGACAGAGGCCGACACCCCCACCATGGTCACTGCCGCTCCGACGACGACTGCGGCCGATGACGCGATGGCAGAAGACGAGCCTGACGGCCCCGATGTGACAGTCGAGTCGAAGCTCTCGACGGCCGGATTGGGCCCGGTGCAGATCGGCCATTCCCTCGATGACGCCCGCACCGCTGCTGGAGCACTGCTGATCGCCGTGCCCGGGGGCAGCGACGCGTGCCGTTACTACACAGTTCAGAACGGCCCCGAGGGCGTCCGGTTCTTGGCCGTCAACGCCGAGATTGTCCGGGTCGACATCGAAGCCGGTCCGATCACGACGATCTCGGGCTACGGCATCGGCTCCACCCGGAGCGAGATCGTCGAGGCCTTCGGTGACAGGATCGAAGACGGGCCCGGCCTCTCGGCGATCCAGTACGTACCGGTCGACGCCCCCGACATCGACAAGCGGGTGGTGTGGGAAGTGGATGAGGCTGGCGCGGTGATCTCGCTGCGAGCCGGACGGCTCCCCCACATTGAGCCAAGGGTGGCCTGCACCGGCTGATCGCAACAGGTCACAACAAGCTGACCGGAGCTGTTCCGGCTCGAGCTGGCTGGCTCGCGGCTCAACTGCTGACGGCGTCGCCCAGGTTCTTGACGACGTCGATCCATAGCTGCGTGGTGAGCGCCAGCGAATCGACATCGACGCGCTCGTCGTTGCCGTGGAACCGCAGCATGAAATCGTTGGAGTTCACCCGGTTGCTGAACAACCCCGCGCCATAGGCCACGGTGCCCTTCAGGCGAAAGAAACGGGCGTCGGTCGCGCCGACGATCAGCTGGGGGATCACCGGCGCACCTGGGTGAGCCTTCGCCATCAGCTCGCTCAGCAGCTGCCACATCGGCGTATTGGTCGGCGAGAAGCTGGCCGGGTCGTCGTGGAGGTGCTCGATCTCCACCTCGTCGAATAGCTCGCCGAGCGCCGCCTGCAGGTGCTCGTTCACGGCGACGGGATCGCCCGGGGCAGTGCGGATGTCCACCTCGATCTCGACCTTGTCGGGGATGATGTTGGTCTTGTTGCCGCCGCCTACGACATTCGGGCTGAACGTGGTGTGGCTGCACGCGTGCAGGTGGCGCGCCAGGCCCGGTGAGTCGATGCCTGCGACAGCGTCGTAGACGCGGCCCGGGTCGAGCAGCGCTTCGCGGGTCTCGTCGTCGACCCTCAGCGTCGAGACGTGGTGCTGCCACATCTCGGTGAGCTGAGGCGCCGGCCGGTACTCGGCGATGCGGCGCACGATCTCGGCTGCCTTGATGAGGGCGTTGTCGGTGCCGAACGGCATGGAGCCATGGCCGGGCGTGCCGCGCACGGTGAGCCGGCGCCAGCCGATCCCCTTCTCCCCCGCCGCCAACGTGATCTTGGTGCCCTGCGGCGTGTGATTCGGCATGCCGCCGAACTCGGTGAGCACGTAGTCGCACTCGATGGCGTCCCAGTGGTGCTCGGCCATCCACTTGGCGCCGTAGGTGCCGCCCGCTTCCTCATCGGCGACGCCGAAATAGATGACATCGCCCTTCGGCCGGTAACCGCTGCGCACGATGTGACGGAACGCCACTGCCATCGACGAGGTCAGGTTGAGCATGTCGACCGCGCCGCGTCCCCACACCTCGCCATCCACCAGCTCGCCGCCGAAAGGTTCACGGCTCCAGCCGTCGGCGTTCACCGGCACCACGTCGGTGTGGCCCATCAGGCACAGCTTGGGCGCCGACGGATCGGTGCCTGAGATGCGGGCCACCAGTGATCGGCGCCCCGGCTCGGACTCGAAGCTCTGCATGTCGACGCCAGGACCTTCCAGGTACGTCTCCAGCAGGTCGCTGTTGCGGACCTCCTCGCCCGATTCGACCCTCCCGTCGTTGACACAGGCATTGCGGATCATCTGCTGCAGCAGATCGATGGTCTGGTTGGTCAGCGCTGGATCGGTGTGGTCGAGGTCGCCCATATGGCGATGTTACGACTGCGCCTGCACACCAGATGGCGAGCCGTCGATCTTGGTCACAGGTGCACAGCCACGGCTACGGTGAACGTCATGAACGCGGCAACTGACACCTTCGCTGGCCCATCGACGGCGTCCGATCTGGAGACGTTCAGAGAGACGGCGGCTGCGTTCCTGCGCGACGCCGTCGAAGCGGGCGTGGCGTGTCCCGCGTACGGCGCCATCCTGGTGCCTGCGCTGCATGATCAGGCCCGTGTCTGGCAGCGCTACTGCTACGACCACGGCTGGGCCGGGCTGCATTGGCCGACCGAGCACGGCGGTCGTGGGCTGACCCGGGCGCATACCGGCGTGTGGATGGAGGAGTGCGAACGCGCGAGCGTTGCCCCCTACCTGAACCTGCAGGGGATCGTGCTGGCGGGCGAAGCCATCATGCGCACCGGCACCGAGCGCCAGCGTGAGCAATTCCTGCGTCCGATCCTGACGGGCGAGGTGCTGTGGTGCCAGCTGTTCAGCGAGCCCGGCAACGGCTCAGACTTGGGCGGGCTCACCAGCGCTGCAGTGCCCGACGGCAGCCATTTTGTGCTGAACGGCCAGAAGGTGTGGTCGTCGAACGCCCAGTTCGCCGAGTACGGCATCTTGATGGCCCGCACCGAGCCCGATGCCCCCAAGCACCGCGGCATCAGCTTCTTCCTGCTCGACATGACGCTGCCCGGCATCGAAGTGCGGCCGATCAAGCAAATGACCGGCGACAGCGAATTCTGCGAAGTCTTCTTCGACGACGTCGCTATGCCCGCGGATGCGCTGTTGGGCGAGCGCGGCGGCGGCTGGGGCGTCGCGATGGCAGTGCTGGAAGACGAGCGGGGCGGCGCCGGTTCCTCCGGGGTCATCAGCCTTCGCAAACGCCTCACCAAGATGATCGAAGCGGCAGGCGATGCGGGACCGCTGGGTCGGCAGTCGCTCGCTGAGCTGCACGCTCGGGGAAATGCCCTGGCGGCGCTGATGGAGCTGCACGGCGCCGATCCGCGCATGGCGCCAGTGGCCAAGCTGGCGAACAGCGAACTCGGTTACGACGAGGTCGCCATCGGCGCCAGCCTGCGCGGCGCAGACGCCATGTTGGCTTCAGACGAGACCGAGGCATTCCTGTACGCGCCGGGCATGCGCATCGCCGGGGGCACCAGCGAGATCCAGCGCAACATCATCGGCGAGCGGGTGCTGGGCCTGCCACGCGAACCCTCGCCGTAAAGTTGGCGGGCCGGTTGGCGTCACGCGGCCGGAACACAGCCCTGCGCAGAGCACAGAGTGGCGAGGGAGCCGGCATGGCGATTGCAACCGAGGCTGAACGGGAGGAATGGCGGGCCGGCAGCGCGGTGAATCCCGACCGAGAGCAAGCGCACTTCGGCGCGGGCGTCCCACCCGCCGCAGATCTCGCCATCGATGAGATCAACCCGCTGAACCCTCATCTGTTTCGCGAGGACCGCTGGCACGACCACTTCGCACGCCTGCGTCGGGAAGATCCCGTCCACCTCAACGAGCTGGGTTCGGCAGGACGTTATTGGTCAGTCACGAAATGGGCCGACGTCCGCGACGTGGAGAGCGACGACGAGACGTTCTGCTCGGCTCACGGCATCACCATCGGACCGCCCACAGACACTGATCTGCCTGCGACGCCACCGCTGAACTCGTTCATCACCATGGACGCGCCCGAGCACCGCCGCCAGCGCCGCACTGTCCAGCCGATGATGGCCCCGACCAACCTGCGAGACCTTGAGTCGCTCATCCGGGAACGCGCGACGAAGGTGCTCGACTCCCTGCCGGAGGGCGAGACGTTCGACTGGGTCGACACGGTGTCGGTCGAGCTGACCACGCTGATGCTGGCGACCCTGTTCGACTTCCCGCTGGAAGACCGCCGGAAACTCACCCGATGGTCCGACCTGGTCACCACCATCCCCGGCCCGGACGGGATCGTCGAGACCAGCGCCCAGCGGCGCGAGGAGTTCGCCGACTGCCTCCCGTACTTCGAGCGGCTCTGGGAAGAGCGGCGGACCAACCCCGGCAACGACATGATCTCGATGCTGGTCCACGGCGATGCCACCAGCCACCTTCCCGCCGCAGCCCACCTCGGCAATCTGATCCTGCTGATCGTGGGCGGCAACGACACCACACGCAACACCATGTCGGGCAGCGTGTATGCGCTCAACAAGTACCCCGATCAGTACGACAAGCTCATCGCGAATCCCGATCTCATCGCCAACTTCGTCCCGGAGATCATCCGCTGGCAGACACCGCTGTCGTACATGCGGCGCACTGCCACGAAGGACTGCGAGGTCGGCGGCAAGCAGATCCGCAAGGACGATCAGGTCCTGATGTGGTACGTGTCAGCCAATCGAGACGAGGACGTCTTCGGCGACAATGCCGACGACCTCGACATCGAGCGTCACAACGCCGCCAGCCATCTCTCGTTCGGCTACGGCTTCCACTATTGCCTCGGCAGCCGGCTGGCCGAACTGCAGCTGCGGGTGCTGTGGGAGGAGATCTTGCCGCGCTTCGGGCGCATCGAAGTCCAAGCCGAGCCCCAGCGCTCGCTCTCGTCGTTCATTCACGGCTACACCTACCTCCCCGTCCAAGTCACCCGGCGGTAGCCGCAACCGTTGCTTCGCCCGAGCCCAAGCCCCGAAGGAGTCCCCACATGACCGTGAAGTTCTGCTGGTTCAACCTGATGCCGTGGCCCGATCTGCCCGACGACTTCAAGACCGAGCATCGGTCGGTCTGGGTCGACATCGACGGCTCGCTGTTCGACCCCGAGCGCGCCAACGGCGTCTACCACGAGTACATGGATCAGCTCGAGTTCGCCGACGAGCTCGGCTTCGACGGCATCGGTGTCAACGAGCATCACCAGAACGGCTACGGCATCATGCCGAGCCCCAACATCATCGCTGCGGGCCTGGCCCGGCGGACCTCACAGGCGGCGATCTGCGTGATCGGCAACTCGATCGCCCTGTACAACCCGCCGCACCGCGTGGCTGAGGAGTTCGCCATGCTCGACTGCCTCAGCGGCGGCCGGCTGGTGGCGGGCTTCCCGGTGGGCACGCCGATGGACACCAACTTCACCTACGGGCAGATCCCCGCGCTGACCCGTGAGAAGTACTACGAGGCCCACGACCTGATCATGGAGGCATGGACCAACCCCGACGTATTCGCGTTCGACGGCAAGTACACCCAGCTGCGCTACGTGAACTGCTGGCCCAAGCCGATCCAGCAGCCGCACCCGCCGATCTACATCCCTGGCGGCGGCTCGATCGAGACGTGGGACTTCTGCTTGGAGAACGACTACAACTACTCCTACCTCAGCTTCAACGGCTATCTGGCGGGCCAGACGCTGATGGACGGGTACTGGAACCGTGTCGGCGAGCTCGACAAGTCCATGACGCCGGGGCGTGCGGGGTTCGCGCAGATCATCTGCACGGCGGCGACCGACGCCGAGGCCGAGGAGCTCTACAGCGAGCACATGCTGTATTTCTTCAACCGCTGCCTGCATGTGTTCCCCGGATTCGCCGACCCGCCCGGTTACCGGACGGTCAAGACCATCCAGGCGGGCAAGCTCGACCAGTTCCGCAAGGAGAACCAGGCGCTGTTCAAGCGGCTGACCTGGAAGGACTTGGTCGACGGCGGCTACGTCATTGCGGGCTCGCCCGACACCGTGCGCGAGCGCATGGAGGACATGATCAAGCGGCTGCGGGTGGGCACGGTGTTCTGCCTGCTGCACATGGGGAACATGCCCGACTGGAAGACCCGCTATTCGAGCCAGCTCTTCGCGGAGAAGGTGATGCCGGGCTTGCGCGGCATCTGGGGCGACGAGTTTGCCGACGCGGAGGACTGGTGGTGCAAGCCGATGGATGAGCGGGTGCGTCCCGAGGACACCATGACCGACGCCCGCCGCTACCCCGAGGCACCCCGGGGTCCGGCGGCATGAGCGCCACCGAGACGGCGCCTGCGCCGGCCTTCGAAGAGGTCGTCGTCACGACGCGGCGGGACGTGACGGCACCAGTGCGCGTCTACGAGCCAGCCGAGGTTGATGCGGCTGGGGCTGACGCCGCGACGGTCATGGCGCTTCACGGCGCAGGCGGCTGGCTGGGCGACGAACCGGTACTCGCAGGCCTAGCCGCTGCCGGGCTGCGCGTGGTGGCACCCGTGTGGCCCGCGTGGAGCGAGCACACCGACGAAGACCGCCTGTCCGACATGCTGGACTTCGCGCTGCACGGCTGGGACGTTGCGACCGAGATGGGCCTGCTGGATACCGGCGGCCCCAGCAACGGCGCCACGGGCGGCGGCCTGCACCTGATGGGCCACTCGATGGGCGGCATGATTGCCGCGGAGATGGCGGCGCTGGCGCCCCAGTCGGTGGCTCGGATGGCCCTGCTGTGCCCTGCGGGGATGTGGCTGGGCGACCACCCGATTCCCGACATCTTCGCGATGCTCCCCTACCAGCTTGCCGAGGTGCTCTTCGCTGATCCCAACGTCGGCGAAGAGGTGCTGACCGGCGGTGCCGACTTCTCCGACAACGCCACGCTGACGCGCTTCATGGTGGCGCGGGCCCGCCAGCAGGGCATGGCCGGCAAGATCCTGTTCCCGATTCCCAACCGGCGCTTCTCCGAGCGGGCCTACCGGGTGACGGTGCCCACGCTGCTGGTGTGGGGCCGCCAAGATCGGCTGATCCCGCCCGCCTATGCCGACGCATGGCAGGCGGCCCTGCCCGACGCGACCGTCGAGCTGGTCGACGGCGCCGGCCACATGCTCCCTTACGAGCAATCCGAAGCCGTCGTCGCGGCCGTTACGTCCCATTTGCACGGCTGAGCACCGAGTCCCGGCAGACGTGAACTAATCCTCGATCCAGGGGTTAAGCACGTCCAAGCCGTCGAAGCGGCTGAAGTCGCTGGTGTTGCGTGTGACGACGGTCATCGAATGCGCCATAGCGGTCGCCGCGATCAGGGCATCACTCACTGGCGCAGGGTCGGGAACGTGCAGTTGTGCTGCGATCCTCGCCACCTCGATGTCCACCGGGAGCGTGCGGCCCTCGAACGCAGCCCGCACATCGTCCTCCAGCCATCGCCGCAGGATCACGCCTGACGGCTCGTCGCGCCGCTCGACGAGTTGCACGCCGATCTCCAGTTCCATGAAGGTCACCACGGAGATGTACGTGAGCGCTGGTTCGACGCGTAAAGCCCACTGGATGACGCGTTGCTCGGCTCGTCCGGACGCGGCGCGGCGGATCTCCGACACCACGTTGGTGTCAAGCACGTACATCAGTCGAGTTCAGCCGGCTGAGCGAGCTCAGTCCGGTCGGGCAACCGAAGGTCGATGTCGCCGGCGCCAAGCGTCGTGCCCAGCAGGTCGACCAGCGACCGGCCGCCGCCGACGAGCAACCGGTAGTCCTCGTAGGTCACCAGCACATGGGTCGGCCGGCCGCGGTTGGTGACGAACACCGGCCCGCGGTGCGCGGCCGATTTGGCCTCACCGGTCGCCTGGTTGAATTCCCGGCTCGTCATCTGCCGCCCCGCCGCGTGTGAACTGCTCATAAGTAGCAATATTACTACATTTCTGCCGGGGTGAGTTGTGCTGCCAGGAAGGCAGCGGCTTCGGCGAGGGCTTGATCGGCCTCGGGCAGGTCGTGGTAGTGCCACGTGTGCCACATGTGCTCCCAGAGGTCGAGCGTGACGTCGACGCCCGCGGCCGCGGCCTTGCGCTGGAACTCGCGGGCTTGGGCCGCAAGCGGCTCATCGGCCCCTGCATGAACGAGCACGGGGGGCAATCCGCTGAGATCAGCGCGTAGCGGTGACAGACGAGGATCAGCAGGGTCGACGTCGCCGGCGTAGCAGTCGATGAGGCGGCGTCCCTCGTCGTCGGCGAGCGGGTTGCCGGGCACGGAAACGTGGTCCAGCAGAGGGCTGAACAGAGCGATCGCGGAGGGCCGCAGATCCTGACCTGTCGCAGTCACCGCGGCGCCGAGAGCGAGCGCTCCCCCGGATGAGTCACCGGCGAGCGCCACTGGGGTGTCTCCGGTGGCGAGCGCGAGGTAGACGGCCAGGACATCGTCGAGTGCCGCGGGAAACGGGTGCTCGGGCGGTTGGCGGTAGTCCACCGAGACCACGCGCAAGCCAGTGGCTGCGAGGCGTGCGGTGATCGGGATCGCCACAGCCGCGCTGCCCAGCACATAGCCACCGCCGTGTGCATAAACCAGGATCGGCGCGCCGGTGGGCGGGCCGGCCACTCGACAGGCGATGCCGCCGATGACCTCTCGGCCGTGAGGCACCGCTGGGTCGTCGTCGTCTCCCCACAGCGCATTGGTTTCGGCACGCCAGCGCTCCACCGCCGCATGGTCGGTCAGATCGGGCATCTGGATCGGCACCGACGGCTTGCGTCGGGCCTTGTAGGCGGAGGCCTCGGGAGACAATCGGTGCCGACGAAGGAAGGGCGCAGCGTCCCGGTTGGAGCTCACAACGACCCGATCGCAGCGCGCCTGCAGCGGCAGTGCTGGGACGCCGGATTAGAGCTCGTGCTCATGCACGGTGACTGAGGCCACTGCTTGCGGGCTGTACGACATCGGCAGCAGCTCGCAGTTCAGCCAAGCTTGACGCTGGTCGAGATCGTGGCCGCTGCCGCGCACGCCCGACACGCCATGTGGGACTACCCAACCGGAGCTGTCCCAGTCGCCGAGGTCGAATGCGTAGCGGGCAACCGAGCCGTGGATGGCCCGTTCGCCCGTCTCGGGCGCGGTGCCGCCTTGGCGGACCGTGTCGCCGTCGCCGGCGCAGCCGTCGACTGGCGGGTGCAGATCCCGCGCCGTCATGAGCGCTGACGCGAGCGGGTGCGGCGAGGCCATGCGATGCACCTTCCCCCACGTCCACGCGTGCGGATCGGGGCCGAGCCGCTGAGTCAGCTCGGCCGCGGTCTCGTCAACGCAGGCGCTGGTGGCCATGCGCCGACCGATGGGGTTGTCGAGCCCCGGGACCACGTCGAGGTTGCGCTCGCAGAGCATGCGCGTGGCGGCGCCCGCCGCCATCCGGCTGGCTTCTGCGGCGGGCGGCCATCCCGCCGCGCCCAGCTGGGCGCCGACGATGCCGAGTCGTTCGATGATTGCCTCGATGAGCCGCCGCTTGATGACCGCGTAGATCGTCGCCGGCGCCGAATCGGCGGTCATGCGCTGGTCCCAGTCGGCGAGCATGTCGAGCAGCGTGTGCGAGAGCTCGTGGCCGCATTCGACCGCGTACTCGGTGATCAGGCCGAGAACGTTGGAGGCCACCAGCGACGTCACATCGCCGTGGACGGCGCTCATGTCGGCCACCGTGGCACCCGTCATCGGCGTCACCAGCTCGCAGATGCGGTCGTGGCGGCTCGGGCCGGCGAAGTCCAGCGAGATGTACGGGCCGCCGTCGGCGGTGCGGTTGTTGGCTGTGACGAGGAAGCCGCGTTCGGGGTCGGTCCATTCCGGCAGGTCCTCGAACGGCACCGGTTCGAGGCCATCCCATGCGAACTCATCGGTGCCCGGCACCGGCGTCCAGCGGCTCGCCGGCTGGCGTTCGACCACACGTCCCCGGATCTTGAAAGCAATCGACCCGGCCCGGTCGGCCGCCAGCAGGTTGTTGACCGGCAGCACCCACGGCCTGACCGCCTCGATCAGCTCGGCCGTCGATCCCGAGACAAGCATCGGCCACAGGGCATCCAGCGTCGTGTCGGGGCCGAACATGCCGGTCCACTGCATCGACAGTGCAACGCCGTCGGCAGGATCGCCGAGCACCACTGGACCCCTCGGCGTGGAGCCGCACAGCACCTCGACGGTGCCCTCGCCCCGGATCTGGAGCTGCTCGATCCACCACGGCTCGCCCAGCGTCGAGCCAGGCTCGAAGCGCTCCACGAAGACGTCGGTGTCGTCGCACATGCCGTGCGTGATGCCCCACGCCACCTCCGCGTTGTGGCCGAAGTGGGGAAAGCCGGGCACGCCGGGAAAGCCCATCCCGATCGCGTCGAACTCGTCGCAGCGCAGGTGGCACTGGTGGTACACGTTCGGGAACTCGATGCCGCGGTGCGGATCGCCGGCCAGCAGCGGCCTGCCGCTGGCGGTGCGCTCCCCGCTGAGCGCCCATGAGTTGGACGCTCCGTCGGAGTCCATCGCTGCCGCCAGCCCCGCCATGTCGGCCGCGCACGCATCGAGCACGTTCGCTGCGTCGGCCAGCAGATCGGGGCGAGGTCCCTCTCCCGGCACCATCGCCGCATCGGCCTCGGTGTCGCCGACCGTGGCCATCACAGCTTCGGGGCCAGCCTGGGCCATGATCCGCCCCCGCCACAGCTTGCGGGTGAGGGTTCCCATGAAGATGTGGCGCAGCTTGTACACGGCCACGCAGTGCCACGGCTCCCAGGGCTCGGGCGGGGCCGGGTGGTGCTCGAATTCGGCCGGCAGCGCGTCCTCGTGTGTGGCGAGCCATCGGTTCACACCGCGCGCATAGTCCTCGCACATCGCCTGGGTGCGCCCGTCGAGCGCCGCGTAGTCGGCTTGGGAGATCGCGGCCAGCCCGAGCCGACGGAAGAAGGCGTCCTCACGGGCGCCGACCATCCCAACCACCTCGGCCCAGCGGCCCATGGCCCGGCGCCTATCCCACTCCATCTGCCAGATCCGGTCGTCGGCCGCCACCCATCCCTGCGCGGCGAACGCAGCCTCGGCCGACGACGCCTCGACATGAGCGATCCCCCACCGATCGCGCCGGACGGTCACGCCCAGCGCGCCAGCGGCGCCGTTGCCACCAGCATCGTTGCCAGGACCATCGCTCTGTGCCATGCCGGTCACGCTAGAAGCCCAAGCATCCCGCGTGACCGGCTGCGCACGATCAATCGAGCACACCGCGAGCGCTCGTACGAACCGGATGTGCTGCTCACGGCCATCGGCCAGCGCAGCGATCGGTCAGACAGCGGCGGCGAGAGCGCCTGCGAGGTCGAGGTGGCTGAACTCGAAGCCGTCCTCGGTGAGGGCGTCGGGCATGACCCGTGTCGAGTCGAGCAGTAGCGCTTGGCCCATCTCGCCGAGCGCTGCTCGGATCGCGAACTTCGGTGCCGACAGGAACGATGGGCGTCCTAGCGCCGCGCTCAGCGCACGCTGGAAGTCGCGCTGACGGACGGGATTGGGCGCTGTCAGGTTGTACGCCCCGCTGGCATCGCTGTCGATGAGATGACGGATAGCCCGCACCTCGTCTTCCAGGCTGATCCAGCTCCACCATTGGCGACCGGATCCCAGCGGGCCGCCGGCACCGAGCCGCGTGATCTTCGCCATCCGCTCAATGGCCTCGGCACCGGGCCCCACGACGAGACCGGTGCGGATACGCACCAATCGCACCCCGGCATCGGAGATCGGCACCGCGGCGCGCTCCCAGCGCATGCACACGTCGGCTAGGAAACCGTCGCCCGGCAGCGACCGTTCGGTCAGCTCCTCGTCGCCCCGGTTGCCATAGAAGCCGATCGCCGAGCCGCATACGAACACCGATGGCTTGACTTCGAGCTCACGGATGACCCCGGCAAGCAGCCGGGTGGAATCGACGCGGCTCGACATGATCGCTGCCTTGCGCGCAGCAGTCCACCGCCCGCCGATGCTCTCCCCCGCCAAGTGGACGATGGCGTCGAGCCCCTCAAGTGCAGATGCGTCGATGGTCCCCTCAGCCACGTCCCACGCGACCGTCGACTGGCCAGCCCCGTCGGCGGCGCTCGAAGCATCAACCGAGCCGGGCCGTCGCGAGATGCCGACCACCTCGTGACCGTCCGCGCGCAAACTCGCGGCGAGTGCGCCGCCGATTAGCCCTCGAATACCGGTGATCGCGACTCGCATGCTGTCCATAGCTCCCATGATGTCGCGCCCAGTGGCCGCCCTGAACACGATTCACAGGGCTGGCATGAGATCATGATGATTCAGCATCCCGGTTCGACCGGCACGGCGGCGGGGGACACACGACATGCGGCGTTTGCACCGGACCCCCATCGCTCTCGCCTGCGCGGTACTGCTCGCCACCGCGTGCACCGGGACGTCTGATCCCGGCAGCAGTCCTGATGATCCCGCCGGCGATCCCGATCTGCCGGTGGTCGTGCTCGGTGAGGACGACATCGTCCTCACGGCTGCGCTGGTGCACTTCGACGACTGCGGTGCACTGCTGGAGCACCTGCGTACTGAGTACGCAGCACGGGTCGGCCCGTGGGGCTTTGGCGGCGGCGGCTGGTTCGGCCTCGACGAGGACATGGCTGACGAGGAAATGGCCGATGGCGACAGCGGCGCCCTCTCTGCGACTGCACCGGTGGAGGGCGTCGACTTCTCGGGCACCAATGTGCAGGAACGAGGTGTCGACGAGGCCGATTTCGTCAAGACCGACGGTCGCCGTATCTTCACACTGTCAGGCGGCGAGCTCGTCGTCGTGGATGTCGCTCGGCGTCAGGTCATCGACACGATCACTGTGGCCGAGGGTTGGTCGCCGGAGCTATTCATCGACGGAGACAGCCTGCTGCTGATCGTGCGCTTCTTCGACGACGACTTTCACGTGCCCCAGACGGTGCTGCAGCGCATCGACCTCATCGACGGCCGGCTGTCGATCGTCGACACCATGCGAGTGGAGGGCGACTACCTCAGCGCTCGCAGCGTCGGCGGCATCGCACGCGTCATCATGCGCTACGACCCGCATCACAACTTCTCGTTCGTGTACCCGCAGAGCTCCCAAGGCGAGGACACCGCCGAGCGGGTGAACCGCAGGGCAGTGCTGAACTCGACGCTCGATGACTGGCTGCCCCGCTACGCCACCGGCAACGGCGAGGTCGCCGGGGGGCAGCAGCTCACCGACTGCGCCGATGTGCATGCCCCGTCGGTGTTCTCCGGCTTCGGCATCAGCACCGTGATGAGCGTGCCAGTCAGCGGCGACATCGACCCATCGTCGTCGACCGCTGTCACTGCCCCCGGCGACACGGTGTACGCGTCAGTGGATTCGCTGTACGTCGCGACGACCCGCTGGTTCGACCCCGAGCAGTTCGCCGACGACGAGGACGGCTGGAGGCGTGCCTGGCAGGAGCGCCGCACTGCCCTGCACCGGTTCGACATCTCCGGTGACGGCAGCGCCAGCTACGAGGCGTCGGGCGAGGTGACAGGAGAGATCCACAACCAGTTCTCGCTGTCCGAGCACGAGGGCTACCTGCGGGTGGTCACCACCGTGCGCAACCCGTGGGGCGACGAGTCGGAGTCGCATGTGCGGGTGCTCGAACAGCAGGGCGACGTGCTGGTCGAGATCGGCAGCGTGGGCGACATCGGCCGGGGCGAGAACGTCCAGTCGGTGCGCTTCGCCGGCGACATCGGCTACGTGGTCACGTTCCGCCAGATCGACCCCTTCTACACCGTCGACCTGTCGGTTCCGGCCGACCCGCGCGTGATCGGCGAGCTGAAGATTCCCGGGTTCTCCAGCTACCTGCATCCCATCAGCGACGATCTCGTGCTCGGCGTGGGCGCCGATGCGGATCTCGAAGGGCGCATCACCGGCGCGAAGGTGTCGCTGTTCGACGTCAGCAACCTCGCCGATCCCCGCGAGGTGTCGGTGTGGGCTGCACCCGACGGATGGCACGACGTCGGCTGGGACCACCGAGCGTTTCTGTGGTGGGCGCCAGAACGGCTCGCTGTGGTGCCGGTGACGGTGTGGCAGGACTTCTCCGGGGCGGTGGTGCTGCGTGTCGAGGACCGGTCCATCGAGGAGTTCGGCCGTGTGTCGCATGCTGATCCCGACGAGCGCCCCGGCATCACCGATTGCCGCAAGCTCACCGTCGACGACCTGCCGTCAGCCGAACGCAGCGAGTTCTCCTCCGACATCGAGTACCTGATCGTCGAGACCGGCAGCGGCGTGCTGGCCTGCGAGCCCGGCGAGGCGGGCATGACCGGCTTCGACTGCTACCACGATCCCTCCTTCGAAGGCGAGGCCGCGAGACTGGGTCTGCTGCGGGGCGACGAGTCGATCTCGGTCTGCTGGCCGAACCACGAGCCGCGGAGGATCGTGCGCAGCATCGTGATCGGCGACGAGCTGTGGACGCTGAGCTTCAAGGGCTGGGGGTTCGATGCGAGCCGTCGCGGCCGGCTCGAAGTCCACGACCTCGCCACCCTCACGCACCTCGCCGGAGTCGACTTGTAGCGAGCCCTCCTTCGGCCTAACGGCCCAGGGCCTATTGCTCGGCCTAGCGGCCCAGGGCCTATTGCTCGGCCTAGCGGCCGACGAAGTTGCCGGGGCGGCGTTCGCTGACGGCCTTCATGCCCTCGCGGGCGTCTTCGGTGCCCGACAGGCGCAGCTGTTCGGCTGCCTCGCGCTGGGTGACCTCGCGCACCTTGTCACCGAGACCGAGTCGAAGCGTGGCCTTGATGGCCCGCACCGCCAGCGGCGCATTGGTCGCGATCTCACGTGCCACTTCGATGGCACGGTCGCGCACCTGATCGGCGGGCACGCACTCGTCCGCCAAGCCCAGGTCCACCGCCTCGTCGCCCTTGTACCGCTTGGCGCCCAGCAGCACCTTCGCGGCACGCTCAGGCCCGAGCAGCAGCGGCATCGTCACGCTCATGCCGAAGCCTTGGTGGATGCCCAGCGAGGCGAAGTTGGCGCAGAACCGGGCCTCGGGGCACGTGATGCGGATGTCGGGCACCATCGCCAAGCCCAAGCCGCCGCCGATGGCGGGGCCATGAATCGCCCCGACGATGGGCAGCGTCACATCGAAGAGCCGGCCCGACCCTTGGTAGAGCTGCAGCGTGGCGCTGCCGCCGACCTTCTCTTCGGTACCGCCGCCGACGCCTTCGCCGCCCAAGTCGGCGCCAGCACAGAACGAGCGGCCCTCGGCGGCCAGCACGGCGCAGCCGATGCTCATGTCCTCTTCGAGTTCCACCATGGCGTCGGCAATGTCGTGCACCTGGCGGTAGCTCAGGAAGTTGTGCGGCGGGCGATCCATGATCACCAGCCCGACGCGCCCGTCCCGCTCGACCCTCAGTCCGTCTGCCATTGCCCCGTCTCCGATCACCCGATCTGCTGACCCGGTCTCTGCTCGCTCGGCGGCTCACGCTAGTGGTCGCCGAACTAGCGTGACCTCCCGAATACGGCAGCCGGAAACTCCGGGAACTCCACGGCCGCCGTGCACACGAGGCTGAGCCGAATGGCGAAGCCGTGGCCCGAGCGGCCCGTGAGCCCAATCACATAGACATGGGGAACAAGAGCGGGAAATACAGGGGGCAGCCGTGACTCAGACCGACACCGCCGACGCAACTACCGAGACCGCAGCGCACGTGCGCACGGCATCCATCGACTGGGACGAGCTGCTGGCGCGGCTGCAGGCCGTGCTGCGCATCCGCACGACACCCATCGGCATGAAGCTCTTCGAGACAGTCGAGGCGATGAACGAAGTGCCGCGGGTGCGCCGCCCGAAGGCCATCCACACCACCGATCAGATCGTGGGGATGGCGTGCCGGCTGAATTGGACCGTCGGCATCACTATGGACGACCTGGTCGGTGCCCAGTGCGGGGCCGTCATCGGCCTGCACCCCCAGGACGACAAGTGGCTGTCGGGCGACCGCATGGCCGGGGTGTGGTACGAGACCCTCGAAGACGCCTCCGCGCACCAGCACGCCATGGACTTCGTGCCCTACGGCACCTATGAGGCGATGGTCGTGTCGCCGCTGTCGTCGAAGCGACTGGACCCGCCCGATGTCTGCATGATCTACGCCACCCCGGCTCAGATGATCATCTTCATCAACGGCCTGCAGTGGCGGGAGTACAAGAAGCTGGAATGGGGCTGCGTGGGCGAATCGGCCTGCGCCGACTCGTGGGGCCGGGCGCTGCGCACCGGCGAGCCCAGCGTGTCGCTCCCCTGCTTCGCCGAGCGGCGCTACGGCGGCGTGATGGAAGACGAGCTGCTGATAGCGCTCACGCCCGAGGACCTGGTGGTGGCAGTCGAGGGCATGGAGGCGCTGGCGCGGAACGGCCTGCGCTACCCGATCCCGCCGTACGGCATCCAGACCGACGCCCGCGCCGGCCTCGGCGCCAGCTACGACTGAGCACACCGGCCGACCAACCTGATCAAGCGCAGATCAAGCGCAGAACAAACACAGACAGGGGACAACGTGGCACTGCAACCGACCAAGGAGGGCTTCGACCTCGGCATCGTCACCACCAACGGCGACGAGATGCTCGCGTTCTACCGCGACGTGCTCGGACTGAAATTCGAGGCGACGCTCAACATGGAGCAGGTGGGCATCGCCCAGATGCACCGGCTGTGGGCAGACAAGAGCTTGCTCAAGCTGGTGGTGCCTGTGGCTGACGTGCCGACGGGGGCCACAGGCGGCATCACCGGCGCCACCGGGCTGCGCTATTTCACCTTCAACGTCGGCAATTTCGAGGAAGTCATGGCCGCCTGCGAGGACGCCGGGGCCAACGTCATCTGGCGACGGCTCGAAGCGCGGCCCGGCGTGGTGGTCGGGATGGTGGAAGATCCCGACGGCAACTGGGTGGAGTTCATCGACAACCCCTGACATCACTCTCGGGTACTGCTCGCGACGGCTCCCCAACTCTGAAACTGACGGAGGTTGTTGACAGTCGGGGTTTCTCGTGAGAGGAAGTCCTGATGGACGATCGCAGACAGCCTCTAGTCCAAGAACTCGACGCCAAAATAGGTCGCGAGCTGGCCGACAAGTTCGGCAGTGTGCCAACGATCATCGCCGCTCAGCCGAGCGTGTTCGATGCCTTCAAGCTTGCTGTTTGGAACCGCCGCCTCGCCCCCAAGCACGATCACCAATCCCTCGATTCCTCGCAACCGCTCACGCTGATCCGACGGGAAGGCTCCGTCCCTCGACCCCGCGAGCACGAGGCACGCACCTCCAGGACCCAAGGGCCGCATCACTTGAAGCAGAGAGACGGCGTTGTACATATCGCTCTGTGCCGCGCGATCGCTAGCCACGACGATCGCTCGAGCCCCCGGGCCAACGCCGCACTCGCCCATGACATCTGCAGGCGGCAACACAGCAGCAGGTTCGTGAGCGCCGACTGGACCGACGACTAGCGCCAGTGGGACCGCGCACAACAGCACCGCAAGCGTCTCCCGCACGGGTCCCCTCATTTGGTTGTTTCCTCTTCGGGCTCAGGCACCTCTTGACACCTTCCTCGTGCGGGCCGATTGAAACTGATCAACAATTTCACATTTTCGGGAGCCACATGCTCCATAACCACATATGGCGCATGAGGAGTGATTCGAATCCGATGTTCCCACGCCGGTCAGCTCCACGCCCTGGGCACGCGCCCGGTCCACGAGCATCTCGGCCCAGTCCTTCATCGCCGCCTCGCCGGCAGCATCGCCCGCCGGCACAGCCAGCACGTCATGATCAGTCACAGACATGATCCTTCCCAGCCCACAGCCCCTAGCGCTGCGGCCCCTCAGATCACGCCCGATACACAAAAGTCCCGAGTGTCACTGTTGGGTCTGCCGGGGCTTTCTGCCAGGGGGTTACGGTCCGGCCTCGTGCTCGGCGGTGACTCCACAAAATTCTGGCCTGGTGCCTGTTGATTGACCTGTCGCGTCGAGCGTGGGGCCGGCAGGAGCGCTCCTGTCTTGAAGGGAGCCTGACTGTCTCGACTCGGTTGTGACGAAGCGCCCCTGCCGTCCCGGACCCACCGGAACATCACTTCCAGCAGGAGCACAGCATGACATCTGCGGTCGGGGGGATCGACCCCCACCAGGACACCTTCACTTTGGGGATCGTCGACGCCAACGGCGTCGAGATCGGCCACGAGACCTACGCGAACACCGCTGCGGGCTACGCCGCTGCGATCGATCTGCTCGACGTGCACGGCGTCGAGCAGGTCGGCGTGGAGGGCTCGGCGAAATGGGGAGCCCATGTCGCGATCGCTCTCGCCGCGGCGGGGTTCGACGCCCGCGAGGTGCCCGCGTCCCGCTCGGCCGCGCAGCGCCGATCTCGGCGGCTGGGCAAGACCGACGCCGTCGACGCGGTCGCCTCGGCGCGGGCGCTGCTGGCCGAGCCGACGCTGGGCCCCGTCCAAGCGCTGGAGGTCTATGACCCCCTCGTCGCTCAGATCGAGGCCGTGCTCGAGCACCGCAGAACCCTTGTGGCTGCTCGCACATTGATGCTGCACCACATCGCGGACCAGATCTCCAAGCTCCCCACCGAGATACGTGACCAGCTCACCACAGTCGGCAAGATCGAGAGCCGGCTGCGCCGCCTCGAACACCTCGACCCCGCCGCCTGCCCGACCCCCGCCGGCAGCTACCGCTTGGCCCAGCTTCAAGCGTTCATCGAACAAGACCGCGAAGCGCGCCGCGAGATCCGCCGCCTGGAGCGTCTCATCGACGAGCTGCTCGACCGCCACGGCACCACCCTGCGCGACGAGCCCGGCATCGGCCCCATCGCCGCAGCCACCCTGCTGTGCGAGGTCGGCGACCCCACCCGGTTCGACCGCGAGTCCAAATTCGCCCGCTGGTGCGGTACCGGCGCCGTCGCCTTGTCCTCAGGCGAAGGCGGCGGCCAGCCCGTCAAGCACCGGCTCGACTTCAGAGGCAACCGGCGCATCAACTCCGTGCTGCACATCGCGTCGGTCACCCAGGCCCGCAGCCAGCCCGATGCCGCCGCCTACCTCACCCGAAAAACCGGCGAGGGCAAGACCCGACGCGAAGCACGACGAGCCCACAAACGCCACCTCGCCAACCGCGTCATCCGCAGAATGTGGCGAGACGAAAAACACCGGCAACAGGCCCGACTTCACGTCGCCTAACCACCACACTTGACAAGGGAGCGTCCGACAACCCCATTCCTGGATAGGCCATCACCTATGCCATCAGGGGCTAGCTGGACCGCTGATCGGTGCGTTTCAGCTCGCCCAGCCACTTCGTCCGAGCGCCAGCGCCGACCGATGCCGACGCGAAGCGCATCGGCTCGGTCAGCGGCAGCGGCGACGACCGCGGGTTCGCGTTCTGGGGTTCGACCTTCGTGGATGTGCGGCCCCGGCATGGTGGCAACGGCCGATGTTTCGCGCCGATGACGGCGGCTTGATGGTGGAGCTTCACCACCGCATCGCCACCCATGGCCACGGCGGACGGACCACGCCGGCTTTCCGGTGGGTGTTCGAGCACGGCATCTTGCGCAATGTGGCCGCTGTGCCGCGGGGCGGCGGCGCTGCCGAGCTGTCGACGAGGCGCCTTGGGCAGCGCTGGGGAATCATGCGATTGGCTAGACAGCTCGACCAGCGTGATGCGCGTCGGCAGTGCTTCCCCCGCTGCCTTGCCCTTGCGGCTGTTCGTGACCCCATGGGGCATCAAAACCGGTTGTGGCCCCATACGGTTTGTGTGGTTACGCTGCGGCGGTGGAGAGTCTGACCGAGCATGGCGCTGTCGCTGCTGTCGCTGGGGGAGCATTTTTCACCATCGGTTGGATCGTCAAGAAGTTCACCGGCCGCATCGCTGACGAACTGAAGCAGCTCAGACGCGATATCAATGATCTAGAAAAGCAGACGATCAAGACAACCGCCGAACTCAGGGTCAGGAGACAGTCAGATGAGTGACACCGACGCTGCTGTCGAGTTCCGAATCGTGCTCAGCCGAGGCTCGGATGTCTTTCACGACGAGGTTTACGTCCTCGATCTCGACGCGCCCGAATGGGAACGGTTCGATCTCACCTATTCCGAGCAGCGCCGCTGTTCTGAGCTGCTTGAGGCGGCGCGCGAGATATGGCATGACGACCCCGACCGGCACACACAGCCTGACGAACTGCCCGTGCCGGTCAGAGCGTTGCTCGAAGCGATGATCGACATCATCGCTGAAGCGCTGAAGCGAACCATCGACAAGACGCCAGTCTCGGTCTAGCGACGCACGCTACGAGCGTGGTCGTTTCCCTTGGGCCGTTGCTCGACATCCGTCGGAATCGAGAAGCCTGCCTGATCGCCGACCGTTGGGCAGCAGCTGCGGACCGGCGCGCCTTGGGGCGCGGCAGTGCGTCTTAGGATCGCGGGCATCGCAGCGTTGGGAGCGTTGAGCAATGCCTGAGCCTCGGCGCAAGACCATCCACCATCTGCTGGACGAGGCGCGTTCGGGACTGGAGCGGGTCGCGCCCGCTGAGCTGGCAGAGCTGATGGGCTCCGGAAGCGGCGACGGCGAGTCGCAACTGCGTGTCATCGACATTCGCCCGCGAGATGACCGGGAGCGGACCGGCGTCATCGAGGGCTCCGAGCACATCGGGCAGCTAGTGCTGGAGTGGCGCCTCGATCCGGACTCGGGCGCTTCGGAGGGAACCGCGGCGGGTCTCGACGACCATCTGGTCATCGTCTGCAATCAGGGCTACAGCTCGAGCCTTGCCGCGGCCCAGCTCCAGCAGCTGGGATTCGCACGGGCCACCGATCTCGACGGCGGCATCGAAGGTTGGAAAGAGCACGGCTTGCCCGTGGTGCCACCGCCGAAAGCCGCAAACTCCTAGCCGACGGGCGGTGCAGGCCGCTCACGCAGCCGCGTGATCACGTCGGCCATGAAGTCGTCGTCTTGCGCGCCCGGGATCACGAGGCGACCGTCGAACAACCAGCTCGGCGTGGCGCTGATCCCCCACTCGTTCGCCCGGGTCATCGACGCCCGCAAGGCCGACAGCAGCTCGTCGTTGGCGACGACCCGTCGCAGCACGTCTGGGTCGATGGCCACGTCTGCCGCCAGGCTGACCAGCACTTCAGGATCGGCGACATCGAGCTCGTCTTCCCAGTAGGCCGCATAGAGCCGGTCGTGATAGCGCTCGGCGGCGTCGGGGTCGGCGTGCTCGACGGCCAGCGCGGCTTGGTGCGCCTTGGCGCTGTTGCGCAGGCGCTTGGGCACCACGAACGTGATGCCTTCGGCTTCGGCCATCTCGGCAATTCGCTCGAAGCTCATGCGAACCTCGACGCCCTCGAGCGGCACCTCGGGATGGATCTCGTACGCCAGCCAGGTGATGTCGAGATCGTGCCGTTCAGCCAGGCGGACCGCCCGGGCCCGTGCCAAGTGGCACCACGGTCACAGGTAATCCGACCACACCAACACCGACATCTTCATTGCTGTTGCATCCTCCCGCGCGTCCACGCCCAGACCGCTAGCGCCGCACGGCGCCGAGCCGTTCCTGAATAATCCCGGGCTGCTGGTCAAGCAGTGCCAAGAGCACGCGAGCGGGCCCCTGGGGGCGACGGCGTCCCTGCTCCCAGTTTCTCAATGTGCTCGGCGCGACACCGATGCTGCGAGCGAACGCATCCTGCGAGAGCCCAGTTCTGGCACGGATCGCTCTGACATCTGGCTCGGCGACCACCACCTCGTGAGTCACGAAACCGCTTCGCTCGCCGTCCAGATACGCCTCAGCGTCACGGAGGCCAGCCTTGATCTTGTCAAATGCTGACTTCATTTCAGCCCCCCATCGCCAGCAGACAGGCGCCTGCCGATGTCGACGAGTGCTTGACGTTCCTTGGGCGTGAGGCCGGCCTTCTCATTCTTCCTAAACGCAGCTAGCAGGATGATCGGCATCTGGTCGCCTCCAAACAGGAACACGATCCGGGCGCCACCTCGCCTACCGCGTCCTGGCAGTTTGACGCGCATCTTGCGGATGCCCCCTCCGAGCGAAACCCCCTCAGTCGGGTTGGCAGCGCCACGGTTGACAATTTCTTCACGCTCCGTCTCAGACAGAAATGCCGTGGCGTCCGCAAGATACGTAGGTGTTTCTACGACCGTGTACAGGCGTCCATCCATCGCCGATGGTATACGCCATTGGCGTAGTTACGCGCACATCGTTTTTTTGCGCGGGCGGCGCGCCGGGTCGGCGGGGGCCGCAGGCAGCCGGGTAGCTTGCCGCGCATGGACTTCACCATCCCCGCCGACATCGCCCAGCTGCTCGACGACCTGGACACGTTCATCGACGACGTCATCAAGCCCATCGAGAACGAAGACGACAACATCCGCTTTTTTGACCACCGGCGAGAAGACTCGCGCACCGACTGGGAGCGCGAGGGCTTGCCCAATGCGGAATGGGAAGCCCTGCTGGTCCGCATGCGCAAGGAGGCCGACAAGGCGGGCTTCCTGCGCTGGCACCTGCCCGAGCGTTTCGGCGGCAGCAACGGCACCAACCTGGGCATGGCCATCATCCGCGAGCACTTGGCGCGCCGCGGCCTCGGGCTGCACAACGACCTGCAGAACGAGAACTCGATCATCGGCAACTTCCCGACCGTGCTGATGATGGAGCGCTACGGCTCACCCGCCCAGCAGGAGTATTGGATCCCCAAGATGCTGGAGGGCCAGGCCCGCATCGGCTTCGGCCTCACCGAGCCGCTGCACGGCTCCGATGCCACCTGGATGGAAACCACCGCCGTGCGCGACGGCGATGAGTGGGTGATCAACGGCGAGAAGTACTGGAACACCGGGCTCCACCACGCCACCCACGACTACATCTTCGCCCGCACCTCGGGGAACCCCGGCGAGGGGCACGGCATCACCTGCTTCATCGTGCCGGTCGACACGCCCGGGTTTGCGGTGGAGAAGTTCATGTGGACCTTCAACATGCCCACCGACCACGCCCACGTGCGGCTGACTGACGTGCGGGTGAGCAACGACGACATCCTCGGCACCGAGGGACGGGGCCTGCAGACAGCGCAGCTCTTCGTGCACGAGAACCGGATCCGCCAGGCCGCGTCATCGGTCGGCGCCGGCCTGCACTGCATCGATGTGGCGGTCGACTATGTGAAGAACCGCACCACGTTCGGCAAGCCCCTGGCGCAGAACCAGGCCATCCAGTTCCCGCTGGCCGAGCTGTACACCGAAGCCGAGATGGTTCGGGCGCTCATCTGGAAGACCGCTTGGGAGATGGACGAGGGCGTCGACCACATGGAGATCACCGACAAGGTGGCCATGTGCAACTACCGGGGCAACCGGTTCTGCTGCGATGCTGCCGACCGGGCCATGCAGAGCTGCGGCGGCAACGGCTACGGCCGCCACATGCCCTTCGAGCACATCTACCGGCACCACCGCCGGTACCGGATCACCGAGGGCTCAGAGGAGATCCAGATCCGCAAGGTCGCCGGCAAGCTGTTCGGCTTCGCCGGAAGGGCGAAGGGCTAGCACAGCGCCCAACGGGTGCAGCGCTAGCACCGCGCCGGGCGCGCCAAGGGCTAGCGCCGTTCAGTCGTCGAGGCGGGCGGTGGCTTGGCCGGTGAGGACTGGCCGGTCGTCTTGGTTGGTGGTGGTGATGGTGAGATCGACCAGCTTCTGGCCGCCCTCGTCGCGGATATCGGCAACCTCGGCCTTGGCGGTGAGCGTGTCGCCGGGCCACACCTGGCTGGTGAACCGCACGCCGTAGTAGGTGAGGCGGCCGTCGCCGACGTAGTTGGTGACCATGCGGCCGGTCATGCCCATGGTGAGCATGCCGTGGGCGAACACCGTCGGGTAGCCGGCCACCTCGGTGACGAACTTCTCGTCGGTGTGGACTGGGTTGTAGTCGCCCGACGCGCCGGCGTACTGGACGATCTGGGTGCGGGTGAGGTCATCGACGATCTGCTCGGAGTAGCTGTCGCCGACGTTGAGCTGCGATGCGCTGAGTGCCATGTCTGTGTGCCTTCCTGGGTGGTGAGTGCTGCGTTCGTGCCAGTGGCGAACCGCTAGTTGTCGATCCGCGTTTGATGGGTCATCTCCGGCCTAGCCGTCGATGACTTTCTCGGTGACGACGCCGACGCCCTTGGCCGTGATGACCAGCTCGTCGTCTTCGTCGCGGTACTCGGTGACGGCCTCGGAGAACTTGAGGATGCCCGCCCGCTTGGACTGTTTCTCCCAGCGCTCGCCGTCGTAGGTGACCGTGTGCAGCACGTCGCCCGGCTTCAGATGCCGGTGATAGGTGAAGTGCTGCTCGGCGTGCAGCCCACCTGCCGCAGCGCCGGACTGCTTGTCGTCCTCGCGCTCGTCGGCGACGTCATCGCCGTCGGCCTCGGACAGGTCGCGCACCAGGGTGCCCGAGGCGGTGCGGCCGCTGCCGAACCACTTCTTGTCGGCCTTGGGGCGCAGGAAGTAGTCGGGGTCGAACTGCGCACTCGACTGTGCGAACGTCGGCGGCGCGATGATCGAGCCGACCTCGGTGCCAGCGGCGTACTCCGGGTCGCTGTAGATCGGGTTCGTGTCGCCAATCGACCTCGCGAACATCAGGATGTGCGAGGCCTCGACGGGAAATCGCTCGACTGCCATGTCCGGCTCCTTCTGCGGCAGGTTGCGTCAAATTGCCGCCGGCACATGATGGCAGCCGCGCGACAAGCGCGCACGGCCGGCCGGCGCAGACGCTGCCGTGGCCAGCACGGCAATGGGCGCTGCGCTCGCGAAGGTCGTCGATTCCGGGTGCCGTCAGGCCAAAGCGTGCGCAAGTGCGGTGCGGATGGCGGCCGGATCCTCGTTCATCATCATGTGGCCGGCTCCGGCGAGATGGATCACGTCGCAGTCGGCGAAGTCGGCGATCAGCGGTGCTGCGGCCCGCGGTGGGGTCATCTTGTCCTCGCTGCCCACGATGACGGTCACCGGGCACTGAACACGGGCGGCGACGTCACCGGCCTCGTAGGCCGCGCAGGCGGACAGGTCGGCGTGGATCACGCCCTCGTCGGCGCGTTCCAGCAGGGCGACGCTGCCGCCGAGCATCCACAGCCCGGGTGTGGGGTTGGTGGCGACATGCGCCCGGTTGCCGTGTCCCCAGGCGGTCATGAGCTCGGGCGCCAGCAGCTCGTTCTTCTCGGCGGCACCCAGCAGCGCTGGATGGACAGGCATTCCCGCCGCGGTGCCCATCAGCACCAAGCGAGCAATGCGATCGTGATCGGCGGCTGCGGCCTCGGTGCAGACCAGCGACCCCATCGAATGGCCGACAAGACGAACTTGGGCGCAATCGAGCCGCTCCCCCACGGCAGTGATGGCGTCGCCGAGCCAGTCGGCCATCTCGGCCACCGATCCGAGCGGCTCGCCCTCGCTGTTGCCGTGACCCGGCAGGTCGATGGCGAGCGGCGTGTAGCCGTGGTGCGCCAGCCAGCGGGTCTGCAGCTGCCACACCGTGCGGTTCATGCCTGCGCCGTGCACGAGCAGCACCACCGGCGCCTCGGCCGCCGACACTGCATCGGGCACCACTCCCCCGGCGGCCACACCGACAGCATGGTCACGGACGTCAAGCGAAAACATCTCGGTAGCTGTCATCGGTTCAGCCCTTCTGCGATGCCCGCAGGGCGCGGGACAGGTCCGAGATGATGTCGCCCGGGTGCTCCAGGCCCACCGACAGCCGCACCAGGTCCTCGCCGACGCCAGCAGCGACCAGATCCTCGGCGCTCATCTGCTGGTGGGTGGTGCTGGCGGGATGGATCACGAGCGTCTTGGCGTCGCCCACGTTGGCCAGATGCGAGGCCAGCCGCACTGCTTCGATGAACCGCCGTCCGGCCTCGCGCCCGCCTTCGACGCCGAAGCTGAGGATTGCGCCAGCGCCCCGCGGCAGCAGCCGCTTGGCCAGCTCGTGATCGGGATGCGACGGTACCGACGGGTGGCTCACCCAGCTCACGGCGTCGTGGGAGGTGAGGAACTCGATCACCGCCTCGGTATTGGCGACATGGCGGTCCATGCGCAGAGGGAGAGTCTCAACGCCCTGCAACAGGTGGAACGCCACCGCCGGGCTCATGGCGGCGCCGAAGTCGCGCAGGCCCTCCGCTCGGGCCCGCATCGACAGCGCCTGGGGCCCGTACTCGTCGGTGAAGGCGATGCCGTGGTAGCCCGCATAGGGCTCGCTGAGCGTCGGGAACTTGCCCGAGGCGGCCCAGTCGAAACGCCCGCCATCCACCACGACCCCGCCGATCGCAACGCCGTGACCACCGAGGAACTTGGTGGCGCTGTGCATCACGATGTCGGCGCCCAGCTCGATAGGCCGCATCAGGTGCGGCGTGGTGAACGTGGCGTCGAGCATCAGCGGCAGGTCGGCTTCGTGTGCGACGGCGGCAACGGCCGGCACGTCGAGCACCTCGATGTTGGGATTGCCCAGCGTCTCGGCGAACAGCACCTTGGTGTTGGGCTGGATGGCGCTGCGCCACGCATCGAGGTCGCGGGGGTCGACGAACGTGGTGGTGATGCCGAAGCGGGGCAGCGTGAGGCTCAGGATGTTGTGGGTGCCGCCATAGATGTTGCGGCTGGCCACGATGTGGTCGCCCGCTGAGGCGATCGTGGCGCACGCCAGGTGGAACGCCGCCATGCCGCTGGCCGTGCAGACCGCGCCGACGCCGCCCTCGAGCGCGGCGATCCGCTCCTCAAGTACGGCAACGGTGGGATTGGAGATGCGGCTGTAGATGTGGCCGGGGATCTCGAGGTTGAACAGGCTGGCCGCCTGCTCGGTGTCGGTGAAGCTGAACGACGTGGTCTGGTAGATCGGCACGGCCCGCGCCCCGGTGGTCGGGTCGGGCCGCTGACCGGCGTGCAGCGCCAGCGTGTCGAAGTGCAGGAAATCCGGCTCGACCATGGGTGCCTCCGGGGTCGCTTGCCTGCATTCAAGCACTGCTTTGCTATTGAGCGGCTCGAATCGCTTCCCAGACGCGCTGGGGTGTGAGCGGGATGTCGATGTGGGTGACGCCGAGGTGGGCGACCGCGTCGATGACGGCGTTCTGCACTGCAGGCGGAGCGGCGATGGCCCCGTTCTCGCCGATGCCGCGGGTGCCGAGCTCGTTGCGATCGGTGGGTGTGCCGAGCCGGGCAGTCTCGATGGAGGGCACATCGGCTGCGGCCGGGATCAGGTAGTCCACAAGCGTGGTGGTGCGAGGAGTGCCGTCGGCGTCCCACTGCCCTGCCTCCATCAGCGCCTGGGAGATGCCGGCCACCGCGCCGCCGTGCTGCTGTCCTTCGACCGATGCCTCCGACAGCATCCGCCCGCAGTCGTCCACGGCCGCAAATGCCAACAACTCGACACGCCCCGTCTCCGCGTCGACCTCCACGACTGCTGCATGGGTGCCGTAGGGATGGGTCACGCCGGCGCTGCGTTCGGTGACGGTCGCGCTGATTCCCTGCGGTGCTGCCGCGGCAATGTCGGCCCAGCTGGTCAGCCGGGACGGCACGCCAGCAACGTGCGCGCCGTCGGGCGTGAGGCTGATGTCGTCGGGGCTGGCTTCGAGCAGTTCTCCTGCCACCTCGCAGATGCGGGCGCGCAGCTCGGTCGCTGCTTCGGCGATCTGGCTGCCCAGCACCGACGCGGTGCGGGAACCGCCGGTGACCCCGCCGTAGGACGATGTCGCCGAGTCGGCGTCGTTCACCCGCACGGCGCCTTCGGCGATGCCGACCCGGGCGCTGGTGATCTGGGCCCACAGGCTGTGGTGACCCTGGCCGTGGCCGTGACTGCCGCAAGTGACCAGCACGCTCCCGTCGGTGCCCAGCTCCAGCGAGGCGTAGTCAGGATCGTCGCCGCTGCCTGCGCTCTGGCTGTAGCAGCCGTACCCGATCCCGATCAGTGCCGAGCGACCGCCGGCTGCTCGGCGCTCGACTGCCAGCGCCTGCCAGCGTTCGGCGTCGATGAGCTCCTGGGCAGCATCGAGCGCGCGATGCGGGTCGCCGCTGTCGAGCACGATGCCGGTGCCCGTGTCGAACGGCAGCTCGTCAGCACGCAAGAGGTTCCGGCGGCGAACGTCGGCAGGATCTAGGCCGAGCCTGCGGGCGCCGGCGTCGATGGCCCGTTCGAGCGCTGCGTTCACCTCGGGCTGGCCGGCGCCGCGGTAGGCACCGGTCGGCGGGGCGTTCGTGACCGCGGAGCTGATGCGGTAGCGCAGCCGCGGCACGCGGTACAGGCCGGTGCTCTGGCGGTAGCTGGCCGCGGTCAGCATCGGTGCCATGTGCGGGTACGCACCGGCGTCGCACCACATGACCACGTCGATCCCGACGATGCGGCCGTCGGGGTCGAAACCCATCCGGATGCGGTGCCGCTGGCCCCGCCCGTAGGGCATGGAGACGAACTGCTCCTGGCGGCTCTGCACCCAGCGAACCGGGCGTTCGAGCAGCTGGGCGGCCCGGGCCACCACGAAGAACTCCGGCATGGGGTCGCCCCGGCCGCCGAACCCGCCGCCGACCTGCGGTTCGCGGACTCGCACCGCCGTAACCGGGATGCCCAGCAAACGCCGGTACAGGTACGGCGCTCTGTGCACGCCCTGGCCGGTGCTCCAGATGTCCAGCTCGCAGTCAGGCGAAGCGCCCTGCGCCAGCGGCGTGCCCCGGAGCAGCTCGAAGGGCGTCGCGACGATGGCGCACGGCTCGATCGGCAGCGAGGTGAGCCGGTCGTTCTCGCAGACCAGCTCCACAACACACTGCGCGCCGTCACAGGGATCCTCACCGGGTTCGGCAGGAGGGGCAGCTGCATCGTCAAGTTCGGTGGGCGGTGACAGGAAGCCGCCGCCGTCGGGGGGATCCAGCGGCCGCACCACGTTGGTTCCCGCAGCGGGGAACAGCAGCACATCGTCGGCTGCAGCCTGCTCGGCGTCGATGACCGCCGGCAGCTCGTCGATCTCGACGGCGACCAGCTCAGCGGCGTCGAGGGCGTGGACGGGCGAATCGGCCAGCACGACGGCGATCGGCTCGCCGACGAAACGGACCCGTTCGGTGGCCAGCAGCGGCCGGGCCATCTGGCCGCCGAGCGTGGTGGCCCGGTAGTACTCCAGCGGCGCCAATCCCAGCCCCGCCGCTTCGAAGACCGCGACGACGCCCGGCGCCTGCTCGGCCTCGCGCAGATCGACGCTGCGCAGGTCGCCGTGGGCCACCGTCGAGCGCACGAACGCGGCGTGCAAGCAGCCGTCGGGCAGCGGCAGATCGGCGGTGAAGGCCGCCGATCCGCGCAGCATCGGCAGATCCTCAGAGGCAAGTCGCGCCGTCGCCATGGGCTCACCGTAGTGATGCACAGAGGCTGAGCCGCAAGGCGAAGCCGTGGCCCGAGCGGCCCGTGAGCGAAGCGAACTAGAGCGGGGCGAGAGAAGTGTCGCGACAGAACGGCTGTCCGCGCCGCTCGCTTGGTGCAATCGCTGTTCGAGCCGAGTCGGAACCTTCAGTCGGCCGCCGCAGGCTGCGTGCCGGAGTCCCCGGACGTGGCGAGCTCGACGGTGATCTCTGCTCGGTGCTCGTCGAGGTAAGGAGCTCGGCGCATCGGCACGTCGATGCCGCCGACGAGGGAACCGAGCTGGATCATCGGGCCCCACTCGGTCTCGGGCAGGTCGACGACATGACGGTTGTCGACGGCGACCGTGGATCTCACGAAGCCGCGCCGCTCGGCCGGCAGGTCGCTGGTGCCTTCCGGCGTCGTTTGGTGCCAGACCCACTCGGGCCCGTCGGCATCGGGAACTTCGACGTAGGTGCGCTCGGGGCCCGCGCCCCGGTAGTCCATTCCGCCCTTCTCGGCGGGCGGCCGCCCCTCGTACTGCACGAACTCGGCTGCCTGTGCGGCGGTGACGGTCTGGGTCAGCGACGTTCGCACCGTCCGGCCCTCGCCGTCGCTCCGCCGCCGGTACAGCGAGCACAGCACACCGAAGGCGGCGATCATCGGCGTGGCGGCGTCGTGCACCGGCACCGTCAGGAACACCGGCTCGTCATCGCCGCCCTGCGCCGCCATGATCCCGCCCAGCGCCTGCAGCAGCGGATCGAACGCCGGCACCTCGGCCATGGAGTCGTCACGGCCGTAACCAGGACTCTTCACCAGCACCGCATCGGGACGGATGCGGCGCAGGTCCTCATCGGCGACGCCGAGGCGTGCCGCGACGCCCGGCCGGAAGTTCTCCACGATGACGTCGGCCCCGGCCACGAGCTGCGCCATGACCGCATGGTCGGCAGCCTCTTTGAGATCGAGGCAGATCGAGCGCTTTGATTGGTTCCAGCCGTTGAAGTACGGGCCGAGCACGCGGAACGGGTCGCCGCCGGGCTGCTCGATCTTGATGACCTCGGCGCCGAGCATCGCCAAGTGGCGGGTGATGACCGGCCCGGCGATAAACGAGCTGAGGTCGACGGCGTTGACGCCCCGCAGCGGCGGGTTGCCCGGCACCCAGGGCTCGGATTCCGCTCGCGCCGGCCATGCGCCGGCCCTGAGCTCGGCTTCGACCTCGGCGGTGTGCTCGCCGAGCAACGGCGCCGGCCGCAACGCGACCTCGTCGCAGCCATCGATCCACATCGGCTGGGGCGGGGTGCGCACGGTGCCCCGTTCGGGGTGCTCGACCGCAGTGTCGAGCCCGTTGACCTTCGCCAGCTCCGATGCCATGAACTCGTCGCGAGTCTGGGTCGGCTGGCAGGGCACGTCATGCGCGCTGAAGATCTCCAACCATTCGTGGAGCGGGCGGGCGGCGAAGGCGTCTTCGAGGATCGGCGTGATCTCCGCCAGCGGCTCGAGATCGAGCAGGCCCCACGGCGGGTCCGGGAATCGCTCGTCGCCCAGCAGATCCTCGCGGCCGATCGCCCGCAGCATGGCCACATAGAACGGCAGCGTTCCGCAGGCCACGAACATCCACCGGTCATCGGCAGCCCGGAACAGCCGGTAGACGGGCAGCCGGCCGGCCGAGCCGAGCGGGCAGGAGCCGTCGCGGTCCAGGTCGGCCATCTCGGGCACTTCGAAGTCGCCGATCTGCATGGCACCCGAGCCGGACACCTCCGACACGATGTACGTCGGCGCCGACCCTTGGGCTCGCCGTGCGTATAGGCCCGCCGCCGCTGCCATCGCCCCGAGCATCCCGGCGCCGTAGGAAGCGAGCGGCACCACCAGCTCGACGGGGCCCTCGGAGTAGCTGATCTGGTTCCAGCCAATGCCGGTCACGGCGGCCACCTGCGACGGGGTGCCCGCACGGGTTGCGTACGGTCCGCGGTCGCCCCACGTCGGGCACGAGATGATCACTGCGCTTGGGGCGCGCCTGCGGACGGCCGAGGCGGTCGGACCGTCAGGCACGAACACGACATCGGCGCCGGCGAGCAGCTCGCCCAGCAACGGCATCGTCAGCGACGCCTCTGTCGGTCGCAGGATGCCGGGCAGCGACGCCGGCGACCCGTCGACATCGGCAGGCAGCGGCGCACGCTCCCATTCGACGCCGTCGGGCACCACCGAGCGCTTGTTTCGGCTCACGGCGTGGAAGCCCGGGTCAGCTCGGTACGGGTCGCCGCCGGGCGGCTCCACCTTGACCACATCGGCACCCTGATCGGCGAGGAAGCGCGCCGCGTACGGCCCGGCGATGCCGGTCGTCAGCTCCACGACCCGCACACCCTCAAGGCAGCGGACCGGGGCGTTGCCGTCTCGAGCCGCTGCGTCTGTGCTCACCAGCGCGACTGTAGGTGGACGGCTCGGGAATCCGCCCGATGCGCCGCGCTCGGCGCAGTCGAGCCGATGCGGGCGCAGCGACGAGCAGGGCCGCTCCCCGGTCACCGCAGCCCGAGCGTCGTACGATGGCCTCCGTGACGACCACAACCGATTCCGCCGCCGACCCCTTCACCGAGATCCCGATGCCGCAGGCGCCGACGTTCGACACGATCGAGGCCGAGCGGCAGCACCGCAAGGAGCGCCTGGCCTCGGTGTACCGGGCGTTCTCGCTGTTCGGCTTCGAGGAGGGCGTGGCCGGCCACGTCACCGCACGGGACCCCGAGTGGACCGACCACTTCTGGGTCAACCCGTTCGGCGTGGGCTTCGGCCAGATCAAGGTGTCCGACCTGCTGTTGGTGGACCACGACGGCAACATCGTGGAGGGGCGCTACCCGCTGAACCAGGCGGCGTTCGCCATTCACAGCGAGGTGCACAAGGCGCGGCCCGACGTGATCGCCGCGGCGCACACCCACTCGCTGTACGGCAAGACGTGGTCGAGCCTGGGCCGCCTGCTCGACCCGCTCACCCAGGACGCCTGCGCCTTCTACAAAGACCACGCCCTGTTCGACGACTTCACCGGCGTAGTGCTCGACACGTCTGAAGGCAAGCGCATCGGCCAGGCGCTCGGCAACTGCAAGGCGGTGATCCTGCAGAACCACGGGCTGCTCACCGTCGGCAACACCGTGGACGAGGCTGCATGGTGGTTCATCACCATGGAGCGCACCTGCCAGAGCCAGCTGCTGGCTGAAGCGGCCGGCACGCCGATCCCGATCCGCCACGAGTCCGCCAAGCTCACGGCATCGCAGACAGGCAGCCCGCTGGCCGGCTGGTTCAGCTACCAGCCGATCTACGACAAGTTGCTCGAGCGAGACCCCAGCTTCCTCGACTGATCCGCCGCAGGCGCAGTCTGGCTTGCGAGCCGGCTAGGAGTCGTCCTCGTCTGGCGGTGTGAGCTCGGCGTGCAGCACCGCGTGGGTGACCGCTTCGGTTGCGGGCTCGGGAACTTCGAAATGACCGAGCGCGTGAGCGATGAGCGCATCGTGCGCGGCTTGGCGTTCGGCGACGACGTGATCTACCAGTCCCTCGCGCTCGAGATCGGCAGCGTCGGCGGGGTCTGCCGCCCACGCGAGCACAGCCACGTCGGGGTTGTGCTCGCGAGCGATGCGGGCGAACTGCTCCACGGCTGAAGGCGGGCTGTCCACCGAGAGCACGATCCGCGCGTCGCGCAAGCCCGCACGGTCCGCGATCAGGTTCCGCGAGACATCGCCGATGAGCACCCGCCTGCCCGTCGATGCCGCCCAGCGCTGCGCTTCGGGATCGAGCGACACGATGGTGTATGGGATGTGTGCCAGCTCGAGGGCGCTGACGATGCGGCGCGCCCTCGGACCGAAGCCGTTCACGACGGCGTGATCGGTCAGCGGCTCGTAGTCGGCGGGATCGGGCATGTCGTCGTCATCGATGCGAGGTCGCCGGGATGGCCGGTCGTCGGCGCCGGCCTCGAGCCGCGCAGCGAGAGAGTCGCCCCAACGCACGCCGAACGGACTGAATGCCATCAGCAGAACCGTGACAGCGATGAAGGCGTCAGTGCCGTTGGCGAGACCCGCAGGAACGAGTCCGACCTCTTGGCCCGCACGTTCAAGCACGAATGAAAACTCGCCGACCTGTGCGAGCACCACCGCCCCGGAGATGGCCACCGCCCGAGGCTGACGCAGCAGCAGCGCAGCCGATGCGGTCGTGAACAGCTTGATAACGACGACGCTGGCGGCGAGGCCGACCACCAGCGGCAGGTTGCGGGCGAGGTAGCCGACATCGAGCAGCATGCCGATCGACACGAAGAAGGTCGCCGAGAACAGGATCTGCAGCGGCATCACCTCGCCGAGCGCCCGAGCGGCGACGCGGCTCTCGCTCACCATCAACCCAGCGAGGAAGGCGCCCAGCGAGATCGACACGTCGAGCAGGCTCGTCACGTACGCGGTGCCGAAGCAGATGGCCAGGATGGCCAGCAGGAACACCTCTGCGGACTGGAATCGCGAGACGTGCCTGAGCAGCGCAGGCATCAGCGTCCGTGCCGCGACGACCACCGCCACGACGATGCCTGCCGCCTTGCCGAGCGCGAGCAGGATGTCGACGGGACCGCCGGTCTCGCCGCCGAGCAATGGCACCGCCAGCACCATGGCGACAATCGCCAGGTCCTGGAAGATGAGCAACCCGACCGAGACGTTGCCGGTCTGCGATGTCATCGCCCGCCGGCCGGCGAGCACCTTGAGCACGATGGCGGTGCTGCTGAGCGACACGAGCAACCCGGTGAACACCGCCGTCTGCCACTCGACGCCGAACGCCATGACGATCCCGGTGACGATGCCCGTGGTGAGCCCGACCTGGCTGGCACCCCCGATCACCACCAGCGAGGCGAGCTGGCGCACACGTTCGAGGCTGAACTCGATGCCGAGGGTGAACAGCAGCAGCATCACCCCGATGTCGGCCGACTGGTTGACCAGGTCGATGTCGCTGATGAGGCCGATCCCGCTGGGGCCGATGACGGCGCCTGCAACGAGGAAGCCGACGATCGGCACCACCCCGAAACGCGACGACACGAATGCGATCAGCGTTCCCGCAACCAGCAGGATCGCCAGTTCGGTCAACAGCGGCGGTGCCGAAGCAGCTAGCAGCACGTGCCGCCAAGACTAAGGGTGCTGGCCGCCTGCGGAGTTGAGCGGATCTGTGGGGATGCGGCGGGCTACCACTCCGCTGCGATGTACTGCGTCTCGCAGAACTCGTAGATGCCTTCGCTGGCGCCTTCGCGGCCGAGGCCGGACTGCTTCATGCCGCCGAAGGGCGCTGCGGGATCCGACACGGCACCGCGGTTGAGGCCGATCATGCCGGCCTCGATGCGCTCGCTGACCGCCAGGCCCTTGGTGAGATCCTGGGTGTAGACGTAGCCGATGAGGCCCATCTCGGTGTCGTTGGCGGCGGCGATCATGGCGTCGGTGTCGGTGAAGCTGGAGATCGGTGCAACCGGCCCGAAGATCTCCTCGCGGGTGATGGGCACCCCAGGTTCCACGCCGCCGAGCACGGTCGGCTCGTAGAAGAAGCCCGGGCCGTCGATGGCTGCGCCGCCGGTGACGGCCGTGGCTCCCCCGTCGACCGCCGAACGCACCAGGCGGTCGATGTTCTGCACCGAGGCGGCGTTGATCATCGGGCCGCAGGTGACGTCGGGATCGCTGCCGTTGCCGACCTTCATGGCGCCCATCTCGGTTGCCAGCCGTTCGACGAACTCGTCGTGAGCCGGCGCCTCCACGAAGAAGCGGTTGGCTGCCGTACAGGTCTCGGCCGAGTGGCGCATCTTGGCGACCATGGCGCCTGCTGTGGCGGCTTCGAGGTCGGCGTCGGCGAACACGACGAACGGTGCGTTGCCGCCGAGCTCCATCACCACCTTGAGCACCCGGTCGGCGCAGCGCTTCAGCAGCACCCGTCCGACTTCGGTGGAGCCGGTAAACGACAGCATCCGCACGGCCCGGTGGTCGACGACGGCGTCGAGCCAGGCGCCCGAGTTGGCCGTGGGCACGAGGTTGACGACACCGGGCGGCACGCCGGCTTCGCCCAGCAGCTCAGCCACCCGCAGCGAAGTGAGCGGGGCTTCCCGGGGCGGCTTGATGACCACCGTGTTGCCGGCGGCCAGTGCCGGGGCGAGCTTGCGGGTGATCATGGCGGCCGGGAAGTTCCACGGCGTGATCATGGCCACGACGCCGACGGGAGGGTGCCGGGTGATGATGCGGTTGGCGCCCGAGGGGGCAACGCTGATCGAGCCGTGTATGCGCACCGCTTCCTCGGCGTTCCAGCGGAAGAACTCTGCGGCGTAGGCCACCTCGCCGACGGCATCGGCGCGGGGCTTGCCATTCTCCAGCGTGATGAGGTCGGCCAGCTCGTCGGTGTGCTCGATCAGGATGCGGTGGGAGTCGCGCAAGATCTCCGAGCGGACACGGGGTGCCGTGGCTGCCCAGTCAGGCTGCGCGGCGGCAGCCGCGTCGCACGCTGCCGCAGCATCGGCTGGCGTGCCTGCCGCGACGCCGGCGGCAACGTCGCCGGTGGCGGGGTCGAGTACGTCGATCAGCTCACCGCCTGCGGCGCCTCGCCAATCGCCTCCAATGAGCATCTGCGTTTGCATCGCGCCAGCATCGCAAATCGACCGGCCATTGCGCGCCATCGCAGCCGGGCCTCGACGCTGCCACCATTCACGCTTCGGCCGTGCCTCAGAGTTGCCGCTCAGCCGATGGGTCGCTCGCAGCGCCGCGCCAGCCCTCGCTGCTGTGAGGCCGGCCGCTCAGTCGCCGTAGTGCAGCATGCGTTTCTCGCCGGCACGCATCTCGGCGATCGCACGCTGCGCATCGTCGATCGCGTCCTCCAACTGGGCGATGACAGCGTCGCGGTCGGAGGTGAACTCCAGCTCGTCGATCAGTTGGGTCAGGCGATCCTTGCTCCGCCATGCCGCAAACTTCGCCCACTCGGTCCACAGCGTCGCCGGGTCGTCGATGCCGATCAGGTCGGACGTGCGGCTCTGCTCGTCGACCGCGGCCGCGGTCGCCACGTACCCGTTCACCATCGAGATGCGCTCGCACATCTCGTCGAGCGGGCCGGCGCGGTGCACCACCATGTCGCCGTGCAGCGCGATGGCATAGCCGGGTCCGGGAAACTCGGGAGCGACCGTGCGCTCAGCCGGGACCTGCTCGCCGGCCTCAGCCATCTCGGCGGCTTCATGCTTGGTGCCCCCGAACCACTCGAAGCGCCCGCCGGCAACATGGGCAGGGTCGGTCACCGCCAGCACGTAGTCGAGCGGCAGCGTGTCGTGGTGCCACTTGTCGATGCCGACATCGATCTGGGACGGCTCGTAGTTGATGTGGCCGAGGTGCACCGGCATCGGGTGCGGGGCGATCTCGATGCCGTAGATCGCTTCGAGATGTGCTGTCACCTCTGGGCTGAGGCACAGGTCCCGCAGCCAGCGTGAGCGGTAGCAGCCGCCGCGCACGGTGCGCTCGATGCGCTCCCCCGCCGGGCGGGTGAAACAGCGCAGCCGCCTGGCGGTCTCCAGCATGATCGCCGAGCCCTCGTCGCTCAGCATCCGGAACGGCGACGACAGCGCTACCGGCGTGGCCTTGCTGGCAATCTCGGCGTCGTTGTAGCCGAGATCGGCCAGCATCAGCACCTCGGCCGGTTCCTCGAGCTGCAGGTGCCGCTCGGCATCGAACGCCGGCTCCCCTTCCAGCCACTCGTACCCCCGCGGCTGCGTAGCCGGAAACGGAACTGCTTCACCCATCAGCAACGACTCTAGAAGCGAGCTTCTTCACGAGCGCGCCCGGCCATCCATGATCGGCCCTCTACCCCTCAAGGGCCCTCAGCTGGAACGCCGAACGATGTCTGCGCCAGTAGCCACAGCAGATTCTGCTGCTAGAAATTAGATAATATATATTGATATTTACTATTAGTGTCCAACGGCGATGCCAGAAGAGGTTCCCGTTCTTGAGAGCGCCCACCGACACGGGGTTTCAGATGCCGACATTCGCCACGCCTACCGGAACGGCATCGCCGCATTTCGCCTCGACGATTCGTCCGAGATGGTCATCGGCCCCGACTACAGCGGCAGATTCCTCGAATTAGGCGTCGGGTACTCTGAATACGACGGAGCCGAGGTCATCTTCCACGCCATGCCGGCGCGCGACGAGTACCTCAGGAGATTGCTATGAGGCTCACAATCGAGCAGATCGTCGAGAAGTCAGAGGAGTTGGCGGACTACGCCGAATCGTTCGACCCAGACCGAGCCCAGAAGATACCGATCGCCGAGTACCGCCTCTGGCGCGTAGTGCGCACCCACTCCGCCGACCAACGACAAGTGCTCGACGCCGTGACTGAAGCACGTGACGATGACGTTTCGATTGATCGAATCGCCGACATCATCGGCATTTCGCTCGCCGATGCGGCGTCCCTGTGCGACGAGGCCGTCAAGCAGCAGCGTTCCGCCAAGCCCAAACCCGCAGACCACGACATCGGAATCTGAGACCCAACCGGCCGGGCATGACCGCTGCGCAAGCTCACACGCTCTAGGTCGGAGTCGCGGCTGTAGCGTGCGCTTGCATGGGTAGCAGTATGGGTGACGACGGGGGGACGCTGGCGGTCACGGGCGATCCGGAGGCCGATCAGCTTGTGCGGGACGACCCGTTTGCGCTGCTGCTGGGGATGATGCTCGACCAGCAGATCCCGATGGAATGGGCCTTCAAGGGGCCGATCCGGCTGGCCGAACGGCTGGGTGACCGCTTCTCGCCAGCCGCCATCGCCGAGATGGCTCCCGACGAGCTCGAGACGGCCTTCAAGACCAAGCCGGCGCTGCATCGCTTCCCCGGGTCGATGGCGAAGCGCTGCGGCGAGCTGGCCCGCCACATCGTCGAGCACTACGACGGCGATGCCGGCGCGGTCTGGGCCGACGTGCGCAGCGGCAAGGCACTGTACGACCGGCTGCGGGCCCTGCCCGGCTACGGCGACGAGAAAGCCAAGATCTTCGTGGCGATCCTGGCAAAGCGCTTCGGCGTGGCGCCACGCGGCTGGAAGGCCGTGGCCGGCCCCTTCGCCGACCGCCAGCCGCGATCGGTGGCCGACATCGACGGGCCTGATGCGCTCGCCGAAGTCCGCCTCTGGAAGAAGAACCAGAAAGCCGCCGGCAAGTCGAAACAGGACTGAGCGGCAGGACCGAGCGGCGGCACTGAGCGCGACGCTGAGCGAACGGATTAACCGTCGAGCCGCTCGGCGGCCAGCTCGCGTAGCTCGGTCTTGAGCACCTTGTTTGACGGGTTCAGCGGCAGCGCCTCGACGTTCCAGAAGTAGCGGGGCACCTTGTAGTTGGCCATCTGCTCCCTGCACCACGTCCGCAGCTCGTCGGCCTCCGGCGCACCAGCCGGCGACGGCACCACGAACGCAGCGCCCGCCTCGCCGAGCCGCTCATCTGGCACGCCGATCACCGCCACCTGGCCGATCAGCGGATGCTCGGACATGACGTTCTCCACCTCGGCGGGATACACGTTGAAGCCGCCGTTGATGTACATGTCCTTCTTGCGATCGGTGATGTCGATGTAGCCCAGCTCGTTCATCACGCAGATGTCGCCGGTATGCAGCCAGCCGTCGGCATCGATGGTCTTGGCGGTCTGCTCGGGATCGTCGAGGTAGCCGGTGGTGACGCAGTAGCCGCGTACCAGCAGCTCCCCGGGCTCGCCGGCCGGCACGTCCCGGCCGTCGTCGTCCACTACGCGCAGCTCGATGCCCGCCAGCGCCTTCCCGCTCGTGGAGGCCACCAGATCGGGCGGGTCGCCCGCCGAGCAGATCGTGGCCAGGCCGTGGGTCTCGGTCATGCCGAATGCGGTGATGACCGTCTCGAAGCCGAGCCGTTCGCGCATCGCCACGACCGTCTCCACGGGGATCGCCGCCGCACCGGTGATCGCCGAGCGCAGGCTGGACGTGTCGTACCGGTCGAGTCCTGCGAAGTTGACCATCGACTGGAAGATCGCAGGCGGACCCGGCAGCACGGTCACCCGCTCGGACTCGATCCGCTCGAGCACAGCCTCAACCTCGAACACGGGGTGAGGCAGGATCGTGGCCCCCTTCAGGATGCACGGCGTGATCGAGCCGCAGAATCCGAACGCGTGAAAGAACGGGTTGATCACCAGCATCCGATCACCCGAGCGCATCCCCAACTCGTCGGCGTACTGGCGGAAGCCGCGGATGATCGATGCCGGCCGGATCATGACGCCCTTGGGCAGCCCGGTCGTGCCCGAGGTGAACATCACCAGGCCGAGGTCGTCGCCCGTTGCTGCGGCTGCGCGCCTCGCAGCTTCTGCGACGCCGTCGGGCGTGGCTGTGGCCACGAACTCGTCGAACGAGGTCGTGCCCGGCGGTGTGTCGCCGCGCAGGATCACCGTGCGTTCGAGCGAATCGATGGTGTGACCGTCTGAGGCGGCGGTCTCGAGGTCAGCCACATAGTCGTACCCGAGGAACCCGACCACGGTGAAGAGCAGCTTGACCCTCGCCCGCGACAGCACATACGCGGCCTCGCGGCCCCGGAAGCGAGTGTTGACCGGCACGATGACGCCGCCGGCTCGCAGCGTGCCCATGGCCGCGACCACCCACTCCCAGGCGTTGGGCGCCCACAACCCGACGGCATCGCCTGCTCGGAGACCGCTCGCCACCAGCGCTGCTGCGCACGCTTCGGTGCGCGTCGCCAGCTCTGCGAATGTCATTGACATGTCGCCGTCGCGGATTGCCTCGGCGTCGCCGAACTCCGCTGCCGCCCGCTCCACGAGTGCGGGGTAGTTGTCGGGCACCGCGCTGGTCACGGCGCACAGTCTTGCTGCTCGCCATCGCACGCTCACGGTGGGCGAGCCAGACTGCGGGGTGATGTCGCCTGCACACTTCCGCGGCGCAACCGCGCCCCCCATCGAGGCACCACGGTGATCGTCTGCTGCGGCGAGGCGCTGGTGGATGTCTTGGGCGGCGACGAGCCCGTCTCGGTGCCTGGCGGCGGGCCGATGAACACGGCGATCGCCGCGGCCCGGTTAGGTGCGCCGAGCGCGTTCGTCGGCCGGGTGTCGACCGATGCCGACGGCGAGCTCATCTGGCAGCACCTCGAGCACAACCGGGTCGACCTGCGGGCAGCCGAACGAGGTCCCGAACCCACGGCACGCGCCATCATCAGCCTCACACCGAGCCCGACCTTCCGATTCGAGGGAACCGACACCGCCGACACCGCGCTCGGATCGGCCGACCTGTCGCCGTTCGGCCCCGGCCCCCACATCGTGCACGGCGGGACGCTCGGCATGTTCCGCGGGCGCACGGCCGAGGTATTGGCCCGGCTCGCGGAACGTCACGACGGCATCGTCTCGCTGGATCCCAACGTCCGACCGGCAGTCATCTCGGACTGGCAGCGCTGGGACCACCTCCATCAGCGGTGGCTGCAGGCCGCCGACCTCTACCGCGCTTCCAACGAGGACATCGAGTGGATCTGGCCCGGGCGCTCCGCCGAGAATTGCGCCGCCCAACTGCTCGACGGGCGAGCCGTCGCAGTGATCATCACCCGTGGCGCCGAGGGCGCGACGGTGTACACCGCCGCTGGCGCCACCGATGTGGCTGCGCCCGCCGTTGACGTCGTCGACTCGGTCGGCGCGGGAGACGCCTTCGTCGGATCCGTGCTGGCGTCTGTGTGGGATCTTCTGGACGGCAACCGGGACACCCTCGCTGCGATCAGCCTCGCCGACTGGCATGCAATCGCCAAGCGTGCAGCCGCTGCCTCAGCGATCACCTGCACACGCACCGGCGCCGATCCACCCACTGCCGCCGAGTTGGATACCGCGCTCGCGAAGTAGCTCAGGCGACCTGCGCCATCGCCTCGCTGTGAATGAAGTGGAAGTAGCCGTCATCAGTGTCGGCCCACGCACGCCATGCGGCCGCGATGTCCTCGAGTTCGGCGGTGGTGGCGTAGCCGTACTCCACGGCTTGGGCTGCGAAGCTGCTCTTGAGACTGCGCTCGGCCCATGAGTAGCCCCAGTTGCGCCGTGTCTCTGGCGTGAAGAACTGCCACACCGAGGCCGACATCTGCACCTGGGCCAGCCCAGCGCGGCAGAACCACGAGAAGAGGTGCCGACCGGCATCGGGCTCGGCGCCGTTGTGCCGGCAGACCTGTCGATACACCTCGCGCCAGCGCGTGATGCCCTCGCTGGCGGGAAAGCCACGCATGGTCGAGTAGTCGGAGTCGCGCACCGCCACCCAGCCGCCGGCGCGCACGACACGAGCCATCTCGCGGATCGCCCCGACGGGATCCGACAGGTGCTGCAGCACCTGGTGGGCGTAGGCCACATCGAAGCTGCCGTCGTCGTAGGGCAGCTCGTACACCGACTGCTTGGCGAGGGTCACGTTGCCGACACCTGCCTCGGCGACGGTGGCCTCGGCGGTGGCCAGGATGTCGTCGCCCACCTCGATGCCGGTGACGTGGCCGCGTGACGCCCAGCGTGCCAGCCCGACGGTGATCGAGGCCGGGCCGCAGCCGACATCGAGGATGCGAGCGTCCGGCTCAATGACATGGCGCGCGAACGCGGCGCAGTCCTCGGCGGTGCGCTGCGCATGCTGGTTGACCACCGTTGCGTGGTGGCCGTGGGTGTAGACGTCGCCGCCGGTCACGGGCGGCAGCGTAACGAGCACACGCTCCGGGTCCCGCGGGCTGCTTAGCGGGAACTTGCCGTACATGCATGTGTGGTGCGTCCGCGATGGACCAGCTTCAGCGCAGGCTGTGAGACAATTTGGCCGGTGACCGAGGGGTCAGTGACCGCGCAGGGCCGAACCCGTCCGCTCGCTCGCGAGTTGCCGACACCCGACTACTACAGCTACCCGTGGTCGGCGCTCGCCACGGCGTCGCTCACCGCGCACGGCACCGCTGAACTGACTTGGCCCGACGGGACAGTGCTCGAATGCCACCCGATGTGGCTGCGTGAGAACGCGCCCGGTCCCGGAGGCATCGACCCGGTCACCCGTGAATGCGATCTGGACCCAGCCCACCTGGCCGGCAACCTGTCCATCAGTCGACTGGACGTGGCCGACGGTGCGCTCGAGGTGACGTTCGAACCCGAGCAGCGCGACGCCTCCTATCACCCCGGATGGCTGCGCCACGTCGCCGAACAGCGCCATAGACCATTCGCGGACATTCCCGAGCCGGTGGCGTGGACGGCCGCGGACCGCTCCGAGCCGGCGACGCACGACGGTCCCGCCGCGCTGGACGACGACAGTGCGCTGGCCGGCGTACTCTGCGATCTCGCCCGTTACGGCCTCGTGCGTCTGGCGGGCTGCGGCACCGACCCCGGCACCGTTGCGAAGCTGGCGTGCCGCATCGGTGCGATACGCGACTCCAACTTCGGCCTGACGTGGCACGTCGACGTCGACATCACGCCGACCACGCTGGCCAATACCGGGCAGCGGCTCGGACCCCACACCGATCTGCCGACCCGGGAGGTCCCCCCGGGGCTGCAGCTGCTGCACTGCGTGGAGAACAGCGTCGAGGGCGGATGGTCGACCATGGCAGACGGGCTGGCCATCGCCGAGCACCTGCGAGCGCACGAGCCCGAAGCGTTCGAAGCGCTTACCACGCTGGAGTGGGTGTTCTTCAACCGATCGCCCGAGCACGATCACCGCTGGCAGGGTCCCGTCATCGACACCGGCGATGGCAGGATTCCCTACACCTACCGGGCGTTCCACCCGGTGAGGGCGTTCGGGGCGATGGCCGTCGACGACATGGACCGGGCCTATGCGGCGATGCGCCTGCTCAGCACCACCGCCGGGTCGGATCGGTTCGGTATGCGCTACCCGTTCCGTCCCGGCGACATCGTGGTGTTCGACAACCGGCGGGTGCTCCACGGGCGGGACGGCTTCGAGCCGCATGCCGGCACCCGCCGGCGGCTCATCGGCGCCTACATGGACACCGACGAGTTCTACTCGCGGCTGCGTGTGCTGATGCGCCGCCGTGCTGGGCTACTGCACACCGGTCAAGCCGGTGCCGGAAAGAAGGACCCCGCTGATGCCTGACGTCTTCATCACCTGCGCTGTCACCGGGGCGGGTGACACGGTGGGCAAGTCCGACAAGGTGCCCTACACGCCCGCCGACATCGCCCAGAACGTGATCGACGCCGCCGATGCAGGCGCTGCGATCTGCCATGTGCATGTGCGCGACCCGATCACCGGCGACGCAGGCCGCGACGTCGACTGCTACCGCGAGGTGGTCGAGCGGGTGCGGGCATCGAGCACCGATGTCGTGCTGAACCTCACGGCCGGTATGGGCGGCGACTTCGTGATCGGCTCGGTGGAGCAGCCGCTGCCGCCCGATCCGGTGCGATCCGACATGGCCGGCGCCACCGAGCGCCTCGCCCACGTCCGCGAGCTGCTGCCGGAGATCTGCACGCTCGACTGCGGCACGATGAACTTCGGCGAGGGCAACTACGTGGCCACCAACACCCACGACACGCTCATGGAGATGGCCCGCCAGATCCAGGCGCTGGGCGTGCGGCCCGAAATCGAGGCCTTCGATACCGGCCAGCTCTGGGAGGCCAGATCGCTGGTGGAGGCCGGGGTCATCGAAGCGCCGGTGATGGTGCAGCTCTGCATGGGCATCCGCTGGGGCGCCCCGCCGGACCTGAACACGTTCATGGCGATGGTCAACAACGTGCCCGACGACTGGACGTTCTCGGCGTTCGCGCTGGGGCGCGACCAGTTGCCGTACGTGGCCCTGGCAGCGGTTGCGGGCGGCAACGCCCGGGTCGGGCTCGAAGACAACCTGTATCTCGAGCGGGGCCGCCTGGCCAGCAACGCCGACCTGACGGCTCGTGCCCGGCAGATCCTCGAAGCTATGAACTACCGGGTCATCGGCCCCGAAGAAGTCCGCGACAAGCTCGAACTGAAGCGGCCTTGACCGACCCATCCTCCATCGGCCATGCGGGCGGGGCCGATAGCGGACTGCCCGCCCGCGTGTGCGTGGTCGGTGCTGGGGTGATCGGCGCGGCGTGGGCTGCACGCTGGGCGCTGTGCGGCGTCGACGTGGCAGTCCACGACCTCTCGCCGACAACCGCCCAGCGTGTGGAGGCAACGCTGCACGCGGCCAAGGTCGCCTGGGAACGCTTGGGCCTGCGCGAGATGGCGGCTCTCGGCGAGGTCACGTGCGCCGGCGGCGTCCGCGACGCCTTGGGTGACGCCATTCTGGTGCACGAGTGCGTGCCCGAGCGCTTGGAGGTCAAGCAGTCCGTCTACGCAGAGGTCGAAACCGCTGCTGCGCCCGATGCCGTGATCGCGTCGTCCACGTCGGGCATCCGACCCAGCGAGCTGCAGGCTGACATGCGCCACCCCGAACGCCTCGTCGTGGCGCATCCGTTCAATCCCGTGTACCTGCTGCCGCTCGTCGAGGTCGTAGCTGGCAGCGATACCTCCGAGCATGCAGTCCAGAGGGCGATGGGCTGGTTGACCGCCGCGGGCATGTCGCCGCTGCGGGTGCGCTCCGAGATCGACGGCTTCGTGGCCGACCGCCTGATGGAGGCTCTGTGGCGGGAGGCGCTGTGGCTGGTGCACGACGGCGTCGCCACCGTCGCCGAGATCGATGACGCCATGCGCCTCGGCTTCGGGCTGCGCTGGGCGCAGATGGGCGTCTTTGGGACCTACGCCACGGCCGGCGGCGAGGGCGGTTTCCGGCACTTCATCGAGCACTTCGGCCCGACGCTCAACCAGCCGTGGACCAAGCTCACCGACGTGCCGGAACTGACCCCGGAGTTCATCGCCACGCTGATCGCCCAGTCCGACGAGCAGTCACGCGATCAATCGATCGAAGAACTCTGCGCGGCACGAGACCGCAACCTCGTCGACCTGCTGCTGGCGCTAGAAGCCAACGACTGGGGCGCCGGCCGCAGCTTGGCTGTCTTGCGTGAGCGGTTCGCCGGCCGGCAATCCGACCAGAGCTGAGGGACGCGCCGCGGCGGCCCGGGCGCGTTCGCGCGGTTATTCCTCGATCAGCACCGCGTACTCGGGGCAGTTGGCAGCAGCAAGGCGAGCCTTGTCCTCCATGCCTGCGGGCACCTCGCCGTCGCCGGCCGCAGTGGCGTAGCCGTAGTCGTCCACATCGAAGAGTTCCGGCGCCAGCGAGTAGCAGCGGTTGTGGCCCTGGCACTTGTCGGTATCCACACTGATCCGCACGAGCATTCCTTCCTGCAGGCCGCTGGGGCCAAGTATTGGCGGGGCGCGGCGGTGCCCCTGTGGGCCAGAAGCTAGCGCGGCTGTGCGCCGTGCCCGGCGTGTGAAGCGTCATGCAATTCCGGCAGCGAGCCAATCTGCGCCGTAGCCTTGCGATGTCTGCGCCCGCATACGCCAAGGGGATGCCATGTCCGACGCCAACGCCCGACTTGCCGCACTTCGAGCCAAGCGCACAGGCGCTCCAGCCGCCGCGGCGGCGACCAACGGCGCCGAGGAAGACCCCACCAAGGTCTGGCACAAGACGGCCTGCGTGCTGTGCTCCAACAACTGCGGCATCGAGGTGCGGCTCGACGGTCGCAAGATCACGCGGGTACGCGGCGACAAGGAGCACCCCGCCTCGAAGGGCTACACCTGCGAGAAGGCCCTGCGGATCGACTACTACCAGAACGGGCGCGACCGCATCAGCAGCCCGCTGCGTCGCAGGGACGACGGCACCTTCGAAGAGGTGTCGTGGGACGTTGCCATCGCCGAGGTCGCCGAGCGTCTGACCGGCATCCGTGACTCGGTCGGCGGCGACAAGATCCTGTACTACGGCGGCGGCGGGCAGGGCAACCACTTCCCCGGTGCGTACGCCCGCGGCGTGCTGCAGACGCTGGGCGTCAAGTACCGCTCGAATGCGCTCGCCCAGGAGAAGACCGGCATGTTCTGGGCGCAGGGCAAGATGTTCGGCCGCCAGAACCTCGGCGCCATGGGCGACTTCGAGCACACCGACTGCGCGGTGTTCATCGGCAAGAACCCCTGGCAGAGCCATGGTTTCCCCGAGTCGCGCAACGAGCTCAACAAGATCCGCAACGACGACGAGCGCAAGCTCGTGGTGATGGACCCGCGGGTGTCCGAGACCGCAGCGATGGCCGATCACCACCTGCGCGTCCGCCCCGGCACCGATGCGTGGGCGTTGGCCGCGCTGCTGGCGATCATGGTCGAGGAGGGGCTGACCGACGAGCAGTTCCTCGCGGAGCAGTGCACCGGCTGGGACGAGCTGCGCGACCTGATTTCGGGCGCCGACATCGCCGACTGTGCTCGCAAGTGCGGCATCGACGAGGCCGAGCTGCGTGCGGCGGCACGCACGATGGGCACCGCCAAGTCGCTGTCCACCGAGGAAGACCTCGGCATCGAGATGGCGCCCCACTCCACACTGAACAGCTGGCTGCAGCGGCTGCTGTACCTGGTGACCGGCAACTTCGCCAAGCCGGGCGGCATGAACCTGCCGCTGCGGCTCGCTCCCATCTGCGGCCACTCTGGCGAGGGCGAGACCGACCCCGTCACCGGCAACGCCATGCTCTCGGGCCTCGTCGCCTGCGCGGCGATCCCCGACTGCATCGACACCGATCACCCGAACCGCTTCCGGGGAATGATCGTGGAGTCGGCGAACCCGCTGCACACGCTGCCGGATTCGAAGCGGTTCCGTGAGGCCTTCGCCAAGCTGGAGTGCCTGGTGGTGATCGACGTTGCGATGACCGAAACGGCTCGGGCGGCCGACTACGTGCTGCCGGCCTGCTCGCAGTACGAGAAGCCCGAGGCGACGTTCTTCGCCGGCGAGATGCCTGCGAACTACTTCCAGGTGCGACACCCGATCCTCGAGCCGCTGGGCGAGTCGCTGCCCGAGGCCGAGATCCACAGCCGGCTGGTGGCTGCGATGGGCGGTCGCCCCGCGGGCACCGATGGGCTGGCCGATGCGGCCCAGCAGGGTCGTGATGCCTTCATCGAGGCGCTGGGACAGGCGTCGACCACTGATCCCGACGTGGGGGCCAAGCTGCCGGTGGTGCTGTACGACTCGCTGGGTCCGACGCTGGGCAACATGGCGCCCGCGGCGATCATGTTCGGCTCTGCCATGCAGGCTTCGATGCGCTATCCCGACGAGGTGCGGGCCGCTGGCGTCGAGGGCGAAGGGCTGGAACTGGCCAGCAACCTGTTCGACAAGCTCGTCGACTCGCCGTCGGGAATGATCTACAGCGTCAGCGAGTACTCCCAGACCTGGGACCGCATCGCACACCCCGACGGCAAGATCCACCTGTACATCGAGGAGCTCGAAGACGAGTTCCGGTCGCTGGCCGACGAGGAGCCGGCCATCGGCCAGGACCGCTTCCCGTTCGTGCTCTCAGCGGGCGAGCGCCGGTCGTCCAACGCCAACGATGTGATCCGTGATCCCGCGTGGCGCAAGAAGGACAAGGCGGGCTCGCTGCGGATCAATCCCGACGACGCCACCACGCTCGGCGTCGTGGACGGGGACCGGGTGAGGATCGTTTCCAAGCGGGGCGAAGCCGAAGCACCCGCGGAGGTCACCGACACGGTCATGGCCGGCCACGTGACACTCCCCCACGGGTTCGGCACCGAGTATCCCGACGAGGACGGCGAGCACAAGATCCACGGCGTGGCCGTCAACGAGCTCACCGACATCGAAGACCGTGACTGGCTCTCACTCACCCCCCACCACAAGCACGTCCGGGTAGCCCTAGAACCCGTCGCCGGCTGAACCACCGCCGCTTCATTGCGAGGGCCATCACAGCCGCTCGACGAACTCGTCCGACGAGTCGGGCCTTCGAGCTAGGCGATGTCGGCGGCGAAGAGAACTACGACATCGCTACCCCAAGACAGACCTGCCAGTTCGGTCATTTCGCGCATGAGCCGCTGATGGTCCTTCGCTGACCAATGAACATGCAGGTACCACTCGGGATACTGCGGAATCTGTCGGTAGTACTTGCTGCGATCCGTTTGCAAGACGGGATCAGAGGCTCTGACCGCTCGAGGATTCTTCATGCCCGGCTTGGCGCGTGCTGCCAGTTCATTCAGCAGGCCGCCATTCCAGCTCTCCAGCTCCGACGCAAGTAGCAGGTGAACCCGTACGAACTCGAGTACCTCGTGCTCTCTACCCCGAATCCGAATGCCACTCAATTTGCCGGACCCCGGTGTCGGCTTGGGAGGTGCGCCATCTGGAGACGGCTTGCCGGGCGTGTGGCCGGCCGACTGCTTGAGCCATCTCGTCACTGTGGCTTTCATCCCCGACGTCAAGTTTGCAGGGGCAGCTTGCAACCACTTGGCCACATCGCCCTGTTGTGCCGTCACCGGGACTATGGCTGCCAGCATGCGCAGGAATTCCTCGGCATCTCGCGTACCAGGACGAGAGCCGACATTCTCCTCCACCCTTTCGATTAGCAGATCCCGCAGAATCTCATCCGGTCCGCGGAGCAATTCCTCCCAGGCGGAATCCAGACCACCCTTACCGATCTCGCGATGTTTGACCTGCTCCAAGCGCGCCTCTGCGGCCTTGCGGGCAGCCCCGGACAGCACCTCACTTCGCTCAAGGAATGTTCGGAGATCTCTCGCCACACCACAAAACTCACTTGACTCGGTCAACTTGCAGCGCGTGAACCGACGTTCAACTGGTTCGCCCTCCGCCATGCTCAGGTACAAGTCCCATGTGTCGCCATCAGTGAGGACCAACAGCGGCACACCCTTGTTGTTCGCGTAGCGAAACAGCTGATCCTCCGCCTTGGGACTGAGCACACCTGGTCGCTTCACTTCGACAAAGACCAGCGGCTTGCCGAGAGGACCGATGAGTGCTTCGTCAACCCGACCGTTGTCGACCGGATACTCCATTTGCCACTGTCGAGGATCGGCGTCATCCCAACCCAGTTCACGCAGAATTGGCCGGACTACGGATGCCTGCACAGCCGCCTCGCTCACCACGAGACCGGAGGCAAGCGCGTCTCGCGCCTTCGCGAGTGCATCTTCCAGCCCGCTTGAGCTCACTGCTCGATCCTCCCAGCACGCCGACAATCGCTCGGCATCGGGAAAGATCGTAGATCAGGCTTGATCTGTCTCGACCATGTTGAACTGCATCATCTCGCGAACGTTACGGGCGGATTGAGAGAACTCCCGGCGTTCGGCTCGCCGTCTCGGCCCAGTCTCGGGTCTCGGTGCAGATCCAGCCCATGACTTCCAGCAGGTGCTGATGCTCACGGGCGAGGTCCCAGCGGTGGATGGGTTCGTGGTGCGCAATCCGGTTACGCAGAGCGTGAAGGCACCGCATTCGGCGCGCTACATCGATGCGGACCTGGCGAGCATCGTTGCCGGAAGGATGCCCGGGAAACACCGCTACAAGGCAAGGCACCCACATCGACGTGTGATACGGGGCCTCGCACAGGAAGCGCCAGAATCCAGAGTTCAGTTCGGCGATCACACGGCCATGTGCCTCGCCGCGGCGCCCGTCACGCGTGGCGCGTTGCCGAGCAGCTTGGATATCGGTTCGTGCGCGCGAGGTGCGCCGACTGGGGAACAAGTGCGACTGCCGATACCAAGGTGCGTGCCAGGCCTCGACTGCGCCATGACGGACGAGCGCCTGGTCGACGGTGTTGCGAAACACGACTTCAAGCCGCCCGAGGTCCTCGTAGAGCGCCGCTGCCGCTCCGAGGTTCCAGTCGTATAGCGCAATGGCTGCTTGGGGCGTCGCCAGCGACTGCACTCAGGTACGAGCCGAGCCGACCACGTGTGAGGCGATCGGCGAGGAGGTCGGCGTCTGGCGTTGACATGTAAGCCGGGGAGCGTATGGTCGTCTGCGAAGACCCCGGAACCGTCCCTGCTACGGCAAACGGCCGGGGTTACGCCTTTTCGCAGGCAGTTCTCGCCCTATCGCTCTCGGCGAGCCAATGCCGGCCGTGAAACGCCAATAGCGTGATCCGTGATCACGAGTGGCGCAAGAAGGACAAGGCTCGCTGCGGATCAACCCCGAGGGGACGGCGAGCACAAGATCCACGGAGTGGCCGTCAACGAGCTCTCCGACATCGACGACCGCGAATGGCTCTTACTCACCCCGCGCCACAAGCACGTCCGGGTAGCCCTAGAACCCGCCACCGGCTGAGCCGGTGCTTGCCACTCTGTCGTCAATCAAACGGCACCGCTGTTACCGGCTGATCGGGGCTCAAGCGGACCCGCGGCGTATGAGCCGTACGCCTTCGTCGACGTCCCAAGGCAGGCCCGATATCTGGGCCATGACCCTCATCCTCCGAGCCTGCTCATCCGTCTTGAGGTTCACGTAGATCCACCACTCGGGAAACCCGTCGACTGGCCGGTACCGCCTCTCACTGACTTGGCGCCGCAGCGAGTCGTCCAGCATGTCGTCTCGCACCGCAGCCGTTCCCTTGTACGCGGCAGGGGCAGCTTCGTCGCGGTATCGCTCCATGAAGTCTGTGTTCCGCCGCTGCAATGCGCCCGCCAGCAAGGCCATTGCCGCTTGCCCGTTTCCGGTGTCGTATCGAACGTCGCCGACCACCAACCCGACGATCCGACCCGTCCCGACTGCAGCGTCCTGCCCAGCAGTGAGTCCCGGCTGCGCTTGATCGGCTGCCGCTGCTGTGTTCATCGAATGGGCGGCAGGCGGGTGGATGCCACTTGCAGCTGCGACAGTGGCACCAGCCTGACGACGCAGAAAGTCCTCTGCATCCCTTGGCTCGGGCCGAGCACCGACGTCTACTTCCACCTTCTCGATCAGCATGTCTCGGAGCATTTCGTCCGGTTCTGCCAGCAACGCTGCCCATGCCGGTACAAGCCCACCTTTACCGATCTTTCGGTCCTTGATCTGTTTCAAGCGCGCACTGGCCGCATCGTGGGCGGCTCCAGCTGTCACCGCGGTCCGACCGACGAACGCTCTCAAGTCGTCGGCAACTCTGCCGAGGTCGCTCGACTCGGTCAAGGTGTGGTGAGCAAATCGCCGTTCAGTCGGTTCGCCCGCCGCCATGCTCAGGTACAAGTCCCATGTGTCTCCGTCTGTGAGCACGAGAATCGGTACGCCCTTGTTGGCCGCATAGCGGAACAACTGGTCTTCTGCCTTGACGCTGAGGTTGCCCTGTCTCTTGGCTTCTACGAAGACGTGTGCCGAACCGCCTGATCCGAAGAGTGCATCGTCCACCCTGCCATTGTCGACCGGGTATTCGACGAGCCACTGTGTCGGGTCGGCGGGATCCCAGCCCAAGGCCTGCAGCAGCGGCGAAATCACCGCAGCACGAACCTGTGCCTCGTTCTGAAGCACTCGAGAACTCAGCACCTCGCGTGATCTCGCGAGTGCGTCTTGAAGCCCGCTTGAGCTCACTGCCCGATCCTCCCAGCACACCGACAATCGCTCGGCATCGCGGGAGATGGTAGATCAGGCGTGATCTATCTCGATCATGTCGAACTACACCATCTCGCGAGCATCACGGGCGGCTTGCGGACATTTTCGGCGCTTGGTTCACCATCTAGTCCCATCAGAACCAGTCGAGGCACTCAACCAGCGCATCTACGAGGTCCTGCTTGCTTCGCCTGCCTGGCTGGACCTGCAGACGCTTCGCGAATTGTCGAAGTTCCGCCATTGACATGGCTTCGAGATACGTCTGCTCATCGTCGTGTTCCTCGGCGGCTTCACGGATCTCGTTGGCAGCAGTCGCCCAACCGTCGTAGGTGCGCTGTGCAGCCAGCACGAATTCAACGATCTGGCTCGAATCACCCGACGCCGGGTCGGACTCTGCGGGCTCGTCCAGCTCCCACTCCTCAGTCCACCATTCGACGACATCGGACATCTCCTCCGGCGATAGGTGTTCGAGTTCGTCCTCGGTGTAGTCCGTTCGGGGCAGGTCGTCTGGGAACAACTCATCGTATGTGTACGGCCGCAGTGAGGTTGGCGTCGGGTCGCCGTCCAGCACCACAAGTACGCCCTGTTCGCGAAGAAAGTCGGTGAGCTCAGCAGCCGGGGGCCGTTTACCGATGTCTCGCTCGACCCTGTCGGCTAACGGCGACCGCAGAGACTTGTCGCCCGCTTCCAGCAACGCCAGCCACGCGGTCGCCATGTCGCGTCGCCTCTTGCCGCGTGCCGTCTCTCGCTTCAACCGCGCACGGGCGGCACGTAAGGAGTCACCTCGGAGCATGGCGTCCCGGCTGAGATACGTACGGAGATCCGAAGCCGCTTGCTCGACAGCGAAGGACTCAGTCAGCGTCAGCCGCAGAAAGCGACGCTCTGCCGGTGGTCCAGCAGCCCGGCGGAGGTAGAAGTCCCACGTCTCGCCGTCGGTGAGCAGCAGGATCGGCACTTCTCGATGCCTCGCGTAGCGAAAGATCTGCCGCACTGCCTTGTAGTGGCGGGTCGCATCTTGCAGATGACCTTGCTTCTTGGCCTCGACGAAAACCAACGGGTTGCCAAACTCGTCGAGGAGCGCTTCGTCGACCCGTCCGTAGTCAGTCTTGAACTCGGCTCGTAGATGCGAAGAATCAGCGTCGTCCCATCCCAAGCTGCGCAAGATGGGGCGCACAACCTTGACTTGCACGTTCGTCTCGAGCCCCAGATTTCCGGGCGACAACTCCGTGCGCGCTTTGGCAAGTACGTCTTCCAACCCCACTGATCCTCCCGGAATTCCGCCGACCCGACGGCACCTCGGAGGATCGTAGATCAGGTCACGCTTGGTTATGCCCTGACGCATGGAGACAACCGTCGTGACTCTGTCACACCCCCCTCGTACGGTCGTTCCCATGTTGAGGGACGGCGCCGAGACCACTGCGGGGCACAACAACGAACTCGCCCTAGGCGAGCTGCCGACAGCCGTGCCACCCAGCGGTGCCAGGTCCGGCTCAGGGTGCAAGAGCCCGCCTCTCGGAACCACGCTCGCCGCCGCTCAACCACTCGACGACTCCGAGACCGACCCAGGTCGCGAGGGTGCTCTCGCTGTTGCCGCACCCTCCACCGCTGCCGCCTCTGGTGAGGCCGGGCCGGGTTCTGGGGCTGCGGGGGCGTCAGGTGGTGTTTGGGTGGACGCGGTCGATGTTGCCGGGCTGTGCGGGCCCGGTCTGCGTGCGCGGCTGGGCGAGATCGCTCGGGCCGAGTCGCGGCTCGCCGCGATGAAAGCCGACACGCTCGGCGAGATCGCCCGCCGCAGCGGCGACGGCGCCGCCGCCCACGCCGCGACCCACGAGATGGCGGTGTCGGGTCGCAAGGCACGCGGCGAGGTCCGCGACGCGGTGCGGCTCGGCGATTTGGATGTGACACGGGCCGGGCTTGCTGAGGGGTCGGTGCCGGTGGGTCATGCGCAGCTGATCGCCCGCGCGGCCGGCGATGCTCCGGTTGACGAGGCGATGCTGGCCGCACTGGCACAGCGGGAGGGCTATGACGAGTTCCGCCGCACCGTCGCCCGCCACGTCGCCGATGTCAGCTGCGACGACGGCGCATCAGTGCTCGAACGACAGCGCCAGGCACGCACCGGCACGATTCTGACCCGTCACAGCGACGGCATGACCGTCGTGCACCTCGAAGTCGACCCGCTCACCGGCGCACGCCTGGGGACGGTGATCGCGGCTGCTAAGCGGCGGCTGTTCCGCAACGAGGGCCGCGCCGAGCGGCGCACTCCCCCGCAACGCACCGCAGACGCCATCACCGAGCTCATGTTGGACCCCGATGCGAAGCGTCCTGCGGGGGCGTCGCTGATCGTGGTCGCCGACTACGACACCCTCAACCGCCAGCTCGTCAACGGCCGGCTGGCTGACGGCACCCCGATCCCGATCAGCGAGATCGCCAAGATCGCCGTCGATGCCCAAGTACTGCCCACGATCTTCGAAGTCGCTACCGGTGATCTGCGCATGGGACGCGCCAGCCGCACCGCCACCGACATGCAACGTGCTGCGCTCGCACTCAGGGACAAGGGCTGCGTGGGGTGCGGCATCCCGCCCGAGCGCTGCCAGCACCACCACATCGAGTTCTGGCAACACGAAGGACGCACCGACTACTGGAACCTCGTCACCGTCTGCGCGGACTGCCACAACGACAAGATCCACCAACAAGGCTTCACCGTCGAATGGAACCCCAACGACGTCCGCTTCGGACTCCAACCGCCTACCACACCACCGAACGGCCAACCACTAGAACAGCCCGCCGGTCAACCCGAACACCGACCGGTAAACCGGACCCGAAGGCAGCCGACAGACGAGCCCATAGGGAGGCGCACTGCTCACCCGAACGGTCAGCGCGGACCTCGAGCACCCCCGCGTTAAGTGCCGCGGGGAAGGCCGCTGCCGGCACGACACTCGACACGCGTCCAGCGCAAGGATCTGCCAGTTCGCCGACTGACAGCCCGGCCGTTGGACGGACCGACAGGCCATACCGACAGCCGGAGCGGGCGCCGAGCATCCTCTTGACTGAACTGATGGGGAACGCTCTCAACGCGCCGCCAAGCGCAGCGCTGCGGTGATCGACCCGGCCCGACGCTGGGACGGCGGCCATAGGGGATGCGGCTTAGCTGGCTGCGGTGAGGGCTGCGTGGTGCTCGCGGACTTGGGCGGGGCGGTGGGCTCGCACGTAGTCGGGCTGCTGAGTGAGTGCCAGGTCCAACAGTTCGAGGCGGTCGGGTGTCTGCAGCCAGGGCACTGGCACGTATAGCGGCAGGTCGAAGCGGCGCAGCTCGCCGAGGCCGCTGTAGATGGCTCGCTGGTACGCCGCCCGTTCGGGCCAGTCCATGTCGTGCGGGCCGAAGCCGACACCGCAGTCGAGCAGGAGCCGCTGTTTCACGCCCGCCTCGCGCAGGCGTTCAATCCGCGAAGCGAACCATTCGACCAGGACCGTCACCGGATCGCCTCGTACGTCACGGACGCTGCGGAAGTCGCGCCCCAGCATGAACGGCAGCACCACGGTGACCTCGCGTTCTGCGGCGAGCTCGATCATCTCGGGTGATTGCAATGCGTCGCCCGCGTTCAGCACGGTTGCGCCGGCGTCGAGGGCTCGGCGCGCCACCTCGGGCTTGCGGGTGTCTATCGCCACTTCGGCGCCCAGCGACAGCAGCCCGCGCAGCGGCCCTTCGACCCGCCGCCACTCGTCGTCGGGGCTGACCTCGTCGCTGCCAGGCGTGGAGCCTTCGCCGCCGAGGTCGAAGTGATCGGCACCCTCGGCCAGCAGCTCGGCCCCCCGGGCGGCAGCTTCACTGCAGCCCTCTACGACAGAGAAGTCGGCCTTCGAATCTGGAGAGGCGTTGACGACGCCGAAGATCTCCACGGCCGCAACCTAGTCACGGCACCGCGATCTCGACCGGCGTCAGCCGTGACCGAGTCTGTGAGGCCGAACGGCGCTACCGCGTACACGCCGCCGCACGCCGAGCGGTGCCGGCGGCTTGGCCGTGCCCAGGCCCTAGGCGAGGTCGGGATGCAGCGAGGCCTCGTCTGATGGCCGGATGCTGATCACGTGACCGACCTGGGGCGGCAGCGGCAGGTGCTGATGTGCCTCCCAGATCTCGCCGAGGCGCCGGTACGGCTCATCGGCCATCAGCCCGACGCGTCGAGTCGGCCCGTCGATGTGCAGTGACATGACTTCGCAGGTCGCCACGAGGTAGTCGTCGAGGGTCTGGGTCATCGTCTGGAAGGCGTGCACTCGCTTGCGGTCGAAGCCGAGCAGCTGGACCGAGATCACGTACGGCTCATCGGGTCCGATCTCTCGCACGTAGGTGATGTGGTTCTCCGCGGAGAACGTCGTGATATCACGCACTTCACGATGTGCGGTGCCCATGCCGATGTAGTCCATCCAGGGTGCGATGGCGTCGTCGAACGCCACCAGGTAATAGCCAGCGTTGAGGTGGCCGTTGTAGTCGATCCACCCCTCCTGCACGGTGCCAGCCAGCACCGGGACAGGAGCTCGGGACACAGCGTCGGTCGGCTGCGGTTCCAGCGGCTCAGCGCTCATGACAGCCCGTTCGCAGAGACGTCCTCATCGGGAACCGGCCAGAACACCTCAGGCGGGGCGACACGCAGCGCGGCAGAACGCGGACCTGACATCGCAGCCACGAGGCCATCGTCCAGCGGCCGCACCCTCGGAGCTGCCGGGACCGTCGGCACTGTCGGGACCGCCGCGGGAGTCGGCGAAGGCGCGGTCGCACCGGCTGTCACTGGCAGTCGCTGCACGGTTCTGGCCGCAGTTCCGGCCGCAGCGCTGGCCGCGACTCCGGCCGTAACCGGAGCGGGCGCTGTGCCCGGCATCCGCACTGGTGCGAGCGGCCGGGGCGCCGCAGCGGCCGCAGCGGCACGCGTTGGCGGCGGCCCGCCAGGCCCGATGTAGGTCGGCAGTGCCAGTGGATGGCGAGTCATCGGCAGGAGTACCAAGACACCCGCCAACGCAATGACACCAACCATCAAGATCGGCACTCCGACGCCGCCGCTCGCGTCGTGCGTGAAGCCCAGCAAGGGCGGGCCGATCAAGGCGCCTGTGCCAGAAAAGAAGAAGAAGATGCCGACCACCGCGCCGATGCTCGCCAAGCCGAACAGGTGAGCGGTGACATCGCCCAGCAGCGCCACGAAGCCGCCATAGGAAACACCGAGCACTGAGGCGAACACCACCAGCAGCACGTACTTGGTGCCGGGCGCATCGACGCGTGTCGTGATGAACCAGATGGTGTACGCCACCGGCAGGCCGCTGAAAGCGATCTTCAGCAGGCGAACCGAACCCAAGGGTCTCGCCAGGCTCGTCAGAGCGAGCCGGCCGACAATGCTCGAGAGCCCGACGGTGAACACCAGCCAACCCGCTGCCAACTCCTCCACACCGTCGTCGATGGAGAACGGGATGATGAGCCCGATCGTGCCGATCACGGCGATCGTGAAGAAGATGCCGGAGGTTCCCATCTGCCAGAACGCCGGCGTCCGCAGCACCAGCGAGAGGTGCCGGCGGGGGCTGCCCGCCTGCACTCGTGGCGGCTGCCTGATGACTGCGAGCCCGAATACGAGGATCACCACCGCGATGACCGCGAGCCAGCGCATGCCGAGGCGCCAGCCGTACTCGGCGAGCAGCCGCTGGGCGAACGGGACGTAGATCATCGTGCCCAGACCCGAACCGGTCGCCACGATGCCCTGAGCCATCGCTCGATGCTTGGCGAACCACAGCGCGACCAGTGCGAACAGCGGCGCATTGAACAGCCCGCCGCCGAATCCGAGCCCGACGCCGTACAGGACGTAGCCGTGCCACAGCACCGACACGTAGGACGTCGCCACCAGCCCGCCGACAAACAGGGCGCCGCCGACGATCAGCAGCGGCACGATGCCGAACCGGTCGTACAGGCGGCCCGACAACAGAGCGCTGCCGAAGTACAGGAACACGGTGATGCCGAACACGATCGAGATCGGGCCCAGGCCGGTGTCGAATTCTTCCGCCATGTCGTTGGCGAAGGCGGTGAAGCTGTAGATGGTGCCGAAGCCGGCCATGACGACGATCGCTGCGCCGCATGCGGTCACCCAGCCGCGCGCCGAGTCCAGATGGACCGGAGAATCGTTGGCCGCGTCCACGGAGGTCACCGGCGCGAGGTTACGGCGCAGCCTCGGACCGAGTCAGGGGCGCGCCTCGCCGTGTCACCTGCTGGTCGCACCGACAGCGCGAGGCCGAGCGAGCACGGCACGCTGGCTGACGCGCGCAACTGGATCCGAAGCAGGCGCTGGCGTGGGCCGCTCAGCCCAGCAGGGACAGGTCGCGCACCGCGCCCCGGTCGGCGCTGGTGGCCATTGCCGCGTAAGCCCGCAGTGCGGTGCTGACCTGGCGTGGGCGCGGCTCGACCGGCTGCCAGCCCGCCGCATCCTGCTCGGCGCGGCGTCGCTCCAGCTCGGCGTCGTCGACAGCGAGGTTGATGGTGCGGTTCGGGATGTCGATCTCGATGATGTCGCCACTGCGCACCAGCCCGATGAGCCCGCCGGAAGCGGCTTCCGGTGAAACATGGCCGATGGACAGGCCCGACGTGCCGCCCGAGAAGCGCCCGTCGGTGACCAGGGCGCACGCCTTGCCGAGGCCCTTCGACTTCAGGTACGACGTGGGATACAGCATCTCCTGCATGCCGGGGCCGCCCCGCGGACCCTCATAGCGCACCACCACGACATCCCCGGCGACCACCTCGCCCTCGAGAATGTGCTCCACCGCCTCGTCTTGACTCTCGACCACATGGGCCGGGCCGGAGAACACCCAGATCGACTCGTCCACCCCGGCCGTCTTCACGACGCAGCCGTCGGGCGCGAGGTTGCCGTACAGGATCGCCAGCCCGCCGTCGGCGGAGTACGCGCTGTCGACCGAGCGGATGCAGCCCCGCTCACGGTCGAGATCCAGCGTGCGGTAGCGCTCCGACTGGCTGAACGCCACCTGCGTCGGGATGCCTGCCGGGCCCGCCCGGAAGAACTCGGCCAGCGACGCATCGTCGTTCGTGGCCACGTCCCAGCGAGAGATGGCGTCGAACATGGTCGCCGAATGCACCGTCGGCACCTGGTTGGCGATCAGGCCCGCCCGGTTCAGCTCGGACATGATCCCCATGACCCCGCCGGCGCGGTGCACGTCCTCGACGTGGAAGAACTCCGACGCCGGCGCCACCTTGCAGATATTCGGCACCTTGCGCGACAGCCTGTCGATGTCGGCCATCGTGAAGTCGAGCTCTGCCTCTTGGGCGGCAGCCAGCAGGTGCAGGATCGTGTTGGTGGACCCGCCCATCGCGATGTCGAGCGTCATGGCGTTCTCGAACGCCTCGAAGCTGCCGATCGAACGCGGCAGCACCGACGCGTCGTCCTCCTGGTAGTAGCGGCGGCACAGCTCAACCACCAGCCGGCCGGCCTCGAGGAACAGCTCACGGCGGTCCGAATGGGTGGCCACCACGGTTCCGTTGCCGGGCAGCGACAGGCCCAGAGCCTCGGTCAGGCAGTTCATGGAGTTGGCCGTGAACATGCCCGAGCACGATCCGCACGTGGGGCAGCCCGACCGCTCCATCTCGGCGACGTCCTCGTCGCTGACCGAATCGTCTGCAGCGACGACCATCACGTTGATGAGGTCGACCTTCTGGGTGGCCAGCTTGGTCTTGCCGGCTTCCATGGGACCGCCAGAAACGAACACCGTCGGAATATTCAGCCGCATCGCGGCGTTAAGCATCCCCGGGGTGATCTTGTCGCAGTTGGAGATGCACACCAGCGCATCGGCGCAGTGCGCATTCACCATGTACTCGACAGCGTCAGCGATGAGGTCGCGCGACGGCAGGCTGTAGAGCATCCCGTCGTGGCCCATGGCGATGCCGTCGTCGACGGCGATGGTGTTGAACTCTTTCGCCACTCCCCCGGCGGCCTCGATCTCGCGGGCGACGAGCTGGCCAAGGTCCTTCAGATGGACATGGCCGGGCACGAACTGGGTGAACGAATTGGAGATGGCGATGATCGGCTTGCCGAAGTCCTCGTCGGTCATGCCGGTGGCACGCCACAAGGCTCGAGCCCCGGCCTGATTTCGGCCTGCTGTAGAGGTGACAGATCGGTAGCTCGGCATACGTTCAGCCTACGCGTCCGCCCCGGATTCTCATAGCCCGTCTGGGCAGTAGCCTGCTCGACCCGTGGCCCCGAACGACACTGCAGCCGACGATGCTGCGGATGATGCATCCGAGGACGCACCCAGCGATGCAACCGATGAGGCCGCGCCCCGGGACACGATCCTCATCCGAGTGACCGGCCCCGACGGCCCGGGCATCACCACCGACCTGCTGGCACTGCTCTCGGGTGCCGGCGCCGACGTGCAGGACATGGAGCAGGTCGTCGTGCGCCGCCAGCTCACGCTCGGGCTCGCGATCACGGTTCCCGCAGGCCGAGACCTGGTCAAAGAGGTGCTGCTGTTCGGCTACGAGCGGGGCTTGGAGATGAACTTCGAGGTCGTCGACGCCACGCCGACCAAGCATGCGGAGCGCCTCGTGGTCACCGCTCTGGCGCCCGAGCTCAAGCCAGCGGACCTGTCGGTCGTGACCGGGGCGATTGCCACCAGCGGCGGGAACATCGACCGCATCCACCGTCTGTCGCGCTTCCCGGTGTGGAGCTACGAGTTCCTGGTCGAGGGCGCGGAGGGCGACAAGCTGCGCACCGACCTGATCGAGGTGGCCGCCGACCGCCGGATCGACATCGCCGTGCAGCCCCACGGCCTGTCACGGCGCTCGACCCGCATGATCGTGATGGACGTCGACTCGACGCTGATCCGCGACGAGGTGATCGACCTGCTGGCCGCCGAAGCCGGCCACGAGGCCCGGTCGGCTGAGCTGACCGCCGCCGCCATGGCCGGCGAGATTGACTTCGAGACATCGCTGCGCAAGCGGGTGAGGCTGCTGACCGGCCAGCCCGTCTCGATCATCGACACGGCCATCGTGCACATGAATCTCACGCGGGGCGCCCGCACTTTCGCCCGCACCCTGAAGCGGCTGGGCTACAAGGTGGCGATCATCTCCGGCGGCTTCACGCACTTCACCGATCACCTGGCGAAGCGGTTCAAGTTCGATCACGCCTACGCGAACGAACTCGAGATCCGCGACGGCCGGCTGACCGGCGAGCTGGTCGGCGAGGTGATCGACGCCGAGGCCAAGGCCCGGCTGCTGCGCCAGCTCGCCTACATCGAGGGCGTGCCGCTGGAGCAGATCGTGGCGGTGGGCGACGGTGCCAACGATCTCCCCATGCTGACAGCGGCGGGGCTGGGCATCGCCTTCAACGCCAAGCCGGTGGTGGCCGACGCGGCAGACACCACCGTGAACGTGCCGTACCTCGACGCGATCCTGTTCATGCTGGGCGTCACACGCGAAGAAGTCGAAGCCGCCGACGCCTCGGCGACGCCGCTGGGCGCCGAACGGCCGCTGTCCGCGCTGCTGCCCTGATCCCCGGCCGGCTGATGGGCTGGCTGGCTGGCCGGCAAACTCCCAGGCCGCCTGTCCAGACTTGGGCGCCTCGCGCAGGTAACTTCGGCCTCATGGCCGAGGTGACGATTTACCACAACCCGCATTGAAACTCTTCCCGGAATGCCTTGGCGGTCGCCGAGGAAGCTGGAGTGGAGGCCGATGTCGTCCTCTACATGAAGACGCCGCCCGATCGGGAGACGCTCGAACACTTGGTGTCGATACTCGAGGACCCCGTCGAAGACCTAGTGCGCAAGGACTCGCAATTCAAGAAGCTGAACCTGAACGCCGACGACTACGTCGACAATCCCGGCGCAGTGGTGGAGCTGCTGAGCCAGCGCAAGGCGCTCATGCAGCGCCCGGTGGTCGTACGCGGCAACCGCGCCATCGTCGGACGTCCGAAGGGTCGCATCGCCGAGCTCCTGGCCGACTGACTGACACGCACAGGTTGATGACTGACGCCAACGGCGGCGTACGCGAGCCCGACATCGATCCAGACACCGGCGGCGTACGCACCCCGCTGCTCGACCTGCACACCGAACTCGGCGGGCGGATGGTCAACTTCGGCGGCTATGCGCTTCCCATGCGCTACGGCGACGGCACCGTGGCCGAGCATCGCGCCACCCGCACCGCGGCCGGACTGTTCGACGTCAGCCACATGGGCATCATCGAGGTCCGGCCCGCCGACGGCATGGGCGTGGCGGAAGCCGCCGCGTGGCTCGAATACTCGGTGCCAGGGTCGATCGTCAATCTGGCGCCGGGCCGGATGCGCTACACGCTGTTCACCACGGATGCGGGCGGGGTGCTCGACGATCTCATCGTGTCGAATCTCGGCGACCGCCTGCGACTGGTGGTGAACGCCGTTCGCACCGAGGCCGACCTGGCTGCGCTCGCTGCGCGGCTCGACGACCGCAAAGTGCGCATCGAGCAGCAATCCGGCCTCGCGCTGGTGGCGCTGCAAGGGCCCGCGGCGGCTGGTGTACTGGCCCGCTGGGCACCGGCAGCCACAGAGCTGGCGTTCATGTCCACCGCCACGCTGTCGATCGACGGCGTCGAGTGCGAGGTGTCGCGCTGCGGGTACACCGGCGAGGACGGGTTCGAAGTCTCCATTCCGGCGAGCGAGGCGACGCATGTCGCACGGCTGCTGCTGAGCGCTGATGGCGTGGTCCCCGCAGGGCTCGGCGCACGCGACACGCTGCGACTCGAGGCGGGCCTGCCGCTGGTCGGCCACGAGCTCACCGAGGCGACGACCCCGGCCGAGGCCGGACTGGGCTGGTCGATCCCCAAGCGCCGGCGCGCCGAGGCCGGCTTCCCCGGTGCGGAGATCATCACCGAGCAGCTGCGTGACGGGCCGCCGCGCCAGCGGGTCGGCATCGCAGCCGACGGCCGCCGGCCCATTCGCGACGGCGCCGTGCTGGCCGCCTGCGACGGCGCCAGCGTCGGCATGGTCACCAGCGGCGGCTTCGGCCCTACTGTCGAAGCGCCGATCGCCATGGCCTACGTCGAAGCCGACTTCGCGACTGACGGCACTGAGCTGCTGGCCGAGGGCCGCAAGGGCCCCGAGCCGTGCCGGGTCGCCCCGCTGCCGTTCGTGGAACATCGCTACCGGCGGCCGTCGTGATGATCGCCGTGACCATGAACGAGACCGCACGAAGCCCCTTGCACGGAGGCATGGCGTATGAGTGAACCCCCGGTACCTACGAGCGCGGAAGGGGCATTTGCCGCACGTCACATCGGCCTGGGGCCCGACGACGTTGCCGTCATGCTCAAGCGGCTCGGATTCGGCTCGCTCGCCGAACTCGTGGATGCCGCCGTGCCAGCCGAGATCCGCATCGACGAGCCGATCGTGCTCGACGGCATCGACCGGCCGCTCAGCGAGACGGAAGCCACCGTGGCGATGCGCTGGCTGGCGAATGCCAACACGCAGGTGCACTCGTTGATCGGGCTGGGCTACTACGGCACGCTGACGCCCGCAGTCATCCGGCGGGGCGTGCTGGAGGACCCGTCGTGGTACACGGCGTACACGCCGTACCAGCCCGAGATCTCCCAGGGGCGGCTCGAGGCGCTGCTCAACTACCAGACGATGGTGTGCGATCTGGTGGGCATGGAGATCGCCAACTCGTCGCTGTTGTGCGAGGGCACCGCCGCTGCCGAGGCGATGGCCATGGCCCGGCGCATCACGCGCAGCGGGCCGGACTGCTTCTTCGTGGACGCCGACTGCCATCCCCAGGTCATCGACGTGGTGCGCACCCGTGCCAGGCCGATCGGCATCGACATCGTCGTGGGCGACCCGGCGACCGATCTGGCGCCGGCCGAGGTGTACGGCGCATTGCTGGCCTATCCCGGCAGCAGCGGCGCCGTCCGCAACCTTCAGCCCGTGATCGAAGCTCTGCACGGGACGGGTGCGATTGCGGCCGTCACCGCGGATCTGCTGGCGTGCTGCGTGCTGCGGCCGCCCGGCGAGCAGGGCGCCGACATCGTGGTGGGCAGCTCGCAGCGCTTCGGTGTGCCGCTGGGCTTCGGCGGTCCGCATGCGGCATTCCTGGCAACCAGCGAGAAGCACCGCCGCTCGATGCCGGGACGGCTCGTAGGCGTCTCAGTGGACGCCGCCGGCAGGACCGCGTACCGCCTGGCGTTGCAGACCCGTGAGCAGCACATTCGGCGCGAGAAGGCCACCAGCAACATCTGTACCGCGCAGGTGCTGCTCGCCGTGGTGGCTTCGATGTATGCGGTATGGCACGGTCCCGATGGCTTGGCCGAGATCGCTGGGCGTGTGCACCGGCTGACGGCAGGACTCGCCGCCGGCCTGCGGGCCATCGGATCGAGCGGCACGCCGCGCGGCGCCTCCGACGGCACGCCAGGTCGACTGTCAGTGCGCAACGACACCCTCTTCGACACGCTGACGGTGGAGGTCCCCGGTGCCGCCGACCTCGTAGTGGACGCTGCGCTCGCGGCAGGATTCAACCTGCACCGTGTCGACGCCGACACAGTCAGCGTCTCTCTGGACGAGACCTGCGACGAAGCGACGGTCGCGCACCTCCTCGATGCGTTCGGGACGACCGCAGACGGCAGGTCAGCCGATGTCGGCACGGTGGCTGAGTTGGCGGCTTCGGCACCGTCGGGCATCGCCGGCGGACTGCGGCGCGCCAGCGAGTACCTCACACACCCCACCTTTCACTCACACCGTTCCGAGACCGAGATGATGCGCTACCTGCGCCGCCTGGCCTCGTTCGACGTGGCGCTGGACCGGTCGATGATCCCGCTGGGCAGCTGCACGATGAAGCTCAATGCCGCGGCGGAGATGACGCCGGTGACATGGCCGCAGTTCGCCGACATCCACCCGTTCGCGCCGAAAGACCAATGGGAGGGCTACCGCCAGATCATCGCCGACCTCGAACGCTGGCTGGCAGCGATCACCGGCTACGACGCCGTGTCGTTGCAGCCCAATGCCGGCTCGCAGGGCGAGCTGGCCGGGCTGCTCGCCATCCGGGGGTACCACGACGGCCGCGGCGACGCCCACCGCACGGTCTGCCTCATCCCCTCCTCCGCGCACGGCACCAACGCCGCGTCGGCCGTGATGGCCGGCATGCGGGTGGTAGTAGTGGGCTGCACCGACGACGGCGACGTGAACCTCGACGACCTCGACGCCAAGATCGCCGAGCACGGCGATCAGCTCGCTGCGTTCATGGCCACCTATCCCTCGACACATGGCGTGTATGAGGACGGCATCCGGCAGGTCTGTCTCAAGGTGCACGAAGCGGGCGGGCAGGTCTATGTGGACGGCGCCAACCTCAACGCTCTTGTCGGCCTCGCTGCGCCGGGCACGTTCGGGGCCGACGTCAGCCATCTCAACCTGCACAAGACGTTCTGCATTCCCCACGGTGGCGGCGGGCCCGGCATCGGGCCGGTGGCGTGCCGGCTGCACTTGGCCGAGTACCTGCCCAACCACCCGCTGGCGCCTGATGCCGGCCCCGAGACTGGCCCGGGCGCGATCTCATCGGCGCCGTGGGGCTCGGCGGGCATCCTGCCGATCCCGTGGATGTACATCGCCATGATGGGCACAGACGGGCTCACCCAAGCCACCCAGACGGCGATCCTGTCGGCCAACTACCTGGCCTCGCGGCTCGGCGAGCACTTCCCGATCCTGTACCAGGGCCGCTACGGGCTGGTCGCGCACGAGTGCATCGTGGACCTGCGGCCGTACTCGGAGTGGGCCAGCGTGGACGACGTGGCCAAGCGGCTCATCGACTTCGGGTTCCACGCCCCGACGATGTCGTTCCCGGTTGCAGGGACGCTGATGATCGAGCCAACCGAGAGCGAGTCGCTGGCGGAGATCGACCGGTTCTGCGATGCGATGGCGGCGATCCGGTCCGAGATCGACAAGGTTGCGGGGGGCGAATGGCCTGCCGACGACAACCCGCTCGCTAACGCTCCCCACACGGCCATCGACGTGCTGGCCGACGACTGGGAGCACCCCTACTCGCGCACCGAGGCCGCCTACCCGGAAGGCACCGGCGTGGCGACGCAGGTTGCCGACAAGTACTGGCCGCCGGTCAGCCGCATCGACGGTGCCTACGGCGACCGCAACCTCATGTGCGCCTGCCCCGACCCCCGCGCCTTTGAGACCGACTGACGTTCTCGTGCGCGCCTAGCGTCTGCGCATGGCTCGGGTCGATCCTTCGGTGCTGGAGATGCCGGACGATGCTGCGGCCGGCACGATGCCGTACTTCTCGCACATCGAGGTGTGGCTGCGGGCCGAGGTCGACGGGCTGAGCGATGTGCAGCTCGACCTCGACGACCAGTCTCCCGACCGGGAGCTGATGTGGTGGTCGATCCGGCGGCAGGTCAGCCATATCGCCTGGGTGTCGCTGATCTTCGCGAAGCGGCGCTGCGGGATGCTGCTGTGGCCCGACGGCGATATTCCCGAGCCCATCGTATGGGCCGAGCATCACCAGGGACGCAACAACAAGCACGGGCTGCGGCTTGACCCTGAGCTGTTCTGGGACGTGCCCGATCTGCTCGACAAGCTTGACCTGGGCCTGAGCTGGATGCGCTACGTGGTTGCGTCTCATCCGGTGGAGACGTTCCGCGAGATGGTCGAGTCACGTCACAGCACACATTTCTGGGACGACGCCATCACGGTGCTCCCCCGTGGGGCTTGGCATGATCCCGACGACGAGCGGATGATCGTGAACACGCTCGAGTGCGCGATCTGGATGCTCTTCTACGAGATGGCCTCCCACATCCGCTCCATCCAGCGGATCAAGGAGATCCAGGGGCTGACATCGGCCGTCGAGCTGACGCGCTTCGGCTACCTGCGTCTCCCCCACTACTGGGGCGAGACCGACGCCCCCGCGCCCAGCATCACCAAGCTGTGAGCCTGAAGGTCATTCTCGACTGCGACCCAGGCCACGACGATGCGGTGGCGATCCTGCTGGCGGCCCGACAGTGCGAAGTACTGGCCATCACGACGGTGTCGGGGAACGCCCCGCTGGAACTGACCACGGCGAACGCGTTGCTGATGTGCCAGCTCGCCGGGCTGGACATTCCGGTGCACGCGGGCGCGGAAGGGCCGCTGCTCGTACCCGCTGCCCACGCCCCGCGTGCCCATGGGGCAACCGGGCTGGACGGGCCGCCCCGGCCCGATGTGCACACCGAGGTCGCCAGCAACAACGCCGTCAGCGTCATCATCGAGACAGCGCGATCCCACGACGACGTGTGGCTCGTGCCGGTCGGGCCGCTCACGAACATCGCGCTGGCCATCCGCCAAGCGCCGGACATCGTCGAGCGAGTGGCCGGCATCTCGCTCATGGGCGGTGCTGTCGGGCCGGGCAATGTCACGCCGACGGCCGAGTTCAACATCTGGGCAGATCCTCATGCGGCGCAGATCGTGCTCGCCGCCGGAGTGCCGCTGGTGCGCATGGCCGGGCTCAACCTCACCCACCAGCTCTGCGTCGGGCCGAACGAAACCGCCGCTTTGCGGGCGCAGGGCGGCATTGTGCCCGAGTTCGTCGCGGGTCTATTCGACTTCTACCTCGCCGGCTACCGCGAGCGGGCCGGGTTGGATGCAGCACCCATGCACGATCCGTGTGCAGTGCTCGCCGTGACACACCCCGATCTGTTCACTTTCGGCGCCCGACATGTCGATGTGGAGACGGCCGGCGAGCTCACGCGCGGCATGACGGTGGCAGACGAGCGGCCCGGCACCGACGCCACGCCCAACTGCGATGTCGCCTACCGCATCGATGCCGCGGCGGCGCTCGAACTGATCATCGACGCCGTGTGCAGCTACGGCTAGATCCCGGCGCTCGGGGCGGCCACGTCGGTACCGTTGCCGCTGTGCCCACCGACAGCACTGCGAACGGCCCGGCGTTCCGGCTGAGCCAGTACAGCCATGGTGCGGGCTGAGCTTGCAAGCTCGGGCCCTCCGAGCTGGCGCAGGTTCTGCGCCATCTGACTCCCCCATCGCACCCGGATCTGGTGGTCGGCACCGATACCAGCGACGATGCCGCTGTGTGGCGGCTCGACGGCGACCGGCTGCTGGTGACGTCGACCGATTTCTTCGCTCCGATCGTGGACGATGCCCGCACCTGGGGACGCATTGCGGCCGCCAATGCAGCCAGCGACATCTACGCCATGGGCGCCAACCCGCTGTTCGCCCTCAACCTGGCAGCCTGGCCCCGTGATGTGCTCCCGCTGGACCTGCTCGGCGAGGTGCTGGCGGGCGGCGCCGATGCCGCGGCAGACGGCGGCTGGGTGGTGGCCGGCGGTCACACGATCGACGGGCCAGAGCCGGTATATGGCATGTCGGTCACTGGCACCATCGCAGCTGCCGCCGGGGAAGCGGGCCTGCTCACCAATGCCGGCGGGCAACCGGGCCAGGCGCTCGTGCTCACCAAACCGCTCGGCACCGGCCTGCTCGCAACCGCGCTGAAGCGTTCGGCCCCCGAGGCCACCCAGCCGGGCGGCGATCTGCATGCGGCCTACGAGACCGGCGTGGCCGAGATGTGCAGACTCAACGACGCAGCGGCCGCCGCGGCCATCAGGGCAGGAGCGACAGCGGCCACCGATGTCACAGGATTCGGCCTGCTGGGACACCTCGCTGAGCTCGCTGCAGCCAGTGAGGCGGGTGCCGTGGTGGACGCCGGCGCAGTGCCGCTGCTACCCGACGTCATCGGGCTTGCGACCGGCGGCTTCGTGCCCGGAGGAACCGGCCGCAATCTCGATCACCTGGCTGAGCGTCTCGACGGCAGCGACGAGCTCACCCGCACTGTGCTCGGAGATCCGCAGACCTCGGGAGGCCTGCTGTTCAGCTGCGATCCCGCACGCGCCAACGACGCTGTGCGCGAGCTACGCGACAACGGCCACGACGCCGCCGTGATCGGCGAACTCACCGACGGCGGCGGCACAGTCGGAACCATTGCGATCGCCGGCACCGTCGCCGGAGACGACCGTCCAGACGCAGGCTGAGGAAATGTCTGCGAGTGCGCGGCGGGGTGTGTTTCCCGGCTCATTCAACCCGCCCACCACCGCCCATCTGGCCATCAGCGAGGCCGTGGTCGGTCAGCACCGACTCGATGTACTCGTGTGGTCGGTCAGCCGGGTGGCACTCGCCAAGGAAGACGTGCAGCGCCCGCGGCTCGCCGACCGCATCGCCGTGCTCGAAGAGGTCGCCGCGCCGATCGACTCGCTGGAGATCGATGTCACCGACGCGCAGCTGCTGTCGGACATCGCAGCCGGCTTCGACGTGATCGTGATGGGCGCAGACAAGTGGCAGCAGATCCACGACCCGGTGTTCTACGGCAACGACCCAGCACAGCGGGACGCGTCGATCGCTGCACTGCCGACGGTGGCTATTGCGGCTCGGCCGCCGCACGATTGCCCCGCCGAACTGGTGCTCGACCTGCCCGACTGGGTGGGCACCGTGTCGAGCACCCAGGCCCGCACCACCGACCCGGCACTCATGGCACCCGAAGCGGCCCGCTTCGACACAGACACCGGCGCGTGGACCGACCCAGCGCGCTACGAAGCCTGGCTGGCCGGGCTCGGCCGCTGAGGCCAGGTTCGAGCCGCATAACCTCCCCGAGTCAACCAAGCCGGATCATCCCCACGCTCTATGGTGTGGAGTCGTATGGTGAGGTTCCCAGGCGACCGGCGCGGTTGAGTTGGAAACGCTGACTGAGTGGAAGACCCCGGTCCAAGAGCGGTCCAGGCGCCGATTCGACCTGATCCTCAAAGCGGCCGGCGCCGAGTTGGCAGAGGCGGGCTGGCACAGGTTCACCATGGAGTCGGTGGCTGAGCGGGCCAACGGCTCCATCGGCTCGGTCTACCGCTACTTCCCCAACAAGCTGAGCCTCATCGCGGCCCTTGTCGACAGCCAGAACGAGATGCTGCTTCCCGTCTTCGAAACCCCCTTTGACGGCGACCGGCCCTTCGAGGACGCCGTATCTGAGCTGATCCACAACTACGGAGCCGCGGTGCGCCAAGTGCCCGGACTGCTGGCTCTGGGCCGCGCCGCGCTCGTCGACCACGACGCCCACGAGCTGTTCCGCAGTGCCCTCGGCCCCGTGCGCCAGTGGATAGCAGCCGCCCTGGGCCACCGACTCCCGAAGATCGACCCCGCCCGCATCGAGAACATCGCGATAATCCTCGTGATCGCCATCGAGTCGCTGCTGCTGTTCTCCCACCAGCCCTACGCCCCAAGCCGAGAAATCATCCTACGAGAGACGTTGCTCATCCTCCGGGGCTACATCAACGAGCTATCGCAGGCAAGCCCATAGCCGACCGTTTCCGGCCGGCGAGTTTTCGCCGGCGCTATGGGCCGTGGGTTTGGAGACAGTGCCAGAACTCGGCCGGCATCAGCTCCACCAGCACCCACATGACGACGGGGCGGGTTTTGCTTCACAGGCCGGCCGCATTTGACTTCACTCGCTAATATCTGAGGGTATTCTCATGTTTATGGAGGTGTGGGGATTCCAAGGTTCCGCGATGGGTGAGTCAACTGAGATGGGACCACCCAACGAGTGGAGGGTCCCGATACAGGAGCGCTCTCGGCGCCGATTTGACGAGATCCTCGCAGCGGCGAGCGCAGAACTGGACGACGTGGGCTGGCAACGGCTCACCATGGCATCCGTCGCTCGGCGGTCCAACGGCTCGATTGGCTCGGTCTACCGCTACTTTCCCAACAAGCTGAGCCTGGTCGCAGCTCTCATCGAGCAGCAGAACGAACGATGGCTCAGCGTGCTCGACGCCGACGCTCACGACGAGACGCCCTTCGAAGACACCGTTCTGGCCATCGTCGACCGGTACGGGACCGAGGTGCGCGGAACTCCGGGCCTGCTGTCCATCAGCCGCGCCGCGCTGGTCGACGGCGACGCATATCAACTGTTCCAGCGTGCTCTGTGCCCAGTGCGCCAATGGACGGCTGAGGCTCTGGGGCACCGGTTGCCCAGGCTGGAAACGTCCCGCTTGCAGGAGGTTGCCGCGGTCACTGTCGAGGCCGTCCAATCGCTGATGTTCTTCTCCTTCCAGTCTGATTCCCCTACTCGGGGCGACATCCTCCAAGAGCTTCGCCTGATCGTCCGGGGCTACTTCAACGAGCTCAGACAAGAACACGACCGACAATGACGCTCCCGTCATGACCGCCGCGCGCCAGCGTGGCTTAATGTGAGGGTTAGCTCATGTAGTGTGCGTGCCGCGATGCCTCTGCGTCTCTTGTTCGGTTCCAGGGTCGGCGCGGTGGTGTCAGTCGCGCTGCTGTTGGCAGTCGTTCCCGCAAGCGCTGCTGCCCAGCAGGACGCGCTGAGCAGACACGGCGTACTGGGCAAGCAGAGCGCGTCGGTTGCGGTGGACGCGTCGGATGCGTCGTTGGCTTCTTTGTCGTTGACGGGGGCCGATCTGGCGTTCGACCCCGATCAGAGCCAGTACTGGATGGCCTACGGGGTGGCGGTACAGAATCCCACCATTGTGGCTACGGCTGCCCAGCCGGGGGCGCAGGTGGAATTCCGCCCGGCTGACGCCGACCCCGACACTGCTGGCTACCAAGCGAGGTTGTCGGGTTTGCAGGCGGTGCACGTCATCGTCACTTCGCCCGACGAGTCCGCCAGGCGTATCTGGTCGATCTGGCTGTTCGACTACCGGCTCACCGCGTTGAGCGTCGAGGGCTTTGACCTCGGTTTCGATCAGGCGACAGCCGACTACAGCCTCGAGGTGCCCCACAGCAACGCCACGATCACACTCACCGCCAACGACGGCACCCACACCTTTGCCTACAGCCACCCCGACGCAGACTCGGCAGCCAACGGCCACCAGGTCGCGCTTCAACCGGGCGACAACACCGTGACGGTCACCGCCACGCCCGAGGTGCCCATCGTCGCGGTCCCCCAGACCTACACCATCGCCGTCACCCGCCTGCCCGATCCCTCGGAGGGTTTGCACACTGGCGACCCCCTCACCGGCACTTTCGCGACCGTGCCACAGAGCCACAGCGGGTCACGGGGGTTCACCCTGTCTCTGCTTTTCAGCGACGACGTGTCGACCAGTTTCCAGGAGCTGCGGTACTGGACGATCAAGGTGATCGGTGGCCGGCTGCAACACATGCAGTTGATGGATTCCACCAACACGGCTCGCTGGTATCTGCTTGTGACCCCGTCGGGCGACTATGACGTCACGATCTCCTTGGAGGCGGGGCAGTCGTGCGGGGACATCGCGACGGTCTGCACCGCTGACGGCAGAGCCCTGTCCCACGACATGGAAGTGACGGTGGTCGGCCCCAACGGTTCGGCCACCCACCCGTCTGTGGCGTCCTCGGAGGTGTACCTCGTCTTCGACGACGGCCCCCAGCCCGAATTCACCCCGCGGATTCTTGACGTGCTGAAGCGTCATGGAGCCAAGGCGACCTTCTTCGTCACGGGCGTCAATGCCAGCGCTCACCCCGACATCGTTCAACGCGCGGCCAACGAGGGCCACACGTTCGGCAACCACACCTGGAATCACGAAGTCTTGACGGAGCTGACCCTTGACGAGTTCAACAGCACGATCAACCGAACCCAAGAGACGCTCGGCGATCACGCCACCGACTGCCTGCGACCTCCGCGCAACGCGTCAGATCACAACGTTGTCGAGTGGACCCAAGCACTCGGAATGCGGATCATTCCCTTCACGGTCAACGTCCGGGACTGGCAATTGCCGGGCGCCGAGGTCATCGCCGATCGCATTGTCTGGGGCGCCGTGCCCGGATCGGTGATCTCCCTCCACGACGTTGACGCCACCGGCGAGCAAACCGCGGAAGCGCTCGATCTTGCCCTCACCAGGCTGGCGGACTCCGGGCTGAACTTTGCGCCGCTCTGCAATGCAGCACTCCCCGCACCGGAGCCTTCGACCGCACCGGAGCCTTCGACCACAACGGAGCCTCCAGCCGCGTCGGAACCTCCGGCTGCGCCGACGAATCTGACCGCAGCAGTCAACGACGACGGTCACATCGTGCTGAGCTGGGACGCGGCGTCTGACACGGATGCGGTGACGGGCTACCAGATACTGCGCCGCCGCCCCCGCGAGGGCGAGAACACCCTGACGGTGTACGTGGGCGATACCGGCAGTGCCGCGAACACATATACCGACACTGCGGCGCCGGCCGGCACGCTCTATGTGTATCGCGTCAAGGCGCACAACAGCGCAGGCACCTCGGCACGCTCGAGCTACGTCAACGTCGACCACATCTCCTGAAGCGAACCGAGACCTCGCTTCGCCATGCGGCAGCCCGCACCTAGAGTCGGCACCGGCCGCAGGACGCGATGTCCCGCCGAACTGATCACATGTACCCGGGAGTGTCATGGACGAGATCCTCGACGTGGACCTGCTGGCCTTCGAGCAGGGATCGCCGGCCCAGCGCAGGGCGGTGACCGAGGGCGTCATGGCCAGCCTCCGGACGGGCTTCGTCTACACGGCGCACGACCTCTCGGGCGGCCTGCTCGACGACGCATACGGCGTGCTGGGTCGGTTCTTCGCCCTCGAACCCGGCGCCAAGAAGCGCTACGTCGACGCGGAGTCGTTCGGCGCCCGCGGCTATACCGGTCCGCTCACCGAGACCGCCGCCATCTCCGACCTTCCCGACTGGAAGGAAATGTTCAACTGGAGCGATCAGCCGCCCGCCGGCCACCCGCTCACCGTTCAGTACGGCCGCTGGTATCGGCCGTCGATCTTTCCCGATGACGACATCGACGGCGCCGGTGCCATTCTCACCGAATTCCACCGGCGGCTCGTCGAACTGCAGCGACGCTTCCTGCGCGTCATCGCGGAGGGCATCGGCGCCCACGAGACCTACTTCGACAGGATGACCACCTACGGCACGCACCTGTCCCGGGCCATTCACTACCCGCCGATGTCACATGCCCCGGGCGGCGGCAGCGAGGGCCATATCTGGGCCGACGAGCACGCCGACATCAACCTCATCACCGCCCTGCCCCGAGCGACCGACCGCGGCCTGCAGGTGAGCATCGACGGCCAGTGGATCGATGCCGCCCCGCCCGACGATCACGTCATCGTGAACTCGGGGATCATGCTGGAGCACGTCACCAATGGCCTGATCGGTGCCGGGTGGCACCGCGTCAAGGCCGACCCAGACCAGCACACCAGCCGGCTCAGCGTGGTGCAGTTCTGCCACCCCCGCCCATCCACGGTCCTGGTGCCGGCGCCCTCCACGGTCACGCCTGAGCGACCGTGCCGCTACGAGGCGGTCTCGGCCGAGAATCGACTCGAAGAGGTGATCTGGGAGATCAATTTGATTCCCGACGCCCGCCGCATCGATTGAACGCGTCTGGGCCGCCCGTTAGAGCTCGAGCAGGGCGTTCTCGATGACCTCGGTCAACGCGGGGTGGATATAGAACTGCTCACGGGCCATCTGGTCGACGGTCTGGCCGAAGGTCATGCCCTGGATGAGCTGCTGGATCAGGGTGGACGCCTGGGGCCCGATGATGTGTGCGCCGAGCAGCTCACGGGTCTCGGCATGCGCGATGAGCTTGGCGAAGCTGGCGGTGTCCTCCATCGCCCAGCCGTACGCCGTGTGGCCGAAGGGCTTGTTGGCCACCGAGATCGACAGACCCGCCGCCCGGGCATCGCGCTCGGTGAGGCCAACCGAGGCGACCTGCGGGTGCGAGAACACCGCATGGGGAACCAGATCCTCCCGGACGGTGTGCATGGGACCGTCGGCTTGCCCCTCGGCCACCAGCAGGTTGTGCCGCAGCGCCCGCACCTGCGCGTTGGCGAGATGCTTGAGCTGGGTTTCGCTCGACAGGTCGCCGAAGGCCCATACGCCCGGCGCCGAGGTGCGGTAGTACTCATCGGTCAGCACACGGCCGTCGTCGTCATCCACTCCGGCGAGGTCGAGGGCGAGCTGATCGCCGTTGGGCACTCGCCCGGTGGCCACCAGCAGCACATCGGCGGTTGCCGACTCGGCATGACCGCCACGGGTGAACTCGACCGTGTAAGTGTTGCCATGGGCACTGGGCGAGCCGTCGGCGGCGCACACGAAGTCCGCGGCTGCACCCCCTACTGACGTCACCGTCGAGCCGAGGCGCAAGTCGAAGTGGCGCTGCGCCGCTGTCGTGAATGCCGCAGACACGTCGTCGTCCTCGGCCCGCAGCAGCCGTTCGCCCCGATTCACCACCGTGACCTCGGTGCCCAGCGCCGAGAACACGTATCCCAGCTCGCAGGCGATATACCCGCCACCCAGCACGATCATCGAGGTCGGCAGCGCATCCAGCCGCATCACCGTGTCGGACGTGTGGAACGGCACCGTGCCCAGTCCCCGGTAGGGCGGCACGAACGCCCGAGCGCCGGCACCGAGCACCACATGGCGCCCCGACACCGATTCGGTGGTGCCGTCGCCCATGCGCACCGCCAGGCACCGGTCGCTCACGAAACGGGCATCGCCCTCGAACACGGTGATGTTGGGGCATTCGGCACCGAAGCGGTAGTCGCGCCCCCCGCTGGCGATGGGGTCGATGCGGCCGAAGACGCGATCCCGGATGGCAGGCCAGTCGGCGCTGTCAAAGCTGGCGGCGATGCCGTAGTCGCCGGCGGTCGCAATGGTGTCGGCGACGTCGGCCGCGTACACGAACATCTTCGAGGGAATGCAGCCCACGTTGAGGCAGGTGCCGCCGAACGTGCCGCGCTCGACGATCGCTATCGACCAGTCGTCGAACTCGGGACCCGGGATGGAATTGGCCGAGCCGGTGCCGACGATGACCAAGTCGAAATCTGCCATGTGAGCAGTCAATCAGCGCTTCTCTCCAAGAGCAGCGGCAGGCCTCACACCAGCGCTTGATAGACGAGCGCCTTGAGCTCTGGGCGGATCGGGTGGACGCTGGAGGGCAGCAGCTGCGTCAGGAAGACGAGCGTGATGTCTTCGACCGGATCCACCCAGAATGCTGTCGACGCAGCCCCGCCCCAGGCGAACTCGCCCTTGCTGGAGACGACCTTAGCCTTGGCCGGATCGAGCACGACGGAGAAGCCCAGGCCGAAGCCGACTCCGTCGAAGGCGGCCTCCGAGAACAGCGCCCGGCCGCACTCGGTGAGGTCGGTCCCGCCCGGCAGATGGTTGCTGGCCATGAACTCGAGGGTGCGCCGGCCGATGCTGCGGGTGCCGTCCAGTTCGCCGCCGTTGCGCAGCATCTGGGTGAACCGGTGGTAGTCACCCATGGTGGACACCAGTCCCCCGCCCCCGGAGAGAATCTTGGGCGGTCCGAGGTAGGCCGAGGTGCGCGGGTCATCCATCAGCGTGCGCTGCAAGCCCGGATCGTCGGGCCGGTATGGCGGCACGGTCGGCCCCGTGTTGCCTGCTGCCTCGCGTGCCGCCAGCGTGGCCGTCGTGTAGTTGGCGGCAAACCGTTCCACATCGGCGGCAGGCACCTCGAAGCCGGTGTCGACCATGCCGAGCGGCCCGGTCACGTGCTCGACGAGGTACTCGTCGAGCGACTGACCCGAGACGACCTCGACGACACGGCCCAGAACATCGGTGGAGTAGCTGTAGTTCCACTCGGTGCCCGGATCGAACAGCAGCGGGAGCGATGCGAGCACTTCGCAGGTTTCCTCGAGGTTGCCGGGGGCACCCCAGTTGAAGCCGTTGGCCCGGTACAGCGCGTCGACCTCATTAGCGAAGTGGAAGTCGTAGGTCAGGCCAGACGTATGGGTGAGCAGGCTGTGGACGGTCACCTCGCTGGTGGGCTCGCGAGTCTGGTACTGCATCACGTTGCCCCCGGCGAAGACGCGTGCGTTCGCAAACTCCGGGATCCAACGCGAGACCGGATCCTTCAACTGGAAGCACCCTTGCTCGTACAGCTGCATCGCAGCGATCGACACGATGGGCTTGGTCATCGAGTAGATGCGATAGATGGTGTCGGCGGTGACCGGCAGCGACCGCTCGCAGTCTCGCTGGCCGTAGCGGTGTGTGTAGGCGGTCTGGCCGCCGCGCGTCAGCAGCACCGACACGCCCGGCAGGCGCCCGTCGTCGACATATCGATCCAGATGAGCGGCAATGCGCTCCAGCCGACCGGCGTCGAAGCCCACCTCGGCCGGATCGACGGTTGGCTCGATGTCTGAGGTGATCGATCCCATCACAACCTCCGGTGTTCGCTACTCGCCGTCCTGCAGGCTACGGCTCAGGAATCGGCCGAAGGCTCTGTCAGCGGCGCTCGGAAAGGTTCAGGACGCAGCAGCTGACGGTGGCCGCGGCCGGGAGCTGTTCAGTGGTCGCGATGCCACGCTCGACGACCGCCTCGGCGAGATCGGGGTCGGACCAGCTTGCGACAGTCTGGAAGCCTCGCTCCTCGTAGACCTCGACTGGTTGACCGCCCATGAAGCCCATCACCGGCCTCAACGACGGCGACGCCTTCGCGACCACGGCCGCCGCGCCGGTGGCGGCCGCCCACTCCAGCATGCGGTCGAGCAGCCCGGCCCCGATGCCCCGACCGAAGTAGCGGCTGTCGCGGTCGTCGGTGTCGTCAAGCTGGCCGACGTGATAGCAGAAAACGCTGATCGTGCCGGGGGGAAGGGTCGGTGCCCGGCCGTCGAAGTCCATCCAGTACACCGGATCCCAGATGCTGTTGGGGCTTCGCTGTCCGGGGATGTACCTCCGGAACTGCAGCTGCCCGACGTGGCGGTCTCCCTCGAATGCCAGGATCGCAGCGGATCCAAGGCTGGCGATCCGCTCTGCCAGTTCGTCGGGTTCGCCCATGCACCCCACAGGAACCGAGCCGACGTCGGAGGCCACCATCGCTCGATAGGCGATGTGCTGCGGCGTTGACATCCCCGTGTCACCTGTCATCGGGCCGCATGCTACGGCCCAGGCACTTTCCGGTCGCGTCGGCGCGGCGCTCCGGACCGTCCCGCTAGCGAATGCACGCCCGCTGCGGCGTGCGGGCCGGCGGCCGCCCCGAACAGATTGCCAGAAACGGATTCCTAAACTACACAGAAACTATGGAAATAGATTGAGAATAAAGCTCTTGACAGCAGGCAAGCAACCGCAACTAGAGTGCCGCAGACCCGTCGGACGCTCGGCAATGCGACCAGGGCTTCCGGCATCAAGCGAAGCAACGAGAGGTGAAGCGCCTGTGAAGACCACGCATGAATTCTGTTTGTTTGTCGAAGGCGCCGACCTGACCGTTGCGGGAACCGTCGAGCGGCTCGAGTGCGCCGGCTACTCGCACCCAGCCGCGGCGGCCGGGGACGGCATCCAGGCCCTCGTGTTCGTCCGGGCAGCGGATCGGCTTGCCGATGCGGTCGAGGCAGTCGCGTCGGATGCCGAACAGATCGAAGGCGTCAGCATCGCCCGTGACTTCCGTACCGGCACGGCAGCCGCCTTCGATCCCCGCACGCTGGACTCCATCGGCCTGTGCGCCGAGGCGGCACGAGCTGGTGCTGCCGGCACGGCCAGCACGGCACCGGTGCGGCCCGCCCGGCGAGCCAGACGTCCACGGCATCGCAGCTCGGCGACCTCGCTCACCTAGAAGCCCAGCGGCCTCGGGCACGACAACGTGCCGTGCGAGAGCGCACCTAGAGTTCTGCGGTGTGGATGTCAGCGGCAGGCGAGATGGCTGAACAGGAACTGCTCTCGCGCTTGCTGATCGTCCGCCACGGCGAGTCGGTGGCGATGGCTGAAGGCATTGTCGGCGGGCCCAACGGATGCCGCGGGCTCACCGAGCGAGGCCGTGCGCAGGCCGCTGCACTGCGGGACAGGTTTGCTGCGGGCCGTGAGCCAGCGGTGGACGTCGTGTACTCCTCCCCGCTGCCGAGGGCACGCGAGACCACCGACATCGTCCTGCCTGCGCTGGGCAGCGGCCCTGAGCGCGGCAAGCTCGACGTGCACATTCGCGACGACCTCGAGGAGATGCGTCTCACTCCCGCCGACGGCATGACGTGGGAAGCCGCACGCGAGCGCTTCGGGTTCGTCCAGCCGATGGACCAGCCGTACACCGAGGTGATCCCAGGAGGCGAGAGCCGTGCGGGCTTCCGCCATCGCGTCGCGCAAGCCCTGAACGACATCGCCGCAGCGCATCCGGCCAAGACCGTGTTCTTGGGCTGCCACGGCGGCATCACCTCCGCCGCGATGGCCATGGCCTTCGGCATCGCGCCCAGCCATCGGGGCGTCGGCGTGGTCACGGCAGTGACGTCCATTACCGAATTGGAATTGCTGGCCTTCGAGGGGCGGCGCCTGTGGCAGGTACGGCGATTCAACGACGCCGCGCATCTTGCCGCCGTCGAGGCGGCCTGAGCCGCTGCGTGCAACGGGGCAGCATCGGCAGCCGCTGCAACGCTCTAACTTGGCCTTGCCCGGGTTGTTCGACGCGGGGTCGTCGGACACTAGGTCCGTGAACTTGTCGGGAGGACCAGATGCTGGTTGAGCGAATCGAAGCGAAGTGGATCGACGCGTTCGCGTCGGTCTTCGAGCTGTGCGGCGTCGATGACAGCCAGACCGCCGCCATCCTGTCGGAGAGCCAGAGCCGGGCCGTCAACGTGAACCTGGCAGAGCTGGCGCTGGATCGCCTCGGCACACCGCCGATCCACGTCGTCGTGCCGACGCCGCGCCAGTCCGCACCCGTGCCGGTGCGCTCCACCGGCGCGTCCGATGCCATCGCCGGTTCGACCGCGGTGATGGCGGCCCTGAGCGCGGTGGACTTCGTGGTCGACTGCACGGTAGAGGGGCTGCTGCACGCGCCTGAGCTGCCATCCATCCTGGGCGAGGGCTCCCGCATCCTCATGGTTTCCAACGAGCATCCCGAGGCGCTGGAGCGGCTCCTGCCCGAGCCCGACCTCGAGCCGAAGGTCAAGGTCGGCATCCGCAAGCTCATCGGGGCCTCGGAGATGGCGGTGACCTCGGCGGCAGGCACCGATCTGGTCGTCGACGTCAGCGGAGCACCGTGCGGCGGCGGCTGGGGCTACACGTCACGTCCGGGCACGATCAGCCACTGGCCCGGCGGGCTGTGCCTCGCCTTCCCGAAGGCGGGCACCGTCAACGGCACCATCGTGATGGACCGCGGCGACATGAACCTCACGTTCAAGCGGTACATCGAATCGCCGGTCACGCTGCACATCGACGACGACTACGTCGTGAGCGTGGAGGGCGCCGGCACCGACGCCGCACTGTTCCGCAGCTACACCGATGCCTGGGGCGACCGTGAGGCATACGCCACCAGCCACGTGGGCTGGGGCATGAACCCCGGCGCTCGCTGGGACACCCTGTCGATGTACGACCGCAGCCAGACCAACGGAACCGAGCAGCGGGCCTTCGCGGGCAACTTCCTGTACTCCACCGGGGCGAACGAGCACGCCGGCCGGCACACGCTGGGCCACTTCGACCTGCCCATGCGTAACCACAGCGTGTTCCTCGACGGCGAGGCAGTCGTGATCGACGGCCAGCTGCAAGGCGAACTGGCCTGAGGGCACCCGTCGGCAGCCTGGTCCCAGATCGTCACCCGACCGACTGCTGGCCGGTGCCGTGAGCGATCCCGGGCCGCTGTCAGCCGGCGCCGATCTCGCTGCGCGTGTCGAGCGCTGGGCCGATCATCGCCCCGACGCGACCGCGGTGGCGTTCGAAGGGGTCGAGCACACGTACCGCTCGTTCTCCGACCAGATCGGGGCGACGGCTGCATGGCTCGCTGCGGCCGGGGTGGGCGAAGGCGACCGTGTGGCGTGGCTGGGCCCGAACCGGCCTGCCGCACTGCGGCTGCTGCTGGGATGCTCGTGGCTCGGTGCCATCTACCTGCCGCTGAACTCGCGGCTGGCACCGCCCGAGCACCGGTGGATCCTCGACCACGCCGGGCCCGGCCTGCTGGCGGTTGATTCGGGATTCGAGCAGCATGCAGAATCGATCGGGGCGGTCTGCAGGGTCGCAGTGGTGCCTGACGAGCCGAGCAGCTTTGGCGTGTCCGGCACGGTTCCGCCGCGCCGGGGCACGCCGGCTCACCCGGTGCTGCTCGCTTACACGTCGGGCACGACCGGTCATCCCAAGGGGGCGCTGCTGGACCAGGCGGCAATGTCGGCGAACGCCGTCAACTCGACCCACGCCCACGACCTCACCAGCACGGACCGGGTGCTCACCACCATCCCGCTGTTCCACGTGGGCGGGCTCAACATCCAGACGCTGCCAGCTCTGCTGGGAGGAGCGGCGGCGCTCATCGAGCGCGCCTTCGATGCCGGGCAGTTCCTCGACGATGTCGAGCAGTGGCAGCCGACCTGGACGGTGCTGGTGCCCGCCGCGCTGACCGCCGTGGCCGCCCACCCGCGCTTCGTCACCGCCGACTTCGGCTCGCTGCGCGGGATCATGACGGGATCGTCGCCCGTGCCGGCGGCCGCAACCCAGCCCTTCTTCGACCGTGGCGTGCCGGTCGGGCAGATCTACGGTTCCACCGAGACCGCTCCGATCGCGGCGCACCTGCGCTGCGACGAAGCGGCGGGCCATCCGGGCTCGTGCGGCAAGCCCTCGACCATGTGCGAGGTGCGCATCGTCACCGATGCAGGGGCAGACGCGGCGCCGGACGAGCGCGGCGAGCTGTGGGTGCGCGGGCCGAGTGTGCTGCGCGAGTACTGGCGTGACACCGAAGCCACTGCTGATGCCATCACCGACGGCTGGTTCCACACCGGGGACATCGGGCACGCCGATGCGGACGGCTGGATCTACATCGACGATCGCCGCACGGACATGATCATCTCCGGGGGCGAGAACGTCTATCCCGCCGAGCTCGAAGAGGTGCTCTCGGGCACCGACCTCGTCGCAGAATCGACCGTGGTCGGCGTGCCCGACGAGCGCTGGGGCGAGGTGCCGGTCATCGTGGCCGTACGGGCGACCGGGCCGGCGGCCGCTGCCGGCGCCGCTGGCGATGCCGAGGCCGAGGCCGCTGAGCTCCTGGCGCTGTTCGATGGGCGCCTGGCACGCTTCAAGCACCCCAAGGCAGTGTTCTGGACCGACCAGCTTCCCCGCACAGCGCTCGGCAAAGTCCGCAAACACGAGGTACGAGCAATGCTCAACGAGAATCAAGGAACCGGCCGTGCCGTCTGACGTCGCCTTCATCGGGCTCGGCGTGATGGGCTTCCCGATGGCGGGCCACCTCGCGGCGGCAGGTCACCGCGTGGCCGTCTTCAATCGAACCGTGAGCGTCGCGCAGCGGTGGTCAGGCGAGCACCAGGGCCGGGTGGCCGCAACGCCTGCGGAGGCCGCGGACGGCGCCGACATCGTGTTCATGTGCGTCGGCGCCGATGACGACGTGCGAGCGGTCGTCTACGGCGACGACGGTGCGCTCGCCGCCATGGGCGAGGGCTCAGTCCTGGTCGATCACACCACCGCATCGGCTGACCTGGCGCGGGAACTGTCCGCGGCGTGTGCCGAGCGTGGCGTGGGCTTCGTGGACGCACCCGTCTCCGGCGGCGAGGCCGGGGCGCAGAACGGCGTGCTGACCGTCATGTGCGGCGGCGAGGCCGCCCACTTCGAGCGGGCCCGTCCCGTCATGGACGCCTACGCGCGCGCCGTGACGCTCATCGGAGGCGCGGGATCGGGTCAGCTCACCAAGATGGTCAACCAGATCTGCATCGCCGGGCTGGTGCAGGCCCTGTCGGAAGGCCTCGAGTTCGGCCGCCGTGCCGATCTGGACCTCGACGCCGTGCTCGACACGATCTCTCAAGGCGCCGCCGGCTCATGGCAGATGGCCAATCGCGGCACCACGATGAAAGCCGGCGAGTTCGACTTCGGCTTCGCCGTGGACTGGATGCGCAAGGACTTGGGCATCGTGCTGTCCGAGGCCGAGCGCAACGGCGCTCCCCTGCCGGTCACCTCGCTCGTGGACCAGTTCTACAAGCGCATCCAGGAGCTCGGAGGCGGCCGCTGGGACACCTCCAGCCTCATCACGCTGCTGCTGCCGCCCGAGCGTCGCCCCTAGCGCCCGGGCGCTACGGGTCATCGCTCGCAGGGGCCCGAGACCGGCAGCACCGGCGCGGGGACACACCCGTCAGGGCGTGGGGTGCAGCGGCAGCAGTTCCTGGCCGAGCGCGGCCCGGTAGGTGTTGTGGAAGTGGTGCAGCGCCGGCTCATTGCGGCCGAACACGACATGTTCGAGCGCCCCGCTGTTGGCCGAGCGCTGCTGGCTGGCGCTCATCACGTAGTCCTCGTCGCGGATGACGTTGCTGAATGCCCGCGACGCCTCGGCCATGAAGTCGAACTCGGCGTCGTCGCGTGCCACGCCGGGCCGCAGGTAGAAGGAGATCTGGCTGGTGTGACGGCCGGGCTCGGTGGGGTGGGGATACGCCCGCACCAGGAACAACACCTCGCGTGACGGGATCAGCTGCACGTTCGGGAACAGCCAGTACACCGGCAGCCCGTAGCGAGTGATGTCCCACTCCGACGGGGGCCGCTCGCGGGCGTCGTCGATGCCACGACGGCACAGGATCAGCCGGTGATGGCGCCCGAACTCGTCGTAGCACTGCACGTTGCCGTAGAAGTCGTTCGACAGCGTGTCCGAGTGCAGCACCGGGAAGTGGTACGTCTCGCCGAACGTGTCCATGGCGAGCTTCCAGTTGCAGTCGACCTCATAGGTGTCACAGCCGAGCCAGCCCAGCTTGCCGAAGTCCCACCCGGCGATGTCGGCCGTGAGCTCCTCGCCCAGCAGCGCATCGGGGTCGAGCGTGCCGCCGGGCTGCGGGTGCACCCACAGCAGACCGTGGCGCTCGAGAGCCGGCAGCTCCAACAGCCCGAGGTCGTCGCGGTCGAGCTCGCCGAAGTGATCCGACTTGGGCAGGCCGACCAGTGCGCCGTCGGCGTCGTAGGTCCAGTTGTGGAACGGGCAGGCAAAGCGGCGCTTGCGCCCGCGCGGCTCGGTCTCGATGACCACGCCGCGGTGACGGCACGAATTCACGAACGCCCGGAACCGGCCGCTGGGCGACCGCACCAGCAGCATCGGCGTGCCGAGGTCGTCCTGGGTCATGAACGAGCCGGCCTCGGGCAGGTCGCCCGACAGCCCCACCATCTGGGGGTGGGTGTCGAAGAACTCGCGCCGCTCGATGCGGGCAAGCTCACGGTCGGTGTAGGAGGACGTGGGGTTGTAGCGCACGCCGCCGGCGTCCACGTTGGTGCCCGAGTCAAGCCGCGCCAGCAGCGTCTTGATGTGGCTGACCTGTTCAGCGTGATCCACGGCGGAAGTATGCCACCGCCCGGCGTTCGGGAGCAGTTCCTCAGCGAAGCCAGTCGTTGAATTCGGGCTGGCGCTTGGACAGGAAGGCCGAGACGCCCTCGGCGGCGTCTGGCAGGTGATCGGTGATCGCAGTCTTGGAGGCGATCTCGTCGAGCGACTGCTCCCAGGTCATCTCCGCTGCCAGCAGGATCGACCGCTTGAGCATGCGCATCGACACCTGCGGGCCGTCGGCCAGCTCCGCTGCGAGCTCCGCAGCGGCCGAGGGCAGATCGTCATCGTCGACCACCTCGTGCACGAGCCCTAACTCGTGCGCTGTGTCGGCATCCACGATCCGCTTGCGCATCATGAAGTCGGTCGCCCCGGCGACACCGAGGTGCTGCACCAGCAGCCACTGGCCGCCCTCGTCGGGCAGCAGCCCGAAGCGCAGCGTGGCGGAGCCCATCCGGGCAGAGCGTGCCGCGACGCGGAAATCGCACGCTAGGGCGAAGCTGAAGCCGGTCTGGATGGCGAAGCCGTTGATGGCGGCAACCGTCAGCTTGTCGAGCCGGCGCACCGCGGTGTTGACGGCCTGGGAGATCGTCCGCAGGCTGTTGTAGGTGCCCGCGGCGTTGTGATGGCCTCCGAAGATCTCGGGCATCGCCGAGGGATGTTCCGCCTCGTAGCCGCCCAGGTTGTCTCCGGCCCAGAACGCACGGCCCTGCCCGGTGAACACCACGACCCGCACGGCGTCGTCCATCTGGACTTGGGTGATCAGCTCGATCAGGTCCCGCTTCATCGAGTGGTTCGACGCGTTCATCGACTCGGGCCTGTTGAACGTCACTGTCAGCACGCCGTTCGACCCCAGCGCCTGCTCGAATCCGAAGTACTCGGTGTCCAAGTAGCTCGCTTGCTCACTCGTCATAACTCGTTCCCCCCTGTGCAGGCAGGCCCGCCGCCGCGGCGGGTCGCATGCTGAAACTAGTGAAATCTCGGCGCATGGGTACGCTGCCCGCCGTGGCTCCCGAGTCCGGCGAAGCAGACGATGCGCTGGTCGCGCCCTTTGCGCCGTTTGCTCCCTTTGACGGGGTGCTCATGCTGCGGCTCGACACCGAGACGCCGGCCGGCGAGCAGACCTACTACGTCACGCCGTTTGTGACCGACGGCGGGCGGCTCTTCGTGTTCGACGAGCCCGGCGACCGCAGCGATGCGTTGGAGGAACTGCTGGTGGGCAACCGCACAGCCGTGAGCTCGAACGCCACGGGTGCGCTGCGGGTCGGTGCGGTAGGCGATCTGCCCACCCCGGCGGAAGAGGCATGGGCGCGCGACGCGTGCTCCGCCCGGTTCTTCTACGACCAGGCACTGCAGGATCTCGCCCAGCTCGGCGGCCTCGTCACGTTGCACCCCGCCTGAGCGATCTCAACCCCTGCAGGGGGCCGGGCTCTAGTGTGCGCTGGATGCGCACAGCGATCGGGTTCGGAGGGCCGGCGTCGGGCAAGCGGCGCGACTGGGACGAACAGGTCGAGTTCCTGCGCGAGGCAGAGCGGATCGGCGTGGACATCTTCTGGTCCGCCGAGGCGTGGGGCATGGACGGTGTCTCGACGCTCGCGTATCTCGCGGCGGTGACCGAACGGGTCAAGCTCGGCACCGGCATCCTGCAGATCTCCGCACGGGCGCCTGTCATGACCGCGATGACCGCGCTCTCGCTGGCGGCCATGACCGGCGACCGGTTCATCCTGGGGCTCGGCGTCAGCGGGCCACAGGTGGTCGAGGGGTTGCACGGTGTGCGCTTCGCCGATCCGCTGGGCCGGCTGCGCGAGACAGTCGACATCTGCCGCCAAGCCTTCGCCGGCGAGAAGATCGCCTACGACGGCCGCCACCATGTGCTTCCGCTGCCAGACGGGCAGGGCAAGTCGCTGCGCCTCGCGCAGCCCGCCAACGACTCGATCGAGATCTGGCTCGCAACCCTCGGCCCGCGCTCGCTGCGGTACACCGGCGAGGCCGCCGACGGCTGGGTGGGCGTGTGCTTCGTGCCGAGCTGCCCGGAGGCCACCTGGGGTCATGTGCTGGACGCCGCGGCGGCGGCCGGCCGGCCGCCGGGCTCGGTCGCCTGCCAGGCCGGGGGCGCCGTCGAGTTCGGCGACGACCCCGAGGCTCTCATCGCTCCCCGACGGCCCGGCATCGCCTTCACGCTGGGGGCGATGGGATCGGCGACCGCCAACTTCTACAACGATGCCTACCGCCGCGGCGGCTTCGAGGATGAATGTCGCCACGTGCAACGCCTCTGGCTGGACGGCGACCGGGCCGCAGCAGCGGCTGCAGTCCCGGACCGGCTCGTCACCGAGACCAACTTCTTGGGCACGCACGAGCAGGTCACCGAGCAGGTGCGGGCGTACCGCGATGCCGGCGTGGATGTCCTGCGCCTGCAGCCTGAAGGGCCGACCGCCGCAGCCCGGCTGGACACGCTGGCGGAGATGATCGACATCGTGCGGGACGTCAGCGACGAAGGGGCGACGGCAGCGACGGCCTGAGGCTGCCTGCTGATCGGGCGCGGGGCGACATCCGGCATGGCTGGTGCATCACTACCGTGGTGGGCATGGCTGGGCAATCTGAGACAGGACGATCTGTCACCTTCTCCCCCGAGGAGCTGCGCGAACGGCTGACGCCGATGCAGTACCACGTCACCCAGGAAGCGGGCACTGAGCGGCCCTTCTCAGGCGATACGTGGGACAACCATGCCGACGGCCAGTATCGCTGCGTGGTCTGCGGCGCCGAGCTCTTCGAATCCGGGACCAAGTTCGAGAGCGGCTCGGGCTGGCCGAGCTTCACCCAGCCGGTCTCCGACGACGCCGTGGACACCGAAGTCGATCGCTCCTATGGGATGGTCCGCACCGAGGTGATGTGCAAGGCGTGCGGTGCCCACCTGGGTCATGTCTTTCCCGACGGCCCCCGGCCCACGGGAGACCGCTTCTGCATGAACTCCGCGTCGCTGCAGTTCGTGCCCTCCGACGACGAGTCAAGCTGAGGCCGGCTCAGCGCCGGCCCGCTCGGCCCTCACTCCAAGTCGAGGCTGAGCTGGGTGGCGATCGGCTCGTCGGGGAACAGCTTCACGACGTCCGCATCGAGTTCGCGTCGCACGCCCGCCACCGGCAGCACCGTGAGCATTGCCGACTGACCCTGGCGCAGCAGGCTCAGCACCTGGTCTTCGTCCACCAGCAGCACGTCCGTGCCGCTGATGACGATGTTGGCCGAGGCGACCTCGCCGCCGAGCTGGTCGCGCAGGTACTCGAAGGCCCGGGCGATCGAGCGCAGGTCGATGCCCTGGTCGCGCATCTTCTTCGCGATCTTCAGCTCGACGAGGTCGTTGTAGGAATAGCGGCGCCGCGAGCCGCTGCCTGCAGCGTCCGCAACCGACGGCTTCACCAGTCCCTTGCGGGCCCAGTGATCGAGCTGGCGGTAGGTGATGCCGACTAGCTGGGCAGTCTGCGGGCCCGCGAATCCCTCCGAGAACGCCCCTGCGTCCGACGGTTCCGCGGGAGACGCTGACGGCATCGCCGGCGGAGGCTCCAACCCCTCACCCGACTGCGGCACCCCAAGGGAGGGCGCAAGCTGCTCGTTGGCCATCGGAGGCTCCTTCGGGTTGCGATTCAGACTGCGAATCACACCAAATCACACACGGTGAACTACTGGGCTGTGATCTATAGTGCCTCAGAGGGTACGGGGCGGCGTCGCCGCGGCGCAAGGGGCCAATTCGAGGGCACGTCCGGCAACCGGTCGCCGGGCGTCACTCGGGGTCGCTGGCCTCCGCCGTCGGCCCGAAATCGTCAGGCTGCACGTCGTCGAGGAACTGCTTGAACTCGTCGAGGAGCTCGTCGGGGTCGACATCGGCAGGCTCGTCGGGCGGCAGCTCGATGATCTGTCCCGCTTCGTCCAGCACGGCCTCGCTGGCGAAGATCGGCGTATCGGCGCGCACGGCCAGCGCTACGGCATCACTCGGTCGCGCAGAGATGGTGTGGGTGGACGACCCGATGGTCACCTCCATCTCGGCAAAGAACGTGCGGTCGCGAAGGTCGGTGACGGTGACCTTGGTGAGCGTCGCGCCGAGGACGTCCAAGATGGCTGCCATGAGGTCGTGCGTGAGGGGCCTCGGCACGCGGATCTGCTCGATGCCGCGGTAGATCGCCTGCGCCTCGGGCGTGTCGATCACGACCGGCAGCACCCGCTGGGAGCCGCTCGTCTCCCGCAGCAGCAGCAGCGGGCTCTGCGAGGGCATCTCCACCTGCACGCCAAGAAGTTCCATCTCGACCATGGAATGCACACTACTTCGGCCCTTGCGAGGCCTGAGCCGGCGGCAGCGGCGCTCTCAGTCCCAGTAGCGGCTGAGCGTTTCGCCCATCACCTGCGCACGCAGCCGCTCGCACAGTGCCACCAGCCGTCCCAACGAGCGGCGCGCATCGTGGGTGGCGGTAGGTCCGGCCGCGTGGATGACCGGTTGGATCCCTTGCTCGAACATGGCCGCATCGCGCGCCGCGGCGTTGCGGACGACTCGCAGATGGCGGGCCTGCAGGCCGTAGGTGGCGAACTCGCGCGAGATGCGAGCGATGAGCAGCGCACCGCTGCTGTAGCGGGGCTCGGGAGGTTCGAGTGCGAGCGATGCCTGGGGGTCGCTGCCGGGCGGGGGTGTGCCGGCATCGGTGAGCGGCACCAGCAGGCCGTACTCGGTCAGCTCGGCAATCTCGGCCAAGCTGAGCCCGCTCTCGGCGCTCAGCTCCGCAGCGCTGTAGGCCTGGGCGTCGTCGGGCGCGGCCCACGGCGGCTGCGCCGCGTCCGGCTCGGGGCCCGGGAATCGGGCGGCTCCACCTGCAGCGGCATCCTCGGGGACGGCGTCACCGGCAACGGCGTCTTCGGGGGCGGCATCGCCGGCGACGGCTTCACCTGCGGCGTCTTCGGAGGCGGCATCGCCGGAACCGCCACGGTCGCCGACCTGCTTGGGATCTGCGGCGCCTGTTCCCCCGAGCGAGGGACCGCCATCACCAACGCCGATGCCCCAGATGTCGGCGAGGTGTTCGCCCCGGTCGATGCGCTCGCCGATGATGCTGAGCGGCAGGTACTGGTCGCGCTGGCGGCTGAGAATCCAGCGCAGCACCTCGATGTCGTGTGACCCGAAGCTGCGGTATCCCCCCGGGGTGCGCGCTGGCGAGATGAGCTTCCGATCCTCGAGAAAGCGGATCTTGGAGTCGGTCAGGTCGCTGAACTCAGGTCGCAGCAGGGCCACGACCTCCCCGATCGACAGCCGTCCAATCGGGGCACGCAGATGTGAAGGCGGGTGGGGTTCAGGCTCGGCGCCTGCACTCACAGCCCGACCGACGACACCAGGTACAGCAGCTTGAACTTGCCGACCTGCAGCTCGTCGCCGCCCCGCAGCGAGATCTCGCCGTCGGTGCGGATGCCGTTGACATAGGTGCCGTTGAGCGAGCCGACGTCGCGCAAGGTGTGCCCCGCTGGGCCCAGCTCGAGCACGACGTGACGGCGCGAGACGGTGATGTCATCGAGGAAGACGTCACTGTCGGGATGGCGCCCGACCGTGACCCGATCGCCGGCCAGCTCGAAGCGTGTGCCGGAGCGGTGCCCCGAGGTCACCACCAACTCGGCGACCCCGCTGTAGGGAGGAGCGTCGGTTGCGCCGACCGGCGAGAGCACCTCGGTCGGCGCGTCGGCAGACGAGTCGAGGCGTGCGCCGCAGCCCGAACAGAAGCGCGCATCGTCGGAATTCGAATACCCGCACCTTCCGCAGACGATGGCCACGGCGATCAGACGTCCTCGGCGATCAGCGCGGCGTAGCCGTCGGCATCGAGCAGGGCAGCCATCTCGGCATCAGCCTGCGCGGTGTCGGCTTTCGGCGTGATGACGCAGATCCACCCGTCGCCGTAGGGAGACTCGTTCACGAGCTGGGGTTCGTCCTCGAGCGCCACGTTGACCTCTGCGATCTCGCCCGACAGCGGCGCAAAGATGTCCGAGACCGATTTTGTGGACTCGATCTCGCACATGGCTTCATCGGCGGCGACCTGCGCCCCGATCTCCGGCAGCTCTACGTACACGACATCGCCGAGCGCATCCTGCGCAAAGTCCGTGATGCCGACCTGCATGCCGGCATCGCTGGGGCGCACCCATTCATGGTCGGCCGAGTAGCGCAGCTCTGCAGGAATCTCCATGGCCGCGAAGCTATCGGATGGGTGTCACACCGCCCGGCCGGCGCGTCCCTCGCGAACAGCAAGAATCGCCTGCGGTACATAGCCGAACGCCGACCAGTAGTGAATCGGCAATCCCGTGGCCACGAATACCCACGCAAGCACGCCGAACACGCCAGCCGCGGCGATGTCGCTGGCACCCGCCAGGAAGCTCGGGATGGCGAACATCATCAGGAACGTCCCGGTCTTGCCCCACCACGTGACCTCGATCTTGCGGGCGCCCGCCGCCGCCAGCACCAGCGCTGCGACCGCCACGCCGCCTTCGCGTACCAAGGCCAGCACCGCAATCCACAACGGCAGCGAGCCGTCGACGATCAGGGCCACCAACGCCACCAGCAGCAGCAGGCGATCGGCGGTGGGGTCGAGGATCTTGCCGAGCTCGGACACCTGGTTGAAGCGGCGAGCGATGAAGCCGTCCACCCAGTCCGTGGCGCCGAGCACACCGAGCAGCAGCGCAGCACTCCAGCGGTCCTCCGCGCCGAACACCAGCCACACGAACCACGGCAGGCAGCACAGCCGCCCGAAGCTGATCAGGTTCGGCACGGTGAACGGCCGCCACCCGACCTCGGGGGTCTCCGACGCGCCGGGGGCCTCGCTCACCTGGCTCACAGTACCGACGCATACTCAGGCGCATCCCCCATTTAGGCTTCGCCCGTGGCCACCGTCTTCACCAGGATCATCGAGGGCGAGCTGCCCGGCACGTTCGTGTGGCGAGATGAGGTGTGCGCGGCGTTCCTGTCGATCAACCCGCTCGCACCGGGCCATACGCTCGTCGTGCCCATCGCGGAGATCGATCACTGGCTGGACGTGCCAACCGATCTTCAGGCGCACCTGTTCGATGTCTCGCGCCGCATCGGGGAAGCGCAGATGCGGGCCTTCAGGCCAGATCGCATCGGACTGGTGATTGCCGGCTTCGAAGTCCCCCACTGCCACATTCACGTGTGCCCCGTGAATTCCATGGCCGACATGAACTTCGCCCGAGCGCTGCCGATGGCCTCCACCGAGGAACTGGCCGGTCCGGCCGCAGCGATCCTCGCCGAGCTGGCAGCGGCGGGCTGATCGGCGGAGTCCCGCTAGAAGAGCCGATCCGGCTCGACCGGATCGATGAGGCTGGCGTCGCGATTGCGGACACTGCCCACTTCACGGCTCACCTGGTGCGACCGCAGGATCCCCTCCGCAGCGGGCAGGCACATGGCCGCGAGTTCGTCGACGTCGTCGTTGGCCGGATCGAGCCACGCTTCCCACTGCGGGCGCTCCAGCAGCACCGGCATGCGGTCGTGAATCGACGCCATGAAGCCGTTCGCGGCAGTGGTCAGCACGGTCGCCGAGTGCAGCACATTCGGGGGTGCGCCGTCGGCAGGGTCGTCAGGCGGCGACCAGCGTTCCCACAGGCCGGCCATGGCCAGCATGCCGCCATCGACGCGGGTGATGTAGTGCGGCAGTGGCCGGTCATCTCGGGGTGTGCCCTTCGGGGCTCGGGGCCACTCGTAGAACCCGTCGGCGGGGACGAGGCAGCGGCGCCGCTTGAACGCGCCACGGAAGGAGTTCTTCGTTGCGGCTGTCTCGGAGCGGGAGTTGAACAGCAGCGGGCCCTTCGTGGGGTCTTTCGACCACGGCGGCACCAGACCCCACCTGAACGTCTCGATCCGGCGGGCATCGTCGTTGCCCACAACAGCCACTATGTCGGTGGTGGGGGCCACGTTGTAGCTGCGTGGTGCGTCGAAACCGGGCAATGGCGTGTCGAAGTACGCCGACACCGCATCGAGATCAGCCGCCGAGACAAAGCGCCCGCACATGCGCCGAGCGTAGAACGACGGTGGGATTCCGGATCCCCTCGGAATCAGCTCACTCAGACGCTACGAAATCAGGTTGTACGTGAAAATCATTTGAACATCATGAAATTTACTTGAATGATGTTTTCTCGTGGGATTCGTCGACGATCTTTGGACGGCGCTGCTGTCCGACGACGAAGCCGAAGAGCAGGAAGCGCTCGACCGGCTCGTCGAAGACGATGTGACGGCAGATATTGCGTTCGCCACACTCTCAACCGGCAGCGCGGCCACTTGCCAGCAGAGATCTCGCACAAGTCCCCCGGAGGCCGATTCCGACCGCAGGCAACAGTGACATGCTGCCCCCGGCTTGCCCCACGATGAAACGCTCGTCCAGACTCTCGTCAGCGGCGCGGAGGCCGCTCGCCGTGGCTGCTCGCCGGACAGGCCGGTACTGTGCGGCACGTGGGTGCAGGATCGCGAGTGGCGTGAATCGGTCGATGGCATCGACTCGAACGGCAACGACTGAGCAAGCCGATCTCTTGGCAATGCTCAGCGAGCGTTATGACACGCCTCAGGCCCGCGGCAGCGCGTTCGAGAGGCTGATGCAAGCTGCTCTGGCACGGCACCCGGACCTCTATGGTCCCCGGCGCTTCAAGCACGTTTGGCGCTGGATGGAATGGCCCGACCGCGAGGCCCACGGCTATGGGGCCGATGTCGGCATCGACCTCGTCGCCGAGCAAACCCCCGAGGTAGGCGGAGGACTGTGCGCGATCCAGACCAAAGCGCACATCGAAGGTCGAATCAGCAAGGCCGAGGTCGACTCCTTCATCTCGGCATCGTCGGGCTCGGCGTTCTCCGCGCGCCTGCTCGTGCTGACGTCACCGATGACCGCGCAGGCGCGGACGATGGTCGAACGGGCATCGCCGCGGTGCGAGGTGCTGCACCGCAGCGACCTCGAGTCGTGGCCGATCAACTGGGACGAGTGCCTCGACGACCCGACCGAGTTGCGCTTCACGCCCCAGCCGCGCCATACGCCCAAGCCGTTTCAGGTTGAGGCGATAGCGAAGGTGCTCGACGGGCTCGCCGCGGGAGACCGCGGACGGCTCGTACTGCCCTGCGGAACGGGCAAATCGGTCGTCTCGCTGTGGATCGCGGAACAGCAGGCTGGCGTCGGCGGGCGCATCCTGTACTTGGTGCCCTCAATTGCTCTAATGAACCAGACGATGCGCGAATGGGCACGCCAGCGAACTCCCGATATTGCGCATCGTTACATCGGCGTGTGCTCCGATACTCGCGCCGGACACGCAGCCGAGGATGCGCCGCTGGCCGAGCTGGCGATGCCGGTCACCACCGATCCGCAGCGCATCGCAGCGCAACTGGCCGTCAGCGACTCGGACGCAATGACCGTCGTGTTCTGCACCTACCAGTCGCTCAGCCTCATCGCTGACGCGCAGGCTGGGGACGGCACGGACACCCAAGTTCCCCCCTTCGATCTCGTGCTCTGCGACGAGGCCCACCGCACCACCGGCATCGAGGACACGAAGACGCCGAAGAAGGGCAAGGCAGACAGTCGAACGATCACCCCGTACTCCTTCATTCACAACCCTGAGCGCGTGCGTGCCCACAAGCGCCTCTATATGACGGCGACGCCTCGCGTGTACACCGAGGCAGCCAGGCGCCGAGCCGACGAACACGAGCGCGACTTCGACGTCTTCTCGATGGACGATCCGAGCATCTACGGTCCGGAGCTGTACCGCATGTCGTTCGGCGACGCTGTCGAGGGCGGCCACCTCACCGACTACAAAGTGCTGGTCATCGCGGTGGCCGAGAATCCGGTGCTCGATGCCTACGACAGCATCGTGATCGACGACGATCGGCCATTCAGCATCCACGAAGCAGTCCGCTTTGCTGGCTGCTGGGACGGCTTGGCCGATCCCACTACCACCACCGCTGAGGGCCGTGTCACGGGCGCCGTCAACCCGCAGGACGCTGCCCAGCGAGTCATCGCCTTCACCAACCGAATCCGCAACTCCCAACTGGTGGAGAGGTACTGGAACCCCGTGGTCGAGGCGGTGGCTGCTGCGGTGCATGGTCGGACGGCGGCAGGCGATAGGGCCGAACTGCTCGGCTGCGACGTACGCCACGTCGACGGCTCGAAGAACGCTCTCGAACGGGCCGACACGATTGCATGGCTGCGACAGGGCGATCCCGGCGGCGCCTGCCGCATTGTGACCAACGCCCGCTGCCTCACTGAGGGCATCGACGTGCCGGCATTGGACGCCGTGATCTTCCTCGAACCGAAGCAGTCACAGATCGACGTCATACAGGCCGTCGGCCGCGTGATGCGGCGCGCCGAGCACAAAGATGTCGGCTACGTGATCCTGCCGGTGGTGGTTCCCTCCGGCGCAAGCCTGCTCGACGACCAAGTCTTGTCGGGCTCCGACTTCAAGGCCGTTTGGAAGGTCCTCAAAGCCCTGCGCTCACACGACGAACGCCTAGACGTCGCGATCAACACAGCCGACCTGACAGGACGGCTGCCCATCAGCATCCTGCCGAGCGGCGTATGCAGCACATGCGGTCGGGCCGACGCCGAGTGTGAATGCGAGCAAGACGGCGGCGGCGACATCGACGGCAAGGTGACCCAGCAGCGTCTGCCCTTCGAGCACGCCATTGCGTCACGGCTGGTGGCCGCCTGCGGGGATCGCCAGTACTGGGATCGCTGGGGACGTGAAGTGGCGCGGATCACCGGCACCATCACTGAGCATGTGCGAACTGCTGTCGGCGCAAACCCTGACTTGGCAGCCAAGTTCGAGCGCTTCGGCGTCCAGATGGAGGCCACCATCGGCGGAAGCCTGCCGTCAGGCGACCTCGCGGTGCTCGTAGCCCAGCATGTAGTGACGATGCCAGTCTTCGATGCGCTGTTCGCAGGAAGCGGCTTCGCCGACCGCAACCCGATCTCCGCCGCCCTGAACGAACTGCTCGACGAGTTCAAAACAGCCGACATCCGGCTGCGCGACGAGACTGTCGCGTTGGACCGGTTCTACGACAGCGTCCGCAACCGCCTCTCCGGCGCGGCCGATTCCGATGCCCGACTCAAGATCATGCTGGAGGTATACGAGTCGTTCTTCAAGGAAGCGATGCCCGCCGAGATCACTCGACTGGGGATCGTCTACACGCCAGTGGAACTGGTGGACTTCATGCTGCGGTCGGTCGACGCGGTGCTGCGCCAAGAGTTCGGGCGGGGATTGACCTCGAAGGACGTTCACATCTTGGACCCTTTCACGGGCACGGGCACGTTCATCAACCGTCTGCTCACCCAGCACAACAGCGCCGGCGAGCCGCTGATCGCGGACGAAGACTTGGAGCGCAAGTTCGTCAACACGCACAACCCGCTGGTGCCTGGCGGCAGCGTCCAAGAGATCCACGCCAACGAGATCGTGCTGCTCGCCTACTACTTGGCAGCCATCAAGATCGAAGAGGGCTATCGGGAGCGCACCGGCAGCTACGAGCCATTCAGCGGCATCGTGCTCACCGACACGTTCTCGCACGACCCCGCAAGCTTGCCCGGAACGGGAACGATCGGTTACAACTCGGCCCGCGCCCGGCAGCAGAACGAACTACCCATCCAAGTCATCATCGGCAACCCACCTTGGTCGGCCGGCCAAAAGTCAGCAGGTGACGACAACCCCAACGTCGAGCATCCCCACGTCGAACAGCGCGTTCGCGACACCTACGGACGTCGTCATCGCGACATCACCGGTCGCGGTGCTGGCAAGGCGATGGGCAACCTGTACGTAGAAGCCATTCGCTGGGCCACGGACAGGCTCAGCCAACCGAACAATGATCCGGCCACTCCTGGCGTTGTCGCGTTGATCCACCCCAATTCACTGTCGAACGCACCGTCGTTGGCCGGAATGCGGGCAGCTCTCCGAGATGAATTCTCGAAGATCTACGTCGTCAACCTCTTGGGCGACAACATGAAATCGGGCGACGAGCGTGACCGTGAGGGTTCTGTCATATTCGGCATCGAGATTCGCGAGAACTCCGAGGTTCGTAAAGGCACCGGAGCACGCGTCGGCGTTCAGATCACCATCTTGATCCGCAACCCCGATCGCCCGAGTGAGACACCCGCTCTCTTGCAATACGCGGAGGCACCTGAATACTCCAGCCTTCAGCAAAAGTTCGAATGGCTGAGCGGTCTCGGCGATGCCACCAGCGAGCGCTTCGTCACGGTCCCAGAGAATGAGTCGCATGACTGGGTCAACGTGACCGACGGGAGTTTCAACGACCTAATGCCAGTCTGCGCGCTCCGCAGGGATGATCACGATTCGACACACATGATCCACGACCATGCGCTGGGCATCGCCACGAACTGCGATGTCTACGTATATTCCTTCTCGCGCGACGAACTGGCCCGTCGCATGCAGCAACTGATCGATGCTTACAGCGATGCGCTTGAGCTCGTCGAAGCTGGCTGCAGCGTCGAGGAATGCACGGCGAACGACGACCTCGCACGGATCAAGTGGACCGGGACGCTCAAGCAATCACTGCGCCGCCGGGAAGAGATCGTGTTTGACAAGGACCGCATCCGCGAGGTGCTGTACCGGCCGTTTACGAAGTTGTGGCTCTACGAGGACTCTCGAATCCTGTCATCCGTCAAGTCCATAGCCGCCATGTTCCCGAACGCAGAGAGAGAGAGAGAGAGAGAGAGAGAGAGAGAGAGAGAGAGAGAGGAATCTCGGTCAGCAGCCCGTCCAGCAGGACACGATTCTCGGCGCTCGCGGTCGGACAGCGCATCGATCTCAACTGCCTCGAAGGCGGAGCGCGGTTCGCGCCCAGGGCGAAACGCTCCTGATGACGACTCCATCGAACAGAACCGTGTTCGCCATTTTGGCGACGCCGATATTGCCGGACCTGCACGCGCTGGACCCAGCATGCCGAGCGGCACCGCGGAGACGACCGTGAGCAGAGCCGAAGTCCTGCTTGTGACTTCGCCGAACAACAGGGCGATCTTCTCGGCTTTGGCAACCGCCTGCCCGGTCGATCTCAGTGCTTGCGGCACCAATCAACCCACTCGTGTCGTCCCGAGGAGGCGTTCGTGACAGAAACCCTCGACTTGGGGCTGACCGTAGGCGAGGCCGCTGCGAACCTCGACAACCTGAGTGACTGGGCGTTGGAGCAATTCCAAGCCAAGTACGGCGCCGAAATCACCAAGGACGACATCTGGGAGTACCTGTACGGCGTGATGCACTCGCCGCATTGGCGCATTGACTACCGCCACGACCTGCAGCGCAACCTGCCGCGCATCCCGCTAGCCGACGACTTCGAAGCATTCCGGTCGGCTGGGCGCAAGCTGATGGACTTACACATCGACTACGAGACGGTCGACGAGTACCCCGTGCAGTGCTTGGTGGATGGCGAGCCGGACGAAGGTGACGCCGATGGAAACGCATACCGGATCGAGAGTCGGATGCGCTGGGGCAAGGGCCCTGACGGCAGCGAAGACCGCACTGTACTCCTGCTCAATAGGCGGTGCCGCCTGGTCGGAATTCCGGTCGAGACAACGCGCTACACCGTCTCGGGACGCACCCCGCTGCAATGGGCCATCGACAGCCTCCGCGTCAAGCACGACAAGGCTTCAGGCATCATCGACGATCCGAACGGCTGGCGCGACTGGGCAGACGAGCCGTTCAACCTGATTCGCCACCTGCGCCGACTGGTGACTGTGAGCTACGAGTCGGCCCACATCATCGCTTGGTTGCCGACCTCACGCCCCGGCGAGTCGCACCTGTACGAGCCAGGCCCGGTCACGCTGGCCGACATCATCGAATCCGCAGCGACAGCGGAACCATCAGAAGACTCCACAGGCATCGTCTACACCGATGAAGAGTTCGAGGCGCACTTGGATTCGTTGCCCTACGAACAGTCGACAGATTCTTGACCGCTCGTGCCGACCCACGAGGAAGATGGAGTCTTCTTGCGCGACGTGGCGAAGCTCACCCCTCAACAACGTGAACGTTTTCGACTCGTCCGGGCCCAGTTCGTTGACGATCTTCGTCAAATGGATGCCGGCACCGCGACATGGTTTCGCGACGGACTGGTCCACAAGCTAAGGGGCGTGCGAGACCGCTACGAACTGCGGTGGGCTGAGGACGGCCGGGCCGTCTTCTCCTTCGGGAGCGCGCAGCAACCGAATCTCACGCACATTCGCTGGCACCGCTGCGGAACCCACAGCATCTTGCCTTGATCCAGCTGTAGATGACGTGACGGCAGGTTTCGCTCTGCCTACGGCGCCTGCGCTGACAGTGCAGTGCCGCGGATGGCGACGATGGCGTTCACGGCATAATTGCCCCAAGCACTGGCGCCCTCGGTCTGGTACATGAGGCCGTCGTCGAGGCTCCACCCATCGGCGGCGTCGCTGTCGATATCGCGATCCAGGTCCCAGCCCAGCTGCATGACGTCGATGATCCTGACGTAGTAGCTCGTGTCGGCGTCCAGCGTGGCGCCCGGCGGCGCGGCGAATGCGACCGCTTCGCCGAGCGGCACCGACTGCGGGGTGATCAACGCGTACAGCACTTCGTCGGGCATCGTGATGTTGCGACCTTTCTGCGACCAGATCTCCACGCTGGGCCGGGTTGCCTCGAACTCGGGCCCGGACTGAGTGGAGCTGTCGGCAATCTGCAACCGCAGGTTGGTTCGAGAGTCGGACATCTCTGTCACTTCCTCTGGGTCCGGCGTGCGTTCCTGCGGAATCACGCTGACTTCCGACAGCGAGTAGCCCCCCGGGTTGGCACCGGTGCTAAACCCCTGAAACACCGAACCACCGCTGAACAGCAGGAACCCATCCGTGTCCTGCTGATCGATATTGGAGATGAGTGCCGCCGGGCCAGCGTCGGATATGCGGGCGGCGACGAAGGGGGGCCGCGAATCGATGTCGTGCACGCTGGCGCCAGCCACAGCAGAAGTGGACCAAGTCGCCGTTGCCAGTACCGCTAGCAACACAACCAGTGGCTTTCTCGAGTCGGGATGCCAGCAACGTCTCTTGGTCATGGCAGGACTCCTATCTGCCTGCACTATGACTCAAGATTCGGCCGTCACATAGTCAGGATGCCCTCGAATCCGCGCCGACGTGTGACGGCTATACGTAGGTGGAGCCCTTCATGGCTCCGCGGTCCTGGCGGATCTCCACGTTGACCAGCGCAGGCAGGCCCGAGTCGAACGCCCGTGCCAGCGCCGGTGCGATCTCGTCGGGCTCGGTCACGTGCTCGCCGTGGCCGCCCATGGCCTCGATCACCTTGTCGTAGCGGGTGTAGCTGAGCTCGGTGGCGACCACGCGGTCCTGGCCGTAGAGGCTGGCCTGGGGACGCAGCATCTGACCCCACGCCGCATCGTTGCCCACGACTCCCACGATGGGCAGCCCGAATCGCACCGCCGTGTCGTACTCGAAGCCGTTGAGCCCGAACGAGCCGTCGCCGTAGACGATCAGCACCCGCTTGTCTGGGTGTGCCTTCTGCGCCGCCAGCGCGAACGGCATCCCGACACCGAGCGTGCCGAGCGGGCCCGGGTCCATCCAGGTGCCGCGCCTGGGCACCCGGATCACCTTGGAGGCCTGCGCCACGATGTCGCCGCCATCGCCGATCACGATCATGTCGTCGGTGACGGCATCCGCTATCTCGCGGCACAGCCGCAGCGGGTCGATCGGTACTTCGTCGCTGTTCAGCTCGGCGCTGCGGGCCTCGTCCATCTCGGCTTCGCGCGTGCGCAGCGCCGCAAGCTGTGCACTGGCGTCCACGGTCACGCCGGTGGCCTTGAACACATCCAGCAGCGCATCGAAGTTGGCGCCAAGGTTGCCGACGAGACTGACATCGGCGGGGCGGTTCTGGCCGATGAGCGTCTCGTCCAGGTCGAGCTGCACGATGCGGGCGTCCGCCGGGATGGCGCGGCCGAACTTCATGCGGAAGTCGAGCGGCGTGCCGGCCAGGATCACCACGTCAGCGGCTTCGAGTGCTTCCTTGCGAGTGAGCGAGAGAAACGACGGGTGATCCCACGAGATCTCCCCGCGCGCCATGCCGTTCACGTAACACGGCACGGACGTGGCATCCAGGAATGCAGCCAACGCATCGCCGCCTTCGCTCCATTTCAGCGCCGTGCCGGCCATCACGACGGGCCGTTCCGCTGAGGCGATCAACTGGGCTGCCTGTTCCACCAGAGGGGCTGCAGCGGCAGCGGCCACCCGGTAGTCGCGAAACCGGGGCACCTCGACGGCGTCAAGATCGACCCGCCCATGCAGGATGTCCATGGGTATCTCGAGAAAGGCCGGGCCGGGCACGCCGCTGAGCGCCGTGCGTATGGCCAGTTCGATGTACTCGGCAATGCGGCGGGTCTCCCCGCATGCACCCGACCATTTCGTCACCGGACGCATGAGCGACACGTGGTCCATTTCCTGCAGCGAGCCTCGGCCGGCGTGCTTGAACGGCCCTTGGCCACCGAAGACCAGGATCGGCGAGTTGGCTCGCCAGGCATTCGCGACGCCGGTGACGCCATCGGTCACGCCCGGGCCGGCGGTGAGGATGGCCACGCCGACCTTGCCCGGGTGCAGGCGAGCCCATGCGTCGGCGGCGTGCGTCGCGGCTTGTTCGTGGCGGACGTCGACGACCTCGATGCCCTCATCCAGACAGCCGTCGTAGATGCCCATGACGTGACCGCCCGACAAGGTGAACACGCACTCCACGCCCGCGGCCTTCAGCGCCTTCGCGGCGAGCTTGCCGCCGTGGGTCTCGGTGGCCGTCACGCCCAATGCTCGCCGTTCCTTGCCGCTCATGTCGTTCTCCCGCTTACGCCAGCACGTGTCTGATTCTGCTCGCCTAGGCGAGCACGTGCTTGATGCTGCTGGCTTACGCCAGCACGATGTTGACCAGTTTGCCGGGGACGGTCACGACGCGCTGGATGTCTGCGCCGACGGTGAGCTGGGCGATGCGTTCGTCGGCCTTCGCCGCAACTTCGAGATCGGCTGGCGAGATGCCGGCGTCAACCGTGATCCGGCTGCGGACCTTGCCGTTCACCTGCACCGGCACCTCGATCACCTCGGCCGCCAGCAGCGCCGGATCTGCCTGTGGGAACGGCGCGTAGACCACCGTGGTCGAGTTCCCCAGCTTCGACCACAGCTCCTCGGCCAGGTGCGGCACCAGCGGCGCCAGCAAGCGCACCAGTACGTCGGCGACAGAACGGGGCGTCGGACCTCCCCGGCGCGTCAGCTCGTTGTTCAGCTCGGTGATGCGGGCGATCGCCGAGTTGAAGCGCAGGTCGGACATGGCGTCGGTGACTGCCGCGATGGTCCGGTGCACCATCCGCTCAAGGTCGGCGTCGGGCGCAACGTCGGCAACCGCGAGTTCGCCGGTCTGCTCGTCGACCAGGCTTCGCCACACCCGCTGCAGCAGCCGGTGCGAGCCGATCACCGAATGCGTCTCCCAGGGACGGCCCTGATCCAGCGGGCCCATGAACATCTCGTAGGTCCGCAGCGTGTCGGCCCCGTACGCGCTGTAGATGTCGTCGGGCGTGACCGCGTTGCGCAGCGACTTGCCCATCTTGCCGAAGTGGCGGGTGACCTCGGCGTCGCCCCAGAAGAACTTGCCGTCCCGCTCGACCACCTCGGAGGCCTCCACGTACACGCCCCGGCTGTCCTGGTACGCGGCCGCCTGGATGTAGCCCTGGTTGTACAACCGGCCGAACGGCTCGGGACCGCTGACGTGACCGAGGTCGTACAGCACCTTGTGCCAGAAGCGGGCATACAGCAGGTGCAGCACAGCGTGCTCCACGCCGCCGACGTAGAGGTCGACCCCCCCGACCCCGCCGTCGGGGTCAGCCATCCAGAATCGCTCCACCTCCGGATCCACCAGGGCGTCGTCGTTGGTCGGGTCCAGGTAGCGCAGGTAGTACCAGCACGATCCGGCCCACTGGGGCATCGTGCTGAGCTCGCGGCGGTACGTGCGCTCGCCGTCGCCGAGGTCATAGGTGGCCGTGGCCCACTCGGTGGCACGGCCGAGCGGCGGCTCAGGCTCCGACGACTCGTCCAGCGCCCGGGGCGCCCAGTCGATCAGCTCGGGCAGCTCCACCGGCAATTCGGCCTCGGGCACCGCCAGGGGAAGCCCCGTCTCGTCGAACACGATGGGGAACGGCTCGCCCCAGTAGCGCTGCCGGCTGAACAGCCAGTCCCGCAGCTTGTAGGTGACCGTGCGGCGACCGCAGCTCCGCTCTTCCAGCCAGTCGCAGATGGCGTCGATGGCCTCGGCCTTTTCTAAGCCGTTCAGGAAATCGCTGTTGATGGCCGGTCCGGGACCGTCGTAGGCCTCGCCGCCGAATTCGGGTGGCGGCTGCACCGTGCGCATGATCGGCAGCCCGAACTGGACGGAGAAATCCCAGTCGCGCTGATCCTCTCCCGGCACCGACATGACCGCGCCGGTGCCGTAGTCGATCAGCACGTAGTCGGCGACGAACACTGGCACCGGCTCTCCGTTGGTGGGCACGCGGCAGTTCACCCCCAGCCACACGCCGGTCTTGTCGCGCTCGGTCTGGCGCTGCAAGTCGGTCATCGCGGCTGCCTGGGCCCGGTATGCGTCGAGAGCCTCGCGAGGCGTCGCGGCGCCGCCGGTCCAGCGCGGATCGGTATCCGGTGGCCATGCGTCGGCGACCAGCCCGTCGACGAGTGGGTGCTCGGGTGCGAGCAGCATGGCCGTGGTGCCGTAGATCGTGTCGGGACGAGTGGTGAACACCTCGATGGCTGGGCCAGAACTCTTCGAATCGGGATCGTCCGCGCCGGATTCGCCCGGTGCGACGTCGGCCGCGAAGCTGATGTATGCGCCCTCGCTGCGGCCGATCCAGTTGCGCTGCATGATCTTGACGCTCTCGAACCAGTCCACCCGGTCGAGATCAGCCAGCAGCCGGTCGGCATAGGACGTGATGCGCATCATCCACTGCTTCATCGGGCGGCGGAAGACCGGATGATTGCCCCGGTCGGACCGGCCCTCGTTGGTGACCTCCTCGTTGGCCAGCACCGTGCCCAGCGCAGGGCACCAGTTGACCGGCGCTTCGCCCAAGTAGGCCAAGCGGTGCTCATCGAGCTCGGTGCGCCGCTCGATGTCGTTCATGTCGGCCCAGGCAGCGCCGCTGGTGGTCGACTTCTGCCCGGTCTCGAACAGCTCGACCAACTCCGCTATGGGGCGGGCCCGCTGCGCCTCGGCGTCGTACCAGGAGTTGAAGATCTGCAGAAAGATCCACTGCGTCCAGCGGTAGTACTCGACGTCGGTGGTGGCCAGCGATCGCTGGTCGTCGTGCCCGAGCCCGAGCCGGGCCAGCTGGCGCGACATGTTGGCGATGTTCCGCTCGGTGTTGACGCGGGGATGCTCGCCGGTCTGGCGGGCATGCTCCTCAGCAGGCAGGCCGAATGCGTCGTAGCCCATCGGGTGCAGCACCACGTACCCGCACATGCGCTTGAAGCGTGCGTACACGTCGGTGCCGATGTAGCCCAGCGGGTGACCGACATGCAGGCCCGAACCCGACGGGTACGGGAACATGTCCATGATGAAGAGCTTGTTCTTGTCGGTCGCCGGGTCCGCCGACGAACCCTTGGGATTGGGTGTGCGGTAGGTGCCGTCTGCCCGCCACCGCTCCTGCCAGCGCAATTCGATCTCGTTCGCCATCTCGGCGTCGTAGCGATACGGAGGGAGCTCGCTCGCCTCAGATGAACGCGCGACAGCGACATCGGCCGATGCGGGGGCATTCATGCGGGCAAGGATGCCACGGACACTCTCGAATCACTAAGAATGAGCCACATTCGCCTCCCGAAGGCGACCGCTACCCTGCGGACCGTGGCCCCTACGCCCACCTCGCGGCACGACACCGCGCTCAGCGACCCCGGATTCGCCGATGTCTCTGAGAGCGATTGGGAGGCCGCGGCCGAAGGCGCGCTGCGGGGCGAGCCGCTGTCGTCGCTGCGCACGACGCTGCTCGACGGCATCGAGACTGCCCCGCTGTACACGTCGCATCGCCACGGCACCGAGGCTGACCCTTCAGGCTTGCCCGGCAGTGCACCGTTCGCTCGCGGCGCCGCCGCCGCGAGCGGTGCACTGGGCTGGGCGGTACGCCAGATCCACGACGTACGACTCGCAGGCACGCCTGACGCCGTCGCCGTGGACACGACATCGGGCGTGGATGCCGTCACAGTCGCCCGGGGCTGGGACGCCGACGGCGATGCGGCCGCACTCGCCGCAGGCATCGGCGATGCGGCAGGCGCCGGCGTGACGATCCACCTGCAGTCCGGCGCATCACCCGCGCACGCCGCAGCACTGCTGAATGTCTTCGACCGTCACGGTCTGGATCTCGCAGGCCTGCGCTCGTGGATCGGTCTCGACCCGATCGCAGCGGCCGCCAGCGGTTGGCACTCGGCCGATTCCGATGATGGCGCCACACTCGTCTCCTCCATGTGCAGCGCAGCGCGCAGTGCCGCCGAGATCGCACAACGCTCGCCCGGGGCCGTGCCGCTGGAGGCCGACGGGTCGGTCTTCGCCGATGCCGGCGCGAGCGACGCCGCCGAGCTGGCTGCGATGCTCGCAACCGGGGTGGCGTGGCTGCGGGCGGCCTGCGACAACGCCGACGGACCAAGACTCGACCCGGATGCTGCCGCTCGCCTGCTGGGCTTCACGCTGTCCGCAGGGCCCGACGCTTTCCTGGTCACCGCCAAGTGCCGGGCGCTGCGGATGTGCTGGACCCGTGTGCTGGGCACCTGCGGAGTCGACGGCACCGGCGACGAGGGGTCCCCCATGCGGCTCCACGCAGTCACTGCGACGGCCATGCTGAGCGCTCGCGACCCCTGGGTGAACATGCTGCGCGCCACCACGGCGTCGTTCGGTGCGGCCAACGGCGGTGTCGACGCCATCACCGTCCGACCCTTTGACGCTGTCAGCTCCGGAGCATCGTCCAGCGGCCTGGGGTGGCGCGTCGCCGCCAACACGCAGCTGATCCTTCGCCACGAGAGCCGTATCGGATCGGTCATCGATCCCGCCGGGGGAAGCTGGTACATCGAACATCTCACGCGCACGTTGGCGCACGCAGCCTGGGACCGCTTCCGGGAGATCGAAGCGGCCGGCGGCATCTGCGCTGTGATGGCCAGCGGCGAGCTGAAGGCATCGATCGCCACCGAACGAGCGCTGCGCGATGAGCGGATCGCGGCGGGCGAACACGTGCTGGTCGGCGTCACCGACTTCGTGGACACCCACGCTGAGCAGGCATCGTGGGCGAACCTCTCGGCCGACCAGCCGCCCGGCGGGCTGGGCGTGCACCGCTGGGCGGCGCCCTACGAGGTCGAGTCAAACGGCGTAGCCCCGGCTGGGGCGGCATCCTCATGAGCGTCATCGGCGACTTCTCGGACCTCGAACTCGAGGACGCTCGGCTGGCCCCAGGGGGCTCGAACGGTCACCGCCGCGCTGAAGTCCCGGCACGAGCGGGATGGGCAGAGCAGTTCGCCTCCGAAACCGGCCACGCTCCCGTCCCCACCGCCACACCTGAAGGCATCGACATCGCGCCGCTCTACGTCGCCGCGGACATCGCCGACCTGTACGAGGGCGGATCCGGAGCTGGCGGGGATGGCACCGGCGGACGCACGTACCTCGACGGCTATCCGGGCTTCGCCCCGTACCTGCGGGGCCCGTACCCGACGATGTACACGAATCAGCCGTGGACCATCCGCCAGTACGCCGGGTTCTCCACCGCCGAGGACTCCAACGCCTTCTACCGGCGCAACCTGGCCGCGGGCCAGCGGGGCCTGTCGGTTGCGTTCGACTTGGCGACCCACCGGGGCTACGACTCGGACCATCAGCGAGTGAGCTCGGACGTGGGCATGGCGGGCGTGGCCATCGACTCGATCCTCGACATGCGCACGCTGTTCGACGGGATCCCGCTCGACCGAATGAGCGTGTCGATGACCATGAACGGGGCGGTGCTGCCCATCCTGGCGCTGTATGTCGTGGCGGCCGAGGAGCAGGGCGTCGCGCCCGCCCAGCTCACCGGGACCATCCAGAACGACATCCTCAAGGAGTTCATGGTCCGCAATACCTACATCTACCCGCCCCAGCCCTCCATGCGGATCATCAGCGACATCTTCGAGTTCACCTCGAAAGAAATGCCCCGCTACAACTCGATCTCGATCTCGGGCTATCACATGCAGGAAGCCGGGGCGACCGCCGACCTCGAGCTGGGCTACACGCTGGCCGACGGCTTGGAGTACCTGCGCTGTGGCATCGGCGCCGGCATGGGCATCGACGACTTTGCGCCTCGCCTCAGCTTCTTCTGGGGCATCGGGATGGACTTCTTCATGGAGGTCGCCAAGCTGCGGGCCGCCCGGCTGCTGTGGGCCAAGCTGGTCGCCCGCTTCGAGCCCGAGAACCCGCGGTCGCTGTCGCTGCGGACGCACTGCCAGACCTCCGGCTGGTCGCTGACCGCCCAAGATCCGTACAACAACGTGGTGCGCACCTGCATCGAGGCGATGGCCGCCGTCGACGGCCACACCCAGAGCCTGCACACCAATGCCTTCGACGAGGCATTGGCGCTGCCGAGCGACTTCAGCGCCCGGATCGCCCGCAACACTCAGCTGTTCCTGCAGCACGAGGCCGGCGCCACCCGGGTGATCGACCCCTGGGGCGGCAGCTACTACGTGGAGCGGCTCACTGCCGAGCTGGCACAGCGGGCCTCCGCCCACATCGACGAGGTCGAGCAGCTCGGCGGCATGGCTCGCGCCATCGAGGCCGGCATTCCCAAGATGCGCATCGAGGAAGCCGCCGCGCGCACCCAGGCCCGCATCGAGGCAGGTCAACGCACGGTCGTGGGCGTGAACCGCTACCGGTCCGAGCTGGCCAATGAGATCGACATCCTGCGCGTCGACAACGCTGAGGTGCGAGCCGCTCAGCTGGCGAAGCTGGACCGCCTGCGCGCCGAGCGTGACGCCGATGCGGTTCGCCGCTCGCTGGACGCTTTGCGTGAGGTGGCGCGCAGCGGCGAGGGCAACCTGCTGGCCGCATCCGTCGACGCGGCGCGCTGCCATGCCACCGTGGGAGAGATCAGCACGGCGATGGAGGACGCTTTCGGGCGGCACACTGCCCAGATACGCACGATCAGCGGCGTGTACGGGAGCGAGATGGCTGGCGACAGTTCGGGCGATGCAGATGACCCCGCTGCGGGCGGTGGCACGAACACGATGGCCGCCGCGGTTGACGCCGTGCGCAGCCGGATTGCTGCCTTCGGCCGCGAGACCGGGCGGCGACCGCGCATCCTCATCGCAAAGATGGGCCAGGACGGCCACGACCGGGGCCAGAAAGTGGTGGCCACGGCCTACGCGGACTTGGGTTTCGACGTCGACATCGGCCCGTTGTTCAGCACGCCCGCCGAGACAGCCCGTCAAGCCGTCGAGAACGACGTGCACGTGGTCGGCGCCTCGTCGCTCGCCGCAGGACACTTGACGCTGGTGCCGGAGCTGCGGGACGCGCTGGCGGAACTCGGCCGGCCCGACATCCTGATCGTGGTCGGCGGCGTCATCCCGGAGCAGGACTTCGATGCGTTGCGCGCGGCAGGCGCCGCCGCGATCTACCCGCCCGGCACGGTCATCGCCGAAGCGGCCGCCGAAATGCTCGACCTGCTCGAATCAGGCTGATCACCCCGGCTGATCAAGGTGGCCGGCTCGCCCGGCCGAACAACCCAGCCGACCGGCTCAGCGATGGCGACCGCCGACGTTGCGGATCTTCTTCTTGGCGCGTGCGCCCCGGTAGGCCGCACTTGAGGCTGCCCTCATGCCGCGGGGAGCGGCAGCGAGCCGCTCATCGGCCTCGTCGAGGTGGCGGTGGTAGCGGCGGTGCACCCACAGCCGCTCGCTGCCCACCTCGATCTGGCCCCACGCCGAGCCTCGCACGTTGAAGGGCTCGAAGCGCTCGACGCGGTCCAGCCGCTCGACGGGCTTGGCCGGCCGCAGCGCCCTGGTGCGCATCACCACGATGTCGGAGTCCGTGAACCCCAGCAGCCGGTATCGGGACATGCTGAGCACCGCGACGGTCGCGAACACCGTCGTGGAGATCAGGCCGATCTGCAGCCACGGGAGGTTGACCGTGAGCAAGATGCCCACCAGCGCGCCGACGCCGATGACGAGCAGAGTGAATGGGTGCATCCCTCCCTGCGCGGGCACGAGTGCATGCAAGTGGTCGCCCTGATTCAAAAACTGCTCCGCAGGATGGGAACGGTCCCCTGTGCGCATTCGTTTCAGCAAGCCCACCCGCACATTGTGCCCGAAGCGCCGGTCTTCCCAGACAGGCGGTCGCCGCGGCGCCCGGTACCTTGCTTCCGATGGCCGAAGCCGATGTCATCGAACTTGCTGCCGGTGTACGGGCGTGCGACCGCGCTGCCATCGGCCGGGCCATCACGCTGGTCGAGTCCCGGCTCACTGCCGATGCTGAACCGGCGCAGGAGCTGCTCGCCGAGCTGCTGGCCAATACCGGTGGCGCGCACCGGGTGGGCATCACCGGCGTTCCCGGCGTGGGCAAGAGCACTCTCATCGAGACGCTCGGCACGATGCTCACCGGACAGGGTCACCGTGTCGCCGTGCTCGCCGTCGACCCGACGTCGGCGCTGCACGGAGGCTCCATCCTGGGCGACAAGACCCGCATGACCGCGCTGGCCAATGATGCCGCCGCGTTCGTGCGGCCGTCGCCGACTGCTGGGCAGCTCGGCGGGGTGACGCGGGTGACCCGCGAGACGATCCTGGTGCTTGAAGCCGCTGGTTTCGATGTGGTGCTCGTCGAGACCGTGGGCGTCGGCCAGTCGGAGACGGCCGTGGCCGACATGGTGGACTTCTTCGTCGTGCTGATGCTGCCGGGCGCCGGCGACGACCTGCAGGGCATCAAGAAGGGCATCCTGGAGATCGCGGATCTGATCGCAGTCAACAAGGCCGACGGCGACAACGTCGAGCGAGCCGGCATCGCGGCTCGCGACTACCGACTCGCGCTGCACATGACCCAGCCGGCGTCGCCGACTTGGACTCCCCCGGTGATCACCTGCTCAGGTCTGACCGCAGACGGCCTCGAGACGCTGTGGGACCACGTGGCCGAGCACCGCCGGCTCATGTCGGCATCGGGCGAGCTGGCAGCCCGCCGGGCGGACCAGCGGGTGCGCTGGATGCGCGCCATGCTGACTGAGCGCATGCGCGCACGGCTGACGACGCGTGCTCAGGACCTGCTGGCCGATCTCGAAGACGAGGTGCGAGCCGACCGGCTGACTCCAACAGCCGCAGTGGACCGGCTGATGACAGCCTTCGACGCGTCGACGACTGCCTAGTTCAAGAATCCTCGTCGAAGGCGACCTCGCCTAGAAGTCCTCGTCGAAGGCGACCTCGCCTTCGATGCCGACCTGGTAGGCCGCGACGGTGCGCTCGAAGAAGTTCGTGAGCTCCTGCACGTCCTGCAGTTCCATGAACGAGAAGGGATTCTTGGAGCCGAAGTTCTTCGGCAGCCCGAGCTGAGCCAGCCGCTGGTCGGCCACGAACTCCAAGTAGGACCGAGTGTCGGCGACGGACATGCCCGCCACGCCACCCGACAGCACGTCGCGCGCAAACTGCGTCTCGACGTCGACCGCCTCGACGATCATCTCGCGGATCCGATCGGCGAGGTCCTGGTCGAACAGGTCGGGTTCCTCGGAACGGATCGTGCGCACCACCTCGAACGCGAAGTTCATGTGCGCTGACTCGTCACGGAACACCCAGTTCGTGCCGGCCGCCAGGCCGTTCAGCAAGCCCTTCGACCGCAGGAAATAGACGTAGGCGAACGCCGCGAAGAAGAACAACCCCTCGATGCACGCCGCGAAGCAGATGAGATTCAGCAGGAACGCCTTGCGGTGCTCGACGGTGGAGAGCTGATCGAGCGACCACACGCTGTCCATCCAGCGGAAGCAGAAATCAGCCTTGGCGGCAATGGAGGGAATGTTCTCGATGGCCGAGAACGCCGCCGCTCGCTCGTCGAGATCTGGGATGTAGTGATCGAGCAGCGTCAGGTAGAACTGCACGTGCAGCGCTTCCTCGTACAGCTGCCTGCTCAGGTACATGCGAGCTTCGGGGCTGTTGATGTGCTGGTAGAGGTTCAGCACCAGGTTGTTGGCGACAATGGAGTCGCCGGTGGCGAAGAACGCCACGAGCCGGTTGATGAGGTGCCGCTCGGCCGGCGCCAGCTTGCGGTTGAGATCAACGATGTCGTCGGAGAAATCGATTTCCTCGACCGTCCACGTGTTGCGGATGGCGTCGCGGTACATGTCGAAGAACTGCGGGTACCGCATCGGGCGCAATGTCAACTCGAAGCCCGGCTCCAAAATGTTGCCGCGCTTCGGCGACCCGTCGCCAACGGAGTCGGCTTGGCGGGCGCCATCGGGCACCGGGTCGCTGAGGGGTGGGGTGAATTCGGGCTCTGGCTGGACAAGTGCCATGAGGATCCTCTGTCGGTCGTGGGCCTCTTGGTGTCAGCGACGCCTATTCGCAGGCTTCGCAGGTTTCGGGGTTCTCCAGCGAGCACGCCACGGCCTCGGCGGCGGCTGTGTCGATGACCGCGACGGCCGAGCCTGCCGCGGCTGGGTCGGGCATGGTCGACACGGTCGCCTCCGTTGCAGTGCCGCCGTTGGGCTGGCCGCCATTGCGCTGCGTGCCATTGCTGGGAGATGCACTGTCAGTCGTGGTCTGGTTGATGCGGGTAGCCGGCCGGGAGCGCAGGTAGTACGTCGTCTTCAGGCCCGATTTCCAGGCGTGCATGTACATCGAGGAGAGCTTCCCGATGTTGGGGCTCTCCATGAACAGGTTCAACGACTGGCTCTGGTCGATGAACGCGCCGCGTGCAGCAGCCATATCGATGAGCGCTCGCTGGGGCAGCTCCCACGCCGTGCGATACACCGAGCGCAGGTCGTCGGGGATCTCCGCGATGGCCTGCACCGAGCCCTCGGCCATCTTGATCTTGTTGGCCATGGCCTCGCTCCACAGGCCGCGCTGTTGCAGTTCGCGCACCAGGTAGCGATTGATCTGCATGAACTCGCCCGAGAGCGTCTCTCGCTTGAACAGGTTCGACACCTGCGGTTCGATGCACTCGTAGCAGCCAGCGATGGACGCAATGGTGGCGGTGGGCGCAACGGCGACCAGCAGCGAGTTGCGCAGCCCGTGCTGGCCGATCCGCTCGCGCAGCTCGGCCCAGCGCTGGGGCTGGGACGGCTCGATGCCCCACAGGTCGAACTGCAGCTCTCCCGCCGCGGCTCGCGTCTGGTCGAACGCGCCGTGCGGCCCGTATTGGCGAGCCAGCTCGCAGCTCGACCAGACTGCCCAGTAGTAGATCTCCTCGGCGATTCGGGCCGCGACCTCGACCGCCTCAGGCGAGTCGAACGCCAGATTGAGCTGGAAGAACACGTCCTGCAGGCCCATGACGCCGAGCCCGACCGGACGCCAGCGCTCGTTCGATCGGGCCGCCTCGGGCGTCGGGTAGTAGTTGATGTCGATGACGCGGTCCAGATACGGCACCGCGGTGCGCACGACCTCTCCCAGCGCGTCGTAGTCGATGGCGCCGTCCCGCACGAACTTGGCGAGATTGACCGAGCCGAGATTGCAGACCGCCGTCTCGGCGTTGCTGGTGACCTCGAGGATCTCCGTGCACAGGTTCGACAGGTGGATGACGTTGCCGGGCTCGCCGGTCTGGTTGGACTTGGCGTTCGAGGCGTCCTTGAAGGTCATCCAGCCGTTGCCGGTCTGCGCCAGCGTGCGCATCATGCGGCTGTACAGCTCGCGGGCCGACACCTGCCGCTCGTACAGGCTGGCCGCCTCGGCCTCGCGGTACGCATCGGTGAACTCGTCGCCGTACAGGTCGGTGAGATGGGGCACCCGCTTGGGATCGAACAGCGACCACTGCCAGTCGTTCTCGACCCGGCGCATGAACTCATCAGGCACCCAGTTCGCCAGGTTCAGGTTGTGGGTGCGCCGGGCATGGTCGCCAGTGGAGTCCTTCAGCTCCAAGAACTCCTCGATGTCGGCGTGCCACGACTCGAGATACACGCACGCAGCGCCCTTGCGCCGACCGCCCTGGTTCACCGCCGCAACCGACGAGTCGAGCGTCTTGAGCCACGGCACGATGCCGTTCGACAAGCCGTTGGTGCCGCTGATCAGCGAGCCGCGCGACCGCACCCGGTGCCAGCCCACGCCGATGCCGCCGGCAAACTTCGACAGCTTGGCGATGTCGGAATAGCGGTCGTAGATGCCTTCGAGCGAATCAGTCGGGCTGTCGAGCAGGTAGCACGACGACATCTGTGGGTGGGCCGTACCCGAGTTGAACAGCGTGGGCGACGACGGCAGGTAGCGCAGGCTGGAGATGAGCTCATAGAACGCGATGGCCTCTTCAGCGGTCTGCGACAGACCGCAGGCAACGCGGAGCAGGAAGTACTGCGGGTTCTCGATGACCGTCCGGCGCTGCGGATGCCGCAGCAGGTAGCGGTCGTACACGGTGCGCAACCCGAAGAACTCGAAGTCGCCGTTGCGCTGCGCTATGACTGCATCGTTGAGCTTGCGGGCGTTTGCGGCGACGAATGCCACCACATCGGGATGGATGAGCCCGCACTCGCCGCCCTCGGAGATGGACTGGCTGAACGAGTAGATGTTCTGGTTCTGGACTTCCTTGTCGATATAGGTGGCCAGCAAGCGGGCGGCCAGCTTCGAATAGTTCGGTTCCTCAGAGATCAGCGCAGCGGCCGTGCGAATCGACAGCTCGTCGAGCTCGGTGGTGGTGGCACCGTCATGAAGTCCCGAGATGGTCCGCGTCGCGACTCGCATCGGGTCGACGCCGGCCAGCTCAGTAGCACAGCGTTCGACGGCGCGGACGATCTTGTTGACGTCAACGGCTTGCATGGAGCCGTCGCGCTTCTGCACGCGCATGCCGGGCGTCTCGGCTGCATCAGCGTGATGCGCAGTGTCGGCTGCAGCGGTGTCGGCTGCAGATGCATCGGTGATGCTCATCTGCCGACGCCTTGGCATAGGCAGGCACCGAGGTGCGCTGTGCGACGTGTGGTGATCATGCCGGTCTCCGTCCCTCTCATCCCGCCGAATGCAGTGCCGTCTCGAGTGCTTGGGAGCTACGGCACCTGCTCGAATCACACTGTCGTAGTTACACAGGTGTGAGGAACATTTATAGCGCGGACTGGCCGTCGCAGCGAACCTTGGCCCGATCCCTTGCCAACTGGCGGAGTACGAGGCCGCTGCCGGCGCGCCGTCGCGCGCTGCGCCCGCACTGACAGCCTTCTTTCGCCTCGGAGATGACACACTTCTGGCGTGTCGAATTCCCCGAAACGCATAGTCGTCGTCGGTGCGTCGCTGGCAGGGGCGCGCGCGGTGCACAGCGTGCGCGCTGCGGGTCATGACGGGCCGCTGACGCTCATCGGTGCCGAGCCGCATCTCCCCTACGACCGGCCGCCGCTGTCGAAGGAATTCCTGACCGGTGAGGGCGACCCCAGCTCGCTGGCCCTCGACCAAGACGGTGCCTACGACGACCTCGACGTGAAGGTCATGCTGAGCACCCACGCGGTGGGGCTCGACGTGGCGGCTCGAACGGTCGCTGTCGCCCCGGCGGCAGGCGGCAACGCCGAGACAGTGCCATTCGACGGCCTCGTCATCGCGACCGGCGCGGCGGCCCGGTCGTTGCCGGGCACTGAGGGCATCAGGGGCGTCCACACGCTGCGGACCCTCGACGACGCGCAGGCCATCCGCGACGGTCTGCGGGCCGGCGCGCGAGTCGCTGTGGTGGGCGGCGGGTTCATCGGTTCGGAGGTGGCAGCCTCGGCCAAGGCCCGGGGCTGCGAAGTCACCGTGATCGAGGCAGCCAGCGCACCGCTGGTGCGCGGGCTCGGCGCGCAGATGGGCACGCGGGTCGGTGCGCTGCACGGCCACAACGGCGTGGAGCTGCGGCTCGGTGTCGGCGTGGAGGGCGTGCTGGGCGCTGAGCGATCCGAAGCGGTCGCCATGGCAGACGGCAGCCGCGTCCCTGCTGATCTGGTGGTCATCGGCATCGGGGTGGTGCCCAACACGGCGTGGCTGGAAGGCTCGGGACTGCAGATCGACAACGGCGTGGTGTGCGATGACACGCTGTGCTGCGGGCCCGAAGGCATCTACGCCGTGGGCGATGTCGCGCGTGCGCCCAATGGCTGGCTGGGGCCGTTAGCGGAGGCCGGACCGGTCCGGGTCGAGCACTGGACCGCAGCGGTGGAGCACGGCATGGCGGTGGGCCGCAACCTGGTGGCGCCCGCGGAAGCACAGCCGTACAGCTCGGTTCCGTTCGTGTGGTCCGACCAGTACGACGCCCGCATCCAGATCGCCGGACATCCCGATGCCGACGACGACGTGGAGGTGCTCGTCGGATCGGCTGAAGGCGGTTCCAACTCAGATCGCTCGTTCTTGGCCGGTTACCGGCGCAATGGCCACCTGAGCGCGGTGATGGCGCTCGACGCGATCAGGCCGTTCGTGCGATTCCGCCGCCTGCTGGCCAACCACCCCACGTGGGACGAGGCGCTGGAGCTCGCCGCCACGCTGAACTGATCGGCTCAGCCTCTTAGGTGATGGTCTGGTCCACCTCGTCACGCTCGGCATAGAAGCTCATCAGCCCTGCGATCTCGGCCATCTCGGGGATCGGATCGGGATAGGACCACACGACGTCGTCGTAGCTCTGACCGTTGACTGCTACTGACCAGTAGCTGGCATCGCCCTTCCACGGTCAATGAGTGGACAGCACGGTCGGGTGCAGCAGCTCCATCTTCACGTCTGAAACCGGCAGGTAGTGGCGCGGCGGGAGCCGACCCTCGGTCAGGACCAGCGCTGCATTCGACTCGGCCACGACCACGCCGTCCACCCGGACGGTGACCTGCCCTGGTTCCTGCACGACCGAAATCTCGGGCTTGCGATGTTCAGTTGCCGTCTCGCTCATCAGCGCTCCCCTTCGCCGGCGGTGTGTCGCTGTAGGGCACATCATGGCACCGAGCTTCCTGACGAGAGGGCGTTCGCTGCGCCGGACGCCCTGTTCGAGCGCAGATCAGTTGATGATCTTGAGGCCGAGCAACTCGCACAGATAGGGATGCTGGCGGCGGATGCGCTGCTCCACCGCTTCCATCCTCACGTCGTCGTTGAGTGCCTGCAGCAGCAGGAGCTCGAATGCCGGCAGTTCCAGGCTCCCGCCGACCCGCTCAAGGAAGCCGATCACCGCGTCGGCGCCCGATCGTTCTTGGAATCGCCGCAGGGCTGCGTCGTCAGTGCCCATGATCTCGCACGAGCTGAAGTAGATGATCCGACCGCCGGCCCGCCCGTCGAGCACCTCGGCCAGCTCGGGGAGGGTCACCTTGGTCGAGCCGCTCAGCCAGAGCTCTCCAGGCTTTCCGTGAAAGCCGAAGTGCCCGATCTGGTACTCCCGGTAGCGCTGCTGGGTCCACTTGCGGACGTAGTAGAACAGCTCGGGCGCCGTGCCGATGTCACGCCGGATGAACTTCAGGCCGCTGAGTTCGCGCACGGTCTGAAGCAGCGTGGCCACGCCGAACTGCTGGCGGAGATCCGCATCGGAGTCGTCGCCTTCGAATGCGAAGACACCTGTGGCGAGCCGCCGCGGCGCGCCCCCGCCGGGAGCGGCCGCGGGCACATCGTTCACCATGACCATCCTCGCTGTGGTCGGGCTGAGAGTAAGGCACGACCCGACGCGGTGCTCGGCGGGCGCACAGCGGGCCGCTCAGAAACCATGCGCTTCGCTTGACGCGACCTGGTCCGTCGCCGCCACGCCTGAGTCACCGGGCTTCGCCATGCCCAAATATGCGGTATATGTGCATTACGTTCTAATTCGTGAATATTTCCTCATCACTGCATGCGTGGATCCAGCGACATCAACATGACCGACCCCGTGCCCATCGTGGCAGATGGGTGATCGCTGCGACAGTCGCTCTTATGCTGCTCGGCGCGTCGGTGGAATCGAGCACTCACAATGTGGAGGCTTCGACGGACGCTGGTGACCCCGCAGTGGCAGCGTACGCTCGGGATTATTCGGTCAGCGAGGCTGAGGCCCAGCGTCGCCTTGACCGCCTCGATGGGATTTATGAGGTGATCGGTTCGATCCGCACCTTGGAGGCTGGACGCTTGGCGGGCTGGGGCATCGACCACGAGGGCAGGTTCACAGGCTGGGTTTGGCTGACCGGTTCAGGTGCCCCGAGTTCCGATGCGGCTGCTGCAGCGGACGCACATGCTGATGTCGAGATCCGTCTGGGGGCCTCCCACTCGCTGCAGGATCTGCTCGACGCACAAGACAGTTTCGGTGACGGAAGCGGTATCGGTCCCGTCGGTCGAGTGTCGGACGGACCGGGAGCCGTTGCCGATCACTCGGCCATCATTACGTTCACTGAGGTAGACATGAGGGCGAACGCGCTGGACATCGGCATCGACCCGGCGCTCGCTCCCACGACGGATCCGAGTGGTTCGCTGGGCGGATTGCTCGATAACGACATGCCCCCGGTCGGGGCCAGCGGCGCGACGGATGCGGAACTCCGAGCAGCGATTACGAAGCTCGAATCAGCATTCGGCGGTCAGATCACAGTCGCATTCGAGGTTGTCGACGGCCGCGATATCGCCGACACGTCGACGTTCAACGGCGGCCAGCCAATGACGGGGAGATCTGCGAACAGCATCAAGTGCACCGCGGGCTTCGCCGCACAAATGAACGGCAGCGGCGAATACGGCCTCATAACGGCTGGCCACTGCGACGGGACCCTCAAAGTAAAGGGCGTCGCATTGGCCTGGGTGGACGGCTACGCGAGCATCACCGCGGACGCTGAGCTCCGCGAGATCCCCAGCGGATCGAATCACGAGTTGCGCTCAGAGTTCGTCTACGGCGACCAGGAACCGTTCACCACCCGGGTAGTCCGAAGCAAGGCCCAGCGGGAGGACATGGAAGACCGCTTCCTGTGCCACCAAGGCGCCAAGAGCGGACTTTCCTGCGGGACCGTGACCAACATCCATCATCGGCCGACGCACTACGGAGCATGCCGAGTGTCCAGCGGTGGCGATGATACGACCTGCAGCAATGTGTTCGTACGCGTTCACGGCCCCGATCTACAGGCCTGCGTTGGAGACAGCGGCGGCCCGTGGTTCAGCAGCAGCAAGGCATACGGCATCCAAAAGTCGGGCACGAGCCCAAGGGATTGCTCCCGCAAGGGCGTGTATGCGACGTTCTCGGCGATCGACGAAGTTGAAGATTTCCTGGACGCGGAAATCCTCCTCAACGAAAATGTGACGATTCCCTGACCTGGCCACCGGCCGTGGTGCGCTAACAGCTAGGAGAGCCGTGATCCGTGCAGCGGGATGGCTCCTATTGTGGGCGCTCGTCCTCATCGGCTGCGCAAGGCCCGCCGAGGGTGAGAACAGTACGACGCAGCCAGACAGGTCCGCGACCGCCTCGACCCCTGTTGCGACCGTTCCGCTGGCCGATTTCAGAGGCATGTGGGGCTACGAGCTCGGCGATGAGGACCACAGCGCCCAGCAGTGCGGCTGGCTCTACATCGACGAGCCGTATGTTCTGGTGCTGTTCGCGGAATCCGATTGGGTCCCTGGCGCCGACTTTGATCTTGACAGCGTTGAGGGCGACAGCGTCGATCACTCTTGGATCATCCTGCCGCGGTCGGGGACCCGTTACGACTCCCAATCACGATCGCTGTGGGTATGGGACGACGGACCCATGACCGATGGCGACTACGTCTGCGTCGGGGGGTCGGGGGGAGAGTCAGTGCATGTCGCCATCAACGTTCACGAACGCAACCCGTGGTACGCGAATTCCATGAGTCGGGTAGAGCACCCCGGATGACTGACGCCCGGATGGCCCAGAGCAAGGCCAGTCGGGAAAGCAATCCGGCGACCGTTTGGCGGAATTGCCGTCGCAGCATCCGTTGCCGTGGATCACCTAGGTCTGTTTGAGTGTGGTCGGGCTGAGAGGATTTGAACCTCCGACCCCTGGTCCCCCAGACCAGTGCGCTAACCAGACTGCGCCACAGCCCGTTCAGGCGAGCACGATACCGGCTGGACCAGATCGACGGCTGTGCGGCGAGCCGCTCAGCCGATGACGCCTGCGAACCACTGAACCAGCCACACGACGCCCTCGACGGCGCGCCAGCCCAGGTACACGGTTGCCATGACGACGACCAGCCAGAAATGCCACGGCGCGCCCGCACGGCGCTGCTGGAGCTGGTCGCTGTCGCCGCTGCGACGGATGCCCCGATGGAGTGGACCGTCGGAACGCGGGCGGCGATTCTGCCGCTGAGCGGTCGAGGGCGCGCCCCGTCTGGACAGCGGTCTCATCGTCGGCGCACCCGCAGCTTGAGCGGCGTCTTGGCCAGGCCCAGCTCTTCGCGCAGGCGGCGCTCGAGGTAGCGCAGGTAGGTGGCCGGGAGTTCCCGGTTGGCGAACAGCGTGAAGGTCGGCGGCTGCGTTGCGGCCTGGGTGGCGTACAGCACCCGTGCCCCGCCCGGCGCCGGCTGTGCGGACTGCGCGAGCTGCACGATCTCGTTCACCTTGGCCGTCGGCGCCCTCGACTCGTAGGCCTCCATGGCCGCCTCGATTGCCGGAACGAGCCGATGGACTCCCCGACCGGTCAGAGCGCTGATGCGCAGGACGGGAGACTCGCCCACGAAGTGCAAGCGGCGCGCGAGCTCGCCGAGGATGCTCTCGCGCTGCTCGGCGTCGAGCGTCTCCCACTTGTTGAGCAGCACCACGATCGGGCACCCGGCGCCGTCGATGCGCTCTGCGAGACGCTGATCCTGCGCCGTGACACCCACCGTGGCATCGACGATCAGCAGTGCCACGTCGCAGGCGTCGATGGCCCGCAGGGCGCGCAGGTTGGCGTAGTACTCGGTGTCCGCGTCGACCCGGGCCTTGCGGCGCATGCCTGCGGTGTCGATGAACCGCACCGGGCCCGCCTCGGTTTCCACGAGCGTGTCGATGGTGTCGCGTGTCGTGCCGGGTTGGTCGTGCACAACGGACCGTTCGTCGCCGATGAGCCGGTTGAACAGCGTCGACTTGCCGACGTTGGGCCGGCCCACGATGGCCACCGCGGGCACGTCCGCTTCGCCCTCGACGGGGGCCTCACCCTCGCTGGTCGACTCGTCGCGGTCAGAAGCTGGCGCCTCAGCGAGAGTTTCGCCTGCGCCGGTCTCCAGCAGGTCCAGTACCCGATCGAGCACGTCGCCGACGTTGCGGCCGTGGAGGGCGGACACGGCCCACGCTTCGCCCAGCCCCAGGCGGTTGAATTCCCACCGAGCGTCATCACGGGTGCCGCTGTCTGCCTTGTTGGCGACCACCAGGGTCGGCCTGCCGCTGCGTCGAAGCATGGCGGCGATGCGTGCGTCAGGTTCGGTGATGCCGACGGTGAGGTCGACCACCAGCAGCAGCACGTCGGCGTCGGCCATGGCCCGTTCGCTCTGGGAGGACACCTTGTCGTCGAGCGTGCCGCCGTCTGCGGACCACCCGCCGGTGTCCACCACTACGAAGGGGTGCCCTCGCCAAGCAGTCTCGGCTGCCTTTCGATCCCGTGTCACACCGGGCTCGGGCGCAACTACGGCCTCGCGGCGGCCAACGAGCCGGTTGAACAGCGTGGACTTGCCGACGTTCGGCCGTCCGACGATGCCGACGACAGGCAGACCGGCACTCATTGCGGGACGCCTGCTGTGTGCGATACCGGGTTAGTTGGCGATGCCGCGCCGCTCGGAGGGGCCGCAGCGGCCTGTGCTGCGGCGGCAGCATCGAGCAGCTCCCGCAGTGCGCTGCCGTTCGTCGGGACGATCTCGACGGACCGGGGCAGATCGGCAGGAGTCATGCCGTCGAGGAACTTCCCGCCCGACAAGCAAACGTCGGCCAGCAGGTAGCGATGCTCGGTCGGCTCGGCAGCCAACGCTGCTGCGATGTCGACACCGGCGAGCAAGCCGGTCACGCCGATATTTCCGCCGAAGAACCGGTTGGGCACCTCGATGACCCGCGGCTGCGGAACGCCCCTGCACTTGCTGTCCTGTTGCGACACGGCAGCTGCGTGCCACTGTTTCACCAGCGGCGCCAGCACGGCAGCCCCGTAGGCGCCCGTCAGGATCCCGATGGGCTGCGGAGCGGTCTCACCGTCAGCCGGGCGGATCGCTCGGGAAGGGTCCCGACGAGGTGATCCCCGCAGCGTCACCGCCACCGGCGTCGGCGTCGGCGCCGGCCCGAGGCTGAGCGGCAGCCCCTCGAGGTCGATCTCGCCGCTGCGGTTCGCGCCGTGCCCGGGAACTCGCACGGCCCGGTAGCCCTGTGCTGGCGCTCCGTCGACCCACGAGAAGAAACCCGCGGCTGGTGCGCGTTGCTTGAGCACCCCGTCGGAACCGGCATCGCCTCCGTCGAGCCCGGTACTGCCGTCGTCCGGGGGCTCACCGGCCGCCCAGAACTCCTGAGAGAACGCCTGCGCCATGCCGATGCCGTCCTCGTGCATCGGGAAATCGCCATATGTTGCCGCAGCAGGAAACGGTCGGCCCGCCAGCAGGTAGTACTCGTCGGCGGCAAACACCAACCGGCGGCCCAGCACATCGTCGAAACGTCGCTGCCACTCCTCGCACAGGTCCACGACAGCCGCAGCTTCCGCGGCAGTGTGCGGGCGCATGGCCGGCTCCCGCTGGTGGGAGCTGACCCCGAGCGGCACTACCGCCAGCGTCGCCAGCGACGGGAATCGATCCAGCACGCCTGCCAGCGTGTCGGCCAGCACAGCCCCGTCGTTCACGCCAGGGCACACCACGACCTGGCCGTGCACCTCGATGCCCCCGTCGAGCAACGCGCTCAGCCATCGCAAGCTCGTCGCGCCACGCGGGTTGCGCAGCATCCGGGCCCGCACCTCGGGATCGGTGGCATGGATCGACACGTACAGCGGCGACAGTCGCTCATCCAGCACCCGTTCGAGGTCCAATTCGGTAAAGCGGGTGAGCGTCGTGAAATTCCCGTACAGGAACGACAGCCGGTAGTCGTCGTCCTTGAGATAGAGGCTCCGGCGCAGCCCCGGCGGCAGCTGGTAGATGAAGCAGAACTCGCAGTGGTTGTCGCAGGTCTGCACCCGGTCGAAGATGGCGGCATGCACCTCGGCGCCGAGCGGGACCCCGGCGTCCTTCGGTATGTCTATGGCCATCTCCTGCCCGTCGCGCAGTACCTCCAGCGTGGGATCAGCCTCGTCGACCAGCAACTGCCAGGCGATCACGTCGGTCGGGATGACTCCGGAGATCGACATCACCTCGTCGCCCGCGGCCAGCCCGGCGATCTCAGCCGCCGAGCCGGGCTCCACCGCCACCACAACCGGCCGGGACATAGGTTCAGGATAGGAACATGTCACTGCGTCGGTAGCGTCAACTGGGTGGCTGTGGACCGGGTGCTGCTGGCGGCGCCTCGCGGCTTCTGCGCTGGCGTCGAGATGGCCATCAAGGCGCTCGCCTGGCTCGTCAGATCGTTCCCGCCGCCGGTGTACTGCTACCACGAGATCGTCCACAACCGCCTCGTGGTGGATCGCTTCGAGCGGCTCGGCGTGGTGTTCGTCGATGACGTCGCCGAAGTACCGCCCGGCCTGCCGCTCATGCTGTCGGCGCACGGCTCGGCGCCCGAGGTCGTCGCCGAGGCCCGCCGGCGCGGCGGATACGTGGTGGATGCGGTCTGCCCCCTGGTCACCAAGGTGCACCATGAGGTCCGTGTGCGTGCGGGCAAGGGCTTCCGGGTGGTCTACGTGGGTCACGAGGGTCATGACGAGGCGGTCGGGACGATGGCGGTGGCGCCCGAATCGATCTCACTGGTCTCGGAACCTGCCGATGTCGATTTGCTCGACGACACCGACGCACCCGTGGCTGTGCTGGCCCAGACCACGCTCAGCCACCGCGACTGGTCCGACGTGGCCGAAGCCGCGAAGGATCGCTTCGGCGACGTCTGGATGCCGGGTCGCTCCGACTTGTGCTTCGCCACGACCAATCGGCAAAGCGCACTGGCCGAGATCGCCGCGGCCTGTGACGCCGTGGTCGTCATCGGCTCAGCGAACTCGTCGAACACCATGGCATTGGCCAAGGTTGCCGCCGAGTCGGGCTGTGCCCGCGTGCTGCGAGTGAACGCCGCCGCGGAACTGCCCGACGATCTGTACGGCGTCGTCGGCGTCACCGCCGGCGCATCGGCCCCCGAAGAGCTCGTAGACGCCGTGATCGCCCGCATGGCCGCAACCGAAGGCACTACCGAAGTCACCATCACCGACGAGGACGAGTACTTTCCCCCGCCCCGAGAACTGCGCGACCTGCTCACCGCCATGGAATCCGCCGTGCAAGCCACCCTTGCCGTCCCGCCCCACGCCCGCCTCGCAGCCGCCGACCGAACCACCGCCGCCAGCAACGTCCTCGCCACCCTCGCCGCCACCTCAGTCTGAGAAGGAAGCTCCGCGCGGCGGGCTCAGTGGACGTTGGGGGTGCCGGCGTCGGCTTGGGCCTGGTCGTAGAGGGCCTGGATGCGCTCGCGCAGCTCTTCGGTGAGTTCGCGTATCGCTCGTCGTGACGCCCGGCCGCTGGGTCCCAGCGGCGGCGGGTCCATCGGCTCGCCGATGATGAACTTGATGCGGCGGGGGTACATGAACTTGGCGCCGCGGGGCATGGCTGCCGCAGTGCCGCCGATGCCGACCGGCACGATCGGCACCTGCGCGCGCGCTGCGAGGTACACCGGTCCCTCCATCAGCGGCAGCACCCGTGGGCCGTCCTTGCGCTCGCCCTCGCCGAACATCACGACCGGGCAGTCGCCGTGGGTCAGCGCATCCAGCGCCGTGCGCAACGCAGCTCGATCAGGCGCGTCGCGGTTCACCGGGAAGCAGCCGATCGTCGTGAACAGCCAGCCCGGAAACCGGTACTTCCACATCGAGTCCTTGCCCATCACCCGCATCCGCGCAGGAATCGCCGCGTGGATGGGCGTGTCGATATAGCTGCGATGGTTGGGAACCCACACGCACGGACCATCGGGCAGGTTCGCCAGCCCATCGACCGAGATGCGGTTCCACGCCCGGAACACACCCCAGATCGCGTACTTCATGATCCTGTAGACCGCCATGTTGAGCGGTCTGTCGCGCAGGTCGATCTCGGGCCCGTCCGGTCCGCTCATCGGCCTTGGACCAAGCTGGGGCGGATCGGTCCGATGAGGCCGGCTGCACGGCGGTACAGCGCAGCGATGGTCTCGACCGCCTCAGCCTCGGAAAGCTCGCTCGTGTCGACGATGACCGCTCGAGACGCCACGCGCAGCGGCGAGTCGGCTCTTGCCGAATCAAGCCGATCCCGCTCGCTCAGCTGGTCCGTGAGCGCGGTGATCAGATCCTCAGAATCAATCGCTTCTTGACGCGCGCGCTGCTGCGCGAGTCGGCGCGTTGCTCTGATTCTTGGCGAAGCCGTCAGGAACACCTTCACCACAGCGTCGGGGAACACCACGCTGCCGATGTCGCGGCCCTCCATCACTCCCCCGCCGACACGGATCGCCCAGTCGCGCTGGCGTCGGGTCAGCACCCACCGCACCTGTGGGTTGGCCGCCACCACGCTGACGCAGCGATCCACCTCTGCACTGCGGATCGCCGCCGTGGCGTCGTCTCCGTCGACGGTCACGCGCTGAGCGTCGCTCACGCTGGAGATCTCGATCTCCGCGTTGCGTGCGATGCTCGCTACCGCCGCGAGATCGTCGAGACCGACACCCGCCCCCAAGGCCGCCCAGGCCACCGCCCGGTACATCGCGCCGGTGTCGAGATAGTCCATGCCCAGCTCGCCGGCCACTGCTCGAGCCACGCTGGACTTGCCCGAGGCAGCGGGACCGTCGATCGCGATCACCTGCACCTGCGGCTCGGCGACCGGCTCGGGCGAGCCCCGGAGCGCCTCGATCACATCGAAGAAGTCGGGGAACGTCTTGGCGACGCAATCGGGATCGTCGATGTCGATCCCGGCTACGCGCAGACCTATCAGCGACATTGCCATCGCCATGCGGTGGTCGCCGTGGCAGTCCACCAAGCCCGCCCGCAGCGCGAATGGGTTGGCGCGGACGGTGATGCCGTCGAGTTCGGCCACCGTGTCCACACCGCGTTTGGCCAGTTCAGCCGCCGTGTTGGCGATGCGGTCGGTCTCCTTGCGACGGATGAATCCGATGCCGCCGATGGAGGTCGTGCCTTCGGCGAACGCCGCCACCGCCGCCAGCGTCTGCGCCGTGTCGGAGAAGTCGCGCAAGTCGAACGAGCCCGCTTGCAGTGCACCGCTCGGCGGCGCACCTACAGTGATCGCTTCGTCGCTGACGGTGACATCGGCTCCCATCTCGCCGAGCACCTCGGCGAAGCGCACGTCGCCCTGGATGCTGTGGCTGCCGAGGCCTTCGACCCGCACCTTGCCACCGCACAGCGCCGCCGCTGCAAAGACGTAGCTTGCCGCAGAGGCATCCGGCTCGATCGGGTAGTTCGCGGCGCGGTACTGGCCCTCGGTCACCACGAAGCGGTCTTCGCTGGGTACGACGACGTTGGCACCGAAAGCCTTCATGACCTCCACGGTCATGTCGATGTACGGCCGGCTCACGGTGTCGAACGCAGGGTCGATCTCGACGTGGATGCCGTCACGCAGCGGCCCAGCGAGCAGCAGTCCGGTGGCGAACTGGCTGGAGGTGTCGGCGCGGATCCGAACATGGCGCAGCATTGCTGTCTCGTCGGCACCGGAAGAGGTGATTTCGATCGGCAGGCAGCCGTGCTCGCCGAGCTCGCGCACCGTGACGCCCAGCGAGCGCTGCGCCGCGAGCAGGTCGTCCTGCGGGCGTGCGCGCAGCTGGGGGTCTCCGTCAAGCAGCCAGCGGCCGCCGAGCGCGGCGACGACGGGCAGCACGAATCGGGCCGTGGTGCCAGATGAACGCGCATGCACGACGATGGGTTCGCCCGCGGCTTGCGAGTGCGAGATGTGCCGGCCGCCGATGCCGTCGATGATGAGCCGACGCTTCCCGCGATTGACCCGCACCACCGCACCGAGAGCCGTGACCGCCTCGATCATCGCCTCGGTGTCGTCCGCGAACAGCACACCGTCGAGCGTGCTGCGCCCCTCAGCGAGGGCTGCGCACAGCACCGCCCTATTGGTGATGCTCTTGGAACCCGGCAACAGCACCGTGCCCGTGGCGCCGTTGGTGAACGGGTCGATGACCCCGATCACCCGACCTTCGCTCATGCCAGATCGCGCGTCGTGGGGTGGTATCCCTGCCCCGCGAGGGCTGCGAGGAAGCGCTGCGCCTCGGTGCGCGCCACGACCAGCACCAGCACGCCCTCCGCGCCCTCGGGCGAATGGGCGACTTCGATATCGGCCACGTTCACGTCGCAGTCGGCGGCGAGCATGGTGATGGCGGCGATCTGGCCCTTGCGGTCGGGAATCGGCACCCGCACCTCGAGAAGTTCCTGGGGTCGCACATAGCGAGACGGCAAGTTGGTGCGTGCGCGGCGGGCCTGGGTGAGCACGGAGCGCAACCCCTCGCGGTCGCCACCGGCCACCACGTCGCGCACCTGGTCCAAGCGCTCGGACAGCTCGTCCAGCACGGTCACAATGGCATCGCGATTCTCGCCGCAGATGTCCAGCCAGATGCCCGGATGTCCTGCTGCGATGCGCGTCATGTCACGGAAGCCTCCAGCGGCGAGACGCAGCAGCGGTGCGTCGTCGAGGGCTCGATCATCGGCGAGGCACATCAGCGAGGCAGCGGCCAGGTGCGGCACGTGGCTCACCACGGCGACGAGCGCGTCGTGGCGCCCGGGTGTCATCGTGACGACATCGGAGCCGATGCCGGAGAGCACCGCCTGGCACGCACGCAAGGCCTCGTCATCGGTGGTGTCGGTCGGCGTCAGCGTCCAGACTGCGCCGGCGAACATGTCGGGGTTCGCGCCCTCGACACCTTCCTGTTCGGAGCCAGCCATCGGATGACCCGGCACGAACCGTGGGTCGGAGATGTCCCGAGCCACCGGTGTCTTGACGCTGCCCGTGTCGGTCACGACAGCACCGGCCGCCTCAGAGTCGGCTAGCGCGCGTGCGACTTCTTCGGCGAGATACGCAGCGGGCACGGCGACCACCCAGAACGACGCGTCGGGATCGGTGCCGATGGCATCGAGACAGCCGAGCTGGAGCGCGCGCTGCACGTGAGCGTCGATGGCGTCGCGTCCGGTGACATGCCAGCCCGTCTTGCGCAGCGCCGCAGCGACCGATCCACCGATCAGACCGGTTCCGACCACTTGGGCGCGGGGCACCTCGTCGGCGCCGAATGAGGGCGCGCGGGAAGCCGTGCCAGCTTGGGTTGCCACGTACCGAAGGGTACCGATGGCTCCTGATCGTCCCCGGTGCGGTCTTGCAGCAATCGTCGGGCAACGGGGCGAGCGAAGCTCAGTCGGCGGGGCCGAGTTCGGAGACTCGCTCGTCGAGCTCGGCGCGGAATGTCTCGACGGCGGCCATCTTGATGTCCTCGTAACCGCGCACCAGATCGGGCAGGCGAGCGATGGCGATTGCCTGCTCGTAACGGGCTGCGCCGGCATCACGTTCGAGCGCCGTCACGGCTGCGTCGATGCCGGCTCGGTATTCCCCGATGAGCGCCCGCTCGGTCTTGCGTACCTCGGTACGGGCGAAGGGATCGAGCCAGCGTCCCCGCAGACGCTTGCCCCGCGCCAGCAGCGCAAAGAGCGGACGCCATGCGGTTCCGAAGCGCATCTTGCTGGTGCGGCCCAAGGCCCGCAACAGCGGCGGGTGCAGCTTCCAGGACACCACCCCGCCGGTCGATGCGGCAAGCTCGCGTGCCGCAGCATCAGTGGCCGGATCCAGCATGAGGCGTGCAACCTCGTACTCGTCCTTGTACGCCATGAGCTTGTACAGGCCCGCAGCGAATGCCTCTGTCAGCCGGGCCGAAGCATCCCCCGCGCTGCCATCGGCATGTGCCACTCGATCGACTGCGTCGAGGAATTCTGATGCCAGGCGCTCTGACTGGTAGGCGCACAGCTCAGCCGAGTAGATGCGAAGACCGGCTCGCAGTAGGGCAGCGCCGTCGTCGAGACTCTCCTCACCCAGTGCATCGACGATCTGGTCGATACGCGCTCCGAGCAGCTCCGGCACAGTCGATGCGCCCGTTCCTGCGTCCGGTGCCGGAGTGTCAGGGTCTGCGGCCGGCGCAGCCGCCGCGGCGTCGGTCACGGTCTGCGGATCGGCGACCATCGTCCGGCCCCAGCGGAATGCCGCGAGGTTCTGCTCGACCGCCACGCCGTTGAGCTCGATTGCCGCCTCCACGCTTGCAGGTGCGATCGGCAAGCCGCCCGCCTGGACGGCCATGCCCACGACGAACACGTTCGCGGTGACCGCCGAGCCGCACAGCGCGGTCACCAGCTCACCGACATCAGCCCAGTGGCGCCGTCCATCGACGGTGACGGCCGCCACCCGCTCGAGCAGCGAGTCCACAGACGGCATGTCGATGCTCGGATCGGCGACCATCGCTCCGGTCGGCGTGGGAGTCGTCGAGCCGATCACCATGGTGCGGCCGGGATCGGCAACGTCGAGTCCCGCCTCCGACGCCGCCACCAGCAAGTCGAACGCCAGGATCACGTCGGCTTGGCCCGTGCCCAGGCGTGCCGTGGCAGGACCGCCGAGGCGTCGCAATCGCAGGTCTCCCACCACCGTGCCGGCCTTCTGCGAGAGGCCGATCTGATCGAGTCCGCGCACCTCGAATCCGTCGAACATCGCAGCGGTGCCCAGCACCTGGTTCACGGTCACGACGCCGGTACCGCCGATCCCGCACATGCGCAACGACACTTCGTCGGGGTCGGTGAGCAGGACCGGATCGGGCAGGTCCGTCGGCGGCTCGGCTCGCTCGATGATCCCAATGCTGACCCTACGGCCCCGTCGCAGCGGTGCGACCATCTCCCGGACGGCGCTCCGCAACGGGCCGGGCTTGGACACGGTCATGAACGACGGGCAGTCGCCGTCGAGGCAGGAGTAGTCCAGGTTGCAGGATGTCTGGTCGATCTGGGTCTTGCGGCCGAAGAAGGTGTCGGTCGGCTGCACGGACAGGCAATTGCTCTTCTGGCCGCAGTCGCCGCAGCCCTCGCAGATCCGCTCGTTGATCAGCACTCGCGTGGTCGGCGACGGCTGGGTGCCGCGCTTGCGGTCCCTGCGGGCTTCGGCTGCGCACTGCTGGTCGTGGATCAGCACGGTGACGCCCTCGATGCCGGCAAGGAACTCTTGAGCCTCCAGCAGGCGATCGCGATGCCACACCTCGACGCCCGACGGCAGCGCGCGGCTGCGATAGACCGCCGGATCGGCGGTGGTGATCAGCACCCTGACGGCGCCTCCCGCCAGCAAGCCTGCCGCGACATCGGGCACTTCGAGCTGGCCGGCCGGATCCTGCCCGCCGGTCATGGCGACCGCCCGGTTCCACAGGAGCTTGTAGGTGATGTTCACCCCCGAGGCCACGGCGCCGGCGATCGCGAGCTGGCCGCTGTGGAAGTACGTGCCGTCTCCCAGGTTCTGGAAGATGTGCTGCGTCTCCACGAAGGGCGACATGCCGATCCACTGCGTGCCCTCCTGGCCCATGCAGGTGACGCTCACGATGTCGCCGACACGCTGCGGATCCATGAACAGCGCCATGGTGTGGCAACCGATGCCCGCACCCACCACCGCCCCGTCGGGCACCTCGGTGGAGCGATTGTGGGGGCATCCCGAGCAGAAATACGGCGAACGGAGCTGCTGGGGCGTCAACGCCAGCGGGAGCTCGATGCGCACGCGTTCGGGTGCAGGGGCGGCGAGCCGGTCGCCGATGCGGGACTCCAGGCGGCTGCGCAGCGGCGCCATCAGATCGTCGGCTGTCAGCGCGCCGAAGGATCGGAGGAGTGCGCGGTCGCCCTCGTCGGTCTTGCCGACGATGCGGGGCCGGTGCGACTGGTTGTAGAGAGCGTCCTTGAGCAGCGACTCGATGTTGGGGCTCTTCTCCTCGATCACGAACAGCTCGGTGACGCCGCGTGCGAAGTGCCGCGCTCGTTCCGCGCTGAAGGGGATGGGCATGCCCATCCGCACCAGCCGGATGCCGGCATCTCGCACGTCATCGTCTGAATCGAGGCCCAGGCGCTTCAGCGCCTCGCGCACCTCCCGGTAGGTGATTCCCGACGCGACGATCGCGATCCAGGCGTCGGAGGGATCGACGGTGGCGTCGTTCAGTCGGTTGGCGGCGGCGTATGCGATCGCCAGCTCGTAGCGGACCTCGACGATCTCCTGCTCGATGTCGACGGTGTGCGGTGTCAGCAGGTACCCGTCGGGGGCGTGGCGGTACGGCACGCCGTCGACGTCCGGGATGATCGGATCGAAGCGGTCAGGGTCGAGCGCGACGGTCGCGGCACCGTCGGCGACATCTGCCACGATCTTCAGACCTGTCCACAGACCCGTCGTGCGGGACATCGTGATGGCATGGCGGCCCAGGTCGAGCGCTTCGGCCGGCGTGCCGGGATAGAGCACCGGGATGTGCAGGTCAGCCATCGTCCCCGCAGAACTGGAGGGGATGGTGGAGCTCTTGGCGGCAGGATCGTCGCCTGCGATGGCCACCGCGCCGCCATGGGGATCTGTGCCCGCGAAAACGGCATGACGCAGCGCGTCCGAAGCCCGATCGACGCCGGGCGCCTTGCCGTACCAGAGGCCGACGACGCCGTCATAGGTGGCATCGGGCCGGGTGGCGGCCAGCTGGCTGCCCATGACGGCCGTGGCGGCCTGATCTTCGTTCACCGCGGGCGAGTGCACGATGGGCAGATCGGTCGTTGCCCGGGCAGCCTCGACAGCGGCGTCATAGCCGCCGAGCGGTGAGCCCGGGTAGCCCGAGACGAACGCTGCGGTACGAAGCCCGGCCCTGCGATCGGCTCGCAGTTGCTCGATGGGCAAGCGAGCCAGTGCCTGCAGCCCCGTCATGAACGTCGTGCCGCTGTCGTCGGTGTAACGCCCCGACAGCCGGTACGTCTCTGCGAGGCTCATCTGCACTCTCCGGTACGTGAAGCGCCGCCGCCTGTCTACTGCAGGAGCGTCATGCCCATTGTGGTCGCTGGCTGTGACACCGGCAGAACGCGCGAGTGCTGCAACAGCCGATCGTCCCGCAGCAGTTCGCACTTGTGTTGCCGCTGCGGGCCGGTGGCAGGCCCGTATCAGCCGCCGCGCTCCGACGCAGCGCGGTGCAGCTTGCGGACCTCGTCGGCGCTCAGCGCGCGGTGCTCGCCGGGAGCCAGGCTCGGATCGGCGAGCGGCCCGATGCGCGTGCGCACCAGGCGCAGCACCCGGTGGCCCACGGCCTCGCACATACGGCGGACCTGGCGGTTGCGGCCCTCGGAGATCGCGATGCGCAGCATTGAGGGCTGGGGCATCGACACCGTCGCAGGAGCTGTCATCCCGTCATCGAGCTCGATGCCGCTGCGCAACTGCGCCAGCGCCCCCCGCGAGGGAACGCCGTCCACATGGGCCAGGTATTCCTTGTCGACACCCCAGCGAGGGTGCGTCAGCCGATGCGTCAGCTCGCCGTCGTTCGTCACGATGATGAGGCCCTCGGAGTCGGCGTCCAGGCGGCCGACGGGGTAAACGCGCTCGGTTGGGGGCACCAAGTCGGTGACGCAGCGCCTCCCCCGGTCGTCAGACGCCGCACTGAGCACGCCGGGCGGCTTGTTGACCAGGTAGTGGACGAGGCGCGGATCCCACGCGACGACTGCGCCGTCCACCTCGATGCGATCCGAGGCGGCGGCGCGGTCGCCGACAGAGGCAGTCGATCCATTGACCGTGACGCGCCCCGCGGCGATCAAGGCCTCGCACGCACGCCGGCTCGCGACGCCGGCTCGCGCCATCACCTTGTGAAGCCGCTCGCTGCGCTGATGGCTGTCAAACGCCATGGCAGCTAGCCGGATCGGGTGGCCGCCAGACGGTCCATGGCCTCGACCTCGTCGGGTTCCACGTCGAGTTCTGCCAGCGAGGGCAGGTCGTCGAGATCGTCGAATCCCAGCCGTTCGAGGAACAGGTCTGTCGTGCCGAGCAGCGACGCGTTGCCCGGTCCCGGGTCGCGCCCGATCTCGGCGATGTAGCCCTGGTCGGCGAGCGTGCGCACGACCCCGTCGGCGTTCACGCCACGGATGGCGCTGATCTGCGCTCGGGAGATCGGCTGCTTGTAGGCCACCACCGCCAACGTCTCCATGGCTGCAGCAGACAGCCGCCCAGAACGCCGGCCGCCGACGAACCGCTCGACATATTCCGAGCAGGAGGCCGCCGACTGCATCTGATAGCCGCCGGCGATTCGTACGACGGTGAAGCCGCGCCCTGCCGCGGCGTACTCTGCCGCGAGCTCGTCGCAGATCACCGCAACCGAAGCGATCGGCGCCGCCGTCACTGACGCCAGCACGTCGGCCGGCACCGGCTCGGTGGCCACGATCAGCACGGCCTCGATGGCTGCGTAGAGCTCTTGGTCGTCGACCGCACGCGACCCGTTGAGCTGCCGCTCGCCGTTGAGGAGGTCGGCTGCGATCTCTGCGAGCCCATTGGGAGTCCCTGTCGTGCCGCCCGACGCATGGCCATTGCTCGCCGGCATCGACGGGTGAGGCGGCGGCCCTGAGTCCGGCTGTGACGGCGGCGGTTCGGGGACTGTCCGCTCCGGCGGCTCGGCGACGGTGCGCCCCTCGTCGCTGACCAATCGCAAGCCGCGACCTGGTACCGATTGCGGTCCTCCGGCGCTCACGCAGCGTCCTCGGAGCAGCCGCCTGCTGCCACAGGCAGCGTCGCGTCGTCGCCCCCGACCCACTCCACGCCGATGTCACCGAAACGCTCTGCCTGGTCCAACTCGACCAGGCCGGATCCGAACAGCTCGAGCAGCGCCAGGAAGTACACGACGACGACGATGCGTTCGGTCAGATCGGATGTGAGCTCGCGGAACGTCATGGTGCCGCTGCCGGCCAGCCGTTCGGCGATCTGGCTCAGCGCCTCGTCCACCGTGATGCCCGCAGCGCGCAGATGGCTGATATCGACCCGGGGCACAGGCTTGGGCGCCAGCACACGTTCGAGCGCCGCGGCGAGGTCGTCGCTGGTGGCGCCCTCAAGCAGGTCGGGCGCGAAGTCAATGAACCGTTCTTCGGGACCTGCGCGGCGCGGCCAGCTCAGCCCAGCGGCGTCCCACCGCTCGCGCAGCAGCCGGGCCGCTCTGCCGAAGGTCCGGCCCTCGAGCAAGCGGGCCAATGCTGCGTCCCGGATCCCGTAGGCCGCAAATTCCTCGTCGAGATCCATCTCGCTCTCAGGCGCAGGCAGCAGCCGGCGGGACTTCAGCTCGATCAACGTCGCCGCGAGCAGCGCGAATTCGCTGGCGGCCTCCATGTCGATCGGGTCGATCCGATGCTCGCCGGGGGTCTCGCCGTTGTCTGCACCTTCTGCGGCGCCGGGAAGCTCGACTGCGGCCATCACGGCCACGAAATCGTCCACGAGGCGCGTCAGCGACACCTCCCAGATGTCGACCTCCTGGGAGACGACCAGCTTCACCAGCACATCCAGCGGGCCCGCGAAGGCCTCGGTGCGAACCTCATAGGTCACGCGGCCCGAAGGTACCGCGACCTTCTCGCGCCGCTCGGGATATTTCGCGGGTTTCTCTCGACGCCAGCCGGTACCGTCCGGCGCCATGACACGAGTGCTCTCGGGCATCCAGCCCACCGGCGACGTCCACCTCGGCAACTACTTCGGGGCGCTGCGCCAGTGGGCGATCGACCAGCACGACGCCGACGCCTTCTACTGCGCCGTCGACCTGCACGCCGTCACCATCCAGCAGGATCCCGAGCAGCTCCGCAGCGCGACATTGGGCACGATGGCCACGCTCGTCTCGGTCGGGCTCGATCCTGAGGTCTGCACGCTGTTCGTGCAGAGCCACGTGCCCCAGCACACCGAGCTGTCATGGCTGCTCGAATGCACCGTGTCGCTCGGCGAACTGCGACGGATGACCCAGTTCAAGGACAAAGCGGCCCGCACCGAGGGGGGCGAGCAGGGCGGCGACCATGTCTCCGCCGGACTGTTCACCTATCCGGCGCTGATGGCGGCGGACATCTTGATCTACGACGCCGACCGGGTGCCGGTGGGCGACGACCAGCGCCAGCACCTCGAGCTGACGCGCGACGTGGCACAGCGCTTCAACAGCCGCTACGGCGACACGTTCGTCATTCCCGACGCGGCCATCCCCACTGTCGGCGCCCGGGTCATGGACCTGCAGAACCCCACGGCCAAGATGTCCAAGTCGGCGGAGAGCCCGCAGGGCTCCGTCGGCATCTTCGAGGATCCGGCTGACATCGCACGCAAATTCGCCCGGGCGGTGACCGATTCTGAGACCGAGGTCCGCTACGACCCCGAGGCGAAGCCGGGCGTCTCGAACCTGCTGTCGATCCTGGGAGCCGCCACCGGCCGCAGTCCCGCCGACGCAGCCGAGGGCTACAGCCAGTACGGGCCTCTCAAGTCCGACACCGCTGACGCGGTGATCGCCGTGCTCGAGCCCATCGCGACACGCAAAGCCGAACTCGAGGCCGACCCGGCCGAGCTCGCTCGCATCATCGCCGCCGGCGCCGACAAGGCCGAAGCCGTGGCCTGCGTCACCCTGGCCCGGGCCAAAGAAGCCATGGGCTTCCTGCCCAAGTAACCCCACCGAAGTTGCGCGCGTCAGTAACGGGCGCGGGGGTGGGCTTGGCGGTACACCTCGGTCAGGCGTTCTTGTGAGACTGCGGTGTAGCGCTGGGTGCTGGTGATGGAGGCGTGTCCCAGCAGTTCTTGCACGCTGCGGATATCGGCACCGCCGTCGAGCAGGTGAGTAGCGCACGAGTGGCGCAGCACATGCGTCGTGAGCTGGCCTGGTCCTAGGCCGACTCGTTCGCCGTGGCGCCGCACGATCAGCCACACGCCCTGGCGGGTGATCCGGCGCCCCCGGGCATTGAGGAACAGCGCAGCGGCATCGTCGCGAGAGCGCCATGCGGCGGGCTCCAGCGCTCCCCTGCCCGCGCCGCTCAGCCACTCCACCACAGCATGCGCGGCGTGACGACCCACGGGCACGACTCGTTCCTTGCCGCCCTTGCCCCACACCCTCATCAAACGCTCGTCGAGGTCAATGTCGCCGAGCGACAGTGCCACCAGCTCGCTGGCACGCAGGCCCATGCCGTAGAGCACTTCGAGCATCGCCCGATCGCGCCGTGCCAAAGGGTCCTCCCCGACCGGGGAAGCAAGCAGCTCGGCAACCTGGTCGTAACGCAGGGATCGTGGCAACCCGGCTGGCGTGCGGGGCACATCGAGGGCACCCGCAGGATCGGATGATGCGAGATCCTCGGCAACGAGGAACCGGTACAGGCCGCGCAGGCTGACCGCAGCCCGAGCGACGGTGGACGGTGCGCGGCCGAGGTCGTCGCGCAGGTGCGCAAGGTAGGCAGCGATATCGCCTGAGCTGGCGGCGAGCAGGTCCCGGCCTCGCTCGCCGAGCCACGCCGAGAATGCATCCAGATCGGCCCGGTACGACGCGACCGTGCGCGCTGCGCGCCCGCGCTCATTCGACAGCCAGCCCAGATAGTCCTCAGCCTCGACCGCCAACGCAGCGGCCACGGTCACCTCAGCGGATCGGCATGGGGCGGATCAGCGCCCAGCGGTCCTGTCGCGGCGGAGGTCGGGAGCAACTGCGGGTTGCGTCCCTCAGCTCGTGCGAGCGCGGCACCCACCAGGCCGCAGAACAGCGGTGCGGGCCGATTCGGTCGGCTCTTGAATTCGGGGTGCGCCTGAGTGCCGACCCAGAACGAGTGGCCGTCCAGCTCGATGAACTCTGCCAGACGACCGTCGGGCGAGAGTCCGCTGCACTGCAAGCCCGCCTCTTCCATCCGCTCGCGGTAGGCGCTGTTGACCTCGTAGCGATGGCGGTGCCGCTCGTTGACCAAGGTGTCGCCGTACATCGCGGCGACCCGGCTGCGCGGCGCGAGCCGCGCGACATAGGCACCCAGCCGCATGGTGCCGCCCTTGTCCTGGATGCCGCGCTGGGCGTGCATGAGATCGATGACCGGGTGCAGCGTGTTGGCGTCGAATTCGGTCGAGTTGGCACCCAGCAAACCCAGCTCGTTGCGGCAGAACTCGACGACCATCACTTGCAGGCCCAGGCACAGGCCCAGGCACGGAATGTCGTTCTGGCGGGAGTAGGCGGCCGCGGCGATCTTGCCCTCGATGCCGCGCGAACCGAAGCCGCCGGGAATCACCATGCCGTCGAGGTGTCGCAGCCTGCCGGCGGCGAGCAGACCCTCGATCTCCTCGGAGTGGATCCACTCGATGTCGACCTCGACGCCGTGGTAGGAGGCGGCGTGGCGAAGCGCCTCGACCACCGACAGGTAGGCGTCGGGCAGCGTCACGTACTTGCCGATGATGCCGATGCGGACCGTCGCCTCAGGCGCCTTGATGCGTGCGAGCATCCCCTCCCAGTCGGCAAGGTCGGGCTCGCCGTCTTCCAGTCCCAAGATGCCCAAGAGGAAGCTGTCGAGTCCTTCGGAGCGCAGCACCATCGGGATCTCATACAGGACCGACGAGTCGGGGGCGTTGACCACCCCGGCGAGTTCGACGTCGCTGAGGTTGGAGATCTTGTTGCGGAGCCCGTCCTCGATGGGGCCCTCGCTGCGCAGCACGATGGCATCGGGCTGCACGCCGCGGCTGCGCAGCTCGGTCACCGAGTGCTGGGTGGGCTTGGTCTTCTGCTCGCCCGAGGGACCGATGAACGGCACCAGCGTCACATGCACGTAGCAGATGTTCTGCCGGCCGACCTCGAGACGCATCTGGCGGATCGCCTCGAGGAACGGAAGGATCTCGATGTCGCCGACGGTGCCGCCGACTTCGGTGATCACCACGTCCACATCGCTCGTCGCCAGCTTGCGGATGCGTTCCTTGATCTCGTCGGTGATGTGCGGGATGACCTGCACGGTCCGGCCGAGATACTCGCCGCGGCGCTCGTCCGCGAGCACCTTCTGGTAGATCGAGCCGGTCGTGGCGTTGGAGTCGCGGGTCAGCGACACGTCGATGAACCGCTCGTAGTGACCGAGATCGAGGTCGGTCTCGCCGCCGTCGTCGGTGACGAACACCTCGCCGTGCTCGTAGGGATTGAGCGTGCCGGGGTCGACGTTGATGTACGGGTCCAGCTTCTGCATGGTGACCCGCAGGCCCCGCGCCACGAGCAGGCGCCCGAGGGACGCTGCGGTGAGCCCCTTGCCGAGGGAGCTGGCTACGCCGCCGGTGACGAAAATGTGCTTAGCCACGCGGCGTTTTCGATGGGCTCTGGGGCATGTGTCATCAAGCTACCGTCGCTTCGGGCAGGGTTGGCTGATGCCGGAGGGAAGCCATGAGCGACAGCGGTGAGCACACCCAGCACGCCGGCGGCGACCGCACGCCGGCCGACCTGGTCGTGCACAGCGCCGATCTGGTGGCGACATGCGATGAGCAGCGCCGCGAGATCGCCGGCGGCTGGGTCGCCGTCACCGGCGGACTGATCAGCGCGGTCGGCACCGCCTCCGAGACGCCGCCCGAGGCCAGCCGGCGCATCGATGCCAGCGGGTGCCTCGTGACGCCCGGGCTCATCAACACCCACCATCACATGTACCAGAACCTCACCCGGTCCTACGCACCGGCGCTGCGGGGCGGCCTGTTCGACTGGCTCACCACGCTCTACCCGCTGTGGGCGCGCCTCGACGAAGAAGGCGCGTACCTGTCGGCCTGGGTGGGCCTTGCCGAGCTGGCGCTGGGCGGATGCACCACCAGCACCGATCACCTCTACGTGCACCCCCGCGGTGGAGGCGACCTGATCGCGGCCGAGATCGCTGCGGCAACCGAGCTGGGAATGCGCTTTCACCCGACTCGCGGGTCCATGTCGCTGGGCCAGTCTGACGGCGGGCTGCCGCCCGACGAGGTCTGCCAGACGCCCGAGGAGATCCTCGAGGACTCCGAGCGACTGGTGGGCGTGCACCACGACACCGCTGCGGACGCGATGGTCCGGATCGCGCTCGCGCCGTGCTCACCGTTCTCGGTTTCCACCGACCTGATGACCGCCACAGCGGATCTGGCCGAGCGGCTCGACGTGCGGCTGCACACCCACCTGTGCGAGGACCCCGGCGAGGACGGCTTCTGCCTGGAGATGTTCGGCATGCGACCGGTGGACTACTTCGAGCATTGCGGCTGGGGCTCGAATCGCTCCTGGATCGCGCACGGCGTGCAGCCCAACCCCGCCGAGATCGCCCGCTTGGGCGCATGGGGCACCGGTGTGGCGCACTGCCCGAGCTCGAACCTGCTGCTCGGCGTGGGAGTGGCGCCGGTGCGGGAACTGCGGGCTGCTGGGGTGCCGGTGGGGCTCGGCGTGGACGGCTCGTCCAGCACTGACTCAGCGTCGATGTGGACCGAGGCACGCAATGCGCTGCTCGTAGGACGGCTGCGCGACGGCCAGCGGCACTTGAGCGCCGACAAGGGACTGGACAGCGGCAGGCCCGCCGATGACCGTGACGGCGGCGCCGATGACGCCGTCGAAAGGAACTCGGTCTACTTTTCCGCTCGCGATGTTCTGGATGTAGCGACCCGTGGCAGTGCAGGCTGCCTGGGTCGGGAGGGCGAGATCGGCGAGCTGACGCCCGGCGCATGCGGCGATCTGGTCGTGTGGCAACTCGACGGTCCGGCGTTCGCCGGCGTGCTGTCCGATCCGATCGAGGGGTGGCTGCGCTGCGGCCCGCTGTCGGCTCGCGACACGATCGTGGCCGGCCGTGCGGTCGTGGCCGGCGGCCAGATCGTCCATCCCGCCCTCGACGAACGCCTGGCGGCACATCGGCTCTGCGCCGCTGCCATGCAGCGGGCATAGGGCACAGGCCCGCTGCCATGCAGCGGGCATAACTGTTCTCGTCTAGTAGTCCCGGTACGGCGAGCCGAGCCGGTCCAGCCAACGAAGCGGCGGAACTGCGTCGATGATCCGGCTGAACGACCAGCGTTCGCTGGCCACGTTGAGCACCGCCAGCAAGCCGAGCACCACCCATTCGACGGTTGGCGGGTAGGTCGCGACAGTGGCCATGGCCAACAGGGCACCGAGCGGGTTGACACCGGTGTCGCCCTGCATGTGCAGTTCAGCGAACTCGCTTCTCAACAGCCCGATCGCGGCGCCCGCTGCTGCCGCTGACCATACGGCCCAGTTGGCAGCTTCTGGTCCCAGGTCGAAGGGACGGGTTGCGCCCGTCGCAAGGAGCACCGCTGGAACGAGCCCGACGAGCCACCACGCCGCCGCGGCCTTCGTCGCGCGCCCCGGTGCCCGGTCGAGCAGGTTCAACAGGTTGGCCGCGAGCGCCACAATGACAGCGCCACGCACAAGCGCCGCAAGGCTCCACATCGCATCGGGATCGGCGCCCAAGCCCAGGAGGTGCGGAACCGGATCGAACCAATCGCCGGGATTCGTGCCTGCGAAGTACCGGGCCTTGGCCGGATCGCCCCACTGGGCGATCTGGACTCCCACCAAGGCCACGCAACCGCCGCCGAGTGCCTTCACCATTCCGGTCGTGAGTGCTCGCTGGCGCAGGCTGCGGCGAACGTGTCCAGCGAATCCGCTGGCGGCATGATGACCGTCTGGCGTTGCGCGGGTGTCGTCGCGATAGCCGAGCCACCCGAATCCCACGAGCAGCACCAGCGCAGCGATGCCACCCGCAATGGTCGCCGAATCAGGCGAGCGGGCAACTAGCGCCAGCTGATCCGGCACGTATGCCGCCCACTCAAGATCGCCCTCTGGCAACGACGCGATGACGCCCGTCGTGATCGCGACGACGATGGCGCTGGCAGCGAGCAGGACGAGTCCCGAGACCGCAACAATCGGCTGTCCGCGGTAATTCGGCCGGATCCAGCGGTCCTGGTTCATGCGCGGGCCGAGCCAGTGCCAGAGCCCGGCGGACACCAGCAGCGATCCGCCGAAGGCAGCGATCAGCACCGCCGCCGCGGTCAATCTGCCCGAGATGAGGCCCAACAACGGCCCTGCGGTCATCGCTGCGCGTTTGCGGTGCAGGAGGAGTGGTGGAATGTCACGATTCGTCCGACGGCTGGCGACGTCGTGGCCCCCGCAGGGACCGCAGCCGCTTCGGCAACCCAGCACTGAGTCGTGAAGCTCGACGCCGCCATCGCGCCAGCGGCAGCCGCGACGCGGCATGCCGCAGCGACGGGAGGCGAACCGCACGCAGCCGTCGGCCTCGGACCCGCACTCGGCTGCCCAGCGAGGCCACCATATGCACGAGCGTTCTCGGGCCGCCGATGCGAGACACCACCGCCCGGTAGACATCGCGGCCGATCCGGGCCCGGTGGGAGATCCCTCTGACGTCGCGGCCGCTGGGCATGTGCGAGAACGCGACTTCGATCTCGCTGATGGTGGCACCGCGTGCCGCAGCGTCGAGCGTCAACCCGATCTCGAGGCCGAAGCGCCCGGCCAGTTCGACAGATCGCAGCAGCGATCCCCGCACCGCACGCTGGCCGGACAGCGGCTCGGCCAGCGTCAGTCCTGTCTGGGCGCGAACGACGTGAGCCGCAAACGCCTTCACGAAACCGAATCCGCTGGGCCGGCTCGGAGGTCCCAACACGGCGACCGCCATGTCCGCCTGGCCTTGCGCTACCGGCTCCAGCAATTCGCCTGCAAGCGATGCGCTGTCGCCCACGTCAGCGTCGATCAGCAGGTACGCCTCGGGGGCACCCGATGCTACGACTCCCGCTGCTACCGCGGCTCCCTTGCCGCGGTTGCGGGCAAACTCGACGACCCGGGCTCCCGCGGCTGCGGCGGCGGCTGCGGTGTGGTCTGCGGAGCCGTCGTCCACGACGATGACATCGAGCACATCGTGCACTGTGCGCAGTGCCGTGACCGTGGCACCGACGGTGTCGGCCCGGTTGTATGCAGGCACGATCGCTACCGCATGCGTCATGGCGGGCCCAGTCCGTGATCGGGAGCGGCCGCTGAGAAGTGAGTGACCGCAGGCAGCTCCTCCAGCGCAACCAGCAACGCCAGGTCGCCCGAGAACGTGTCCACCCGGTCGATGGTCGAGAACGACTCCCACAGCAGCGGATCGGACCGGACTCCGGCGACCACCGAGCCGTATGCGGCCGTCGCCGCGCCGCCGGTGGGGACCTCGACGATGACTGCGCTGCCAGCGTGCCCATCATCTGCGATTGCACGCAGCAGATCGAACACGAATGCCTGATTCAGGCCTGCAGCGGCGGCATCGGTGATCACCACGAGCCGCAATTGCTCCCCGCCGAGCAGGTGCAGCGCCACGGCGCCGGTGCCGTCATGAGTGACCAGCTCCAGATCCCGCAGCACGGTGAGCGCAGTGCGCGTCCGCGGCACCGACGAGAATCCTCGCGAGAAGCCGTCGAGGGCACCGGAATCGGTGATGGCGTCGATATCGATGTCGCGAACTGCGCCGGATCCTGCCTCGTCAGGCCGGAACAGCGCCTGCGGCACCAGGAACCGCAGAGATCGCTGCACCGCAGCGCGGCTGTTGCCGGCCAACGAGAACGCGTCGGCGATCTGGTTGCGCACCGACGCGTCGTCGAGGCGCAGGTCGTCGCTGAGCCAGAGCACCCCGCCGAGCTGCGCATCGGTCTCGGCGATCCGGCTGCGGACGGCGGCCACTGCGGCGGGGTCGACGATCTCGGGCGCGACGATCAGCGTCGTGGTGCCGCTGAGGCGCCCCTGCGGGAGATACGGCCGCACGAGGTCTTCCACCTCGAACCGCTCCGAGCGTGCGTCTTCGACGCTCGCAAGCGCCTCATCCCGAGCTGCCACAGCTTCGTCACGAGCTGCCTCAGCTTCAGCGGACCGGTCGATCGCCTCCTGGGTATCGGCTTGGAGCTGGTCCACGCGCGATTCCAGGTTGCTCACGAGCACCGAGTCCACGAACGTCGAGCCCAGCGCCAGGCCGATCGCCAATGCCAGGAACACCGCCGCGATGGACACGATGTGGTAGCGGAGATTGATCACTCAGAAACCCATGTTGATCCACAGTGTGCGCAGCAGCAGCCGGCCCGGTTCGGTCACCGCCGCGATCACTCCGATCGTGAGGAGGGCCGACACGATGAGCATCGCCATGTCGCGCTTGCGCACCTGTGTTCGGTACAGCCGGCTCACGCCCTTGGCATCCACCAGCGCTGAGGAGACCTGCATCCGCGTGAGGAACGTCGAAGCCATGCCGCTGCGGCCCTTGTCGAAGAAATCGACCATCGACGTGTGCGACCCGACCTCCACGATCTGTTCGGCTCGCTGCTCGAACGCCAGCCGCAGCGCGAGGTCCTCGCTGGTGCCAGGTGCCGCGATGACGTCGTAGTCGAGGCCTGCGTCGTCGAGTCTGCGGGCTCCCGGCACGCCTCCGGAGGGGTAGCCGTGCACGATCAGCTGCGCGCCGCAGTTCAACGCTCGCGGCGAGACCGAGTCGAAGTCACCGATGATGATCTGAGGTGTGAGACCTGCGTCGAGCAGCGCATCGGCGCCTCCGTCCACGCCGATGATCACGGGTCGCATGTCGGCCATGTAGCCCGAGCGCCGCAGCGCCGCGAGATCCTCCCGATAGTCGATGCCGCGCACTACCACCAGCACGTGCCGGCGACGCAGCTGGTGGCGCAGCGGGGGGACCTCCAGCTCGTCGGTGAGGATCTGCGGCTCTTGGTCCAAGTACTCCAGCGTGTTGCGGGCGAAGCTGCCAAGCTCGCTGCGCACTGCCACACGCGCCGATTCCAGGACTCGTTCGAAGTACTCGGCATCTCGGCGGTAGCCGGTACCGATGAGCTCACCCTCACGCAGCACCTCGCCGTCCGTCACGGCGATCTCGTCACCATCGCGCAGTGATTCGAACGCATCTTCGCCGACGTCGTCGAGCACGGGCACCCCGGCTTGAGCGAGCGTGAGCCCGCCCAGCGCCGGATACCTGCCGCTCATCGTCGGCACGGCGTTGACCACCGCTGCAGCCCCCGCTGCAAGCAGTCCGTCCGCGGCAACCCGATCCAGATCCGAGTGGTGAATGACGGCGATCTCGCCGCGTTCGAGACGCGGCAGCAGGTTCTTGGTGCGGCGATCCACCCGACACCGTCCTGCCACTCCCGCATGACGGCTGTTCCGGCGGCGACGCAGGTGACGGCGTGACGGATTCACTCGCCGCCGGGTCGTGCTCACGGGACTGGACTGCTGGCCGCTGGCTGCCCATCTCGGGGGCGCGGCCGGGACGCCTCGGCACTGCGGAGCAGATCGCTCGCGTGCTGGCGACCGCTGTCCCACGACGGCTGACCTGCGAGCATCCGCGCCAGTTCGGTTACGCGGTCCGTCCCGTTCACCGCAACCAGATCGGAAGCCACCGACACACCGTCATCAGACTTGCGCACGGCGACATGGTGGTGAGCGAACGCCGCGACCTGCGGGAGATGTGTCACCACCAGGACCTGGTGGCGCTCGGCCAACGAGGTGAGCGCCTGACCGACTGCCAAGGCAGCCTCGCCGCCGATACCGGCGTCCACTTCGTCGAACACCAGCGTGGGCGGACCGGCCGTGAGGACCAGCCGCAGCGCCAGCATCACTCGCGCCAGCTCTCCGCCGGAGGCCACCTTCGACATCGCTCCGGGTGGCGAGCCCCGGTTGGCGCTGAAGAGCAGCTCGACGCCGTCGCACGGCGGATCGCCGGTGACCCGGACTTCCAGCGTCCCGCCGGCCAGCGCCAGCGACGCCAGGTGCCCGGTCACTGCGGCGGCTAGGCCGGGAGCTGCCGCCTGGCGAGCCGCAGCCACTGCGCGGGCCTCGTCGTCGACGCGGCGCTGCGCCGCAGCGATTCCTGCCTCCAGCTCGGAGGCAAGCTCAGCATGGCGCTGGAGTTGCGAGAGGCGTTCTGCGGCACGAGTTCCGAACGCTGCCACTTCGCCGAGCGTGTCGCCGTACTTGCGCGTCAGCTCGCGCAGCATCTGGTGCCGCGCCCGCACCTCGGCCAGCGCCTGCGGATCGTCCTCGATGATGTCGAGCACGCCGCGCAGCTGTGCGACCGTGTCGTCCAGCTCCGCAGCCGCCGCGGCAAGCCGTTCGCTGGTGGGCGCGAATGCCGGGCGCCCGGCCAGGGCAGCCGCGGCACTGCCCAGCTTGTCGATGGCACCGTCGTCACCCGACAGCGCTTGACGTGCAGCGTGGCCGTCGGCGAGGTGGGCTGTGGCGTCTGCGAGGAGATCTTCCCGCTCGGCGATCTGTTCGAGCTCGCCGGGGTCGTCCAGTTGCGCGGCGGAGATCTCGTCCACCTGATACCTCAGCAGGTCCATCTCCTGTGCCCTGGCACGTACATCGCCGCCGATCGCTTCGAGATTGTCGACCAGGGCGCGCAGATCGTCTCGCGCAGCTCTCAGCGGGCGCAGGTCGGCGCCGCCCCAGCGATCCAGGGCTTCGCGTTGGGTCCGCGGACGCAGCAGCGACTGGTGCTGGTGCTGGCCGTGCAGATCGACGAGCCCGATGCCGAGCTCGGCAAGCTCGGGTGCCGATGCCATGGTGCCGTCGAGGTAGGCGCGGCTGCGGCCTGCGGCCGGGATGACACGGCGCAGCACCCGCTCGCTGCCGTCGGGGCCGACAAACCTGCCCTCCACCACCGCTTCGTCAGCCCCTGAGCGCACCATCGCGGGATCTGCGCGGCCGCCCATGAGCAGCTGCACCGCCTGCACGACGAGCGTCTTGCCGGCGCCGGTCTCGCCGGTCAGCGCCGTCATGCCAGCGCCGAGCACCAGCCGGGCGCTGGAGATCACGCCGAGATTGCGCACGGCCAGCTCGGCCAGCATCGCCAGCTCAGCGATCCTTGAGGCCGAACTTGTGCTTCAGCACGCGGTGGAAGCTGTCGCCGCCGGCGGTCACCAGCCGGGCGGTGTAGGGAGCACGCGTGACCACGAGTTCGTCGCCGGTCTGCAGCATCGTGGCGGATCGGCCGTCCACGGCCGCGAGCGCCGGCCGCTCGCTCATCACCCGGATGCCGATCTCGGTGTCGGGAGGCAGCAGCAGCGACCGGTCGAACAGCATGTGTGGTGCAACCGGCGTGACCTGCAGCGAAGAGTGCGTCGGAGCCACCACAGCTCCGCCTGCGGACAGGCTGTACGCGGTGGACCCGGTAGGGGTGGACACGATGATGCCGTCAGCCGCGTAGGTAGCGAACATGTCGCCGTCGAGCCACACCTCCAGCCGCACCGTGTGGCCCGGATCGCGCTTCTCGAGCACGACCTCGTTCAGGCCCGTCCACGCCGCCGCATCATCGCCGTCGTCGGCGTCGCCTCCGGGCGCTCTGCGCACTGACGCACTGACCATCATCCGCTCGGAGATCGCCAGCGAGCCCGCGAGCGCAGCCGCGACCGCTTCGACCAGCTCGGACGGCTCGAAGGGGGTCAGGTAGCCGAGGTGCCCGACGTTCACCCCGAGCACCGGCACTCCCGCCGCGGCGACCAGGTCGAGCGAGCGCAGCATCGTGCCGTCGCCCCCGACGCTCACGGCCAGGTCGGGGGCCGCGCGGATCGGTTCGGCTGCGACCAGATCGCCGCGACCGATGGCCATCGCCTCGACGCTCCCCATCGAGACTGTATGGCCCGCATTCTCGAGCCAGTCCACGAGCCCTTTCGACGCGGTCAATGCTTCGTCGCGCTCGGCGTGCGCGATGACGAGCACGGCGCTCATCGGGAGCTCCCGGCGTCGATGCGGGGATCCTCAGCGTGCTGCACCGCTGCGTCGATGGCGCTGTGCAGCACGAAATCGGCTGCGCCGGCAGTCTCGGTGCGCCGGCAATGCAGGAAATACTCGACATTGCCCGCAGCGCCACGCAGTGGCGACGGGATGACGCCCGCCGGCACGAGCCCATACTCGGACGCCGACGCTGCCACTTCGGCCAGCACGCGCCGCCACACCGCCGGATCGCGAACGACACCCTTGCCACGCGACGCCTCGCGGCGGCCGGCTTCGAACTGCGGCTTGACCAGCAGCACGAGATCGCCGCCGGGCGCGGTGCAGCCAGCCAGGCGTGCCATCACCGTTCGCAGCGAGATGAACGACAGATCGGCGGTCACGATGTCGACCGGGCCGCCGATGTCATCAGCGTCGAGATGGCGAACGTTGCAGCGCTCGCGCACCGTGACTCTCGGGTCCGCTCGCAGCCCGGCATCGAGCTGTCCCCGACCGACATCGACCGCCACGACGCCGGTTGCTCCACGCTGCAGCAGGCAATCGGTGAATCCCCCGGTGCTCGCACCGGCATCGAGCGCCCGCCGGCCGCGAACGTCGATCTCGAAGGCATCCAGCGCCGCATCGAGCTTCTCGCCGCCGCGCGACACGAATCGGGCACCCTCGCCGCTGACGTGAACGGGTTCGGACGCCGCCACCATCCGCGATGCCTTGTGCGCGACCGCACCGCTGACCAGCACACGGCCGCCGGAGATGAGGGCCTGCGCCGCGGTCCGGGTCGGTGCCATGGCTCGGCGCACGAGTTCGCTGTCGAGGCGTCGTCGCACGGCGGTCATAAAGCCGAAAGTACCAGCGAGCCCCGCTGCCGCCGCAGGGATTTTCGTGGGAGGGAGATAATTCTCAGACGAACCAGGTGCCGCGTGAGCGCAGCATCTGCGCGATGTCCGCAGCGCCCTGCTTCTGCTGGGCCGCTGCCAGCTGCCGCGTGGTGGCCATGGCGTACTCGCTGCGGCGCACGGCACGGAACACGCCGATCGGCGTCGGCTCGAACGGCCCGCGCGCCAGTCGGGCCAGCATGAAGGCCGTGGAGGGGTCGTGCTTGGACTCGTCATGAACCAGCAGCTCGTCGTCGCTCACGTCGGCGGTATGGACGACGCGAGCGCAGCCGGCCTCATCGATCACCCCGAATTCGCCGTCGGCCCCGAATCGGATGGGCTCGCCATCGCGCAGCGGGATGAGATTGGCGTCGCGGTTCTGCTTCTTGGTGACGCCCTCGAACGCGCCGTCGTTGAAGACGTTGCAGTTCTGGAAGACCTCCACGAACGCCGCCCCATCGTGGGCATGGGCCCGCTGGAACGTGTCCATCATGTGCTGGCGATCCATGTCGTGCGTCCGGGCGACGAAGGAGGCTTCGGCCCCGAGCGCCACTGCCAGCGGGTTGAACGGGGCATCCAGCGAACCCATCGGCGAGCTCTTGGTGACCTTGCCGATCTCGCTGGTGGGGCTGAACTGACCCTTGGTGAGGCCGTAGATCTGGTTGTTGAACAGCAGCAGCTTGATCTTGACGTTGCGCCGAAGGGCGTGGATCAGGTGGTTGCCGCCGATGGACAGCATGTCGCCGTCGCCGCCGATCACCCACACGTCGAGATCGGGGCGAGCCATCGCCAGACCGGTCGCGATAGCCGGCGCACGGCCGTGGATCCCGTGAACGCCGTAGGTGTTCATGTAGTACGGGAAGCGGGCGGCACAGCCGATGCCGGAGACGAACACGGTGTTGCGCGGCTCGGTGCCGAGGCTCGGCATCAGCATCCTCAGCGCTGTGAGGATCGAGTAGTCACCGCAGCCGGGGCACCACCGCACCTCCTGGTCGGAGGCCCAGTCGCCGGGCTGTGTCGTCGGCGTGAAGGACGTGTCGGTCATCGTGCTGTTTGCCTCTCGGGTTTCTTGATCGGGGTCGCGGTGCTCATACCGTTGACAGTGCTTCGAGTCGCTTGTGGACAGCGTCGGTCACCTCGCCGGTGGTGAACGGCACGCCGTCGATCTTGCCGATGTGCTCGACGTCGATCAGGTACCTGGCACGCACGATGTCGCAGAGCTGGCCCTTGTTCATCTCGGGGCACACCACGGCGCGGTAGCGCCCCAGCACGTCGCCGAGGTTGGCCGGCAGCGGATTCAGGTGGCGCAGGTGCACGTGTGCCACCTCGAAGCCGGCCTCGCGCAGCCGTCCCGCGGCCGCGTCGATGGCGCCCCACGTCGAGCCCCAGCCCAGCACCGCCAAGTCGGCGTCGACGTCGCCGGCGACTTCCACGTCGGGCACGTCGACACCGTCGACCTTGGCCTGCCGCAGGTCGACCATGAGCTGGTGGTTCTCGGGCTCGTAGGAGATGTTGCCGGTGCCGTCCTCTTTCTCGATGCCGCCGACGCGGTGCATCAGATCGGGCGTGCCCGGGATCGCCCACGGTCGAGCCAGCGTCTCGGGGTCACGCAGGTACGGCAGGAAGATGCCGTCACCGTCTTCGTTGGTGCCGTTGAACCCGGTGGCAAAATCGACGCCGATATCGGGCAGCGAATTGACATCGGGCAACAGCCACGGCTCGGAACTGTTGGCCAGGTAGCCGTCGGAGAGCACGATCACCGGCGTCCGGTACTTCAGCGCGATGCGGCACGCCTCGATCGCAATGTCGAAGCAGTCGGCCGGGCTGCGCGGTGCGACCACCGGCAGCGGCGACTCCGAGTGCCGTCCGTACATGGCCATCATCAGGTCGGCCTGCTCGGGCTTGGTGGGCAGGCCCGTGGACGGTCCGCCGCGCTGGATGTCGAGCACCACCAGCGGCAGCTCCAAGCTCACGGCCAAGCTGAGCGTCTCGCCCTTGAGTGCCAAGCCGGGGCCCGAGGTGGAGGTGAACGCCAGCGCACCCCCGAAAGCCGCGCCGACCGCGGAAGCCGCAGCGGCAATCTCGTCCTCGGCCTGGAAGGTGCGTACGCCGAAGTTCTTCTTCAGCGACATCTCGTGCAGGATGTCCGAGGCCGGGGTGATGGGGTACGAGCCCAAGAAGATCGGCAGGCGTGCGAGCTGGCCTGCAACGATGCAGCCCCAGGCCAGGGCCGTGTTGCCGTTCACGTTGGTGTACTCGCCAGGAGCCAGCGGCGCCGGCTTCACCTCGTAGTGCGCCTCGAAGATCTCGGCGGTCTCGCCGAAGTTGTAGCCCGCCTTGAACGCGGACGTGTTGGCATCGATGACTTGGGTGCGGCCCCGGAACTTGGTGTTGATGAACTCGAGCGTCGGCTCGACGGGCCGGGTGTACATCCACGAGATCAGCCCGAGAGCGAAGAAGTTCTTGGACCGCTCCGCGTCACGCGGCTTCACGCCGTGCTCAGCCACCGCGTCGCGGGTGATCTGACTCATCGGCACGGGATAGGTCCGGTAGTCGTCGAGGGTGCCGTCGTCGAGCGGGTTAGTGGCGTATCCGGCCTTCTCCAGGTTGCGCTCGTTGAAGGCATCGGTATTGACGATCAGCGCTCCACCCTGGGCGAGGTTGTGCAGCTGGGCCTTGAGCGCTGCGGGGTTCATGGCCACGAGCACGGTCGGCGCATCGCCCGGCGTGGTGATGTCGAAATCGGAGATCCGCACTTGGAACGCCGATACGCCGGCCAGCGTCCCTTGCGGCGCCCGGATCTCGGCGGGAAACTCGGGCAGCGTCGACAGGTCGTTGCCGAGGGCCGCCGAGATGCTTGTGAACTGGTCGCCTGTCAACTGCATGCCGTCGCCGGAGTCACCGGCGAAACGGATGATGACCTCGTCGATCTCCTGCAGCGGCAGTTCGCGCGATGCGGTGTCGGTCACGGGCTCTCCTCGAAGAAGTACGGCACAGGGGGAAGCGGCCGCTCCAAGCGACCACGCTAGCCGCGGCCGCTGCGATGCGGCCGGGTTCAGAATCACCTCAGGCGATGGTCACCGCCGGGTCCAGGTAGACGTTCTGGATGGCGCCGAGCAGCTCGACGCCTTCGGCCATCGGCCGCTGGAATGCCTTGCGGCCCGATATGAGCCCGATGCCGCCGGCCCGCTTGTTGACGACCGCCGTCGTGACCGCTTCGGCCAGATCGGTCGCTCCGGAGCTGGCCCCGCCAGAGTTGATCAGCCCGACGCGTCCCATGTAGCAATTGGCCACCTGCCAGCGGCACAGATCGACGGGGTGCTCGCTGGTGAGCTGGTCGTACACGGCGGCGTGGGTCTTGCCGAACCCGGGCACCGAGACGAATGCGCCGTTGTTCTCCGGCAGCTTCTGCTTGATGATGTCGGCCTCGATCGTCACCCCGAGGTGGTTGGCCTGAGCAGTGGCGTCGGCAGCCACGTGGTGGTCGACCCCCCCGTCCTGGCCCGAGAGGTTGATCGCCGAGTTGCGCAGGTAGCACCACAGCACCGTGAACATGCCCAGCCGGTGGGCTTCCTCGAATGCGGCGGCGACCTCGGTGATCTGGCGGCCGCTCTCGGGCGAGGCGAAGTAGATCGTCGCCCCGACGCCGGTCGCCCCGAGTTCGTGAGCCCGTGCCACCGACCCGAACATGATCTGGTCGTACTTCGCCGGGTAGGTCAGCAGCTCGTTGTGATTGAGCTTGACGATGAACGGGATGCGATGGGCATAGCGCCGGGACACCGCGCCGAGCACGCCGAACGTGGTGGCCACCGAGTTGCAGCCCCCTTCGATGGCCAGCTCAACGATCGAGGCCGGATCGAAGTAGATCGGGTTGGGGGCGAACGAGGCCGCGCCCGAGTGCTCGATGCCCTGGTCCACCGGCAGGATCGAGACGTAGCCGCTGCCGCCGAGGCGACCGTGGTCGAACAGCGATTGGAGGCTGCGCATGACCTGCGGGGAGCGGTCGGTGCCGGCGACGACGTCGGTCACGAACTCGGGGCCGGGCAGGGTCAGCAGGTCGCGCCCGATGCCTTCGCACTTGTGGTCCAGCAGATAGGAGGCCTGATCGCCCAGCAGTCGCTCGATCTCAATCGTCACGGTCGGCAGTCATGTTGGCAGCGTGTGTCGCACGATCGGTCGTCACCGGTTCTCGGGAACGGTACGGAGGGTCGGTACACCCCAACGGCGCTCGCCGATCGACGGCTTCACTCTATCCGCGCGCCTGCGGCGAGTGGCTGACCGTCACAGCGTGCTCAGCGGCGCCGATTCCCACCGTCGCTAGTCGGCCCCCAAGCCGAGTGCGGCAAGCCGTTCCTGCACGTCCACGAATCCGGGTTCGACCGTGTGGATGCGGGCAAATCCGCGTCGGGCCCGCTGCAGATCGCCCACCCGGTCGTACAGATCCGCAAGCGCGTACCACAACCGCAGGTGGTGCTCCTTGGGTCGTTTGGGACGCAGCGGACCGGCCTCCAGCAGGCGGATGGCATCACGCGGCCGGCCTTCGTCGGCGAGAGCGCCCGCCGCCACGATCCGCCCCTCGGTGATGGTCTGGGCGTCCGGGTCGGCGTGCCTCAGCCGATCCCACGCGTCGTGCACTTCGTTGAGCCGTCCGAGCGCCCGGTAGCAGTCCGCGAGCACCGGCAGCTGGTCGATCGCGCCCGTCAGCTGCTCGTACTGCTCGAGCCGGTTCGCGGCTGCAGTCCATCGGCCGAGCCGGTAGAGCGTGAGCCCATAGAGCTCCTGCACCTCGGCGATAGCCGCGTATCGCGATGCCAGCGGCCGCAGCGTGACGAGGGCATCGCCGAAGCGCTCCGCGAGGAAGTCCTCGCCGGCCTCGCGCAGCCGCTGCGCCAGCCGCCGCTGCTCTGGGGCGGGCATGCCGCGCACGCCGACCGGTTCGAGCTGAGGGACCTCGAGGCGCACCGTGGGGCGACGGCGGGACGACGAGCCCTGCGGCGCACGCCCGGTGCGCTCGGGCGCCGGCGGTGGCTGAGGTCGCGGGCTGTGGCGTTCGGGCACGTTCGCCTCGTAGGCGCCGCCCCGGTCGGCGCCGGGGATCGGCCGCAGCACCGACGCGCCCTTGCGGGCCACCCCGCCCCAGTCGGTGCGGCGAGCCGCCCGGGACGCAACCTCGTCGACGGGCTTATCGGGTCGCCGCGGAGCGTCCGGGCGGCGCTGCTGGGGCCGCCGACCGCGATTGCGGCGCTGTTGATCATCGCCATCAGAACGGCCCCGGGGGCCGCGATCAGGCTGACCACGACGGCTTCGATCCTGCCGCTGGCCACGATCGCGATCGGGTCGCCCATGCGTCGGTTTACGAGGCGGGCGCCGGTTCTGCGTCACCCCCCGAGGGTAGGCCCACAAGCGCGAAGAACCCCCGCCGCAAACACGACGGGGGTTCAGGGTTCCGGCGGCGACCTACTCTCCCAGGGGAATTGCCCCCAAGTACCATCGGCGCTGGCAGGCTTAACTTCCGTGTTCGGAATGGGAACGGGTGTGGCCCTGCCGCCATAACCACCGGAGATCTGTCGGTGCAGACTCCTGCACGCGATGCACGAGCAGCGCACACGCTCGGGTGCGCTTCTTCAAGGCTGAGTATCGATACCAAGCCCTCGGCCGATTAGTACCGGTCTGCTGAACACATTGCTGCGCTTACACATCCGGCCTATCAACGTGGTTATCTGCCACGGGCCTTACCTGGTTGTACCAGTGGGAGATCTCATCTTGGAACGGGCTTCGCGCTTAGATGCTTTCAGCGCTTATCCCTTCCGCAGGTCGCCAACCAGCCGTGCTCCTGGCGGAACAACTGGCACACGAGAGCTGCGTCCATCCGGGTCCTCTCGTACTACGGACAGCTTTCCTCAAATCTCCTACAGCCACAGAGGATAGGGACCGAACTGTCTCACGACGTTCTAAACCCAGCTCGCGTACCGCTTTAATGGGCGAACAGCCCAACCCTTGGGACCTGCTTCAGCCCCAGGATGCGATGAGCCGACATCGAGGTGCCAAACCTTCCCGTCGATATGGACTCTTGGGGAAGATGAGCCTGTTATCCCCGGGGTACCTTTTATCCGTTGAGCAACGACGCTTCCACACGCAATCGCTGGATCACTATGCCCTGCTTTCGCACCTGCTCGACCTGTATGTCTCACAGTCAAGCTCCCTTGTGCCATTGCACTCGACGACTGATTGCCAACCAGTCTGAGGGAACCTTTGGGCGCCTCCGTTACCATTTGGGAGGCGACCGCCCCAGTCAAACTACCCGCCTGGCACTGTTCCCGAACCCGATCAGGGTCCTAGGTTAGAGTTCCGACATGAGCAGGGTCGTATTTCAAGGGTGACTCCACGCATGCTGGCGCACACGCTTCCTCGTCTCCGACCTATCCTACACAACACGTGCCACAACCCAATACCAAGTTATAGTAAAGGTCCACGGGGTCTTTCCGTCCTTCTGTAGCCAACGAGCATCTTTACTCGTACTTCAATTTCGCCGGGTCTGTGGTTGAGACAGTGGGAAAGTCGTTACGCCATTCGTGCAGGTCGGAACTTACCCGACAAGGAATTTCGCTACCTTAGGACCGTTATAGTTACGGCCGCCGTTTACCGGGGCTTAGGTTCACAGCTTCGCTCCGAAGAGCTAACCGTTCCCCGTAACCTTCCGGCACCGGGCAGGCGTCACAGCGTATACATGGTCTTACGACTTCGCACGCTGCTGTGTTTTTAGTAAACAGTCGCTTTCCCCTATTTTGTGCCACCCTTTCCGGCTCAAGCAGCAAGTGCTGTCACCATCGCAGGGTCATCCTTCTCCCGAAGTTACGGATGCAATTTGCCGAGTTCCTTAACCACAGTTCTCCCGTTCGCCTGAGTATGCTCTACCTGCCTACCTGTGTTGGTTTAGGTACGGGCACCACGTGAGCTCGCTAGAGGCTTTTCTCGGCAGCATGGAATCAGTGACTTCGCCTGTAGCGGCTCGGCGTCGCGTCTCAGACTTCATGGGGCCCGGACTTACCTAGTCCCCGTCCTACTCGCTTACCCCAGGTCTACCATCGCCTGGGTTCACCTATCCTCCTGCGTCCCCTCATTGCTGTCCTCGGTGCGGTGGGTCGGTTCGTCGTTCCCCGAAGGGAGGACAGCCCCTTAGCAACCGCATTTTGGACTGGGCGCGCACGCGGTGGTACCGGAATATCAACCGGTTGTGCATCGACTACGCCTCTCGGCCTCGCCTTAGCTCCCGACTAACCCTGGGAGGACCAGCCTTCCCCAGGAACCCTTGGGCTTACGGCGGAGGGGATTCGCACCCCTCTCTCGCTACTCATGCCAGCATTCTCACTCGGACCCGCTCCACCGGCGCTCACGCTCCGGCTTCGCAGCAGGCACGACGCTCCCCTACCCCTCAAGCACACCCGCAGGCGTACTCAAAGGCGCGGCTTCGGCGGTGTATTTAGCCCCGTTACATTATCCGCGCAGGACCACTCGACCAGTGAGCTGTTACGCACTCTTTCAAGGGTGGCTGCTTCTAAGCCAACCTCCTGGCTGTCTGGGCAATCCCACATCGTTTGCCACTTAATACACACTTAGGGGCCTTAGCCGGCGCTCTGGGCTGTTTCCCTTTCGTCCAACGAAGCTCATCCCCCGTGGACTCACTGCCGCACTCTGGAGCCATGGCATTCGGAGTTTGACTGGGGTCGGTAAGCTTGTGGGCCCCCTAGCCCAATCAGTGCTCTACCTCCATGGCTGAACGTGCGACGCTGCACCAAAATGCATTTCGGGGAGAACCAGATATCACCGTGTTTGATTGGCCTTTCACCCCTATCCACAGGTCATCCGCCCAGTTTTCAACCTAGGTCGGTTCGGGCCTCCACGGAGTCTTACCTCCGCTTCACCCTGCCCATGGATAGATCACACGGCTTCGGGTCTACAGCATGCGACTATGCGCCCTATTCAGACTCGCTTTCGCTCCGGCTCCCCATCGCTGGTTAACCTTGCCACACACCATAACTCGCTGGCTCATTCTTCAAAAGGCACGCTGTCGCGCACGGACACGAATGT
>NZ_CBDBDD010000002.1:160000-252977 GCF_965203655.1 Candidatus Poriferisodalis sp.
GCAGCTGGCTGGAATTGGTGCACCGTCTCATGTCGGCCCGCACAAGGCAGGCCTGATGGGACGGCACGAACAAGTTGGCTCCCGGTCATGGGTAGACCGAGAACCGGCTGTGTGGTTCGACCGGCGGCTGGAAACCAGCAGCCGATCGCCCGCACTGGCGTTTTCGTCCTCTGTTCTGTTGTCAAGGAGCGCTGCGCAGGCGAAGCCGCCGGCAGCTGACACTCGATCGGCGCCTGCTGCTCTCTGCGAAGGAGTGCTGCGAAAGACGCCGCCGGAGGTGTCGAACCCCTCCTGGACGGCAGTTCCGCCCCTGAGGGGGACGCATGACACTACAGGCGGCGACGTACCTCCGCAACCATCCTCAGCAGCCGATTCAGCGCGATCGCGCAGGATTCAGGGAGCGGTTGCGGCGTGCCAGCGCTTCTTGCCCCGTCGCAGCAGCACGTACCGGCCATGCAGCAGGTCGCTGGCGTCCACGACGCGGTCCGGATCGCTGGTCCGCTCGCCGTTGATGTACACGCTTCCCTCGGCCAGCGCCCTGCGCGCCTCGCTGCGGCTCTGTGCCAGCTCGGCATCGACCAGCACGTCCACGACCGATGCGCCGAGCGCGCGCAGCGGCCCGGAAGGGACCTCTTCGGAGACGAATGCCAGCGCAGCCGCCGAAGCTTGTCGCACAGGCACGCCGCCGCCGAACAGCACCTCGCTGGCGCCTGCGGCAGCCGTGGCCGCCCCGTCGCCGTGCACGATGCGGGTGATCTCGGCCGCGAGACGCCGCTGTCCCGAGCGCCGTCCCGGATCGGCGTCGTGCGCGGCGGCGATCTCGCGCACCTCGGCCATGTCGAGGAACGTGAGCTGGGCCAGCAGCCTCGCGATGTCGACATCGTCGACGCCGATCCACGACTGGTAGAAGCGGTACGGACTCATGGCTTCCGCGCTGAGCCAGAGCGTCTCGCCGCCCGCCGTCTTGCCGTACTTCGTGCCGTCGCTGCGGGCGAGCAGCGGCCACGTCAGTGCGTGGGCAGCGCGTCCCAGCCGGCGACGGATCAAGTCGATGCCGAGCACGATGTTGCCCCACTGGTCCGAGCCGCCGACCTGCAGCTCGCACTCGACATTCTCAGCGAGCCACAGGTAGTCGTACGCCTGCAGCAGCATGTAGCTGAACTCGGTGTAGGACAGTCCGTCGCCCTCATTGAGCCGGTTGCGGACCGACTCTTTGCCCACCATCTGCTGCACCGTGACGTGCTTGCCGACGTCTCGCAGGAAGTCGAGCACGCCCACGCCGACGGTCCAGGCGCGATTGTCGAGCAGTCGCGCTGCGCAGGGCCCGTCGTCGAAGTCGAGAAACTGGCGCAGCTGGGGAACGATTCCCTCGAGATTGCCGGCCAGTGCATCGTCATCGAGCAGGTTTCGCTCGGTCGAGCGCCCACTGGGATCTCCGACCATGCCGGTTGCACCGCCGGCCAGCGCAATGGGGCGATGCCCGCCGAGCTGCAGCCGCCGGAGCGTCAGCAGCCCCATGAGATTGCCCACATGCAGGCTCGCGGCGGTGGGATCGAAGCCGCAGTACACCGTGATCGGTCCGGACTCGAGGCGCTGCGCGAGCGCCTGGCGGTCCGTGGTCTGATGGATCAGTCCACGCGCGTCGAGGTCGGCCAATACGTCCACGCCGCCAGTCTGCCGGACAGGTTGCGTCCTCAGGTCGCGTCGGTTGGCTAGTTGCGGGGCGTCCAGCGAAAGAAGCGCAGCGTGACCAGCACCCCGAAGGCGCCCCACGCCGCCAGGATCAGCCAGCGCCATGCCGGCATCGGCACGCCTTCGCTGAATGGGTCGAAGGTGCGTCCCAGCGCAACGGCCAGGTGCTTGATGGGGAAGATGTCGCCGATGAGGGTCATCCAACGCGGCGCGCCCTCCGAGGGGATGAACACATCCGAGACGAAGTACAGCGGCAGCACGCACATGTTCGTGATCGCCGGCGCTGCCTGCTCGCTGGGGCACACGCAGGTGATAGCGAGCCCCAAGGCCGAGAACGCCGCCGCGCCCACTCCGAGCGTGATGAGCAGGCTCGGCACCGCACCTGGTTGGACTTCGACGCTGTAACCGAGCCAGCCGATGCAGATCACGAGCGCTGTCATGAACGCGGTCAGCACCAGCGACGCGGCGAGCTGCCCGCCCACGTAGACCCACGGCGGCAGCGGTGTGGCCCGCATGGCCTTGAGCACGCCGTTCTCGCGCCTGATGACCGTGACGATGGCGGCGTTCATGAAGTTCGCCGAGACCAGCGCCAGCGCCAGGATCCCCGGGACGTACACCGTCGCGACCCGCGCGCCGGTCGAGCTGATGATCTCGTTGCCGAAGATCGAGGTGAAAATCACCAGGAAGATGATCGGCAGGACCACCGTGAAGAACGTGGCCGCCGGGCTGCGCCGGAAGCCCAGCAAGTTGAAACGCGCTTCGCTGCGCAGCTGCGCCAAGCGGGTCACGAGCCGTCTCCTGACAACGCCTCTCCGGTCAGTGCCAGGTACGTGTCTTCCAGCGTCGGCGGCTGCACAGCCAGCGAGTCCAGCCGGGTCCCGGCCGCATCGGCGGCAGCCAGCAGCTCGCGCAGCACCTCGCCGACATCGCGCGTGGCGATCGCAGGCCGTACATCCCGGGGCTCGGCGGCAGCCGTGCCGGCAGCGGCGATCGACGCCACCGACGCAACGTCGCCGCTGAGCAGGTCGCGCAGCCGATCAGGCAACGCCGCAGGGCTCAGCTCTGCGGCATTCCAGCTGATCTGCGACGGCATGGCGACGTGTGCCGCCAGTTCGACGGCTGTGCCGTCGGCAACGATGCGGCCCCGCGAGATCACCACGATTCGATCTGCCAGTTGATCGGCCTCGTCCATGTAATGAGTAGTCAGCAGCACGCTCACGCCCAGCGACCGCAGGCCGCCGATGGTCTGCCACGCCTCGCGGCGAGCAGCAGGGTCGAAACCAGTCGTCGGCTCGTCCAAGAACACCAGCTCGGGGTCGCCCACGAGCGCGAGCGCCACGGCCAGGCGCTGCTGCTGCCCGCCCGACAAGCGGCGAGTCCTAGTCCCAGCTGCATCAGCAAGTCCGACGAGTTCCAGCACGTCGGCCGTCGGTCGGGGCGACCGGTAATACGCCGACCACATCGTCACGATCTCCGCAGCCGTGAAGTCGCCTTCGTGCTTGGCCCCCTGCAATACGACCCCGATGCGCTCTCTCCACTCGGCAGTGGCCTCCGCCGGATCGACGCCCAGCACCTGCACGTCTCCCGAGGTCCGGGTGCGGAGGCCTTCGAGAATCTCGACCGTCGTGGTCTTGCCTGCACCGTTCGGACCAAGGAACGCCACGACCTCGCCGGTCTCGACGGACAGATCGACGCCGTCAACCGCCTCGATGTCTCCGTACCGCTTGCGGAGCCCGGCGACCTCGATGGCGAGCTGCGCGGCGTCGCTCATCTTGCCTGCTCGCCGATTGCGGCACTGCCGGGATGGCTGGCGAGGCCGTCAGCGAGATCGTCGGCGTCGGCGGCAGGGTCGTCGAAGATCTCGTCGGCGTAGCGCTCGGGATGCATCACTTGCGGCCGTACCGCGCCCGCATAGAGAAGTACGGCGAATGGCCCGAACAAGATGATCAGCAGGACCCAATGCCAGCGGCGCTTGCCCAGCGCCTCGAACCGCGCGCGGCCCAGCCGTCCGATGTCGACGATCCCACCGGCCATGATCAGCGCCGCCAGCGCGGCTGCGACGATCAGCACGATGCCCGAGTCCACCGGGTCACGCTAGTGGTGCGCCTCAATATTGAGAGGCCGCCGCCGGCATCGCATCAGGTTCCCAAGGAACCCACCAAGTCAGCGACATACACGCCCGCGCCCGCTGCGCCGGCGACGACAAGGCCGATGCCGGCGGTCCAGATCGTGCCGCTGAAGAGCAGGCGGCCGCCCACGGCCAGCACGACCGTCGCAGCGATGGCAGGCAATACCCGGCCCGGAACGTAGGACACGACAATCCAACCTGCAACGAGGCCGCACAAGCCCAGGACAACGTCTTCGACCAGCCGCACCACTGCGCGCACGGACTCACGGTACGCGCACCTCGGCCACGCGAGGTTCTGCGGCTCAGCCTCCTAATCATCCTCAGGCTGATGGGACCCGATCACGGCACGAGCGACTCCGAATCCGTACTTCGCCAGCCGGCGGGTGCTGGCATCGAGGCCCAGGTCGGCATCAGTGAGCTGATCGGGCGTCACCCAACGCAGCGCATCGGACTCGTGATTGGGTCGCGGCAACGCACCCGGCGGGCACCGGACCACGTAGCGGACGTCGAAGTGCATGTGAGAGGGCTCTGCGTCACGGCGATTGACGAAGAGGTGCACGTCGACGTCAACGGGTTCGCTCCAGACCTCCAAGCCGTCGATGCCGGTTTCCTCGCTGGCCTCACGCCGAGCGACCGCCCATAGCGAGGACTCGCCGTCCGCGTGGCCGCCCGGCTGCAGCCAGCGGCCGATCTTGGCGTGCAGGAGCACCAGGCCGCGCACTGCGTTGTGATCCACCACCCAGGCCGAGGCCGTCAGATGACCGGCTTCACAGGAGCGATGCAGTGCGTCCGGGTGGCGCGCCGCGAAGGCGAGCAGCCGGCGCCGGTTCTGGGCCTGCATGCGATCCTGCGGGGTGAAGCGCCGGACCGTCTCGACGGCCTCGGCGAGGCCGTCCGGCTCATCGGCGTGGACGGGCCGCTGCACCGCGGATGCGGCTGACAGCCAGCGCGGCCTGGTTGCGCCTGCGCTCCGGGCAGCGGGCTCGACGCGCTCCGCGGTCACGGCGCGCTCACATGGGGGTTTCCGGCGACGTACCAGCGCCACCGCAGGTCGGTGCCGCGACTGATCCCGATGCGCGATGACTGCGCCAGCTTCCCCGGAGACCAGCCGTCGTCACAGATGCTGAGGCCGCCGGCCGTCGTGAGGTCACAGCCGTCATGGGATCCGTCGATGCCGAACGCCTGGGTGAGCTTGGCGGGACCCGAGCAGAGTTCAGCGAAGGCCACGGTGCGGCCGCTGGCACTGCGGCGCGCCGTCATGGCATCGAACCCCCGGACGGGTTCCAGCGCACGCAGCAGCACGGCATCCCCGGTGCCCGCCGGTGCGCACACCGCGTTGGCGCACCAGTGCAACCCGTAGATCAGGTACACGTACAGGCGCCCCGGCGGGCCGAACATGGTGGCGTTGCGAGCGGTCGGGCCGCTGCGCGAGTGCGCAGCGGGATCGCCGTCACCGCAGTAGGCCTCGACCTCGACGATGCGGCCGGCTTGGGTTGATCCGCCGTCGAGCACCAGCAGCTTGCCGACAAGCTCGGGGGCTATCTCGGTTGCGGGGCGCTCGTAGAACTCCGGTTGTATCGCACGGGCCGCCACGTCTGCCAGCGACGGGCCGTCAGCCACTGGAGGGTCAACCTGCGGCTGCGGCGAGTGCGGCATCGAGCCGGTCGAGCTGGCGCGACACCGCGTCGGGGCCGCCGGCACCGGGCGTGCTGCGAGCACGGTACGCGCCACCCGGTGCCAGCCGTTGCGCTGCGGACGGTCCCAGATCAGGGTGCTGCGACACCAGATCGATCAAGCGAGCGGCACTGGCGTGCGGGTCTGGGTTCTCAAGCGCCTCGCGCACCAGCCCCGCGACCAGCGCGTGCGCGTCGCGAAATGCCATCCCCTCCGCCACGAGCCACTCGGCCACATCAGTGGCGGCTGCGAATGGATCGTCGGCGCCACGGGACATGGCGCCGGCGTCGAACCTGGCGGTGCGCAGCAACCCGTCGAGCGCCATCACGGTGAGGCGCACCGTGTCGACCGCGTCGAACAGCGGCTCCTTGTCTTCCTGGAGATCCTTGTTGTAGGCCAGCGGCAGGCCCTTGAGCGTCGTAAGGAACCCGGCCAGGTGCCCGATCAACCGTCCCGCCTTGGCCCGGGCCAGCTCGGCAGCGTCGGGATTCTTCTTCTGCGGCATCATCGACGAACCGGTGGCGAAGGCGTCGTCCAGCTCCACGAACCCGAACTCGGCGCTCGACCACAGGACGATCTCCTCGCCCAGGCGCGACAGGTGCATCGCGGCCATCGCCAGCGCGTACAGGGTGTCGGCCACAAAGTCGCGGTCGCTGACGGCGTCGAGCGAGTTCTCGAACACCGCGGCGAAGCCGAGCTCTGCCGCGGTGCGATGCGGGTCGAGCGGCAGCGACGAACCTGCCAACGCCCCGGCGCCCAGCGGAGACACGTCCGTGCGGCGCCTGGCGTCGCCGAGGCGCTGGAGGTCGCGCAGCAGCGCCCAGGCATGAGCGGCCAGATGATGCGCGAGGCCGACCGGCTGGGCTCGCTGCAGATGCGTGTAGCCCGGCAGCCGCACGTCCGCGTCATGCGCCTGGCGGGCTCGTTGGGCCAGCGTTCGAGCAAGGCCACCCATCGACGCCGCCACCTCGTCGATGGCGCTGCGTGTCCACAGGCGCAGATCGGTCACGACCTGATCGTTGCGGCTGCGGCCCGTGTGCATCTTGGCTGCCGCCGCGCAGAGCTCGGTGGCACGACGCTCGACAGCGGTGTGGATGTCCTCGTCGGTGGGGGCCCACGCCATACGGCCTTCGGCGATCTCTGCTTCCACCTGCGCGAGCGCCTCGCCGATGCCGTCGCGCTCGTCAGCGCTCAGCAACCCGACATCACACAGCATCGTCACGTGGGCGCGCGACGCGGCGATGTCCTCGGCGAACATTCGCTGGTCGAACGGCAGCGAATCGCTCAGTGCCGAGAGCGCATCGGACGGACCCGCGGCGAACCGGCCGTGCCACAGCGTGGTCGCGCCGGTCGGCGACGCTCCGCCTTCAGCGGCACCCGCCTCGGCGGAAGGTCCGGGATCTTGTGCAGACGATTCTTCAACAGACACAGTCTCAGCCGTTCACACGTTCACAGATCGGCCAGTTCGCGGCAATGGTCGGCGACTACTGCGCCGCCCGGTGGCTCGGCAGCCACGATGAGCAGCGTGTCGTCGCCCGCCACGGTGCCGATCACGCCGTCGAGATCGCTGCGATCGATGGCAGCGGCCACCACGTGGGCCGAGCCGGGGGGAGTGCGCAGCACCACGATGTTCTGCGAGGACTCCACAGCTAGCACCCAATCGCCGAACACGCGACGCAGCGTGTTGGTGGGCAGGGTTTCGGGCGCGTCGGTCTCGGGCACCGCGTACACCGTGCGGCCCGCGGTGCGCATCTTGGCGACACCCAACTCGTCGAGATCGCGGCTCACCGTGGCCTGGGTGACGTCGACCGCGTGCTCGCCCAGCAGCGCTACAAGCTGAGCCTGGCTGCCGATCTCGCGGCTCGCGAGCAGTTCGCGGATGAGGTGCTGGCGCTGTGCTTTGGTGGTCATGGCGCCGCTCCAGACTGGGCTGGTCCCGCGAGGAATGCGAGCAGGCCACGTGCAGCGTGCATGCGGTTGCGGGCCTGCTGCCAGATGCGACTGGCCGGGCCGTCGATGACGTCCGCGGCCACCTCCTCGCCCCGGTGCGCCGGCAGGCAATGCAGGAAGATGGCGCCGTCGGCCGCGAGCGACATCAGCTCCGGCGTGACCTGGTACGGGCCGAAGGCGGCCAAGCGCTCGGCCTGCTCGTCCTCCTGGCCCATCGAGGTCCACACATCGGTGTAGACGACGTCGGCGCCCGTCGCTGCCGCTGCAGGATCGTCGGTGACCATGCACTCGCCGCCGAGTGCGGCTATGCGATCGAGCGTCGCCTCCGACGGCCCGTAGCCGTCTGGCACCGCCAGCGTGCTCGGGATACCTGCCATGGCGCAGCCGATGGCCAGCGATCGCCATACGTTGTTGGCGTCGCCCACGAACGCGACACGCTCGGTGCGGTCCAGGCCGATGCACTGCGCAACGGTGAGCAGGTCTGCCATGGCCTGGCACGGGTGTGCATCGTCAGACAGCAGGTTGATGACCGGTGCCGCCGCGCAGGCCGCCATTCGCTCGAGGTGGCTGTGGCGAAAGACGCGCGCAGCGATGACGTCGTGGAAGCAGGCGAGCGTCCGCGCAATGTCCTCCGCGGGCTCGCGAACGTCCATGCCCACCTCTTCGGGACGGATGTAGACGGGATGCCCGCCGAGCTGGCGGACCGCCATCTCCATCGAGTTGCGCGTCCGGTTCGAGGCCTTCTCGAAGACCAGAGCGACGCCGCTGCCCTCCAGCACCTGGGGCGCGGCTTCGGAGGCGCGCGACGACATGTCGAGCACCCACTGCAGCTCGCCGGCCGACAGATCGTCCACTTCCAGGAAATGGCGCATCAATCCGGCCCCACGTTGCCGGCGAGCACCTTGGCGAAGATCGACAGTCCTTCGTCGATCTCCGATGACGAGACCACCAGCGGCGGAGCGAAGCGCACTGCCGTGGGCGTGATGCCGTTGACGACCAACCCGGCATCCAAGCACGCCGCGGCAACTTCGGGGCCGCTGCGGCCGATCGCTTCCGCGTCGAGCTCGGCCGCTATCAGCAGGCCCAAGCCGCGGGTGTCGGTGACGCCGGGGACGCCCATGAGCTTGCCTGCGAGCTCCTCGCCGCGGGCTGCGGCGACCGCTGGGGCATCGATCGCCTCCATGGTCCGCAGCACCGCTCGAGCCGCGCTGGCAGCCAGCGGCTGCCCGCCGAAGGTGGTGGCATGATCTCCGGGCTGGAATGCGCCGGCTACCTCGCGGCGCGCCCACACGGCGCCGATCGGCACGCCGTTGCCCAGCGCCTTGGCCATTGTGACGATGTCGGGCCTTGCGGCTGTGGTGGGCCCGCCGGCGGGATCGAAATGGTGATGCCAGGCAAACCACTTGCCGGTGCGTGCCAGACCGGTCTGGACCTCGTCGATGATCAATGCCAGGCCGCGCTCGTCGCAGAGCTCGCGTACCCGACCCAGGTAGTTGCTGTCGGCAACGTTCACGCCGCCCTCGCCCTGGACGACCTCAAGCAGCACGGCACAGCAGCTCGGATCCAGTGCGGCCTCGAGCGCTTCGGCATCGTTGTAGGGAACGTGGCGGAAGCCCTCCGGCAACGGCTGGAACGTCTCGTGCTTTTCTGGCTGGCCGGTGGCGTGCAGCGTCGCCAAGGTCCGGCCGTGAAATGAGCGCAGCGCGCTGACGACCACATAGCGGCCGCGGCCCGCGTACTTGCGAGCCAGCTTGATCGCCCCTTCGAGCGATTCGGCCCCGCTGTTGCAGAAGAACACCTGTCCCCCGCCGCCCTGCAGCCGGTCGATCGTCTGGGCCACTTCGGTCTGGGGCTCGGTGCCGAAGAGGTTCGACACGTGCAGCAGCGTGCGCGCCTGCTCGGACAGGGCCTCGGCGATCGCCGGGTGGGCGTGACCCAGCGACGTGACCGCCAGGCCCGCCAGGAAGTCGAGGTAGCGCTTGCCGTCGCGGTCGAAGAGCTCGCAGCCGCTGCCCCGCACGAACTGGACCGGAGGCGGCCCGTAGGTCGGCATGAGCGGGCAGTGCTCGAGCGCCGAGCCGCCCATTGCCGCGGCGTGTGCAGCGTGCGGTTGTGTCGCGTCGGTCATATCGCAGTGAACCTCTCGGTCGGTCGGTCGTCGGTGATCATCGTGCCGACTCCCGCATCGGTGAACAGCTCGACGAGCACCACGTGGGGCACCCGGCCGTCGAGCAGGTGCGCGCTGTTGACGCCGTTGCGGACGGCACTGATGCATGCCTCGATCTTGGGGATCATCCCGCCGACGATCTTCCCGCTCGCCATGCGCGCCGCCAGTGAGCCAGCCGTGGTGCGACGGATCAGCGAATCGGGCTGGTCGATATCTTCCAGCAGCCCCGCCACATCGGTGAGGTACACCACCTTCTCGGCCTCGAGTGCCTCGGCCACGGCGCCTGCCACGGTGTCGGAGTTGATGTTGTAGGCCTGCCCCTTCGCGTCGGCCCCGATCGTCGAGATGACCGGGATCAGCCCCTCGGCCAGCAGTCGCTCCAGCAGGTCGGTGTTGACGTCGGTGACCTCGCCCACGAAGCCGAGGTCGGGGTTGCGGGCCGTGGCAGTGATGACCCGGCCGTCCTCGCCGGAGATCCCCACGGCCATCGGGCCGTGCACATTGATCGCCCCGACGATGTCCCGGTTGACCTTGCCGACCAAGACCATGCGCGCGATGTCGAGCGTCTCCGCGTCGGTGACCCTCAGCCCGTCGCGGAACTCCGATGTCTTGCCCAGACGGGCCATGAGGTCGCCGATCTGCGGTCCCCCGCCGTGCACGACGACGGGAGCGAGACCGATCTGGCGCAGCAGCACCATGTCCGCGGCGAAACCGTCGGTCAGCGTCGTGTCGACCATGGCATTGCCGCCGAACTTGATGACCACCACCTTTCCCCGCCATCGGCTGATGTACGGCAGCATCTCCACGAGAAGCTCGGCGCGCTCGATCTGCGCGGCGTGAGCTGTGTCGCTCATGGCATCAGCCCCGTCGTCGGCAGGCCGTCTGTCTCACTCAGGCCGAGTGCGACGTTCGCGCACTGCACCGCCCCGCCCGATGCACCCTTGACCAGGTTGTCGATCGCGCTGAGCACCATCAGCCATCCAGTGCGGGTGTCGACCCGGGCACTCAGATGGCAGGTGTTGGCGCCCAGGGTGGCCTTGGTGTGCGGGGCGTCGCGGTGGACCACCACGAACGGCTCGTCCGCGTAGAACTCGGCGAGCAGCCCGAGGGCGTCCTCCGTCGTCATGCCCTCAGTCGGCCTCGCGTAACAGGTCGCCAGGATGCCGCGCACCATCGGCGCGAGATGCGGTGTGAACAGCACCTGGCATCCAGTCGCCTGCTCGATCTCGGGCGTGTGGCGGTGGTCGAGCAGGCCATAGGCCACGAAATCCTCATCGACCATGGAGAAGGTCGTGTTGGCCTTGGGGGCACGGCCCGCGCCGCTGACGCCCGACGCCGCGTCGACGACGACCCCGCTGGTGGAGATGTGGCCGCCGCGGGCGAACGGGGCCAGAGCCAGCGCTGCTGCCGTGGGGTAGCAGCCCGGAACCGCAATGCCCGCCGCCCCGCGCAACGCCTCGCGGCCCAGTTCGGGCAGCCCGTAGGAGAATTCGCCCAGTAGTTCGGGCATCGGATGGGGAGTGCCATACCACTGCGGGTAGTGCGCCGCGTCGGTCAGGCGGAAGTCCGAACCGAGGTCGATCACGCAGCCCACACGCTTGTAGAGGTCGGCGACGACCGGTGCGCTCGCCATGTGGGGCAGCCCCAGGAACACCGCGTCAAGGCCGACGAAGACGTCGGGGTCGTACGCGCAGTAGCGAAGCTCGCCGTAGTCGGCCGCCAAGCTCGGGTACAGGTCGCGCACAGCTGCCCCAGCCTGCGTGTCGCCGGCGACAGCGATGACATCGAACGACGGGTGCATCCCAGCCAGGCGGAGCAGTTCCGCGCCCGTGTAACCCGACGCACCGACGATGCCGATGCGTACCGGCGCAGCCGCGCCCTGCTGTGTTGCGGTGTGTGAGCTCATCGCCGCGATGCCGATCCGTTCGAAACTGGTTCTTGGCGAACCAGCAAATTCCCAGCGCCGCCTGCGGCGCCACATGACAGGCTAGCAGCAATCCGACCGTTGTATTCGTTGATTTGCAAATTTATTCACATCGAGTGGGGCCGCGCTGTGCCGCTCACTGCAGGACCGGCTCAGTAGGATTGCCCCGAAGGGCCAACGACGTCCCTGCGGCCACAGCGTGGTGGCACACCGATTCGGTTCACTCACTGGGACGTCGCCGATGCCCACTACTGACATTGCGACCGCTCGAACTGCGCGCCGCGCCGCCGAGGCGTGCGCAGCCGCCGGTGCGCGACCTGCCGTGCATCAGGGGCCACGCCAGTCGCCGCCCGAGGCTCAAGGGCTCTACGACCCCGCATTCGAGCACGACTCGTGCGGCGTCGGATTCGTGGCCGACATGTCGGGCGTCCCAAGCCGCGCCGTCGTGGATCAGGCGCTGCAGTGCCTCGTCAATCTCGACCATCGCAGCGCGACCGGCGCGGAGGCCAATGTCGGCGACGGCATAGGCATCACCACCCAGGTGCCCGACCGGTTCCTGCGAGCGGTGTGCGACTTCGAGCTCCCGCCAGCGGGCAGCTACGCGGTCGGCACGGCGTTCCTGCCTCGCGCTGACCCAGATGGCACCGTGGCCGCGATCGCCGAGATCATGGCCTCCGAAGGCCTCGAGGTGCTCGGCTGGCGCGACGTGCCGACCGATCCCTCGGCGCTGGGCCAGTTCGCCACCGACCCCATGCCGGTCTTCCGGATGCTGTTCGTGGCTGCACCAGCCCACAAGGACCTGAATGGCCTCGAGCTCGAACGCCTGGTCTATGTCGCGCGCAAGCGCACCGAGCACGAGATCGATCCCGCCCCGTATTTCCCCTCGCTGTCGTGTCGCACCCTGGTCTACAAGGGCATGCTGACGTGCAGCCAATTCGCGGGCTTCTATCCGGACCTGCTCGATCCCCGGATGGAATCGGCGCTGGCACTGCTGCACTCCCGTTTCAGCACCAACACCTTCCCGTCGTGGCCCCTCGCCCACCCCTACCGGATGCTCGCCCACAACGGCGAGATCAACACGGTGATGGGCAATCGCAACTGGATGCGAGCCCGCGAGGGCACGCTGTCGAGCCCGCTGTTCGCTGACGTTGATGGAGGCAATCAGCTCGAGCGCACCTACCCCGTCTGCACGCCCGGCGCATCAGACACTGCCAGCTTCGACGAAGTGCTCGAACTGCTGCATCTCGGCGGCCGGAGCCTGCCGCACGCCGTACTGATGATGATCCCAGAGGCGTGGGAGAACCATGCACGCATGCCGCAGGACAAGCACGACTTCTACGAGTTCCACGCCTCACTGATGGAGCCGTGGGACGGCCCGGCCAGCATCGCGTTCACCGACGGCGCGGTCATCGGCGCCGTGCTCGACCGCAATGGACTGCGCCCGTCCCGCTACTGGGTCACCTCTGACGGCTTGGTGGTGATGGCATCAGAGGTGGGTGTCGCCGACATCGACCAGGGCCGGATCGTCCAGAAGGGCCGCCTGCAGCCGGGGCGCATGTTCCTGGTCGACACCTCGCAGGGCCGCATCGTGGACGATGACGAGATCAAGCGCGACCTGGTGTCCGCCGAGCCATATGGAGACTGGCTGGCTGACGGTCTGGCTCACCTCGAGGATCTGCCGCCGCGCTTCGGCCTGACGCCACAGCATTCCTCGGTGACTCGGCGCCAGCGCACGTTCGGCTACACGACGGAGGAGCTCCGGATTCTCGTGGCGCCTATGGCCCGCACCGGCATCGAGCCGATCGGATCGATGGGCACCGACACGCCGATTGCGGTGCTGTCCAAGCGACCGCGGCTGCTTTTTGACTACTTCAGCCAGCTGTTCGCCCAGGTGACGAATCCACCGCTCGACGCGATCCGCGAGGAACTGGTCACCTCCACGAAGGCCAAAATCGGTCCCGAAGGGAATCTGCTGCAGCCCGGTCCCGACTCATGCCGACAGATCGTGCTGCCATACCCGATCCTGTCGAACGAGGATCTGGCCAAGATCCTCTACATCGACGAGGACCTGCGAGACGCACCGGCCCGGGCGAACGGCGCAGGGTTGAACGGCACAGCATCGGACGGCGCGGCACGCCAGTTCCGTCCGTTTGCCGTGGACGGCCTGTACCCGGTTGCCGAGGGCGGTCGGGGTATGGAACGGGCGATCGCCGGTGTGTGCGAGCAAGTCGACGATGCCATCGCCGACGGTTCGCGGATCATCATCCTGTCGGACCGTTACAGCGACGAGCAGCACGCGCCGATCCCTTCGCTGCTGCTGACCGGTGCGGTGCACCATCACCTGGTACGGAACAAGTCCCGCACGATGGTGGGCCTGGTCACCGAATGCGGCGACGCCCGAGAGGTCCATCACATGGCCTTGCTGCTGGGCTACGGCGCCAGCGCGGTGAATCCGTACCTGGCGTTCGAGTCGATCGACGACATGGTGCGCCACGGCGTCATCACCGAAGTCGACGAGCGCTCCGCGAAGCGCAACTACGTCAAGGCATGCACCAAGGGCGTGCTCAAGGTGATGTCCAAGATGGGCATCTCGACGGTGGCCAGCTACACCGGGGCGCAAGTCTTCGAAGCAGTGGGTCTGGGGCCGGAGCTCATCGATCGCTACTTCTGCGGCACCACCTCCAAGCTCGGCGGCGTCGGCCTCGATGTGCTCGCAGCCGAGGTGGCCGAGCGTCACCGCTTCGCCTATCTCGACAACCCGACCGAGGCGGCACATCGCGACCTGTGGGCGGGAGGCGAGTACCAGTGGCGGCGCGAGGGCGAGTACCACCTGTTCAATCCCGAGACCGTCTACAAGCTCCAGCACTCCACCCGAGCCGGTCGCTACGAGATCTTCAAGGAATACACCCAACTCGTGGATGACCAGTCCAATGAGCTGGCCACGCTGCGAGGCCTGTTCGAGCTGATGCCGGCACCCGGCGGTCCGATCCCGATCGACGAGGTCGAGCCGGTCAGCGAGATCGTGAAGCGATTCTCGACCGGGGCGATGAGCTACGGCTCGATCTCGGCCGAAGCGCACGAGACGCTGGCGATCGCCATGAATCGCATCGGCGGCAAGTCCAACACCGGCGAGGGCGGCGAGGATCCCGAGCGCTACGTGGCAGACCCCAACGGCGACCTGCGGCGTTCAGCCATCAAGCAAGTGGCGTCTGGACGCTTCGGCGTCACGTCGGAGTACCTCACCAACGCCGATGACCTGCAGATCAAGATGGCCCAGGGCGCCAAGCCCGGCGAGGGCGGGCAGCTGCCGGGGCCCAAGGTGTGGCCGTGGATTGCGAAGACCCGCCATTCCACGCCGGGGGTGGGCCTGATCAGCCCGCCGCCCCATCACGACATCTATTCCATCGAGGACCTCAAGCAGCTCATCCACGACCTCAAGAACTCGAATCCGGCCGCCCGCGTCCACGTGAAGCTGGTCGCCGAAGTGGGCGTGGGCACCGTCGCGGCCGGCGTCTCGAAGGCGAAGGCGGACGTGGTGCTGATCTCCGGGCACGACGGCGGCACTGGCGCATCACCGCTGACGTCGCTGAAGCACGCCGGCGCCCCCTGGGAGCTGGGCCTGGCCGAGACGCAGCAGACGCTGCTGCTGAACGGGCTGCGCGACCGCATCGTCGTGCAGACCGACGGGCAGCTCAAGACCGGCCGGGACGTGATCGTCGCGGCACTCCTGGGAGCCGAAGAGTACGGCTTCGCCACGGCGCCGCTGGTGGTGTCGGGCTGCATCATGATGCGGGTCTGCCACCTCGACACCTGCCCCGTGGGAGTCGCGACGCAGAACCGTGAGTTGCGCAAGCGCTTCGGGGGGCGGCCCGAATTCGTCGTCAACTTCTTCGAGTACATCGCCCAGGAGGTCCGCGAGTACCTAGCCATGCTGGGATTCCGCTCGCTGCCTGAGGCCATCGGCCGGGTGGACCGGCTCGACATCACCGCGGCAGTGGCGCACTGGAAGGCCCACGGCCTCGACCTGTCGCCGATCCTGGCCGAGCCCGAGACGCCATGGCCACAGGATCGCTACTGCACCCAGAGCCAGGACCACGGTCTGGATCGGGCATTGGATCAGCAGCTCATGGAGCTGGCAGCGCCGGCCTTGGAGGCTGAGCCGATAGGCGAAGCCGTGGCCCGAGCGGCCCGTGAGCCCGTATCGAATGGAAACGGGGAACGAGAGCGGGAAGCGAATGGTGACTCGGCGGACGGGTTCGCCAGTCAGCACATCAGCTCAGGGCGGCGCGAGCTGGTGCGGGCTGAGCTTCCGATCAGCAACGTGAACCGCACGGTCGGCACGATGCTCGGCCATCGCATCACCGCAGCGCACGGCGGCGAGGGTCTGCCGGACGACACCATCGACTTCACGTTCGACGGATCCGCCGGGCAGAGCTTCGGTGCATTCGTGCCCCGCGGGCTCACGATGAGGCTGTACGGCGACGCCAACGACTATCTCGGCAAGGGTCTCTCGGGCGGACGCCTGGTGGTGCGGCCGGCGCGCGACGCACACCCTGATTTCATTGCCGAGGACAACATCATCGCCGGCAACGTGATCCTGTACGGCGCCACCGGTGGCGAGGCATTCATCCGGGGGACAGTCGGCGAGCGGTTCTGCGTGCGCAACTCAGGAGCCACCGCCGTGGTCGAGGGCGTCGGCGACCACGCGTGCGAATACATGACGGGGGGCACCGTCGTGGTGATCGGCAGCGTCGGGCGCAACTTCGGTGCGGGCATGTCGGGCGGCGTGGCGTACGTCTATGACCCCGACGATGTCTTCTGGCGCCATCTCAATACTGAGATGGTCGACCTCGAACCCCAGCTCGACGACGCCGATGCCGAGTCGGTGCGGTCGCTGGTGCGCCGACATCTTGCCGAGACCGGCTCGGTGCCGGCCGAGCGCATCCTGGATCGCTGGCACCGCGAGGTGCGCAGCTTCCGCAAGGTGATGCCCAAGGACTTCAGGCGGGTGCTCGAGGCTCGGGCGGCAGCTGCCGAACTCGGCCAGGACCCCGACGAAGCGGTCATGGCGGCTGCGCATGGCTAGACACGTCTCTCAGCGCTCACAGCGCGGCCGCCAACAGGCAGGCACAGGGGCTGAGCATGGGTGATCTAGATGGGTGACATCAGGGGATTCATGCGGCATGACCGCGAGCTGCCGACGCGGCGGCCCGTGCCCGTGCGCCTGCGCGACTGGCGCGAGGTGTATGAGCCTTTCGCGGACGAGGACCTGCGCATCCAGGCCAGCCGCTGCATGGACTGCGGCGTGCCGTTCTGCAACTCGGGCTGCCCGCTCGGCAACATCATCCCGGACTGGAACGACCTCGTGTACCGGGACCGCTGGCAGGACGCCATCGAGCGGCTGCATGCCACCAACAACTTCCCCGAGTTCACCGGCCGGCTGTGTCCCGCGCCGTGCGAGGGCGCCTGCGTGCTCGGCATCAACGCCGATCCGGTGACGATCAAGCAGGTCGAGGTCGCGATCATCGACAAGGCGTTCGAGATGGGCTGGGTGCAGCCTGAGCTGCCGGCCGCCCACACCGGCCGCAGCGTGGCAGTGGTGGGCTCGGGACCTGCCGGGCTCGCCGCTGCCCAGCAGCTCACCCGAGCCGGCCACGACGTAACGGTGTTCGAGCGTGCGGACCGCCTCGGCGGGCTGCTGCGCTACGGCATCCCCGAGTTCAAGATGGAAAAGCGCCACATCGAGCGGCGGCTCGACCAGATGAGCGCCGAGGGCACGAAGTTCCGCACCGGTGTCGAAGTCGGCGTGGACATCCCCGTGGCGGACCTGCAGACCGACTTCGACGCGCTGGTGCTCGCGGGCGGTGCGACCCAGTGGCGTGATCTGCCGATACCCGGCCGCGAGCTGAGCGGCATCCACCAGGCGATGGAATACCTGCCATGGGCGAACATGGCCCAGGAAGGCGACCTGGATCCCTCCGAGGTGCCGATCAGCGCCAAGGACCAACGTGTCGTCATCATCGGCGGCGGCGACACCGGTGCCGACTGCCTGGGTACCGCCCACCGCCAGGGCGCCGCGTCGGTCCACCAGTTCGAGATCATGCCGCGCCCGCCCGACGAGCGATCCGCCGCCAACCCGTGGCCGACGTACCCGATGATCTACCGGACCTCCTCGGCCCACGAGGAGGGCGGCGACCGGGTGTACTCGGTGAACACCGAGCAGTTCCTGGGTGACGCCTACGGCGCGGTGAGAGCCTTGCAGGCCCACGAAGTGGAGTTCAGCGACGGCCGCTTCGGAAAGGTCGAGGGCACCGAGTTCGAGCTCGAGTGCGAGCTGGTGCTGCTGGCCATGGGCTTCGTGGGACCCCAGCAGGAAGGCCTCGTGGCCCAGCTCGGCGTCGAGACCGATGCTCGCTCCAACGTGGCACGCGACGACGACTACCGCACCAGCGTCGACGGCGTGTGGGTGTGCGGCGACATGGGGCGCGGCCAGAGCCTGATTGTGTGGGCCATTGCCGAGGGGCGGGCGTGTGCCGCCGCGGTGGACGAAGCGCTCATGGGCCACACTGCGCTCCCGCGCCCGATCCCGCCGTCGGCCCGCCCGCTCAACTGAGGTCCAGTCGGGAACTCAGCCGACCTGCCCGGAGGTGACCATCGTGAGCGCATCTTCCTTCCCAGTTGACGGGGACCGTCTGTGGCGAACGCTCAGCGAGCTGGCAGAGATCGGTGCCACACCCGCTGGCGGGGTCGCCCGCGTCGCCCTCACCGATGAGGATCTGGCCGGTCGTGACCAGTTCGTGGCATGGGTGCGTGCGCTGGGCTGTTCGGTCCATATCGACCAGATGGGCAACCTGTTCGCGCGCCGCAAGGGAACCGATCCCGACCGCCTGCCGGTGGTGATCGGCAGCCACCTCGACAGCCAGCCGACCGGCGGGCGCTTCGACGGTGCATACGGCGTGATGGTGGGGCTGGAGATCCTGCGGGTGCTGGCCGAGGGCGACATCAGCACTGCGGCGCCGATCGAAGTCGTGTCGTGGACGAATGAGGAGGGGGCGCGCTTCCCGCCGGCGATGATCGGATCGGGTGTCTACGCAGGCGCATTCAGCCTGGAGGAGGGTTTGGCAGCCCCGGGGGTGGACGGCACGACACTGGGCGCCGAGCTCGCACGCATCGGCTATGACGGCCCCGAGCCGTGCGGCCAGCCGGGCGGTGCCGGCCGCCGACCCATCGGGCACTACATCGAGCCGCACATCGAGCAAGGCCCGATCCTGGAGGCTGCCGGTGCGACACTCGGCGCAGTGACCGGCGTGCAGGGCATCCGCTGGTATGACGTGACGATCGAAGGCCAATCGGCGCACGCAGGCAGCACGCCGATGGAGCATCGATCCGACGCGATGGTGAGCGCCGCGCTGCTGGTCGGCGAGGCCGATGCGATTGCACGCCGCAGGGCGCCGGAGGGCCGCGCCACGGTCGGCACGCTGGTCACCGGGACCGGCTCGCGCAACACAGTGGCAGGCACGGTGGAGCTGACGATCGATCTGCGGCATCCCGACGCTGTCGAACTCGAATCGATGCACGGCGAGCTGCTGGCCTTCGCAACGACCGAGCGCTTCGCGCACGGACCCGGCCGCGGGTTGCCGCCGAGGCCCACGATCTCGCAGATCTGGTACTCGCCGCCCATCGTGTTCGACCACGCCGTCGTTGACGCTGTGCGCGCCGGGGCGGCAGCCGCGGGTTTCGAGCCGGTCGACATCACATCGGGTGCCGGGCATGACGCGTGCTACGTCTCCATGGTTGCACCGACGGCGATGCTGTTCATCCCGTGCGCCGACGGCCTGTCGCACAACGAGGCCGAGTCGATCCTGCCAGAACATGCGACGGCAGGAGCTCAGGCAACGCTCAACGCGGTGCTCGCGCTGGCGGGCTGACGCCCCGCAGCACACCGGCTCGCTGTGACTCGTTCGGTGTTGAGCCGGTTGTCGCTCAGGTGAGTTCCGCCAGGGCGCGGCACTTCAGCACCGCGCGGGCCGACTGCTCCATGGCCGTCCAGGCAGGCTGGTCGGCAACGTCGCCCTGCCAACCCATCTGTGCCAGCCGATGAGTGAGGCGCACGTCGCCTGCACCCACATCGGCGCGCGCGAGCCAGCCGGTCGCCGCTTGCACATCGCGCACGGCTGATCTGCGGGTCTCGATCCAGGCCTGCGCTTCGACATCCGGCAAGGGGTCGGCGGGAATGGCGACGATCAACCCCCGTGCCGCGTTGCGCCAGTGACGGGCGGTTTCGACGGGTACCGCTGCCGGCCATGTGCCCAATAGGTGCTCTTCGACGCTGCGGTCCTCGGCCGACGCCCCGTCGATCACGCTGAGGTCCACCTTGCTGAGTGCCGCAGCCGCCGCCGCGGTGGCCCGCACGTCGGGGCGGGGCGGCGCCATGCGCTGTCGCAATTCCTCGAAGGCCGCGGCGCCTTCGGGACCCGTGGCCCAGCTGATGAAGTCGGCGCGTGCTCTCGCCCGGAACATCGGCGCGGCGAATGTGTCGGCCCACCACTCGACGGGCCTTAGCAGGTGAGCCAGGCGGGGCTCGTACTCTTCCCAATCGCGGGCGTGCTCTTCCGACCGGAAGAGGTTCATGCCCGCTCAGCGGAACGGCCGGGTTGCGGCATCACCGCCGACCATGCTGCGGGTGTAGCCGACCATGGTCGGCGGGTCGATCAGCGTGATCTCTTCGTCGCGCATCTCGATCCGAAGTGGTTCGCCGCCGATCAGGCACGGCGCATCCACGGTGACGGTGCGTCCCGGGAAGAGCCAGCGGCACGCCAGTGCCTCGAAGCCGCACTGTGCAAACCAGCGCTGTTCGCCGTCGACGCTGATCCGGTACTGAGTGGGCTGGTTGTTGAACGGCGGGAACGATGCGATCCAGTCGGTGCCGGGATGCAGCCAGCCCGGCGTGAGGTCGATGACCCGTTTGATGAGCGCCTTGGCGCGCAGCGGCTCGATGCCCAGCGTGCGGGACAGTTCTGCATAGTGAGGCGCCACGCCGGTGGCCACCACCTCGCCCATGATCGCGGTGTAGATGGCGTCGAGCTCGGTGAGCTGAAGCTGCTCCGGGTCAATCGCCCCTGCCGCCATATCTCGACTCTAGAAGGGGGCACAAGGGGGCGCTGTCAGCGACTGGCAGGAGCGGTGCGACTCCTCGTCACATGTAGCTTGCGGCCATGGCTGGCCCGATCCCGTCCAATGCCGACCTGACCGCCTCGCGTTTCGGCTCGCTCATGGAGGTGATCCGGCTGCGCCGTTCGGTCCGCAGCTTCGAGCCGCCGGCAGAGCCGCTGCCCCCAGACGTGCTGCGTGGCATCTGCGAGGCCGGCCGCTGGGCACCATCAGGTGCAAACACCCAGCCGTGGCACTTTGTCGTTGCGGCCGACCGCGATGACGTGCTGGCCGTATCTGATGTGTTCGTGCGGCAGGCGGACCGGCTGGTGGAGCACTGCCGCGGCTTCCCGCATGTGCACAAGAAGCACTGGCTGCACAACTCGCTGGCGATCGTGCTGATCTTCTGTGACCCTCGATGGGTCGATTCGTATCCCGTGAGCGATCACCCGGGCTGGCACGAGGAATACGCGGCCAACAACGAGCAGATCCTGCTGGCCTCCGTGGGAGCGTCAGCGCAGAACATGCACTTGGCAGCGGCCGCGTACGGCCTCACGACGGCGTGGCTGAGCGGGGGCGGCGAGGACACCACCGCACGCGAGCTGCGCGACCTGCTCGGCGTGCCCGAACCGCTGGTGCCGATCGCCACCGTCCCCATCGGCTGGCCGCACCGCCGTGCCGAGTCGCGCTACCGCCACCCGCTGGACGAGCTCATCCACTGGGGCCGCTGGGACCCCGAACGCACGCCCGCGGACGATGCCGTGCAGACCTACGTCAGCGGTGTCCGCCGCCAAGCCATGTACCGCGGCAGCGAGACGCTCGAGGACGGAGCCCGGGCGCCGGTGCGCTCTAAAGCATGAAGCGGCTGACCGTCGAACTGGCCAGCCACATCTCGATGTCGCGGATCGCCTGGGTCATGGCCTGGCCGATGAGATCCAGCTTGCGCACCTGCTCAATGCGCGGCGCCGCCTGCTCGAGCTCGGCCTTCGAGAGCAGTTCGCCGAAGATGCCGCAGGCATCGGTCAGCGCAATGATCACGATGTCGCGCGGGCTGGGAATCTCGTCGCTGAACAGGACGCCCATGATCCGCAGCTTCACCTCGCGCTCGGCCTTGCCGTCGATCATCGGGTAGCGGCGGGAACGGAACACCCACAGATGACGATCGTCCTTGCGCTCGAGGATCCCCTTGTCCACGAGACGGGCGAACGCCTCCTCGCGGATTCCCTCGGCGCGCGCCGCAACGAATTCCACCCAGTAGCGCGAATCGCTTTCCTCCTGCTGCGCGGCGATCTGCGCCAGAGTGGGATCGAGCAGGCCGTCGCCGATCGGCGTGGAATCGACCAGCATGAGCTTCTCGAGATCGGTGTCGATCCGGTTCTCCATCGCCAGGTCCATGAGCACCGAGCCGGCGATGACGCGGTCGAGCGTGCGCTCGGGCACGTGGATCAGCTTGCCGTCTTCGTCTCGCAGCAGCAGGAGGAGAATTTCTTCGGCGAATCTCAGCATGGTTCCGGCTCAACTCCTGTCGTGACGGCTCAGCGGTGCCGCATCCAGCGGCCGCGGCCCGAAGCGTAGTTGGCAGCAGCGCGACTCGGATTCGTTCCGATGGACCCTTGCCGGATGATTCGGTGCTATTCGATGGTCACTTCAACGAAATCAGCGCTGGCAAGGCTGAGGTCGTATTCCGGTCCGACCGGGTGCTCGATTGCCAGCCGGTAGGACCCCTCGGGGAAGTAGCGCTCGCATTCGTCGGCAGGTGTCGGGGCCAAGCAGGGCACCATCTCGGTGCCCGAGACCACCGAGCCGTCTGCGGTCACGAAGGTGATGCGCAGCGGCAGCGGCGTGTCGCGCATCCAGAATGCGCCGCCGGTGTCCGCGGGGAAGACGAACACCATCGCGGCGTAGCCGCCCAGCGCGGCGAAGTCGGCAACGCCCATGAGGCCGCGCTGCCGGGCAGCCGGAGTGTCAGCGATGATGACCGGCCACACCTGGGTACCCGCCGGTCCGCTGACGCCCAGCAGGCCCTCGCGAAAGCCCTCGAAGGGCACCGCTGTCGCCAGCACGGCCAGCGCCGCTGCTTCGGGCGCGTCGCTCGTGCTGGCAGGCGCGGCCGGGCTGGTCTCGGGGGTCTCGTCCTCGCTGGCCTGCGGCGCACGGGTTACCGCGATGTGGCTGGGGCCGGAGATTGCGGCGGCCAGGTCGTCGCCTGGACCGGCCGTCACAACGGCCGGTCCTGAGTCGGCGGCGACGGTGTTGGCCGGCGGGACGAGTCCTCCGGTCCTCGTCGACTCGGTGACCGAGCAGCCAGCGGCCGCCAGCAGGGCAACGCAGCCTGCCGCCGTCCAGCGAACCGCACTCACCCCGAGAGTGTGCCGTCGAGCGCCCGGCGCGCGGTGGGAGTGCCTGCGGATCATGATGAGATAGAGGCTGTGAACAGCACCGCAGCAGCGCTGCACCTGACGGAGGTGCCGATCCGTTCGGTCGACGATGAGGCAACGGTGCCGTACGCGGACTTCGCCATCGGGGCGTTCGCTGACCTGGTCGAGATGAGCCGGGAGCTCAGCCGCACGGGTGATTGGGTGGTGCGCACGCCGTTCGGGCTGTTCGTCCACGGTTACGACCAGGCGCGCACGATCCTGCGCGAACCCGCCTGGATCTCGATGCTGGCCGGTGTCGCGATGCTCGACGGGTCCGGCGAGCGCGACGGTGGCCGCTCCACGGTGAACTTCAACGCATTCATGGCTCGAGCCCGCCGCGACGGCTCACCCGCTGCAAGCGACGACGCGATGCGGGCCCGGCCCAACGTTTTGGCGCTGGAAGGTTCTGATCATCGCCGGCTTCGCAGGCTGTTCGGCCGAGCCTTCACGCCCGCGGCTGCAGATCGGCTGCGGCCTTTCATGGCTGCGCATGCGGCTCGGCTGATCGACCCGCTGGTGTCCGCCGGCGGCGGCGAGATCGTCTCGGCGCTGTGCGATCCGTACCCAGTGCCGGTCATCTGCCGCCTGCTGGGGGTGACCGACGATGACTGGTCCCAGTTCGGTCGCTGGGCAGAGACCATCTTCGGGCTCTTCGACGGCGACGCCGAGGCAGTTCTGGAGCGGCTGGGCGACATTGCCGTTGCGCAGGCCGAACTGGGTGCGTACGTGGTGGACCTCATCTCCCAACGGCGCCGCGAACCCGCCGACGACCTGCTGACCGAGCTGATCAGTGTCTCCGATGAAGGCGACAGTCTGAGCGCCGACGAGCTCATCGGCATGGTCGAGGCGCTGCTGATCGCCGGCACCGACACGACGCGGAACCAGCTCGGCGCCACGCTCGCGGTGCTCGCGGATCGGCCCCGCCAGTACGCGGCGCTGCGGGCGGATCCCGACCGGATTCCGGCCTACGTAGAAGAGTCGCTGCGCTACATCGGTGCCGTCCGAACCGCCATGCGCATCGCCACGGACGACATCGTGGTGGACGGCTTGCTGTTCCCGGCCGGCACAGTGGTGATGATCGGCTTGCACGCCGCGAGCCTGTCGGGCGGATGCCCGGAACATGCCGTTGCTGCCTCGGAAGCGCGTTCGGATATCGCACCTGCCGACGCGGACCCTTACGAGTTCGATCCGTCGATCCCCCGTGAGCACCCGCACTTGGCGTTCGGCAGTGGCGCTCACCACTGCCTCGGCGCGTTCTTGGCGCGTGCCGAGCTGCAGGAGGCGCTGCGCGCCTTTGTCGATCGGGTGGAGCGCTTCGAAGTGAGCGAGCCGGTGATGTGGAAGCCGCTGTCGATGGGCATCTGGGGGCCCGAGCGCATGCAACTGCAGCTGAACGCTCCCCCATCGGAGTCGTACATCGAAGCCGGCACGCTGCCAGCGGCGGACAGTCAGGTCCGCGGGGGCGTCTCCCCCGAACGCGACAGCTTTCTGGCCTCGGTGGCACCGCTGCGCCAAGCGATCCACGCCAGCGTTCCCGAGCTGATCGACCGCCCGCGGTTCCCGCCGCTGCGGCGCCTCGTCGTCACCGCGGCTCGCATCGGGTGGGCCACCTACGCAGGTCGTCTGCTCGACCGCCGCCTCGACGCCGACCAGCGGCGGGAGCGCATCTACCGGCGACTGCGCATCGCGGCGACGAAGCTCGGTCCGGCATACATCAAGCTCGCGCAGCTGATCGCTGCCGGTGAGGGCGTCTTCCCCGACGCGCTCGTGGCCGAGTGCAGGATGTGCCGCGACCGGGTGCCGGCCGAGCGGTGGCCGGCGATACGCAAACTGGTCACCGACGAGCTGGGTCCGCTCGATGACCGGTTCTCACGATTCGAGACCGAGCCCACAGCGGCAGCCTCGATCGCACAGGTGCACGAGGCCTGGCTCACCGACGGCACACGGGTGATGGTCAAGGTGCAGCGACCGCGCATCCGGCGACGCGTCGAGCGGGACCTGGCGGTGCTGGCATGGATCGCTCCCAAGCTCGTCGGCCGTATCCCGATCACCGCGCTCGCCAATCCGCCGGCGCTCGTGGAGCTCTTCGCTGAGACCATCACCGAGGAACTCGACTTCCGGGTGGAGGTGGCCAACCTGTTCGAGGTGGACCATTCGTTGCGAGCGACCACCTCAGGTCGCTGGGAGCTGCCCTCGGTGATGCTCGACGGCGTCACCGAGCGGGTGATCGTCATGAGCCCTGTGGGCGGCAGGCCGCTCAGCGAGCTGCGCCCCAACGATCTCTCCGACGGCGATGCGGCAGCGATCTTCCGCCAGATGAACGACGCCCTGCTGCACGGGGCATGCATGTCGGGTGTCTTCCACGGCGATTTCCACGCCGGCAACGTGTTCGTCGACACCGAGGCGATATCGCCTGGCGAACCGCCGGTGATCGGGCTGGTCGACTTCGGCATCACCGGCCGCCTCGAGGGGCCCAAGCGGGTGGCGTTCCTGCGCTACGTCGTGGGCCTGCTCACCGGCGACCTGCAGTCCCAGGTCGCCGGGATGATCGACCTAGGGGCGTTCGGCCCCGGCAGCAGCCCCGAGCGCGTGATCGCCGACCTGCGCCTGGACCGGCCCGCGTTCGACCCGCTGGAGCTGACCGAGGACGAGTTCACCGCCGAGTTCAGGGCCCTGATCTCGGGGCTGCTAGCGAACGGGGCCCGCATCCCCAAAGAGTTGATGCTGTTCATCAAGAACTTCGCCTACCTGTGCTCGGTGACCGGCGAGCTGGAGCCAGACATGGAGGTGCTGGCGCAGTTTGAGCGGATCGCGTCGTCGTTCTTCGCTCGCAACGGGGTGCGCATGGCCACCGAGATCGGCTTCTCGCCGGCACCCGATGACGTCGACGAGAAGATCATCCGCCAGGCCATGGGCATCTCGCCGCGCCACGAGCGGGTCACCTGGCGGCTCATCCGCGGGCGCCGGGAGAACCTGAAGGCCCGGGTGGGCAACAAGAGCTGAACTACTGCTCCAGCCGACTTGGGTTCCGCAGTTAGGGCATGATCTTGCTCGCTCAACGGCACAAGCTGACTGGCAGCACGGGGAGGGGCGATGACTTTGGACACAGCGCCGCATGGAGCGGCGTCATCGGACACAGCGGGACGCATGGCGGGCAAGGTGGCGGTGATCACCGGCGGGGCGTCGGGCATCGGGCGGGCGTGCGGGCTTCGCTTTGCCGCCGAGGGCGCATCGATCGTCGTGGCCGACCTGAACCCTGACCGTGCGGCGAACGTCGTCGAGGAGATCAACGCGCTGGGCCGCGATGCCATCGCCGTGCGGGTGGACACCTCCGACCAGTCCGAGAACGATGCGATGGCCGATGCGGCCGTCGACGCGTTCGGGCGCATCGACGCGTGCGTCGCCGCAGCCGGCATCTCCCATTCGGGCTACGTCAGCCGCGAAATCGAAGAACAGCAGGGCCAGGATCTCTTCGACCGGGGCGACATGTTCTTCATCGACAAGTCGCTCGAATCGTGGCAACGGGTGCTCGACGTCAACCTCACCGGGGTCATGCTCACCAACCAAGCCGTGGCCCGCAAAATGCGCGACAACGGCGGCGGCGCCATCGTCAACATCTCCTCGGTCGCCGGCACCAACGTGCTCAAAGGCAGCTCCGACTACTGCGTATCCAAGGCCGGCGTGTGGATGCTGACCCGCTGCGCGGCGCTGGAGCTGAGCCGCTATGGCATCAGAGTGAACGCCGTCGGGCCCGGATATATCCAGACGTCGATGAGCGGTGCGGTGCTCGGCAACGAGCGGTGGGTGCAGGCACGCGAGCGGGAGACCCCGCTGGGCCGGCTCGGCGTGCCCGACGACATCGCCAACGCCTGCCTGTACCTGTGCAGCGACGACGCCAGCTTCGTGACCGGCGAGATCATCTTCCCCGACGGCGGCGTCATGGCTGCCGGCCGCTGAGGAGCCCCGGCGGTGCGCTTCCCGCAGGGCGGCAGGACGGCGGCGCGGTGAGCGTGCGCGTTGCCGTCGAACCGGACTGCTGGCGGCGATCGGTGCTGGCCGAGGCGGTCGAGCGCGGCGGCGGCACGGTCAGCACGCCCGACAGCGCGTCGGCACTCGTGTGGGCCGAGCCCACCCAGGCGAACTTGATTGGCGAGGTGGTGGATGCCAACCCTGGAATCCAATGGGTGCAGCTTCCCTATGCCGGCATCGAGCCCGTCGTCGATGTCGTGACCACCCGGCCCGCCATCGAGTGGTACTGCGGCAAGGGTGTATACGCCGAGCCCGTTGCAGAGCACGCTTTGATGCTGGCGCTGGCGGGCATGCGCGGCATGGCGACCTACGCCCGTGCCGGGCGGTGGGAGAAGCCGCAGGGCCGCAATCTGCTCGGCGCCTCAGTGACCGTGCTGGGCGGCGGCGGCATCACCGAGTCGCTGCTGCGCCTGCTGGCGCCATTCGAGTGCGACGTGACGGTGGTGCGCAACCGCCCGGGGCTCACAGCGCCGCATAGTGCGGCGACATCGGACACAGCTGGAGTTTCACGCGTGGTCGGACCAAGCGAGCTGGCACAGGTGCTGCCGGGCACTGATGTGCTGGTGCTGGCGCTGGCGCTCACGCCGGCCACGACCGGCATCATCGGAGCAGCCGAGCTGGCCGCCTTGCCTGACCATGCTTGGGTCGTGAACGTGGCCCGCGGCGGGCACATCGTCACCGACGATCTCGTCGCTGCCCTGCAGGCCGGCCAGATCGGCGGCGCAGCGCTGGACGTCACCGACCCCGAGCCCCTGCCGGACGGCCATCCCCTGTGGAGCCTGCCGAACTGCCTCATCACGCCCCACATCGGCAACACCCCCGAGATGGGCCTCGTGCTGCTGGCCGAGCGGGTCACCGCCAACGTGGCGCTGCGGGTTGCGGGCGAGCCGCTGATCGGCCCCGTGTACCTCGACCTGGGCTACTGAGGCCGCTTCGTCAACGCCCGGCGGGGGCGAGTCGTCGCGTCCGGTGCTTCAACGCAGGGCAGCGTTGTGGGAGTTCTCGACAGCGTCGATGCAGCGTTGACGGATGTCGGCCACTTGCTCGTCGGTGAGCGTGCGGTCGTCGGCCTGCATCCGCAGGCGATAGGCCAGCGAGCGGGTGCCCGAAGCCAGCTGATCGCCCCGGTAGATGTCAAACAGCTCGACCGAGCGCAGTTCGTCGCCACCTGCAGCCAGCAGCGTGCTGCACACCTGCGATGCCTGGACGCTGTCGGGGACTGCGAATGCCAGGTCGATGTCGCTGGACGGGTAGGTGGAGACGAGTTGGTAGGGGCGGTCGGCGGCTTCGGTTGCCGCCGCGAGCAGGGGCTCCACGTTGACTTGGAGCCAGGCGCAGCGTTGTGCGAGGCCATGGCGTTCGCACACCACCGGGTCGACCTCGCCCACGACCCCGATGGTCTGCTCGCCGAGCATGACCACCGCTGCGCGAACGGGGTGCATGGCGTCGATGTCGTTCGCGTTCGTGAGCTCGACATCGAGGCCGAATGCAGTTGCGATCAACTCGGTGAGATGCACTGCGTCGGCCGCTTCGCCGCCAGCCCAGATAATGCCGAGGTGCTCCGTCTCGGTGGGCAGTACGTCTGCAGCAGCCGTGCCTGTGCCGGTTGGGTCAGCGCCTTTCGGCTGCGGGGGGCCGAACACCACGCCGATCTCGAACAGCGACACGGTGTCGTTGCGGTGCGAGGAGTTGTACGCCGCTGCGGTGAGCAGGCCGGGGAGCAGCGACGGCCGCATCACGGATTCCTCGCTGGCGAGCGGGTTCAGCAACTGCACCGGCTCCACCCCGTCGATGCCCGCACGCCGGAGCGCGTCGGGCGCCAAGAACGGGTTCGGCATCGCCTCGGACAGTCCGGCGCCCACCAGCACCCGGCGCAGGTCGCGACGCAGGCGCTGCGTCGGGGTGAGGCGGCCAGGCTCCGGCGAGCGGGGCACGGTGCGGCCGAGCCGCCCGTAGCCGTAGTGGCGGGCCACTTCCTCGGCCACGTCGGTCTCGGTTTCGATGTCTGGACGGAAGCTCGGGATGGTCACCTGCAGCGCTCCGTCGGCGTCGCCGTCAAGCGCCGCGCACTGCAAGCCGATCGGGTCGAGCAGGCCGCGCAGCTCATCGGCGCTGAATGGCCTCCCGAGCAGGTGTGTCATGCGAGCGGGGCGAACCGAGACGTGGGTGGTCTCGGGCAGGTCGCCCCGGCCGTCGAGCCGGCCGCGGCATACCGACACGCCGCCAGGGGTCACCCGGTCCAGCAGCTCGCAGAACCGATCCAATGCGGTCGGCACGAGCTCATGGTCGGTGCCGCGCTCGAAGCGCATCGAGGCCTCCGAACGCAGGCCCAAGCGCTGGGACGTGCGCGAGATCGACAGGCGATCCCACCAGGCCAGCTCGAGCAGCACCGCCGTCGTGCGGTCGCTGATCTCGGTGTTCTCGGCGCCCATCACGCCCGAGATGCCGATGATCCGATCGTCCCGGTCGACGATCACGCCGTCGCCCCGGAGCATCTCGCGTTCGGTGCCGTCGAGTGTCACGGCGCGCTCGCCACCAAGGCTGCGCCGCGTTCCGAGGTGACCGTCGGGCACGAGCGCCAGGTCGTAGGTGTGGTTCGGCGTGCCCAATTCGAGCATGAGGTAGTTGGAGACGTCCACGACAGCGTTGATCGGACGCATCCCGCACAGCACGAGGCGCAACTGCATCCACAGCGGCGACTGGCCGATGGACACGTCCCGGATGACGCGCACGCCAAACCGACCGCAAAGATCAGCGTCGATGATCTCCACCGATGCCACCGTCGAGATGTCCTCGCCGGTCTCGCTGACGGCCGGTTCCCGAATCCGGAACGGGACGCCGAGCCGGGCAGCCAAATCGCGGGCCACGCCGGCCACCGACATGGCATCAGGACGGTTCGGGTTGACCTCGAGGTCGTACAGCACGTCGCCGGCCAAGCCGAGCTGGTCCATCAGCGGCGCACCGAGCTCGAGGTTGCCGGGCAGGATCATGATGCCCTCGGCGTCATCGCCCAATCCCAGCTCGGCGGCCGAGCAGCACATCCCCTGCGAGAGCTGGCCGCGCAGCCGGCGCTCGCCGATCTCCAGCCCGCCGGGCATCGTGGTGCCGACCGTCGCGAGCGGCACGAGATCGCCCTCGGTCATGTTGAACGCGCCGCAGCACACCTGCAGCGCGCCACCGGTTCCCTCCCCCGTCGCACCTGGCAGTTCCACGTCGACGAGCTGGATGCGGTCGGCCTCGGGATGCGGCCGCAATCCTGCGACACGGGCAACTAGCACACCGTCGAGCGGTGGCAAAACCCGCATCTCCTCGACAGCCATGCCCAAGTCGCTCAGGTGATCGGCCAGCTCGGCGGGTTCGCCCTCGATGGGGGCGAACTCGCGCAGCCAGCTCAGCAGCACCTTCATCGGGGCTGCCCCCCTCGCCAGAACGATTCCGCGAGCATCAGAACTGTCTCAAGAACCTGATGTCGTTGGTGTACATGTCGCGCAGGTCGTCGATGCCGTGGCGCATCAGGGCCAGTCGGTCGATGCCGAAGCCGAATGCGAACCCGGTCCATTCCTCGAAGTCGATGCCGCAGTTCGCGAGCACGTTGGGATGCACCATGCCGCAGCCGCCCAGCTCGATCCAGCCGGTGCGCTGGCAGGTCTGGCAGCCTGCGCCTCCGCAGATCACGCAGGTGATGTCGAACTCCGCCGACGGCTCGGTGAAGGGGAAGTACGAGGGGCGCAGACGTGACGAGATGGCTTTGCCGAAGTACGCCGAGGTGAACTCCTCCAGCGTCCCCGCAAGGTCGGCGAAGGAGATGCCCCGATCCACCACCAGGCCCTCGATCTGATGGAACACGGGCATGTGGCTGGCATCGGCGGTGTCGCGCCGGAAGACGCGACCCGGGCAGATCGTGTAGATCGGCGGCGCCCCCGATTCCATGACCCGGATCTGCACCGGGGAGGTGTGGGTGCGCAGCACCACGTTGGAGGCCTCGCCGCCCTCGCCGTCGCCCAGCTCGGTGCGCTCGCCCAAGTCCAGATAGAGCGTGTCCCACATGGAGCGGGCGGGGTGCGCAGCGGGCAGGTTGAGCGCCTCGAAGTTGTACCAGTCGGTCTCCGCCTGCGGACCTTCAGAGACGGTGAACCCCATGCCGACGAACACGTCCTCGAGGCGTTCGGTGGTCTGGGTGACCAGGTGAAGGTGGCCCCGCCCCGGGCCCGGCGGCGTCTCGGTGAGATCCAGCCACTCCTGCTGGAGCTGGGTGCGGCGCGCTGCGGCAGCGAGCCCGTCGGCTGCGTTGGCGTGCGCCGTGCGCAGCTCCTGCTGGGCTTCGTTGAGCGCCCGCCCGGCAGCGGCGCGCATCTCGACGGGCAGCGAGCCGAATCCCTGCTTGATCTGGCCCAGCACCGACTTGCGCCCGAACAGGCCGGATTCGGTCTGGGCCAGCTCGTCGGCGGTGGACGCGGCGGCGATATCAGCCAGTCCTTGGCTACGTGCAGTGTCGATATCGGCGAGCAGCGTGTCGAGGCCCGCGTCGGCGGCCGGACCGTTCACGGCAGGCAGGGTACGACGCCGCAGAGCCGAATGGTCAGTGATTTTCTGCCTGCGCCCGCATCGCGTACATCAGCACGGCGGCGGCGACAGCGACGTTGAGCGAGTCGACGGGGTGTTGCATGGGAATCGCGACGGCGATGTCGGTGCTTGCGACGGCATCGTCGGACGGCCCGTGGGCCTCGTTGCCCACCACGAGCGTCATGCGGTCCGAGCGAGGCAGGTCGTCCAGCGTCACCTCGCCGTCGGGCGCAGCGCGCACCCGGAGGTGTCCGGCGTGGGCGAGAGCATCGAGCACCTCCGAGGTCGAGTGCCCGCGGCTGACCATCGGCCCGAAGGTCAGCCCTGCAGCACCGCGCAGTGCCTTGGGGCTCCACAGATCGGTCGTGCCTTCGGTCGCGATGACGGCTCCGAAGCCTGCGGCCACCGCGCTGCGGACCACGGCACCGGCGTTGCCCGGGTCGCGTACTGCTTCGAGCACCACGACCCGCTCCGCGCTCACCGCATCGCTGAGCAGCGCGTCGGCGAAGCGTGCAATCGCCAGCACGCCTTGGGGGTTCATGGCATCTGCCAAAGGATCGAGCTCATCAGCAGGGACTGGGTGAATCGCGCCGATCCGCTCGGGGTAGCCAGGGCCGAGCCGGGTTGCATCCGGATGGGCGTCGGGCGTGCTCGCGGGCGCGTAGCGGTCGACCAGCTCAGGGCGGGCGAACACGGCTTCGAGGGTGGCGCCGCTGGCCAGCGCCCCGTCGACTGCCCTAGGCCCTTCGACGACCGCCAGACCGGTCGCATCGCGCTGGCGCCGGTCGCGCACCAGACGTGACAGCCGCGACAGCGCGGCCTTGGAGGGCGCTGTTGGCTCGGGAGTGCTCAGGCTGCTGTGTCGGCTGCGCCGCCGAGGGCAGCCTCGGCGCGCTCGGCGATCGCTGCGAATGCTGCTGGATCGCTCACGGCGAGGTCGGCCAAGTTCTTGCGATCGACGGTGATGCCAGCCACGCCCAGTCCATGCATGAGCCGGCTGTAGGTGGTGCCGTTTTGGCGTGCCGCAGCGTTGATGCGCTGGATCCACAACCGCCGGAACTCGCCCTTGCGCGCCCTGCGGTCGCGGAACGCGTACTGGCCGCTATGCATGAGCTGCTCGTTGGCAGCCCTGAACGACCTGCTCTTGTTGCCGTAGTAACCCTTCGCCTGAGCCAGGGTGGCCTTGCGGCGGGTACGGCTGGCCACTGATCGCTTGACTCGTGCCACGTTGATCCTCCGGTGTTGCTTGGATCGGACCTGGGTGCGGGCCTCAGCGGCCCAGCATCCGCTTGACGCGCTTGGCGTCGGCTGCTGACACGTCGCCTTCCATCGCCAGCTGCCGCTTGCGTTTGGACGACTTCTTCTCGAGCAGGTGGTTGCGGTTGCGCTTGCGCCGAACGAGCTTGCCGGAACCCGTCGTCTTGAAGCGCTTCTTGGCGCCGCTGTGTGTCTTCATTTTGGGCATGGTGTGCTGCTTTGCTTCTTTGAGGCTGAGTTGGCTTTGCTGAGCGCGAGCCCGACGACCGGGGGGCAGAGCGCCCGCCGGTCGGCAGATCGTCTGGCCGGGAGTCAGTCGGCTGGCCGATCGGCTGCCTTGCGACGCTGACGAGAGGCGCGATCTGGACTCAGCAACATGGTCATGTTGCGCCCGTCCAGCCTCGGGAACTGGTCGACCTTCCCGATGTCGGCGACTGCCTCGGCGACTCGCTCGAGAATCTGGCCGCCCAGCTCGGGATGGAATACCTCACGCCCCCGGAACATGACGGTGACCTTGACCTTGTGGCCGTCCTCGAGGAACTTGCAGATCTTTGCTGTCTTGGTACCGAAGTCGCCGGTCCCGATCTTGGGCCGGTACTTCATCTCCTTGAGCCCCGTGTGCGTCGCCTTGCGCCGCGATTCCTTCGCCCGCTGTGCCGCCTCGTACTTGTACTTGCCGTAATCCATGATCCGGCAGACCGGTGGGGCGGCGTTGGGAGCCACCTCGACGAGGTCGAGATCCATATTGCGGGCGATTTGCAGGGCCTCAGGCAACGACTTGATGCCGATCTGCTCGCCGTCGGGTGCAACCAAGCGGACCTCGCGGACCCTGATGTCCTCGTTGATCCGGGCGTCACCGTCGCTGGCGCGTGCTATGGCCGTACTCGCTTGTCCAAAGGACGCTCCTCGTCCACGCGGCGTCCTCTTGCGAGCCCGGTACCGAGACTCGCCCTTGAGCGGCTCGGTGGGGGCATGACCCCGCTTGTTCCAGTTGTAGGGGCCGTAGGGTAACAGCGCAGGCCATATGCAGCACTGCGAGACAGCCAGAGAGGTCGCCGATGAGCACGTTGTGGACACCGGGGGGTGAGCACCGGGTGCCTCGCGAGAGCACCGACGAGCCGCCGAGCGGTCCTCCTCCCCCGGCCGACGGAGGAGGCGCATACGGCCCGGCCGACGACGGGGAGGGCGGTGCCTTCGCCGGCGAACTCGATATCGACCCCGAGACCGGGCTCCCGATCGATCCGCGTACGGGCGAGCCGTTCGATCCCGAAGAGCTCGCCGCGATGCAGGAGCAGCTGCGCGAAGCCCAGGAACAGCTCGTCTCGGTGCCTGCGGCCGAGATCGTGCAGAACCACATGATGGGGTTGTTCGAGCTTGCGGCATTGCATCTGCGGCGTGACCCTCCCGATCTTGCTGAGGCACGTCTCCCGATCGACGCCCTGGGCCTGCTGGTGGACAACCTCGCCGACCAACTGCCGGCCGGCGACACGCTGCAAGGTGCGCTGCAGCAGATTCGCCTCGCCTACGTCGAGATCCACAAGCGCCAGACAGCAGGCGAATAGACGAGGCGCCTGAAGCAAAGCGGCCTCGGGGCTCGGGCACGCCGCCATCCGGCGCGAGAAAAATCAGCAGGGCGCAGTGAAGCGCTGCGGGTACCGTTACCGCCCGTGCTCAAGCTCGTGCTCCCCAAGGGCTCGCTCGAAGCGGCGACCCTGCAGCTCTTTGAAGATGCAGACCTGCCGGTGCGGCGGGGCTCGGCGGTGGACTACCGCGCCAGCATCGACGACCCGCGCATTGACGATGTGCGCATCCTGCGACCCCAGGAGATCCCGTCCTATGTCGCGGACGGGTTGTTCGACCTGGGCATCGCGGGGCGCGACTGGATCGAGGAGACAAACAGCGATGTGGTCTCGCTCGGCGAGCTGCGCTACTCGAAGGCGACTTCGCGGCCGGTGCGCATCGTGGTGGCGGTGCCCGACGACAGCAAGTTCGGGGCGCTCACCGACTTGCCGGACGGGGTGCGGGTGTCGAGCGAGTATCCCGAGCTGACCCGACGGTTCTTCGCTGAGCGCGGCGTGGATGCCGACGTGCGGCTGAGCTATGGCGCTACCGAGGCAAAGGCGCCTGAGATCGTGGACGCCGTGGTCGACCTCACCGAAACTGGTCGGGCCCTGCACGCGGCAGGCCTGCGGATCATCGACGAGATCCTCACGAGCTACACCGAGATCTTCACCAACCAGGCTGCCTACGACGACCCCGACAAGCAGCGTGCGATGACGCAAATCAAGACACTGCTCGACGGTGTGCTGGACGCGCGGGGCAAGGTGCTGGTGAAGCTGAACGTGGGCCGTGAGCATCTCGACGCCGTGGTGGACGTGCTGCCCTCGATGAAGGCGCCGACCGTGAACGAGCTCTGGGGCGGCGAGGCCTACGCGGTCGAGACAGTGGCCCCGAAGCAGACGATCAACGTGCTCATCCCCGAGCTGATCGAACGCGGCGCGACGGACATCGTCGAGATGCCGATCTCCAAGATCGTCCCCTGAGCCAAACCCAACAGTGACACTCGGGTTTTGTGTGTCGGGCGTGATCTGAGGGGTCGCAGCCTTGGGTTGGGGGCTGAGATCGAGAACGTATCGAACGCGCCTCAGAACATCCATCAAATTGTTCCTAAATCATCCATTGGAATCTTCCCAAAGCGTCCATCAGATGCCTCTCACCACGTACGCTGAAGCCTGCGGCAAGACCACCAGCGCCCGGCAGTTCGCGGCCAGCGAGGTATCGCTCGACGAGGTTCCCAACGCACGCCGCTCGGCGCTGGCGGAGCCCGGGTCGATCCTCGGCGGCGACACGCCATGGCTGTGACCCGACAAGAGATGACGCAACAACCGCGAACCCGCAACAGCTGGAGCGACTATCAGGCCGCCATCACTCAACCTCTGTTGCCGTCATTCGATTCGTCATCTGCGGTGGCTTCCGCATCTGCGGGGTCATCCGCAGGTCGAGAGAGGCCGGCACTTGTCTCGAGGCGAGCCAGCCGTTCGGTGTGATCCAGCAGCGTCGCGTTCACCTCACCGAAGCCATCCCGCATCTCCGCCCGCAGCTCGCCGATCTCGGTGTCGATCTTGTCGCCGAGGCCGTCGATGCGGTCTCCCAGCGAGTTCATCTGCGACGACATGTACGTCAGCGCCCACAACAACACGCCTGCAAGCAAGGTGCCGAGCAGCCCGATGATCGCGTTCGGCGACACCGACCGCGGCTCCCGCCACAGCACACCCGCAGCAACAGTCCCCGTCGGCGGCTGGGCGGCCGGGCGTGGCTCGACATCGGCGGGCGACAGGTCGTCGGCGTCTGCCTGGTCGGTCATCGCGGCGATCGATTCAAGAGGAGCGGACATCGGCCCTCGCTGCAGGTCACGGCGCTGGAGAGCGCACAAGTGGTTCAGAATCGGTCGCCGCTGATGCCGGGCAACGATGGCACCCAACAAGCTAGCCACCCCGCGCTGCACGCCCGCAACCCATTTGCCGCACGCCGCCACGTCACGCACCAAGCTCGCAGACCGCGTCGACCGCACCGTACGAAGCAGACGATCAACGTGCTCATCCCCGAGCTGATCGAACGCGGCGCGACCGACATCTCCGACTCAGCGTTTGGTGTTTCCTGGGACGCTTGCGCAATCTGGGGGGCTAGGTGTCGCTGAGACGGTCGGTCGTCCACAGGCGCGAGACGGGCAGGGCGAGGATGCGGTCGTCGAGGCGGTAGGCGCGTGCGCCGGTGTGCAGCACCACGCCGCACACGAAGTCGTCGGGGGCCTTGTCCTGCAGCCAGAGGAGATGTCGGGCGTCGTGACGGTCTGCTTGGGGGGCGGACTTGACCTCGACAGCGACGAATCGGCCGTCGAGGGATTCGGCGACGATGTCCACTTCAGGGCCGCCGCGTTCGCGCAGGTGGTGCAGGCGCACTTCGTCGGTGAGCCAAGACGCCTGCCGATGCAATTCGTTGACGACGAACGACTCGAGGAGCTGTCCCCGCGCTGTGTCGGTGGGTCGGGCCAGTGAGCGGGGGTCGCGGCCGAGCAAGTGTGCGGCAAGCCCGCTGTCGGTGAGGTGCGCCTTGGGCCGGCGGATGATTTTGGCCGACAGGTTGCGCGACCAAGCGGGAACGAGCAGCACCAGGTAGGTCATCTGGAGGTAGCCCAGATAGGCCTCCATGGTGTCCCGGCTGCCCAGGTCGCTGGCGCGCAGCAGGCTCGCCGTGACCAGTTCGCCTGATGTGCGCGCAGCCAGCAGCGCGAGCAGCTTGGGCAGTTCGCGCACGCGGCGCGCGCCGGTCAGATCCTTGATGTCGCGCTGGGTGACGGTGCGCACATAGTCGCGAAACCACGCTCCGCGCATCCGCGGCGCCATCAGCGCCGGTTCGGGGAAGCCGCCCGCGCAGATGCGCTCGAGGTAGTCCGCTAGGCCCAGCGATGACGGCTCGGCATCGAGCAGCAGGTCCGGGTCGGCGAACGCCGCTTCGAGAAAGCCGTCCGGCGCCCCTCCAAGCTCGCCTTGGGTGAACGGCCACAGCTCCAACAGAGCCGCTCGCCCAGCCAGCGACTCCGAGATGCTCGGCACGGTCAGAAAATCGGCCGACCCGTTGAGCAGGAACTGCCCACGGCCGGCGTCGTCGTCGACGATGCTCTTGATCGCGCGTATCAGCGGCTCCCCCGCCCGCTGCACCTCGTCGATAGCCCGCGGGGTGTCCCCGAACGCCGCGAAGCCCGCCGGGTCTTCCAAGGCAGCCCGCAGGGTCGCCTCGTGGTCCAAGCGGGCGAACGTGCCCGCACCGTCGAGCGTCCGCCGCACCAGCGTGGTCTTGCCCGCCTGGCGCGCACCGCTGACCACCACCACCCGGAAGCTCGACAGCGCCTGCCGAATGACCGGCTCAAGGCGCCGCGGCAACTCGTCCATACCGGAGAACTCGCCTTCCCGGCCCCTTACTTGCATATTCGTCGAAACGTTATCAGTAATTTCGTCTTAGCATTACAACAATTTTTGTTGCTACTTTGTTAGCAGTTTTGTCCACTGCATCCCCATACATCCATCGAATCGTTCTCAATCGAACTGATCGAACAGGGCGCGACGGACATCGTCGAGATGCCGATCTCCAAAATCGTCCCCCTGAGCGCCTTCCCTGCTCCCGCGGGGCGGCCTCAAGATGCGAGCTTGTCCAGCTTGCTGGCGATTCCCTCCAAGAGCGCGCTGTGGCCGCTCAGCGTTTCGCTGACGCCACGCTGCGACCGCTCCAGCTCCCTCTGCGAGTCCTCAAGCCGGCCCAGACGCTCATTCGTCTCGCGCTGCGAGTCCTCAAGCCGGCCCAAACGCTCATTCGTCTCGCCCTGCGACCGCTCCAGCTCTTTCTGCGAGTCCTCGATGCGCTGCAGCGACCTTCGCTGAACCGCAAAGGTCTCGTCGAGCATCTCGCCCACCGAGGGCATTCCCTGCGGCGCCGGTTCATCGCTCATGACCCCAGCGTAACCACCACCGGCCATGCCTCTGCAAGCGATTTTCGGATCATCCGGTCGCGATGCGCCATACGGCGCGGTTCACGACCGATGCCGATGACGACTTGAGCGGCGCTCACTCAGCAGCCCGGGCCGGGTCTGCGGTGCCGATCCACAATATGAACCCGCCCTCGACCAAGCCATCCGCCTCGTGTCCGTCTCGTTCGTAGAAGTCGGCTCTGGTCCTGTAGGTGCCCTGCGCGCCTTCGGCGAACCTGGTGTCGGTCGCGACGTCGGCGTGCACATCGAAGCGCACAGACATCGTCGATGTCGTGAGGTCCTCCGAGCCCGACAGAGCACGTATGTCGGTGGGCGATACGTCAGGGAAGAACATTTCGTCGAAGGGGCCCCATGCGGGAGTGTCGAGGATCGCTGCTGGGCCTACCTCGATCACCCGGCCGAAACCGTCGTACACCACGCCGTAGGCACGCAGATCCGGCACTGCGAGGCGCTCGAGATCGTCGGCCAGGCTCCGGTGCGACCCGGGCGGCTCGATCGGCGCGACGGTCCACGACACCGTGCCCACCGACACCGAGCCGGGATCTGTGTCGGCGACAACGTGCCGATAGCGGTCGCGGACCGCGTCCGGCATCGCACGCCGCGCGAGCTCCCCAACCCACAGCTTCAATTGGCCGCCGGACATTTCGGCGAACGCCCGCGACGGGTCCGCGTGCCACGACATGTCCGCTGTGACGGCGATGTCGATCGCCTCCGGGTCCCCCGAACCGGCCCAGCCCGCGATCTCGAACGGGACAACCTCGCCGGGCTGGATCGACAGCGGCCATCTGAACTCCCGGCCGCCCGCGGCAATCGTCACCTCGTAGGCCCACAGCCGACGCGACCGGTTGCGCACCAGACCCCGCAGCACACCCTCACGCACCGCAACCGTCTCGGGCAGCACCTGCACCTCATCGGCCGGTAGGTGCGCAGGAGCAGACTCCAACCTCGGCCCCGGATAGCCGTGCAGCTCGCTGTCAACGAAGCCCATCACGTACGCGAACTCCGGCGGGCCGCCCTTGCGCCGCAGCGCCGCCTCACGCGTGCGCCGGTCCGCCACCCAAGACTCAGCAGCCGGCCGCTGCGCGAAGTACTCACGCGCTCTTTCTGTCCACGCTCCTCGCGCCACCGCCAAGAACCGACCCGCAGTGCAGCCTTGGTGCCATCGCCGCGCGGTGTCGTACCCGTACCAGTACGCCAACGACGAGAAATCAGCCCCGTCATGAAACGAAGCCTCGGTCCTCCCGCACATGTCGAACACCCGAAACAAACCCACCCCGCCGTGCGGCAAATCCAGCAGCGGCCCGGGCAAGTCGCCAGCGCCGAGACTTCGCTGCAAACCCGTCGGCAGCGGACCGGCGCCGATCCACAGATCCTCGTCGCCGAAGGGCCCGCCTGCGTTCGCCGTGCGCGATGGACCGGTGGGCGCAGAGCCGCCGTCCTCTCCGCTGCTCGACGCTGATCGGCGCGCGGAGCCAGCATCCGAGGTCGACGGTGAACTCGGCCCCGAAGAGGTCGCCGACACTTCAGCAGCCGCAGGCGTGGGCGATGCATCGGCCTGCGGGCCGTCCGGCGCAGCACTGCACCCCGCTGCTAACGCCAGCAGCACCACAGAAACGCCCCCGCAGACGCGCCTCACAGCACACCGCCGGGCTGGGGCACACCGCTGAATCCCATCTGGCTCGCAAACCTCACCTCGTTCACGCCCAACCACCGGCACGAACGGCGCAATCTGGTGTGCCGAGCGCTACTCATTCAGCATTCCGAGCTGGATACGCCGCTCCGACCCACAAGACGAACCCGCCGTCGTACGTGTCGCGGTACCAAGCGATCTCACCTTCTTCCGCAATGTTCTTCCGGTCCGCGTAGAAGTACTCGTCGATTCCCTCCTCAGGTTCCACTTCCGCGACATGTACGTCCAACAAGACATCAAGCCCATACGGCAGGCGGCTCTCGCGGCCTCGGATCGGCACACTGCGCACTTCCGTTTCTGGGGGCTCAGCTCTCACGAGTGACTGGCGAAGGTCGGTGAGCGTCGCAGGGCCCACATCGAGAATGCGGCCTGCGTAGTCGAAGACAACGCCGTACCCGCGTAAGTCTTCGACCTCCAGGTCACCGAACGCAGAGTTGTCGCCGATCTCCTCGGCGAGGCTCGGATGCGAGACGGGCCTGAGCAGACCGGTGCGCCATTGCGCGATCCCCAGCGATACCGAACCCAGCGCTATGTCGGCGGTGAGCGTCGGGTAGCGCTGACGCAAGGTCTCGGGCAGTATCCGCTGTGTAGTGGTCCCGACCCACAAGGTCGGCCCGTCGCCGCTGTAGAACGCCCGCGACGGGTCGATGTGCCACGACAGGTCGGCTTCCACGGTGAACTTGATCAGATCGGTATCCATCGGGCCGTCCCAGCCGTGAATCTCGAAGGGCGCTATCTCGCCTGGTTGCACCGATAATGGCCACACGAATACATGTCCGCCGGCGCTGACTGTCACCTCATAGGCCCACAGATACCGCGACCAGTTCCGGACCAGACCTCGCAGCACGCCGCTATGCACAGCTACCGTCTCCGGAAGCACCCCTACATCATCGACTGGCGCGTCCCACGGTGCGAACACCGTTCCGAAAGGCTCGTCCCACAGCGCGGTAAACCCCATTGTGTAAGTGGGGTGAGGCAGTGCCGCAGCGCGGGCTGCTTCGTACTTACTCAGCCGTATCGAGTTTCTGGCCGCTTGCAGCGTCCAGTAGTACCGCTCTCCATCTGGGAACCTGACCGAGAAGCGCTCACGACCGCAAGCCGGCCCGGTGCTCTGCGACTGTCCGGCATCGCCGCAATGGTCAGTCACCTAGTATTCGAACCCAAGAGTTGAGCCAAGCAGCTTCAGCAGCGGCCCAGGCCGGTCAGTCAGTTCCAAGGGCCGCTGCAAACCCATCGGCGGCGTATGCCCCGGGCCGGGCAACAGTTCGCCGGTGCTGAGCGGCATGGTTGCCGCGGCACTCCTTGACGGCACTGGCGGCGCGGGCAGTTCGGCAACTCCGCCTTCTGTGACAACTGAGGTCTCAGAATCCTCGGCCTGCGTTGTCTGGGCAACTGCAGTCGCCGTCGGACCGGGACCTCGGCCGGCCGTAGTCGACGGAGGTGGCCCCAGGTCAGCCGCGCAACTGGCGAGCAGCAAACCTGCAGCGCACCCAACGACACATCGCAGGCTGCACGCCGTCATGCCCTCAGTCCGTCTTGATCGCTGCTCTGACATCGAAATCGTCATCGACGGCGCTCGGCCAACTGCAGGCGGGTGTAACGCCGCTCGTGACCCAGTCAGGCTCCTCGCAGATCTCCATCCGCAACACCGTACTCAGGCCGCCTGACGACCCCACTTGACAAGGGAGCGTCTGACAGTCCCCTCCAAAGGCCGCAGGGCAGCGGGTATCGCGCGTTTCAACGGCAGCAGCTGTCCTGTGGCGGATCCCCTAAGATCATCGGTCAATGGCAGGGTAGCAAGCTCTGTTTCTGATTGTCCAGCTTGAAAAGGGTTCATCTTTGTGGACGCTATGTGCCCACTAACACTGGCTAGTGCCGCAAGACGTATCGTTGCGCGCATAGTCGACGGTCTTCTTGTTCTTTACCTAGCCGCTGTCGTCACGCTGGCACCTTCAGGATCCTTGTCACCCCACTTGTACTGGCTTGCTTGGGTTGCGCTGACACTGCTCTACGATTTCGTTTCTGTAGCGGTATGCGGAAAACAACTCGGAAAGTTGATCGTGGGAATCCGCGTCATCGACTCTACGACGGGATGCAAGCCAAACGTCCTGAACTCATTCATACGCTCTATGTCTCTTATGCTGATGCTGGTTCTTGCACAGGCAGTATTTCTCTTCGCGGCAGCGGCAAAACTGGCCAAACTACCGATGGTTGTCGCAGCTTCTGTCCCCCCGGCAGCGATCTTGGTGGCGACGCTTGCCACGATATTCGGAAGCCAATCTCGCCAAGGGCTACACGACAAGTCTGCTGAAACATTGGTCGTCAAAGACAAATCATCTTCCTAAGACCAAAATTGGATACGCGCCGACTCATTTCAAGCCGAGGTGCCGACATCTCAAGCCAGGATGCCGCAGCATCCAATCGAGTTGTCTGACAATATGTCTATTCTGACAATATGTCTATAACGTCACGCCCCGAAAATGCCGCCCAACGATTGAGAATTGTAAAATCAACCAACTATTCGACGATCTCGAGGCCGGGCGGAACATTAGCAGATGTCAGTATGAGCCACTCATGCGCCAATTGGACATAATATTCATCGTACACTTCGTCAAACTTATGCGAAGCCCATTCGGCACCGAATTGTTCCTGCAACGCAAAGTTAAATGACGCTGGTGGATGCAGAATTGCCGTCAATAGACCAGAGACGTACTTCTGATGTGTTGCGTCTTGATAGGCAAAGTTGTTTTCAATCCAACTATCCAAATCACCGAGCATTTCTGAATCGTCAGAGTCGAAAGTGGCACCATCGAACTGACCGGAGCGTGCTATATCTGGTATCGCTACTACAGTTGTATATCGAACAATCTCTTTCAGAGAGCCTATGAAATCGCTAACATCGAGAGTAATCGCTTCCGCAGAAGGGCCGTCGTTGCGGTGGGCGGAGGTTATTGAATCGATGTTGATGGTCACATGCTCCTCCAGCTCATATCTCAGTGATTCAGTCCAGAATGGATCGGCGGAGCGCACGGATCCATTCCCAGAACATGCTCCTAAGAGGATGCACAGTAGAATGGGCAACAACGAGCACAAGCGGACGCGTCGACAGCCGACAGCCGACGTATTCGTTTCCCCTCGATGTGCATCTGTCTGCTTCGCGAGCGCCCGTTCCCATGTCGCGGTCATTCTATGCGCTCCGGTGGTCCGATTTCTGAGCTTATTGACACAGTCGCCTTGCTAATCACAAACCGATATATCGCCGCATCACGATAGCAAGAGAATCGCGCAACAGCCCATGCCGAGCCCGGTAGGTTAGCGTCGCATAGCTCTCGCATATCGAGTTCGATTCTCTCGTCTGCTTGTTCTCTCGTATCGTCCGTCCAACTTTCAGTTCTCGCATCGACATGATGCTGGATGCGTGTCAAGTTGCGCCAATTGAAGTCATGACGCCAGCACGCGTGATACAACAGCACTCTTTTGCGCGGCAATCCGATGTCAATCCATGCATCGCCGAGCGTATTGTAAGTTGCTTCATCAGGCGATGTGGAACATTGATCCGAAGTCCAATTGAGGTATGGATAGTTGCCGTGGTCTTGAGCACGAGTTCTCACGAATTCGGCGAGAGTCAATTGGCCTGCAGCGCTGCCTATATGGCCGAGACGTTGAACCTCTGCGTACTGTCTTTGGCCCGTGGGGACAGTTGCCGTGATGCGGTAGCGGTGGTGCGGACGTGAAACGGATCGCGAGGGCGCCACTTCGGCCACATACTGCCCCGGTGCCAAGTCCCGTTCGAAGAACAGCCCCTCTGCGCTGTGTGCCGACGCATGACCATGGAAGGACAGCGATCCCCCTTGCTCTTGCCAGAGAGTCAACGACGGTTGTCCGCCATCAACATGCACACGGCCTGGGGTGCCGCGCCATTCTGCGGAGTCGAGGGCGATTCGAACCGGTAAGCGTCCGGGTCGGTCCGGCACTGTGAATCTGAAATAGGCGGCGGCGCCGGGCTCGGACAGCGATTCGCAGGCGGCAGGCGCCTTTGTGCTGTATTCGGAATACCTTGCGACCGCGGTGTTGGCACCCCAGTAGCCATTCGTGTTGAGCGATGTCACCGTGCATCCGGCGGGCAGTGCCGTGGCGAGCGGAGTGCAGGTGCGAGTGGTGGTGGTGACATGCCTGGGTGGGCACAGGATCTTGACCGCGGTCGCGATCGTCGAGGTGTGCCCCGACGCAGCATAGGCAACGGTGACGGTGTAGTCGCCTGCGCGGCTGGCCGTGGCGGTGAGGGCGGCATTGCCTTGGTCGGAGGTGACTGTGGCAGTGAGCCCGGAGGGAGTGATTGCCTGCACTGCCGCAGTGGCGCCTGCTGGCAGGTAGGCCCATGCGCGAGTGATGGCCTGGCCCACGCGAGCGTCGATGCGGGCGAGTTGGTCGGGTGCACGAGCGGTGAAGTCGGCGTCGATGCTGAGCCGGTATTTGCCGCTGTCACCGGCGGTCGCGGTGGTGGCCTCGATCGTGTACTCACCTGGCGCCAAGAACAGGTCGGTGAGCCGCGCGTTGTCCCCTGCGCCGCTGTTGTCGTCGCGAGCACGCTCGGCGCCGCCCGAGCCATGCCCGTACAGCAACAGTACATACGGATCAATCTCGTCTTGGCCGGTACCAGTGGCGTCGAGATCGACGCTGACCCATCCCGAGGTCGCCATCGTAAACGTGTATCGCTGGACGTAATAGGTGCTCTGGGTATCGGCTGCATCGCGCCGGAACGACTTGCATCTCAGGCGAGTGATGTGCTGTGCAATGGTGCCGAACTGGGTCCGCGTCCCGTGGCCGAGGGTGCCCATGTCGGTGGCGCACACTGCATCGTCATCCGCCCGGAAACGCGCCGTCGCACTGTCCGTCGCATAGCCCGATTTGCTGCACTCGACCTCGATGTCAAGCCAGCCCGTTGTCGTAGTGGTCACCGACACGGTGCGGCTCGTGCCGGTGCCTCCGGGGGCTGGCTGCCCTGGGATGCCGTCGGCGTGGCGCGCCTTGCACTGTGCTGTGGCGGGGACGACTCTGAACGTGCCGGTCATGGGGCCCGCGCCGTTGCGGCTGCCTGGCACATAGTCGGTGACCTCCACGGGCGGTTCGCAGGTGACCGACACCGTCGTCGTGTGATGCACAGTGCCCCAGATCAAGGCCGTCACTGTGATGTCCCCGCCGGTAGTGCAGGTCACGGTGCCGGTGCCGGTCCGTGTGAAAACCACCGCGTCACCCACCACAGACGCATCAAGGCCCTCAAGCGCGGGAACCACCCGCACCCCAGTCGCTGCGGCCCAGCCGAAGACCGTCTGGCTCGAGAATCCGGTGGCTCGGGCGCTGAGGGTCATCTGGGCACCACGGGTCATGGTGCAGACAAGCGGACGGTCAACGCCGGGTTCGAGCGGGCCGGTGAAGGGCTTGCAGGTGCCGCCTGAGGCGGCCTCGACGGTCACGTCGCTGACGGGGGTGAGGGCGGTGAGGGTGGAGGCGGCGGTGGATGTGCCGTAGCCGGTGCGGCGGCAGGTGACGGTGATGTCGGTGTCGCCCAGCGTGGTGAGGTCGGCGCTGAGGATGCGCCGTCCGCCGCCGGGGTCGGTGACAATGCCGACGTTGGAGGTGCAGGCAGCGTCGGCCGGCAGGACGGTGAAGTGGTCGTTGGCGGTGCCGGTGCCGACGATGGAGTTGCCGTTGAGGTTGGCGATGAGCACGTCGAGCTGGGCGTCGACGCGCAGGTCGTAGCCGCCGGTGCGGCGTTTCTTGGCGGTGGTGGCCTCGATGGTGTAGTCGCCCGGGGCGAGCCGTATGGCTGTCAGGCGGGCGCCGTTGCGGGGCCCTGAGTTGTTGTCGCGGCCCGCCACGGTGCCGGTGCCGTCTTGGGAGTGCCCCTCCAGCAGCACCACATAGGCATCCAGGCCGCGCCGCGTCGGCGGCCCGACGTCGATGCGCACCGTGGCGGGGTTGGCGAGCGTGAAGGTGTGGCGGCGCGCCGGGTAGTGCTTGGAGCTGCCGCCGTCGCGCACACGCTGGGGCGACACGCATGCGGGGTTCTGCGCGATCGTGCCCGAACGGGTCGTGACGCCGTCGGCCAGGGTGCCCAGCGGGTCGTCGCAGGAATCCACATAGCTCACCGTGAAGGCGGCAGTTGCGGTGACCGGGGCGTGCCCCGGCGGGGTGCAGTCCACGCTCACCTTCGCCCCAACGACCCGACCCGGCACCGCCGCGAGACCCATCGACACCGTGCGGGTGCCGGCGATGCCTTCTGTCACTTTCGGCTTGCCCTGCGCCGAAGAGGCCGTGCACCGTGCTGCGGCCGGCGTCACGGTGAACACGTCGGACACTGTCACGGTGCCGGTGCCGGCGCCCACGGCGTTCTCCAGGTCGGCAATGGCGCCTTGGTCCTCGCACACGACGCTCACGTTCGACACATGGGTGACCGCGCCTGTGCCCGAGCCGGCCTTGGCGGTGACTGTCACCGACCCGTCCGCTGTGCACTCCAGCACGGCCGAGCCGGCCCGGCGCCATACGCCGGTCAGCTCCCCGTTCGGCGCCGCCACCGCCGCGACCGCGTCGGTGCGGCGGCTGCTGACCGCAGCTCCCCCTGAGGCCGACCAGCCGATCGAGATGCCGCGCACCTTGGCATCAGCCGTCGCCGCCAGCACCAGCCGATGCTCATCGGACAGCACACATCGGTAGCCCGCGTCCGCGCCCGCGGGCGCCGGCGACACCGCAGCACAGGTCTGCCCGCCGACAACCGCCGACAGGCCCGGCTCCTCGGCGGTCAGATCGACCTCTTCCGTCCCGTCGGCGCGGCCGTCGTCGGTGCACGTGACGGTAACGGTGGTGGTGGTGCCGGCGGTGATCTGTGCGCTGAGCAGTCGCTCCTTTGGGCGGCGGGGGTCGGGGGCGGTGACAGTGCCCACGGGCGACGCGGTGCAGTCGGCGGTGGCGGGCTCGACGGCGAACGCGTCGCTGACGGCGGCTTTGGCGCCTGTAGTGCTGTAGCCGGTGGCGGCGCCGAGGCCGCTGATGCGCACGGGGGTCTGGCAGTCGATGCCGATGCGGGTGGTGTGGGTGTCATCGGCGGGATGCCGGCCGGCAGTGACCGTATTGCTGGATGTCACCGCTCGAGGACACTACGGGCCGGGTTCGCACCGCCGATCCAGACGATGAACCCTCCTTCGAACAGGCGCGGGCAGCGAACTTGGTCGTGCATGCTCTCAATGCATGACCAGTATGGGTCTGCGTCATCCGAGGCATCAAGGCGTCGGTCGCCTTCGACTTCAGCATGGGGCGTATGCACGTCAAGCACGACGCTCACCCCGTGCCGAGCGTCGTAGTCGGCGTGCGGCAGGCTGTGCAATGACACGCCTCCTTCGGCGTCGCGCGACTGTTTCAACAGATCCGGCAGCCACACGCCAGCGGCGATCACTTCAGCCGGACTGAGTTCGACCACACGGCCTTGGCTGTCGAACACAGCGCCGTAGGCGCGTAGGTCGCCGATGACGGGGTCGTCGATGTCATCGCTCAGGCTCGGGTGCGAGGCCGGGGCGTCGAGGACGAACTCTGCGGCGACGATACCCAGCGAGACCGAATCAACGCCCACGTCCGCTGTGAGGCCGGGGTGACTGTCGCGCAGCCCGGCAGGCAGCAACCGTCGCGTCTCGGGTTGTGCCCACAACGTAGGTCTATGCCCGGCTCTGAACGCCCGCGACATGTCCGCGTGAAGTGACATCTCTGCTGTGACGGCAAACTCGATCTGCTTCGGGTCCGCGGAGGCGCTCCAACCGGCGATCTCGAACGGCGCGACTTCGCCGGGCTGGATCGACAGCGGCCACATGAAGCTCAGGTCTTCGGCAATCACCGTCATGTCGTACGCCCACAGTTGCCTGGACCAGTTGCGCACTAGCCCCCTCAACACGCCATCACGCACCTCCACGGTCTCCGCCAAGATCCGCACCTCGTCGGCCGCCGCATCCACGGGCGGATACACCAGCCCGAACGGCTCGCCCACGCCTGTCCAAGACGAGCTGCCAGTGAACCCGTACGCCTCGACACTCGGGGGCAGTTTCCCGCTGCTGCGTCGCGTGCGCCGCAGCGAGGCCTCCTCGTCGGCACGTTCTGTCACCCAGCCAGCAGCCGTCCCGCGATACTCGAAGTACCGCTGCGCGGACCCAGTCCATAGCCCGCTCGCGATCGCCAGGAATCGCTCTTCCAGACAGCCCCTATGCGCCCTGTTCGCTTGGTTGTCGCCGTACCAGTCTGCGAACGATTCAAAGTCGCCACCCCGGAGGAACGACACCGTTGTGCGGCCGCACATGTCAAACACGCAATAGCGGCCGCCCGCCGGACTCCACGGGAAGAACAGCAGGGGCCCCGGGAGATCGCCCGCCCCCAGGTGCCGCTGGAGGCCCTTCGGTGGCAGACCTGCGCTCAGCAACACATCAGGCTCGCCGAGCAGTCCAGCCGGTCCGGGCAGTCCAGCCGAGTCCGCACTGCACGGCAGCGCTGCTTGCGACGGTTGGGCAGTAGTCTCGCCCCTCGCTGCCGTTTCTGGGACACCAACGGCCGATTCTTCTGCAGTGTGCGAGACGGCGGCCTGCCCAATCGACGGCTTGGGCACAGAAACCCCCGGCTCCGGCGCCGATACTTCGGCCTGTTGGGAGTCTGGCGCCGGGCTGCAAGCCACCGCGAGCGCCAACAGCGCCGCCATCGCTTGCCATGTTCGACAGTTCCCGCGCCCGCCCTCAGTCCGCACGGATGCCTGCCCGTGACGCGAAATCGGAAGCGTTCACGCTCACCCAACGACATGGCGCATTCGAGCGCCCCGCGTGAATCCAACCAGTCTGTTCGCAGAGCCGAACCGACAATGTGAGTTCGACCGGCCTGCCGTCAACCGTGTGGCTGTACGTGCTCCCCTGCCACGCCTTAGCCACCCCGCGCGCGTCGCTCGCCACTGGCACCGTCCTTATGCGCGAAGAATCAACTGGCACAGCGCCACCGCTGAGGACAGACAGGATCGACCCGGGGAACACCGCGAACCGCTTCGAGTCATAGGTGAACGACACGAACGGTGCCGCCAGCGGGCTTTGGCGGGTGACCAGCGGTATCGATGTGTCACCTTCGGGATTCAAGTCATGCATGCGTCCTTCCGGGCGCGTCGTGTCATAGAACCAGCAACTGAATTCATCACCGAAACTGCCCCCACTCGGCTGCGGGTAGTTCCACTTGCACACGCGCTCGCCGACGCCGCCCGCAGTGGCGTACTGCCCCTCGTTCTCGGCGATGGTCACGTACAGATCGTCGGTGTTGTCGAGGTAGATCTCCTCGTATTGCTCGCTCATGCACTTACCAAACTTGCATGCGACCCACTTCGCCTTCATCTTGTTGCCGACCTTGAGGATGCCCTGCGCATCGTTCGCGGCTCCGCAATACAAGCCCGCGAACAAATCCGCCATCATCTCACCGCCCGTACCCGGCATGTTGCTGTCGAATTGACCATCGGGACCCAGCCCGGTCTCAGCTCGCTGGCCGTGGTTCAGCGTTCCCCATTCGCTGTAGTCGTCGATCTGCCACCAGCCCACGCCTGCATGAAAGAACGCTCGTTTGGGTTCCTTCGCAGGACTGTCGTCGGAATAGAGTCGCTTGTTCCTCTTCTTCTGCGACGCGCTGAGGAATATGTTCGTATGGCTGTCCGCTCGGCCCAAGGTCATCGGGGATCGCGCCGGCGACGGCGAGATGCGACCACCAGACTTGTGCGGAATCTCGCGATAGCCGATGGAGAGCATGAATGCGGCGAGCTTGTTCGCAGTCAGCCCGCAGGCATCGGACTCGCCACGTGCGTCGATCACGGCCTGGGCAGTTTCGAGAACCCCAAGCAGCGTGCCCGGAGTGAGGCGGTACTGCCCCACCGCTGGAACCGGGTCAGCGGGCAGGCTGCCGACGCACAACAAGCCGTTGTAGGCACTGAGCCACTTGTCGGCCGGGCACGCTGCCGCAAGCCCGGTGCTCAACAGGCGGTCTTGGCGATTGGCGCCAACCCCGCTGCGGATGCGCACGGTGAACCGATCGACGCCAGCGAAGCGCGGCGTGAGGGTGATGGTGGCTTTGCCGTCGCGGGCGAAGACAACGGGCAGCAGCTCCGGCGCTGCCACTATCCGCGCCGCGACCTCGGCGTGTGGGGGCCAGTAGTTGAAGGTGATGGACTTCGGGGCGCCGACGGTCGCCGTGTAGCTGGTTCGCAGCCCTGACGCGGTCGCTTGGACGCCGAGGTCGTAGTCGCCGGCGGTTCGGGGTGTTTTGGTGGTGGCTTCGATGGTGTAGCGGCCGGGCCGCAGGAAGACGCCGGTCAGGCGGGCATTTTTGTTGTTGCGGCTGCGGTTGTCGTTGCGTGCGACCGGGGTGCCGGTGTTGCCGTCGTCCTTGAGCAGCACGAGGTAGGTGTCGAGCGCCTCGGCGTTGGCGGGGGCGTTGTCGAGGCTGATGGTGACCCAGCCGGGTGTGTCGAGGGTGAAGGTGTGCCGTTTGGCCCAGTGGCGTCCCTGTGCGTAGAACACGCTCTCGGTGGCCGTGCGGCGGGCTTTGGCGGCGCATTGGCCCTTGGTGATGGTGCCGCTGAGGGTGACGGTGCCGGTGGCCAGTGTGCCGAGGTGGGTCGAGCACGGCCGGCGGGCGGTGAGGGCGACATGGCGGACGGCGTCCGCGTGGCCGTCGGCGGTGCAGGTGACGACGGTCTCCAGGGTGGCGGGCACCGCGACCCGGGCGCTGAGCGTGCGGGCGCCGCCGACGCCTTCGGTGACCGTCGCTGCGGCGGGGTCGGCGCTGCATTCAGCGGATGGGGGCGTGACGGTGAAGCCGCGGGCGACCGCGACGGTGCCGGTGCCCTCGGCTGAGGTGTCTTGGAGGCCTGTGATCTGGACTGCGTCAGCGCAGACCACAGTCAGCCGGGCAGTCTTCTTCGCGGTGGTGCCCGCGAGGGTGGCTTTGGCGGTGGCGGTGCCGCCAGAGGTGCAGGCCAGATCGACCGTGGCGGTGCGTTTCCAGGCGGCGATGCTGTTGTCGGGCCCGAAGGTCGGCGTCGCAGCACCCAGCCGGTGGCCCGAGGCGGTTATGGCGCCGGTGGTGGCCCAGGCGACCTCGACGCCGGGACCGGTGGCGACAGCGTCGGCGGCGATGGTGACGGTGTTGCCGCGGCCGATCCTGCACCGATACACCGCAGCGGTCTTGCATTCGCCGCCGCTGGTGGCGGTGCGCGCCGTGATGGAGGTGGGCGCGCCGACGCGAGACACTGTTATCCGCCGGAAGCCGCTGTTCGGGCTGCGGTCAGCCACTCATCGACCGACGCACGGTTGGCGGCGATCCACTCAGACGCGAGCGCTGCTGGGTCGGTGCCTTGGGCCTCGCGCACGAGCGCCTGTGAGACGTCCGCTGCTGACACGAACACGGCATCGAGCAGAACCGCGGCAGCAGGGTTCGACGCAGCGAACTCGGTGCTGGCCGCGACCGTGCGGGTGCTGGCGACCCAGCCCAGCGGGCACAGCCCTTGTGGATCGGCTGCGGCTGAGGGGCACTCGTCTGGGCCGAGCGACCCATGCCCGCCGGTGCCGTCGATGCCGCGAGTCCATTGTGAGAACAGCTCCCCGTCGGGATGGCCCAGCGGGTTCGAATCGTCCAAGAAGCCCTCGACGCCCAGCCAGTACACCTCGTGGCCGGGGCGCAGCTTCGCGACCAGCTCCGACGGCGAGCTCGCCACGGCGATCATCGGAACCCCCCGGGACGCCGCTTCCTCGAAGCGCTCGTCGAGAGCGAAGAACTCCTCAGAGCCCAGCCGCACCAAAGCGATGCGATCCCACCCCGAGAACGCGACCTGCGCGGCATGGACATCACCGCTGAGGACTCCCTCGGGCAGCGTCAGAATGTCGGCCTTGCCGTTGCCCGGCACCGCATCGGCAACGTCGAACGCTGCCACCGCCGCCGGGTCGTCGTTCAACGCATCGAGGGTGTACACGCCGTGCTCGTCGGCGAAGTCCTTGCTGATCAGCCAGCCCATCCAGGCGTCGACGGGGTGACCCTGTCCCAGCGCCATGACGTGGTCGCCCACACGGGACCCGTCGAACCGCTGCCCGTCCAGCCACACCTCGTCGTAGGGATAGCGGCCGTCCAACCACACGTCGAACTCGCCCTCGGCCAGATACAGATAAGCCACACTCGAACCCGGCACCACCAAGTCGCGCGGCTCAGACACCGAATAGCCGAGCTCACCCAGCATCTGCCGGTACACCTCCCCGACGAAGCCCGACCCCGGCCGCGGCCCCCCAGCCGCTCTCACCTGCACACCCTCACCGGGGCGCAGCACGACCGGCACAGCCGGCTCGGTCGCGGCCGTCGCAGCAGGCGCCGACGGAGCCGGGCCGACCATCGCCGCTGTCGCGGGGACGACCCCCTGGTGCGTCGCAGCCGAACCCGGCGCCGCGTCATCTGTCGCGCAGCTCCAGCCCAGCACCGCCACGGCCGCCAGCGCCCCCAACCGGCGCCAGCGCGCGGGGCCGGCTGCGCTCGGCGCCAAGCCGCCACAACTCGCCACCGGGTCCTCGCCTGCCGTGCAGCTCATCAGCCGGCCCGATGATGCGGCATGCCCACCCACGCCACGAACGAGTAGTTGAAAGCGGTCTCCCAGTAATCGTCAGCGTTGTCAACATAAAGCTTGACCGCCCCAACCCAGCGCTCCTCGCCCGGAAAACAACGGGCCACGTCCAGGCCGTCGCAATAGCTCAGCTGCGAGTCGTCGTGCGGGTCGTACCGGTCCTTGTCCCTGAAAGGGCCCGTTTCGTCGAACTCGGGACTGCGAACGTCGGCGACCGTGCCGTCAGGGTTCAGGTCGGCCACATACAGGGCCAAGTCCAGCACCAGCCACGGCGCCCATTCCTCCCCCCCGCTCGGGTGAGACAAGGGCGACAAACGCTCGAACACGTATCGATCCGCCGCCGGACGATTCCCGAAGTGGTGTTCGTCGTCACGGTAGAAGTGGTCGAACCAGAAGAACCAAGCGCGCGACAGATCCGCATCATTCGACATCTCGCTCGACACGCGAAAGTCGATCAGCGCCGGATCGGCAGGGCCACGCCAGATCTCGATCTCGAACGGTGCCGCCTCGCCGGGCTGAATCGACAACGGCCACACCCACTCCGCGCCGCCCGCAGCAACCGTCACCCCGTACGCCCACATCGTCCGCGACCAATTCCGCACCAGCCCCCGCAGCACGCCGTCGCCGCCGACCGCGACCGTGCCGGGAAGCACCCGCACCTCATCGAGCAGATCGGCGACGCCCGAGTACTCGATGAGGGAAGCCGTCGCCGTCGGCACCGAGCTCCCAACGCTTCCCGGCCCGCCATACGACGACACGGCGGCCCCCGTCCCCGCCGGCAGCATGCCCGCGGGGATCGAGCTCTCGTTCTCGCCATATTCACCGACCGCCGCGGCGTACCACTCCAAGGCCTCCTGGGGCGAAACCAGATACGGGCTCTGCTGGCCCTCGTCGTCGAAAGTGAAATAGCGCCCAGGCCAGACACCCAGCAACGGCCGCTCGAGCACCTGCGCAGGCCCCCTGCAATCATCGGGGGCCTTCCAGCGGAACCAATCCCGCTTGAACTCCCCCGACGGCGCCGCCCCAAAACCGCGATACCTCCCATGAGCCTCGAAATACCCGTCCTCGACGCGGCAGGCATCGAACACCGCCCCAGCATGCTCGAACACCTTCGGGGGAGCAGTAGGGCCATGTATCCCAGACGGATACCAATAGAACGCGCCCTTCACGTCCCCCTCCGACTGCGGCACCCGCACCCGATCGAACACTCTCGGAGCAGGCGGCTCCTCCACCTCCTCGAACACCACCCACGTGCTCGTCGGCGCCAACACCTCAGTCGTGGACGGCACAGACACCGTCGTCGACGGCACAGCCTCAGCAGACGCTGCTTCCTCGACCGGGTCTTCTGCCGAGGTCGTCAGCGTCGGCACCGGCAACTGCGATTCCAGCGCGGCAGCAGTCGTCACGGGATCGCTTGCCGGCTGCACCGCCGCCTCTCCCGAACACGCCCCTGCCAGCAAGCCAGCCACCGCAACGCCGACCAGGCGCGAACAGACACGAACGCGCCGCCCGGTGCTGTGAGGTCCGCTATGTGTCAAGGGGGCAGCGCCCTCGCATCGCCACAGCGCTCACTCCGAGGTCCGAGTCGGGTGCGCGGCACCGATCCACACGATGAACCCGCCGTAGTGGCTGACAAGGCGCCGGTACTCGGCGGTGAGCGGGTCGTAGTCGTGGTAGGACTCGATGAGCTTGGTGCGCTTGGTGCGGCGGGCGCCTTCGGGCAGTTCCTCGAAGACCCATTCGGGCAGTTCCTCGAAGACCCAGTACCACAGATCAACAATGTCTGGCTCGCCGTCGCGGATCTCGGTCACATCGGTGTACCGCCATTCGACAGGCTCTGGCCATTCGTCAGGCTCTTGATCTGCGTCCTCGAGCGGGACCAGCGAGATGTGGCCCACGAAGGCAGGGCCTACCTCGAGCACGCGGCCGTCGCCGTCGAGCTTCGCGCCGTAGCCGCGCAGATCCCGCACTGACAGCGTCTCGATGTCCTCCGCGAGGCTGGGATGGGACGTAGGCACGTGCAAAGGAATGTGGTCCCATGTGTACGCGCCCACCGACATCGTGCCGGCCTGCGTGTCATCCCACACGTCGCTGTAGCGGCCCCAGCCCTGCCCGGTCACCAGGACGCGTTGCTGTTCGAGATTGCTATAGCCCCCCGCATTGAAGGTGTTCCCGCCGAATGCCCGCGACGGGTCGACGTGCCACGACATCTCGGCCGTGACGCCGATCTCGGAGGGGTCGGGCTGCGCGGAGCCGCGCCAGTCGTGAATCTCGAACGGCGCGAGCTCGCCTGGCTGGACCGACAGCGGCCAGACGAACTCGCGCCCGCCGACGCGGACGGTTGTCTCATAGGCCCACAGACGCCGCGACCAGTTCCGCACCAAGCCCCGCAGCACCCCGTCGCGCACCAAGATAGACCTCGGCACCACCCTGAGCTCATCCAGCGGGGCGTCCACAGGAGCGAGACGCATCTCCAGCCAGTCCGGGGGACCCGGGGTCGAGACGTATCCCCTCGAGAACACAAACCCCCGCAACTCCTCGAGTTCGGTCATGCGCTGGCGGGCCGCGCCGACGAGTTCGCCCCACCACGCATCGGCAGCCTCACGAGTCCAGAAGTGCCGAACGCGCGCATCATGTCGGACCGGGGCAAGCGATGGGGCACTGAATTCCATCTCGAACCGGCCCATTGTGCAGTTGACATAGTCGTGCTCTGCCCGCCGTCGGGACCGCGCCGACATTCCCCACTCAGGCAACGGCGTGCCGAAGCTGCCCGCGCGGCCGTCGGCCCAGTCGGGACGCTCGCACAGGTCCGCAACCTCATCCCGCCGGCCGGCCGCGAACCGCAGCAGCGGGCCTGGCAGGTCAGCGGGACCCAGCGCCCGCTGCAGCCCGCTGGGCGCGTCACCCGCCCCCAGCCACAGGTCCGCGCCCCCGAAAGGGCCGCCCCACCCGGCAGCGCTCGAAGACGCCCCGACACGCGAGACCGGCCCGGCGGCCGCTTCGACGCCCACCTCCCCATGGCCGCGAGGAACCTCGGCTCGAACCGCCGCCGACGTCGACGGCGCCGCGGCAACCCGCTCCGGCGCCGACGGCGCCACAGTCCCGGGGACCGACACTGAACTGCAACCCACCACAGCCGCGAGACACAACCAGGCCACAGCCATCGGGCGCTTCACAGGCCGAAGGCTCATCACCGCGTCACGTTCATCGCGTCGGCAAACTGCTCATCTTCGACGCTGTGCCACCGGCACGGCCCGCTGCTCGAGGACACCCACTCAGGCTCGTCGCACACCTCGACTTCCAAAATCGCCGGCCGCGGCGCCGATTCCGTGCCCAAGTTGTACGAGCCCGACGACCAAGACTTCGTCTGGGCACGTGCATCCTCGCCACGCGGCACCGCGTTGTAGTGCGTCTCAAACGTGCCCGACTCGAACATCCCCAGGATCTTCCCGGGGAACACCCCGAACCTTTTCTCGCTGCCCTCTGGACCATCGGTGAACGAGATGAACGGCGCCGCCAGCGGATTCGCCTTCATCCCCGTCGTAGTCTTCGCCCAGTCGTCCAGCCAGCCTTCGCGCCGCTCAGGATCCGGGTCATGGAAGAAACACGCAACCGGCTCGGCTGAGCGATCGACATTCCAACGGCACCGATGCGCCTTCACGCCGCCAGAACTGCTGTAGTCACCCCGGTTGTTGCCGATCGTCACATACAGATCGTCGCTGCTGTCCAAGTAAAGGAAGCCCGAACTCTTGTGACAGCCATCAACTGGCTCGAGGCACCCATACCACGTATTGGTTCTGAACAGCCTCCTCATCGCTACGTCCCCGTCCGAGTTGTCGCAGTACTGGCCAGCGATCTTCTCGGCGATGGCCTCACCCGCCGAATCCGCTGAATCCTCATCCTCTGTCGCGCTGTCGAAGGTGCCGTTGAGGCCAAGACCGGTGTCCGACCGCTCCCCGTGATTGAGACCCGGCCACTCGCCACGGTCATCGATCTGCCACCAGCCGACGCCCGCATGGAAAAAAGCCCGGTGAGGCAGCTTCTTCTGCTTCCCGCCCGAATACAGATTCACATTGCCATCCGCCTCGCCGACGTGGTCGCCGCGGCCCAATGACATGGCGGATCTCGCCGGTGTTCGCGGCCGGAACGCGTGCTTGAACCCCCCGTCCACACGGGTCTCATGGGTAGCGCGGATTTCGTGGTGGCCGACTGCCAGCAGGTACGCGGCAAGCTTGTTCACCGTCAAACCGCATTCGCGCCGGTCAGAACGCGCCGCGAGCGCCGCCTCGGCCGATGCGCGAATCCCGTTGAGCGCGCCCGGAGTGACCTCATAGCGGTAATCGACACCCCACGTGCCGGTCGAGGCTGCCGGCGCGTCGTCGCTGGTGCCTGCGCGGATGCACAGGACGCCGTTGTGGGGGCTGGTGGTGAGGGTGAGTCCGGGCCCGTTGGGAATCGACGGCGCTGTGGGGCATTTGGCTGTCAGCTTGAATTTCACGGTCCGGTCGTGCGTTGTGTCGCTGCTGACTCGCACTGTCAGCTCGTGGCCGTGCACCAGACGCGGCGTGAGCGCGACCGTGGCAGTGCCGTAGCCGGCGCTCCTGTCAGCGGCGATGGTGAGCCCGAACTCCTCCGCGGCAGCGGCCCGCACCGCGACCTCGGCGTGTGGGGGCCAGTAGTTGAAGGTGATGGACTTCGGGGCGCCGACGGTCGCCGTGTAGCTGGTTCGCAGCCCTGACGCGGTCGCTTGGACGCCGAGGTCGTAGTCGCCGGCGGTTCGGGGTGTTTTGGTGGTGGCTTCGATGGTGTAGCGGCCGGGCCGCAGGAAGACGCCGGTCAGGCGGGCATTTTTGTTGTTGCGGCTGCGGTTGTCGTTGCGTGCGACCGGGGTGCCGGTGTTGCCGTCGTCCTTGAGCAGCACGAGGTAGGTGTCGAGCGCCTCGGCGTTGGCGGGGGCGTTGTCGAGGCTGATGGTGACCCAGCCGGGTGTGTCGAGGGTGAAGGTGTGCCGTTTGGCCCAGTGGCGTCCCTGCGCGTAGAACACGCTCTCGGTGGCCGTGCGGCGGGCCTTGGCGGCGCATTGGCCCTTGGTGATGGTGCCGCTGAGGGTGACAGTGCCGGTGGCCAGTGTGCCGAGGTGGGTCGAGCACGGCCGGCGGGCGGTGAGCGCGACCCGGCGGACGGCGTCCGCGTAGCCGTCGGCTTCGCAGGTGACGACGGCCTCCAGCGTGGCGGGCACCGCGACCCGGGCGCTGAGCGTGCGGGCGCCGCCGACGCCTTCGGTGACGGTGGCTGCGGCGGGGTCGGCGCTGCATTCAGCGGATGGGGGCGTGACGGTGAAGCCGCGGGTGACCGCGACGGTGCCGGTGCCCTCGGCCGAGGCGTCCTCGAGGCCTGTGATCTGCACGGCGTCAGCGCAGACCACAGTCAGCCGGGCAGTCTTCTTCGCGGTGGTGCCCGCGAGGGTGGCTTTCGCGGTGGCGGTGCCGCCTGAGGTGCAGGCCAGATCGACCGATGCGGTGCGTTTCCAGGCGGCGATGCTGTTGTCGGGCCCGAAAGTCGGCGTCGCAGCACCCAGCCGGTGGCCCGTGGCGGTGATGGCGCCGGTGGTGGCCCAGGCGATCTCGATTCCGGGGCCGGTGGCGACGGCGTCGGCTGCGATGGTGACGGTGTTGCCGCGCCCGATCCTGCACCGATACGCGGCGTCGATGCCGCGGCGGGTCCTTGCGGTCTCGCACTCGCCTCCGCTGCCGGCGGCGCGCGCGGTGATGGTGGTGAGCGCGCCGGCGTGGGTGAGGGTGGCCTGCTGGCGGGCGGGGCCGCGGCCCGCAGCAGTGCAGGTGACCGTGACCGGCAGCGGCCCGGGGGCGTCGATGGTCGCGGACACGGTGCGCCGCCTGCCGCTGCCCGCGGTGACCGACGCCGCAGCAGGCGCGGCGGTGCACGCGGCGGTCGACGGCGACACGGTGAAGGGCTCGGACACGGTCGTGAAGGTGTGCCAGCGCGCCCCGGGCCGGGCCGTGGGGGTGCCGCGGCGTGTGGACACGCAGGCGTCGGTGATGGTGCCGGTGCGTGTGTAGCGGCCCGCGGCCAGCGTGCCCAGGTCGTCGGTGCAAGCCGTGGGGGCGGCCGCTGTGGTGACCTGCAGCCGGTAGTTGCCGGTGCGGCGTTTGCCGGCGGTGGTGACCTCGACGGTGTAGTCGCCTGCGGGCAGCGCCAGCGCGGCCAGGCGGGCGTCGCGGCGGGGTCCTGAGTTGTTGTCGCGGCCTGCCACGGTGCCGGTGCCGTCGCTGCTGTGGCCCTCCAGCAGCACCACATAGGCGTCCAGGCCGCGTCGTGTCGGCGAGCCGGCGTCGACGGTGACCTTCGCCGGGGCGGCCAGCGTGAAGGTGTGACGGCGCGCCCAGTACCGCTTGGCGTCGCCGCCGTCGCGCACGCGCTGAGGCGAGATGCACGCCGCATCGGCGGCGATCGTGCCGCTGCGCGTCACGCTGCCGACGCCCAGCGTTCCGAGCGGGTCGCCGCAGCCGCCTGCTGGGGTGGCAGCGAACGTCGCTGTCGCCGTGGCGGGGTCGTGGCCGCTGTGGGTGCAGGTGACCGTCACCACAGCAGACGCCCCCACCCTCACGTCGAGTCGCACAGCGCGCACCCCGCCCACACCAGCCGACACGACCGGCGTGCCGCCTCCGGTGCGGCTCAGCGCGGCCACGCCAGCCCGGTGCTGTACGACAGCGTCGATCTGCCGACGCAAGTGCAGACTGCCCATCGACCTACCACAGACTCACTCGTGGATGCCGCCGATCCACAGCAGGTAGCCATCAAGGAAGGGGTCGCGTGGGTCCGCCGCAAACGCGAGGTTGACGGTGCCAGCATGGACGGCTCTGGAGTAGAGGTGGACCTCGAAGGGACGTGTCCTCGAGTGGCCATCCGAATCGACGAAATCGTCGTATTCAGAGAGAATGAGCTGGTCAATATCAGCGATGCTGCCGTCGCTGCGAACCCAAGCGACATATGCCGCTACCGGAAACGTCTCCAAGTTCCTTGTTGGTTCCGCGAGGCTTGGGTGCGATGAGGCGACTACATCGTTCGCGGTCAGGAACGTGGCTACCTCGGTCTCGGCTGGGAACTCGGCGATCACGCTGCGCGGCAAGTAGGTCGCGAAATCCTGCCTCGCTATGACACCACGCTGCCACATCTCGTGGAACTGGAATTGCCGCGACAGGTCCACGTCAGTCGACATCTCCGCAGAGACGACGAGTTCTGTCATCTGTGGAATCTCGTCGGATCTCCACCCCTGAATCTCGAAAGGTGCCAGTTCGCCAGGTTGCACCGACAACGGCCACTCCCACGCTAGGTCACCAACAGCAACCTCAACCCGATACGCGAAGTGGGTTGCCGACCGGTTGCGGACTAAGCCACGCAAGACTCCTGCGTTGGCGCTCACCGATCCGGGGATAACGCGCAGATCTTCTGCACCCGCCGTTACGCCGGTGCCGTAGCTTGCCGTTCCCATGGTTCCGCTGTGGAACCCCAACGGCGAGCCAATCGACGGATTCTCGTGCCAACCGACGCCTAGGCGGCGTTGAAGATCCTCGCCATAGATGACGGCCTGGTGCCGACTCTCGAAGAACTGAAGCTCCCCGCCGAACGGCGGGACATATGCGTAGCGGCCCTTCATCACGACCGGGCCAGAGCCACGGCAGCCCAAGGCGTATTGAGTCTCTGTGACGACTTGGACGATGTCGGACTCCGCAGGCATATCGCGGGCACCCGAGAAGGCCGCAACGGCATCTTCCGTGACGCACAGGTCGAGGATCTCGCCGATGGCCTCGCTGAGCACCGTGAAGGTCGTTGCCCTGAGGGGCCCGGTAGCGTCTGTCCATGCGATCCCTGCTCTCGTGCCGTCGATTTCTCCCGGTGCAAGCGAACCGGTACTTGGCGTCAGCCGCCACCGACTTCGGTCATCGAAGATCATTGAGGGCAGATCAGTCTTGATGGGTGCTGAATCTGGCGTCTCGACCGTCTTAGCACGAGGCACGACAAACCATAAGCACAGCCCGCCCGCCACGACCGTGGCCGCGGCAACGACGGACAGGAAGGAACGCCGACGAAAGAACATGTGGCAGCCTCAGCGGCCTCTTTGGGGAGCGATACGTGTGCCAAAACTGCCACCCACCGATCCTGAGTCGGCATTGACACTGACCCAATCGCACAACGGGAAATAGGAACGCGCACGACGGATACAGATCAGCATCTCCAGTTGGAGCCCGTCGAAATGATCGTTCTCGTGCCATGTCGTGTGCGTTATTCGGCGAACTTGGAACATCTTCTCCGTCGTCGCATCTCTGCCAGGACGAGGGTTCAGGGGAACCCGCTTGATCAGCGTTTTGGTTGAACCCGGCAGCAACGACTTCGGAAAAACGGCAAACCTACCCTTTTGGTAATTCAGAGAAACAAACGGTGCCGCATACGGACTGCTCTTGTCCATCCAGTCCTCACGGGCCGCTTTGGACTTATGCCCGTATGGCAAGCTGTTATGCACGGCTCCTTCCGGATGTGCCGTGTCGTAGAAGTAGCACGCAAGAGGGGCAGTAGGCGACCGACCGTCTTGGGTATTCCATCTGCAATTCCGGGCTAAGGCACCGCCGATGGTGCTGTCATCGTCCGCATTGGCGCTGACCCGCACGAACAGATCATCGTTGTGGAGCATCAGGTTCTTCTTCGTTATCCAGCAGAGGTTCTCCTCACCGAGGTGCCTACACGCGTGCCACTGTTTGGACATCAGATTGGTCAACTCCTTGAGCGAAGGCTCCGGGAGCGGCGCTGATGACGGCCCGCAATACGCGTTGAGTAACACTTGGGCGACCCGGAGAGCCCCGAACCGAGTGGATGCCCGCTGGCCGTGATTCAGGTCTGTCGAACTGAACTTATCGATCTGCCACATTCCCACACCGGGGTGCCAGAACGCCCGCGATGGGCCATCGGTAAGCGAGTCGTTCGAGTACAGCCGCGAATTGTCTTCACCTGCGCCGACAGGCGTCCATTTGTGGTCTTTGCGCGACAGCGTCATCAGCGATCTCGCGTCGTAACGGGCGTTCTCACGTTCGAACTCCTTGCCGTTGTCGTCGACCGGGCCGTCGTCATCGCCGTTCTCATTCGTGTCAACCCAGACCTTGTTGGGTATTTCCCGGAATCCGATACCCAAAAGAAGCGCCGTCAGCTCATGTACGGTGATGCCGCAAGTCGTGCCGTACGGATTGAGCGCCCGCGCAGATGCGTGGCTGATACCTCTAAGGGCACCCGGCGTCACTAGGTACGGACCCCGGTACTTGACACCGCTGCTTGGATCGGGCACCACCTCATGAAGCTTCGCTGGCAGCGGTTGAGTCCTAGGATTCACGCACAGGATCCCATTGACCTCACTCAGTACTTTGCCATCCGGACAGCCAGCGCCAAGTCCTGAAGGGAACACCCTGGTGGACGTCGCCGAAGGCGAGGAACTGCGCTGATAATACCTAGAAGAAGTTTCGCCGTTCGCAGCCGAACTGGTGGTCAACAACACCGAGACCGAGTGCTGTTTCACGACCGTCGGCGTAGCGGTGACCGATCCCTTTCCATTTCGTCCCGCTGGTTCTGTCAGTAGTTCCGCCGACTGTGCGTCGATTCTTGCGTTGGTGGGCCAGTAGGTGAAGTTGATGGTGGTTTGCTCGTCGACGGTGGCGTCGTATGACTGGGCGAGGCCGTGGATGGGCACGGTGACGGTGAGGGTGTAGTCGCCGGCGGCGGTGGTGCCGGTCGCAGCTGCGGCGGTGACCTCGACGGTGTAGGTGCCGGCTTCGAGATACCGGCCTTGTATCTGTGCTGTGTTGCCGGTTCCGCTGTTGTCGTCTTGCTCGATGACGGTGGGTGTGCCGTTGTCGGCGCCGATGAGCGCCAGGTAGGGGTCCAGGGGGCTGGCGGCTGCGGCGGCGAGGTCGATGTCGACCCAGGCGGGGGCGGCCAGCGTGAAGGTGTGCCAGCGCGCCCCGGGCCGGGCCGTGGGGGTGCCGCGGCGTGTGGACACGCAGGCGTCGGTGATGGTGCCGGTGCGTGTGTAGCGGCCCGCGGCCAGCGTGCCCAGGTCGTCGGTGCAAGCCGTGGGGGCGGCCGCTGTGGTGACCTGCAGCCGGTAGTTGCCGGTGCGGCGTTTGCCGGCGGTGGTGACCTCGACGGTGTAGTCGCCTGCGGGCAGCGCCAGCGCGGCCAGGCGGGCGTCGCGGCGGGGTCCTGAGTTGTTGTCGCGGCCTGCCACGGTGCCGGTGCCGTCGCTGCTGTGGCCCTCCAGCAGCACCACATAGGCGTCCAGGCCGCGTCGTGTCGGCGAGCCGGCGTCGACGGTGACCTTCGCCGGGGCGGCCAGCGTGAAGGTGTGACGGCGCGCCCAGTACCGCTTGGCGTCGCCGCCGTCGCGCACGCGCTGAGGCGAGATGCACGCCGCATCGGCGGCGATCGTGCCGCTGCGCGTCACGCTGCCGACGCCCAGCGTTCCGAGCGGGTCGCCGCAGCCGCCTGCTGGGGTGGCAGCGAACGTCGCTGTCGCCGTGGCGGGGTCGTGGCCGCTGTGGGTGCAGGTGACCGTCACCACAGCAGACGCCCCCACCCTCACGTCGAGTCGCACAGCGCGCACCCCGCCCACACCAGCCGACACGACCGGCGTGCCCGTGGTCGCTGTCGCGGTGCACCGCGCCGCGGCGGGCGTGACCGCGAACGTGTCCGACACGGCCGCCGTCGCAGTGCCCGCAGCGGCTGTGTCGTCGAGATCGCCGATGCGCACCCGCTGCCCGCAGGAGACATCGACCCGGGTCACATAGTCGGCCGCGCCCGGCAGGGCTGTCGTGACCGTCGCAGCGCCGCCGGCGGCGCAGCTCAGCGTCGCAGTGCCGGTACGCCGCCAGCCGCTCAGCGACCCTCCCGGCGCGATCAGCGGAACAGCACGCCGATCCTGAGCGCTGCGCACCACCCGCACCGCGCCGCTGGCATCCCATCCCAGCGACGGCCCGTTCGTGTTCGCGTCCGCCGCGACCGACACCACCAGATCGGCGCCGCGCGTCGCCGTGCACCGGTACGCCGCGTCCGCGCCCGCAGGCAGCGGCGCCGACGACACGGCACACGACCCGCCCGAGTCCGCGGTGACCGCCACCGAGGTCACCCGCGGCACCGCCGCGGTCAGATCGACCTCGGCGGTTCCGTCGGCGCGGTCGTTGTTGGTGCAGGTGACGGTGACGGTGGTGGTGGTGCCGGCGGTGATCTGTGCGCTGAGCAGTCGCTCCTTTGGGCGGCGGGGGTCGGGGGCGGTGACAGTGCCTGTGGGCGCGGCGGTGCAGTGGGCGGTGGCGGGCTCGACGGTGAACGCGTCGCTGACCGTGGCTTTGGCGCCTGTAGTGCTGTAGCCGGTGGCGTCGTCGAGGCCGCTGATGCGGACTTGCTGTCTGCAGTCGATGCCGATGCGTGTGGTGTGGGTGTCGTCGGCGGGGTGCCGGCCGGCGGTGACCGTGGCGGTGGCGGCGCCGTGGGCGGTGCAGGCGAGTGTGGCGGTGTGGGTGGCCTGCCAGTCGCCGGTGGCGGCGTTGTCGGGGCCGATGACCGGCGTCGCCGCTCGTGCCTTCCCGGGCGTGGCGGCGACGCCGCCGGTGGTGTCCCAGCTTGTGGCGATCGTGGCGTGGTCGGCGGTGGAGGTGAGCGTGACGGTGAGGGTGCTGCCTTGGGCGAGGGTGCAGCTGTGAGCGGCGTCGGCGTGTTGGGCCGCTGCTGTTGTGGTGCATGCGTCGGCGGGTGCGAACTTGGCGGCGACGGTGCCGATCTGGGGGCGGGGCTCGGCGGAGAACACGGCTTTGGCTGTTCCGGGGCTGTAGCCCGCGGCGGTGCAGGTCACCGTGACCTCCGCAGCGCCGCCGGGGCCGAGGCGCACCAGCACGGTGCGCGTGGCGGACAGGCTGCTCACCCACGGCGTGCCCGCCCCGCGGCCCGCAGCGGTGGCGGTGCAGCGCGCTGTGGCGGGGTTGACGGTGAAGGTGTCCAGCGCGTAGCTCGCGCTGCCGACGGGCACCGAGTCGTCCAAGCCGGTCACCGACACTTCCGGCAGGCGCCCGGTCAGGGTCACCCTCACAGAGGTGGCGGTCCGACGCGGCGCGTCGCAGGCGACGGTGACTTCGTGGCTGAACGGCGCCGTCAGCGTCACGCTCACGGTGCGCTCGGCGGGCGTGGCGGTCTTGGCCACCGACGGAGTGACCCCCGCAGCGGTGGCGGTGCAGGCCGCGTCGGCGGGCTCGACGGTGAATTTGTCGGCGGCGGTGAGGGTGCCGCGTCCGGTCGCCTCGGCGTCGGCGAGGCCGCTGATGGCCACCGGCGGCTCGCCGAGCGCGGTGGTGACGGCGAGCGTGAACGCGCCGGTGACGCGGTCCGCTGAGGTGGTGACCTCGATCGTGTACAGCACGCCCGCCTCCAGGGCCACGCCGGAGGCCTCGGCGTCGGTGCCGGGGCCCGAGTCGTCGTCGGAGCCCTCCACGACGAGGCTGGCGTCCGTGCCCGACAGCACATAGACGAACACGTCAGCCGCCGCCGACGACGCGGTGACCGTCGCAGTCGACGCCGCGGACACGTACAGCGAGTACCGGCGCGCCCAGTGCGGCGACTGGGCGTCGCCTCGCCGCAGCGACGCGCAGCCCGACGCCCGCTTGCCGCTGGGGGTCACCGTGCCCGCCACCAGCGTGCCGCTGCGCGTCACGGTGCCCGCCCCCAGCGTGCCGAGGTGGTCGATGCACTCGGCGCCGTCGGGCACGCGGGTGGGGTCGCCGAGCACGGTGCGCTCGCAGCGGCCTGCGCCGGCGGCGTCATAGCCGTGGGGGCATGTCGGCACCGGCGGGCGGCCGACGTGCTTGGTGCGCGGCTCGGTGGGGTCGGTGTAGGCGGTCTTCTCGCAGCGGGTCGCCGTCGCGGAGTACTCGAAGCCTGCTGTGGCGCAGCGGGGCTTCGCCGGCTCGTAGCGGTGCTTGGCGGGCGCCCTGTCGGTGCGGTCCCAGGTGACCGTGGCGACGTCGGACCGGCACACAGCGCCGTTGTCGGTGTAGCCGCTGTCGCAGTAGGGCACGGCGGGGCGGGTCAGGGTGGTGATCGGCTGTCCGGTCGTCTTGTTCCATCGCTGCGACGCCGTGTCGGACTGGCACACAGCGCCGTTGTCGGTGTAGCCGCTGTCGCAGTAGGGCACGGCGGGGCGGGTCAGGGTGGTGATCGGCTGTCTGGTCGTCTTGTTCCATCGCTGCGACGCCGCGTCGGACTGGCACAGACTGCCGTTGTCGGAGAATCCTGTGTCGCAGTAGGGCACGGCGGGGCGGGTCAGCGTGGTGATCGGCTGTCTGGTCGTCTTGTTCCATCGCTGCGACGCCGTGTCGGACCGGCACAAAGCGCCGTTGTCGGAGTAGCCCGACGGGCACGACTTGGCCGCCGCCTCGTAGCGGTGCTTCGTGGGCGTGCTGCGGGTGCGCTTCCACCGGGTCGACGCCGTGTCGGCGGTGCAGCCGGTCCCGTCGGGGGAGTATCCCGACGGGCACGTCCGCGTCGCCGCTTTTGTCAGCGTGCGGGTGCGGTTCTCGTACCAGCACTGCTGTCCGGCGATCGGGTCGAACGCGCACACCCGCTTGCGGTAGGTCTCGGTCTTGGTGCACGACCAGGCGATCCCCGAGGTCTGCAGCGTGTAGGTCGCCGGGCACGAATACCGGTACGGCCGCGAGTTGCGATAGCTCTCCTTGTTGTAGCAGCCCGCGGCCGGGGACGTGCGATAGGTCTGCCCGCTCGGGCACGTCGGCGGGCTCACAGCGATCCTGCACGAATAGGACACGCCGTGATCGCCCGATGCCGTCACCCGCGTGCCCTGGCTGCACGTCCACTCATAGCCACGGGTCCGGTAGTAGTCCCGGGGCTCATAGCAGCCCCGGCTCGGCGACGTCCGATACGTCTCGCCGCCGGCGCAATACGGCGAAACGGTCTTGACGCACGTCGCGGCGAATCCGTCATGGCCCTGCGAATACCCCGACGGGCACCGGTACCGGTACGGCTTGGTCCTGTAGTAGTCCTCCTGCTCATAGCAGCCCCGCCGCGGCGACGTCCGGTATGTCTCGCCGCCGGCGCAATACGGCGGCACGGTCTTGACGCACGTCGCGGCGAACCCGTCGTGGCTCTGCGAATACCCCGACGGGCACCGGTACCGGTACGGCTTGGTCCTGTAGTAGTCCTCCTGCTCATAGCAGCCCCGGCTCGGCGACGTCCGGTACGTCTGCTCGGCAGGGCACTGCGGCGGCGACACCGTCATGGTGCACGTCGCGGCCATCCCGTCGTGGCCCTGCGCATAACCCGGCGGGCACCTGTGCCTGTGCGGCTTGGTCTCATAGGACACGTTCCTCACATAGCAGCCCTCGCGCGGACTGGTGCGATAGATCTGCTTGCCCGAGCAGGTCGGCGTGTCGAGCGCGATCTCGCAGTTGCGGGCCACCCCGTGATCGCCCGAGCTCGTCACCGGCGTGCCGGCGGTGCAGACCCACGTCGCCGGCTCGTGCTCGACGGTGGCGGTCCGGCACTTGCCCTCGTGGAGCACCTTGCCGCCCACACAGTGCGCCGGTACGGTCTTCTGGCAGCTATGAGACTCCCCGTGCTCGCCGATGTCGCTGACCGGCACGTAGCCGTCGCCGGCCTGGGGGCAGACTTGCGTGACGGGCACGGTCTCGGTTTTGGGCGTCTTGCACAGCCCGTCGTCGAGCACCATGCCATCGGGGCAGCTCAGACCCGGCGCCCCCGACGCTGCCGCTGCGCCTGCTTCGGCGGCGAGGCTGTTCCATTCCACGCCGAGCTCTTCGGCGCCGTCGCCGTCAGCATCGGAGCGCTCCAGCCAGGGCACGGCGCCCACGCCCGAGATCACCGAGGAGGCGACCAGCGTCGCGACCGCCAGCCGCGACGCCCAGCCCAGCCGGCCCGGTCGGTTCGCGCGGCGGGGCGGGCGATTTCCGGGACCCCCCCCCCCCCGTTTGGGCGGACTGTCGGCGGAGGCGGGTCATGAGCGGGGCACGCTAACCCCGCACCGCATCGCCGTCAACAACCCCGACCGGCGCAGGCCCGCTGTGGACCGCGCCCGCACCATTGCCTGCCCTGATGCCTGAAGGGGCCCAGGTGCCGCCCGCGGGGGCGCGGACCGTCGGCGCGGCAGCGCCGGCGCGGACCCGGCGGCGGCTGCCGCGCGCGGCGAAGCGGACGCTGTGGGGGCTGGGCGGGGTGGCGCTGATGGCGGCCAGCGTCACGGGGTTCTGGGCGACGGCCGACGCGTTCGACCAGCGCGTCCCCGCGGTGGTCGCAGCCCGCGATCTGGCTGAGGGCCACGTGCTCAGCGCTGCCGATCTGGCGCCCGCACGGGTGCTGCTCGGCGACGTCCCGCACATCGCGTGGACAGCGGAGGCGGCCGAGGCGCTGGCCGGGCTCGCTGTGTCGGCTGATGTGCCGGCGGGGTCGCTGCTCGGGGCGCATCTGCTCGTCGAGCCGTCCGCCGGTGCGTTCGGGGACGCACTCGAGGTGGTGGTCCCGCTCGATGCGAGCCTGGCGCCGTCGGGGGTGAGCGAGGGCGACACGGTGCTGCTGGTCGACCCCGGCGTGGCGCCGTCGCGTGAGCGGGCGGGGCGGCCCCGGTCGGTGATCCGCTCGCTCGAGCTCACGTCCTTCGACGGCTCGGCCATGCGACTGTTCGTGCCGCCTGGGGAGTGGGTGCGGTGGCGGGCGCTGCCCGCGGAGCTGGGCGCGCCGCCGATGGTGCTGCCGGTGCCGCTCGGCGGCGACGCCGCCGCGCTGGCCGCCGATCTGGACAGCCTGTGGGCGGCCTCCTATGAGCAGGAGGCCGCAGCGCTGCATCCCTTCGGCGACGAATGGCGCGCACAAGCCTCGCCGGGCGAGCTGGAGGCGATCATCGCGCTCGACCTGAGCCTGGCCGCATCGGCGATCACCGAAGGCGACCTGGCGTTGCTGGTCGACCCCGGCGCGCCTGCCGACGGCGCGGGCGGCGGCAGGCCTCGGTCGGTGCTGCGGGCGGTGCGGCTCGACCACTACCGCGACGGCATGCTCGGCGTGTGGGCCGAGCCCGCCGAGTGGGTGTGGTGGAGGACGCTTACCCAGCGGCTCGGAGCGGCGCCGATGGTGCTGCGCGTCACCGAGGGCTCCGACACCGACGCCGTCGCCGCCGAGCTCAACGACCGGTGGCGGCGGGCATGGGAGCAGGGCTGATGCTCGCCGTACGCGCCGGCGGCGACCCCGACGCGGACGCGCCGGAGCCCGCTGCGGGGACGCTCGACACGGGCGCCTTCGCGGTGGGCGTCGCCCGTTCGTGGGCACGAGCGGGCCGCGACGTGCTGGTGATCGACGCCGACGCGCACGGCACCGGCCTCGCCAGGCGCATCAGCGCGGCGACCCGGACTGGGGTGCCGGCCGCGCAGCGGGGCCTGCCGTCGCTGATCGCAGCACGCACCCCCCTCGACAAGCGCAGCGTGCCGGCCCACTGCTGGGCGCTGCCCGCCGACGGGAGCGGCTCGGTCTTGCTGCTGGGGGCACCCGGCCATCCCGCCGGCGCCCGCCGCTCGGCGGCGTGGCTGGCCGAACGCGCCGACGCGGTCGCCGCACTCGGCGGCCGGTGGGCGGTCATCGTGTCGATGCCCGGATCCGGCGCCGAGCCCTATGCGGCGCTGACGCGCGCAGCAGCGCTGCAGGTGACGCTGTCGCCTGCGGCGGGCACTGCGCCGCCCGGCGGGCTGCGCGGCGTGCTCGGTGCGTTCTGGCTGCGCTTCGATCCCGACCCGTTGACGCTGGTGTACGCCAGCGCAGGCGACACGGAGAGTCCGCGGCCGGCGAGCGCTGCTGCGGGATTGCCGGTCGTCGGCCGGCTCGGGCCGGTGAGCGAGTCGGCGCTGCTGGGCGGTCGTGCGAGGAGGCGGGACCGAGCCGCGCTCGACGCCCTGGGCGCCGCCTCGGGCCATCTGCGCCGTCGCGCAGAGCTCTCGGCCGGCCGGTCGCTGGACACAGCGAGCACCAACGGGCTGCCGTGGGCACACCGTCCTGCCGACAGCCCGCCGGAGCCGCCCCGCACCGACGTGTCGGCATCTGCGGCGACCGGAGCGCGGCGATGAGCTTGGCGGCGGCGATCTGGGACGAGGTGCTGCCGCGGGTTCAGGAGCGCCGGCTGAGCACGGCCGAGCCGCTGCCGGCGGTGGCGGACGCATGCCGACAGATCGCCGAGGACATCACCCGGGCGCGGGAGGCCGAAGCGCTCGACGCACGCGGCGAGTCGCTGAGCGACGACGAGCTGTCGTGGCTGCGAAGCCGGCTCGAAGCACTGCTCGGCACTGGTCCGCTGGAGCGGTACCTGCGACGCGACGACGTGGAGAACATCTGGCTGTTCGGCCCCCACACAGGGGTGCTGGGCCTCGTCGGCGGCCGCCAGGAGGCCATCGGGGGGCTGTTCGCGGATGCCGAGGAGATGATCAGCTTCGTCGCGCACCTCGCCGTCACTCACGGCCAGACGGGCCGCCGATTCGACCAGTCGGCGCCGCTGCTGGATCTGCGGCTGCGCAGCGGCGAGCGGGTGTTCGCGGCGATGGAGGTGTGCGGGCAGCCGTACCTGACCGTGCGGTGCCACCGCCACCGCATCGTGCGGCTCGACGATCTCGTCGCCGCAGGGTCGCTGACGCACGAGGCCGCAGAGTTCCTCGCCGCCGCGGTGCGGCCGCCTGCGCCCGCGAACGTGCTGATCTGCGGCGCGCTCGGCTCCGGCAAGACCACGCTGCTGCGCGCGCTGCTCGGCGAGATCGGCCCGACCGAGATCGTGTGCACCCTCGAGCAGACCTTCGAGCTGTTCCTGGGCGACACGCACCCCTACGTGTTCGCGGCCGAGACACGCGAGCCCAACAGCGACGGCGAGGGCGAGATCGGCATGACCGAGCTCGCCCGCCGCTCGCTGCGCTCAGGCGCGGACCGGGTGATCGTCGGGGAGCTGCGCGGACCCGAAGCGGCGACGTTCCTGTCCGCATGCGGCACCGGCTCGGACGGCTCCATGGCCACCATCCACGCGTCGTCGCCCCGCCAAGCCCTCGCCCGCATCGTCCGCTACTGCCTCAGCTCGGGCCTCGCAGGAGCGCAGTCGGCGCTGATCCAAGAAGCAGCCGACGTGATCCATCTCGTCGTCCACATGGGCAGCGACCCGCGCACCGGGTTCCGGGGCATCCGCCAGATCACCGAGGTGCTCGGCGCTCCCGACGACCGGTTCGACGTCCACGACATCTTCGCCCGACCCAACCGCGCAGACCCGCTCATCATGACCGGCCGTCCGCGCAGCCCCGAGCTGGCCGAACGGCTCGCCGAAGGCGGCGCCGACACCGCCGCGTGGCCCAGCGAGTCTCGCCGGCCATGACCGGCGCTGTGTGGTTCGGGCTGCTGTTCGCAGCCGGCGCGGCAGTGACGGCGCTGGCCGGAACCGGCGTGATCGGGGGGCGGGCCCGTAGGCGGCATGATGCCTCCCCCGCGCCGGGCGGCGACGCGCAGCCTGAGTCCAGCGCCGCTGCCGCAGCGCATTCGGCGCGCAGCTCGCCGGTGCCTGCGAGGTCGGGACTGGGCCCTAGCCGGCGGTTGTGGATCATCCAGGGCGTGGCCGCGGCGTGCGGCGCCGCCGGGGGGTTCGCGGCGACGCGGCTGTGGGGCATGGCAGTGCTCGCCGGGGGCCTCGGGCTGCTGCTGCCGCCGTTCGTCGCAGCGCCGGCCCAGCGGCGGCGCCATACCGCCGAGGCGGTGGCGTGGCAGACCTGGACGCGTCAGATTGCCGAACTGGCCCGGTCCGGTGCGGGGCTCGGCGACGCTCTGGCCGCCAGCACCTCCCACGCCCCGCCCCAGATCGCCGACACCGTCGCCCGAACAGCCCGCACTGCGCGCCTCGCCGGCCTCAGCGCGGCGACCGGCGAACTCGCCGCGGCCGGGCAGACCTGGGAACCCGAGGTTGCCGCGGGGCTGCGGGTCGCCGCGACCTCCGGCGGGTCGCTGGCGGGACCCTTGGGAGAGCTCGCCGGGCGCATCGGCGACATCGTCGCCCTGCACCGCACCCGCACCGAAGCCGTCGTGCAGCTGTGGACGCAGACCATCGCGCTGCTGGCACTGGCCAGCGGCGTGATCACGCTCATGTACCGCAACAACCCCGCCTACTTCGAGCCCTACCGCACCCCCACCGGCCAAGCCGTGCTCATGCTCATCGCCTTCGTGCTGCTGGGCGCCACCGCATTCCTGGTGCGCCATTCAGTCGTGCGCGCTGACCCGTCGGTCCTGGTCGATCCCAAACGGCGCGGGCGCGCCCGGGAACCGCTGTGAGCACGACCGCGTTGGTACTGCTCGCTGCAGGCGTCTTCACGGCAGGCGCCGCTCTCGCCATCGCGGCTGTTGCTGCCCCGCGGGAGCGTCCGGCGCGGCGGCGCACCGCGGAGGCGATGCTGGGGCTGCTGCCCCAGCCGAGGCAGAGCCGCCGGGCCGACCTGCGGCTTGCCGGGGTCACGCCGCGCATCTATGCGGCGCAGCGTGCGGCTGGTCTCGTCGGCGGCCTAGTCGTCGGTGCTGTTGCTGCAGCCCTGTGGACCGCCACGCCGGTCGCCGCAGTGCTCGCCGTGGCATTGGTCACGGTCGCGGGATGGCAGTTGCCGGCCCAGAGCGTCCGCGATGCCGCCCGCCGCGCCCGGGCCGAACTCGACCAAGTCGTGCGGCTGTGGATCGTGCTCGCCGCTCAGCAGGTCAGCGCCGGCACAGACCCCCACACAGCGATGCTGACCGCCGCAGAAGCCGGCCGCCGAGCCGGATGGAAACTGCTGCACCGGCACCTGCAGCGAGCCCAGAACGAGCGCCGCCCTGCCGCCGAAGGCCTCGCCGACCTCGTCGAGCGGTACAGCCTCACAAGCCTCACCGCCGCAGTCGGCGCCTTCGAACTCGCCGCGCGCCGCGGCACCCGCATGGCCGACGCCGTGCTCGCCGCAGCCGACAACCTGTGGCGCGACACCCTCGGGCGCGAACGCGAAGCCGCCGAACGGCGCAACCAGATCATCGTGCTGCCCGCCACCGCAGTCGCGCTGGCGCTCGCAGCCATCCTGATCTACCCGCCGTTCGTGTCGCTCACCGGCGGCATCATCACCCAGGCCCCCTGAACGATGCCGCGCCACGACCTCGCCGGGCTCGCGACCCTCGAATGGCTGCTCGTCATCGCCGCCGCCGGCGGCTTCGCCGCCGCGATGACGGTCGCCTTCCAGCACCTCCTCGACGAAAGCGCCCGCACCCCCGTCGACGCCGGCGGACGCCTCATCGACGCCGGCATCGACGCTGCCCGCATCTCCGACGAAGCGACCGCCCCGCAGATCGTCGCCGAGACCTCCGCCGACGACACCGCGCTGGCCGACGCACGAGCAGCCCTGGCGACGCTCGAGCGCCACTGCGAAGACCTCCCATCGGCCTACCCCGACACGCTCGCCGCAGCCAGCTGGACCTGGAACACGGTCCCCATCGTCATCGCTCCCCCGCCGCCGACCACGGCGCCCACCACCGAGCCGACACCCACGACGGCACCCGACCCAACAGCCCCGACCACCGTGACGCTCGCGCCTGGCCCCACGACCACGCTCGTTCCCGGCGATGCGCCGCAGACCAGCGGACGCTGGGTGTGCCAGATCAGCCGCCCGCCCCGATGAACGCCGATCAGCACTCAGGCAGGCCGGCGGGCACCACAGGCAGCCCGCCGCTGAGATCGGCCGCGTCCTGTGCACCGGGGGCGTTCGCATCAGGCAGCGGAGACAGCACCGCCGGCCCGGCTGCTGCCGCGTGCACCCGGTCGAGCCTGCCGGGCCACAGGGCGCTGAAGGGGCCGACCACCTCGCCCGACACCTCCACCCGCACCCATCCCGGAGCACCCGGACCGGGCCGCAGGCCCGCGTCGGCGCCGCTGTGGCACCAATCGCTGCTGACCGTCACCGCTTCGGGAGTCCACCAACGCCACCCGTCGGGGCTCGCCCCTGCCGCGTGCGCCGCGGCGTCGTTCGCAGCCGCCGACATCGACGACACACCAGGATGCGGATCGGCACCGGCGTACACGCTGCCGTCGTCTGCATGCGCCAGCCCTGCGTCGCCGACCGCGGCCCACGCCGCACGCAAGCCCGCGGACGCCGCGGCCTCGGCCTGCGCCCGGGCGCCCGTCACCAAGAACGCGTGCGCCGCGAGGATCAGCAGCAGCACGATGATCCCGGGCCACAGGATCAGCAACGGCAGCACCTCGCCACGCTCCTCGCGCCCGACAGCAGCAGGCCGCTCGTGAGCGCCCGTGCCCGGCCGTCGGCTGAGCCGCCGCCGCCGCGCAGCGACGAGACCGGCGGCGCCGTGACCTTGCTGGTGATCCTGATGGCGCCCGTCTTCGTGCTCGCAGCCGTGACCGCCGCCGCTGTGCCGCAAAGGATCGCAGCGCAGGCCTCCGCAGACAGCGCAGCCGCCAATCTCGCCTCGCTCGCAGCCGGGTGGCGCGACGCCCAAGGCCGCGACCACGGCGGCATCAGCTGGTTCCCGCCCGAGTGCGGCCCTGCCCCCGGCCGCGCCGCGGACGGGGCCGCCGACGCGCTCGACGCAGACCTGCAGCGCGCCTGCGAGACCCTCGCGCGGTCGCTGCTCGCCGGCCTGGGCGCCCGCGGCTTCGACGAATCCGCCATCGCGGGCTTCTACAGCAGCGCCTACACGGCATCGGCCGCCTCGACGGCGCTCAGCGACACTCATCGGGCCAGTCTGCCCTGCCGCGCAGGCGGCCGAGCCGTGATCGCCGACGCCGCCCATGTCGCCCTCGCAGCCGACTGGGGCACCCGCGACTGGGCCACAGCCCGCGTGTGGCCGGACGGCATCACCATCCGCAGCGAAGCAATCGGGCGCATCACGCTGCCAGCGGGCGACGACAGCGCCGAGCCGCCCGACTGCGGCGCACTGTTCGACACGGTGCAGCACGAAGGACTGCCGCGGCTCGGCGACGAAGCGCTGTCGTTCGCCGAAACGCTCCCCACACGCACGGCGTTCGGCAACTAGGGGCGCCCATGCGATGCACAGCACGCGACGAACGCGGATCCACCGCCTCGCTCGAGCTGATGGCGCTCACGCCGATGCTCGCGCTGGGGGTGCTGTTCATTTTGTGGGCAGGCCAGGGCGCCCGCGCCGAACTCGTCGCCAGCCTCGCCGCGCAGGAAGCAGCCGTCGCCGCTGCAGTGTGCTGCGCCGACAGCCGCGCGACCCATCCCGGCGGCTTCGACCACGCCCAGCGACGCGAACTCACCGCAGAAGCAGTGCTGGGCACCCGGCCGGGGCTGGACCTCCTCTGCGCGAACGGACCGCGGCCCGCCCCCGGCACCGCCGGGTTCGTCACCGAAGCCCATGTCGACCTCGAGCAAGCCCGCTCGGCTGCCGAGCACGCCCAGCGGGTCCTCGTCGTGACCACCCACGTCACCTGCGAAGCCGACGGCGCCGTCGCCCCCATACGCGGCCTGTTCGCGAGCAGCACAGTGCACGGGCACGGCGCCCACGTCATCGTCCGCGCCGGCACGCGGGCGCCGGTCGAGAACACACCCGGCGACCTCGGCGAGAGCGAGCAGCAATGAGCGCCGCTGCGGGCGTCTGGGCCTCCGTGGGCACGTGGGCGCTGCTCGGCGCGCACGCGTCATGGACCGATCTGCGCCACGCTGTCATCAGCCGGCGGGCCTGCTGGGCCGCGGGCATCGCCATCGCTGCGCTGCTGGGCGCTTCGGCGCTCGCGCTCAGCGACCCCCGCCGCTGCCTCTCCACGTTCGCCGGCGCCTTCGCCGTCGGCGCGCTCACCGAGGTCGTCTACCGCACCCGGCCCGGCGCGATCGGCTACGGAGACATCCGCCTCATCATCGTCAACAGCCTCCTGCTCAGCTGGTGGGGACCGGCGTGGCCATGGTGGGGCCTCGCCGCCGGCACCGCCGCCGCGGTGCCCCAAGCACTCGCCGCCACGCTGCGCCGCGGACGCGGCACCGCAGTGCGCTGCGCACCCGCGCTCACTTTCGGCGCCGGGCTCGTCCTCACCGCCCGCCTCAGCGCCGTCGGACCGCTCCCATGACCCGCGTCCGCGGCCAGCGAGCAGCGCGCCCGCCCGAGCAACCCACCGACCTGTCCGTCCCCCCACCAACCCACATCACAGCCGACCCACACAGCAAAGGAACACTCACATGAGCACATACACGACAACCCAGCCGACCGCCCATCCGGAGGACTCCCCGACCGCACCCGACCAGGCCACGGATCCGTCGCGTCGTGCCGGGCGCCGCAGCCGCAGGAACAAAGCCGGCCTCACCACGCTGGAATGGCTGCTCATCGTGGCTGCCGTCGCCGGACTCGCCGCGCTGGCGGTCGTGCTCGTCCAGAACGTCGTCGACGACACCGCCGAACAGCTCGGCGGCGCCAGCGCACGCGCCACCGCAGCCAACGTCGCCGCCGACACAGTCATCCGCGAAGCACGCACGGCCGATGTCAACGACGCCCGCTTCAACACATGGCAGAGATGGGAGCTGTACTTCACCGCCCGCTGCGAACGCCTCGAAATCCTCTACAGCGACACCAACCTCGATGTCGACGCCACCTTCAAACGACCCGCCAACAAGAACCCTGGGGATGCCACAGACGCAGCCGCCCTCACCAGCGCCGACAAGAAGGACCCGGGCACCAACAAGCCCCAAGCAAAATGCGAGCGCAAGAGTTCCTGACGCTCTGACCCGGCACGCTGAACCCGCACATCGTCGGCACCGCGCCGCCGATGCCGGCCCAGGGGCGCCTGCCGATGACGTTCACTCGGTCTGGCGCATCGCCGACCCCTCGGAACCGGCGGGCGCCGCCGGGAGGGAGCCGAAACGCTCCCGTTCCCCACGCACGTTGCGCAGGCTGCACACCGGCAGCTTGTGTACCTCGTACCAGCCGCCCCCGGAGTCGAGCACACCCGGCTTCCAGAACGGCAGCGCCTCAGTGTCCGCATACGTGATCCCGAGACGGGCGCAGCGCTCCCCGTAGCGCCGGTTCAGCGAATCGGCCTCGAACTGACTGGTCGGATGGTGCGCCCGCCACTCCCGCGTCAACGAATCCGCATGGATCCGAGCCGCCCGGAAACGCGCACTGAAACTCCCCGCATCCACACCCACATCACGCACCACCGACCCCACCGCAACCACCGCAGAAGCCGTGAACGCCGCCACAGCAGCCGTCAACAACAGCCACCCCAACGTCGACAGACCGCTGCTGGACCGCCGGGTAGCGACGAGGTTGGGCATCAGTCGGCGAGCGGGGGCGCCTCTTCGAGATCGGTGTCGGCTTCGGCCGCGCCTTCGACCTCGTCTTCCATGAGGTGGCCGAGGCGCATCTTCTTGGTGCGCAGGTAGGCCCGGTTGAAGGGATTCGCATTCGACGACGTCGGCACTCGCTCGACCACTTCGAGCCCGTAGCCAGACAGCCCGCCGATCTTGTTGGGGTTGTTGGTCATCAGGCGCATCCGCTGCACGCCGAGTTCGGCGAGTATCTGCGCCCCGATGCCGTATTCCCGGCTGTCGACCGGCAAGCCCAGCTCCAGGTTGGCGTCGACCGTGTCGCGGCCGCGGTCCTGCAGTGAGTACGCAGCGATCTTGTGGCCGATGCCGATGCCGCGGCCCTCGTGGCCCCGCAGGTAGACGAGCACGCCGGCACCTGCTTCGGCGATGGCCTCTAGGGCACCGTGCAGCTGCGAGCCGCAGTCGCAGCGCATCGACGCCAATATGTCGCCGGTCAGGCATTCACTGTGCACGCGCACCAGCACAGGCTCTGCGCCCATCACAGATCCGTACGTCAGCGCCAGGTGCTCGGTGTCGTCGAAGTCGCGGAAGACGTGTCCGGTGAACTCGCCGTAGATGGTGGGGATGCTCGCCGACGAGATCGGGTCGACCAGGCGTTCGTTGACGCGCCGGTAACGGATGAGGTCGGCAATCGAGATGAGCAGCAGGTCGTGCTTCTCGCAGAATTCGATCAGGTCGGGCACGCGGGCCATGGTCCCGTCGTCGTTGACCACCTCGCAGAGCACGCCCGCCGGGTGGCAGCCGGCCAGCCGGGCCAGATCCACGGCCGCCTCGGTATGGCCTGCGCGCTTGAGCACACCGCCGGGCCGGTAGCGCAGCGGCAGCACGTGGCCAGGACGGTTGAAGTCGTTCGCGCTCGACTTGGGGTCGGCAAGCAGGTTGAGCGTGAGTGAGCGGTCCGCCGCCGAGATCCCGGTCGTGGTGCCGTCGGCGGCATCCACCGTGACGGTGTAGGCCGTGCGCATGGACTCGGTGTTGACCGTCACCATGAGCGGTAGCGCCAGGTCGTCGAGGCGCTCCCCCATCAGGGGGGCGCAGATGACACCCGACGTGTAGCGCACGAAGAACGCCATCGCCTCAGGTGTGGCGTGCTCGGCCGCCATGATGAGGTCGCCCTCGTTCTCGCGGTCCTCGTCATCAACGACCACCACGATCTCGCCACGCCCGATGGCGTCGACTGCATCGGGGATCGCTGCGAACGGCGAGGCAGCCCGCGCGTCGTCTGTCGCGGGACGGTCAGTCATGGCGGACTCGCACATCGTCGGTCACAGCACCATTCTGCCCCAGCAGACGCTCGACGTAACGGGCCAGCACATCGACCTCCAAGTTGACGGGGTCGCCGGGCCGCGCGGTGCCCATGGTGGTCATGGCCATGGTGTGCGGGATGAGCGCAACTGAGAACTCGCAGCCGCCCTCGTCGTCGTCGGTGATGTCGAAACAGGTCAGGCTGATGCCGTTGAGGGTCACCGAGCCCTTTTCCACCAGGTAGCGGCGCAGGCCGCCCTCGGGCGGAACGGCGACGCGCAGGTCAGGGGCGGGATGGGTGATGGTCGCCACCCCGTCGACGTGACCCTGCACAAGGTGCCCGCCGAGCCGGTCGGCGTAGCGCATGCAGCGCTCGAGATTCACGGGGTCGCCCTCGGACAGCAAACCCAGTGCTGTTCGCTTCTCGGTCTCGGCGCTGACGTCGGCCTCCCACCAGCCGTCCCCCATCTCGACGACGGTCAGGCAGCACCCGTTCACTGAAATGGAATCGTCGATGGCGGCGTCGGACAGCACCAAGGCGGCGTTGAACCGGTAGCGCTCGCCGTTACGGCCAGCGAAGCTGCCGAGTTCTTCGACGAGACCTGTGTACATCGCCCTTCCTTCCAGGAGAGACGGATTGTCCGGTCTGTTCGTCACAGGCCGGTATCGAACGGTACCGGGGGAAGCCTGCTGGTGCGTCCGCCGGCGCTCGCCGGGCCAACAGGCCGAACCGAATGGCGAAGCTGTAGCGCCGGCGAGATCGCGCTCGATTTACCCCGCGCGTCAGGGGTTGTTCGGCGCGGCCGGGTACATGGTGATGCGCAGGTCGCCGCCGACGGTGCGGACATCGGCGATGTCGCCGCGCCAGAACTCGGCAATCGTCGGCGCTCCTGGTCCCGCCAGAGTCGGCAGCCCGTCGTCGCCTCCAGCGAGCGCCGGTGCCAGATACACGACGTACTCATCGACCAATCCACCTCGGTGCAGCTCTCCCGCGACGTTGGCGCCGCCTTCCACCAGCAGCTCCACGACGCCGTCGTCGGCCAGCCTGGGCACCACCGACCGGAGCGCTCCGCTGACTTCGATGCACGGCTGCACCTTGGCTTCCGCCGGTGCCATGCCGAGCACGAAGCGGCGCGGATCGAGCTGATCAGCGGCCGTGCGTGCGAACGGCACATCGGCTGGCTCGTCACGTGCCTCGCGCATGTCCAGCAGGGGGCGGTGAGGATCGGTGGGCGGCAGCTCACGCACGGTGAGCGACGGGTCATCGGCACGCACGGTGCCTGCTCCCACCAGCACGGCGTCGCAGCGAGCTCGCAGCGCGTGAGCATCGGCACGCGCTTCAGGCGAGGTGATCCACTGCGAGGTGCCGTCGGGCGCTGCTGTGCGGCCGTCGAGGGTGGCGGCAAGCTTCAGCACCACCCACGGACGACCTGTCTGGCGCTGGTGCAGGTAGGAGCGCAGCGAGAGCAAGACGGCTTCGACGGCAACCCCCACGTCGACCTCGATGCCCGCGGCCCGAAGCGCGTCAACTCCGCTGCCAGCCACATGGGGATCGGGGTCGGTCACTCCGACCACGACCCGGCTGATGCTCGCGGCGATGATCGCGTCGATGCACGGCGCCGTGCGGCCGGTGTGCGAACAAGGCTCCAGCGTGGTGTACAGCGCCGCGCCGGCCGGATCCGCTCCGGCGCTGCGCGCTGCGTCGAGCGCCACGATCTCGGCATGGCGGCCCGGCGGCGGTTCGGTGGCACCCTCGTAGATCTCGTCGTCGACAGTGACCAGCACCGCGCCCACCCAAGGATTCGGGGCAGTGGTGCCCCGCACGCGCTCCCCCAGTTGCGTGGCACGGTGCATGTGGGCGATGTCAGCAGTGGAATCCGCCGGTGCGCCGGTTGGAGCCGGATGCTCGGCGGGCATCAGTGCAGCCGTTCGCCTGCCAGCAGGGCCAGAGCGTGGGGCAGCACATCGGCCACGGCTTCGAAGCACTCCACGCATCCCTTGGTGGAGCCGGGCGTGTTCAGCACGATCGTGCTGCCGATGATGCCTGCGACGCCTCGAGACAGCCTGCCCAATGGATTCACCAGTCGCATGGCCTCGGCCAAGCCGGGTGCTTCGCGCTCGATTACGGCGCGGGTGCCCTCGGGTGTGAGATCTCGTTCGGTGAAGCCGGTGCCGCCGGTCGACACGATCAGCCCCTCGAATCCGGCCGACATCTCGGTCAGCGCCTCAGCAACGGTGTCGACGCCGTCGGCGACGACACGACGTTCGACGACCTCGTATCCGGCCGCTGCCAGCGTTTCACCAAGTGCTTCGCCGCTGCGATCCTCGCGGGTGCCCGCCACGACACCATCCGAGACCGTCAGCACCTTCGCCGCGAGCGGATGATCGGCCTCTGATGCGTGAGGCTGTTGGTGGTGCTGATGCCGGTGCGCCCCGTGATCGGTGGCCATCGCGGCAGGCTACCGACGGCCATTTGAGCGTGACGCTGGCGACAGAGCGAAGCAGCCTCTCCATTCAGCGACTCCCATCGGCTTCCTCACTAGCCTGCGGCCATGGCCTACGCGAGCGACCGCACTTATCTCGATGCTGACAGCCACCTCATGGAGCTGCCGGATTTCCTGCAGTCACATGCTGAGGCGGACATGCGCAGCCGCCTCCCACAGATCGAATTCTCCAGCGCAGGCGAATCGGTGAACAACTTCGAGGCAGCGGGCGGCAGCCGCTCGCATACGCCCGAGACCGTGGCCGATCTCGTGGCCCTCGGCGACGATCTGATCCGGGGACCGAAGGGGTACCAGGCGCTGGGAGCGTTCAACGCGGCCGAGCGCACCACTGCACTTGACCTGCTGGGCTTCGACCGGCAGTTCGTGTTCGCCACCTTCAGCGCCGGTGTGGTGTTCGACCCCAAGCTCGACCTCGATGTGCGCTACGGGGCAGCCCGTGCGCACAACCGTGGCATGGCCGAGTTCTGCGCCGACGACGATCGCATGATCGGCGTGGCACTGCTGCCGCTCGACGATCCGCAGATGGCGATCGACGAGATGTCGTTCGCGCTCGAAGCGGGGCTCGGCGCCATGTGGGTGCCGCACCGGCCTGCGGGGGGCCGCTCGCCGGGTCACAACGACCTCGACCCGGTCTGGGCGCGCATGGCCGAAGCCGGCGTGCCGTTCCTGCTGCACGTCGGCGGCAACCCGCTCCAGATAGCACCGGAGTGGATGAACACCGGCCGACCGACACCGACCGACTGGCTGGGCGGCGGCGAGAACGTGCGCGGCAAGGACATGGTGGCGCTCCACCATGCGGCCGAGACGTTCGTGGGCGTGATGGTGCTCGACGGCGTGCTGAGCCGGCATCCGAACCTGCGGGGCGGGGTCGTCGAGCTTGGCGCAGCCTGGGTGCCCCAGATGCTGCGCCGGCTGGACGTGACCGTCGAGACCTGGAAGCGCTCTGAGCCCGAGCTGGCCGCGTTCAGCGAACGGCCGTCGGAGCAGATCACCCGGCAGATGGCCTTTACGCCCTACCCCATCGAAGACGTCGGCGCCATGATCCGCGAATCCAACGAGCACCTGTACATGTTCTCGAGCGACTACCCCCACATCGAGGGAGGTCGGAACCCGCTGGGCCGCTTCAACGCATCGCTCGAAGGCTTTGAGGGCGGGGTGCTCGACCGGTTCTTCGCCGACAACATGGCGGAACTGATCGGCGAACGATCCTGAGCATCCCAGACGAGAGCAGCGAGGCCACCCGATGAGCGAAGTTCGCACTGTCATGTTCGATCTCGACACTGTCCGTGTCGTGCTGCACGTGCTGGCGGTGACGGTGTGGATCGGCGGCCAGATCGTGGTCGGAGCCGTCGTGCCCGTGGTGGGGCGGGCGTTCCCGGGCTCCGGCAAGGTCGCGGCGAAGGCCTTCTCACGGGTGGCGTGGCCCGCATTCGGCATTGCGGTCGTTACCGGCCTGTGGGGCATGCTGGCCATTCCCAGCGAAGAGACGAGCACGGGCTGGTCGATGTTGCTCGGCATCAAGATGCTGCTCGTGCTCATCTCCGGCATCGGCGCGCTGGTGCATCAGAATGCCGGCGACAACGTGGCCAAACGGGGCGCAGCAGCCGGCGTGTCGCTGCTGTGCGGCCTGACCGCGCTGCTGTTCGGCGTGATGCTCTAGCGCCAGCCCTTCGCAGACTAGGCAGGCTTATGTATCTCGAGAGTGCTAAGGAATTGGAATGCTGAGTTGGCGGAGAGGCTCGTCCACACGGCATAGCGCCCGTGAACGTTCGCATCGTTGAACGGCAGCGGGTCGTGGAAGTCGGTGAGACTCGCCGTCCAGTCCGTGGTATCGGGCCAGTCGCCGCTCAGCACAATCGTGAACAGAACGGGTTGGGTGAGAGCACCCGACGGCAGGTGGTCGGCCGTCACGGCATATATCCCAGTGATCTTGAGCGGGCTGTGTCCGCTCAACACCGGATCGCCCCCGACCGCAGTAGAGCACTGCGTCGCTCCTGAGCAACCACGCGCATAGCCGAGATCGGACCAGGTCACGGACGCGTCGACAACCTCGACAGTTGAAGCGCCGCCTTGGTATGCCAGCTCATTGTTCTGGGGCTGGGGGCGTTGCCAGATGAGCTCGGCCTTGTCGCCTTTGCCTGCGGCGTTCTTGGCGCGTACCGACAGACGGTAGATGTCGCAGCGGCGCAGCTTGTTGAACGTCACCGATGTCGTGTCGGCGCTGACCCTCTTGGTGCGCTTCTTGCCGCCGCAGTCGGGATCGGCCGTCACGATGTAACCGGCGGGCGCGCTGCCCGACGCGAGGGCTTGCCAGCTGACAGCGACCGCGTCCCGGCCGCCTCTTGCGCGCTCAGACCGGTCGGCGCGCCCGGCGGGAGCTCCGCCGGCTCCTGAGCGCCAGCAGACCCAGGCAGCGCCAGCTTGGACGCCCCGGGCGGGTCGGGCACGGCAGCCTGTGCCGCAGCAGGCGAGGCCAACGGCACGAACACCGCGGCCATGGCGACCACGAGAGCGACCAGCGCAGACTGCGCTCGTGCTCGCACCGAAACGAACTGTGTTGAAAGCATGGGTACCGCCGATCTGGTGGTAGGGGGTTGTCGCTGAGACGGTAACCATGCGTGTTCAGGCCAAATATTCAGAATTCATTGGTTTTTCCTTCATTTATGCGAAAAAAGACGCAAGTTCTCCCGATGAATCGTGCTCGGGTTCGACATGCGCCCGCAGGAAATCCGGCAGCTCCATGAGGCGGCTGTCGGCATCGAGACAGGTCCGGTTGCGCGCGTAGGCCAGAGGCGCAGGCTGGTGAGGCGCCTCGTGCGGCCCCGAGACCGCTCAGCTCATGCTCGGCAGCCCGCTGCGATGGCCGGCGATGTCAGTTGCAGTCGGCGGGGCGCAGGACGCAGATGGCCACGTGCTGGTATTCCTCGATGTCGATCTCGCCTTCGGCCAGTTTGCGGGCGGCCTTGACGAGCTCGCTGCGGTCGATGACCCCGCTGTTGTCGGCGTCGTAGGTCGAGCGGGTGCCCGAGGGGATCCCCGGGTCGGCCCCGCCCACCGTGGCGCCCACCGCCGGAGGAACCCCGGCGGGCGCGGCGGGCGCGGGCTGGTCGCTCGCGGCGATGTCGATCCGCAGCGCCGCGACCTGATACGCGACGGCGCCGGAGTCGGGCACGGCCTCGTTGCGGACCGCACCGATGTCGGGCGTGATGTAGATGATCTCCGCGCCCTCCGCGTCGCTGTCGTCGACGACGGTGAGCGTCACGCTGCCCGAGCGCTGCCCCGCCGCAATCGCGACCGCAGGCGACGACAGCGTGTAGTCGCCGGCGCCGGCCGTGCCCTCCACGACCAAAGGAATGCTCACCGCGGACTCCACGGCGACGCGCAGGCGGGCGGTGACCGTCACCGTGGCCCCTTCTGTCACCGACGTGCGGCTCGCGCTCAACAGCCGCAGCGGCGTCGCCGCGGGCCCGCCGGGGGGATCCTTCGGCGCGCCCTGCGCCTGCGCCGACCACGGGCTTGCGCCCGACGCGCTCAACGCCCGCACCTGCCCGTAGTACTCACGGCGAAGGGCATACTCCGCGTCGAGGATCGCGCGCGGGGTCGTCCCCACCCGCACGGTCACCCAGCCCGTGAGCGGATCACCCGCCACGGCAGCCGCGGCGTTGGGGGCATGCACCTCCTTGTAGCGCACCTCATAGCCCGTCACCCGCGCCGTCGACATGGTGTCGGGCGCCGTCCACGCCGCAGCGATCGTGTCAGCCCGGGGGCCGGGAGCCAGGCTCAGCCCCGTCGGCGCTGCGGGCGGCTTGGGTATCAGGCGCAATGTGACCGCCGAGCCGGCGGTCAGCGAAAACGAACCGACGCTGGCGCACACGAATCGCTCGTGTTTGGTGGAGTGGCGTTGACAGGAACCCAGCGGCAGGGTTTGACTGCCATCGGTCAACACGTAATTCTGTAGCTGCGTCACCGGGGCGACCGGGTCAATATCGAGTCGCACGTCGGGGGTGGGGCTACCGCCGTCGTAGACGATATACATCAGTTTCGTGATGGTGTAGGTGGTGCCGTCGATCACGAAGTCGTCGTCGCTCAGCCTGTTCGTCGTGCTTGCCGTCGTGGAGCAATCTTCATTGCCGGCTGCGTTCGAGCAACCGACCACGGCCAAGCTGGTGCCGCGCCACTCGTTCGGTGTCATCGTCGCCTGCCAGAGGGGCGACTCCAACGCCGCCTCGGCGGGCCGGGCGTCGTGGACCAACAGCACGCCGACAATAGCCAAGACCCCGAACGCAGCCACCGCGGCTATGCGCCGGCGGATCACGCCGACACTCCGGGAAGGGCTAGCCCCCCCCCCCCCCGGCAATAGGCCTTCCCAGAAGCTTCATTGCAATCTCCGATTTCTTCGAGAACTCTCGTGAGCCGACCGCGAACACTTGCAGCCAGCCCACCGGTCGCCACAAGCTACCGGACACCCGCCGCCGCACGGCACATGCCCGACACAGCAGGCGCAGCTAGCCCTTGCGGGTCAGCAGTCCGCCATGGCGCCGAGCGCGGCGCAGACTTCTGGGCGGCGGTGGGGCAAAGCGCTGATGCGCTCCGTCAAGTGTGACTTGAGCACCACTCGAAGATTGTCGAACGAGGCTGCGCTGGGTTGGGGGAGACCGTCATCTGCGTCGAGCGCTACCTCGGTCGGGATGCCCCGGACGGTGCGCGTGATCGGGGCGACGACCAGCTTGTTGAGCACTCCGATCGCCTCGTTGCGGGTGACGATGAGCACCGGCCGAACCTCGTTCTCGCTCTCCGCCCACCAGACGTCGCACTGAGCAGGCGTCACCAGGGTTCCTCGGCGATCATCGTCCGGGTGCTGCGCGCCGCCCATTCCAGTTCGTCGTCGGTCTCGGGTATTCGGCGGTACGCGTCGACGATGGCCTCGCCGATTTGGCGCCGCCGCCGCCGATCGAGCATCTCCTCGAGCGCTCGCCGCACCGCATCGGAACGAGACCGTGCGTCGCCGCTCGCTACGAGCTCGTCAAGCTGAGCGAGCAGGCTGTCGTCGATCCGTGCTACCAATTGCGTCATATATTGAGTCTAACGAATCGCATTACACAGTGCATTACTTTCGGGCTGCTAGCTGCATCGATTCCCTCACCGCCCGACGGGGAGATGCACCAACCGACTCCTGCCACAAGCCAGCGCTCACCCGCCCTGGCGAACCGCTCGCTGCAACACCGCCATGCAGCATCGGCGGGCCGCTCCCCGTGGGTCGAGGAACAGCCCGGCGCAGCCACAGCCAGCTGCTCAAAGGCCGCTACGCCTACACCACCCCCGCAGACCACGAAACCGGCTGCTACCGTCAACACGTCACAGCCAAGACGGCTGCGACTCAACAAAAAAGTCTCTACCAAACCCGGCGTGATTCAAGCCGGCAAGACCCCAGTGCGCCTCGGCATCGGACCGTCGGGGTGTTCAGCGACAGTGCAGAGGGTCTCCGAGGGTTCCTTCGGCTCAGGCTTCGCCGGCGGTCATGGGGCGAGCGCGGTTATCGGGACCACGGTGGTGCCGTCGGGGCGGTCGTAGCCGTAGCCGGCGGCGGTGATGATGAGCAGCTTGGACGGCTCCCCGACACGTTCGGTGTCGACCTTGTTCTTGAGCCGCAGCAGGGACCCGGCGGCCTCTTCGATCCACTCTTGGCCGCCGAGCTTGACTTCGACGGCAATCCATCGCCGGTCCCGGGTCTCGATGATGGCGTCAGCCTCCAGATCGTGGCTGTCGCGGTAGTGGTACACGGCGGCATCGCTGCCCTGGCCGTAGATGCGCAGATCGCGTACCACCAAAGACTCGAACAGGAACCCGAGCGTCGCCAGCTCCTTGAGCAACCGGTCGGGCGTGGCGCCAACGGCCGCCGCTGCCAGCGACGGATCGACGAAGTGCCGCTTGGCTGACTTCCTCAACCTCGCCTTCGATCGCAGGTGAACGGACCAGTGACGCACGTCCTCGACGACGAACAGTCGCTCCAGTGCCCTCACATACGCAGAGACGGTTTCTCGGTCTACGCCCGTCTCGCCATCGATGTCTCTTGCCAAGGTCGCGAATGCTGCGGTCGTGGCCACATTGCGCCCCAAGGACTCCAGCAGCCGTCGCACTCTGATGGGGTCGCGGGCCACTCCGTCGACTGCGGCGATGTCGGTCCGGCAGATCTCGTCGAGGTAATCATTCAGGAACATCTGGCTGGTTCGCACGGATTCGCCCCGCAGCCGAGGCCATCCGCCGCGGCAGACGGCATCGACGATGTCCTCCAAAGACGCATCCGGCCGAGCTACTGCAACCGATTCGCCGGCAAACAGGCTTCGGAGCGACACCTCGCCGGTGGACTCGCCCGTCTCCAGCAGCGACATGGGGCGCAGCCGCACTCGCGAGATGCGGCCCGCGCCAGAGTGCCTGGTCGCATCATCGGGGGGGCTCGCGGACCCGGTCAGAATGAACCTTCCGTTGCCGCGCCCTTCGTCGCTGGCGTGGCGCACCTGGTTCCAGACCTCGGGGGCGAGTTGCCATTCGTCGAGCAGGCGAGGCTCTTCGCCTCGAAGGATTCGTCCCGGTGCGACCGATACCGAGGTGCGGGCATCGATGTCCTGGTCGAACAGCACTTCGCTGCGGGCGAAGTGGCGGGCAAGCCACGTCTTGCCGCAGCCTCTGGGTCCTTCGATCACGACCGTCGGCATGTACGACAGTGCTTCGCCGACCGCGCGCTCAGCGATACGCGTTCGGTAGCCGACTGGTGTGAGTGTGCCGTCCATTTTGCAAGGAAGCATATTTCAATGCCTTGAAATTGACAGGACACCGCAGATTATCAGAATCTCAACCCGCACTTTGCCAATCAATTGGGCCGCAGATTGCGGGAATCTCAACCCACAGTTCAAGGATGCATCGGCCTTCGGTGCCACATCTGACGAAGCTCGCGGCAAACTTCGACAGGTTCACCTCGGCACGGTCGGGCCGCGGCCGGGCGGCAATCACGAGTACATGATCAAAGGCACCCGCCTACTGCGGGGAACGGAGGTCGAGCTGTGCGACCATTTCCAGCCCCAGCTCCTCCAATGCGATCAGCGCGGTGTTCATCGCTGTGCCATGGCGGCCCTGCTCAAGCCGGATCACCCACTGCCGTGTGGCGCCGATCCGGTCGGCGAGCTGCTGTTGGGTCATCGCCGCCGCACGCCGTTGTCGGCGTACCAGCGCACCGACGCCCGCGGCCGATGCCACCTGGTGGCTGCTGTTCACAGCACCGACCTCCGATCGCCCCGCACGACGCTCTCACAGAGGCGGTGAGCGGTCTCAGATGCCCATTCGGGACACTGCGCCGCTGCGTCTGTGAATGCATCGGGCAGCGCTTCGGCCATGCCCCAGAGCGCGTCGGCGGTGATGTCTATCCCGAGCCGTGCGGCAGTTCGCTCCCACTCCTGCGATGTGGTGGGAGTCGGCCCGTCGAAGCGCATTGCTGGGGGCCTCGGCTCGCCGTCGGCGCCCACGTACGGGGTCAGCGAGTTCAAGTCGTAGAGGGGGGCCAGCCGAGGGCGTGGCCCGTCGAACAGCAGGCCGTAGTTCTTGGAGTGGCCGTCGGTGTTGCCGATCAGCCAGTTGTAGAACACCGACAGAAAGAACTGGCGCGCCCCGTCGCGGCTTGTCTCGTGCTCCAGCATGTCAATAATGGCCTCGGGGGTGGGACCGCCATCTTCTTGGTACTTCAGATCTGAAGCGATCCCCAGCGCCTGACACAGATCCTCAAAATGGGAGCGACGCACCTCGTCTCGGTGTGCCGCCCGGTCAAAGCGCTCCGCTACCAGGCATATCTCGTCTTCGAACGCTTCCAGCGATGTGCGTGCCGCGTCCAGTCCCAACGCCGAAGCCGCTGCCTGGCACAGATGCTCGTTCACCGCGATCGAGTCCCGCAGCGCCGGGTTGAGATGCCCGCGCTGCGGCTTCACAATGTGGGTGGTAGCAAGCGAGCCGGTGGGCAGATGCCACCCGTCGTCGCTGTACCTCAACGCCATCTTGGGCTGAGCGCCCGGCAGAGACAGCCGAAGTTCGCCCATCCCTGCTGCCGGGTCGCCTTCGGCGTCTCGCGAAATGAGACGCAAGAGCGACGCCAGATCGGCGTCGGTGAGCTGTGCCAAGGTTTCCATCTGCGGGTCAGGCAGGTCCGGTTGCGGATAGAACTGCACCGCCCCGGCGCACTCGAGTCCCGCTTGGGTGCACAGCAGGTCAAACGGTGCTGTCGACGCTGCACCCAGCTCCCGCGCCCACCGCGTTCGCGTTCGCGGATTCTCCGGCAGCAGTCCGTCTATCCAGTCGGAGACGTCGTACCTCTCTCGCGGGTCAATCGGCAGCGACAGCGACAGCGGCGTAGCAGCCGGGCTGAGGTGGGCTTCGTAATGGAGATGCACGGCCCCGCGCCGCAATTGCACGAGGCTTCCGACTGCCTCGCCGTACAAGAACACATAGAGATCTCGTGTCGCTCTAGCCATGCTCAACCGTTCCTCGATGGGCTTCGGCTGGTCGCACAGCGATGCCGGCGCCGAGTGCGGACAAGGCGGCCATCACATCGCCCAGAGACGCTTCGCAGCGCCCGCTTTCGAACTTGGAGACCCACTGCTGGGATCGTCCCACGGCCTCTGCCAACTGGGCCTGGTTCCAGCCACGGTGCCGGCGCAGATAGCGCACGCAACGGCGAACGCTCCCGGGCGTAGAGAGAACGACAACCTCGTATGTCATACAAAATAGTATAACAAATTTACGCTTCTCGTTGACAATTTGCTCGTTGCGCTGGTGCGTCAGAATGCCGGCGACAACGTGGCCAAGCGGGGTGCCGGGGCGGGTATGTCGCTGCTGTGCGGCCTAGCCGCGCTGCTGTTCGGCGTGATGCTCTAGCGCCTGCGCTCACCCACCCTGGCGAACAGCTCGCTGCAACGCCGCCCGACAGCAACGCCGGGCCGCTCCCCGTGGATCGCCGAACAGCCCGGCGAAGCCGTCAGCGTTCTAGAAGCAGTAGACGTCGTGGGTACCGTCGCCGTTGCCCGAGACGATGCAGTGGCCGACGGGATTCGGGTTCTCGGGGGTTTTGGGGACCAAGTGCGCGGGGACGACGATTGTGTAGGTCCCCGCAAACTGTTCGTCTTGGCAGGGTTGGCCGCTGCGCTGGGTGTTGTCTTGCTGGGGCTGGGCCTCAGGCTGATCGGGTTCGACTTCCGGGATCGCAGGTTTCGCGGGTTCCTCGATCTCCTCGACCTCCAACTGCTGCGGCTGGGCCTCCGGCTCCTCGACTTCCTCGACCTCCAACTGCTGCGGCCGCGGCTGCTCGACTTCCTCGATCTGCTGCGGCTGCTGCGGCTGCGCTTCTGGCTCCTCGTACGCCTCGACCTCGAACTGCTGCTGTGCTGGCTGCGGCTCTCGGACTTCCTCGACCTCAAACTGCGGCTGCGGCTGCGGCTGCGGCTGCGGCGGCTGCGGCTGGTGGGGCTGTGCTTGCGGCTGGGGCCGCTGCCATGTCGTCGTCAGCTTGCCGCTCGTGCCTGCGCTGTTGCGGGCGCGGACCCACACCGTGTAGGTGTCGCAGTGCTTGACCTCGCGGAACGTCGCCGTCAGCGTGTCTGCGGGGACGGTCTCGCGCATGGGCTGGCCGCAGTCGGGCTTCACCTTGACGTTGTAGCGAGTCGGGGTGCTGCCGGTCGCGGCTGTCTGCCAACTCACGGTGAGGCTGTCCCCGGCCGCGTCCACCTGCAGCCCGGTAGGCGGCGCGGGCGGCAGCTCAACCGGTTGCTGAGCACCGACTGACGCAGGCGCCAGCAACAGCAACAGCGCCGCCACCGCAGCCACTGCGGCTATGCGTCGGCGAATCACGCCGACACAACGGGAAGGGCTAGCCTGCCCCCCCCCCCCCGGCAATAGGCCTTCCCAGAAGCTTCATTACGATCTCCGATTTGTTCGTGAACTCTCGTGGGCCGCCCGCTAACGCACGCAGCCGGCCCACCGGTCGCCACAAGCTACAAGACGCACACGGCCGCGCGGCACATCCCAAACGCAGCTATTCCTTCGACGGCCAGCAGGGCGAGCCGGCCCTCGCAATGCAAGCAGCTGAATGTCTGCATCGAAGCCCGCTCGCCCTTGCCGGCTCGGATGCCTGGTCCCCAAACAGTGTATCCGACACTCCCTTTTTGATGCATTGTGCTGGCCATAAATGATGTATCAGTTTGTCTTCGTTGAGTACAATCGATCTTGTGACCGACACCGGGCTCGATGCTCCGACGACGGGATACGTCCGGCGCGTCGTCGATGCAGAGATCGAGTCGGCGCTGCGCGCACTGCCTGCTGTCGTACTTGACGGCCCTCGCGCATGCGGCAAGACCTCGACAGGACGTGAGCACGCTCGCAGCGAGGTCCTCTTCGCTGGGAATGCGGGGGCTCGAATTGCGGCCGACGTGGATCCGGTGGGGCTGCTCACCGGCCCAGAGCCACGTCTGCTCGACGAGTGGCAGCTCGCACCCGAGATCTGGAATCAGATGCGGGCCGCGGCCGACGACGGTCGGCGACCTGGGCGCTTCATCTTGACCGGTTCCGCAGTTCCGGCCGACGACGTCACCCGCCACACTGGGGCCGGTCGCATCAAGCGGGTTCGCATGCGCCCGATGTCGCTGTTCGAGACGGGATTGTCGACTGGAGAAGTCGGCCTCAACAGCCTTTTTGAGAGCCCAGTCGGGTATGTCGAGCAATCACCGGTCAACTTGGCAGATTTGGTGGAGACAGCGTGCCGGGGAGGATGGCCGGCGAGCATCGGCCTCGACGTCGTGGCTGCGCAGGCATACGCGACGTCCTATCTCGACGAAGTCTGCCGTGCCGACATCCCGCAGCTCGGCGCATCCCGCAGCCCGGTCCGTCTCAGGCGCCTGCTGCGGTCCTTGGCGCGCAACACCGCCAGTGAGGTCTCCCAGCGCACGCTCGCGACCGATGTCGGCGGCGAGATGCCGCTCGACCCGCGGACCGTGGCGGCATACCTCGACGCGCTCGCTCGCGTGTATGTCACCGAGGACCTTCCGGCGTGGTCCACAGCCTTGCGCTCAAGGGCAAGTCTGCGACAGACACCGAAGCGTCACTTGGCCGACCCATCGCTTGCCGCAGCGGCCCTCGATGCCGGCCCGGCGCAACTGCTCGGCGATCTCGAGACTTTCGGTTTGCTGTTCGAATCGCTCGTGATTCGGGATCTTCGGGTCTATGCGCAGGCGTTCGGTGGTCAGCTTGCGCACTACCGCGACAGCAACGGTCTTGAGGTGGACGCAATTGTCGAACGGCGAGACGGATCGTGGCTGGCCATCGAGATCAAGCTGGGAGGAGAGTCCGCAATTGCGCACGCGGCGCGGACCTTGCTCAAGCTGCGTAACACGGTAGATACGGCCTCTGCAGGATCACCGGATGCACTCGCCGTCATCACCGCGGTCGGAAACGGCTACCGGCGACGCGACGGCGTCGCGGTCATACCCGTCACCGCCCTCGGCCCCTAGCTGCATCGATTCCCTCACCGCGCGACGGCGAGATGCATCAACCGTCTCATGGCGCGAGTCTCGCGCGAACGCGACAACGCCGGGCCGCTCCCCGTGGATCGAGGAACAGCCCGGCGAAGCCGTCAGCGTTCTATTGGGGACGGCAGTTGTAGAACCGCCAGAGCGAGACTTGCTTGCCTGTCTGTGGATGATAAACGCGACCGCCTTCACCGGCGTCCACGCAGATGGGGTCGGGTGGGTAGTTGGGGTACCACTTGATCGCTTGAGTCCGTGAGCCAGCGCGTACCGAGGCATCGTACAGTCGCCTGTATTCCTCAGACCCGAAACACGGGGTGCGGTACCAGCCTCCGGTGTTGCTGCTTGAGGCACGAAAGTGGGTGTGTCGATTGAGCACAATCGCA
>NZ_CBDBDD010000003.1:0-276931 GCF_965203655.1 Candidatus Poriferisodalis sp.
GCATTATCGGACCTACGCACCAAGTACACGCGGACCTCATAACGAGTGCCCTTCTTCAGGCCCGTGAACACATCGCTGAAAGCGAAAGTCCAGTCGTCATAAGTGCTCAGCGCGCTGTCATGGGACACGCCGGCCGGCAGCGAATGCTGCGAGCCTCTCGCGGGCCAACCAGCCGATGCCTCCCTAATCAAGACCACAGCCCTGGAAACGCGCCCATCCGGGGAGGTAGCAACTACGGTCAGCGTCGGCTTGCCGTCAGCGCCGGCCCCCGCCGTTATTGACCTGACTGATGGCCAACTGGAGAAACTCTGGGCCGACGCAGGCGCGGGCGGCAGCGCCAGCACCATCACCGAGCTCACCATCAACACGGCCAGAGCACCGGCGAAGCAGCGCCGCGGAGACAGAGCCGGGCGCGACGCACCGGCTTCGGCGCGAGGTCTCTTGGTGAATCCGGTCATCTGCTAGCGCTCCTTACTCTGGCCCCAAGAGCGGCGGCAGGGTGACGGTGGCGTGGACGCGCTCGCCTTTGCCGGCGTCGTTCTGCGCCCGCACCCACACCTTGTAGGCCGTGCCGGGTTCGAGGTTGCGGAAGGTGGTCGTGAGCTTGCCCGCCTTGGGACGGTGCGTCGTTCCGTCGCCGCCGCCGACCGGCTTGATATGCACGATGTAGCGGTCGGGGGCGCCGCCGGACTGGGGGGCCTGCCAGGTGACGGTCACGCTCTTTTTCCCGGCTGCGAGTTGCAGGCCGGTCACCGGGCCCGGGCCGGGCAGCTCCGGCGGCGATTCGCTCTGCTGCGCCTGCGGTTCGCGCTCCGGCTCGGGCTGTTGAGGATCGGGCTCCTGCGGCGGCGGGTCGAGCTCTTGGAGCGGCGGGTCGTCCTGCTGGGGTGGCGGGTCGCCCTGGTCGGGTGGCGGGTCGCCCTGGGGTTGGGGTTGGGGTGGGGTTTGGGTGATGTCGATGCGGTAGTTGGTGCGCTTGCCTGAGATGGTGACCATGAACCACAGCTCGGTGGGGCCGCCGTCTGGTGCGAGGGCCAGCTCGACTGGCGTGCCGGAGGGGCGTATGCGGGTGGGGCGGGTGTAGGTGGCGGCGCCCCAGCGGGATCCGCCGAACACGCTCGTCCCGTCGGCAAAGACCGGGGTGAGCGTGACGCTCGTCGTGCCCGCCGGGACCGCGGCCCGGTACGACGTCGTGTCCGGGGCGAAGTCGGGGCTGAGCGCCACCGCCTGCGACCCCGCCGACAGCGCGATGCCGCACAGCGGGCCGCTGTCGGGCTCGCATTCGGGCAGCTCGGGCTGCTGTTGCTGCTGTTGTCGGGGCTGCTGGTCTTGGCGGGGCCGTTCGACGCGTCGGGGTTCGCGGTCTGTCGATGCGTCGCCGCGTGTGACGGTGAGGGTGTACTCGCGCGGTGCGGGGGCTTTGGGTGCGTCGACCTCGACGGTGATGACGTTGTCGCCGATCTCGAGGGGAACGTCGACTGCGGCGCTGTCGGTGTCGAGGGGTTTGCCGTTGACTTTGGCTGTGGCGGCGGAGTAGACGGTGGCGGGCTTGACGGTGATGCGTGTGACGTCTCGGGGGACTCGCAGCCCGAAGCTGTCGCTGGGCGAGGAGATGTCCACGTCGCTGGTGGGCAGGCTCTGGGAGGGGTCGGCGGGGTTGACGGTCAGCGAGCGCAGGCTGAGCCCGGCGGGTCCCATCAGCTTCAGTTCCTGCGCGGACAGCCGCGGCGCGTCGGTCCACGCGCCGATGGAGAGGTGTTCCACGTCGAGCCGCAGGCACAGCTGCGCCGTTGCCTGCTGTTGGCCGGGGGGTATGGCCAGGTTGTGTCTGCCGTAGAGCCGCGCAGCCGACAGCGCGGTGCCTGCGGGCAGGCAGTCGCCCCAGTAGGCGGCGCCGACGCCGTTGATGCTGAGATGCACGGTGATGCCCGGCGCGGTGGGCCGGTCGAGGCGCGCGGTGATGGTCACGGCGCCGCCCGCTGCGGCGTCTTGGGGTTCGACGCTGAGGGTCAGCGCGGTGGGCGGGTTCGGCCCCAGCACCCGCACCTTGACGCCCGCCTTCACGACATACGGGCCCGAAAATCCCGCAGTGACCGTCATCGTGCGGCCCGCGGCCGCCGCGGTCGCGCACAGCTTCACCGTCGTCTCCTGCCCGCCGGGGGCAATCATGCCGGCCGTGCCGTGCTCCCAGGCGCAGTCGGGCCCCCAGCGCGCCCCGCCGCCGTCGCCTGAGGTGTCGAACCACACCTCGGTCAACGTCAACGCGGGCCGGTCCAGGCGGGCCGTCACCGTCACCGAGCCGCCATGCGCGATGGCGCCAGGGGCCACGCCCAGCGTCAGCGCCGGCGGCGGCGGAGGCGGAGGCGCCGCCGACGTGCCCGCGCCGGTGGACCAGCGGCTCGCCGCCTGGCCGCCGGAGAACTGGCGCACCCGCACGTCATAGGCCGTGCCGTTGACCAGCCCCCCAACGGTGTACTCGGTGCGGTAGAGGTACTCCGTCACCCACGTCGAGCCGTTGATGAGCGCCCTGGGCGCCACCCAGCCGGTCGACGGGTCGCCCGGCGCGGTCGCGTCCGCATCGGGCGCCGAGGACGCCTTCCAGTTCACCTCGTAGGCCGTGTTCGGCCCGACCGGCTTGTTCCACGTCAGCGCCAGCGCCCCGTCGCCCGACTCCACCGACAGATCCAGGCCGGTCGGGTCGCGGTCGCGGTCCCATATCTCCACCGTTTGCGATTCCGGGTAGTCCTCGTAGTAGGGACTGAAGATCTCTTCCGCGCGCTGGGTCGGGTACGCCTGCGAACCCCTCAACAACCCCGAGGGCAGCGGCGAGCCCAGCGCCACCGTGAAGGTCTCGTCGTCGTCGTCGTCGTCGCGCACCGTGGTGATCGTGGTCTCGCCGATGATCTTGCCGGCTTTGATCGTGACGGTCGCGGGTGAAGGCGCCACGTAGTCCCCGGACTCCGCCGTGCCCGCAGTCACCGTCAGCGGTATCGTCACGTCGCTCGCCAGCGCCGCGGTCAGCACAGCCTTCACCTTCACTGTGTCGCCCTCCGCCACGCCCACGGTGGCAATGACTGAGACCACCCGGCGGTGGGAGACGGTGAGCCGCTCCGTGTCGGACAGGCTCAAGTCGGCGCACTCGACCGTGTAAATGAGGTACGCGTCTCTCGGTGGGCCCAAGACCCGAAGCGCAATCTCCGCGCTCGTCTGGCCGGCCGCGATGACCAGTGTGCGAGTGTCCGTCCCGCGTTGGACCGAATAGTGTACGACCGAGTAGCTGATGACGCAGTGGGTGTCGGTCAACGCCGGACGGTCCAGCGTCGCGATCAGGCTGAACGGTATGCCCGGGCTCAGGGTCGTGCCCGTCCCCGTGCTCAGGGTCACCGAGGTGGGCTGGTTCTCCACCGAGGGCGTGCCCACGGCCTCGGTAGACCATGGACCGGCCCCAGCCGAGTTCACCGCCCGTACCCGCACGCGGTAGGCGACGTCGTTCGCCAGCCCGCCGACAGTTGCCGTCAGGCCGCTCACGTCGGTGTCTGAAGCAGGCCAGACGGCGTCCGAGACCCGCTTGCGCTGGACCTCGTAGCGGATGATCTCCGTCGCGCCGGTGTTCACCGGGGCGCTCCACGACGCCCTCAGCTCCGCGTCCCCAGAGACCAGCTTGAGCCCGACCGGCGCGTCCGGCAGAGGCTGCACCGGCGTGATGACGACCGAGTAGACCGAGACGCTCAGGAAGTCCGCGGAGTTGACAATGATAAGCAGCGTGGTCGCTTCGGTCGTCGACAGCGTCACGCTCTGCGAGGCGCCGGAGCCGGAGAAGACTCCTTCGCCGATCTTGGTGTCGGAGGGATTGCCTTGGGCCTTCCAGAACACGGTGTGGCCGCCGGTCCACGACGGCGTGACCGTCACGCTGGTGGCGGTGCTCAGGACCTTTGCGTTGTAGCTCGTGGTGCCGCTGCTGAACGCCGGGTCGAGCGCCAACGCGGTCCCGTCCGCCGACAGCGTCAGCCCGGTCAGGGCGGCCCCCGTGGTCGCCGAAGCGGGCGGGGCAGCGACCACGGCCGCCGAGCCCACCAGCAGCACGGCGAGAACCAGGGCCAAAAGGCCCCGCGGATTCATGGTGCGGCGGGGTGGGCGAACCTCAACGAGGCGGCGAGCCCCCCCCCCCCAGGGTGGCGGCGGGCGTCGCTTGACTGCGTGCGGCCTAGCTTCATGTGGACTCCCTTTGAGGTTCCCCACCGGTGATTCCGACACGAGGACCCCACCACGTTCTAGACGATGCCGAACCGGTGGTTGGAATGATGGCGGCGGCGGATTCCGCGCGCCCTGCGGCTACACCTACCGCGGCGGGGTGGCGGGAAGGGTTACCCGGGCGTGGGCGCGCTCGCCCTTGCCGGCGTCGTTCTGCGCCCGCACCCACACCTTGTAGGCCGCGCCGGGTTCCAGGTTGCGGAAGGTGGTCGTGAGCTTGCCCGCCTTGGGACGATGCGTCTTTCCCTTGCTGCCGCCGACCGCCTTGAGCTGCACGATGTAGCCGTCGGGGGCGCCGCCCGACTCCGGGGCCTGCCAGGTGACGGTGACCCTTTTGCCCTTGGCCAGCAGTTGCAGGCCGGTCACCGCGCCGGGCCGCTCCACTTGCTCCTGCGGCTGGGACTCCTCTTCCGGAGGCGCCTCCCGCTCCTGCGGCTGGAGCTCCCCCTCGGGCGGCGGAGCAGCCGGTGGGTCGGCCTGCGGCGTGGTTTCGGGACCCTTGATCCGCACCCAGCCGCTGGACTGCGCGCTGAACTGCATGTAGTTGCCGCCGGTGAAGGAGCGCACGAACACGCCGGTGGCGACCCCGTTCTCGAGTCCCCTGATGGTGACGCTGGTCGCGCCGCAGGGTGCGGCAACGCCGTCGCCTTGGCTGAGGGCGTTGGGGTCGGCAGGGTTGGCCCACACGCCCGACACCTGGCTCCAGCGCAGGGCGTGCTTGATCTCGCCGTCGGGCACGCCCTCGCGAGGCGTCGGCGTCCAGCTCACGGTCAGCGTCCCGTCGCCGGGCGTGACCCGCACGTCGGACGGCTTGCTCTTCTCGGGGTCCACCACCGGGTAGTCCCTTTGCGCGTCGACGGCGTGGCAGCTCTCGTCCGGCCCCGGCTGCGATACCGCGGCCTCACCGCCCTGGTACTGCCCCTGCTGCTGGGAGGCGGTGGTGAAGGACGTCGCTTCGCTGGCGGGGCTATAGCAGGCGTGGATGGTGCGGGCCCGCACCCTGGCCGTGTAGGCGGTGCCGGGCTGGAGCCCGGTGACGGTGTAGTTTCGGTAGTTCTCCCAAGGCCGCAGTGCGGTGAATAGCGTTTCTGAGACCCACGAGCCGCCCGCGGTGAATATGTAGACGGTGTAGTCGGTGATCAGGCTGCCCCGCTGCTGCGAGCGGGCCCAGGAAAGGGTGACGGATGTGGCCGACGCGCTGGGGCTGCCGGAGAAGGCGGGCTTGGTCGGCGGCGTCATCGACTCGAAGTGGCACCAGCCGGTATCGAACCGGGCCTCGGACTGAGCTTCGGCGGGCCGGGGCGCAGGCACCAGCAGCGTCGCCGCCCCGACGAGGACGGCGACCAGAAGTGTCGCCAGCCGGCGGAGGACCCGGCGGGCTGGCTCAGCGGGCCGGGAGGCGGAAGTGCCCGGGCTTAGAGGCCGCGCGGAGTGACGGAGCGGCCCCATACCCCCCCCCCCCCCCGAAAGGTGCAGCGCCGGGCTTCGCGGAATTGCGGGCGGCCTCGCAGAACATGTGCACTCTTCTTCCCCGCGGTGATCCCGACGTGTAGATTTCGCCACATCCTAGGCGACCCCGCATAACCCAAGGCACGCCGTCAGATCCCAAGCCGAACGCGAAGCCTGGGCAATGCTGCGAGCACATCAGCGCACTATGGACCGGGTTTATGTCACATTTGCCGGGGACTTCATGCTCGATTTGCCGCAGCGAGCGTGCCTGTTTCGCCGATCCATCGTCAAGCCCAAGTCACGGTTGAGCGGCGGGCAGGGTGGTGACGGTCGCGTGGGTGCGCTCGCCTTTGCCGGCGTCGTTCTGGGCTCGCACCCAGACCTCGTAGGCGGTGCCGGGTTCCAGGTTGCGGAAGATGGTGGTGAGCTTGCCTGCTTGGGGGCGGTGGGTTTTTCCGTTGCCGCCGCCGCCGGGTTTGATGTGCACGATGTAGCGGTGGGGGGCGCCGCCGGACTGGGGGGCGTGCCAGGTGACGGTCACGTTCTTCTTGGCGGCGGTGAGTTGCAGGCCGCTCACGGGGCCGGGCAGCTCTGGGGGCGTGTCGCCTTGCTGGGCTTGGGGTTCGCGTTCCTGTTCGGGCACGAACTCCCGCGGCTCGGGTTGTTGGGGTTCGGGCTCTGCGGGTTCGGGCTGTTGGGGTTCGGGCTGCGGCTGCTGGGTCGGCGGGTCGTGTTGCTGCTGGGGTTGGGGGGCGGTTTGGGTGATGTCGATGCGGTAGTTGGTGCGGCTGCCGCCGCTGGTCGCCATGAGCCACAGCTCGGTGGGGCCGCCGTCGGGTGCGAGGGCCAGCTCGACTGGCGTGCCGGAGGGGCGTATGCGGGCGGGGCGGGTGTAGGTGGCGGCGCCCCAGCGTGATCCGGCGAGCACGTTCGCCTCGCTGTGCCATGTCGGGGTGAGGGTCACCGTTGCGGTGCCTGCGGGGACTGTGGCCCGGTAGATGGTCACGCCCGGGGCGAAGGCCGGGCTGAGCGGCACTGTCTGGGTGCCGGCTGTGAGGGCGATGCCGCACAGCGGTGAGCTGTCGGTCTCGCACTCGGGCAGCTCGGGCTGCTGCTGCTGGGGCTGCTGGTCTTGGCGGGGCCGTTCGACGCGTCGGGGTTCGCGGTCTGTCGACGCTTCGCCGCGTGTGACGGTGAGTGTGTACTCGCGTGGTGCGGGCGCTTTGGGTGCGTCGACTTCGAGGGTGATGACGTTGTCGCCGATCTCGAGCGGCACGTCCGCTGCGGAGGTGGCTGTGTCCACGGGCCTGCCGTTGACTTTGGCTTCGGCGGCGGAGTACGCGGTGGCGGCCGTCACGGTGATGCGTGCCACGTCGTGGGGGACGCTCAGCGCGAAGCTGCCGCTGGGCGAGGAGATGTCCACGGCGGTGGTCGGCAGGGTCTGGGCGGGGTCGGCGGGGGCGACGGTGAGCGCGCGCAGGTTGAGCCCGGCGGGTCCCATCAGTTGCAGATCTTGTGCTGTCAGCCGCGGCGCGTCGGTCCACGCCCCGATGGCGAGGTGTTCCACGTCGAGGCGCAGGCACAGCTTCGCGGTCGCCTGCTGGCCGCCGGGCGGTATCGCGAGGCTGTGCCCGCCGTAGAGCCGCGCAGCCCCCAGCGCGGTGCCCGCGGGCAGGCAGTCGCCCCAGTAGGCCGCGCCGACGCCGTCGATGCTGAGATTCACCGTGATGCCCGGCGTGCTGGGCCGGTCCAAGCGTGCGGTGATGTCCACCGTGCCGCCCGCGGCGGCGTCCTGGGGGTCCACGCTGAGCGTCAGCGCGGTGGGCGGGCTGTCGCCCAGCACCCGCACCGCAAAGGCGGACGCGGCGAGCCTGAGGCCGTTGGAGTCCGAGGTGCCCGCGGTAACCGTCATCGTGCGCCCCGCGGCCGCCGCGGTCGCGCACAGCCTCACCGTGGTCTCGGTCTCGCCGCGGGGGATGATGTCGGCCGTGCCGTGCTCCCAGGCGCAGTCGGGCCCCCAGCGCGCCCCGCCGCCGTCGCCAGAGGTGTCGAACCACACCTCAGTCGCCGTCAACGCCGGCCGGTCCAGCCGCGCGGTGACCGCCACCGAACCGCCCGCCGCCACAACAGCAACAGCAGACCCCCCAGGACGCGTCACATCCAACACCAACGACGACGGCGGCGACGGAGCGACAGGCGTGCCGGAACCGGTGGACCACCGCGCGGGAGTCTCACCGGCATAGGCGAGCGGACGCACCCGCACGTCATAGCTGTGGCCGTTGGCGAGCCCCTCGATGGTGTAGGCACAACAGATCGAATACAAGGTGTTGCGCGTACCCGAAATGACCTTGACGGGCTCCACCCAGCCCGTGAACGGGTTGCCCGGCGTGGTGGCGGCCGCGTCAGCCGCCGACGACGACTTCCAGTTCACCTCATAAGAAGCATTCGGACCCCACGGCCGGTTCCACGACAACGCCAGAGAACCGTCGCCGGGCTCCACCCTCACCACCAACCACCCCGACGGGCGGCTGTCTGCCGGCGGCGCACCCGGCACCACCGTCACCGCCACCGCCACCGACCCGATACTGGTAGAGGTCGGATAGCCGGCGGTGTCCGCGGACTGGGTGACCGCATGGCTGACCGTCGCGGTTCCCGCCGCCACACCGGTCACCGTGAACGTCCTGGCGGTGGACCAGTTGGTGGGGGTGAACGTGTAAGTGGCAGGGGCGACGGTGGCCTTGCCGGCCGCACCCGACGTGGCCGACACCACCACATTGCCGGCGGGTTTGGTGTCCAGCACCAGCGTGTAGGTGGCGGTGTTGGATGCGCCGGCGGCTTCGGTCACCGACACCGACGATTTGCTGACCGATATCCCGGCGGTGTCGTCATCGGTGATCGTCACCGTCGCGGTATCCTTTCCCGTCCCCTCCTTGACCCAGCCCGACGCCGAAGTGGCGACAGTGATCGTGAACGTCTCGTTGTTCTCATCGAGGTCGTCGTCGACCAACGGCACCGACACCGTCGCCGTCGTCTGCCCGGCGTTCACGGTCACCGACGACGGGACAGTGCCGACGTCCGCCGCGGTGGCAGTAGAGGACCCGGTGTAGCCCGCAGCAACAGTGAACGCCACCCCGCCGGCGGGCGCCGCAGCCGACAAGGTGACCGTCAACGACGCCGACGCGCCCTCCGCAGCCGAAACGGTGGGGGTGATCTTGAACGTCTTGGCCTCGTCATCATCCACCGACACAGACACACCATCAATGGAGATGCTGTTGTAGTCGCCGTCGCTGGACGTCGCCGAATGCGAGACGGTGACCGACTCGTTGTCCGCGTCGCCGTCAGACACAGCCGTCACCGTGAACGTCTTCGTCGTAGACCAGTTGGCGGGGGTGAACGTGAACGACGTGGGCGCCACCGTCGCTGCGGCCGCGTCGCTGCTGCTGATCGTGACGGCCACGTTGCCGGTGGGTTTGGAGTCCAGCACCAGCGTGTAAGTAGCGGTGTTCGATGTGCCCGCCGCTTCGGTCACCGACACGGCGGACTCCGACACGGTGACCCCGGCGGTGTCGTTGTCGGTGATCGTGACCGTCGCCTTGTCTTTGCCTGAGCCCTTGACCGTCCAGCCCGACACCGACGTGGCGATGGTGATGGTGAACGTCTCGTCGTCCTCGTCGAGGTCGTCATCGACCAACGGCACCGTCACCGTCGCGGTGGTCTGACCCGACGAGACAGTCACCGGGCTGGTGATCGACCCGACGTCCGCGGCGGTGGCGGTGGAGGGGCTGGTGTAGCCCGCAGCAACAGTGAACGCCACCCCCGAAGACGGCGCCGCCTCACCCAGAGTGATCGTCAGCGAAGCACTGGCGCCCTCTGCCGCCGACGCGGTGGGGGTGATCTCGAAGGTCTTGGCGGTCACCGTCACCGCCACCGACCCGATGCTGGTGGAGGTCGGATACCCGGCGGTGTCCGCGGACTGGGTGACCGCATGGGTGACCGTCGCGGTCCCCGCTGCCACACCGGTGACGGTGAACGGCTTGGCGGTGTTCCAGTTGGTGGGGGTGAACGTGAACGACGCCGGCGTGACGGTGGCCTTGCCGGCCGCACCAGACGTGGCGCTGACCGTGACGTTGCCGGCGGGTTTGGAGTCCAGCACCAACGTGTAAGTCGCGGTCGAACCCGCTGAGACCGCCACCGACGATTTGGACACCGATATCCCGGCGGTGTCGTCGTCGGTGATCGTGACCGTGGCGGTGTCCTTGCCTGTCCCCTCCTTGACCCAGCCCGACGCCGAAGTGGCGACGGTGATCGTGAACGTCTCGTTGTCCTCGTCGAGGTCGTCGTCGACCAACGGCACGGTGACCGTGGCGGTGGTCTGCCCGGCGTTCACGGTCACCGACGACGGAACAGTGCCGACGTCCGCGGCGGTGGCAGTGGAGGACCCGGCGTAGCCCGCAGTGACGGTGAACGCCACCCCACCGGCGGGCGCCGCAGCCGACAAGGTGACCGTCAACGACGCCGACGCGCCCTCCGCAGCCGACACGGTGGGGGTGATCTTGAACGTCTTGGCCTCGTCGTCATCGACGGTCACCGACACAGACCCGATGGAGATGTTGTTGTAACCCGCGTCGGTGCTGGTGGCCGAATGGGAGACGGTGACCGTCTCGTCCTCCGCGTCGCCGTCGGCCACTGCCGTGACGGTGAACGTCTTGGGGGTGTTCCAGTTCGTCGGGGTGAACATGAACGACGTCGGCGCGACGGTGGCTGCGGCCGTGTCGCTGCTGCTGACCGTGACGGCCACGTTGCCGGTGGGTTTGGAGTCCAGCACCAGCGTGTAGGTGGCGGTGTTGGAGGTGCCGGCGGCTTCGGTCACCGACACGCTGCTCGTCGACAATGTGACCCCCGCGGTGTCGTCGTCGGTGATGGTGACGGTGGCTTTGTCATCGCCTGAGCCCTTGACTGTCCAGCCCGACGCTGAAGTGGCGATGGTGATGGTGAACGTCTCGTCGTCCTCATCCAAGTCGTCGTCTGTGAGGGGCACGGTGACCGTGGCGGTGGTCTGGCCCGACGCCACCGTGACGGGGCTGGTGATCGACCCGACATCCGCCGCGGTAGCAGTCGACGGGCTGGTGTAGCCCGCGGTGACGGTGAACGCCACCCCCGAAGACGGCGCCGCCTCACCCAAAGTGATCGTCAACGAAGCATTAGCCCCCTCCGCAGCCGAGGCGGTGGAGGTGATCTCGAAGGTCTTGGCGGTGGCGGCTGTGGGTGTGCCCGAACCGGTGACCCAGACGCTTTTGCCGACCGCGTTGACGGCCCGGACCCGCACGTCATAGGCGGTGCCGTCGGTCAGCGAAGTGATCTGCGCTGTCGTGGCGGTGCCCGTGTGTGTTACTGGCACCCAGCCGGTGGCCGCATCACCGGGGGTGGTGGCGGCCGCATCAGCAGCCGTGGCGGTCTTGTAGGCCACGTCGTAGCCGGTGATTGCTGCGCCGCGGCCGCCGGCGTCGGCGGGTTCGAGCCACTCCACGGTCAGCTTGGCGGCTGCGGCGGTCACCGCCGGGCTGTTGGACGGCGCCAGCAGCTCGACGGTGACGGCCTGGTCGTCGGTCCACGACGGGCCGCCGCTCCAGTAGTAGAGACCCCGGAACCCCGACGACAGCTCATAGGAGGCGCCGGCGGCGCCGCCGATGCGCAGCTTCGTGTCCCGCAGCCCCTGGGGCAGGTTCCCGCCGGCGGACAGCCTCAAATTCAGGTTGCCGCCCGAGTCGACAAACAGCTCGGTCACCCGCAGCGACTTGCCGCCAAAGGAGAACCGGTCGCCGCCAAGCCCGCTGCCGCAGGCGTCGAGCCCGCCCGCAGCGTTGTCACAGCCCCGGTCGGAACCGTCGGCGTCGACCGTCAACGTCGTCGACCACACCGCCGCGTCAGGGCCGCCCGGCGCGCCCGGATCACCCCAAGTCGTGACAGCGGCCTGCGGAGACGAGTTCCCAATCACCGTGGAACCGGACTTCACCACCAGATGGGCCCGCACCAGATACTGCGTCGCCTTCGCGAACCCGACGAGCACATGAGAACCCGCGGTCGACGACGTGTCACGCGACACACCCGACGGAAAACTGTGAGCAGTCCCCCGCGACGGCCACTCAGCCGACGCCGTCTTGACCTGCACCACCACGTCATAGACAGCCGCGTCAGGATTCGTGGTGACCACAGTCACCTTCGGGGTGCCGTCACTGTGGCCCCCCGCCGTCACCGCGACCCCCACAGCCGGATAGGCCCGCTCGACGGTGACGGTGTAGGCCTTGACAGTGGCGCCGTCCACCGCGGTCACCACGACCGGAACCACGTTCTCGCCCCAGTCCAGGCTCACCTGCCGGACCGTGCCGCTCTGCCCGCCGATCGACACCGAGGCGTCGGGCACCCGCGGCGTGGCCCACACCTTCACCGCCGACACGTCCTCGTCCACCTCCACCACGAACCGCGTGCCCCCCGACCCCTGACGGCTCAACCCCAGACGCGCATTCGTCGCGTCGTCAGCCAACGTCACCCGCAGCCCCTGAAGAGACGCGTCGTCGCGGGCCTCGTCATCATCCACCGACACAGACACCGACCCGATCGAGACGCCGCGGTAATCGGAGTCCCTGGACGTCGCCGTGTGGCTGATGGTGACCGACTCGTCGTCGGCGTCGCCGTCAGACACACCCGTCACCGTGAACGTCCTGGCCATGTTCCAGTTGGTGGGGGTGAACGTGTGGGTGGTGGGCGCCACCGTGGCTGCGGCCGTGTCGCTGCTGCTGACCGTGACGGCCACGTTGCGGGTGGGCTCAGAGTCCAGCACCAACGTATAAGTCGCGGTGTTCGACGCGCCCGCCGCCTCGGTCACCGACACGGCGGACTTGCTGACGGTGACCCCGGCGGTGTCGTCATCGGTGATCGTCACGGTGGCTTTGTCTTTGCCCGAGCCCTTCACCGTCCAGCCCGACACCGAAGTAGCGACCGTGATCGTGAACGTCTCGTCGTCCTCATCAAGGTCATCATCCACCAACGGCACCGTCACCGTCGCCGTCGTCTCACCCGACGCCACCGTGACGGGGCTGGTGATCGACCCGACATCCGCCGCGGTGGCAGTCGACGGGCTGGTGTAGCCCGCAGCAACAGTGAACGCCACCCCCGCGGACGGCGCGGCCTCACCCAAAGTGACCGTCAGCGAAGCATTGGCGCCCTCCGCCGCCGACACCGCAGAGGTGACCTCGAACGTCTTGGCGGTGACCGTCACCGCCACGCCGTCGATGCTCGTGGACGTCGGATAGCCCCCGGTGTCGGCGCTCTGGGTTACGGCGTGGCTCACGGTCGCGGTCCCCGCCGCCACGCCGGTGACCGTGAACCGCTTCGCCGTCGACCAGTTCGCCGGCGTGAACGTGTGGGTGGCAGGCATCACGGTGGCCTTGCCGGTCGCGCCAGACGTGGCCGACACGACCACGTTCCCGGCGGGTTTGGCGTCCAGCACCAGCGTGTAGGTCGCGGTCGAACCCGCCGAGACCGCCACGCTGGACTTCGACACGGTGACCCCGGCAGTGTCGTCATCGGTGATCGTGACCGTCGCGGTGTCCTTGCCGGCCCCCTCCTTCGTCCACCCCGACGCGGCGGTGGCGACGGTGACGGTGAACGTCTCGTCGTCCTCGTCGAGATCGTCGGCGACCAAAGGCACGGTGACGGTGGCGGTGGTCTGGCCCGCGGCGACGGTCACCGAGGAGGGGACCGTGCCCACGTCCGCGGAGGTGGCGGTGGACGGGCTGGCGTAGCCCGCGGTGACGGCGAACGCCACCCCCGAGGCGGGAGCCGCGGCCGACAGGGTGACCGTCAGCGACGCCGACGCCCCCTCCGCAGCGGAGGCGGTGGGGGTGATCTTGAACGTCTTGGCCTCGTCATCATCGACCGACACCGCCACCGACCCGATCGAGATGCTGTTGTAGTCGCTGTCGGTGCTGGTGGCCGAGTGGCTGACGGTGACCGACTCGTCCTCCGCGTCCGCGTCGGCCACGCCGGTCACGGTGAACGTCTTGACCGTCGACCAGTTCGCCGGGGTGAACGTGAACGACGTCGGCGCCACCGTCGCCGCGGCGGCGTCGCTGCTGCTGATCGAAACAGCCACGTCGTGGGTGGGCTTGGAGTCCAGCACCAGCGTGTAGGCGGCCGTGTTCGACGCGCCCGACGCTTCGGTCACCGACACGCTGGACTTCGACACGGTGACCCCGGCGGTGTCGTCGTCGGTGATCGTGACCGTCGCGGTGTCCTTGCCTGCCCCCTCCTTCGTCCAGCCCGACACCGAAGTGCTGATGGTGACGGTGAACGTCTCGTCGTCCTCGTCGAGGTCGTCGTCGACCAACGGCACCGTGACCGTCGCGGTCGTCTCACCGGCGGCGACGGTCACCGAGGACGGAACCGTCCCCACATCCGCGGCCACCGCGGTGGACGGGTCGGTGTAGCCCGCAGTGACGGTGAACGCCACCCCGCCGGCGGGCGCCGCCTCGCCCAAAGTGACCGTCAACGAAGCGTCGGCGCCCTCCGCCGCCGAGGCGGTGGAGGTGACCTCGAAGGTCTTGGCGGTGGCGGCTGTGGGGGTGCCCGAACCGGTGATCCAGACGCTGTTGCCCACGGCGTTGGCGGCACGCACCCGCACGTCATAGGCCGTGCCGTCGGTCAGCGAAGTGATCTCGGCGGTGGTGGCCGTGCCCGAATGGGACACTGGCACCCAGCCCGTCGACGCATCACCGGGGGTCGTCGCAGCCGCATCAGCAGCAGAGCCGGTCTTGTAGGCCACGTCGTAGCCGGTGATGGTTGCGCCGCGGCCGCCGGCGTCGGCGGGTGTGAGCCACTCGACGGTCAGCTTGCCGGCTGCGGCGGTCACCGCCGGGCTGTTCGACGGTGCCAACAGCTCGATCGACACGGCCTGGTCGTCGGTCCATGACGGCCCCCCCGACCAGTAGTAGAGACCCCGGAACCCCGACGACAGCGCATAGGTGCTGCCGGCGGCGGCGCCGATGCGCAGCTTCGTGTTCCGCAGCCCCTGGGGCAGGTTCCCGCCGGTGGACAGCCTCAAGTTCAGGTTGCCGCCCGAGTCGACATACAACTCCGTCACCCGCAGCGACTTGCCGCCGAAGGAGAACCGGTCGCTGCCAAGCCCGCTCCCGCAGGCGTCCAACCCGCCCGCAGCGTTGTCGCAGCCCCTGACGGAACCGTCGGCGTCGACCGTCAACGTCGTCGACCACACCGCCGCGTCAGGACCGCCCGGCGCGCCCGGATCACCCCAAGTCGTGACAGCCTTCTGCGAAGACGAGTTCTCAATCACCGTGGAACCGGACTTCAACACCGCATGGGCCCGCACCAGATACTGCGCCGCCTTGGGGAACCCGATGAACACATGAGAGCCCGCGGTCGACCCCGCCGCGTCACGCGACACCCCCGCCGGCAGACTGTGAACAGCCCCCCGCGACGCCCACGACCCCGACTTCGTCTTGATCTGCACCACCACGTCATAGACAGCCGCATCAGGATTCGTCGTCGCCACAGTCACCTTCGGGGTGCCGTCGCTGTGCGCCCCCGCCGTCACCGACGTCAGCCCCGCAACCGGATAGGCGCGCTCGACGGTGACGGTGTAGGCCTTGACAGTGACGCCGTCCGCGGCGGTGACCACGATCGGGACCACGTTCTCGCCCCAGTCCAGGCTCACCTGCCGGACCGTGCCGCTCTGGCCGCCGATCGACACCGAGGCGTTGGTCACCCGCGGCGTGGCCCACACCTTCACCGCGGACACGTCCTCGTCCACCTTCACCGCGAACCGCGTGCCCCCCGACCCCTGAGGGCTCAACGCCAGACGCGCATTCGTCGCGTCGTCGGCCAACGTCACCCGCAGCCCCTGAAGGAACGCGTCGTCGCGGGCCTCGTCATCATCGACGGTCACCGACACCGACCCGATCGAGACGCCGCGGTAATCGCCGTCGCTGGACGTCGCCGAATGCGAGACGGTGACCGACTCGTCGTCCGCGTCGCCGTCAGACACACCCGCCACGGTGAACGTCTTCGCCGTAGACCAGTTGACGGGAGTGAACGTGAACGACCTCGGCGCCACCGTCGCCGCGGCCGCGTCGCTGCTCCTGATCGAAACGGCCACGTCATGGGTGGGCTCGGAGTCCAGCACCAGCGTGTACTCAGCCGTGTTCGACGCGCCCGATGCCTCGGTCACCGACACGGCGGACTTCGACACCGACACCCCGGCGGTGTCGTCATCGGTGATCGTCACCGTCGCGGTGTCCTTGCCCGAACCCTTCACCGTCCAGCCCGACACTGAAGTGGCGACCGTGACCGTGAACGTCTCGTCGTCCTCATCCAAGTCGTCGTCTGTGAGGGGCACCGTCACCGTCGCGGTGGTCTCACCAGAGGAGACAGTCACCGACGACGGAACAGTGCCCACATCCGCCGCGGTCGCAGTCGACGGGTCGGTGTAGCCCGCAGCAACAGTGAACGCCACCCCCGAAGACGGCGCCGCCTCACCCAAAGTGATCGTCAGCGAAGCACTGGCACCCTCTGCCGCCGAGGCCGTCGAGGTGATCTCGAAGGTCTTGGCGGTCACCGTCACCGCCACCGACCCGATGCTGGTGGAGGTCGGATACCCGGCGGTGTCCGCGGACTGGGTGACCGCATGGGTGACCGTCGCGGTCCCCGCTGCCACGCCGGTGACGGTGAACGGCTTGGCGGTGTTCCAGTTGGTGGGGGTGAACGTGAACGACGCCGGCGTGACGGTGGCCTTGCCGGCCGCACCAGACGTGGCGCTGACCGTGACGTTGCCGGCGGGTTTGGAGTCCAGCACCAACGTGTAAGTCGCGGTCGAACCCGCTGAGACCGCCACCGACGATTTGGACACCGATATCCCGGCGGTGTCGTCGTCGGTGATCGTGACCGTGGCGGTGTCCTTGCCTGTCCCCTCCTTGACCCAGCCCGACGCCGAAGTGGCGACGGTGATCGTGAACGTCTCGTTGTCCTCGTCGAGGTCGTCGTCGACCAACGGCACGGTGACCGTGGCGGTGGTCTGCCCGGCGTTCACGGTCACCGACGACGGAACAGTGCCGACGTCCGCGGCGGTGGCAGTGGAGGACCCGGCGTAGCCCGCAGTGACGGTGAACGCCACCCCACCGGCGGGCGCCGCAGCCGACAAGGTGACCGTCAACGACGCCGACGCGCCCTCCGCAGCCGACACGGTGGGGGTGATCTTGAACGTCTTGGCCTCGTCGTCATCGACGGTCACCGACACAGACCCGATGGAGATGTTGTTGTAACCCGCGTCGGTGCTGGTGGCCGAATGGGAGACGGTGACCGTCTCGTCCTCCGCGTCGCCGTCGGCCACTGCCGTGACGGTGAACGTCTTGGGGGTGTTCCAGTTCGTCGGGGTGAACCTGTAAGTGGTGGGCGCGACGGTGGCTGCGGCCGTGTCGCTGCTGCTGATCGTGACGGCCACGTTGCCGGTGGGTTTGGAGTCCAGCACCAGCGTGTAAGTAGCGGTGTTCGATGCGCCTGTCGCTTCGGTCACCGACACGCTGCTCGTCGACAATGTGACCCCCGCGGTGTCGTCATCGGTGATGGTGACGGTGGCTTTGTCATCGCCTGAGCCCTTGACTGTCCAGCCCGACGCTGAAGTGGCGATGGTGATGGTGAACGTCTCGTCGTCCTCATCCAAGTCGTCGTCTGTGAGGGGCACGGTGACCGTGGCGGTGGTCTGGCCCGACGCCACCGTGACGGGGCTGGTGATCGACCCGACATCCGCCGCGGTAGCAGTCGACGGGCTGGTGTAGCCCGCGGTGACGGTGAACGCCACCCCCGAAGACGGCGCCGCCTCACCCAAAGTGATCGTCAACGAAGCATTAGCCCCCTCCGCAGCCGAGGCGGTGGAGGTGATCTCGAACGTCTTGTCGGTCACCGTCACCGCCACCGAACCGATACTGGTAGAGGTCGGATACCCGCCGGTGTCGGCGCTCTGGGTTATGGCGTGGCTGATCGTCGCGGTGCCGTCCGCCACACCGGTCACCGTGAACTCTTTCGCGGTCGACCAGTTCGCAGGGGTGAACGTGCGGGCGGCGGGCGAGACCGTCGCCTTGCCGGCCGCGCTCGACGTGGCCGACACGACCACGTTCCCTGCGGGTTTGGTGTCCAGCACCAGCGTGTAGGTGGCGGTGCCGCCTGAGCTCAGCGCCACGCTGGACTTGCTGACCGTGACCCCGGCGGTGTCGTTGTCGGTGATGGTGACCGTTGCGGTGTCCTTGCCCGTCCCTTCCTTGGCCCAGCCCGACGCGGCGGTGGCGATCGTGATCGTGAACGTCTCGTCGTCCTCATCAAGGTCGTCATCGACCAAAGGCACGGTGACGGTGGCAGTGGTCTGGCCAGAGGAGACAGTCACCGAGGACGGGACCGTGCCCACGTCCGCGGCCACCGCGGTAGAGGGGCTGGTGTAGCCGGCAGCAACGGTGAACGCCACCCCCGAAGACGGCGCCGCCTCACTCAAAGTCACCGTCAACGAAGCACTGGCACCCTCCGCCGCCGACACCGCCGAGGTGATCTCGAACGTCTTGTTTGGGGGGGTGCTTTGGCCGGTGATCCAGACGCTGTTGCCGACCGCGTTGGCGGCGCGGACCCGCACGTCATAGGCCGTGCCGTTGGTCAGGCCGGTGATCTCGACAGTCGTGGCGGTGCCCGAATGGGACACCGGCACCCAGCCGGTGGACGGGTCGCCCGCGGTGGCGGTCTGGTCGGCCGCGGTGGTGGTCTTGTACTGGACCTCGTAGCCGGTGACTGTTGCGCCCTGCCCGCCGGGGTCTGCGGGCGCGAACCAGCCGACAGCCAGTTTCGTGTGGCCGACGGTCAGTATCGGGGTGCTCGACGGGGCCAGCAGCTCGATCGTGACCTGCTGGTCGTCGGTCCATGTCGGGCCGCCGGTCCAAGTGTGGAGCTTGCCGGGGTCGCTCAGCGGGTAGCTGGTGCCGTTGGTGCCGCCGATGCGCAGTTTCGCGGCTCGCAGGCCCGCAGGGGCGTCGCCGACGGTCTTGAGCCTCAGGTTCAGGTTGCCGCCGGCGTCCACATACAGCTCGGTGACCTCCAGCGTCTTGCCGCCGAAGGAGAACCCGTCGCTGCCCAGCGCGTCGGCGCAGTCGTCCAATCCGCCCGGAGCGTTGTCGCAGCCCCTGTCGGCGCCGTCGGCGTCGACGGTGAGCGTCGTCGACCACGCCGCAGTGTCGGGGCCGCCCGGCGCGCCGGGAACATTCCAGGCGGTGAACGCTTTCTCAGACGACGAGTCGTCGAACACGGCGGGGGTGGCGGCCTTGGTCACCAGATGCGCGCGCACCTGATAGGCCGTGCCCTTGGCGAGGCCGACGAGCACGTGGCTGTCGGCGGTGCTCGACGACGCACGCGACACGCCCGACGGCAGGCTGTGAGCCGCGGCCCGCGCCGGCCACGCAGCCGACGCTTCTTTGACCTGCACGACCACGTCGTAGGCAGCGGCGTCGGGGTTGGAGGTGACCACGGTGGCCTTGGGGGTGCCGTCGCTGTGGGCGCCCGCCACAGCCGAGGTGACCCTCGGCAGCGGGTAGGCGCGTTTCGCGACGATCGTGTACGTCTTGGCAGTCGTGCCGTCCACCGCGGTCACCACCACCGTGACCGTGTTGTCGCCGTAGCCGAGCGCCACGACCTTGCTGCCGCCCGAGGTGCCGTCGATGGTGACCGCCGCCCCCGCAGCGGTCGGCTCGGCGGTGACCTTCACCTCTGTGACGTCGTCGTCGACACGGACCGTGAACCTCGACCCCAGCGTCGGCCGCCGCGGCGTCAACTCAACAGCCGTGCCCTCCGCGTCGGTCAAGGTCACCTCCAACGACTTCAACGACGCATCAGAGGGATCCGCGGGAACACCCGACCCCGACGCCCACGAGCTCGCGCCGGCCGCGTTGGCGGCGCGGACCCGTACGTCGTAGGACGTGCCGTTGACCAGACGCCCGATCGTCGCTGCTGTCGTCGCGGGGCTAGGCACGACGTCCACCCAGCCCGTCGCCGGGTCCCGCCCCGGCGACGCCCGATCAGGCGCCGAGCCCGCCTTGTACTCCACCTCATAGCCGGCGAGGCTCGCACCGCCGGTATCGGCGGGCGCCTCCCACGACAGAACCAGCTTCGAGTCGCCCCCGGCCACGACCAGGCCAGTGGGAGGCCCCGGGTCGTCCCAGGTCACGACCTTGGTCTCAGCGCTCGACGCCTCCACAACCGACTGCGGCGGCGACTTCGTCACCAGATGGGCGCGCACCACGTACTCGGTGCCCTTGTCCAGACCCGTGCCGACATAGATCCTGCCCGCACCCACCGGGACACCAGCACCAGCGACACCGCGAGCAGCCCATTCCGACCCAGCCGACCTCTCGCGCACCTGGAGCACCACCGCGTAACGGCTCGCATCAGGATTGGTGAAACTCACCAGAAGAGACGGCAACCCGCCGACACCCGCCCCCACCCTCACCGAATCCACAACCGGAACCGGCAACACCGTGCCCGAACCGGTCGCCCAGGGGCTTTGGCCTGCGGCGTTGGCGGCGCGCACCCGCACGTCGTAAGCAGTGCCCGCGGTCAGACCGGTGATCTCCGCAGCCGTGCCGGTGCCGGTGTGGCCGGCGTCCACCCAGCCGGTGGACGGGTCGCCGCCGGTGGCGGTCTGGTCGGGGGCTGTGGCGGTCTTGTAGGCCACGTCGTAGCCGGTCAAGGACGCGCCGGGCCCGCCGACATCGGACGGCGCGGTCCACGACAGAGCCAGCTTCGCGTCGCCGGCGGTCACGTCCAGATCGGTCGGAGGTCCCGGGTCGTCCCAGGTGACGACGCTCACCTCGTTGCTCGAGGCCTGGATCACTGTTCGGCCCGATTTCACCACCAGATGGGCGCGGACCAGATATTCGGTTCCCTTCTCCAGACCGGTGCCGAAGAAGAACAGGTCATGATCAACGCCCCGAGCGCCCCAGGCATCCGCTTTCTTCTTGACTTGGAATACCACCTCGTAGACATTCGTGTCCGGGTTGGAGTAGCTGAAGGTCAGCTTGGGTGTCCCGTCTGAATACACCCCGGCGCGAACCCACTTGACGACAGGAACAGGCCGAGTGTCCGCCGGCGTTGCAGAGCCGGTGATCCAGACGCTGTTGCCGACCGCGTTGGCGGCCCGGACCCGCACGTCGTAGCCGACCGCGTTCGTCAGACCTGTGATCTCGACTGTCGTGGCGGTGCCCGAATGGGAGGCGTCCACCCAGCCGGTGGCCGGGTCGGCGGGGGTGGCGGCCGCCTGATCGGCGGCCGAGGTCTGCTTGTACTGGACCTCGTAGCCGGTGACTGTTGCGCCCTGCCCGCCGGGGTCTGCGGGCGCGAACCAGCCGACAGCCAGTTTCGTGTGGCCGACGGTCAGTATCGGGGTGCTCGACGGTGCCAGCAACTCGATCGTGACGGTCTGGTCGTCGGTCCATGACGGGCCGCCGGTCCAGGTGTGGAGCTTGCCGGGGCCTTTTGTCAGCGGGTAGCTGGTGCCGTTGGTGCCGCCGATGCGCAGCTTGGCGGCTCGCAGGCCCGCGGGGGCGTCGCCGTCGGTGTTGACCCTCAGGTTGAGGCGGTCGCTGCCGTCCACGTACAGCTCGGCGACCTCCAGCGTCTTGCCGGCGAAGGGGAACTCGTCGCTGCTGAGCGCGTCGGCGCAGCCGTCCAATCCGCCCGGGGCGTTGTCGCAGCCCCTGTCGGCGCCGTCGGCGTCGACGGTCAGCGTCGTCGTCCACGCCGCGGTGTCGGGGCCGCCCGGAGCGCCGGGAACATTCCAGGCGGTGAACGCCTTCTCAGAGGACGAATCGTCGATGACAGCGGGGGTGGCGGCATTGGTGACCAGATGGGCCCGCACCTGATAGGCCGTGCCCTTGGCGAGGCCGATGAGCACGTGGCTGTCGGCGGTGCTCGACGACGCACGCGACACGCCCGCGGGCAGGCTGTGAGCCGCGGCCCGCGCCGGCCACGCAGAAGCCGACGCTTCTTTGACCTGCACGACGACGGTGTACGCGGCGCTGTCGGGGTTGGAGGTGACCACGGTGGCCTTGGGTGTGCCGTCGCTGTGGGCGCCCGCCGCGGCCGAGGTGACCCTCGGCACTGGGTAGGCGCGTTTCGCGACGATCGTGTAGGTCTTGGCAGTGGTGCCGTCAAGAGCGGTCACCACCACCGTGACCGTGTTGTCGCCGTAGCCGAGTGCCACGACTTTGGCGGCGCCGGGGGTGCCGTCGATGGTGACCGTCGCTCCCGCAGCGGTCGGCGTGGCGGAGACCCTCACCTCTGTGACGTCGTCGTCGACACGGGCCGTGAACCTCGACCCCAGCGTCAACCGCCGCGGCGTCAAGGGAACAACCGTGCCCCCGGCGTCAGTCAAAGCCACACCCAACGACTTCAGCGACGCATCAGTCCGATCCGCGGCAACGCCCGTGCTGGCCACCCAGGAACTCGCGCCGACGGGGTTGATGGCGCGGACCCGCACGTCATAGGACGTGCCGTTGACCAGACGCCCGATCGTCGCAGTCGCCGTCGCGGGGCTTGGCACGACGTCCACCCAGCCCGTCGACGGGTCCCGCCCCGGAGACGCCCGGTCAGGCGCCGAGTCCGCCTTGTAGGCCACCTCATAGCCGGTGAGGCTCACGCCGCCGGTGTCAGCGGGCGCCGTCCACGACAACACCAGCTTCGAGTCGCCCCCGGCCACATCCAGACCAGTGGGAGGCCCAGGGTCGTCCCAGGTCACGACCCTGGTCTCGGCGCTCGACGCCTCCACAACCGAGTTCGTCGACTTCACCACCAAATGGGCACGCACACCATAGGTGGTGCCCTTCTTCAAACCCGTGCCGACATAGGTCCTGCCAGGACCCAAACCGACACCAGCACCGGCAACGCCGCGGGCAGCCCACCCAGCGGATCCCTCGCGCACCTGAACCACCACCGCGTAACGGCTCGCATCAGGATTGGAGTAACTCACCAACAAGAACGGCAACCCACCACCAGCAGCCCCGACCCTCACCGAATCGACAACCGGCACAGCCAGATTCTCAGGCGTGCCCTGGCCCGCAGCCCAGGCGCTGCCGGGGCTGATGCCGTTGCGGGCCCGCACCCGCACGTCGTAGGCGGTGCCGTCGGTGAGCCCGGTGATCTCCGCCGTCGTGGCGGTGCCGGAGTGCCCGGCGTCCACCCAGCCGGCGGCCGGGGAGGGATCACTGCGAACCAGCGACACCTTGACCTTCTGGCCGTCGATCCACGACAGGGAGCTCCCCCAACGCGCGGCGCTGAAGTTCCTGAGTTCGTGGTTGAGCGGGAAACGCGAGCCGTCGATGACCAGCGAATAGTCCACGAGGTCACCGAAATCGGAGTCTGTGATCAGCTGCAACTCGCCGCTCTGCGAGTTGAGCGAGATGCCTCTGACTGTGTAGTCCACGCTGCCCAGGCTGAATTCGTCGTCGTCGAGAGCGACGTCACAGTTGGCCAGGAGGCTGAAGCTCTCGCAGCCGAAAATAGTGACGCGCTGGTCCACGGTCAGGGTGGCCTCCCACAGCACTGCGTCGCGGTCGGGGGCCGAGGCCTCCTTGTAGTTCACGTCGTAGCCGGTGACCGCCGCGCCCGTGCCGCCGGCGTCCGCGGGGGCGTCCCACTCGACGGTCAGCTTGCTTGCGCCGGCGGCCACCGTGGGCGCGGACAGCGCGCCGGGCACGTCCCAGGTGGTGGCCGTCGCCTCGGCGCTCGAGGCGGCCACCGCGGCCGGGGTGGCGCCCTTGGACACCAGATGGGCGCGCACCGCATAGGCCGTGCCTTTGACCAGACCGGCGAACACGTCGGTGCCGGCGCTGCTGGCGTCGGTGTCGCGGGTGACACCGTCGGGCAGGTCATGAGACGTTCCCCGAGCGGGCCAGGCCATCGACGACTGGCGTATCTGGATGGCCACATCCCACACGGCCGGGTCGGGATTGGAAGTGACCACCGTCAGGGTGGGAGCACCGTCAGCCGCACCCGCAGTGACCGACGTGACTGTCGGAATCGGAGGAGCCCGGTTCACCGTCACCGCCACCGACTCGACACTCGTGGAAGTCGGATAGCCGCCCGTGTCTTCGCTCTGAGTGACCGCATGGCTGATGGTCGCGGTGCCCGCCGCCACGCCGGTGACGGTGAACGTCTCGGCCGTCGACCAGTTCGTCGGGGTGAACGTGACCGACGCAGGCGCCACCGTCGCCTTGTCCGTGTCGTCCGACGTGGCCGACACCACCACATTCCCCGCCGGTCTGGTGTCGAGCACCAGCGTGTAGTCAGCGGTGTTCGTCGGCCCTGCCGCCTCGTTCACCGACACCGACGTCTCCGACACCGACACCCCGGCGGTGTCGTCGTCGTCGACCGACACGGCCACCGACCCGATCGAGGCACCGTCGTAGTCGCTGTCGGTGCTGGTCGCCGTATGAGAGATGGTGACCGACTCGTCGTCCGCGTCGTCGTCGGACACGGCGGTGACGGTGAACGTCTCGGCTTCGTCCCAGTTCGTCGGGGTGAACGTGTGCGACGCGGGCGCCACCGTGGCCGCACCCGTATCGCCCGAAGAGATGGCGACCTCCACATCGTGGGTGGGCTGGGAGTCGAGCACCAGCGTGTAGGTGGCGGTGTTCGTCGGCCCCGCCGCCTCGGTCAGCGTCACCGACGTCTGCGACACCGTGACCCCGGCGGCGTCGTCGTCGGTGATGGTGACCGTGGCCTCGTCCTTGCTCTCGCCCGCCACTACCCACCCGGTGACGCCGGAGGCCGGGGCGATGGTGATGGTGAACGTCTCGCCGTCCTCATCCAAGTCGTCGTCGACCAGCGGCACGGTGACGGTGGCGGTGGTCTGGCCCGAGGCGACCGTGACGGGGCTGGTGATCGAGCCCACGTCGGCGGCCACCGCGGTGGACGACCCGGCGTAGCCGGCGGTGACGCTGAACGCCACCCCACCGGTCGGGGCGTTCTCGCTCAGGGTGATCGTCAGCGTGGCGTCGGCGCCCTCCGCAGCCGAAGCCGTGGCGCTCACGGCGAAGGTCTTGGGGGTGCCGTCGTCGTCGTCGATGGTGACGGTGGCCAGAGAGCCCGAGGCGTGGCGGGTGTAGTGGTCGCCCAGGTCGTCGGGGGTCGAGTCGGCGGCCACGATGCGCAGCCGGATGGTTTCGTCGATCTCCGTGTCGTCGTCGTCGGTGACGGTGATTTCCAGGTTCTGGGTCTTGGACGTGTCGTCGGGGCCGAAGGTCACCGACTTGGTGGCGATGGCGTAGTCGGTGTCCTCGGTGGCCGACCCGCCGAGAACCTCCACCGTGAAGGTGGTGGAGGCGGCCGGCAGGTGGTTCACCGTGATCGGCACCGACACCGTCCCGGCGCTGACGTCCTCGTCGACCGAGACGGCGTGGGCGCTGGTCGAGGCGGCATCGGTGCCGAACGCGATCTTGGCGCTGCGCGCCTCGTCGTCTTCGATGGTGAACGTGGCGGTGGGGTGGTCTCCGAGCTCGTAGCCGGTCGGAGGGGTGACGGTGACGGTGAAGGTCTCGTCGTCCTCCACCAGGTCGTCGTTGACGAACGCGAAAGCGAGTGCCGACCTCTTGACGCTGGGAGCTATGCCGAAACGGGTGGCGCCGTTGGTGTAGTCCACGCCCCCGCCCGTCGCCGTACCGTCACGCCACGCAAAGGTGGCGTAGCTCAAACTCGGCGGCGCATGGCTCAAGGCGAACCACAGCCAGCCCCGATAGCCGAGAGCGCCCTGGCGTCGGTTCTCGCGCACGCTGTAGGCGGCCGATTCGAATGAGATGTAGCCGTTCAAGACCTTTGCGGCTACGTCGTCGATGTGGATGCCGACGGGGTACTGGATGGCATCCGCGGTCTGGGTGACGGCGTGGGTGATGGTGGCAGCGCCGTCGGAGACGCCGGTGACGGTCACCGTCTGGGGCTTGTTCCAGTCGGCGGGCGTGAAGGTCAGCGCCCCGCTCACGGTGGCGTCGGCGACGGCGCTGCTGGTGGGCGTGATCACCACGTCGCCCGCCGGAGGGGTGTTCAGCACCAGCGTGTAGGTGGCCTTCGAGCCCGCGCCGCCCACCAGGGTCAGTGCGGTGCGGCTCACTCTCACGCCGGGGCCGGTTTCCACCAGTCTCAGGGTTGTGGCCCCGCCGGCGGCGAGCGTCACCGCGGGATCGTCCCACACCAGGGTGCCGTCGGCCTCCCGGCGGGCGTCGCGGACGTCCAGTTCGGTGCGGCCCACCATCAGGCTGTACCTGTTCAGCTCGTCGGGCGGACTCGGGTCGAGCCGGACGTGCAGCCGGCGGGGCGTGTCGCCTTGCGCCGGGGTCTGCCGCAGGGCAGTGATCGCGTACGTCTTGCCGTCCAGGTCGAAGTCGTCGTCGGTCAGCGTCGCCGCGGCGCTGCACTCGTCGCCCGCGGCGGACGAGGCGTTGTCGCACCCCGCCGCCTCCCCGTCCAGGTCCCTGGGGGTCAGCGTCGCCGACCACCGCGGCGTGACCAGGCTCAGCAGCACCTTGCGGTCCGCCGCCCAAGTGAGGCCCGTCGAGGCCCAAACCAGTTGGTCGTCAAGAACAACGTCGCCGCCGAGCGTGGCGTCGGAAAGGGCGAGCATCCTGTCGTCGATCCGCAGCACCAGGTCCTCGAGATCATCGCCGAGGCGGCCGGGGTTGCCATCGCTGAGGGTCGTGTCGAACCGCATGAGCAAGCTCCCCGCAAAGCTGCCCTCGGTTCTCAGACCAATCGTGTGGATTGGGTAGTCGGTGGCGCCGACGGTGACAACGTCGTCGGTGAGCAGCTCCCCGGGTTCGCACCCCTTCTCGGGAGTCCCGTCGACGCAGGCCAGCGCCCCGCCGGGGAACGTCGCCGGCGTCAGCGTCGCCGACCACAACGTGGGCGGCGCGACCCCCACGGCCACCGGGTCGATGTCGAGGGTGGTGGGGTACTGGATGGCGTCGGCGGTGTGGGTGACGGCGTGGCTGACAGTGGCGGTGCCCTCGGCTACGCCGGTGACGGTGAACGTCTGCGCGGTGTCCCAGTTCTGGGGGGTGAAGGTGTGGGTGGCGGGCCGCACGGTGGCCGCGGCCGTTGTGTCGCTGGTGGCCGAGATGGTGACGTCGCCGGCCGGTCGGTGGTCCATCACGACCGTGTAGGCGGCCGTCGAGCCGGCGACTGCCAGCAGCGAGGTGGGGGTGACCGTCATGGAGGCGCGGTCGTTGTTGGTGATGGTGATGATCTGCTTCCCGGCCGACTGGTAGGAGGCGGGCTGGGACAGCACTTCCAACACGATGACTTCGTCGTCTTCGTGTTCGTCGTCGCCGCAGATGGTCAGGTTGACCACCGGGGAGAGACCCCAGAATCTGGCGGGGACGCTGACTCGTGCGCTGAAGGGGAACACGAAGTCGACGCCGGGTCCGCAGGTGGTGGGGTGGTGGGTGGCGGTGGTGCCGGCGCCGAGGCTGAACCCGAGGGCAAAGGCGGGATACAGCTGGTGGTCGCGGCTGATGAACGCCTGGACCGGGGTGGTGGCGGTGGCGGCCGCGTCGGGTTCGGTCACCGTGACGGTGGGGTTCTGCAGGGTGACGTAGGGGAACCGGTCGATGCGCGCCTCCACTTGGGGCAGGGTCATGCCGGCGGGATACTTGGGGTCGGTGCTGGACACCGAGTGGCTGATCAGGGCGGTGCCGAGATCGTTGGGGCGGCTGTGGGCCGTGACCGTCACGTGCTGGTGGATGTTCCAGTTGTCGAGCGTGAAGGTCATCGCCCCGCTGACCGTGGCGTTGTTCGGCGTGCCGCTCACCGGGGTGACCGTCACGTCGGCGGTGGGCTTGCTGGTGAGCACCACCGGGTAGGTGCGGGTGCGGCTCCGGGCCACGTTGAAGGCGACTTTGCCCGACGTGGCGCTGCCCGCCGAGACGCCCGCCGTGTCGTTGTCGGTGATGGTGACGGTGGCCTGGTCCTTGCCCGTGCCCTCCGCTACCCACCCGGTGACGCCGGTGGCCGGGGCGACGGTGACCGTGAACGTCTCGCCGTCCTCGTCCACCGGGTCGTCGACCAGGGGGATGGTGATGTCGAGGCTGTCGGTGTTCTCCGCCACGGTGACCGGGGAGGTGATCGACCCGACGTCGGCGGCCACCGCGGTGGACGACCCGGCGTAGCCGGCGGTGACCGTGAACTCCACCCCGCCGGTCGGGGCGTTCTCGCTCAGGGTGATCGTCAGCGTGGCGTCGGCGCCCTCCGCGGCGGCGGCCGTGTCGCTCACCGAGAAGGTCTTGACAGCCCCGTCGTCGTTGCCGATGGTGACGGTGGCCAGAGAGCCCGAGGCGTGGCGGTCGTAGTGGTCGCCCAAGTCGTCGGGGGTGGCGTCGGCGGCCACGATCCGCAGCTCGATGGTCTCGTCCCGCTCCGAGTCCTCGTCGTCGGTGATGGTGATTTCCAGGTTCTTGGTCTTGGACGTGTCGTCGGGGCCGAAGGTGACCGACTTGGTGGCGATGGCGTAGTCGGTGTTCTCGGTGGCCGTCCCGCCCAGCACTTCCACCGTGAAGGTGGTGGAGGCAGCCGGCAGGTGGCTGACGGTGATCGGCACCGACACCGTCCCGGTGCTGACGTCCTCCTCCACCGCCACCGCGTGGGCGCTGGTGGAGGCGGCGTCGGTGCCGAACGCGATCTTGGCCTCTGCCGCGTCGTCGTCGGTGATGGTGACGGTGGCGGTGGTGTGGCTGCCCGGGCTGAAGCCGGCCCCGGGGATATGGCCGCTCGGCACGGTGAGAGTGACGGTGAAGGTCTCGTCGTTCTCCACCAGGTCGTCGTCGACGAGCGTGAAGGCGATGGGGAATGCGCCCGAGTACGAGCGGCCGATGGTGTACGTGGCGCCGCCCTTGGTGTAGTCGACGCCCCCTCCGGTGGCGGTGCCTGGGCGCCAGGTCATCCCGATGCGCGCCGCAAACCGGGCGGGTTCGTTCCTGATCTTCAGCAGGGCGGAGGCGGCGCCGTTTTCGTCGACCCGGTACTTGGCGGCGGTCCACGAGACGTACCCGTCCACGCCCAGGGCGACCTCCTGGCTGACCGTGTTGCCGTCGGGGTCGGAGGCCGTGATCCGTATGGTGGAGGAACCTTGGCTGATGCCTGTGATGAGGAGCTTGCCGTCCGGCGGCGTCGGGAAGGTGGCCCTGTCGATCCGTACGGTCACGGCCCTGAAGGTCAGCGGGTCGCCGTCGGGGTCTTCGAAGTAGGGGGTCATGTCGGGGGAGACCGTCTGGCCCAGCACTCCCCGCAGGTGCGTTATTCGCGCCTTCACCACCGGCGCGGTCTTGACCCTCACCTCGAAAGTGCTGATTGTCCGGTGGCCGTTGCGGTAGGTCGCCGTCACCGTGATCGTGGCCGTGCCGTGCCCCTGGGGCGTGACCGTCAGGGCGGACTGGTCGTCGGACACCGTCACCGTCGCCACCGCGTCGCTCGAGGAACCCGCCGTGATGCTCCGCCCTCCGCCGGGCGGGAACCCGTCCAGGGAGACCTCCCGCGTGCCGGTGAGCGTGGGGAACACGACGTCGGAGAGAAGGGGCGGGCCGGGCTGCAGGTACAGTGCGACCGCCCGGCCTGCTGTCCAGGTGAGGCCGGTTCCGGTCCAGGTGGCGGTGTGCGGGGTGCTGGGGTCGATCTTGGCCGTCGAGAAGTGGAAGGGGTCGTCTCCGACCCACAGGGTGTAGGCGCGGAGCTGGTCGGGGATGTCCGAGCCGAGTCGCACCGCCAGGGTGCCGTCTGAGCCCAGGGCGATCCGGTCGATGGTGTGGGTCTGTCCGGCCAGGGTGAAGTCGTCGTCGGTGAGCGTTTGCGTGGCGCTGCAGCGGTTGGCGGCGGTGATCGAGGCGCGGCTGCATCCCAGGCCCGACGCCAGGGTCTTGGGCGTCAGCGTCGCCGACCAGAACTGGCACGATGATCTGATGCTCAGCTCCACCCGATCGCCCGACGACCAGCCCGGGCCGATGCCGACCCATAGCCTCTTGGAGTTGTCATCCCGTGTGACCGACAGCGGATAGCTGCCCGTCCTGCCCGTCACGCCGACACAGAGGTTCAGGCCTGCCAGCCTCGCGCTGACGTCACGATCGAAGTCGATCTCCAAATCGCTGAGGAGGAAGCCTGGGGTTTTCTGGATTCTCAGGATGTCGATGTTGTATGTCTGGTCGCCGTCCGTGAAGGAGGAGGAAGTCAGCGTCGTAGTGCAGTGGCGCGAACTGAGACCCTGCAGACTGTTGTCGCAGCCGTAGTAGATGTTGTTGTATCTGCCGACGGTCAGTGTGGCGGACCACAGTTCGATGACTCTGGGTGTCTCGCTGACCGTGCGGGTCCATTGGCCGGGTCCTGCCGAGTTGTAGGCCCGTACCCGCACGTCGTAGCCCACGTCGTTGTCGAGGCCCTTGATCACCGCGTCCGTGCCGTCGATCAGCGGGACGGCGGTGGCCTCGTTGGGCCAGCGGGCGTCGCCCGAGGGCTTGTGCTGGACGCCGTAACGGGTGACAGCCACGCCGGTTCCCGACGGCGCCGTCCAGTCCACCCGAAGCTCCGAATCGCCCGACGTGACCGACAGCCCCTGCGGCGCCCCCGGCGTGCTGAGAGACTCTCCCGCGCCGACATCGCAGGAGGCCTTGATGCTCAACAAGACCTCCTCGCCCTTGGCGACGGCCTGCACGTCCAGCGGAGCACCCAGTTCTGTCTCGTCCGCCCAGTCCAAGTGAGCGCCGGGCCACCAGAGCTGCAGGCCGCCGAGCCTCGACCGGGCCTCCGACAGCGCGAAAGGCCTCGCGCCCACACAGAACTGGTAGCCCTTCAGCGCCTCGTTGGGGACCTTGTCGAAGCTGACAGAGAGCCTGCCCTCGATAGACACGCCCAGGTTGTCCAGCGACCCGCGGCCGTAGTCGGTGATGCCTGTGAACACATAGTCCACGCCGCCCACCGAGAAACTGTTGTCGTCCAACCGGTCACCGCAACCGGCCGAACAACCCTTTAGCGGGAAAACGGACGCAACCCGATTACCGTAACCACCCACCGTCAACACCCCAGACCACAGCGGTTCGGAGGGTCGCATGATCAGTCGGACGGAGAGGCCTGCTGTCCAGGTGAGGCCGGTTCCGGTCCAGGTGGCGGTGTGCGGGGTGCTGGGGTCGATCTTGGCCGTCGAGAAGTGGAAAGGGTTGTCTCCGACCCACAGGGTGTAGGCGCGGAGCTGGTCGGGGATGTCCGAGCCGAGCCGCACCGCCAGGGCGCCGTCTGAGCCCAGGGCGATCCGGTCGATGGTGTGGGTCTGTCCGGCCAGGGTGAAGTCGTCGTCGGTGAGCGTCGCGGTGGCGCTGCACCGGTTGGCGGCGGTGACCGAGGCGCGGTTGCATCCCAGGCCCGACGCCAGGGTCTTGGGCGTCAGCGTCGCCGACCAGAACTGGCACGACGACCTGATGCTCAACTCCACCCGGCCGCCCGCCTGCCAGCCCAGTGTGGTTCGCCATTGCCTGTCGGGCGCATCCTGTCTCTGCGGCACCGAATGCGCATGCGACAGCGAATAGCTGTCCGCCACGCCCACGCAGAGGCGGAAGCCGTTGCCCAGAGCGGCCGGTATGTCGCGATCGAGCTCGAGGTACAGCACCTTCGTTGCCCCGCCCACGTATTCGAGCAACTCGAAGTTGTACGTCTGGCCGTCGAACGTGAACGACGACGAGCTCAGCAACTCGCTGCAATGATGCGAGACGGGCACGAGAGGGTCGCTGTCGCAGCCGATTTCTGTGACGCCCTGAACGGTCAGTGTGGCGGACCACAGTTCGATGACTCTGGGTGTCTCGCTGACCGTGCGGGTCCATTGGCCGGGTCCTGCCGAGTTGTAGGCCCGTACCCGCACGTCGTAGCCCACGTCGTTGTCGAGGCCCTTGATCACCGCGTCCGTGCCGTCGATCAGCGGGACGGCGGTGGCCTCGTTGGGCCAGCGGGCGTCGCCCGAGGGCTTGTGCTGGACGCCGTAACGGGTGACAGCCACGCCGGTTCCCGACGGCGCCGTCCAGTCCACCCGAAGCTCCGAATCGCCCGACGTGACCGACAGCCCCTGCGGCGCCCCCGGCGTGCTGAGAGACTCTCCCGCGCCGACATCGCAGGAGGCCTTGATGCTCAACAAGACCTCCTCGCCCTTGGCGACGGCCTGCACGTCCAGCGGAGCACCCAGTTCTGTCTCGTCCGCCCAGTCCAAGTGAGCGCCGGGCCACCAGAGCTGCAGGCCGCCGAGCCTCGACCGGGCCTCCGACAGCGCGAAAGGCCTCGCGCCCACACAGAACTGGTAGCCCTTCAGCGCCTCGTTGGGGACCTTGTCGAAGCTGACAGAGAGCCTGCCCTCGATAGACACGCCCAGGTTGTCCAGCGACCCGCGGCCGTAGTCGGTGATGCCTGTGAACACATAGTCCACGCCGCCCACCGAGAAACTGTTGTCGTCCAACCGGTCACCGCAACCGGCCGAACAACCCTTTAGCGGGAAAACGGACCTAACCCGATTACCGTAACCACCCACCGTCAACACCCCAGACCACAGCGTCGGAGCGGTCACCGACAGCGACACCCGGTCGATGCTCAGGCCGCTCCCGTAGGTGGGGTCGGCCCCGGAGGCGACGTGGTCGATGGCGACCTCGCCCTGGGTCGTGCCGGTGAGCGTGAAGGTCTTGGGCGTGGTCCAGTCGTCGGGGCCGAAGGCGTGCGACGCCGGTGAGAAGGTCACGCTGCCTGCGCCGCTGTCCGACGGCGTGACGGTCACCGCCCCGGTCGGCTTGCTTCCCAGTCGCACCGTGTAGGTGATCTTGGTGCCCTGCGGCAGGTCGTGGAGCCCGGCGACCTCCACCGCCGCGGTGTCGTCCTCGGTGATGGTGACGGTGGCGGTGCCCGCGCCGGCCGTCCGCTCGGCCCAGCCGGTCACGCCGGTGGCGGGGGTGACGGTGACCTCGAAGGTCTCGTCGCCCTCGTCCACCTCGTCCTCGACGGTCGGGATGGTCAGGGCGGCGCTCGTCTTGTACTCAGGCACCTTCAGCGTGGCCGGCGCCGCGCCCACGTCGGACGCCGCGGCGGTGGACGGCGAGGCGTGGGAGACCGCGACGTCGAAGGTGAGCCCGCCGGTCGGGGCCGGCTGGTCGAGGGTGACGGTGATCTCCGCCGCGTCGCCCTCGGCGACCGCGACGTCGGCGACCGCGTAGGAATTGGTCCCGGTCGGCGTCGCCTCCACCGCCACGGCCTCGCCGTCTCCTCCCGGGGTGCTGGCCCACACCTGCACCTGGTGGGTGACCGTGGCGGTGAGCGAGTCGGCGATGTAGGTGATGGCGGTGGCGGTCGGGAGCACCTCCTGTCCGGCGTCGTCGGGCTGCCAGGGGGCGCTGTCGTCGTCGGTCTTCTGCCGCCAGCGCACCCGGTACCGGGAGTCGCCGATGTCGGTGCCGACGAACTCCGGTGCCTTCCATGTCAGCGTCAGCAAGCTGTTGCCGGCGACGACGGCCAGGTCGCGCACCGCAGAGGGAGGCCGCTCGAGCTTGATGGTGTAGGTGGTCGTGCCTCCGCCGGCGGCGGTCACCGCCACCGTGATCGTCTTGGCGGCCCGCGCGGTCAGCGTCACCGGCGCGGTGGGGGTGCCGCTGGAGGCCGTGCTGCCGTCCACCGTCACCGTGGCGGTCTTGTCGCTGGTGGTGGCGGTCACCTTCACCCCGGTCACGTCCAGCGCCGCCGAGCCCCGGTACCTGAAGGTGGCCACGTCATAGTTCCCGGGGTCGGCCTCGTAGGTGGCGACGGGGACCACCGTGTCGTCGTCTGTCACCACCTCATGCAGCACGATGGGGATGGCGTCGTCGCCCTGGTCGGTTACCGACAGCGCGCTCAGGGTGGCGTCGGTGGACAGGGTCGTCGTCTCGGTCGCCACCGTCTCGCCGGTTCCCCCGGCGTTGTGGGCCCACATCTGCACCTGGTAGGTCACCGCACTGGTGAGACCGGTGATGGTGTAGGAGGTGTCGTTTATGTCCACGGGCTGTCCGGCATCGGCGGGCTGCCAGGAGGCGCTGTCGTCGTCGGTTTTCTGCCGCCAGCGCACCCGGTACTCCTCGTCGGTGGTGTCGGTGCCGGCGAATGCCGGTGCCGTCCACCTCAGCGCCACCGTGTCGACGGCGGGGGTCGCCGTCAGGCCGCCCACCGCCGAGGGGGGCCGGTGGAGCTCGATGGTGTAGGTGGTCTGGTTTCCGGCGGCGGCCGTCACCACCACCGGGATCGTCTTTTCGGTCCGCGCGGTCAGGGTGATCGGCGCGGTGGGCGTGCCGCTGACGGCGGCGCTGCCGTCCACCGTCACCGTGGCGGTGTTGTCGCTGGTGGTGGCGGTCACCTTCGCCCCGGTCACGTCCAGCGCCGCCGAGCCCCGGTACCGGAAAGTGGCCACGTCATAGTTCTCGGGATTGGCCAGGTAGGCGGCGGCGGCGACCTCGGTGCTGTCGGTCTCCACCACCGAGGCCAACTCGATGGCGATCGCCGCGTCGTCCTGGTCGGTCACCGACAGCACGCTCAGGGTGGCGTTGTCGGACACCGGCGCGGCCTCCACCTGGACCTTCTCGCCGACGCCGCCTGAGTTCTGGGCCCACGCTTGGACCTGGTAGGTCACCGCATTGGTGAGGCCGGTGATCGTGTAGGAGGTGGAGGTCGCCGACACCCTCTGTCCCCGATCGTCGGGCTGCCACGCGGCGGAGTCGTCGGGGGTCTTGGGCCGCCAGCGCACCCGGTACGCGGCGCCGTGCAAGTCGGTGCCGAGGAACGTCGGGTGCTTCCACGTCAGCGCCAGCGAACCGACCGCAGGGGCCGCCGCGAGGTCCCGCGGCGCCGAGGGAGGCCGCTGGAGCGTTATGACGTAGCTGGTGGTGCCTCCGCCGGCGGCGGTCACCACCACCGTGATCGTCTTTTTGGTCTGCGCGGTCAGCTTCACCTCCGAGGCGACCCCGCTGGCGGCGGCCTCCCCGTCCACCGTCACCGTGGCGGTCTTGTCGCTGGTGGTGGCAGTCACCTTCACCCCGGTCACGTCAAGCGCCGCCGAGCCCTCGTAGCGGAAGGTGGCCACGTCATAGTTCTCGGGGTTGGCCCGATAGACGTCCTGCGCGACGCTGTTCCCGTCGCGGTCCACCACAGCGAACAGATCGATCGCGATCGCGTTGCCGGCCTGGTCGGTCACCGACGGCGGCGCGCTCAGCGTCGAGTCGCCCGAGATCGGCGTCGCCTCCGCCTCGGCCCTCACGCTGACGCCTCCGCTGGTGCTGGCCCACAACTGCACCTCGTGCACGACCGAGCCCGTGAGGCCGGTGATCGTGTAGGAGGTGGAGGTCGCCGACACCCTCTGTCCCCGATCGTCGGGCTGCCACGCGGCGGAGTCGTCGGGGGTCTTGGGCCGCCAGCGCACCCGGTACGCGGCGCCGTGCAAGTCGGTGCCGAGGAACGTCGGGTGCTTCCACGTCAGCGCCAGCGAACCGACCGCAGGGGCCGCCGCGAGGTCCCGCGGCGCCGAGGGAGGCCGCTGGAGCGTTATGACGTAGCTGGTGGTGCCTCCGCCGGCGGCGGTCACCACCACCGTGATCGTCTTTTTGGTCTGCGCGGTCAGCTTCACCTCCGAGGCGACCCCGCTGGCGGCGGCCTCCCCGTCCACCGTCACCGTGGCGGTCTTGTCGCTGGTGGTGGCAGTCACCTTCACCCCGGTCACGTCAAGCGCCGCCGAGCCCTCGTAGCGGAAGGTGGCCACGTCATAGTTCTCGGGGTTGGCCCGATAGACGTCCTGCGCGACGCTGTTCCCGTCGCGGTCCACCACCGCGAACAGATCGATCGCGATCGCGTTGCCGGCCTGGTCGGTCACCGACGGCGGCGCGCTCAGCGTCGAGTCGCCCGAGATCGGCGTCGCCTCCGCCTCGGCCCTCACGCTGACGCCTCCGCTGGTGCTGGCCCACAACTGCACCTCGTGCACGACCGAGCCCGTGAGACCGGTGATCGTGTAGGAGGTGGAGGTCGCCGACACCCTCTGTCCCCGATCGTCGGGCTGCCACGCGGCGGAGTCGTCGGGGGTCTTGGGCCGCCAGCGCACCCGGTACGCGGCGCCGTGCAAGTCGGTGCCGAGGAACGTCGGGTGCTTCCACGTCAGCGCCAGCGAACCGACCGCAGGGGCCGCCGCGAGGTCCCGCGGCGCCGAGGGAGGCCGCTGGAGCGTTATGACGTAGCTGGTGGTGCCTCCGCCGGCGGCGGTCACCACCACCGTGATCGTCTTTTTGGTCTGCGCGGTCAGCTTCACCTCCGAGGCGACCCCGCTGGCGGCGGCCTCCCCGTCCACCGTCACCGTGGCGGTCTTGTCGCTGGTGGTGGCAGTCACCTTCACCCCGGTCACGTCAAGCGCCGCCGAGCCCTCGTAGCGGAAGGTGGCCACGTCATAGTTCTCGGGGTTGGCCCGATAGACGTCCTGCGCGACGCTGTTCCCGTCGCGGTCCACCACAGCGAACAGATCGATCGCGATCGCGTTGCCGGCCTGGTCGGTCACCGACGGCGGCGCGCTCAGCGTCGAGTCGCCCGAGATCGGCGTCGCCTCCGCCTCGGCCCTCACGCTGACGCCTCCGCTGGTGCTGGCCCACAACTGCACCTCGTGCACGACCGAGCCCGTGAGACCGGTGATCGTGTAGGAGGTGGAGGTCGCCGACACCCTCTGTCCCCGATCGTCGGGCTGCCACGCGGCGGAGTCGTCGGGGGTCTTGGGCCGCCAGCGCACCCGGTACGAGGCGCCGTGCAAGTCGGTGCCGAGGAACGTCGGGTGCTTCCACGTCAGCGCCAGCGAACCGACCGCAGGGGCCGCCGCGAGGTCCCGCGGCGCCGAGGGAGGCCGCTGGAGCGTTATGACGTAGCTGGTGGTGCCTCCGCCGGCGGCGGTCACCACCACCGTGATCGTCTTTTTGGTCTGCGCGGTCAGCTTCACCTCCGAGGCGACCCCGCTGGCGGCGGCCTCCCCGTCCACCGTCACCGTGGCGGTCTTGTCGCTGGTGGTGGCAGTCACCTTCACCCCGGTCACGTCAAGCGCCGCCGAGCCCTCGTAGCGGAAGGTGGCCACGTCATAGTTCTCGGGGTTGGCCCGATAGACGTCCTGCGCGACGCTGTTCCCGTCGCGGTCCACCACAGCGAACAGATCGATCGCGATCGCGTTGCCGGCCTGGTCGGTCACCGACGGCGGCGCGCTCAGCGTCGAGTCGCCCGAGATCGGCGTCGCCTCCGCCCGGCTCCTGACGCCGGCGCCTCCGGAGTTCCGGGCCCACACCTGTACCTCGTGCACGACCGAGCCGGTGAGGCCGGTGACGGTGTGGGAGGTCCCCGACACGTTCTGTCCGGCGTCGCTGGGCTGCCACTTGGCGGGGGCGCTGCCGTCGGCGGTCTTCTGCCGCCAGCGCACCCGGTACCCCGCGCCGGCGGTGTCGGTGCCGGCGAATTGCGGGGCCTCCCACGACAGTGCCAGCGAATCGACGCCGGGGGTCGCCGCCAGGTTGCGCACCGCCGAGGGAGGCCGCTGGAGCGTGATGACGTAGCTGGTGGAGCCGCTGCCGTCGGAGGCGGCCACCGCCACCGTGACGGTCTTGGCCTTCAGTTCCTCCAGGGTCACCGGTGCGGAGGGTTCCCCGCTGAAGGCGGTTGTGCCGTCCACCGTCACCGAGGCGGTCTTGTCGCTGGTGGTGAGGGTGACCGTCACCTCGGTCACGCCCAGGGGTGCGCTTCCCCGGTACCGGAGCGTCGCCGCGTCGAAGGAGGGGGAGATCGCAATCGCCTCGCCGTTCTGGTCGGTCACCGACAGCGCACTCAGCTTCGAGTCGTCGGACTCGGGCCCGGGTGTCGCCACCAACCGGACCTTCTCGCCGTCTCCCGCCGCGGTCCGGGCCCACACCTCGACCTCGTAAGTCACCAGGGCGGTGAGCCCGGTGATGGTGTATTGGGGCGACGAGGACAGCTCTACGCGCTGCGGGCCTTCGTTGGGCTGCCACGAGGCGCTGCCGTCTGGGGTCCTCTCCCGCCAGCGCACCCGGTAGTGCACATCGTTGCCGAAGTTGGTGCTTGCAAAATTCGGCCCCTTCCACGTCAGCGCCAGCGAGTCTTCGCCGCGGTCGACCGCCGGGTCCCGTACCACGGTGGCAGGCCGGTCCGCCTTGATTGTGTAGCTGGTCTTGTCGCCGTTGGCGGCGGTCACGCTCACAAAGGCGTAGATCTCTTGCCTTCCATGCGTGCTTGGAATCGTGAGCAACTCACCGGACGGGTATTTGCCGCCAAAATACGAAACCTCCACCGACGCGCTGGGGTTGAGGGCGGTGGCGGCGATCCGCACCCCCGGGGCGGCGATCGGCACGAGGATCTGGTACTCAAGGGTCGAGGGGTCGAAGGAGGGAGTGAGGGGGTGCGCCACCCCGTCCGGGGACGTCACCGACAGCGCGCTCAACGAGGTGTCGTTGGGCTGCACCACCGTGACCGCTACCGAGTCGATGTCCAGGTCGGTGGGATACGTCGGCGCCGCGCTGGCGGTGACGGCGTGGCTGATGGTGCTGGCGCCTGCCTCCACGCCGGTGACGGTGAACGTCTGGGGAATGTCCCAGTTGGCGGTGGTGAACGTGTGGGTGGCGGGCAGCACGGTGGCCTTGGTGTCGGCGCCGCTAGTGGCCGAGATGGTGACGTCGCCCGTCGGCGCCTGGTCCATGACGACCGTGTACGTGCCCTTGGCGCCGCCCTCCACGACGGCCAGCGACGTGGGGGTGACGGTCATCGAGGCCGCGGCGGGCGTCGATGCCGCGGCGGCTGTCGCTGCCCCCGGGAGAACGGGAAGCCCGGCGACCACCAGCACCGCGGCCAGGAACGCGGCGCACGGGGCCTTGATCACCCGCATCACGCCTTACCCGACCGCGTAGTTGGACCGCGAAGGGGGGGGGGGGGGTCAGCGCTAGCAGGCGGGCGACCGGCGCTGGGGAACGCCCAGAGCGCGGTGGCGACGTGTGACCCCGCAGCGGTACCGCGAATGAGGCTGTCTCGGCCGAGAATCATGTAGGAGCGGTCCTGCATGTTCTTGCGCAGCTCCCTCGCATCACGGCACGCCCGCGCAGCCAGCCCCCGAGAGCCGGGTTGGCCCACAGCAGCCCAAAGCGCAACTTTACTCGCACCCGCATGATCCCCATATTCGCGTGGCCCTCATTCAGTGACACACGGGTCTCGACCAAGCAGCACAGATATTGCGACACCATCGGCGGGCGATTGACCGCACTGTGGTCCGAGGAAGCGTCAGTCGGTTCGGGGTGGATTCCCGTCGCCCGTCGGCGCGGATCTGCTCGGCGGCCTCGAGATCTGCCCGCCGCTGCCGACGCTGGAACCGACTGCCAACCCATGCTTTGTGCCCGTGGCACCACGGCGCGTAACGGCTGGATGGAGGTTGTGGCTACAATGAAACTACACTGGGCACCGATCCGGAGGAATCATCATGGGCGCTGACACCGTCGTGCGAGCCCGCATCGACCCCGATACCAAGGCAAGGGCAGCAAGAGCCCTGCACGCTATGGGCTTGTCGATTTCGGATGCCATCCGCTTGCTCATGGTGCGCGTCGCTGACGAGCAGCGGCTCCCGTTCGCTGTCCAGGTGCCCACCGCCGCCACCGTCGAGGCCATGGCCGAGCTGGACGAGGGCAAGGGCAGGCGCTTCGAGAGCACGGAGGATCTGCTGCGCGATCTCGAACTCTGACGAACCTGCGACATGCTGACCCCCGTCCGGTCGTCGCAGTTCAAACGCGATGTCAGAACCACCAAGTCACGCGGCAAGGACTCCGCGAAACTGCGCGATGTGCTCCGGCTGCTCGTCAACCAGCAAGCGCTCCCATCGAGCTACCGCGACCACCCGCTGCGCGGCCCTTGGAAGGGCTACCGGGAATTGCATCTGGAGTCGGACTGGCTGCTGATCTATCGAATTCAGGGCACCGAGCTACGACTCGTGCGCACCGGCACGCACGCCGACCTCTTCGAGTAGCGCACAGCACGTTCCCAACACCTGCCCCGACGACGTCGCGGCCGATCGGACGTGCGAGGCGCCGGCGCACGCCAGTGACAGCGGCAGTCAGGCTGCGCTTGGCGACCGCCCCCGAACAGCGGGCATCTGATCGGCCGCTGCGGCTCAAGCCGGCGGCGCGTGGCCGCCGTGGTGGATTGCGCTACAGTGGCGTCACTGCTCCCCGCCTTCCCGGTTCGCCGGGAATGGCGGGGCATATTCGTTAGGGGCTGCTGTGGCGCACGGACCAGCTGGCAGCGGCGTCCGTAAACTCTGTGCCGTGAGCACTACCGGCTTTTGGCGTCCTGTGGAGATCCCCGACGATCTCGGGGAGCGCCCTGTCGCGGTCCGAAGCGGCCGGGTGAAGCTGCCGAATCACATCGCTTGGAGCGGTCAGGGCGAGTACGACCTCGATGACCCGCGGGGCCGCGAGCGCGTGTACGAACTGGTCATGACTGAAGGCAGCGAGGAGGACGTGCGCGCTTGCATCGACCTGGACGTGCTGCTGGGCATGTGGGACACGATGTGGCTCGCCCCCCATGTGCGCGACCAGTGGGCCGAGCACCTGCGCTCTCGCGGCCTGATCGTCTAGCGCGTGCTCACCCCGCTGCAGCAGCGCATCTGCCGCCTCGTCGGCTCCCTGCCCGAAGCCGGAGCCGTGGTCGGCGCCGGTCGCACGAAGTCGTACGTGAAGACCGCCTCTCCGTCCGCGGTTGCGAGCACGTAGGCACTCTGCGTGTTCCGCAGGTGCCTCGACTCGTCGTCGAGCGTCAGCGTGCGAAAGATGCGCAAACCGAAGCGAGCCTGCTTCTGCGAGACCGTCAGCGGGACGAGATTGTCCAGAGCGCCCGAGTCTTGCCTCCCGTAGCGGATGATCGCGTTTCCGTTCGGGTCGATCCAAGACGAGAGGCGGATTCCATTCGTAACGGTCCCGTTGAGCAGACCCGTGATTTCTGCGGCGAAATCGCGGGCCTGCCTCTCTAGGTCACTCCGCAGGCGGGTCAAAGGACGAGACGAGGAACCACATGCGTCGAGCGAGCTCACTTGTGAAGTCACCCGTCGCGGCTTGCTGGTCGAGCTCCTCGCGCGTGCAGCCAGCGGCGTCGAGCGCACCGCTCACGAGTTCGTCGACGTCGCCATCGCTGAGGTGCACAACCTCGATTTCGGCGGGGTCGGCTGCGTAGCTGGGTGGTTCGTCCAAGGTACGGCCAGCGACCGTTACGGCAGTCATTGTGCTGTTCCTGTGTCGGGTTCGGCGGCACTCATCACGCCGCCTGCGGCGACTCTGTGGGAGTCGTTGTTCCAAAGGGTATTCCCGGGGTGGGCTGCTTCACGATCTCAGTGAGTTGAACGGTTGCCTCAGCAGTTCTGCGCTCCTTAAGGATCGGACCCCCAGAGCCTGCGCGAGACCCAGGGTGAATCACCCCAAGGCGAGTCAGGCCTGTTCGTCGAGCAGTTCGGCCAGATCGTCTTGGACACCCAACTCGGCTGCCCATCGGTGCATGTAGCTGACGTCGAGATCGTTGACGGCAGCGATTTCGACGCAGTCTCGCCATTGGAGCTCAGAGCGCGACTCCAAGCGCCACCGGAGCTTGGCCAACACGATGTCTTCGGGCGCGGCGATCCATGTCTCGATTCCGAGAACTTCAGCGCGGACGCGCCGAGCAATGCGGGACTGGGTGAACGCGTCTTCCGACGGAACGGCGAAGATGTCGACCTTGCCGCCGCTTTGGGGATGAAGGACGTTGAAGGTGCCTCCGGAGGTGACCGCCCGACGGGCCTCTGACTCCGGGAAGTAGACCTCGCTTCCCCGAAGCGCTTCGAGCACCGCCTCGCCCGAATCGGGCACCAGCAGGACCACGATGTCCACATCGCGAGTCATCCGGGGAGTCCCCCACGCCGCCGCGGCTGTTGAGCCGACCACGACGTAGTCCAGACCGGCAGACTCAAGGGCATGGACCGTGCGCTCCAGCGCGGCTGTGAGATCGATCAGAATTCGATTCCCACCGACTCAGGCCAGACTTCGCCGGCGAGCTCAGGGCCATAGCGGGCAACGACAAGACCCAAGAAGACCTCGCTGTCGTCGTAATCGGGGTGGCGCATCCGCACCGACCTCTCCTCCATGGCCGCGCCCGCCACGTTGAGCTGACGCCATTCCTCGAGGCGCTGCGCAATTGTGCGGGCGCGGACGGCGTCCATCTGACGCCGCCAAACGTGATCAGGCGTGTCCGCCGGACGCCCGGAGGGATTGCGGCGCACCGTCACAACCCGAATCGTACTGAACCCCTGTGACATCCATCCCTATCCCCCAACGGGCGAACCCAGCGGTGACACACCCAGTTGAGTCCCGGGTAGTGGTGTATGGAGGGGGGCATCCCTTGGGCGCGTGATCACCGCGTCTACCTCTGGAAGTAACGACTCATCCAGAGAGGCAGCAGAGGTACCCCGATCGGAATCGAACGCTCCTTAGAAGGTTGAGGCGGCTCGCTAGTCTGCACCCCGTGTCAGGTCCGACTCGCGAGGAGCAGATGCCGCCCGACGGCAAGATCACTGAGCTCGCGCCGGACGTGCGCCGGCTGCAGCTGCCGATGTCGATGCCCGGTCTCGGGCATGTGAACTGCTACATCCTCGACGACGATCGCGGCGCCGCCCTCGTCGATCCCGGCCTGCCGGGCCCGGCCAACTGGAAAGCGCTCATGGCAGGGCTGGCCGAAGCCGAAGTGCCGCCGGAGCGCATCCACTCGATCATCGTCACCCACAGCCATCCGGATCACTTCGGGGCGGCAGGCCGTTTCGTCCGCGAGTACGGCGCCGACCTGGTGACCCATCGCACGTTCCGGCTGTGGTGGGACACCGCCGATGAAGACGAGGAAGCCCTGGAGCAGGTGTCGTCCGACGGGGAGAACAACGAGCTCGTGGCCGACCCCGTGTACGGCGGGCGCGATACCGGACCGGGCGGCCCCACGCCATGGGGCGGCCAGCGCTACAAGATGCCCATCCGGGCCAAGCTCGGCTACTGGGCGATGCGCAACGGGTGGGGCGGGCGCTGGTTCGCCACCCCTCAGCCCACGTACCACGTCGAAGACGCCGACCGGATCAAGCTGGCGCGGCGCGAGTTCGTGGCAGTGCACACGCCCGGGCACACCATCGACCACCTGTGCCTGTTCGATCCCGAGGGCGGGCTGATGATCTGCGGCGACCATGTCCTGCCCACGATCACGCCGCACATCTCGGGGATCACCACCGCGCGTGACCCGCTCAAGGACTTCTTCACCAGCCTCGACCGGGTCGCCAGCTTCGACGGCGTCACCATGGGCTTGCCGGCCCATGGCCAGCCGTTCACCGACCTGTCGGGACGGGTGGAGGACATCAAGCGTCACCACAACGAGCGCCTCGACCTGCTTCGCACCTCCTCGGACCGGCTCGGCCGAGCCCCCGTGCAGGACTACATGAAGCAGCTGTTCAAGGAGCGTTCGTGGGGCCCGATGGCCGAGTCGGAGACGTTCGCTCACCTGGAGCATCTGCGCTACATCGGCGAAGTCAATGTCTCCCGGCGGGCCGACGACGTCCTCGAATACGAGTTCGACTGAAAATAACTTGACACGGCCTGCCGCGACGTGGTGCTGTTGGCGCCGCTGCGGCCTATCGTCGGGTATCCGCAGCTGGCCACCAGCCCCGACCTTTCGTCCGATTGGATCCCCAATGTTCGATCACGGCGCCTACACCACAGCGCGTGCCTGCGGGTATCGCGTACGGGTGCCGGCAACTGGCGTGCGCTGTTGGCGGGCCGTCACGCGCATGCGGGAGCGCGGCACGGCCATCGGTCGGCTCGCGGCGGTGGGTCCCATGCCGGTCATGTACCAGCATGCGGTGCGCGGTCACGGTGCCAACCCGACGCCAACGACCAAGCGTCACCGCCTGCGGCCCTCGGAGTATCTGATGTAGTCCACTGAGACACCAGAACTCTCCGAACGGCCGCTGGGACAACCCGGCGGCCGTTTTGCGTTTCCGGTGCACGCACCGACACCGCTGCCCGTGAACCACAACCACTTCGCAACCCACAGCACACAGGAGAAAGCTCATGCTGGAACTGGTCATCGACAACACCAACAGCACAGCGGCCCTCACCAATGAGGGCTGGCGCGCACGGGGTCGCTGCCGCGATCTCGTGGGCACCCTGACGCCGCTGTTCTTCTCGGAGAACTTCTACGAGATCGCCCGCGCCAAGGCCATCTGCGCGGCATGCCCGGTGGTGAGCGAGTGCTTCGACGCCGCCAAAGCACGCCACGAGCCATGGGGCGTGTGGGGCGGCGAGCTCTTCGAGAACGGGCGCGTCTGCAGGGACAAACGCCCGCGCGGCCGGCCGCCCAGAAGCGGCCACCCGCAACTCGTGATCGAGGAGGTGCCGCTGCCTCCCGACTTGGCCCGCGCCTGAGTCTTCCCCTGCTCAGGCGCGTCCTCCGAGTGGACCCAGCTTCTGCGACGGGTCCCTCCGCTGGGTCTGCCGACCCCCTCCGGCAAACCCGGCACCCAGGGCCTGCACTGCCCCCGCAGGCCTCATCAAGACGGCCCGCCCCGGTGAACTGAGGCTGCCCGAAATGGGCGGCTGGCAGCCCCGGGGCGGGCCGTCGAGCGGTGATGCGATGCGGCCGTCGACACCCGCGCTAGCTGTTTCCCGCTCTTGTTCCCCATCCTCATGTGATTGGGCTCACGGGCCGCTCAGGCCACGGCTTCGCCATGCGGCTCAGCCTCCGAATCAATCGCCGCGAGGGGCGCAAGTAGCCTCGCCCCTGCATGAAGTCACCGGGCGGCGCACGCTGGCGAGCACAGCTCACGGGCTGGCGCGGCGGCCTGTTCGCGTTGCTCGGCCTCTACGCACTCGGTGCGACCGTGTTCCTGCTGGCGGGCGGCGGTCAACCCGCCATGACCTCGCTAGTGGCGATGGAAGCTGAGGTCGAAGGCGGCGACGCTTCGGCCGACACCGGCCAAGCCACGTCGGTCGAGCCGGCCGCCGCCGGCGAGGCTGCAACCGGTGCGGCCGGATCGGTTTCCACAGCGGCCGCAGCGTCGGAACCGCCTCCGGATTGCAACGACATCGACCCCGTCGAACACAACGTGGATCCAGGCCTGACGGGCGTGCACGCGCTGGATTTCGTGACGCTTGAAGAACAACCCGCAGCATTCGCTGGCTACGCAGGCTGCCCGCTCATCGTGAACTTCTTCGCGTCGTGGTGCGTGCCCTGCGTCACCGAGATGCCCGACTTCGAACGCTTCTGGAATGAGCACGGCACGCAGGTCGCGGTGCTCGGCCTCGCGGCCAACGATCGGCTGGAAGACGCCATTGCCACGGTGATCGACCGCGGCGTGACTTACCCCACCGGGCTCGACGAGGGCGAGCTGTTCATCGACTTCGGCGGGCTGGGCATGCCCACCACGGTGTTCGTGTCGCCCGAAGGCCAGATTCTCGAGACACACAGCGGCCTGCTCACCCTCGAAGACATCACCACCCGAGCAGAGGAGCACTTCGGGCTATGAGCCCGAAGCAACAACACAGGGGCCTGTAGGCCGAAGAAAGGACACAGCGGCATATGAACAGCGCTCGACTCACCTTCGCCTTCACGGCGGGCATCGTGGCCACGGTGAACCCGTGCGGGTTCGCCATGCTGCCTGCGTACCTGTCGTTCTTCTTGGGTATCGACCGCCGCGCCAGCGAGGGCAGTCCGCGCGCCGGCGTCGGGCGGGCACTGGCCACCGGTGCCGTCGTCACCACCGGCATCGTGGTGGTTTTCGGCATCGTCGGCATCGCGCTGTCGGCGGGGCTGAGCGCCCTGCGCGACTACGTGCCGTGGGCGGCCATCGTGATCGGTATCGGGCTCATCGCACTCGGCGTCGCCATCCTCGCCGGCTTCCGCCTGACGGCGTACCTGCCCAAGTTCGAGCGAGGCGCCTCGGGGCGCGACGTGCGCTCGCTGTTCCTGTTCGGCGTCAGCTATGCGATTGCGTCGGTGTCGTGCGGGCTGGCGACGTTCCTAGTGGTGGTCACCGCTTCGGCCGGTGACGACAGCTTCGTCGGCGGCATCGTGTCGTTCGTGCTGTATGCGCTCGGCATGGGTCTGGTGCTCACCTCGCTGGCCGTCAGCCTGGCGCTGGCTCGCGGCTGGCTGCTGAGCAAGCTCCGCGTGCTCATGCGCTACACCGACACGATCGCGGCAGTGCTGATGATCGCTGCCGGTGCGTTCACCATCTGGTACTGGTTCATCGACCTGACCGACCGCGGCGGCGACGGACTGGTGGTGACGGTCGAACGGTGGAGCAGCAGCCTGAGCAACTGGGTGGCCTCGGTCGGCGGGTTGCGGCTGGGTCTCGTGATGAGCATTGTGCTCGCCATCGGGGGCATGGCAATGCTCGTGTCGGGGCGCGGCGGCGACGCCTCAGCGGTGCCGGACCTCGCCGACGAGTCCTCCGGGCCCGACCAAGCGGGCAGTGCCGCTGAGGTGCTGAACTAAGCCACCGTGGCACTGCACCTGAAGGACCGCACGCTCCTCGATGCTGAGCGGCCATTTGCCGAGCTGCTCGCCCGGCCAGGTGTGACCGAAATGCTGCAACTCCGTTCGCGATTCGGCTTCATGGCCTTCCACGGCGGGTGGCTCGAAGAGGTCACCGACGACATCGCCGCAGCAGCAGCCGAGCGCAGCGGCGCATCGGTGTACGCGTGCCTGCAGGGTCCCAACGATCAGTGGCACCTGCCCAGCCACTGTTTCGATCCCGCCGACTCGCCGGTGCTGCGCGAATTCCTCGACCACGTCGACGTCGTGGTCGCGGTCCACGGCTTCGGCAGCCCCCGCTTGCTGCGAGCGGTGCTGCTGGGCGGGCGCAACCGGACACTCGCGGCCCACGTCGCGGTGCACTTGATCGGGCGGCTGCCGCACTACGAGGTTCTTCACCGTCTCGACGAGATCCCCAAGACGCTGGCCGGCCAGCACCCGCGCAACCCCTGCAACCTGCCCCGTGGCGGCGGCGTCCAGATCGAGTTGCCGCCGCGCATCCGCGGCAAGAGCCCGATGTGGACGGGATTCCGCGGCCCCGGACGGGTGCCCCATCACGAGGCACTCATCGAAGGCTTGGCCGCGGCGGCGCGTGCATGGACCACATCGGAGGCTTCGCACGGCGCCGGCGGAGAGCTGGTGCCCGAGCCTGCGCTCGCCGACTGAGACTTCCCCGATGTCGTTGCGTGTCGCGGCCACGGTTGCGGCAGCAGGAATCGTCGGTGCCGCTGCCCGTTCGGGCGTCGCGACACAGGTTGACGACGACTGGGCGCTGCTCATTGTCAACGTGGTCGGCTGCGGCATCGTCGGCTGGGCAACCGCCCGCCACGCGCAGGCCCGGCATCGCAGGGCCGTTCGACCCGGAATCGGAAGCGCCGGTCGAAGCGGTGCCGGCCCGTCACCGGGGCTGACGGCTGGTTTCTGCGGCGCACTGACCAGCATGTCGGCGCTCGCGCTGCAGCTCGCGAGATACCTCGACGACGGCCGCATCGCGATGGCGGGCGCATGGCTCGGCCTGACGGCTGTTGCCTGCACTGCGGCGTTTGTGATGAGCCGCTTGGCTGTCGTGCTCGCCTACGGGAGACAGCCGTGACGGCGTTCGCAACGGCAGTCGGGTTCGGTGTCGCGGCCGCGATCGGCACGTTGCTCCGCTGGCGAGCGAGCACCGCGCTCGGGCCAGGCGGCACGCTGCTCATCAACATCGCCGGAGCCTTCGCACTCGGCCTGCTGGCCGACACGGGTGACACCACGATGACCGTCATCGGCACCGCGGGTCTCGGCGCACTCACGACAGTCTCGGGACTGCTTCCCGAGTTGGTGCGACTCACCCGCGCCAGCCCCCTGCTCGCGCTCGGCTACATCTCTCTCACCATCACAGGCGCAATCGCCGCCGCCACGCTGGGCCTCCGGCTCGTTTAGCGGCACGCACGCCAGCGGCCGAAGCCGGGGAGTGAAAATAGTTTGATCAGTTTCAAACTATTTCAATATATTCATAGCTGTTTCGCTGTCAGCCGCGCTGTCGGCCGCGGCAACAGCACCAGGCAATTCGACTCCCCACGGAGGGCAGTACGATGGACTCCACCGTGATCGCAGCAATCATCAGCGTCCTTGGAGTCGGCTTTCTGGCCATGCTCGGTGCCTTCATGCGCGGCGTGAGGGCCGACATTGCCGAGATGCGCGCCGACATGCGTGCCGAAATTGCCAGCCTGCGCGCCGACATGCGCACCGAATTCGCCGAGATGCGCGCCGACATTGGCGGTCTGCGGCAAGCCATCGCGCGGATTGAGGGCATCATCGGCGAGCACAGCAAGCAGCTCGGCCGCATGGCTGATCACGGCGAGCGCATCACAGCACTCGAAACTGCTGCGCAACTGGCCAACGCCTGAGCCAACCGCTCACACTTCGGCGGGGGCTCCGATCTCGGTGAAGTTGAGCCAGGGGTGGAGAACGTCTGGCACCGCGATGGAGCCGTCGGGTCGCTGGTGGTTCTCCATGATGAACACGAGTGTGCGGCCGACGGCGCATGCCGTGCCGTTCAGAGTGTGGACCAGCCCGTGGCCGTCTTCGTCGAACCATCGCGTGCCGAGTCGTCGGGCTGAGTAATCGGTGTAGTTCGAACACGAGGTGACCTCGCGGAACGCCCGCTCGGACGGCAGCCACACCTCCAGGTCGTATTTCTTCGCCGCCGCAGCGCCCAGGTCGCCGGCCGCCACGTTGATGACCCGGTAGGGCAGATCGAGCGAGCCGACGATCTCCTCCTGGATGGCGCGCAACGCCTCCAGCTCGTCCCAGCTCGTGTCCGAGTCGCAGAACGAGAACATCTCCACCTTGTCGAACTGGTGAACCCGGAAGATGCCGCGGGTGTCCTTGCCGTACGTGCCGGCCTCGCGCCGGAAGCACGATGAGAACCCGGCATAGCGCAGCGGCAGCCCGGTCCGGTCCAGCCGCTCGCCGCGGTGCAAGCCCGCCAGCGCCACCTCCGACGTGCCGATCAGGAACAGGTCGTCGCCGTCGATCTCGTACACTTGGTGGCGGTCGGCGGGAAAGAACCCGGCCTCGACCATCATCTCCTCGCGCACGAGCACCGGCGGCACGACAGGCACGAAATCGTTGCGCTCCAGCAGGTCCATCGTCCACTGCACGAGGGCGAACTCCAGCCGCACCGCCGCGCCCTTGAGGTAGGCGAACCGCGAGCCGCTGTTGCGGGCGCCGCTCTCGGAGTCGACCAAGCCGGCCAGCGCTCCGATCTCGGCGTGGTCGTGAGCAGGCGGCTCGCCCCGCTCCCCCACCTCACGCACGGTCTCAAAGTGCTCCTCGCCGCCGGACGGCACCTCGGCCGCGGCCGGGTTGGGAACCTGCAATGCCAGCTCGGTTCGCCGCTCAGCAGCTTCCCGCTCGGAGACCTCTAGGCGTTCCACCTCTTCCTTGAGACGCGCCGCCTCGGCGATCTTGGCCGGGCGCTCGTCGGGGGCCGCCCGACCGATCTCGCGCGACGCGGCGTTCTGAGCCGCACGCGCCTGCTCAGCCTGGTGGGTGACTGCCCGCCACGTCTCGTCGGCCGCGAGCACTTCGGTGATGAACTCCGGCGACGCCCCCTTGCGGGCGGCGCCGTCTCGATACGCAGCGTCATCACGAAGCCGGCGAAGGTCGATCACGCCGGGTGAAGCTACCGGCCTCGCATCCGCACGGCGAAGTGAGCCTCGTCACTGACCGGCCGACTGCAGCAGCGCGTGACGCGACGGCCCGGTGCGGTGCTTGCGCCAACCGTTGTGGGCCGCGAGGATCGCCGGATGCCTGAACAAGCACCGACCGCCTCCCGGCACATTCGTTTCGAGGCCGACGACAAGCCTCCGCTGCCGCTCACTGCCGGACTGGGCCTGCAGTTTGCGATTCTGGCCATCGCCGGCGTGGTGCTCACGCCCGCGATCGTCGTCCGAGCCGCCGGCGGAACTGACGCCTACCTGACGTGGGCCGTGTTCGCCGCCGCAGCGATCAGCGGCATCAGCACGATCCTGCAGGCTGTCCGGTTCGGCCGCATCGGTGCCGGGTACGTGCTGTTGATGGGCACGTCCGGCGCATTCATCGCCGTCTGCGTCACTGCCCTCACCGACGGCGGGCCGGGCCTGCTCGCCAGCCTGGTCGTGGCATCCTCGCTGTTCCAGTACCTGCTCGCGGCGAAGCTGTCGCTCTTCCGGCGGCTGCTGACGCCCACCGTGGCGGGCACGGTGGTCATGCTCATCGCCGTGACGGTGATGCCGCTCATCTTCGACATGGTGACGGCGTCGCCCGAAGGCAGTGCTGCGGCGAGCGCCCCGTTGAGTGCGCTCGCGGCCATGGGCGTCATCGTCGTCATCGCGCTGAAGGCCAAGGGCAGCCTGAGGCTCTGGGCACCGGTCATCGGCATCGTGGCCGGATCGATCGTGGCGGCGCTGTTCGGGTTGTATGACTTCGACAGGGTTGCTGACGCCGGTTGGATTGGTCTGCCCGACAGCGGCTGGCCCGGCTTCGACTTCTCGTTCGGCGCTGAATTCTGGGGCTTGCTGCCCGCGTTCATCTTCGTCACGCTCATCGGCGCCGTCGAGACCATCGGCGATTCGGTCGCCATCCAGCGTGTGTCGTGGCGCCGGCCCCGGGCCGTCGACTACCGGGCCGTGCAGGGCGCCGTGGCCGCTGACGGCACCGGCAACCTGCTGTCGGGATTGGCGGGCACGGTGCCGAACACGACCTATTCCACCAGCATCTCCATCACCGAGCTGACTGGCGTGGCTGCGCGCCGGGTAGGCGTGGCCATCGGCATCTCGTTCATCGTGATGGCATTCGTGCCCAAGCTGCTCGCATTGGTCCTCGCGATCCCCGATGCCGTCGTCGCGGCCTACGCGACTGTCTTGCTGGCGCTGCTGTTCGTGGTGGGCATGAAGATCGTGATCGCCGACGCCACCGACTACCGCCGGGGGCTGATTGCAGGCTTCTCGTTCTGGATCGGCGTGGGCTTCCAGAACAACCAGATCTTCCCCGAGTACCTGACGGGCTTTGCTGGCGGCTTCCTCGAGAACGGCATGACCGCCGGTGGGCTCACCGCCATCGTGCTGACGCTGTTCGATGAGGTCACCCGGGCCCGTCCCCAGCGGTTGCGCTGCGAGCTGGCGGCATCGGCGTTGCCGCAGGTTCGGGTGTTCGTGGGCCGCTTCGCCGACCGCAACGGCTGGAGCCGAGCGATGTCGGACCGTCTCGACGCGGTGGCCGAGGAAGCGCTGTTGACGCTGATCGACGCCGAACGGCCCGCCGACGCCGACGAGGGTCGCAGCTTGCGGTTGACAGCAGGCAAGCAGGACGGCGGTGCCGTGCTCGAGTTCGTGGCCACCGCGAGCGGGGAGAACATCGAGGACCGGCTCGCTGTGCTGGATGCGCACAGCGTGGAGCGGCCCGTCGAGCGCGATCTCTCGCTTCGCATGCTGCAGCATCACGCCGCCTCGGTGAATCATCAGCAATATCACGAGGTGGATATCGTGACCGTCCACGTTGACGTGCCCGATCCCAGGCTGCTCACCGAGGCGTGAGCGCCGGGTCCACGGTCGAGGGGGTACTCCAATGACCGAACCGTCCTACGACGTCGTGTGGCCTGGAGCGCCCTCAGGCATCGAGCACCGGGATTTGGCGCCGAGACTCGACACGCTTGAAGGCAAGCGGATCGGGTTCTTGTGGGACTACCTGTTCCGGGGCGACGAGCTGTTCCCGGTGCTCGAACGCGAGCTCGCTGCTCGCTACGACGGCGTGACGTTCGTGGGCTACGAGACATTCGGCAACACCCACGGCGGCGACGAAGCCGCCGTCATCGACCGCCTGCCCGACTCTCTGCGTTCACGAGCTGTCGACGCCGTCGTGTCGGGCATGGGCTGCTGAGGCAGCTGCACGCCCGCCGTGGCGCGGGCAGCAGTCACAGCCGAAGCCGCCGGTGTGCCGTCGGTCTCGATCGTGTGCGAGAGCTTCGACGGCCAGGCCGTCGCGACCGCAAAGGGGCACGGATTCGAGCAGCTCCCGCTGGCGATCACCGTGGGCCACGTGGATGCCCAGTCCGCTTCGGATATGGAGAGCAACTTCGTCAATCACACCGTGGACGCCATCGTCGAAGGGCTGACCGGAACATCTGCCGCACGCAACGGCACGAACGGCCGCGTCGCCCGCAGCGATCCGGCCGAGGGCAACGAGTGCTCGCTCGGCCCCTCCGCGCTCGACTCAGCATCGCTCGACCCAGCCCCCTACGACACCGTCGCCAGCGGTTCGGTCGACGAGATCAACGACGCCTTCGCCGAGCGGGGATGGTCCGACGGGCTGCCGATCGTTCCGCCGACAAGGGACCGGGTCGAGCGCTTCCTGGCCGGCACGGGCTTGGACTCTCAGCAGTCGCTGGGCATCGCCCGGACGACCGGCCGCGACATGACCGTGTGGTCGGTGGCCACCAACGCCGTCATGGCGGGCTGCGAGCCGCGTCACCTCGGCGTGCTGCTCGCCGCAGCGCGCATCCTGGCCGACCCGCACTACGGCGCTGAGCACTCGGGCAACACCACCGGCGCCGACGCGCTGATGATCCTCGACGGCCCGAGCGCTGCCGGCCTCGGCTTCAACTCCGGCGTCGGAGCGTTGCGCGACGGCGTGCGCGCCAACACCAGCGTCGGCCGCTGGCTGCGGCTCTACCAGCGCAACGTGTTCGGTTTCACTGCAGCCGAGCACGACAAGTCCACCTTCGGGAACTCGTTCCGTGTGGTGCTGTGCGAAGACGCGGCCACCCTCGCCGACATCGGCTGGGACCCCGTCAGCGCCGAGTTCGGCTTCGGCCCCGACGACGATGTGCTCACCATGGCCCGCTTCAACAGCGGTGCCATTGTTGGCAGCGCGTTCGGCTCGACCCCCGACGAGATCGTGCCGTACCTTGCCGACGGCCTGGCACGGATCACCGGCTGGGATCTCGGGCACCTGTACGGGCTCGGGCGGATGCACTACCGGCCGCTGCTGGTGCTGTCGCCGATCCTGGCGCGCACTTGCGCATCAGCCGGCTGGACCAAAGCGAACCTGGCCGAGGCGCTCTTCGAGCACGCTCGCATCCCTGCGTGGCGCTTCGAGAAGCTGATCGGCGAGTGGACCAACCTGGCGGCAGGCCGGCCCCGGCTCACCGATGTCGTCGCCGCCGGCGATCTGCCGTCGCAGTTCGCCGAATCAGACGATCCCGACCGCCTGGTGCCGATCGTCTCGGAGCCGGCGAAGTTCGTGATCGCGGTCGCAGGCGACGCCAACCGCACCAACGCCTACGCATTCAGCCACGACGGCCCCCACGGCGACTACGCCGCCGCCCCCGTCGAGCAGCTCACGTCTTGAATGGAGTGATTCAGCCGACAGCTGCATCACGACCTGCCTGCCTCGCAAGGCCGCGAACGGTGTCGCAAATCGACATCACATGTTGTTGCAAACCGACATTGTGAGGTGTTGCAAACCGACATCACAGGCTGTTGCAAACCGACATTCCAGACTCGGCAGCTACGCTCGCGGCATGGACGGCTACTTGGAGCGGCTCGCTGACCCGCTGATCGCGGAATTGCTCGAGACGCTGCCGGCTGTGTCGCTGGTCGGCCCGCGGGCGGCGGGCAAAACAACAACCGCCGTCCGGCACGCCAGCACAGTCATCCATCTCGACCGTCCAGCCGAGGCCGAGGTAGTAGCAGCGGATCCCGATGCAGCGCTCAAGGGGCTCGCGGAACCCATCCTGCTGGACGAATGGCAGGAGGTGCCCGAAGTTCTCGGGGCGGTGAAGCGCGCGTGTGACCGTGATCGCCGTCCAGGACGCTTCATCCTGACCGGATCGGTGCGAGCCGAAACCGATCATCGGACATGGCCGGGCACCGGCAGGGTGACTCGCGTAGAGATGTTCCCGCTGACCGTCGGCGAACTGTCAGCCTCGACAGCACCCATGCTCGTCGACCGCGTCGTCGAGGGCGGCCCGGCGCTGGCAGCGGTTACCCGCTGGGCAATCGATGGGGTCGGCAGTTCACCCGCTGAGGGCACCGCTGCCGACCTCCGGGACTACGTGCGGATGGCCATACGAGGCGGGTTCCCGCAAGCGGCGCTCGGCACTCCCGAACGTGCCCGCCGCCGATGGCTGGATACCTACGCCGCGGAGATCGTCGGCCGCGACGCCGCGCTCGCAGGCAACGGTGTCGACCGCAGCCGGCTGGGACGCTACTTCGCGGCATACGCCCATCAATGCGCTCGCATCGTGGACGACTCGCTTCTCTCTACGACCGCAGGCATCGACCGCCGCAGCGCGCATGCGTATCTCGACCTGCTCGAGCGCATCTATGTGGTCAGCGAACTGCCGGCGTGGTCATCGAATCGCACGAAACGGCTCGTCAAGCGCCCGAAGCGGTTCCTCGTGGATCCTTCGCTGTTCGCCGCGGCGACTGGCACCACCGAGGCGGGGGTGATGCGCGATGCCGACCTGTTGGGCCGCCTTCTCGAGACGTTCGTCGTCGCTCAGCTTCGAGCGCAGGCCACTGTCAGCGAGCATCGCTGCACGCTGCATCACCTGCGGCAGCACAACGGTCGACACGAAGTCGATGTCGTGATCGAACTCGACTCCGGGTACATCATCGGCATCGAAATCAAGTCCACCGCCGCCCCTTCCCGCCATGACGCCCGACACCTCAGCTGGCTGCGCGACGAGGAAGACGATCGATTCCTCGCAGGCCTTGTTCTTCATACCGGCCCAGGCATCATGCCGTTCGGGGACCGCCTGTGGGCAGCACCGATCAGCACGCTCTGGTCTTCGCACTCTCCCAGCCGATAGCGCAACAGCGAGACCGTCGGGCCGGACGCGCGAGGCTCAGCAGCTGGGGTTGGGGCTGAGGTCGCAGCCGGCTGGGTCTGTCCAGAACACCATCGAGGTGCCCATCGCCGCGTAGACCGCGATCATGCGCGCGTCGGGCGTACCCCAACCTCAGCTTGCCTGCGAGGTCTCTGTGAGACTGGCGGCCACGCCGTCGAGCACGTCAGCCACGGCCTCGAGATCGGTCTTGATCGGAGTCAACAGTTCGCCGAGCGGAGCTGTCTGATCGGCAATTGCGCGCACTCCCCCGGTGAGCTTGCCCAGCGAGTCGTTGACCGAGCGAAGCACCATCACCACGCGAGTGAGATAAAAGGCCAACGCTGCCGCGACGACCAGCGCAATCACGATGGTGACGATGGCTGCAGCGGGCATCAGAGGGCACCGGTGTTCATAGCAGCGGCCCCGCTGCGTTGACGTATCGAACCGCAAGACCCTTGGCGGCTGCGACGAGATCGCGTGTCTCCGCGACTGCGGGCAACGGCTCAAGGTTCTTGCTCAGACCCAAGCCGTGTTCGAGAATGTCCGCTGTGTAGCGCTTGATTTCCAGCGCTGGTCTGATGACCCGATTGGCGAGCAGCAGCACAACCGGCACGACTGCCAGCAGCAGCACAGCGTTGCCGATCCACCACAGCCACATGGCCGACTCCTCGTCAAAGGTCACGGACAGCTAGCACGAGCATAGTGCACCTAAGTGCATTCTGCAGTTAGCTGGGCTGTGCGCTCGCAGAGATGCGCCCAGTAGCGGGCAGCGTTCGTCAGCGAGGCTTCAGGCCCAGTAGATCTACCAAGTTCTCCAGAGCCGTCACGGCAGGCGAAGACGGTTCGTGGTCGACCGGCGAGAGTCCCAGCCGGTCTGCGCGATCGATGGCCGGATCCTCGGGAATCATCGCCACGACTCGGCCGCCGAACGCCTCGGAGATGCGGGCCTGGTCGTGCTCGTCGCCGACTTTGTTGGCGACCACCACGATCCGTCCCTGTCTCTGTTCTTCGGCAACGGCGACAGCCCGGCGGGCGACATCGATGGAGCGAAGCGTCGGCTCGACCACCACAACGGTCGCGTCAACGGCTTCAGGTTCGAGGCGAGTCAGCGTGCCGATACCGGCTTCGAGGTCGGCGACGATCGTCGTGGACTCGTCGTTCACTGAGCCGAGCAACTGCTCGGCGGACAGACCGCATCAGGGACAGCCGGGCTCGGGATTCTGGATGCGGGTGATCACGGCGAGGCGAACGCCGTCCGGCGCGTCCGCGCCGTAGCGGTCCAAGATTTCTCCCCAGGTCGGTGCATGCGCTGATTCGCCTTCGCCGACTTGCTCCCGGAGCGTGACAAGGCGTTCGGTCTCGGCATCCCCGACTCCGAGCGACAACCCGAGATTGGGGTTGGTGTCGCAGTCGAGGGCGACTACGCGGGCACCTTGGCGTCCCAAGGAACGTGCCAGCACAGCACTGGACGTGGTCTTGCCAGCGCCCCCTTTGCCGACCACTGCGATCTTCATGGTGTCGCCTCCTCAGTTGCGAGCGTAAAGACATTCGACCTGGCTCACCAAGTCGTTCACTGTGGCGCACAAAGGACCATCGGGCACTGTGTCCAGTGGTGCAGCACCTCGGCGATCAGCACGTGCAACTTCCCGATCCTCGGGGATCACGGCGGCGGCCGACAGCTCCAGCCGCTCCGAGATGCGCTTTGCGTCTGAGTCATCACCGGCCTTGTTGACAACCAGCAGAATGTTCGCCGGTGCCCACGTGGCATCCGACAGCGCCAACAGCCGTTTTGCGGTGTGCAGAGACTTCACCGTCGGCTCGACTACCAGGCACACGGTGTCCGCGTACTTTGCCCATCCAGCCATCGCCTGACGGGTGCCGCCGGGGAGGTCCCCGACGAGATGCCACTGATGCTGGTCGAGATGTTCCACCACTTGACTCCAAGCATGCTGGGCCTGTTGCAGCCTGACGGCGTGGCCCCACAGGTTCCCGAATTGCAGGTAGAGCACTCCGTCGGGCCCGCGGACTGCATACCGGTCGACAAACGTCGGTGCGTCGAGGTCGGGACGCAGCACCCAACGAGGGCGGCCCGCCGGGCCGGGCACCACCACGTCATCGGGTATGGGATGGTCGTCCACCGCGACCCCCAACGAATAGGGCAAGCCGGGCATGGGATCGGAGTCGAGCGCCAGCACGGCTCGGTCGCGTCGTGCCAAGAGGCGGGCAAAGGTACCTGCAATCGTCGACTTGCCGGCTCCGCCCTTGCCGACGAATGCAATCCTCATCAGCGGCATTGGTGTTCTGGCGGATATCGGCATGAATCAAGCGGTGCTGACGGTCATCCGCCGACGAAGATCAGCTCCGCTTTTCCGTCTGCCACTTCGGTGAGGACCTCGCTGAGGTACTTGAATGTGCCGCCGACACAGGCCGCGTCTGCCTTTGACACCGCACGGGCGTCGCTGGAATACGGTCAGAACGAGACGGCGAAGGACGCATCCGCTCCTGCGGTCACACGTTGGCGCACGTCATGCCCCAACTCGGTGTCGGGCATGACGTCCGGATCGGCGACGGCCACGGCTTCGCCAGCGAGACGAACCTCTGCTTCGAGTCCAGCCGAGCCGGCCACGTTCGCAAAGTGGTACGCACGGAACAGCGCGTCGGTTTGTGTCCGGGGGTCTGCCGTGGTGAAGAAGATGAGTTTTCGCCGCTGTTGCATCATCCGCTCCTCTCGCTGGGCGCACTGTCTAGCACTGGGGCGTTGAGGGGTGAGTGGTGCAACCTCGCCGCGTCGATCAAGGCACGCGTCTCACGATGCGTCGGTGCCGCAATGAGTTGTTCCGCAGGCCCGTCCTCGACGACTCGACCGTCAGCGATTACCACCATCCGGTCAGCAACCAGCCGCGCAAGCGAGATGTCATGAGTGATGAAGATCAGCGTGGCCCCCAGCGCTGCACGCACGGCCAGCAAGTGCGCAGCCACCGTCGCCCGCAGCGATGCATCGAGCATCGAAGCCGGCTCGTCGGCAACGATCAATTCCGGCTCCGCAACCAGGGTCCGCGCTAGCGCGACTCGCTGGCGCTGGCCACCGCTGAGCGTGGCGGCATGGCGGCCCAAGTAGCTCTCGGCCGGGACCAACCCCAGCTGCCGCAGGGCATCGGACACCCGCTCGGAGTGTTCGTCACGGCGAACGCCATTGATCCGCAAGGGCTCGCCCGCAAGTGCAGCTACTCGCATGCCCGGATGCAACGACTCATACGGATCCTGAAACACCATCTGGATGCGTCGTCTGAGCTGGCGGAGCTGTCGCTGCGACAGGGCGCCCGTCGCCTGGCCGAGCAGTTCCACAGACCCAGCGGCGGGCGTCATGAGGCCGACTGCCAGCCTCGCCAAGGTCGACTTGCCGGCGGCGCTCCTGCCGATGATCGCGACTGACTCGCCAGCCTCGACGCTCAGCGTCACTCCCTTGAGCGCAGCGATATCAGGGTCCTCGCGGCGACGGCCCCGGTACCTCACCCACGCGTCGTCGATGCATACGGCCGGCGCTGTTTGAGAGAGCGCGCGACGGCTGGACCAGGTTGTCGGCCTCTGGACTGGCCCAGGTCCCGCGGCCGGCAATGTCATGATCGGAGCGCGGTGGCATGCAACCATGACATTGCCGACAGCCCGACTCTGCGGCGTCACGCTTTCGCAGTCGTCCTGGCTGTGTGGGCAACGCGGAGCGAATACACAGCCGGCTGATCTTTGCGCAGGATCCTCGGCCGCGACCGGCAACGGCGTGAGATCCGGCGCTGTCGCGTGCAGCGACGGGAACGCCTCCACCAGCATCGCCGTATAGGGATGCAGCGGTTTGGCGACCACCTCGCGGGAGGGTCCGGACTCCACAACCCGCCCGCCGTACAGAACAGCGACATCGTCCGACCGCGACGCAGCCAGTGGCAGGTCGTGAGAGATCAGCCACAAGTCGAAATCGAACTGGTGACGCAGTTCGTCGAGGAGGTCAAGGATCGCATGCTGATTGATCACGTCGAGACCAGTTGTCGGTTCATCGGCGATCAGCAGCTTGGGCCGGTTGGCCACGGCCATCGCGATCACCACCCGCTGACGCTGCCCGCCGCTCAGCTCATGAGGGAATGCTCGGTGGCGATTACGCGCGAGGCCGACCTGATCCAAGAGGTCGTGTGCCCGCTCGGTCGCTGAGACAGCGCCGGGGCGCAGGGATGCAGACTCGGCGACCTGATCGAGCACAGTCATGGTGGGATCGAGCACGCTCATCGCTGCCTGCGGCACGATTGCGATGTCGCGACCGCGGATCTTCTGGAGTCCCTGCCGTCCGAGGCGGCGCAGATCGACGCTGTCGAGCATCACTGCGTCGGCGTGGACTGACCCCGGGTGAGGCACGAGGCCTGGCACGACAAGTCCCAGTGTTGACTTGCCCGACCCAGACTCGCCGACTAGGCCCAGGATGCGGCCCCGGTCGACCTGCACGCAGGCTTGATGCACTGCGGTTGCACCGTCGTAGTCGACAGTCACCGAGCGCAGGTCAAGACGCACGCCAGCCGGGCATGGGTCGGGGACCGTCTCGGACAGGTGCCGTCGGGTCGGCGGTCTCCAGCCGTGACTGTTCAGCTGGGGATCGGCGACTTCTTCGAATGCGTATCCCACGAAGGCAAATCCGACGATGAGGATGGTGAACGCGACCCCGGGCGGCACGATCCACCACAGCCATGCGTCAGTCAGAATGGCGCTTCCATTGTTGGCGAAGTACAGCGTTGAGCCCCAGCTGATGCGACCGGGGTCGCCAAGCCCGAGGAAGGCGACACCCGACTGCACGATCACCGCTACAGCTGCCGCTCGCACGAACTGCGACACCAGCAGCGGTACCAAGCGCCAGAGAATATGGATCACCATGATCCGTATGGAGCCAGCCCCCATGGCATGGGCTGCTTCGGTGTGGCCGAATTCCCTGATCTTCAGCACTTGACCGCGTAGCAGCCGCGCTGGGCGTGCCCACAGCACTCCGGCTATCAGAACGATCAGCACGTCGAGCCCGCGGCCGAAGTACGCCGCCAGCACCAATACCAGTACCAAGAACGGGAGTGACAGCGTCAGATCAACCAAGCGCATGATGGCAGCGTCGATCCAGCCTCGGTGCCATCCCGCGATCAAAGCCGCAGCAGTCCCCAGCGTCGTCGCGGCCACCGCAGCGATGAGGCCCACCGCCAGTGAGACCCTCGCACCGAAGATGAGCTGTGACCACAGATCGCGCCCGAGATCATCGGTGCCCAGCAGATGCTCAGCGGAGGGCGCCTCGAACGGCGCCCCGCTGGAACGGTTGGGGGGGTGCACCGTCAGCGCTTCGGCGAAAACGGCCGCGCCGACAACGAGCGTCAGCATCATGGCGCCGGCAATGAACAGCACTCGGGTGCTCCGCCGGATCTGCGCGCGGTCCCAGCTCAATCGCCGCCGGGCGGAATCGGGGCTCTGGGGCTGCTGGAGCGGCGATGCCGAGATCGGAACGTCGGCGACCGTCATTTCGTACCTGCCCGTCGCACCCGGGGATCAAAGAGGGGATACATCAAGTCCGCCAAGAGATTCGCCGCGACAGCGATCAGCGACAGCAAGAGAAAGACCGCCTGCAGCACCGGGTAGTCACGAGCCCGAACGGCCCCGAATGCGAGCGAGCCCAACCCCGGGTAGGAGAACACGCTCTCGACAACGGTCGCTGCTCCGACCAGGGTGGAAAAGCCGAGCAGGGCCACCGTGGAAACCGGAACCATGGCGTTGCGCTGGGCGTGACGACGCACGCCTCGATCGGTGAGCCCCTTGGCGCGGGCCATGAACACGTAGTCCTCGCTCAGCTCAGACACCATGGCTGAGCGGGCGACCACAAAGACCGATCCGAGGCCGACCAATGTGAGCGTGATTGCAGGCATCACGAGCCGTCTCGCCGCGTCGGCAATCCAAGCCCAGCCAGACAGCGCCTCGGGCGAGATCGCCCCATAGACCGGCAGCCATTCCAGCTGGACAGAGAAAACGAGCAACAGCAGCAGGCCGACGAAGAACGCGGGGAGCGCGTCCAATGCAAGAACGGTCGTGAGCAGCGAGATGTCCCTGCGTGAGCCGCGACGCCAGCCCGCGGCGAACCCCAGCGCCACACCGACAATCGTGGACACGGCTACCGCGGTTCCCACGAGCAACAACGACCACAGGAGTCGCTCGCCGACAACCTCCGTCACGGCCCGCCCATCACGCACGGAGATGCCAAGATCGCCTTGGATCAGGTTGCCCATGTAGCTGACGAACTGCTGCCACGCTGAACCGTTCAGATCGAACCGTTCGAGCATCGATTCGCGTACGGCCTCGTCGATCGTTCCCTGCTCGGGCGGAACGAGGTAGTCGATAGGACCTCCCGGCGCGAGCCGCGGCAGTGCGAAATTGACGATGAGTGCGGCGAATATGACGGCCAGGTACTGCGATGCAAGCCTGATGCCGCGTGACGAGCCGAGACCAGACCGGCGAGAGCCGAGCGGCCCGGTCTCGGTCACTTCGTCAGCCCGGTGTCAGTCCTCGACCGTGCCTGCTCGCCTGCGGCGCTGCGCGAAGACGAACGCTGCCACGATGACCACGGCCAGCACGATGACCACAATTGCGATGGTGCCGCCGGCGCCGCCGCCGTCGTCGGTCTGAACTGCGTCATCGACATCCGCATCGTCAGCTGCAGATCCGTCAGGAGTCGTCGCAGCGGTTTCATCATCGGAACCCTCGGGCGCGTCTTCAGCAGCGTCGGCGTCCTCATCGGATGGCGCGCCGTCGTCGGCCGCAGGCTCGGCAGCATCGGACTGCCCGTCCGCGGTCTCCGGAGCGTTGCCCGCGCCGGACTCGTCGTCCGTTTCGGTCGACTCCGAACCGGTGGCAGCGGGTACGAGGAACGAGCGCTTGGTGAACACGCCATGTCCCGGGTCGCTGACCCAGCCGTCGTAGGCGCTGGGTCGGTAGCCCCATCGACCATCGGGGTAGAACAGCACCACAGCGGGTGCCTCGGCAGCGAAGATCTCCTGAGCCTGAGCCGTCAGCGCCAGCTTCTCGGTGATCGGCTCATCCAGCGCGCTCTCGAGAATGGCGTCGAACTCCGGATTGGCGTAGCCGCTGAAGATGGCACCGACACCTCGCCCAGGGGAGTGGAAGAAGAAGAACAGGTGATCCGGATCGGCATGGGCATGGGACTCGAACACGGCAATGAACATGTCCACAGTCGGCGGGCCATCCGGGCTGGGACGCCGAGCTGCAGCGATTGCAGGCGGATCAAGCGGTTCGACGGTGATGTCCACACCGATCGCAGACAGTTGCTCTGCAACGAGCTCTCCCGAGCGGATCTGGGGCGGGGCTGATGCGTTGACGAGCAGCGTGAATGCCAGCTCGGCACCGTCGGCATTGCGACGAACTCCATCGTCGCCGGCCGTGTACCCGGCTGTATCAAGCATGCTCCGGGCGGCATCAACATTGAACTCGTGCCCGCCCTCGGGATGAGCCCAGGCGGAATCGGGATGGGTCCATGTGTCGTTGCCGGGTCGTCCCAGCCCGCCCTCGACGATGTCGACGATCGCCTGCACGTCGAGAGCCATGCTCATGGCCTTGCGCACCACGGGGCTTCGCAGATGGGGCTTGCGGGTGTTGAACATGAGGTACACGGATTGCATCCGGCTGCCGGTGATGACGGACAGCTCGGGGTTTTCCTCCACTCGAGAGACGAGCGGTGCCGGAAGATTGCGGGTGACGAAGTCGAGTTCACCCGTCTGGAGCCCGGCGAACGCCGCTTGCGCGTCGGCGACCACCGGCATGATCAGCGTGTCGACGGTCGGCGCACCCTTGAAGTAGTCGGTGTTGGCTTCGAGACGGTAGGAGACACCGGGGTTGTACTCGACCATGCGGAACGGGCCGGTTCCCACCGGCAGCGAGGTGGCATCGGCGCGGGGGTTCTCGACGCCCTCCCAGATGTGCTTGGGGAGGATCGGCAGGTCACCTCCGGGAAGCAGCTCGAACGTCGGAACCGGTTCCTCGAAGGTGATCTCGACGGTCGAGTCATCCAGGACGACCGCCGATTCGAACACTGGATGGTCGTACACATGGTGTCCATAGCGCCCAGGCCCGCGGTCATCAGCGAAGTACTCGAAGGTGAATGCGACATCGGCGGCGGTGAACTGGACGCCGTCGTGCCAAAGAACGTCGTCGCGCAGCGTCACGGTCCATGTGCGGTAGTCCTCGGAAGGTTCAGCGGCAGTGGCCAGCCATGGCTCGGGATCGAGACGGCTCTGCGACCAGAACAGAGAGTCGTAGACCAGCATCGTGAAGTCATGGGTCAGCGGCAAGGCCTGGGGGACAATGAACGGGTTGAGGTTCTTCTCTGCAGCGTGCAGGCCGACGCGAACCACGACGTCGTCGTCATTCTGTGCGGCGGACGGCGGCGCCAGCGAAAGGCTGAATACCAGCGTGATGAGAACGAGAGAAATGGCTCGACGTTGGAACACGGCGGCGAACCGTAGGTCAGCAGCGCCAATGCCGCCAAGAACCCTATATGCCATCTACATCTAGTCGCGGTACGTTCGGCTCGATGCAGCGGCGACGATTGCGCATCACCGGAACCGTTCAGGGCGTGGGCTTTCGGCCGTATGTGCATCGGCTTGCCCGCGACTTGTCGCTCACCGGGATAGTCGGCAATGACAGCGCCGGTGTCTGGTGCGAGATCCAGGGCTCTCGCGACAATCTCGATGAATTCGAGGTGCGGGTGGCTGCCGATGCTCCCCCGCTTGCCGCGGTCGACTCGGTTCGTTCCGAGGACATGCAACCGGTGGCAGGTGAGCGGGCGTTCTCCGTGGCGGCAAGCACTGATGACGGTTCGTCCGTCAGAGTGTCGACCGTCCCGCCGGATGTTGCGACCTGTTCGGACTGCCTCGCCGAGGTCGCCGATCCCGCCGGTCGCCGATACCGGTACGCGTTCACCTGCTGCACTGACTGCGGTCCGCGCTACACCGTGATCGAGGAGCTGCCCTACGACCGCGCCCGTACGTCGATGTCGCCGTTCCCGCTGTGTAAGGCCTGCGAGACCGAGTACGCCGACCCCGGCGACCGCCGCCATCACGCCCAGGCTGTCTGCTGTCCCGATTGCGGCCCCACAATGTCGCTGACGGCCGAGGCCGGCGTCGAGGCCGGCGATCCCATCGCCAAGGCCGCTGCGCTGCTGCGCACCGGAGCAATCGTGGCGATCAAGGGAGCGGGGGGTTACCAGCTCGCCTGCCGAGCCGATGACGATGAGGCCGTGAGGCGTCTACGGCGTCGCAAGCACCGTGACGAGAAGCCATTTGCTGTGCTTGCGCGTTCGCTCGAAGCGGCCGAGCCTCTGGCCGTGCTCGACGACGTGTCGATTGCAGCGCTCATGGGCCCCGAGGCGCCCATCGTTCTCGCACCACGCCGCCATGACGCGCCGCTGGCGATGTCGGTCGCGCCCAGCAACCGTCTGGTGGGGGTCATGCTGCCCGCCACTCCCCTGCATGCGCTCCTGTCAGAGGCTGTCGGGATACCTCTCGTGTGCACCAGCGGGAACCGCACAGACGAGCCCATCGTCATTGACGACGCCCGCGTGCCCGACGAGCTCGGCGGAATCGCTGACGCTGTGCTGAGTCACAACCGAACCATCGAGCGCCGCGCGGATGATTCGGTCGCTCAGGTTGCGGCGGGGCGAATCCAGCTGCTCAGGCGGGCACGCGGGTACGCCCCACGACCGGTGCGATTGGGATCGAGCGGACCACCGGTGCTGGCCGTGGGGGCGGAACTCAAGAGCACGGTGTGCCTTGCGATCGGAGCGGAAGCTTGCCTGTCGGTGCATCTCGGCGACTTGGAGAACGAAGCCGCGCTCGCGGGTTTCGAACTCGCAATAGCCGACCTGCTGGCCCTGAGCCGGACATCACCAGAACTGGTGGTGCACGATCTTCACCCCGAGTATCTCTCCACGAAGTTCGCGGCCTCGTCGAGGCTCGGGCCCATGCTCGGTGTCCAGCACCACCACGCCCACCTCGCGGCGTGTCTCGCCGATGCCGGGCGGTCGGGGCCTGCCATTGGCGCCATTTTCGACGGGCTTGGATGGGGAAACGACGGCACCCTGTGGGGAGGCGAGATCCTCGTGGGCGATGCCAGCGGCTGCGAGCGGGTCGCGCATCTTCGTCCCGTTGCCATGCCCGGCGGAACTGCTGCGATCCGGGAGCCTTGGCGAATGGCGCTGGCGTATCTCACGGCTGCGTATGGGCATGATGTGCCACCGCTCGCTGCGCTGCGAGGCCACCTTGAGCAGGCACCGCAGGTTCTGGAGCAATGCCGGCCGGGTCGCTCCATCACCACGACATCGATGGGTCGACTGTTTGATGCCGTCGCAGTCGCATGCGGGATCGGAACGAAGGTCACCTACGAGGGTCAGGCGGCCATCGGTCTTGAACAACTGGCAAAGCAGCCAGAGAGGCGCTACCGCGTTGAGCTCAGCGAAGATGCCCCGGCTCACATCGAGACTGCATCCGTAGTGGAAGCGATCGTGGCGGACCTGATGGCAGGGCTGGATCCTGCGCGCGTCGCAGGCGCGTTCCATCGGTGGGTGGCCGACGTGGTGCTCGCCTCAAGCGAGCGCTCACGGGCACAGACCGGGATTGCGGTCGTAGCGCTCTCTGGTGGGGTCTTCCAGAATCGACTGCTCACAGAGCTGACCGTTCCGACGCTCACTGAGGCCGGCTTCGAAGTGCTGTTGCATCGGCAAGTTCCGCCCAACGATGGAGGCATCTCATTGGGCCAAGCCGCTATCGGTCGGGCCGCGCTCACCCTCCGGGACTAGCGTTGCGACGTATGGACCTCCATGGTGCGCGGCCGTGAAGATCGGCGTGGTCGGCAAGGGCGGAGTCGGCAAGACGACACTCAGCGCGCTGTTGGCCCGTTCGCTGCAAGAACGCGGTCGCCGGGTTCTCGCCGTCGACACGGACTCGAATCCCAATCTTGGGCTCTCGCTCGGACTGGACTCCGCACAGACCGAGGCCCTGCCGACGGTGCCCAGGTCGATCGTTGTCGGCAGCCGGGGCGACCTCACCGTCGCCGAATTGATGGCGGACTACGCCGCGCCGACGCCCACAGGTGTGACGGTGATGTCGGCCCTGCGCGTGAACGAGGCCGCCGCAGGCTGCACTTGCGGCGGTCACGCCACAGTGCGAAGCCTGCTCGGCGAGGCGCTCGAGAGCGAGACGGACGACACCATCGTCGACATGGAGGCAGGGATCGAGCACCTGAGCCGTTCGGGAGGGACGCTTGCCCATGCGGATGTGCTCGTGCTGGTGATGGAGGCGAGCCTGAAGGCCGTGATCACCGCTCGCAGGACGATCCTCCTGGCCCAAGAGCTGGGCATCGACAGGTGGATCGGTGTGGGCAACAAGATCAGCGACGAGCAGCGGGATCTCCTCGCCGAATTGTGCGATGGACACGACGTGCCGCTCGATGTGGTGGTTCCCGCCAGCGACGCGATCGTGGCTGCCGACCGGATCGGCCGCCCGCTGTATCGCGCCGATGCCGGCGATGTGTGGCAAGCCGTGGAGTCGTTGACCAGCCGGCTCGTGCACGCTGGTCAGCAGCCAGCACTTCAGTAGAGGCCATCTGCCTGCTTCGCCGCTGGGTCTGCACGCTCGGCATTCGTGCGGGCCTGCGATACAGCTTCTCAGGCCGCTCGGCCTCGCCGCCAGCGCCTCCGGCGGTGCCGGTGCCGGTGGTGGAGATCGGGCACATGGGGGTGGTGGTGCTCCGTGGGCATGTGCTGATGGACATGGGTGTGCCGACCGATGACTTCCTCATCGTGATGATGGTCGTGGTGCCCATCGTCGTGGCTGTGCTCGTGCTCATGCTCCATGGCCTCATGGGCATGCGCATGGTCGTGGGCTGACTCCAGCGACACGCCGACTCCTGCTGCCGCGATCGCCACTGCGAGCAGCTGCGCGACGGTCACGCTCTCGCCGAGCACCGACCATGCGATGACAGCGCCGATGAACGGCGCTGCAGCGAAGATCAGCTGTCCTCGCGCTGCGCCGAGATCCCTAGCGCCCTTGACCCACAGCACTATCGATGCCCCGTACCCGGCCGCACCAATGGCCAAGGCGGCCAAGATCTGACTGGCGCTGACGTCGGTGGCACCACCGGCGAACGCGAAGCCCAGCCCCAGATTGGCGAATCCGGCCACGAATCCTTTCAGCAGCACTACTTGCTCGGGGCTGAGCTGATCGATCTTGGCGGTCACGCCGTTGTCGAGCCCCCAAGCGAGGCATGCGCCTGCGATCAGCAGCGCACCGATGCTCAGTTCCGCGCCGGGCTCCCACGTCAGGAGTGCCCCAGCGACCGTGACCAGGGCGGCGCCAGCTAATACTCGACGACCGATGTGCTCACGAAAGACAATGGCCGCAAGCAGGACGGTCGCCGCCAGCTCAAGGTTGAGCAGGATCGAGGCAGTGGCAGCAGCCGCACGAGCCAGACCGGCCACCAGCAGAGCTGGACCCACCGCACCGCCCGCAACGACAGCCACGAGTGCCGGACGCCAGTCGCGTTGCAAGGCCACCGCTGTCGGCGGCGTGCGCACCACCGATGGGACCACTGCCAGACCCGCACCGATGTAGAGCAATCCGGCCAGCACCAGCGCAGGCACTTCGCCAGCCAGCTTGGACGCCGCCGGTGCCGACGCCCCGAACAGCACGGCAGCCAGCAGGCACCGCACGATCCCGACGTGGCTCATAGGCCTTCACCGGCGATGATCACAGCCGGACTCTTTCGCTGCCATGCGCCGCGACTGGCTCGCTGAAGCGCCATCAGCAAATGCGAGGGAGCGGATCACCGACCAGCATGTCGACGATTCTGGTGCCGCCGAAATCGGTTCGGGCAACAACAAGACCGGGGTGATCGTCCGTGATGGTGCCGATGACGCAGGCGTCTGCGCCCTGCTCGCAACCTTGCATTGCTCGAACCGCCGCATCAGCGTCTTCGGCGGGGACCACGGCGATCAGCTTCCCTTCGTTGGCGATGTACAGCGGGTCCAGGCCGAGCAACTCGCAGGCACCAGCCACGGGTCCTCGGACCGGAACTGACTGCTCGTCTATCTCCACTCCGAATCCCGAACCCGCCGCCAGCTCATTGCACGCCGACGCCACCCCGCCACGGGTTGGGTCCCGCATCCACCTGGTGTCAGGGACGGCCTCCAGCAGAGCCCCAACGAGCCCATGCAGGGGCGCCGTGTCGGATCGAACGTCCGCCATCAGCTCCAGCTCGCCGCGCGCGACCATGACTGACACGCCATGGTCGCCGATCGTGCCCGAGAGCACCACTGCATCGGCGGGTTGCACACGGTCGATGCCGAGACGGGTTCCCGGCAGAACCCGCCCCACTCCAGATGTCGTCACATAGCAACCGTCGGCGGCCCCCCGCTCGACCACCTTGGTGTCGCCGGTGACGACGGGCACGCCGGCGCGAGCAGCTGCTTGAGCCAGATCGTCAATGATGCTCCGGAGCTCATCTACGTCCAGGCCTTCCTCCAACACCAGCGACACCGTGAGCGCCACCGGCTCGGCGCCCATAGCGGCGAGATCGTTGATCGTGCCGTTGACCGCCAGGTCTCCGATCGAGCCTCCAGCAAAACGCCGAGGCGTCACGACGAAGGCGTCTGTGGTGATGGCCATGCGGCTGCCGTCACCGACGTCGAGCACGGCGCCGTCCTCGAGCTGGTCCAGCACCGGGTTGGAGAAAGCCGGCCGAATGACTGCCTCGAGCAGCGATTGGCTCGCCCTGCCGCCCGCTCCGTGCGCCATGGTGATGGTGTCATCCGCAAGCCGGGGAGCGCGGCGTCTCCACGACTCCACCCGGGCTAGGACGGCCTCGCGAGCGTCGAGGTCGTCATCGCGAGGCATCAGGTAGCACGAACCGGAATACGTGGCCTAGTTGAGTATCGACCGAAGTTGTAGTAGGCGGCGCAAGCGCCTTCCGAGGACACCATGCACGTCCCGATCGGCGTTTCGGGTGTGCAGGCCGTGCCGAAGACCTTGCACTCCCACGGCCGCAGCGCACCCTTGAGGACCTCGCCGCATTGACACGCCTTGGGGTCAGCGACACGCACGCCGGGCACGTCGTAGAGCAACTCGGCATCCCAACCGGTGAATTCCGGCGAGATCGCCAAGGCGCTCTGAGCGATGAAGCCGAGACCTCGCCACTCGAAGTGGGGTCGCAGCACGAACACCTCGCGCAGCAGCGCCAGCGCCGTCGGGTTCCCGCCATCCGACACGACACGCCGGTACTGGTTTTCGACTGTGCAACGACCGTCGGCGAGCTGCCGAAGCAGCATCAACACCCCCTGAAGAATGTCGACCGGTTCGAATCCCGCCGTGACCAGCGGTCGTGAGTACTGCTCCGGCACGAATCGGTACGGACGGGTCCCTATGACAGTTGAAACATGCCCGGGGCCCAGAAAGCCGTCGAGATCGAGCCCGGGCGAGTCCAAGATGGCCTTGAGCGGCGGCACGATGGTGACGTGATTGCAGAACACGCTGAAGTTCTTGACGTTGCGCTCGCGGGCTTGCAGCAGGGTTACGGCAGTCGACGGCGCTGTCGTCTCGAAGCCGACGGCAAGAAACACCACGTTGCGTCCAGGCGATCGTTCGGCCAGTGCCAGCGCATCCAGCGGCGAGTAGACGACGCGCACGTCGGCGCCGCGTGCCTTGGCTTCGAGCAACGTCGATGAGCTGCCGGGAACGCGCATCATGTCGCCGAAGCAGCACATCGTCACGCCGTCGGACTGTGCCACCGAGATGGCGTCATCCACCCGGCCCATCGGAATGACGCACACCGGGCAGCCCGGTCCGTGGATCAGCTCGATGCTCGACGGCAGCAGGTCCTCGATGCCGTGCCGGTAGATGGCGTGAGTGTGGCCGCCGCAGACCTCCATGAACTTCCTGGTGGGCTGACCGTCCGCCGCCGTGGCGATGTCAACCAGCAGACGCTGGGCCGCCTGCGGGTCACGGAATTCGTCGACGAACTTCACCGGGGTCGCTCCGGGGCCGCCGCACCAGCCTCGCAATAGCTGTCCACCAGCTCGCAAAGCGCGGTCAAGAGCGCAGCTTGAGCTTCTTGGATCCGGTGCACCGATGACGACTGTACGGCGAGGCAGTGGTGCACGCTTTCGTGGCCTTCAAATGACCTGCCCCCGTAGCCGCTGATCCCAATCGTGGTCAAGCCGATCTTCGATGCTTGGTCGAAAGCAGCAAGGAGGTTGCGGGACGCGCCGCTCGTGCTACAGCCCACCAGCACGTCGCCAGCGCACGCAAAAGCGTCGATCTGCCGCGCAAAGATGTGCTCAGCACCCAGGTCGTTCGCCAACGCCGAGGTGACCGCGTAGTCCGCGCAGAGCGACGCGGCGGGCAGCCCGCGAGCGCACAGCATGCGCGTGAGACGGGCCGCATCGGTGGCGCTGCCCCCATTTCCCATCGAGAGCACACGCCCGCCAGTCGAGACGGCCTGCCCGATGGCCGCGGCGGCAGTCGCCAGCGTCTCAGTGTTCGATGTCATGGACTCTCTCGCCAGCCGCTCAGACTGCTCCTTCTTGGCGTCGGCCGACGACTGCAGTGCCGCTCGCAGCGATGCCTCGTCGCTCTCAGAAGCGTCGAGAAACGGGTACAGGAACCCAGTGGAGTCCCCTCCAGCGGCACGCTCGGCGCCGACGAGACCGGGGTGCTCAAGCGCCACTTGCACCAGTTCCCACAACAGGTGGTAACTGAGAACTATGGCCCAGTCGGGCTGATCCTCACCGATCACGAGGTCGGCATGGCCGGTGTTCTCCCCGATGATCAGCATCGCTTCTGCAGTGGCGCCACGATCGTCCCCGGTGACCACAGCTGCCAATGGACGGGTCCCAGTCACGACCGGGTGGACAAACTCAACCGCTACGTGATGGGCATGATCCGGTGCGCGCGGTGCGCACACCGCGAGTCGGCGGCCCAAGACGAATGCCCGCGCCAACCACAGTGCGGCGTCCGCGGGCTGGGCGGTGCAGTCGATTGCTGGCATCGACCCTCCGGTCACGGCAGCTCGCTGCTGAATGCCTCGATCTCTTCGTCGTACACCGCACCGAGTTCGCGCATGAACGCAAGAGTCTCGGCTGCCTCAGCGGCGTCGATCCTGGACATGGCGAAGCCCACATGCAGCAGTACCCAGTCTCCGACAGCCAGCGGTTCGTCATCGACCATGACGGTGTTGACCTCGCGCCGCGCGCCCTCGACATCGACGACTGCCGAGTGTGGTCCCGACGGGTGCAATTCGACCACTTGGGCGGGAATGCCGACGCACATCAGACGCCGGTCTCCGTCGACGAGTCCGCCCGGGACGGCCGCTCCGCAAACGTGCCACGGCGCGACGCCGTCACCATCTCAGCGGACGGCTCCTCGACGAGACTTGTCACGAGCGCAGTGAGTGCGCTGACCATGTCGTCCTGTGGCGCGAAGTCGATCAGCGGTCGCGTCGCGGAGTCTGCGCCGAGTACGGCTTCGGACCACGGCAGCAACCCGATCAGATCCAGTTCGTGTCGCTCGCAGAACTCCGTGATGGCGTCGACATCAGTGCCTTGCCGACACTTGTTGGCGACGACTGCGACTCGAGAGATCGGGGTTTCCGCAGCCAACGAGGCCTGCAGCCTCACGGCCTCGAGCGAGCGGTAGTAGGGCTCGGCGACAAGCAGCAGCACATCGCAGTGTCGTGCCGTCCCACGACTGAGGTGCTCTGGCGACGCTTCGAGATCGAGCAACGTGACGGCTTCAGAGTCCGCGTCGAGATCGGCGAGGAAGGCGCTGACAACGGCGTGCGCAGAGCACATGCATCCCTCGTCGGCGTGCTGGGGCATGCCCATGCGCACCAGGTGAACGCCGTCGGGAGCGAGGTGGGCGTGCCGCTGCAGGACCTCGTCGATCGAGGCCGTCAAGCGCGGACCGTCGAATCGCTGCGACGCCAGCGACGTCGGCAGCGTCGGCAGCGCGGCTGCGGGATCGATCCCGATGGCCGTGTGCAGGTTCGGGTTGGTGTCGCCGTCGATGGCGACCACCCGGTGTCCCGATCTGGCCAACAAGCGCGCCGCAGTTGCGCAGATGGTGGTCTTGCCGGCGCCACCCTTTCCAGCGACAGCGATCTTCATGCTCGGGAGCCGTCGAACGCCCCGAAGTACTCCAGCGCAGCGCTCAGGCCATCACGAACCATCGACAATTCGTCCATGGCCTCCGCAGCTGCGACCCGTCCCGCCTCTGTGAGCGAGTAGAGACGTCGATCCGGCCCGGTGTCCGAAGGAACCCACGTCGACGTGACGAGGTCTCGATGCTGCATGGTTCGCAACCCTCGGTACACCGCGGCCAAGTCCGCCGAGACGCCGAGCGAACGAACGGCCTCGCACAGCTCATAGCCGTAGGACGTGCCGTCCCAGTGCAGGCTCAGCAGCAGGAACGCAGGCAGGAATCGCCGCGGCAGCTCTTCGCCCGGCTCCCTAGACATGGTCGCAATCGTGGCTCAGGCGATGTGCCTGACACGACTCCGCCTCGTCGACAGATGCGTGACACCAGCAATCGGCGCTGCATTCCCCGTGCGTGGGCTTGGTGAGGTCGGCGAACGCTTCTTGGAACTCCTTGGCACCCCGCTCCAAGCCGAATTCGGATAGCGCGTACCACTCGCCGTCACGAACCAAGTAGCCCTCGGTCACTAACCGGTCGAGGTACGTCATGCCGATAACAGCGTCCACCCCCAAGAAGCGCTCGATCAGGCCCGGATCGACGACGTCGCCGAATCCCTCGCCACGCAGCCAGTACATGACCTGAAGGATCTCGCTGCGCCAGTACAGCGCAGCCATCGCATCGGACTTGGGAGCGGCCGTCGGGGTGCTCATGAGCCGGTGCCGACCCGTTCGGCCTTGACCGCCACACCTTCCAGAGCGCCCGCTATCCCGGTGAGCTGTTCGTTGATCCGAGTGACCGACGGACCCACCGAAGCGGCTTGTGTCTCGATGGCGCGCACACCAAAGGTGACCTTGCCCAAGAACTGGGAGATGCGGCGAAGCGAACGAGCAATGGCGACCAGATACATCGCCAACGCACCGACGAAAATCAGAATCTCGACAACCGTGAGCACGATGAGCAGGCTGCGCATCAGCCGTCTCCTCCCGATTCTGCGAGGACGTCATCCAAGAACGCGTCGTGCTTGAGCGCTTCGTCCGTGAATGCGTCGAGCCGCACCGTGGTCTGGTGCAGCATCCAGGTCGTCGCGGTGTTCCGCGCCACCTGCTTGCCCGTCTCCCAGATGGCCTCTGCCCCGGTCTCGATGCGCCGCACCTTGCGGTACATGATCTGCAGCAGCGCGACTGCGATGAGCGCGACGACGAGGCCCAGTCCCAGTGTCAGCCACCACACTGCGTGAGTGCTCATCGTCAGCCCTCCGCCCTCGACGCAAGGTGCTCGCGAACGGCCACCGCTCCCGCAGTGATGCGATCAATCGCTCCATTGACGTCATTGACTGCCCACAGCGGAGCTGTGTTGTCGCGAGACTCCTCCAGCGCCGCCAGGATGGCCTCTGCCTTGACCGCAGCGTGGTGCGCCCCGCGGATCATCAGAAGCAGCAGGACCACGACCACCAGTACCAAGGCTGCTGCGACGATGTAGCCGATGACCCATCCTGTCGACATGATCCCCCTTGCAGTCGGATTGGTGGGCACTGCCAGCCTAACTCACGGTCGGCTCTAGATGCGATTCGCACCTAGTGTTAGTATCGATCTGTCAGCAGAACGCCATTTGGGGGAGAGGATCGTTCGTGGCGCAATACACCAGAGTGTCGCCCGGTTCCACCCACGGTGAGATCGAGGCCAAGGCGCTGATCACCGATCCCGACGATCCGTTCGCGCCGGTGGCGCTCCGCAGCCCCCGACGACCGAAGCAATCCGAATTGGTGTCGCAGGGGCCGCTCGAGAAGGCCTACCTGTTCTGGATCGTCGGTGCGAGTTGCGACGGCTGCACCATTGCCATTTCGGGCGCCACGCACCCCCGAGTCGAAGACCTGCTGACCGGACGCGTCCCCGGACTGCCTCGCATCGAACTCATCCATACCGTGCTCTCCGTCGAATCAGGACCGGAATGGACCGAGAACCTGCGCCTCGCGGCCGAGGGCAAGCTCGACGCCCCCTACCTGGTCTGCTGGGAAGGGTCGATCATGGACGAGACAGTCTCGGGCGAGTACGGCTACTGGATGGGACTGGGCGAAGACCGCGACGACGGCCGTCAGATCACGAGCTTGGAATGGCTCGACCGCCTGGCGCCCGGAGCGGCCGCAGTGCTGTCCATCGGCACCTGCGCCTGCTGGGGCGGGATTCCCGCAGCTCACGGCAATCCCACCAACGCCATGGGCGTGATGGACCATCTCGGCAAGGACTACCGCTCGGCTCTCGGGCTCCCCGTAGTCAACATTCCGGGCTGCTCCCCGGTGGGAGACAACATCACCGAGACTGCCGCAGCCGCCCTGCTGTTCCTCAATGGCCTCGCTCCCCTGCCGGAGTTCGACGAGCTGGGGCGACCTGCATGGCTGTTCACGGAGACAGTGCACCGTCACTGTCCACGGGCCGGCTACTACGAAGAAGGGGTGTTCGCTCATTCCTACGGCGACAAGGAGTGCCTTGTCGAACTGGGATGCTGGGGGCCGGTCGTCCAGTGCAACATCGCCGAACGGGGCATTGTCGACGGGCATGGTGGCTGCATGAACATGGGCGGCATCTGCATCGGCTGCACCATGCCCGGATTTCCCGACAAGTTCTCACCTATCTACGAGCGGCCGCCCGGCGCACTGCTGTCCACCAACACCAACCGGGTGTTCGGCGGCTTCATCCGGCGAATGCGCTACATGTCCCAGCGAGACAAAATGCGCTCGGCACGGTGGCACGACAGCCGTGATCTTCCGAGCGGGTGGAGCCGCTACAGCACCCAGCCGGTCGGTGCCGAACGATTGGTTCACCGGCTCTATTCGCGCAAGCAGCATGCTCGCGAGGGAGGCCGCTGAAGGGCCATGTGTTTCAAGAATCTCCCGATCACATTCGACGAGAACGGCAAGGCTCGCCTCGTCGAGGGCATCGGCGATCCCTACGCCCTGTCACTTGCAGAGCCGCGAGACTTCGTCCGCGCCGCCATGGACCGACGCAGTGCGGGGGCGCTCGCGGCCCCGCCTCAGCTGCGGGAGTGGAGCATCGATCCCGTCACCCGGGTGGCGGGCGCACTCGCAGTGCACACCGTGCTGGACCTCGGATCCCGCACGGCGGTTGATGCCCATTCAATGGCGATGCTGTTCCGCGGCTACGAAATCATCCTCCAAGGCCGCGACCCGCGTGACGCCATCGACATCTCATCGCGCGCTTGCGGGGTGTGCGGCGGTGTGCATGCGACCGTGTCGTCGCTGGCCATCGAGATGGCGTTCGGCATCCAGCCGCCGCCGCTCGGTGTCTGTGTGCGCAATCTCGGCGAGGTTGCCGAGATGTTCTACGACCATCCCCTGCATCTCGGGCTGCTCGCCGGCCCGGACTATTCCACCGCCGTCGTGTCGGTGACCAACCCCGAACTGGTGGACTTGGCCGCCAACACATTGGCGCCGCACGCCGATGTCCACGGATACGTGACGGTCAAGGACCTCATGGACGCCCTCAACCCGTTGGAGGGCTCCATCTACCTCGAGTCGCTGGAATACACCCGCATCGCACGCAAGATGTGCACGCTGATGTACGGCAAGTACCCGCACCCATCGACCTTGGTGCCCGGTGGCGTGTCCACAACCGTCTCCACCACGACGTTCAACGAGTACTACGCCAACCTCGGCAAGATCTTCGACTACGCCAAGCGACTCGCCGGGATCTGGGACGACATCTGCGACTTCTTCCTGCACACCAATCCCGGCTACTCCGATGTCGGCTACCGGCCGTCGAACCTGATCCAGACCGGGATCTGGGATGATCCGGGCACCTACGACGCCACCTACGCCAACATCGACGTTTGGGGTCATGCCCGCTACTCAGCGCCGGGGATCATCAAGGACGGCGAGCTCCTCACGACCAAGATCACCGAGATCAACATGGGCATCGAGGAGTTCGTCGAGCACTCGTACTACGACGATTGGACCACGGGCAACGGTCAGGCCCGATTCCCAACCGATGCTCTGGGCAACCCGCTCTCGCCGTATCACGCGTGGAACAAGGAAACGATCCCGCGCCCGGAAGGCAAGAACTTCAAGGAGAAGTACTCCTGGTCAACCGCTCCGCGCTGGGACCGCACCACGATGGAGACGGGCGTGTACGGGCGCATGTGGACCACAGCCATGGCTCAGCAGCTTCCGGACAACCCGTATATCGAGGCCACTGGCGACGGTCTGCGGATGCTGTTGCCTGCGCACGACCTGCCCGAGACTGAACTCTTCTGGAAAGTGCCGGAAAAGCTCAACGCCTTCGAGCGCAACCGGGGTCGAGCCTATGGCGTCGCCTTCACCGCAGCCATCGGGATGATCTGCCTCATGCAGGCCTTCGACTACTGGCGCAAGGGCGAGACCAAAGTCTCCACATCTTTCAAGGTTCCGCGGGATGAGCGAGTGTCGATGGGCGTCTGGGAGGCCGGGCGGGGCTATCTGACGCATCACATGCACATGGACAAGGGACGGCTGCTGAACTACCAGATCAACACCCCGTCCACATGGAACGCATCGCCGAGGGACCCGTTCGACAACCCGGGTCCCTACGAGCAGGCGATCGTGGGCACACCGATCCTGGAGAGCGTGCCCGACGATGACATCAAGGGCATCGACATCCTGCGAACTATTCGCAGCTTCGATCCGTGCATGCCCTGCACTACCCACATGGACACGGGCCGGGGGGTCATCACGCGCGAGGTCAACTCGTGCGGGTGCACACTGGAGTGATGCGGGCCGCTCACGACGGCACTCCAAGCACGCCACAACGGCTCATCGAGAGCGCGCCTTCGGCCCACGCCGATACGGCAGGTGCGCAGCTCAAGTCAATTCGAGCGTCGACGGCTGCGCGCGACGAAGCCCTCGACACGTTGCTGGGTCCCGGTGCTCGGGTCAAGCCCGGCCGGGGCGAGGCTGCGCCGGGGTGCACGCTGGTGGGTGGCATAGGGTTGCCGTGGCTCCGCGATCTCGACTTCGGCACGAATTGGCTGGCGCGCGCCGCCTCGCTGCAGTGGCCCGACGGCGTGATACTCGAAGACCTGTCGTACGCGGCCCACCGCGTGATGCACCGGCTCGAGGAACTGCGCCCGAAGCGCGCAGTGCTGCTCGGTTGCATGCCTCGATCAACAGGGCCGCCGGGCACGATCCGCCGCTATGAGCTGTCCGAACTTCCCATGCTCGACCCCACCGACGTGCACGAACGCCTGGCGGAGGCCGTCGGCGGGATCGTCGATCTCGATCACACGCTGGCGGTGTGCCGGTACTGGGATGCGCTGCCGCCCGACACGGTGGTCATCGAGGTCGAGCCTGCGGAGAGCGAGTTCGGCTGGGGATTCTCTCAGCCTGTTGAAGATGCCGTCGAGGTGGTGATCGAGATGGTCCTTCACGAGGTACTGCGTTGAGCGACATCGGCGCTGATGTTCCCGATTTGTGGGGTGACCTGGCGTTCGCGAGAGGTGCGCAGACGTGACCGCGCCTGAGGAACTGGCGTACGGCGACATTCTCGAACGAGTGGCCGAACTGGCATCGAACCTGCTGGAGGGCGACGACTCGCGCGTCGCGGCCGACGCTGAGGAACTGCTCGACTGGCTTGACGTGTATCACCGCGAAGGCCTCGGACGGTTCGTCGAGATGGTCCGCCAATGGCGCGGCGATCTCTTCCTGGAACAAGCCGCATTGGATCCCGTCGTGGGTGAGCTGCTGGCCACCTACAGCCTCGGCACCGATGCCGACTCGGCTGCTGCAGAACGCGTCATCGGTGTGGCCCTGGATGAGGTACGCCCCTACATCCACTCACACGGCGGCGAAGTGGAGGTGATCTCGGTCCTCGACGGCGTCGTGAAGCTGCGAATGCACGGCACCTGCAATGGCTGCACCGCGGCCGACGAGACCGTGACCCGGCGCATCGAGGTGACACTGCGCGAGCACTGGATCGACTTCCGTCGTGTGGAGGTCGAAGAACACACCGAGGCACCTCATCCGCCGCCGAGCACGGGCGAAGTCACGACGGGTCTGATGATCGGGCCCCGCCGGTCATGACCGCGGTGGCCGGCGTGGATCTCGACGAACTCTGTTTCGCTGCTCGGGCGCTCGCCCAGTCACACGCAATGACCGAGTCAGCCCACCGCTACCGGCAGGCCTGCTTGGAGCGCGAGCGCATGCGACAGCCTGTCTCCGAGCTCGCCGACTGGGCTGCCACCGCCTTGCTCGTCGGCTACTGCCTGAGACGTTCCGAGGAGGCCAGAGTTCCCGACATCGAGCTGTGCGCTGCCGCGGCGCACGGTCACGAAATCGACCTTGATGACGTCGAGGCACTGACAGAGTCACTGCGTGTCGGCGACCCCGCCAGCGTCTCGCTCCTGCCGGCAGAGGTGACCGTCAAGGCGCTCGACCGGATCATCGCCACCGAGTTGGACAAGCGCCACGAGCATCTGCGCGAGCAACTGGATGACGCGTCTTGGATCGAACTCGAGGACTACATCGCCTGGTGGGTGATTCACGGCTACGCGCTGCGCGCCAGCGAGTGCCCCAAGCGATAATGCCGCCTCGCGTGCTAGTGGCCGGTGTCGGCAACGTCCTGCACGGCGATGACGGTTTCGGCATCGAGGTGGTCAAGCGACTCGGATCAGCGGAACTTCCGCCTGACGTGACGGTGACAGAGACGGGCATCGGCGGGATTCATCTCGTCCATGAACTGATGGCGGGCTATGACGCTCTGGTGGTGATCGACGCCGTGGACCGGGGTCGTGCGCCCGGAACCGTGATGGTCATCGACGCAGACGTGATCGACGTCGGCGAATTTCCAGTTCTCGAGCGCCACGACCTGCTCGCTGACATGCACCTCGCCACGCCCGAGCGCGCTCTCATGGTTGCCAAAGCGGCGGGAGTTCTTCCCGAACGCACCATCATCGTCGGCTGCCAGCCTGCCGAGACAGACACCCTGGCAATCGGTTTGAGCTCAGCGGTGAGCAACGCTGTGACCCATGCGGTCACCGAGGTCGTGCGCTGCGTTCACGAACTCGCCTCTGCAAGCGGTCCGGCGGCATGACAGTCGAGGATCTCGAGTCCGAACTGTCAGCCGTGAACCTCGCCGAAGCGCCCGACGGATGGGCGACGGCCGCCTATCGGCTCGCAGTCGCGCGAACCGAGGCCGCCGGCCGGCCCGAAGACATCGATCAAGCGCTCGCACTGCTCGGCAAGGCGGCTCGGATCTTCACGATCGAACGCGCACCTCTGGAACACGGACGAATCCTCATCGCGGTGGCGAACTGCCACCGCGCTCGCGGTCGCACACGGGATGCTCTCGAGCACTTCGTTAGTGCCGCAGAGATTCTCGCGCTGCGTGCGCCAGCGCGCGAATATGCCGGCGCTTTGATCAACGTCGGCTTGGCACTGTGCGAAGCCGGAAAACCTTCCGACGGTGTCGACACGCTGAACCGCGCCATCGAGCAGATACTCACAACTCAGGATGATCCTGGCACTGGACAGCGTGACGATCCGGAGCACGAGGAGATGCAGCGACTGCTCGGTGCCGCGTTGATCAATCGGGCTCAGGCTCGCCAGACGCTCGGACGCGACGACGAACTTGAGTCCGCTGTGAGCGACTACGAGGCCGCCGTCGCCGCACTCCCGCCGACTTCGCTCCAGGCAGGGATGGCTGCCCATGGATTGGGTGCCACCATGCTCGAGCTGTGTCGACGTGGCTCCGGCTTCTGCGACGTGCACGACGCCGTCGAGGCATTCGAGCAGTCACTCGGCGTGCTGAGCCACACCAGCTTTCCGTTCCACCATGCGGTTGCAAGGCACAGCCTCGCCTTGGCCTACGAGCTGCGAGGCATGCCAGGCGATCCGGCTCGCGCCGTGAACAGCGCCTACGCCGCAATCTCGGCATTCGATCCGCGCCTGCATGCAACTCACTGGCATACCGCCCACGCCACGCTCACTCGTCTTGAAGCCGAACTCGGCGACGGCAGTCAGGGCTCCGGGCTGAACCATGTCGCCAGATTGCTCGCCGACACCACTGACGCGGAACGCGACCAGATATTGCGAGACCGGCTTCTCCGCGCGGCGTCGATGCCCAGGGTCGGCATGGCCGCCGACCTCGGCTCTCTCATCGACTCGCTTGTCGGACTGGGCCTCGAGAAGTATCGGCACGTGCTCCGCTCATTGATCGGCGTGCTCATGGAACTTCCCGAACAGTTGTTGGAAGCCGCTTGCGGGGCACTGTGCCGAGCGCACCAAGCACACGTTTCAACCGAGGCCCTGGATCGGGTGCTCGACGAGGTCATCACCGACAGGCTGTTCGGCCCCCAAAGAGTGAAGGTCCGCGACCTGCTTGAGGCAAAGGGGTGGGAGCGTCCGTGACCGGAAGTCTGGATGCAGCTCGCGAGCGCGCCGCCGAGTTCATTCACGCGATCATCTGGGCCGAGCACACCGTGCTGTGGGATCTGCTGAGCGACAACGCTCGGGAAACAGCGCTCTCGGTTGCAGTGAGCAACGGACTCGACCGCGTCGCCGCCGGACGGATACGAGACGGCCTCGCCGACCCGGTCGAACGAGAACACCTCTTGCGGCAACTGGTAGAGGGTTTGCGTCGTGACCTGCGCAGCGTCGAACTCACCAAACTCGACGTCGGCAAATGCAACCTGGCAGAGGGCGATGTCGTGGCGGCCGAATTGCTGACGCCATCCTCGATTCCCGGCACGGATGCCTGGCCGGCTGGACGGCTCATCCTGAGCGACCACCCGCAACGAGGGTGGCTCGTCGACCGACTCGAACCCAGGCTGGCTGGGCCGTGACCTCACCGACACGAACCGTCGCAGTGGCGCTGTCGGCCGATGCGCTCCTGCATCAGTGGGCTCGTCAGTCGGCGGCTCCCGCGGGAGCCGCCGTGGTAGCTCACAGCGAAATCGCAGCCCGGCGCCGCGGGGGAATCGAATGGCGTTCATCTCATGCAATCGCAGTGAGCGTGCTTGGCCGGCCCGTGACGCTCGTTGCCACATCAGCCGAGGTGTCTTGGCTGGCAGCCAGCTTGGCCGCTGCCCGAGCACTCGATGAGTGTCTGGGCGGCCGAAGACTGTGTCTGTGGCCCGACGCGGTAGTCGACGAAGCCGACGATGCGATCGATGTCGCAGTGACAGCTTCATGCATCTTGGGTCCCGGACGGGTCGAGTACGCGGCGCTGACAATTCGGGTGGCGCCAGTCGATCTAGCGGATCGACGAGACCTGCTCACTCAGGCGCTGCTTGAACACCTGCGGTCGTGTGCCTCCAGTCTCGACGAGCCATCCCTCGTGATCGACGCCTACAAGGCTCGCTGCGCCACGCTCGGCCGAGCGGTCGAACTGCGGCTGCTGCCCCACGGCAGACGCCGGGGTCTAGCCGAGGACATCGCTGAGTCCGGCCAGTTAGTGCTCTCGTCACCAACCGGCTTGCGAGAGCAAGTAGCCGTGGCGGCCATCAACAGCGTTGAACTCTTACCAGATACCTAGAGAGCGCGCCGCAGCACGCAGCGAGACTCAGCAGTTGGGGTTGGGACTGACGTCGCAGCCGGCTGGGTCTGTCCAGAACACCATCGAGGTGCCCATCGCCGCGTAGACCGCGACGGCGAGCACCAGCCCTCCGACGAACATCCACGTGAACAGCTTGCTGTCGAAGCGCAGGTGCATGAAATAGGCAACGACGATCTCGAACTTCAGCACCATCAGGATGAGCAGCAACGGGACTTCGAGCCGGCCCGGGGGCGCGAAGTAGATCAGGACCTCGGCCGCCGTGAGCACGGCGAGCAGCAGGGCGACCTTGATGTAGCCGAAGTCGCTCAGACCGTGGTCATGGTCGTCGTGAGCCTCGTCGGAGGGGTGGATCTCTTCGGATGCGGCTTCGGTGGCGGTGCTCATCGCTGCACTTCCTACGGGATCAAGTAGACGACCGCGAAGATCACGATCCAGACGATGTCGACGAAGTGCCAGTACAGGCCGATTATCTCGACGGTCTCTGCCCGCTCAGGTCCGATGATCCCTCGATTCACCATCACCCACAGCGTGACCAGCATGATGATGCCCAGCGACACGTGGACGCCGTGGAAACCGGTCAACGTGTAGAACGCCGACGACGAGATGCTGACGGTGAACCCGAGGCCTTCCCGGTAGAAGCTCGTGAACTCGTACACCTGACCGGCGATGAACACGGCACCCTGCGCTGCGGTGGTCAGCAGCCACAGCTTGCAGCGCTCCATCTCGCCCCTGGCAATCGCCGACACCGCGAGCACCATGGTGAGCGAGCTCATCAACAGCACGAACGAGCTCACCGAGGTGAACGGGATGTCGAACAGGTCGGCGGCCCGCAGCGACTCCTCGCCCGACAGCGGTCGACGGTTGCGCAGCAGCAGGTATGTCGAGATCAGCGCCCCGAAGAGCAGGCAATCCGAACCCAGGAAGGTCCACATCGTCAGCTTCTCGTTGGACAGGCTCGTGGTGGGCGGGACGATCTCGTAGTCATCCCAGTCGGTGCGGGGGTAGGCGATCTGCGGTTCGTCGCCTTCGGCCGGTTCGACGGCGGCTGTCGTGCCGGCGGTCGTCGGGGTATCAGTCACCGGCGGCCTCCCCGTTTGCTGTGCTGGTGGCCAGCACGCCGTTGTGGTCATCATGGCCGTCGGGGCCGTCACCATGATCATCGTCATGGTCGCCATGCCCGTCGTGGCCGTGTCCCGCGTCAGGGTCGGTGGCCGGTTCGAGCGTCCAGCCGAACATGGAACCGACCAGCAGCAACAGCCCGATGCCGGCGATCCACAGGTTGTAGATCAGCCCGAACCCGATGAGCGGCATGCCCGCCGCAAGCACGATCGGCCAGTACGACGGCGACGGCAGGTGCGGGTGCTGATCGCCGATCTGGGCGATGTCGTCGCCGTTGGCAATCCGTCGCAGCTTGCCTGTCTCGTCGGGCTGGTACTTCTTGTGCCAGAAGTCGTCGACATCGCTCACCACGGGCACGTAGTCGAAGTTGTGCTCGGGCACCGGCGAGGGAATGGCCCATTCCAGCGTGCGGCCGTCCCACGGGTCGGCTCCGGCCTGGGGCTCGAGGCCCCGGCGGTAGCGCCCCCACGTGCGGAAGATGTTGACGGCCAGGATCACCATGGCAATGAGCATGAAGAAGTAGCCGATCGTGGCGATCTTGTTCCAGAACTCGAAACCGTCGAATTCCCCATAGACGCTGTGCCGTCGGGCCATGCCCTGCAAGCCCACGATGTGCATCGGCCCGAACGTGACGTTGAAGCCGATGAGCATCAACCAGAAGTGCCAGCGGCCCATCCGCTCGTTGAGGTGGTAGCCGAACGCCTTGGGCCACCAGTAGTACATGCCGGCGAACATGCCCATGAGGGCGCCGCCCACGAGCACGTAGTGGAAGTGCGCCACGATGAAGTACGTATCGGTCTGCTGGGTGTCGGCGGGTGCGATCGCATGCATGACGCCGGACAAACCACCGATCGTGAACATGGCCACGAGCGACACCGAGAACATCATCGGCACAGTGAAGCGGACCTTGCCTGCCCACATGGTCGCGATCCAGTTCAGGATCTTCACACCCGTCGGCACTGCAATGAACATGGTGGTCGCCGAGAACGCCGCCACCGAAACCGGTCCCATGCCCGAGGTGAACATGTGGTGCGCCCACACGCCCCATCCCATGAAGCCGATAGCCGCACCCGACAGCACCACGATCGGGTAGCCGAACAGCGGCTTGCGGCTGAACACCGGCAGCGTCTCGGACACCACGCCGAATGCCGGCAGGATCAGGATGTAGACCTCCGGATGGCCGAATATCCAGAACAGGTGCTGCCAGAGCAGCGGGTCGGCGCCCGCGTCGACATTGAAGAAGTTGGCATCAAAGGTTCGATCGAACGTCAACAGGATCAGCGCCACCGTGATGACCGGCAGGGCGAACACCAGCAGGAACTGCACCACCAGGATCATCCAGGTGAACACCGGCATGCGCAGCAGGCTCATGCCCGGGCAGCGCATGTTGATGATGGTCACCAGCAGGTTGATGGCGCCCAGCAGCGAGGCGATGCCGGCAATCTGCAGGCCCAGGGCGTAGAAGTCCATGCCGTGGCCGGGGCTGAAGGCCATGCCGGTGTTGGGCGCATAGGCGAACCAGCCGCCGTCGGCGCCGCCGCCCAGGAACCAGCTGAGATTCAGGAAGATGCCGCCGAAGAAGAAGACCCACAGGCCCAGCGCGTTCATGCGGGGGAAGGCCACGTCTCTGGCGCCGATCTGCAGCGGTACGAGATAGTTCGCGAACGCGTTCGCCAGCGGCATGATCACCAGGAAGACCATGGTGACGCCATGCATGGTGAACAGCTGGTTGTAGAAGTCGGCGCTGATCACCTCGCCGTCGGGCGCCCACAGCTGCAGGCGCACCAATCCGATCTCGAGGCCGCCGATCAGGAACCAGAACAGCGCGAGCGCGCCGTACATGATCCCGATCTTCTTGTGGTCCACCGTGAAGAGCCACTCGCGCCAGCCGGTGGCGTGAGTCGGGCGTGCGAAGACACCGGTATGAGGCGAGTCCTCGAGGACCTCCGCGCCGTCGCCTGCCGGCTCCAGCTCGGTGCCTGACGACTCGCTGTCTGGTCGATCGGTGACGATTGCCATCGGGTCGTCCTCCTCAGCCCGGGGCAGTGCTCATCGGGGCAGCACCGGCTCGTTGCCGAGTGTCCTCAGGTAGGCCATCAGGTTGTCGAGGTCCTGATCGGTCAGCACCTCGGAGAAGTCCAGCATGCCCTGCTGGTTGTCCGCGCGCGCAGGCTTCAAGTCGGGCGCGTTGCGCACCCATTCGCGCAGCCCAGCGATGTTGACGATGAGCTTGCCGTCAGATCCGCGCACGTACTCGCGGTCGGCGTCCTGCACATAGGTCTCGTACAGCGCCCCGGCGAACGCCGTGCGGCTCATCAGATTGGTGAGGTTGGGCGCGATGCCCGCGATGAGATTCGCATTGCCGCCTGCTGCGCTCTCGTACACCCCGTCGACCACATGGCAGCTGATGCAATGGGTCTCGAACAGGGCGGCACCGGCAGCTTCAGCTGAGTCTTCAGCGTGGGGCTCGGCGGCCGCACTGCGTCCTGCTTGCTGGTCGGCGAGCCAGCGCTCGAAGTCGGCTTCTTCCAACACGATTGCCCGCATCTGCATGTTGGCGTGGCTGAGACCGCAGAACTCCACGCACTCGCCATAGAAGATGCCCGGCTCGGTGGAGCTGATCCGCCAGTGGTGCACGCGACCCGGTACCGCGTCCCGCTTGCCGTTCAGCTGCGGGATCCAGAACGAGTGGATGACGTCGTTGGAATGGATCTCAAGGTTGACCTCTTCGCCCACCGGGATCACCAGGTCGTTCGCGGTGACGATGTCGACATCGTCGTCGAAGTCGCCGTCCTCGTTGACGTCGTAGCTGAACTGCCACCACCACTGCTGGCCTTCGACCTTGATCGTGCGTCCGGTGCCTGCGCCGGCGAGATCGAACACTGCCCCGATCGTGACGACCGTGAGGAACGCCAGCATCACCGTCGGGATGAGCGTCCAGGTCAGCTCGGCTTTGCGGTTGCCGTGAATCTGCGGCGGCAGGTCGTCGGGATCGTCGGTGGGCTTGGCCCGGAATTTCACGATGATCGTGACGACGGCAGCCGCCACGAAGATGCCCACCCCCACGGCCATCCAGCCCGACAGGCGCATGAGACCGTCGATCTCCCGGGCGTCCTCGCCGATGGGCTTGGTGGCGTCAAGCTGGCCGGTGGCACAGCCGGCAACCGCCAGTGCGACACCTGCCAGGACAGCCAGGCGCCATCGGGGAGCGAAGCGGGTGCCCCTCACTCGTGACTCTCCTCGGACTCGCTCATCTCGTCAGAGGAGTGCGACCCGTCGTCGGCAGCCTCGCCGTGACCATCGGACACCTCTGCGTGGCCGCCATGGTGATGGAACTCACGCTCGCCGATCACGGCTGAGGTGATGCCCGCGACGATGAGCGCAACGCCGCCCAGCACCAGCATGGACGCCGTGACAGCGCGTCGCAGCTGCGGTTTCGCGTACACCAGAAAGGCAAATGCCAAGATCACCGCCGCTATCACGATGGCTGCGTAGCTCGCCGCTGTCTTGCTCACCGTCAGGAAGATGCGGGACGCCAGCACGACCGGTATGGCAATGGCCAGCGCGCCGTAGAGCGAGATCTCGAACGGCCGCAGCAGGCGTGCCCGCTCGATGGCGTTCGACTCAGCGTCGGTGGAGAGATGCTCGGCCCAAGCACTCATCGTCCACTCGATCGCGGAGATCAGCAGCAGCGCCACCCCGGCGATGGTCAGCAGCGAACTGGTGACCAGACCCACCATGAGCACACCCATGCCCAGCGCGGCCATGATCGGCCAGTAGGCCGGCGTGGGCTGATGGTCGGCCAGGTGCTCGCGGTCGAGCGAGTCGCCGTCGCCGACCGTCAGCGCCAAGCTGAACAGCAGCGCGAACGCTCCCGCAGCAACGCCCAGCACGATCGTGGCGTACATGACCACATTGCCCGTGCCGTCCATGCCGGTGAGAACACCGACGACGACGGCGGCCGCGGCAGCCAGCGCAATGCGTCCGGCGAAGTACCTGCTGGCGATGCCGACCATCGATCCCCTACTTCACCACGAAGACGACGTACCAGGTGGCGGCCCACGCAAGCACGGCGAAGTCCCAGAAGAAGACCGCTGAACCCAGCGGCGTCGAGCGGTCGCGGCCGACGCTGCCACCCAGCGATCTCAGTGTCATCAGGCCGAGATAGAACATTCCGACGATCAATATCGCCAGCGAGAGCCCGGTCACCGAGAACGCCAAGTTCTCCCACTCCCCCGCGCCGAGCTCGATCTCCATGCGGTTGAGGCTGTACATCACCATGTTGAAGAAGGCGAATCCCATTACCAGCGTGATAGCCATGCCCACCCAGGTGTGGCCGCGTTCGCCCCGTCGGCTGGCCCAGTGCGCCCAGTGCGCCGTCACCACCGAAACCAGCAGCGTGATGAGGGCGTAGACCAGCTGCGGGTTCGGCACGGATTGGCCGGCCAGCCAGTCGTGTCCGGGGTCATCGAGGATGTGGCGGCGGGCCATGTAGTGGCCCAGCGCGCCTGCAACCGCCATGGAGCCTGCCGCAATGGCGAAGCCAGTGCCGACGAGCTGGCTGCGTGGGCGCGGCGGCGGACCGGGGACGGTGTAGCGCCCGGGCTCGGGCGCCTCGACGGTGCTCACCGCAGTCTCGGACATCAGGCCAGCACCTCAGCGGCCTCGCGCTCGGCCGGCGTGACACTGCCGTTGAGCTCGGCATCGAGCAGGGGCGTGCCCGAACTCAGCTGCGGCAGGGAATCGGATTGTCCCAACGCCGGAGGCGAGTCGAGCAGCCACTCAGGCGTGAGGCCGCCCCACGGATCGGCATCAGCTTCGGCACCCTTGCCCATGCCCACCGAGACGAGCAGATTCAATACGACAAGCCCGATACCGGCCAGCACGACGACCACACCGATGCCGCCGACCACCGAGAGGCCCTCCGCGGCAGAGCTGTCGATCAGGCTGTCATAGTCGGTGGTCAGCAGCGGATCGTTGTAGACGAACTGGGGTTGCTCGGTGAACGCACCGGACAGCGTCGGGCCGAGCCATGCCAGAAAGGCGCCCCCGCCGATCGCGGCGAAGCTGGCCCAGCCGGCGAACTCCGACAGTCGCCGTCCCCAGATCTTCGGGGCCCACCAATGCAGTGCCGCCAGCATTCCCAGCAGCCCCGCGCCGTAGATGAGCAGGCTCTGCTGACCGGTGACCCAAGTGGTGAACCGCAGCGGGGCGTTGCCGTCGATGCCACGGCCCGCGATGTTCAGCCAGTCCACGCCGGCGCCGATCAGCCCGACGAGGGCGGCGACTGCGATGAGCTTGCCGGCGCCGAACGCGGCCAGCACCGCGGTGGTGGGACGCGGCCACTTGCGGCTTTGCCACACGGTGAATCCCAGCAGCGCCAGCAGGCCGCCGACTCCGGCCAGTGCACCGGCGTAGAGGCCGACCAGCACGATGCCCTCGAGGCCGTCGACGATGTCTTCGCCCTCGCTGGCGATGCCGAAGTTGGCCCAGGCACCGAAGCCGAACAGGCCGACGAGGCCCATGGTGAAGTACAGCGCCAGCGGCTCGAAGACCCAGCGGCGTGCAGCGGCCAGCATGATCTCAGCCGCCACGCCCAGCACCGGCACGACATAGATGAACAGCTGCGGCGTCCGGTACATCCAGTCGATGCGGGGCCAGACGCCGTAGTTGCCGTCCAGGAAGTGGCGGCCGTAGCGGTGGTCGATGTAGAGCAGGACGAGCTGGCCCAGCACGACGCCGAGGCTGACCACCAGCATCGATGCCGTGACGAGCGCGGACCACGCGAACGGTGGCGTGCGATCCATGTACATGCCTGGCGCACGCATCGTAAGTGTGGTGACGGCGACACAGATGGCACCGACGATCAGCGACATCACCAGTCCCGCCAGGGCGAGCATGTGCAGCCGCACGCCGGCATCCCAGCCACCGGCGGGCCCGCCGTTGCCGATGTACGCGCCGACCAGCACGCCGAACGACACCAGCCAGCCCCAGAACGACAGGGCTGCCGCCCGGGCGAAGGCAATGTTGGGTGCGCCGACCTGCAGCGGGACGATGTAGATCGCAACGCCCAGGAAGAACGGGATAAGCATTCCGAAGACCAGCGCATCGCGGGTGAACATGAAGACTTGGGTGAAGGTCTCGAGATTGAGCACCGTATGCCCGCTGTCGGAGGCGAGATCGAAGCGCACCAGCACATCGGTGACGGCGCCGGCGAGCGCGAAGAGCAGCGAGAAGCCGATGAACAGCCGGCCGATGCGCTTGTGGTCGGCCGTGTTGAGCAGACCGAACGCGGTCGGGTCTTCTGCCTGCGGAGCTACGGCAGACCCTGTCGAATGCGCAGCTTCGGTAGTGGCGTCGGTCATGCGGCGAAGTGGTTCCCGAACTCGGCTGGCAGCGCCGCTTTGAGGCGGCGCCAACGGCGCACTCTAGCGACCCGCAGCCCCCTCAACCAGATTGTTCGCATCGCAATGCTCGTTGCTTCCCGCTCTTGATCCCGTCCTCATGTGATCGGGCTCACGGGCCGCTCGGGCCACGGCTTCGCACTGTGTTGTCCGCTCTAGCTCGCTTCGCTCGCAGGCCGCTCGGGCCTGGGGCTCAGCCTCTGGCTGCATCACCAGCTGAGCCGGACGACCACGTCGACAGCCATCGCCGCGAACAGCAGCCCCAGGTACGCGATCGAGGTGTGGAACACGCGCATCGCGGTCTGGGGTGTCAGCGCGCGCCACAGTGTCACCAGCTGCCATCCGAACGCTGCGCCGCCGGCCAACGCGACCGCCCAGTACAGGCCTCCGGCCCCGGCCTCCACGGCAAACCACAGCGACAGCGCGATCACCGCAAGGGTGTGAAGCGTCATCTGGACCAGCACCGAGCGCTCGCTGGCCACCGACGGCAGCATCGGCACCTCGGCGGTGTCGTAGTCGTCGGCATAGCGGATGGCCAGCGCCCAGAAATGCGGCGGCGTCCAGAAGAAGACGATCGCGAACGCGATCCAGGCCTCAAGCGACAGCGTGCCGGTCACGGCCGCCCAGCCCACGAGCACCGGCGCAGCACCGGCCGCCCCGCCGATGACGATGTTCTGTGCCGACGACCGCTTCAGCCACAACGTGTACACGAATACGTAGAACAGGCACGCAGCCAGCGCGAGCAGGGCTGCGAGCAGGTTGGCGCCCCACCACAGAATCCCGAACGCTGCCGCCTCGAGCACGACGCCGTAGATCAACGCAGCGCGCGGTGTCACCGTGCCGACCACCAGCGGACGGTGGGCCGTGCGAGCCATCGTGGCGTCGATGTCGCGATCGATGTACATGTTGAAGGTGTTGGCGCCCGCTGCGGACAGCGTGCCGCCGACGACGGTGAACAGCATCAGCGCCACCGACGGCACGCCCCGCTCGGCCACGAACATCGGCGGCACCGTCGTCACCAGCAACAGCTCGATGATGCGCGGTTTGGTGAGCGCGACGTATCCCCGCAATGTTGATCCACGCAGTGATGGGCGTAGCGCCGCCAGCATTGCTGTGAGGCTACGAGTGACCTCTAGCGTTTCAGCGTGAGATTGCCGGGACTTCCGCGGCAGCGAGAGCGCAGGCTGGAGATCGCGCCCGAGCGTTTCGCCACAATTGCGCGCTGGGCCCTGTGGTCGCTCGTGGCGATCGTTATCACCGGTTCGCTCGTGCGGCTCACCGGCAGCGGGTTGGGATGCAGCGACTGGCCGACTTGCGAGCCCGGCGAGTTCGTGCCGGCGGCCGACTTTCACGGCTGGGTGGAATTCGGCAATCGCATCGTGACCGGCTTGGTGTCGCTGGCTGTGGTGATGGCTGTGGCGGCGTCGTGGTGGCGGCGACCGCGCCGGGGCGACTTGGTGTGGTGGTCTCTGGGCCTAGTGGCCGGCGTGGTCTTCCAGATCGGCCTCGGCGCGGTGACCGTGCTGACTCACCTGTCCCCGCCGATCGTGATGTCGCACTTCTTGGCGTCGCAGGTGCTGGTGTCGGCTGCGGTCGTCTTGCAGCATCGAGCGTCATGGGAGCCGTCGCCCTTCGGCAACGGCGCGGCCCGGCTGCCGACGCAGATCCGGACACTCGCATGGCTCGCCGCGACGCTCACGGCTGCGGCCCTGTGGACCGGGACGGTGGTGACCGGCACCGGGCCCCACGGCGGTGACGAGCATGTCGAGCGCCTGCAGTACGCCCTGCCGTCGGTGGCGCGCATTCACGGCATCACGGTGGCAGTGCTGGTTGCGGCCATGTTGTTGCTCGCCTTCCGGGTGCGACGGCTGGCCGCGACGCAGGGGGACGCCGCGATGGGCGACGCAACGACCGCGCTTGGCCGGCGCATCCGGATCGTGATCGGGGTCATGGCTGTGCAGGCGGCGATCGGGTACGTGCAGTACTTCAATGAGCTGCCCGTGCTGCTCGTGGCGTTGCATGTGGTCGGCGCAACGCTGCTCACCATCACGATGACCCGCTTGGTGCTGGCTGCCGAGGTTGGTGTTGGCGAATCGGTTGGCATCGCGGGCCGCGCGTTCGCAGAATGAAGCCGTGAGCCCGAACGCGCCAGCTGTCTCACCGCGACTGGCGAACGCGCCAGCCGTTGCCGAGCCCGAGGTTGTCCGCGATCCGACCAGCGAAGACGAGCACAGCACCGACGCGCCGTGGGTCGTGCTGGTGTGGAATGACCCGATCAACCTGATGAGCTACGTCGTGTACGTGTTCCAGAAGCTCTTCGGCTACAGCGAGGCCAAGGCGACCCAGCTGATGCTGGACGTCCACCACAAGGGCCGCGCAGCAGTCGCGTGGGGGACGCGCGAGCAGGCCGAGCTCGATGTCTTCCGCCTACACGAGTACGGCCTGTGGGCCACGATGCAGAAAGACGACTGAGCTATGGCTGAGTCTTCGCAGGCAGCGAGCAGCCGTCTCGAGACGGCGGCAGCGGGCGCATGACCGGCACCCGCTTCGGTGCCCGTGGCTCGCTCGTGAGCGTGCACCTCGCGGACTGGGAGCGGCGGCTGCTCACCGACCTAGTGGGCGAACTGCGCAGCAACCTGCTGGATCACACACCTGCACGTGACGGCGGCGAGGGTCTGGATCCATCGCTGCGGCGTCTCTTCCCGCCGGCATATCTCGCCGACCCCGACCGCGACGCGGAGTACCAGCGGCTCATGCGTGACGAGCTGCTCGCCGAGCGGCTGGAACATCTCGATCTGCTGGACGGCACGCTCGAAGCCGACCACCTCGATGATGCACAGGTCATCGCCTGGATGCAGGGCCTCAATGAGCTGCGGCTGGTGCTCGGCACACAGCTCGACATCTCCGAGGAAGAGGACCCGACCGATCTCGATCCGCACGATCCCGCCCAGCGGCCGAGGCTTCGATACCACTACCTCGGCGGCCTGCTGGCAGAGCTCATCGACGCCGCACACCGCTGATCACCAGCGACGGAATTCCCTACATCGAAACTCTCGAATTTCCTACACCGAGCACCATTGGCCGCTGTGGTGACGAGGCGTAGCCTGATGTGTCCTGCCCCCATCGTCTAGCGGCCTAGGACACCGGCCTTTCACGCCGGCGGCACGGGTTCGAATCCCGTTGGGGGTGCTGGAAACCGGCGACCGCTTCAGTCAAGCTCGGCCAGCGGGAGCCGGAACTCGACTGTGGTGCCTGGACCGTCGGTGTCGATGACCGACGCTGAACCGTCGTGGCTGCGAGCGACGTAGTCGACGATGGACAGCCCGAGGCCGGAACCGGGCTGCGAGCGCGCTTCGGGCACCCGATAGAAGCGCTCGAAGACGGTCTCGCGTAGGGCCGTGGGGATGCCGGGTCCGCGGTCGCGCACCCGGACGTGAGCCTCCCGGTCGACTGCAGCGACGCTGATCTCGACGGGCTCGCCCGGTGGCGACCACTTCACCGCATTGTCGACGAGATTGCCGATCGCTCGCTCGACCAGCGCCGCACTCACCACCACCTCGCACGGCTCGAACTCGGTTACAAAATCCGTCTCGGTCCGGCGGCGGTGCCGGTCCACCACCGACGCAGCTAGCTCGGCCAGGTCGACGCGCTCCGGCTCGCCCTGGGATCGCTGGTCGGTCGCCAACTCGACGAGCTCATTCACCAGTTCGGTGAGCTGGTCGAGCTCGAACTGGACATCGTCGAGCATCTGGCGGCGCTCATCGCCGTCGAGTGCAACGACTGCGTCGCCGACGGCGTCGCCAGCATCCTCTACTGGCGTCGCCAACTGCTCGGCTCGCGCCAGCAATTCGATGTTGGTGCGGATACTTGTGAGCGGTGTCCGCAGCTCGTGGCCTGCGTCGGTGACCAGTCGATGCTGCTGGGCGCGCGACAGCGCCAAGGCCTCCAGCATCGCGTTGAAGCTGCGTGCCAGCTCGCCCAGCTCGTCATCGCGTTCAAGCTCGATGGGCTGGTCCAGGTCTTGGGTCCGCGCGACGTTCCGTGCCGCGTCGGTGAGCCGCCGAACCGGCCGGATGGCACGGCCCGCCACCAGGAATCCCAGCAATCCGGCTCCCGCGACGCCGACGGCAGCCACAACGGCCAGCGCATTGCGCAGGCCCGTCACGTTCGCATCGACCTCGTCGAGCGGGCTGGCGACCATCAGCGCTCCCACGGGCGCGACCGGCACGGTCAGCACTCGCAGGCGCACACCGTCCGCGGACACATCGCTTCGGTGGCGGTGAGCCCGGCCATTTGCCACGGCAACGTCTGCGGGCGCCACTGGCAGCACTTCGTCAGACGCGTACACCACGGCACCGTTCGAAGCCACGATCTGCACAAGCACGTCCCGCGGGACAAATCGTCCGAAGAACTGCACGCCTCGGCGTTCGGGCATGCGTCCGCCGCTCGCGACCAGCACGGCGACGCGGTCGTCCAGCTTGCGGTCGAGCGCCGATCGGGCCTCGGCTCGGGCAATCCACAGCGCGACTCCCGAGACCGCCAGCACGGCGACGGCAACCGAGGCCGCCACCAGCAGCCCGAGCCGGGTACGGAAGCTCATGTGGGGCCCAGAGGCGGAGCCGTGGCCCGAGCGGCCCGTGAGCCCGTATCGAATACGAATTGGGAACAAGAGCGGGAAGCAACGGGCGACACGACGAGAACGTTCAGCTCTTGGCGTTTTCTCGGAGCACGTATCCCACGCCGCGCACGGTCCGGATCGGGCTGTGGCCGTCGGAGCCCACTGTCGCCGCCGCGAGTTTGCGCCGCAGGTAGCCGACGTAGACCTCCAGGGAGTTCGAGGCCAGCGACGCGTCGTAACCCCACACCGTGTCGTAGATCTCGTCGCGGTGCAGAACACGACCGGGGTTGCGCAGGAACAGTTCCAGCAGCCGGTGCTCAGTGTGGGTCAGCGAGATGGGCTCGCCCGCGCAGGTCACCTCGTAGCTGGCCGTGTCGAGCACGATGCCAGCGCATGCCAGCCGCTCGCCTTCGTCCGGCGAGGAGCCCCCGGCACTCCGGCGCAGCAGTGCCCGCAGCCGAGCCAGTAGTTCGTCGAGCGCGAACGGCTTGGCCAAGTAGTCGTCGGCACCGGCATCGAGGCCTTCCACCCGATCCGCAGTGGTGCCCCGCGCCGTCAGCAGCAGGATCGGAAGGCGGCTCCCGGCGGCGCGCAGGCGGCGGCACAGCTCGAAGCCGCCCAGGTTCGGCATGGTGGCATCCAGCACCATCACGTCTGCCCGGCCGGCCAGCGCCTCGCCTTCGAGGCCATCGCTGCCTTCGAGCACGTCATAACCCTCGAGCTGCAGGGCGCGGCGCAATGCCGCTCGGATGCGCTGATCGTCGTCGACGACGGCTACCGCGGGGCTGGCACCGCTCGGCCGATCAGCACCCATGGCCTCATTCTGGAATGCGGATCATGAGAAACCCATGAGAGGCCGATCCAGGCGGCTCGGCAACTAGCCAGCGGCGGAGGTGCGGCGGCGCAGGTGGGAGATAGTGAGCGCGGCGCAGGCTTCGCGTTCTGTTTCGTAGCTCAGCGCCCGCACGGCGTCGGCGATGTCCCACCAAGCCACCTCGTCGACCTCACTCGGGTCGCCCGCGAGCCGCTTGGGCACCTTGGTCGGGGCCATCGCGTAGAAGAGCACCAGCTTGGGCACCCCGCTGGCGATCAGGTAGCTGACCGGGTAGGGCGCGGACGTGATTGCGCAGCGCACGCCCGTTTCCTCGCGGACCTCCCGCAGCGCCGCCTCCTCCCAGGTCTCGCCCCGGTTGAGGTGGCCCTTCGGCAGCGACCAGTCGTCGTATCGCGGCCGATGCACCACCAGCACGGCACCGTCGTGGCAGACGACCCCGCCGGCGGCGCGGTCAACCGGCGCATTGGAATAGCGGCCCCGCTCGATGTGGCGCCGGCGCATCTTCGTCGTGACCTGCGCGGCAGGAGCCTTGGCCGCCTTCTTGCGGCTCTTCTTCGACGACTTCGCCCCGTCGGACGCCACGGTTCGTGTCTAGCGTGTCCGCGCTGGCCGCGATGGACATGTCGCGGACCGGTCGGACCGACGACGGGGAACAGACATGGACTTGGGGATCTGCATCGCATCGCACATCGGCGATCTCGACTACGTCGAGCGCGCCGAGGAGCTCGGTTACACCCATGCCTGGTTCGCGGACAGCCACATGCTGTGGTCGGACTGCTACGCGACGCTGGCGCTCGCCGCCGAGCGCACCAGCACCATCCAGCTCGGCACTGGCGTGTCGGTCTCGGGCACACGGCCAGCACCGGTGACGGCCGCGTCGATCGCCACGATCAACGCGCTCGCGCCCGGCCGGACATTCCTCGGCATCGGCACCGGCAACACGGCGATGCGGATCATGGGACACAAACCCCAGCGCATCGCCGAGTTCGATCAGTACCTGGCGGCGCTGCGACCGCTGCTGCGCGGCGAGGAAGCCGTCCACCACTTCGGCGGCAGCGCCCAGCCGATCCGCCACATCATGCCGGACAACGGGTTTGTCAACTTCGACGACGAGATCCCGCTGTACGTGTCAGGTTTCGGACCGCGGTCGCTGGGGCTTGCGGGTCGCTACGGCGATGGCGCGGTGCTCTCGGTGCCGCCCGACGGCTCGGCCACGGCACGCGTCTGGGAGTACATCGAAGCGGGTGCCGCGGATGCCGGACGCTCGATCGACCGCGCCGACTACCTGATGTGCTCGCTCACCACGATCGTGATCCTGGACGACGGCGAGACCCTCGCCAGCCAGCGTGAGCGAGTCCACCATGAAGCGGGTGCCTTCGCGATGGCGTCGCTGCACTACTCCTATGACCAGTACCGGCAATTCGGCAGGTCTCCGGGCGCCCGTCTGGAGGCGGTCTGGGACGAGTACTGCGCCATGCTCGACGACACCGACCCCGATCGCATTCACCAGCGGATCCACGCCGGCCACAACTGCTGGGTGCTGCCTGAAGAGGCTCGATTCCTCAACGACGAACTCATCGACGCCACCTGCGTCGTGGGCACAGCCGACCAGGTCACCGAACGACTGGCCGACCTGGGCGAGCGGGGGCTCGACCAGATCATGATTCTGCCCAACTTCGACCCCCGCTACGAGGTGCTCGAACGCGTCGGCCGCGAGATCATCCCCCGGTTGGCGACAGGCTGAGTGGGTCAGTACGAGACAGCTCGGTAGCCTTGTGCGCCGCTGTCAAGCCCACCCGCAGGGAGCTGCTTCGGATGAGCAACATCTGCCAAGTCACCGGCCGCCGGCCGCATTCGGGCTTCAACGTGTCGCACTCGCATCGGCGGACCAAGCGCTGGTTCAAGCCGAACATCCAACGCAAGCGGTTCTGGGTGCCCAACGAGGGGCGCTGGGTCACGCTGACCGTGAGCGCGAAGGGCATCAAGACGATCAACAAGCGCGGCATCGAGTCGGTGGTGGCTGATCTGCGCCGTCGTGGGGAGAAGGTCTGATGCCCAAGAGCGACAAGCGGCCGATCATCAAGCTGAAGTCCACCGAGGGCACCGGCTACACGTACACGACGCGCAAGAACAAGACGAACACCCGCGACCGGATCGAGCTCCGCAAGTACGACCCGGTGCTGCGACGCCACGTCATCTTCAGAGAAGAGCGCTGAGCGGCGTCAAGGCTTGCTGACGGCACCTGCCGCACGACGATGCGCCGGCTGATCGCGCGCACCGTCGACCGAGGCGTCGATCCATCACAGTGACTCGTGCCCGACGAGCCCGCCTGAGCCTGGGGGCGGCGCGCCGCCTCGCTATCGGTGCCCAGGGGCTCGCCTCGCCGCTGCCGAACGGACGGCTGGACGTCCGGCATCTGCGAAGGGCCATGGACCACATGGGCCTGCTGCAGATCGACGCCGTCAATGTGCTGGCGCGCTCGCACCTGCTGGTGTTGCGGGCCCGCATGGGCGGCACGCACGACACGGTGCTGAGGCTGCTTGAGCGATCGGCGTACGCCCGCCGGACGGCCGAGCGGGAGCTGACCGAGTACTGGGGTCATGAAGCGTCGTTCGTGCGTGTGGCCGACTGGCCGCTGTTCGGCTGGCGGATGCGGCGGGGCGCCGCCGGCGACATGTGGAGCGGGTACGCCCGCTTCGGGCAGGCCAACCAGCCCAAGATCGGTGCCGCACTCGACTGGCTTGACGCCAACGGGCCTGCATCGACCGGCGAAGTGGATGCCGCCATGGACTGGGGACCCGGCGTACGCGGGCCGTGGGGAACACGCAGCAACGGGAAGCTCGCGCTGGCATGGCTGTTCTGGGCAGGCCGGGTTGGCGTGGCCGACCGAGCCGGCTTTGTGCGCCGCTACGACGTGATCGAACGGGTGCTGCCTAGCAAGGTGGTGGCGACTGTCGTGGACGAACCCGACGCGCACCGGGCGCTGCTGGCAGACGCCGCCCGGTGTCTCGGCGTCGCCACCGCCGATGACCTCATCGACTACCACCGGCTGCCGAAGCGCATTGCGCCAGCCCGCATCGCCGAGCTCGTCGAGGACAACCAGCTCACCGAGGTGACGGTGGAGGGCTGGGACCGGCCGGGGTACGCGCCCGCCGCCCAGCGCGCTGCCCGGCGACGATCGCGGTCGGTGCTGCTCAGCCCATTCGACCCGCTGGTCTGGTACCGCCCACGCGCCGAGCGGCTCTTCGGCTTCCATTACCGCATCGAGATCTACACGCCCAAGGCCAAGCGGCAGTACGGCTACTTCGTGCTGCCGTTCCTGCACGACGATGCGCTGGTGGCGCGCCTCGATGTGCGTTTCGACCGGGAGCGCAACATGCTGGAAGTACCGGCTTCGTGGGCGGAGCCGGGGTCGTGGCCGAGCAGTGCATCGGCTTCCGCAGACGCTCTCGCGGCGTTGGCATCCGAACTGCAAGCGCTGTCAGCGTGGTGCGGCGGCGAGGGAGTGTCGGTGCTGTCGCGCGGCGATCTCGCCGACCGGCTGCGCACCGCGGTCAGCGGCGCTGATTGCTGATCGAGGTGGCTATCGTTGCTGCGCTTGCATCGGCAGAGATCCCGGTCTCGACGTCGGCGCAGGCACACAGCAATACAACTGGTCCCGTGGTGAAGTCTGGAGTTCACGCTGGCCTGTCAAGCCAGAGGTCGCGGGTTCAAATCCCGTCGGGACCGCGGTCGGGTAGCTCAGTTGGCAGAGCGCGCGCCTGAAAAGCGTGAGGTCACCGGATCGACGCCGGTCCCGACCACTGGGAACAAGCGGCCTCGAAGGGCTTCGCCCTCGGCCGCTAACTCAAGGGGTGCCGTGGTGGCACGTCCCCGCGGGACGTTCAGCGGCGCGTGACTTGGTCGTTGTGGGCTGCTGTTGCTACGGCAGATGCCACTGCGGGGACTACTGAGCGGTCGAAGGCTGTGGGGATCACCAGGTCGGGGCTCAGGTCGTCGCTGGAGACGCCTGCCGCGATGGCTTCGGCGGCGGCGATCTTCATGTTCTCGGTGATGTCGGTGGCGCCTGCGTCGAAGGCACCCCGGAAGATGCCGGGGAACGCCAGCACGTTGTTGATCTGGTTGGGGTAGTCGCTGCGGCCGGTGGCAACCACGGCGGCGATGTCGCCGATGGCGTCGGGCAGGATCTCGGGATCGGGATTGGCCATCGCGAACACGATCGGCCGTTCCGCCATCGTTTCCACGTCGTCGCGGGTGATGAGCCCCGGGCCGCTCAATCCGAAGAACACATCGGCACCCGCCATGGCATCAGATACAGAACCGGCGATGCGCTCGGTGTTGGTGTTGGCAGCCAGCCATTCCTTGGCGTGGTTCAGCTCGCCGCGGCCAGGGTGAATCGTTCCCTTGCGGTCACAGGCGATGACATCCCCGATGCCGGCGCCGAGCAGGATCTTGGCCGTCGCCACGCCCGCAGCACCTGCCCCCAAGATGACACAGCGCAGGTTTGCCAGCTCCTTGCCGACGATGCGAGCCGAGTTCTCGAGCGCCGCCAGAGCGACCACGGCGGTGCCGTGCTGATCGTCGTGGAACACGGGGATGTCGAGCGCGGCACGCAGTGCCTCCTCGACTTCGAATGCACCAGGTGCCGCAATGTCCTCGAGGTTGATGCCTCCGAAGGTGGGAGCCAGCCGGATGACCGTCTCCACGATCTCGTCCGGCTCGTTGACATCAAGGCAGATGGGGAAGGCGTCCACCCCGGCGAATTCCTTGAACAGCAGCGCCTTGCCCTCCATCACCGGCATCGCCGCGGCCGGGCCGATATCGCCGAGGCCCAGCACTGCAGTGCCGTCGCTGACGATCGCGACCGTGTTGCCCTTGATGGTCAGGTCGTGGACACGCTCGGGGTCGTCGGCGATCGCCCGGCACACACGTGCGACGCCGGGCGTATAGGCCATGGAGAGGTCATCGGCATTGCGCAGCGGGATGCGGGTGACCGTCTCGAGCTTGCCGCCGGCGTGCAACTCGAAGGTCCGGTCCATCGAGGAAATGACGGTGATGCCTTCGAGCCCGTTGACTGCGTCGCAGATCTGAACGATGTGCTGCTCGCTCGACGCGTCGACCACGATGTGCTGGCGCAGGCTGCCCTGGGTGATGGTGAAGCCGTCGAGGCTCTGGATGTTGCCGCCTACGTCGCCGATCGCCGTGCACAGCCGGCCGAGCGTGCCCGGCTGGTGGGCCAGCTCGACTTCGAGCGTGGCGGAATAGGCAGCGGTGGGTCGAGACCCCGCGGTGGCAGTCATCGGTGCTCCTGGCGCGCTTGGGGCGCTGTCCGGATAATGGGCAGGCAGGGTATTGGGCTGGACCTGCCGATTTGGGCCTAGTTGCCCACTTCGACCAAGTGGGCAGTGCCGGTGCCCGGGCGGATCTCGCCGACTACCCACGCTTGGTGTCCGGCGTCGTGCGCAGTGCCGACCGCCGCATCGACCTCGCACGGGGGCACTGCCACCACCATGCCGATGCCAAGATTGAAGACGCGTTCCATCTCGTCGGGCGTGACCGGGCCGGCGTCCGCGATTCGGTCGAAGATCCGGGGCACCTGCCAGGTACCGCGCCGTAGCACCGCATCGACGCCGGGGCCAAGCATGCGAGTCACATTCGCGACCAGTCCCCCACCGGTGATGTGTGCGGCCCCGACGGCACCGCATTCGTCGAAGAGCGCTAGCACCGCAGGGGTGTAGATGACCGACGGTCGCAGCATCTCGTCACCCAGCGAATGATCGGCACCCGGCCAGGCTGGCGACCCGAGTGCGTCTGCATCGGAGGTACCTGTGAGCAGAACGCGGCGGGCGAGGCTGTAGCCGTTGCATCGCAACCCGCCAGACGCCAATCCCACGAGCGCCGCTCCGCTGGCCGAGATCGGACCCCGCAGCCGTGCTCGCTCCACAACGCCCACGGCAAAACCGGCGATGTCATAGTCACCGACCGCAAGCGCGTCGGGATGCTCGGCCAGCTCGCCCCCGACCAGGGCGCAGCCGGCGCTGCGACAGCCAGCAGCCAATCCCGACACGATCGCCTCAACAACGTCGGGATCGAGGCTCCCCGCCGTGATCTGGTCGTGGAAGAGCAACGGCTGCGCGCCCAGCGTGACGATGTCGTCGACGCACATCGCCACTACGTCAATCCCGATCGTGTCCCAGCGTCCGAGCGCCGCGGCGATGAGCGGCTTGGTCCCGGCGCCGTCGTTAGCGCTGACCAGCACGGGATCGGTGAAGCCCTCCGGCAGGGCCGTGACCGCCCCGAATGCCCCGATGTCACTCAGCACCTCGGGCCGGTAGGTGCTGCGCGCGTGGGGCGCTAACCGCCTCACCGCCTCGTCGCCCGCTGCGATGCTGACGCCCGCCCCTTCGTAGGTCAGCGGCTCAGGCTCGGCAACCACGGGCGCATCGGGCGCGTCGTCGGTCATCCTGCGGCGGATTCGGCGAGCGCAGCGGGTTGAACGCTGCCCGTCGCGATCAGGGAGCGGCCCGGCTCTTCGGCACCGCTGCCGAACACCTCCGCCCGTGCCCGGCCACCGATCTCGACCGGGTACTCGCCGGTCAGGCACGCATGGCAGAAGCCTCCGCCGGGGACGCCGGTGGCTTCGACGAGCTGGTCGAGGCTCAGGTATGCCAGCGAGTCGACTCCCAAGAACGACTCGATCTCGCTCAGACTGCGGTTGGCCGCGAGCAACTCGTCGGACGTGCCGGTGTCCATGCCGTAGAAGCACGGCCAGCGATACGGGGGCGACGAGATGCGCAGGTGCACCTCGGCCGCGCCGGCGCTCCGCAGCATCTCCACGATCGACCGGGTGGTCGTGCCCCGCACGATCGAGTCGTCCACGACCACCAGCCGGCGGCCGTCGATGTTCGAGCTGATGGGATTCAGCTTGGTGCGCACTCCCAGCGAGCGAACGTGCTGGTCGGGCGCGATGAACGTTCGGCCGATGTAGCGGTTCTTCACCAGGCCGTCCCCGTACGAGATGCCGCTGGTTCGTGCATATCCCTGGGCTGCAGGGATGCCCGACTCGGGTATGGGCATCACAAGGTCGGCGTCAACGGGTGCATTTGCTGCGAGGTGGCTGCCCATCCGCTGACGTGCTGCGTGGACGTTCTGGCCGGCCAAGGTGGTGTCGGGGCGGGAGAAGTACACAAATTCGAAGATGCACAGATGCGCTGGCACGGCAGCGTCTGGCGCGACAGCGTCGGCGAACGGCCACAGCGACCGGCACCCGGCAGCATCGATGACGACCATCTCGCCCGGGGCCACCTCGCGCTCAAAGGTGGCGCCCACGACCTCGAGCGCGGGATTCTCCGACGCCAGCACCCAGCCACCTCCGGGCTGGTCTGCGTCGGGCTGGTCGGCATGGGGCTGCTCGGCGTCGGATCCAGCGACGTTGAGTCGCCCGAGGCAGAGCGGCCAGATGCCGTGCGGGTCACGCACGCCGATCAACCGGTCGCGATCGGCGACAACGAACGTGAAGCCGCCTCGCAAGGTGACCAGCACGTCGGTCAGTGCTTCGGTGACCGCCTCGCGCGGCTGGCTGCGGGTGAGTTGCGGGTTTGCGTTGATGCGCTGCGCTATCAACTCCGCGACCAGGTCGCTGTCGCTGGTGACGACGCCATCGAGCATCCCGGATGCTGCTGCGAGTTCGGCCGTGTTGGTGAGATTGCCGTTGTGCCCCAGTGCGAACTCCGTTGCCTCCAGCCCCCGGTAGAAGGGCTGCGCGGCGCGCCATGAGCTGGATCCCGTTGTGGAGTAGCGCGTGTGCCCGATTGCCAGATCACCCTCGAGCCCAGCCAGCACGCGGTCGTCGAATGCGCTGGCTACCAGGCCCATGTCCTTCACCACGGTGATGTGCGTGCGGTCGGACACCGCAATCCCCGCCGATTCTTGACCGCGGTGCTGCAGGGCGTACAGCCCGAGGTAACACAGATGCGCAACCGGACCGCCGGGCAGGTAGACGCCGACCACGCCGCACGCTTCACGCGGCTTGACCAGATCGACGCCGGTCGCCGGGTCGAGCGTCACGCCGCTGCCCCGTCGATCGGCGCCGCGAACGAATCACCCAAGGCGCCGCTCCATGCAGAGATGGCATCCGGCAGTGCCAGGTCGACGTCCCACGCGGGGTGCGTCTCGCGGCCGATCTGAATTCGTGTTCCACCGAATCGCCCCAAGGGCCGGCATTCCACGCCGGACGCGGCGGCCTGGGCCGCGAGACGCTCGACGTCGGCGGGTCGGACAGCCGCCAAGATGCGGCCCGGGGGCTCCGCGAACAGGGCGCGAACGGCCGGCGCGGGTGAACCGAGCGGCGGGATTCGAGCCTGCACTCCCACGTCTCCACGGCAGCACATCTCGGCGATGGCCAGGGCGATGCCGCCATCGGAGACATCGTGCGCATGCTGGATGAGTCCGGCTCGAACGGACCGCGCCACCAAACCAGCAGTCGCGACGGTGGTCGCGAGATCAAGCGCTGGCAGCGCGCCGTCCCGGTTGCGCCGGCGTTCCCACGCCCAACGGCTCCCGCCCAGCGGGACCGCCTCTTCCGCGGCGGCATCCTCACCCGGGTCGCTGGCGGCGGGCCCCGGCGACAGCAGCACGATCTCCGTGCCCGCCGGCAGCCGCTCGAGAGCCGGCCTGCGGTCCAGCGCTGGATGCACGCCGATCATGCACACCACAGGAGTCGGGCAGATGTCCTCGCCGTTGGTCTCGTTGTAGAGGCTGACGTTGCCGCCCACGACGGGCACCCCAAGCGCGGCACATGCCTCAGACATCCCGTCGATCGCTTCGGACAGCTGCCACATCACCTCGGGATGGGTCGGGTTGCCGAAGTTGAGACAGTTGACCAGCGCCAGCGGATCAGCCCCGACGCACGCCAGGTTCATCGCCGACTCCATCACGACCATTGCGGTGCCCCTGCGGGGATCCGCATCACACCAACGATGATTGCCATCGGTCGTGACCGCAAGGCCACGGCCGGTCGGCCGGCCCGAGCGCGGATCTCGCAGCCGCAGCAGGGTGCCGTCGTGTCCCGGTCCTACCACCGTGTTGAGAAACAGCTGGTGGTCGTACTGGCGGTACACCCACCTCGGATCGACCAGCATCGCCAGCAGGTCGGCAGTGCAGTCGGCCTCACGCTCAGCGGCGCCTGCGCCGGGATCGATGCTGCGGCGCGGGACCCGATCGTCGGGCGGCTGCATGGGGCGGTCATAGACGGGCGCATCGTCATGGAGCGTCGAAGCGGGAATCTCGGCCAGCAGCTCGCCTCCCGCGCCGTCTCGCACCCGCAGCATCCCATCGTCGGTCACGCGCCCCACGACCGCAGCGGCCACCTCCCACCGGCGGCAGATCTCCAATACCCGGTCGACGCGGGCCGGCGACACGATCGCCAGCATCCGCTCCTGTGATTCGGACGTCATGATCTCGAACGGGGCCATGCCTTGCTGGCGCAGCGGCACCGCAGCGACGTCGACTTCCATGCCGGTCCCGCCACGCGAGGCCGTCTCGCTGGCCGCACATGTCAAACCCGCCCCGCCGAGATCCTGGATGCCGCTGACCAATCCTGCGTCCAGCATTTCCAGGCACGCCTCGATGAGGCGCTTTTCCTCGAACGGATCGCCGACCTGCACGCTGGGCCGCTTGTCGGCATCGTCAGCGGCTTCGTCGAACCCTGCCGAGGCGAGCACGCTGACGCCGCCGATGCCGTCGCGACCTGTGCTGGCCCCCATGAGAACAGCGAGGTTTCCCACTTCGGAGGCGCGGCCCAAGACCAGCCGTTCGGTCGGCATGATGCCGACGGCAGCGACATTCACCAGCGGGTTGTCGCGGTACGTCTCGCAGGACACGAACTCGCCGGCGATGGTGGGAACTCCGACGCTGTTTCCATAGCCGGAGATCCCGCTGACTATTCCTTGGGCTATCCAATTGCTGCGCGGCTCATTCAGCGGACCGACTCGCAGGGGATCTGCGAGGGCTATCGGGCGGGCTCCCATCGTGAAAATGTCACGCAATATGCCCCCGACCCCGGTTGCTGCACCTTGGTAGGGCTCGATCGCAGACGGGTGATTGTGACTCTCGATTCTCACGGCGACGGCAATACCGTCCCCGACATCGACGACACCGGCATTTTCGCCCGGACCCACCAACACCCAGGGCGCCTCGGTCGGCAAACGGGCCAAGTGGCGCCGTGACGACTTATAGGAACAGTGTTCAGACCACATGACGGCATACATCGCGAGTTCGAGGTGATTTGGCTCCCGTCCCAGCAGTTCGCATATGTGGGCGAATTCCGCGTCTGTGAGACCGAGAGCCGAATAAACGCTCGCTGATGCGGTCGGCGAACTTGTCATGCCGACTCCGTTGCGCAGAACTGTCGCCGTGATATACAAGCGTCATGAGCGAACGAACTATGTCCGACGAGCACAAGGCAGCGATCGCGGCCGGGCGCATTGAAGCCGCCGCGGTACGCGACTATCTCGAGGCTCTCGAAACCAATCGGCCGAAGCCGGGACGGCGACCAAGCGCCGAATCTCTGAATGCGAAGCGCGACGCAATTGACGCGCAGATCGGCGAAGCCAAGCCGATTAAGCGCTTGCTGCTCATGCAAGAACGACGGGATGTCGAAGCAGCCATCGAAGCATTGCAAGTCGAGCCCGATATGGCCTCGGTCGAGGAAGGCTTCGTGACACACGCGGCCAGCTACGGCCAGCGCAAGGGCATCCAGTACGCCACCTGGCGCGAGTTCGGCGTTCCAGCAGACATGCTTGCCCGCGCTGGCATCACCCGGGGCGGCTGACGCCTCACATACGTTCGCCGCACTCTTGGCGGTGTGGGCGATAGTCACTAATGCAGTCCTTTAGGCCGCTTGACTCTTGGTCGATTGCCGGTCTACGGCGGCTGCGTGCAGCAGTGCATTCAGCAATCTGATCCCGTCAGCCGACCCCAGCAACTCTCCCGTAGCCCTTTCAGGGTGTGGCATCAGGCCCACGACATTGCGGGCTTCGTTGCAGATACCGGCAATATCGTCGAGTGAGCCGTTCGGATTGTCGATGTAGCGCATCACGATCTGATCATTGTCACGCAAGCGCTGCAGAGTCGACTCATCACATACGAAGTTCCCTTCGAAGTGATTGATCGGAATGCTGAGTTCTTCTGAGCGCGACAGTCCGTGCGAGAGCACGTGGTTGACTGCCGCCATCACGACGCGCTGGGGCTGGCACAAGAAAGAGAGTCCGGTATTGGGACGCAGTGCCCCGGGAAGCAGACCGGCCTCGGTCAATACCTGAAATCCGTTGCAGATGCCGACGACCGGACCGCCGGCATTCGCAAACGCCGTCACTGCGTCCATGATGGGAGAGAATCTGGCGATTGCCCCGGTTCGCAAGTAGTCCCCGTGCGCAAATCCGCCTGGAATGACTACCGCGTCGAGCGGAGGCAGCGGCACTTGGTCATTGCCCAATAGTTCGGTCGTGGCACCCAGTTCGGTCAATGCATCAACCGTGTCGAGATCGCAATTCGTACCGGGAAACCGGACTACGCCGATGGCGACGCTCACGAGACCGATTCGTGCGCCACAGTCGCACGCACTTCGATCCGGGCATCTTCGATCACCGGGTTCGCCAGCAGGCGTTCGCACATGTGCTCGGTGACGGCGCGCGCTTCGGCTTCATCGGCTGCGGAGACTTCCAAGCGGATGGCTTTGCCGACTCTGACGCCGCTGACACCCGAGAATCCCAGTGCTCGCAACGCGCGTTCGACGGTCGTTCCGGCGGGGTCGGCGATTTCGGACCGGGGCGACACCTCGACCAAGACGTCCCAGCGATTCATGAAGCGGTCGCTTCGGGGGTCACTGCCGACCGTGACACCCAATCGGCGAATGACTCGCCGGTCAATGTCTCGTATGCTTCGATGTACCGGTCACGGGTGGCGTTGACCACCTCGTCGGGCAGCGGCGGAGGCGGCGGCTCCTTGTTCCAGCCGGTCGCCTCGGTCGCGTCGCGCACCGGCTGCTTGTCGAGCGACGGAGGCGACGCTCCCGGCTGCCATTGGGCCTTGGGCCAGAAACGTGACGAGTCGGGAGTCAGCCACTCGTCGGCAACCACCAGGGCACCGTCCACATAGCCCAGCTCGAACTTGGTGTCGGCGATGATGATCCCCCGCTCGGAGGCGTGCGCGGCCGCGGCGCTGTAGGCATCCACGCACACTTGGCGGGCAGCCGCGGCTGCCTCGGGGCCGACCAGATCGGCGGCAGCATCGAACGAGATGTTCACGTCGTGACCATCGGTTGCTTTGGTGGATGGCGTGAAGACGGGCTCGGGGAGCTGCTGCGATTCGAGCAGGCCGGCCGGCAGCGGCTCGTCGTGCATCGTGCCTCGCTCGCGGTATTCCTTCCATGCCGAACCGGTGATGTACCCGCGCACGATGCACTCGATCGGCAGCATCTCCGCCTGGCGAACGAGCAGGGCTCGGCCGGCCCATTCCGGTCGTCGCGCCGCAGCCGGGAAGTCGCCGGGATCGGCCGAGACCACATGGGTCGGGGCGATGTCGCCGAGCCAGGTCGACCACCACGCCGTCATGGCCGTCAGCACTCGACCCTTGTCGGGCACCGGTTCGTTGAACACCACGTCGAAGGCCGAGATGCGGTCGCTGGCAACCATCAACAGGTGCCTGTCGTCGACGCGATACATCTCGCGTACCTTGCCGCGGTGGACTAGCTCAAGCTCGCTCACGTTGCACTCTCTTGTTGTCGTGGCTTGTCATCGTTGATCGCTGGTGTTCGCATGTCGTCGCCGCACTGTGCGCCGCTCGGCTCACAGCACCTCGCCCGGCTCGTAGTCGACGGCTGCGCCGTACCGTTCCGCCACCTTGCCCGCAGCGGCCACGAACTCGTCGACCTGATCTGGGGCACGGCCGCTGAACGAAGCCGGATCCGCGAGCGCTGCTGCGACGTCGTCGGCACTGAGCTGCAGCGCCGGGTCGGCGGCGATGCGGGCCGCCAGATCGTTGCGCTCGGCCGAGCCGTCACGAAGCGCCAACACTGCGGCGATCGCGTGGGCGCCGATGCGCTCGTGCGCTTCCTCGCGGCCGGCGCCCGCTGCCACGGCGGCGGCCAGCAGGCGGGTCGTGGCGAGAAACGGCAAGTATTCGGCCAGTTCGGCTTCGACCCGAGCCGGGAAGACGGCGAAGCCGTCCAAGACGCTGAAGGCCGTCTCCAGCGCTCCGTCGAGCGCGAAGAAGGCATCGGGGAGCACGATGCGCCGCACCACCGAGCAGCTCACATCCCCTTCGTCCCACTGGTCACCGGCGAGCTGCGAGGCCATCGTGAGGTGGCCCCGCAAGACGGTCATCAGGCCGGTGATTCGCTCGCACGAGCGGGTGTTCATCTTGTGCGGCATGGCAGACGAACCGACTTGGCCGGCCGCGAAGCCCTCGGTGACCAGTTCGTGACCGGCAGCGAGCCGCACGCTGAGCGCCAAGTTGCTGAGCGGGGCCGCAGCGCCGACCAGCACGGCCACGACATCGAGATCGAGTGAGCGGGGATAGATCTGCCCAGCAGAGCCGAGCACCCGGGTGAAGCCCAGCTCGACGGCGAGGCGTCGCTCCAGCTGATCCACTGCCGCCGGGTCGGCGTCCAGCAGATCCAGCATGTCCTGCTGCGTACCGACCGGTCCGCGAATGCCACGCATCGGATAGCGCGCCAACAGCGCCTCGGCGCGCTCGAGGGACACGAGCGCCTCGGTGCCGATCGTGGCCCAGCGCTTGCCCAGCGTGGTCGCCTGCGCAGGCACGTTGTGCGTGCGTGCCGTCATCACGAGGTCTCGGTGGGCACTGGCCAGCGCGGCGATGCGCACGATGAGCGCGGCCATGCGTTGGGCGACCAGGCCCAACGCTGCGGTGACCTGGCACTGCTCGACGTTCTCGGTGACATCGCGCGAGGTCATCGCGCGATGGATCTGCTCGTAGCCGGCGAGCGCGCAGAACTCCTCGATGCGCGCCTTCACGTCGTGGCGCGTGACCCGTTCCCGTTCGGTGATCGAATCGAGGTCGACGACCTCGACCACCTCGCGGTACGCCTCCAGCGCTCCGTCTGGCACGTTGACGCCCGCTTCTCGCTGCGCTTCCAGCACCGCTATCCACAACCGCCGCTCGAGGATGACCTTGTGGCGGGGCGACCACAGCTCGGCCATCTCCCGGGAGGCGTAGCGCGTCGCCAGAACGTTGGGGATGACCTCGGGACTCACGCCAGCTTCACCGTGACCCAGCCTCACCGGGCACCAGCGGCGCGGAACTCGTCCAGGCGGGCAGCGAGCTCCGCATCGTTCACCGCCAGCATCTCGGTGACGAGCACAGCCGCGTTCGCCGAGCCGTTGACCGCAACGGTGGCGACCGGAATGCCCTTCGGCATCTGCACCGTCGACAGCAGCGCATCGAGGCCGTCAGCGAGTCCGCCGCTGAGCGGCACGCCGATCACCGGCAGCGTGGTGTGCGCAGCCACCACACCGGCCAGGTGCGCTGCCATGCCCGCCCCGCAGATGACCGCGGCAAAGCCGGCATCGCGTGCCCCGGTCGCGAACGCCGCCACGGCGGCAGGTGTGCGATGAGCGCTCATCACCTCGGTCACGTGCTCGACGCCGAACCTGTCGAGCATCTCGGCGGCCGGTGCCATCTTCGACGCATCGTTCGGCGAACCCATCAAGATGGCGACCTTCATCGGCTTGCTCTCCTGGCATGCATTGGCGTGCTGCCCATCGACGTACCGCCTGAGTCTCGCCGCCCGGAGCGGGTGATGGGGCGATGTCCAAAATGGAGCTCGGCGCCCGTCGACGCCCTCATCGGCTGAGGGTGTCGGCGGCCGCGGCCTCGGCCGCGGCGATGTCGGTGCGGTAGGTCATTCCTGGCCAGCTGATGTGCCGCACGGCTTCGTACGCACGGTCGCGCGCTACCGCCACATCGGGCCCGCGGCCGCACACATTCAGCACACGGCCGCCCGCTGTCACCAGCGATTCAGGCGGGACCGCTTGCCCGTCGGTGGCCCCGACGCCTGCACAGAAGACGGTCACGCCTGGAACTTCGCGCGCCCGCTCAAGGCCCGCGATGACATCGCCGGTGCGCGGCGCCGCTGGGTATCCCTCGGCAGCGCACACGACACACACCATGGCGTCGTCGGAGACCCCGATCTCGTCGGTCAGCTCGCCTGCCGCGGCCCCCGCTAGCGGCAGCGCGAGATCGTTCTCGATGCGCGGCAGCGTGACCTGGGCCTCGGGATCGCCGAAGCGGACGTTGAACTCCAGCAATCGAGGCCCGTCGGGGGTCAGCATGAAGCCCGCGTAGAGCACGCCGCGGTAGTCGACGCCTCGCCGGACCAACTCGGCCAGCGTCGGTTCGAACGCCATTGCGGCCAGTTCGGTGCAGACAGCCCGGTCGACATCGGCCAGCGGCGACACGCAGCCCATGCCGCCGGTGTTCGGCCCCGTGTCGCCGTCGCCGATGCGCTTGTGATCGCGCACGGCCGTGGGCAGCAGCACAGCGCGGCGGCCATCGCAGAGGGCGAACAGCGACACCTCGGGGCCTCGCATCCCTTCTTCGATGACGATGCGGCGGCCGGCATCCCCGAACGCAGTGCCGTCCAGCTTGGCGTCGATGTCGGCATGGGCTTCGGCCAACTCGTCGGTGACCAGCACGCCCTTGCCGGCGGCGAGGCCGCTGGTCTTGATGACGTACGGCGGCGGCAGTGTTTCCAGGTAGGCGTGTGCTGCACGGCGCCCTGCGGGGTCGCTGTCGAATGTGGCGTAGGCGGCGGTGGGCACGCCGGCGGCATTGACTACTTCTTTCATCCACGCCTTGGAGCTCTCCAGCGCGGCACCGTCGGCGCCCGGTCCGAACACGAGCTGGCCGCCTGCCCGCAGGCGATCAGCGAGGCCGTCTGCCAGCGGCCCTTCCGGGCCGATCACGAACAGATCGGCATCGATCTCGGTGGGCGGTGTTGCGACGCTGCCCTCAATGCCAGGGTTCCCCGGAGTCACCACGACATCGGCAGTCCGGCGCAACACCGACGCGAACGCATGCTCACGACCGCCCTGGCCGACCACGCACACTCTCACCGGGATACCCCCGCTCAGTCAGCGCAGCTCACGCCGCGCCGGGTCCAAACTTCGCAGCTCACGCTGCGAAGCGGATGTACTGCTCGCGGCCAGGGCCGACGCAGACATACCGGATCGGCAGGCCGAGCTGACGTTCGAGAAAGACGATGTAGTCGACCGCTTCGCGCGGCAACTGCCATCGCTGGGTGACCTTGTCGAGCGGCGTCTTCCAGCCCGGCAGCGTGGCGTAGACGGGGACAGCCCGGTCATGCAGCGAGCGCAGGTGGGGCAGGTAGTCGTAGCGGTGACCGTCCACCTCGTAGGCGACGCAGACCTTGATCGTGTCGAGCTCGTCGAGCACGTCGAGCTTGGTGAGCGCGATCTCGGTGCAGGCGTTCAGCCGCACGGCCTGACGGCCCATGACGGCGTCGAACCAGCCGCAGCGGCGCGGCCGGTTGGTGTTGGTGCCGTATTCCGCGCCGCGATCTCGTAGATGCTCGGCGGTCTCGCCGTCCAGCTCGGTGATGAAGGGTCCAGAACCCACCCGGGTGGTGTACGCCTTGGCGATGCCGATGACCTGATCGATCGCGCCGGGGCCGATACCCGAGCCGACCAGCGCGAACCCTGCCACCGGGTTCGACGACGTGACGAACGGGTAGGTGCCGTGGTCGAGGTCGAGGAACGTGGCTTGGGCGCCTTCGAAAAGCACCCGCTCGCCCGCGTGCAGCGCTTCGTGGAGCCAGCCGATGGTGTCGGCCACCAGCGGCGCCAGCCGGGGTGCCACCTCAGTGATGAGCTGGTCGGCCAACTCGTCGGGATCGACGCCGGGATGGTCGTATACCCGCTGCAGATAAGCGTTGCGGTCGGCCAGCACGCTCAGCAATCGCGAGCGCAGCGTCATCGGCTCGAGCAGATCCTCGACTCGCAGCCCGACTCGTGCCGCCTTGTCGGCGTACGCAGGCCCGATGCCGCGCTTGGTGGTACCGAGCTTGGCATCACCGCGTTGCGCTTCGGCAAGCTCGTCGGCGATCTGGTGGTAGGGCAGCACCAGGTGCGCCGCAGGGCTGAGCATCAGCCGGCCGCAGTCGACGGCGCGGCTGGCGAGCATGTCGATCTCATCGATCAGCACCCACGGATTGATCACCACGCCGTTGCCGATGATCGGCGTCACGTGCTCGTACAGCACCCCGCTGGGAATGAGCTGCAGGGCGAACGTCTCGCTGTCGACGACGATCGTGTGCCCAGCGTTGTGGCCGCCTTGGTAGCGAACGACGTGCTGGCATTCCTTGGCGACGATGTCGACGATGCGGCCCTTGCCCTCGTCGCCCCATTGCGTTCCTACGACGATCGAGCCCGGCATGATTCAGCCCATCGCCAGCCGGCAGGACGCTGTCGTCGTCACCAAATCAGTCTAGGGAGTGGCCCCTCCGGGGCCGCCGGATTTGCGGCGGATCCGGCCGTCCGGCACGGCGTTCAGGAGGCTTGCGGCCACGGCTGCGCCCCGTCGGGCGCCGCGGGCGCGACGCGTGCCCCCCTCGACGACGTGCTGAGGCTGAACGAGCCGTCGACGTTGTCCACCGTCACGGCGTCGCCATCGGCGAACGTGCCGTCGAGCAGGCCGGAGGCCAGCGGATCGGTCAGTTCGCGCTGGATCAAGCGCCGGAGCGGCCGGGCACCGTAGGCGGGGTCGTACCCGCGGTTGGCGAGCAGTTCTGCCGCTGTCGCTGTCACGTCCAGCGTGATCTCGCGATCGGCAAGGCGGGTGCGCAAGATCTCCAGCTGCCGTTCGGCAATGGCAGCCACATCGCTGCGGCTGAGGGCGTCGAACTGCAGGATCTCATCGACGCGGTTGATGAACTCCGGTGCGAAGAACTCCGCTGGGTCCACCGCCAGGTTCGACGTCATGATGAGCACGACGTTGGAGAAGTCGACGGTGCGCCCTTGGCCGTCCGTCAGCCGACCGTCGTCGAGCACAGCCAGCAGCACGTTGAACACGTCGGTGTGTGCTTTCTCGATCTCATCGAGCAACACGACCGAGTACGGCCGGCGGCGGACTGCCTCGGTCAGCTGGCCGCCGTCGTCATGGCCGATGTACCCGGGAGGTGCACCGATCAGGCGGCTGACCGAGTGCCGTTCCAGATACTCCGACATGTCGATGCGAACCATGGCGCGCTCGTCGTCGAACAGCGCCTCGGCCAGCGCACGCGCCAGCTCGGTTTTGCCGACACCGGTCGGGCCCAGGAACAGGAAGCTGCCGATGGGCCGATCCGGCTCGCTCAGCCCGGCACGGCTGCGCCGGATGGCATTGGCGACCGCCGCAACGGCATGGTGCTGGCCGACGACCCGGCGGGCCAACGTCTCTTCGAGGTGCACCAGCTTGTGCACTTCTCCTTCGAGCAGCCGGCTCGTGGCGATGCCCGTCCAGCGCGACACCACCTCGGCGATGTCGTTCGCGTCCACCTCTTCCCGCAGGATCCGCTTGCCGGCCTGCAGTCGTGTCAGCTCGGTGGCCGCTTCGTCGAGGCGCCGGTGCACCTCGGGCAGTTGGCCGAAGCGGATCTCCGCAGCCCGCTCGAGATCCGTTTCCCGCTCGACAGCGGCGGCCAGCGCCTCGGCTTCGGACTTCAGTGCCCGGATCTGGTCGATGGCTGCCTTTTCCGCCTGCCAGTGCGCCTTGAGCCCAGCAACCCGTTCGCGCTCAGACGCCAGTTCTTCGGCGATCGCTTCGCGGCGCTGGTTCTGCTGCCCCTGGCTGCCGAGCGCACTGCTGCTCGACCCATTCAGTGATCCATTCGACGACTCCTCGCTGCCCAGCGCCAGTTCCTCAATCTCGAGCTGGCGGATGCGCCGTTCGCACACGTCGATCTCGAGCGGTACCGAATCGATCTCGATGCGCAGGCGGCTGGCGGCCTCGTCCATCAGATCGATGGCCTTGTCGGGCAGGAATCGCTCTCGCAGGTATCGATCCGACAGCGTGACAGCGGCCACCAGCGCTGCGTCGGTGATGCGCACGCCGTGGTGGACCTCGTAGCGCTCTTTTAACCCGCGCAGGATGGCCACTGCGTCGGTGACCGATGGCTCGCCCACATAGACGGGGGCGAAACGCCGTTCGAGCGCAGCGTCGTCTTCGATGTGCTGGCGGTACTCGTCGAGCGTCGTCGCGCCGACGAGGCGCAGCTGGCCCCGCGCCAGCATCGGCTTGAGCATGTTGGCTGCGTCGAGCGAACTCTCGCCGCCCGCGCCTGCGCCCACCAGCGTGTGCACCTCGTCGAGAAAGGTGATGATCTCGCCCTCGGACTCGACGATCTCGTTCAGCACTGCTTCGAGCCGTTCCTCGAACTCGCCCCGGTACTTGGCTCCAGCCACCATCGCAGCCAGGTCCAGCGCCACGACGCGCTTGTCGCGCAGGCCGTCAGGAACGTCGCCCTCGGCGATGCGACGGGCCAGGCCTTCGATGATCGCCGTCTTTCCCACACCCGGCTCGCCGATCAGGACGGGGTTGTTCTTGGTGCGTCTCGACAGCACCTGGATGATCCGGCGGATCTCGTCATCTCGGCCGATGACGGGATCAAGCTGGTCGTCGCGAGCCTCGGCCGTGAGGTCGCGGCCGAATCGCTCGAGTGCCTCATAGGAGTTCTCCGGAGTCGGCGACGTGACCCGTGTGCTGCCGCGCAACTCGCCGACCAGAGCCGCCAGCGCATCGCGGTCGGCATCAAGGTCGTCGGCGAGCGCCAGCAACAGATGTTCGGTGGACAGGTAGTCGTCGCCCATCTGGGCGCGCTCCGCGTCGGCAGCCTGCAGCGCTTCGGCCAGCTCGCGGGCGAGCCCGGGTTGCCGTGACTCTTGCGTGCTGAAGCCGCGCGGCAGCCGCCCGAGCGCCTCCAGCGCCCGCGTACGCACGGAAGCCGGCTCGATGCCGGCGCGTGCGAGCACGGGGAGCACCAAGCCCTCTGGCTGGGAGACGAGCGCCGCCAGCAGGTGCGCCCGGGTGATCTCGGGATGACCCTGACTCTGCGCGGCGGCTGCCGCCGATGCCAGCGCCTCTTGGCACTTGTGCGTCAGCGGGCTGGACGGCAGCGGACGGTTGCAAGGATCTGCGTCGTTGTTCATGATGTCAAGTTTAACAGAAAACTTGATACTGATTGACTCAGATTTATTGATTCGACAGCTAATGGCCAGCCGAGTCAGCCCTGCGGATTCGGCCCTGCTCCGGGCCCCGAGCCCGGACGTCTGATGAGATCGGTCTGCGGCAGCGGCACCAGGTCTCGCCGGTACTGCCGGTGCGTCTCTGCCACCAGCGTGGCCGCCTCGGCTTGCACGTCGGCAAGCTTGCGCTCCAGTGCCGCCACGCGCTCCTCCAGATCCATCACGCGCTTGACACCTGCCAGGTTGAGTCCTTCGCTGGTGAGCTGGCTGATGCGGTTGAGCATCGCGATGTCGCGGTCGCTGTACCGGCGGCTGCCGCCGGAGGTGCGTGCGGGGGCCAGCAGGCCCTTGCGCTCATAGATCCGCAGCGTTTGAGCATGCACACCGGCGAGCTCGGCCGCCACCGAGATGACGTAGAGCGCCCGGTTGCGCTCGGACGCAGATGGCGTTCGCCTTGGTTGTTCGCTCATGACGATGGTCCTCGGTTCGTCCCCTAGTTGCTATCGCTGTGCTCCTGCGGTGTCGGCGAATGTCGCCGGTTCCGGCTCTGCCGCGCGCTGTCGCCGGCCCGTCCCTCCCTCAAAGTCGGTGACGTCGCGCAGCGCCTCGATTGCCGCCTGCTCCGCAGACGACAGCTTCGTCGGCACCACGATGTCGACGCTCACCAGCATGTCGCCGGTGCCGCGGCGTGTGGTGACGCCGCGACCGCGCACCCGGAAGGTCTTGCCCGACGGGGTTCCTGGTGGGATACGCAGCGTCACCGGGTTCCCGTCGAAATCCAGCACCTTGACATCGGCGCCGAAGACGGCCTCGGGAAAAGTGATCGGCACGTTGATGGTCAGGTTGCGGCCGTCACGGCCGAAATCTGCGTCCGGCGCCACGTCGACCAGCACGAACAGATCGCCGTTGGGTCCCCCGCCCGAACCCGGCGAACCTTTGCCCGCCAGCCTGATCCGCCCGCCGTCGTCGACCCCAGCGGGAATGCGCACCTTCACCATGCGCATGCCGCCTCCGGACGGGTCCGGAACGCTGACTTCGGTCACCGCGCCTTCCACGGCATCGCGAAATGAGATGCCGAGCCGGGTTTCGAGGTCGTGACCGCGCATCGGCATGGGGCCGCCGCGGCCGGCCCGTCCCCGGCCGTCGCCGAAGAGGTTGCCGAATATGCCGCCCAGGTCGCCGAGATCCTCGATCCGGATGCTGAAGCCGCCAGGCCCCGATGCGAACCCGCCCATCTGCGGGCCGAAGCCGCCAGGTCCCAGGCGGCGAGCCTCGTCATACGCGGAGCGTTTTTCGGTGTCGCCGATGACGTCGTACGCCGCGGAGATCTGCTTGAAGCGTTCCTCGTCGCCGGCGCTCGAGTCCGGATGGTGCTTGCGGGCGAGCTTCCGGTACGCCTTGGTGATGTCCTTGTCCGACGCGTCGGGCGAGACACCCAAGGCCGCGTAGTAGTCGGTTTCGAACCACTCGCGTCGCGGGTCCATCGTGGCCCCCTACCCCGCGCGCACCTGGACCATGGCGGCGCGCAGCACCCGGCCGTCGAATCGAAAGCCGCTGCGCAACTCCGCGGTCACAATCTGAGGGGCGTCGTCGACTGCCTCCTCGATCGTCACCGCCTCGTGCTGGGTGGGGTCGAACGGCTCCCCGACGGAGTCGATGCGTTCGAGCCCCGCCTTGCCCAAGGCGACCATAAGCGACTGGCCCACGGCGGCCACTTCGTCGTGCCCCTGGGCAGTGGCAGCGTCGCACCCGTCGAGCACCGGCAGCAGCGACTCGACCAAGCGGCTGACACCGGCCGAAACCTGCTGGCGCCGCTCCGCTTCGACTCGCTTCCGGAAGTTCTGGAACTCCGCCCGTTGGCGCTGCAGCTGGTCGAGGTAGTCGTCCCGCTCGGCGGTTACGGCATCGAGCTGTGACAGCAGCTCAGCCAGCTCCGCCGGATCCTCCAGGCTCTCGCCGACTGCTTCCGCAGCCGCTGCGTCGAGCTCGGTCTCGGATTCGCTCACTTCTCCTCGTCCACGATCTCCGCGTCGACGACGTCGTCGTCAGCACCGGAGCCCTCGGCACCGGCGGCGGTGTCCGCGGCCGCAGATTCGTACAGCTTCTGGCTGAACGCGCTGCTGGCGCCAGCGAGCGTCTCAGTGGCCGAGCGGATGGCGTCGAGATCGTCGCTCTCGAGTGCCTCGCTGGCAGCCGCCAAGGCCGACTCCACAGGCTCCTTGTCATCGGCGGACACGCTGTCGCCTTGCTCGTCGAGCAGTTTGCGCGTCTGATATACGAGCGTGTCCGCGTTGTTGCGGATCTCGGCCTCTTCACGCCGGCGGGCGTCTTCTGCGGCATGCGCCTCGGCATCGGAGACCATCCGCTCGATCTCCTCGGGCGACATGGCCGACTGACCGGTGATGGTGATCGACTGCTCCTTGCCGGTCGCGCTGTCCTTCGCGGACACGTGGACGATGCCGTTCGCATCGATGTCGAACGCCACCTCGATCTGCGGGACGCCTCGCGGCGCCGGCGGCAGGCCGACGAGCTGGAATTTGCCCAGCGTCTTGTTGCCGGCTGCCATTTCCCGCTCGCCCTGCAGCACGTGGATCTCCACGGAGGGCTGGCCGTCTTCAGCGGTGGTGAACATCTCCGACCGGCGCGTCGGGATCGTGGTATTGCGGTCGATGAGGCGTGTCATCACGCCGCCCTTGGTCTCGATGCCCAGGCTGAGCGGTGTGACGTCCAGCAGCAGCACATCGGTGACGTCGCCCTTGAGCACACCGGCCTGGATGGCGGCGCCCACCGAGACCACCTCGTCGGGATTCACACCCTTGTGAGGCTCGCGGCCCGTGAGCTCGGTCACCAGCTTCTGCACGGCGGGCATGCGCGTGGAGCCGCCCACCAAGATCACGTGATCGATGTCGGCCTTCGCCAAGCCCGCGTCGTTGATGGCCTGCTCGAAGGGAGACCGGCAGCGCTTCAGCAGGTCGAACGTCAGCTCCTCGAACTTGGATCGGCTCAGCTCATAGTCGAGGTGGAGGGGGCCGCTGTCAGTTGCGGTGATGAACGGCAGGTTGATCTGGGTGGACTGCTTGGACGACAGATCCTTCTTGGCCTGCTCGGCCGCCTCCCGCAGACGCTGGCACGCCATCGCGTCGGTGCTCAGGTCGACCCCGTGGTCGCCCTTGAACGACGCCACCAGCCACGCGACCACTGCGGCGTCCCAGTCGTCGCCGCCGAGGCGGGTGTCACCTGCGGTGGACTTCACCTCGAAGACGCCGTCGCCGATCTCGAGCACCGACACGTCGAACGTGCCGCCGCCGAGGTCGAACACCAGGATTGTCTGGTCCTCGGTTTCCTTGTCGAGGCCGTAGGCCAGCGCCGCGGCCGTTGGCTCGTTGATGATGCGCAATACCTCGAGGCCGGCGATCTTGCCCGCCTCGGTCGTGGCGGTGCGCTGTGCGTCGTCGAAGTACGCCGGCACGGTGATGACCGCCTCGGTCACCGTGTCGCCGAGGTACTGCTCGGCGTCGAGCTTCAGCTTCTGCAGCACCCGGGCCGAGATCTCCTGCGGCGTGTAGTTCTTGTCGTCGATGGACTTGCCCCAGGTGGTGCCCATGTGCCGCTTGACCGAGGCAATGGTGCGCTCGGGATTCGTGACCGCCTGCCGCTTGGCGACCTCGCCGGTCAATACCTCGCCGTTGCGGGCGAAGGCAACCACCGACGGGGTCGTGCGGTCGCCTTCGGCGTTGGCAATGACAGCGGGCTCGCCGCCTTCCATCGCAGCCACCACCGAGTTCGTGGTTCCGAGGTCAATTCCGACAGCCTTGGGCATCGCTGTGCCTTTCATCGTGAGGCGTCCCGGCCCAGATGGGCCCGGAAGGTGGATGGGTGTTGCAGACAAGCATATTAGTTGAGTGTCTTATTAGCAACTTCTCTAAGTCATGCTACCGGCCGCGGCATCAGACAAGCGTTACAGCGGCGGCGGCAGGAGACTCTGCGACGTTCGGGCTACCGTGCACGCCCATGCCATCGTCAGGCGTCAAGCACACCCTCGTGCTGCTGCGCCACGGCCAGAGCGAGTGGAACCTCGAGAACCGCTTCACCGGCTGGTGGGACGTCGGCTTGACCGACGAAGGCCAAGCCGAAGCACGCGCTGCAGCGGCTGCGCTGGAAGACGCGGGCATCGCTCCCGACATCGTGCACACGTCGCTGTTGCGGCGCGCCGTCCAGACGGCCAACACGACACTCGACGAGATGGGGTTGGGCTGGCTGCCAGTACGGCGTCATTGGCGCTTGAACGAGCGGCATTACGGAGCGCTCACCGGTCTGAACAAAGCCGAGATGGCCGAACTGCACGGCGCCGAGCAGGTGCATCTGTGGCGTCGCAGCTATGACGTGCCTCCCCCTCCGATGCCCACCGGGCACGCCTTCGACGTCGCGAGCGATCCTCGCTATGCAGGCTTGCCTCCCGGCGAGGTGCCGCGCGGCGAGTGCCTGGCCGACGTCGTGCGGCGCATGCTGCCCTACTGGCACGAGGGCATCGTCGGAGATCTGCGAGCCGGCGCGACCGTGCTGGTCGCCGCTCATGGCAACAGCCTGAGGGCCTTGGTGAAGCATCTCGACGGCATCAGCGACGCCGAGATCGCCGAGCTCAACATCCCGACCGGCGCTCCGCTGGTGTACGAACTCGATGCCAACCTGCAAATCGCAACGCACTGCCCAGTGGAGGACCGCTACCTCCGCTGACCGCAGCGCCTACAGGGCGTCGATGCCGCGCTCGCCGGTTCGGATGCGCACCACGCTGTTGACCGACGTGACCCACACCTTGCCGTCGCCGATGCGTTCGGTGCGGGTGGATTCCACGATCGCGTCGGTGACCCGCTCCGCCAGTTCGGTGGCGACGAGCACTTCGATGCGGACTTTCGGGATGAAGTCGACGTGGTATTCGGTGCCCCGGTAGGTTTCCGTGTGGCCGCCCTGGCGGCCGAATCCCCGAACTTCTGACGCCGTGAGCCCGGTGATGTCGAGGTCACGGAGCGCTTCGAGGACCATCTCCAGACGGTGTGGCTTGATGACCGCGGTCACCATCGCCACGGACTCCTCAACCATTGCGTCCTCCCGACTGCGCCGAACCGACCGCAATTCTCGAACCGTTCGGCGACCCCAAGCGTCGCACGCGCCGAGCCCGATTGCACGCAACCTCGATGACAGCGCGCATGTGCAGCCTTTATTCAGCACCCGTAGGGCATCAAAGTTGCACCTCGGCCGTCCGTTCCGATGCCTGAGATGGCAAGAGCCGCATCGGGGGCGGTAGCCTCTGGCGCGTCTTTGGGGCCGAGCGCGTGCTACGGTCCGGCGCTCGTGGGGCCTTGGCAGTCCCAGCGCAAACGGCCACTCACCCAAGGAGCGGGATATGTCTGTGGCGAATCGTGTGGAGAGTCTGCGTGAGATCGATCTGTTCTCAGACTGCAGCAGGAAGGAACTCCAGCACATCGCACGTGCCGCTGAGCAGGTCGACTTCACTGCCGGCGACAACATCGTCGAGGAAGGCAGCGGCGGCGCTAGTGCCAGCTATGCCTATGTGATTGTCAGCGGCACTGCTGTAGTGCGGCGCAACGGCCGCAAGGTCGCCGAACTCCGCCCGAGCGACACCGTCGGCGAGATGGCGCTGTTCGATGACGGCCCGCGTACCGCGTCGGTGGTGGCTGCCACCGACATGGAGGCGATCATGCTGTCCCGCCGCGCGCTGAAGGGCATCATCGACAGCACGCCGTCAGTGGCGCACAAGCTGCTGTCGGAGCTGGCCGGCCGCCTCCGCAAGGCGAACCGCAAGCTCTACGGCTGAATCGCAACAACGCTTGAAGCCTCGTTGCAGCGCAGTCCGCTGCGCGGTGACCGACCGCAGGCGCATCGGGACTCCGGGTCGCAGCGGGGGCGTCAAGTAACTTCACCAGCGTGAACAAGCCACCTCTGCGTCCGCACCATCTGGTGTTGGGCATCGGCATTGCCTTCGCAGCAGTCACTGCCGCCTCGGGCATCGCGGCGGCCGTACTGCAGTTCCACGACGACACCGACGCGGCTCATCGCGAGGTCTTCGGCAACATTCCGGGCGGGGTCAAGTTCGCGTTCTACGCGCTGACGTGCGCACTGATCCTCTACGGGGCGTGGAACTTCGCCCAGCGCACGCTCAATTGGCAGCGCGGCGCGCCGGACCGGCGCTCGACGACGACCCGCAACGCTCATCGCCGGCTGGCGGACTACCGCGGCGGCGTGCTCATGCATACGTTGCTGCGCGACCCCGCTGCCGGTGTCATGCACGCGCTGCTCTACTACGGGTTCCTGGTGTTGTTGGCCGTCACCACGACACTCGAGATCAACCACCAACTGCCCACGGCGGCCAAGTTCCTCGTCGGACCCACCTACCAAGGATTCAGCTTCGTCGGAGATCTCGCCGGTGTGATCTTCCTCGCCGGTGCAGTGTGGGCCATCGTTCGGCGTTACGTGGCCCGCCCGTATCGCATCCGGATCAAGTCGCGGCCCGAGCACATGATGATCCTGGTCGTGCTGGCAGCGCTCGGTGCCACCGGCTTCGTGGCCGAGGCCATGCGCATCGTGATCGACGGCAGGCCTGCATACGAGCAGTGGTCGTTCGTCGGCTACCCGCTGTCGGCTGCGTTCGACGGTCTCGCCAACATCCGCGGCTGGCACCAGGTGTGGTGGATCGCCCACGTGGGCTGCTTCATGGCCTTCCTGGTGATGCTGCCCATCACCATGCTGCGGCACATGTTCACCTCGCCGCTCAACATGTACCTGCGCGACCGGGAGCGGCCCAAGGGCGCCATGCGGATGGTGCCCGACCTGATGGAGGCCGAGGACATCGAGACCATCGGCGTGTCAATGGTGAACGAGTTCACCTGGAAGCAGCTGCTCGACACCGATGCGTGCACCATGTGCGGTCGCTGCACGGCGGTGTGCCCAGCTCACGCCACGGGCAAGCCGCTCGATCCCCGCGAGATCGTGCTGAAGACCGGCGAGATCATGGCGGCGACCGGTGAGCACGGAGCGGTGACGCCGCCGATCGGTACCGATGCCGAGATCACCGTGTCTGCCGACTCGGTGTTCGAGCGCATCACCCACGATGAGCTCTGGGCGTGCACGACGTGCAAAGCGTGCGACGAGAACTGCCCGGTGAACATCGAGATCCTCGACAAGATCCTCGACATGCGGCGCTACCTGACGCTGATGGAGAGCGAGTTCCCCGCCGAATTGGGCGGTGCGTTCCGGGGCATGGAGAACAACGCCAATCCGTGGAACCTCAACAACGGCGAGCGGGCCGACTGGGCCGACGGTCTCGATGTCGAGGTGGTCGACGTCGATGACCCGTTCGAACACGAGTACCTGTACTGGGTGGGCTGTGCCGGATCGTTCGACGACAAGAACCGCCGGGTGTCGGTGGCCACGGCGAAGCTGCTGCGGCGCGCCGGGGTCGACTTCGCCATCCTCGGCCCGGGCGAGAACTGCACCGGTGACAGTGCGCGCCGGTCGGGCAACGAGTACTTGTTCCAGATGCTCGCTGCGGAGAACATCGCGGCGCTCAATGGCATGGGCGTCCGCAAGGTCATCACCCAGTGCCCGCACTGCTTCAACACGCTGCGCAACGAGTACCCGCAGTACGGCGGGAACTGGGAGGTCATCCACCATGCCCAGTTCCTCGAGCAGCTCGTGGCCGACGGGCGCCTGGACTTGAGCAATGCCCGCCTCGACGAGCGGGTGGTGTACCACGACTCGTGCTACCTGGGCCGCCACAACGACGTGTACCTCGCGCCCCGCAACGTGATCGGCAGTCTCGGCGGCGTGGAGATTGTGGAGGCGCCGCGTAACGGCACCAAGGGCATGTGCTGCGGGGCCGGCGGGGCGCGCATGTGGATGGAGGAGACCATCGGCACCAAGGTCAACGACGAGCGCTCACGCGAGCTGCTCGACACCGGCGCCGACCGCATCGCCACGGCGTGCCCGTTCTGCTACATCATGATCGACGACGGTGTGAAGGGCCACGGCGTCGAGGACGACGAGGTCAAGGTGGCCGACATCTCCATCCACCTCATCGACGCCCTCGAAGCCGCCGACGATTGAGCCCTGCCACCGTGCCGGCAACGCTCCGGCGCGCGGCCTACAGCATGCGGCGGGAGCGGAAGTTCTCGTGGTAGCGGCTCGGTGTGGGGCCGCGCTGGCCCCGGTACTTGGAGCCCAGCAGCTCGGCGCCGTAGGGGTGCTCGGCGGGCGTGGTCATCTCCATGAAGCTGATCTGGCAGATCTTCATGCTCGGGTACAGGGTGATCGGCAGGTTGGCCACGTTCGACAACTCGAGTGTCAGGTAGCCGTCCCAGCCGGGATCCACGAAACCAGCCGTGGTGTGGATGAGCAGGCCGAGACGGCCCAACGACGATTTGCCTTCGATGCGCCCGACGAGATCGTCCGGCACGGCCACGCGCTCGAGCGTGGAGCCCAGCGCGAACTCGCCGGGGTGCAGGATGAACGCGTCGCCCGCCGCGACCTCCACCTCCTCGGTCAGGTCGGTCTGGTCCTCGATGACATCGATGACTCGACGGGTGTGGTTGCGAAACACCCGGAAAGTGGCATCCAGCCGCAGATCCACCGATGAGGGCTGCACTGCTGCATCACCCAAGGGTTCGATGATGATGCGGCCCTTCTCTAGGGCTTCACGGATGCTCCGGTCCGACAGGATCACCACACACCTCCTCTAGGCTCTGGCCTTCGCCCGCGGGTGTAGTTCAATGGCAGAACTTCAGCTTCCCAAGCTGATAACGGGGGTTCGATTCCCCTCACCCGCTCACCTCACCCGGCCACGAGCGTTGCAAGCGCCCAGATGGATGCCACGAGTCCGACGAGGGCAAGCGGCACGGCACGCCACGCCGGCGCCCGCACCGTCTCGCCGTTCTCTCCGGCACGCCGCGGTCGCGCCATTGCTGCCACGTTGCCGACAAGCAGCGCCGCGCCCAGCGCCAGCACCAGGTACGGGATGAGATCCTCCCCAAGGAAGGGCGTGGCACCCACGGCAGGCAGAAAGGCCTCCACCGGATCGGGCCATGGGGGCACCCCGCTCACGTCTCGTGCGCCATGTCGGCGAAGAGCGTGTACTGCGGCATGAACGCCACCCGTGCCGTGCCGGTGGGGCCATTGCGGTGCTTGGAGACGATGATCTCAGCCATGCCCCGGTCAGTCGTGTCCTCGTCATACACCTCATCGCGGTAGATGAACATCACGACATCAGCGTCTTGCTCAATGGAGCCCGACTCGCGCAGGTCCGAGAGCATCGGACGCTTGTCGCCGCGGGACTCGAGATTCCGGCTCAGCTGCGACAGGGCCACGATCGGCGTCTCGAGCTCGCGAGCCAGGATCTTCAAGCCGCGAGATATCTCGGCGATCTCCACCTGACGGTTCTCGGCAGTGGCGCGGCCGCTCATGAGCTGCAAGTAGTCGACAACGATGAGGCCCAAGCTGCCCAAGCGGCTGCGCAAACGCCGGGCCTTGGCGCGGATCTCGGCGACCGTCACGTTGGGGTTGTCATCGATCCACATCTGTGCATCGCCGAGGCGGCCCACGCTGCGCGTAATGCGATTCCACTCCTCGGCTCGCAGCTGACCAGTCCGCACCCGCGTGGCGTCGACCCGTGCGTCGGATGCCAGCAGACGACCTGTCAGCTCGGCGTGGTTCATCTCGAGGCAGAACAGCAGCACGGGTTCCTGCAATTCCAGTGCCACGTTGGACGCCATCGTCAGGGCGAAGGCTGTCTTGCCCATGGCGGGTCGACCGCCGACCACCACCAGCGACGACGGTTGGATCCCCGACAGGATGTTGTCGAGCGATGAGAAGCCGGTCGCCAATCCCGAGAACGCGTCGCCGCGCTCGTACAGCTCCTCAAGCCGGTCGAGGCTCTGGTCGAGCAGGTCATGCAGCGATTCGGTGGAGTCGACGATGCGGCGCTCAGCCACGCTGAACACCAGCGATTCGGCCTGGTCGATGGCAGCGGCGGTGTCGGAGGGGCGGTCATAGGCGAGTTCGGAGATCTCTGCAGAAACGGAGATCAGCCGCCGCAGCAAGGCGTTGTCTTCGACGATGCGCGCGTACCGATCGACGTGGGCCAGCGTCGGTGTGGCGGCTTCGAGCGCCAGCAGCCGCTCGGAACCCCCGGCCGCCGCCAGATTGCCCGTGCGTTCGAGCTGGTCGGCAACCGTCAGGCAGTCGACCGGTTCTGATGAGATGTACAGCGTCTCGATTGCATCGAAGACCAGGCCGTTGGCGGGCACGTAGAAGTGCTGGGCATCGAGTCGCTCGACGGCAGCGCCGATGGCATCGCTCGAGAGCAGCATTGCCCCGAGCACCGACTCCTCCGCGTCGATGTTCTGCGGCGGCAACCGCCCGCCAGCTCGGCGCGCGACATCCGTCGACAACTCGGCGAGACTCATCGCCCGCGATCCTGCCGTGCGGACCCTCTGGAACGCTTGGGCACATCACTGGGATTTCCGGTGGAAATCGGCTCTGCCGCATGTGCATAAGCGGCTGCTTGTCCACAGGCACCACAGCGGGGTAAGGCCATGGCGCCATTGCACCAGGGGGGTGTGACAACAGCCGACAAAGGCAGGCACCGTCGTGCCCACCGGCTCGGTGCCTGCCTAGCTCAGCGCAACGACCTCGACGTTGAACGTGAACGCCACCTCAGGGTGCAACTGCGCAGAGACCTCGTGCGAGCCGATGGTGCGGATCGGCGCGGGCAGCGACAGCTTCCGCCGATCGACGTCCACGCCGGTCCGCGCAGTCACGGCGGTGGCGATCTCGCTGGTGGTGACCGAGCCGTACAGGTGCGTGCCCGATCCTGCCCGAGCGGCAATCGTCACGCCCTCGGCCACCAACTGTCTCGCCACGCCCTCGGCTGTCTCGCGCTCGCGCAGGTCGCGCGCCGACCGTGCCCGCGCCATCGCCGCGGCCTGGGTGACGGTGCCCTCGGTCGCGCGCAAGGCCAGCCCGCGAGGAATGAGGTGATTGCGGGCGAACCCGTCGGCCACATCGACCACCGAGCCTGCGGTGCCGACGCCGTCGACGTCGCGGCGCAGCACGATCTTCATGCCTGCTCCCCCGCGACCGCAGCCGGCTCTGGGCTGGCTGCGTCGTCGCGCTGATCGTCGAACGGGTCCCCAAGGTCGGTCTGCTCGTCGTCGGCAAGTGCCTCGGCGCGCTCGGGGCCCGGCCGGCGATCGTCACCGGGACGCGGTCCCCGTCGCTTGTCGCCGCGGCGCTGGGTCATCGGCCGGCGCGCGTACTCGAGCAAGGCCATCTCGCGGGCGGTCTTGATAGCCCGGGCAACCTCGCGCTGCTGCAGGCGGCTGTTCCCCGAGACCCGTTGGGCCCGGATCTTGGCTCGTTCGGAAATGAACGACCGCAGCAACTCGACGTCCTTGTAGTCGACGTAGGACACCCCCGCCGTGGTCAGCGGGCTGACCTTGCGGCGGCGCGGGCGGTTGCGCAGATCTTTCGTCCGCGCTCGACCGGTTCGCTTGCGTGGTGGCATCAGAAGGGTTCCTCCTCAGGAGCGTGCTGTGCGGGCGCGTCCCCGCCGTCCCAGCCAGGACTGGACGGGCGACGCTCACGGGCGCCGGCACTCTCAGCCCCCGGTCCCCGCGGGGTCCGTGTGATCTCGGCAGTGGCCCAGCGCAGCGAGGGCGCGATCTCGTCGGCGACAATCTCGACGACGTTGCGCTGCTCGCCCTCCTGGGTTTCCCAGCTCCGCTGCTCGAGCCGGCCCGTGACGACGACGCGATTGCCTTTCGCCAGCGATTCGCTGACGTTCTCGGCCAGCTCGGCCCAGCAGACGATGTTGAAGAACGAGACCTGTTCGTCCCATTCGTTGGTCTGGCGGTTCATCCATCGCCGGTTCACGGCGATGCCCAGCAGCGCCCGGGCACGGCCGGTCTGGGTGAATCGAAGTTCGGGATCGCGGGTCAGGTTCCCCACGACGGTGATGGTGTTGTCAGCCATGACGCCTCCGCTTATTGGCTGTTTGCCGACGTCCCATCGAGCAGCCCGCGCCGTTGCGCTTCGTCGTCAGGGAGTCGGATGAGCTTGTGGCGGACGACGCCGTCCGCGATTCGCAGATATCGCTCTACCGGGTCCATCGCCCCGGGCTCGGCCCGCAGCTCGATCACCGAGTAGTAGCCGCGTGTCTTGTGGTTTATCTCGTACGCGAAGTCTCGCAGACCCCAGAAATCGAACGAGGCGACCTCGCCGATCTCGGAGATCCGGCCCTGGATCTCGTCCATGGCAGTGCGGGCTTCGGAATTCTCCAGGTCACCGTCACAGATGACCATCAGCTCATACGCGCGCAATTGGGGGCATCCTCCTGTGGACCCGCCGCAGCGGGGCCCCTCGCGGGGCAGGTATGGGTTGGCGCACCTGCCTGCGAGCCCGGCCCCAATGAGCAGGCCCCGTACAGGCACCGCTGGCAAACGCCAATGGCACCTGAGGCGCTTCGGGCACAAGAGCGCCCGTGGTGCTCCCGCAACGCTAGGCCCAGCGGCGGCGGATCGCACCTGAATTTTCGGTCACCCCCGCTGCCGGCCCGTCAGACCCCGACCTAGCGAACCTGCCGACGACCTCACCGGGGCGGGCTGACCGATGAGCTCGGCGCGTACTGCAATGGCTCCAACACTGCGAGGAACAGCTCGCGAGCGGCTGTCGCGGCGGCAGCCGAATCCGCATTGCCGAGGCTGACGCGAACAGCGGCCGTGTAGTGAGACGTCCAGCCGGCAAACCAGGCATCACCGGTGTGTGGAACGACTCCTGCGCGGCCCCAGGCAGTCACGCCCGATGCCAGCGAGTGCTCGTCCATGCCTGCGCGCATCTGAGCGACTGCATCAGCCTCCAGCACGGGCCGCGGGGTCATACGCCAGCGATCGAGATCCCGGTCCCGAAGCGGCCGGTGCGGCGCGGTGGCGGCCTCCAGGACGATGCGCGAAGGCCGCTCGGCACCGCCGGCAGCGATGACGCCGAATGCCGACGCCACCTCGACGACGTCGCCGGCAGCCCCGGCGTTGCCGCCTGCGGGATCCGGCCCGATCAACGACCCGAGCGTGCTGGGATCCGACCCGCCGAGGTCGCCGACCGGTCGGTCGCGCAGTCCCCCCGACGGCTGCGCACCCGTGGCCACTCCAGTTTTGAGGCTCAACAACACACGCACATCGCCGCTGCGGTCCAGCACGACCACCTCCGCGTCCGCTGCGGCGCCGAGCTGGTTCTGGATCGTCTCCAAGGTGGCCCGCTGCGCAGGCAGGTCGATGCTCGTGGTGACGTGCAGGCCACCGGTGACAACGCGATGCACTCCGTAGCGTTCGACGAGCTGCAGGTACGCGTTCGTTGTCGCGGTCGCGAGGCCGGCATCGGCAACCAGCAGCCGGATGAACCCGCCCGAGGCTGCGTCGGGCGCAGCCGTGCGAGCCGACCCGGCGACGATGCCCACATCAGCGGCCGGCCGGATCCCTTCGATGACTGCTGTCGCTCGGCCGAGGGCCAGCTCGTCGGGCGTGAGCATGCCGTTCTCGAACATGGCCACCAGCACCTGGTCCCGGCGCAGGCGCGCCGTCCGGTTCGGATCGTCTGCATCTGCTGATGGCGCGTCGACGCCCCAAGGCGCATCGATGAGCGACGCGAGATACGCCGCCTGCGGCACCGTGAGATCGGACGCCGGGATCCCGTACCAGGCTGCTGCTGCGGCGTGTACGCCGTACGCACCACGGCCCAGGTAGACGACGTTGGCGAAGCGTTCGAGAGTCTCCGGACGGCTCAGCTCGCGGGCGAGCCGCAGTTCCGCTAGCAGCAACCGCGCTTCGGCGATCACGTTGCCATCGGAGAGGTGGACAGTGTCGAGGTACCGGCGCATGATCCCGTCACCGGTGTCCCCGCCCTCAGCAACGGTCCCTAGGCGTCGCACCGAGTCGACATACAAGGACGCATCGACGCCTTCGCCTTCGAGGAACAACGGATCCAGCGTCGCGAGGATGGCGTCGACCAGCGCAGGAGCCAAGTCTTCGAGACCCAACGAAGCGTGCGAGACCGGGGGCCCGATTTCGGCGAGCGCTGAGCCGTGACGGTCGTACAGCACGCTCGGCGCCACTTCGACGTGGGCCGGCGGAGCCCCCAAGGTGTCCAGCGCTCGGCTCCCCACGCCGACGGCGACCAACATTGCTGCACCCAGCCACAGCAAGACCCGAGCCCAGCGTCGACCGGTTCGGATCGCGGCAGGTGTGGTGCGCGACCGTCTGGACCCGTGGGTCGCCGCGCCCGGCGTGCCGGAAGCCGGCGGCCGCCGCAAGGCGGGTGTGCCGTCAGAGGATGGACGGTCCATGTCGCTCGCGCCGCGCAGGGTACAACGAAGAGATCAACTCTGATTTGTACTCTCGGACGGGTGGGATCGAACCCAACGAGATCCGAATCAGCGGGATCGAGCCCAACGTCATCAACTCCTGTCCGAGCGGCCCGGCCCGCTGCGACGTTCAGCGATGCCTACCAGCCCGAACTCAATGAGCGAATCGGGATGCTGGCCGAGGCGTTCGCCGACGCAGGGCACCGGTTCTTTCTGGTCGGCGGGCTCGTGCGTGACGCGCTGCTGGGCCGCGGCCTGACAGGCGATATCGACATCACGACCGACGCATTCCCGGATCGGATCGCTCAACTCCTCGCCGACTGGGCCGACACCATCTGGGACCAGGGAAAGAACTTCGGCACCGTGGGTGCGCGCCGAGGCAGCACGACTGTGGAGATCACCACCCATCGTGCAGAGTCCTACGACCGCGAGTCGCGCAAGCCGAACGTCCGCTTCTCTTCCGACATCACCACCGACTTGGGACGGCGGGATTTCACCGTCAATGCCATGGCTGTCGAGATGCCGGGTTGGGCTGTGCTGGATCCGTTCGGAGGCATGCAGGATCTGGCGAACGGTGTCCTTCGCACACCCTCGGAGCCAGAAGGACTGTTCTCGGACGACCCGCTGCGGATGCTGCGTGCGGCACGGTTCTGCTCACAGCTGGACCTGTCAGCAGGACCCGAACTCATCGCTGCCGTTCGCAGCGTGCGCCCGCGGCTGGCGATCGTGTCGCGCGAACGCATCGCGACCGAACTCACCAAACTCCTCGAATTGCCCAGCGTCGCGGCAGGTGCCGACTTTCTCGCCGTGACCGGGCTGCTCGGCGATCTCGTGCACCCATGGCGCGCCTCGGACGCCGAGGTTCCCGCGGCAGCGCTGGACAGTGTCGACGGCGACGGCGACCGTGTCCCGCTCCGCTGGGCAATCCTGCTGGGACCCGTCTGCGGCAATGACGCCGAAGCAGCACGCTGCCTGTCCGCGTTGCGCATCAAGGGCGCGACGATCAAGGCGACTCGCTCCATTCTGCGAGCCGCCCACGCGGTGGAGGTCGCGAGCGCTGACGCTCCGACGCCAGACATCGCCGAGGATGCGGGGTGGCGGCCCGTCGCCCGCCGTCTCGTCATCGATCACGATGCGAGCCTCGACGCCGCGCTCGTCGCCTTGCGTGCGTGGGGCCGTCCCCTCATCGAGCCATTCGACGCGTGGCTGACCGAAGTGCGCACCGCAGAAGGCCCGGCGCTCGGCTGCCTTCCCGTCGATGGCCACCGTGTCATGGAGCTGCTCGAGGCGTCCGGCGCAGTCGTCGGCGAAGCACTGAGCTGGCTGCGGGAGCGGCAGATCGAGCTCGGTCCGCTGAGCCCAGAGCGCGCCAGTGAACTGCTTCGCGAGTGGGATCGTCAGCGAGACGGCTGAGCCGGCAGAGCGCGATCAGGCTCGAGACACGCAACTATCGTGAACCGCGTGGCGCTCCAGCCCTACATCGCACCCGAGCCAGCATCGCCGGTGCCGGGCTCAGTCGACTACCGGCTCAAGCGGCGACGGTTGCTGGCGGACGTGGAAGCCGGCGTGGTCTCACGTGCTGAGGCGTGCGATGCCCACCCTGAACTGCTGCGGGCGGCTCGCAACGCAGCTCCGCCGCTCGGCCGCAGCTGCCCGCTGTGCCCAGACGGCGAACTCCGCATCGTCGGCTATGTATTCGGACCCAGGATGGGCAGCGGCGGCAAGTGCGTTTTGTCGGACGCAGAACTCCAGCGCGTTGCACGGCGCCGCGGGAACTTCGTGGCGTATGAACTCGAGGTGTGTCCCGACTGCGGTTGGAACCACCTCATCCGGCGCTACCCGATCGGCGCCGGCTGAGCGGATCTGGCGTCGACGCAGCCAGCTCACTGACGCTCGGGGCGGCTTGCTCCCGAAGTGGCAGCTAGATCACTTTCTGGCATCCTTCTAGCTGTCCGGCGCGGGTCTCATTCGGCTCCCGCAGCAGTCGGCAGCGGAGCAGGTGACGATGAAGTTTGAGCTTGGCGACCGCGTGATCTACCCACATCACGGTGCAGCGGAGATCACGGCGCGCGAGGAGCGGGATGAATTCGGCGAGTCGCGCGAGTACCTGGTGCTCAAGACGGCGCACGGCGAGCTGACGGTCAAGGTCCCGGCCGACATGGTCGACGAAGTCGGCATGCGACCGCCGATCGACACCGATGACGTCGAGGACCTCTTCGAGCTGCTCGCCAAGAAAGACGTACGCGAGCCGGCCAACTGGAGCCGTCGCTTCAAGAATCATCAGGAGAAACTGAAGTCCGGCGACATCTACCAGGTCGCCGAGGTGGTACGGAACCTCGCGCTGCGCGAGAACGCCAAGGGTCTTTCGGCGGGCGAGAAGTCCATGCTCGAGAAGTCCCGCCAGATCCTCGTCTCCGAGTTGTCCATCAGCATGGACGTGACCGAGGACGAAGCCCGCCAGCAGGTGGAACTGCGGCTCGCCGGCTGAGCGGGCAGCGACTGGGCGCCAATATGCGCCGACGGCCCGAATTGCGCCGACGGCAGGGCGCTGCGGCGGCCGCCGCCGGCATCGGCGCCTCGCGCCTGTCTGGCTTGGCGCGCACGGCACTGGTCACCAACGTCCTCGGAATCGGCACCATCGGCGACGCCTTCGCCGCAGCAATGCGGATCCCGAACTTTCTGCAGAACCTCTTGGGCGAGGGCGCGCTGTCAGGAGCGTTCGTGCCGGCGTACAGCTCGCTCAGCGAGCGCGACGAACGTGCCGCCGGCCGGCTCGCCGGCGCTGTTGCCACGTTCCTGCTCGCAGTCACCGCCGCTGCGGCGCTGATCAGCATCTTCGCGGCGCGACCGCTCGTGCGACTTATCGCCTGGGGCTTCGTCGGCGATCGCTTCGAGCTCACCGTCACCCTCGTGCGCATCACTGTGTGCGGCACGGCGCTGGCCGTCCTGAGCGCGTGGTGCCTGGGAGTGCTGAACAGCCATCGGCGTTTCTTTCTGTCCTATGTGGCGCCCGTGGTGTGGAACGCCACCCAGATCGCCGTGCTCGTCGGTGTGATCCTGTGGGGTGTGGCCGGCACCAGCCGGGCAACGGCGCTGGCCTGGGGTGTCACCGCGGGCGCGGCCGGACAGGTCCTAGTCCAGTTGCGTGGCGTCTGGCGTGCCGATCCTCATATCAAGCTGAACTTCCGCTGGCGCGAGCACGAAGCAGCCGGGGTCATCAAGCGCTTCGGCCCCGCCGTTGCAGGTCGCGGGGTCTTGCAGATATCAGCGTTCCTGGATCTCGCGCTCGCTTCTCTGCTCAGTGTCGGGGCCGCGGCGGCGATGGCTGCCGCGCAGACGCTGTACCTGCTGCCGCTGAGCCTGATCGGCACGAGCATCGCTGCAGCCGAACTGACAGAGCTGAGTCGAGCCCGTGACACCGCAGTCATCGCGGAGCGGACATCGCAACGCCTGTGCGCCACGGTCTTCGGGGTCTCCGGAGTTGCAGCGATCTACCTGGCGGCGGGCACTCCGCTGAGCGACGCGATCTTCAACCTGGCCGGCCTGCGCAATGCCATCGCAGATGACGACATCGCGCTCATCGCGCTCGTCCTCGGGGCCTACTCGCTTGGTCTGGTGCCGTTGGTGGCATCTCGGCTGTGCCAGAACGTTCTGTTCGCCGCGAGGGACACACGGACGGCTGCGGTGATTGCCGCCATCCGCCTGGCTGTCTCGCTGGTCATCGGCGCAGCGCTGATGCTGCCGCTGGACCGGGTCCTGGTCATCGACGGTGCCCTGACCGGTTTCGGCGACATCGACCTGTTCTCGCGGGAGTCCACCTGGTCGTTGCTGGATTCGAAGATCCGTTCCGATCCGGCGCTGCCGGCCCGTCTGGGTGCGGTCGGGCTCGCGTTCGGTGCGGCTGTCGGCGCGTGGGTGGAGATGGGACTGCTGCGCCGGGCGGTGCTGGCGCGGCGGACCGCGCGCGGCGGGCTGCCACGGCGCACCGACTGGCCCGAACAGCGGCTGTTCGGCGGTTCGGGAGCGCGCCACCTAGTGCCTGCCGCCGTCGCGCTCGCTGCCGGAATCCCGGCATCACTGGCGCTCGACGTGCTGCCTGCGGTGCTGCGATTCGCTGCCGTGGCAGCGCTCATGGTCGCAGTGCACCTCGGCTGCGGGCTGGCGCTCAAACTGCCCGCCGCCCAAGCACTGATCTCACAGCTGCCCCGTCTCATGCTGAACTGGCGTCGACGCCCCGACGGCAGCTCCCCCGACGGCACAGCCGGCGAGGCGACGCGACCGTCGTCCGACGGCGATGAAGGAGGCTCCCAGCCATGACAACCCAATCACCGGTGCACATCATCACCGACAGCTCCTGCGATCTCAGCGACGACGCCGTCGCCGAGCTTGGCATCACGATCGTTCCGCTGGAGATTCGATTCGGCACCGAGACGTTCGTCGACCGGGTCGAGCTGAGCACGGCCGACTTCTGGGAGCGCTGCCGATCCGACCCCGAGCTGCCCTCCACGGCCGCACCCGCGCCAGGCGCTTTTGCGCAGGCGTACCAGCGTGCAGTGGACGCGGGCGCTCCCGAAGTGGTCGTCATCACGCTGAGCGGCGATCTCTCGGCCACAATCGAAGCTGCCCAGCAGGCAGCCGGGGCGCACGCTGAGCTTCCCTGCCACGTCGTGGACAGCCGCTCAGTCAGCGCGGGACTCGGCCTCATCGTCATCGCTGCAGCCGAGCTCGCCGCCAACGGCTCCAGCGGCACAGAGATTGTCGATTTCGTGCAGTCAGTCGCGCCGCGCGTCCGCATTCACGCTGCCTTGGACACCTTGGAGAACCTGCGCAAGGGTGGCCGCATCGGGGCAGCCCAGTCACTGCTCGGATCGGTGCTGTCGATCAAGCCGTTGATCACGGTGACCGATGGGCGCGTCGAACCGGCCGGCAAGCAGCGGACACGCACACGTGCGCTCGCACACCTGGTCGATCTGGTGTCAACCGAACGCGCGAACATCGAACGGCTCGCCGTCATGCACGCCGACTGCGCAGACGTCGACGACTTCGTGGCCCGAGTCGCCCCCCTCACCGATGCCGAACCTGAGGTGATGATGATCGGGCCGGTGGTCGGCGCGCATACGGGTGCCGGAACGATCGGTGTGGTCTTCATCGAGCGGGAACCCGCGTCCGTCTCACCGGAGTGACCGCAACAGCCGATGCTGCGGACCCCCCAGGTCCGGCCTCGCGGGATCCGTCGACGCGCTGATGACGGACTCCAGCATCACAAGCGAGCGGTACGAGCGGCGCGAACTGCTTCAGCCGGGTGCGGTCGAGACGTGGTCAGGTCTCGACCGGACGCTCAATCGGCCCGTGACCATCCGCAGGTCGTCCGCCGACAGCGAGATCGGGCACCGGCTGCGCCTGCAGGCCAAAGCTCTCGCTCGGGTGGAGCATCACGGCCTCCTGCACATCCTGGACACCTACGACGAAGTCGAGCACTTTGCCATCGTCACCGAGCAGCTGCCCACCAGGCTGCTTGTCGACGAACTCACCGCGCCCAACGGCGACATCAAGCGGCTCGCTGCGGCCGAAGCCGTCCGCATCGTGATCGCGGTGACCGAGGCTCTGGCGGTTCTGCACAGCTCGGGTTTCGCCCACGGCGGTGTCGACGCCGACTACATCGGATGGCGAGCTGAGGTCGGCTGGGTCATCCTCAACGGTCCGCCGACCGACGACGCGGTCACCATCCCCGCCACCCGGCGGGCCGACTTGATGTCGGTGGCCGTGCTCGCCCATCGGTTGATCGCCGGCGCGGCTCCCCAGCGACGACCCGACGGCACCTGGGAGCTGGATCCCGCGGTGCCTGACGTGGTGGCGCCGGTGCTGGCGCGCGCCATCAGTGCGTCAGACCCGTGGCCTGACGTGCCGTCGATGCTGCTCGCCCTGCGTTCGGTGGTCGACGACCTGCCGCACGCCGACGACGGCCACACCGACCGCAGGTCGGTATGGCAGACCGAGCGCCACTGGCTCGCGCCGGTAGGAGTGCTGGTGGCCGCCGCTGCGACCCTCGTCGGCATCGCCCTCTTCATAGAGCAGCCCGAAGAATCCGAGCGCCCAGCGGCGCAGGCCATTGCCACGACCGCTCCGAGTGTCGATCCCAGTGGCGAATCGCCGCCTGTCGTCACCGTGGCACCGACCGGGCCCCCTGCGGCTACGACGACCACGCCGCAGTCCACCGTCCCTGTCACGACCACGACGCCGTTGCGGCGCGTGCCTGTGCCGCTGGAGTCCATCACCGACTTCGACCCAGCGGGCGACGACCGGGTCGAGCACCCCGAGCGGTTGATCTTCATCAACGACGGCGATCCCACCACCGGCTGGAGCACGGCGCGCTACAGCACCCGCGATTTCGGCGGTCTGAAGGACGGCGTCGGCCTCATCATCGTGCTCGCTCCCGGCGGTCCAGCACACCTAGATCGCCTGGCAATCGACTCCCCCACCGTGGGCTGGTCGATCGAGGTGTACGTCTCGACCGAGCGGAACCGGACGCTGATCGACTGGGGCAACCCCGTGGCGGTCGCTTCGGACATCACCGGTTCGACGACGCTCGATCTGCCCGCCGCCGATGCTGCAGCTCTGCTGGTGTGGATCACCGACCTCGGCGACGAGCTTCCCAGCGGCGGGCACCGGGTCACGGTTTCCAGGATCGACGTCAGCACGACATCGGGGGCGCAGGAGGCACCCACGGGCACCGATGCCGTGACGCCGTAGCGGTCAGCTGCCCCATGGCGGTTCGGGCATGGGTGATCGCGGGGTGCGGCCGAGACTCACCACTAGCCTGCCGCCGATGAGCCCCGTGCGCGGCGCCGGCCGTTCGAAGACAGGGCGCAACGGCGCGTCGGAACCCGACGCCGATCCCGCGGTCGACGACAGCATCGACGCAGCCGTGGCCAGGTTCACCGATGCTGTCGAAGCTGTCCGCTCGCGCACAAGCGGACCCTTGGTGACCGCTGTTCGCGCGCTCGTCTACGGCGTCGCGATCGCAACGGCCGCCGTGGGTGTCGTGGTGCTCGTCGCAGTTGCGGCAGTTCGAGCGCTCGACATCGTGGTGCCCGGCGATGTATGGGCAGCCCATCTCATCACGAGCGCAGCATTCGGTGTCGCTGGCGCATGGGCGTGGTCCAAGCGCCGTCGCCGCGGGACGGCTCACACATGACCAATGCTGACAGCACTCTTGACGACGCCGTGGCGGTACGTGACGTCATCATCATCGGAAGCGGTCCCGCAGGCCTGACCGCAGCGATCTACACAGCCCGCGCCCGGCTGGCGCCGCTGGTCATCGAGGGTGAACCGTCATCAACCTCCGATCAACCTGGTGGGCAGCTCATGCTGACTACCGACGTCGAGAACTATCCCGGCTTTCCTGACGGTGTCATGGGACCCGAGCTGATGATGAGTTTTCGGGCACAGGCAGAACGGTTCGGCGCCGAGTTCCGCACCGCCAAGGCGACCAAGGTGGATTTCAGCGAACAACCGTTTGCTGTTTGGATCGGCGACGACCGCTATCTCGGCCGCACGGTGATCGTGTCGACCGGGGCCCAGAGCTTGCTGCTCGGGTTGCCCGACGAAGAGCGTCTGATCGGTCACGGCGTGTCCACCTGCGCAACCTGTGACGGGTTCTTCTTCCGGGATCAGGAGATCGCCGTGGTCGGAGGGGGCGACAGCGCTCTCGAAGAGGCCCTGTTCCTGACACGCTTCGCGTCCAAGGTGTACCTCGTGCACCGGCGTGACCAGCTCCGGGCGTCGAAGATCATGCAGGACCGCGCGTTTGACAACGACCGCATCGAGTTCCTGTGGAATCGTCGCGTACAGGCGATTCACGGCGACGAGCGGCTCGAGGGCCTCACGCTGGAAGACACCCAGACCGGCGAGCACTCCTCGCTCGATGTCACCGGGCTCTTCGTCGCCATCGGTCACCGGCCGAATACCGAGCTGTTTGCGGATTGGCTGGATCGCAAGCCGAACGGCTATCTCGTGACCGAGGCCGGCAGCGCGCGGACCAACATCGCCGGCGTCTTCGCCTGCGGCGATGTCCAGGACGACTACTACCGGCAGGCGGTGACCGCTGCGGGCTCGGGGTGCCAAGCCGCTATCGACGCGGAGCGCTGGCTCGAGGCTCGCGGGCACTAGCTCTGCCAGATCAGCCGCCGTATATCGAAGTCGGCGCATTAGCCTCGCTGTAATCGCGACATGAGGAGCCCCCAATGGCCGAAGGCATATCCACCTTGGACGACAGCACATTCGACGAGACCGTCGGGAGCGCTGACAGCCCAGTGCTGGTGGATTTCTGGGCCGAGTGGTGTGGGCCGTGCAAGATGATCGCCCCGATCCTCGAAGAGATCGCTGCGGAGCAAGACAACATCCGCATAGCGAAGGTCAACGTGGACGAGAGCCCCGACTTGGCGATGCGCTACCAGGTGATGAGCATCCCGACGCTCATCATGTTCCGGGACGGAGAACCGGCGAAGCGCCTGGTCGGCGCCAAGCCGAAGAGTGCCTTGCTGGCTGAGATCGGCGAATTCCTCTGATCCGACCCTTCGGCATCGGCGCGGCAGGTCCGCACGTACGAGACCTCCAGCACCGGCTGAGCGCGACAGGCCATTGGAACGGCCCAGTCAGCGGGATCTTCGATGCTGCGACGGCCGACGCTGTTCGGGCATTCCAGCACCACCGCTCCATCGATGTCGACGGCATTTGCGGTCCTGAGACCTGGTCCCTGTTGATCGAGGCCGGCCAGCGCCTCGGAGATCGCCTGCTGTATCTGCGCACTCCCCAGCTGCGCGGCGACGACGTGTCCGAGGTGCAGCGCATGCTCAGCACGCTGGGATTCTCAGTCGGGCGCATCGACGGCATCTGGGGCCCGCTGACGGCGGGGGCGCTGGCTGACTTCCAGCTCAACATGGGGCTCGGCGGAGACGGCGTCTGCGGCGGTCATACCCTGCGGACGCTGCAGCGACTCGTGCGTCCCCTCGGCGATGCTTCGGTGGTAGCGCACATCACCGAGCGTCAACGGCTGGAATCCGCGGGAGGCCAACTGGCGGGCCACCGGATTGCCATCGGCGAAGCCGGTGGCCTCGAACCGGTCACCGCGTCGGTCAGGCGGGCCGTCGGGCGCAACGGTGCGGAAGTTCTTACGGTGCACCATCCCGACTGGTCCGCGCAAGCGGCGCAGGTCAACCGGTTCGGCGCAGCCGTGTACATCGGCTTCGAAGTGAAGCCCACAGCACCTTCGATTAGCTACTTCCAGGGACGCCACTTCGTCAGCCGGGCTGGTCAGCGGCTGGCCGCAGATATTGCCGAGCGGCTCGAACCAATGTTCGGTGAAATGCCGACGAGCGGCATGGGCTTGCCGATGCTGCGCGAGAGCGCCATGCCCGCAGTCCTGTGCAGGTTTGAAGGGCTTGACATCCTCCTGGAATGCAACCGTGAGGTAGCCAGCGCCGTAGCCCAGTCCACGCGAGACTTGCTGGTCACCCAGCCGTCTGCGTGATTTCCGCTGCGTGATCCTGTCTGCCTGTTCGTGGTCTCACCGTGCCGCGGGTGACTGCGAAGCCGCTTCTCGTTCTCCCCAAGTTGTCCACAGGAAGTGGACAACAAGTTCAGATTGAGGCTGTGAATCCGGCCCGTCTGACGAGTCAGCGCCGAAGATTCAACTTGCTCCCCGCATAACGTCAACCTTCAAGCGACTCTGGAAAGTTGGCCGTCATGGTGTCGAAGAGCCGCGATAGGTCGGCCAAATCGGCGAATCTGATGACAATGTGTCCCCCACGGCTCGCCATCTGAACCTCCACCGAGGTCGCCAAGGCGACAGACAATGCTGCCTCTACCTCCAAGACTGCAGCCGGGCGCTCTGCTTCGGGAGCAGCTGCAGCACCCGCGTCCCGTTCATCATTCGAAGCCGGCTGGACATCGGGCACTGGTGAGGTGCCCAAGGATCTGACAGCTTCCTCAACCGCACGGACCGACCAGCCCTCGTCCACGATGCGCTCTGCGAGCAGCTCGATCTCGACAGGATCCTCGCAGCCCAGGAGCGCGCGGGCGTGACCGGCCGAGAGCTCGCCGTCCAGCAGAAAGCGCTGCACGGTGACAGGCAGTGACAGGAGCCGCAGCGAGTTGGTGATTGCCGCTCGGCTGCGGCCCATCCGGCGCCCGAGCTCGGAGTGCGTGGCACCGAAGTCGTCGATCAGCTGCCGGTAGGCGGCAGCCTCTTCCAGAGGGTTGAGATCCGCCCGGTGGACGTTCTCGATCAAGGCGTGCGTCAGGCTCGATTCGTCATCGGCGGCACGCACGACTGCCGGGATGGTGTCGAGGCCGGCAATCTGGGTTGCCCGCCAGCGGCGTTCCCCAGCGATGATCTCGTAACGCCCGACGATGCCGGTCTCACGCACCACGATCGGCTGCAGGACGCCAATCTGGCGGATCGAGTCGGCGAGCGAGTCGAGCGACGCCGCATCGAAGTGCCGCCGGGGTTGCAAGGGGTTGACCTCGACAGCGCCGAGCGGGACCTCGCGGTAAGCCGACTGGCCTGTCGGGATCAGCGCGCCGAGCCCACGTCCAAGACCTCGCTGGGCGTTCATGTCGACGCTCCTTCGACTACGTCGTAACGCTCGTCGGTGTCGTGGGCATCATCAGCACCATCGGCTTGGGCGCCTGCGGAATGATCGACGACGCCGTGGTGGGGATCTCCTCGTTCATGAATTTCCCGGGCAAGCTCCCGATATGCAACGGTGCCTCGGCTCGACGGTGCGTAGACGGTCACCGGTTGGCCGACGCTCGGCGCTTCCGACAGTCGTACTGACCGAGGTATGACGACTCTGCAGACCCGGTCTCCAAAGTGCCGGCGTACATCTCGGACCACTTCGGCCGCGAGCCGGGTCCGGGCGTCGTACATGACCATCACGATGGCGCTGATCACGAGGGCAGGATTGAGCCCCTCTCGCACCATGTCGACGTTGTGCAGCAGCTGGCCGAGTCCTTCGAGCGCGTAGTACTCGCACTGGACGGGCACCAGGATTTCCGTGGCTGCGCTCAGGGCATTGACAGTCAGGAGACCGAGCGACGGGGGACAGTCAATGAAGATGTAGTCGTAATCGTCGATCAGCGGTTGCAGTGCGTGACGGAGTCTCAACTCACGGCTAAAGACGGACACGAGTTCGATTTCGGCCCCAGACATCTCCAGCCGCGCAGGCGCGACGGCGAAGTTCTCGATCTCGGTCGACTGGATGCAGTCCTGCAGGTCGGCAGCCCCGAGCAGGACTTGGTACATCGAAAGATCCAGCACACGCGGGTTGATGCCGGCACCAGTCGCAGCGTTTCCTTGCGGATCCATGTCGACGAGGAGGGTCCGTTGACCGGCTTCCGCGAGCGACGCACACAGGTTGACGGCCGTCGTCGTCTTGCCGACGCCGCCCTTCTGGTTCGTCACCGCAATGATCCGGCCCATTCTGTCTCCCGTTCACGGGCCGCTCGGGCCACGGCTTCGCCTCTGAGAGTACGCCGTCGCTGTACGCGCGGCGGGGTCCCGACGTCCGATGTTTCACGTGAAACGTCTGGACTACGGTGACTGGGGCCATGGATCCGGCCCTCGATCTGCTCCTGGATCAGCTCGCGCGGGGTCAGCGGCTCGGTTACCTCGGAACAGGCGATCTGCAAGCACATGTCGAGCACGCGCGGGCCCATTGCGGCGCAGCCCGTCCTGAACCGGGCCAACGCTGGTGCGATCTGGGAAGCGGCGGGGGAGTGCCGGGGCTCGTCATGGCCCTCGATGAACCGGACGTCGAGTTCGCTTTGCTGGATCGGTCCGAGCGCCGAACGGAGTTCTTGAGGGACGCGGTTCGTCGCCTCGGGATCAGCGACAGAGTCCGGATTGCCAGCGGGGATGCCGCGCAGCTTGCACACCAACCCGAGCATCGACACGCATACGACGGTGTCGTCAGCCGGGCATTCGGCCCGCCAGGGGCAGTCGCGGAGTGCAGCAGCGGCCTAGTGAAACCCGGCGGCAGGCTGGTGGTCAGCGAGCCGCCGCATCTGACGACGCGTGACGGGCTCGCGCGTTGGCCGGTCGACGGGTTGGCCGAGCTCGGCTGGGATTTCGACGGCTTGAGCGGAGGGGAGCCCACCTTTGCGGTTCTGACGCGCCAGCCGTCACACCTGGACGTCTACCCGCGAGCCTGGAAGCAGATCCGCAAGCGGCCGATCTTCTGAACGAGCTGCCCGCTGCTGACGCGCGCTAGCCACGCGGGTCGGGCTGCCCGGGCCAGGAACGTGCCCGCTATGAACTCGATGGCACGAGCACGACCCGGCGTCGCGGCTCGTCGCCGACCGAAATGGTGTCAACACCCGAGATTTCATTCACGGTGTCGTGCACAACCTTGCGGTCAGCTGCGTTCATCGGTTCGAGTCCTCGTTCGGTCCCCCGGTCCACCACGGCCTGAGCAAGCTCACGAACGTATGCCTCGAGTGCTTCACGGCGTCGTTGCCGGTAGCCGCCGACGTCAACCCGGACGCGAGCACGTCGCACGCCAGGAAGCCGGCGCTGCAGCATCGTCTTGGCGACTTCTTGAAGTGCCACCACATGACGTCCGCGCGGACCGATCAGCAATCCCAGGGACTCGTTGGCGCCTTCAAGATTGATTTCAAAGCTGTCGTCATCTGCGGCGACGGGAACCGCCGTCGCCTCGATGCCGAACGCCTGCACCAAGCCATCCAAGAACTCCTGCACCATGGCCTGCTGTTCGGCTGTCGTTGTCTCACCTGTCATCTTCATCACCTCTGATCGGGCTCGCATAGGTCGTGGCCCGCCGCACGCAAGCTGTCAACGCGTGCTGATGTCACATTGCTCGCACGTCGTGAGCGCGGCTCAGCCTACGGGTCCGCGGCCGCGTAGCCCCTGAAGTTCCCGACGTTCATAGGGACGGGACGCGGCGCTCAGGGTCGCGACGAATCGCACAGAGGCTCATCGGCGTAGAACTGGGTGCAATACGCCCGGTACTTCATGATTTCGCCATCCGTGTGCACGAGCCGGGGGCGCGGGACGTAGTGCTTGCGGCTCCAGATGATCTCATCCTGTTGAACGTCTCGAATCTGAAGATCCGCAATGAACTTGTTGATGATGGGTGCTCGCATCCGTCGCGGCAAGAAGCTCAGGCCGGCGATCGGTCGCTTGGGTTTGTGCAGTGTGCGCATCCTCGAGACGATGGACATGTCAATGAGCGTGCCGTCAACCGGCGTCGCCAACACCCACAACCGGGCATCAATGCCGATCGAACGCTCTTGGAACTCGACGAACGAGTAGCCCAGTCCCACGACGTGGGCAATCGCTGATACATGCAGGGTGAGCTTGGCGAGCTTGGCAATTCTCCTGGTCGTCGAGAAACCGAATCGGCTCTCAAGCCGCGGCCCGTCAATCAACACCGGCGCTTCGTTGGCGACGTTGTGGTAGCCGTGGATATAGCTCAGGTGCGCGATGTCTACCGAATTCTCGCTGGTTTCCTGCGGATGGCCGGCAAACCGAATCGTCCGGATCTGCAGATCGGTCCAGTCGTCGCCGGTTCCAGGGACATCAGGCAACTGCCACTGCGAAGGTCGTCCTCCGAGGCCCCACCAACCGAAGATCAGGCCTTCGGTCTCGCGCACTTCGAAGAGGTCCAGCTGCGCTGAACGGGCGGGCGCTCCAGATGGCGTGGCCACGCACTGCCCGCTGGCCTCGAACTCGAATCCGTGAAAGGGACAGACCAGTCGGCCGTCGACGATTTTCCCCCCGGCTTCAGGTCCCAGATCGGAGCCCAGGTGGGGACATATCGATCTCGCGATGCAGATCTGGCCAGCCGCATTCGACCAGATGACGATCTCTTCGCCCATCCAAGTTCGATGAATCAAGCCAGCTTTCTCGACAGCTTCGAGCGTCGCGACGAAGTACCAGCCTTCCGGGAATGGTGGAAGCGAACTAATGTTCGTATCCTGCTGGGGTCGGGCGGTCATCGAGGCGCGCTCTCCATCCGAAGCAATGCCGGCAGGTTAGGCCGGGTAGCCGGTGCTGCACCCCTCACCCCCAAGTATCCGTACACTTGGGACGATCTTCCCGGACGCCGGGCTGTCCACCGTGGCCGGCGTGATCAGGAGCGTCACTTGACTATTGCACCGACGGCATCGACGAAAGTCGCAGCTTCGCAACCGCTCGACCTGACCGAGGAACTCATCCTGGTGCTGCTCAGCGAGGAGAGCGGCTACTTCCATCAGGTTCCCGGTTGGCACCTGAATTGCGCCATGGCCGGTGCGGCGCTGGCCGAGCTCTCGCTGCAGGCGCGCATTGACACCGACATGGAATCGCTGATCCTGCTGGACCCCACGCCGACCGGCAAGCCGATCTTGGACCTCGCTCTCCAGCAGATCTCCAACGAGCCTGAACAGCGCAGTGCCCAGTACTGGGTGGAGCGTCTCGCGCCACGCGCCGAGATGATGATCGACCTGGCATTGGAGCAACTGGTCGGGCTCGGGATTCTCGAGCATCACGATGGCGACTTCTGGAGTTTGACGGCAGCGGCCCGGCACAGCGACTTCTTCGCCAGCGATGACGACGACACGGCGGTCCATTTCATCAAGACACGCATTGGCAGATCGATTCTGCTTGGTGAAATACCGAGCCCGAGAGACGTCATCATCATCGGTCTCGCCCACACCTGCGATGTTCTGCGCTTCATCTTCGAGCTCGACGACGAAGCGGAGGAGCGGGTCCAGCTCATCTGCCAGATGGACCTGATCGGCAGGGCCATCGCCGATGCCGTCGCGCACAACTTGGTGGCGTCTCTGCTCAGAAGCTCTGCGCTGACGAAATCGGTACCCAAGCTGCCGCTGAACAAACTGCTGCTCAATCGTCATTTCATTCGGGGGAATATCCCTGCCGTCTATGCACAATTGACTGAAGAGTTCGGTCCTGTCTTCAGGCTCAGCCCCCTATTCTCCAAGCAGGAAATCACCTTCCTATCGGGACCCAACGTCAATCGCTGGGTTCATCGTCATGGTCGCATGCATCTCAGGTCGAGTGATTATCTCCGAGGTCTCGAGACTGCCTATCACGCCTCCGGATTGTTGCCCGCGCTGGATGGTGCAGATCATTTCCGCATGCGGAAATCGCTGCGTGCTGGTTACGGCCGAGCGCGGTTTGAGCAGCAGCTGGAGACGGTATATCAGCACGCTCGAACCCACATCGGCAAGTGGCAAGTCGGCGACACATTTGGAGCTGTATCCATGTGTCGCGGCTTCTCCGGCGCTCAGGTCACGCCGTTCCTCGCGAGCATCGAAGCGGATGATGTCATCGATGACCTCATCGCCTATAAGTCCCGGGTGCTTATGACCCAAGTCGTCAACGTCTTGCCGAACTTCATGCTCAATACGCCACGCATGAAGCGCAAGAAGAAGGTGGTTGACATTCTGTACGAGCGCGTTCTGGAATCGCACACGGCCGCGCAGAGGGCCGGGTGTCCTCGCGATCTTGCCGACGACGTACTCAGTCTGCACACCAGCGATCCGATTTTCGTACCCGAATCAAATCTCAGCTTTACTTTCTCAGCACCGGTACTCGCGGGAATGTACGCGGGAGACGAGCTCAGCTTCATCTTGCATGCGATGGTGTCTCAGCCGCATCTATATGAGCAGATCCAGGCGGAAGCCGATGCCTTATTCGGCAACGGAGATCCGTCGCCAGATGACCTGAGTTCTCCCGCCATCGACGTCACTCGACGTTTCATCATGGAGTGCTTGCGACTGTGGCCGACGGTGCCGATGTCGATCCGCACGGTGATGAACGCATGCGTCGTTGAAGACTACGAATTGCCGGTCGGCTCCAAGGTGTTCATTGCCACGACGGCACCGCACTACATGAACGAAGTTTTTCCGGATCCCTTCACATTCGACATCGATCGTTACCTGCCTTCACGCGGCGAGCACCGAACGCCGGGGTACGCACCGTTTGGTCTTGGCACGCATAGCTGTCTTGGCTCTCACATGGTGGAGTTGCAGATGCTGATGAGCCTGTTGATGCTCGCGCACTACTTCACCTTCGAGATTTCGCCGTCGAACTACAAGCTGAAGATCAGTCCGTTCCCGTCAATGTCGCCCAACAAGCGTTTCAAGCTCAAGGTCGCGCAGCAGCGGCATCCATTGACGAAGTGAGCCGTACCGGGTCAGCGCGAACCTGATCTGGAACGACGGCGGGATCGTTTGCCGCTGCCGTTCTGGCCCTGCCCGGCGTTCGGCCGTCGTTTCGCATTGCGACCGCCGCCGCCGGATCGCCGACGCTGTCGCCGATCACGCCGAGCTTCGCCCACGCGTGGCGGCGGGCCCATGGGGCGCACACGTACCCGCACTCGAGCGGGGTGGTGCCGGAGTCCCCAATGCGAGCGCGTCGGCGTCGCCAGGACCTCGATGTCCGCATCCTCAGCGGCGACGGACAGTGCATCGAGTGCGCGGACTCGCGCCTCGTCCACGGTCGGGGCAGTCATCACGATCCACTCCATGTGAGCGCCCTAGGACTCCAGACTTGCCAGCATGCCGTTCATCGTTTGCGACGGTTGCGGGTTCGACCATCTCCCGATGTGCGGCGACTCTGGATTCGCTTGGGTGCCGGTTCGGGAGCTGAGCGTCCGCGGCGACGACTCCGGCCTTCGGCGGCATCTCGGCGAGCTGAAGAATCGCGGCTCGCAGCAGACGCTGCCCGGCGACTGCGCTTGGGAGTCTCGGGGGGCGGCTGGGAGGTCGCCCGAGTCCGGCGAACCACAGGAGCCGGGGACGGCTCGGATTCTTCGGTGCCGTCGTGCTGAGCGTCCGAGGCGTCTGTCCGGCGTTCTGCTCGACGTTCTGCCCGGGCCGCGCGCCGGGCCGCCTCGGCGTCAAGCGCCTTGCGTGACCGTTGGTTCGGCACCGAACGCTCGGGTTTGGGATCCGGTTCGGGGTCGGGAACCGTCTCGGCCTCGATGACGTCGCCGTCGCTGCCGGCAGCGGCGATGGACTGCGGCGGCTTCATCGTGGCGTGAATGAATGCTTGGGTGAGCATCCGGTAGATGCTCGACACGATGAAGTACGGCACCAACGCTGCAGCCACAAAGAAGCTGAACACCGGCAGCATGAAGGGCAGATACTTCATCATGAGTTCCATCTGGCGGTTCGGCAGGGTGGCAGTGCCACGCCGCCTCGCCATCTGGCGCTGCTGGAGCCAGGCCAGCACGAAGGTGACCGCCACGAGCGCCAGGTAGGGCAGCCCTTCCACGAAGTCGGCCTGTACGACTTCTCGGGCCGACTTGGCCAGATCCATGCCGAGCGAGCGCAACTCGCCGTCCGCTGCGACGATGTCCTCGTACATCTGCGAATCAGAGTTCAGGTTGCGCGGGTAGGGGTCGTCGCCTGGGTTCGGAGGATTCGGGTCGGGGATGCGCAGGTTCCAGATCACCCGGTACAGCACGAAGAAGATCGGGATCTGCACCAGGTTCGGCAAGCACCCGCCCAGCGGGCTTACCCCGTGGGCCTGGAACAGCTTCATGGTCTCTTCGTTGATCTTCTGGCGGTCGCCGGCGTACTGCTTCCGAAGCTGCGCCAGTTCGGGCTGCAGTGCCTGCTGTTTCGTCATCGAGCGGGCGCCCCGCAGCGTGAGCGGGGTGAATAGCAGCATGATCGCCAGCGTGAGCATGGCGATAGCGAACGTGTAGTCGTTGACCAGCGAGTAGAACCACGCCATCACGCCGGCGATGCCGTCGAAGATCACATCGAACATGAGTGCTCCGATACCTCGGTCACGCCGGCTGGTTCCTCCGCGGGGGACACTCTCGCAGGCACCGGGTCATAGCCCCAGCCACCCCATGGGTGGCAGCGGCAGATGCGCCGAATGGCCAGCCAGCCGCCGCGGAGAGCTCCCCAGGTGCGCAACGCATCCAACGCGTACTGCGAGCACGTCGGATCGAACCGGCATGAGGGCGGTCTCGATCGGGGGAGGGCCCGGTAGAACCGCACGGTCGCTATTGCGATGCGCGCGAAGGGCCCGGATCTCATGTTGTCGAGTCCTTCGGCCTCTGCAGCGCCCCGGCGGACGTCAGCATCTCCAGCAGCTGGGTCTGTGCACGGCGGTAGGTCACTTGCGAGACCGAACCGCGTGTGCCGACGAGGTAGCGCCCGGCCGTCAAGCGGCCGGCGTGCTCGCCGAGAACGGCCCGCAATCGCCGTCTCGCCCGGTTCCGTTCGACGGCGGTGCCGCTGGAACGGTTGAGCGCGAACGCCACGCGTGGCCGCTCGAGTTCGGGGTCTGCTGCGAACGACATCCACAGCAACTCGCTGCCGAAGCGGCGGCCGCGGCGCAACGCTGCGAAGTCGGCCCTGCTGCGGCACGAATCGATCAGGCGCTCAGCCGTTGCCGGCCCTTGCGTCGGCGAGAGTTCACAATTGCCCGACCTGCGCGGGTGGACATGCGATGACGGAAGCCGTGCTTGCGTGCTCGTCTGCGATTGTGAGGTTGGTACGTGCGCTTCACGCTGCAGCCTCCTGGAGGTTCAGGCCGCGGGCTGGTCCGCGAAGTGCGGTGCGGCGGCCGGAGCGTGCCCGGGAGTCGCCCCGGAAGCACTGACAGCCTACGGGTGTCGGTGCGGGTAGGCACCGCGGGCATCTCGTGACGCGAGCGCGGCGCCGATCGCGCGCAAACGCGCGCGGCAGATCCGAGATGTGCGTGTGCCTGCGGAGAGATTCGAACGGCGACACGCGCGAAGCCCGCCTCACAAATCCCGGTGTCAACCGCCTGTTGTACGGGTGTTATGTAGCTGTTGACGAATTGACGGACGCGTGTCACTTGCGGGTCGGAGAGGGTCCGAGAATGCGCGCTTGCGACATCACAAGCGCGGCCATAAGTTCCCTCTACCGGACGCCGCTCCGTGGCCCGCATGCGATCACCGAGGTCGCCCGGGTCCCCGACGGCCGCAGACGAAGAAGGTTGTCGTGGTGAGTTCTCCGCATGCGCATTCCGCATCGCACGAACCCGACGACCGCCCCGACATCCCAGACGCTCAGGAAACACTCAGCTCCTCTCGGGGGACGTCACAGGAGCCTGCAACAGCCGACGCGAGCACCCGTGCCAACACCGACGAGCTGTGGTCGCAGTGCCGCAAGATCCTGCGCGAAACCGTGTCGGACGCGCTCTGGCTGGGCTACTTCCGCCACCTGCAAGCCCTGCACATCGACAACGAGCTGGCGGTGCTGATCGCGCCCAGCAACATGATTCGCGATCGCATCCAGCGCCGCTACATCCCCATGCTTCACGCCGCCTTCGAACGGCTGCCAGTACGGCCGGGGACCTACGAGATCGAGACCCGACCCGAGCTCGACGATCTCGATGCGGCCAACGGCACCGACGCGGACACGCACGAATTCGATGCAATCCTCGCTGACGACGAGACCTCAGGCGATGCGAACAGCGAGACATGGCACCCCGCCGGCGGCGCAGCTCACGGTGCGACTCCGGTTCCTGCCCAACCCAGCGACGGCACACCGCTGCCGGCCGTCGAGACGCAGCGACCTGTGGCCGGTGCCGACATCACGAATCCCAGGTACACGTTCGAGAGCTTCGTCACCGGCAGCAGCAACCGGTTCGCCCAAGCTGCAGCGCTGGCGGTTGCCGAGACACCCGGCATCGCGTACAACCCACTGTTCATTCACGGCGGAACAGGCCTCGGCAAGACCCACCTCCTGCAGGCCATCGTCAACTTCCTCGGCGACACGCTGCCGGAGCATCGCGTTCGCTATGTCTCGACGGAGACCTTTCTCTCCGAGTTCATCGAGGCCATCCGCACGAATACGACACCGGCGTTCAAGCGGCGGTACCGCGAACTCGACGTGCTGCTGCTCGATGACATCCAGTTCATGGAGGGCAAGGAAGGCTTGCAGGAAGAGCTCTTCCACACCTTCAATTCGCTGCACGTGGCCGGTCGGCAGATCGTCATCTCCTCGGACAGGCCGCCTCGCAGCATCGCGACGCTGTCGGACCGCCTGCGCAGCCGGTTCGAATGGGGTCTCATCACCGACATCCAACCGCCGGATCTGGAGACGCGCGTCGCCATCCTGCGCAAGAAGACCGAGCACGGCCATGTCCCCGATGAGGTGCTCGAGCACATCGCGCATCTGATCACCAACAACATCCGTGAACTCGAAGGCGCGCTGGTCCGCGTCACCGCTTACGCAAGCCTCACGCGCAGTCCGGTGAGTCTCGAGATGGCACAGCAGATCCTCAGCGACGTCCGCGCACCGCAGGAACGGCCGATCACCACCGACCGGATCCTCGAGCTGACGGCGGAGATGTTCGGCTACGGCATCACCGAGCTCACCAGTCAGGGCCGGCAGCAGGGCTTAGTGAAGGCGCGCCAGATCAGCATGTATGTAATGCGTGAGCTGACCGACTTGAGCTACCCCGCCATCGCAAGCGTCTTCGGTGGCCGAGATCACACCACTGTCATGCACGCCGTGAAGAAGATCAACAGCCTGCTGCCGTCTGAACGCAAGGTCTACGACCAGGTAGCGCAGCTGATCGCACGAGTCCGGGCCGCCTGATCGGGTCTCGCTGCTGGCGTTCCGCTGCCGGGCAACAAAGCAGACGTAGGGTGTCTCCACACACTGTGGACAACGAGTGGAAAAGTCCTTCGTAGACCTCGGGACAAATTGGGTTTATCCACCATCGTGACGGCGAGTAGAACAAGGCGACTGAGAGCTGTGGATTCAGCAGGCAACACTGTTGACAGACTGTGCCGCTCTGATCTGCAAGAACGGCTGGTCGTCCACAATCCACAGCCCCTACAGCTACTACCGAAGAACTCTCAACCTTCATATTGAGGATTGTCCATCTCACCGGTCTGACCTGGTCAAGGAGAACCGCCCGTGAAACTGCGCATTGAACGAGATGCACTGGTCGATCAGTTGACCTTGGCCAGTCGAGGGGTCAACGCGCGTGGGGGCGGCCTGTTTGTGCTCACCGGACTGCATCTGCGGGCAGATGGTGCAGGCCTCACGGTGACAGGGACTGATCTGGATCTCACCGTGCGCACCCGTCTGAGCACACCGGTGGAGGCTGAAGGGGAGACGGTCGTGCCGGCCCGCTTGCTGACCGACATCGTTCGCGCGCTGCCCAGCGGCGAGGTGAGTCTCGAGGTCACCGACGAGGATGTGCAGATCAGCAGTGCCCGGGCCCAGTTCTCAGTGAGGACCTTGCCGGTCGCCGATTTCCCGACGCTTCCCGTGCCGGCGGGCGACAGTGTGACCGTGCCGGCCGGTGACCTTGCGGAGGCTTTCCGGCAAGTCGTCCGGGCCGCCAGCTCAGACGACGCCCGGCCCATCCTGACCGGAGTGCTCCTGACCGCACGGGGTGACGGCCTGCGCCTTGTGGCAACCGATTCCTATCGATTGGCACTGCGGGATCTGCCCGAAGCCCAAGTTCTCGAGGCCGGGCAGCAGGTTCTCGTGCCATCGCGTGCGCTGGAGGAGCTGGGCCGGATCCTCGATGAAGACTCCGACGTCACCATGCGTCTGGGCGAACGCGAGGTCACCTTTGAGGTCAGTGACGAGAATCAGTCCGCGCAAGTCACCTGCCGCCTCATCGCTGGCGATTTCCCCAGCTACGAGCCGCTCATTCCGGATTCGTTCGACAATCGCCTGGAGATCGATCGCGCTGCGCTGCTGGACGGCGCCCGGCGGCTCCGGTTGCTGGCACGCGACACGAATGCGCCGCTGCGGATGGAGCTGCGCGACGACAGCATCGAGCTCACGGTCATCAGCCAGGACGTCGGCAGCGCGAGCGAAGAAGTCGACGCGGTGTACTCCGGGGAGTCGACCACCGTTGCCTTCAACCCCGACTACCTGATCGAGGGTTTGGAGGCCGCAGGGGGTGACACCGTCGAACTCGTCCGCCTCGATGCGCTGAAGCCGGCGGTGCTGCAGACTCCAGGACAGGGCGAATTCCTGTACTTGCTGATGCCCGTCCGGGTGTCGTGATCATCGCTTGGCTGAGCGTCGAGAATTTCCGGAATCATCGGTCCACCGAGATTTCCTTCGATCCCGGTCGGACACTGGTGGTGGGACCGAACGGGCACGGCAAGACCAACCTCCTCGAGGCAGTGGCGATGCTGGACGGCTCAGGTTCGTTCCGGGGCGCGACTGCCGAGACGCTGGTGCGGGCGGGTTCGCAGCGGGCCTACGTGCGCGCGGAGATCCAGCGGCGGAATCGCAGCAGCTTGGTGGAGATGGAGATTCCGGCAGGCGGGCGATCCCGGGCGCAGGTCAACGGCGAGCGCGCGCGATCGTTGCGAGACCTCGCTGAGATCGTCACCGCCGTGGTGTTCTGCCCGGCTGACTTGGCCATTGCTGCTGGTGGGCCGTCGATGCGGCGATCCCTGCTCGATGAGGTGCTCGCCAGCACTGATCGTGAGTTCCGGGCGGCGCGCGCGGACCTCGAGCGCATCCTGCGTCAGCGGAACAATCTGCTGAAGCAAGCCGGCCAGCGACCTGACAGCGATGCCCTGAACACGCTGGATGTCTGGGATCACCAGTTCGCGACGGCGGGCGAGACCGTGGTCCGGTGCCGAGCGGAGCTGGTTGAGGCATTGGCACCTGTTGCCCAGGAGGCCTACCGGCAGCTGGCGGGTACCGATGCATCCCTGGAGCTGGTGTACGTGACTTCGTGGGCGGACATGTCGCTGGCTGCCGCGGTGGCGGGTGCACGCTCCGACGATCTGCGGCGCGGCACGACCTCCGTCGGTCCGCATCGCGACGAGATGGAGATCACGCTTGAGGGTCTGGCTGCACGGACGCACGCTTCGCAAGGCGAGCAACGCAGCATCGCGCTGTCGCTGCGGCTGGCTCAGCATCACTACATCGCGGACCGGGTCGGTACCGCCCCCATCGTCCTGCTCGATGATGTCTTCTCCGAGTTGGATGAGGGTCGAGCGCGCCGCCTCGTCGGCTGCCTGCCGGGCGCGCAGACCGTGGTGACGTCGGCTACCGGGCATGTGCCCGACGGGATCGATATCGACAGCCGCATCGAGGTGCACGACGGCGAGGTGATCTCTGCATCGGTCTGCCATGACGAGCCGAGGCACCCTGACGAATGAGCAACCGGCGGACAGGTGCCGCAGGGAGCGTGCGCGACCATGTGGGTGAGATGAAACGACGCCGCAACAGAGCAAGCATCCGCGAGCCCCGATCGATCGGCGAATCGCTGAAATCTGTCACGGCCGGTTTCGGGTCGCGCGGGCGAGCGATCGACTTGACCGATCGCTGGTCCGAGGCCGTCGGCGAGGCAATCGCGGCTCATGCGCGGCCTGAGCGGCTCGACGCCGGGCGCTTGACCGTCGTCGTGGATGACCCTGCCTGGGCAACGGAGCTGCGCTATCACAGCGCCCGGATTCTGGATGCGCTCAACACCAATCCGGGTGCCGCGCCGATCTCCGAGCTGCACCTGCGTGTACAACCTGGGAACTGACCAGAAAATACGCTCTGACCAGCAGGTTTGTCGTGATCGACACGACTGTTCAAACACCGAGAATCACTCGCCGCCCAGTAGACTGGACGCACTGTGACCGACACGACGCTGGCACCCGCGTCAGCAAGCACTGGCGACGGCGTAACGGGCGCCGCTGGCTCTGACAGCACCGTTGTCGGCGACTACAACGCGGATGCCATCACGGTTCTCGAAGGGCTTGAGCCTGTCCGTGAACGTCCCGGCATGTTCATCGGTTCGACGGGTTCGGGCGGCCTGCACCACCTCGTGTACGAAGTGGTGGACAATGCCGTCGACGAAGCCATGGCAGGCCATTGCACGTCGATCGAGGTCGCCTTGCGGCCGGACGGCGCGTGCAGCGTCACCGACAACGGGCGCGGGATTCCGGTCGAGGCTCACCCGCAGTACCCAGACAAGTCGGCAGCCGAGGTGGTGCTTACGGTGCTCCATGCCGGAGGCAAGTTCGGCGGCACCGGCTACAAGGTGTCAGGCGGCCTTCACGGCGTCGGCGTCTCGGTCGTCAATGCACTCTCGAGCGAGCTCGAAGCCACCATCGATCGCGACGGCCGGCGCTGGAAGCTGCAGTTCCGTGACGGCGGCGAACCGGTCGGCGAGCTGACCGACTCCGGTCCGTCACCGGGTGACTCGTCGGGCACCACCATCACGTTCACACCCGATCCCACGGTCTTCGACCACACCGAGTTCCGGGCCCAGACGCTCACCGAGCGGCTGCAGATGATGGCGTTCCTCAATGCGGGACTGCAGATTGTCTTCATCGACGAACGGCCAGCCGCGCCGGTCCGCCACGAGTACTGCTACCCGGGCGGCATCCGAGACTTCGTCCGCCATCTCAATGAGTCGTCCGAGGCGCTGTTCGACGAAGTCGGATTCCTATCAGCAGCCGAGGACGGTGACGAGGTGGAGATCGCCTTCCAGTGGAACACCGGCTTCAACACCGATGGCATCCACAGCTTCGCCAACGGCATCAACACGGTCGAGGGCGGCATGCATGCCGAAGGTTTCCGCTCGGCACTGACGTCCGCGATGAACAACTACGCCCGTGATCGCAAGATGCTGCGTCCCGACGACGACAACCTCCAAGGCGACGACATCCGCGAGGGCCTCACCGCAGTGGTGAGCGTCCGCATGGAAGCCCCGCAGTTCGAAGGTCAGACCAAGGCCAAGCTGGGCAACACCGCTATGCGAAGCCTCGTTCAGAAGGCCGCCTACAGCGGGCTCGGCGAATGGCTCGAAGAACACCCGACCGAGGCCAAGCTGGTCACCGGCAAGGCCATCGATGCTCGCCGGGCGCGCATCGCGGCGCAGAAGGCGCGCAACACGGTGCGCAAGTCGGCCTTGGGCGGTGCCGGCCTGCCCGGCAAGCTCACCGACTGCTCATCAGGCGATCCTGAAGAGTCCGAGCTGTACATCGTGGAGGGCGACTCGGCCGGGGGCTCAGCCAAGGAGGCGCGCGACCCCGCCACCATGGCGATCCTGCCGATCCGGGGCAAGATCCTCAACGTCCAGCGCAGCCGTCCTGAGCGCATCTTCGACAACAACGAGATCAGCGCGCTGATCTCGGCGATCGGCGCCGGCGTGGACGGCGCAACCGGTGAGAACGGCTTCGACCTGGCCAAGATCCGCTACCACAAGGTGATCCTGCTGTGCGACGCCGACGTCGACGGCAGCCATATCCGCACGCTGCTGCTGACGTTCTTCTTCCACCGGATGCGCAAGCTGCTCTCGGGCGGCTATGTGTACATCGCCCAACCGCCGCTGTACTCCACCAAGGTGGGCACCGAGACGGTGTATCTCAAGGACGACCGGGCCAAGGAGGCCTTCCTGTCGGACCGGCCCAACCACCGCAACGAGTTCCAGCGTCTGAAGGGTCTCGGCGAGATGGATGCCGCCGAACTCTGGGAGACCACCATGAATCCGGCGCGGCGGACGTTGCTGCGTGTCTCGCTCGAAGAGGCCGTCACGGCTGATCGCATCTTCAGCGTCCTCATGGGCGACGACGTAGACGCCCGCCGGGGCTTCATCCAGAACAACGCCAGCGACGTCCGCTTCCTCGACGTCTGAGCGCAGCGTCCCAAGATCATCTGACGGCACGCACATGAACGACGACGGAACCAGCAACTCCAGTGCAGCGGTCGAAGGCGAGTCGCCTAGTGCAGAGGGCACCCTCGGCATTGTGGACGTCGAGATCCAGACCGAGATGGAGCAGTCGTTCTTGGACTACGCCATGTCGGTCATCACGTCACGGGCACTGCCCGATGCGCGTGACGGCCTGAAGCCAGTGCACCGCCGCATCCTGTGGTCGATGTTCGACACCGGCCTGCGGCCGGACCGGCCCCACAAGAAGTGCGCCACGGTGGTCGGTGACGTCATCGCCAATTACCACCCACATGGCGACGGCTCGATCTACGACGCGCTCGTGCGGATGGGCCAGTCGTTCAGCTTGGCGAACACGCTGGTCGATCCGCACGGCAACTTCGGCTCACCGTCAGACCCGCCAGCCGCGTACCGATACACCGAATGCCGCCTGACCGACCTGGCCATGACGATGGCCGAGAGCATCGATGAGCAGACGGTGGACTTCGCCGCGAACTTCGACGGCTCCCGCACAGAACCGCTCGTGATGCCGTCGCGTTTCCCGAACCTGCTGGTCAATGGCAGCCAGGGCATCGCGGTTGGCATGGCCACCAACATCCCTACGCACAACCTCGGCGAGATCGTCGACGCCACCATTCACCTCATCGGGAACCCCGATGCCGCCGTCGACGACCTGATGCAATTTGTGCACGGACCCGACTTCCCCACGGGCGGACGGATGCTCGGCCGGGCCGGTGCCCGGGAGGCCATGGCAACCGGGCGCGGTTCGATAAAGCTGCGGGCCCGAGCGGAGATCGTCGAGAACGGCAAGCGGCCGAGCATCGTGGTCACCGAGATTCCGTACCAGACCTCCATCGAGAACATCGAGCGCAAGATCGCCGATGCGGTGAACCGCAAGGTCATCGAGGGCATCACTGCACTGCGCAACGAGTCCGCACGGGGCCAGATGCGTTTCGTTATCGAGCTGCGACCATCGGCGTCGGCGAACGTGGTGCTCAACAACCTATGGAAGCACACGCCACTGCAGTCCAGCTTCGCCGTGAACATGGTGGCGCTGGTCGACGGGGTGCCTCGCACGCTCAACCTGAGGGATGCGCTGGTCGCCTATGTCGATCATCAGATCGACGTGGTCACCCGTCGCAGCGAGCATCGGCTGGCAGAAGCGCAGGCACGTGCCCACATCGTGGAAGGCCTGCTGCGTGCGCTCGATCTGATCGACGAGATCATCGCCCTGATCCGCGCCAGCGACGATCGGGCGGCGGCGCTGGCGGGGCTGTGCGCTGAGCCGATGTCGTTCAGCGCTGAGCAGGCGAACCACATCCTCGACATGCAGCTGAGCCGCCTCACCCGGCTGGGCCGCACACGGCTGAGCGACGAGCTGGCCGAACTGACGCAGGCCATTGCCGAGCTGGAAGCCATCCTCGGCGACGAAGGTCTGCTGCGGCAGGTCATCATCGACGAGCTGAGCGCCTTGCGTGACGAGCATCAGACGCCGCGGCGCACGGAGATCGTCACCGACCCCGGCGAGATGGACGCCGAAGATCTCATCGAGGACGAGCCATTGGTGGTAACGCTGACGCGCGAGGGATACGTGAAGGCGACCTCGCCCGATGTGTTCCGTACCCAAGGGCGGGGCGGTCGCGGTGTGCAGGGTGCGCGCCTCAAGGACGACGACGCGGTGGTCCGTGTGCTGCTGACGACAGCGCACGCCTGGCTGCTGTGCTTCACCAACCGCGGCCGGGTACACCGGCTGAAGGCCTACGAAGTGCCGCTCACCAACCGCACGGCCCGTGGCACGGCACTGGTGAACCTGCTGCAGCTCGCGGCCGATGAACGAGTTGAGGCAGTTGTCGAGGCGAGGGAATTCCCCTCGGACCGGTACTTGATGTTCGTGACGCGCAACGGGCTCGCCAAGAAGACGTCGCTGAGCGCATACGAGAACATCCGCTCGAACGGTCTGATTGCGTTGAACTTGCGTGACGGGGACGAGCTGGTGCGCGTGCTCGAGACTTCCGGCGACGATGACGTGCTCGTGGTGTCGCAAGCGGGCCAAGCGGTGCGCTTCGCGGAGAGCGACGTGCGGTCGATGGGCCGCAACGCGGCTGGTGTGCGTGCGATGCGATTGCGTGATGGCGATGTCGTGGCTTCGGCCGATGTGCTTCATCCGAATGAGGCACGCGACCTGCTCGTGGTGACGAGCAATGGTGCCGCTAAGCGGACAGCCGCCGAGGAGTTCGGGCGCAAGGGACGCGGCATTCTTGGCGTGATCGCTGTCAAGTTCACCGACGCCACATCGCATGTCGTGGGTGCTCGCTTGGTCGATGATGACGACGAGGTTCTGCTGGTGTCATCCGGCGGCGTTCTCATCCGTACGCCGGTGAGGGAGATCTCCCAGCAGGGCCGTCTCGCGACCGGCGTGCGAGGGATGGCGCTCGATGACGGCGAAGAGGTCGTGGCGATCGCGCCCGTCGAGCTGGCAGATATTCCCGCTGCTGATTCAGACGCTGACGCTGACGCTGGCCCGGATGCGGGTGCCGATGACGATGTGCCGGTCTCGTCCCGCGAAAACCCTTCCGATGGAGAGACTCCGGCGTCATAGCGTCGGCTGATGCCGACCGGTGCGAGGCAGACGATCCGAACTCGGACCCAACGCGGGCAGGCGGCCCTGCCGGTGGCATTGCTGGCCCTGGCGCTGCTCGTGGGCTTGGGCCTCGTGGCTCGGTGGGGGAATGCCGCACTGGCGAGTTCACGTGCCCAGGCTGCTGCCGATGCGGCGGCGCTCGTGACGCTGGCAACCGCTGACGTCGCTGCCATCCCCTACGGCGTACTGCCCGGCGATGCCGCTGCACGCAGCGCTGTCCGCGATGCCGGCGGGGCGCTGGTGGGCTTCGAGGTGCGCCTCGACGAGGCTGCTGCACGCGTCGAAGTCGTCGTCGAGATGGACGGGCAGCGTGCATCCGCAGCAGCGGCACTCGCGCTGCCGCCGCCGGGCTTGGCGGCCGAGATGTCCGGCGGCTGACTCCTACACTGCGAAGCGTGGCCTCCGGGACTTCTGGTGGGGGACCGCCGTCGCCGGAGCCAAGCGGGCCGACTCCCACCGATGAGCTGTTTGCTGAAGCGCTGGGCATCACCCCAGCCGGTCGCGCACGTCGCCGCCGGAGAGATCGTGCGCCCGCAGCAGCTCCGGCTGATCCCGCCGTGCCGCCCCATGGGGGGCCATCTCCTGACCCCGCACCGTCACGGCCGCCGGGAATGCCTCAGGGCGCTCCGGCTGCTGTACCGCAGGTACCCCCTGCTGGGGATCCCCCCGCCCCGCCTCAGCCGGACGAACCGCAGCCCCTCCGGTGGACGTGGCTCAGCCAGCGTCGAGCCCGGGCTCGACGCACGCATCGCATCCTGCGACACATCGATCCGTGGTCGGTGTTCAAGGTGTCGGTGCTGCTGTATGCCTGCCTGTATGTGGCGGTCCTGATCGCCGGTGTGCTGCTGTGGAATGCGGCGCAGCGATCGGGTCTCGTCGAGAAGGTGGAGTCGTTCATCACCGAGGTGGGCTCGTACGAGAGCTGGAAGATCAACGGGATGGTGATCTACCAGCGCGCCCGCATCATCGGTCTGGTGCTGGCCACGGTCGGGGTCGCCTTCAACGTCGTGATGGCGATCATGTTCAACCTGATCAGCGATCTCACCGGCGGCGTGCGGGTCACGGTGCTCGAGGATGAGCGCCGCCCCCCTGCTCGCTAGTCGCAGATGTCACAGCGGGCGCACCCATTGGCGACTTGGCTGTAGTCTGTGCGGCCCCGCGGGGCTATAGCTCAGTCGGTTAGAGCGCACCCCTGATAAGGGTGAGGTCGTTGGTTCGATTCCAGCTAGCCCCACATGATGAGCCTGTTGCGGCGCGCGCTGCTCGCCAGCGTGGTGGGCGGGCTGATCACCATCATCCTGCGGTTGCGCTCCTCTCAGGACATCCCCCGCCGGGAAGGCAGTTGGCGGGAGCTGGCCGGTCCCAACCTGCGGTGATCACCCAGCCGTCCGATGATCCTGCATCTCCGATGAGTCCGGCACGGCGATGAGCACAGCGGCAGTCATCGGCGCTGGTGCGGTCGGTCAGCGCATCGCACGCCAGCTGGCCTCGCGTCACGATGTGGATCGCCTGGTGCTCGGCTCGCGCCACACGTCACGGCTGCGCGGACTCGCGTCGCAACTTCTCGACGTGGATGTCGAGGTCGTGGAGCCAGGTGCGTTGCCCGAGGCCGATGTTGTGGTGCTGAGCCTGCCGAGCGGGGGTCACGCGGCGTTGGCCGACAAGGCGCTGCGCGCAGGTGCCCACGTGGTGTCGCTCTCGGCCGCGATCTCGGATGTGGAGGCGCTGCTCGAGCTCGACAAGCGAGCGCTGAACGCGGACCGCTCACTGGTGGTCGGTGCCGGTTTCTCACCTGGCTACAGCTGCCTGCTGGCGCGACACGGAGCAGCGCAATTCGACGTCGTCACCGAAGTCCATATCGCCCGCGTCGGCACCGGTGGGCCCGCCAACCAGCGCCAACTGCACCGCGCCCGGACCGGTACTTCGATCGACTGGCGTGACGGGGAATGGCGGCGACGGCGCGGCGGTTCGGGGCGCGAGCTGGTGTGGTTCCCCGATCCGCTCGGCGCGCACGACTGCTACCGGGCTGCACTGCCGGATGCTCTGCTGCTGGTGCCGGCGTTCAGCGACGTCGAACGCGTCACAGCCCGTGTGGCGGGAACGCGCCGTGACCGCCTGACGGCAATGTTGCCGATGCTGCGGCCGCCCCACCCTGAAGGCGGACCTGGGGGAGTACGGGTTGAGCTGCGGGGCTTGCGTGATGGCCGCCACTGCACTGACGTGCTGGGAGTAATCGACCACCCCAGCGCCGCAGCGGCAGCGGTGGCTGCGACTGCCGCGGCGTGGGCTTTGGCGGACGAATTGCCCTCGGGAGCCTGGGGCTTGGGCATGCTCGACGATCCGTTGCCGTGGCTTACCGAGCTGGCCGAACGAGGCGTCCGAGCTGCCGCTTACGAAGGAGCGCGCCTGTAGGGCGGTCGGTCAGAAGCGGACGTCCCGCTGCCACTCATCCAACAGGTCGGTGCGGCCGAACGTTTCGAGCCGTTCGGGGCCGATGCGGCCCCAGACGAACAGCAGGAGGTCTTGCGCCGGTCCCCGGGCGGCGACGTCGGACTTCGCGTGCGTGCGCTCGACCTGCATCCCGTCGGGTGTGCGGGTGATGACCCATTCGCCGTGGGCGTCGGTGGCATGCAGGTGCACGGTTTCGCCGTCGCCGGCGAAACCGTCCGGTCGTCGCAGGCGCACGTACACGTCGAAGAGTTCGTCGATACCGTCGACGGCGAGTCCGGGTGCAATCGGTGCCGGCGTGATGCCGAGGGCGGCTTCAGCATCCCACCGGTGCATCGTGGATTCGTGGGCCATGCGTCGCCACCAGAAGCTCATCGACTGGTTCTCGGGGTCCCACGTCCAGGCTTCGGCGTCCGATGGGCGCCCGGTCATGAGATCGGTGAGTGCACTGAACGCATCTGCGTGCCACTGCGACACAGAACCGGGAGGCCTGGCGACGGCGGCGGGATCGACGCGCGTTCCCGCGGTGACGCTGCTGCGCACGAATGTCCAGACCGTGGCGCAGTGCGCGATGAGTGCCTCGAGGGTCCAGTCGCCGCAGCTGGGGACCCCGCTGGCCCACATGTCTGGCGAGCGGTCAGCATCTGCCGCGATTTCGTTCAGTCGCGCGCCCTCTGCGCCCCGGAACTCTGCGTACGCTGTGGCGTCCATGGCGTGTGATCTCCTGCTCCTGCCGGTCGAGCCAATGGCCGCAGCCACGACGTGAGCGGGCTCCTGGCGTCGATTCCGAGTCCATCGCGCGGCTCTGTCTCGCTCGGCCCGCTCGACATCCGAGCCTATGGCGTGGCCATCGCCTTGGGCGTACTGGTGGCAGTGTGGATCACTTCCCGCCGCTGGCGCCGGGCCATCGCAGACCGGGACGATGCGTACCGGGCTCGCGCCAATGACTTGGTCGGGACGATCGCGATCTGGGCTGTCCCCGCAGGCCTCATCGGCGCCCGGCTGTACCACGTCATCACCGACTTCGACCGGTACCAGGACAACCTCGGCGATGCGCTGAAGATCTGGCAGGGCGGCCTCGGCATCTGGGGCGGCATCTCGGTGGGCGTGCTGGTGGCGGTGTGGATGCTGCGCCGGGGCGGGCACAGCACCGGAGCGATGCTCGACGCGCTGGCGCCAGCGCTTGCGGTGGCCCAGGCCATCGGCCGGCTGGGGAACTGGTTCAACCAGGAGCTGTACGGCCGGCCCACGGACCTGCCGTGGGGGCTCGAGATCGACCAGGCGCATCGTGTGGCCGGCTACGGCCTCGAAGAGACGTTTCATCCCACGTTCGCCTACGAAGCGCTGTGGAATCTGTGCTTGGCCGCGGCGCTCGTGTGGGTGGTCCCCAAGGTGCTGCCGCACCTGCGCACCGGCTACCTGTTCGCGGTGTACGTGCTCGGCTACACCGCCGGGCGGCTGTGGATCGAGCTGCTGCGCATCGACACGGCCAATGAGCTGTGGGGCGTTCGGATCAATGTGTGGACCAGCATCGTGGTCGGCCTAGCGGCGCTGATCGCAGTGCTGGTGGGCTTGCGTCGCGGCCCCGATTCAGCTCAGCAGGCTGATCAGGGTCTCGCGGGTGGCGGCCTGTTCGTCGAGGGTGCCGAACGCCGATCCGGCGAATGACGTCACGCCGCAGTCGGCCAGCGCGCCGATCCGGTCGCTGACCTCGGCTGCACTGCCGATGACGGCGATGTCCTCGGGCCCGCTGAGGCCCTCCCGGTCGAGCATCGCCCGGTAGCTGGGCAGCGTGCCGTAGACCACGAGGTCCTTGGCGGCTCGCTCCCGGGCGGTGTTGGCATCATCAGTCACGCACACCGGGAAGCCGGCCACCACCTGCGGCGCCGGGCGCCCGGCCTCGGCGGCCGCTTCGTTGATGGTGGGCGCGGTGTGATCCCGCAGTGTCGCCGGTCCGGTCATCCAGGTGAACGTGCCGTCGGCCATGCGGGCGGTCAGGCGCAGCATCTGGCTGCCCAGGGCAGCGACGAACACCGGCGGCGCGTCGGCAGCCGGGGGAGTGATCTCGCCGCGTCCGACCACCGCGTCGCCGCCGTGGGAGACACGGCGATCGGTCATCAGCTTCGTCAGGATTGTCAGGTAGTCGCGCATGTGCGCGATGGGTCGGTCGAATGAGTAGCCCCACATGCCCTCGACCACTGGCTTGTGCGACGGGCCGATGCCCAGGTCCAGCCGCCCGCCGATCACGGCCTGGGTCGTGAGCGCCTGCTGGGCCAGCATCATCGGATGCCGCGGGTAGGTGGGCACGACCGCCGTGCCGAGCCGGATGCCGGGTACCTCGCGGCCTGCCACCGCGATGGTGGTCAGCGCGTCGTGGCCGAAGATCTGCGGTGTCCAGTAGCGGCGGAAGCCCTGCTCGGAGGCCTCGCGGATGCTGGCCTCGAAGCGCTCAGGTGTGGTGTCGAATCCGAACAGCTCGATATGCATGCCCGGCAGCGTAACGGCGCGCCCACCGGGGTTTCCGGGTAGGCGGTCGGGAAGGCCGCAGGCTCAGGCGCCGAATTTCAAGCGAACGTGTCGAAGAGCTCCTCGAGCGCTTTGAGCTGACCGCCGCTCGTGCTGGACGGCACCAAGATCGGCGTCTTGCAACCAGCATCGAACCATGCCTCGACGCCGTCACGGACCTGGCTGGCCGAGCCGTACAGCGTCGCGTTCGACAGCCAGTCGTCGGTCATCGCCCGGTTCAGTGCTTCGGTGTCGCCGGCGGCGATCGCCGTCTCGGCTGCTTCCATCTCGTCGACCCAACCGGCCTGCTTCCAGTAGTTGCGGTAGTTCGGCAGCGACACGTAGCCGGCGAGCGTCTTGCGGTTGCGCGCCGCCCCGGCGGCGCGGTCGTCATCGATGACGGTCGGGATCATGTTCCCCACGAAGAAGTCGTCACGGCTCGCGGCGTCGCCGAGGTGCGCCACGGAGTTCTGGAAATCGTTGCAGCTCGCATTGGCCCACACCGCCCCTGAGCTGATCTCGGCCGACAGTTCGGCCATGCGCTGGCGCAGCGTGGCCAGCACGATCGGCGGCAGTTCGCCGTGCTGTGCCGAAGCGGCCTCCATGGCAGCGATGTACTCGCGGATGTCAGAGAGCGGCTTGCCGGGCGTGATGCCGAGTCGTTCGTGCACCGGTCCGTGCGTCACGCCGATGCCCAGCCAGAACCGCCCGCCCGAGATCTCGTGGATGAATGCCGCAGTCGAGGCCATGTCGACCGGGTTGCGGAAGTAGATCGGCTGCACCGAGGTGCCGAAATGGATCTCGTTGGTGACATGGGCAATCGCTTGGCACAGCGCCACCGGATCGCCCATGGAGGGGCAGTAGACGCCGCTGAATCCTCGTTGCTCGATCTCGGCGGCGATCTCCAGGGTGCGTTCACGGCGACCGCGCACGGCGGCCAGCGAGATGGCAGGCATGTTCATGCGGGGTTTCCTAGCAGACGTGCCCGAATGCCGCCGTTGGCTGAGCAGTCTCAGCCTCAGGGCGACTTGCGGGCCACGAAGCAATACAGCGGCGTGAAGATTCCCGTCTTGCCGCCGGCGACGTACGCGTTGGCGGTGCGATCCAGCAGCTTGGCGACCTCGGCGGTGCCTCGGGGCAGGATCCTCAGTGTTTCAACGAAACGTGCGGCCCCGATCGCGAGTCGTCGACTCAGTGGTGTTCCGCGCGGGGTGTTACGGGCTGTACCACTGCGCGACTCCATCGGCTGATACCACGGCGTCGTCGATCCGTATTCGGCGGTTCCGCGATCAATGCCTTCGATCACCTCGAATCCTGCCGACTCCAGTGCTTGGTTGACTTCGGCGAACGTCGCGATCTTCTTGAGCGCGATCCCGCGCATGAGTTCTCGCTTGATCTCTTGGTGGGTCGTGTTGTCAGGATCGAACGTGCCGGTCAGGCACATTTCCTGACCCCATAGCAAGGCGCCAGGCTTCAGCACCCGCGAGATCTCGGTGAAGGCGCCCACCTTGTCCGGCGCATGACAGGTTGATTCGATCGCGTAGGCCCGGTCGTAGCTGCCGTCTTCGATGGCACTCATGTCCATGAAGCTGGTTTCCACGTAATCGATCATGTCGCCGAGGCCTGAGTCGGCGGTCAGCTCCCGCGCCCTGGCGAGCTGGACTTCGCTGCTGTTGATGCCGGTGACCCTGACTCCTGCTTCGCGGACCACGGTCCGCATCGGTCCGCCGATCCCGCACCCGACATCGATGACCGACATGCCCTCGTGCAAGTCGAGCTTGTCGATCATGAGGTGCTGATGCCGGAGCTTGGAGTCTTCCAAGCTCTCCTCCGGAGTCAGCGGGGCGAAATGGAGCGATTCACCCCAGCCGTAGATCATGAGGTGGCTGCAGATGTCGTAGTACTCCGTCGCTGTCTCGGCGTGGTCGGCAGCCGGGCCGTCACCCGGCGCGTACGTCTCGTCGAGCCGATCGTTCAGCTGCTCCACCCGGTGTCGAAGATCCGAGCCGCGGTACGACATCTTCAGTCCGCGTGCGACCTGCCAAATGCTGCTCACCTGGGGGAGCCTAAGAGGCTGAGCCCGCAGGGCGAAGCCGTGGCCCGAGCGGCCCGTGAGCGCAGCGAACAAGAGCGGGAAGCAATAGGCGACGCGACTAGCTGGTGGAACAATCCGCGCATGTTCTAAGAGGCTGAGCCCCGGGCCCGATCCATGCACGCCCTATGGCGATCCTGCGACGGCCGCTTCCCGCATCGGCAGCATCAACAGGCCGAGTGCAGCCACGCTGGTGACAGTGACGAGCCCGATTGCGGGCTCGAACCCGGAGGCGTCGATGATGAAGCCGCAAACAGCCGGACCGGCCAGCGCGCCGACACCGAGACCCGTGTAGTGGATGCCGATCACGCCGCCCAAGTTCTCCACTCCGTACCAGCCGGCCAGCACCGAGGGCGTGGCCGTCACCCACACCGCCCAGCCGACACCGTGGGCAACGGCACTGGCGATCAGCACTGCGGGGTTCCCATCAGAGATCCACCAGATGGCCAGCGCTGCGGTCATGGCAGCGAATGCTGCCCGGCACAGCCACATCGGATCGGCGCGGTGGCCCAGAGCGCCGCAGGCCAGGCGGGCGACGACGCTCGTCGCGCCCGAGATGCCGATCAGTGCCGCGGCCAATGCGGGCGCGACACCACGGTCGACCGCGTAGTCGTTGTAGAACGCGACCGGCGCGTAGAAGCCTGGCCCGATCGCCACGACGGCTGCAAAGAACAGCAGAAACCGGCGCGAGCGCACGAGTTGGGTGACACCTACGAGACGAGCGGGCAACGTGCGCACCCGGTCGCCGCGTGTGGCCGCCCAGCCGATGGCGACGAAGGCCACAGCAGCCAGTGCGGCGTAGGTCTGGCGCCAGCCCAGCCTCGAGATCAGCGCGTGGCTCGCCAGCGGCATGACCAGAGTCCCGGCGCCCACGCCGGCCAACAGGAAACCCATCGCTGCAGGGCGTCGTCGCTCGCTGAAGCTGCGGCCGATCAGGCCGATCATCGACGGGTAGCAGAAACCCGTGGCCAGCCCCACCAAGACCCCGAACGCGACATAGGTCTGCCACAGCACATTCGAGGTGGCGGTCAGCAGAAGGCCCGCCGACATCGCCACCGCTGCGACCCCGACCAGCAGGCGGGCTCCGTAGCGGTCCCCTATGCGACCTCCGATGGCGCCTCCGGCGTAGTAGGTGCAGACGGCCGTCGAGAACAGGGCGGCCACCGGTCCGGTCGTGGTGTCGAGGTCGTCCGCGATGGGTGTCAGGAACACCCCGAACGAGAAGAGGATCCCGAACGTCACGAAGTTGGCAGCGAACGCTGCGGCTGCAACCGACCACGGAGCCGACGCGTCCTGCGGTTCACCCGGAGGTCCCAGATTCGATGTGTCGGCCACCAGCCCCAAGCCTGCCCTGCGCCGGGCTGGCCCGCGGGTTCCGCCGACCTCGCCCGGATTCGCGCGGCGGGCTGGCCGGTACCCTCGGTGACCCTCGCTTCTTGGGGCTGTAGCTCAGATGGCAAGAGCACCTGCTTTGCAAGCAGGGGGTCACGGGTTCGAGTCCCGTCAGCTCCACAGTGTCCGATGCGCAGTCGCCCAAGTTGCTCGCAGGCGGCAATCCGCAGATTCCCAAAGGCGACGGCGATGCCCCGGTGCAGGCGTACATCGATGCAATGCCCGGCTGGAAGGGCACCATCGCTCGCCGGCTGGATGAGCTGATCGTGTACCTCGTGCCCGACGTGCGCAAGGCCGTGCGGTGGAACTCGCCCTTTTACGGCATCGAGGGGCGCGGGTGGTTCGCGAGCTGCCATGCGTTCACCTGGTACGTCAAGGTGACGTTCCTGAATGGCGCGTTGCTTGTTCCCGAGCCGCCCGGCTCGGGCAAGGATCCCGATTCACGCTGGGTGGACATAGGTGAGGATCAATTCGACGACGCGCAGATGGCAGTGTGGATCGAGCAGTCGGCAGCACTCGACGGCTGGCACGGATTTTGATTGGCGGCGGGCTGCAATCTCGCTGCCGCTGATCAGCACAGCTCGAAGCCGGCCACCGGGCGTGTGGGTCGGCGATCGACGACTCGTGCACAGAAGACCCGTGCCTCGTCGATGCGACCGGCCTTGACGTAGGCCGCAAGCAATGTGTTGGTCATCAGGTCGCGTTGGGCCCGGCTGCCGCCGATGCGCACGACTTGGGGGATCAGGGGCTCGAGGACGTCGATGACCGTCGACCACTTCTCGTCGACGAATGCGCCGTAGGCCTGAGCCAGGGTCGCTCCGGTCGTGCCCGCCGGCAGGCGGCCTGCCTCGCCAAGCTCCTGCAGCTCGGTGATGCACGCCTGCAGCTGTTCGGTCTCGCCGAGGACGGCGTAGGTGAGCCCCGCGTGGGCATCGACGAACACGATCGGCTGCGGGAACCGCTCCTCGTAGAACTCACGAACCCGCTGCCAGACGGCGCGATCACGAGGTTGCCCGGCCAGCTCCGAGCGCCACATGAACGACGTTGAGTCGGAGAACACGGTGATCGGTGGGCTGGTGGTTGCCCCAGGCAGGCAGTTGTGGCGGAAAGCCTGCCAGGCATCGTCGTGACGGCTGACTGCCATGAGCACCAGCGCGTAGTGCCACCAGATGTGGCAGTGCAGCACGCTCGCCCGGTCAGAGTCGGGGAGCCACCGATCGAGGAAGTCGACCGCTTCGTCGTCAGCGCCCGCTTCGAAGAGCGCGTGCACCAGCGTGTGGGCACCGTGGGGAGTAGTGGGCCGCTGTTCGAGCGCACGCTCGGCGAGCTGCCGCCCCCGGTCCCACCGGCCGGTCTCGATGAGGGCGAAGGCGTGCACGGTGGCGAACCACCAGTCGTCGCCGTAGTGAGTGGCGAGCGGCTCGAGGAAGTCGAGCAACTCGGCTTCCCTGCCGATGCGGCCGCTGAAGCCGATCGCACCGAACACGCCGCAGGCGGGAGACAACGCAAACGCATCGCGGGGGTAGTCGATGACGTGTTGGCGGATGAGGTTAAGCGCTTGGGGCACCTGGCCGGCAATGAGCAGCCGCACAATCTCGACGTGTTGCTGTTCCCGCTCGGTGGCCGTCTGGCTCAGCTCGACGGCGGCCTCCGCAGAGGCTCGTGCTTCGTCGGGCCGCACGTAGAGCTGATGCTGACGGGCCAGCGCAGCATGAGGAAGGGCAAAGCCCGGATCTGCTGCGATCGCCGCCGACAGGCACTCCTCGACCCCGGCCTCAGCGGACAGCATCCGATCGATGCCCTCGACATAGGCGTCACGGGCGCTGAACGACGAGGTGCTGAGTTCGAGGCCGTAGCGGTCCTGCATGCGTTCCGTCTCCAGCGTCGCTGACGTCAGGTGTCCGTGACCTCCTAGGGTCGCGTCAGACCACCGCCAGCGACCAGACGAGCGGGAGGCCAGACCCGAGCTCGGTCCACTCGGCATCGTCGGACACCTGCCACACCTCGCCGGTGTCGGTGCCCACCAGCACCCCGCCCACGTTGTCAGGATCGGCGATCAGGCCATGGAAGTTGACCGGCGACGGCGAGTGGGCGTCGTCGCAGAGCGACCGCCACGACTGGCCGTGGTCGTCGGACCGATAGATCGCGGCATGGGCGCCGCCATCGTCCTTGTAATGGGAGAAGGCAGTGGGGGCACTGGCGACGGTGACGCTGTAGGGGTCGCGGCGGTCGATGCACAGCGGTCGCGAGTAGCGCGGCACGACGCCCTTCCAGGCGTATTCCCATGTCTCGCCGTAGTTGTCAGAGCGGAACACGCCGGCGTTGCCTTCGAGCTCTTCGGCGACGCCGTCAAAGCGGCCGTAGCCGGTGCTGATGAACAGCACTCCCGGATCGGCGGGATGGGCGAACATCATGTGGATGTCTGGGTTGTCGCCGGGCAGGTCGACCGTCCAGCTCTCGCCGCCGTCGGTGGTGCGAGCCACACCGCCGACCTCGACGCCGACCCAGATGCGGTCGGGGTCGTCTTCGTCGATGACGAGCGCACGTGCCCGTCCTGGCAGGGGAGGCTCGACCGGTACGCACCAGCGTTCCGCTTCGGGAAGTGCGGCGAACGCCGTGACCTCGTCCCACGTTGCGCCGCCGTCGTCGCTGCGGAACAGTGCGGCCGGCTCGGTGCTGGCATACAGCCGGCCGTCGCTGGCGGCCCGGATCTGCCACACCTCGCGCCCGGCGAGCTGCGGCCCGGCCCAAGTCTGGCCCCCGTCCTCACTGGTGAACAGACCGGCGGCTGACCCGGCGAACAGGCGGCCGTCGACGTTGACGAGGTCGCGGACGTGGCGTGCTTCGAGCGTTTGTGTAGATCCCGCGTCGTCGATGACAAAGACACCCTTGGTGGTTCCCGCAAGCAACTGACCGTTCATGGGTTCACCCTAGATCGCATGTGGAAATGGCGGGTTCGGACCCCTCAGTCGTTCGCGGGATCGCTGTGCTCAGTCGTTCGAGGGTCGTCGAGCGTGATCGTCCAGCCGGGTCCGAGCTCTGCGTCGAAGCGCTGCTGGAACATGGGCACGAGCATCGAGGCGGGCAGGACGCACTCGGCGCAGGCTTCGTCGGGAATGTGGAGGCTGAGCGTGATGTGGCGTCCGGTGATCGACGCAGTGAGGTCGGCGCGGTCAGCTCGCAGGACAACGGCCAGTTCCTCTACGACATCGGCCGGAGTGATGCCAGTCGCCGGTGCGCTCGACTCGTCAGCGCTGCCAGCTTGAGCATCAGCGGTGGTGAGCAGCGCCAACACAACGGGGGTCACCGCATCGGCGACGGCCATCGCCTCGGCCGAGGTCAGGCTGCCGATGGGGTGCGGCACGGTGGCGAACGGGTAATCAGCGAAGCCCTGCAGTTCGGCGATGGCCTCGCCGGTGGCGGCGAACGGCTGGGTCAGGATGGCCGCGGCGGGCACACCCAGCTCCTCGAAGTGCACGGCGTCGAGCACACTGCTCGACGAGCAGCTTCCTCAGTCGCCGATGGCGGCGATGATCGCCGTCACCTCGGCGGCCAGCGCTTCTACCTCTTCGGGAGCGGCGGGCAGGTTGGCAGTGGATTTCATCATCAGCACGGCGTTGCGCGCACCGTGTGTCTCGATGAGGTGCTGGGCAACACGTTGGAGAATCGCCGGGGCGTGTGTCTTGCCGTTGCTCACCAGCCCGATGACAGCGCCGTCCAGCGAGTCGGGCCGTGGCGAGAGCGTGGCGCCCGCACCGCTGACGGGCAGCGTCGGGTCCACCAGGGTGACAGTCACGGCGTCAGTATCTCTTGGGTGATGAGCGGGACGCTGCGGTCGCGGCTCCAGGTGGGAAAGAACGACGAATGGCCGCCGGCATCGCCGCCGCCGACCATGAGCGCGATGTCGTCAGGACAGGTCCCGCGGGGAACCGAGATGTTGTCGTCGCCGGGCTGCACCTGCGGGTCGGTCTCCATCCATTGCGTCGGATGGAAGCCGGTGACGTTCCCAGCCGCCTCGACCTTGCCGCCGCGCTTCACGTCTGCATAGGTGCGAGTGGCGTGGGTGAACAAGTACTCCTGCACTTGCGCCCGGCTCCAGCCCGCAGCGCCGAGCTTGCGGGCGTGCTCAGGAGCGAACACCACCAGCGACCGGCCCGAGCTGAGCGAGCCGAGCGCCGACATGGTGTCGGCGAACGTGCCCAGCAGACCTTCGGGATCGGGCGATGCATGGTTCAGCACGTTGTGGCCCGACTCGGCTGCCATCACCGTGACCGTGCTCTGGTCGGGCGAGTAGCCGAGCGACACGTGGTACGGATCCCAAGGGCTCGTGGCCTCGTCCTCCCCGAAGCACATCGCGTATTTGCCCGCCCAGCCTTGGGTGCTCTTGTCGAGCTTGCCGGGAATGGCGGCGAGGCAGTTTCGCAGCACGAGCCGCAGCGCACGACCGATCGTGGCGTTGGCCCGGAAGCCTGGGCCGAACAGGTTCTCCTTGCAGTGGATGCCGATCTCGTCCCGGATCGGACCGTTGACTGCAATAAGGATGGCGGCGCCGCCGGTGCTGGCCGACACGGCGTGCAGCTCGAAGGTCGGGTCGCCGATGGCGGCGAGAGCCGCGCCCACGACTGGGAAATACTCAGGCAGGCACCCGGCCATGACGGCGTTGGCAGCCGCCTTGCGGGCGCTGACCTCGAGGCCGCGTGCGGGTTCGCGCAGCAGGACCTCGTCTGCGTCCCACACGCTGCCAGCCACCATGGCATCCACCAGCGCCTCGGTCGGCGGCACCACCGGCAGGCCGTCGGTCCAGCCGGCTTCGTAGCAGGCCTCGATGGCCTGCCACGGATCAGTCAGTTCGACGTCCCTGCTCGATGTCATGGTCTGCCGTTGCCTCGGTTGCGCGCATCCGAGGCCATCGGACCTCTCCGCCGGAATCCGGTCGCGATCAATGGCGGTGCCGGCGCCGCCGAGGGCGCCGACGCACGAGTCGCTCGTCGAGCGTCTCGCGCGGGTTTGGCTCTGCGGTCACAGCGGGCGTGGGTTCCTCGCCAGCCAGCACAGCCACAATCTTCGCGGTGTGCTCGGGAGTGCTGCCGCAGCAGCTGCCGATCACGCTCACCCCAGCGGCGTGAACCCGGTGCGAGTGAGCGGCAAGCAGCTCTGGCGTGCCGTCATAGACGAGCGAATGGCCGTGCCACACCGGCACGCCGGCGTTCGGCTTGGAGATGACCGGGGTGTCGGGAGCGACTCGGGCGATGGAGAGAACCGCTGCCTCGGTGTCGGGCACGTTGTTGCCGCAGTTGGCGCCGATGGCGGCGAGCTCCATGGGCCCCAGCCGGTCGGCCAGCTCGTTGCCGGTGACGCCCATCATCGTGCAGCCGGCGGTGTCGAAGCTCATGGTGACTGCGACGGGCAGATCGCACACCCGGCGCGCTGCGCGGACGGCGGCTTCCACTTCGTCAAGCGCGCTCATGGTCTCGATCCACAGCAGATCGACCCCGCCCGCGTCGAGCGCAGCAGCCTGCTCGGTGAACGCGGTTTCGCAGGCTTCGACGCTCATGTCGCCGAGCGGCGCCAGCAGTTCGCCCGTCGGGCCCATGGAGCCGGCCACCAGCACCGGCCGATCTGACCGTTGCGTCTCAACATCGGCTTCGCACCGGCCGATCTGCGCAGCAGCAATGTTGAGCTCGCGCACCTGCCGTTCGAAGCCGTGCAGCGATTGCCGGAAGCAGTTGCCGCCGAAGCTGTTGGTCACGATGAGGTCAGCACCCGCCTGCAGGTAGCCGCGGTGGACGGCCCGTATCTCGTCGGGGTGGCTGAGATTCCACTCTTCTGGCGACCATCCCGCCGACAGCCCGGCCGCAAACAGCTGCGTGCCCATTGCACCGTCGGCCACCACATAGCCCTTGGAGTTCACCAGGTCATTCAGTGTCGTCGTCATCGGTCGGCGCGGGTCCTTGGTTGATGCGTGTGTGCGGAGCGGGTCGGGGAGTCATCCCTACAACGGCAACGTACTGCTGCCGACATTCGCCACACGACCGATTTTCCCGCACTTGCGCCGGCATCCGTCGTCACGCGGGCGCTCATCGTGCAAGCATTTCGCGACCAGAGAGGGGAGCTGTCATGGACGAAGTGACATACGAGGTTGACGGGCACGTGGCGACGATCACGTTGAACCGGCCCGACAAGCTCAATGCGATGACCGACGAGATGTATCACGGCATCGGCGAAGCGCTGCTCGCGTCCGATGCTGATCCTGCCGTGCGCTGCACGATCGTGACCGGAACCGGCCGGGCGTTCACGTCGGGCCACGACCTCGGCGAGTTCGCGGATCGAGCCGCATGGATGCCGTGGCGCCCTGACCGGTTCGACATCGGGCTGGAGACCGCCAAGCCCACGATCGCCGCCATCCAGGGCTATTGCCTGGCGGGCGGGCTGGAGCTGGCGCTGTTCTGCGACATCCGGGTCTGCGATGACACCGCCCAGTTCGGCTGCCCGGAGGTGCGCTGGGCCATCCTGCACGGCTACGGCGCGCTACGGCTGCCCGGCCTGATCGGTTCGTCGGACGCAATGCGGCTGCTGTTGACCGGCGCATTCATCGATGCACCCGAAGCGCTGCGCATCGGGCTGGTCAGCGAGATGACCGCTCCGGAAAACCTGCAGGCGACCGCCCGAGGCATCGCCGCCCAGATCGCGGCCAACGGTCCCGCCGCGATCCGGATGACCAAAGAGATGGCCCTGCGCGGCAGGGAGATGTCACTGGCCGACGGCTTGCGGCTCTACCAGGAATACACCCGGGCAGCTTTCGCATCCCCTGATGCGAAAGAGGGCCTGCGGGCCTTCGCCGAACGCCGCGATCCCGATTACAGCTGACGCTAATCAGGCCATGGTGAGGCCGCCGCTGACCGACAGCGTCTGACCGGTGATGTAGCCCGCTTCTTCGCTGCACAAGAACACCGCCGCCGCCGCCACCTCGTGCGGTTGGCCGATGCGCTTCATCGGCACGGCCCGGGCCATCGCCCCGATGATCTTGTCGCTCGTGTCGGTGGCCGCGGCGATCTCTGCCAGCAGGCGGGTGTCGGTCGGGCCGGGGCACACCACGTTCGCGGTGATGCCGCGGCGCGCCACCTCGCGGGCGATGGTCTTGGTGAAAGCAATCACGCCGCCCTTGGCACCGGCATAGACGGCTTCGCCCGACGAGCCCACCCGAGCAGCATCGGAGCTGACGTTCACGATCCGCCCGAAGCCCGCTTCAATCATTGCGGGCAGGCATCCGTGCGTCGTGCGAAGCGGACCCTTGTAGTTGATCTCGATGACCCGGTCCCAGAAATCCTCATCGGTAGTCACAAACGGATGCAGCACGTCCCACCCCGCGCAGTTCACCAACACTTCAACCGGTCCGAGTTCGTCCACCACCGTCAGCAAGCCCTGCGTCACGGCGTCGGAGTCGGCCACATCCATCTCCACAGCAATGGCTGTACCGCCCTCGCCGTTGATGGCGGCAGATGTCTCGGTGGCCTCTGGCACCCGCAGGTCGGCCACCGCCACGCGCCGACCGTCGCGGGCCAGCCCGAGGCAGATCTCTCGGCCGATGCCTCCGCCGCCGCCGGTCACCAGGGCCACCCGGGCTGTGCCGTTGCTGTCGTTCATCTCGTCTCCTGTCGCCGAGTGCTCCGGCCGTGATGCGTTCTAGGAACGGGTGGCCTGCGCCACGTCGCCCCACTTGTGGACCATGTCGGGGTCCTTGCGGATCTGCTCTTCGGCCAGGTACATGACGACCCGTGCTGCCGTGCCGGTGTAGCGGTCCTTCAACCGGTCCGCCATCTCGTTCCACCGGGCCACCAGCGCGAAATGTTCCAGCATGTCGTCGGTGATGCAGTCGGCCATGCCGGCGATATCGCCCGCAGCCATGCGCTCGCGCAGCGCGGCGGTCACGCCTTCGTACCCCAGGTCGGTGAACTGGAACGAGTAATTCGGCGTGGTGCCGTAGAAGGCGATCTGCGTCTTGGCCCGCCGGACGAGCGGCGCCAGCTCTTCGGGAGAGTCACCCGGCGCGGCGAACACCGGCACGATCAGGTCGATCTCGTCGACGTCGCGGCCGGCACGTTCGGCACCTTGGGCCACCTCGGGCAGCAGCCGCTCGCGGATGTAGTGCATGGTGTGCATCGGGTGGACATGCACGCCGTCGGCCACCTCGCCGGCCACGCCGTTCATGATCGGACCGACAGATGAAATGTCGACCTTCACGTCGCCGTAGTCGTGGCTGCGAGGCGCCCACTGGGCCGGCAGCAGGCTCAGGTTGAAGAACTCGCCTTCGTAGCTGAGCTTCTCTTCGCGCCGGAAGGCCCGCAGGCACGCCTGCACTGCTCCCACGTAGTCGCGCATGCGTGCTGCGGGCCGGTCGAACTCAGCCGCATAGCGCCGCACGATGTGGCCCTTCACCTGGCTGCCGAGCCCCAGCCGGAAGCGGCCGTTGGTCTCGCCGGCCAGTTCCCAAGCGATCTGGGCCGACACCATCGGGCTGCGGGGAAAGGCCACGGCGATGCCGGTGGTGAAGGTGAGGCTGGGAGCTGCCATGGCGGCCGCGGCGAGCTGCATCCACGGCACTTGGCCGGTCTCGGTGTAGAGCATCCCAGAGAAGCCGGCGCCCTCCACCTTGCGGGCCAGGTCGGCCGCATCGCTCCAGGTGGACGAGCCGGTCATGAGATCGAATTCCACCTCGGGGTCTCCTTCAGGCGGGGGCACGAACCCGCTCAACGTAGCCCCCGCTGCTTCGGCGTGTAGCGGGCCGACTGGGCGCAGAGAAGGACTGCTGGCATACGCTGCGGCGATGGCTGCGAACGCGACCTATGACTGGCTGCTGCTGGGCGACGCCGTCGACCGGGCGGCCCGCAAGTGGGGGAACCGCCCCGCGGTGATCTTCGGCGAGCGCCACTGGACGTACGCCGATTTCGCCGACGAAGTGGACCGGGTGGCCAAGGGGCTCATGGCGCTTGGCGCCCAGCGTGGCGATCACGTGGCGGTGTGGATGACCAACCTGCCCGAGTGGCTGTGGTTGCAGTACGCCATCCCGAAGGTGGGCGGCTGCATTGTGCCGCTCAACACCCGCTACCGGACCGACGATGTCGCGTACACGGTGGCGCAGTCGGAGAGCCGGTTCATGATTTCGATCGACCAGTCGGGGCCGATCGACTACCGCCAGATGCTCTGCGAGGCCTACCCGGATATCACCGCAGCTGGCCACCTGGAGCGGCTGGTGTTCACCGGCGCTGATCGTGACGACGCCTTGGCCGATGCGATGAGCTGGGACGATCTGCTCACCGCGGGGGCGAGCGTCTCCGACGAGGAGCTGGCAGAGCGCGCCGCCAGCGTGACCGTCGACGACCGCATGATGCTGGCGTACACCTCGGGCACCACCGGTCATCCCAAGGGTGTGGTGCACACCCACCGCCCGCTGCGCAACAGCCGTGAGCGCTCGATGCTGCTGGGTCACACCGCCAACGACATCCACATGAGCTACTTGCCGCTGTTCCACCTGTTCGGCTATGGCGAGGTCTCGATACAGGCGGTACTCACCGGCGGCTGCCAGGTGCTGTTCGACGTCTTCGACCCCGCCGCGGTGCTGGCGGAGGTGGAATCACGGGGCGGCACGGTCCTGCACGGGTTCGACTCGCACTGGGGCGACTTGCTGCGAGCCCAAGACGAGCACCCTCGTGACGTGTCCAGCCTGCGCATGGGAACGCTGGCGGCGGGCATGGAATCGTCCACGCCCATAGCTCGCCGGGCTCAGGAGGTGTTCTGCCCGACCATCTCGGGCTGGGGCATGAGCGAGTCGTGGGCGTTCGTGAGCTGCAGCCACCCCACCCACTCCGTCGAGCAACGCACCGAGGCCTCCGGCTACCCCATGGACGGCATCGAGTACCAGATTCGCGACCTGGAAACCGGCGCCGAATGCCCGGCCGACACCCCGGGAGCGCTGTTCGTCCGCGGCTACACCGTGATGGAGGAGTACTGGCGCCGCCCCGAGGCCACAGCCGAAGTGCTCGGCGATGACGGTTGGCTCGACACCGGCGACATCGCCAGGATGCGCCCCGACGGCCACGCCGTCTTCATCGGCCGCCACAAGGACATGCTCAAGGTCGGCGGCGAGAACGTCTCACCAGCCGAAGTAGAGGGCTACCTGCTCGAAGTCGACGGTGTCGAGCAGATAGCAGTCGTCGGCTACCCCGACCCCCGCCTCGTAGAAGTCCCCGTCGCCTTCGTCCAACTCACAACAACAGCCCCACCCGACATCTCCGAGGAGTCGCTCATCGAGCGCTGCCGAGGCCGCATCGCCAGCTTCAAGATCCCCCGCCACGTGATCTTTGTGAAGGAAATGCCAGCCACCCCTTCAGGCAAGATCCGCAAAGTAGAACTCAGAGACTGGGCCCTCGAAGACCTAGGCGACCCCAGCCACGCTTGAGCGGGTGTAGTTACGGGCCAGAGAAGGCCATTGCGGGCTGGCGAGGCCCGTCCAGCGTGTGATCAGCAGCGAACCCCATTGCCCGCTCCGACTCACGAGTACGAACCTCAGCCCGAGCCACGACGTGGTGATGCACCTCATCAGGCCCATCGGCCAGCCGCAGCGTGCGCTGCGCATGCCACATGTCTGCCAGCGGGAACCACTGCGAGACGCCGGCTGCGCCGTGCATCTGGATGGCCTCGTTGATGATGTCGCAGCACTTCTCGGGCACCATCGCCTTGACGGCGCTCACCCACACCCGGGCCTCCGCGTTGCCCAGCGTGTCCATGGCCTTCGCAGCCCGCAGCACCATCAGCCGCATCGCCTCCACTTCGATGCGTGACCGCGACACGATCTCCATGTTCTTGCCGAGGTTGATCAGCTTCTTTCCGAAGCCCTCGCGGTTCACGCCCCGGTCGACCATCATCTCGATGGCCTTCTCGGCCGAGCCGATCGAGCGCATGCAGTGGTGGATGCGGCCCGGGCCCAGGCGGAGCTGAGAGATCTCGAAGCCCCGGCCCTCGCCGAGCAGGATGTTCTCCCTGGGGACGCGCACGTCGTTGAACAGGATGTGCATGTGCCCGTGCGGGGCGTCGTCGGCGCCGAAGACGTGCATCGGCCCCAGGATCTCCACGCCGGGAGCATCGATCGGCACGAGGATCTGCGACTGCTGCTTGTAGGTGTCCGCATCGGGATTGGTGCGGACCATCGTGATCATGATCTTGCAGCGCGGGTCGCCCGCACCCGAGATGTAGAACTTCTCGCCGTTGATCAGCCACTCGTCACCGTCGAGCACGGCGTTGGTCTGCACCTGCTTGGCATCCGAGCTCATCACCGCTGGCTCGGTCATGGCGTAGGCAGAGCGGATCTTGCCCTCGAGCAGCGGTTCCAGCCATTCCGCCTTCTGCTCAGGCGTGCCGACACGCTCGAGCACCTCCATGTTGCCGGTGTCGGGCGCTGAGCAGTTGAGACACTCCGAGGCCAGCCGGTTCTTGCCCAGCTCGTTGGCGATATAGGCGTAGTCGAGATTGCTCAGCCCTTCGCCGGTGTCCGCGTCGGGCAGGAAGAAGTTCCACAGGCCCTGCTCACGTGCCTTGGCCTTGGCTCCTTCCAGCAGCTCAAGCTGGCCGGGTGCCCAGCTCCAGCGGTCCTCGCGGTTCTCGCCCATCTGGTGGAATTCCTCGGTGATGGGGTCGACCTCGTCGCGGATGAACGCCTTGACCGCTTCGTACAGCGGCTCGACCTCGGTGGACATCCGAAGATCGAAATCGTCCATGCTCGCGGACTTCAATGCTCCGCCAACCACAGCAGCTCCCCTCGTGTGCTCGCCAGCCGCAGGTCCGCGTCTGGCGCAGTGAACCCTATCGAGGCAGCGTCGGCGGCTCCCGATCGAGCCTCAGATCGCCAACCGCCCCATCCCTCAGCGGGGCTGAGCGCGCCGGTACCTTCGAAGCCCATGTTGCAGTGTGTCCGAGGGATGTGCACCGAGATGGCCACCGCTGGGCTGGGGTACGACATCACCGGAGCGAGGGCGTGGCTGTACGACCTCGATCCCGCGACGATTGCCGGGACGACCCGCAGTCGGGACATGGTGGTGCCGCTCTGCAGAATGCACGCGGATCGGATCACCGTGCCGGTCGGGTGGGAGTTCGAGGATCGCCGGGTGCCTGTGCCCGATCCGGTCGCGGCACAGCCGGAGCCGAGCGTGGCCTCAGCGCCGCTCTTCGAACCCCGCTCGCGTCCCGAGCCTGCCGACCCTCCGGAGGTCGCCGAGCCGGAACCGGCGCCACCGTCGTTGCTTGAGCGCGCGTTCCGGGCGGCACCCGCCCGCTCGCAGTAGCACCCAGGAGCGCTACAGCAGACTCGCACCCCGAGCTGCGGTGAGCACAAGGCGTCCCTCGTGGTTCAGGCTTGCCCGGTAACGGACGCCGTCTGCATCGGCGAGCACCAGGTTGTTGCCTTCGCTGGCGACCTGCAGTTCGATGCCGAGTTCGCGCGACAGCTCCACCCGGCTGGCCTCGAGCGCAGCGCGCATCCTGCTGCGACGTTGGGCCTCGTAGAGGTCCATGTCGTACTCGACGAAGTCGCCCGGCTCGGTGCCGCTCGGCCGCACAGCCAAACAATGTCACAAGCACTCGTTTCCCGACGCCAAGAGCGGAGGGCGCGCGCCAGTAGCTTGACAGCGTGAGCCTGTGGCTGGCTGTACCGCTGTCGCTGGTGTTCATCTACATCGTGTACCGGCTCGGCTTGCGGATGATGGCGACGTTCTCGAGGCCGATTCCCCCGCCGCCCCCGCCAGGGGAGCTGCGACGGGTGCGGCTCACCTACCGGTGCAGCCTGTGCGGTACAGAAATGCGCATGACGCGCGCTCCGGTGCAGAACCCAGAACCGCCCCGCTGCTGCAGCGAGGACATGGATCTCATCGCCAACGCCGACGAGTAGGGACTTGCCTCCCCCGCGGCGCGTGGATTCCCACAGGTTTTCCACAGCCTGGGGAAAGTTACATCTGTGTCATTACCGCCAGCGCGTGGCGAGCAGGATGCCCACCAGCACGATCGCGAGGCCGACGGCGATCCACGTGCTGGCCGGGCTGCCCGGAAGCCAGCTCATGTAGTTCGACACGATCACTGCGGTGCCGATGCCAAGCAGCGCCGCGATCAACCACCCGAACCACGAGGCGCTCTGCCGGCCATCGCTGGGGGTGTGCTGGGGGGCAGCCTGCGCGCCCTGCGGTCGCGTGCCCTTTGGCGTGATGCGGCTTGTCTTGCGGGGCCGAGCCATGGCTGATCAACCTAGTGGTGCAATCCGAATCTGATCTGCATCGAGCGAAGGCGCCAGCGCGTGGCGCTTACCCCCCGCCATCGTCGGCCGGGTCCTCGGTCTCGCCGTCTGGATCCCCGTTGCCGGTGTCGGCTTCGGCTTCGCCGACGACCAGCGTCACCGTGTCGTAGTTGATCCTGACATCAGTGCCGGGTGCCGGATCGAACGTGATGACCTGCCCGTCGGCCGGGTCGCCTGCGGCGACTGATTGCGTGCGACGCCTGAGCCGGAAACCGAGTTCGGTCATGGCGGCTTCAACCTCGTCGGCATCAAACGTCCCCAAGGCCTGCAGGCTCGGAATGGTCGCGATCACCGGTGGCGTGTAGAGGTGGATGATGACCTCGGATCCGGCGATGAGAACGGTCCCAGGCTCGGGGCTGATATCGCGGACGACGTTGATGTTGACGTCGGCATTGGATACCTCGCTGAACGTGCGCTTCACCGAGAATCCGAGCGCCACCAGTTCTGCCTCGATGCGATCGGCGAGCGTCGTGCCGAAGTCCTCGAGCGCAGGCACCACCAGCTCCTCGGGCCCCTCGGACACGATCAGCGTGATCACGCTGCCTCGCTCCACCGATTCGAAGGATTCGGGGCTGCTGCGTATCACCGTCCCCTCGCTGAATTCTGTGGTGAACTCCCGCTCGACGCGATCGACGAGTCCGAGGCGAGCCAGCGTGACGCGTGCGTCGTCGACGGTCTGGCCGACCAGCCGCGGCACCTCGACCTCTCCCCGTCCCGCTGAGACCGTCAGCGTGACGACCGTGCCTGCGGGCCGCTGCTCGGTGCTCGGGATGCTCTGCTCGGTCACCAACCCGATCGCCAGGTTGTCGTTGCGGACATCGATCCGATCGACGCTGAAGCCGGCCGTCACCAGCGCGGCCTCGGCTTCTTCGTAGCTTCGTCCCACCACGTTGGGAAGCTGGACCAGTGTGCGAGGGCTGGCCACGAACAGCGTGATCGGATTGTCAGGATCGTTGGGCTCGGCCAGCAGCAGGCCCGCGCGGGGATTCTGCTGGAACACCATGTTCTCGTCGACGTCGTCGCGTTCGGAGAATTCGATGGTCACGTGGGAAAAACCGACGTCGGCCAGCTCTCGTTCGGCTTCGGCGAAATGCAGACCCACCACATTTGGCACGCGCAGACGGGCATCGGAGGTGCCTTCGGGCTCCACCACCTGCGAGGGATCGCCGCGGTCGTTGACGAGCAGGAACACCAGTCCGGCGATGACCAGCAGCAGGATCACCAGCAGGGTGATCCACATGGGGGTGCGGTCCGGGGGCTCGATCTGGCTGGGCGGAGCACCCGGGGGGTACTGGGGCGGGTACGGCTGGGGGTACTGGGGCTGGCCGTACTCGCCGGCGCCTGCGCCCCCAGAGCCATACGGGGGCACCGGCGGGGCCGGCGGGGGTGCGTATCCCGCTTGGGCCTGTGGTGCCGCGGCAGGGATCTGGCCCGTGGTCGTCGGTGTGGGAACGGACACCGCTGGGAAGTAGGCCGTGACGTCAGCGGCGGCCGCGTGGGTCGGCTGGCCGGCACGGAAGCGCAGCAGGTCGTTGCGCATCTCCGCGGCCGAGCCGTACCGGGCATCGGGATCTTTGGCGAGCCCGCGCAGGCAGATGGCTTCGAGTTCGTGGGGAACGTCGGCGTTGTAACGCGACGGCGGGACGGGCGTCTCCTGCACATGTTTGTAGGCGATCGCCACGGGGCTGTCGCCGGTGAACGGCGGCCCTGCAGTGAGCACTTCGTACAGCACGACGGAGAGCGAGTACACATCGCTGCGCGGATCCGCATCCAGCCCCTGGGCCTGCTCGGGGGACAGGTAGGTGGCGGTGCCCATCACCGAACCTGTGCGGGTCAGGTCATCCGAGCCGCCCCCGAGCGCCCGAGCGATGCCGAAGTCGGCAACCTTGACCTGGCCGGACTGCGTGATCATCACGTTGCCCGGCTTGATGTCGCGATGCACGACGCCGTTGCCGTGCGCGAACGCCAATGCCGCTGCGATGTCGATGGCGATGTCGGCGGCGCGGTCGGGGTGCAACGGACCTTCGCTGCGGATGACCTCTGCGAGGCTTCGCCCCTCGACGTACTCCATCACGATGTAGTAGGTGCCTTCGTGGTTGCCCCAGTCGTACACGCCGACCACGTTGGGCTGGCTCAGGTTGGCGGCAGCTTGGGCCTCCCGCCGGAATCGCTCGACAAACGATGAATCGGTGGCGAACTCGGGAAACAGCACCTTGACCGCGACCGGCCGGTCGAGCAGTTGGTCACGGCCCAGGAACACTTCGGACATTCCGCCCCGAGCGATGCGGCTGAACAGCTCATAGCGGCCGCCGAAGATGGGGTTTGGGGTGTCTGCCATGGACGCTGGGCTCGTGCGGTCAGATCGGGTCGCCGGCTCGGCCGGGCAACTGCAGTGGGTCGGGCTAGGGGCCGTCGCCGACAGGTGTCGGGACTGCCCGCAGTGCAAGGGCGGCTTCCGCTGCGGTCGCAGCGATCATCGTTGCCAAGGTACCGCTGCCTTGCGGATCGCCCACGTCAAGTGCTGCATCGGGCTCGATGAGCACCGCAACGGACACTGTCGGACCGTCCGCGGGCGCCAGCAGTACCGCCCAGCTTCCCGCAGGGCCACCGAGGTCGCCGACGGATCCGGCAGCGCCGCCTGCGACCGCTGCGGCCACCTCGACGCCGTCGGTGAGTACAAGTCGGATCGGTACCTGCTCGGCTGCGCTGGTCATGGCCTGCAGCAGGCTTGCGGCCTCATCGGGCTCGAAGAGACTGTCGATGCTGCTCGCGGCGACTTCTTGGACGACGTCGGCTGAGGCGGCGGCGTCTCCGGTCCCCGCGCCCGGTGCCCGGGCCTTGATCTGGTGCACCACGTGCGGGCGCATGCGGACGCCCTCGTTGGCGACCGCCGCAGCGGCGAGCGCGAGCTGAAGCGGTGTCAGTGTCACTCCGTCGAGCTGCGCGATGGCATCGGGCTCACCGGGCAGGTCGATGCCGGTCGCTGCGGGCTGGGTGCTGGCTCGCTGCAGCAGCGTCTCGCCCGAAGCACCGGATGCCGCATCTGCGGTCAGGACGTAGCTGCGTTGGTAGGCACGCGCATCGGGCAATCCCGTCGCCAGTGCAGGGCCATCGGGCATCAGCCCGTCGACGATGTTGGGGTCGAAGCTGGGGCGCGACCACAGCGCCAGGATCGCCCCCGTCTGCGGGTGCACGACAACGACGGCACCGTCGCGGTCTCCCAGTGCGGCACGCACGGTGAGCTGCACTCCGTGATGCACTGTCAGACCCAGATCGCCGATGCGGTCGCTGTCGGCGAAGAGGTCCGAGACGTCGCGCAGGGCGATGTCCGCAGCGCGACCCGAGAGCTCGGCGTCGTAGCTGCGCTCGAGCCCGTCGGCGCCGGCTTCGGGTGCCAGGTATCCCGCGACATGGGCATAGAGCGGTCCGTGGGGGTAGGTGCGCAGCCGGCGCGCTCCGAGCGCGTCGGGGTCGATGGCGGGTGCGATCGTCTCTCCGTCGGCGCTGGTGATCGCGCCGCGCGCTTGGCCGAGCGCAGCCGCCGCGGCGCGCCTGTTGAAGTCGTGCTGTCGCAGGCTCTCGGCAGAGAAGTAGCCGATGTTGGAGAGCTGAACCAAGAGCACGATGAAGCCCGCGCCGAGCACCACTGCCAGCCGTGCGATACGCCGGCTCATGGGTCACCGAGCGGGAGTTGCTGGGGTTCGCCGTGCGCGGGATCGCCGTTTGCCCGGCGACGGCGACGGGTCGGCCTGCGGGTCGGCACCCCGAGTTCGCCGGTCGGCGCGTCCCCGGCCACCGGTTCGACCATGCGGAGCCGCAATTGGGTGGCGTGGGGCGGAGACCCCAACTGGCCACCCAGCCCGCCGCCGGCATCCGAGACGGCGAGCAGCAGCCCTACCGCCACGCAGTTGCCGATCATTGCCAACTGCCCGTAGGCGACGAAGGGCAGCGCGCCGACGGTGTGCGGCAGCAGCCGCAGCACGCCGGCGATGGTGAAGAAGGCCTGCAGCCCGATGACCGATGTGGCGGCGGCGGCAACGAGTCGATGCGTACCTCGCGCTCGCTGGGCGATGCTCGCGCTGAGTCCGACCAGCAGCATGAACGCGACGAGCAAGGCCGCAGCGCCCAGGATGCCGAGCTCTTCGGCGATGACGGCGAAGATGAAGTCGCTGTGCGGTTCATGCAGGCGCTGCGGGGCGCCGAGTCCTGGGCCCACCCCGCTGATGCCGCCGTCGCTGATGGCGAACGCCGCGTCGACCACGGTCGCACCCTCGGCATCGATCCACGGGTTCAGCCAGTAGCGAATCTGTGCGGACAGCCGGTCGTACACCGTCGCGAGCACGCCGACGCCGATGACGTACGTGGCGATCACCCCGCTGAGTGCCCTCGCGCGAGTCGAGCGGGGGACCGTCGGGACGTCGCTGCCGACGAGGTCGTCTCCATCGAGCCACAGCGGCAGCCAGGCTGCCGCAAAGACGATCGCCGATGAGGCGAGATCAGCGCCGATGATGAGCAGCGTCCACGCTCCGATTGCTGCGACGCTCGCTCCCGCGACGTGGCGATGCGGGATGAATCGGGGTCCGAGCCTGCGCGGCGCGGTTGCGGTAAGTCCGCAGGCGGCGATGACCACGACGATTTTTGCGAGACCGTAGGGCTGCACGCTCAGCAGCGACCCGAGGTCCAGCCATTGGCGCGGCGGATCGTACGCGCCGGCCGAGACATTGGCCCCGCCCGAGAAACTCCCCGCGGCGAGCAGCACCGCAGCAACGAGTCCGCACGCGCCAGGTCGGCTCAGGAACCAGTCGAGGTGGCGGGCGGCGAGCAAGGTTCCGGCGATGGCCGCAAGTCCCAGCAGCACGGCTACTGCCTGCTCGGATGCCAGCAGCGAGTCGATTCGCGCCACGAAGACCCAGCCGATGCCCATGAGCAGCCCGACGATCCCGAACAGGATCTCGTTGCTGTTCGGCGCCCACCGCTTGATCGCAGCGCGCGCCGCTGCACCGCAGGCCATAACGGCTGCCAGCCAGCCGGCGGTGCCCCACAGCGATTCGGTTGCGCCGCGCCTGCCGGCACCGCCCCAGACCGAGTTGTGCTCCACACCCAGCGCGGTGACGGCAAATGTCGTGCAGACCACCACGCCCGCGAGTGCGGCGAGCGCTGCTTCGGTGCGACGTCGCGTGCGCAGCGGGGTCCTCAGCGCGAGCGAGATCGTCGCCAGCTGCGCCGCCTCGAGGTGCTGCGAGCGCTGACGGCTTCGGCAGCCGGCTCGGCAGGAACAGCCGTCGGGGCTGGCAGGCCCTCGATGTCGACGTCCACGACGAGCGCTGTCGAGTTGTCCCGCCCCCCTCGATCGTTGGCCTGACGCACCAGGGCGCGCGCCACCTCGGAGGGATGGTGATCGGCGTCGAGCAGCTCGGTGATCTCGGACTCGTCGAGTTCGTTGGTGAGCCCGTCGGTGCACAGCAGGAACCGATCGTTGCCGGTGAGATCGAGGATCCAGTCGTCGATCAACACTTGCGGCTCCACCCCGATGGCACGCGTGAGCGTGTTGCGCCGGGGATGCTCGGCGGCCTGCTCCTCGGTGAGGTCGCCGGCGCGGACCATCTCCGCAACAAAGTTGTGATCCACCGTGAGCTGGGTCAGCTTGCCCGCCTGGTAGCGGTACACGCGCGAGTCGCCCACGTTGACCAGGCACCAGACCCTGCTGTCGTCGCTCTGCACGACGGCGATAGCGCACAGCGTCGTGCCCATTCCCGTCAGATCCGCGTGAGCGGTAGAGCGATGGTGCACCACCTGGTTCGCGTGGCGCACTGCCGCGAGCAGCTCGCTCGGCGTCGACGGGGAGTTCGCGGCCAGCGTCTTGACGGCGAGGCTGGATGCCACGCTGCCGCCCAGGTGGCCGCCCATGCCGTCAGCCACCACGAAGAGACCGATATCGGCATACATGGCGTCCTGGTTCTCGGCCCGCCGCAGTCCTCGATCCGAAGCGCCGCCCCAGCGGATGCGCATCTGGCGGGCAGGGGCGCTCATGACGTTGCAGTCTCGCGGCTTTGCCGTGCGGCGGCACAGCGTGCATCGATCACGCGCTGACCTCGAAAACGGTGGAGCCGATCTGGACGTAGTCGCCGACGCGGACGACGGTCGTGGCCGCAACTTTCTGGCGATTCAGGTAGGTGCCGTTCGTCGAACCCAGGTCCTCCAGGACGTGCTGGTCGCCCCGGCGGTACAGCCGGGCATGGGCTTGAGACGAGTAGCCGTCGTCGATGACCACATCGCACTCGGGGTCCCGCCCGATGGTGATCGTGTCTTCCAGCAGGTGTCGTTCGCCTTGGGCGTGCAACGGGGAGCGAACGACGAGGGCCAATGGCTGCGATGCCGCCCTTCCGTTGTCGCGAGAGTCGCTGCGCAGCGTGAGGATGGACTTCCAGCCGAGGTGATTGCGCGGTGTCGCCACGCCGGCCCAGACGGCTCGCAGCACCCGGAAGAAGAAGAGGTAGAGCAGGACGAGCACGCAGATCGCGAGCAGCCGCACGAGCTGCTCGGACATCAGCTCGACTCCAGCCGCAGTTCGTGTCCGCCGATAGTGACCACATCACCGGTGGTGAGCCGCTCGCTGGTCACCTCGATGCCGTTCAGCAGGGTCCCGTTGACGCTGGCCAGATCAACCAGGAGAATGCCGTCGGCGTCTGAACGGATCTGTGCATGGCGCCGGGAGACCTTCTGGCCGTTGAGCACGATGTCGCAGTCGTCTCGCCGCCCGATGACGGTTTCGGGCCCCAGCTCGTGGCTCTGTCCGTCGCTGCCGACCAAGCTGAGGCCACCCACGCCGGCCAAGTGTAGGAGTGCGGGTCGGTGGGCTAGTCTGTTCGCCCCACGCGCGAGTGGCGGAATTTGGCAGACGCGCAGGCTTCAGGTGCCTGTGCCCGCAAGGGTGTGAGGGTTCAAGTCCCTCCTCGCGCACTGCAGCGAGATCGGCATCTGGGTGTAACCGAGAACACTGTTTCCAGTTTTCTCATTTTCTGGGCGGCGTGTCGCGAGTCGGCATGAAGTGAGAAGATAATTTCCAGTTTTCTCATTTTGTGGGCGGGTACCGTGAGACGGTGGGCCGCTACACCATTCACCAGCTACCGGCACACGAGATTCCTCCCGTGTCCAAGAACGCTGCGCGCAAACTCGACTATCCCCCGGGGAGCTTCGCGGCATACCACCCCGATTCGCTCCTGACACCCGGCATCACCGCGCCCCCCCACTGGCACAGTGCAGCTCGTGCAGCCGAAGCTGCAATCAAGGAGTTCGAAGACCGGCACGGAGACGTCGCCGGTCGCGTTGGCTGGGCGCTCCAGAGGTCTGAGAGTGTCGGCTCCAGCACCATCGAAGATGTGAATCCCTCTCTGCGGAGGGTGGCCAGGGCCGAGGCCGTCACCAGAGGAGGCGACGACCCCCGGGATAAAGCGGCGAAGGAGGCGATCGGCAGCATCGAGGCGACCCGTCTCGCCGCAGAGATCGGAGATGCAGCAGGGCCCGTCACCTTGGACGACCTTCTCGCTGTCCACACCACGTTGATGGACCACACCTCTGTACCCGAGTTGGGCGGGCATCTGCGCCTGAGTTGGGTGCTCATCGGCGGGGTGCTGGGCGGCTACCCGCCGCCTGCCTATGTGGCCCCGCCGGCCGAAGAGGTGCCCGGGCTGATGGAGGACCTCGTTGAGTACATCAACAGCACCGACCATCACCCGGTCATCGCAGCTGCGATTGCCCATGTCCAGTTCGAGTCGATTCACCCGTTCCGCGACGGGAACGGGAGAGCCGGCCGAGCCCTGATGCAGACGATCCTCCGCAAGGGAGGCATCACCCGCTACACCACGCCGCCTGTCAGCGCCGTTCTTGCTTTCAACCGCGACGGGTACATCGATGCTCTCGCGGAGTCCCGCTTCGAGGGGGCGGCGGGCTCGTCCGATCAAGCGGCATCGCTTGACTCGTGGGTGTCGCTCTTTTGCACGACGGCCGAGTCCTCTTGCGATTACGCGGAGGGGCTCATTGCACGGATCGATGCGGCCACTCGAGCATGGGATGGCAAGCTCGGGAGCCGGAGACGGTCAGCCGCTCGAACGATTGCAGAGCGCTTGCCCGAGATGCCCGTGTTCAGCGTGCAGGGCATGGCCGAAGAATTGGGCATTCCGCCGGCGACGGCTTACCGGGCCACTGATCGGCTCGCAGCCGCGGGGATCGTCGCGCCGGTGCGAGGCAAGCACCGCGGCCGGGGTCTGTTCGAGGCTCCCGACATCTTGGATCTGTTCAAGACAGGCGCAGAACCTGCCGAGACCTCCGGTGCGGCGCCAGAAGATTCACCCCCGCAGGCAGCTAGCCGGACCGCCACGAGAGAGAAGAAATCCGCTGAAGCCGTCCGGTTGCGCCGTCAGGGGCGGACGCTTCAGGAGATCGGGACAACGCTGGGAATGTCAGCCTCATGGGCTCATCTCGTCACCAAAGAGGTGAAGCGCGGCGAAGCCGATGTGACCTAGTCCGATGGTCGAGGCCAGGCGAATTGGGGAGAGAGGTGTCGTGCTGGACATGCCTGAGGAGCGATCCGATGTAGCGGACGTTGATGCCGTCATGGCCGCTCTCGCTGATCGGCCTGACCTTGTCGTCATGCCTCAGATCGACGCCGATTCTCTGGGCTCCCCAGATGCATCGGAGATCGTCGGGGTCTTTCGCGCCAACAGAGCGCGGGCCAATCGCAGGTTGCTGGCCGATTGAGGCGGCGGGCATCTGTGGGTGAGGGAAGTCAGGACTTGATGCGGGTTCGCTTCGGGGAGATGTTGCCGCGTCTGTCGTTGTCCACGAGGGAAGCCCGGGGCAAGGTCGAAGGCGCGCTGGAGAAGATCGACGGCAGCGCAGCCGATGAGCGGAGCCCGCGCGAGCACCATTTCATTCCGCAGTTCTGGCTCAGGCAGTTCGCTGAGAAGGGCATGTTGTGCGTTCTCAGCCGCGACCCGGCTTGTGCTGCACGGAGGCAATCGGTCAAGAGCACATCGGTCGAGCGTGACCTGTACACGACGTACGCAGTAGGCGAAGGGTCACAGGCTGACGGGGAACCGGACGATGCGGTTCCGATGGAACGGATGCTCGGCGTGTTCGAGCACAGAGCCGCCGATGTGCTGCATCGGCTCGTCGGCATGGCCGATGGCAGGGATGTGCAGTTGAGCGATTTGGACCGGTACTGGATGTCGATCTTGATCGCGCTTCAGATAGCCAGACCGCCACAAGCGATGCAAGCGATGCGAGACGCGCAAGCCAGCAGCGCTACCCAGATGATGGCCGTGCTCGCCCGCCGCGGAGGTCCGGATGAGCGCATGAAGGAGGAGCTGGCCCGCGAAGCCAGCATCGACCCGAGCGAGTGGGACGACTTCGAATGGTCACCGGATGACTTCCTGCCGGGGCCGGATCAGAAATTCGACATCAGGGTGGACCCACGTACCGATGTGGCCCAACAGATCTCCATCGCCTTCGACACAGATGCCGTCATGCCGGTCTTCGCTCGGTGGTGGAACGTCATCACGCTCCCTGAGCCGATCCTGCCGATCCCGCTGGATCAAGGGGTCTTCCTGCTCCCGCCGCAGGGAGCTCCATTCCCATGGAACAACCCAGGCCTTTTGACTGCCGAGGAGATATGGGCACCGCTGTCGCCGCGGGTACTGCTGCTGGCGCACTGGAACGGGCCGGACGCACGCCATCAGCCCGCCACGGGAGAGCAATATGCCGCCCGGCTGGCGACGAAGCGCAGCGAATTGGCCTGCCGCCCATCGACCTGTGAGCGGGTCCGTCGCGTCGCCGTGGCCACCCGCTCAGACAACGCTGCCGAACTGGCAGGCATCTTGGGCGGTTCTAACAATGTTGGGCAACAACACGCGACCTTCATGTGACGTGGTGACAGGGGCCGCCGCCAGACGAGCGGAAAATCCCTGGTGATCGATCCGCCGTGGCGGAATATGGTTGGCATCTTGCGATCGAGGAGGACGAAACTTGCCGACGGCGCAGCGACTTGTCGATCTCAGTCGGGTTGAGAGCGAGGTCGGGAAACTAACCCTCGGTCAGCGTGAGATTGACCTCTCCGATGTCGAGCACAACCGTGCTGCGCATGCCGACATGGTTGCTTGGAGCGGTCTCGGTTGGTGGCTGATGGCGCACAGCCTCGCTGCCTCGGGTGATCCCGAGCCGCTTGCGGTCGTCCTGCCCAAAGCGGGTTCGGCGCCAATGAGGTTCCTCGGCCGCACGGGCCTCGTGACAGCAGCGGCCAATCGGTCGGCTCGGCTGGGATACAGCGACAAGACCGAGTTCGACTGGACGCATCTGTACAGCGACCTGCGACGTCACAGCCCGCGCCTGCCTGGTGTGGCTTGGGAGCCGTTCGATGAGCTTGACGGCGACCAGCTCCGTGTTGTTTCCGATCTGGCAAGCCCACGGCGCCAGGTGCCGAAACTCGCGAAATGCGGGCTGCACTACCCGTGGCTGGATGGTCTCCGTCTCGCGTCCCCGGCGATTTCGTACGAAGGTCTCTTCCAGTTCGTCAATGACGCCGATGTCGTCGTTTCTGAACTCATCGACAACGTTCACAAGTGGAGCCAAGCGAGTGAGGCCTATGCGGTGCTCTCTGTCACCAGGGGGGGCGCTCGTCGCGATGATCGGCGAGTGAGCTGGAACCGGCTCCACGTCATCGTTGCTGACAACGGCATCGGCATCCCGACAGCGCTGCACAACGATGCTGCCGCCTACTCGGCAGTGCGGGATGCGGGCGGATATGCCGACTGGGCCGAGATAGCGGACATTGATCTGCTGCGTACGTTGGTCTTCCGCGCGTTCGGCGAACGCCAGATCCCGAATCACAATGGGTACGGGTTGCATGCGACACAAGCCAGGGCAACGAAGTGGGTTGGCGCTCTCGACATCATGACGACGGATCGGGACGGTCGTGTGATGAGGCTCGGGACTCGCGGTCTTGTCGAGGAAGACGCTGAGATCGCCGCCGGTTCACCCGAGTTGTCCGGCGCTCAAGGCACGCTCATTCACGTCATGCTTCAGGCAGTCGACGAAGAAGACGTACGCGCGGAGGCAGCACAGGCTGAGCACCTGCCGTTCTCCGTGTCAGTTTCTGACGAAGCGAGTGATCTGAAGCGCGACGCCCATCACGATGCTGCGTAGCTGACGGCTATGCCTCCGGCAAATCGCCACGGTGACGGCTACGGGCGCCTGACCCCATCGATAGTCGAGATCAAGATGCCGCCTCGGGAAGGCGGTGTGTTCTTTCTGGACATGGACGTCGAGGCCGTCGAGTGGGAAGTCGTCAAGGCCGCTCTCAGGAGAATGCCGCCAGCCACGCTGAGCGATGCATCGCAAATGGTTTTCAGGAGTCCCAGACTTCGGTGGCGAGATTCGAGCGAGCCGGTGTCGGTGGCCGGACGAGGGTGGCCGACAACGGTGGACGAGATGGCCTCGAGCGTCGAGAGCGCGCTCGTCAGTCACGGGCTTCCGACCGTTGCGGTCGGCACCGTAGAGCTGCCGCTCGCCGCGGACCCCAAGACCAGCGCGGGTGTCTCGCACGAAGTGCTTGCTCGATGCCGCGCCGTGGAGCTTGACGCCTTGCTGCAATCCGGAAACGCAATCTGGAGGCCCACCAAGTACCACTACCGATTGCCATCAGGACACCACACCGGCGCCTTCGTGCGCATTGCCGACGTGTTTCGCGATCACCGGGCAGCCCCGGCTCTCGGGAGCTGGCTGCATGGCTGTCTCCGAGAGAACATCGCCTTGGTGGCCGATTCGGGGACGTTGATGCCCATCGTGCAGCATCTCGATCACGTGCTCCGGCTCGCCGCGAGGGCAACCGAAGAGTTCGCTCCGCGCGGCATCGCTGCGGTGGAAACGCTCGATTCATACCCACTCAGCCGGTTCGAATACTTGGAGCGCTTCTCCGTGTTCGAGGAAGTCGTCGTCTTGGCGCTCTTGTCGGTGAGTTCGACAGGCCGCACCTATCGCATGATCCGAGACACGCTGAAGGAAACGGCCGGTGATCACTGGCGTGCGGAGTGTCTGGTGTCGCGTGGCGATGACCAGGCGACATCGCTGCCGCATCACGACGCATTGGGGCGGCAGAGCCCTTGGCTGGCGCTCGGGGAAGCAACGCCGTTCCTAGGCCAACCGGGTTCCTGCGCAATATGCCGGCAGGTGGACCGGGCCCGGGTTGTCGAGATCGACCCTCGGTCCTTTGCCGCGATGGTGCTGCCTCAACCCACCCGCATCATGCCCGACGTTCAGGAAGGACGACGCAACGCAAGCCTGTTCGAGACGTACCAGAGTCACTCCCCTTCGACACGCGGGGTGCGCACAGACAGCGCATTCGACGGGGTGTGCTTGACCGAATCGGAGGCTGGGCCAGCGACTGCATCGCCCACCCTGCGGCTTCCGAACCATGGTGTGAAGTTCAGAATGGATGCGCTCTTGCGGGATCCCGCGGTCACTCAGGAGCTTGTCGCGAGCCGCGTCGCCGAGTTGGAGGCGCTACCGGGTCGAGACCGGGATCGGCAGGAGATAGCCGATGCCCTTCAGGCAGTTCGGGACGGGCAACCCGCAGTTGCCATCTGCGCCCGAGAGCAGATAGCGCTCTTCCGGCCGGCCGGCGTGAACGACGACGCGGCGATGGCCCAAGTTCTGACGATCGCGCAATCGGTGTGCCCCACCGTCGAAACCGCAGTCGTCGACGATGAATTCGACGCAGTGGCTTCGCGTGCAAATAGACAGACCTCGTTGCTCCTTGTGGCACCCGGCGTGCAGAGTGGTGCCACGTTGCAACAGCTAGTCGTGCGAGTACAGAACAAGTGTCGGCAACTTGACACACCGCCTGAGATGCACGGACTCGTCGTACACGCCCACCCTGCTGACCGGCAAACGTGGCGGGCGTTGAGAAACACGTTCCGCGGCCCGAGCGGTACCGCGCGTTTGCTGGCGTTGTGGCTGACCTACCTGCCCCGTACATCGCCATTTGAGGAGGAGTTCCGGGTACTCAGACAATTCCAAGAGGAATGGCTCGAAGGCACGTACGAAGGCACAGACGCGTTGTGGCAGGAGCGGCTCGCATGGCTGGACCCTGACGCAAGTGCCGTCGAGTCCCCGCAGAGTCCGCTCTGGAGTCCCATGAAGCTGCAGTTGCGTCTGACATCGCTCTACGGCGACTTGGATGATCGGCATGTACTCGTTGCCGTGGGCGCCGCGATGCAGTCGGCACTCCTTCGTCGCACTGATGAGCAGGTGCCGGAGTGGGTGAGGTTCGATTTGCCGAACGCGTTCCGTTCGTACTTCGACGGGATCATCCACGCCTCGATTCTGCGCTGGACCGAACCGGCGCGCGCTTGGTGGGGTGTCGACGACAACGAGTGTGAAGCGCTCATTGGTGAACTCAAGGGTCGCTTTGAAGACGATTGGAAGTGCCTCCTGCCAGAACTCCTGCTAGCGGCAGCCCAAGGCAAGGTCCCGCAGGCAGGCGTCGACAGACTGCTCGAGGAGGCATGCGCGCAGCTGCGCAGCAAGTCTTGGTCGCCTGAGGTCCTGCGGTTCGTAGAACTCGGGCGCATCCTTGTAGAGCATCTGGTGCCATCCCCGGCAGACGAGAGCGATGACGCCGCTGCCGAAACGAGCGGTTGACCAATCATGCAGGCCTCGGTGTGCTGAGCTGCACACACCTGAGGGCAGACAAGACGCCGGTGGTCGTCAAGGAGAATTGAGCCAGGAGCCAAGAAACCCGCAATGACTCACAGGTAGCAGTTGCTGCAAGATGCCCGAGGTGACCTGACGAGCCTGGCCGAATTTCTAGCCCTCGACATCGAACCACAACACGATCTCGCCCGGCACGTACTCGCCTCCCAACCGTTCGTCAGGTTCGGTTGCCTGCGTGGCGTCCACAATGTGTCTTGACAGTGTTCGTCCGCTCGGGTTGATGATCAGCGCATTCGGAGGGAAACGCCCGACTCGGCCGTAGTCCAGTAGGTGCGTTCGCTGGTCAAGCGGTGGTTTGTTCTTGAGTCCTTGGACAAACTGATGTTGATGACGTAGCACTACCACAGCGTCCGTGTGCCCGAAGCGCAGCGGATCGCCATTCGAGTCGCGTGCGAAGCTGTTTTCTGTCAAGAGGCCCGAAGCGGGTGACAGCAGCGCCGTGATGGGTTCATTGATGTAGTCATCCCACACGATGACGAGAAGTGAGCGGAAGGCGGGGTCTTCGCAGTATTTGACGAATTTTCGTTCGCTAGACACGAGTGCATCTTTGACGGGATTGTCCCTCGGCAAAGTCGCGTCGCCGAATGCTGCCGCCGGACTTGGTGCGACGCGCGCCAAGAGTTGCATGTCGCTCGACGATCTGGCAGCGCCATGAGAGCGGAGATCGGGACACTTGACTTCAATGCCGAGACGGATTTGCTCGCCTTCGATGAGCATCTCGGGTTTCGGCTCGACGCCGGCGATGTCACGCTCGTGAGTCATCGATACATCGAATGGCCATGGCCAAGTCACGAAGTGGTTGACTACGAGGAGTTCCGCGAGCCACTGCCGGATGGCTTCATAGTGGTCTCGATTCCTGTCGTCGCCTCCGACGGCGGCCACGCGATCGACCATGTCGAAGGCGAATCCTGGCATCCTCCGATTACATGTCAGCAGCGCATCCACTATGCGCGCCGCGGATGTTGCTTCAACTCCCGTGGCGCGAAGCTGATCAAAGTTCCACTGAAGCCAGTGCCAGCGGTTGAACATCGGACTGGCCCAGATGTACTGGTAGAGCTGAGTGCGCCGCAATTCGTCCGTCGCCACAATCAACCGCAGTCTAAGAGCCGGTTCGCATGAGCTTCCGCGCGCGTGATGCGGGTGGTCCGCCGAAGTTGGTGTGGTGCCGGTGGCAGTTGTAGTCGTGCCTCCCGCGGTTCTGGCAGGGCGCGGTTCGCGATTCGAGTGGATGCACGGAGCAATGGCAACGCGGCGATGGTCGACTATGGGTGAGGTCGATGCGACAATCTTCAAGCCGGAGCACTCCCTAGTAGATCTTCCCGCTGCGCGTTGGTCAGGGCATGATCGGTGATTGTGCGCAGCATCGCGCGCACCGCCCCAAGCTGGGCGTTGAGCAGGCCCTTAGCACTTGGCATAGGACTCGCGACTCTGCCGTGGGACCACGCCATCGCGTTCGACTCACATTGATGTGATTCGAGGCGCAGCTTCTCGTGGAGAGGGTTGCCCCCGCCTGGGGTGCTGACTACTTTGGGGGCGTTCTCAGTGCTCCCTGTCGTGCTTCAGCAGAGGCCATTCCCAGATCGAAAGACCCCGCACGTCGAAATCCCTTCTGGTATCGGAATGGCAGCGCTGAGAATGAGCGGAGACTGACTCTGAACTGGAGGGGACCGCCCGATGGCTCGCGAGGAGGCCAACTTCGAACGCCCAGCACCCGAGCAGCAGCGGAAGGACCGCTTCAGAGTGCTCGCCTGGGCTGGTGGGCTTGGGTTTCTTCTGGTCGTCTCGGCATGGCTGGGATGGGGGCGCGGAGAGGTTGCCGAGCCAGCGCCTGAGGTGCTTTCGCCATTTGAGCAGACCTTGGCCGAGGATCCGTTGGAGGCGGCGAAGGCTGCCTACGGATATGCAGGGAAGACATGGGGCAACGGGGACCTGATCGGGACTGTGTCACATGCGCACGGGGCTACGCGTGCGGCATTCACCGGGATGATGAGAGACGGCCTCCGAGGAGGTTTCGAGTGGGACGAAGGCGACGACGTCTGGAGACAAGCGTTGAGCCTGGCCGGCGAAGCGCTGGGCAAAGCGAGCTGGGCGGAGCTGTCGGCAGGGATGGATCTTGAGGATCAGGCGGGGGCGATGGCCTTGGCGGAGGAGGCGTGGTGGAGTTCTCGTGCTGCGGGTGTGGCAGCCGTGGCCGCATGGGACGAGGCAAATGCACGGAAGGGGGCCAGTGAGGACCCAGAGATGAGAGCGGCTTGGGCCCGGTCGGCCAAGGCTTGGGCATACGCCTCGGACTCCTGGTCTTATGTTCTTGAGTTGACCGAGGCCCAGCTCAACGAGGCGACGGCAGCTTGGTGGAACGAGGAGTAATTGCTGGCCTCGGTGGGGTACCGCCTATCGTGATGTCACGCTTCTGGCCCCTGAACTTGTAAACAGGCCGTAGAACCCAAGATACGTGGAACTGCGTCAGACGAAACGTGGAGCGACGTCTAGATGGTTGCGGACTTCCCGGTCAGACCAGGTGCCGAACTCATGACTGCACCGAGAGCGGCAGCGCCAGCGGTGGTTCACGAAGCGCGCCGGATTTTGTCGGCGTTCTTGAGGGCTTCGCGAGCGGACAGTGTGCTCATGCGGTCGCGGTTGCGGGCGACGTAGTTCTCGACGGTCGGCAGGTCGGTCCATGCGAGCGAGCGCAACGCCCACCCGATGCCCTTGCGGATGAAGAAGTCGGTGTGGGACAGGTTGGGTTCGATGCAATCGAAGAGCAGGTCGAGATCGGTCTCGTCCTTTCTGTTGATCTGGCAGATGATCGATGACCTGCGCTTCCACATGTCGCTGTCGCCGCTCCATGAGCGCATGTGGCCGGGCATGTCGCCGGGGTATGCCTCGAGCAGCTCACGCAAGCGGTGCGTGGCGATGTCGTCGACGTAGTCCCACCAGGCGCCGGTCACGACGAACTCTTCGAACATCGGCAGCGTGTCGAGCGTGCGGAAGGGCCGGCACTTCGGCGCGCCGGCGATGTCGAGGGCGATGTAGCGCTCCTCCCGGAACTCGGCGTTGCGCCAGAGCTCGAAAACCGTGTTCTGCCAGCTCGTCTTGTCGTCGAATGGGTAAGCGCGCAGGAGTGCGTTGAGCAGCTTGCGGCGGGCCGGCTTCTGTACGCCGCGATAGGGCATCTCCGACTTCATGTAGGCGCGCATGGGTTCGGCTTTGTCGGGGTTGGCATGTTCGGCGAGCGAGCGTCGGACGTCGGTGACGAGCTGAGTGTTCGTCATGATCAGGGTTGCCCGCCCGCGGTCCTTGTGCGACCGTGCATGCGCCGGCTACAGCGCGCCTTCGTGCTGGAGCAGCTGGGTCTTGAGGTCGAGTCCGCCGCCGAATCCGGTGAGCGAGCCGTCGGCGCCGATGACTCGGTGGCAGGGGAGCACGATCGGCACCGGGTTGCGGCCGTTGGCCTGGCCGATGGCTCGCACAGCCTTGGGCCTGCCGATGAGCGCGGCCTGCTCGCCGTAGCTGCGGGTGCTGCCGTAGGGGATGTCGCCGAGTGCTCGCCAGGCTGCCTCTTGGAACGGGGTGCCGCGCAGGTCGAGCGGCACGTCGAAGCTGGTGCGGTCGCCGTCGAAGTACTCGTTGAGCTGATGCGCTGCTTGACGCAGGATCGGATGGTCGGGCGCTTCGACCATGTCGTCGGGCAGCTTGACCGATGTCTCGTCGCCGCGCCACGACACGGCACGCAGTCCCTCGTCGGTCGCCACGAGGCCCAATGGCCCGATGGGACTGTCGATGGTGGTGTGCCAATGCGCATCTTGGTCTGGGACGGCGCTGCTTGCGGTGGACGGCGGTGGATTCATGTGTCGTTTCCTGGATCGGGATGGGGTCAGTGCGAGCGAGAATCTGGTGGGCGTGGACTGGACGCCGCGGCGGCATGCCACAGGTGCTGTGCAGCCCACGAACGGTAGGGGCGCCACGACTCGGCCAGCGCCTCCAGCTCACCGGCGGAGACGGGGTGGCCCAGCAGACCCTCGGCGGCCCGGCGCAGACCGAGGTCTGAGGCGGGGAACGCATCGTCGTGGCCCAAGACCCGCATGGCGATGAGGTGCGCGGTCCACGGGCCGATGCCGGGCAGTTCGCACAGCCGTTCCACGGTGTCTTCAAGCGTGTCAGCGGCGCTCAAGTCGAGATCGCCGCTCGCTACGGCCTTCGACAGGCCCACGATGGTGTCGATGCGTCGCTGGGTGAAGCCCAGCCCGGCGAGCCCGGACGGTCCGGCGTCGGCCAGGTTCGCCGCACCCGGGAACAGGTGGGTCAGGGGCACCTGGACGTCGACGCAGCACTCCGACGGGGCGTCGAAGGGCGTGCCGAAGCGCTGAGCAATCCGGCTGCACATCGTGGAGGCCGCTGCCAGTGAGATCTGCTGGTTGACGACGATGCGTATGGCGGTCTCGAACCGGTCCCACGACCGCGGCACTCGCAGCCCGGGCGCGTGGCGCACCAGGGGACCGATGAGCGGATCGTCTGCGAGAGCGGCTTCGGCCGGCAACGGGTCTTCGTCCGCGCCGAGCATCGCCCGGCAGCGGCTTACTGCATCGATGATCGAGTCGTACGTCGGCAGGTGCAGCCGCAGTTGCAGCTGGTTGCGTTCGCCACCGGCATCCTCAGGCACAGCGGCGGTGCCGTTGGGCACGCCCGCCATAGAGGCGGCGTTGTCGGGCATCGCCAGTTCGGCGATGCCGGGGTGACCGCAGGCGCTGAAGCTGCGGATATAGCTGGGGTTCCCGCCGGGATCAACGCCGACGGCTTCGACCCCGGCGATGACGCGGGCGGCCTGGTGCGAGATGAACGCCTCGAAGTCGAACGGCGCCAGGTACGGCACCGTGAGCACGAGACCGCCGTCGAGCTGAGGGCGCTCGCCCTGCCGCCGCTTTGAACGCAGTTCGGTGGGCGTGAAGCAGAACACCGAAGTGATGGCCCGGTGCAGTTGGCGCGGCCCACCGAAGCCCGCAGCGCGGGCGATCTCGCCGAACGTCAGGTCGGTGTCGTCGATCAGGCAGCGGGCAAAGTGCGCACGGCGTGAGCGGGCGATGGTGGTGGGCGTCGCCCCGACGTGGTGCTCGAACAGCCGCCGCAGTTGGCGGGCGCTGTAGCCCACGTGCGCCGCGAGCGCCTCTTCGTCGTGGTTGTCCAGGTAGCCGTCGCTGATCCGCAGCAGGGCCGCCCCGACCGGCGCAGGCACGTCCAGATCGGCGAGCGACCCGGCTTGGCGTTCTGGATGGCAGCGCAGGCATGGGCGGAATCCGTTCGCCTCTGCGGCCACCGGGTTGGAGTACTGCGTCACGTTGTGCGGCAGCGGTTGCGCCGAGCAATCCGCCCGGCAGTAGATGCCCGTCGTGCGCACGGCCGATACCTGCATGAGGCGAGTCTGGCAGGCTGTATCGGACACAAACGGACATGACCAACGGAGGTCCGAATATGTCCGATGCTGTGCGGTTGCTACGTGGCTGAGCTGCGGGCTCGGCGGCGGCGCGTCCACCACCACGCCACGACGAGTGCGATCGCGATGACCGGCAGGAACGGCAGCAGCGCACCGAAGATGAGCAGCACGCCGTTGCCGACGGCAACCAGTGCATTCCAGCCGCCGCTCAGCGCATCGCCGAAGGTCGGCGGCGTGTCGTCTTCGATGACGAAGAGATGGAGACCCTCGACTCGCGCGAGCCGTGCCAGTTCTTCCCCGCTGCCGGTCACCGGTACGGCGCTGAGGCGCACGTCGATCTCCAACCCTCGTGTGGCCACCCGTCCAGCGATGCGTCCGTCTTCGACCGTCTCGTACAGCGTCGCAACCGCACGCTCGCCGGGCTCGATCCGATCCAGGCTCGTGCCGTCGGGCACGGTCAGGTCGTCGTTCGAGAAACGCAGCGCGTTCGAGCTGAGGCTGACCTCAGTAAGTGCTGTCTCGCCGTCGTTCTCGAGTTCGATGCAGAAGCCGACCTCGCTGTCCGGCGGCACGGGCACGTCCTTGAAGCCGAGGCAGGGGTCTTCATCGCTCTCGGCCAGCCAGGCCCGGAAGATCACCGAGGTGGGCGGAACTGCCTCCACGGACTCGGTGATCGACAGCGTGATCGTGGCCAGGTCCACCCGGTCTCGCAGCGAGCGCAGCTGCCCTCGAAGCCGTTCCAGGTCGGACTCGCGATTGGCCAGTTCCCGTTCCAGTTCGGCCACGCCCTCCACGTCGGTGGCCTGCGACAGGAACTCGCGCAGACGGTTCACGCTGATCTCGGCGGTCGAGATGCGGCTGTTCAGGTCCACGACGATGTCGGTGACGTCTTCGGCACTGACGGTCTGCTCCACCAGCTCGCCGACACTGGACAGTCGCGCCAACGCTGTCGTGAATTGTTCCGGCCGGACTTTGAACGTCAGGGTTGTATGGGCGCGGCCCTGGGTACGGGTGTCCTGAGAGAACGTGAACCCGCCGAGTTCTTCGATGATCGACGTGGCCCGGTCGGCGGCGGCAGCCACGTCGGCGGTTTCGACCGCGATACGGGCTGTGCGGATGATGTCCCGGCCGAGATCTGCAGGCACGGCAGGCGCACCCGCTGCTAGGGCGCTCGTGCCCGCGTCGTCCGACATGTCCTCATCGGCGGCCATGGCAGCTTCGACCACCTCCATGTCACCTTCGGCCATGAAGGGGCCATCCTCTTCCTCCATCATCATGTCGGCCGAGGCTGGCGCGGCTGTCGGTGCATCTTCGGAGGCCATCTCCACGGTTGCTGCCGGTGCGTCGCCGTCGGCAGAGTCGTCGTCTCCGCTGCCAGCGCAGGCGGACATCAGCACCAGCAGCGCCGCTGCGACGGCCAGCCGTCGTGCCCATCTGCCCGACGAACTGCTGGTCCGGCGGTTGCTTGGTAACCCCATGGCGTCCCCTCCCTTGGTTGGCCGCTCGTCGAGCGGCGCTACCTGAGTGACGCTCATGGTCCCGTGATCGTTCCGGCAGCGCCATTGCAGTTCAGTGTCGGTCGCGAGACCATGGCGCGCCCACGCTGTCACCCAGCCGTGCGCGCTGTCAGCGGAAGGCGGGAATGCTGGTGATCTGCTGGCCCAGGATCAGCCCGTGGATTTCCTCGGTGCCCTCGTAGGTCATGACCGATTCCATGTTCGCCGCATGGCGCATCGGTGCGTATTCCGTCGAGACGCCGTTGGCGCCCATCATCGCCCGGGCGGTGCGGGCCGTGTCGATGGCCACACGGCAGTTGTGCCGCTTGGCCATCGAGATGTGATGCGGTCTCAGCCGGTGCTGTTCCTTGAGCTGGCCCAGCCGCATGGCCTGCAGGTTGGCGTTGGTGATGTCGGTGAGCATGTCGGCGAACTTGATCTGGCTGATCTGGAAGCTGGCCAGCGGCTTGCCGAACTGGGGGCGTTCGAGCTGGTAGCTGAGCGCCTGTTCGTAGCAACAACGGGCCACACCCACGGCCCCGAAAGCAATGCCGAAGCGGGCTTCGGACAAACAGCTCAGCGGCGCGCCGATGCTGAGCGCGTCGGGCAGGCGCATCGACTCGGGCACTTCGACATCGTCCATGTAGAACTCGCCGGTCACCGAGGCCCGCAGCGACAGCTTGTTCTGGATCTTGCGAGCCTCGAAACCGGGCGAATCGGTCGGCACCAGGAAGCCCCGGAAACCGTCGTCGGTGTTGGCCCACACGATGGCCAGATCGGCCAGCCCGGCGTTGGTGATCCACCGCTTGGCCCCGTTGAGGATCCATGTGTCGCCGCGGCGCACCGCCCGGGTGGTCATCGAAGCCGGATCGGAGCCGTGGTCGGGTTCGGTCAGCCCGAAGCAGCCGATGACCTCGCCGGCGGCCATGCGGGGCAGCCAGTGCTCCTTCTGCTCGGTGGAGCCGTAGCGCCAGATCGGGAACATGCACAGCGACCCCTGCACCGACACGAAGCTGCGCAGCCCGCTGTCGCCCGCTTCGAGCTCGCGGCAGGCCACGCCGTACGCCATGGCCGAGGCGCCCGCGCAGCCATAGCCGTCGAGGTGCATGCCGAGCAGGCCCATGTCGGCGATGGTCGGGATCAGCTCCATCGGGAACGTGCCGGCCTCGAAGTGCTCGCCAACGATCGGGTCCCACTCCTTGGCCACGAACGCGGCGACCGTGTCGCGGATCATGACCTCCTCGTCGGAGAGGAATTCGTCCATCTCGTAGAAGTCCGACAGCGGCGCAGGCGTTTGGCTCATGGGCGCATACTGCCGCGCTGGCGCCCGGCGGGCCAACCCGGGCATGTCTTTGCGCGCGGCTGGTGAGTACTGTGCGCTGCCATGGGTGACGACACTGCCGACGAGCCGAAGGCGCGCCAGCCCGAACCGAGCCGGCTGTATTTCCGCCAGCTGCTGTCGGGTCAGGATTTCGCCACCAGCGACCCGATCGCCCGCCAGATGGTGAACTTCGCCTACCTCATCGGCGACCGGGAGACCCGCGAGGCGGTCGTGGTGGACCCGGCGTATGCCGTCGATGACCTGCTCGACATCCTCGCCGAAGACGAGATGCAGCTCACCGGCGTGCTGGCCACCCACTTCCACGCCGATCACATCGGCGGGAACATGATGGGCTACAACATCGAGGGCGTCGCCCAGCTGCTCGAACGCCAAGGCACGAAGATCCACCTGCAGGCGCCCGAGGCCGAATTGGTGCAGAAAACCACCGGCATCTCCATGAGCGACATGGAGCTGCACGCTCCTGGTGACGTGGTGTCGGTGGGTGCGATCGACATCGAACTGCTGCACACCCCTGGGCACACGCCCGGCAGCCAGTGCTTCTTGATAGCCGGAGCGCTGGTGGCCGGCGACACGCTGTTCTTGGACGGCTGCGGACGGATGGACCTGCCCGGCAGCGACCCGGCGGCGATGTACCGCTCGCTGCACGACACGCTCGCCAAGGTGCCCGACTCGGCCGTGCTGTTTCCCGGCCACCGGTACTCGTTCGAGCCCAGCGCCACCATGGGCCAGACCCGCCAGATGAACTACGTCTTCAAGCCAAGCAGCGAGGCGCAGTGGCTGATGATGTTCGGGCAGGGTTGAGAGCGGTGCCCTGCGCCGAGCGTGTGATGGCGGCGCAGTGGCTGATGATGTTCGGGCAGGGGTGATGGCCTCGCTGCCGCCGGTGGTGAGCGCCAGCGAGCTTGCCGGGCGCGACGACATCGTGCTGTGCGACGTGCGCTGGTATCTCGACGGCCGGTCGGGTTATGACGCCTACCTCGAGGGCCACATCGCCGGCGCCATCTGGGTGGATCTCGACGCGCATCTGTCCGCGCACGGCACGCCGGCCCATGGCCGCCATCCACTGCCCACCGCCGAGAGCTTCGCCGCATCCTTGGGCAGCCTCGGCATCGGTCCGGATGACCCCGTCGTGGCCTACGACGATCTGAACGGCACCGCCGCCGGTCGGATGGTCTGGATGCTGCGCGTGCTCGGCCACGATGCGGCGCTGCTGGACGGGGGTCTGGGATCGTGGACCGGCGCCACCGAGACGGCGCCGCAGGTGCCTGCGGCGGTCGAGTGCCCGGTGCGGGCCTGGCCCGAAGCAGCGTTCGCAGACATCGACGGGGCGGCCGAGGCCGGCGCCGACCCAGCCGTCGTCCTGATCGATGCCCGCGGCGGCGATCGTTATCGTGGCGAAACCGAGCCGGTCGATCCGCGCCCGGGACACATCCCCGGCGCGGTCAACGTGCCGATGACCGACAACCTCGGCCCCGAGGGTCGCTTCGCCGACGCTGCGACGCTGCGCGCCCGCTATGGAGCCGAGGGCGTGAAGGCGGCCGGTGACGCAAACAACGCCGTCGTGTACTGCGGCTCAGGCGTCAGCGCATGCATGGACGCCCTAGCCATGGAGCGCGCCGGCCTCGGCCGCCCGCAGGTGTACATCGGCTCGTGGTCGCAGTGGAGCCACACCGACCGTCCCTCTGGCACTGACTGAGAGCTGCCGAGACCGCAAGTTCCGAGGGACCTGCCATCTCGGTGGCGCGCCCGTGTTCTAGGTCGGGGAGCCGGGCGGCGGGCCTGCTGAGGCGAAATGCGTGCCGGGCGGGTCGACAGCCCACGGCGCCTCCTGCTCCCAGCGGTCCTCGTAGACGACCTCGCGCAGCGGCCGTCGTCGCACCGGGCCGTGGCGTCCTGCTGGCCGGCCGAGCGGGATCGTGGCGTGGATGGCCACGCCCTCAGGGATGCCGATCAGCTCGCGCAGCTCGTCCTCGACCTCGCGATGCCACCCAGTGATGACGCCGCCGTAGCCCAGCGCCCTCGCCGCCAGCAGCAGGTTCTGCACCGCCGGGTACACCGAACCTCCCTCGGTGGGTGTGGGCCGGCGGTACCGCACAAGGCACGCCAGGATCACGACCGGCGTCTCCTCGAAGTGGTCGACGAAGTGCTGCATGGTCCGGGCCATGCGGGCTTTGGGCGAGTCGTCGTCGGCGCCGGAGCCCTCGGTGTAACCGTCGCCGGAGCGCTTCGCATTCCAGCCTTCGCGGAAACACCGGCCCAGCAGCGCCTTGGCCTGAACCGCCACCGGGCCGTCCCGCAGCACCACGAAGCGGAACATCTGCCGGTTCGAGCCGCTCGGGGCCCGGCCGGCATGCCACAGGATCGTCGCTAGGTCCTCGTCTCCGATGGGGTCGGGCAGGTAGCGCCGGATGGCGCGCGTGGTGGCCAGCCCTTCGAGCAGCCCTAGCGGCCTCGCGCCGGATGCACTGTCAGACCCGATTGCAGCCGTCGGTTCACTCATCATCCGTTGCCCTGTGTCTCATTGAGGAAGTCCACCACCTTGACGATCGCATGCTCGGTGACGACGCCCGCGATCCGACCGCCGCTGTCGATCACCGGGTACAGCTCGATTTCGGCATCGGCCATCGCCTCGGTGACTTCGCGCAGCGTCCACGACGGGCGTGCCGGTTCGATGTCGGTGGTCATGACCTCCGCGCACGTGATCGTTCCCCAGTCGTTGCGATCGACGTCGCGTGTGTCGCTGAGCCGGATGACGCCGAGGAATTCCCGCTCGGGCCCGATCACGATGGCTTCGAGCTGTTTGTGGGGCAACGCGACCTCCCACACGAACTCGGACAGCGAGGCGTCCGAGCGCACCGAGGGCACATCGGTGGACATCGCCGAGTTGACCGGCATCTCGAGACGGCGTTCCAGATGCCCCGTGCGACTGTCCCGCTGGAACTGAGATACCGAGGCGTTGCCGATCAGCACCTGCGACACGGCAACGGCCACCAGTGCGGGCACGACGAATAATGGCGCCCCGGTCGACTCGGCCACAAACATCACCGCCGCAAGTGGGGTGCGGTAGCCGGCTGCCAGAAACGCCGCGACGCCGATGAAGGGAAAGAACGCCAGCGACTCGGGCCCCAGCTCGATCCACCCGCCCACGAGACGACCCACGATCAGGCCGAATACTGCGAGCGGGATGAACACGCCGCCCACGCCGCCGCCTGCCAGCACCGTGGAGGTTGCCAGGATCCTGATCACCAGCAAGGCGCCGAGCAACCACAGCGATGCCTCGGGGTTCAGCGCCCAGTCCGTGAGCTGTCCCTCGGCGGTGGGGCCCAGCGACAGCGGCTCCTTGAACAGCACCTCGCACAGCGCAGCGAGACCCACCAGGATTCCCCCGGCACCCAGCGCGATCATCCACCACGGCCGGTCGGAGGCGTGAATGCGCTTGGCCAGGGCCAGCACGCGGCAGAACGCCGATGCCGCGAGGCCGCAGAGGGCGCCGACAACCGCAGCGCCCAGCAGCTCCTGGCGGCCGAACTGCACGCTCACCATCTCGGTGCCGATCTCGAAGGGACGGTCGTCGAAGCCGGTGACCAGCACGTACACGACGTAACTGGAGGCACTCGAGAGCAGCGCAGGCAGCAGCGCCCTGCGGCCCAGGTCGCTCTTGTAGGGGGCTTCGAGTGCGAACAGCACGCCGGTGGCGGGCGCCTGGAAGATGGCGCTGACGCCCGCGGCGGCACCGGCCACGAGCAGCGCGTAGCCCTCCCGGCCCCGGAACAGCCGGCGGACAACCCGTTGGATCGCGTTGCCCGCGGTGGCGCCGGCGTAGATGGACGGACCCTCAAGACCGACTGCACCGCCGGAGCCGACCGTCACAATTCCCGCCAGCAGGCGAGCGGGCAGGTCCCGAAACCGCATCGGGTGGTTGCGGTCGTGGAAGGCGCGGATGTACTCCTCGGAGGTGGAGGGCGCGAGACGGCGGCCGGCATCAGCCCAGCGCAGCATCAGCACGGCGCCCCACAGACCGAGCGCGGGCGCGATCATCCGTTGCCAAGGCGGCAAGTTCAGGACCCGCTCGAGCAGCACCTTCTCGGTGAGCACGGCGACTGCGGCGACGATGAAGCCCGTCACGACGCCCACGGCGACATAGGTCGCGAAGCGAAGCAGCCGGTTTCTCATACGGGTCGTTTCACTTCGGACGGATAGGAGGTGCGGAGAGGGTGGGATTCGAACCCACGAACCACCTTGCGGCAGTTACTTCCTTAGCAGGGAAGCGCCTTCAACCGGACTCGGCCACCTCTCCATTGCAACCAGCCGACAGCGGCAGGTGCGCCGACTCAAGATAGCCCCACATGGGGACCAACCGCGATGCGGCCGTCCGCCGGTGCCAGCGAGACCTGCCGGTAGCTTGGCCGACGGAGGGGTGGCAGAGTGGACGATTGCGACGGTCTTGAAAACCGTTGAGGCGCAAGCCTCCGGGGGTTCGAATCCCCCTCCCTCCGCGCTGTGGCTGAGCTGGTTCAGGCCAGGGGGCCGGTGGCTGCTTCTACTGCGGGTACGAGGGTCTCGTCGGTGAGCATCTGATCGGCTGCGGCGAGCTCGGGCGACAGCCAGCGGTCGGGGCCGGGGCCCGGAACTGCGTTGCGCAGCCGGCTGAGCGCTGCCGCGGTGCCTGCTGCGGGCTGCAGGGGTGTCCGCAGTTCGATGCCGCGGGCAGCGGTCACCCATTCGATGGCGAGGATGCGGCGCAGGTTGGCGACGGCCCGGCGCAGCTTGCGGGCCGCGCCCCAGCCCATCGACACGTGGTCCTCTTGCATGGCGGAGGTGGGCAACGAGTCGACCGCAGCCGGTGCGGCCAGGCGGCGGTTCTCGGCACACAGGGCGGCTGCCGTGTACTGGCCGATCATCAGGCCGCTGTCCACGCCAGGGTCGTCGGCCAGGAAGGGCGGGAGCCCGGCGGACCGCTTGGGATCGAGCAGCCGGTCGATGCGGCGCTCCGCGATGGCGCCGACTTCGGCCGCGGCGATCGCGAGATAGTCGGCTGCCAGCGCCACCGGAGCTCCGTGGAAGTTGCCGCACGACTCCACTCGACCGTCGGGCAGCACCATCGGATTGTCGATGGCCGAGGCCAGCTCCCGATCGGTCACGTCGGCGGCGAAGTCGAGAGTGTCGCGAGCTGCGCCGTGGACTTGGGGCGTGCACCTGATGGAGTAGGCGTCCTGCACCCGGTCGTCACCGTGGCGGTGGCTGGCCACGATGGGCGAGCCATCCAGTACCGAGCGCAGGTTGGCGGCGCTTGCCTGCTGGCCGGGATGGGGCCGCAGCTCCAGCAAGTCGGCGGCAAAGGCCCGATCGGTGGCCAGCAGCGCCTCGACGCTGCAGGCAGCCACGATGTCGGCGACCCTCAGCAGTCCGGCGAGATCATGGACGGCAAGGCAGAGCATTCCCAGGATCCCGTCGGTGCCGTTGGTGAGGGCCAGGCCCTCTTTCTCGGCGAGGACCAGCGGCTCGATGCCCGCCGCCGACAGGGCTCCGGCCCCGCCGATCGTGCCCCCGCCGTCAGCGAGGACGTCGCCTTCGCCCATCAGCACGAGCGCCGCGTGGGCCAATGGCGCGAGGTCGCCGCTGGCGCCCAGCGAGCCGTGCTCGGGTACCACGGGCACCACGCCGGCGTTGATCAGGAGCACCAGCGACTCCGCGACGAGCGGTCTTGCGCCCGAGGCGCCGAACGCGAGCGTGCGTGCGCGCAGGAGCATCATGGCCCGCACCACCTCGGCCTCGACCGGCGGCCCCATCCCGGCGGCGTGGGAGCGGATCAGCGATTGCTGCAGTGCGACCCGACGATCAGAGGGAATCGTGGTGTTCGCCAAGGCACCGAAGCCGGTGGAGATCCCGTAGACCGGCTCGCCTTCGGCCAGCGTCTCGACGATGCGGCGGGCTGCGGCCATCCGGTCGAGGGCGTCGGCGCTGAGGTGAACATGCTCGCCGTGGCGGGCAACCGCGACGACATCGGCGACGGTGACGCCCGGGCCGTCGAGTTCCACCGTCATCCCCGAGGCTGAGTCGAAGGGACGGAGGAGAACGCTGCCGACGTGGCGACGGCGGCTTCGACCACGGCATCGGCCGCCGTCTGCAGGCGGGTGCCGGTGAGCCGGTCCGCCGGGCCCAGCACGGACAGCGCGGCGATCGCGCCGTCGGGGCCGTGGATGGGAGCGCAGACCGCCGTGACGTCGGGCTCGATGGCGCCGGTATTGAAAACGGGCGCTGGACGGGTGTCACGGCCCAGGGGAGCGGCCTGCAGCGCCGCGCCCACGGCGGTGCCGTCGATCGGCACCGAGCGGCCCACCCAGCCGACGTGGCGGATCGCCCGGCGACCTTCGACCGTGGCGATGTAGACGGCAGCATCGCCGTCGCGCACGGCCAGGTATGCGGATTCTTCGGTGGCTTCCACCAGCCGTTCGAGCTCTGACCCCGCAGCGGCCCGGAGCCGGGCGTAGGGACCGGATTGCAGCGACGCCAGAGCGGTGCGCACGAACGCCGGACCCACCGAGTACGAACCGGACGTGTCCTTGACGAGATAGCCGCGGTCGGTCAGCACGCGCAGATGTCGCAGCGCCGTGCTTGCCGGCATGTCCGTGCGGGCGGCTGCCGCAGTGAGGCTGAGCTCGCCGTTGGTGACCACGGTGTCGAGCAGTTCCAGCACTCGTTCTGCCGAGCGTGACCGGTGCAGCGGAGACGCAGCAGCAATTTCACTATCTGAAATTTTTTGCTGCATATTGACAGCATAGGCCGTTGCTCAGTAACGTGCGGCACACCGCACATCCGGCGCCGAGGTTGTCTATGGCCACCAGCACAGACCACGCCGCCAGCGCCCCGCCAGGCGGGGTGAGGGCGCCCACCGGCACGGCGTTGACGTGCCGCAGCTGGCCCCAAGAGGCCGCCTTCCGGATGCTGCAGAACAATCTGGATCCCGAGGTCGCCGAGCGCCCCGACGAACTCGTCGTGTACGGGGGCACCGGCCGGGCGGCGCGCTCGTGGCCCGCATTTCACGCCATGATCGGGGCGCTGACCGACCTGGCCGACGACGAGACCTTGCTGGTGCAGTCCGGCAAGCCGGTCGGCGTCGTCCAGACGCATGAATGGGCGCCCCGGGTGCTGATCGCGAACTCCAACCTGGTGCCCGATTGGGGCACGTGGGACGAGTTCCGCCGGCTGGAGCATCTCGGTTTGACCATGTTCGGCCAGATGACTGCGGGGTCGTGGATCTACATCGGCACGCAGGGGATCCTGCAGGGCACCTACGAGTGCTTCGGCGCCATCGCCCGCAAGCGTTTCGGGGGCTCGCTGGCCGGCACCCTCACCATCACCGCCGGGCTGGGCGGCATGGGCGGCGCCCAGCCTCTGGCCATCACCATGAACGAAGGGGTCGCCCTGTGCATCGAGGTCGACCCCGAGCGCGTCGCCCGCCGCGTGGAGACCCGCTATCTCGACGTGGTCGCCGACGACTACGCCGATGCGCTCCGCCGGTGCGAGGAGGCAGTGCAGGCTCGCCGCCCGCTGTCGGTGGGATTAGTCGGCAACGCCGCCGACCTGATGCCGCGCCTGTTGGCAGACGGCGTCGCTGCCGACATCGTCACCGACCAGACGTCAGCCCACGACCCGCTCACCTACGTTCCCAACGACCTGTCGCCCGAGGCGTCCGAGGAGATGCGGCGCAACCAGCCCGACGAGCTCATACGCCGCGCCCGGTCGGCCATGGCCACCCACGTGGAGGCGATGGTGGGCTTCCTCGACGCCGGTTCCGAGGTGTTCGACTATGGCAACAGCCTGCGGGCCGAGGCCGAGCTCGGCGGCTACGGGCGGGCTTTCGACTATCCGGGTTTCCTGCCGGCGTACATCCGGCCCCTGTTCTGCGAGGGCAAGGGACCGTTCCGCTGGGTTGCGCTGTCGGGCGACCCGGCCGACATCGCCGCCACTGACCGGGCGGTGCTCGAAGAGTTCCCCGACGACGAGCCGCTCAAGCGTTGGATCAAGCTCGCTGGCGAGCGAGTCGCGTTCCAGGGCCTGCCGGCGAGGATCTGCTGGCTCGGCTACGGAGAGCGCCACCGGCTGGGCCTGCGGTTCAACGAGCTGGTCGCCTCAGGCGAGATCAAGGCCCCGATCGTCATCGGGCGCGACCATCTCGACTCGGGATCGGTGGCTTCGCCCTACCGCGAGACCGAAGACATGGCAGACGGCAGCGATGCCATTGCCGACTGGCCCCTGCTCAACGCGATGGTCAACACCTCGTCTGGAGCGTCATGGGTGAGCATCCACCACGGCGGCGGGGTGGGCATCGGCCGTTCCATCCATGCCGGCCAGGTCAGCGTGGCCGACGGGACCGACCTGGCCGCGCAGAAGCTGGAACGGGTGCTGCTCAACGATCCGGGTACGGGCGTCATGCGCCATGCCGACGCCGGTTACGACCGGGCGTGGGACGTGGCCGCCGAGCGCGGCGTGCAGATTCCATCGGACCGACCGACCGCGCAATGAAGCCCAGCACACGAAGACACGCAACATGACCGTCCAGGAGATCCTCTCCATCGGCCACCCGGTGCTGCGTGAGACGGCCACCGCCGTGCCGCCAGCCGACATAGCCGGTGAGCGTGTGCAGGCCGTCATCGACGACCTCATCGACACGATGCGCCATGCCAACGGTGCGGGCTTGGCTGCCAACCAGATCGGCGAGACCGCCCGGATCGTCGTCATCGAGGTCAACGACAATCCCCGCTACCCCTACAAGCCGCCGATCCCCTTGACCGTGGCCATCAACCCCGAGTTGGAAGTGCTCGACGACGAGACCGTGGTGATCAACGAGGGCTGCCTGTCGGTGCCATTGCGGGGCGACGTGGTCCGCTCGGTCAACCTGGGAGTCCGCTACCTCGACCGCGAAGGCGCCGAGCACTGCATTACCGCGCGTGGCCTGACTGCGGGTACTTGGCAGCACGAGTGCGACCACCTCGACGGCGTGCTGATCACCGACCGTGCCGACCCGTCCACCCTGTGCACCTGGGACGAGTTCCAGCGCCACCACCGCGACGCGTTCATCGAGCGCATCACCCGCTTCAACCAGCAAGTTGGAACATGACGGCGCATTACTGGTGCGAACTGGCCTGGCTCGGCGGTTCCCGCGCCTCCGAGGGCGTGGTGATCGCGGTCGACGGCGATCGCATCTCCGCGGTGTGCGCCGGTGTGCCGGTCCGGCCCGAGGGCGCCGTGCCGCTGGCGGGACTGACCCTGCCGGCATTGGCGAACGCGCACAGCCACGCGTTCCACCGGGCCCTGCGGGGCCGCACTCACGCTGGGCGAGGCAGCTTCTGGAGCTGGCGTGACCTGATGTACCGGGTGGCGGGCCGGCTCGACCCCGACTCCTACCGCAGGCTGGCCCGGGCCGTGTTCGCCGAGATGGCGCTGGCCGGAATCGGGACGGTCGGGGAATTCCACTATGTCCATCACCGCCCCGGCGGGGATTCCTACGACGATCCCAATGCCATGGGTGCAGCGATGGTGGACGCGGCCGCCGACGCCGGCATCCGCCTGACCTTGCTCGACACGCTGTACCTCCACGGCGGACTCGACTCCGCGCTGGACGACGGCTACGGGCCGCTGGCACCGTCCCAAGCCCGCTTCGGCGACGGCAGCGCCGACCGGTGGATCGACCGGGTAGAGCGCCTGGCCTCGACGGCATCCGGTCCGACGGTGCGCATCGGCGCCGCGGTGCACTCCGTGCGGGCGGTCGATCCGCCATCGATCAAGGCGGCGGCGGACTGGTCACGCGAGCGCGGCGCCCCGCTGCACTTCCACGCTTCCGAGCAGCCTGCGGAGAATGAGCAGTGCGTCGCCGTTCACGGCATGTCTCCCATCGAGGTGATCGCTCAAGCCGGAGGGCTCGGTGCGGGTACGACCGTGGTGCACGCCACGCATGCCAGCGGCCGTGACCAGACCATGATCGGCGAGGCGGGAGCGTTGTGCTGCCTGTGCCCGTCCACCGAACGGGACCTTGCTGACGGCACGGGACCCAGCGTCGGTCTGTCCCGCCAGGGAGCCGCGCTGTGCCTCGGCTCGGACTCCCACGCCACCGTCGATCTCTTCGAGGAAGCTCGTACGGTCGAGCTGGACCAGCGGGCGGCCTCTGGCGTCCGCGGCGTGTTCAGCGCCGAGTCGCTGGCGGAGATGGCCACCTCAGGCGGCTGCCGTTCGCTCGGTTGGACGGAGGGGGGCCGGTTGGAGGCGGGCGCGCTCGCCGACTTCGCAACGGTGGGGCTCGACTCGGTGCGGACGGCCGGAGCTGACGCCGATTCCGCGCTGGCAGCGACGATCTTCGGCGCCTCCAGCGCCGATGTGCATCACCTCGTGGTGGGCGGCAGGACCGTCGTGCGCGACGGTCGCCACACCACGATCGATGTCGCGGCCGAACTGGCCGCAGCCATCACGGAGGTCACCGCGCCATGACCGCAGAGGCTGAGCCCCGGGCCCGAGCGGCCCGTGAGCGCAGCGAACAAGAGCGGAAAATGCAGGGCGAAGCCGGGGCCCGAGCGGCCCGTGAGCGAAGCGAACAAGAGCGGGAAGAAATAGGCGACGCGAAGGAACGGTCCGCCAATCCGCGCACTTCCTTAGTGATCGACAACATCGGTGAGCTGGTGACTAACGACCCCGAGCTGGGGGACGGCCCGCTGGGCGTGCTCACCGATGCGTCGCTGGTCATCGACGGCGACACGGTGGTTGCGGTGGGCCCATCGGGTGCCGTTGCCGACGAGCGCCTGGATGCCGGCGGCCGGTGCGTGCTGCCCGGATTCGTCGACTCCCACACCCACTTGGTCTTCGCAGGCGACCGCTCAGAGGAGTTCACCCGGCGGATGGCGGGCGAGCCCTACGACGGCGGCGGGATCCGGGTGACCACCGAGGCCACCCGCGGCGCCGGCCGCGACGCTCTGGCTGCCTCGCTCGCCCAACGGCTGGCCGAGGCACACCGGGCGGGCACCACCACGGTGGAGATCAAGACCGGATACGGGCTGTCACTCGACTCCGAGGTCGAGCTTGCCTTGCTGGCTGCAGAGGTCACCCCCGAAGCCACGTTCCTGGGAGCTCACCTGCTGCCCAGCGAATACGCGGGACGGGCCGACGACTACATCGACCTGGTGTGCGGGCCGATGCTGGACGCGGTCCGGGATCACGTCCGCTGGATCGACGTGTTCTGCGAGACCGGCGCGTTCAACGTCGAGCAGTCCCGGGCGGTGCTCGAGGCGGGTCGGGACGCCGGGCTGGGCCTGCGCGTGCACGGCAACCAGCTCGGCCACGGACCGGGCGTGCAGCTCGCTGTCGAGATGGACGCTGCGTCGGTGGACCACTGCACCTACCTCTCCGACGACGACATCGAGGCTCTGGCCGGCAGTGACACCGTGGCCACGTTCCTGCCGGCGACTGATTTCTCGACCCGCCAGCCGTACCCGGATGCCCGGCGGGCCATCGATGCCGGCGTCAAGGTGGCGATGGCCTCGAACTGCAACCCGGGCTCGAGCTACACCACGTCCATCTCGTTCTGCATTGCCATGGCAGTGCGCGACATGGGCATGACGATCGACGAAGCCGTCGCCGCAGTGACGGTCGGCGGGGCAGTCGCGCTGGGCCGGACTGACGTTGGGCGGCTCACCAACGGCAGTCCGGCTCACGTGACCATCCTGGACGCACCCAACCGCTACCACCTCGCGTACCGGCCCGGCGTCCCCATGATCTGGCGGACACTGGGAGCCGACTACCGGCTCCCGCCCGCCGACGACCCGACGTGATCTCCAATTGAAAGAAGGACAGCGATGACCAACACCATCCCCAATCCACCGGTACCCAATCCCACTGGGCACAACCAGTGGTACCCGTTCGCCAACCGGCCCCTGCCGCCGGAGGTGGACGGCCAGGCGGTCAACCCGGCCGCCATCCCGGTGTTCGACGCCGTGCCATTGCCGCCTCACGCCCGCTTCGTGGTGGTGGGTGCGGGCGTGCACGGGCTGTCGAGCGCCTACCACCTGGCCATGTACCTCGAGCGCACCGGCAAAGGCTCCGGCAGCGACGTGGTGCTGATCGACAAGCAGGGCCCGGGGGCAGGCGCCACCGGGCTGGCCTGCGGCTGTGTCCGCAACATGTACATGACCGGGCCGCTGCACGCCATCCTGCGAGCCAGCGTGGAAGTGTGGGAGTCAGACCCCGTGAACCTCGGCTTCCAGCAGGTCGGCTACGTGTCGGTGGGCGAGGCCAACCAGACCGACGACTATCTCAAGCTGCAGGCGTCCCAGGCGGCGAGCGGCTACCCATCCGACGTCTACACCGGTGCAGAAGCCCGTGCCTTTCTCACCAACCTGTGGCCCGATTTCAAGACCGACAACTGCGACGTGGTGCTGCACGAGCACCGCTCTGGCTACGCCGGCACGCACCTGGCCGTGTGGGGTCTCGACCAGAAGTGCCGCCAGTGGGGCGTGCAGCGGGTGTACGGCGCCACCGTGACCGGCTACCAGTTCGACAACTCGGGCTCGGTCACCGCGGTCGACACCACCCAAGGGTCGATCGCGTGCGAGCAGGTCGTGGTGGGTGCGGGAGCGTGGACGCCGACGCACTGGGAATGGCTGGGCGGTCCCAGCCAGCTCGACGTGCTGTACCCCGACGGGCACGTCGAGGAGCAGATGGACATGTGGACCTACTGGCGGCTGCTCGAGGGCGAGGTGCTGCTCCCCCCCGGCGTCGACTTCCGCACCGCCCAGCACCGCGACTCGCCGGTGCTGCACGTGGAGCTCATGAACACGCCGGTGTACTCACCTGACGGCCGGTTCCTCAAGGACCACTTCTATTCGTACACGCGCTACGCCGCGGAGCGGGTGGGCGCACCCGGCCTGCAGGGCGGCACGATCCCGATCAAGATCGGGCCGAGAGCGGCAGTGGAGCCCTACGGCCACCTGAACGACGAGTACCAGGCCGAGGAGTGGTTCGCCGACTACTACTGCGCCACGCTGGGCATGCTCTTCAAGCGGCTGGAAGACCTGCGGCCGTACTTCAAGGAACGCCGCAACGGCGGCATCGGGGCGTTCACCCCCGACAACGTGCCGGTGTTCGACTACGTGGCCGACAACGCCTGGGTGATCGCCGATTCCAACCACGGGTTCAAGATGATCGGTGTGGGCAAGCTCACCGCCGAGATGATGGTGCACGGCCAGAAGCCCGACGAGCTCAAGCCGTTCACGCTGGACCGCTACCGCACCGGCGGCACCTTCGGCGACCGCAACTCAAACTGCCCCTGGGTCTGACCCGCCGGTCTCGCGGCGCCGGGGCCGCGGGATGTCACTGCAGTTCAGCGAGGCGAGCCGTCGGTCGGTCGTTGCGGCGCGCCACCACCCGGGTCAACCCCAGGGTCTGGCCTTGGTCTCCGGCGAGCATGTCGGCTTCGTCGCTGGGCTTTCCGAGGTGTTCTGACCACGACAGGTCTGACGCCATCCAGTGTCTCCACCCGTCGGGCATCAGGTCGGCCAGCTCCACATCCACTAGCCCGCTTCGTTCCCAGTGACGCTGCCACCAGGCGGGGCTGTGAAAGCTGAACAAGGCTGGCTCCCAGTACTGCTGGAGGTGCGCCGGCACCGCGTTCGACGTGAGTTCTTCGACCAGTCCGGGCACCACGATGCCCAGCTGGCCGCCGGGCTGGATGAGCCGGGCCAGGTGTTGTTCGAGGTAGAGGTCGTCGGTCCCGAAGTAGTGATAGGCATCGACGCACACCACCGCATCGAAGAACCCGTCGGCAAACGGCAGCTCATGTGCTTCGGCCCGGATGGGAAAGACCTTGTCTTCGACGCCTGCAGCGCGGATGCGGTCGAGGTTGTCGCTGGCGTCGATCCACAGGTCTGCGGCCCACACCTGCACGCCGAACTCCTTGGCGAGGAAGATGGAGCTGAGCGCTCTACCGCAGCCCAAATCCAGGACGCGCATGGTCGAGTCGAGATCCATGCACCCCGACAATGACTCCGTCAGCCACAGCGGGTTGGGCCCCATCATGTGCTCGACAACCCACACCGGGTCGTAGTTCGCCGACCGGGGAAATCCTGCGTATGCGACTTCGTATCGGCTCGGGTCGACGTCGATGAAGGGTGGCGGGTTGTCAGTGTCGACCAGGGCGCACAGTTGGTCCAAGCACATGTGGTAGCCGGCGGCCACCTGGTGCACTTCCGGGCTCTTGTCTCCCAAGTCGATGGTCAGCGTGAGATGCGTGCCGGTCGGGGTCGGTTCGAGGCTGAACGTGAGCAGCTCGTCGTCCCACTCCCAGGCAAAGGTGCTGGACGGATCCCAGGTGACGATGCGACCGGCGAGCACGGTGTCCTCGATGCCGTACTTTCTGACCACGTCTTCCCAGAATGGGGCTGCGACCTCGGCGCCTGTCTCCCGCGGCCCGATGATGTCGCATGGCATCCAGTGACGGAGCTGCTCGCTCTCGGTCAGCGCGCGCCACGCACGTTCGGCTGAGCCCGCCAGCTCGCGTTCGAACCGCAGGCTTGTCGTGCCATCGCTGTGGCGAGCAATCTCTCCAAGCGGATGGATCGGCTGGTTCATGTTCGGCCGCCTTCAGCGGAAGCCGGCAGTGCCTAGCGGACGAGGCGGCGGAGCGCCTTCATCCAGTCGTCTGACGTATTCCAGGCTTCCTCGCTGACGCGCTCGCGGCCCGAGGAGTTGCCATTCGCGGCGGGGAACGAGCCCAGGAACTTGACGTCGCGCTGCTTCATCTTGAGCGCTCGCAAGCAGTCGGCAACCACTTCGTCGGAGATGTGACCCTCGAAGTCGAGCAGAAAGCAGTATTCGCCGAGGCCGCGCCGGGTCGGCCGCGACTCCAGCCGGGACAGGTCGAGACGGCGGGCCTCGAACTCCATGAGGATTCCCAGCAGGCTGCCGGGTTCGTTCTGCTGCTGGAACACCACGATGCTGGTCTTGTCGTTGCCGCTGGCCGGCGGCACCTGGCCCTTGGCCAGCAGCAGGAAGCGGGTCTGGTTGTCGCGGTGGTCCTCAATGGAGGGCACGACGGTCTCGAGCCCGTAGAGCTCCGCTGCCGTCGGGCTGGCGATCGCTGCGACGCCGGCGAGCTGTTCCTCGCCGATGCGCCGGGCCGCCAGCGCTGTCGAGGTAGCCGCTTCGATCTCGGCGTCGGGCAGCTGGGTGTGCAGGAACGCACGGCACTGCGCGATCGCCACAGGGAACGACAGCACGGTGTGGATTGCCGACAAATCGTCGGCGGTGGCGGTGCCGGGCAGTGCCATGAGGTCGAGCTGCACGTTCACCACAACTTCCCGCTGGATGAGGAAGTCGAAGTCGAACGCGAGCGCGTCCTGGGTGACATTGACAGCGCCTTCGATGGCGTTCTCGACAGGGACGAAGCCGTAGTCGACTGCCCCGTCGTCGAGCGCAGAGAGCACCTCGGGCACCGAGATAAGCGGGACAGGCGTGCACTGCGACAGGTCTGGCTGGGTCGCCAGCGCGGCCTCGGTAAAGGTGCCGTGCGGGCCCATGTACCCGATGCGCGTCGACGGCGAGAGGGCAGAGGTGCCCTGGGGTGCAGCGGCAGCAGCCATCGGGGCAGGATACGCACCGGGCCGCGGGCACCCGACCCCGGGCCGCGGCGGGTAGAACGGCAGGCGATGGACGCTGAACAGCTCGCCGGATTGCTGGCTGAGGTTCGTGACGGGACGGTGACCGCTGATGAGGCGCTGGCCCGCCTGCGGCGGCTGCCGTACGCGGACATTGCCGGGGCGCGCATTGATCATCACCGAGCGCTGCGCACCGGCCATCCCGAGGCGGTGTACGGGCCTGGCAAGTCGCCCAGCCAGTGCGCCCGCATCGTGGCCGAGATGCTGAGCGGCGGCTCCGGCCCGGTGCTGCTGACCCGAGCGAGCACCGATCAGGTTGCAGCAGCCCTTGCCGCGTGCCCCGGCGGCGTGGTGCACCGCCCTGCCGATCGGGAGCCTGTCTCCGCGGATGGCGCAGCACAGCCTTCAGCCGACTTGGCGACCGTGGTGTGGCGCTTTGCCCCAGCGCGTCACGAGCGGGTGGTGGTGGCCGCTGCGGGCACGTCGGATGGACCGGTGGCGAGCGAAGCGGCAGCGGTGCTCGGCGCGTTCGGCGTCGATGCCGGAATGGTGACCGACATCGGCCTCGCGGGCCTCCATCGCTTCCTGGCCGAGATCGACACGCTGGCTTCGGCTGACGTGGTCATCGTGGTAGCAGGAATGGAAGGAGCGCTGGCCACGGCCGTCGCGGGTCTGACTGCTGCACCGGTCATCGCCGTGCCGACCAGCGCGGGCTATGGCGCAGCGCTCGACGGTGTGACGGCGCTGCTGGCCATGCATGCGTCGTGCGCAGCCGGGATCACCGTGGTGGGCATCGACAACGGCTTCGGTGCCGCGATGGCCGCTATGCGCATCTTGGATCTGGCAGCCGCCTCCGATCAGGGATCGGCCTGATGGGGAGCCAGCCCCATGGTGGTGCCGGGTAATGCATGACGTCGCTGCCTCTGGCACGTCGCCGGTGACGTCGGACGCGCCGGTGGCTAGGCCGTCCACTGCGGGCGGCGAGCGAACTGTGCCCGGTGGCACGGTGGCGTGGTTCGATCCGGTGTCGGGGATCGCAGGCGATATGGCGCTCGGGGCGCTGCTGGATGCCGGTGCAGACCTGGAGTTCGTCATCGAACGGCTGCAGACGCTGGGTGTTGACGGCTGGCGGCTCAGTGCCGAGCGGGTACGGCGGAACGAATTGGCGGCGACGCGGGCCGTCGTGGACGCCCCCGAAGGGCATCACCATCGGCGATGGCGACACATCCGGGAGTTGCTGGAGCGCGCACCCTTGGAAGACCGGATTCGGGGCCGCGCGCTCGCAGCGTTCGAGGCGCTCGCTGTTGCCGAGGGCCAGGTGCATGGTGTGCCGCCCGACGAGGTCCATTTCCACGAGGTCGGGGCGCTGGATGCGATCGTCGACATCGTCGGCGTGTGCGCGGCGCTGGAATCTCTGGGCGTCGATGAGATTGCCTGCGGACCGGTTGCGGTGGGCAAGGGCACGATCCACGCCGCGCATGGCGTGCTGCCGAACCCGCCGCCCGCAGTCGGATACTTACTGTCGGGACACCCAGTGGTGGGCGTCGATATCGACATGGAGCTGACGACCCCGACGGGGGCCGCCATCGTGGCCGCGCTGGCGTCGGTGTTCGGGCCAGTGCCGCCCATGACGCTGACGAGCGTCGGCTTTGGCGCTGGAACCCGCGATCTGCCGGGTCGCCCGAACGTCACCGGCGTGCTGATCGGCACTCCAGCGACGGAAACGAGCCATCCTGATACCGGGCTGGACGGGTCCATGGCGGCCATCGACGGCACCGAAACCACCACGGAGTTGGTCGAGCTGGCCACGAATCTCGACGACGTCACGGGCGAGCTGCTGGGCCACGCCATCGACGAGTTGCTGGCGGCCGGAGCGCTGGATGCGTGGGCAGTCCCGATCGTGATGAAGCACGGCCGTCCGGCAAACACGCTGATGGCGCTGTGCAGTGCCGACGAAGTGACAGCGCTGGGCGACCTGATGGCGCGCCTCACCGGCACGCTGGGATTACGGGCGCGGACCGTCGTGCGCACGGCGCTCGAACGACATATTTCGACTGTCGATGTCGACGGCCAGACCATTCGGGTCAAGCACGGCCCGCACCGCAGCAAGCCCGAGTGGGCCGACGTGGTCGCCGCAGCCGAAGCGCTCGGTCGCGCACCGGCCGATGTCGCCCGCGAAGCGAGCACCAGCGAACAATGCAACCCCGACTAAGGACTCGAGCCAGTAAGCACAGATGCCAGAGTTTCGGAGGCGGCAAAATCCCCGGCGTTCGCAGAAAACAGCCTCGTACACTGTTCGGGCGCCGACGGGCCCTCCGGCCCGTCCAGTGGCAACCAGCGCTTGTAGCTCAATTGGACAGAGCATCTGACTACGGATCAGAAGGTTCGGGGTTCGAATCCCTGCAAGCGCGCCAACCGGGAGCACGATGACGCAGCGCAGGATCGCAATCATCGGCGGAGGCATGTCCGGGCTGGGTGCCGCGTGGGCGCTGGCTCACCATCCCGACCGGTTCGACATTCGGCTGTTCGAGGCCAACGATCGCCTCGGCGGCAACGCTGTCACGGTCGACATGCCGCAGGACGACGGCACGTCGCTTCCCTTCGACATCTCGGTCACCGCGCTCATCCCGTCGGTCTACGACCACGTCCTGCTGCTCTTGGAGCGCTTCGGCATCGAGCTGTTCCCGACCAAGTTCAACTACAGCGTGAAGTACCAGGGCGGCAGGTACGCCCACGACTTCGACTCCGACATCAGAGACCAGCTGCAGCCCGAGATCGAGCGGTTCCAACGCCTGCTGGGTCGGCTGCACTCATTCGGTCGTCTCACCCGGGCGCGGTCCAAGTTCGTGAATGCGCTGAACCCGTTCAACTACATCAGCATGCGGACGGTCCTGAACGTGGGCAGGTTCTCCGCCGACTTCAGGTACAAGATCCTCAAGCCGATGTTCGTCAACTTCCTGATGGCGACGAATGTGTTCGACATGCCCGCCGCGCTGTTCGCTCGCTACCTCGAGTTCTTCGACATCGAAACGGCAACGCCCATGCAGACCTGGGACCAGGGCACGCGGCGCATCTACGAGCACCTGTCGGCGGACTTCGGCGACAAGATCTATCTGAGCCGACCGGTCCGCAAGGTGTACCGGGGGGCGTCGGAGGTGGTCGTCGAGGACGCAGAGGGGGTGCGCGAGACGTTCGACGAGGTGATCTTCGCCTCCAACGCCAACCAGACCCTGATGATGCTCGACAAGCCCACGGCGCTCGAGCGCTACGTGCTCTCGTCGGTGCGCTACGAGAGCGAGCTGCACAACCACACGCTGGTGCACTCGGACCCGTCGGTCCTGCCCGACGACGAGGTGGAATGCCTTCGCACACGCACCAATCACGTAGAGCAGTACGGCGCCCGGCCCGACAACTACGAGCTCACCTACATCATGCACAACCAGCAGCCGTGGATTTTCGGCTCCGACAAACCCTGCCTGGTGACCTACAACTCGAACACCCCGATCGACGAGGACAAGATCGTGAAGCGCTGGTGGTTCCAGCACGTCGTGCATGACGTGCGTCAGGTGACGCTGCTCGTGCCGCTGTTCCGCTTCATCCAGGGCAAGCGCCGCAGCTGGCACTGCGGGGCGCACACGCTGGTCAACAGCCAGGAGACCTGCTTCGTGACCGGGCTCGCCGCAGCCACCCAGATCGGTGCGGACTACCCGTTCGACGACGAAAACGCCCGCGAAGTCTTCAACTACTACGGCGGCATCATGTACGGCGCCCGCTTCCGCAAGATCACGTCCTGACCAGCGGCGACCCCGGCCGCATCCCGCGGCGGCATGCGGCCTGACTCGCCACGCCAAATGCGCCCCGCGGGCGCGCCACGAAGTCCTTGCGCGACGGCGACACTCGATATAGCGTTCGATTAGAGATCGTCATATCGACGGCATTACCCGAACGGGTATGAACGGCTGGATATGAGCACAGGCACCGCGGCTGCGACGGCACATGTGGACCGGTTCGTCCTCGATCGCTTGCCGCCCGCGGAGCGCTGGCCGCAGATCAGGCTCGACGCATCGCGGTACTGCTACCCGAGCCGGCTGAATGCCGCCGCAGTGCTGCTCGACGGGGCGATCGAGCGGGGCTGGGGACGGCGTCCGTGCATGGGGCTCGGCGATGACATGTGGTCCTACGCCGACGTGGCCGACTGCGCCAACCGGATCGCCGCGGTGCTGGTTGAGGACTACGGCGTCGTTGCGGGGAACCGCGTCCTGCTACGGGGCGCCAATGCGCCCTGGATGGTGGCTGCTTGGTTCGCCGTGCTGAAAGCTGGCGCCGTGGCTGTCACAACGATGCCGCTGCTTCGCGCCGCCGAGCTTGCGAAGGTGTTGTCGAAGTGCGAGCCGGCGGTCTCGCTGTGCGAAGCGGGAATGGAAGCCGAGCTGCAGAAAGTGACCGGCGGTCCGATCGCCATCTGGGGCCCGAACGGCGATCTCAACACCGCGGCCGCATCCAAGTCCTGCGAGTTCGCTGCGGTGGACACCTCCGCGACGGATCCTGCCCTGCTCGCGTCCACCTCGGGCACCACCGGCGATCCCAAGGTCGCTGTGCACTTCCATCGAGACCTGCTGGTGATCGCCGATGCGTTCGAGCCGATCCTACGGGCACGCCCCGACGACGTGTTCGTCGGGAGTCCGCCGCTGGCGTTCACGTTCGGCCTGGGCGGCGAGGTGGTTTTCCCCATGCGAGTAGGAGCGTGCACCTGGTTCTGCGACGAGCCGGGTCCCGCTGCATTGGCGGAGCTGATCGCCAGACGGCAGGCCACCGTGTGCTTCAGCTCGCCCACCGCGTACCGGGCCATGACGATGCTCGATCCCCGGCCGGACCTCTCCTCGCTGCGCTGTGGCGTGTCAGCCGGTGAATGGCTGCCGCGATCCACGTTCGAGCTCGTCGAGCATGAGCTCGGCCTGCGACTGAACGACGGGATCGGCGCCACCGAGCTTCTGCACATCTTCATCTCCGCGCCCGACGCCGAGATACGGCCCGGTTCGACGGGCAAGCCCCTGCCGGGGTGGGAGGCGGCGATCTTCGACGACGACGGCACTCCCGTGCCGGACGGCCAGGCAGGCCTGCTTGCCGTGCGGGGACCAATCGGCTGCCGCTACCTCGACGACGAACGCCAGACCGTCTACGTGCGCAACGGCTGGAACTTCACGGGCGACGTCTATGTGCGTGACGTCGACGGCTACTTCTGGTACCAGGCCAGGGCCGACGACATGATCATCAGCTCGGGCTACAACATCGCCGCCCCCGAAGTCGAGGAAGCCCTGCTGACACACGCCGCAGTGGCCGAAGCGGGAGTGATCGGCACGCCCGACGCCGACCGGGGCATGGTCGTCCATGCATTTGTCCATCTGACTGACCCGTCGACAGCCACCGACGCACTGGCATGCGAATTGCAAGGCCACGTCAAGGCCTCGATTGCGCCCTACAAGTACCCTCGCCGGATCACCTTCTGCGCCGAGCCCTTGCCCACGACGCCGACAGGGAAGCTCCAGCGGCGAGGGCTGGCTGCGCTGCTCGGCGGATAGCGGCGGGGCTGGGCCAGGACGGCATGACGAAGTCCCCGAGAGACCGCATCCTCGACACCTACGGGCTGTTCGCTCGCGACTACGGCGGCTGGGTCGCCGTCGGCGGGCTTATCGCCTTGCTGCGCGAAGTCGACGTAGATGCGCAGGCCGTGCGATCCGCGGCGTCTCGCATGAAGCGCTCCGGGCTGCTGGTGCCCGAACGGGTGGACGGCAAGGCCGGGTACGCCCTCAGCGCCGATGGGCGCGAGATCCTCGAAGCAGGAGATCGGCGCATCTTCGGCAACGGCGTTCGGCCCAGTGACGATCGATGGCTGCTGGTGCTGTTCTCCATCCCCGAGCCAGAGCGCAGCAAGCGCTACCTGATCCGGTCGCAACTGGCCCGTCTGGGCTTCGCGCCCGGTCCGGCTGCGTCATGGATCGCCCCCGCGTCCCTGCTGGGAGAGGCCCGCACCATGCTCAAGCGCTCCGAACTGGAGGGTTACGTCTCGTTCTTCGAGGGTGACTTTCGGCCCGACAGCGACGAGCCCCACATAGCGACCAGCGCATGGGATCTCGACCTGATCAACAAGCTCTACAGCGAATACCTCACGGCTCAGCGGCCCATCTCGGACGCGTGGGTCGCCGAGCCCGGGTCTGACCGTGACGCATTCGTGGCGCACATGAACAACATCAGCGCCTGGCGATCGCTTCCGTATGCAGACCCCGGTCTGCCTCCCTCGGTCACACCCGACGGATGGCTCGCAGACGAGGCTCGCGACGTGTTCACGAAGCTGCACCGCCAGCTGCGTCCCGGCGCACACCGCTTCTACCTAGCAACGCTCGACGCCACCACTCGCGGTTAGGAAACGCGTGCCCCGCAGCGGGCGCAACCACCAGTTGGAGTCCAAGAGGCCCGGTCAGCGCAGGTCGCGGTCGATCAAGGCGTCGGGCACCTGCTCGCGCCGGCGGCTGGTGCGACCCTGCCAGTACTGGATTGGCCACGGCTGCTCGCTGCGACCTAGGTCGATTGCCGCGTTGAGCGTCCAGTAGGGATCGACCAGGTGCGCACGGGCAATCAAGCAGATGTCGGCCCGGCCCGCCATCAGCACGGTGTTGACGTCGTCGATGCTGGAGATGGCGCCCACCGCCATGGTCGGAATGCCGACGGTGTTGCGGATGGCCTCGGCGAATGGCGTCTGGTACAGGCGCCCGTACGCCGGCTCCCCGCTGGGATCGACCTGGCCGGTCGAGACGTCGATGATGTCGACGCCGGCGCCTTTGAGCATGTCGCTCAGCTCGATCGCTTCCGATCGGCTGAATCCGCCTTCGACCCAGTCGCTGGCCGAGATCCGCACTGACAGCGGCTTGCCCTGCGGCCAGGCCTCACGTGCGGCCTGGGTAACTCGCAGCAGGAAGCGGGCCCGGTTCTCGAGCGAGCCGCCGTGATCATCGCTGCGCTGGTTCGTGACCGGCGACAGGAACGACGAGAGCAGGTAGCCGTGCGCGGCGTGCAGCTCGACCAAGTCGAACCCCGCGTCAGCCCCTCGCTGGGTTGCCGCCACGAAGTCGTCGAGCACGGCATCCATCTGGGCATTCGACATCTCGGTCGGCAGCTGGCTGCCGACCCGGTATCGCAGCGGCGACGCCGAGATCAGCGGCCAGTTGCCGGCTTCGAGCGGTACGTCCTCGCCTTCCCACGGCACCCTCGTGGAGCCTTTGCGGCCCGCGTGCCCGAGCTGCAGGCCGATCTTGGCGTCGGTGAAGTCGTGCACGAACTGGGTGATCCCGGCCCATGCCTCGGCTTGGCGGGTATTCCAGATCCCGGTGCAGGCGGGCGTGATGCGAGCGTCGGGCGAGGTGCAAGTCATCTCGGTCATCACCAAGGCGGCCCCGCCGACGGCGCGGCTGCCCAGATGCACCTTGTGCCAGTCGTTGGGCATCCCGTCCACGGCGCTGTACTGCGCCATGGGCGACACGCCGATCCGGTTGTGAAAGCTCACGTCCCGCAGGGTGAAGGGGTAGAAGATCGGCGGCGTGTCGGGGGTCGGCGGCCGGTGTGCAGGCGGCTGCTGTTCGGCGAACCAGCGCAGGGTCTTGTCGTGGTACTGCGGGTCGCGCTCGCGCAGATTGTCGTAGGTGACTCGCTGCGACCTGGTGAACAGCGAGAACGCGAACTGCTCGAACGGACGCTGGCGGTGATGGTCGACGTTCGCGAACCAGTCCTCGCTGGTGGCAGCGGCCCGTTGCAGGCTCTCGATCTGGGGGCGACGCTCGGACTCGTAGTTCTTGAGCGCCGTGGAGACATCGCCCGTTGCGGCCATGGCATCGGCGAGCGCGATCGCGTCCTCCAGCGCCATCTTGGTGCCGCTGCCCACCGAATAGTGCGCCGTGTGTGCGGCGTCGCCCAGCAGCACGACGTTGTTCGCGATCCACGACTCGCATGAGATGCGGGGGAAGCTGATCCACCGCGAGTTGTTGCCGATGAGCTTCCGCCCGTCGAGATGGTCCGAGAAGAGCCGGCTGCACCAGTCCAGGGCGTGCTGGTCGGACTGACCTGCTGCCAGCCCGTCGTCGTGGCCCCCGAGGCCGGCCAGTTCCCACGTCGGTTCGGCCATCTCGACGATGAAGGTGGAGCGCGTGTCGTCGTAGGGATAGATGTGCGCCTGCACCGTGCGGCGCCCCCCGTCCTCGCTGTGCTTGATGTCTTCGAGGAACAAGTCCTCGCTGTGCTTGATGTCTTCGAGGAACAAGTCCTCGAAGATGAACGTGAAGCGGTCGAAGGGGGCGTCGGTGGCGGTCCAGATGTACTTCGCAGAGCCGTGGCGGATCGTTGGGCGCAGGTCGTCGGCGGAGCGGGACTTGGTGCTGCTGTTGACGCCGTCGCCGGCCACGACCAGGTCGACGTTGCCGCACAGCGCGTCTGCGTCGGCCTCGGCGGAGAACTCGACGCGGACGCCGAGCTCGATCGCCCGGCGGGTGAGGATCTCGAGCAGACGCACTCGGGACAGCGCGGCGAAGCCGTGCCCGTCGGAGGTGATCGTCCGTCCCCGGTAGCGGACATCCATCGCGCCCCAGTAGCGGAACTCCGATTCGATCGCAGCGATCGAGCCGGGATCGGTCTCTGCGATGTTGGCAAGCGTCTCGTCGGAGAACACCACGCCGAACCCGAACGTGTCGCCGCGGCGGTTGCGCTCGTACACGGTGATGTCGTGGCCCGGGCTTTGCTTGGCCATCAGGATGCTGAAGAACAGGCTCGCGGGGCCGCCCCCGATGCAGGCGATCTTCATCGAGGCATCCGTTCGGGATCCGTCATCGTTCGCTGCATCCGTGAGATCGCGTGAAATTTGCGATGTCAAAAAGAGTAGTACAGTCCCCACCATGCTCGACAACGCCGGAGCTGCCGCATGAGCACGGCCGTCGTCACCGGAGGCACTCGCGGGATCGGCCGGGCCATCAGCCTCGAACTCGCCAGTGCGGGCCACAACGTCATCGCCCTGGCCACCTCGGCGCCTGCCGACCCGCTCGACGGCGTCGAGGCCCGCATCTGCGATGTGACCGATGAGCGGCAGGTGGCCTCGACATTCTCCGACATCGGCCCGGTGGACATCCTCGTCAACAACGCCGGCGTGTCGGGATCGAACCGGCTGAGCCGCACGACGCTGGAGGAGTGGCACCGCAGCATCGCGGTCAATGCGACCGGGGCATTCCTGTGCACCCGAGCCGTCATCGACGGAATGCTGGAACGCGACGCCGGCAGGATCGTGACGGTTGCCTCGATTGCCGGCGTCGAGGGCGCGAAGTACATCGCCGCCTATGCGTCGTCCAAGCACGCAGTCATGGGCCTGACGCGTGTGGTGGCGGCCGAGGTGGATGGCACCGGGGTCACGGCCAACTCCGTGTGCCCGACCTTCGTCCGCACCGAGATGACTGTCGCCACGATCGCCAACATTGCCCGCCAGACCGGCAAGAACCTCGCCGAGGCTGAAGCCGCCTTGGCCAAGGCCACGCCCCACGGACGGATCATCGAGATCGCCGAAGTGGTCGAGGCGGTGATGGAGCTGCTCGACGGCGATCACAACGGCCGAGAGGTCGTGCTCGACGGAGGACCGTCATGACACTCGAGACATTGGAGAAGACGAGATGGCAAGGACGATGAGATGAGCACGCCACACCGGCTGATCAGCCCCGAATCGATGTCGCCCTCGCCGGGCTTCTCCCACGCGGTCGTGCCGGCTGACGGGCGGACGGTGTACCTCGCTGGCCAGATCGCCGCAGACCCGACCGGTGCCGTGGTCGGCGACACGTTCGCCGAGCAGTACGACGTGGCACTGGGCAACGTCGTCGAGGCGCTGGCGCATGCCGGCGGCGAACCCCACGACATCGTGTCGATGGTGGTGTACGCGACCGATGTGCAGGCCTACCGGGACGACCTCCGCGGCGTGGGGGCCGCCCACCGCAAGCATCTCAACCGGCACTTCCCGGCGATGGCGCTGCTGGGGACGACTGGGCTGGTCGAACCCGATGCGATGGTGGAGATCATCACCACGGCCGTCGTTCCCGACTGAGAGCAGGCCGTGAGACGGACCTCGCCAAGGACGGCACGTAGGGTCCTGCCATGAACGTCGGGCCGGGTGGCTGGGACTTCTGGGTCGATCGTGGCGGCACCTTCACCGATGTCGTGGCTCGGCGGCCCGACGGCGGTCTTGTTTCGCACAAGCTGCTGAGCGAGGACCCGCGCCGCTACGACGACGCAGCCACCACCGCCATCGCCGACCTGCTCGAAGTGCCTCGGGGCGAGCCGCTGCCGCCGGACCGGATCAGGTCGGTGAAGATGGGCACCACGGTGGCCACCAATGCGCTGCTGCAACGCCGCGGCGTGCCGACGCTGTTCGTGACCACGGCCGGATTCGGCGACGTGCTGCGCATCGGCTACCAGACCCGCCCGCATCTGTTCAAGCTCGACATCGTGCTGCCCGAAATGCTCTATTCGGAGGTGTTCGAGGTCGACGAGCGCATCGCCGCGGACGGCACGGTGCTGAGCCCGCTGGATCTGGCGGCGGCCACAGACGGCATGGCCGCGGCGCGTGAGCGCGGCATGGAGGCCGTGGCCATCGTGCTGGTGCACGGCTACCGGCACACCGATCACGAGGCAGCGCTGGCAGCTGCGGCCCGCGAGATTGGCTTCTCGCAGGTCTCGGTCAGCCACGAAGTGGACCCGCTGGTCAAGATCGTTCCCCGCGGCGACACCACCGTGGCCGACGCCTACCTGTCCCCGATCCTGCGCAGCTACGTCGATGCCGTGGCATCGAGAATCGGCACGGCCGATGCCGTCGCGTCGAGGATCGGCAGCTCTGAATCGGCAGGGGGGCCGCAGCTGCAGTTCATGCAGTCCAACGGCGGTCTGGCGGACGCTCGGCGCTTCACCGGCCGCGATGCATTGCTGTCGGGTCCTGCCGGGGGTGTCGTCGGCATGGCCCGCACCGCCCAGGCAGCCGGCTTCGAGCGGCTCATCGGCTTCGACATGGGCGGCACGTCGACCGATGTCTCCCACTTCGCCGGCGAGTTCGAGCGGGCGAACGAGACCGAGGTGGCGGGCATCCGCGTCCGCACTCCGATCATCGACATGCACACGGTCGCTGCAGGGGGCGGATCGCTGCTCACGTTTGACGGCAGCCGGTTGCGTGTCGGCCCCGAATCGGCCGGCGCCGACCCCGGACCGGTCTGCTACGGCAACGACGGCCCGCTCGCGCTCACCGATGCCAACGCGGTGCTGGGTGTGATCCGGCCCGAGTACTTCCCTGCGGTCTTCGGCGCCGACGGCACCGAGCTGCTGGATGCCGATGCTGCGGCCCGCGGCATCGCCGAGCTGGCCGACCGGATCGCGGACGCGAGCGGCGCGCGACGCAGTACCGCCGAGGTGGCGTTCGGCTACGGCGAGATCGCAGCCGAGAACATGGCCAACGCGATCCGCAAGATCAGCACCGAGCGGGGCCATGACGTCAGCGCGTACACGCTCGTCTGTTTCGGCGGTGCCGGCGGCCAGCACGCCTGCCGTGTCGCCGATCGGCTCGGCATCACCACGGTGCTGATCCACCCGCACGCAGGTGTGCTCTCGGCGCTGGGCATCGGACTTGCCGATGTGACCGACTTGCGGGCCGAACCAGTCGAAGCCCCGCTGGATGAGACCCTCATTGACGATCTGCACCGGCGACTGGCCGCTGCCGCTCCCAGTGCCATCGACGCCGTGGCCGCCGCGGGTGTGTCGCCTGATCGGATCGAGGTGACCGGTCGTCTCGCCGTCCGGTACCGGGGCTCGGACACGACGCTTGAGGTGCCGCTCGGTACCGCGAATGAAGTGGCAGCGGCGTTCGTGCTCGCACACCGGACGAGGTTCGGTTTCAGCCCGCCTGGAGCGGCGAACTCTGCAACAGCTCTGGTCGTCGACGCGCTGCATATCGAGGCCCGCGGCCAGGCTGTCGATCCGCCGCCGGCCGCACCGCTGGCCGGCGACCGAGAGCCGTTGCTTGCCACCCATCCGACCTACATGGGCTCAACCTCCGGCGCGGCAGCGAATGGCGCCGCATCAGCCGACGGCGACACGCAGCCGACCTGCGAGCGCTACGACACTCCGTTCTGGGACCGCACCGCCATGGCGCCCGGCACGGCGGTGACAGGCCCAGCGGTCATCGTCGAGCCGAACGCCACGACGGTGATCGAGCCGGGCTGGCAGGGCACGATCACCGACCGCGGCGATCTCGTGCTGGATCGGGTGGTGGCCCGGCCTTCACGGGTGGCGATCGGCACCAGCGTCGATCCGGTGCAGCTCGAGATCTTCAACAACCTGTTCATGAACATCGCCGAGCAGATGGGGGTGGTGCTTGAGCACACAGCGGTGTCGGTGAACATCAAGGAGCGGCGCGACTTCAGTTGCGCGCTGTTCGATCTCTCCGGCGAGCTGGTGGCCAACGCACCGCACCTGCCGGTGCACCTCGGCTCGATGAGCGAATCCATCCGCACCGTCATCGAGCAGAACCCAGATATGGCACCCGGTGACGTCTTCGTGCTCAACAACCCCTACAACGGCGGCACGCACCTCCCCGATGTGACCGTGGTGCGACCGGTGTTCGACGCCTCGGGCGTCGAGCGCATCTTCTATGTCGCGTCCCGAGGTCATCACGCCGACATCGGCGGCTGCGTGCCCGGATCGGCGCCGGCCGATTCGACCACGATCGACGAGGAGGGGCTGGTCCTCGACAACCTCCAGATCGTGACCGAGGGGAGTTTCCTCGAAGGCAAGGTGCGCGACGTGCTCGCCAGCGGTCCGTGGCCGGCCCGCAATCCCGACCAGAACATTGCCGACCTGCGCGCCCAGGTGGCGGCGTGCGAGCGGGGCGCCGTCGAGCTGGCTCGGATCGTCGAGTACTACGGACTTGATGTCGTGCACGCCTACATGGGCCACGTCGCCGACAATGCCGAGGAGATGGTGCGCCGGGTCATCGATGCCCTCGACCATCGCAATTTTCGGGGCAGCTACCGGATGGAGCTCGACGACGGCAGCGTGATCTGCGTCCGCATTGTGGTGGATGCCGACCAGCGCAGCGCAGTCGTCGATTTCGCCGGTACCAGCGGTCAGCATCCGGGCAACTTCAACGCCCCGGTGGCGGTGTGCCGCTCGGCGGTGCTCTACGTGTTCCGCTGCATGGTCGACGACGCCATCCCGCTGAACGCCGGCTGCCTGCGGCCCATCGAACTTGTGGTGCCCGACCCCTCGATGCTGTCGCCCCACCCGCCCGCCGCAGTCATCGCCGGCAACGTCGAGACGTCCCAGCAGATCACCGATGCGCTGTTCGGCGCCCTCGGCGTCATCGCGGCCTCGCAGGGCACCATGAACAACTTCATCTGGGGGAACGCCGCCCACCAGTACTACGAGACGATCTGCGGGGGAGCGGGCGCCACGGCCCGCCGCTCGGGTGCCGATGCGGTGCACACGCACATGACCAACACCCGCCTCACCGACCCCGAGATCCTCGAGCAGCGTCACCCTGTACTGCTGGAACGGTTCGAGGTGCGCCGAGGCTCGGGCGGCCGTGGCGCAAACAACGGCGGCGACGGCGTCGTTCGGCGCCTGCGCTTCGGCGAGCCCATGACGGCCAACCTGCTGTCGAGCTGCCGGCGGATCGCCCCGTTCGGCGTCGCCGGTGGCGAGGACGGTGCACGCGGGCGCAATCTGCTCGAACGGATCGATGGCACCGTCACCGAGCTGGCCGGCTGTGCTCGGGTGGAGGTGGGCGAGGGTGACGTGATGGAGATCCACACGCCCGGAGGCGGCGGCTACGGCACGCCGCTCCCGGCCGCTGCGGGGTGAATGCCCATGAGCTGTACGTGAACCGTCGAGTGAGACAGGGTGAGTGATGAATGAACAGGTGCTGACGCCCGAGCGAGCCGAGCTCGTGGCCCGGATGGCCGAGCTGGGGCCGGCATTTGCCGAGCGTGCGCCCACCTACGACCGCGATGCCAGCTTCCCGCACGAGAACTGGGCCGACCTGGCCGATGCCGGGTTCCTGGGCCTGTGCGTGCCCAGAGAGGTCGGCGGGCTGGGTGCCGACTTCGTGGGCTACGCGCTCGTGGCCGAGGAGATGGGTCGGCACTGCGCGACCACGGCGTTGACGTTCAACATGCACACGGCCACAGCGCTGCTGTCCGGCCCGATCGCCGAAGCACTGCTGGCCGGCGAGCGCGGACGTGGGCTGGATCCCGATGGGGCCATGGCCGCACACCTCGCCGAGACCCGCCCGCACCTGTGGGAAGGCATGGTCCGCGGCACCGTCATCCATTCCCAGCCGTTCTCCGAGGGCCAGGCGCCGGGTGCCCGATCGGGTTTCAGCACCATGGCGGTGCCCACCGAGGGCGGCTATCGCGTGACGGGCCGCAAGATCTTCGCCTCGCTGAGCGGCGCTGCCCACGTGCACAACGTGCTGGCGGTGGTGGAGGGCGATCCCCACATCCGCCTGCTCGGCGTGCCGGCCGACGGCGATGGCGCGCAGATCGTCGGCGATTGGGATCCGATCGGCATGCGCGGCACCGACTCCCGCACGCTGGTGATGGACAACGTGTTCGTCCCGGCCCGCAATGAGGTGCTGCCGCCGGGCATGTTCAACGCGATGGTGGAGCGATTCCCGCAGTTCTACATGACCTTGTCGTTCAGCTATCTGGGGCTGATGCGGGCCATCCTGGATGCCACCCGCACCTACTTGCGGGGCGAGTCGGGGGTGAAGGCGTCACGCGATCACCCGATCAAGCAGACCGGCTGGGCGCAGCTGCAGCTCATCTATGACCGGGCGCAGTCGCTGACCTACCGGGTGCTCAGCGAACTGCGGGCCGACCCCAACCCCGAGGAGCTGCGGCGGGCGCATGTGGCGACGGTGACCACGATGGAAAGCGCCCCCGAGATGGCCTCGCTGGCACTGCGCACTTGCGGCGGGAGGTCGCTGCTGCGACCCGGCCGCCTCGAGCAGCACTACCGCGATGCCCGCTGCGGCGCCACGATGCTGCCCTGGAGCACCGAAGAGCTGCTGGTGCGCCTCGGCCGCAACGGCCTCTACGACGACCTCCACGACGATCTCTAGGCCTGTCTCCGTCACAGCCTCTAGGACGACCTCCATCACGACCTCGCCGATCGAGCCGAAAACTCGGGCGTGTTCGCGCCGCGTTTCGGCCATAGTGAGGACATGGGCGATGTGACGGACGACGTGACCGATGGTGTTGATGACGCTGCGGAGCGTCCGATCGTCGTGTGGGATGGCGCGCCCAGGCTGCAGGATCCGCTCCTGCTCGTCGCTTTTGAAGGTTGGTTCGACGCCGGCGAATGCGCGACGGGCGCGCTGTCGTGGATTCGCCGCCGCAGCGAGGCCCGGCGCGTCTGCCACATCGATCCCGAGGAATTCTTCGACTTCCAGGAGAGCCGACCGGAGATCGAGATCACTGATGCGGGGGAGCGCCGCATCCGCTGGCCGGAGATCGAGTGTCACGTCGTGCCTGCGGCGCCGCCGCATGACCTCGTGCTCTTGACGGGCATCGAGCCCCGGATGCGCTGGCGCACGTTCTGCCAGGGCATCGTGGATATCGCCGATCGACTCGAGTGCCAGATGGTGGTGACGCTCGGGGCGATGGTTGCGGGCGTGGCGCACTCGCGGGCCGCGTCGGTGAAGGGCAGCGCCCAGAATGGCGAGCTGGCTGACCGGCTGGGCCTCGACCGGCCGACCTATCAGGGTCCCACCGGCATCATCGGGACCCTGCACGACATGCTGGACCGGGCATCGCTGCCGGTTGTCTCGCTGCGGGTGGGCGTGCCGCACTACGTGGCAGGGCCGCCGAACCCGAAGGGCATGCGGGCGCTGCTTGCCCACTTCGAGACGGTCACCGGCGTCACGACGGGTTACCAGGAACTGGATTCGAGCGTGCAGGCCTGGGAGCAGCGGGTCGACGAGGCGGTGGCTCGCGACCCCGAGATCGTGGCCTACATCCAGCAGCTCGAGGCGGAGGCCGACCGCACTGCCACCGAGAATCTGCCCAGCGGTGACGACCTGGCGCTGGAATTCCAGAAGTTTCTGGCCGAGCAGCGCCAGTCGCCCTCCAGCGCGGAGGGCGACGACGGCGGTACAGACGACGCTGAGGACGACGGCGACGACGCGGGTTGAGCCCCGCCGCTTCGCCAGCCGCGAGCAGGAAAAATAGAGGCGCTTGCGCGCACTCGCCGTCGTAGGGTTCTCCCATGGGCGGCAGCACGTTCGGCGAGCGATTCGCGGTCACCACCTTCGGCGAGTCCCACGGCGGGGCGCTGGGCGTGATCGTCGACGGCTGCCCCGCGCGCATCGAGTTGAGCGAAGCCGATGTGCAGATCGACCTGGACCGTCGCCGCCCCGGCCAGAGCCGGATCGTCACCCAGCGCAAGGAGGCCGACCAGGTCACGATCCACTCGGGCGTCTTCGAGGGGCTGACGCTGGGGACCCCGATCGGCATGACGGTGGCCAACACCGATGCCCGCCCCGGCGCCTATTCCGAGATGGCCACCAAGTACCGTCCCAGCCACGCCGACTACACCACCGACGCCAAGTACGGCATCCGCAACTGGCAGGGCGGCGGCCGGGCATCGGCTCGCGAGACCGTCGGCCGGGTCGCCGCGGGCGCGGTGGCGCGCAAGGTGCTCGCCGCGGTGGGCATCGAAGTACTGGGCTGGGTCAGCTCGGTGCGCGACATCAACGCCGATGTGAATCCTGCAGAGGTGACAAGGGACGACGTGGAGGCGGACCCGACGCGCTGCGCTGACCCGGTTGCTGCAGCTCGCATCATCGAGGCCATCGACGCGGCCCGCAGTGACGGCAACTCCCTCGGCGGGGTCGTGGCCTGCGTGGCACGCAGCGTGCCGCCTGGCCTGGGTGAGCCCGTGTTCGACAAGCTCGACGCCGCACTGGCAGGCGCGGTGATGTCGCTGCCGGCAGCCAAAGGAATAGAGATCGGCAGCGGGTTCGCCGGCACGCTCATGACGGGTCGCACCCACAACGACGAGTTCGCGCCCGGTCCCGACGGCCGACCCATTGCCGTGACCAACCGCAGCGGCGGCATCCAGGGCGGCATCAGCAACGGCGCCGACATCGTGCTGCGCGTCGCGTTCAAGCCCACTGCCACGATTGCCTCCGAGCAGAAGACCGTCACCAACGCCAACGAGCCGACCGTGCTGGCCGCCCGGGGCCGCCACGATCCCTGCGTGCTGCCCAGAGCGGTACCGATGGTCGAGGCCATGGTTTGCCTGGTGCTGGCCGATCACTTGCTGCGCCAGCAGACGACCCAGCTCGCCGCACCTCCCTCGCCGCAGCAGCCATCCGGCTGACGAGCGGCCGATGGACATCACCCAGATTGCGCTGGTCGCAGCCGCGGGTGTGGTTGCCGGCATCGTGAACGCCATGGCGGGCGGCGGCTCGCTGCTGACGGTCAGCCTGCTGACCGTGGTGGGCGACCTCGGCGGGCTGGTTGCCAACGGCACCAACCGCATCGGTGTCGTGACGCAGAACCTGGCGTCGGTGGCGGGCTATCGGTCCGAGGGGGTGTCGGGCTTGCGCCGCTCGGTGCCCGTTCTGCTGCCGGCATTGGTCGGTTCGGTGATCGGCGCGTATGCAGTCTCGAGCCTGCTCAGCGACACGGCTTTCGAGCGGGTCTTCGGCATCTTGATGGTGCCGCTGCTGATCCTGAGCCTGTGGCCGCCGAAGGCCCGCGGCGACGAGATCGTCTGGCCGAGAGCGCTGACCGTCGTGGTGTTCTTGCTGATCGGCGCCTACGGCGGGGCCTTTCAGGCAGGCGTGGGGCTCTTGTTGGTGTTGGCGCTGTCGCATGCCGGGCTCGACTTGGTGAACGCCAACGCGGTCAAGGTGGTGGTGATCGCCGTGCTGACCGTGGTGGCCGTGCCGGTGTTCATCCTGAACGACCAGGTGCACTGGGGCTTTGCGGTCATCGTGGCAGCGGGCTTCGCCGTCGGGGGCTGGCTCGGCGCCCGCTGGGCCGTGCGCGGCGGCGAGCGCCTCATCCGCCCCGTCCTGGCTGTCGCGGTCCTCGGCCTCGCCGGCCGCATGATCGGCCTGTACTGAGCCCGGGGCCCGAGCGGCCCGTGAGCGCAGCGAACAAGAGCGGGTAACCAGCGCGGCTGGGCGCGTAGGGTCACGCCGTGATCTTCGACTTGGACGCCGAACGGGTTCGCAACCGGCCCGGCATCAAGTGGGGCCGCGAGGGCCCGGACGTGCTGGCGGCGTGGGTCGCCGACATGGACGTCGAGCTGCCTGCAGTAGTGCTCGACGCTGTGCGCGAGCGCATCGACTCGGGCGGCTTGGGCTACGACTTCTACGACCAGCCGATTCCCGTGCTGCGTGTCTTCGCCAAGCGCATGGGCGAGGCGTTTGGCTGGCAGGTCGACCCGCTCGACGTCGTCCGGGTGCACGACGTGATCCAAGGCTTGGAGCTGGCGATCACCTACTGCACCGAACCCGGCGACGGCGTCATCTTCCAGACCCCCGCCTACCCGCCGTTCTTCTCCAGCGTCGAGGGACACGGGCGCCGGGTGGTGCCCAACCCGCTCATCCGCCACGACGACGGCTGGCAGCTCGACCTGGACCATTTCGAATCAGTGGCTTCGGCGCCTGATGTGACGGCAGTGATCCTGTGCCAGCCGCATAACCCCTGCGGCATGGTGCTTGACGCCGACGACATCGCGGCGGTGATCGACATTGCCGAGCGTCATGACCTGGTGGTGATCTCCGATGAGATCCACTGCGATCTGGTGTATGCGCCCAGGCGGCACATCCCGGTGGCATCGGTCAGCGAGCTGGCCTCCGAGCGCACCGTCACCGTCACCGCTGCCACGAAATCGTTCAACATGGCGGGGCTGCGGATGGCGTTCCTGCATTCGGCGTCGTCGCGCTACGGCCCGATCATCAAGAACATCCCCAAGCGGCTGATCGGCGGCATCGGGATCCTCGGGCAGGTCGCCACCATCGCCGGCTGGACCGAGGCGCTGGACTGGCTGGACGAGCTGGTGGCCGGGCTCGACGCCAACCGCCGCCTGCTGGCGGAATTGCTGGCCGAGCGGCTGCCTGAGGTGCGCTACCGGCCGCCCGATGCCACGTACCTGGCGTGGATGGACTGCAGCGAGCTGGGCCTCGGCGACGATCCCGCCTCGGTCTTCTTGGGACGGGGTCGCGTGTACTTGAACTCAGGCTTGGACTTCGGCCCCGAAGGCGCAGGCCACGTGCGCCTCAACTTCGCCACGTCCCCCGCCATGCTGGACGAGGCCACCGCCCGAATGGCCAAAGCCATCGGCCGCTAGCCGCTCAGTCGTCGGCGATCTGTTCGGACTCGCCCTTGCGAGCCTGGTGGCGCAGCACGAACGTGTAGCCCACGATGGCGACGGCGGCGAAGCTGAACCACTGGAACGTGTAGCCCAAGTGCGGTCCGGCGTCGAGCTCAGGCGGCGGGATGAGTTCAAGCACCGGGGTGTCATCCGGTTGGTCGCTGCGAGGCTCGATCACGGCGCCGTCGGGGTTGCGGAAGCTGATCACCTCGACGTACACCGGCACAAGGTCGAGGTTGGATTGGCGGTCGATGCGCTCGACGTCGACACGTGCCAGCGTCTCTAACCGTCCTTGCGCAGGATCAGCAGGTCCGAGCCACCCGCGTTCTTGGCTTCGTCGTATCCGACCTTCCACCTGAGTGGCGGCCACGAGCGGAGTCCGGATGACTATCGGTTCGCGCACGAGCACCGCTTCGCACGTTTGCTGAGGAAGCCAACCGGCAACTACCAAGACACCTCGGGACTCGGTGCTGTCGTCGGAGGGAACTTCCGCAGGCACGGCGAAATGGCACCCTGCGACGCCGTCAAGACTCCGGTTGCGGATGAGCACGGTGTCATCCATATCGAGACGTCGAATCGGCAGGGTCACCGTCCGGTACTCCAGCTGTTCGATGCTCTCGGAGTCGGCCACGGCTTCGAAGAAGCGGTCGGCATCGAGCGGTTGCATGTCTTGGCGCTCGGTGATCGCCGCGTTGCGGTCGCGCACCTCGTTGTGGCGGCTGAGCTGCCAGAAGCCGGCGATCACGAAGATCACCAGCAGGCAGCCGGCCAGCGCATGTCCGGCTAGCCAGATCGGCTTCCGGGCGAAGCTGTACACGGTCCGAACTTATTGGGGCTGCTGCTGGTGGGGATCGCGCACCTCGACCCGGGCGATGTCACCGGCCGGCTCGAAGCCCAGCACCTGTCCGAGGAATGACAGCTCGGCTTCGAGCGCGGCCACGATGTTGGGCCCGCTGCGGAAGCCGTGTCCCTCGCCTTCGAACAGCAGGTAGGCGTGCGGCACTCCCGCGTCGGCCAGGGCTGCCACCACCTGTTCGGACTGGCTCTGGGGCACCACCCGGTCCTCGGTGCCCTGCAGCACGATCATCGGGGTGCGCAGCTGGTCGGTGCGCCAGATCGGGGAGCGCTCCCGGTACAGCTCGGCGGCTTCGGGCCACGGACCGATCAACCCGTCGAGATAGCGCGCCTCGAACTTGTGGGTGTCGCGGGCGAGCGCTTCGAGGTCGGCGACGCCGTAGCGCGAGATGCCCGCAGCGAACACGTCGCTGCCCGACAGCGCGCACAGGGTGGTGTAGCCGCCGGCCGAGCCGCCCTTGATGACGAGCCGCTGCGGGTCCACGGCCCCCTCGCGTGCCAGGTGCAGCGCCGCGTTGATGCAGTCCTGGGTGTCGACGACACCCCACTGGCCGGCCAGCAGGTTGCGGTACGCGGTGCCGTAGCCGGTGCTGCCGCCGTAGTTCACGTCCACCACGGCGATGCCGCGGGTGGTCCAGTACTGGATGCCCAGGTCGAGCGAGCTGCGGGCGGCACCGGTGGGTCCGCCATGGCTGAGCACCAGCAGCGGCGGCCCAGTATCGGACGGCCCAGTACCAGACGACGCAGTATCGGCCGCCACGGCCGAGTTGGTGGGCGGGAAGAAGAAGGCGTGCGCTTGGCGGCCGTCGTCGCTGTCGAAGGTGAACGGCTGTGCGACCGAGACGTCGTCGGGCTCGAGCACCAGCGGCTCGGCGTCGCTGAGCTGGCGGTGCCTGCCGTCGGGCGAGATCTCCACCACCGCAGCCCGGCGAGTCCAGCTGGCCGCGACGGTGACCACGGTGCCGTTCGGCGTCGGGGCCAGACGGCCGAAGTCGGTGAATCCGCTCGCAATCTCGTCGAGCGCACCGTCGCGGATGATGCCGATGTAACCCACCCCGGCCGATGTCCAGGTGCACCACAGCGCACCGGTTCCGTCCCAGCCGTAAGTGGCCCCCGCGAAGACCCACGCCGGCACGCCGAACTCGCGGCCTTCGGTGCCGGGCTGAGCGGCATCTCGTAGCACCGGTTCGCTCGTGCCCGAGTCCAGATCGACACGGTGGATGGCCCACCACCCGTCGATGTCGGTCACGACGTGCAGATCACCGTCGGGGCTCCACGCCGGCTGGGTCACTGCGGGACCGTCCACCAGCACCCGATCGGTCCCGGGCACTGCCATGCCGCCGTCCAGATCCACCAGGTGCAGCCGGACGTGGTCCCACGGCATGTTGGGATGGTCCCAGCTGAGATAGGCCAGCACGCTGCCGTCGGGCGAGGGCCGTGGCGCCGCGTAGAAATCGGCGCCGGTCGCCACGACGCTCACTGTCCCGTCCAGGCTGACCGCCACCAGCTCGTTGCGGGGCTCGTGTCGGGTGTCGTCGTGGGCTTCGCGCACCCAGATCGTGACGGCTTCAAATTCGCCGCCGGCCGAGTTCGACGCATCGCCGGTCGAGGGCACCAGTCCCGGATCGGCGTAGCGCAGGCCCCGGGGGCTCGGCGGCTCGGGGGTCAGCGGGCGCGGGTCAGCGCGCCCGTCCCCATCGAAGAGCCGGATCCGCTGGTCGCCCATGCACGCGCCGGCAACGAGATGGGTGCCGTCGGGCGCCTCGACGGCGAGCCAGGCGCCGCCCCCGTACTCGTGAACGGAGGTGCGAATGTCGGCCCCAGCCGTATGGGGCACATCGGCCGGCGGTGCGCCGGCCTCATCCAGCGGTACCCGCACCACCGCGCCGCGCCCGCGATCGAGCGGTCGCTCCTCGACCCAGTAGGCCCAGTTGCCCGCGATCTGGGGCTCGCTCCGTCGCACCGCGCCCGCGGCGACGTCGGCAGCGCTGAGCGGCGACGGCCACGCACCGAACGAAAAAGCCCCGGATTTGCTGGGAATCCGGTGCGCATCACCTTGACAACTCGATGGCGAACTCATAGGTTCCTCCATGGTTTCGAAGCGTCGCCGCGATCATCGATTCCGAACAGGTTCCGTAGCGGCGCCCAGCGTGCGCTCCGGGTTTTCCACCGGCCCGTGACGCGCAGGTGGACCGGGGGAGCGCCCACCAACTCCCTCGGTCCACACGCGCCTGCACAGATGCGGTTCAGGATTCCTCCCCTGCGTCTGTCGGCGAATCGTGTTGCGCGAGGATCGTCTGCAGCGATAGCTCCGTGGCGCGCAGGCGGCCTTCGCAGTGTGCAATCAGCTGCGATGCCCGCTCGACTTGCGAAGCCAGCGTGTCGATGTCGACGTCGTCGCTCTCGAGGCCGGCCAGGATCGATTCGAGTTCGGCCATCGACTCGGCGTAGCCGCCGAACGGGGCATCGCCTGGGTTCGCGCTGTTGTCGGCTTCTTCAGCCATCAGTTGTCCTTCCCGTCGTCGGATCGTCTGCCTGCACGACGCTGGCGAACACTGCGTGCTGAGTCTCGGTGGCAATTGTGTCGCCGGGAGCAGGCATCTCGCGCACGATGCTGCCGTCCGCCGTGCGCGTGATCGAGAAACCCCGGGCCAGGGTTCGTTCGGGCGCAACCGCCGTCACCAGTGCCGATGCAGAACGCAATCGAGCGTGTGCATCTGCGACTCGCCGCTGGGCCCGATGGGCAACGTGCAGCCGCGCTTGACCGAGCCACGCGCGCGGCCGAGCAAGGCGACGCTCGGCCAGCAGTCCCAGCGCGCTCCGAGCCGTGGCCAGGCGTGCCGCTGCCGCAGCCGAGTGGCAGCGGGCAAGCCGGTCCACGTCACGACGGGTTCGAGCCAGGCGTTCGTCGAACGCGGCGACGTGGGCGACGAGCGCGGCGGCGCACGCGGTCGGTGTCTTGGCGGCCGTGTGCGCCACCTGGTCGGCCACCGAGGTGTCGATCTCGTGACCGATCCCGCAGAACACTGGCAGCGGGCACAGCGCAATGGCCTTCGCCACGCTTGCGAGGTCGAACGCCAGCAGGTCGGTGCGGTCGCCCCCGCCGCGCACCACGGCGATCACGTCGACGTCGGCCTGCCCGAGCGTGTGCAGCGCCGCCACCAGGTCGGCCTCGGCGGTCGCGCCCTGCACTCGGGCGTCGCACAGCAGCACCTCGAACGCGTAGCCGCTCGCTTTGAGCTCATGGGCGAAGTCGGCGTGGGCCGCGCTGCCGTCGGCCGTCACGAGCCCGACGCGCAGCGGCACCATCGGCAGCGGCACGCCGGCGTTGCGCCGCAGCAGCCCCGATTCGGCCAGCTCGGCAAGGATCCGCTCGCGGTCGGCCGCCAGTAGGCCCAGGGTGAAGTGCGGGTCGACGCCGCTCATGATGAGCTGCACCTGCCCGCTGCCGGCGTAGTACTCCACTTCGGCGCGGATCCGCACTTCGATGCCGTCGTCGAGCGTCAGCCCGCCTGCTGCGGTGAGGTCGCGGTTCACCAGCCGCTGGCGTCCCTTGAACAGCGCCACCCGCATGCGTGCGCCCCGGCGATCGTTGCCCGAGCCCGGCTCGATGAGGTTGAAGTAGATGTGGCCGCTCGCCGCCACCGAGTAGCCGATGATCTCGCCGCGCACCCAGACTTCGCCGGGAAAGGCTCGCTGGATCGTCTCGCCGACGGCGGCCGTCAGATCCGAGACCGACCACGTGCCGTCGGGCTGGCCTGCCTGGTCCCCGGCCGCGGCCCTAGTGCCTTCGACAGCGCTGTTCACGGCTCTGAGGCTGTCACGAATTCGTCCGCGTCGCGACCGAATTACGCCACGCCAGCCGGGCTGCGAGGCAAGCGGTCAGCCGTGTGGGCGTCGATAGGGTGCGCTGCGGAAGGTTGCCAGAGCGGACGAATGGGGCGGTCTCGAAAACCGTTGTGGCCTTCGGGTCACCGTGGGTTCGAATCCCACACCTTCCGCCACCGGGGCCGTGCAGCCAGTCCGGGCAAGCAGCCGGGCATCCCGGGCACTATGTGCGCAGCTTGAACCGCTGGATCTTGCCGGTCGCGGTCTTGGGCAGATCGTCGACGAACTCATAGCGCCGGGGGCGCTTGAAGCCCGCCAGCCGCTCCCGGCAGAAGTCGGCCAGCTCGTGCGCCAGGTTGTCGGCATCGGCGCTGTCGCCGTCAACCCTGATCACGAAGGCCACGGGTCGCAGCACCCCGGCGGCATCGTGCTCGCCGACCACCGCCGCCTCGAGCACAGCGGGATGGGAGATCAGGGTGGCCTCGACCTCGGCTGGCGACACCCACTCGCCGCCGACCCGCAGCATGTCGTCGACCCGGCCCAGGTAGGCGTGATAGCCGTCGCCGTCGACGGCGTACAGATCGCCGGTGCGCATCCACGGCCCGTCGAACGTGGCCTGGTTGATCTCGGACTGGCACCAGTAGCCGGTGGTCATGGACTGGCCCGTGACGAGAAGCTGTCCAGGCTCGCCGATCGGCTGGTCCTGGCCGTCGTCGTCGACGACGCGAACCTCGTAGCCGTCGACTGGCTTGCCGCTCGTCCCCGGCCGCAGGTCGACGGGCGAGTTGGACAGGTAGATGTGGAGCATCTCGGTCGAGCCGATGCCGTCCAGCACCGTGACGCCGAACCGCTCGCGAAACCGCTCGAAGGTCTCGGCCGGCAGCGGCTCGGCAGCCGAGACGCCCAGACGTACCGAAGCAAACGTGTCGGTCGCCAGATCTGAGCTGTTGAGCGCCGCGTAGAAGGTGGGAATGCAGAAGAACAGCGTGGGCCGGTGCGCCGTCACGATCTCGGCCACGCGGGCCGGCGTCGGCGGCCTGGCCGGTTCGAGAATTGTCGAGGCCCCGACCGAGAACGCGAAGGTGAGCGAGTTGCCGAGCCCGTAGGCGTGGAACATCGGACCCACCGAATAGAAGCGATCCTCCGGCGTGATGTCGAGCACCGAACGGGCGTAGGTCTCGCAGGTGACGCGGATGTCGATGTGGCGGTGCATCGCCAGCTTGGGCTGGCCGGTCGAGCCCGAGGTGCAGAGCCAGAATCCGGGCGACTCGTCCCATGTCGGGTACGGCGAACTGTCCGCACCATCGGCCCCCGACGCGAACTCGTCCCAGCTCAGGATGCGGGCATCACCGCTGGCGGCATCGGGCGGCACCTCGCCAGCCACGACCACGGTCGCGACTTCCGGCGCTCCCGAGCACAGGTCGCCGATGCAGCCGGCGACGGCTCCGGACACCACGGCGACGGTCGCACGCGCGTCGGCAGTGATCACCCCCAGGTCCCGCCCCGGCAGCAGCGGATTCATGGGAACCGGCACGGCCCCGATCCGCAATGCGCCCAGGAACACGGCGACGTAGTCGACCGAGTCGAGCACGGCCATGGCGACCCGCTCTTCGGGCCGCACGCCGAGCGCCCGCAGCGCAGCCGCCGTGCGTTCGATCTCGCCGGCCAGCTCGCGGTAGGTGTATCGCCGGTCCTCGCAGATCACCGCCAGCCGGTCGCCGTCGCCGGCGGCGATGCGGCGATCGACCAGCCAAGTCGCAGCATTGAACGGTTCGCGCATCTGCCGGCCTCCTCGCCCGCAGTCTCAGAGTCGCACGTAGTCGAACTCGAGCGGCTTGCGGTTGATTCCCGTAGCCGGGGGAGCCACCCAGCCGGCCATCTTTCCCGGCTCGGTCACGCTGACCTGGAGCGACGTCACGTGGGCCTTGTCGTCATCGCTCGGCAGCCACGCCGCCGCGTTCGCATTCCAGTCGTCGTCGCGGACCAGCCGGCCGTCAGGTGAGACGTGATGGTCCCGGAAGGTGCCGACGTTGCGGTTGAAGCCGATGTGCGGCAGCCGCAGTTCGAAATCCACCCCGGCTTCGGTGATGGATCGGTTCCAGCGATCGAGGCCCTTCCGGCAGTCGTCGATGTAGTCCTCGCGCAGCGTCTCGTTGAGGGCGGCGAGTTGTGTCACTTCCCGGCTGCCGATGCCCTCGCCCGTGGCTTCGGGCACCAGCCGGGTTGCGTCGCGCAGCACGTGGTCGTCGTCGCGGCGCTCTTCGCCGAAGCGGCCCTTCAGCCCGGCGGCGAAGTAGTTGGCGGCGTTGGTCGAGGTCTCGGCACCGAAGAGATCCAGCGACACCGAGCAGTGGAAGTTGAGGTACCGCTGGATCAGGTCGAGGTTGAGACCGCCGTGGGGGTGGACATCGTCGGTGTCGTGCTCGCGCATCAGCTCCAGGGTGCGCTGCACGACTCGGCCGACCCCGGTGGCCCCGACGAACATGTGGTACGCCTCCTCCTTGAGCATGAAATCGCACGTCCTGCTGAGCGGATCGAAGCCCGACTCCCGCAGCGAGGCCAGCTGGTACTTGCCGTCGCGGTCGGTGAAGTACGTGAACATGAAGAACGACAGCCAGTCCGGCGTCTCCTCGTTGAACGCTCCGAGGATGCGGGGATTGTCGGCATCGCCGGAGTGACGCTCGAGCATCTCGTCGGCCTCGTCCCGGCCTGCCCGGCCGAAGTAGCGGTGCAGCAGGTACACCATCGCCCACAGGTGGCGCCCCTCCTCGACGTTCACCTGGAACAGGTTCCGCAGGTCATACAGCGAGGGGGCGGTCAGGCACAGCTGCCGCTGCTGCTCGACCGAGGCCGGCTCGGTGTCGCCCTGCACCACGATGAGGCGCTGCAGATCGGCCCGGTACTCGCCGGGGATCTCCTGCCAGGCGTCTTCGCCCTTGTGATCCCCGAAGGCGATCTTGCGGTCCCGCTCGGGCTCGGCCAGGAAGATCCCCCAGCGGTACTCGGGCATCTCCACGTGATCGAAGTGCGCCCAGCCGTCGCGGCCCACGTCGATCGCGGTCCGCAGGAACACCGGGCTGCGCTTGAACGCCACCGGGCCCAGCTCTTCCCACCACCGGATGAACTTGGGCTGCCACCCCTCCAGCGCGCGCTGCAACCGGCGGTCGTCGGCCAGGTCCACGTTGTTGGGGATCTTGGCGTCGATGTCGACGATGCTCATGCTCACACTCTCCTGGTGTCGAAATCCGGCCGCGCGCCGGTGCCGAAGCGCTGCAGCGCCCCGTCGGGCCCCACTGCGTTCGGCCGCTGGAAGATCCAGTTCTGCCAGGCCGAGAGGCGGGAGAAGATCTTGGTCTCGGGGGTTTCCGGACCGACGAACCGATAGTTCGCCTCCATCGCAGTGAGCGCGTCGGGCGAGAAGCTGTTGCGCTCCTCCAGCGCGACCCTGACCTCGTCGTCCCAGTCGAGGTCGTCGGGGGTGAAGGTGACCAGTTCGGCCTCGCCGGCGTCGCCCGCTTCGAGGTCGGTGCCGATAGTGGCCTCGGCTGCTTCGAGCGCAGCCGGTCGGCCCCAGAAGCGGGTCTGGAGCCGGCTGAGCCCGTTGGACATGGCGAACCAGCCGAGATTGGCCGCGCTGAGCCGGATGGTCGCGGCCGGTGGCGGGTCGTCCAGGTCTTCCCACGTCCCGTCGAGCATGAAGCTGCGATCGGCGGCCAGCACCAGCTCGGCCAGGATCCCGGCGAAGCAGCTGCCCGGCTCGATCAGGGTCACCAGCGAGCGAGCGGACAGGTCCAGGCGCTTGAGGGTTCGTGCCCAGTACAGCCGGACCTCGCGCACCAGCCAGTGATCGGAGTGATCGGCCAGGAGCTGCTCGGCCGCGGCGACGGCCTCGGGATCGCCCTCGGTGCGGAACACCCACGTGCCGATGGCGGTCTCATTGAATCGAAGGTGGAGCATGGCGGCGTCGAGCTCGCGTGCGCATCGCAGGATCCAGGCGCCCGCACCGGCGTCGATCAGCTCCTCGGGCGTCGCAGGCTGGGGAGTGGCGGGGGCAGCAATCGTGAATGCGGCGGTGCCCGCTCGCCGGTCGATGCTCACCGACACGGCGGAGTACTTGATGTAGTCGCCGTCGACGGTGCGGTCGAGGGGTTCGAGACGGATGCCGGGCCCGTGATCAGGCCGGTCGGACTCGGCGGCTCGGGCAGCCACGCGCTCGTCGACGAGGTCGCCGAACGAGCTGAGCGGGGCCGCCTGGTCGACGAGGCCCCATTCGACAGCTTGGCGGCCCCGGATTCCCTCGGTGCGGGTAGCGAACGCGTCGGCGAGATCTCGGCGCACGTGTCGCTTCTCCACCACACGGGTGAGCCCTCCGGTGCCGGGCAGCACAGCCAGCAGGGGAATCTCGGGCAGCGAGACCGACGAGGCGCGGTCGTCGACCAGCAGGATCTCGTCGCAGGCAAGGGCTAGCTCGTAGCCGCCCCCAGCAGCCGTGCCGTTCACCGCCGCGATCCACACCTGGGACGAGTTGGCGGTCGAGTCCTCGATGCTGTTGCGGGTCTCGTTGGTGAACTTGCAGAAGTTCACCTTGTGCTCATGGGTGGCCCCCGCCAGCATCTGGATGTTGGCGCCGGCGCAGAAGATCCGCTCGAGGCCGCCGGTGACCACCACCACCTTGACCTCGGGGTGCTCGAACCGCAGCCGCTGTGTCGCGTCGTAGAGCTCGATGTCGACGCCGAGGTCGTAGGAGTTGGTCTTGAGCTCGTAGTCGTCGCGCAGCCCCGCGCTCGGGTCCACGTTCATGGTGAGCGTGGCCCGCTCCCCGTCGATCTCCATGCCCCAGTGGCGGTACTGGGGGGGACTGGTCTCAAACGAGATCGTGGTGATCGTCAGGTCGCTCACGGCTTCCCCCAGATCAGCGGTGGGCGCTGAAGAACTCGGTGAGCAGGGCGCCGCACTCGTCCTCGCGCACGCCGCCGATGACCTCGGCGTTGTGGTTGAAGCGCGGATCCACCAGCAGGTTGTACAGGGTCGCCGTAGCACCCGCCTTGGGGTCGTAGGCCCCGAAGACCACGCGGCTCACCCGCGCTGCCAGCGCCGCGCCGGCGCACATCGGGCACGGCTCGAGCGTCACCACCAGCGAGGCGCCCTCCAGCCGCCAGTCGCCGACAGCAGCGGCAGCGTCGCGCAGCGCCAGGACCTCCGCGTGGGCGGTGGGGTCGATGGTGGACTCGCGCTCGTTATGGCGTGCGGCGACGATCTCGCCGTCGATGACCACCACAGCGCCGACCGGCACCTCGCCGATGGAAGCCGCCAGCCGGGCCTGCTCGAGTGCCGCGGCCATCGCCGCCTCGTCGGTCATGGCTGAGAGTCTGGCAGCGGCAGCAGGCTCATCCGGCAGTCCGTCTCCGAGGACAGATCCGGCAGTTTCGCCCCATGGGTTCGCCCAATAGGTTCGCGGCATGTACACGATGCGAGATCCGATCCGCCGAGCGACCCAGCTGTTCGGCGATCGCGAGGCCGTGGTCTTCGGCGACGTGCGGCGCAGCTACGCCGAGTTCGGCAGCCGGGTGCTGAAGGTGGCCGGGCTCCTGTCGGAGATGACCGAGCCCGGCGACCGTGTGGCGCTGTGGGCCCTCAACTCCGACCGCTACCTCGAGTTGTTCTTGGGCATCCCCTCAGCGGGACGGGCGATCGTGCCGCACAACACCCGCTGGGCGGAGCCCGAGCTGGCATACGCCACCGCCGATGCGGGCGCCAGGGTGCTGATCTGCGACCGGGATCCCGGCGGGCTCGGCGACCTGGTCGAGCGGGTCATCCGGCTCGACACCGGCGAGTACGACGACCTGCTGGCCGTCGCACCCGAGATGGAGCCCGACATCAGCCCTGACACCCTCGCCGGGCTCTTCTACACCGGCGGCACCACCGGCACGTCGAAGGGCGTGATGCTGACTCACGCCAACCTGATGGCCAACGCGGTCCACACCCAGCTCTCCCAGCCCCTCGCGGCCGACGACCGCTACCTCACCATCGCCCCCATGTTCCACGCGGCCGGCGTCTACTGCGCGCTCGTCCTGCCGTGGGTCGGTGCGGCCAATGTGATCCTGCCGGGCTTCGAGCCCGCCGCCAGCCTCGACGTGATCGAGCGTGAGGCCATCACCTGCGCGATCGCCGTGCCCACGATGCTCGCGGCGATGTGTGAGACCCAGGCGGCCTCGCCGCGCGATGTCTCGACGCTGAGATGGCTGTCCCACGGAGCGTCCCCGGTTGCGCTGGAGGTGCTGCGCCGCGCCGACGCGTTGTTCGCATGCGAGCTGATCCACCTCTACGGCGCCACCGAGCTGTCGCCGCTGGCCACCATCTTCCGCCACGAGGAGCAGCACATCGACAGCGAGCGGGCCAAGAGCTGCGGGCCGCCGCCGCCCGGCGTCGACCTGCGGATCGTGCGGACCGACGGTTCGGAGCTGCCGGCCGGCGAGCCCGGCGAGGTTGCCGTGCGGGGGCCGAACGTCATGGCCGGATACTGGAACAAGCCCGCCGAGACCGCAGCCGCCTTGCTGGACGGGGGCTGGTACCGCACCGGCGACGTCGGCTACGTCGACGCCGACGGCTACCTGTTCCTGGTCGATCGGGCCAAGGACATGATCGTGTCGGGCGGCGAGAACGTCTACTGCACTGAGGTCGAGGACGCCCTCTACACCCACCCCGGAGTGCTGGAGGCGACGGTGTTCGGCATCCCCGACGCCCAGTGGGGTGAAGCCGTGCATGCCGTCGTCGTTCCCCGCGACGGCGCCGAGGTCGACGAGGCCGGCCTGATCGCGCACTGCCGGGGCGTGATCGCCGGCTACAAGACGCCCAAGAGCGTCACCTTCCAGGGCGAGCCGCTGCCCAAGTCGGGACCCGGCAAGGTGCTCAAGCGCGTGCTGCGCGAGCCCTACTGGGAGGGCCACGACCGCGCGATCAACTGAGCGCGCTGGCCGGTCAGCCAGTGGCGGAGAGTGTGGGATTCGAACCCACGGAGGCCGATGAAAGCCTCACACGCTTTCCAAGCGAGCCCATTCGTCCACTCTGGCAACTCTCCGACGTGTCGCCGTCTGGCGAGGCGGCCAGGCGATCTGCGGCACACAGCGAAGTCCGCTGAGAGCTGCTGCCTCCCGGCCCTGACTCGGTTCACGGGTCGCCGTTGCACAGGACCCGGCCGCCACGTCAGACGGCGACACACGCCAAACGCTAACCGCGCCCGAGCCGCACGCGTCACTGCCGGCACGTGCTCGGCGCAATCGCTTCGCAGCGTCAGTTCGTGACCTCTCAGAGGCTGAGCCGTATGGCGAAGCCGTGGCCCGAGCGGCCCGTGAGCGCAGCGAACAAGAGCGGGAGTCGACGGGTGACGCGACGGGATGGTGGGCCATTGCGCGCGCCACTTAGGATCGCCGCGAGATGCAGCACCAGTCGCTCTACCGGAGATTCCGGCCGCAACGCTTCGCAGAAGTGGTCGGGCAGCCGCACCTGGTCCGGGCCTTGCGCAACGCCGTGCGGGAGGACCGTGTCGGCCACGCCTACCTGCTCAGCGGCCCCCGCGGCACCGGCAAGACCTCGACGGCACGCATCCTGGCGAAAGCGCTGAACTGCGAGGCGCTCGACGCTGACGGTGAGCCGTGCGACGAATGCGAGCGCTGCCGGTCAGTCACAGCGGGCACGTCGATGGACCTGATCGAGCTCGACGCGGCATCCAACAACTCGGTCAATCACATCCGCGACATGACCGAGAAGGCGGCTTGGATCGGTGCCGGTCGCCGCAGGGTGTATCTGCTCGACGAGGTGCACATGCTGTCGACGGCGGCCTCCAACGCGCTGCTGAAGACGCTGGAGGAGCCGCCGTCTCACGTGGTGTTCATCCTCGCCACCACCGATCCGCAGAAGGTGCTGCCCACCGTCCGCAGCCGGACCCAGCAGTTCGAGCTGGCCTTGGTCGGCGCGGACGAGATGGCATTGCACGTGCGGGCGATTGCCGAAGCCGCAGGCGTCGCTGTCGACGAGCAGATCGTCGACTACGCGGTCGAGCGCGGCGGCGGCTCGGTGCGCGATGCCCTGTCAGCGCTCGACACGGTGCTCGCTGCCGGGGGCATCCCCGATGAGCGTGCCGATGTGGACGCGCTGGTGAAGGCACTGGCCGGGGCCGACCTGGCAGCGACGCTCATCGCGGTGGCCGCCGCAGCCTCGGCAGGCGTGGACTCCCGGGATTTGGCCGAGCGCACCGCTCGCCGCCTGCGCGACATGTTCCTGGTGGGTGCTGGCGTGGAGCCTGCTGAGCTGTCTCCCGATGACATCGCATCGGCACGCGAGCTGGCGGACGCCATGGGTCGCCGCGCCAACGTTCGAGCGCTCGAGGCGCTCGGCGCTGCGCTGGCGCAGATGCCGCAATCCGCGGACCGGCGCCTGACGCTGGAGGCTGCCCTCGTGGGCCTGCTGGCCGACGAGGTGCTCGGCGCTCGCACGCCCGACGCCGGGCCGTCCGCTGCAGCACCAGCCCGTGGCGGCGCGGGCGCTCCTGCACCCCCTGCCGCCGGGCCCGCGGCGGCCCGAGCCGCGATGGCCGCGACCACCGCGCCGCCGTCGCTCGAATCCAAACCGACACCGGCGCCGCAAGCTCCGGCTCCGCCCACGCCCCCACCGCCGCCTGCATCGGCTGCGCCCGCCGAACCGGCCGCACCTGCGCCGCCCGACACAGACCCGCAGCCGGGCAGCTCAGCCGAGCCGGCATCGGTCTCTGGGTCTACGACGTCGGCCTCCGAGCTCCAACGCATGTGGGAACCCCTGGTCGTCGAGAAGCTGCGTGCGGTGGCCAAGGGCATCTTCCGTGAGGCCCGCATAGTGGGACACGACCGCAACGTGGTGAGCGTGCAGCTCAGCGAAGGCGTGCCGATCGAGCAGGCCCGCCGGAGGCAGAACGAGGTGGAGGCGATCCTGTCGGATCTGCTCGACCAGACGGTCCGGCTTGAGGTCGTCCCGCCCACCGCCGGGGGCGGCGCCGAGCCCCCGTCGGGCGCCGGGGTGCCAGATGCGCAGGCACCACCGTCTCCCGCGCCGGTGCCCCCCGACGCCGCGCAACTGGCCGAGACTCCCAGCCCGACTGCATCAGCGCCTTCGCCGGAAGCCGTCACCTCTGCCTCCTCGCAGGAGGAAAAGGTGCAGCGGATAGTGGATCGCTTCCCCGGCTCGGTCGTGGTCCGCGATGACGAGAGTGCAACCTGACAGCCTTGATCGACCACCAGCGGCGGGGACTGACGTGTACGACGATGCGGTCGACGACCTGATCGACGAGCTCAGCCGCCTGCCCGGCATCGGCCCCAAAGGCGCGCAGCGCATCACGTTCTGGCTCCTCAAGCGGCCTGCGGCCGATGCACGGCGCCTGGCAGAGACGATCACGGCGGCGGCTGAGCGTGTCGGGTTCTGCACGCAGTGCTGGAACCTCAGCGAGTCCGATCCGTGCGCCTACTGCGCTGATGAGACGCGGCGCAACGGATTGGTCTGCGTGGTGGAGGAGCCTCGTGACGTCGTCGCCATGGAGAAGGCCGGTTTCCGCGGCCGCTACCACGTGCTCGGCGGCGCACTCAACCCGCTCGAAGGCGTCGGCCCCGAGCAGCTGCGCATCCGCGAACTGCTCGCACGTCTCGATGACGAGCAGATCACCGAGCTGATCGTGTGCACCAACCCCAACATCGAGGGCGACACGACGGCGATGTACCTCGCCCGCCAGCTCGAGCCGCTCGGCGTCAAAGTGAGCCGGCTCGCCAGCGGGCTGCCCGTCGGTGGCGATCTCGAATACGCCGACGAGCTGACGCTCGAACGCGCCCTGAACAACCGCCGCGCCCTCACGCCCTGATCCCGGCGTAATTCGCTGGACCCTGCCCCGCCGGCTGCGTACGGTCCCAGCGGCACGTTCCCTGCGGCCTGCACTCGCGAGGAGTGCCATGGCTGCCTTCGAATCCGACCAACAAACATCACACGAACTGCCGGTCGCGGTCTTCCGGCCGTCCCCTGACGAGCGCGTGCTCGTCACCGGGACATGTCACGCACGGGCGTTGTGCCTGAGCGCTTGCGCGCCCCCGCACGGCGTCGGAGCGGTGTTCGTAGATCCATGCGGCGCGCTGATTGCCATCGCCACCGCGCCGGCCGCAGTGGTGGGGGCCATGCTTGCCGACCCCGCGCCGTTCGCGCGATTGGCCGAGCTGCTGGGCGCGAGCCGCGTCTATCTCGAAGCCCCCGCCGCCGATGCGGTCGCGGTCCGCGATGCGATCGAAGCAGTGCTGCAGCCGATGTGCGTCAAGACCGAGGTCTTGTCGAGGGCCGCGGCCTAGCGCCCCAGCTTCGGCTGCCGGTCGAGCAGCTACGCGACTCGCAGGATGACGGCGTCGCCTTGACCGCCGCCACCGCACAGCGCCGCGGCGCCCAATCCGCCGCCGCGGCGACGCAGCTCGCTGGCGAGGGTGAGTGCCAGCCGGGCGCCGGACATCCCGATCGGATGGCCCAGTGCCACGGCGCCACCGTTGGGGTTGACGATCTCCGGCGAGACGCCCAGGTCTTCGGTCGAGGCGACCGCAACCGCCGCGAAGGCTTCGTTGATCTCGAACAGCGACAGATCGGTCACGTCGAGTTCGGTGCGTTCGAGCGCACGGCGGATCGCATTCGCGGGCTGGTGCAGCAGGCAGGTATCAGGTCCGGCCACCATGCCGTAGGAGACGACCTCGGCGAGCGGTTCGACGCCGAAGCGCTCGGCCGCGGCGGGTGACATCACGACCAGCGCGCAGCCGCCGTCGGAGATCTGCGATGCATTGCCGGCGGTGACCGCGCCGTCCGCTGCGAACGCCGGGCGCAGCCCCGACAGGCTGTCCGCCGTGGTCCCGGGCCGGATGCCCTCGTCGTCGAGCACTGTCAGCGGATCGCCTCGGCGCTGGGGGATGCTGACCGTCACGATCTCATCGTCGAAGCGACCGTCCTTCTGTGCGGCAGCGGCGCGTTCGTGCGACTGGGCGGAGTACTCGTCCATCGCGCCGCGTGAGATCCCCGCTCCCGCCGCGTCACGCTCGGTGCCGTCGCCCATGTGCCCGTTGTCGAACGCGCACCACAGGCCGTCGTGGATCATTGCGTCGAGCACCGTGCCCGAGCCCATGCGCATGCCGTTGCGGCCGTCGGGCAGCAGGTACGGCGCGTTGGTCATCGACTCCATGCCGCCTGCCACGACCACCTCGGCGTCGCCGGCCGAGATCATCTGGTCGGCCATGTACAGGGCGTTCAGGCCCGACAGGCACACCTTGTTGATGGTGATGGCCGGCACCTCCATCGAGATCCCGGCGCCGGTCGCTGCCTGGCGGGCCGTGATCTGGCCTTGGCCCGCCTGCAGCACCTGGCCCATGACGACGTAGTCGACGTCGCCGGCCCCCACGCCGGAGCGCTCCAGCGCCGCCTCGATGGCGACGCCGCCGAGCTGTGCCCCGGTCATCGAGGCCAAGCCGCCGTTGAACTTGCCGATCGGCGTCCGTGCGCCGCCGACGATCACCGATCCAGCCATCGCTACCCCCTCAACGGTGCCGGTGTACCCAGCTCTCAGCGTTGGACCGCGGCTGGGTGGACAGCGAGTGTACGAAACGGCCCGCACGGCTGGCGACGCCCAGTTCGGCGGGGCCGGATCGTCACAGAATTGTGGCATTCGCGGCTCTGCCGCAGCGTTAGCGTTCGGCCCCGTGAAGCAGTTCGCTGATGCCATCGCCGCCGGCGCGTCCGGTCCCGAACTTGAGGCCATGCCGATCCCGGAAAGCTTCAGGGCGGCATACGTAGTCCGCGACGAGCAGACGATGTTCGAAGGCCGTGCTTCGGCCGACAAGGATCCCCGCGAGGCCACCCACATCGGCGAGGTCGCCACGCCCGAGCTCGCGCCCGACGAGGTGTACCTGGCGGTGATGGCCAGCGCCATCAACTTCAACACCGTGTGGACCTCGATCTTCGAGCCCCTTCCGACGTTCGGCTTCCTGGACCGGCTGGGTCGTGAGAGCGCCTGGGGTGCCCGCCACGCGCTCGATTACCACGTGCTCGGCTCCGATGCCTCAGGCGTCGTGCTGCGGTGCGGCTCGGCGGTGCGCAACTGGCGTCCGGGCGACCGGGTCGTCGTGCACTGCAACTACGTCGACGATCAGGATCCCGCCGCCCACGAGGACTCGATGAAGGCCTCCAACCAGCGCATCTGGGGCTTCGAGAGCAACTTCGGCGGTCTGGCGGACCTCACCATCGTCAAGGCCAACCAGCTCATGCCCAAGCCGACACATCTCTCCTGGGAAGAGGCCGCCGTCAATGCGCTGTGCGCTGCGACCTCGTACCGGATGCTGGTCGGCGACAATGCCGCACGCATGAAGCAGGGCGACTCGGTGCTCGTCTGGGGTGCCACCGGAGGGCTGGGCGGCTACGCCTGCCAGCTCGTGCTCAACGGCGGCGGTGTTCCCGTCGGAATCGTCAGCTCGCCCGACAAGGCCGAGTTGCTCGGTCAGCTCGGCGTCGAGCACGTCATCGATCGCAGTGCGGAGGCCTATCGCTTCTGGAGCGACGAACACACCCAGGACGAAGGTGAATGGCGGCGCTTCGGCAAGAAGGTGCGCAGCCTCATCGGCGATGACCCCGACATCGTGTTCGAGCATCCAGGCCGGTCCACCATGGGAGCATCGGTGTTCGCCGCCAAGCGGGGCGGCACCGTCGTGACGTGTGCCGCCACCAGCGGGTACATGATCGAGTACGACAACCGGCATCTGTGGATGAAGCTGAAGCGGATCGTGTCGAGCCACTTCGCCAACTACGCCGAGGCGTGGGCGATGAACCGCCTCATCGATCAGGGGCGTATCCAGCCGATCCTGTCGAAGACGTTCACGCTCGAGGAAACCGGCCTGGCTGCCCGGCAGGTCCATCACAACCTGCACGAGGGCAAGCTCGGCGTGCTGTGCCTGGCCCCCGAGCCGGGCCTGGGCGTCACCGATCCCGAAAAGCGCGAGCGGATCGGCGATGACCGCATCACGCTGTTCGCCCGCCATGCGGCCTCGCTGGAAGCTGCTGGCGCCTGAGGCCGCTGCCACTGAGCCGCTGACTACGAGCCGACGCCAACGAGGAGCATCCTGATGATCCTGACCGAGATCGACCATGTGGCCATCGCCGTGAAGGACCTCGACGCGGCGGTCGCCTACTACGCCGAAGCGTTCGGCGCTGAGGTCGCCCACCGGGAAGTCGTCGACTCTGACGGCGTCGAGGAGGCGCTGATCAAGGTGGCCGACAGCTATATCCAGCTCACTGCGGCGACCCGTCCGGATTCGCCCATCGCCAAGTTCCTCGAGCGCCGGGGCGAAGGCCTGCACCACGTGGGCTACCGGGTGGAGGACTGTGCCGCAGCGCTCCAGACGATGATCGACGCGGGCGCCGTGCCGATCGACACCGCACCCCGGCCGGGCTCCCGCGGCACCACGGTTGCGTTTGTTCACCCGAAGGGCAACCTCGGCACATTGGTCGAACTCGTCGAGGAATGAGCGCGCGTAGGCTCCCCTGCAAACCGGCGGGGCCGCAGCGGTCCGGCCACGTCACGGGTGCGAACGGGAGGGCCTCCATGACGAGATTGACAAAGCGGTTGGCACTAGTGGTGTGTCGCGGTTTTGTTTAGGGCGGTTCGGGCTCGTTTGACTTTGGCGATGATGTGTTCTGCGGTTTTGGTCCATCGCAGGGGCTGGGGGTCGTGGTTCCAGTGTGCTGCCCAGTGGTCGATGGCTTCTTTGAGGTCGGCGACGGAGGCGAACGATCGGGTGCGCAGGGCCTTGCGGGTGAGGATCGAGAACCATCCCTCGACGAGGTTCGCCCAGCTCGAGCTGGTGGGGGTGAAGTGCAGGTGCCATCGGCGCCGGCGGGGGTGGGCGAGCCATTTGCGGACGGGCTCGGACTTGTGGGCGGACACGTTGTCCAAGATGACGTGGACGTCGAGGTGGCGCGGCGTGTGCAGGTCGATCCATCTGAAGAACGCCAGAACGTCACCTCCGGTGTGGCGGCGGCGGGTCTGGTGGAGCACCTCGCCGGTGGCGACGTTGAGGGCGGCGAACAGGTCGATGGTGCCGTTGCGCTTGTAGTCGTGGGTGAGGGTGCGGTTGCGGCCCGGGCGCATCGGCAGCGACGGCTGGGTGCGGTCGAGGGCCTGGATCTGGGTCTTCTCGTCGAAGCTGAACACCACAGCCCGCTCGGGCGGGTTCACATACAGGCCGATGACGTCGGCGAGCTTCGCCTCGAAGTCCGGATCCGCGGACACCTTGAACACGTCCGCGAGCCACGGCCGCAGCCCTCGCTCGCGCCACACCCGGGCGACGAAGTCCTTGCCCACCCCGTGACGGGCCGCCATCTGGCGCGTCGACCAGCACACAGCGCCGTCGGGCGGCTCGCCGGCGAGCGTGTCGGCCACGATCGCCTCGACCACCCCGGCGGGCACCGACGGCTTGCGGCCCCGGCCCGGCGCCACCGCCCCCAGCCCTTCCACGCCCGAGCGCCCGAACTCGTCGCGCCAGCGGCGCACCGTGTCCTGATGAGCGCCCATCCGCCGGGCCACGCCCCGCACCGACCCCCCGTCGGCCAAAGCCAAAAGCGCCCTCGCCGGCCGCACCCGCCGCCACGGCTCACAGCCCGAACGCGACACCCGCTCCAGCGCAGCACGCTCCCCAACCGACACCACAAATCCCGAAGTCACACACCCAACACTACGCGCCCCAACCAAATCAACGACGAACCACTAGTGCTCGCGATCGTGGCGCTGCTGGCTGCAGCCTGCACGGGCAGCGACGACAGCGATGCATTCAAGATCGGCTTGGTCACCGACACCGGCAAGGTCGACGACAAGAGCTTCAACCAGTCGGCGTGGGAGGGCGCGCAGGAAGCTGCCGCCGCGCTGGGTGCCGAGGCCGACTACATCGAGACCGAAGAGGCCAAGGACTACGAGAACAACATCAACCTGTTCGTCGAAGACGGCGTGAACGTCATCATCACCGTCGGCTTCGGCCTCGGCGACGCCACCATCGCCGCGGCGACGGAGAACCCCGACATCTTCTTCATCGGCGTCGACCAGTTCCAGGCTGAGGCGCTGCCCAATCTGGCCGGGCTGATCTTCCCCGAAGACCAGTCGGGCTTCTTGGCCGGCGCGCTCGCGGGCATGCTCACCGAGACCAACATCGTCGGCGCCGTGCTCGGCACCGATCTTGTACCGCCCGTGGTGGCCTTCAAGGAAGGCTGGGAGCACGGAGCCCGTTACACCAACTCGGCCGTGGAGACGATCTCCACCTACCACCCCGGCGGTCTGGACGTTGCGTTCGGCGATCCCGACTGGGGTGCTGCCACCGCCCGGCAGGCGCTGGATCAGGGTGCCGACATCATCTTCGGTGCCGGCGGTGCCACCGGCAACGGGGCGCTCATCGAGATTGCCTCGCAGGAAGGCGCCTACTGCGTCGGCGTCGACACCGACCAGTGGAACACGGTGCCCGAGGCGCAGCCGTGCTTGGTGACGAGCGCCATGAAGCTCATCACCCCGGGAGTGGCAGACCTGGTTGCTCAAGCCGAGAGCGGCGAGTTTGCCGGGGGCAACTACCTCGGCGAGGTCGGTCTGGCACCATTCCACGACTTCGACGGCATTGTCACCGACGACATGCGGGCGACGCTCGATGACGTTCTGGCCGGCCTGGAGGCCGGTGAGATCGACACCGGGTGGCCGCCGGGCTGATTCAGCGAGGCATGAGCTGAGCTGGTCGCTGCGGGCCGCGGGAATCTCACCTCACCGTGAGCGTTCCCGCTGCTTCGCAGGCGCCCGCTGAGACAGATCCGACAGGCGGTGACGGCACGGCCGCGGATGACCGCCGCGCCCTGACGCGAACGGTGCTGCGGGCAGCGGCGGTGCCACTGGCATCCGTAGCGCTGGGGCTCGTCCTGGGCGCAGTGCTCATCGCTGTGCAGGGCCACTCGGTGACGAGTGCCTACGGCGCGCTGGTGCTCGGCGGGGCGGGCGACGCCGACGCGCTGCTGCGCACCCTGCAGAAGGCGACGCCGCTGGTCTTCGGCGGCTTGGCCGTTGCCTTCGCCTTCAAGGCGGGCCTGTTCAACATCGGCGGGCAGGGCCAATTGCTGGTCGGCGCGGCATTCGCCGCAGGCGTGGGCTTCGGGCTCGAGGGCGTGCCGCTGGTGGTCCATCTCCCGCTGGCGCTGCTGGTCGGTGCTGCTGCGGGCGCCGCCTGGGGTGCCATCGCCGGCGTGCTGAAAGCCACGTCGGGCGCCCACGAGGTGATCGTCACGATCATGCTCAACTTCGTGGCCGGCAACCTCACCGACTGGCTGGCCGCGAACCCCTGGCAGGACCGCTCCGGTTCCAACATCATCGCCCGGACCCCGCTGGTGGAGCCGTCGGCGGAGATCCCCACGTGGGGGTGGCTGCCGGCGGGCTTCGTGCTGGCGGTGATCGCCGCGTTCGCTTGCTGGTTCATTCTGGAACGGACCACCTACGGCTTCGAAGTGCGCAGCGTGGGGGCGAACCGCCATGCGGCTCACTATGCGGGCATCTCGGTGGGCTGGATCATGGCCTCGACCATGGCCGTGGCAGGGCTGCTGGCCGGTCTCGGCGGTGCGATCGAGTCGCTCGGCGTCGACGGCCGCTTCGAGGCCGGGGTGAACGTGGGTCTCGGCTTCGAGGGCATCACGATCGCGCTGCTGGCCCGCACCAACCCCATTGCCGTCATCCCGGCCGGTCTGCTGGTGGGCTTGATGGAGGCGGGCGCCGCCAAGATGCAGTTCGAATCGGGGGTCGCGCCGGAGATCATCGACGTGATCCAGGCGCTCATCCTGCTGTTCGTGGCAGCGCCGTTGATCGTGCGCTGGCTGCTGCGGCTGCGTGACCGGCCTGATGCGCCGGATCGTCGCCTGACGCTCGGTGCGGGGTGGGGCCGATGACTGTCGTGGGCAACGCCGGCACTGGTCCTGACCTGGCGGCATCGGGGGATGCCGGCATGCGCGGCTGGTCCCCGCAGCGGGTGTGGTGGCTGGCGGGTGCCGTGGTGCTGGTGGCGTTGGTGTGGGGCTTCTACGCCTGGGACGGGGCGCAGACCACCGCCGTGCTCGGGGGCACCGTGCGCGCCGCCACCCTGCTGGTGCTGGGCGCCATGTGCGGGATGATCGGCGAGCGTTCGGGCATCGTGAACATCGGCATCGAAGGCCAGTTCCTGATGTCGGCCTTTACGGCCTTCACCGTGGCGTCGATGTCCGGCTCGCTGTTCTTGGGCGTTGTCGCGGGCGTCAGCACCGGTCTGGCGATGGGCTGGATGCTCGCTGCAATGTCGGTCGGGCTGCGAACCGACCAGATCATCGCCGGCACGGTCCTGAACATCGCGGCGCTGGGCCTGACCTCGTTCTTCTACGACCGGGGGCGTTCGCTGGGCCAGCCGAAGTATCAATCGATCGAGCTCGGCCCGCTCGCCGACCTGCCCGTCGTGGGCACGGCGCTGTTCAACCGCCCGCCGCTGACGTACTTGGCGCTCGTGCTGGTCGTGGTGCTCCACGTGCTGCTGCTGCGCTCGGTGTGGGGGATGCGCACGACCGCCATCGGCGAGCACCCCGGTGCCGCGGCCACCGTGGGCATCGATGTGATCCGGCTGCGCTACTGGAATGTGACGCTGGCGGGCGGCTTGGCCGGCCTCGGCGGCGCGTACTTGGCGCTGGAGTCGGTGGGCACGTTCACCCGGGCGATGTCGGGCGGGCGGGGCTTCCTGGCGTTGGCCGTGATGATCTTCGGTCGCCGCACCCCGCTGGGCGCCTACGCGGCGGCGCTGTTCTTCGGCTTCACCACGGCACTGCAAGGCCAGTTCCAGCTCAATGACACCTTCGACATCCCGGCGCAGTTCGTGGGGATGCTGCCGTTCGTGGTCACGATCATCGTCGTGGCCGCAGCAGGCCTGTTCGGCCGCATGCGCGACCCGGCTGCGCTCGGCCAGCCGTACGAGGTCCGATGATGGCTGCGACCGCTGTCTCGCAGGCGGAGCCCGAGGTGCTGCTGGCCGGCCACGGCATCACCAAGCGCTTCGGCGCGGTCGTGGCCAACGACGACGTCTCGGTCGAGCTGCGGCCCGGGCGGATCCTGGCGCTGCTGGGCGAGAACGGTGCGGGCAAGAGCACCCTCGTCAACGTGCTGTTCGGCCTGCACCGCCCCGATGCGGGTCAGGTCGTGATTGCCGACGAGAACGTCGAGCTGTCGAGCCCGCACGATGCCATCGCCCGCGGCGTCGGCATGGTGCATCAGCACTTCCAGCTCGTGCCGCCGATGAGCGTGGTGCGCAACATCGTGCTCGGTGCCGAGCCGCGCAAGCTCGGCATGATCGACGTGGCCCAGGCGCGCCGCCGGGTGATGGACCTGGCCGACCGATTCGGACTCCATGTCGACCCCGATGCGGCGGTGGAGGACCTGCCGGTCGGAGCCCAGCAGCGCGTCGAGATCCTCAAGGCGCTGTACCGCGATGCGAGGGTGCTGATCGCGGATGAGCCGACCGCGGTGCTCACCCCGCAGGAGACCGACCACCTGCTCGACGTGCTGCGTGGCTTGACCGACCAGGGCGTCGGCATCGTGTTCATCACCCACAAGCTGCGCGAGGTCATGGCCGCAGCCGACGACATTGTCGTGCTGCGCGAGGGCCGGGTGGTGGGCACCACGACGCCTGCGCAGACCAGCGAGGCAGCCCTGGCGGAGCTGATGGTCGGCCGTGCGGTGGATCTGCACGGTGACCGGTTCGAGTCCGGCGCCACCGGCGTCGGATCGGCTGTCTCGACGGCGGCTGCCCCCAGCGACGAAGCCCCGATCGCCGAGGCTGACGAGCGGCCGGTGGTGCTCGACATAGCTGGCCTCTGCGCCGATGACGATCGGGGCCAGCGAGCAGTCGATGAGCTGTCGCTGGCGGTGCGTGCCGGCGAGATTGTCGGTGTCGCCGGCGTGGAGGGCAACGGCCAGCGGGAGCTGGTGGAAGCCATCACCGGCCTGCGCCACGCCACGGCCGGCACCGTGTCGATCAGCGACCGGGATGCGTCGGGTGCCCGACCGCGCCAGGTCACGGTGATCGGCGTGGGGCATATCCCCGAGGACCGGGCCAAGCACGGCCTCATCGGCTCCTATTCGGTGGCCGACAACTCGGTCCTGAACCGCTACTTCAAGCGGCCCTTCGCGGCGGGCGGCATGCTGCGGCGTGAACGCATCGACTCTCACGCCCGCGATGTTGTGGCCACCTTCGACGTACGAACGCCTGACGTGGAGTCCCCGGCCGACAGCCTGTCGGGCGGCAACAAGCAGAAGCTCATCGTGGGCCGCGAGTTCTCCGACGAGATCGACTTGCTGATTGCGGCGCAGCCCACCCGCGGCATCGACATCGGCGCCATCGAGTTCATCTGGCGCCGCATCCGCGAGCGTCGTGACGAGGGCACGGCGGTGCTGCTGGTGTCGGCCGAGCTCGATGAGGTGCTGGCGCTCAGCGACCGTGTCGCCGTCATGTACGAGGGGCGCATCGTGGCCACCGTCGACCCACGGACAACTACTCGCGAAGAGATCGGCCTGCTCATGGCCGGCGCGGCCATCGAAACTTCGTCGAGCCCGACGCGCGGATAAATCCCCACTCCTTCGAAGCGCCGCAGGCTGCAAGGCCCCCTCAGCCTGTCTGGGTCGAGAAACTCGAATCCGATGCGAGTTGTTGCCATTTGTCTGACTACGTGGTAGACAATTCGCATCCACGAGGTAATCAACTCGTACTAAACTAGATTCAGTGTCACCAGGAGGTGCGGAATGTCTGACATAGCGGTAGCTGCAGAGGACCAGGAAGTTGAGGAAACCGCCCCCGATGGCCGGGCGCGCCGGTCGACGGTTGCATTCCCCTACGTTGCGCTCGACGAGGCCATCAAGGCCGTATGCGAAGTGCACGCGAATGTTGGCCGCGAGTGCGAACTGGACCAGTTGGCATCATGGCTCGGCACGACTGTCGCGAGCAGCAAATTCCGGTCGACACTGTCAGCGGCGCGCATGTTCGGTCTCGTTGAGCGCAGGGCGAAAGCGATTGTGCTAACGGACCTCGGATCGGCAATCGTTGACCCCGAACAACGCAACGATGCCGCAGTCCGAGCCTTCCTGAATGTGCCTCTCTACGAACAGGTCTACGAAACTTTCTCCGGCAAGCTCCTGCCGCAGGACGCAGGTCTCGAGTCAGAACTCGGAAAGCTCGGTGTGACCGAAAAGTCTGTCGGGAAGGCTCGGCAGGTCTTGCAACGCTCCGCAAGCACCGCGGGATTCTTCGGGTCCGGAAGGAACCGGCTGGTGAAGCCTGCTGGTGCTCGGCTACCACAAGCGGAAGCACCGCCTCCTACCGATGACGAGCCAGCTGCTGCGACCGAGCAGCCAGAGCCAGCTCCCCCGCCCCTTGCCGAACTGGAAGGACCTACGGATCCTCTCTTGCGTGGCCTGTGGTCGAAGTTGCCAGCCGAGGGTCCGTTGTCAACCTCTGAGCAACGTCAGTGGCTGCAGATGGCGGAGCTTGCACTGCAGATGGTGTACGGCAGCGATGAGTCGGCTGCGCCGGTGACAGCGACTGGCGCGAATTCCCCGGCGACAGGTGACCTAACGCAGCTTGCGTAGGAGGAGTCGGGGGGCGGCACCAGATCTGGTGTCGCCCCCCCAAGGTCTGCCCCCAGCCGCTTCCGCGAGAGGCGAACAAGGAGCGTACGCCCATGAGGCTAGCACCACAGAATCAAGGGCACGAAGGCGACCTGTACATCTACGACGATGCGACACGAACGGCAATCTTGGAGACGATCTCCGCCGATCGCATTCGAACGTATCTCGCGCTCGCCAACGGGAGCGAACTCAGGGCCCTGCGTCTATACGTGCGCAACGCAGCGCTCGCTTCAGCATTCCTCGGACCGCTGCAAGCGCTTGAAGTGACCCTACGCAACACCATGCACCGTCTGCTTTCGGACCAATACGGCGAGGACTGGTACGAGAAGATTGGCTTGGGCAATAGCCAACAAAAAGCCATCGAGAGCGCGAAGCAGGCTCTACGCCGCGAAGGCAAGACCGAGACGCCGGCGAGGATCGTCGCTGCGAGCACGTTCGGCCTCTGGGTCGGACTGCTCGCAAAGGGCAATGACCGCCTGCTATGGCGTCCACTGCTGCACCAGGCGTTCAACCCGACGCCAGCGCGCAAGGACGTATACGACCAACTCGACCGGCTCCGAACGCTGCGCAACCGCATAGCGCATCACGAACCGATAATTCGCAGAAGACTTCGAGACGACTACGCCAGGATTCTCCGGTTGCTCCAAATGCTGTCGCCCGAAGTCGCTGACTGGGTCCGGCACCACAGCAGGGTGCCTGAGGTGATGGCGACTCCGGTCTCACGAATTGGCAGGTTTTGACCGAATCCAGAATGATCGTCAGAGGTATGGCACCTCACGCTGAGTTCTCGGGACCTCTGGGGCGCATCTGGAGGATTGAGACTGCATCTTGGAGTCGGTGTGCGGTTCGAGGCGGGCGGCGAGGCTACGCAACTGATGTCGCAGCGGGTCGGTACTGTCACGGGGGTGCTGGAGGCGGAGGGGCAGACGCTGGGCGAGCGGGCTGCGGCGCTGGTGGGGCAGCGGGTCAGGCTGCCGGGCGAGGCGGCGATTGTGCTGGTGGACATGTGCGTGCCGCGTGGGCTCAAGCTCGATTTGTACGTGGCCGACCCATCCGAGTCGGACGGCAACGACGATGACGATGCTTCGCTGCGCAAAGTGTCGCTGACAACCGAGGAGTTCGAGTCGCTGCAGGTCGTGGCTGCTGACTGCCTGGCGGCGCCGGAGACGGTGCTGGCCGGGCTGTGGACAGAGTGGATGCTCGACGCTGCTCGTGCCGCAGCGTCCACGGTGCTGGTGTCCACTCGGCTGCGGCCATATCCGCATCAGATGGATGCCGTATACGGGCGGATGCTGCCCCAGCCGTTGCTGCGCTTTCTGCTCGCCGACGAACCGGGCACAGGTAAGACGATGATGTCGGGGCTGTGGCTGCGTGAGGCTCAACGACTTGGGCTCGTGAAGCGGGCGCTTGTTGTCTGCCCAGCGCACTTGGTTGGCAAATGGCAGGCCGATTTCGAGAGGTTCCTTGGTGGAGGCCTGCGCGAGGTCACCGCCGAGACCGTGCGCTGGGATGGTTTGGCCACCACTCAGGCCGACACCTGGGTCGTCTCGTTGCACTTGGCAGCGGCGAATCCGCAGGTTCGCGAAGCGCTGCATCCCGACCGCGCAGGTTGGGATGCCGTCATCTTCGATGAAGCGCATCGCATGACACCGACTGCGGAGACATTTCATCGAGTCGGTCGCGAGCTGTCTGCTGACGTGCCGCACGCGCTGTTTCTCACCGCGACGCCCCATCGGGGCGATGAACGCTACTTCCGGGAACTACTACATCTCGTCGACCCGATCATCTTCCCTAGTGCGGTTGGCGGCGACACTCTGGCGTCGCCGCCCGGGGGCGGTGCACCGCTCACCCGCAAGTTGATTCGCCCTGGCTCGCTGCACTTTCTGCGCCGCATGAAGGAGCAGTTGGTCGACTACGACTCGCACACACGGCTGTTCCGTGAGCGCGAGGCGTTCAATCTCAAGGTGCGGCTGAATGCCACCGAGCGGCAGTACTACGACGCTTCGCAGCACATCGCCAATACCTACTTCCCGGTTCGCGGACGCCAGCTCGCCGCGATGGTCTATGGCAAGCGGGCGGCGTCATCGCTGTACGCGCTCGCCTGCACGCTGCGGCGCCGCCTTGACCGGATGGGCACCGCCGACGGACCGGCGCTCGCGGGCGACGACGATGTGGCAGTCATCGAACGTGAGAGCGACGACGACGCAGCCGAGGAGCAGGTCACCGCAGCCCGTTCGCTCAATGCGCGCGCCGAGCGGGAAGCGATCACCGAATTGCTGGCCGACTTGGAAACGGCCGTCGACGCGGCATCCAGCACCGCCGCCGACACCAGTTCAGCAGTTTCCAAGTGGCTGCCTCTGGGCAAGTGCTTGGCCGAGCACGGCATCACTCCCGGATCGGGCGAGCAGCTCGTCGTGTTCACCGAGTACGCCGACACGGCCACATGGCTCGTGCGCATGTTCACGAAGGCCGGCTACACGGCACGCAGCTACTCGGGCGCAGACAGCCACCCCGAGCGGGCCACCACGCGCCAGCAGTTCGAGGACGGCGAGTTCGAGGTGATCGTCTCCACTGATGCCGGCAACGAGGGCATCGACCTGCAAGCCGCCCATGTGCTCGTCAACTGGGATATCCCGTGGTCGCTCGTTCGCCTAGAGCAGCGCATGGGGCGCATCCATCGCATCGGCCAAGACGACAAGGTGTACCTCTACAACTTGGTTGCGCTCGGCACGCGCGAAGGGGACGTGCTTGCAACGCTGCTTGAACGGCTGATCGCCGCCGCGAACGAACTCGATGGCCAAATGTTCGATTGTCTTGCAGCAGTGATGGAGCGCGCCCGCGCTAATGCCGGCACAGCAGAGCAATCCCTCCTGCCGTGGTACGGCGAGACCTCGTTCGATCCGGCAGACCCTTGGCCCACCGTCGATGAACTCAGGCGCGCCAGAGACGACTACTTGGCGGAGTCCACGCAACTCAGCGTGGAAGTGGATACCGAGACGGCGAACGCAGCGCGCATCGACGAGGTTGTTGCCCGCGTCAATCCCGTCATCGTCGAGCATTTCTTGGAGCGGGCCGCCTCAGCGGGTTTGATCGGCTGCCGGCCAGCGCCGCTCGGCGACGGCTTCTACTACCTGTCTGCGGACTCACAAGCCCAAGGTTGGGATCTGCCCTCAGCTCTCGGCGGTGCCGACGGTCAACAGTTGTTGGTGGTGACCCGGCACGAAGCTCAGTCGGCCGCAATAGCCCAAGGTGTGAAGCGTGCAGCCGATGCCTACATGCTCGGGCCGAGCGACGACGCGTTCGGCGCGCTGGCCGAAGGACTGCGTGCCCGGCTTGAGACCGACATGTGGCAGGGCGCTGTGCTTTGCGACACCGCTTCTCCCGAGAGCTACACGCTGTTCGTGTTCGAGAGCGACATCACCGAGGGTGGAAACAGTGACAACCCGCGGCATCACCCCAGGCACAGCACGCAGACTTGGCTGATCGCCGTATTGGCCGATGGCACCACGCGCCGCATGTCGTGGGCGGAATTGCCGAACCTCGTAGCGCCGTCGTCAGAGATGACTAGCACCGGTATCGCGGTTGAGCGCGTACCGCTTGATGAATCAGTCGCCAATGCCGCGCTGGCCGTGGCGCATAGCGCCGCCGAGTCCGAACGCGCAGCACGCGAACAGCGGCTCAGCAAGTGGGTGGCCCAGCTACGGAGCCAGCTACTGCCGTTGCCAAACCATCTGACCGACCACATCGCTGATCGTGCGGTTGGCAGGAAGGAACGTCAGCGAATCAAGTCCGCGGTTGACAGCCGACTTGCCGAAGCTCAGAAGGTCGCGCAGGTGACCACATCCGGACCGCGCCGCATCGGTTGGGCGCGTGTTGTGGCTGGGCTGGATGCCGACCCAGCTGATCTGGAGTCTGCTGCTGAGAGTGAGGAGGTGTCCATGCGTTGGGTCACTGAGCATCTGGTAGCCGATGGCTGGCATGTCACCGATGTCCACACGCAGAACCGTGGTTACGACCTCGAAGCTCGTCGCGGACCTCAAGTGCGTTGCATCGAGGTCAAGGGCGTGGCCGGTCAGGCCTCTACGAGCGGCGTGCGTCTGACCTCCGGCGAATTGACCAGTGCCCGTCAGCATCGGGATGACTACTGGCTGTATGTGGTGGACAACTGCATCGACGGCGAGGGCAGCCTGTTCGGGCATTGGCAGGACCCAGCGAACGTCTTCCGCGACAGCCTCCAGGACGTCACCGAGTACCGGCTCGCCGGCAGCGCATTGAGCGCGGCACTTGAACATCAAGGCGACGATGCATGAGCACGCGCTTGATCGAACGGTGGTTCCCGTGTGAGGAAGTATCGACGCACTCGGCCCGTGGCTGGGGCACGGGCTTCGCTGAGAAGAGCTTGTTCACCTGGTTCGCATCACGACCACTGGCCCAGGCCAAGGCGGCCGTGCTCTGCTCTTTGTTGCCGTGGCCTCACGATCCGAGCGAACAAGAAAGCCTGAAGAATCTCGTTCGGGAGGCGATGACTGACTACGACGCCGCGAATGTCGAATTGCGCGCCGAGCTTGCCAAGCATTACCCCGACGGTGCGAAGCTCTGTGATCCGTTCTCGGGCAGGGCGATGATTCCGCTCGAAGCCGCCCGGTTGGGCGTGCAGGCCTGGGGCATCGACTACTCACCGGTTGCAACTCTCGCCGGCCGCTTGTTGGCCGACTACCCGATGCGCAATTGGGACGACGAGCCGCCGTTGCCGTTCGAAGGGTACGACGAGCACGCCGCCGAGTACTTCACCGAACCGCGGCTATTGCGAGACGTGCGATTCGTGCTCAACGAAGTAGGACGTCGTTACGAGTCTGTGATGGGTGAGTTTTATCCAGTCGTCAACGGCAAGCGTCCGTGGGGCTACGTGTGGGCCGTGACGTTGCCCTGCACGAACTGCGGCAACCGATTTCCGCTCACCGGAAGGCTCGCCCTTCGCAATCCCAACCCAAAGAAGGACGACCCGGGACAGTCCTACCGAATCGTTCCCCACGAATCGTTAGGTGCCTGTGCTGCCGAGGTTCACGACGGGAAGCCGGAGTCTCAACCCACACTGAGAGAGACTGCGGGGGATCGCGGCAAGAGCGGCGTCTGTTCGTTCTGCGGCCACACACATCACTCGGAAACGCTCAAGCGCATGATGCGCGACGGCCTCAAGGATGATGTGATGCTTGCAGTTGCCGATCTTGATGCTGATGTTGGCAAGCGTTACCGCGAGCCCAGCAGCGCCGATCTGGCTGCCGCGGAGAGACTCGACGCGGTACTCAGCGCGGAAGGGCCATTCGGGCCTGACTTATCTGCAGTGCCCCGTGAGCCGATGGACCCCGGGCTCTCGAGGTTCATCGCCCCCGTGAACTTCGGATATCGCAGTTGGGGCGAACTGTGCAACGACCGCCAAACCCTTGGGTTCGTCCGGCTTGCACGCATCGTCAACCAGATGAGTGCGCGGATGCAAGCTGCGGGGGCCAGCGACGACTACGTCTCGGCGCTGGCGGGCTACGCCGCTTCGAATCTCGCCCGTCGAATGAAGTACAGCAGCAGGTGCGCGACGCTTCAGGTTCCCTCGCAGAAGACGGGGCACATCTACTACAACGACTCCGGTATCTCACACAGCTTCGATTACTTCGAAACCGGATGCGGTGAGGGTCCGGGCACGTGGATCTCATTGTCGGTTCACACGATTCGAAGCCTCCGAAAGCAACTTGAGCGAGCTGCTGGCAATCCGGCATCGGTGCAGCGCGGTTCTGCCACCGAGTTGGCGCTGCCAGATGCGTCCCTCGATTCAGTGGTGACTGACCCGCCATACGACTCGATGATCAACTACTGCGACTCATCTGACTTGATGTACGTGTGGCTCAAGCGGCTCCTGGTCACCGCCGATCCCTGGTTCGGGGTGACCACCGACGCCGGTGGGCTGCAGGAGAAGACGCATGAAGCGGTTATCAAGAAGACAACCATCGATGATCCTGATCACCGCACGGAAGCTCATTACAGGCAGACCATCACGAAGGCTTTTGAGCAGGCGCGACTGAAGGTCAAGCCCGACGGTGTGGTCAGCATCGTGTTCGGGCATGGAGATCCTGATGCTTGGGTTCGCGTGCTCACGGCCATCAGCGATGCAGGACTGGTTTTGACCGGCTCGTGGCCGTGCAGCACCGAGAAGGGCGGCAAGCAGGCTGGCGAGTACATCGACAATACGATCATGATGGCGTGCCGCGCCGCCCGACAGGATCGGCCCGTTGGTGATGTCCGCATGGTGGACGAGGAGATTCGGGCGGTGATCGCATCGCGTGTCCCTGCTTGGACTGCTGATGGCTTGGCCGATTCCGACCAGCGCATGGCGGCGATTGCCCCGGCGATGGAGGTTGTCGGCAAGTACTCCGAAGTGCGCGACTTCACTGGCCAGCCTGTGCCGTTCGATCACTTTCTGGGGATGGCGCATCGTGCAGTCGAAGCCGCCGCCGATGTACGGATTGATCGGTTCAAGCTGACTGACTTCGATGTGCGTACCCGGTTCGCGCTCTCGTGGCTGCGTCAGCACGGCCGCGGCGTCGCCCCAGCGTCCGAGGCACGTTGGCTGCGACTGTCCTACGACGTGACTGAGGACGATGTCAAGGGAGTGCTGCAGAAAGTGAAGGGCGGTCCACGGTTGGCATTCGGCGATGAGACCGTCGACTCGCTCAGCCTCCACCCCACAAGCCCCGTGGTGGACATCGTGTTCGCTGTTGCCGCTGAGGGGCGTTCGATCAGCGACATCGCGACGGCCTTGCACCTGCTGGAGCGGGCGGATGACGAGATGCTGTGGGCCGCCATGTCCGAATTCGGTCGCGTGCTCGGCGAGAGCGATCGTGACGGGCAGACCTTCACTTGGGTCGTGCGGCAGCGGCATCTGATCGCCGAGCGGGCCACGCGGCTGACGCATGAGACCGGCGAGCGGCTGGCGGAAGAGGAACGACAGGATCGACAGGGCACGCTGTTTGTGCAGGAGGGGATTGACTGACGATGAACGCGAGTACCCAAGCGCATCCGTGGTGGGAAACCGTCGCCTTGCGTCCAGAGGTCACGCGCAGCGATGGTGCGGTAGACGACGTGCAGATGTCACTGCACGACGCCGTGTTCGGCGTGGCTGGCATCGAGTCCAATCAGACGCCATACGCGTCACCGTCGTACTTCGGCGCGATTACTCACCCGACGGGTGACCTCGTCGAGCTCATGGCACGGGTTGCTGTGCGACTCGGTGTGGAGGGATCAACGCAGACAGCTGCCGTATGGCGACTCGACCAAGCGATGGGCGGGGGCAAGTCACATGGGTTGATCGGCCTCTGGCATCTCGCCGCTCATCCCACTGAGCTGGCACCGACCGATTTGGGCCGAGAGGTATTCGCATCGGCGCGAGAGATCGCCGGTGATGGCAACGTGCGACCCGACCTCGGCAGCCCGGTCTGCGTTGTGCTTGATTGCGACAACACCACTGCTGCGAGCGAAGACTTCGGCCCTGCGCAACTGCTCGGCGAGCGGTTCTTGTGGCGGCTCTTCGACAAGGACGGGCACCGCTACGACCAGTTCAAGGAGCACATCACCAGTAAGAAGCATCTAGCCGAGGCGCTGCGGAGTACCGGTCGGCCGGTGCTCATCCTGGTCGACGAGATCATGGACTACATCCGGCTGGCGGCGGCCAACGATCCCGACGGTGCACTGCGTGAGATGGCGTTCCTTCGGGCGTTGCTCGATGTCGTGAACGACGTGCCGAACTGTGTCGTCGTGGTGGTGATGATCGCGTCGGACCAAGACGACATGGCGTTGAACGAAGCGGGTGCCCAGTGCCAAACCGAACTGGAGGCGCTGCTGACCCGCAACGGCCGTACAACGGCGGTAACGGGCGGCGGCGACTTCGCTGAGATCATCCAACGGCGGCTGTTCGAACGCCTGCCGCCCCGTGCCGAGACCGACCACGTCGCGGACCGTTTCACCGAGCACATGCGAGGTCCGTGGGCGACCAAGGTGTTCGACAAGCTTGGCGGGCCGACAGGCGCCGCGTTTCGTGACGCCGTGGCCCGCTGCTTTCCGTTCCATCCCAGCCTGATTGCCCTCGCCGAGAACGAGTGGGCGCAGCATGCCGGTTTCCAGCGTGTCCGTTCCACCATCCGCCTCTTCGCGTCGACTGCCTATGAGCAGTCGCGTCGGGCTTCCGACGGCGAATGGGTTCCGGAACTGATCGATAGTGGCGACCTGCCCTTGCAGTCACATCAGGTACGCGACTCGCTGCTCAGTTCCGGTTTGGTGGCCGATCACCGGACCCTGTCGAACTTGCGCGAGGTCGCGAGCGTCGACATCGTTGATCAGCACAATCCGGACCGGGGTGTAGCACGTCGGCTAGACGCGCTTCGCACCGAGGGCTGGAGCAACGACAATCCGCGATCAGCGGAACGGATGGCTACAGCGCTGTTCGTCCGGTCGCTGTGTCCCCGAGCGAACGGTGCTCGGGGTGCGACCGAGGCGGAACTGCACGCTGCGTCGTTCGTGCCGGTCAGCGGCTACGGCGCTGGCGATGCCGAGGCGGTGGCTGTTGAGCTGCTGGAAACCGATGCGGGCATGGCCTCGGTGGACTCGATTGCGGGTCGAGGCAGCAGTCCTAAGCGGTGGGTCGTCGAGACTCGCAAGACGCTCGGGATGCTCACCAAAGCCGAGAAACAGGCGGTCAGCGAGGCCGACCGTGACCAGGCCGTCACGGAGCGCGCGTTTGCGCTGACGAGTTCGGGCCCCTTCGGTGACGTCGTTTCTGTCGATGGCGGCGATGTCCCTCCAGAGGGCGTTTCGTTTGCAGCGGCACGCGACGTGATCGGACAGGCCGGCATCGACCGGCAGCACCAGACGCGCCTGGTGATCCTGGACTCGCGCTGGTTCTCGCTGTTCAACGGCGACGACACGGTGACCCGCGAGGCAATCGCAGCCGCGATGGGCCGGGGTTCGTCGCCCATGAGCGTGCAGTGGGCATCGTCGGCTGTATTTGCAGTCGCCAACACGGCCACTCGGGCGCAGGCCCGAGGCCTCGCCTCGGAGTGGCTGGCCCGCAAGCGTGTGGCCGAGCTTCCTGCCGTCCAAGCCGACGACGACATGGCTGCCCAAGCGAAGCGGGACGCCGCCGAAGCGCTCAAGGCGCTCGATGCTCGGGTCAAGCTGTGTTACCGCCACATCGCATACCTCGCACCGAAGGGCGAGTTCGAACGGGAAGAGCGCTTCGTACGGCTCGCAACCGACAAGCAGGACGCCTTGAACGGAGCTCACGTGTGGGCATTGCTGCGCGACGAGAGCAAGGCGTTCGAAGTCGGTGAGTTCGGCTACAGCGCTCTGATGCACAACCTGCGCGACAGTGACTACGGCGTGCCACTCGCCGAGGTCCGCGACAGCTTCTGGTCGAACCCGCACAAGCCACTGCTGCCTACTGGAGCAGGTGAGCTGTCCGAGGCCATCTACGAAGCCGTCCGTCGCGGTGATGTCGAACTCATCGACGACGGCAACAACGTGTACACCGTTCACGACCGCGGCGACATCAATCTGGCCTCTCGTACCGTGCGCCTCCGGCGCGCGACGGTGCCCGAAGCCCCCAGTCCAGCACCCGAACCTGCCCCGCCCGATGTCGTCACCCCGGCGCAGCCTCAGCCCACCCCACCCACGCCGACTCCGCCACCGCCGCCAGCCCAGCACTGGCAGCTCTCGCTGACCGCCAACACGAGCCTCGGGCCGGAGGTAGACCGGGACAGCCTCGTCAACCTGTTGCGCGAGATCATCAACCGCATCGAAGACGGCTTCGAGAACAACGAGATCCAGCACATCACACAAAGCACTCAGATCACGCTCACGGCCGAGCCCGCCGATATCGAAACACTCCGCGCTCTAGCCCAAGACGCCGGCGTCACCATCGACGCCCGCCAGTTCTAGCTGCTTGTCAGATTCAGCCGGTGGCCTGCAGGTGCCTACGCTGCAGCGCTCTCGGTATCAGGAAAGTCGTCGTGCGCCGGGAGTGTCTCGCTGAATTCCGCGTCAAGCCAACCCAGCATGCTCAAACTGCGGATCGCGTCGGCAGCGTCCTCTTCGGCCAGAGGTGGGCGGCGTCGTGACTTCCAGCGCATGACCTGCGCCAGCACCTCGGCCTCAGTCGGCCGCCCGCCCTTGTCGTGAGCTAACAGAACGGCCGCGAAGTGCGCCGACGCGTAGGCTTCAGCCCGCTTTGTGTCGACGCGGAGCATGAGATCAGCCGTGCGCTCGATCGCTTCGATGTGCACTTCGATTTCATGCTGGCGGCGGCGTACCACATCGCGGTACGCGGCACCTGTGTGAACCTCGAACATTCGGCCCACCTTGGATTCCGCCAGAATTCCGTTGTTGATAAGCCTCGTCTGAATTGACTTGAGTCCGTTGGCGAACGGTCCGTAGCTTCGTTGCTCGAACTCAAGGCCAGTAGGAACACTTGCGACGGTCGCGAAGTACGCGAGCTTCTGAAACGAAGTTCGTCCGACAGGTGCCGCATAACGCTCTCGCTCTAGCTTGCGGATGATCACTGCCAGAGCCATCCAGGCTGCCGGAATGTTCGAATCGGGATCGGTCGCTGCTCCGCCACCGCCTTCCATCAGGAACTCCCTGGAGACCTGCTCGACGGGCGTGTCTTGGGGCGCGTAGAGAATCACCGGGATTGCCAACTCCTCGAGCCGGCGGTACAGCACGGGTCCCACAGTTGGCCAGTCGAGACCGCCCTGGCCACAGCCGAGAGGAGGCACTGCCATCGACGTGATGCCCCACTGCGTGAGATGGGATGCGAGGTAGTCGAGTCCCGCCTCAATGTCGCTGAGCCGTGACACAGATCGCCAATGGTCCTTAGTAGGGAAGTTGAGTATCCAAGGCTCGACGAGTGGTCTGAAGAGGTACGGTTCTCCAAGCCGCACCAAGCCTTCTCGGCATCGCTCGGCGTAGTCGCGGAACATCTCAGGAAACCGCTGCTTGAAGCCCAGCGCGACGCCTTTGCCCATTACGCCTACGCAATTGACCGTGTTGACGAGCGTCTGAGCATTGGCCGAGAGCACATCGCCTGTCGTGAGATGAATCACGCTGTCCCCCCGGCTGTGCTTCCTGCCTTGTTCGTGCCTACTCGCATCAACGAAAAAAGAGAGACTCCTTGACGATCGCGCGAACGTTCGCAACGCTAGCCGAGACTGAGGCAGCGATCCGGTCACTGGCGACGTAGACGCCCGAGATCATCGCAGCGTCGACGGATCTTGGCACAAGGATTTCAGCACACATCACCCGTCGGTGCTCTCGCTTCTCCAACGGATCTGCATGGTTCCAATTCTGGGCGAAGACGCGTTGACGCTCGATCGCAGCCAAGCCGCTGGACACCGAGCGGAACGCCGTCGGACCCGAGGCAGCGTTTCCGTCGGTCAGCACCACGTCGTCGTGGTCAAGTACCTGCGTCGAGACTGACAACACACACAGATGTTCTACGTCGTTACCGCCGTCGGTGACCCGATACAGCATCGGGTTGCGTGCATTGAGATACAGATTCACGTAGTCGTGTAACGGACGGCCGCCCGGCACCGTCGTCCTAGCACGTCGGCCTTGGACATCTTCGTTCGCGATTCGGGTCGGGTGGTGTCGTTGAGCGTGCCTATGGCTGAGGATGCCGTTCGCGAGAATTGACGGCAAGTTGTTCATATGGCAGATGTAGTGCAACTCGGTCAGGTCCGCGCGCTCCACGGCGCACCTCCACTTGCGGGCGTGCACTCCCCACGTTCGCGCGTCGCGTCGCGCACGTAGCGGATAGGAGGGGTCGGCCCGGCTAGATGACTCGGTCGCTGCCGCCGTCCTGGGGGATCTGGGCGCCGGTGGTGTGGGCGAACGCCGGGCCGCACATTTGGGCGATCAGCGCGCCGACGTCGGGTGACGCCAGTTCGCGGCCCAGCAGGTTGCGCCGCCGGTACTGCTCGGAGGTGAGCCCGTAGCTGGCAGCGCGCTGGGCGATGAGCTCGTCCGACCACAGCCCCGTGTCGAACACGCCGTCAGGATGCACGACGTTGACGGTGATGCCGTCGGGCGCCCATTCGAGCGCTGCCACACGGGCGAGCTGCGTCAGCGCTGCTTTCGATGCCGAGTAGGCCGCTGCGCCTTTGCCGGGTGCGGGCACGTTCTTCGAACCGACGATGACAACACGACCTCCGGCCGGCGAGTGCCGCACCACCCGATGAACCGCGGCGAGGGTGTTCGCCGCGCCGCTCACGTTGATGTCGAATGTCTGCTGCCATGCCGTGCCGAGGCCGGAGTCATCAACGAGCTCTTCCAGCGGCGCCGACGGGCCGAAGATGCCGGCCGCCGCTACCACGATGTCGATGCCGCCGAAGCGCTCGATTGCGCTGGCAACCGCTTCGGTCACCGCTCCGGCATCGGTGACGTCGGCCTCGATTCCGAGCCATGCCGAACCGTGCAGTGCTGACGGCCGGTCGCTGTCGCCGTCATCGTCGTGCGTGATGCCGATGTCGATATCGATGCCGACTATTGCCGCTCCGGCTGCGGCCAACGCCGCGGCTGCGGCCTGTCCGATGCCCGAAGCAGCACCCGTCACGAGCGCCACCTGGCCGGCCAAGCCAGCTGGCGCGCCGGCCCGCGCCAGCTTCGCCTGCTCGAGCTCCCAGTACTCCACGTCGAACAGGTCGGCTTCGCTGAGCGCGACGTAGCCCCCGAGAGCCTCTGCGGCGCTGATGACGTCGATCGTGTGCAGGTAGATGTCCGCAGCGATGTCGCAGTCGGCTGCGCGGCGGCCCGCGGTCCACAGCCCGAGTTCGGGATCGAGCACCACACGCGGTGCTGGGTCGAGCATCGTGAGCGAGGTCTGCGAACTGCCTTCCTCGTCGGATCTGTGATCGGATTGCGATGCGCCGTCGGCGTGACGCCCGCAGTTTCGCTCGAAGTACGCGCGGTAACCCTCGATGAAGGCATCCACGTCGCGGCCCACCATCGGGAACTGCTTGGTGCGAATGATGTGATCGGGCGTCGCCGGCCCTCGCTGTGCCACCGAAACCAGGTCGTTGCGGGCGCAGAACGCTGCTGCCCGCTCGTCATGCACGGCCCGCAGCAGCATCGGTACGCCCGCCGCGGCCGACATCTCTGCACGCAGCTCGGCCACCGTTTCGACTTGGTCCGCCGTCAGAGCCCCGGCGTCGGCGCTGCCCCACAGTTCTTGCAGCAGGCTGTCGTCGCCGGTCTCGCCGAACGATGTCACGCCCGCTTCTGCGAGGCACTGCTCGGCCTCGCTGATCCGGTCGATCATCGAGTCGTATGCCTGGCGCGTGGTCTCGCCGAAGGTGAAGATGCCGTGGTTGAGCAGGACCATCGCCTCGGTGCCGTCGTGGGCCTGCGCCTGCCATTCGTCCGCGCAGCGACGGGCCAGATCGAAACCGGGCATCACGTAGGGCACCACGACAGCCCGGTCGCCCCACAGCTCGCGCACCCGCCCGTCGCCGTCGGCGGTGTTGGTGAGTGCCAGCACGGCGTCGGCATGACTATGAAGCACCGAGCGGTGGGGCAGCAGCGCATGCAGGATCGCCTCCACCGACGGGTTCGGAGCGCTGGCGTCGAGCAGTTGGATCCGCAGCTGGTTCACCATCTCGGTGTCGCTCAGCTCCGCCAGCTCGGCCAGGCGCCGGACGGGCTCCAAGCGAAGCGGTGCGAAGCCGGGCGGTTCGATGGTCGCGAGATCCCAGCCGCTGCCCTTCACCCACAGCGTCGGGACCGGTTCGCCCCAGGCGTCGGTGCTGTGGCCCTTGATGGACGTGTTGCCGCCGCCGTGCAGCACCAGCGCTGGATCGGCGCCCACCACGCGCGAGCCGTAGGTGATCTCGCCGAGGTCACCCAGCTCGGCCCAGCGTGCCGCCTCAGCGTCGTCCCAGCGGTTCAGCACCGGCCTCTCCCCGGTTGGGCCGAGCCCAACGCCACCGGCGGATATTCGCTTGTGCCCTTCATTCGACTGACTCCCGCATGTCGTCTCCGGCTGCAGCCAGCGCCTGAGCAATGGACCGGTCGTACGGCGGTCGCAACACGCCGGCGTCGGTGATGATCGCCGTGATCAGGCGGGCGGGCGTCACGTCGAATGCGGGATTGATGGCGACGGCTTCCGTAGGGGTCAGACGCGTCCCTCCGGCGTGGTGCACCTCGTCGGGGTTCCGCTGCTCGATGGCAATGCACTCGCCCGATGGAAGCGCTGCGTCGATCGTGGTGGTCGGGGCGGCGACATAGAAGCCGATGCCAGCGTCCGCGGCAGCGAGCGCGTGCGCCAGCGTGCCGACCTTGTTGGCCGTGTCGCCGTTGGCAGCGATGCGATCCGCGCCCACGACTACCGCGTCCACCGCACCACCCGCGATCAGCGACGCCATCGCGGCATCGGCGACCACCGACACATCAATGCCCGCGTCGGCCAGTTCCCAGGCGGTGAGCCGTGCACCCTGCAGCAGCGGGCGGGTCTCGGCGGCCAGCACACGCACCGGTTCGCCCCCCGCGGCTTTCGCGTACACGACGCCCAGTGCCGTGCCCGTGCCCGCCGTGGCGAGCCGTCCTGCATTGCAGTGCGTCGCAATGACAGTGGCGTCGGCGAGCAGCTCGCGGCCGAACCGTCCGATCTCGGCGCACGCCCGAGCATCTTCCGCTCCGATGGCCAGGGCCTCATCCAGCAGCCGCCGGCGCAGCTCGGCAACGCTGCCTGCACTGCCGCTGTCGCCGGTGTTGCCCTGCTCACTGGCGCTGCCATCGCCCGTGTTGTCGCTCGAGCCGAACGAACCGGCGGCAGCCAGCGCGGCATCGATCGTGCGGTCCACTGCCCATCGCAGGTTGACCGCGGTCGGGCGGGCGTCGCCGATCTCGGTCCTGAAACGTTCCAGCACCGCACCGGCGTCACCCAGCGAACCGGGTTGCGCCTCGTCGAGGCCGACAACCAGCGCAAGCGCCCCGAAGGCCCCGAGGGCTGGCGCGCCCCGGATGGCAAGCCGCTCGATGGCATCCACGGC
>NZ_CBDBDD010000004.1:0-349124 GCF_965203655.1 Candidatus Poriferisodalis sp.
AGCGTGCCCGACGCGGCGGTGTAGTCCGCCCCTGCCGCTGCCGTGCCGTCGTTGGTCGCGTAGTGCACCGAGACCGGCCCCGACGCCGCGCGGCTCAGCGTCACCGTGAAGTCGAGCGAGGCGTGCTTGCCTTCTTTCGCCCGGGCGTCCTGGGCTCGGATGCGCGCCGGGCCAGGGACCTTCGCTGACGCGTCGCCGAGGGCGACTGTCACGTCTTTCCAGGACTTCGGCTTGACGCGCACCCGCCACAGCACCGGGTCCAGCGACTCCACGCCCGTGACCGTCCCGTTCGTCACCGTGAACGCGTCGGCAGCGGGCTTGGCGCCCGACTGCACGTCCAGCGCGAACGCCGTCCGCCCGTCATGCTCCGCCGGGACCTTGCCGAACGCCGCCGCCACGGTCTGGGTTGCCGCCCGCGGCGTGGTCAGCACCGCCTGCTGCTGCTGCGGATCCGCCGCGACCCTCGCATACGACGTGTTCGACAGCGCCCGCCCGTCCCGCGCGCACACCGCGCCCGACGGCTCGTGGTCGCAGTCCCGCCCGCCCGCGAGCGTCACCGTCACCACGGCGCTAGGCGACGCCGGCCGCACCGTCACCCGCCACAGCCCGGCGCCGATCTGCTCCACGCCCGTCACCCGGCCCTGCGTCACCGCGAACGACGACGCGCGCGGCGACCGGCTGAACTTGCCCACCGTCTCGCTCAGACGCACGTCCAGCGTGAACGCCGACTGCCCGTCATGCGTCGCGGGCACCTTCTCGAACGATGCCGTCAGCGGGTCGCGCTGCTCCTCGTCGCCGGAGCTCGGCCCCTCGCCGCCCCGTTGCTGCGACACCCGCTCCAGGCGCAGCGACACCGACTGGGCGGGGTCAGTGGTCCAGCTCAGCCCCGTGTTTCCCCATTGGTAAGAGCCGTCGATGCCCGTCGCGTCCGCCAGCCGAAACTCGGTGCTGCCGTCCACGGTCAGCTTTGCGACCGCCTTCAAGGCGTCCGAGAGGGGCCGGTCGAACGAGAGGGACAGCGTCCCGCCGCTCAGGACCACGCCGAGGACCCTGTGCGCCGACCCGCCGTCGACGAAGCCGTTGTCCGAGAGCGCATTGTTGCCTTGCGGGAGACACTGCCCGCCGCTCTTGCCGTTTTGGCATCCCACCATGGGGAAGCTCGTCGTGCCGGTCACCTCGCTCAGCGCCACCCGCTCGTACACGAAGTTGTTCTGGCAGCGCTCGTTGGCGCCGAAGGCGCCCGCGCCCCACTCACTGGTGGCGCCGCACGGGATGTACTGGCCGGCGGGGCCCTTCTGCTTGCGCACCACCATGGGGTCGCTGCCGCGCTCGTGGGACACGTCCCTCACCGTCAGCGTCGCCGTCCAGGGCAGCGCGCCCGACACCGCGAGGTGGTCTTGCTTGATGCCGGCATTCAGGTTGTCAAGCATCACGACATTGGTGGACGCTGGAGCGCCGATCTTGTAGGGCGCATTGGTCGTGTCGATGGATGTCAGGGTGAAGAAAATGTCCTCATTTTCCTCCACGATATCGTCCGGGATGACCCGGACCTGGAGGAGCACCTGCGTCGCACCTGCCGGCAGGTCCACATACTCGGTGTGGGTCACGGCTCCGTAGGCCCCGGGAACAGTGTGCCTGCGCAGCCCGGTAACGGTGTAGTCCACGTTGCGGATGGCGGGGCCGCTGGTGGTGAACTTGACCCGGCTCGCGGTGGTCAGCGCCGGAGAGATCGTCACCCCGACGTTGAGCCCGCTCGCGTCGTTTTCCTCGATGACGTAGGTGACTTCGGCGAATTGCACTGACGGCCGGTTGTCGTCCTGCGCCTGGGCTGGCTGGGCGGGCAACGTGAGCGCGGTGCTGACCATGAGCGCGCTGGCCGCTGCGGCCAGGGTCAGTTTGAGGGCGGAACGTCTACCCCCCCCCCCCCGTACATGCGTGCTGGTGGGGTCGGGGTACGTGCCGGATCGCTCATCATTCATCCTTCATCTCTCTTTATACGGTCATTGATGCGGGCGAGACTACAAGCCGCAGACCGTGGACACGAACATGCCGGCTGCGCCGCGGCCGCACACTCCGCACACGTGAGGAATCGCCCTCATGGTGCGGGGAGGATGCAGCGTGCGCCCGTCGCCTTCTCAGAGCCTCGTTTGGGGGTTCAGCGAGATCGGCAGTTGCCGCTGTGCCCGGCTCGAAGAATGCAGTAAGCGTCTTTGGTCTTGAGTCGCCGTCCGCATCGCGGAGCCGCCGTGCGGCGCGCTGCGACGGACACTGCCAGTTCGGCTGAAGCACCGCTTTCGAGGCTGGCTGCTTCTTCGAGTTGCTCGTTGACGAAGTCCAGCGGTGCGAGCGTGCCGAGACGCACGTCGGCTTGCGGCGAGTCTGCGTCGCGGGTGATGACGCCGAGGCGTCTGAGCCGATTCAGCCTTGTGGCAAGGCTGCTCGCTGACGCAGGCACGGCGGCGCCCAAGGTGCTGCGAGGCACCGTGCCGCCATGCTCGGCTGCCACGCGCAGCACATGACGGTCTATCTGATCGAGGCTGTCCCAGATGTCGCTGTACACCTGCGTTCGCAGGTGCCGTTCGGCGGCTGTGACGGCCATCTCGGCGGACGTCATGTCCACGGGACGGTCCGGTGCTCCGGAGATAGTCCAAGCGCGTCGGCCGATGAGCTGCATCCGATATGCGAAGCCGTCCGTCGCGTCGGCCATCCGTTCGAGTGTTGCCGTGTCGCAGGAGCCTCCTGCGTCGGCAATGGTCTGCTTGAAGAACGACAGCACGCTCGGATAGGGGAGTGGGGCGAGATGCTGCGGATGGCATCGTTGGAAGAAGGTCATCTTGGGGTCGCGCAGGATTGTGTCCTGCATGGCAGGCAGGCCGGCGCCGATGAAAGCGATCGGCAGCCCGTCCTCTTTGGTGAGCCGCTGCAGGTCCGATGCCAGCCGTCGCAGTTCGTCTCGATGTCCGGCTTGGAGCTCGTCGACGCACAGCAGCACCGCCGACCCGCGTTCGGCTGCGTGATTCCCGATGATTTCGAGCTTCTTGGTGAGGCTTCGAGTGTTGTGTACGGTCTTGGAAAGCCGCCGCGACAGACCCACCGGGCCGGCATGCAAGGCTGCGGTCGTCTCGCTGGGGGAGCGTTCCTCGACGAGATCGCCTGCGACTGCCGGGTTCGCGAACTCGCGGATTTCGGCGTCGATGCGGTCTTGCAGATTCGCGGTGGTGGCATCGGCCCGCAAGATCACCCAGCCGGCTTCGGCGGCTATGCCCCGGATCTCGCTCAGCAGCACGGTCTTGCCGGAACCGCGGTGCCCGATGATCACCGAAGTGAACCTCGGGTCCCGCGGACCGGCGCCGAGGCCGTCCTGCAGTTCTCTGAGGTCGTCTTCGCGTCCCACGAGGCGATGCGGCGGCAACCCGAAGCCGGGTGTGAACAGGTTCCCTGCACGGTTGGCGTCCATCGGACGTCCGAGCAAGTCCTTCATGACCGCAGTCTAGCTGCAACGCAAAGCGCAGTGCGATTCACAAAGCGCAATGCAAACTCAAAAGCGCGAGTGCGGATACAACAGCGCGACGCGCGCACCGAACGCTCCCAAGTAGCTCATGCGGAACAAATGCGTTCGGATTTGTGTCGTGTGCCGGCGCGGCACCCGGCATCTGCCGCTCCCGGCTACCCGGCGGCCTTGGGGGTGGTGTGCTCGCCCTTGACCCGCACCCACTGGCTGGAGTGCTCGCTGCGTTCCGAGTAGCTGCCGTCGGTGAATGAGCGCACGAAGACCCCCGTCGCCACGCCGTTGTCCAGACCGGTGATGGTGTAGGACGCGACTCCGCCTTCGACCACGATGCCGTCCTCAGCAGCGCCCGACGGTCCCGGCGGGTTGGCCCAGACGCCGGACTGCTGGCTCCAGCGCAGGGCGTGGCGTATCGCGTCGTCCTCGAGCCCCTCGCGGGGCGCGACCGTCCAGGTGACGGTGAGCGTGCCGTCGCCCGGCGTGACCTGCACGTTGTACGGCTCGGTCTGTCCCGGCGTCGGCGGGGCCGCCGGGACGGTCTCCTCCTCCACCGGGGCATCCTCCACCGGGGCATCCTCCACCGGGGCATCCTCCACCGGCGCAGCCTCCACCTTCACCGTGGCGGGCCCGCACGGCGAGCTCTGGTCGTCGGGGTTGAGGCCGCCATACTTCAACACCGGGTACTGGCACGACGTTCCGAAGTCCCAGGGGTCGTCGGCGCTGCCGTCGCCGTCGAGGTCCACGTTCCAGTTGGCGTAGATGCCGGTGTAGTCGGTGGGAGTCTGCAGCTCGGCGGTGGTCTTGCCCTCGCCGCCGGGTCCGGTGGCCTGGGACTCGTCTGAATCCCAGTAGCTGGCGGTGATTGAGCCGCCGCGGTGGCCCACCAGGCCGCCCGCGTCCGTGCCGCCCGCCGTTGCGCCGGCCGCGTAGCTGAAGGTGATTGCTCCCGCGTAGTGGCTGCCCGCCAGCCCGCCGATGTACCGGCCGCTGCCGGTCACGTCCAGGCGGGCGTAGCTGGCAATGACGGCGCCGCTGTTGAACCCCACCAGGCCGCCGGTGTTGTTGGCCTTGCCGGACACGGCGCCGGTGGCGTAGCTGGCTCGGACGGCGCCCGCGTTGTAGCCCACCAGGCCGCCCACGTCCCGGCCGCCCTCGCTGCGCGGCTTGGTTCCGGTTACGCTCGCCGTCGAGTGGCTGCCGGTGACGACGCCGGACGGCAGGGTATGTCCCACCAACCCGCCTACGGCGCTCTCGCCCGACACACTTCCGCTCACGCTGACGCCGCTGATGGTACCGCTGGCCTGGCCGGCCAGACCGCCGACCCGTTCGCCACCGGTCACGTCAACGGATTCCAGCACAACGTTGCGGACGACTGCGGGGATGACAACCGCCTCGAACAGCCCGACGTTCGCATCGCTAGACCTGTCGATGAACAGGTTGCGGATGGTGTGACCGTTGCCCTCGAACACGGCGGTGAAGCCCGTTAGAGCGATAGGAGACCAGCCCGAGCCGCCGTCCCAGTACTCATCGCCGGCGTCGGCCGCGCCGTTGCGGTTGGTGTCAAAGTCCAGGTCGGCGGCCAGCTCATAGCCGATACAGCCCGAGGAAGGGCAGCCCATGCCCGGCGCCGCGTTGGGGAAGGCGATGGCATGGCGGTCAACATCACCGTCGATCACGAGTGAACCGTCGACATCGACGACCCAGTTCTCGATTTTCCCTGCCGAACCGTCGCCATCTTCGTCCCAGCGGATGGCGTTCAGCTGGTCCAGGTTGGACACTTCAATCAGCCCGTCGTCGTCTGCGTCGTAGTCCCTGTCGCGGAATGTCGGCTGCTCGGCAGCGGGATCATCCGACGACTCCGGACGCTGGCCGGCCACGCTGGGGCCGGTGTTCTTCAGTACCGGGTACTGGCTGCCCGTGCCGAAGTCCCAGGGATCATCCCCGTTGCCGTCGCCGTCGAGGTCCCGGTTCCAGTTGGCGTAGATGCCGGTGTAGCCGGTTGGCGCCTGCAACTCGGCGGTGGTCTTGCCCGCGCCCAGGGAGCTGCCGCTCTGACCGGAGGTCTGGGTATCCCAATAGCTGCTGACGGCGTTGCCGCCCCGACCCAGCCCGGTGGTGAGTGAGCCCCAGCTGGACACGACGCTGGTGGAGTAGCTGGCAGTCACGGAGCTCTTCACGGTGCCGTATCCGATGAGGCCGCCCGTGGCCAAGGCCTGACCGGACACACGGCCCGCGGCGTAACTGGCGATGACGGCGCCGTCATCGTTGTACCCGACGAGACCGCCGATATATTTCCCATTCCAGCTCTGCGGCATGAGTCCAACCACGCTGGCCGTGGAGTAGCTTTCGATAATCGAACCGTTGAACAACCGTCCAACCAATCCACCCGCAGCGTGCGGTCCGGTTATGGACCCGGTCACGTAGCTGCGGATGATTCTCCCGCGATTCAATCCGACCATTCCGCCAACGTGCTTCGTGCCCGTGACGTTCACTGATTCCAGTCCGACGTTGCGGATCACTCCCCGGGACGCGCCGAACAAACCCTGATTTTCATACGAGCGGTCGCGCCACCAGCCCCACGCCGTCGCGGTCCGGTTGATGTAGAGATTGCGGATCACGTTGCCGTTGCCTTCGAACACGCCGGTAAACGGGCCGGAACCGAGGCAGTCCGAGCCGTACCTCCAGCAGGCAACGCCCACGGGATGCCAGCCCGCGCCGCCATTCCAATAGGCATCGCCGGCGTCGGCCTCGCCGTTCCCGTTGGTGTCAAAGTCCAGGTCGTTGGCCAGCTCATAGCCGGAGCACCATGACGACGGACAGCCCATGCCGTTCATGGCGTCAGGGAAGGCGACGGCGTATGGATCCAACAAATACGCATAGCCGTTTCCGTCCGGATCCCAGCGCATGGCGTTCAACTGCGCCAGCGTGGACACTTCGATCAGTCCGTCGTCGTCCACGTCGTAGTCGGTGCTGCCATTGGGGAGCTGGGCTCCGGGCTGCCGCACCGGCGCGCCGACGATAACGGCCGCTTCGCCGGTGAAGGTGAACTTGGTTGTCAGCCAGTCGGTTGGGTACTTGACAGGACCCGCGTATTCCTCCGAGGTGTTGCCTCGACCCCTGACCCGGTACTCGGCGCCGTTGACTGCTGCATCAGGGAGCGTAGTGGCCTCCCTGAATGACTTCGAAGTCGGCTTTCTCGCGTGTCCGGGCGAACGCGGCGTAACGTAATTGTCCAAGAATTTCCACGGGCCGTCGTTCTCGCTGACCTCAACCGTATAGCCATCCACGATGCGCCCGGCACAAGTGCCCGGCCCGGAAGTGGCCCAAACCTCACCGCGTTCGTCAATGGATACGGACGGAGCGGCGAGCGTGCGACACTCGCCCGGTTTGGCGCGGATCACCTGAACCGTAATCGTGTCCAGGTCGCCGTTGTAACGCGGGTCGTCGCTGACTCCCACGTACGTAATGGTGAAGGTGCCGATGGCATCGTGAGTCACGACATATCCCAACGCTTCTCCAACTGCCCCCGGCTGGTAGCTGCTGGCGCTGAAATGGGCAGAACGCTGGACGTGGTAGGCCTTCTCAAAGAATGACGGTGGATCCATTTTCAGAGTGATCGTCACGTCAGCCGTGGGAGGATGCTTCAGAGCGATGTAATGAACGGCGGTCATTCCTTGCGTCACGGTCACGGGACGTATCAGTTTGGTAAAGCCGACAATGCTGGAATCGCCGATCATTCGACCTTCGGAGAACCGCAGCACGCCGTCATCCTCGGTGGGGGAGAGGTGGATGCCCGCATTTGTGATCTCTCCCCTCAGCGTGTCGGTCGTGGAGGCCAGGGTGTAGTTGCTTGCCTTGAACGAGCCGTGGTCCTGTAGCGAGTAGGTCACGCTCACGTCGTGCGTTCCCGCAGTCGCGGCATTGAACGACCCGCTCACTTGCAGACCGCCCGCTCGAAAGTCGGCAAGCTCCGATGACAAGACGCCCGTTCCCCGGGCATTGCCGGTGTCGAAGGTCGCGTCCGTGGTTCCGTCCGCCGTCCGGCTATTCACGGTCACGCCGCTGATTGCCGTTATCTCCTTGGCCGTGATGGCGTAGGTCGCGACGGACGGACTGGACGGCAGCGTGTACTTGTCCGCGTAGGCGCCGGCGATCGCCAGCGTCCCCATGTTGATGGCGTAGCTGCCCGTGTCTTCGCCGGTCGCCCGAGCCAGCGCTCCCGTAACCACGCTGGCCGCCGCGTCGCCCGGCGCCAGACCGCCCACCGTGTAGCTCAGGTCGTCCGTGCCCCCGTACTCCCGCGTGGGGTTGGCAGGCGTGATGGTCAGCTCAGTCTTGGGCTTGACCGGCGTCTGTCGCGCCGCCACCCAGCCGCCGGCCAGCCAGTCGTCCTTGCGCTCGTCAGGCACATTGCGGTCGATGTTGCGCCCGCCGCCCACCAGGGCCTCCAACTGCACCTCATACTCCACTCCGTTCTCCAGCCCGGTGATGGTGTAGGTCAGCGGGTGGGATCCCTGGCTCCAGACCCACGCGCCGCCTTCCGCGCCAGTGATGGCGCTATCCAGTGCCGTGTCCCGCTGACCGGTGTTCAGCCAGGTCGTCGTCCCCGCCTTCCGCCAGCGGGCGAAGTAGTTCTGCGCCTTTCCCGACGCCGGATGCTCCCAGGTCAGCGTCAGCTGCCCGTCTCCCGGCGTCAGCTTCACGTTCCGCGGGTCTCCGGTCGGCCCGTACTCCACCTTCACGCTGTACGTCTTCACCGTCTTGCCGTCGGCCGCGGTCACCTTCACGTCGACCCAGGTGTACCCCGGCGGCGTCGCCCAAGGCCCGCTGGCCCACGGCCCGTTGCCCTCGCCCTCCCCTACGGCAGTGGCCGGGTGAGTCTCCGGACGGACCGGCGCCCGCTTCGGGTCCCGCGTCTCACCGCCCAGCCGCCTGCCCGTCACCAGGAACGTCACCGGCGCCGGCGCGTCCGACGCCACCACCGCCGTGATCCGCGGGCCGTTCCCAAATGTGTCTTCCGCGGATGAGTAGGCCGATTCCGGTATCCGCACCTCGTACTGGGTGATCTGCGGGTCGAAGGCCGGAGTCAGCGTGAAGGCCGAACCCTTGGGGGTCACGTACCAGCCGGCGTCTGGGCCGGTATTGTCCGTCATGAATATCTGAAGTCGGCTCAGGGTCGCGTCGCTGGAGGGCGGCGCATCCTGCCGCTGCAATTCGGGCTGGGTGTCCGGCTCCGGTGTCCGCACCACCGGCTCCGGAGTCGGCGTGGTCTCCTCGGGCGCGGTCTCCTCGGGCGTGGACGCCGCCGGCAGCTGGCCGTCGATGCCAATGGTGTAGGTGCGCGTCGTCGAGCCGTCCGCCGCCGTAACCAGCACCGTGATGTTCGCGGGCCGCGGGTCCAGCGACACGATGAACCAGCCACCGGGGATCGACCGCGTGCCGGGGACCGCCGCAGTGGCCTCCGAGTGGTTCACCCGTACCCGCACGAAGGCTGTGGACTGGTTCTGCCCCACGGTGGCGGCGTACTCGGTGCGTGCCGGGTCGAAGGGCTCGGTGAAGGGGGCTCCGGAGATGTACAGGTCGCGCAGGCTGGCGTCAGACGACGCATCCTGTGCTTGGGCGGGCGGGGGCGAGAGCGCGAACAGCGAGAGCGTGACGATCAGGACGGCGAGAGCGCCGACGGCGATGCAGGGGCGGGACCCCCCCCCGAACATAGGTGCAGGTGGGGTCGGGGTACGTGCTGAATCACCCATTATTCGGCCTCTTGTCGTTCATGGATACGGGCGAGATTACAAGCGGCAGATCGTGGAAAGGGACATTCAGTGGTAGGGGAGGTACTCGTTGATCTCCCATTCGCTGATCTCGTCGGAAGGTTCGCCTACGGCGGCTACGTAACGCTCCCACTCGGCGTCTTTGATGGCGAGGAAGTTGTCGACGAGGTCGCTGCTGACGGCATCGGCGAGTGCGGTGTCGGCACGCAGATGGTCCAAGGCGTCGGTCAGGTTGAGCGCCGAGGTGACCTCGGTGTTCCATGCCTCCATGCCGTCGTTGGTCTCCGGCTCTGGGCAGGGCAGTTCGTCGATCACGCCGAGGCGAGCCGCCTGCAGCACTGCGGCGATCGCCGTGTGGACGTTGCAGGTGCCGTCGGCCAAGCGTGACTCGATGCGTGTGCGTTCGCCTCGCTCGGACGGGACGCGGGTGCCCACCACACGGTGGTCGTAGCCCCAGTTCGCCCGCCGGCCGCTGAAGGTGAAGGGCCGCAACCGCCGGTAGGCGTTCACCGTGGGAGCACACAACGGGGTGAGCCCCTGGTGATGGGCGCACAGCCCGGCCAAGCAGCTCTTCGCCAGCTCCGACAGCCCGTCGCCGGTGCCGGGATCGGCAAGGGCGTTGTTGCCGTCGGCGTCGAGCAGCGAGAAGTTCACATGAACCCCGTTGCCCTCCAGCTCGGCGTACGGCTTGCCCAAGAACGTGAGCCGCCGGCCGTGGTCCATGGCCCGCTCACGGGCCAGCACCTTGAACAGGAACGCGTCGTCCGCTGCCCGCAGCGCCTCGGTGTAGCGCAGAGTCAGTTCGAACTGGCCCGAGTCGAACTCGGCGTTCACCGATTCGAGCATGATCTCGCTGGCCGCGGCGAGGTCGGTGATCTCGTCCATTAGCCCGATGGGGTCCACGAAGCGCCCCGTGCCGTACACGTACGACTCGGGCGTGTGCCAGCGCTGCCAACCGTGCTCGTCGGTGTGCTCGAGCACGTAGGCCTCGAACTCGATGCCCACCATGGGGCGGTAGCCGAGGGCCTCCCAGTCGGCGATCGCCTTGCGCAGGGCGTACCTGGCCGAGTAGCGGAACGGCTCGCCCCCTTGGGACAGGTCGCACACGGCCACCTGGGTGCGGTCGTCGTCCCAGCCGGGGCGCAGGTCGCCCGCCTCGAAGGTGGCGTGCATGTCGGGAAAGCCGTCGAGCACGCCCGATCCGGGCGCAGCGATGAACGAGCGGTCGTAGGCCAAGCTGTAGACGGCCGCAGCGTGGCCGGTGCCCCCGTGGGCCAGGGACGCGGGCAGGTACTTGCCCCGGGCGAGACCGAGATGATCGGGCCACAGCATCCGGACGCGTTCATTGGCCATGGTTCGTTCCTTCCCCGGATTCAGCAGAAGCTATACGAGCTCTCATCCGGGCAGGGCTAGCATCGGCGCGAACCATGGGAGGGTTCCACCATGAAACGACGCATCCTGGCCTTGCTGGCTGCCGTTGCTCTGCTCGGCGCAGCATGCAGCGACGACGACACAACCGAGGCCGAGCCGGCGGCCACGGAGGCCCCGGTCGCCACCGAGGCGCCAGCGCCGACCGAAGCCATGGCTGAGATGGCGACGCACGTCGACATTGACGCGGCGTTGGCAGCCGATCTCGACAACTGCGTCGATGCACCTTCTGGCGATCCGATCCGTGTCGGCATGGCCATGGACTTCGGCGAGGTCTCGGGTTTCGCCGATATCCCCGGCAGCCAGGCGGTCACCCACCTCGCGGACTTGATCAACTGCATCGGCGGCGTCGGTGGAAGGCCGGTCGATGTCTCCGTTCAGGACATCCAGGGAGACCCTGAAGTCACGGCCCGAGCCACTCAGGACCTGCTCGAATTCGGCGCCCACTTCCTGATCGGTCCGCCGTTCGCCGATTTCGGCCAGCCCGTGCTGCAGGTCACCGAGGGCAACGTCCCGGTGTTCTTTGCAGCGTCGACAGAGCCGAGCCTTCCCGATGTCGGTGCCAACTCATTCCTGGTGACGTTCGACGACACGCGGCAGGCCACAGCGGCGGCCGAATGGGCCCTCGAGCAAGGACATACCAGGGCGATCACCTTCAGTTCGCCTGGCCCCTACTTCGGCTACAACCCCGAGATCTTCACCGAGGTGTTCGAAGCCGGCGGCGGCGAAGTCATCTCCGATCAGAACTACGTGCCGATCGAAGACGTCGACTTCTCGGCGCAAGTGAACGAACTCGCAGGAATTGCACAGGGCGACGAGGTCCTGTACTCGGCGATGCTCGCATTCCAGGTCACGGCGCTGCGAAGCCAGCTCGAGGCGCAGGGCCTCGCCGAGATCACGTACCTCGGCACAGATGCGTTCGAGGCCACCGGCCTGCTGTTTGCTGCGCCCGAAGAGTCGGAGGGCATGGTGCACACAACCCACGCCTTCGCCGAGCCAGGTGGCCGCATCGACCTGTTGCTGCAGAGCTATGCGGGCCGTCATGGCGAACAGCTCGAATCGGGCACGTTCGCCGGCCTGTATGCCGACTCGATGCTCTTGGGCATCCAAGGCATGCTCGATTCCGGGTCTGACGACCCCGTCGAGATCGGAGCGGCCGTTGCGGCAATCGAGAGCTTTGAAGGGTTCACCGGAGCGATGGGCTATGCCGGAACGAACGGCATTCCCGACAAGCCCGTGTCCATCCACAGGGTGGTCGGCGGAGTCGACACGCTCGTCGCGAACTGGGAGTAGCCAACGGGCAGCGGATCGCCGTGCCCGGCCTCTGTCACAGGGATTCCGTGCCCGCTGACTCCGCCTGCGTGCTGTGCCCTGCTTGCTCGGCATAGGCAATGCTTGACATCGATGGGCTGACAGTCCGCTACGGCTCGATTTCGGCCGTGCGCGACGTCAGCCTCTCGGTGTCGGGCGGTGAGGTCGTCGGGTTGATCGGGCCGAATGGTGCCGGCAAGACCACACTGCTGAATACCGTTGCCGGTTTGCTCCACCCAGCATCGGGGCACGTGCGGCTTGACGGCATCGACATCACGGGGTTTGCGCCGGATCGGCTTCTGCGACTGGGCGTAGCGCTCGTGCCCGAGCACCGCCGTCTCTTTACGGATCTGACGGTTGTGGAGAACCTGCGGGTGGGTGCTGCCACGCTGCGGGGACGGGAACGGCCCGTCATGCTCGACGAGATAGCGGACCTGTTCGATGTGCTGCGCCAGAAGTGGAACACACCAGCGGGTTACCTGTCTGGCGGCGAAGCACAGCAGCTCGCGATCGCACGCGCACTGATGTCGCGTCCGCGCCTGCTGATGATGGACGAACCATCGCTTGGTCTCGCGCCCGTGCTGGTGGATGTCGTGTTCGAGCTGATCGACCAGTTGCGAACTCAGGGCAGGACACTGTTGGTTGTCGAGCAGAATGCTGCCCGCATGCTTGAGGTCTCCGACCGCGCGTACGTGCTGCGCAGCGGTGAAATGGCGGCGTCGGGCAGCGGGGCTGAATTGGCGCGCCGATCCGATCTGTTCGAGACGTTCGTGGGTGGCGTCGCCGGCGGCACCGAGGATGTTGGTCCATGACCGAGCTCGCGCAGAATGTGATCGACGGATTGGGTCGGGGGAGCATTTACGCGCTGCTCGCGCTTGGCATCGCGGTGATCTTCGGGGTGATGCACCTGCTCAATTTTGCTCACGGGGAGTTGATCACCGTGAGCGGCTATGTCGCCTATTGGGTCTTTTCCGCAGGGTTGAGTTGGTACTGGATAGCACCCCTCGTCATTCTCGTGAGCGTCGGCACCGCACTGGCAATCGAGCAGATCGCCTTTCGGTGGGTGCGCGGCGCAGCGGACTTCACGATGCTGCTCACCTCATTCGGCGTTCATTTTGTGGTGCAGGCCTTGTTCTTCATGTACGTGTCGGCCTCGGTACGGAACTTCGATCGGCCGCGCTGGATCACCAACACGTTCGATATCGGTCCCGTCACGATCGAGGTATTCGACGTGGTCGTGATTGCCGTCACGGCGTTGACGTTGGCGGCCACCGCGGCAGTGCTGCAGCGCACGATGTTCGGGTTGTCGCTGCGCGCCGCAGCCGAGGACTTCGATGCGGCGCGCCTCATGGGCGTGAAGTCGGATCGCGTGATCCGCGGAGCATTTGCCTTGTCGGGGGTTCTCGCCGGCATCGCAGCCATTTTCTGGCTGATGCGAGCCGGTCAAACGACTCCATCGGCGGGGATCACACCCATGCTCAAGGGCGTGCTGGCTGCGCTCATCGGCGGACTCGGCAGCCTGCGCGGCGCCGTGTTGGGCGGGCTGGTGCTGGGCCTCGCCGAGGTCCTGTTGCGATCGCGGCTGCCCGACGGCATTGCCGGCCTCACCGACGGTGTCGTATTCGTGCTCATTGCGCTGCTGTTCATCTTCCGGCCGGGCGGGCTCATCACGGTGAGCCGCGCCGAACGGGTGTAGGGCGCGACCGTGAAGCTCCCCGGATCGTTCGCAGACATGCGCCGAGACGTGGCGTTCCCGATGACCGGGGCGGCGTTGCTCGCGGCAGTGCTGATCGTCGGTGGGGCGGCGTACAGCGCGGCTGGAGGAGCTACCGCGGACAAGTTGGTCACCGCCATGCTGATCGACGCCATCATGGTCGTGGGTCTGCAGATCTACATCGGCAATACGGGCGTTTTCTCGTTCGGCCATATCGGCTTCGCTGCGGTCGCGGGTTACGCCTTTGCCGTATTGGCGATTGAGCCGGCCCGGAAGAGCACCGTCATCCGCAACGCCCCATGGGGCCTGAATGAGGTGCACCTGACACCGGTTCAAGCCACTGCAGTGGCAGCGCTGGTGACGCTGGCCGCGGCGGTCGTCGTCGGCTGGGGTCTCGCGCGGTCGGGCGCGAAATCGGGCTCCGTTTCCGCAGCCGTCATCACGCTGGCGCTGCTGTTCGTCACGCACGAGCTCGCACTGAACTGGACCGATCTGACCGGCGGCGACCGGGCAGGGCTCTCGTTCCGCATCGGCAACACACTGGAAGGGCGCACCGCCATCTATGCCGTGCTGGTGGCCGTGATCGTGGTGGCGCGATTGTTCGCTCAAAGCCGGATCGGCCGTCTCGCCCAAGCGGCCCGAGAGGACAACTTGGCCGCGAGGGCAATGGGCGTGAACCCGGTTGCCGGCCAGATGGCCGCTTTGCTGCTGTCGGTGCTGGTGGTTGCGGTCGCGGCGTCGTTGCGTGTGTACGACATCGGGAACATCACACCTAAGTTCTTCTTCTTCGATTACACGCTGCTGACTCTGGTGATGCTGATCGTGGGCGGCCGGAACAGCGTTACCGGTGCGCTCAGCGGCGTCGTGATCATCACGGCAGGCCGAGAGCTGACTCGACGGTTCGCAAGCGACGGCTTCGAGTTTTTTGGCGCGAGCCTCGACGCCCCGGTGGTCGACTGGCTGCTGCGTGAGGGGCTGACCCAGATCTTCTTGGGCGCAGCGATGCTGGGGTTCATGATTCTCCGGGCGAACGGACTGCTGGGGGACTGGGAGCTGGACGCATGGCTTTGGCGCTGGTGGCGGCGCCGCAAGTCCGAAGAGCGGCCTGAGCCTCTCGCCGAAGTCGCGCCGGTGGGGCTGCATGCCGAGGTCGACCACGAGGGCGCGGCCCTGGAGGTGCACGATCTCGCCGTGGACTTCGGCGGTTTCCGTGCGCTTGATGGTGCAGGTCTCACCGTTGCGCCAGACGAGGTCGTGGGCTTGATCGGCCCCAACGGGGCCGGCAAGACGACGTTGGTCAATGTGATCACCGGCATCGTCGCGCCGACAACGGGCTGGTTCAGCGTGGGCGAGCGAGAGCTGACCGGTGCACCCAGCCACGACATCGCGCGTGCAGGACTGGTGCGCACGTTCCAGAATCTGCGGCTGTTCGAGGCGTTGACCGTGCGCCAGAACGTCGAGCTGGCTAGCCGTGTGGCAGCACAGCATCGACCAGGATCTCACCCCGCGGTCGATGCACTCGTTGCGGAAGCTGGTTTGTGGGACGTGCGAGATCGACGGGCCCGTGAGCTTGACTACGGCAGTGCGCGACGGCTGGAGTTGGCCCGCGCCGCCGCCATGGCACCCGCCTTCTTGCTGCTGGACGAGCCCACGAGCGGCATGAGCGATGCCGAATCTGACGAGATGATCCGCACCGTCCGGCATATGGCCGCCGCGGTCGACGCCGGCGTGCTGGTGATCGACCACGATCTCAACTTCATCACCGGCATCAGCGATCGGATCTATGTGCTCGATCAAGGCCAGGTCATCAGTGCCGGCACGCCCGACGAGGTGCAAGCCGATCCTGCGGTGCAGGCCGCCTACCTGGGCGCTGAGACCGGCAACCGGCACGAGGCGCAGGCGGGCGATGGCGACGTTTGACGATGTGCTGCGGCTGGGGACGGCCCTGCCGGAGGTGATCGAGTCGACGTCGTACGGCACGCCTGCGCTCAAGGTCCGCAAGAAGCTGGTGTGTCGGATGTGGGGCGAGCGCGAATACAACCGCGATTCCGTGCACGACACCGAGGTGCTGGTGCTGTTCTGTGAGTTGGAGATGAAGCAGGTGCTGCTCGACAACCACCCGGGCGTGCTGTTCACCGTGCCGCACTACGACGGCTACGGCGCAGTGCTCGTGCGCCTGGCCGACGTGGATCTCGACGATCTCGCCGACTGGCTCGAGGACAGCTACCGCCTCCGTGCCCCCGTCACCCTGGTCCGCCAGCTCGACGCCGATTAGCCCACCAGCGCGCGGATCGCTGCTATTCCGAGACCAGGCGAGCGGGGAAGCCGCCCTTGGAGATCGGCCCCCAGCTCTCGATGTGCAGGCGCAGCAGCACCTTGTCCTGGTGCTTCATGGCCTCGCGGTACTCGTCCCAGTCGGAATGCTCGCCGCTGATGACACGGAAGTACTCGACGAGCCCGTCCATGGCTGCGGGCAGGTCCACCACCTCGCCACGGCACTCGAGCTGCACCCACTCGCCGTTCCATGCATCTGACATCACGAGAACCCAGGCCTGGGCGTTGCGCCGCAGGTTGAGCGACTTGGCCCGGTCGGGGTAGCTGCTCACCAGCACCGCATCGCCGGCCTCGTCGACCCCCATGGTGACCAGCGATGCCTGGGGGCGGCCGTCTCGCCGCAGCGTCAGCAGCACGCCGTGATGCCGCTCCCGCACGAACTCCAGCAGCTCTGCACGCTCCACCATGCGATCGGTCGCAATCGACGCCATCGTCAACTCCCTGCTCGTGCCCGTCGGCTGGGACAGCCGCTCGGGCGGCGCACAGTCTCGCCTCCGGGCGCAGCGCATGCAGCCCCGGGGTTCGCATGGGCGGTCCGGACGCGGAAGAATCCATGTCCGGCATGCGGATGGAGCCGCAGGAAGCGAGCGGATCAGATGTTGCAGCACTACCGGGTACTCGACCTGTGCCAAGGGATCAGCCAGTTCGCGGGCTACATGCTCGCCAGCCTGGGCGCGGAGGTGATCTGCGTCGAACCGCCCGATGGCGTGCAGAGCCGCCACAGCGGTCCCTTTGTCGACGACGAGCCCGACCCTGAGCGTTCGCTGGCTCACTGGGCCTACAACCAGGGCAAACAGAGCGTCACAGCAGACCTGTCGACCGCTGAGGGCCGCGAGCGCCTGCTCGGCCTCGTCGCGGGCGCGGATGCGCTCATCGAGGACGGCCCGGTCGGCCACATGGCGTCGCTGGGTCTCGCCTATGACGATCTGGCGGCCGTCAATCCCGCCATCGTCTGCGCATCGGTGACGCCGTTCGGCTCGACCGGTCCCCGCAGCACGTGGGCAGGCTCGGACCTGACAGCGGTGGCCGGCAGCGGCTTCCTGCACGCCAGCGGCGACAAGGATCGCGCTCCCGTGCGTGTCTCGGGTGTTCCCCAGAGCTTCCTGCAGGCTGCCGGCGATGCCGCCGCCGCAACGCTGATCGCACTGCGCGAGGCACAGCGGAGCGGCCGGGGCCAGCACGTCGACATCTCTGCGATGGAATCCATGACGCACGGCCAGCCGCAGAACCTGTCGCCGCGCGTCAACGCCAACGCCGTCGAACGCCTCGCAGGCGGGCTCAGCCTCGGCGGCATCGACATCCCGATGCTGTTCCCGTGCGCGGACGGCAACACCATCTGCGTCGCCCTGATGGGCGCCGCCTTCGCGCCGTTCACCCAACGGCTCGTGGAATGGGAGGCAGAGGAGGGGTTCGCCGACGAGGAGCTGCAAGCCGTCGACTGGGAGACCGTCGCGGCCGAGGTGCTGGGAGGTCAGCGCTCGCCCGAGATCATCGCCAAGTCGTTCGCGACCCACGCCCGCTTCCTCGCGACCAAGACCAGCGAGGAGCTGTGGGCAGCGGCTTTCGATCGGAACCTGCTGATCACGCCGTCGGCGCTGGTCAGCGACTTGCTGACCAACCCGCACTTCGCGGATCGCGGGTTCTGGCGGGATGTCGAGTTCGACGACGCACGCACCGCCCGCTACTGCGGGCCGCTCGTGCACTTCAGCCACGACGCCCCCGAGCGCCAGCTCGCAGTGCCGCAGCTTGGCGCCGACAACGACACGGTCGACACGGCGCGCCAGCCGTTCGCGGCAACTGCTGTTGCGGCCAGTGGCGGGCCTGTCTCTGACGGCAGCGACCTGCCCCTCGCCGGGCTGAAAGTGGTCGAATTCTCCTGGGTCATCGCCACGCCGTCGGCGGTGCGGATCCTGGCCGACTACGGCGCCACCGTCGTCAAGGTCGAGACCGAGAGCCGGCCCGACACGATGCGCACGGTCAACCCCTTCGTGGACGAGGATCCGCACCCCGACAACGGCGTCGGCTACGGGGTCTACAACGCGGGCAAGCGCAGCCTGAGCTTGGACCTCAGCAAGCCCGAGTCCCGCGCGGTGGTGGAGGACCTGATCCGCTGGGCCGACATCGCCACCGAGTCATGGGCGCCGGGGGCGGCTGCGCGCATGGGCTACGGCTACGAGGACTTCTCGGCTATCAACCCCCGGCTCATCATGCTGTCGAGCTCGTTGCTGGGCCAGAGCGGTCCGTACTCCAGCCTCGCGGGATACGGCTTCATGGCGGCTGCGATCGCCGGCTTCTACGAGATCACCGGATGGCCCGACCGCGGCCCCGCTGGTCCGTACGGCCCCTACACCGACTTCCTGGCGCCGCGGGTGATCGTGTCGTCGCTGATGGCTGCGCTGGAGCGGCGGGATCGCACCGGCACCGGCTGCTACATCGACATCTCCCAGACCGAGGCGGCGCTGCACTACCTGGCGCCGGCCATCCTGGATGCCTCGATCAACGGCCGTGACCCGCAGCGGTGCGGCAACGAAGATCCCCACATGAGCCCGCATGGCGTGTACCCGACCGCGGGCGAGGATCAGTGGATGGCGATCGCCTGCACCGACGACCGGTGGGCGGCGCTGGCTGCGACGATCGGCCTTGCTGGCGATGGCGCAGCCGGTTGGGATCAGGCTGCCCGGCGGGAACGTGCAGCCGAGATCGATGAGGCGATCGCAGCATGGACCTCAGAGCGCAGCAACGCCGACGCGGCCGAGGCACTGCAGGCCGTCGGCATCGACGCCTACCCGGTCAACAACGCCCAGGGCTGCTGCGATGACCCGCAGTTCGCTGCCCGCGAGCACCACATCAACGTGCCCCAGAGCCATCGCGGCACGATGTGGACGCAGAACTGCCGGACGCGCATGTCCCGCACTCCGCCGGTGGTGTGGCGAGGCGGGCCGTGCCTCGGTGAGGACAACTACGAAGTGCTCACCGAGTTCCTGGGCTACGACGCCGACCGGATCGCCGATCTCGCAGCGGCCGAAGTGCTCGCCTGATCGGCTCAGCCGCCGTTCGCTTCAGGCTCAGACTCGGACTCTTCGTCTGAGTCGGCGTCTGACTCAGCCTCGGTCTCGTCCTCGGGGTCTGTCTCAGCATCGCTCTCGCCGTCTGTCTCGCCGTCTGCTTCGCCCTCCGATTCATCCTCCGACTCGGCCTCGTCCTCGGCGTCAGTCTCGGGCTCTGCGGCAGCGGTGGTCGGTGGCGGCTGATGTCGCGCACAGTTGCCCGAGACGATGTCGACGATCCGGTTCACCCGGGAGCCGTCGCCGGCAGGCATGGGCGCGCCGTTGATGTCGAGCTGGTGCGGGTACAGCGACCAGCCCACGATCTCGGCACCGTCGAAGTCGATCTGCAGCACACCGGTGTCGCCGGTGATGCCCGACCGGTAGTGCCACACGAAGTTGCCCAGCGAATAGGCCACGAGCTTGCCTTCGTCGAGCACGACGGGCTGCAGCACGTGCGGGTGATGGCCGATGACTGCATCGGCGCCGTGTTGCAGCAGCTGGAATGCGAAGTCGCGCTGGCGGCCGTCGGGGCAGGTCATCCGCTCGACGCCCCAGTGCACGACAGCGATCACCACCTCGGCTTCGCTCGCTGCCGTCCTCACGCCGGCCAGCACCCGGTCCCGCTGGTACGCCGAGGCGACGCCCGGGCGGGTCCCGGTGGCCGGAAACCCGAGCGGCACCACCATCGAGGCGCCCACGAATGCCACACGCACGCCGGGACGCACTTCGACGATGCGGTGCCGGTAGGCGTCGGCGCTGGTCGCACCCGCCCCGAGGGCGATCACTCCCTTGGCCTCCAGCAGATCGACGGTGTCCAGCAGGGCCTCGGGCCCGTAGTCGGCGGCGTGGTTGTTGGCGAGATTGGCGACATCGATCCCAGCCGCCGCGATACGAGACGCGGCAGACGGCGGTGCCCGGAAGGTGAACTCCTTGTCTTCGCGGGGCTCGCCACGGTCGCTGATGACCATCTCCACATTCACCAGCGCGATGTCGCCCGACGCCAGAGGCGGGTCGATGCCGGCGAACGGGTCTATGCCTGCGGCCTCGCTGCGGTCCATCAGCACGTCGCCGCCCGCCAACAGCGTCCACCTCAGATCCGGCGGTGCCGTTGTCGGAGGCACGGCAGTCGTTGCTGTCGCAGCGGTGGTCGCTGCCGCGGTCGAATCGACCAGCGCCGTCGGCGGCGTGACCTCGCGCTCCGCTCGACCGGATGGGGCTTCGGTCGTTGCCGGCTGCATGACCGCTGGCGCGTCCGTCGAAGTGGGAGGGGGAGGCGCGACCCGCACAGTGCTGGTGCTGCATGCAACCGCCAGCACGGCGGTGCTCGCTGCAACTGCTCGGAGGATCCTCACGTGGGGTGGCCGGCGCTGCCGGCGGCGGCCGTGCAGTTGCGGCTCACCCGGCGCTGAACACCCACCTCAGTCCGTGCGAAATCAAGGCGTAGGGCACAGTGAAGTGAGTCTCCTCTTCCCAGATCATCGTCTTCAGTCGCAGATTGGGATAGTTCCGGCCTGCGAGCAGTTCGCCTAGGCGGGCGGTGTGCTCTGCGGTGCGAGCCTGCTCGAAGATCGCTGTGGCGTTCGGGTCGAACGCCGGGCTCAAGACATCCTCGGCGCCGCCGGCGGCGAGGTACACGACGGCGTCCAGATCGTCGTTGGCCTCCGCATAGGCAGACTCATAGTCGAACACCAGCGGATGATCCCAGCAGATCCACGGGCTGCCGATGACGTACCGGTTGAAGAACCCGGTGTGGTTGAACAGCGTGTAGCACCCGAACAGCCCGCCCATCGAGTCACCGACATAGGTGCGGTCGTCGGACACATTGAAGTTCTCCTGCAGCCAGGGCCACAGCTCTTCGCTCATGAAGCGTGCGAACAGCGGCGCTCCGCCGCCCACAACGTCCATTTCCACCAGCGGCGACGCATTGAGTTGCTCGAGCTGCCACTCGTCCGACGTCGGGGAGAAGTCGTACATACGGCGCCCGGTCACGAACACGATGTCAGCACCGACCGGATAGCCGATGGCCACCGTCAAGATGGGCGGGATTTCGCCGCCCATCAGCAGCATCGTCGACACGTCGCATGCAAATCCGGCGTTGAAATTGGCATCGGTTTGATACACGACCGCCAGCGGCTCGGGCCAGTCGATCGGCGGACCCTGCGTGGTGATCTCGAAGTCGAAGTCCATCAGATCGGAATGGACGATGTGTCTTTGCGTGAGCGCCAATTGCTGCGTTTCGGTCATGGGGTGCCCCCTGCTTGTTGGTTGCGTATGACGGAGTCTCGCGCAGCCCGCGACCGGCGTCGTTCGTGCGCCCGCTCCGAACTAGCGTCGCGCTCGCAGGGCCCGCTGGGTCCCTGCGCACCGCTGCTCAATCTGACAGGAGCCAGTCATGTCGCTCGCAGACACAGTTCAAGGGATTCTCGATCGTGGCGTCGCCGATGGCGACGTCGTGGGAGCGGTCGCCAAAGTCATCGGCGCCGACGGCGAGATCTGCTCGGCTGCGGCCGGCACCCGCGGCGCAGACAGCGACGTGGCGATGTCGAATGACACCGTCTGCTGGATTGCCTCGATGACCAAGGCCGTCACCGGAACGGCGGCGATGCAGCTCGTCGAACAGGGCAGACTCTCGCTCGACGGACCGGCTGCAGAGGTTGTGCCACTGCTCGGCGAGCTCGATGTGCTGACCGGCTTCGACGACGACGGCAACCCGGTCACCCGCGCCCGCAACGGCGACATCACCCTGCGCCACCTGCTGACCCACACCGCGGGCATGGGCTACGACATCTGGAGCCCCGAACTCGGCCAGTACGAAGAGGTCACACAGACGCCTGGCGTCATCGAGTGCCAGAAGCAGACGCTGACCATCCCGCTGCTGTTCGACCCTGGCGACCGCTGGTTCTACGGCACCGGCATCGACCATGCAGGTCAGATGGTGGAGGCTGCGTCGGGGCAGTCGCTGGGCGAGTACATGGCTGAGCACATCTTCGGGCCGCTGGGCATGACCGACACCGGCTTCAAGATCAGCGACGGCATGCGCTCGCGCATCTCAGCGATGCACACCCGCGATGAGGACGGCTCGCTGTTCGAGATGCCCTTCGAGATCCCCCAGGAGCCGGAGTTCGAGATGGGCGGCGGCGGGCTGTACTCCACCGTCGACGACTATTGCCGCTTCCTGGCCATGATGCTGAACGGCGGCAGCCTCAACGGTAGCCAGATCGTGTCGCCCGACACCCACGCGCAGATGATCACCAACGCGATGGGCGACCTGCGCGTCACCATGCTTCCCACTGCCGCACCGCCGTTCTCGTTCGATGCCGAGTTCTTCCCCGGTGTCGAGAAGTCATGGGGCCTGACATTCCAGATCAACGAGGAACCGGCCCCGACCGGTCGGCCCGCCGGGGGCCTCATGTGGGCCGGGCTGGCCAACTCGTACTTCTGGATCGACCTGCAGAACCAGGTGGCAGGCTGCTACATCAGCCAGCAGGTGCCCTTCGCAGATCCCCGCTCGTACTCGCTGTACGAAGCCATCGAGACCGCGACGTACGACAGCATCTAGGCGCGCGTCCGCCGCGACGGCGGCAGGATGCTCTGTTCCAACGCCTAGGCGGGGCCGATCACGATGCAGCCGTTGTGGCCGCCGAAGCCGAACGAGTTGCTGAGCGACGGCCCCGGCTCCCAGTCGGCAGCCTCTCCGGTCACCAGCCGGAATTCGGCGAGTTCAGGATCGGGCGTCGTCCAGCCGGCAGTGGCCGGGATCTTGCGGTGGCGCATCGACAGCAGCACCGCGATGGCCTCCAAGGCGCCTGCGGCACCCAGTGCGTGACCGGTGACGCCCTTGGTGGAGGTCACCAGCGGCCCGTTGGGGCCGAACAGCTTGTTGAGCGCCTCGGCCTCGGCGGCGTCATTGAGCGCGGTAGAGGTGCCATGGGCATTCACGTGCACGATGTCGCCCGGCTCCAAGCCGGCGTCGTCGATGGCGAGCTGCATGCACCGAAGCGCACCCGCGCCCCCGGGGGCGGGCGCAGTGATGTGGTGCGCGTCGGCATTGGAGGCAGTGCCCAGGATCTCGCCCCAGATGGTGGCCCCCCGTGCGACGGCCGAATCCCATTCCTCGAGCACCAAGGTGGCGGCGCCTTCGGTCATCATGAACCCGTCGCGGTTCTTGTCGAAGGGCATCGAGATGCCGCTGTTGGACAGGGCGGTCATGTTCACGAAGCCTGCGGTGCCGACCGGCGTCATGACCGACTCGCAGCCCCCCGCCACCACGACGTCGACTACGCCCAGCCGGATGAGGCGCGCCGCGTAGCCCAGAGCGTGTGTTCCCGCGGCGCAGGCCGTGGTGAGCACTTCGCAGGGGCCGGCCAGCCCGTACCGCATCGAGATGGCTGCCCCGGGCGCATTGGGCATCATCATCGGCACCATGAAGGGGGAGACACGGCGTGCGCCCTTGCGATCGAGGACCAGCACCTGGTCTTCGAAGGTCTGCAGCCCGCCGACTCCCGTGCCGTAGATCACCCCACAGCGGTCGGGATCTGACGCCAGCTCGCCGGCGCCGGCCATGGCCTGCGCGGCCGATGCCATGCCGAGCTGGACCGACCGGTCAGCCCGTCGCGCTTCCTTGGGGTTGTCGTAGAAGGGGGCAGGATCGAAGTCGACGACGCGGCGCTCGCCTTCTGGCGGGTCGGAGTTCAGTCCCTGCCAGAAGTCGTCCACGCTGGACCCGGCGCACGAGACGACGCCCAGGCCGACGACCGCGACCCGCCGGCCATCGCTCATTGTTTGGCGCTCACAGCTTCGATTCGACCAGCTCGATTGCGTGCGCGACGGTCGTGACGTCCTCGAGTTCTTCCTCGTCCACGCTGATGTCGAACTCCTCTTCCAGAGCCATCACCAGCTCGACGAGATCCAAGCTGTCGGCGTCGAGATCGTCAGCGAAGCTGGCCTCGGGCGTGACTTGTGTGGGATCCACGGCCAGCACCTCGACGGCGCAGTCCCGGAATCGATCCAACGTGTCGCTCATGCTGTTCCCCTCATGTGTGGGCGTCACCTGCACGATTTCCCGGTGACCGTGCGCGTGCGAAGTGTACGACCCTACTGGGCAGGTTCTGGTCGCATTTCGCCGGTGTGCGGTCGTCGATGGGCGCCGGCCGGTGTCAGGTTCGATCCTGGCGCGGCGGGCTCAGTGGCCCATGCCCAAGCCGCCGTCAACCGGTATCACCGCGCCGGTGATGAACGCGGCCTCCTCAGAGGCCAGAAACGTCACAGCGGCGGCGATCTCCGCGGGATCGGCCACCCGGCCCAGCGGCACGGCATCGGTGATGGCCGCTTGCTGCGAGTCGTTGAGGGCCCCGAACATCTCGGTGGCGACCGGCCCGGGGGCAACCACATTGGATGTAATGCTGCGCGAACCCAGTTCGCGCGCCAGCGAGCGGGCCATGCCCACCAGTCCCGCCTTGGACGCGGCGTAGTTCACCTGACCGGCCGAGCCCAGCAGCCCGACCACCGACGACACGAAGATCAGCCGTCCCCAGCGGGCTCGCAGCATCGGCCTGGCTGCTCGCTTGGCCATCCTGTAGGCACCGTTGAGATTCGTGTCCACGACTGCTTCGAAGTCCTCGTCCGCCATCCGCAGCACGAGTTGATCGCGCGTGATGCCGGCGTTGGCAACGAGCACCTCCACCGGGCCCAGCTCTGCCTCGATGGTCTGGTACGCGGCATCCACGGCGTCGCTGTCGGCCTGGTCACAGCCGATCCACAGCAGCCGGTCGTCGTCGGGCGCCCCGCTGCGGCTCGTGACTGCAACCCGGTGGCCCTCGTCGGCGAACCGTTGCGCCGCGGCGAGACCGATGCCACGGCTGCCGCCGGTGACCAGCACCGTGCGCGGCTCGGCATTGCGCGAGTTCATCGACTCGTGGGTGGGGGAGTCATGTCGGCGGTACGCAGTCGTCGGCGCAGGGTCACACAGCCAGTGCCGGGGCGCCGGACCAGCGCAGCAGCGCCGAGGCCGAGGTCATTCCGGCGCCGAACCCGACCAGCAGCACATGGTTGCCTTCGTTGATCCGGCCGCTGCGCACGGCATCGTCGAGTGCGAGGGGAATCGAGGCGGACGACGTGTTGCCGGTGCGCTCGATGACCATCGCGGCCTTGTCGTAGGGGATGCCGAGACGCTTGCAGGCCGTCTCGACAATGCGGACATTGGCCTGGTGGGGGACGACGACGTCGATGTCGTCGGCGGTCAAGCCGGCCTGCTTCATCGATTGGCGGGCCGACTCCTCCATGACCAGCACAGCCTTCTTGAACACTGCTTGGCCGGCCATCTGGATGTACCCGTCGTGCTCGCAGTAGAGGTGCTCTTCCATCGAGCCGTCGCTGGAGACGTGCCAGCCCAACAGGTCGGATCCCTGCTCGCTGCGCTCGAGCACCGCGGCGCCCGAACCGTCGGCGAACAGGATGCATGTGGCCCGGTCGGTCCAATCGGTGATGCGCGACAGCACCTCGGCGCCGATGACCAGCACCCGCTCGTGGCCCATGGCGATCATGCCGTGACCGGCCACCAGCGAATACACGAAGCCTGAGCAGGCCGCGTTCACGTCCATGGCCCCGCAGTCGAGGCCCAGGGCCTCCTGCACCCGTGAGGACGAGGCGGGAACGCAGCGATCCGGCGTGGTGGTGGCCAGGATCAGCATGTCGATGCTGGACGGATCGACACCGGCGGCCTCCATCGCGGCGGCGCCGGCAGATGCTGCCAGGCCGGCCGTTGTGCCGCCGATGTTGCGCTGGCGAATGCCGGTGCGTTCGAGGATCCACTGGTCGGAGGTATCGACCATCTCTGCGAGGTCGTCATTGGTGAGGACACGCTCGCCGAGCGCCGTCCCGATGCCGACAATGCGCGCGCTGGATGCATTGCCCACGGTGAGCGTCATCTGTGGCCTCCCCTTCAGCTGCCGCCGTCTAGTTGCGGATCGGTGTGCGCAGCCACGCGACGGGCTGCCGTGCGGTGACGCGTTCACCCTCCACGGCCATGATCCCCATGACAGTACCCGCGAACGCAGACCGCACTTCCTCCCCTGCGACCTGCCCGATCACATCGCCGACACCGATCTGCTGGCCGTCGCTGACGCCGGCGGCCAGCGTGAAGACGCCGGCGCACGGGCTGACGATGAGCCGCTCGGTGACGTAGAGGTTCTCGCCGCCCAGCACCGTCGGTGCTGCGGGGGCGTCGACTGCCAGCGCCTCCATCAGCGCGTCGATGTCGGCGGGAGCGCTCACCGACAGGGCAGTTGTGCCTTTGTGGGTGCGCTTGGTCATGCCCGTCAGCACCTTGCCGGGACCGAGTTCGGTATAGGCGGAGACGCCCGAGTCGGCCAGCGCGTGCAGGCTGGCTCGCCAGAGCACCGGGCTGGTGAGCTGCTGGGCCAGCAATGTGCGCCACTCATCTGCGCCGTCTCGCGCGAGTGCGTCCACGTTGGCCACGACCGGCACGCTCGGGTCGCGGATCTCGACCTCGGCCAGCGCCTTACGCAGACGATCTCGTGCCGGCTGCATGAACGGTGTGTGGAAGGCGCCTCCGACCGGCAGACCCATGATGCGCTTGGCGCCGGCCTCCTTGGCGGCGTCGCCCGCCACGGCCACGGCATCGGGTGCACCCGCGATAACGACCTGCCCGGGAGCGTTGAAGTTGGCGACCCAGACATCGCCTGGCGTGGCATCGCAGGCTTCGGCGACGAGGTTGTCGTCGAGGCCCAGCACGGCGGCCATGGTTCCCTCTTGCTCGTCAGCGGCGACCTGCATGGCCTCGCCCCGTTCGGCCACCAGCCGGACTGCGTCGTCGTAGGCCAGCGCACCGGTCGCGGTCAGGGCGCTGTACTCGCCTAGCGAGTGACCGGCCGCACAAGAGAAGGTGGTGCCGGTCCGCTCGACTGCGTCGAGCACGACCATCGACAGCACGAAGGTCGAGAGCTGTGAATTGCGCGTGTGGCGCAGCTCGTCTGCGTCAGCTTCGAGCAACAGCGCTGCGACGTCGCGCCCGCAGGCGTCTGAGGCCTCTTCGACCAGCTCCCACGACTCGTGCGCCTTCCACGGTTCACCCATGCCTTGCTGTTGTGAGCCCTGGCCTGGGAATGTGAATGCGAGCACTCGGCCTCCCCCAGAGCGCCGGAACAAAAAGACCGGGCCGATGCCCGGGCCGTGGCGCGCTGAACTGAACTTCCCGAAAGGGTAGGTGCCAATCCGGTCCGACAGCGACAATGAAGCAATGGCCCCGCTCTTGTTCCCAATTTCTGTTGGACACGGGCTCACGGGCCGCTCGGGCCCTAGGTACGCTGAGCGGCCCCACGGCCCGGGTGGTGAAACGGCAGACACGGGGGACTCAAAATCCTCTGCCCTCGCGGGCGTGCGGGTTCGAATCCCGCCCCGGGCACCACGAGGCTGATGCGAGATGCAGAATTCCGCAGAGGGCTCACAGCCCGACCGGTAGGCTGACCGACCCGCAGTTACCGGGCCGGTACTGCCCACCCGTTCGATCTAGCCGCGAGGGGAGCGCGAGTGTCCAAGCGAGTCGTGATCGCAGAGGACGAGGCCATTATCCGGCTCGATCTGCGCGAGATGCTTGAAGACGAGGGATACGTCGTCGTGGCGGAAACCGGCCGCGGGGACGAGGCAGTGGAGCTGGCTCGCCAGCACCAGCCCGAGGTGTGCATCTTCGATATTCAGATGCCCGGGCGGGACGGCTTGGATGCGGCGCGAGAGGTTGCTGGTGATCGCACCTCCGCAGTACTCATTCTGACGGCATTCAGCAAGCGGCACCTCATCGAGGAGGCACGAGACGCTGGCGTGCTCTCGTATCTGGTCAAGCCGTTCCAGCGGGAAGAGCTGGTGTCGGCGATCGAGGTGGCCTGGGGTCGGTTCACCGAGATGCGAGAGCTCGAAGACACAGTGGAGAGCCTCGAGGAGAAGCTGGAGACCCGCAAAGCGGTGGAGCGTGCCAAGGGCCTGCTGATGGACGACTTCGGTCTTCCCGAGCAGGATGCCTTTGAGTTCATCCGGAGTACGGCGATGGCCAATCGTGCGAAAATGCGGGACATTGCGCAGCAGATCATCGACGGTCTGCTGACACCCTGAACCGCCAATCCAAGCCGAGCCAGCCCGAATCGATTCAGCCCGAGCCGAGCCCGAGCACCCGGGGCGACCGTGGTGTCGTCAAGATGGGAGAAACCCGATGTCGAAGCTGCTGCTGCTCGACGGGAACTCCCTCACGTACCGGGCGTTCTACGCCGTGCCCCCCGACATGGCCACCCGCTCCGGCCAGCCCACCGGCGCCGTGTTCGGGTTCACCTCCATGCTCATCAACCTGGTGCGGGACCACGGGCCAGACGCGATCGCTGTGTGCTTCGACCGGCCCGAGCCGACGTTCCGGCACGAGGCTGCACCGCACTACAAGGCGCACCGCGACGAGACGCCGGACACTCTCATCGACCAGCTCGGACTTGTCCGGCAGGTGCTCGAATCGTTGAGCATCCCGGCGGTGGACTGCGCGGGCTTCGAGGCTGACGACTTGCTGGCCACCCTGGCGGCTGAAGCGTCCGGGCGCGGGGACGACGTACTGATCGTCAGCGGCGACCGCGACGTGTATCAGCTCGTGGCGGACCCGCACGTCCGCGTGCTCTACAACCGGCGCGGTGTGACCGACTATGCGCTCTACGACGAGGCGGGCATCGCTGAGCGGACGGGCGTCACGCCGGATCTCTACGTACAGTACGCCGCGCTGCGCGGCGACCCTTCCGACAACTTGCCGGGCGTCCCCGGCGTCGGCGAGAAGACAGCCGCCAAGCTGCTCAACAAGTACGGCAGCACCGAAGCGCTGCTCGCTGCGGCGGCAGACCAGACCCCGAAGCTGGCGGAGAACCTGGCGGCGCACAGCGATGATGTGCGCAGCAACGTCGAGCTGATGACGCTGCGCGTCGATGCCCCAGTCGATATCACGCCCTCAGATCTTGCGTGGGACGGATTCGACACCGAGCACGTGACGCGCACCTTCGAATTCCTGGAGTTCGGCAGCCTGCACGCCAGGCTCCGCGAGGCCTTGATCGGCACGGCGCTCGACGGCGTGCTGGCACCGGATCCCGCCGGTGCTGATGCCCCGCAGCTTGCCGAGGTGCACCTCGTGCCCGGCGATGACAGCGCCGACATCGTCTCGGTGCTCAACGAGATAGCCCAGCGCGACGATCCGGTTGCGCTCGGATGCGTGCTCGCGCTCGACGGTTCGCTCGATGCGCTCGCGATCGCCGTCGACCCTCCGTCGGGCGCGGTGCTCGCTCTGGCCGCCGAACACCTCTCCGACACCGAGATCGCCGCCGCATTCGCGTCCGTGGTGGGAACCGATGGTCCCGGGGTCAACGTCCACCAGGCAAAGCCGCTCATGCGGGCGCTGGCGCCGCTCGACGCAGGGGGCGACGCTGGAGCCGCGCTCGGCGGGCTCGAGATGGACACCTCGATCGCTGCGTACCTCATCGTGCCCGCCGAAGGCCGCGATGAACTCAGCGCGCTGCTGAGGCGCCATTGCGGTGTGCACATCGAGGGCGCCGACACCGAGGGACAGCTGGGCTTCGACGATCCTGAAGGCGCCGGCCCACTCGACAGCGCCGCGGCGGGACGCGACGCTCTCGCGGTAGCGATGCTGGCACCAGTGCTCGCCCGGCAGCTCGCCGACTTGGGCATGTCGGACCTGTACCGGGACATCGAGCGGCCGCTGATCGGGGTTCTCGCGCGCATGGAAGATGCCGGGATCGGCGTCGACCGCTCCGAGCTGGAGTCACTGCGCGATCACCTCACCGACGAGGTCGCGGCACTGGAGACCGACGTACGGCGGCTGGCCGGTCGCGACGACCTCAACGTCAACTCGCCGAAGCAGCTCGCCGAGGTGCTCTTCACAGACTTGGGGCTGACGCCGCAGCGCAAGACCAAGACCGGCTACTCCACGAGCGCGGCTGCGCTGGAGTCGCTGCGGGGCGAGCACCCGATCGTGGATCGGCTCTTGGCTTTCCGGGAAGTCGAGAAGCTGCGCTCGACCTACGGCGTCAGCCTGCTGGAGTGCGTCAGCACGGACAATCGCATCCATGCGACGTTCAACCAGACGGTGGCCCGTACCGGCCGGCTCAGTTCCGAGGACCCGAACCTGCACAACATCCCGGTGCGCACAGAGCAGGGCCGTCTGTTTCGGCGCGCCTTCGTGCCGGCCAGCGGCTTCGAGCTGCTGATCGCCGATTACAACCAGATCGAGCTGCGGGTGATAGCACACCTCTCAGGCGATCCCGGACTCGTGTCTGCCTTCGAGGCAGGTCATGACATCCACAGTGCGACTGCGGCATCGCTGTTCGGCATCTCCGGCGGCGACGTTTCGCCCCAGCAGCGGTCCGTGGCGAAGATGGTCAGCTACGGCCTCGCCTACGGGATGGAGGCCTACGGGCTCGGGCAACGGCTCGGAGTGCCGACCGACGAGGCGGCGGGAATCCTGAACGCCTATTTCGAAGCCTTCCCGCACGTGCGGTCGTTCATGGAGAACGTTGTCGACCAGAGCCGGGAGCAGGGGTACACCGAGACTGCGTTCGGCCGGCGGCGCCCCTTGCCCGAGTTGAGCTCGCGCAATTTCCGGGTGCGGCAAGCCGCCGAGCGTCAGGCCATGAACGCACCGATCCAAGGCCTCGCAGCGGACATCTTCAAGGTCGCGCTGGTCCGGCTGGATGCAGCGTTACAGGCCCGCTCCGCTGCGAGCCGGCTCGTGCTGCAGGTGCATGACGAGGTGATCCTCGAAGTCCACCCGTCGGAGTCGGCCGAGGTGACTGAGCTGACGGTCGACGTGATGCGCAACGCGGCCGATCTGGCGGTGCCGCTCGAGGTGCATGTGGCGGTCGGCTCCACCTGGGCAGACGCCAAGGGCTAAGCGGCAGCACCGCCGGGGGCTGATCTGGAGAGTCCCGATAGCCTTGCCGTGCGCTGCGAGCGGCACGCTCGGCCGCCGGCGCCCGTACCTCCTACCCGAGCACCCCCCGCCGTGACAGACGCACTCGCCCCCGCCCCCGCTCCAGATCTCGAAGACCCAGCCGCCGGAGATCATCCCCCAGAGGCTTCCCCAGAATCAGCGGTGAGCAGCAGTGCCGGCGGCGACGGGGCGAACGGCGCTTCGGACAGCGAATTCGGCACGTTCACCGATGCAGGCGAATACGTGCCGAGGACCGTCACGATTGATGACCTAGGCGATACCCCGTTCGAGGAGGCAGTCGCGCAGACCATCGTCGAGTTCGACGACGGCGACATCGTGGCCGGCACCATCGTGCGGGTTGATCGCGACGAGGTGCTGCTGGACATCGGCTTCAAGTCCGAGGGTGTCATCCCGTCGCGCGAACTCTCGATCCGTCACGACATCGACCCTTCCGAAGTCGTCGAGGTCGGCGATCAGATCGAGGCGCTCGTCCTGCAGAAGGAGGATCCCGACGGCCGGCTGGTCCTGTCCAAGAAGCGGGCACAGTACGAACGAGCCTGGGGCCGTATCGAGGAGATCCGCGAGTCCAATGGGGTCGTCAAGGGCCCCGTCATCGAGGTGGTCAAGGGCGGTCTGATTGTTGACATCGGCCTGCGCGGTTTCCTGCCGGCGTCGCTGGTGGAGCTCCGGCGGGTACGCGATCTCGCCCCCTATGTCGGCCAGGAGCTCGAAGCGAAGATCATCGAGCTCGACAAGAACCGCAACAATGTGGTGCTCAGCCGGCGTGCCTGGCTGGAGGAGAGTCTCAAGGAAGAGCGCGAGGGGTTCCTGCGCGATCTCCGCAAGGGCGAGCGCCGGACCGGGCGCGTGTCGTCGGTGGTCAGCTTCGGCGCCTTCGTCGACCTCGGCGGCATGGACGGTCTCATCCACGTGTCGGAGCTGTCCTGGAAGCATGTCGATCACCCCAGTTCGGTCGTCAACATCGGCGACGAGGTGACCGTCGAAGTGCTCGAGATCGACCGGGAACGCGAGCGCATCTCACTGTCGCTCAAGGCCACCCAGCAGGATCCCTGGGAAGCCTTCGCTGGCTCCCACCGGGTCGAAGAGCTCGTGTACGGGCGGGTCACCAAGCTCGTGCCGTTCGGCGCGTTCGTACAGGTCGGCGACGGTATCGAAGGCCTCGTGCACATCTCGGAGATGTCGGCACACCATGTCGAGCTGCCCGAGCAGGTCGTCACCCCGGGCGAGGAGCTGTGGGTGAAGATCATCGATCTGGACCTGCAGCGCCGGCGCATCAGCCTGTCGATCAAGCAAGCGGCCGAAGGCGGCGTCGTTGCGGAGGAATACCGCGAGGCGTTCGGCGATCACGCGTACGACGAGGAAGGCAATTTCATCGGCGAATTCAGCTACGAGACCCCGTCCGACGGCGAGGAATCAGAAGCCGAGCGGGCTTGGCGCGAGTACTACGAGGAGCATGGCGAGGAGGCTTACCGCCAAGCACTCGCGCACTACGAGAACCAGGGTGCCGACGGCGCCGAGCCCGAAGGCGACCCCCAGCCCGCGTAACGACTCCCCTCCGCCGCCGAGCATCGCTGGTTGCCGTCTGGGTCGATGATCACGATCGGTCTGACAGGCGGAATCGGCAGCGGCAAGAGCACGGTGTCAGCAGGGTTCGTGCGGCGTGGTGCCGCGCTGATCGACGCCGACGCCATCGTCCGCGAGCAGCAGGTGCCGTCGAGCCCGGTGTTCGGGCAGATGGTGGAGCGTTTCGGCTCCGGCATCGTTGCGTCCGATGGGACGCTGGACCGGGGCGCGGTAGCCGATCTGGTGTTCTCGGACAGCGAAGCGCTTGCGGACCTGAACGCCATCACCCATCCGCCCGTGGGGCGTGAGATACGGCGCAGGCTCGGCGAACTCGCCGGAACGGATCGGCTGGTCGTGCTGGACATTCCCCTGCTGGGCGAAGGCTTGGCGAAGGGGCAGCAGCCGCGCTATCCGACGAGCGGGATATTGGTGGTCGACACGCCGATCGACCTAGCGGTACGGAGGCTCGTGGACGCGCGTGGCTTTTCTGCCCACGACGCGCGGGCGCGCATCGCCGCTCAGCTGCCGCGCGACGAGCGCCTAGCGATTGCCGACTGGGTCATCGACAATTCGGGCAGCGTCGACGAGTTGGAGATCGCTGTCGACGCGGCGTTCGCGTGGGCGAGCGCACTCCCGCACGTGCCGGAGCCGAACAATCAGTAGACGATCGGGGTTCCGCAGTGAGGACAGCTCGGCTCTGGCGATCGCGTGTCGAACTGTGAGGGCTTGACCAGCAGGAAGCAGCCCTCGCACAGGATCTCGTCTTCCTGCTTTGACCCCGAGCGCGTGCCGGTGACGATGCCGATCTCGTCATCGTCGTCGTCCTCGTCGTCGTCTTCGGAGGCCAGACGCTCCTTGAGGATCTCGCCGAGGTCGGCCTCGAGCTCCTCGTCGTCGTCATCGTCGTCCTCGTCGTCGGTCGGACGCACGCCGGTGGGGACTTCGCGGCTGCTGGGCTGATCATCGTCGTCCGCAGCCGAGTCATCGACGTCCACGTCGTCAGGGTTGTCGTCCAGATCGTCATCGAGTTCGTTATCGAGACCGTCGACACCCAGTTCCTCCGCCTCGAGGTCTTCCTCCATGGGCTCGAGGTCGTCGTCGAGCAGCGCGTCGTCGGGCGCGTCATCGTCAAGCGCGTCTGCGTCGGTGTCGTCTCGGCTCATGAGCGTTCTCAGGCGGGTGGTCAACCCAGAATTCGTCGATTGGGCGGTCAGCGCGGCAGGATAACCACACCGGCCGGTCACAGGGAGGCACTGCGCCCGCGCCGTCGTTCCCGAGGCGTGCGAGCACATTGTCGCTGGCGGAATGGCCCAGCGTCACGGCCCTAGCCTCTCCGGCATGGCATCGGTTTCGGCGGCTCCGTCGCAGCAGGACGCAACCGACGCAGCCGACTCAGATAGCCGCCGGGAGCGTCCATGGCTGCCCGAACCGACGGCTGCGCATCCGTTCCGGGTTACGGCCGGCTTCGATCCAGCCGGCGATCAGCCGCGTGCAGTGGCCGAGCTGGCAGCGGGAGTCACTCGCGGTGACCGGTTCCAGACGCTGCTCGGCATCACCGGCTCGGGCAAGAGCGCAACCATCGCGTGGACGATCGAGCGCACGCAGCGTCCGACCCTGGTGCTCGCGCCGAACAAGTCCCTGGCGGCGCAGCTCGCAAACGAATTCCGTGAGTTCTTCCCCGACAACCGCGTGGAGTACTTCGTCTCGTACTACGACTACTACCAGCCCGAGGCCTACATGCCGGCGTCGGACACGTACATCGAGAAGGACTCCACCGTCAACGACGAGATCGACCGGCTGCGCCACTCGGCCACGGCCGCGCTGCTGACCCGCCGCGACGTCATCGTCGTGGCATCGGTCTCGGCCATCTACGGGCTCGGCGCTCCCTCCGAGTACCTGCGCCAGATGCTCTACCTGCGGGTGGGCGAGATAGTCGACCAGCGCTCGGTGCTGGGCCGCCTCGTCGACATGCAGTACGAGCGCAACGACATGAACCTCGTCCGGGGCCGATTCCGGGTGCGGGGCGACACGCTCGAAGTTCATCCCGCATACGAGGAGTTCCTCGTGCGGGTCGAGCTGTTCGGTGACGAGATCGACCGGATCAGCAGAATCGATCCGGTCACGGGCGAGCGCTTGGGCGAACTCGAGGAGGTCACGATCTTCCCCGCCTCGCATTACGTGACCGGCGGTGACAAGCTCCGAGCGGCGATCGGCAAGATCGAGGTCGAGCTGGCCGAGCGGCTGCGGTTCTTCGAGCACGAGAACAAGCTGCTGGAGGCACAGCGGCTGCGGATGCGTACCGAGTACGACCTTGAGATGCTGGCCGAACTGGGCTACTGCAACGGCGTCGAGAACTACTCGATGCACCTAGACGGGCGGGTGTACGACGAGCCGCCCTACACGCTGCTGGACTTCTTTCCCGACGACTACCTGCTGGTGATCGACGAGAGCCATGTGGCCGTGCCCCAGCTGCACGGCCAATTCGCCGGAGACCGGCGGCGCAAGGACACCTTGGTGGAACACGGCTTTCGGCTGCCGTCGGCCCGGGACAACCGGCCGCTGCGCTTTGACGAGGTGATGGACCGGCTGAACCAGGTGGTGTTCCTGTCGGCGACGCCCGGCGACTACGAGCTGCGGACCTCCAGCCAAGTGGTCGAGCAGATCGTGCGGCCGACCGGCTTGGTCGACCCCGAGATCGTGGTGCGCCCCACGAGCGGGCAGATCGACGACCTGATGGGGGAGATCGAGCGGGTCACGGCCGGCGGGCAGCGGGTGCTTGTCACCACACTGACCAAGAAGATGGCCGAGGACCTCACCGACTACCTGCTCGAGCTGGGTGTGCGCGTGCGCTACCTGCACAGCGAGATCGACACCATCGAGCGCATCGAGATCCTCCGGGATCTGCGGCTCGGCCACTTCGACGTGCTCGTCGGCATCAACCTGCTGCGGGAGGGCCTCGACCTGCCCGAAGTGAGCCTGGTGGCGATCCTGGATGCCGACAAGGAGGGCTTCCTGCGCAGCGAGACATCGCTGATCCAGACCATCGGTCGTGCGGCACGCAACGTCGACGGACAGGTGGTGATGTATGCCGACGAGATCACCCCGTCGATGCAGCGTGCGGTGTCCGAGACGAACCGCCGGCGGGGACTGCAGCAGGCGTACAACGCCGAGCACGGCATCGACCCCCAGACCATCCGCAAGGCCGTCACCGACATCCTGGAAGTGCTGCGAGGCCCGGCGGAGTCGGCCCCGGTGCCGGAGAAGCTGGTGTCGGGCCGTGTGAACGCCGAACGGGTGAAGGCCGCGTACGGCGACTTGCCCGCTGACGATCTCACTCGGCTGATCGCCTCGCTGGAGGAGGAGATGGCCGAGGCCGCCGCGGACCTGAGATTCGAGTACGCGGCTCGCCTGCGAGACGAGCTCAGGGAACTCCGCCGGGACCTGCGCGACGCCAGCGCCTAGCCGGCGTCTGACGGTCGCCTACAGCATGACGACAGAGCGCAGCACCTCGCCGCGCTCCATCTTCTCGAAGGCCTCCTCGACGCCGTCGATGCCGATGGTCTCGCTGACGAACTGCTCGAGCGGCAGCCGGTGCTGCAGGTGCAAGTCGATGAGCATCGGGAAGTCCCGGCTGGGCAGGCAGTCGCCGTACCATGAACTCTTCAGCGAACCGCCGCGCCCGAACACCTCGATCAACGGCAGCTCGATCTTCATTGTGGGGTTCGGCACGCCGACCAGCACGACAGTTCCCGCCAAGTCACGGGCGTAGAAGGCTTGCTCATAGGTCTGCGGCAGGCCGACGGCCTCGATGGCAACGTCCACGCCGTTGCCGTCCGTCAGCTCCTGCACAGCCGCCACGACCTCGTCTTTGCTCAGCTGCGAGGAGTTGATCGTGTGGGTGGCACCGAAGGAGTGGGCCCACTCGAGCTTGCGATCGTCGATGTCGATGCCGATGATCGTGTGCGCTCCGGCGAGACGTGCCCCGCAGATTGCCGCATCGCCTACCCCGCCGCAGCCGAAGACGGCCACGCTGTCGCCGCGGCTGACGCCGCCGGTGTTCATCGCCGCGCCGAGACCCGCCATGACGCCGCAGCCGATGAGCCCCGCTACCTCGGGCGGTGCCGCCGGATCCACCTTCGTGGCCTGGCCGGCAGCCACCAGCGTCTTCTCGGCGAATGCGCCGATGCCCAGCGCAGGGGAGAGCTCGACGCCGTCCAGCGTCATCTTCTGCGCGGCATTGCGCGTCGAGAAGCAGTACCAGGGCCGGCCCCGATCACACGACCGGCAGTTGCCACATACAGCGCGCCAATTCAGAATCACGAAGTCGCCGACGGCAACGCCGTCGACGCCGTCACCGATCTCCGAGACGACACCCGCTGCTTCATGCCCGAGCAGGAACGGGAATTCGTCGTTGATGGCGCCCTCGCGGTAGTGCAGATCGGTGTGGCAGACGCCGCATGCCTGCACGTCGACGATCACCTCGCCGGGTCCGGGATCGGGAACCGTGATGGTCTCGACGCTGACAGGTTCGCCCACTGCCTTCGCCACGACTCCTCGTACTTCGTATGGCATGACCGCGACCCTAGTTCTGCTCGCCAGCGCCCCGGTCAAGCCGCTCGAGACGGCGTCTTCGAACTTGTGTTTGTGTCCGGGATGCACCAGGGGGGCACAGGTAGGCTCGCCCCGATGGGTGAGAAGCTGGTCGTCCGCGGCGCGCGGGAGCACAACCTGCGCAACGTGAACGTCGAGCTGCCGCGCGATCACATGATCGTGTTCACCGGGCTGTCCGGCAGCGGCAAGTCGTCGCTGGCGTTCGACACCATCTACGCCGAGGGGCAGCGGCGTTACGTGGAATCGCTGTCGGCCTACGCCAGGCAGTTCCTCGGCCAGATGGACAAGCCCGATGTGGATTTCCTGGAGGGCCTCTCGCCGGCGATCTCGATCGACCAGAAGAGCGCCAGCCGCAACCCCCGCTCGACCGTCGGGACGATCACCGAGGTGTACGACTACCTGCGGCTGCTCTACGCCCGCATCGGCATCCAGTACGACCCCCAGACGGGAGAAGTCGTCCAGCGCCAGACGGCCCAGCAGATCGTGGACCGGATCTTGGAGCTCGATGAGGGGTCTCGCTTCGAGGTGTTGGCGCCGGTGGTGCGCGGTCGCAAGGGCGACTACCACACCCAGCTTGGCGACTTCGCCCGCCAGGGCTACGCGCGGGTCCGGGTGGACGGCGAGGTGCTGGATCTCGGCAGCGTCGACGAGATCGAGCGTCTCGATCGCTACGTCAACCACGACATCGAGGTGATCGTCGATCGGCTCGTGATGCGCGGCGACATCTTCCAGCGGCTGACCGAGTCGGTGGAAGCCGCGCTCGGGTTGGCTGACGGTCACGTGTGGATCCATGTTGTGCCGCAGAGCTCGAACGGCACCCAGGACGACGCTGAGGGAATACTGACGTTCAGCCAGCACCTGTACTCGCCGACGACGGGCCGCTCCTTCGAGGAGCTGGCGCCTCGGAACTTCTCGTTCAACTCCCCCTACGGTGCCTGCCAGACCTGCGACGGCCTCGGCACGCGCTACGAGGTCGATCCCGAACTCGTCGTGCCGAACAGCGAGCTGACCGTCGCCGACGGGGCGCTCGCTCCGTGGGCTGGGGCGACCGGCAAGTGGTTCACGCGGCTGCTCGAAGCGGTCGGCGAGGAGCATGGCGTCCCGCTCGACGTGCCGTGGTCGCAGCTAGACCCAGGCCATCGCACGCTGCTGCTCGAAGGTGCGCCGTCGGGTCAGCAGATCACGGTCCGCTACCGCAACCGCTACGGCCGCTCACGCAGCTACACCACCCGCTACGAGGGAGTCATCCCGTTCCTGCGCCGCCGTCACGCTGATACCGAGAGCGACTGGTCGCGCAACCGCATCGAGGGATACATGCGCGAGGTGCCGTGCCCGGCATGCCACGGCGCACGGCTCAACGAGGTGTCGCTGGCTGTGCGGGTGGCCGGCCGGAACATCTTCGAGCTCTGCTCGGCATCGATCGGCGAGGCAGCGAAGATCATCGACGGTCTCGAGCTCACCGAGCGCCAGCGCATGATCGCAGCGCCGATCATCAAGGAGATCGACGCCCGTCTGAACTTCCTGCTCGACGTGGGCCTCGACTACCTCACGCTGAACCGCTCGGCGGCAACGCTGGCCGGCGGCGAGGCCCAGCGCATCCGCCTCGCCAGCCAGATCGGCAGCGGTCTCGAAGGCGTGCTGTACGTGCTGGACGAGCCCTCGATCGGGCTGCACCAGCGCGACAACCGGCGGCTCATCGACACGCTGCTGCACCTGCGCGATCTCGGCAACACCGTGCTGGTGGTGGAGCATGATCTCGAGACCATCTCGGTGGCGGACTGGGTGGTCGACATCGGCCCCGGTGCCGGCGAGCACGGGGGCGAGATCGTCTACAGCGGCCCGGTGGATGGGCTGGCATCGGCACCCGGATCGGTGACCGGCGAGTACCTTGCCGGCGTCCGGGAGATCCCGGTGCCGCCGTCGCGACGCTCTCTGGGGCTGGACCGCCTCGTCGTGCGTGGCGCCCGAGAGCACAACCTGCGCAAGATCGATGTGGAGTTCCCGCTGGGGTGCTTCATCTGCGTGACCGGCGTGTCGGGATCGGGCAAGAGCACGTTGGTCAACGAGATCCTCTACAAGGCGCTCATGCAGCGGATCTACTCCTCCAAGGGGGTGCCCGGGCTCCACACCTCCATCGAGGGCGTCGAGGCGCTCGACAAGGTCATCGACATCGACCAGTCGCCCATCGGACGCACGCCGCGCTCCAACCCGGCCACCTACACGGGGGTCTTCGATCACATCCGCAAGCTGTTCGCGGCGACCAACGAGGCGAAGGTGCGCGGCTACCTGCCGGGCCGCTTCAGCTTCAATGTGAAGGGCGGCCGCTGCGAGGCCTGCGCCGGTGACGGCACCATCAAGATCGAGATGCACTTCCTGCCCGACGTCTACGTGCCCTGCGAGGTGTGCAAGGGCGCTCGTTACAACCGCGAGACCCTCGAGATCCGATTCAAGGGCATGACCATCGCCGATGTTCTCGGGATGCCCTGCGAGGACGCCTTGGAGTTCTTCAGTGCGCAGCCGTCCATCCGGCGTCACATGCAGACACTCGTCGATGTCGGGCTGGGCTACATCCGGCTGGGACAGCCCGCGACGACGCTGTCAGGCGGCGAGGCACAGCGGGTCAAGCTGGCCAGCGAGCTCTCGAAGCGATCGACCGGCCACACCATCTACATCCTCGATGAGCCCACCACGGGCCTGCACTTCGAGGACATCCGGCGGCTGCTGGGCGTGCTCGACCGGCTGGTGTCGGGCGGCAACACCGTGGTGGTCATCGAGCACAACCTCGACGTCATCAAGACCGCCGACTGGATCATCGACATGGGTCCCGAGGGGGGCATCGGGGGCGGCACGGTGGTGGCCGCAGGCACGCCCGAGCAGGTCGCCGCAACGCCTGAGTCCCACACCGGCCGCTACCTCGCGCCGCTCGTCGGCTGAGCGACGCAGCGCCCCGCTGCCGATCAGCTCGCCGGCGTCGGTTCGGGGGTCTCGATCGGCTCGACGGGTGCCGCGCGTTCGAGCGGCAGCTCCACCGTGAACTCGGTGTACTCGCCGGGCTCGCTCTCCACCGAGATCTGACCACCGTGGCCTCGCACGATGTCGTTCGACATCGCCAGCCCCAGGCCCGTGCCCTCATTGGTGGGCTTGGTGGTAAAGAACGGCTCGAAGATCCGCTGGACCACATCTGGCGGGATGCCCGTGCCATTGTCGCGGACCTTGATCACCGCCGACTCGTCGGTGCGCTGGGTGCTCAGCCAGATCGTCGGGAAGTAGGGCGTGTCGTCGCCGTCGCCTGCCGTGATCATCTTGCCCGGCTCGCCGCCGAGGTCTCGCCATCGTTCGTTCGCCGCGTAGCCAGCATTGGTGACCAGATTCAAGAACACGCGGCCCATGTCCTGGGGGATGACCTCCAGCTCGCCCACGTCGGGGTCGAAGTCGCGCTCGATGGTCACGTTGAAATCGGCATCCTGCGCCCGGGCGCTGTGGTACGAGAGCATGGCGTGCTCTTCGAGCAGGGCGTTGATCTCCACGGGGCGCGACTCGCCGCCGCCCCGGCCCATCATCAGCATGCTCTCCACGATGCGGTTGGCCCGGTCGCCGTGACCGCGGATGCGAGTCAGGTTCTCCTTGAGGTCGCCGGTGATCTCTGCGATGTAATCGGCCTGGTCGTCGGGCGGCTCGGGATCTGCGATCGCTTCGAGCAGTTCCTCGAGCAGCTCGTCTGACGACTCGGCGAAGTTCTTGACGAAGTTCAGCGGGTTGCGGATCTCGTGGGCGACACCGGCGGTCACCTCGCCCAAGGCCGCCAGCTTCTCGTTCGCCACGATTTGGTCTTGTGCGCGGTCGAGGTCGGCGAGCGTCTGCGAAAGCTGCTCGTTGCGCTCGCTGAGCTGGCCGGCGAGCTCTTCGACGAGGTTGAGCCGCTGCACCTCGAGCGCCGCCTGGCGGAACTGCTCGAGCGCATCCGCCATCTCGGCTACCTCGTCCCTGCCCCCGGTCTCGACAGGGGTCTCCAGATCGCCGCCAGCCAAGGCCCGCATGCGGTCCGAAAGCCCGGCGACGCGGCGCAGGATCCGCTTGCCGACAAACAGCCAGCTGAACAGCAGCGCGCCCACGATGCCGACAACGCTGATCACCACGAGCAGCAGTCGGCCAGTGCTGATCGCCTGCGCCGAGGCCGCAGTGGTGGCGTCCACGTCGGCTTGCACCGCGCCGACGAGAGATTCGATCTCGCCGACCAGTGCCACTCCCAAGTCTTGGTTCTCGGCGAGCAGGCGGCGTTGGGACTCCTCGATCTGCAGACGCCGCTGTGTGACGTCGAAGACGCTGCCGTCGCTGAGTCCGAGCGCGATCAGCCGGTCAACCGCAGCTTGGAATTCGGGGCCGGCCGCATCGTCCAGCCCGGCCAGGTTGATCTCGATGCGGTCCCTGGCCGATTCGAAGCTCTCCCGCAGCGGTTCGATCAGCGCCGAATCCGAGGCGCTGAATGCGCTCGCCAGCAAGGCGTCGGTCTGCGACACATCACCGCTCAATGCCGACCAGCGCCGGTACAGCAGCACCTCATCGTCGGACCTGTGGATCGACGCGGGCGCCGGGGGCGTCCACAGATGCCGCCGTCCCTGGACGAGAAAGAAGAGCTGGTCGTCGAGCGCCGGCACGATCCCGCGCTCAAGCTCGCGCACGGCGGCATCCACCTCAGCTCTGAGCTCGTCGGCCTCTCGGCCCAGTGCGAAGTACTCGGGCATCTCGGATTCGATGGCGGCGATGTTGGAGTTGAGCTGAGCGGCGTACCCGCGCATCTCGCCGAGCCACATCGAGCCGGTGCCGCGATTCCACAGCAGCTCCAGCTGGATCTCGAACTCTGACCGCGCTGCCGCGATTCCCGCGACGACATCGGTGAAGTCCTCCGGGGTGGAGGACACGAGTGCGGGCCCGCCGGCCACAAGCCGGTTGCTGGACTCGGCGACCCCAAACGCAGCGTCGAGTTCGGGAATGGCCCCTTCGGTGACTTCCTGCTCCGCCTCGCCGACCCGGGTGAACGAGATCCACGCGATCACGCTCGCGGCCAGCACCAGCAGCAGCGGCACGGCGATGCCCGCATACATCTGCGTCGAGATACGCAGATGCAGCGACGGCTTGGGGTCCTTGAGCTCGCCGTGCCCCGCAGAGGCGTCGCCCCCGGATGCACTCCCGACGGAATCGTCGGTCTCGATGGCCGGTTCGGGTTCGTCGCCGATGTCGCTGCCCGGCGGTGTCTCGTCGGTAGACGCTGTCTCGGTCATGGATCTGTGCTCGTCAGCGTGTCAAGAGCGCGGTAGGCGGTGTCGGATCCGATCTGGGTGACGAAGACTGCGTCCGAGCCTTGGTTGTCCTCGGTGATGCTCGCGCCGTCGCCGAAGTTCAGCACGAAACCGTCCACGTCGAGTTCGTCGGCTCCCAAGATGGAGTCCAAGAAGCACTGGCGCGTCACCGAGACGCCGCATTGCTCCAATCCGGCGATGGCGAGCCGGCCAGCGATGTAGCCCTCCAGCGACACGAAGCCGGGAACCGGATCGGGATCCACGTGATCGAAATCGGCGTGCACGGTTCCCAGGTGATCCAGGGCGGCCCGGTAGGCCGCGACGACGGGGGTGGAGTCGTCGAACGGGAACGGCACGACCTGGGTGACGAGCACGCCCTCGCCGACTGCGCCCAGTTGGTTGGCGAGCGCGTTCGCGCCGACGAACGACAGTGTGATGAAGACCGGGTCGAAGCCGGTGTTGCGCGACCACGAGATGAAGGTGCCTACGGGCTCATACGCGCCGACCATGATCACGGCCTCGGGATCTCCGGCCTTCAGATCCAGCAGCGCTGTCTTGATGGCCGTGGTGTTGCGTGGGTAGAAGCCGATCGCGACGGGCTCCATGCCGCGCCGTTCGAGTGCGGCAAGTGCGCCGAAGTAACCGGCACGGCCAAACGAATCGTCTTGGAAGAGCACGGCGATGCGCTCGATGCCCAAGTCGACTGTCAGGCGTTCCACCATCTCTTCGGTTTCCTGAGCGTAGGAGGCACGAAGGTTGACGATGTTGGTCCAGTCGTCATTCCGCAGGAACCCGGCCCCCGTGAACGGTGCCACGTAGGGAATGTCGGCGGCGGCCGCCACGGGGGTTGCGGAGCGGGATGTCGGTGTTCCCACGGCGCCGATCAGCGCAAACACTTCTTTGCTGTCAATGAGCGCTGCAGTATTGGCAATGGCGGCTTCGGGCTCGTATGAGTCGTCGAGGGACCTCAGCTCGAGCAGCCGCCCGTTGACGCCCCCGGCCCGGTTGGCCTCTTCGAACGCTGCCAGGATCCCCAAGCGCATGCCGACGCCGAGTTCCGCGGCGGGACCGCTCAGTGCAGCAGATTGCCCGAACACCACTCGATCGCTGTACACGCCGGTCTCGGTGCTGCCGCCTTGGGGCACCGTCGGGGCTGCCGGTGCGGCGAAATCGCCACCGCCGCTGCCGCCGCGGTTGCCGTCGATCGAGCTCGTGCCCGACCCGGTGCACGCGGCAATCACCACGGCAAGTGCGACCCCGAGCACGGCTGTCGAGATGCGGGCGCGCTGTCTGGCCGACAGGCGCAGGCGCATGCGCTGTCGAGAGCCGTCAGGCACCAGCCCGAGCGACCAGCGTGAGGTGATTCTTGCCGTCGGCGTGCTTGTACTCCAGGTCTTCTGCCATGGTGCGCACCAGGTGCAGGCCGAGGCCGCCGATCGACCGCTCTTGGAGCGGTAGCTCGGTATCCGGCGAGGGCTTGTCGTTGAGCGGGTCGAATGCGGCACCGTCGTCCACCACGGTGATCGTGACCGAGTTCACTCCGCTCTCCAGCGTGATCTCGATGTCGCTGAGACCGCTCGTGCGGCCATGGGTCAGCGTGTTGAGAATCAGCTCCTCCAGGATCAGATTCGACCGCAGCACGAGATCGGGCGCCCAGTCATCGAGCTCTGCCATCTCCTCGACGAACGCCACGATGCGCGGCAGTGCCTCGGCGGCCGCCGCTCCCGGCACGGGAGTGATGTTCAGCGAACGTCGCATGTACGGCGCTCCGTGGTGAGGGCTCGACGGCATGGTGCGGTGTCGAGGAGCTGATCAGTCCGAATCTCGACGCTACGAAGACCATGCCTCATGGTGTGGCACTCCGGTGCAGGGCCAGACAGGTGATGTCATCCGAGGCGGGGGCCTCCCCGGCGAACTCGTGGACGGCATCGAAGACGGCGGTCATGGCTTCATCGGCGCTCTTTGGCGCGTTGCCCTCGAAGAGCTGGAGAAGTCGAGCCGTGCCGAATTCCTCGTGCTCGACGTTCATGGCCTCGCTGACACCGTCGGTGTAGAGCAGCAGCGTCTCGCCCGGTGCGAGCGAGAACGTGTGCTCTTTCAGGTTGGCCCCGAACAGCTCCTCGGGCGCGACGCCCAGCGCGATGCCTCCCATGGCGGGCAATTGCTCAGCGCTTCCGTCGGCACGCACTACCACCGGCGGATCGTGGCCGGCGCTCGAATAGGTCACTTCGCCGCTGTGGGGGTCGTAGACCGCCATGATGACCGTCACGAACATGAGCGTCGGGTTGTCGGCCTGCAAGACCCGGTTTGCCTCGATGAGGGCTTCCCGCGGCGAGCCGGTACCGATCGCCGCACCTTTGAGTGCAGTCCGGCTCGACATCATGAACAGCGCCGCCGGTATGCCCTTGTCCGACACGTCTGCGACGGTTGCGAACATCCGATCGTTCGGGACGCCGACATAGTCGTAGAAGTCGCCGCCGACATTGCGGGCAGGCACCATGTTGGCGTTGATCTCGTACTTCGCTGTCGCCGGAAAATCCGATGGCAGGATCGACTGCTGGACGTTCGTGGCGATGTCGAGTTCGTTCTGGAGCGTGACCAGCTTGTCCCGCGAGGCCGTCGCCTCCCGCCACTGCCGAAGATGTTCGACGGTGCGGTCGATCGTGATCTGCAGATCGTCGAAGTCGACAGGCTTGGTGACGAAGTCGAAGGCACCGCGGTTCATCGCCGTGCGAATGTTGCCCATGTCGCCGTACGCGGAGATGATCACCGCTCGCAGGTCTTGATCCAGCGAGCTGAGCTGCGACAGCAGCGTGAGCCCATCCATCTGGGGCATGTTGATGTCAGACAGGACCAAGTCGATCGTGTCGTCGGCCCGCAGCTTCTCGAGTGCCTCCAAGCCGTTGCCGGCGAACTCGAACTGGTACTTGCCGCCGCGGATCTGACGCCTCATCCGCTGCAGGACGAGCGGCTCGAGGTCGGGCTCGTCGTCGACGACGAGGATGCGCCAGGGTTGGGACATCGGCGCGGCTAGGCCAGTTGCGCCTTCGCCTCGTCGAGCGTCCCGTATACCGTGATGATCTGATTGAAGCCGCTGATGCGGAACACTTCGTCGACCGATGCGGCAAGGGAGCAGACGGCGAACGGTGTCGAGCTTCCGCCGAGGCGCTGGGCGACCAGCAACAAGACGCGCAACCCGGCGCTGCTGATGTAATCGATTCCGCCCATGTCGAGGATGACGCGGCTGTCGTCGTCAGCAATGGCTGCGGCGAGCGCTTCGTGGAAGTCGGCGGAGTTTGATCCATCAACCCGGCCCGCGGGACTGATGACGTTGGTGCCCGAGTCCCGCTCCTGTGCGAGTTCCATATTGTGCAGCCTCCTGCGCAGCTACGAGATGCGGAATGACCGCACCATGCCAATCCCGAGGCATGCCAGAGCGGGCAGCTCAAGATCGGACCTTTCGACGGCGAAACTTACTACACGCCCTCGCAGTATCCACCTATCGGACCCACATATCGGGCTCGGCTCCTTAGTCTGCAAGTGTGGGCCTGCGTCCTGAGGGGGGATCGGTACCGGATGCACCGGGGAGCTACCAGTTCCTGGATTCGGACGGTCGCATCATCTACGTGGGCAAGGCCAAGAGCCTGAGGTCTCGCCTGAACAGCTACTTCGGCGACCCCGCTGGGCTGCACCATCGCACCGCGCAGATGATGGCCACGGCCGCCTCGGTCGAGTGGATTGAGGTGACCACCGAGGTCGAAGCGCTGATGCTCGAGTACAGCCTCATACAGCGGCATCAACCCAGGTTCAATGTCCGGCTGCGCGACGACAAGTCGTACCCGTTCTTGGCTGTGACGCTGGCAGACGAATGGCCGCGGGCGATGGTGATACGCGGACGGCGCAAGCGTGGCAACCGGTACTTCGGGCCCTACGGGCATGCCTACGCGATCCGTGAGACGCTCGACCTTCTGCTGCGCACCTTTCCGATCCGCACGTGCAGCGACAGCAAGCTCGCGACCCACGAGCGGCTCGGCCGGCCCTGCTTGCTGTACCACATCGAGCAGTGCGCCGGCCCGTGCGTGGGGGAGATCAGCCGGGAGGACTACGACCGCCTGGTGCGCGAGCTGGTGCGATTCCTCGAAGGCCACACCGATGAGGTGGTGAACGATCTCACCCAGCGCATGGCCGATGCGTCGACCGAGCTCGAGTTTGAGTTGGCTGCCCGGTTGCGCGACCGACTCGCCAGCGTCAAGCGAGCGATAGAGAAACAGCAGATCGCCGGAACTCGCAACGAGGATTTCGATGTCATCGGCATCGGTGACGACGAACTCGAAGCCGCCGTGCAGCTGTTCTTCGTGCGCAAGGGGCGGGTGATGGGCCAGCGAGGCTTCGTCGTGGACAAGGTGGAGGAGCTGGACGGACCGCAGCTCGTTGCCCGTGTGCTCTCGGGGCTGTATCACGACGAGAACCCGCTGGGTTGGCCCAAGGTGGTGCTCGTGCCGACGCTCCCGCCTGAGGTGGGGGTGTACGAGGAATGGCTGAGTTCTCAGCGGGGCTCTCGAGTGACGCTGCGGGTCCCGCAGCGCGGCGACAAGCGGGCGTTGATGGAGACCGCGAGCCACAACGCACGAGAGTCGTTGGCACGGCATCGACTGCGCCGGGGGGCAGATCACAACAGCCGGGCCCGCGCGCTGAACGAGCTGGCTGAGCACCTGGATCTGGCGACGCCGCCGTTGCGGATCGAGTGCTACGACATGAGCCACCTCCAGGGCACCAACTACGTGGGCTCGATGGTGGTGCTGGAGGACGGTCTGCCGCGTCGCAGCGAGTACCGGCACTTCCGGGTCCGCGATGTCGAGGGCAACGACGATTACGCGGCGATGGACGAGGTGCTCCGGCGGCGGCTGCGGAACTATCTGGCCGAGCGCGATCTGCCCGCCTCCGAGCAGGGCCGCTTCGCCTACCCGCCCCAGCTCCTGGTGGTCGACGGCGGCAAGGGGCAGTTGGGCGTCGCAGCGGGCGTGCTGGAAGAGCTAGGGCTGCGCTCCCAGATACCGGTGTGTGCGCTGGCGAAGCAGTTCGAGGAGGTGTTCGTGCCCGGTCGTTCGGACCCGGTGCGGATTCCCCGGCAGTCTGAAGCGCTGTACCTGCTGCAGCGGGTGCGCGACGAGAGTCACCGCTTTGCCGTGTCGTACCACCGCAAGCTGCGCAGCAAGGCCCTCAAGCGCGGTGTGCTCGACGGGATCTCGGGTCTCGGGGACAAGCGGCGGGTCCGCCTGGTGCGCGAGTTCGGCAGCGTCGGCGCTGTCAAGTCGGCGACGCTCGACGACCTGCAAGCTCTGAGCTGGCTGCCCAATGCAGTGGCTGAGGCGGTGTTTGCCGCCACCCACCCGGGGGAGGTCGAGACCGGCTCCTGAGTCGGGCGCCTCGCCCGTACCCTCGGCGGCATGGCTGGGGGACCAGAATTCGCGATTGTTGCGGGCTTGTCGGGTGCCGGCCGCTCGACGGCTGCGAACGCGCTCGAAGATCTGGGCTGGTTCGTCATCGACAACCTGCCGCCGCACTTGATCGGCGATGTGGCCGACATGGTTGCTTCGCCCCGAGCGCGGCTGCGTCGCGTGGCGCTGGTGGCCGGGACCCGGGAGTACCGGGAGGATCTGGTGACCGCGATCGAGCAGCTGCGCGAACTCAACGCCGCCGTGCGTGTCGTCTATCTCGATGCCCCGACTGAGGTGCTCGTGCGGCGCTACGACGACACACGCCGGCGGCACCCGCTGCACACCGGCGATCTGCCTGCTCTGGCCGAAGCGGGGGCCGATGCCGCAGCGTCGCCGAATGCCGAGCCCGTAGCGGATTCAGTCATCGATGCCATCGAGCTGGAACGCGAGCTGCTGGCCGATGTGCGCGACATGGCCGATGTGGTCATCGACACCGGCGACCTGAACGTCCATGAGCTGCGAGACCGGGTGCACGACGAGTTCGGCGCGACCGGCGACGAGCTCGGCATGCGCACAGCGGTCATGTCATTCGGCTACAAGCACGGCGTGCCGCGCGAGGCCGATCTTGTGTTCGACTGCCGGTTCCTGCCCAACCCGCACTGGGTGCCCGAGTTGCGTCCCTACACCGGGCTGCACCCGGGCGTGCGTGACTGGGTGCTCGGCCAGGGGGTGACCGCAGCATTCCTCGAGCACCTCATGCCAATGCTCGAATCGCTGCTCCCGTCCTACCGGTCCGAGGGCAAGTCGTACCTCACGATCGCGCTGGGCTGCACCGGCGGCAGGCACCGCAGCGTGGCGATTGCCGAGCAGGTGACCCGCCTGCTCGTCGAGCGGGGCCACGACCTTCACTGCCGCCACCGCGACATCGCCCGCTGAGCGCTGTTCTCCCGCTAGACAGCTAGCGACAGATCGAGTCGGGGCTGCCAGCCCGGCGGGCTCGCGGGACGAAGAGGACGGCAGCAGATGAGCGTGCGCGTGGGCGTCAACGGTTTCGGCCGGATCGGGCGCAACTTCTACCGGGCGGCCGACCGCCCCGGCAGCGACATCGAGATCGTGGCGGTCAACGACCTGGGCGACACCGCCACCATGGCCCACCTGCTCAAGTACGACTCGGTGCTCGGCAACCTGCCGAACGACATCGCCGCAACCGACGGCGGCATCTCGATCGACGGCTCGGTGCTGCCTGTGCTGTCCGAGCGCAACCCTGCGGACCTGCCCTGGGCTGACTACGGCGTCGACGTGGTGGTGGAGTCCACCGGCATCTTCACCTCTCGCGACAAGGCGGCGATGCATCTCGACGCCGGTGCACCGCTCGTAATCGTCTCCGCCCCGGCATCGGGTGCGGATGCCACGTTCGTCGTCGGCGTCAACGACGCCGATTTCGATCCTGTTAGCCACAAGGTCGTCTCGAACGCAAGCTGCACGACGAACTGCTTCGTGCCGATGGTGCAGGTGCTGGACCAGGCGTTCGGTGTGCAGCAGGGGCTGATGACCACCATCCACGCCTACACCGGCGACCAGTCGCTGGTGGACGGCCCCCATGGCGACCTGCGTCGTGCCCGGGCTGCAGCGGTCAACATCATCCCCACCTCGACCGGCGCAGCGCGGGCGACCGGTCTGGTGCTGCAGGCCATGGCCGGCAAGCTCGACGGCACGTCGCTGCGGGTGCCCATTCCGGACGGATCCATCACCGACTTCACCGCAGTGCTCGATGCAAGCCCCAGCACCGACGAGGTCAACGCGGCCTTTGCCCAGGCGGCTGCCGATGGGCCGCTGGCGGGCGTGCTCGACTACTCCACTGATCCCCTGGTCAGCGCGGACATCGTCGGCAACCCGGCGAGCTGCGTGTTCGACGCCGGGCTGACGATGGTGATGGGCAACATGGTGAAGGTCCTCGGCTGGTACGACAACGAGTGGGGCTACTCGAACCGGCTCGTCGACCTCGTGGGCATCGCCTGCAATCGATGAGCCTGCAGGCGAGCGGCGGCGCCCTGCCGACGCTGGAAGATCTCGAACAGCAGCTCGGCGGGCTCGACGGCCGCCGCATCCTCGTGCGCTGCGACTTCAACGTGCCGCTGCGCGAAGGTCCGGACGGTCGCCGTGAGATCGCCGACGACCTGCGCATCCGTGCGGCACTGCCGACGCTGTCGTGGCTGGCCGAACGGGGTGCGGCGGTCACGGCGTGCTCTCACCTGGGCAGACCTGCGGGAACTCCCGACGAGCGCTTCTCGCTCACTCCGGTAGCCGAACGGCTCGCCGCATCCGCGCCGGGCGTGGAGATGGTGGAGAACCTGCGCTTCCATGCGGGCGAGACTGCGAACGACGCTGCGTTCGCCGATGCCCTCGTTGCGGGTGAGATCGTGGTGCGCTTCGGCAACGGAACACAGCGAGCTCCCTTCGACGGCTATGTGAATGACGCCTTCGGTGCCAGCCACCGGGCTCACGCGTCCATCGTGGGACCTCCCCGGCATCTGCCGAGCGCAGCCGGCCGGCTGCTGGCCCGCGAGGTCGAGGTGATCGGCGGCCTGCGTGCTGATGCCCGGCGGCCGTTCGTGGCGGTGCTCGGGGGCGCGAAGATCAGCGACAAGCTCGGCGTCGTCGAGGCCCTTGCAGGGGTGGTCGACACGCTGGTCATCGGCGGAGGGATGTGCTTCACGTTCCTGGCTGCGATGGGTCACCAGGTCGGCGACTCGTTGTGCGAGCCCGACTTCATCGAGACCTGCGAGCGGCTGCTGGGGGGCGGCACCAGGATCGTCCTGCCCAGCGACATCACCGCTCTGGATGCCGGCGGCACCGTGCGCCAGATGGGCCGCACTCTGCCCGATGGGTGTCGTGGCCTCGATATCGGCCCCGGCTCGGCTGCGGAGTTCGACGACGTCATCGCAGATGCCCGCACCGTCTTCTGGAACGGCCCGATGGGATTGTTCGAGGACGAGCGATTCGCCGCCGGCACTCGCGCAGTTGCGCAGTCCATGGCTGATTCCCGCGCATTCGCCGTGGTCGGCGGGGGCGACAGCGCGGCGGCGGTGGCTCAATTCGGCCTGGTGCCCTACATGGATCACATCTCGACCGGGGGAGGGGCGGGGCTCGAGCTGATCGAGCATGGCGATCTGCCCGGTCTCGCTGCGCTGCGAGACTCGCCACAGCGCTGAGGCAGCAGGGGAGAGCGACGATGAGCCGAACGCCTTTGATCTCGGGCAACTGGAAGATGCACCTCAATCACCTCGAGGCCATCCAGCTGTGCCAGAAGCTCAGCTACGAGCTGGCCCGGCACCGTTACGACCGGGTCGAGATCAGCCTGCACCCGCCGTTCGTGGACCTGCGCTCGTGCCAGACCGTCATCGACGCCGATCGCCTCGAGTTCAAGCTCGGCGCCCAGAACTGCCACGACCAGGGCCAGGGCGCCTTCACCGGCGAGGTGTCGCCCGCGATGCTCGCCAAGCTGGACGTGAGCTATGTCATCGTCGGTCACAGCGAGCGCCGGGCCCTGTTCGGCGAAACCGACGAGTTCATCGCCGCAAAAGCAGCGGCCGTGGCCAAGGCAGGCATGACCCCCATCGTCTGCGTCGGCGAGACGCTCGACGACCGAGAAGCCGGCCGTGCCGCCGATGTGGTCACCACCCAGCTGCAGGGAAGCCTCGCCAAGCTGACCAAGGCCCACTTCGAGACCCTGGTCGTCGCCTACGAACCCGTCTGGGCCATCGGCACTGGCCGCAACGCCTCGCCCCAGGACGCCCAGGGCATGTGTGCCACCGTCCGCCAAGTAGTCGACGACATGCGCCGGGGAACCGGCCAGCACCTCCGCATTCAGTACGGCGGAAGCGTCAAGCCCGCCAACGCCCAAGAACTCCTCGCACAGCCCGACATAGACGGCGCCCTAGTAGGAGGCGCCTCCCTGGACCCAACCCAATTCGCCCGAATAGTCCAAGCCGCCCTGTAACAACAAGTTGCAAGTTGTTCCCGAAGTGGGTACTATTTCTAACAGCGCCGGTGACCCCCCTCCGGCGCTTCCCCCTTGAGTACCGGAGCAAGCCACATGGCCGTTCTTGATTCCATCCGCGAAGTGCAAGATCGCACCCTTGAACAGATGAAGACTGCCCAGGAGCAGTTCGTCTCGATGAACGAGCGCGTCGCCGAGGCATGGCTCGCTGCCGTGCCCGCAGTCGCCGGTCCGTTCGCGGAGTACCTGCCCAAGCCGACCGAGATGATCGACACCTACTTCGGCTTCCTGGGCCGGGTTCACGAGGCCAACAAGGACTGCGCCGCTCGCATCGCTGCAGCGTGGGAGCGGGCCAGCGAGGATGCCCAGGCCTGATGGCCGCTTCCGACGCTGACGCCGCAGACGCGGACGATCAGCCGTCGGCAAGCCCATTCCCGGGCTTTGACCAGCTCGGCGACTTCATCCGGGCTCAGCGCGAGCTGATGGAGTTGAGCCAGCGTCAGCTGGCCAAGATGGCGCGCCTGTCCAATCCGTACCTCAGCCAGATCGAGCGGGGGCTGCACGAGCCGTCCGTCCGGGTGCTCAAGGCACTTGCCGAGGCGCTCAACGTGCGGGCCGCCACCTTGCTGTCGTATGCGGGCCTGATGGACCGCGAGGACGTGCCCACTGTCGTCGAGGCCGTCCAGGCCGATCCCAATCTCACCGACGAGCAGAAGGCAGCCCTGCTGGGCGTGTACCGCAGCTTCGGCACCGGCGAAGCCTGAGCACAGTGAGCACAGCGACCCGTTCGAATGGCGTGTTCGAAGCAGGCGACCACCTGTGGAGTGTGGCCCTGCGCATGGGGGCTGCCGACGTTGCGCTGAACACGGCGCGGTGGTGGGCGTCGATCAGGTGGGGCACGGGCAGTGCCGCCGCAGTCACAGCCGCTGCGCTGCGGTTCGGCGGCCGCACTGCGGTCGTCGACGATGCTGGCTCCCTCGACTACCGCGCGCTCGATCGCGCTGCGACGAGCGTGGGAGCGAGGCTGCGAGCCGCGGCCATGAGGCCCGACGGCAGCCTGGGAGCGGTCGGCATCCTGTGCCGCAACCACCGCTGGTTCGTCACGGCGCTTGTCGCTGCGGAACGCGCCGGCTGCGACACCGTGTTGTTGTCGACCGCGCTGCCAGCCTCGAATCTTGCTGAGGTGTGTGCCCGCGACGGCATCGCGGCCATCGTCGCCGACAACGAGTTCGCCGACGTCATCGAGCAGGCGGGAACTTCGGCCGCCATCTTCATGGCGGACGGCGACGGCAAAAGCTCCATGGCCCGCATCGCAGCCGAGGGCCTGCCGTGCTCGCCGCCGACGCGGCGACCCAAGCTCGTGCTGCTCACTTCGGGGACCACCGGCGCGCCCAAGAGCGCTGTTCGGCCCCTGAAGACGACTCGCGTCGGCGGGACCGGCATGCTGCGGCGGGTTCCCTATCGCCTCGGCGATCGCTACTTCATCGCTTCGCCGCTGTTCCACGCATGGGGTCTCAGCCAGCTCGTCGTCGGCCTGGCCACTGCCAGCACGATCGAGATGCGGCGGCGCTTCGACGCCACAGAGGTCGGCCAGCTGATGTGCGAGCGGCGCTACGACGCGCTGGTGGTGGTGCCTTCGATGCTGCGTCGCATGCTGGATCTGGCGATCGAACCGCCGCAGCAGCAGCGACCCCGCATGGTGCTCAGCAGCGGCAACGTGCTCTCAGGAGATCTGGCCCGGGCGTGGATGGACCGTTACGGCGACTGCCTCTACAACGTCTACGGCTCGACGGAGACCGCCATCGGCACCATCGCCGACCCCGCCGATCTGCGGGCTGCTCCCGGCACCGTGGGTCGGCCGCCTGACGGCGTCATGCTCACGATTCTCGACGATGACGGGATGCCGGCGCCGCGGGGCACTGCGGGCTGGGTGCACCTCGCCAGCACAGCGCAGTTCCTCGGCTACACCGACGGCAGCGACGGCGATCGCGCCGGCACGCTCATGGCGACCGGCGACATCGGCAGCCTCGATGCTGATGGTCGGCTGCACATCTCGGGTCGTGCCAACGACATGATCGTGACCGGCGGCGAGAACGTCTTCCCCTCCGGCGTCGAGGAAGTGCTGGGCCGCCATCCCGGCGTCGAGGTGGCGGCCGTGGTGGGCGTGGACGATCCCGAGTTCGGCCAGCGTGTGTCGGCCTTCGTCGTCGAGCGCTCGCGCCGCCGGGTCGATCCGGACGAATTGCGATCGTGGGTCGCCGAGCGGCTGCCGAGCTTCATGGTTCCCCGCGACATCCACTTCGTGGATGCGCTGCCCATGACGACGACCGGCAAGGTCGTTCGGCACCGGCTGGCCGTGCTGGGACAGCCGGATCGCGTCTAGCGGCCCTCAGCGCGGCGGCGACGCCGGCTGCGGGCCGAACGTCTCGAGTGCTGCCCGATCGACATATCGGGTGACTTCGCGCTCGAAGGGGTAGGACAGGTGCGAGCCCTGGTACCACAGCATGTCGGGACGCTCCCAGTGCTCCCACAGCGTCTTGATGTTGCCGGGGCGCACCCAGCGGTCGAGCAGCCCGGCATAGATGTAGCGGCGCTCGCGCGGCACCAGGCACGGCAGCGACAGCGGCGACACCACCGAGAGGATCTGCTCGTACGGCTCCCATGACAGTCCCCACTGCTCGTAGAACGGGGGCAGCAGCGGCTCGACCTGCCGGCGGGTGCCGCGCGCCAGGTCGCTCTCGGGGACCCCGGCGATCACCGCCGCCAGGTCGTCTTCGAGCGCGGCGGTCATGGCTGCCATGTAGCCGCCCAGTGAGACGCCGGACACCGCGACGGCGGGCGCTTCGTGCTGGTCACGCACCCAGCCGATCACCCGGCGGATGTCCCACGCACCCTGTGCCACGGTGAACACGGTGTTCATGGCGCCGGCGTGGACGACTCGTGAGCCGCTCACGCCGATGGCCCGGGGGCCGTGCAGCGGGAGCACGACGGCGATCACGTTGAGTCCCCAGCGCCGGTGGAGGCGGTGCGCGTACAGCATCCACATGTCCAGCTCGGCCTCGCCGGTGCGGTAGCCGTTGACGGCCACGACCCACGGGCGGGGCTGGTCGGCGTGCTGCAGCATCCATGCGTGGGTGGTGCGGACCGGCCGGTAGTTCATCCAGCGGTCGCGGCCGGGCTCGCCGGGCCACGGCTCGAATTCGCTGCGGAAGCGGACGTGCCAGAAGTCGGCGTCGCCCGCTGAGGTGGCGCGCACGTCCACGCCGGTGTCGAGCGGCGGGGGAGTGCGGTGGTAGGCGGCGGGGTCGTCCAACCAGCCGCAGTCGGCATAGAGCCGGTGGGCCTCGGCCAGCTCCGAGCGCAGCCGCTGCCGGAACGATCCGTCGGGAATCCGCATGCGGGCCGTCGCCAGCTCCAACTGCAGCGCCCACTCGTCGATCATCCACTTCCACGCGGCTGAGGGGGACTGGCGCACCGCCGGCAGGTCGTCCTCGTTGTGGCCCCGGATCCACTCGGCTACCGACCCGGCTGCCCGGCAACCGGTGCGCAGCGGCGACCTCGGCCGGCGGCCCTCCGGCGGGCGGCTGCCTGCTTGAGCGTCGGTGGGAGCCGTGACCATTCGGTGTGAGATCTCCTCGGAGAGCGGGCGCTACAGCGCCCGGGCGTCGAGCCGTGCGAGAGCGGCGTCGGTCGACACGAGCATGCGTTCGAGCAAGTCTGCAAGAACCTCACGCTCGCCGGTGTCGAAGACGGTGAAGATCTCCTCGTAGATGCGATAGGCGCGGTCCACGAAGTACTGGTGGCGGGCTGCACCGAGGTCGGTCAGCTCTACCAGCACCTCTCGGTGATCGCGTTCGGCTCGTCGCTTGTAGACGAGTCCGTCTGTCTCGAGCCTGGTGACCGCACGGGTGACGGTGCTGGGTTCCACGTCCATGATGTCCGCGAGCGTCCTGATGGTTGCGGGCCCGTTGCCGGCGACGGCGTCGAGCGCACGGAATTGTCCCGGCTCGATGGACTGCGATCCGCCGCCGAGGACGTGACGACGCAGGCGTTCGACGGTGGGTCCCAGTCGAGCCGCGCGCCACAGCGCGGCGACCTTGTGATCGAGATCCCAGTCGTCACCCCAGTCGGCGGACGTCGGATCGCTGTGACGTCGCGCGTCGCGAACGCGAGGCAGTCCGAGGGTGCGACGAGTGCCGCTGTCAAGGGACTGCGCTGGGTCTCCCGCACCCTGCTGGTCCAGATCGATCATGTTCATCGGCTGTCTTCATAGCTTAGCCGATCCGCCCGCCTGCCGCCCGCAGGTCATTGCAGTGTGTCACACAATTTTCGTCGGTGAAACCTGTGTGTAGCAAGTTCGTAACCTCTATATGATTGCATAGCGTCATGCAATTGAGCAGCGGCTGAATCTGTCTCGGCGGCTGGTCAATTCGCGCCGGCAGGCGTCTCGTGCGCCGCCGGACCCCGTGACTGCAACCCGGACACCCCCCTTATTCCGGAGGAAATACACATGGCCAAGCAATGGCGTGAGATCTATAACGAATGGGAGAAGGCCGTAGCGCCCGGACTCGAGCAGTTCACAGCCTCGGACGGCTTCCGCGACTTCATGGCGGCGAGCGCCAAGGTCACCAGCGCGCTGACTGCCGAATTCGAGCGCGCCAGCCGGCGGTGGCTGCACTTCTGGAACCTGCCTGCGGCCACTGATGTGCGCAAGCTGCGCCAGCAGGTCGCCGCGGTAGATCGGGAGCTGAAGGGCCTGAAGAACCTCGTCTTCGAGGTGGCCACCGTTCCTCCCGTCGGCGACGAGCCGGCCACCAATGGCGCAGCGCAGCCGGCCCGGAAGGCGGCTGCCAAGAAGCCTGCCGCCGCTGTCGAAGTTTCCTGATCTACCCCCTCTCATTGAAGGAACATCCATGCCTGCAACCACGAAGATCAAGCCCAAGTCCGCCTCTGGCACTAATCGCGAATCGCCCGAGCGCGACACGCAGAAGTCCGACTCGCCCGACCTGTCCGACCTGTTCGCCCCCTACGCCGAGATGTGGGAGACCGGCATGCGGCGCTGGTGGAACCTGACCCGCCACGTCATGGGCATCGATCGTGCCCCCGTCGGCCAGACGCCCCGCGACGCGGTATGGAGCAACGGCAAGGCAGTGCTGTACCGCTACCGCAGCGAGAACCCCACGGTGCGCCCGCCGCTGCTGCTGGTGATGAGCCTGGTCAGCCGCTCGTTCATCTTGGATCTGCAGCCGGGCAACAGCTTCATCGAGCGGCTCGTGGCCGAGGGTTTCGACGTGTTCCTGCTCGACTGGGGCGTGCCCGACGAGGAAGAAGCCAACAACACCCTCGAGACCTACTGCGACGAGTTGCTGCCCCAGGCGGTGGCCAAGGTCAACCAGATGGGTGGCCACAATGGCGTCACCGTGTTCGGCTACTGCTACGGCGGCCTGCTGTCGCTGCTGTATGCGGCCGGTCATCCCGACGACCCGATCCGCAACCTTGTGGTGATGGCCACCCCCGTGGATTTCACCAAGATGCCCGCGGCCATGACCGGCGTGGGCGAGGGCGGCATCGATCCGGCACACCTGATGGACCACACGGGCAACGTGCCCGCCGAGGCTGTGCGGGCGTCGTTCACTCTGCTGACGCCGACTTCTGACCTCAGCACGGTCATGGACTTCTGGGAGCACCTCGACGACGACAAGTTCCTCAGCTCGTACCAGGCGATGACGTCGTGGACCCGCAATCACATCCCGTTCCCGGGCGCCACGATGATCCAGACCGTCGAGATGTTCAACGAGGGCAACGGCTTCGTGACCGGCGACCTGGTGCTCGGCGGTCGCAAGCTGGACCTCGCCGACATCACGGCGCCGTTCCTGAACGTGATCGCCGAGCGCGACCACATCGTGCCGCCCGAATCCACCTACGGCCTCGACGAGCTGGTCGGCTCCGACGACGCCACCGAGATGAGGCTGCCCGCCGGCCACGTCGGCCTCATCGTGGGCAACGGTGCCCGAAAGCGCTCGATCCCCTCGATGATCGGCTGGATGCTCGAGCACAGCGACGTCGAGAGCTAGTCGGCGCTGTCCGAGGCCGAGTCGGGGGCGCCGCAGCCCATGAGCGAGACAGCGACGCCCAGACGCACTCGGGCAGGCCGCAGCGTGGCGCTGGTGATGGGCTCCGGCGGCATTGTGGGCGGGGCCTTCCATGCCGGCGTGCTCAAAGCGCTCGAGGACACCTGGGCGATCGATGCTCGGGAGGTCGACCTGATCGTCGGTACCTCGGCCGGTTCGATCTCGGGGGCCCTGGTGGCTGCCGGGCTCAGTCCCAGCGATCTGTTCCGTCGCGAGACGCGCCAACCGCTCAGCCCCGACGGCGAGCGGCTGCTCGGCGCGGCACGGGCCCGGCGCGGCCCGAAGCGTCAGGCCACCGCCAGCTTCGGAGCGCCGATGGCACCGCACATCTGGATGCTCGCTGCGGCGATGCCAGGCCGGGTGGCGCCCGGCACTGCGCTGGCGTCGCTGCTGCCCCGTGGCGCCGTGCCGACATCGCACGTGGCCGACATGGTGCGCGGGCTGTTCGAAGGGGAGTGGCCGACAGGGCCAAGACTGCGCGTTCCGGTGGTGGATCTCGATGCCAGCCAACGCGTGGTCTTCGATGCCGACGGCCCGGCGACGCCTGCGGAGGCCGTCGCGGCGTCATGTGCCGTGCCGGCGGTCTTCGAACCGGTCGAGATCGACGGCACTGCGTACATCGATGCGGGAGTGCACTCGTCCGACAACCTCGATGTGCTGCGCGAGGAGTCCTACGACTTGGTCGTGGTGAGCTCCCCGATGGGCATCGCCGAGCTGCCGTCTGCGGCACGGCCGTGGACGATGCCGATTGCAGCGGCAATGGATTTCGGCGCGACGACACTGGGGTGGAGCGCACTGCGCTTCGCCAGCCGGATGGCCACCGAATGCGAACGACTGAGCTTGACGGACAGTGAGCGTGTGGAGATTGTCATGCCGGCATCGGACGACCTCGATGCCATGGGCAGCAACCTGCTCGACCCCCGCCGTCGGCCGGCTGTGGCTCTGCAGGCCTACGCCACGGCAAGCGAGCAGTTCGCGGCACACCCCCTGTAGCGACAGATTTCAACGCTTCCGCCGCCCGAGGCGACCCGGCGGCCGAGCCTGAGAATCCCGCTGCCGCTCGGACCTAGAGTCGCGGCGTGCCTGCAGAAACTGAACTGCCCTCGGGGGTGTCCGGCACCGGCCGGCCGACCCTGGCCGACGGGCTGGTGGCGTTCGTCAAGCGTGACTGCCCCACCTGCCGCGATGTCGAACCGGTGCTCGCCGAGCTCGTCGACCATGCCGTGCGCAGCGGCACTCGCCTGACGGTGTTCACCCAGGACGACCCCGAGTTCATGGCTGCGCTCGGCGGGCAGTCAGCCGAGGTCGTCCATGACCACGACCTGGCCGTGTCGTGGCACCACGAGATCGAGACCGTGCCGACGCTCATGGCCGTGATGGACGGCCGGGAGATGGCCCGCACCGTGGGCTGGGACCGCACAAGCTGGGAAGCGCTCAGCGGTGCTGACGATCTCGGCACCGAGCTGCCCGACATGCGACCGGGCTGCGGTTCGATGTCGGTGGACCCGCTGCTGGCCGACGAGCTGGCGCTGCGATTCGGCGCCACATCGTTCGCAAGCCGCAAGGTGGAGCTGGCATCGGCGGAAGATCCCGTCGAGGCGGCGTATGACCGCGGCTGGTCAGACGGATTGCCGGTGGTGCCGCCCACCGAGGCGCGTGTGGCCGCCATGCTGGCGGGAACCAGCCGGGCGCCCGAGGAGATCGTGGCCGTGGTGCCGCCGGCGCTGGCTGAATGCACGGTGGAGAAGGTGGCGGTCAACGCTGTCATGGCCGGCTGCAAGCCCGAGTACCTGCCAGTCGTGCTGGCCGCAGTCGAGGCCGCGTGCACCGACACGTTCAACATGCACGGACTGCTGTGCACGCTGTGGTTCTCGGGGCCGATCGTGATCGTGAACGGCCCCATCCGGAACCGCATCGGCATGAACACCGACAAGAACGCGCTCGGACAGGGCAACCGGGCCAACTCCACGATCGGCCGGGCCCTGCAGCTGGTGATCCGCAACGTCGGCGGTGGCAAGCCCGGCATCGGCGGCATCGACCGCTCGGCGCTCGGGTCGCCCTCGAAAGTGGGCTGGTGCTTCGCCGAGGACGAGGAGGGGCTGCCCGACGGCTGGCCCCCGCTGTCGGTGAGCCGCGGGTTCGAGCCCGGCCAGGACACGGTGACGCTGTTTGCCGGGCACGGCCCGATCGGCTGCATCGACCAGGTCTCCCGCACGCCCGGCTCGCTCATCCGCACGCTTGCGCAGCAGCTGTTGTGCGTCGGCAACCGCAAGCTGCCCACGGAGGCGATGGTGGTGATGACGCCCGAGCACATGTCGACGTTCGCCGACTCGGGCTGGACCAAGCAGCGCTTCTACGACGAGCTGGATCCGCTGCTGCAGATGGATCTGGACTTCGCGGTGTGCGGTGCGGGCGACATCTCCGAGGGCTTGCCGGAGGGCTTCGTGCAGCAGCTCCGGGGCGCTGATGTCGGGGGCAACCAGGACGGCTCGGTCGACGGCGGGCACGTGTTCGGCTCGGCCGAGGGTGCCGCCAGCGGCGGCTTGCGCAAGCTCCCGCCGTGGTCGCCCATGGTGGTACGGGCCGGCGGGGGAGCGGGCGGCTTCAGCGCCATCATCGAGGGCTGGGTACCCGGCGCCAAGGGCAGCACCCCGATCACCCATCCGATCACGCCGTAGCGACCTGCCCGATCCGGCGGCTCCTTCGGGGCGGGCGTGAGGCGCCGGTAACCTCAAGCCCGTGATGGTGTGGATCGTCGGAGCGGTACACCTGCTGTCGGCCTTCGGTCTGATCGGCTTGGTGCTGTTGCACAGCGGCCGTGGTGGCGGCGTGTCCGACATGTTCGGCGGCACCGTGGGCTCCACCGCTGCGGGCTCGACAGTGGCCGAGAAGAACCTGAGCCGCATCACGGTGGTGGTAGCAGTCTCGTTTGGCTTCACCACGCTGATACTCGGTCTATTGCTCGCCTGATGGGACGACACGCGATCAAGACCCCGCCGCACCACGCCGCCTGGCCGGAATACCTGACGCTCTGGCAGCTCGCTGACGAGATGGAGGTCATCGAGTCGGCGTGGAACTGGGACCACTTCTATCCGCTGGCACCGCCGTACGACGGCCCCAATCTCGAAGGCTGGACGATGCTGGCGGCGCTGGCCCAAGCGACCGAGCGGATCCGCATCGGCGCCATGGTCAACGGCATGCACCACCGTCACCCGGCGGTGACGGCCAACATGGCGGCAACGCTCGACCACATCTCCAACGGGCGCTTCGAGCTGGGGATGGGTGCCGGCTGGAACTTCATGGAGAGCGATGCGTACGGCATCGATCTCGGTCCGCTGCGCGACCGTTCCGACCGGCTCGAAGAGGGCATGGAGGTGATCGTCAAGCTGCTGACCGAGTCGATGACCACGCACAAGGGCCGCTTCTTCGAGCTGACTGATGCGTGGTGCGAGCCCAAGCCGGTGCAGGACCGCATCCCGATCGTCATCGGCGGGTCGGGCCGTGTGCGAACCCTGCGGACCGCGGCGAAGTACGCCGACCAGTGGGACATGCTCTTCCCAGACGACGTCGCCGCATGGCAGGAGCTCGACGGGGTGCTGCAGGCTCACTGCGAGCGTGTCGGCCGCGACCAGGCGGAGATCGACCGGTCGATCCACCTCAGCTTGGAGGCTGGAGACGTCGTGGGGGCCGTGGCAGGGGCGCAAGAGTTCTTCGATGCCGGTGTCGACATCGTCGTGTGGTCGTGGCGGGGCGAGCTTGACCCGGGCCGCCTGGACGCGCTCGCGACGGCGATCGACGAGGCCTGAGCGTTTCCGAATCTGCCGAAGAATTTGCCCGGCAGCGCTATGCTGATGCGCCCCGAAATGGCTGCCCACTGGCCGGTTTCGGGGCTCTCAGTCGGAGTGGCGGAATTGGCAGACGCGCTAGATTAAGGATCTAGTGCCCGAAAGGGTGTGGGGGTTCAAGTCCCCCCTCCGACACCCAGGAACCATGTCAGGGATTCCCAGAAGTTCCCAGGAGCACTAGTCAGAGCGAGTTGGTGTTCTCTGGGTTTTGCGGGATAGGGATGGATGTGACAGGGGTTCACTACGATTCGGGCTGTGACGGTGCGCCGCAATCCCTCTGGACGTCCGGCGGACACGCCTGATCACGTTTGGCGGCGTCAGATGGACGCCGTCCGCGCCCGCACAGTTCCGCAGCGGCTTGAGGAATGGCGTCAGCTCAACGAGGCGGGTGCGGTCATGGAGGAGAGGTCGGTGCGAATGCGCCACCCCGATTATGACGACAGCGAGGTCTTCTTGGGTCTTGTCGTTGCCCGCTATGGCCCTGAGCTCGCCGGCGAAGTCTGGCCTGAGTCGGTGGGAATCGAACCCTGATCGATCTCACCGCCGCGCTGGAGCGCACGGTCCATGCCCTTGAGTCTGCTGGCCTGGACTACGTCGTGGTCGGCTCAACAGCCGCGGCGGCGTGGGGGACGCCCCGGATGACTCGCGATGTGGACATCGTGGTCCTGCTGGTGCCCGATTCAGGCGAGGCGGTCCTCGAAGCGCTTCGGGGAAGCGAGGTCTACTTCCCGGAGTCGGAGGCTCGCCGGGCGGTCACCTCCGGAGGCACCTTCAACGTCCTTCATCCCCAAAGCGGCGGCAAGGTCGACATCTTCGCCGTTCCGTCGGAAGACGCGTTCACCCAGTCCCGCATTGCTCGGCGAGTCCGCGCTGAAGTTCTCGGGATAGAAACATGGATCGCCGCGCCCGAAGACGTCGTGTTGGCCAAGCTCCGGTGGCGCTTTGAGTCGCGCTCTGAGCTCCAATGGCGGGACTGCGTCGAAATCGCTGCCATCAACAATCTCGATGTCAGCTACATGCACCGATGGGCAGCCGAGCTGGGTGTCCAAGACGATCTGGCCGAACTGCTCGACGAACAGGCCTGATTCGTCACCATCCGAAATCTCGACGAGCGAGTCAAGAGGCGGCTGCGCGTGCGAGCGGCATCCAGCGGCTGCTCGATGGAGGAAGAGGCTCGTCGAATCCTCCGAGCAGTCCTGGAGGCCGATGCTGCGGCGAACGGCATGGCTGTCGTCACGCGAAATGAAGCAGATTTCGCGGGTGTCGGCGTCGACATCATCAATCCTTGGATGAACGACTAGCGACCCGTTGCGTCGACAGAGAGCCTGGCTAGGTTCGTTCGGGTTGGACGCGACAGTGTGGAGTGAGGCATGGGAGCGGCACAGCGAACTGCAGCGGCCATGGACGTGGGGGCGGTGTTCCCCCAGTGGGCCTTCGGGACAGACGCTTCTGAGATCCGGGACTACGCCCAGGGGATCGAAGGGTTGGGTTATGACTATCTGATCGCCTACGACCACGTCCTGGGTGTCGAAGCGACGCGGTGGGATGCTCCAGCCGGTGGTGGATTCGAGCGCCCCCCGTACACGGCTGACGACCGCTTCACCGAGGTTCTCACCTTGTTCAGTTTCCTCTCGGCCCACACGACATCGCTGACGCTGGCGACGAGCGTGGTGGTCCTCCCCCAGCGTCAGACTGCCCTCGTGGCCAAGCAGGCGGCGGCCATCGACATCTTCAGCGGCGGCCGCCTGCGCCTCGGGGTCGGCGTCGGGTGGAACCACTACGAGTATGAGGGCATGGGAATGCCCTTCGGGCGAAACGGCGCCATGCTCGAAGACCAGATAGCGGTCTTGCGTGCACTCTGGTCGCAGACCCTGGTCGACCACGAATCGGATCGGCACACGTTGGTCGGGACGGGGATCAATCCGCTACCGGAGCATCGGATACCGATCTGGGTCGGGTCCAACAACGGTGACGTGGCACTTCGTCGCACCGCTGCGCTGGCCGACGGTTGGATGGCACTCCTTATGCCGGATCAGAGTGTGGCCGAGGCGGTCGGCAGGCTGCGAGGATTCCTGGAGGAGGAAGGTCGGGACCCGGCGACGTTTCCCATCGAGGCTCGGATCATGCAACCGGTCGGCGAACCGGGCCCGTGGCTCGACCAGGTCGGGGAGCTGGAGACGTTGGGTATCACCCATCTGGTGGTCTTCTCGATGGACCACACCACCTCAGCTGGCTGGTGGATCGACTACTGCGGGCGAATCAAGGATCTTCTCCGTCGACGGTGAGACCCAAGTCGTGTGGTTGCCGCGCCCGGGTACCGGCGTAGTGGCCTGCAGTATTGCGACGGTTTCAGTTCGCCGGCGCAGTGATGGGCGGGGCCTGCCCGAAGCTGCCCCATTCGGTGACGACTCCGAACGAGCCGGTGCCCTCGATGACGGCGCCGTAGCTCACTCGGCGGATGAGGTTGTCGCTGTCCACCCACACGTCGAGTTGCACGCGTTCGGGTCCCGAGATCGGCGCCTGGTTCGCCGTCATCATGATCATGCCGAGCGACATCAGCATGCCGGCGCCCGCACCAGCGGGCGTCTCGTCGGTGCGGTAGTGCGCAACGGCGACCCCGTCGAGGTCTGTTTGGCCGAGATCGACGAAGTCGTAGAGATCCCCGAGATCGTCGATCGCCACGCCGAACGTCAGGTTGGACTCGATGGCTGAGCCCTGCGCCCCTTCTGACGCGACCGGCATGGGACCTTCCCATGGTGCATTCCCGACCGAGCGGTATGCCTGACCGTTGACGATGATTTCGGCGTAGGGGTCCATCTGCGGTATGCCCGCCCGCTCCATGGCGGGTCCCGGAGTGACCCGGTACTCGACGTCGGAGTCTGAGAAGGTCGCGTCGACGCTCACTACCCATGGTTCGGCGAAGTCGTCGAAGTCGAAGGTGACCGTCGTCGTTGAGATGGCTGAATTGCTCATGGCGATGGTGGCCTCGACCGCTTGGTGAACTGCGGCGGTCGCATCGCGGCCGGTGCCGGTGTCGTAGACGACAACTGTCGCCACAGCGACGAGGGCGAGCACCGCGGCAGCCGCCGCCGCACTCAGCCATCGCTGTCTCACACGCGAGCCAGAGCGGAGCTGGCGATCTGCCGCTCGGACCTGAAGCGGGCCGTCAGCGGTGTCTGCCAGGATCGTCTGCAGCAGGCGCGCGGGCCCCGGATCGGACCCAGCCTCGAGCGAATCGGCATCGACCGGGTCGGCCCACCGCAATTCGGCGAGCAGCTCGTCTTGGGAGTCAGTTCCTTTCACTGCAAGTTCCTCTCATGGCGCGGCGGGCCGCAGGCGCAGTCGCCTGCCCGTCTGGTGGTGCTTGTCGGGAATGGGGCAGTTCCCTCACGTTGGATTCGCCGGCCGTAGCGCCATCTGACCGGTGCAACTGGGCCGCGAGTCGTTTGCGCGCCCGATGGACCCGAATTGCCGAGGCATTGGCCGAGATGCCAAGGACCTGGCCGATCTCGCCATGGCTGAGCTCTTCCCAGGCCACCAGCATGAGCACTTCGCGATCGGCTTCGCGCAGCGAGTCGAGTGCTGTGCGCAGCATGCTCACACGGCTGTCCGCACTGGGCGTGACCGGGTCGACGACCTCTGGCGGGTGGACGATGCGCAGTCGCTGGTGCAGGAGCTCGCGGCGACGGCTCGAGCGAGTGGCGTTGCGGACCATGTTGCGGGCTACGCCGAACAGCCACAGTCGCTCCGAGCCGTCCGGTACTTCTTCGCGCCGACGCCACGCGGTCAGAAACGTCTCGGCGACTACCTCGTCAGCAGTAGTGGAGTCGACCCGGCGGCGGGCGAAGGCCAACACCGGCCGGTACGTCTCGGCATAGATGCCACGGAACCAGTTCTCATCACGGACGACGAGCATGCGGGCAACCATCATGGCTGTCATGTCCGCGTCGGCGCGACTCTTTCAGGACAGCGGACGCCGCAGCAGGCGCGGCGAGTTCCTCCGGCCCGGCGACCTCCCGATGGCGACCAACACGCGCACCAGTTCGTCTGTGGCGACCAAGCAAGCCAAGCCGCCGGCCGGAGGACGTGAACCCGGGGAACAGGGGGGAACCGGAGACTCAACCCCGCCTCTGACCTGCGGAAAGACAGTCCCCCTCCGACACCCAGCACCTTCCCAGAGTCCCCCACGCTTGGCGTGTGCTTGGGAGGCTGGGGATTGTTGTCACAGGGCTTCAGTACCGTGCCGCCGCATGGAAACACAGGGTTGTAGTTTGGACGTGACGGAGAAGGGCCGAGCGAGCCGGACTGCGCAACTGACGTTGATGGATATAGCGACAGAGAGGCCGGACTGGACGCGGGGCCTTGATGGGGAGCACGGCGAAGTGTTCACCCGCCCCTGGGTCGTTGAGCTGATCCTCGATCTGGTGGGCTACCGAGCTGACGAGGACCTTGGTGACGCGGCGATCGTCGAGCCATCGTGTGGGTGCGGAGCGTTCATCGCCCCGATCGTGGAACGACTCGCTGAGTCCTGCGAACGCCACGGCCGACAGCTGCGCGATATGGAAGGCGCTGTCCGGGCTTTTGATCTTCTCGAACACAATGCGGAGCAAACGCGCAAGGCGGTGATGGACAAGCTGCACGAATTGGGAGAGTCCGTCGAGATTGCCGAGCGACTGTCTGGGGAGTGGGTCCGGACCGACGACTTCCTCCTCACCGACCACCGAGGCTTCCAAGCGGACTTCGTCGTCGGCAATCCGCCATACATCCGCCTCGAGAATGTGCCGAGCGAGGTGAGCGACGCTTATCGCCGGGAACTGCCCACAATGCGCGGCCGGGCTGATGTGTTCGTCGGGTTCTTCGAGCGAGGTCTCTCGGTGCTGGCGCCGGACGGTCGGCTCGCGTTCATTTGCGCAGACCGCTGGATGCGGAATCAGTACGGCGGACGCCTCCGCTCACTCGTAGTTGACAACTACGCCATGGACAGCTTGGTGGTACTGCACGATGTCGATGTCTTTGAGGAGCCGGTAGCGGCGTATCCCGCTATCGCCGTAATACGCAAGGGCCCGCAGGGGCCTGCCCGGATCGTCGACACGTCAGCTTCATTCGGTGCCGCCGACTCCGAGCAGGTCGTGGCCTGGCTCTCTCACTCCGAGGCCGATCCGCCTCCGCCTAACGATTCCTTCGAGGTTGCGGAGCTGCCTACTTGGTTCTCCAGCGGGGCGCATTGGCCAGCAGGAGCGCCGAACGATCTGGAGCTGATCGCATACCTCGAAGAGCACTTCGCCCCGATCGAAGACCCGCGAACCGGAACCCGGGTCGGTATCGGTGTCGCGACCGGTTGTGATGATGTCTTCGTGACAGCCCAGGCGACGGGAATCGAATCCAGCCGGCTCCTGCCACTGCTGACCGCCGCAGATGTCGCAGGCGAACCTGCCTGGGGCGGCCGGTTCTTGGTCAACCCATGGGAGGGCGGCAGGCTCGTTGACCTAGCCGACTTCCCTGGCATGGCCAACTACCTCGAGTCACATGCCACGCGCCTCCGTGCCCGACACGTGGCAAAGCGGCAACCAGAGAAGTGGCATCGCACGATCGACAAGGTCGATCCGAATCTTCAGGCGCGTCCGAAGCTCTTGTTGCCGGACATGAAGGCCGCCGCTCACCCCGTGCTGGATCCGGGCAAGCACTACCCGCATCACAACTTGTACTTCGTGGTGTCCGACGAGTGGGATCTCGAAGTTCTTGGCGGACTCCTGCTCTCCGATGTCGCCAACCTGTTCGTCGGTGCGTACTGCGTGAAGATGCGCGGCGGCACCTACCGCTTTCAGGCCCAGTACCTGCGGAAGATTCGGGTACCGGACCCGAAGACGTTGTCGGAGCGCGTGTGCAACGACCTTCGGTCCGCGTTCCGGTCGCGGGACCGAGTGGCAGCCTCGGCTGCCGCGTGGCCGCTCTACGGGGTCGACCCCGTGAGCCGCAGGGTCCCGTTGGCGGCAGCACTCAAGGAGTCTTCATGACTCCTGTCGTGCCGGATTACGAAGAGGCGTTTGCCGCAGCCATTCAGGATTTCTGGACGATTAAGCACAGCCAGCAGGCGGCGGCCAATCTCGCAGGACGAAGCGACGGTGGCACTAGTGGTTCAGTCCGGGCCGGCAAACATATGGCCTCGTTCGAGCTGCTGATCCGGCAGGTGGTCGAGGATGCTGGCATCGAGCCCGATCCAGCCCCCAGCGGCACGCTGTACCTCCCGGGCTTCTACCGAGAGACAAAGTCCTGGGATGTTGTGCTCCAGTACCAAGGGCACGCTCTCGCCATCGTCGAGGCCAAGTCGCAGGGATCGAGCCTGGCGAACAACTTCAACAATCGCGTTGAGGAAGCCATCGGTCAGGCGGCAGACGTATGGAAATCTCACGAGCGTGGATTCCTGATCTCGGGCCTCAGGCCGTGGGTCGGCTATTTGATGATCGTTGAGGAGACGAGGAAAACCACCGATCCGAAGCATCTTCTTGGTGGGAAGGCGATCCCCCCGGGCATGAAGGTCGACCCGGAGTTCGACCAGATGAGCTACGCCGAGCGCTATGCCACAGCATTCAAGCGCCTAGACCAGGAACGGATGCTTGACGCTACGTGCGTAGCCATAACGAGCGGGCCCGAGTCGTACGAGTATCCAAACGAGTGGCTTTCCTTCAACGGCTTCGCTGCCCAGCTTTGGGGGCGTTGCCAACACGTGCTTGCAGTAGTCGGGTGAGGGTGATGGAATCGGGTGGCCGGTTCCGACCTACCCATCAGACCTCTCGCACACTGGGACTAAGTGTGCCGTTTCCTTGCTGTCCGCCACCCAACCCGCTGGCGCTCTCGCGTCGGCGGGATTGATTCTCGCGCTCTGCTCGCGATCAACGTCGACGGATTGTCGGGTCACTGCTCGGAGGTTCACCAAGGAGTTAAGGCCAGCTCGTTAGCCTACAAGCAGAGGCAAACTACAACGAGGCTCAAGGCGAGTCAAGCCAATTGATCGGAGAGCTCGTCGAACTCGACGGTGACTTGACCTCCGAACAGGTTCTAGTTGTTATTGCCAATGTGCGGTGCAGCAAGTGCCGATGCTCGCAACATGAGGCGCTATGAAGGTGTCGTAACGGAGCCCCCGCTCCGGGGAACCTCTATCCACTCGTCTGCTTCTTCTGAAGCTTCGTTGACAAGCGATGTACTTTGCGTGCGGCTGCAGCCATTTCCAAGAGATGCGTTTCGTTCTTGAATGCGCTCTTGAAGTCATCGGCCTTGCCGAGACTCTCGTGTCGTTCTGCCAGCGAAATTGCCGCTAGTCCGGCAAGCTCGGGAAGCCTCGCGATGACCGCCGGATCCTCGAGCTCCTCCCGAGACGCCATTAGCAGATCATCCACGCACCCATCCTCGCGAATGATCTGACCCACCAGGTAGCAGGCGACGAGGCGGGTCAGAAGCCAGCTCGACTGGTATACCTTGGGGAATTCGTCTTTGCATGCTTGGACGGCGGCCTTAACCTGGTCTGCAAAGACGACATGGTGCGCGTGAATCCGTTCGGAGAATACCTGGGGATGATTCTCGGCTTCGAACAGTGTGTTCTTCTTGATGGCGAGCCACGGCCACGCATTGAAGATCGCGCACAGAAGCTGCGCGGACTCGTCGTTCTTGATGATGGCCATATTTCCGGATCTAGGTATGTCAGGCCGAGTCTCGTAGAGAGTCTCTGGGTACGCCGCCTTGAACTCCCGTTGTAGCCGAAGCTGCGTTCCATGGTTCGCCATGAGATTCCTCGGATTGACGCCAGTCTGGGTGTTTGAGCGTCGCGCGACTTCTTTTTCTAACAAAGGTCGCCCACCGACCTCGACGATCTTCATGAAGACCTTCAAGTCATCTGTCAGTGCTCTATCTCTGTTGGCCCTCACAAACGCCAGAACAGACTGAGCTCCATTGACCACAGATGGATTCTCGATCTCTATCGAGCCGGTTGTGTCGACCGTGAAGCTGTCGCATACCACGGTGACTCCATTGTGATAGGCGAGGAAGTCTCTGTGTTCCTGGCTCCTACCAATCGCCCCATCGAGAGCACGGCTGACACGGTTGGCTCGGAGCTCATGCCGCACGTTCAATGCGAACAGCTTGCGGCTCTCAATTCCTGGCCACCTAGCCACATCGCTGGCCATCACGGGAAGGACGGCGACGCGATTCGACCCTGTCCCGGTGATGAGAGTCTGCGACTTCGCAGCCGAGACCGATACTCTTGTCTTGAGCCGGTCGGGAGCTCTGACGGTTTCCGCGAGTGGACCGAGTCGACTGAGGTCCCAGACGTCGATGTAGTGATCCCCGTGTTTCGCCTGGAGCGCCTGTACTTTCTTCTTAGCGTCGCCGTTCAGACTACCTGTCGTCACTAGCACCAGCCGTACTTCAGGGGGCTGGTCTCCATCGAACATGCGAATCAGTCCGAGCCTTTCGATCAACTGCACGAGAGTCGGTTCCGGGCCGGAGTCCATGAGGCCCTTCAACGTGTCTGCGTTCACGAAGTAGTTTGCTGAGCCGGCGAGTCGGTCGATGTCTGTTGGGCCGACCTTGCCAGAATGTGATTGCGTGTACTTGGACTGGTAGATCACGAGAACGTCTGGATCGCTCTCGCCGGCGCCCAGCTCAATGAACAATCCGTCAATGCCCTTGTCGTCATCGCCGTCGCACACGTGGTCGTAGGCCTCGAGTTCCTCCACCCCAACCCTGTTGCGCAGAAACCACAGGAGCAGCACCGAACGTTCTTTGGCGAGCCCGCCTGCCTCGGCGAGTGTTGCCTGTCGTGCGATCTCTTCGTAGAGACTCTTTTTCGTCGGAGCCATCGTTTCCCCGTCGTCGAAGTAGACAGCATACGGATGCCCGGCGGGCCGGTCTTCGTGACGGACGTTTTCTCGGGCCGCCTCAACAGCGCGATCTCGTTCACGATCGCGACGTTCTCCTCAGTCTGTTCGGTCGCCCGTGACCTCGCGGTCATCGGGGACCTACCATGAGAGACAGGACCTAGGGGTGTTCTCGCACCGCAATCGGCTCGTCACGGCAGCCAGCGACAAGAAGCGGCAGCGAGTGACAAGCAGCGTCTCGGCCGGTCGCCAGTTGGCGGCGTGAGCTGCTCGCTGCGATCGTTCGCCGCTCGTGGCCGCTGGGAGACGCTAGTTCAACTCCCGCCTCCGAGACGCAGCGGTGCTACAGCGTCGGGGCCCGTTCGGGCGGACGCTCGGCACCCTGGTAGAGCAGTTCGCGCAGTGCCACGCCGGCTCGCTGGTGGAACTCCACGGCGACCGGATCGAAGTCTCGCTGTGGTCGCGGGGTCAGCTCGAAGTGTCCGTAGTCGTCGGTGCCGCGCACGAGGGTGGCGAAGTCCCAGTCGACGAGGCGCTGTTTGGTCCGGGTCGGCATGTACTGCAGCGACACACCGATGCGACGGTCATCGGTGGTGTTCGGCCCCGATCCGTGGGCGAGCCGAACGTTGTGCATCGACATCTGGCCGGGCTCGAGTGCCATCGAGGCGACCTCTCGCTCGGAGACGTCGATCTTGAGCTCCTGGCCCCGCGTCAGCATGTTGTCCGCGTGGTAGGTCTCGTCGTGGTCGAGAAGTTCTCGGTGGCTTCCGGGGAGAACCGACATCGCACCGGCCGCCTCGGAAGCGGGTGAGAGTGCGATCCACGCGCTGACGAGCTCGTCATTGTCGAGTCCCCAGTACTCGAGGTCCTGGTGCCAGCCGACGTAGCTGGGCGAGGCCGCCTCCTTGATCCAGAAGATCGAGTTCCAGCACAGGATGTCCGGGCCGATCAGGTCCTCGACCGCGTCGAGCAGGGTCTCGTGGCGCATGAGTTCATCGAGCCACGTCCACAGCAGATGACCGCCGGCACGCTGAGCGCCGCCGAGCGGGCCGCCGCTCTCAGCCTCGTAGGCCTCGAGCTTCGCACGCGCCTCGGCAGCCTCGCTCTCGGTCAGAAGATCGACCGGCGAGATGTAGCCCCGGTCGCGGTAGTGGTCGACCTGGGCGTCGGTCAGGTGCTTCGGCATCGCGTCCCCCACTCTGGCCTGCCATTGCTGGTCGGTCCGCTTCGCTGCCGAAGCTACCAATCGTCTGGACGCGTACAAGCGCCAAAGGCGGTTGGTCCGCCGGGCCTATGTCAAGACCGCCTCGGCAGCTTCTTCGTTCGACGGTGGCGTGGTGGCACACTGCGCATCAAGTGTGCCAAGTGCCAAGGCTGTGCTACGGTCCGGACGCAGAGGTTGCGCAGGTACCGCTTCGGAAGTCACAGAGGGGGACAGGGTGGCGGCAACGACATCGTTTGACGTTCTGATCATCAATGGGTTCATCGTCGATGGCACTGGCGCGCCGGGTTTCTACGGCGACGTCGGCATCCGTGACGGCCGCGTCGCCGAGGTCGGGCGGCTGGGCGGCCGCGAGGCACACCGCACGATCGATGCCACCGGCAAGATCGTGGCACCGGGGCACGTCACCCAGCACAGCCACTACGACGCCGCGCTGTTCTGGGATCCGTACTGTCTCGACTCAGGCGCCAATGGCATCACGACGGTGGTCAACGCGAACTGCGGGTTCGGATTCGCGCCGGTGAGAGCGCAAGATGCCGAACGCACGATGCTGATGATGTCGACAACCGAACAGATTCCGGTCACCCATCAACGGGCTGGGATGCCGTGGGACTGGGAGACCTTCCCCGACTGGATGGACCGGCTCCAGGCTCTGCCGAAGGGCGTCAACGTCTCGACCTACCTGCCGCTCAACCCGTTGCTGATCTACGTGATGGGCGTGGACGCGGCCAAGACTCGATCACCGAACGCGCAGGAGATGGCCGAGCTCCATCGCCTCATCAACGAGGCGATGGACGCCGGCGCGATCGGGGTCTCCATGTCGTCCATGGGTGCCGAGGGCAACACGCACGTCGACTACGACGGCACCTCCATGCCGACCGACTCGATGGACCATGACGCCATCGTCGAGATCTGCCGTGCGGTGGTCGAACGCGGCGAGGGCATCATCCAGGTGCTGTCGCAGATTGCGATCTTCGGTGACCGTTCGATTACCGAGCGCCTGGCGGAACTCGCGCGCGGCTCTGGCGTGCGGGTCATCCACAACGCGTTCCTCACCAACGATCAGCTCGACTTCCTGGTGCCTTCGGACCTGGAGTGGCTCAGTGAGCAGCGGGGGATGGGTCGCGACATCACCGCCGGTGCGCTCCTCAACCGCGGCTGGGTCGAGGCCGGTGTGCGGGAACTCGACGCTGCTGGCGGTCAGTTCAAGGCTGTTCGCAGCATCGTCGCCTGTGCCGACGACGACGGGATTCGCGCACTGCTGAGCGACAACGCCTTCGTCGAGAGCTGGGATGCCGAGCTCTCAGAAGTCACCGCAGCCACCGGCGCGTCGGGTCTGGCGGGCCAGACGGTGATCGATGTCGGCGAGAACCAGGACCTCGCGGTGCACCTCGGACGCACGCTGAACGACATCGCCACCGAGACCGGCCAATCAGTGGTCGCCGTCTTGGCGGATCTGGCGCTGCGGACTGACCTCGCCCTCCAGCTCAAGTCGCCGCCGATCGGCGCCACGGAGCCCCCTCAAGCAATGTCGTACCTCGATCACGCCGGGGTTGTCGGCGGGGGATCCGACGGCGGCGCGCACACCAAGGCCTTCGGCATGGGTCACTACCCGACCGATCTGCTCATCTGGCTGGTTCGCGAGCAAGGCGTGCGGACGCTCGAAGACATGCACTTCCAACTCAGCCTCAAGCCCGCCCGTGCGGTCCAGATCTACGACCGTGGAGCGCTCCTGCCGGGCTTCTGGGCCGACGTGCTCGTCTACGACCTCAATGACCTCTACTTCGACATGACTCGCTACGACATCGTCCATGACATGCCGAACGGCGACTGGCGCCGCAAAGGCAACGCCGGCGGCTACGAGTACATCCTCGTCAACGGCGAGATCACACACGAGGACGGAGTCAGCAACGGGCACACACCGGGCCAGGTCGTGCGGGTCACCTCGCCGTCGCCCGCGTAGGCAGCACCTCATGACGCCGATGAACGGCAGCAGCGAGCGAGACAAGATCGTCGATGCAGCGGTTCGCTGTTTCGAGAGGTTCGGACCGCAGCGAACGTCGATGAACGACATCGCGGATGAGGCCGGGATTTCGCGGCGAACGCTCTACCGGCAGTTCGACGATCGACCGGCGCTCGTCGCCGAGATCCTCGATCGGCGGCTCTCGGAGCTGCACGCCTCGGTCGTGGCCCATCTGGCGACCTACGACGACATCGAGACAGCGCTGATCGAGGGTTCGTTGTTCTCGGTCGAGGCCGGCGAGTCCGACGACCTCGTGGCGGAGATCGTCCGTCACGAGCACGCCGGTACTCCCGAGCGCTTCTTGCTGCGGGTCAACGACTCGATCGCGGCCCGAGTGCTCGAGAGTTGGTCGGCGGTCCTCGCCCGTGGGCGTGCGCAGGGCCGGGTCCGAACCGGTCTCAGCGACACGCGAGTCGTCGAGCTCATTATGACCGTTCACACCGTCGCGTTGCTTCGCGACGACCTCGGCCGCAACGGGCGCCGAGCAATCTTCCGCGACCTCCTCGTCGCGGCTGTCCTCTATCCGCCGGCGTGACGGCTGAGCCGACCGCCCGCGGTCGCTGAGGAGGTGGGGGATGGAGTTCGAATTCCCGGCTGAGGCGGAGCAATTTCGGGAAGAGCTGCGGGCGTTTATGGACGCAGAGCTGCCTGAGTGGTGGAAGGGCCTGTTTCACGACGACGACCGCATCTATCCGTTCACCCGAGAGTTCTGCATGAAGTTGGCGGAGCGGGATTGGCTGACGATGTCGTGGCCGGTCGAGCACGGCGGCGTCGACGCTGATGTGTGGAGCCAGATGGTGGTGCGCGAGGAGATGTGGGCGGCAGGTGAGCCCCGTGGCCCGCAATACATGAGCCTCAACTACATCGGGCCGATGCTGATGGAGTTCGGGACCGCCGACCAGCAGGAGCGGTTCCTCAAGCCGATGGCTGCGGGCGAGGTCATGTGGTGCCAGGGCTTCTCCGAGCCCGAGGCCGGCTCCGATCTGGCAGCGCTGTCTACGAAGGCGACTGACGCTGACGGGTGCTTCCTGGTGAACGGTCAGAAGATCTGGACCAGCTACGCGACGGCAGCCGACTGGTGCCTGTTGTTGTGCCGGACCGATCCGGGCGAGCGCAAGCACCACGGTTTGTCGATGCTGTTGGTCGACATGAACACGCCGGGGATCACGGTCCGGCCGATCGACTCGATGGGCGGTCCCAAGGAGTTCAACGAGGTTTTCTTCGACGATGTCGAGGTGCCCTATGACTGCTTGGTGGGCCCGCGTGGTGACGGTTGGCGAGTCGCGATGTCGACACTGGCCCATGAGCGGGTCGGGGCTGCGCTTCACGCCCGGGTGAAGGTGCTGCTCGACGCGTTGATCGAGTACGTGACCACCACGAAGGACGAGAACGGCCAGCCGCTGGCCTTGCGCCCGTCGGTGCGGTCGGGGTTGGTACGGCTGCAGGCCCGGTACCGGGCAGCGCGGCTGTTGTGCTACCGCATCGTCTCTGCCATGGCGGCGGGCGTCGCGAACGACGTCGACCCCGCCGTGAGCAAGGTCTTCTCGTCGGAGCTCAACATCCTGATCGGCAATATCGGTCTCGACATCGTGGGCGCCAGGGGACAGCTCACGACCGGTGACGGTCTCGCTCCGCTCGACGGGCTCATGAACGATCACTGGGTTCACAGCATCCCGCAGCCGATCGCCATGGGCACCAACGAGATCCAGCGGAACATCATCGCCCAGCGTGGCCTCGGCCTGCCCCGGTAGGAGCGACTGCGATGGATCTCATGCTCAGCGACACCCAGGAGATGATCCGGGACGGCGCCCGGCGCTTTCTGGCCGACTCGCTCGATGCCGACACGGTGCGAGAGGTCGAGGCGAGTGCCGACGGCGTCCACGCCGAGATTTGGGCTCAGATGGCCGAGCTCGGCTGGACCACGCTCGCGCTGCCCGCCGACATCGGCGGAGGGGGCGCCGGGCTCGCCGACCTCTGCGTGCTGGCCGAGGAGCTCGGACGGGCTGCCGCATCGACGCCGCTGGTTGCCACGGCTGGCTTCGCGGCGGCCTTCCTGCGGGCCGTCGAGCCGACGGCGGCGACCCGCGACCTGTTGAGCAGACTTGCGACCAGCGACGCAGTGATCGCGCCCGCACTGGCCGACGCGGCTGGGCGCGACGAGCGATCCGCCTCCTCGAGTGTCCTCACCGAGACAGACGCCGGTGCCACGATCTCGGGAGCCAAGGCGATGGTCCCGTATGCGTCGGTGGCGCAGGTGCTGCTCGTGTCGCTGACGACACCAGATGGCGAAGCTGTGGTCGTCGCTGTCGACCGCGACGCCGCAGGTGTGACGTGGGCTCGCCATGGCGCCACGGGCGGCGACCCGCTGTTCCACGTCGAGTTCGACAACGTGGCTGTGCCCGCCGACGCCGTCCTGGCCCGCGGCCGCGCCGCGCAGCGGGCCATCGACGCCGGATTGGACGCGGCTACTGTCCTCGCCACCGCTGAAGCGGTCGGCTGCTGCGAAGCGATGATCCGGCTCGGGTCGGAGTACGCAGCGAACCGTCAGCAGTTCGGGCGGGTGATCGGCAGCTACCAGGCGGTGGCCCACCGGCTGGCCGACATGCGCATCAACACCGACGCCTGCCGGCTCCTGGTCGCAGAGACCGCTTGGATGCTCGACCAAGGGCGCGACGCAACCCTCGAGGTCGCCGGCACCAAGGTCTTCGCGAACGAGGTGATGGTCGACATGGTCCATGCCGCCCACACCGTCCACGGGGCGATCGGCTACACCACCGAGTACGACCTGCAGCTCTACACCAGGCGCGCTAGGGCGTTCTGCCTGAGCCACGGCGACACCGACGCCCAGACCGAGCGAGCCGCCGTCGCGCTCGGCCTCTAGCCGACTGCACCGCTCGGGCCACGGCTTCGCCCTTCGGCTCAGCCTCTTAGCATCGCCTGATAGACGACGGTGAGTCGTCGTAACGCACGGCTGGGGGAGGCTCGCATGGTGAGTGCCGATGAGAACCGACTCTTGACCGAGAGCGGCCCGGGGACTCCGGGTGGCGGCGTGCTTCGCCGGTACTGGCAGCCGGCGGCTCTCACGGAGGAACTCGACAGCGACCGGCCGGTGGTCCCGGTTCGCTTGCTGGGGGAGGACCTCGTGCTGTTTCGTGACGATCAGGATCGGCTGGGCATGATCGGGCGCCGCTGCCCCCACCGAGGAGTCGATCTGTCCTATGGCCGGGTAGAAGACGGCGGTCTTCGCTGCCCGTTCCATGGGTGGCTCTTCGATGTGAGCGGTGCGTGTCTCGAGACCCCCGCGGAGCCGCCGACATCGACGTTCCACACGAGGGTGTGCCAGGTCCACTACCCGGTGGTCGAGCGCAACGGCATCGTCTGGGCATTCCTGGGCGAGGGCGATCCGCCGGAGCTTCCCGGCTTGGACTGCTTCGTCGCGCCGGGCCCGCAGGTGTTCGCGTTCAAGGGCATGTGGGGGTGCAACTGGCTGCAGGCCCACGAGGTCGGCATAGACCCGGCGCATGCCGCGTTCTTGCATCGCTTCCTCGGCGCAGAAGACGGCACCTATGGGCTGCAGTTCCGCGGCACCATCGCGGACACAGACGTGACCGTCGCCGAGCTGATGCGAGAAGCCTCTGCGCCGGACATCACGGTCGAACCCACGCCGTTCGGCTTCCGGTTCCGGACGCTGCGCCGCTACCGGGACGAGTTCACCCACGTTCGGATCTCGAACTGCATCTTCCCCAACGCCATCACGATCGCGATGAGCCGGGAGATGAGCATCTTCCAATGGCATGTCCCCATCGATGATCACCGCTGCTACTGGTATTCGATGTTCGTCAGCTACGGCGACCCTGTCGATGCCGAGGTCATGCGCGAGCAGCGCGTCAGCCAGGTGACCCTGCCGGAGTACCGCCCGATTGCCGACCGATCGAACAATTGGGGGTTCGATCCGGTCGAGCAGCGCGAGCGCACCTACACCGGCATGGGCGCCGACATCAACGTTCACGATCAGTGGGCGGTCGAGTCGCCCGGCCCGATCCTCGACCGCACTGCCGAACACCTCAGCCCCACCGATGTCGGCATCCGGACCCATCGCCGCATGTACCTGGCCGCTCTCCGCCGGCCCGACGCGGAAACGCTCATCGGCGCGGCCGACCCCGGCGGGCTCCGTGGTCCTGGCGCCATCGACGGCGTCACGACCGGCGATGACTTCGACGCTGCTTGGCGCGAACTCGAGACCAGACGACGCGAGGCCTCAGGGTGGGCGCCCGCGCTGGCGGATTAGGAGATGCCCGGCACCTCGATGCCTGAAGATCGCTGGGACGCCGACTGGGCCGACGCTGCGGCGGCGGTCGAGGACCAGGTCCGTGACAAGGGGCTGCGCAGCGTTCGGGTCTCGTTCGCCGACCAGCACGGGCGGTTGCACGGCAAGGTGCTCGATGCGGCGCAAATCCCGCATGCGTTGCGCAACGGCGTCTCGTTTCCGGGTTCGCTGCTCACCAAGGACACCGGCCAGCACTACGCGTTCAGCCTCTGGGAGCCCGACGGCGGCCCGACGCTCGCCTCGGTCATGGGGGCGCGCGACATGGTCATGGTCCCCGACCCCGCCACATTCCGTGTACTGCCGTGGCTGGACGGGACCGGGTGGATGCTCAGTGACCTGCACAGCGTCGAGGGCGCTCCGATCGAGCTGTCGACGCGCCGCATCTGTGCCCAGGCGCATCAGAAGATGACGGATCGGGGGCTGCGGCTGCGGGCCGGCCTCGAGATCGAGTTCCACCTCTACCGGGTTGATGAGGCCGCTGGCGACCACCGACGCGTCCACCCGGGATGGGATCTGCTGGCTGAGGACTACTCCGACCGGATCGAACCGCTGCTCGAGCCAATCCAACGCCACCTCACGGCATTGGGCCTGCCGCCCAGGACCATCGAGGCCGAGCACGGTCCCAGCCAGGTCGAGCTCACCTTCGCTCCCGCCGACGGCATCGAGCTGGCAGATCAAGCAGTCCTGATCCGTGCTGCGATCAAGCAGATCGCGAGGCGACACGGCCTGCATGCGACGTTCATGTCCCGGCCAGCAGGCGACGACACCTTCACGGCCGGCTGGCACCTCCACCAGTCGGTCCTCAGCGCCGACGACGGCCGAAACCTGTTCGCGCCGACGGCGGCGGGCGAAACGCTCTCAGAGACAGCGATGCACTACCTCGGCGGGCTTCTCGACCACGCCGAGGAGTCCTGCCTGCTCACCACGCCGACCATCACCGGCTACAAGCGCTACCGGCCCTACAGCATCGCTCCTGATCGGATTGTGTGGAGCCGCCAGCACCGTGGCGCCATGCTGCGCGTCATCGACGAGCCCCCGGGGCCCGCGACCAGGATCGAGAACCGCGCCGGCGACCCCGCCGCGAACCCCTACCTCTACCTCGCATCGCAGATCCTTTCGGGGCTCGACGGCATCGAATCGAAACTCGAAGCGCCACCACCCAATGAGACGCCGTATGAGGCCGAGGCCGGGCCCCTGCTGCCCCGCACCCTCGGCGATGCCATCGACGCGTTCGACCGCAGCGGCTTCTACCGCAACACGCTCGGCGACGAGATCGTCGACTACCTCGTCGCCCTCAAGCGGTTCGAGTGGGCACGGTTCGGAGCGGCAGTGACCGACTGGGAACAGCGCGAGTACTACGACACCTTCTAGCCGCCGCAATTGGCAGCGCGGCAACGGGGAATCAGCCGCCGGCTTCTCGGATGAGGCGTGACAGCAGCGCGGGCCGCAGCGGCTTGGTGTTGACGTTGACGTCGAGATCGGACAGTGCGTCGGCGACGGCGTTGACGAGTGCGGCCACTGCGCCGATCAGCCCGCCTTCACCGACGCCCTTGAACCCCCCGACGGTGTCGATCGACGGCGACTCGTAGGCCCCGGCCTCCGAGAGGCTCTGCGTGGTTCAGCGGGATTTCTGCTCCGGGGATCCGACTGCAGTGTCAAGAAGCCACCGGTCGAGATCTGTCATTCGGCTGAAGTCGACACGTTCGACAAAGTACTGAGTTGCGATTGCTCGCCCGTCACCCTCGGTGCGCGCAAGGTTCGTTGCTGAACCCCAACGGTCCTTGGGTTCACCAATGTCAGTGAACTCGTAGGCAGCCACCATTCCAAGGAGACCAACGCTCGTTTCCCATTTTCGAGCCACGGTCGCTACCGCATCCTTGAACCGCAGGTAGTGGCCTCGGGTCTCCTTGCGGACGTCATTCAGGATCGCTCGGTAGTCGCCCAACAGCAGTCTGAGGGCGTACTCATTGGCGTCTCGCTCTTGATCGTCGTCCATGCCAGGTGTCGATTCCCCCGGGCGGAGATCTTCTACGTCGACGATCCCGTCGGAATCAAGATGGTTGTTCGCGATGTGCCCAATTTCGTGGGCCAGATCGAATAGCCAGAACGCCGGAAGAGGCCGAGTCTCCTTGAGCACGATCATCGGGGCATCCCCGACGGTCCACGCAGCGGCGCAGAATCCTTTCTTTCCGTGAAGCGGTATTACCGCGATTCCCCTGTTCCAAGCCCATCGGAGAAGCGCCGGCAACTGGACTGCGCCTCGGCCCAACTCCACGCGCACCTGTTCAGCGTCACGTGGCACATCTTGGTACGGCACCAGTACAGCGTGATCGTGCACGACATCCGCTACCCGCTGCGCCAGAGAGACCAGCGGCGACGCAGACGCGTCCTGTTGTCTCGTGGACTTGAACACGAGACCGGCTGCAGACGGTTGGCTCACGGTTCCGGCGGCCAAGCCCCGGATACTCCACCCGAAAGCTCGCTCGAGCAGGGAGGAAACAGCGAGACGTGGCGTGAAGCTGAAGAGCCGGTCCATGAATTCGTTGTCAACGCCATGTTCCTTCGAGTGCTTGCGGATCGCCTTCTGCGATAGCTCCGGAGCATCGGGTCCCGAGATGTCAGCGAGAGTGGCCCCCAATGAGCGGATCAAACTCTGGACTGTCGAATAGCGGAGATCCGAATTGCCTTTCTCGATCTTTGAGAGCTGCGGGCTCGGCATACCCACCAGGGCAGCAAGGTCCTTCTGGCTCAATTCGCGATCTTCGCGCAAGGCGCGGAGCCGGCTTCCCAGCCGCCGTGCCTCCTCTGCGTCCTGTCGACGCATCTCTCGCGCAAACTCAGGATCCGACAATGCGCGCAACTGAAGCCAGCTGACCGTCCGTACCTCGCCACCGGCAGCGATGGCGATAGCGAGACACTCCTCGCCTTCGGCTGGGGCAACAGTGAAGTCGCCGTGGATCCCGAGCTGTCGCGACGCGATCTGGATCACATCGCCGTTGCCGAAGGTCACTTCGATCTCGTCGGCCCTGCGCGTGACTCCGCTGAGGTCGCCATAGCCAGGCTCGGTCCATGGGCTCGTAGCTTCGTCAATCGTCACGGTTGAGCTCCTCCCACACCTCGAGCAATGCTGGCTGTTCGGATTTGATCTTGTCGACGAGTCCTCGCGGAAGCTTGTCCATGCCGAACGAGCTCTCGATCGACAAGAGAAACACGGTTGCGACGTTGTTGCCACCCTGCCTCACGTGAGCATGCGGCAAGTGATGCCGCGAGCCCGTCTCGTCGAAGACGTGAACACCATAGTTGCCGAATGCGAAAACACGTACCATACACAATTAGCAAGTATGCTATCTCACGCGCTACGCTCGCGCAAGAATCGGAAGCCTGTGGAATGACTGCCCAACTGACAGAGAAGCCTTCGGGCAATGTAGCGGCAGGCTCGCGGCTGATCGCGAACGCTGCCGTTGCGAACGCGTGTTTCTTCCGCTCCGGACCGGAGCCAGGACGTCGCAAGGCCTTGCTGAAGGTGACCGACCGTTGCGACCTCAGGTGCTCACACTGTTTCGTTTCGGCAACGCAGGACGGCGAGGACATGCCGGCCTCGGTGCTGCGCCGCGTGATCGAACGGCTATGTGCGGCGGGTGTGGCGAATGTCACCATCACTGGCGGCGAGCCGCTGCTACACCCCGAGCTGCCGGAGATGCTTGGTGACCTTGTGGCCGCAGGCCTAGACGTCACCGTATGTACCAATGGCGTCAGCCTGGACGACACGCTGATTCACCGCGCGATCGAACTGGGTCACATCAAGTTCAGTGTCAGTCTGGACGGAGTCCGCGCCTCTAGTCACGGGAAGTTCCGGGGGAATCCCCATACCTTCGCACACACGGTCGCGAACGCTCGGCGCCTCGCCGGCGCGCAGCTTCTGAACGGCGTCCTGTGCACGCCGCACGACCTGATGGAGCCCGACGAGCACCGGGAACTCTTGGCACTAGCAACCGAACTGGGTGCTCGGTACCTCCTCCTCAACCCCTTGTCCAGCTTTGGACGGGGTATGTTCAACCAGCGGCTGGCGGTCGATGAGCAGGGAATGCACGCGATCCAGTCCGAGCTAGAGCGGGCCGCGAACGGTGACAGCCCGCAGCGAGTGTTCGTGCGCTTTCCGAATTCATCGAAGCCGTTGACGCCTTGTATCGCCGGCGACATCCTCTACGTCTTCGTGAACGGGAATGTGACCGTATGCCCCTATCTCGTGTTCGCCACCGAGAACCCGGGCGCGCAGCACCATGCCGACGAGTTCATCGTCGGCAATCTGTTCGACGACGCGGACATAGTCGACCGCATTGAGGCCTACGACTTTCACAGCCGGTTCCGCGTCGGGTCCAACGACACCTGCTCGACGTGCGCGCACAATGCGGGATGCGGCAAGGGATGCCCCGCGGCAGTGATCGCCAACGGCGGCCGCATCGGCGATCTCGATGCCGACGTGTGCCCTGTCAGCCCCAGCGCAAGGCCAGTGAGTGTCGATATTCGTAGCCATTGATGGCCCGAACGGTGTCGGCAAGACAACCATCGTCTCCGAGCTGGCAGGAGAACTACGGAGCCGCGGCGCGGACGTGTTGACGCTGCGCCAACCGAGCGATTCGGAACTGGGGCGTTTCGCAAGGTCCTTCGAGAGCCGGCTGAGCGGATTGAGCCTGGCGATACTGGTGGTCGCGGACCGGCTTGTCCAGGTCGCGACTGACATCGAGCCAGCTCTTGCAGAGGGTCGCATCGTCCTGTGCGATCGCCACATCGCCTCGACACTCGTCCTGCAGCGACTGGACGGACTGGACCTTCCGAGCCTGTGGCAAATGAACGCAGACGTCCTCATGCCTGACCTACAGGTCATCTTGCTTGCATCGCCCGAAGTGCTGCGAAGCCGTCTCGATGCTCGAAGTCGGAGTTCTCGCTTCGAGCAGTCCGAGGGCATTGAAGAGCGAGAAGTGCACTACTACGAAGAGGCCATCGATTGGCTTAAGTCCAAGGGACTCTCGGTAATCACCGCCGATACCGGCGGACAAACCGTCGATGAGACCGCAGCGTTCCTCGCCGGAGCAATCGGCAAGTCTCTCGAGTCCGGAACTAGGCGGCCGCCAGCCTGATGTCCGATGCGGCCTGCGCGGCGAGCGATTCACCGCAGAGCGTCAACAGCAGCGCCGCGTGATCCGACAACCCCTGCAATCGCGGCTCATGCAGGTACTCACATCCTCGTAGCGCCTTGGTCAGCGCCCCGGACACAAACGCGTAGTCGTATCGGTAGCCGTTACCCGTACGGCCGATCCAGCTATGGGCCTGGACACCCGGGTGGAGCTTCGTGAATGCATCGACGAGTCCGTGACCCATGACGTGATCAAGTGCGTCGTACTCCCAGGCCCTGAACGCCGGATAACGCGGAAGGTGCGTCCGCCCAACGACGTTGAGATCACCCATCAAGACGACGCGCCCACCCATCGCCTCCTGCTGAACCACATCCATCATCTGATCCAGGAACCGCCGCTTCCGATCAATCTTCTCCGATGTCGCATCCCGTGAAGGCACGTACACAGCGATCAAGCGGAACTCGCCAGGTTCGCGGATTTCCTCAATCGCGAGACGATGAGACAGGTCGATTTGCACGGGGCTTGCGATTCCGCTGCTCGACCCAGTCCTGTTCAGCACAGCAACCCCGCGTTCACGCTTCGACGAAGGAAGCACGGCCTGGATCCCGTAGCCCGCAGCCTCGAACTCGGCCAGCAGCCGCTCAGTTCCGAGATTCGCGCGGGTCTCAGTCAGCACAGCTACATCGACGTCCAGCGGAAGCATGAAGGCCGCTAGGCGTTCGGCGCGCTCTACCGAGGGGCCCGAAATGTTGAGGGTCAAGAGTCTGAGGTCTTGACGCAGAGAATTCTGCCCGCTTCGGACTGAGCCGTTCAGCATGGTTTGGATCATATGAAGATTATATTATAGTTGGTCGCCATCATGAGCGAAGCTGACGCAACGCCGGTGAGTACGCGCGTCGAGAGTTGTCCGGTCTTGCAGACGAACGTCCGGTGGCCAGGGCCCGTAGACGAACTGCTGAATGAGCTAGTGCGCAGATTTGTTGCGGAAAGCGCTGGAGACATCACCCGAAGCCGGCTGCTCGCAGCAATCGTTTGCAGTGCCCCGCGTCGTGGGCCAGATCTCGCGGGTCTGGTCCGTCAGTACCGGGACCTCACTGCCGGGGAGGTGCTTGACCAGACGAGCGGCTCTTTCGCACAACCAGAGCGCACACCGGGGCGTCGGGCGCAGGGGACCTGATCGTGCCCTGGGCTTGACATCGCGACCCGCCATGTGTTCTTGCAGGTGAAGCTGGATTCGCACTGGCGTCGGTATCGGTGCCGAATGCTCCGCCGAAGGGGCCCGGTGCCGGGCGGGTTGGCCTATGCCGTAACGACTGCCGGCACCACGATCGTGAAGAACGTGCTGAGGTCGGCGCCGAGTAGATCCTCGGCTGAGTCGAACGTGGGGGTCAAGGACGCACGATCACCGCGTCGGCCTCGTCGAGCAGGTCGTAGAGCGATCTGATGTCTTCGCGCCCACCACGCGCTTCGCAGCACGTGAAGATCACGCGTTGCTCTGCGCGCGACAGGGCGACGAAGAAGGCCCGTATGCCCTCATCTGGGTCTTGGTTGAAGGACCACCACTGGTCGTCGTCGAGCCCAAGAAAGATAACTGTGTGGTATTCGAGGCCTTTGCTCTTGTGGATCGTCATGAGCGGCACGGCCCCGCGGCCCTCGGCTCGGTCGCACAGTTCAGTCCAGTTGGTGTCGCTGTCGCTCACTTCTCGGAGCCTGGCTGTGAGCGCATCGATGGTGTCTTGGAGAAAGGCCGGCTGGCGATGGGCGGGGAACGTCGATTGGATCGCCGGGATGCCCAGATACTCGACGACAGCGTTGACAGCTGCCTGGATGGCCGATGCGTCAGGTGGGTTTGCGAGCATCCATTGGCGCCGTTCGGCGATGAACTTCTCGAGAGCGCGACGCGACGGAGAGACAGTGCCGTCGTCTGCCGAGTGGTCGTGCATCCGGGTGACCAGGTCGCAGACGCGCATCCAGGCGTCGCCGTTGCCGCCGGGGGCTGCGGCGAGTCGAAGGATGTCGAGTGTCCTGCTCACAAATTCGTCCGCCAGCAGGTCCTGGAGGCGCAGTTCGCCGACGGTGCCGTCGTCATTACGCAGCCGAATGCCGTGCTTGGAGAGCTCGTTCTCGAGGAGCGGCTGCAGGTCAGCGGTCTTCTGCCGGGCGAGTACCGCATAGCGGTCGGGGGAGTGGCCCGTTGCGACAGTTTCCTCGCGGATCCACTGCGCGACCCGTCGCGCTTCCTCGCGGGCGTCGGCGAAGTGCCAGATCTCAATTGGGTTCCCTTGGACCGTTGCGGTGACTCGGGACGCTGCTGGTCTGACGTCGGTGTCGAAGGCCTTAGCCACCACATGGTGTGCGCTCGTCATCGTGGGTGCTGACCGAAAGTTCCAGTTGAGCTCGAACCGTGTCGCGGCAAAGTCAGTCTTGAATCTCTTGAACGCGTTGCCCCGCGCTCCAGCCCAGCCCATGATGCGTTGTTTGCTGTCGCCGACTGCGGTCACCACCGTCCGTCCGGACCCGAATACTGAGCGCAGGAATGAGTATTGGGCGAAGGTCGTGTCCTGGAATTCGTCGATGAAGACGTACGGATAGGTCAATAGCAGGGCGCGGCGAATGGCCGGGTTGTTCCGAATCACCAGTTCGGCCAGCCGGTTGAGCATCACGAAGTCGACTCGTTGCGGAGCAGCTGACCAATAGCGGCTCGCCCACCAGCCCAACGAAGCCAACTCGCGAGCATTGCGCGGATTCTGCTCCCCGGCCCGCAGCTTGTAGGTGCCGACGATCCTGTTGACGAAGCTGTCGTGTGGTAGCTCCGCTATCTCGTCTGCCCAGTCGGGGTACCTGAAAGCCAGCCCGTCAAGGCATCCGCGGACTTCGGCCTGGCGTGGGAAACTCACTTGGTAGCCGCCGCGCAATGTCCACGGTTCGGGCAGGGCAGCGCGGAAGCGGTCGACCAGCCCCTTGGTGAACGCGTCGAACGTCAATGAGTCGAAACGGTGGATCGAGTCGGGTGTGCGTGCGCGTACACGATCGGCGAGATTCCGGGCGGCATCGCGCTTGAAGGAAATAGCCAGAATGCTGTGGGGAGGCGGGCACGCTCTGGTCTGGAACAGATAGTCGGCTCGCTGAGCGAGAAACTCAGTCTTGCCGGCACCCGGACCCGCTACCACGAATGACGACCCTTCGTGCCGCAGAGCGTCCCATGCGTTCGGCTCCAGCTCGCTGATCCCGACCGGCTCCCAGTCGACCGGCTCGACGCGTCCCACCTCAGCCGCCGACCGCTTCGCGGATGCGCGATACGACAGCCTTCAGCTCGTTGGGCATGTCGGCCCGCAGCGTTGCGTCGTCGAGTCTCTGAAGTGCCCCCAAGTGCGTCGTCGGCTTAGAACGGCCTAGGAACAGATAGCGGTACCACCGCATCTCCTCGTCCCACTCGATGTCCTGTTCGGGCGACTCGTAGAAGTCAGCTCTTCCGTGCGCCCCGAGAACGGCTTTGAAACCCGGCTTGGCCTGTGGCCCGGGGTGGCCTTCCTCAGTCTGCTTGTAGGCGTCGGGGAACGCGTTCAGCATGCTCATGTCCAGGTCGAGCGGCGAACAGAACACCACACCCTCATCTTGGAGGGCCGCGACCACCGCCTCGAATTCGTCATCGTCGAGATCCTCGAGATCCTCGGCATTCCCGAATTGGTCAAGACCGCCGAGCGCCTCGATGCCTACCGCTTCTAGCTCGCGGCACGCCGTTTGAAGCCGCCCCTCGCCTCCGCCCCACCGGCCACGGTCGAGGTCCAGAAGCGTCACATGGGGAATTCCCAGTCCGCGCAGCAGCTTCCAGAAGTGCCCGACGTGACGTCCGCCGAGGGGCACCACTGCTACGAAGGATTGATCGATCGGGGTGCCCGCAGCCTGAGCCAGCCTCGGTATGACGACCTGTTCGGAACTCCCCTCACCCAGGACGACGAACTTGGCGAAGTACAGCTCCGGGTAAGCCTGCACTGCCTCGCGAACGTAGGTCGCCGCGGCGTCGGCGTCGGCAGGCAGCTTGAGGCGGTGGACCTCGGCGGTGAGGGAATCCGAGTCGAGCCGGAAGTGGCGCACAGCGCGTGGATCGACCCGGCCCACAACGCTCGCTGACTGGCTCGACACCAGCGCTTGAGCCCGAGCGCCTTCGCCAATGTCGAGCATCTGGGAAACGATGCGCGACAAGAAGTAGGGCGAGAGGCTGTTCTCGGGCTCCTCCACGACGAGCAATGTGAGGGACGGCAACTGCACAGCGTCGGAGTCGAACTCGCCCATGTGGCCGCCGGAGGCGATCGTGCTCTCGATGTCGATAGTCGCAGCGGTAAGGGCAATGTGCAGCAGTGAGCGCTGGCCGTCGCTGAGCTGGTCCGCGGCCCGCTCGCGGCCGGACTCGGTGGGGTCGAACACCAGCTGAGACTTATTGACGAGCTGTGCGAGATCACTATCAATCGGGTGAAACTTCGGCTGGGCATCGAACTCTCCGCGGTGTAGATGCTTCCAGCGTTCGCTCAGCGCTGCTTCGACCACCTTCACGACGGGCTCGGCGCGGAACTTTTCGCTGACCTTGGTGGCGGCTTTAGCTACGGCGTCCCGGAACTTCTGGGTCCACTGTCCTGCTTGCCACAGCCGGGACTTCAGGAATGCCGTGAGATGGCGTGCACCGTCGCGAGAAGCCGGCACATAAACCATCTGTATCCGGCTCCGATCCATTGCCCGCAGCGGGCTGCAGTCGTCGTCGTCATAGTCGCTGCCCAGTGAGCGGATCACCTGCAACGTCTCGGTCACAGTCCCGTCCACCGAGCCATCGTCGGTCCATTCGGCGTCGAGGCGGAATCGGCACTTCAGTTGCCCTTCCTCGGTCGCCGCCATCTGCCGAAAGAACTCCGCCACGGTCGCCGACGCTCCCCCGAAGGATTCGGGCTCAGCGATGTCGCCCTCCTCGACGGCACCTGCCGTGCCGCCGTCGTCGTCGAGTTCAGGGAACGCAATCAGCGCCTCAATCCACAGATTCCTCGTAGACGGTGCCTCGGCTTCGCCGTTCGAAACATGAAAGTCCTCGCGCACTACCTGACGCTCGGCCCGAGAAACCCCGAACATGCGGCCGAGCGCAGCGAATACAGCGGTCTTGCCCGTGCCATTGGCGCCGACAAAAGCGGTGAACGCCGCATCAAGCTCAATGGTGGTCGCCTCAGCGCCAAAGCACCGAAAATTCGAGATCGTCACTCGTTCAATGTGCATGTGGCGGGCAGCTGTCCTTCCCTCGGCGCGGCAGGTGAGCCTAAGCCCATGTCCACCGGTTGAGTTGGAGTGTGGGGGTTGGCGCGTCCATCAGAAAGGCCTCTTGACATGGCATTTTGCCGGTCTGGTGGCTGCTGATCGATGAGACGCAGACGCCGCCGGTAGCGTCCCGCCCCGGTGAACGAACCGGACCCGACCGAGTCGCGGGCCGCCTACCGGCTGGCCTACGAGGAAGTGGTCCGCTGGCGAGCCGCACTCGACGCCCAAATGGACCGCATCCGCACGAGAGCCATGGCGTTCTTCGCCGTCGCGGTGATCGCTGCGGGCACCGGGCTGGCCGGATTTCCTACTACCAAGCCGCCCTCGGCGAGCCCGTCGGTTTTGTGGATGACGGTGATCGGTGCGGGCGTGCTCGCCAACCTCGTCGCCGTGCTGGCGGTGCTGCGAAGTCCGGACGGTCCATTTGGTGACAGCCCGCACACGCTTGTAGCGCAGGGAGACGATCTTGACTTGTTCCCCACAGATGACGCGGTGTATCGCGACCTCGCTCTATGGGGCGACAGCAACGTCCAAGAGCTGTACCTGCAGTTCAACGCCCGCCGGAAGTGGCTCTATGTGAATTTGGTGGGAGTCACCGCAGTGCTTGGGGGCCTCGCTGCGCTGCATTGGGGCAGGCTGTTCGCCTAACAGCTACCCCGCTGCCTTCCGGCGCTGCCGGGGGGCCACCACGACCCTCTTGGTCACAGGAACTGTCTTCCGGCGCTGACGGGGCGCTGCCACAATCCGCTTGGCCATAGCGACGGCCTTCCGACGCTCAGTTGGGCGCTGAGGGTTCACGGTGGATATCGGCTGCAGTCGAGACACCGACTCCTCGGCGGCATCCTGAGTCACGGCACCGCCACCGCCCTCCGCGTCCTCCGTTGCCATCAGGGTTTCCCTCCTTGCAAGGCCGAACTCAATCTGCCCTACAAAGACGAGCCTAACCCACCTGCTCCTGCCGTCATGAGTCCGTGATCGCCGGAACGCTTCGAAGGTCCTGTGCGTGTAAGGCGCCAGAATCACATCGCCGCAGCGACGCCTGGCCTTGATGACCGAATACGCGAATGGCATCACGGCCCCCTGCCAACACGCCACCACTCTCACAAACCCGGATCACGAACAGGGGGACAGGCCACAGTGGGGCACAGCCAATGGACTTGGCCCTGTCCGGTGTCGCAGAGGGCGGAGACCTTGAGGCGGATGCCTAACACGCCGAGGCTTGCCCGCGATCCGGACTGCTGAGCGCCGGAGCAGGGCCCAATGCAAGACCCCTACATGGTTCGGCCCGTCTCCGAGTGACTGCCGTCCTCGGAGGCGGGAGGGCCTGTCAGGATCGAGTTACCCGCTTGTCACGCTTCAACTTGGTCGTGGTTTGCGCCCAACTCGCTGTATTCGACCTCGGTTCGGGTGCCTGTTGGCAGCCCCCAAGAGGCACGCAGTTCAGTCATGGTGAGCCGGTTGCCCTTCCTGCCGTTGCACGCAGCGCATAGCAGTTGCAGGTTCGCGTCGATGTCTTGCCCGCCCTTCGACCGCGGCGTGATGTGGTCGAGGTGGAAGTCGTCGTAGTACTTCGCTCGGTCGCAGCCCGCACAAGATCGTCGTTCGCCTTCCCCGAGCGCCTGCCACAGCACGTCGCGGATGTTGGGCGACCTACGCGGCGCATCGTCGTCAGTGCGCTTCGGCGGGTTGGCGGGAAGCGTGACGGTCTGGGTTGACAGATCGAGAAACGCCGAGCCGTCAGCGTGTGCCTGCAACCGCTTTAGGGTGATGCCGGTCGCCACTTCGTCAATGTCTGCTCCGGCCCATTGTCTGCCGAGCCGTTCGGCGGCGACCATCGTTGTCGCGCACCCTGCGAACGGGTCGAACACCAGATCGCCCTCATTCGTTGACGCGGCGATGAAGTGCTCGTAGAGGGCGAGCGGTTTCTGTGTTGGCCAATCCGTCTTTTCATTGCCCGCCACGGGCGGGATATGGGCGATGACGTCGCTTGCAGGGTTGCCGTGCTTGTTCGACAGGAAGCTCTTGTAGTTGGGAACCCCGGTCTTGCTCCAGTAGATCAGGTCGGCGGCATCGAGTGCAGCGCACTTGTCCAGCACTCCGAGAGTCTCGTAGTCGCCGGGCAGCCGCTCGCCTGCCTCGGTGGGGAACCGTTCGCGTCTTGGCGGAGCCCACGCTCGTCCCTTTGACGGCAGCACCCCATTGAACGGCTTGTAGGCGTCCGGCCCGCCTGCTTTGCCGCCGGTCAGAGGTTGCAGCCGGTAGCGGCCCAAGCCGTCGTTGTCGTCGTAGCGGTAGTTCTTGGCGACGTACTCGGGATCGTGGGGCCGGTACTGCTGATTCCACGTCCACTCAGCTGACTTGACGTAGTACAGGATTCGGTCGCTGTCGCGCGCATAGCGGCGCGTGCCGAGCGACTTCGTGCTCGTGCGCTTCCAAACGATCTCGTTCATGTATCGAGCACCGAAGATCGCATCAAGCAGCTGCTTGAGATAATGGCTGGCGTGCGGGTCGCAGTGCAGGTACAGCGCTCCGGTCGGCTTGAGAATGCGGTGAATCTCGATGAGACGCGGCGCCATGAACGACAAGAACGCCTGCATCGAATCGCCTGCCGTCAACCCTGCGCCGACGATGGTGTGGAACAGGTCTGGGTTGGCAGCCTCCTGCAACTCAGCCCATTCCGCTTTCACGCTGTCCAACGTCCAAGTGTCATCAAACTGCGCTCCCGCTGCGTCCGATCCCAACGGCGCGTTGTAGAGCCGCTTGCTGTTGAACGGTGGATCGGTCGCTATCAGATCGACACATTCGCTGTTGATGCCTCGCAGTACCCGCAGGTTGTCGTCAATCCACAGCGTGCGGTTCGCGAAGTTCGGTTCCCCCATTGGCACACCCTAAACGGCTGAGTTGATCGCCCGACTTCTTCAGCCCCACAGGGGTTGCGTTGCGTCTGACTATGCGCGGCAGGTTTTGCGCCTTCGGCAGCATCGGTCAGGTTTGACTGTCTCAGATGAGGAGGCTGCGCGGTCAGACGCCGGCTTCCCGGATGAGGCGTGACAGCAGCGCGGGCCGGAGCGGCTTGGTGTTGACGTTGACGTCGAGATCGGACAGTGCGTCGGCGACGGCGTTGACGAGCGCGGCCACTGCGCCGATCAGGCCGCCTTCACCCACGCCCTTGAACCCGCCGACGGTGTCGATCGACGGCGACTCGATGTGAGCGATCTGGTAGTTGGGCACGTCCACCGAGCTCGGCAGGAGATAGTCCATCAGCGTCGCCGTGCGGACCCCGCCGTCGGGGTCGTACACAAACTCCTCCATGAGCGCCTCGCCGATGCCCTGGGCCACACCGCCCATCACCTGGCCGTCGACGATCATCGGGTTGATGACGCGGCCGCAGTCGTGCACGACGACGTACCCCTCGATGTCGACGGTGCCGTCTGCGGCATCGACGGCCACCTGCGCGATGTGGGTGGCGTTGGCCATGGTGACCAGGGGCGGGTCGTAGAAGTCGGTCTCCTCGACACCGAAGCTCTCGCCCTCGGGCAGGTCGCTGGTGTTCATCGCGTACGCCGTCTCGGCGACCTCTTGGAACGAGAGGCCTCGGCTCGGCACGCCGGCGACATGCATCCGGCCGTCGGCGACCACGATGTCTTCTGGCGTCGACTCGAGCATGAACGCGGCGATCCGCGCCAGCTTCAGCCTCGCTTTCTCCGACGCTCGTATCAGCGCTCCGCCGCCCGTGACCGCGCTGCGGCTGGCGAAGGTGTTCGTGCCGTAGGGCCCAGCGGCAGTGTCGCCCTCGACGACCGTCACATCTTCCAGCCGGGCCCCGAGCGCGTCGGCGACAACCTGAGCGAAGGTCGTGAAGTGGCCTTGCCCTGAGTGGGCGTGGCTCACGAAGGCCGTCACTTTGCCGGTGGGCTCCACCTTCACCGTGCCACTGTCGAACCCGGGCAGGCGGGTCAGCCCACGGGCACGCCAGCCCGGGGCGCCGGTGCCGCTCACCTCGGTGAAGCTGCAGATGCCGATGCCCCGGTACTTGCCGTCGACGAGTCGGCCATGGCTCTGGCTGGCGCGGAACTCGTCGTAGTTCGCCATCTCCATCGCCATCTCGAGCGACTCGACGAAGCTGCCCGTGTCGTAGCGGACGCCGACGATGTTGGTCCACGGCAGCTCTGCGGTGGGCACCATGTTGCGCAGCCGGACCTCGGCTGGATCGAGCCCGAGCCGGCGGGCGATCCGATCCATGATGCCCTCGATCGCCATGAAGCAGACCGGCTGGGCCACGCCCCGGTAGGCCAGCACGGGCGCCGTGTGGGTTGCGACGGCGGTGGCCGTGTACTCGTATTCGGTGATGCGGTACGGCCCGACGATCATGCGGGCCCCGCCAGTGGTTTCGAGAGTGCAGCCGAACGGCAGCGCTGAGTAGGCGCCGCCATTGGTGCGGATCTCGGCCCGCAGCGCGAGCACGATGCCGTCGTCGTCGATCGCAGCCTCCACCCGGTAGTGGTTGTCGCGGGCGTGCACGTCGGTGAGCAGGGCGCCGTAACGGTCCTGGATCCACTTCACGGGCCGGCGCAGGCGCAGCGCGAGCGCGGCGCAGACGAACTCCTCGGGGTACAGCGCCGCCTTGATGCCGAAGCCGCCGCCGACGTCGGGCACCACGACCCGCAGCGTCGACTCCGCAACATTGAGGAATTCGGCTAGGGCCGTCCGCAGCAGATGGTGAATCTGGGTCGAGGAGTAGAAGACCAGGTTGGCCGGCTGCTCGGGCACCGCAAGGCACCCGCGGGGCTCGATCGGCACAGCGGTCACACGGTTCGAGTTGAAGTCCTCTGCGATGACGTGAGCCGCCGCGTCGAAGCCGGCGGCCACATTGTCGGTGGCGAACCGGCCCTCGAAATAGACGTTGCCCGGCACGGTCGGGTTGACCTGCGGGGCGGCGGGATCGGTGGCCTCGTGAATGTCAGTGATCGCGGGAAGCGGCTCGTAGTCGACCTCCACCAGCTCGATGCCGTCTTCGGCGAGATACTGGCTCTCAGCCACCACCACAGCCACCGCCTCGCCCGCAAACCGCACCTCGTCGACTGCGAGCACATCGCGGGTGTTGAAGCTGTAGCCGGGCAGCTCGATCTGGGCGGCGATCGGCTTCACCATGGCCGCGAGATCTGCTCCGGTGAGCACGTCGACCACGCCGTCGAGCGCCATTGCTTCGCTCGTGTCGATCGAGGTGATCCGGGCGTGGGCATAGGGGCTGAGCACGAAGGCGAGGTGCAGGGTGTTGAGCGGCGTAGGCAGGTCGTCGACGAAGCGGCCTTGGCCTCGCAGCAGGTACTCGTCTTCGCGGCGCAGCACGCTCTGCCCGACAGCGCCGTTCTGGTCGCCGCTCATGCTGGGCTCCTCCGTCGCAGCTCCACCGCGGCCTCGGCCACCGCGTCGACGATGTTGGCGTAGCCGGTGCAGCGACAGACGTTGTTCATCAGTGCCTCCCGGATGGCGGCCTCGTCGGGGTCGGCGGTGCGCTCCAGCAGCTCGACTGCCGTGAGCAGGAAGCCCGGCGTGCAGAAGCCGCACTGCAGCGCATGTTTCTGATGGAACATCTCCTGGATCGGATGCAGCTCGTCGAGGTCTGCGAGATCTTCCACGGTGCGGATGTCCGATCCGTCGACCGTCACAGCGAAGTGCAGGCAGCTGCGGGCGGTGCGGCCGTCGAGCAGCACCGTGCATGCGCCGCACACCCCTTGCTCGCAGCCGATGTGGGCGCCCGTCAGGCCGAGATCGTGCCGCAGGTAGTCGATGAGCAGCCGCCGAGGCTCCACCCGGGACTGGCGGGTGCGCCCGTTGACGGTGACCGTCACCTCGACTTCGTCAGTCATGGACGCTCCCTTCCAGCAGGCCGCGTTCGAGGAGAACGCCGACGAGGTGCCGCCGGTAGTCGGCGTCGGCGTGGATGTCACCGGTCGGGTCGACCTCGCTGCGCGCCGCCGCAACCGCGGCTGCGATCGCCGCTGGGCCGACGTCGGAGCCGACCAGCGCACTCTCGGCGTCGCCCAGGCGCTGGGCCACCGATCCGACGCCGAACGCCGCGATGCGTGCCATCGTGCAGATGCCGTCCGAGCTGGCCCACCGCAGTGCCACTCCGCCCACCGGGAACACGTGGCCCCCGTTCGAGACTTCCCCTACGGCGCTTCGCTCGCCTGGGTCCTGTCGGGCGAACGTGACCGCCGAAACGACCTCGCCCGGCTCGATGCAGGTGGTCATCTCAGCGACGAAGAAGTCGTGGGCCGGCACCCGACGTTCGCCGGCGGCACTCGTGAGCACCAGATCGGCCTCCAACGCGAGCGCAACGGCCGGCAGCTCCGCCAGCGGGTCGCAGTGCGCCAGGCTGCCGCAGACGGTGCCGCGGTTGCGCGTGGCGGGCAGCCCGACGTGGGGGAGAGCCTTGGCCAGCAGCGGGCACTCGGCCTGGACAAGCGGGCTGGTCTCGGCATCGATCTGGCGTACGAGCGCACCGATGACGAGGCGGTCGTCGACAAGCCGGATGTAGTCGAGCTCGTGACAGCGGTTGATCGACACGACCACCTCGGGTCGAGCCAGCCGGAGGTTCATGAGCGGAACCAGGCTCTGGCCGCCAGCGAGGATCTGGGCGTCGTCGCCGTGCCCGGCCAGCGCTTGCACCACCTCGTCGAGCGACTCGGGGGCGACAAACGAGAACGGTGCGGGTTTCATGGCGACTCAGACGACCGGTTGCAGGTCGGCCGCCAGGGCCACCAATGACTCAGGGCCCACGATGGCGCCGTCCTCGACGACACGCTGCCCGTCGATGTCGATGGTGTGCATGAACAGCACCGCATCGGGGTGGTTCTCACCGCCGCCGGGATCCCACCACGGCATTCCCATGCCGATGGCGTTGTTGCCCTGGGTACGGGTGTCCTCGATAAACGAGCTGCCGGTGACCCGGGCCGTGGGATGGATGCCGTGGGTGAAGTGGATGACGTAGCCGTAGTTGCCGTCGGAGCCCGCTCGCCGCAGCGCCCGGTCGGCGACGGTGCGCTCGTTGCCGCCGCCCGTCACCGAGCGGATGCGGCCGTCGATCTCCAGCGTCATGGGTGCGGCGAGCGAGGTGTAGTACTCGTGAAAGATGGCGCCGATCTCGATGCGCCCCTTCACCGATTCGACTTCGGGAAACAGCGTGCACTGCCCGGGAACCAACACCGTGCCGGGCTTGTCGGCTCGTCTCGGCTTGGAGAACCCACGCTCCCCGAGCGTGAAGCTCACGTCGGTGCCGCCGCTGTCGGTGATGCGCACCGTCTTGCCCTCGGCGTCGTTCACCAGAGCGTCGAAGGCGTGGTGCACGGCGAAGTAGCGGTCGAGATCGACCCGCCCGAACAGCCTCAGCAGGCCGCCGGCGTTCAGGTCGGCACCCAGCAGGTAGCGGATGTGGTTGCTCTCCATCGCCTGATCGTGCAGTTCCGAGCCGGCGAGGTAGGGGAAGGTGAGGTCGATCCACACATCGGCGGCCAGCGCTGCAGCCGAGACTGCCGGCGTGAGGTACGGGTCGGCGAGGCGGCCCTGATACGGCAGCGGCGGGATCAGCAGCACCGACGAATTGGCGCCGGCGAGCAGCGATGCCCGGTGTATCGCCTGCCACACCTCCGGGTCGCTGTCGGTGTCGGCGGTGATCACGACGGTCTCGCCCGGCTCCAACGCCATGTAGTCGCGCATCAGCACGTCGGCTGCGCCCGCAACCGTCGCGGTCATGGGGTCGCCCCGTCGACAATGCGGTCCAGGTAGCCGTTGAGGTAGTTGTGAATGCCCTTCTCCAGGGTGCTCATGCGCCCAGGCCGGTAGGCGGGCGAGCTCATCGCCTGCTGCATCGACTCGATCATCAGCCGATCCTCTTCGAGCACCAGGATCTGGTAGTCGTGGTAGATCTTCAGCGTCTCGTCGAAGTCGGGCCGGTCGAAGAACTCCTCGGGGAACAGGTGGTAGATGACCACCCGGGTGTGGCCCTCGTCGATCGGCCACGCGATCATCGGTCGGATGCAGTCGATGCGGCCGAAGAACGTCAGGTTGGGCGCCCTGAACGCCGTGCAGGCAAAGCTGTGCGGCCGGTCCTCCAGCCACGGCATCTTGCCCAGCAGCGGCTCGGCCCCCGGGGTGGGCGGGCCGGCGTTGTAGAAGATCGAGAGGCCGCCGTCGGGCTTGATGTTGACGTGGTCGGGCTCGAAGCTGAAGTTGGCGCCGAAACTGCCCGCGTGCAGCACACCGACGTGGTAGAAGTCCATCAGGTTCTCGTGCACGAACTTCCAGTTGCACGCCAGGTCGATGTCGATCTTGTTGCCCAGGCGGCACTTCTCCCACCCGAGGAACGAGAACTCCTCGTCGAGCACGGCCATCGCGTCGGCCAGCGGCCTCGCATCGGGGTCGAAGTTGATGAAGATGTTGCCCCGCCACACATCGAGCCGCAGCGGCGTCAGGGCGCAGTCGGCGACGTCGAATTCCTTGGAGTCGGCCATGTAGGCGGCGCCCTTCAACTGGCCGTCGAGACCGTAAACCCAGCCGTGGTACGGGCAACTGAAGGCCTTGAGATTGCCCGATCCGTACGCAACCTCGACGCCCCGGTGGACGCACATGTTGTAGTTGGCGTGCAGCTCACAGTCTCGGTCGCGAGACAGCAGCACGGGCTCGCCGACCAGGCGCAGCGCCATGAAGTCGCCCGGATCAGCCAGCTCCTCGACTCGCCCGACGTACAGCCACTCGCGCTTGAAGTACTCATCCACCTCGCGGCGGAAGATCTCCGGGCTGGCATAGATCGCGCCCGGCGCATGGCTGGCCTCGTCGAGCGCTGCCCTGGTTCCCCGCGGATCCAACTCGGTCGAATCCGACATTGCGTCCTTCCTTCCCCCGATAACGCATTGCGGGATTTGCTCCGCTCATCGGAAACTAACAGGGCACCGGCCGGAGGCCCTTCGAAACGCATCGAGCGTCATTCCTGTTCGCCAGCCCGTCTGCGTACTTCACCATTCCAAGCGCCGTTCTTTTGCTGGTTCGCTGAGCCTTCGCCTGAATATGTACGTATAATACGTACGTGCCCAATAAGACGATCAGCGTGCCCGATGACGTCGTGCCGATCATCGAGAGCCTGCACGTGCCGTTCTCGAGGTGGGTGACCGATCAGCTCCGGCGCCATGCGGCCAAGTCGACCATGTCCTTCGCCGATCAGCTCATAGCGGATGCGGCGCTAGCCGCCCCTGAGGGGCTGGTGCCCCCGGACGCCTTTGAGGTCGGCGAGCGGATGGAGCGATCTGCGCCGTGGTAGTGCGCGGCGGGGTGTACTGGATCGACCTCGACAAGCGCCGGCCGTGCGTGGTCGTGTCGTCTGAGGACGTTCTGAACGTCGACGTCTGGCAAACCCATGTTGTGCCGCTGACCAGGAATCTCGATCGGGCCGGTCTCGCCGGCAATGTCCTGCTCAACGCCGCGGTGACCGGCCTGCCCTCCGACTCCGTTGCCGTGCCGCTCGGACTGGAGCTGGTCGAACGCACTTGGCTTGAGGAGCGTGCGGGTGTGCTGCCGCGGGTCTTAGTCGATGCCATCGACGACGGAGTGCGAGCAGTCCTGGGTCTGTGACTATGTGTCGGCTGCCGAGGAACTCGGCCCGCGACGCACGGCTATCGGGAGAGGAACCGCATGACGTCACCGCCGCATGATTCTGCGCTCGAAGGGCTGCTCGACCGGTTGCACGCTCAGAGTGACGAGCAGATCGCAGAGACGTCCGCGTTCACTGTGGAGCAACGGCGATTGAGCGGCCAAGACCGGAGCCAGCGCGGCTTCGACGACAACATGCGCCGGTTCTTTGCCGACAAGCTCGTCGCGCTCGATCGGGACAAGGCGACATTCTGCTACCAAGTGTGCCGTGCCCTGGGTGCTCGTCGTGTTGTCGAAGCCGGCACGTCACACGGCGTGTCCACGCTGTACTTGGCTGCCGCTGTGCGCGACAACGGCCATGACGACGGCGTGGTGATCGCCACCGAGTACGAGCCGGACAAGGCCGCCATTGCTCGGGCCAACTTTTCCGAAGCGGGTCTCGCCCCTTGGATCGAACTTCGGGAAGGCGATCTGCGTGAATCGCTGGTCGACTGCGGGGGACCAGTCGACTTCCTGCTCGTCGACATCTGGCACGTCGCGCTCGACGCGCTGGAGCTGGTCGCCCCAGCCCTGCGTCCCGGCGCGGTCGTGGTCACCGACAACACCATCGCGTCCGCTGAGGGCTACGCGCCCTACTTCGAGTTCCTCAATGACCCCGCCAACAAGCTCCGCACGATGACCTTGCCCTTCACGGGAGGCCTCGAATTCACCGTCCGCATCGACGACCATCAGTGAGCGCAGCACCAACAGGCGCCACGGTGCACTCGGGAATGGGAATCATTACCATCTAACTCATGGTTGATGATCGAGTTCCTGTAACGGTGCTGACGGGCTTTCTCGGTGCGGGCAAGACAACGCTGTTGAATCACATCCTCACCGAGCAGCACGGCAAGCGGATTGCGGTGATTGAGAACGAGTTCGGCGAGGTGGGCATCGACGATGCCATCGTCCTCGATGCCGAAGAAGAGATCTTCGAGATGAACAACGGTTGCATCTGCTGCACCGTTCGAGGCGATCTGATCCGCATTCTCGGCAATCTGATGCGGCGCAAGGACCGCTTCGACCAGATCCTCATCGAGACGACGGGGCTGGCCGACCCGGCACCGGTGGCTCAGACGTTCTTCGTCGACGACGAGATGTCAGCCCAGTTGCGGCTCGATGCCATCGTCACGGTGGTCGACGCCAAGCACCTGGTTCCGCACTTGGACGAAGAGAAGCCCGAAGGGGTCGAGAACGAAGCCGTCGAGCAGCTGGCGTTCGCCGATCGGGTCGTGCTCAACAAGATCGATCTTGCCGACGACAACGAGCTGGGCGATGTGGAAACCCGCATCCGGCAGATCAACCCACTGCCACCGATCATCCGGACCCAGTACGGAAAGGTCGACCTCGATGCCATCCTCGAGGTCGGCGCGTTCTCGCTAGATCGTGTGCTGGCCGACGATCCCGAGTTCCTCGACCCCGATGCCGAGCATCAGCACGACCTCAGCGTGACATCGGTGGGGATCGAAGCCGAGGGCGACCTCGATATCGACCGGCTGAACGAATGGCTGGGCGATCTCCTGCGTACCAAGGGCACCGACATCTTCCGCTCGAAGGGCATCCTGTCGATCGCCGGCTGGGACGAGCGTTACGTGTTCCAGGGCGTCCACATGCTGCTTGACGGCCAGCGCCAAGGGGAGTGGGGCGACGGGGAGAAGCGACGCAACCGTCTCGTGTTCATCGGACGCAACCTCGACCGAGAGTCATTGGAGGCCAGCTTCAGGTCCTGCCTGGTATGACCGACGCTAGGACAACACCCATCGCGCTATGGCGGGTGGACGTCGATGACTACGTGCAGGTGCTCGAGGTCTGCCGGGACCTCGGCCAGGCGGTGGTCGGGTCGCTCCGCGGCGAGGCTTCCCTCATCGACGTCGATGACGGCTCGGCCACTGCGCTGGAACGGCACGAGATGGGAGTGCTGAGCGCTGCCTGGTCATCCGATGGCGGCCGCGTGGCAGTCGGGGGCCAGGACGGATGCGTGCGCATCTACGACCGCACCGGAACTGCGCAGGGCGTCGTTGACGCGTCGGCCTGGGTGACGGCACTGGCCTGGTCGCCGAACGCACCTGTGCTTGCGGTCGGCGCCGGCCGGCACCTGCTCATCACCGACCAAGACGGCGCGCTGCTCCACGACTTCGACGACCAGCCCTCGACGGTGACGGCGGTCGCCTGGTCAGCCGACGGCAGCCGCGTCGGTGCGACCGCATACGGCGGCATCGGCTGGCACGACGTCGTCGGACCGCGGACCGGCCGTCGACGTCGCTTTGACTGGAAGGGGTCGCTGCTGTCGCTGGCGATGTCTCCCGACGGAGCATGGGCCTGCGCCGGCGCCCAGGACGCCACCGTGCATCTGTGGCGGCTCTGGAGCGGCAAGGACCTCTCGATGTCCGGCTATCCCTCCAAGATCGAGCGGCTGAGGTTCCGCCACGACAGCCGATGGCTGGCAGTTGCGTGCCTCGGCGAGATCACCGTGTGGGACTTTGGCGGCAAGGGACCCGCCGGCACCGCGCCGGCCGCGGCCTCCGGTCATGACAACCACATTGAGGACCTCGATTGGGATCCGTCCGGCAGCACCGTCGCCACGGGGGGAGGAGAGGGCCGCACCATCGTGTGGGCTGCCCCGACCCGTGCTGGCCAGGACCTGTCACCGGTGACCGCACTCGAGTCCGATGCGGCGACCAGTCGACTCCGGTGGGTCAGCGAGGACAGCCTGCTGGTCGGTCGGGCCGACGGAGGCCTGGTCAAGCTGGCTGTCTAGAAGGACAGCTCAGAGGACGCCGGCGAGCCACTCGCGGGCGTCGGCCATCATTTCGATGGTCTGGCTGTGAGCCATGTCGTAGGCGTGGTGTCGCAGGTTCCACCCGCCGTCGCCCAGGGCCGCGATCACCTCTTTGGGCTGCTCCTGGCCGATGAAGATGTCGCGGGTGCCCCATTGGAAGAGCGCCGGCCGGCCGTCGCCGTTGGACAGGTCGAGGTCGAGCCCGGGCGCGCTCGGCAGGCCGCAACAGATGGCCCACACGCCGGCGTAGCGGGGCGCACCCGCCCTGCCGGCGAGCGCCAGCGAGAGATAGCCGCCCTGGCTGAACCCGCCCACGATGCAGCGCTCAAGCGGAACGCCAGCCTTGCCGGCCTCGTCAGCGATGAATGACTCGAGCATCTCGAGTGAGGGCACGAACCGCGAGATGTCCTGTTCGAACGTCTCGAGGTCGATCGACCACCAGCCCGCACCGTCGCCGTCGGGCATGTCGATCGGTCCCCGCGGTGCGATCGCGGTGAAGCGTTCGTCTGGGTCGACGAGCGGTACATACGACGCAAGGTGGTGCTGCTCGGCGGTGTAGCCGTGCATGAGGAAGAGCAGACGGTCTGCGCCGTCGCGGTCAATCCGGTACTGGGTCAATGACATGGAACGCAACGCTCCTGTGCTGTTCGTTCGGTGAAGCTATGCGCTCGGGGAAAATGCCGCACGGATCTCTTCGCGAGTGTCCGCGCTGGACAGGCAGTCGACCATGGTGAGCGCCAGGGTGAGCGCGCCGTCGATGACTGCCTGGTCGCCTTCCTCGCGACCCGTGTACACCTCGAATTCCGGTGTGTGTATCGGGGTGCCCTCGGGGGCGACTTTGATCATCGGGTGGATGGACGGGACGGCGTAGCTGACGTTGCCCATGTCGGTCGATCCGACCACCATCGACCCTTCCTCTGAGGGAAGCGGGTGACGCCCGACGTCCATGGCGTTGCGCACGTACACGTCGAGCAGGGGGTGGTTGTCGATCATGTCGTAGAAGGGCGGGTCGATCCATTCGGCCTGCATCTCGCACCCAGAGGCGTCGGCGCCTCCCTGCAGGCATCGCTGCACCCGCTCCTTGAGCGTTTCGAGGCTCGCCATCTTGTGGCTGCGCACGTACCACTCCGCGGCAGCGCGCGACGGCACGATGTTGGGCTTGTCGCCCGCGTCGGTGAAAATGCCGTGGATCCGCTCGTCGGGCCGGATGTGCTGGCGCAGCGCAGCGACCGCGTTGTAGCCGAGCACGGCTGCATCGAGAGCGTTTCGGCCCCGGTGCGGTGAGGCAGCCGCGTGGGCCGCCTGGCCGTCGTAGGTCACGTGCAGCTGCTGGATGGCGATCGCGTGAAACGTGCGGAGGTCGCGATCGGCGGGATGCACCATCATCGCCAGATCGACATCGTCGAAGGCGCCGCGGCGGATCATGAATTCCTTGCCGCCGCCGCCCTCTTCGGCGGGCGTCCCGAGAATGGCGACCCGGCCGCCAAGAGCCTCGGCGACTTTCGCCACTGCGATGCCTGCGCCGAGCCCCGCCGAGCCAATGATGTTGTGACCGCACGCATGGCCGATCCCAGGGAGTGCGTCGTACTCGCACAGCACCGCGACCGTGGGTCCGTCGGCGGCGCCGACGCGGGCGTCGAACGCCGTCGGCATGTCGTAGGCGCCCCGCGTCACGTCGATCCCGTTGTCTTCCAACACGCCGGTCAGGGCTTCGTGGGCGTGGTGCTCTTCGAAGTTGAGTTCGGGGTTGGCGTGGATCGAGTGCGAGAGATCCAGCAGCGCTGGCGTCAGGCGGTCGATCTCAGCACGAACGATGTTCTTGGCATCGGCAGCGTCCATGCCGGCGAGATTACTGAGGTCCCCAGAAGCAGGACGGTCGTGCCGGCTCACTTACATCGCCTGTTCGTACAGCGCATGGACTTCTTCCCGGCTCGGGTAGCGCGGCGTATTCAGAATGATGAGGTCGCGCAACGCGTCGGTGGTGAGCCCGTCGATGTCCTGCGCCGTGGCGCCGAGGTCGCTGAGGCTGCGGTCGGTACCGACGGTTGCCGACAGCGTCTCGACTGCCTCGATGGCCGCCAGTGGGTCGCGGGCAACGCCGAGCGCTTGGCCCACGTCGGCGTAGCGGTCGGAGACCGACTCGAGGTTGAAGCGCATGATGTGGGGGAGCATGGTGGCGAGCGTCTGCCCGTGGGCCGCGCCGAAGGTGCCCGAGACGGGATGACCGGTGGCATGGACGAGTCCCAGCAGCGGGCCCGACGAGAACGCACGGCCGGCCAGGTGGGACGCGATCTGCATCGACGCCCGGGCTTGCACGTCGCTGCCGACGGCGACGGCCTGGGGGAGCCACTGCCCGGTGAGCCGGATGGCCTGCAGCGCGAGGCCGTCGGCGTAGGGGTTCGATGCGGTGGACGTGTAGGCCTCGATGGCGTGCGTCAGCACATCCATGCCGCATACCGCAGTGGCACCCGACGGAAGCCCGACGGTCAGGAGCGGATCCAGCACGACAGCGCGCGGCCGAACGTCCGGGTGGCTGAACGTCAGCTTGCGATGGTCCTCTGTCCGGGTGATCAGCCCGCCGCCGTTGGTTTCCGATGCCGTGCCAGAGGTGGTGGGCACGGCGACCGTGGGCACGCACGGCGCACTGGCCCGGGCCGGAGGCGCCAGGGTGGCGAAGTCGATCCGGTCGGCGTCGTCGAGCTCGGGGGAGAAGGCAAGCGACGAGTCCTCGATGCCTGACGGTGCTGCCATGGCGATGTACTTGCCGCAGTCCATCACCGACCCGCCGCCGACGAGCACCATCACGACGTCCTCGGTGCCGAACCCTCGCAGCGACTCCACCCCAGCCGCGACGTTGGCATCGGTCGGATTGGGGTCGACGTCGTCGAAGACCGACCACTCGAGAGCGTCTTTCGTGAGGGCGTCGATGACGGTGTTGAGGACGCCCGCGGCGCGCACGCCCGGGTCGCTCACCACGAAGGCGCGGCTGCCGTGGGCCCGTACGTGCTGGGCGAGATCGGCGACGCTGCCCTCTCCCACGAGGGTGGTCGGCATGGGTTCAAGCGTGTAGCTGCTCATCTGTCGGGAAACTCCTCTGCTGCTGTGACCACGCCGGGTCGTGCCCGTTCGTGGCGGGAAGTTGATGGCCCAGTCGGCGGGCCTTGGTCTCGAGGTATCGGTGGTTGTAGAGGTTCGGCACGACAGCGAGCGGCACGCGCTCCACGGCGATCCCGTGCTCGCGGAGGCTCTCTGCCTTGTGGGGGTTGTTCGTGAGCAGCTCGACGTCAGCGATGCCGAGGTCACGGAGGATCCAGGCCGCAGGCGCGTAGTCACGTTGGTCGGCTTCGAAGCCCAGCGTCGTGTTGGCGTCGACGGTGTCGAAGCCGGCGTCTTGGCATTCGTAGGCCCGGATCTTGTTGGCGAGACCGATCCCGCGGCCCTCCTGATCGAGATAGAGGATCGCGCCGGCCCCTGCGGAGGTCACGTGTTGGATCGCGAGCTCAAGCTGCTGCCCGCAATCGCACCGCAACGAACCGAACACGTCGCCGGTGACGCACGAGGAGTGCATGCGCACCGGTACCCCGCCGCGACGCGAGTGCGGATCGCCGAAGACCAGTGCCACATGTTCGCCTGCGCCCTCTCCGGTGTAGGCGAAGATCGTGAACAGGCCGTGCTTCGTCGGGAGTTTGGCCTCACCCACCCGTTCCAGGGTGTGCGGGGTGTCGTCGGGTGCCGTGCTCATGAGGGTGTGTTTCGACGATGGAAGCCGGACAGGAACTCTAACCAGAATGAGAACCGTTCCTACGAGACTGAGGACGAGGCTGGGCCGAATGGCGCCGGTGCGCGGGGGTGCTAGAACCGCACCCGTGCCGAGGTTCGTTGGGTCAGAGGGGTCGATTCACTACGAGCGATGGGTCCCCGACGGCCCGGCGCGCCGGATCGTGGTGGTGGTGCACGGCTACGCGGAGTACGCGGCCCGCTATGGCCACCTGGCCGAGCGGCTGATGGCCGATGGCGCGGCGGTTTACGGCGAGGATCACATGGGGCACGGTCGCAGCGACGGCGAGCGGGCGCTCATCACCGACTTCGAACACGTGGTCGACGACCTCCGGACGCTCGTCGACATCGCGCAGGCCGAGCATCCGGAGCTGCCGATGGTGATGATCGGGCACTCGATGGGCGGGCTGCTCGCTTCAAGATTCGCCCAGGAATACCCCGACGATGTCGCCGGCATCGTCCTGCTTGGCGCAGTAATCGGCGACTGGAACTGGGCCCGGGAGGTTTTGGCGCAGCCGGAGCTGCCTCCCGCCACGACCGACTTCTCGGGCATGTCCCGTGACACGGCCGCTGTCGAGGCCTACGCCACCGATCCGCTCATCTATCGAGGCAAGTACAAGCGGCCCTTGCTCGAAGCCGAGGTCATCGCCCTGGACCGATTCCGGGCCCAGGTCAGCGCCCTCACGATGGCTGTGCTGTTCTGCCACGGCACCGACGATCCGTTTGTCGACTACCGCACCTCGCTTGAGGCGGTGCAGTTGATGCCTAGCCAGGACAAGACCATCTGCCTCCACGAGGGCGCCCGCCACGAGCTCGTGAACGAGACCAACCGGGATGAGGTGATCGATGAGATTGCCGCATTCGTCGCCCGAGTCACCGCATAGCGGCCGCGCAATGCCTTCAAGCTGGCGTAACAGGCCTCGGTAGAATGCAGTGATGGGCGAGCGACTCGCCGAGACCCACGAACTGGTGTCGGCCCGCCTGAATGAAGCCGGGCAGCTCTACACCAAGGGTCGGCGAGAACTCGTGGAACTCCTCGTTCGCGCCGCTCGGCCCGCGACCATCCCCGAGATGCTCGAGCTGCGGCCGCGCCTCACCCAAAGCTCGCTCTACCGCAACATGGCCGACCTCGAGAGCGTAGGCATCGTCCGGCGTGTCGTCGGGATCGATGACCCGACTCGCTACGAGTTCTCCGAGGACATCATCGGCCGTCACCACCACACCATCTGCACCGTGTGCGGCACGGTCGACGACTTCTTCATGCCCGCCGCGGACGAGCGCAGCCTCCAGACATCACTCGACCAGGCGCTGGACACCAGCGGGTTCCAGCCCAACACTCACCGGCTCGACGTCTTCGGCATCTGCCCCGACTGCACTTGACGGGCAACTGCAAACCTTCGAGTATGGGAATGGCACCTATTCCCAATCGGGCGGTACGGTTCCGGCGTGAACAGCACCTCCGACGGAATGCAGAACCTCTCGACGCACGCGCTGATCGGCATCGTGACGGTCTCGGACCGGGCCAGCCGCGGCGACTACGAAGACCGGGGAGGACCGGCGATTCATGACTATCTCGAGCGTGTGATGGCCTCGGAATGGTCTGCGCAGGCTGCGCTCGTTCCCGACGAGCAGGACCAGGTGGCCCAAGCGATCCGGGAGCTGGCGGCAACGGGATGCTGTCTCATCCTCACCACCGGCGGCACCGGTCCGGCGCTGCGCGACGTCACCCCCGAGGCCACCGAGGCAGCCTGTTCCAAGATGCTGCACGGCTTCGGCGAGGCGATGCGCACCGCGTCGCTGAAGGCAGTGCCGACTGCGATCCTGTCCCGCCAGACCGCGGGCATCTGCGACGGTGCCCTGGTGATCAACCTGCCGGGTCAGCCCAAGGCGATCTCAGAGTGCCTCGACGCCGTGTTCGCCGCCGTCCCGTACTGCGTCGACCTCATCGGCGGGCCGTACATCTCGACGGTGACCGAATACATCGACGCGTTCCGGCCGGCTTCAGCCATCCGACCAGCCGCAGTGGACTAACGGCAGAGACCGCCGACAGCGAGACATCTCGGCCGGGATCGGCTTCCGACACCCCAGCGGCGGTGTCGTGCGCGGCTGAGAAATAGGGTCGGGTGATGAGTGACGAGCGGGTGATGCACCTAGGCGTGTCCGCCGCCGATCTGGGCGGGGCAACGCTCGCGATCGTGCCGGGCGACCCTGCGCGGGTGGCGCGGATCGCCCAGACGATGGACGAGCCGGCGCACCTGGCCTCCGTGAGAGAATTCACGACCTATCGAGCGTCGATCGACGGCCAGCCGGTGGTGGTCTGCTCGACCGGTGTCGGCGGGCCGTCGACCTCGGTCGCAGTCGAGGAGTTAGCCCAGCTCGGCGTGCGGACGTTCCTGCGGGTCGGCACCACCGGCTCGATCCAGCCTGATCTGCTGATTGGTGACCTGGTCATCACCCAGGCGGCGGTGCGCCTCGACGGCGCGAGCCGGCATTTCGCTCCGCTGGAGTACCCGGCTGCCTCCTCGTTCGAGTGCACCCGGGCCTTGGTCGATGCAGCGGTCGCCCTCGACGCTCCCCATCAGGTGGGGATCACAGCGTCGAGCGACACCTTCTACCCCGGCCAGGAGCGCTACGACACGGTGGCCGGCGATGTCGTCGGGTGGCTGCGGGGCAGCCTGGCCGAGTGGCGCCGCATCGGCGTACTCAACTACGAGATGGAGTCGGCGACGCTGTTCACGATGTGCGCGGCCAACGGCTGGCGGGCCGGGTGCGTCGCCGGGGTGATCGCCCAGCGCACCGAGTCGGAGTCCGTCGTCGACGAGGCTCGCATCACTGCCACCGAGGAGCGTGCCGTCGGCGTGGTCGTCGAGGCCGCTCGCCGCCTGCTGCGACAGGAATCTCACCGAGGTGAATCATGAGCAAGATCAGCCGAATCGTCGTTCAGGCCTACACGTACCAGCTCCGCGATGTCGGTCCCACGATCTGGACGTACTCGCTTGGGGCGGAGACGAGCGTCTCAAAGTTCATGGTATCGATCGAGTCCGACGACGGTCTCACGGGCAGCTACGCACCCCACTACGGCGCAACCGAACATGCAATGGCGCAGGTCTGCGATATGGCGCCGCTGCTGATCGGCAGGGACCCATCCCAGCGCGAACGGATCTTCGAACTGCTCAAGATCCAGTTCCGGCACTTCGACAAGGTCGGCATCGCAGCACTCGACACCGCCCTGTGGGACCTCGCGGGCAAGAAGTACGGCGCCTCCATCAGCCAGCTGCTGGGCGGGTACCGCGAACGGCTGCCGGCATATGCGAGCACGACTCCGGGACAGCAGACGCCCGGCGGCCTCGACAGCATCGAGAAGTACGCAGACTTCGCCGAGGAATGCCAGGAGCGCGGATTGCCGGCGTACAAGATCCACGGCTTCTTCGACGGCAGCGTGAGCAATGAGATCGGCATCATGACCGCGGTTCGCGATCGTGTCGGGTCCTCGATGAAGCTGATGACCGACCCTGCGTCGTCCTTGGGGTCATTCATGGATGCCGTGGAAGTCGGTCGGGCGTGTGATGACTTGGGATTCTTTTGGTACGAAGACCCCTACCGCGATGCCTCGTCGAGCGCCGCCGCACACCAGCGCCTGCGGGAATTCATCCGCACGCCGATGCTCATTGCCGAGCACATCAGGGGATTCGAGCAGAAGGCCGACTTCGTGCTGGCTCGTGGTACCGACATCATGCACGTCGATCCCGAGCTGGACGGCGGCATCACCGGCACGATGAAGCTGGCCCACTTCTGCGACGCCATCGGTATGGAGGTGCAGCTCCACACGGCCGGCCCGATGCACCGGCACTGCATGTCGGCCATTCCCAACACGCTGTTCTACGAGCTCGGCCTGGTCAATCCCGACACATCGCAGAACTGCCTGCAGCCGCCGATCTATGCCGACGGGTACGGCGATGGCCTCGACGATGTGGGCGCCGATGGATGCGTCGCGGTGCCCACCGGCCCAGGGCTCGGCGTGCAGTACGACTGGGACAAGATCAACGCTTGGGAAACGGCCAGGCGCACCTTCGAGTAACCCGACTCGCCTCTTCGTCTCAGCGGCCCGCCTGTTGAGGGAGGGGTTTCGGGGGCTCGGTGCCGAGGCTTCGCCCGCCGGGCTCGGGTGATCTGCCGGCGGGAACGTGCTGGAACTCGCGGTTCACCCTGCGGACTGCTGGTGTGATGGCTACGGCGTAGCCGACCAGAGCGAGCAGGACTCGGCGAGCCGGCAGGAGCACGAAGCAGATGGCCCAGGCCGCCGCGAAGCCGATGAGTCGTGGCTTCATCGCGGATATGCGAGCGGACGGCTTGTCGTCGGGTCGGCCGAGCGGGAATCGCTTCGGCTTGACGAACCATCCATGGGCGAACAGCTGAGCGACGAAGTACGGCCAGAAGGCCTCTGGGGCGTCGAGTGGGGGATCGGTATCCCATGGGGCGTCGGTGTCGCCGGCTAGCCCGTCTCGGACGCTCGACCACACATGCGACGCGGTGACTCGACCGGAGGCGCCGCCACGGTTCTGGTGAGTCGGGCGACAGTGCCACCGGTACAGCACCCGTCGGTCCTCGCTAAGGGCCAGAATCCCGGCCTGGAAGATGCCGTTCGGGTGCGAAGACCAGTGTCGCTCCAGTACCCCGGTGTCGCCGATGTAGAGATCGAACCGGTCATTCTCACGGCAGTCGTCGAGGATCTCGTGGTGCGGGTCGCCTACCGCCTGATACTCCAGTTCCCATGTGTCCTGGGCTTCGCTCGCAAGACTCTGGGGCTCACTGGTGACGGCGAAGATCTCGCCTCCAGCAGCCCGGATCTCCTCGACGACTCCCGATCTTCCAAAGCCACGCAACTCGTGGCGGCATGGAGGTCACCACAACCCGCGGTAGAACACCAACACGACAAACTTGTGCTTGTCGAGTTGGGCGTTGAGCCATCCGCTGCGCACTCCGATCGGCGGGTCGAGCAGCGGCGGGATCAGCGGATCGTCAACGTCGGCGGCCGACACTCGAAAGCCCTCGGCTGATTGTTCGACCATCACCTGCTCGCGGGCACAGATGTTGCCGTCGCACAGCACCAAGCCCAGTTCGAAGGACCCTGCTCGCGCTCGTGCCACGGTGTCTTCGACGTCGATGATTCCGGTGATCTCGAAGTGAGACTCTTGCGTTGCGTTGATCCACTCGAGCGCAGCCTCCGAAGCAGCCTGAAGCTCAGTGGGGATTTCTTCGCTCACGTTCATGCGTCGCAGTGCCTTGGATTCCTCGAGTCGACGGCCGATCGTCGACCTTGATCGAAGGGCGGCCGATCACGCCGGGTGTGAAGGTACTCGGGACGCTGCGGCCTCTTGGGAACGGTTACCGGTGGGCATCGAGGAAGCGCCGGGCCGCGTCGATCGCGACCTCGGCGGCCAGCGCCATGGCCTGCGGCGTCGTCGCAGCGGCTGCCGTGTCGGCGGTGGTGTGAAACAGCGATGATCCGCCCAGGAACGACAGCACCGATGCGCCGGCTTCGAACCATGTGCCGCCTTCGCCCGGCCACGGATTCGCCTCGCTCAAGCGCCAATTGGCTGCGAGCACCCGGCGGGCGATCTCGTCGCGGACCTCGTCGCTGGCCGAGGTGAGCACCATCCGCTGATCACCGAGCCCAGCGGGGCCCGTCGAATCGGGCTCGATTGCTGCGACCGATGCGCCGAGATGGACAACCGGCCAGCCGGCCACATCGCGGCTGGCGAGATAGTGCTTGAGACCGATGTGATCGATCTCGTGGCCGCTGCACACCGAGAGCGTGACGTGGTGATCGGCGGCGAGATCGGCAGCCATCGCCAACGCGACAGCGAGACCGGTGCCGCGTTCACCGCCGGCGGGGGTCCATCCGGTCAGCGGCGTGGTGATGTTGATCGCGGGCGCGTCGGCTGCACCCAATGTGGCGATGACGTTGGCGCTGCGATCCGGCTCAACTGTCGCCCCAAAGGTCAGTTCGGCATCGGCGCCGCGGACACGGTCGGCCCAGTTACCCGGAATGATCACTGCAGGGCGCCCGGGAGTTGCCGGCATCTGCGGCACGCGGTTGCACTGCACGGGATGGTCGTCGAGCCCACCGATGGCCATAACGAGCGCCGCCGCGTCAGGGTCAGCATTGAGGTAGGGGTCGAGCCCGCGCGGGTTGCCCACGATGCCGACATCGACGTCGACGACGGAGAGGTTCCTGGTCTGCCAGTTGCCTTCCGCGCAATAGAAAACGGGCAGCGCAGGCACCACTTGGCCGGCGACCCGCAGCACGGAGGTGCAGACGAACCGGTCGAACTCGAACCGGTCTTCGTGCACGGAGGCACCAAGGCTTCGGAGGACGTCGGTCAGCCAGGCGGTGGTCTGAGTATCGGCCGGGGTTCCGGTGTGGTGATTGCCGAAGCTCGCGTAGGTCTCGACGATCTCGTACAGCTCGTCGGCGCTGAACCTCGCGGTGCTCATCAGGCTCGTTGGTCCGCCAACTGGTTCGCGAGCTCGACCTCCGCCACCCCCGTGGGCGGCCGCTTCGGCGGGTCCCACCCTGGCGTCGGTGCGTCGCCCGTGGACATGGGTATTCCCTTCGGTTGGGGGCTAGAAGACGGGGAAGACGGTTCCCGTGGAGCGTTCGGCTCGGGTCAGGGCGTAGAGGACGCCCCAGTCGCCGTTGCGGTCTCGGGCGATGTTGATGCAGATGTCGATGATGATGGCTGCGCCTTCGGGGTCGGTGGCTGGGCGGGGCTCGCCGATGCTGACGGCAAGGTCGTCGAGATGCAGGAGCACTTCGATCAGCCTGGTGCGGCAGAAGTCGTCGAGCGTGAGCAGCCGGCCTCCCAGCGCGGCGACGAGACGGTCGTCGGGTTCCTCGGCCAGCCGTGTTTCGAGGTCGGCGGCCAGTTGGCGGCATTTGGCCACGGTGGCTTCGTGACCGATGGCCGATTCGGTGGCGGAGACATCCTTGATCTGGTCGTGGATGGGGGAGTCGACCGCGGCATGGAAGTAGGTGACCGCGGTGAGCAGGTCGCCGTCGGAACGCCGGTCGGGCGGGGTGCGGTCGAGGTAGGCGATCGTGGCGCCAGCGGCGCGTACGAGGTGGGCCGAGAGCGCCCCGACCGTCATGCCGCCAAGAGCGGACGGTTGGTCCCACCGCTTGGCTGTGGTGGGGGTGGCAATGAGTTCTGCTGCTTGGGCGACAGCTTCGACCACCAGCGCTCTGACGCGGGCCGAGCCGTTCGACGGTTCAGTGGCAGGCGTCATGGGTTGACCTCGAGTCGTGTCATGGATTGTCCATTGGCGTCGGCATCACCAAAGCACCCGGATAAGCGAACGTAGCCGGAGCGGCCCGCTCCGAACCTCTGACTAGCCGAAGAGATCGCTGTGGGTGCCTGTTCGGACGAGCACCAGCGCGTCCTCTTGACGATCCCAGATCAGCAGCCAGTCAGGCTCGATGTGGCATTCCCAGGAGTTCGACCACTGTCCCGACAAGCGATGTGGCCGGTGCCGGGAGTGCAGTTCGCCGTCCGCTACGAGCACCTCGAGAATGGCCCACAGCTTGTTGAGGTCCTTGCCGCGCCGCTTGGCGCGCTTGAGGTCTTTCTCAAAGCGACTTGTGGTCCGCAGGATCACTGCGGGCTACAGCGTGGCTTTGAGTTCGTCGAGACTTGAGTATTCGGTCAGTTCGTCGGGTTCCCGGGCCTGGCGCAGCGCTTCGACCGTCTCGGCGTTTGGGATGCTGACTTCGAACGGGACGCCTTGCCGGAGCACTACCTGCCTATAGAACAGCGTGATCGCCTCAGTGGCCGACAATCCGAGTTCGCGAAGGACGCGCTCGGCTTGCATCTTCAGATCCGGTTCAACGCGAGCACGGATCGTCTCGGTCTTGGCCATGGGGCGATCTCCTGCGCCGTGTCCCGAGTGTACCCCAGATGGGGAACATTGTCGTTCGGGACGCCGGTTCGGGATCAGTATGTCGCAGGGTGTGATGAGGTCAGTAGCCGTTTTCCGTGAGGACGGGGTCACCAATCGGAACCTGGGGCGGTGCCCATAGTCGCGTCAGCGGAGGCGGGGGTAGGTGGTGTGCAGATGACGCTGGCCGGGGCCGAAGAAGTTCTCCCGGAAGGTGGTGCCCTCGTAGCTGGTGCGGAACCGGCCTCGTCGTTGGAGCTCGGGCACGAGATAGTCGACGATCTGGGAGAAACCCCAGGGGACGGGAGCCGTCGTCACGTTGAACCCGTCGACTCCGGTGGTTTCGATGAACGCCTCCAACTGGTCGGCGACAGTGGTGGGCGAACCCACGAACCCCAGGCCGCCGGCAGTGTCTGACAGCCGCCGGGCGACATCGCCGACGGTCCAGACCTTGTCGGGATCCTCCAGCTTCCAGCGCTCGACTTGAGTGCGGATCGCGTTCGCCTCGATGTCATCGATCGGCGTGTCAGGCGGGTGACCGCCCAAGTCGATGCCTGTCCAGCCGCAGAACAGAGCCAGGTAGCCGTCCACAGAGAACAGTCGTGACCACTCGTCGCGCATCGCCCGGGCCTCGGCGTCGGTCTCGGCAACCACCACCCGCGCCACCTGCAATGCCTTGATGTGCTCGGGGTCGCGGCCGGCTGCGGCCGCCTGCTCGCGCAGCGACGCCACCACGGCAGCGCCCTTGTCGTTGCCCGGTACCGACATGAACACGACCTCGCCGGTGTTGGCCGCGAACTCGACGCCGCGTGCCGAGTTCCCCGCCTGATACAGCACCGGAGTGCGCTGGGGCGAGGGCTCGACCATGTGCGGCCCTTCCACCGTGAACCACTCGCCGGCATGGTCGATCTCGTGCACCTTGGCCGGGTCGGTGAATGTGTCGGCCTCGGCATCGAGCACGATCGCCCCTTCGTCCCAGCTCTGCTCCCACAGCTTGAGGCAGACGTCCACGTACTCGTCGGCCCGGTCGTACCGGGTGTCGTGGGCGAGGATCTGGCCGAGCCCCTGACGTTCGGCGTCGGACAGGTACGAGGTCACGATGTTCCAGCCGACACGGCCGCCGGTGAGGTGGTCGAGTGTCGAGAACAGCCGGGCCGTGTGGTACGGCGCGTGGTGGCTGGTGGAGAAAGTCACGGCGAAGCCGAGGTGCTCGGTGCATGCCGCCAGCGCCGGGATCAGCAGCGTGGGGTCGATTCCGGGGATCTGGACCGCGCCGCGCAACGCAGCCTCGCGACTCGCCCCGTACACGTCGTAGGTGCCCAGCACGTCGGCGAAGAAGATCCCGTCGAAGCAGCCCCGCTCCAGGGTGCGCACCAAGTCCTGCCACCAGTTCAGCGTGCGGTACCCCCACGACGTCTCGTCGGAAGGGTGCTTCCACATCCCCTTGATCTGATGATTCGGGGATGCCTGAATGAATGCGCTCAGATGCATAGCGCCACGCTCCATCGGCCGAGGTGATCCCATGCCGGGCGTTCTTGGCGCCGCTGAGTTGTCAGCAAGTTGCACCTCATGCGGACATTAGCTAGCTGCTCGCGGCGGCGTTGCTCATTGCGTCTCACCGTTGAGGCCTGTAGCGCCGCTGACTGCGATATGCGTTGCGAGGTAGAGGTCGAGACGGTGGTCCGGGCTGTCGATGGCCGAGCCGACACGCTCGCGTATCTGGTTCATGCGGTAGTTGACGGTGTTGGGGTGGATGCCGAGGGCGTGGGCGGTGGCCTGCGGCCGGCCATGGTGGCAGAGCCACGCGTAGAGCGTTTCGACAAGTTGGGGGTTGTCCTCGATCGGTTGCAGGAGACGGCGGCTGAATGCCTCTGCAGCCGCGACGTCGGCGAACGCGACGAGATCCAGTTCGCAGTTCGTGCTGTCGATGAACTCGGGCCGGCTGCTGCGGGCCAGGGCGATTGCGCGTCGCGCAAGGCGGGCGGAATAGGCGGAATTGCCGATAGCCGTTCGCGGCCCGAGGGCCGCAACAGCGTCGTCGGCAGGGCTATTGCGGATGGTCGTGGCGTGAGCGGCGGGAATGAGCGCAACGAGTTCGTCATCGAGGTCGGCGGCGATGCTGCCTGAGGGGAGGTGCCGACGGTAGTGGTCGCGTCCGGGACCACGGGCGACGAGTACCCGGATGCGGGGCGCGGGCCGCCAATTCGCAGCTTGAGCCGCCGCTTGAAGCGCGTCATCGGTTGGAGCAGTGTCGGCCAGGACGGTGCGCAGGAGGTGATGCCGGCGGGCTTCCAGTTGGCTGGAGCGAGCAGCGGTCTCGTCGTTGTAGCCCTCGCTGAACTCGATGGAGATTTGGTCTGACCACTCAACGACAATTTCGTTTGTCTCATGGCAGGCGTCCACTGAGATGCCGAAGTCGGCGGCCCGATCGTTGACGAACCGGATGATCGTCCGCGATGCGACCCACGGTGCTCGCAGGATCTGCCCGAGCGGCCGTCCGTAGCGTCGTTCCATCCGGCCGAGTTCGACGTGTTCGCTCCAGTCCATCGGCTCGACGACGATTCCGTGCCGGGCGTCGATCGCGTGAGTCATCCCGGTGAGACTGAGTCGCAACGCCGTTTGGCGCTGCCGCCGCAGCGGGTGCCTGGCATTCTCGATTCCGTCGTTGAACCCAGGAATGCTGTGGGCGATCTCGGTGACCAGCAGTGCAAGGAGTTCGTCGTAGTAATGGCGAAGCAGGTCTGCGCCGTTCATCGCAGAATTGTACTGAGAACACAAATGGGCATCTAAGTGTCGGGCAATAGCCCCAAGAATTGCGAACAGTCCATCCATATGTTGGTGCGCGTGACACGAATACACCCTCGAGCAGAGCCCGATTCAGCGACAGCTGCAGCCGAATCGATCGCTGAGCTGCTTCGCACCCACGCCCCGGAGTCCGAACGGCTCCGCCACGTCGCACCAGAGTCCGTCCGAGCGATGGCGAATGCCGGCTTGTTTCGCCTGCTCACCCCCGCTGTCCACGGCGGTGCCGAAGCGGGTCTCGGTGCCCAGGTCGCCAGCCTCTTCATCGTTGCCGCCGCCGATCCGTCTGCCGGCTGGGTCCAGATGGTGTCCAATGCCCATGCCTGGATGGTCGGCAGCTTTCCTGTGCAGTGTCAGGCCGAGGTGTTCGCCGGAGGGCCCGACATCCGGGTCCCCGGAACACTCGCCGCGCAAGGCAAGGCCACGCGCGTCGAGGGCGGCTGGCGCCTCGACGGTCGGTGGCAGTTCGCCTCCGGAGTCGACCACGGCGACTGGCTGCTGATCGGAGCCGTTGCCGACGTGCTTGCCGAGAGCCCGACGAGGGCCCTGCACGTCATCGTTCCCAAGTCAGAGGTCGACGTCGACGACACCTGGTTCACACTCGGCCTTCGAGGCACCGGTTCGAAGGACATCGTCGCTGACGACGTATTCGTCCCCGACCACCGATCCATCGCTACCAAGATGCTCTTCGACGGACACAGCCCCCACGGCGAGGGCGGTGCCACGTTCGTCAACCGTCTCCCGGTGCTGGTATGTCTCTCCGTGCAGCTCGCGGCGGCCGTGGTCGGGATCGGTCGCGGTGCCCTCGACCTGCACATCGAGCGAACCGCAGCTCGTCGCGAGGTGTACACCAAGTCGTCCAAGGCCGAAGACCCCGGCGCCCAGATGCGCGTCGCCGAATCGGTCACCGAGCTCGACCTGGCCCGTGCCTTGATCGAGCAGGCTGCCGATCGCTGTGACGAGGTCGCCCGCACGGGCGAACGCCTCGAGCTGAACGACCGAGCCGAACTGAAATGGCACGCGGCCTACGCCGTCGAGCTGACTCGTCGATCGGTCGACCGAGTCTTCGCAGCCGCGGGTGCCCACGGGATCTACGACGACAGCCTGCTCCAGGCTCGCTACCGAGACATCAACACCGCCTGTCACCATGCCATCGTTGACTTCGACGGCAACGCGCGGCTGTACGGCCGCACTCGGTTGGGTCTCGACCCCGGAACTCCCCTCGTGTGATCCCAGCGGCCGTTCAGGTCGTTGCCGCGCCGCTTGACGCGCTTGAGGTCTCTCTCGAAGCGATTCGTGGTCCGCAGGATCACTGCGGGCTACAACAGCGGGGCGCGATCAAAAGCCGAGCACCTTGTCGGCGACGACGTAGCGGAGCGGCTCGCCGGCCAGCAGGCGGCGGCAGTTCTCGGCGATGAGCTCGAAGCGGCGCTGCCCGATGTCAGGGCCGACCATTGCCACGTGCGGCGTGATGAGCACGTTGGGCAGCGTCCAGACGCGGTGGTCGGGCGGCAGTGGTTCTCGGTCGAACACGTCGAGACCGGCGCCGGCGAGTTCACCGGCTTCGAGAGCGCCGACGAGATCGTCGAGCACGACGGTTTGGCCGCGGCCGATGTTGATGAACACCGCCGTGGGCTTCATCAGCTCGAAATGGCGCCGCCCCAGCATCCGTTCGGACTCGGGAGTGTGGGGAACGGTCATGACGACTGCGTCGGCCAGCGGGAGCTGAGCTTCGAGTTCTTCGGCTCTGAATACGGCGTCGATGGCCCCGCCCGAGGTGGTCTCGGGGCGGGCGTCGACCGCGACAACCCTCGGTCCCCACGGCTGCAGGTAGCGGGCTGCCTGGTGGGCGACGCCGCCTGCGCCGATGAACAGCACCGTCGAGTCCGCGAGGTGCAGTACCGGGGCGACCCCGCCGCGGTACTGCCGGTCGCGCTGGGCGTGCGCGTAGTGAGGCAATCCGCGGGCGAACGCAAGCAGGAACGCCATCACGTGTGTGGCGATGTGGTCGTTGTACACGCCGCGCATGTTGGTGACCACGACGGGATGGGCGGCGAGTTCGGGGGTGAAGTAGCCGAGCGGCGGATTGGCCATCGAAGCCTGCAGCCAGCGCAGCCGCGGCGCATGCCAACCCGGTGGCAGCACGCCGTATGCGGCGTCGGCATCGCCAAGCTGGTCGAGCACGTCCTTGTCGGTCACGGCGATCACGACGTCGAGATCGGTGTGCTCGGAACGCAGCGCGGCCGCCCACCCCTCGAGCACATCCACACTCGGCACTGCCGGCGCCCCGGGCGGGGCCATCAACACGAACTTGGCGGTCGTACTCACGTCAGCTCGTGCACTCGCTAGGTGGCCGCGACGGCCGGTCGTGTGGTCAGCAGGTCTTGGCAGAGCAATCCAGCCGCGCGGTGGCGGTGCATCTCGGCGTCGTCGGCATGGTTCAGGGTCGCGATGAACGCAGCCCGGTTGGGGAAGTGCATGATCAGCACGGCGTCCCAGTCTCCCTGGCCGATGAAGTAGCGCTCGGCGTGGCCATAGAGCAGGCAGCTCCCGCCGACCTCGGCAGCGGCGGCCCGGAAGGCATCGACGTAACGCTGGTAGGCGGCGACGCCGGGCTCGTCATTGGCGTGCTCGGGCTCATCTGGCCCGTAGGCGGCCTTGACCCGGAACTTCAACAGGTTGACCTGCGCAATGGGCCCATCGTGGGGGTCATCGCGGAAGGCGCGGAACTGGTCGGCGGTCGGCTGCATTGCAGGCATGGCACCTCGCTGTCGGTTCAGGGCAGTCGCACGGGTCGTGTGATTCGAGCCCCCTCAGTGAAGCGCACGACGCTCGCCGCCGCTCACGGTCCCGACCTGCTGCGCCAGCACCACGACCGCTACGACCAGGCGATCACCGCCACCGCCACTGAGCCTCGGCCGGCGGGGGCTATTCGTGGAAGATGGCGCTGGTCGGTGTGATGCGAATGACGGTGCGCTGCTGCTCGTTGAGCATCGGCACGATGCCCGAGGGATCGGGCCGCTCCTTGCCCATGAGCCGGGCGAAGACACCTGCGGTGAGCTCGGCGCGCAGCGGATCCTCCGAGATGGTCTCGGCCGTGCCGTAGACCACCAGGTGAACTCGGCCGTCGGGAACGCACAGGCTCACCGACGGCTGGCGCACGGCGTTGTGCCATTTGGCCGTGTAGCTCTTGGCCGAGATCACGATGCGGCCGTCGTCGTCCACGACGTAGCCGATCATCGATTGCTGAGGTGAGCCGTCGCTGCGGCCGGTGGCCAAGATGGCCCAGACGTGCTCCGCAAGGAAGCCGCTCTGCTGTTCATCAAGCACGGTCATGTCTCGACGCTCCTGTTCATTCCTCACCCGCGACGATCTGCCGAGCTGAACCGTCCGGTCGCGCGGCAGCTGAGTGTTTGTCGGGCTGGGCTCAGGCCCAGCCGAGCTGCTGCAGCGCGACGCCCGAGTGCCAGATCTTGGTCATGTGGGAGATCTTGTCGCCCTCGAATCGCATGTCGTACACGTAGTCCGAGCTGACCGATTTGCCTGTCGGGGGCACCGGTCCGCCCTCGCCGGTGTGGGTGCCGTTGAACACGGCGTAGGCCAGGACGCTGCTGCGCTCGGCGTCGACGGCCCACGACTTCAGGTCGTAGGTGGCGTCAGGCAGGATCATCAAGGTGCCCTTCATCCACTCGGCGTACGAGCGGAGGTCGGTGAGGTCGCCGATGGCCTCTGACTGCGCTGAGAACGTTGCGTCGTCGGCGCAGTACTGGGCGCAGCCGTCCCAGCCTTGGCCGGTCTCGCAGGCGTCGAAGAACGCTGCGGCTACGTCATTGATGTTCGACATGGAATGACCCCCTCGGTCGCTCGTACTCCCGTCGGCGCAAGCCTGACAGACCTCGCGGGGCATGTCCATGTGCGACCGGACGGTCGGCGGTGGCGCTAGTTGGCGCAGACAGCCGGCGGGTATCTCACACCATGAATCTGCTGGTGGGCTGGCCGAGCAAAAGGCGTCCGTAGTCGGCGTAGCGGACCTCGCGGTCGAAGATGAGGTGGTTGGAACCGGTCGTGATGTCGCGCAGCGCCCGCTGAATGGGGTTGTCCAGCCGGCTGCCGCCGGCGCCGGTGACCGAGCAGATGTCCCTCACGGCATCGCGGCACATGTACACGGCGTGGGTCAGGCGCGACAGCCAGATGCTGCGGGTCTCGAAGGATGCGCTGTTGCGCTGGGCCATCACATCGGCGAGCACGTCGCGGAACATGAGCTCGGCTGCGTCGATCGACAGCGCGGCCCGTGCGGCGATCGCCGGCTTGCCCTGGTCGCGTTCGGGGCCGCCGATGCCGGTTCGGTTCGCCGCGATCTTGGCCTTGGTCTGGGAGCGGTATTCCTCCAGCGCCATCTGGGCCGCACCGAGCATGGGCAGCCCCGCGGCGAAGCCGAGCACGGGAATGAGCGGCGTGCGGTACAGCTCTCCTGAGTGAACCCGGGTTGATTCGCCGGCTGCGTTCATCAGCCCGACCATCGAGACGACCCGATCGGCGGGCACGAAAACGTCGTCGACGCGGATATCCCACGAACCGGTGCCGCACAGGCCCATCACGTACCAGGTGTCGACGGGCTCGACATCCTCAGGCGGCAACGCGAAGAAGTTCGGCAGCACCCGCCCGTCGCCCTCGTCGATCATCGCGCCGACCAGCACCCAATCGGCATGGACGATGCCGGTGCCCCATTGCCACTGACCGTCGAGCCGGTAGCCGCCCTCGGTGGGGGTCGCCCTGCCGCCTCCTGCGTTCAGCGTGGCAGGGGCCAGGATGAACTGGCGCTCGGCGAAGACTTCCTTCTGGAAGCTCTCCGGATAGCCGCACATCCAGAAGTTGTGCTCGATGTAGAACGAGATCAGCCAGCCCATCGAGGCATCGGCGCGAGACAGCGTCAGCGTCACCTCGAAATAGGTGTCGAGGTCAGCTTCGTGGCCGCCGTAAGCCTTGGGAACCATGAGTGCGAAGAGCCCGCTGTCTCGGACAGCGTCGATCACCCGGTCGAGCGGGCGCCGGGCCAGCTCCGCCTCGCGGGCGGTCTCGCGTAGCAGCGGAACGAGCTCGTTCGCGGCGTCGATCAATTCCGCAGAGCTCATTGGGGAGTTGGTCATGTCGCGCCCCAGCGGTTCGTCTCAACCCTGCGAGGTCAACCGGTGCGCCCCTCGTCGGCTCGCCGGATCGCCGCCGGTCACCGTAGCCGGGTGCGATGGCGAAATCGCCGTGGTGTGACCGTCGGACCACTTCGTCTTCGCCCGCACGCCTGACAGACTGCGGCGGGTATATCCACGCTGTACCGATGACGGGGAACGAATGCGAACGCTGGGACTGGACGATGCTTGATCATGCGGAACGGGTCGCGGCGGCGCGGTCCGCCATCGACTACATCTGCGGCCGCAGCGATGAAGAGCAGGCAGCGCCAGTTCCGAATTGCCCGGGCTGGACGGTGTACAACGCGGCGTCGCACATCGGCCGAGTCGGGATCGCGTGGGAAGAGATGATCACCTCGACGCCCGATGACCCCGAGTCTCGGGCACGTGGATATGAGCGAGCTGGCCGCCAACCGGCCGGAACCTCTACGGCAGAACTCGCAGCGTGGGCACACTCAGCCATCGATCAACTCACCGACGACCTCGACCGGCGCTGCTACTTCTCGATGACCGGAGGCGAAGGCAATCCGCGGTTGTGGGCCTGGCACGCAGCCTCCGAGCTCGGCATGCACCGTCTCGACGTCGAGGCGGCCCTGAGCCACGAGCACTCCATGACGCCGTCGCAAGCTTTCGACGCCGCCGATTACACGTGCCAGTTCTTCCTGCAAGCGATGCGCCGCGTCCTCGAACGTGACCCCGGCGGGCTCACCGCCCGGCTCGTCGATGCCAGCGGCGAGATCGGCAGCGTGTCCATCGAGCCCTTGCCCGAGTCCGAATCACCGCCATCGGTGGTGGTCGAAGGTCCGCCGATCCAGGTCTTGCTCGCACTGTGGGGCCGTCCCCACGTCAGCGTCGAGGTAACCGGCGGCGACCCGCAGGTCTGGCAGCAGTGGCGGACCCTGCCCACCGAAGCCTTCCAGTTCGGCACCTGGGACTAGTCGAGCTGCGCTTCCGACAGGGGGAGGGCGGCGAGGAGCTGGGTTATGCAGTCTTCTAGGGGTTGGGTGGTGTCGATGGTGATCTCCGGTGTGGGCGGTGGTTCGTAGGGGGCGGAGATGCCGCTGAAGTCGGGGATCTCGCCGGCTCGGGCCTTGACGTAGAGGCCCTTGGGGTCGCGGGATTCGCAGACTTCGAGCGGCGTGTCGACGAACACCTCGATGAAGCCGCCTTCGGGATGGATGGCCCGTACTTGGTCACGGTCGGCGACATAGGGCGAGATGAAGGCCGTCAGCACGACGACTCCGGCGTCTTGGAACAGGCGGCACACCTCGCCGATGCGGCGGATGTTCTCAGTGCGGTCTTCGGGTGAGAAGCCGAGGTCGCGGTTGAGCCCGAAGCGCACGTTGTCGCCGTCGAGGACATAGGCGGCAACGCCGCGATCGAGCAACGCCGCTTCGAGAGCGAACGCAAGGGTGGACTTGCCGCTGCCGGACAGCCCGGTAAACCACACCGTCACCGCACGGTGGCCGAAGTGCGCTTCGCGGTCGGCGCCGGTGACGTGCCCTTCGGCGCGCACGATGTTGCGCGAGACCGGTTCGTTGCCGGCGCCCGCACTCACGGTGTGTTCTGTCCTCTCAGAAAACCGCGCTCGGTCAGCATGCGCACGATGGCGTCGATGCACTCGTCGACGTCTTGGGTCGAGGTGTCGACGCGCAGGTCGGCATCGGTTGGTCGGTCGAAGTCGGCGGAGACGCCGGGGAAGCGGGGGATCTCCCCGCTGTCGGCCATCGCGTAGAGGCCGTGAGGGTCGCGCTCGCGGCACACCTCGATGGGCGTGTCCACGAAGACCTCCACATAGCGATCCGCGCCCACCAGGTCACGGGCTCGTTGCCGCACGTCACGGTCGGGGGCCACCATTGCGGCGATCGCGATGAGGCCCTGGCCGTTCACGAGCCGTGCCACCTCCGACACCCGGCGCAGGTTCTCCGAGCGTTCCTGGGTGCTGAAGCCCAGGTCACGAGAGATGCCCATGCGAACGTTCTCGCCGTCGAGACGGATCGACACCTTGCCCCGATCGAACAGCTCACGTTCGAGGGCCGTGGCGAGCGTGGACTTGCCGGCAGCGGTGAGCCCTGTCAGCAGGATGGTGCACGGCTGCTGGCCGAAGCGGATCGCCCGCTCCGCGTCGCTGATCTCCGAGCGCTGGCGAACCAGGGCCGCATCGGGCGTGCGGTCCCACGCAGACGCCGCGCCCATGATCATTCCTGCGGCCACTGTGGCGTTCGTGAGCCGGTCGACGAGCACGAACGAGCCGGTCGCCCGGTTGGCGCTGTAGGGGTCGAAGGCGAGCTCCCGGTCTGAGGTGATGACGCAGTGCCCGATGTCATTGAGCCCAAGGCCCGGGGCCTGCTCGTGTGCGCCGGTATTGATGTCGATCCGATGCCGGACGTTGCGGATGGTGCAGTTGGAGACCGTGTTGGTCGTCTGCAGCAGGTAGGAGCTGCCGGACTCGGCGCCGGCCTCAGACATCCACACCACCATGGCGTCGAGGTCGTGTGCCCGCTGGGGTTCACTTCCTGGAGTCACCAGCAGATCGCCGCGGCTGACATCGATGTCGTCAACGAGTGTCACCGTGACCGCCCGTCCCGGCCCGGCCACATCAAGGTCGCCATCGAAGGTCGCAATCCGTTCCACCGTCGAGCCGAGCCCCGAAGGCAGCGCCACCACCTCGTCACCGGGCCGGAGCACGCCCGAAGCTACGGTCCCGGCGTACCCGCGGAAGTCGGCATCGGGGCGGGAGACCAGCTGCACCGGCATGCGGAAATGCTCCAGCTCGACGCTGGCATCGATGTCCACCGTCTCAAGATGCTCCAGCAGCGGCGGACCGTCGAACCAGCCCAGATTGCCGCTGGCATCGACGACGTTGTCGCCCAAGAGCGCGGACATCGGCAGGAAGTACGGCTGGCCAAAGCCGAGCGGCTTGGCGAACGAGCGGTAGTCCTCGCAGATCTCGGTGAACCGATCCTGCGACCAGTCGACGAGGTCCATCTTGTTGACCGCCACCACCACCTGGCCGATGCCCAGCAGGCTGGCGATGTAGCTGTGGCGCTTGGTCTGGGGCAGCACGCCGTGGCGGGCGTCGATCAGGATCACCGCCAGATCGCACGTCGAGGCACCCGTCGCCATGTTGCGGGTGTACTGGGGGTGCCCCGGCGTGTCGGCGATGATGAACGTGCGGCGGGCCGTGGAGAAGTAGCGGTAGGCCACGTCGATGGTGATGCCCTGCTCGCGCTCGGCGCGCAGGCCGTCCATGAGCAGCGCCAAGTCGACCCCCTCGCCCGCCGAGCCGTGGGCCGCCGAGTCAGCTTCGAGGCTGGCGAGCACGTCCTCGTAGATCAGCTGCGAGTCATGCAGCAGCCGTCCAATCAGGGTCGACTTGCCGTCGTCCACGCTGCCGCACGTCAGCAGGCGCAGCAGGTCCTTCTGCCGATGCGAGGCCAAGTACGCCTCGACATCCGACCCGTCGAGGTCGTCAGTGCCGGGCAGCTCAGAGGCCATCAGAAGTACCCCTCACGCTTCTTCTGCTCCATGGAACCCGACTGGTCGAAGTCGATGACGCGGCCTTCCCGCTCGGAGCGGGTGGCCACCAGCATCTCGCCGATGATCTCCGGCAGCGTGGTGGCCGTCGACTCGATGGCACCCGACAGCGGGTAGCAGCCCAGCGTGCGAAACCGCACCAGCCGCTGCTCGGCCACCTCGCCCTCATCGAAGACGAACCGGTCGTCGTCCACCATGATCAGCACGCCGTCACGCTCCACCACCGGCCGCTCGGCCGCGAAGTACAGCGGCACGATCGGGATCTGCTCGACGTGGATGTACTGCCACACGTCGAGCTCGGTCCAGTTGCTCATCGGGAACACCCGGATCGACTCGCCCTGGTTGACCCGGCCGTTGTAGAGATTCCACAGCTCGGGTCGCTGGTTCTTGGGGTCCCAGCGGTGATGGGCGTCGCGGAAGCTGAACACCCGCTCCTTGGCCCGTGACTTCTCCTCGTCGCGCCGGGCGCCACCGAACGCCGCATCGAACCGGCCGGCGTCCAGCGCCTGGCGCAGCGCTTGGGTCTTCATGATGTCGGTGTAGTTCTTCGACCCGTGATCGAAGGGATTGATGCCCTGCGCGACCCCCTCAGCGTTGGTGTGCACGATCAGTTCGAAGCCGATCTCGTCGGCCATCCGCTGGCGGAACGAGATCATCTCGCGGAACTTCCACGTCGTATCTACGTGCAGCAGCGGGAACGGGATCCTGCCGGGATAGAACGCCTTGCGGGCCAGGTGCAGCAGCACCGAGGAGTCCTTGCCGATCGAGTACAGCATGACCGGCCGCTCGCACTGGGCGACCACCTCGCGCATGATCCCGATCGCCTCGGATTCGAGCTGCTGCAGGTGGGTCAGCCGCAGCTCGGTGGGCAGCGTTGCGCTCATTGCAGGCCCCTCGATTGCTCCACCATGACCTGGCTGGCTTCCCACAGCTTGGCCCCGTTTGCGGGGTCGGCTGCACTCTCGGAAACCTGCTTGCGGTGCATCAGGTGCAGGTAGAGCCCGGTGGAGCTGCCGGCCTCGGGCGCGCAGCACAGCCAGACGATGGGCTCGATGGCGTCATCAGGCGACCGGAAGAACAGTCGAAGCAACGGGTCGACGACCGATCGGAGCGGCGCAGGCGCGCCGCGGGTGATGTTGGTGGCGACGCCTCCCGGGCACAGTGCATGCACTGCTATCTCGACTTCATGGTGCTCGGGATCGCGGAGGCCTTCGTCGGCTTCGCCGGGGCGATTCAGCCGGCGCGACAACTCCGTGGCGTAGGTACACAGTGCGAGCTTGCTCAAGCCGTAGTGCCGCATGCTGTCCTTCATGCCATAGGAGGCGAACTCGCCGAGGCAATCGAAATCGATGGCTGCGCCGGATCGGTGCGCTTCCGAAGAGACGAACACGATCCGTGGCGGGTCACCCCCCGGAACCGCCGGAACAACAACGCCGTCGGACAGCCAGCGGTCGATCATCACCCGGTTAGCCAGGAAATGGACGGCGAACATCTCGTCGTAACCCTGCGCAGAGCGCCTCGCGGCGGGCGTCATCAGGCCGGCATTCATCAGCGCGATGTCGATGCGGACGCCTCGATCACGCAGCTCATCGCAGCAACGGTGCACCGACCGGAGATCAGCAAGGTCGACCTCGACCAGCTCCACTGTCTCCGAGCCGGACTCGCGCTTGATCTCCTCGCAGACGCCGTCATGTCCGGGGCGGCAGGCCAGGATCATGCGGCCGCCACGCCGTGCGAGCTCTACGGCGGCTGCCCTGCCGAGGCCGCTGTTGGCCCCGGTCACCAGGCAGGTCTTGCCGTCGATCCTCACGTCGTCGGCGACTGCTTCGATATCCGGCGCCGTGGGATTGCGGAGGTCACGGACAGCCGTGGCCAGGGCACCGACGAAGCCGCGGTCGCCGATCCCGCGTTCCGGCAGTCCCTCGGATGCAGGCTTCTCGCCCTCGGTCGACGATGACGGCGGGGCATCGGCGTCCGCCGGTAGGCGCCGGTCGCTTTCGAAGGGGATCGTGTATGCCTCGCGGTAGGCAGCGAACGTCTCGTCGATTCCTTGCTCAGTCAGCTCGAAGTCTTCGAGTTGGTAATCGTGCGTGCCGAAACGGTTCTGGGGGTTCGCCGCCAGGTACTGCTCGGCTTGGCGTTCGGCTGTGCCGTCGAAGCCGACGCCGGCCGCTTCGCACACGCGCTGCGCCTCACCGATCGGGTCGGTCATCAGGTCGTAGTACGACACGTCGACGAACTGACCGGCTGGTGACCCGGCTCGAACCTGCATGGCCCGCTGCACCATCCGCTGCGTCTTGCGGCACCAGTGCCGGCCGATCTCCGCAGCATTGACCGAATCGCTGAAGATGCCGTGGCCGTGGGCGACCATGCTGCAAAACGAGGCCAACGTGACACGGGGGTCGCGGTGGGCCTGGACCACCGTGGCGCTCCCGAATGACTTGCAGAAGGCGTCGAGGAACTCCAGGTGGTGGGGAGTCTTGAGCACCCAGGCACCGGTGGCCCGCTGCCACGCAAGGACCTGCAGCACCCGGCGGAGGAATTCGTAGTTCTGGGTGTGGTCGTGATCTTCCAGCCAGCGGGAATAGCTGGGCACCGTCATGGTGGCCTCGGCTGTCTGGCTCATGAAGTTCAGGTCGAGCAGCAGGACGTCCTCTTCGGCCTGGTCGTGCCCCACCGGGTGGATCGCCTGAAAATCGGGCGCCAGGTACGAGACGGTCCGCTGGGCGAGCATCGCACGCCACCTGCGGGACCGCTCGGAGCGTTCTGCGGTCTCGCCCGTCGCCACCGGCACGAGCGCCTCGGCGCCGGTGATGCCCCGGATCTGAGGGTGCGAGCACAGCAGCCGCTGCAACAGGGTGGTGCCGGTGCGCTGCAATCCGGTGACCAGGATGATCGTGCCCAGATCGATGTCTTCGATCTCGGGGTGCCGCGTCACCAGGTCCTGAATCCGCAAGCGCTGCACCAGCGCATCGGTGAGCCGTGACTTCTGGATCACCCGCCCGACCGGAGTGAGCCGGGCCTCGTCGTTGATCGACGCCACGAGCACGCCGAGAGCTTCGGCGTGACCGTCGTCGCCGAAATCGCTGAGACCGGTCTTGCGTCGCGCTGCAGCCCGAAGCGCGTCGACATCCAGGCGATCTGGCAGTCCGAAACTCGCGCCGGCCTCGCTGAGCCGGTTGAAGGCTCGCACCCCCAGCGGACGGTAAGGGTGTTCGTAGTCGGTGGAGGTCATGACGATCGCAGGCTGGCGAGCTTGACCACCCGGCACGCCGGTTGGGGGTGCTCGTTGGCCCGAACCCAGCGGAAGCACATGGTGCCGAAGGTATGGCCGGCGGTCTGCAGCCAGTTGGGCAGGCCCGGGTCGTCGTGCGCAACGACGAGACGCACCGAGCCGTCGTCCTCGTACCGGGCGAGATGCATGTTGGTGTGGACGGTGAAGTGGCGATAATCCAACGACTCCATCCAGTAGTTGTTCAGCTGGAAGTTCCAGTGCTCGCATGCCGGCGGCATGACCTCGATCACCAGCGCCTCGTCGGGTTCGAGCGCCCAGTGGCTGTGGTAGTAGGCGATGTTGGGGTCGCCTCCCGCGGCCAACGAGGTATCGGGGTCGAATCTGGGCAGCTCGTTGCTGTGCTTGGAGAAATCACGGGCCCACTTGGCGAACAGCAGCGGTGCGCCCATCACCAGCGCTCCGGCCTTGCCGAGCCCTTCGTCGAGCGACGCTGCCGTGAGATGCGAAGGCTGGCCTTCGGTTGGGGTGCAATTGATGCGTTCGATCGACAGATCTGCCGGTGTTTCGGAGCCGCGGTCCCCGAAGGTCTGGCGCACCACCAGGGCACCGGTCTCGGGAGTCATCGGAAGCCAGTTCCCGCTCTGCGGGCTGCTGCTGAGCACCAGCTCGAAGCGGCCGTCGGCATCCATCTCGATCTGGTCGGATTCGATGTAGCCGGTGGGGGGCAGCCCGCCTCCCTGGCCGTAGTTGCCCGACTGGGTCCCGAAGCTCAGGTAGGCGATGGTGTTGCGCTGTCCGGTGATCCTGTAGTCGTAGGTGCCGTCGAGCGAAGCCGTCAGGTAGAAGTTGTCGGGATTGTCGGCACCCATCTTGGTGTTCTCGTTGACCACGCGATGCAGCACGGGCGTCTTGGGGTCGGCGTGCTCGACGAAGGCCATCAGGCCTGCCCTCGTGATGCGGCTGAGGTAGCGGTATCCCTCCGCTTGGCTGAAGGGGTCCTGCGGTGCCCCTGGGAAGCTCAGCGCAGCGCCCGCCGCTTTGAGCGAGTCGCAGAACTCGTTCCACGACTGGCCGCTTGTGACGCGCCGTTCAGCCACGTCGTCGTCGGTGACGCCTCGAACCTGCCGCAGGAGCTGGGTGGCTTTCCGGAACGCGGCCAGCAATCCGATGACAATGCGTCGCATGGCGTAGGTCTACCGACAAATCCCTTTGCGCCGGTCGTCTAGGTTTGCCTAGACAACAAACGTGCCGAAAAGGACCGAGCTAGTGCGCCAAGTCCGACGGCTCGCCGATAGATATGGCTGCACAGCAATAATCCTGCGCCAAGGAAAGCACGAGATCTGGGAGTGTGCCGGCTTCAGGTTCCCGATTCCGAGGCATCGAGAAATTGCAGACGGAACCGCACGGACGATCCTTGGCAAGCTGGAAGAGCATCTTGAACAAGTGGCGCCGGGAGAAGACTCATGAGCGCACCATTTCGAGCAGTTGCAGAACGAAACGGTGACTGGTGGGAGATCGAGATCATCTCGGGCCTGCCTCGCAACGTCCTTGGTGTCAGTCAAGCCCGCCGCAAGAGCGATGTTGAACGAGTTGCGCGAAGTGTGGTCGCCGAACTACTCGATGTCGGGTCCGACGGCATCGAGATCGACATCGAGTTCAGGCCGGCATCTGATCGCGGTACGACTGCCGTCGCCTAGCAGGCCTAGCGCCGACCTGACCTCGTCCCAAGGGACATAGCCGTCCAAGACGGCAGCACAACAGTTGCTGCTACGGCGCTGGTCGGAACCGGTGGGCGGCCATGGCGTGGTACAGCGGCAGGCTGCGCTCGTACATCTCCGCCAGGCGGGGCGAGTCGTCCAGCGGTGGGTACTCGGTGCGTGGCGTCGTGATGCCGGAGCTCTGACGCAGCGCGTCGTGCCACGGCCCGGTGCCCTCGCCGTACCAGCTGACCTCGGCGCGCTCGCCCGGTTCCCACACCAGCGCTTCGGCCATGAACTCGATGCCGACCGCTGCGCAATAGGCCCGGGTGGTGCCCTGGGGATCGCCGGTCAGATCGGCGGCATCAATGACTGGCGGGGGAGCGCCGTCGCGCTCAGCGATCCGGCAGAACAAGCGGTGAAGCGATTCGAACCCGACCTCGTCCCACGTGCAGTCGGGCCAGTGATGGCCAAGACCCTGCACGACCCGCTCCGGGTCACGGATAAGAAAGGTGTGGGTCATTGCGGCGAGCTTGCGGTCGTCGAGGTCGTGCTCGACGGAGTAGGCGAAGTCCTTCACGAACACGTTGTGTGACTGCGAGAGTTCCGAGAGGCGGTCCCAGAGCGCTGCATAGGTGTGGCCGGGACGCGCCTCGACTTGGGCGTCGCGCTGCGACTGGCGGTCTGCGCCGTAGTAGTAGAGCTCGTTCCACGGCTCGTGGAAGCATTCGAAATCGCCCCGCTGGCGCATCATCCATTCGAATGCCGTGGAAACCGAGCGCGGCGTGGCCCACAGTGTCAGGAACATCGGGCCGTCTCTCGGCGCCACTCATGCAGGCTCGCGCTGGTCTGCCGTCTCATGATGTTCCGGCCCGCTTGCGGGAACGGTGAGACAGCGCTGCAGCGCCCTCTGGCGTTCCGTCGTGGAACGCACCGATCAGCTCGTCCAGCGGCGACTCGTAACCCCCGTAGTTGCATTCGATGAAGCGGTGGTGGATCTGGTGGTGGAAATCGCCTAGCTCGAACCGCGCTTGGCGACGGGTCCGCGGCCCCAGCAGCAGTGCGTCGTAACCGGTGTGCGACAGAGGTGCCCCGAGGCCGTGGTGCATCATCATGAAACACAGGTGCAGCGGGTGCGACGGCACGAGGAACAGCAGCACCACGTCGGAGAAGAGCACGAGGTGCTCGACGGGGTGCATCGAGAGCCCAGACCACGGGCCGACATTGGTGTTGCGGTGGTGCCACGAGTGGATGTGACGGTAAGCCGGGCCGGTGTGCAGCAGCCGGTGGTGGGTTGAGAAATACAGGATCGACCACCACGGGATGACCACTAGGAACAGCACGAACCAGACAGGGTTGCTCTCGAAGGTGAACAGGCGTGCGTGCCCATTGGCGTACGCCCACAGCAGCAACGACTCGAAGCCAGTCCAGATCAGCACGGCCGGCACGAGCGTGAGGAAGACGTTCTCCCTCACCTGGTTGCCGAACAGGAACACCCGCCTGTTCCGGCCGAACGGGCGGGAGTCGTAGCGCAGGCCATCGCCCTGGCGACGCACGACGTAGAACCAGACATGCAGCCCACCGGCGACGAGTGTCACCAGGATCAGGTTGCGAAGCCAGATTCCGAAGATCCAGCCGAATTCGAGGCTCTCCGTGCGTTCGAGCGACGGCATGAACCACGCCCAGACGGCGAACGCCACTGCGAGCATGAAGAAGCGGGACCGCAGCGGCAGCCATGTGCGCCCGAGGTGCTTCGCAATGGCGCCCGGTCGGGGAGGCCAGTGCAGGAATGGTGCCGTGCGCAGCGGCAACTCCGGCGCGAAGTTCCACATCGCGCGGCCGCCGTCAGGCGACGATGACGTCAAGGGCATCGCATCACCCCCGAGCAACCCCACGCTGCTGCCGTCAGGCCTGTCAGCCTGCTACCTACACCAGTGTATGTTCGGAAATGAGGTCGCCGACCGCCATTTCACAGCCCAAAACGGGGCAGCATGAGCGAACCGCAGTTCAACGAGCACGGGGCCGAGGTCACGGGCCGGCGCATCTTTCGCTGGGATGAACTCGACACGACGCGCTGGGATGCCGATCGGGTTGAGGCGCAGATCGTGACCGGCGAGCACATGCATCTGATCCGGGCGGTCTACGAGCCAGGTGCGACATATGAGATGCACAGCCATCCCCACGAGCAGTTCAGCCTGCTGCTGTCGGGCCGCATGCTCCTGACGGTGGGCGGCGAGACCCGCGAGATCGGGCCCGGTGACGGCTGGTACGCGCCGGGCGGTGTTCCCCACGGCGGCGAGGTGCTCGGTGACGAACCGGCCGTCTTCATCGACGTCTACTCGCCGGCGACCACCTGGATCCTCGATGTGTTCGCCCAAGGCCGGCGTGTCCAGGGGAACCAGGCTCCGCCTGCCGAATGACTCGGCGGCGCACCGACAACCGGTGCGCAAAAGTCTGAGAAGCTAGGGAGATGGGCGAGCCGACGGCACCGCAGGCCCAGCCGGTTGAGGGGCGGAGCTTTCCGACCACGGCGCGCGGCGCACGGCCGACGTTCTTCGATGACGATGGCGCGACCGATGCGGTCCTGGCGATCGTGACGGCGCTCGCAGCCGAGGTGTGGGCGCTGCGTGAGCGGCAAGCCACGCTCGAAGCGGTGCTCGCACAAGCCGGCATCGACGCCACGGCAGCGATCGAGGCGTACCGGCCCGACGGCGACGAGACCGCAGCCCGAGCTGCGGAAGCGGCCGCGTTCGCCGGTCGCGTCTACCGCGTCTTCGAGGAGATGCGCGAAGAGGCGATGGCCGGCGAGACACAGGACCGGTATCTCCAGGTCGTCGATCGCGCATTCGCCGAGCTCTAGATGAGGGACAGCCAGATGAGCCAACAAACACACCCGCTCCTGCCCACCGAGACGCACGACGAGCTCGCACGTGAGAGCTTCGTGCAGGCCCTGAAGTCGCACATTGCGACCCGGGTCAGCCCCGGCGTGCGCGAGATCTACGACCAGCGGTCCCGACCGCAGTGGATAGACGAGCACGGCGACGAACCGAAGGACCGTCACGAAGTCCGCGAAGCGCTCAGCTCGGACACGTACTACCGACTGTGGAGCTCGGTGCGCCGATCCAGCCAGCACCTGCTGTGGAGCTCGGTCGGCGATGCCATTGCCCGGCAGGCCGACGAACTCGCTGAGCGTGCTCGCTCAGCCGATGCGGGGCTCGGGTCGTTGCGCCTCGACCCCGATCTGGAGATCCCCTGGTACAACGCCGACGTCGATATCCACGCCATGCCGGGTGGCTACCGGGGCGAGTACATGGACGGCGACGTGTCGGTCGGGGCGCTGTTCGACCGGGGCGTGTACGTGTACGCGATGGGCCAGATGGGCGCCCTCAACGACGACTACGGGCAGTCCGTCTGCCAGAACTTCCTGGCGGTCTCGCATCCCGACTTCTCGCCACGGCGGATCCTGGACATGGGCTGCACTTCAGGCAATTCCACGCTGCCCTACGTCGAGGCGTTCCCCGACGCCGAGGTCCACGCCATCGACCTCGGAGCGCCCGTGCTCCGTTACGCCCATGCGCGTGCTGAGGCGCTCGGTCGGGCGGTGCACTTCTCGCAGCAGAACGCCGAATGCACCGATTTTCCCGACGGGCATTTCGATCTGATCGTCTCGCACATCGTGATCCACGAGATGTCGCCTGCGGCATTGCGCCGGATGTTCGCCGAGTGTCGCCGCCTGCTGGCCCCAGGCGGGCTCATGGCGCACGCAGACTTCGCCGGGTACGCCGGTGTCGACCCCGTCACCCAGGCGATGATCGACTGGGACACCTACTACAACCACGGGCGCTGCTTGGGCTCGCGTCACGAGTTCGGCCATGGGTCCCCCCGTCATTGCCCGCCAACGACACTAGGGCTGTGCTCGCTGACGTAGCTGACGGGCGGCGCATGGGAACTGAAGACCGGCCTTCGTCCGGAGCGTCCGGGCGGGCGATGGTAAGTTCACTTCGCACAACAGATCCGGCCGGGTCTCCGAGGGGGAAGGAGAGTCCATGCCGATCGAGTCATCGGGCCACAGCGCAGGCAACCCGCGGCTGTACGAGGTGATCGAGGGTGCGCCCAAGGAAGGCGCGAGCCCGACGATCTGGGCGTGGCCGCAGATCATCGACTACCTCAAGGTTGCGGGACAGCCGGTGCAGGGTCCGTGGCCCCCGCACCAAGAACGCCGTCCCGATCCTGATGTAGAGGGAATGCCGAGGGCGGTGCCCGACCCCGGCGGGCCCGGCGCGCCCTAGACGAGGAGCGGTCGCATGTACCCATCCCGATTCCGCTACGAGGCGCCCTCGACCGTCGCCGAGGCGATAGCCCTGCTCGCCGACGCCGACGGCGAAGCGAAGATCCTGGCGGGCGGCCAGAGCCTCATCCCGATGATGAAGCTGCGATTTGCCGCCCCGGCCATGCTGATCGACATCAACGGCATTGCCGGTCTCGACTACCACCACCCTGACGCCGACGGCACCTACCGGATCGGGGCGCTGTGCCGGCACGCTGATCTCGAGAAGTCGGCGACGCTCGCAGATGCTCAACCCACCATGGCCGCGGCGGCTCCGATCGTGGCCGATCCGCTGGTGCGCACGCGGGGCACGCTCGTCGGCTCGTTGTGTCACGCCGATCCCCAAGGCGACTGGGCCTCGGTGATGGTCTCGTTGGGCGGATCCATCGTCGCCCAAGGCCCGAACGGGCGCAGGTCCATCGCAGTGAACGACCTCATCGACGGTCCGTTCCAGACCGTGCTGGCCGACGATGAGATCGCCGTGGAAGCTGTCGTGCCGGCAGCGATCGGGACGAGAGCCGGTGGCTATCTCAAGCTCGAGCGCCGGGTGGGCGACTTCGCCACGGTCGGCGTGGCCGTCTCCGCCGAGATGTCGGGCGCCACCGTGTCTCGGGCCGGCATCGGGCTCACCGGTGTCGGGCCGGCAACCATCAACGCCGCCGAGGCGGCCGGGTCCCTGGTCGGCACGTCGCTCGACGCCGATGCCCTCGACACCGCAGCTCAGCTTGCTGCCGAGGCGGCTCAGCCACGCTCCGACCACCGGGGGAGCGCCGACTACAAGCGTCACGTGGTGGCGACTTTTGTACGACGCATCGGGGCGCAGATCCAGCGATCCGGACAAGAGGCAGCCTGACATGAGCACACTGTTCGAAGAGGTCCCGGCCAGCTTCGGTGACGATGTACCGGTTCGCCGGGTCACCTTGACCGTCAACGGCGAGCAGCGCGCCGCCGACGTGGAGCCTCGGCTGCTGCTGGCGCATCTCCTGCGCAACGGCTTCCGCCTGACAGGTACACACACCGGTTGCGACACCACCAACTGCGGCGCATGCACGGTGCTGTATGACGGCGTGCCGGTCAAGAGCTGCACGATGTTCGCAGTCCAGGCCGATGGCCATGACATCGGAACCGTCGAAGGCTTGGCAACTGCCAGCGAGCTGCACCCGATCCAGGAGGGCTTCAAGGACGAGCACGGCCTGCAGTGCGGTTTCTGCACCCCAGGCATGATGCTCGCCGCGAAGGCGTTGCTGGACGAGAACCCGAACCCCAGCGAGGACGAGATCCGCTGGGCGCTGTCGGGGAACCTGTGCCGCTGCACCGGCTACCAGAACATCGTCAAGGCAGTGATGTGGGCCGCCGACAAGCTCGGCGGCGCAGCGAGCGACGGCGACGACGGCAGCGCAGACGGCGCTGTCTCGGACGCGGACGGGGAGGGCTGAGATGGCGCTCGACGAGATCAAGATCGGCGGCCTCGGCGCCAGCCGGCGCCGGGTCGAGGACAACCGCTTCATCCGCGGCAAGGGCAACTACATCGACGACATCGTCCTGCCCGGGATGCTGCACATGGAGATCCTGCGCAGCCCGCTGGCCCATGCCCGTATCCGCTCCATTGACGCCAGCGCCGCCTGGGCCATCCCCGGCGTTCGCATGGTGCTGACCGGCGACATGCTGGCTGCCCGGAATCTGGCGTGGATGCCGACGCTGTCCTATGACACCCAGGCGGTCCTCGCCACTGACAAGGTCCGGTTCCAGGGCCAGGAAGTGGCTTGCGTCGTTGCCGATGACCCCTACATCGCCAAGGACGGCTGCGAGGCCATCGTGGTCGATTACGAACCGCTGCCGCCCATCGTCAACCCGGCCCAGGCCAAGGCTCCCGGCGCGCCGCTGATCCGCGACGACAAGACCGGCCAAGACTCCAACGTCGTATTCGACTGGGAGGTCGGCGACCGTGAGGGCACCGACCGGGCCTTCGCCGGGGCCGATGTGGTCTCGACCATTGAGATGCACTACCCCCGCTCGCACCCGTCGCCCATCGAGGCGTGCGGCTCGATCGCCGATTTCAACCGCGCGACCTCGAAGCTGACCGTCTACATGACCACCCAAGCGCCGCACATCATCCGGGCCGCGGTGGCCCTGGTTGCCGAGTTGCCCGAGCACATGATCCGCATCGTGTCGCCCGACCTCGGCGGCGGCTTCGGGAACAAGGTGCCGGTGTATCCCGGCTATGTCGTGTCGATCCTGGCGTCGATCCTGCTCGAGCGTCCCGTCAAGTGGATCGAGGACAAGAGCGGGAACCTCATCTCGACGGGCTTCGGCCGCGACATCTACCTCAAGGGCGAGATGGCGCTGCGAAACGACGGCCGGATTCTCGGCGTGCGGATGCATACCGACTCCGACCACGGCGCGTTCTTCTCCGATGCCCAGCCCAGCAAGTTCAAGGTCGGCCTGATGCACTCGGCCTTCAGCTGTTACGACATTCCCGCCGCGCACCTCACCGCCCAAGGCGTCTACACCAACAAGGCCCCGGGGGGCGTTGCGTACCGGTGCTCGTTCCGGGTCACCGAGGCCATGTTCTTCCAGGAGCGCATGGTGCAGGCCGCCGCGTCCGACCTCGGCATGGATCAGGCCGAATTCCGCCGCATCAACCTGGTGCGAGACGACGACTTCCCCCACCGCACGCCGTGGGGGTTTCTGACCGATTCGGGCCAGTACGGCAAGTGCCTCGACCTCGGTCTCGAAGCAATCGGCTACGAGGATTTCCTGCGCCAGAAGGAGGAGGCGCGCCAGCGGGGCCGGCTGCTGGGCATCGGCATCTCGACCATGACCGAGCCTCTCGGGGCGGGCAACAGCCGCGAGTACGACATCTTGGGCATCAAGATGTTCGACTCCGCCGAACTGAAGGTCCACATGACCGGCAAGGCGCTGCTGCGCACCGGCGCCAAGACCCAGGGCCAAGGCCACGAGACCACCTGGGCGCAGATCGTGGCCCATGAACTGGGCATTCCTGCCGAGGACGTCCTAGTCGAAGAGGGCGATACAGACACAGCGCCATTCGGCATGGGCACCTACGCCTCGCGCAGCACGCCGGTTGCCGGAGCGGCGGTCGCGATGGTGTCGCGCAAGATCCGGGCAAAGGCCCGCCGCATTGCGGCGCACCTGCTGGAAGTGTCCGAGGAGGACATCGAGTGGGAGCTGGGGCGGTTCTCGGTCCGGGGCGCTCCCGACCGGGGCGTGACCATCCAGGAATGCGCGATTGCTGCCTACAGCAACATGCCCGACGGCATGGAGCCGGGCCTCGAGAACAACGCCTACTACGACCCGCCCAACCTGACGTGGCCGTTCGCCTGCTACATCGCCACCGTCGAGGTGGATCCCGAGACCGGCGTGTGGGACGTGCTGCGGGTGGTGGCAGTGGACGACTGCGGCGTGCGCATCAACCCGATGATCGTCGAGGGCCAGATCATGGGCGGGCTCACCGAGGCCTATGCCATGGCCAACATGCAGTTCATCACCTTCGACGAGGACGGCAACTGCATCGGCTCCAACTACATGGACTACCTGCTGCCGACCGCCTGGGAGACACCCGGCTTCGAGCTGCACGAGGTGGTGACGCCCTGCCCGCACCATCCCATCGGTGCGAAGGGCATCGGCGAGTGCGCCACCGTGGGCGGGCCGGCGGCGTTCGTCAACGCTGTCATCGACGCCATCGGCGATGACGGCGTGCGCAACATCGACATGCCGCTGCTGCCCGATCGGGTGCATGAGGCCATCACCGCAGGCCACGACGTCTCCGGCGCGCCGCCGGTGAAGACAGAGCCATGAGCCGCACCCGCGCGGTCGAGGGCTGGGGCGTGCTGGAGCGCGCCGTTGAACTCGCACGCAGCGGCGAGCCGTTCGTGCTGGCGACGGTGGTCTGGCGCGAGGGACCGAGTTCGGGACAGCAGGGCTCGCGCGCCATCTACACGGCGTCCGGCGAGATGTACGGGTGGATCGGCGGCGCCTGCGCTGAGCCGACGTTCATCCGCGAGGCCATTGCCGCACTCGAAGCTGGCGTACCGCGCCTGCTGGCGCTGGGAGCGAGCGACCGATTCGGCGATCTCCCGCAGGGCACCACTGCCGTCGCCATGTCATGCCAGAGCGAAGGTGCCCTGCAGATCTACCTGGAGCCCGTCGTGGCCGTACCTCACCTGGTGATCGTCGGAAGCTCGCCGATGGCGGCAACGCTGGCGTCGCTGGCACACGAGCTCGACTGGCGTGTCGAGCAGGTCAGCGGGCCCGATTTCGGCGAGGGACTGCTCACGCCCCAGTCGATGGTCGTGGTGGCCACCCAGGGCCACGGCGATGAGGATGTGCTGGCGGCTGCGCTGAAGGCGGCGCCGGCCTATGTGGGCCTCGTCGCGTCCAGCCGGCGAGGCGAATCCGTGCGTTCGGTGCTGGCAGCCCAAGGCGTGCAGGACGACCAACTGGCCTCACTGCGGGTACCCGCGGGACTGGATCTCGGCAGCACCACCCACAAAGAAGTGGCCGTATCGATCCTGGCCGAGCTGGTGCGGCTGCGGGCGCAGGGTGCATTCGCTGCCCCAGTCACCGCGCCGCCACCCGAGGTCTCGCTGGCCGTCGACCCCGTCTGCGGCATGACTGTCCAGATCGGTCCAGCCGCCCAGTCGCTGCACGTCGGGGACGAGGTCTTCTACTTCTGCTGTGCGGGGTGCCGCACAACCTTCGCACGCGAGCGAGGAGTCGCTTGATGCAGATCACCAACCAGTTCGAAGTGGCGCAGCCGACCGAGGCCGTATGGGATTTCTTCGGCGACGTTCCGCAGGTGGCCGCATGCCTGCCCGGCACGGAGCTGAGCACTGATCTCGGCGACGACCGGTACGGCGGCACAGTGTCGATCGGTCTGGGACCGATCAGGCTCGACTTCGACGGCAGTGCCGAGATCACCCACCGTGACGAGGACGGCCGAACGATCTCGGTCAGCGCCAGCGGCACCGATCGCAAGGGCCGGGGACAGGCGACGCTTTCGCTCGACGCGAGCTTTGCGCCCACCGCAGGCGGCACCGCGGTGGACGTCGCCATGGATCTGCAGCTCTCCGGGCCGGCCGCACAGTACGGCCGGGGCCTGGTGGGCGACATCACGGCGGTGCTGCTGGGCGACTTCGCCGCCAACGTTCAGAACCGGCTCGCCGCGCTCGCGGAGGGTCGCGATCCCGACCAAGTCGAACAGGTGCAAGCCGCTGGCGGTTTCGCCATCGGTGTGCGTGCCGCGGGAATGGGCCTCGCCCGCGTCGTGCGCCGGCTTGCCCTGCCGTACCGACCCGAGGCCGTCTGAGGAGGCGCTTGTGCTCTGGTGGATTGGAAACCTGATACTGCTCGTAGTGGTCGTGCCTGTCGCGCTCGCACTGCTGAACCGGGTGCTCGCCGCAATCGAGCGCATTCGCAAGGCCAGCGACGACATCCTGGCCGGCGGCGTGGGAATCATCGGCGAGCTCGACACCACGCAGGACTTGCTCGCGACCACTGACGAGACGATCACCGAAGTAGCGGACGGTGCGGTCCGCTACGCCGGCTCGGTCGGAAAGCTCCTGGGCTGAAAGGGGACATGATGCCTGCTGTTGCCTGGGTCACTGTCATCATCGGCGGCCTGATCATCTTGGCGGCCGCCGTCGGGCTGCTCCGGGTGGTGCTGCACCTCGTTGCGGTGCACCGCACGCTCACCCAAGTGGCCAGCGGCGTTCAAGTCATCGCCGAGCAGACCTCGACGGTGCCGACCGTGCTGCCGTCGGTCAACTCGACGCTCATGCCGGTTCACGACTTCTGCGAATCGATCTGAGGGAGGACACGCTGTGCTGCACGTACTCGCCCAGAGCTCGGACGCCGGATCCACCACCGGATGGGTGATCGGCTATGTCATCGGCATCGTCGTGGTGATCGCAGTGGTCGCCCTGGTGGTGCCGATCCTGATGCTGGCCCGCTCGATCGGCAATCGAGCAACCGAGATCAACGCCGGACTGGAAGACGCCGTCACCAACACGGCGGCGCTGTCGGAGCTGAACACGACGATCGCAGCGGCATCGGTGATCGTTGACGGCCTCAAGCGCGGCCGGAACCGGTTAGGAGGCTGAGATGGAGTTGCTAGCTCTCACCGACACCCAAGAGAACCTGTGGTGGGGGGTCATCATCGGTGGTGCCGTCGTGATCGTGGCCGTGGTGGTGCTGCTCACCATGCTCGTGCTGCTGGTGCGCACGATCGAGCGCCGGGTGGAGACCATCAAGGACACGCTCGAACGGGCCGCCGCCAACACCGCTGACACCGCCCTGATCGCCGACACTGCCGACGGGGTCGATGCGGTGCTGACCGAAGGCCTCGAACACCACCTGTTCTTGGGCCGTGTACTCGACAAGGTGCGATCATGACGACGCTCGTAGTTCTCTCCGTCATCCTGATCGGGCTGTTCATCGCCGGTCTCGCGTTCTACCTGTTCGTGGTGGGCAGCCAGCTCACCCGGATCGCCGGGCTGCTCGAGGAGTGCGCGCAGCTCGTGTGGAAGATCAAGTCCGACGCCGAAGCGGTCGAGCCGGGTGTCGAACGCATCAACCACACCAGCGGCGTCATTGCCGGCGCCTTGCCGCTGCTGTACGGCATGGCTGAGGGCATCGTGGCCGGCGCCACCTACGAGCCCGATCCCGAGCCACGCGAGCCGTCGCCGGCCCGGCCGGCCATGGGCACGCGCCGCAGCCGCTTCCACGAAGCCGTCGGCTATCAGCCCGAGTAGCCGGCGGCGTTCAGGTCGAGTCCTCTTCGGGGGGCTGGGCAGATGAGCCGCTCGGGTCGCGGGTGGTGGTGAGCGGTCCCGCAGTGGGCGCTCGATAGCTGCCGATCCACTCGTCTTCCCATTTCTGGTCGTACTGGTCGGGCGCGCAGCCGGGCCGGTAGACGGCGATCAGCTCACGGGCGATCTGGGCACGGTGCGAGCGCAGACCGCCGGGCACCTCGTAGGTGCAGATGTGCAGGTTCCACTTGTTGCCGGCCCGCTGCTCCCAGCACTTCGCCCGCGGGTGGCTGAAGGGCAGCCCGGCTTGCGTCAGGTTGTCGGCATGGTCCACGTCGATGACCGCGTAGTCGTGGGGGCGGTTCTGCGGGTCGGCCCGGTACAGGATCGCGTAGACGGCTGCGGCGGCGGGCGGGGTCCACCCGCCCAGCACCCGCGGCCCCTCGAAGGGGTAGCCGGCGAGCGAACCAAGTCGGATCATTGGGGCCGGATCATCGGGGCCGCATCATCGGGGCCGGATCATTGGGGCCGCATCACTCGTCGAACCCCATCTCGTCCTCGCCGATCACCTCGGCACGGGTCATCGGCCAGGCGGGGAGGTCCGCTGTCTCGACGGCGGCAGCGAACGCCGCCATGGCCGTTTCGACGGCTTGGTCGGAGCTCTCGGCCTCCACGACGATCTGGGCGCCGTAGGCCATCGCACCGACGCCGGATGCGATGCCTTCGAGCGGTGCCACAGCATCGGCCAGCGCGACTACCTCATCCAGTTCGACGGGGCGGTCGCCCTCGGCCTGGATGGAAACGCTCCACCGGCTCATCGTCCGCGCCTCCCGGAGACCCATCGCACCAGGATCACCCGATGTGGGCCAGCCTGGCAGCAAACGACTCCAGGCTCGCAATGTCGTGACCGGATTCGAGGTCATCGATGAACGGACCGGCGGCCATCATCCCGAGCGTGCTCGGCGGGGAATCCGCGTGGTCGCCGACAAGCGGGTTCATCCAGATGATCCGGTGGCAGAGCCGGCTCAGGCGTTCCATCGCGTCTGCGAGTGCGGCAGGCGCGCCCCGGTCCAGTCCGTCAGAGCAGATGACGACGGTGGCGCCGCGGCTGAGCCCCTTGCGACCCCACCGGCGGATGAACGCGTCCAGCGATGCGCCGATCTGGGTGCCCCCGTCCCAGTCGAGGACGCGGCCAGCGGCCAGCTTCATGGCGTCGTCGGGGTTGCGCCGGTCCAGCGCCGGCGTGATGCGGGTCAGCCGGGTGCCGAAGCAGAACACCTCCACCTTCTGGGCTGCACGGTGCATCGAGTACGCGAACTGCAGCAGGTTGCGTGAGTGATCGGCCATCGACCCCGAGACGTCGAGTATCAGCACCAGCGGGCGGGGACGCTCGGCTCTGCTCAGGCGATGCAGCGCCGGGGCGGCGTGGCTGAGCCGCATGGCGTCGCGTGCCATGCGGCGGATGTCGAGGCGTGCCCCCGACGGGTCGGTACGGCGGCGCCTGGTGCGGCGGCGCGGCGGTTCGAGCCGGATCTGCGCCATGATCCGTCGCAGAGCGGCCAGCTCTGCCGGTGTGCACTCGGCGAAGCGTTTGTCGCGCCGGATCTCGACCCCGGAGGCTTGCCGACCGAGCACCATCGGCCGGTCGTCGCCCACCTCGGAGCCGGGCTCGCTGTCGGGCACATTCAGCGTGCTGCTGAGGCCCTGCGAGATCGGCTCGGCGGCGAAGGGCTCGGCACCTGGCGGGGGAGCCTGCCCCAAGAAGTACCTGCGAAACACCTCGTCGTAGGGAGGGAGGTGGTCCCGGCGATGGACCAGCGTCGTGCGGCCGCTCCAGTAGACGTCTTCGAGGTCGCTGGGCGTGAGCTCCGCGACCGCGGAGCAGAACATGACGACGTCGTCGGCGCCTACCGGCAGGCCTTCGTCTCGCAATGCATGGCCGAATCCGACAAGCCGCTCGACGATCTCGGGGGATTCGCTGTCAGGCATCTGCCACGACCTTGTCAAGGTCGGGCTCGATGCCCGTGTCGAGCATTGGCGACAACACCGATGTCAGACATCGGCGACGACACGGTCCAGCTCGGCCTCGACGAGTTCGAGGTCGTCACGGTCCTTGATGACCGCGCCGATCGTGTCGGCTGCAGCCGGTGCGTCGAGGTCGCCGGTGCCCAGCACGCCCAGCGCATCCACCCAGTCCAGCGTCTCGGCGACGCCCGGCGGCTTGGCCAAATCCATGTCGCGCAGTCGCTGGACAGCGGCGACGACCTTGCGGGCGAGGGTCTCGACGGCATCTGGCGCACGCAGGCGCACGATCTCGATCTCCTCGTCGAAGCTGGGATAGCCGATCCAGTGGTAGAGGCACCGTCGCTTGAGGGCGTCGTGCAGTTCCCGTGTGCGATTCGAGGTCAGCACGACGAGCGGTCGGCTGGCCGCTGCGATGGTGCCGATCTCGGGGATCGTGATCTGGAAGTCCGACAGCAGCTCCAGCAGGAACGCTTCGAACTCGTCGTCGGCCCGGTCGATCTCGTCGATGAGCAGCACCGCATCGCTGCCGGCCCTGATGGCCGACAGCAGCGGCCGCTCGATGAGGAAGTCCGAACCGTAGAGGCCGCTGACGGCTTCGGCGTCGGTCAGCTCGCTCTCCGACAGCGCCCTGACGTGCAGCATCTGGCGTGCGTAGTCCCACTCGTACAGCGCTTGGTAGGTGTCGATTCCCTCGTAACACTGCAGGCGGATGAGCTGCCGCCCGCCGATCTGCGCGAGGCACTTGGCCATCTCGGTCTTGCCGACGCCGACTTCGCCTTCGAGCAGGATCGGCCGACCCAACCGCATGCCGATGAGCGTCGCAGTGGCCAGCCCGCGGCTAGCGAGGTAGCCGGCCGAGCGCAGCTGTGCCTGGAGGTCAGCAACGCTTGCCGGGGTCTCGCTGGGGGGCTGGTCGCTCACCATTCGAGCCCGGGTTGACGCCGGCCTCAGTCCCCTGGTGCGGGACCGAGGACCAGGTCGCGCAGCGATCCGCCGTCGGGCGATGACTTGCCCTCGCGCTCGAGCAGCCGCCGCCATGACGTGGCGATGTCCTCGTCGCCGTCAGCGAAGCCCTCAAATGTGAAATGGCGCGCGTTGCGGCAGATCTTGGCGTTGCTCAGCCCCGCGTCGGGATCGCCGCCGTCGTCTGCCTGCCAGACGTCAGTCAGGACAGGCTGCGGTTCGGCGCCGGTGTTCGACAGCGCAGGCACCGGATCGGTCGATGTCACCGACCCGATAGTAGCCGCAGGCACAAAATCCCGATCAGATGCGCTTGCGCACGAGCTCGAGTCTGTGACTCTGCGTCGTCGAGACCGCAGGCCTGCCCGGTGATTCCCTAGCGTTGCGGATCGTGCGGACTCACCCGCGTGGCTCCCGTTAGGCGAGGAAGGGCGGCATGAGCGGCCAAGATTGGACTGCTGATCGCATTCCGGAGCAGTCCGGGCGGGTGGCGGTGGTGACCGGCGCCAATTCTGGCAATGGTCTGGAGACGGCGAGGGCCCTGGCCGGTCGGGGGGCGCTGGTGGTGCTCGCCGTGCGAGACCTTGCCAAGGGCGAGGCAGCAGTTGCCGACATTGCGGCGGATCACCCGGCGAGCCGATTGGAGCTCGTCGAGCTCGACCTGGCGTGGCTGGACTCGGTGCGTCGCGCCGCCGCTGAGCTGCGAGACCGCTTCGAGCGCATCGACCTGCTCGTGAACAACGCAGGGGTGTTTCACACGCCACGGCGGCAGACCAGCGACGGATTCGAGATCCGTATGGGCACCAACCATCTGGGGCACTTTGCGCTGACAGGTTTGCTGGCGGACCGGATCGTCGCCGTCGAGGGGGCGCGAGTCGTCACGGTCAGCAGCAACGCTCACCGCTACCGCGCCCACATCGACTTCGAACGCTTCGGAAGGGAGCAGGATCGCAGCCAATCGGCCGCCTACGGACGGTCGAAGCTGGCCAACTTGCTGTTCACCTACGAGCTGCAGCGCCGTCTCGAGTCAGCAAGTTCGCCGGCTGCGGCGCTCGCGGCTCATCCAGGCTGGTCCGAGACCGAGATCCTGCGCGACTTCCGGGGCATCCGGTTCATCCAGCCGTTGATCGGACCGATGCGAAACAGCGCCGCAACGGGTGCCCTCGCCACGTTGCGGGCCGCGACCGATCCGGCCGCTGCCGGAGGCGAGTTCTACGGTCCCGACGGACGCTTCGAGATGCGGGGGCACCCGGTGCTGGTGGGATCCAGCGAACGTGCGCACGACATCGAGCTGCAACGGCAGGTGTGGACGGCGTCAGAGGACGCCACGGGAGTGACCTTCCCCATCTGAGCAGGCCTCGCCGATCACGGCGATCGGACGAGTTCGAATCCTTCGTCGAGCCAGCCGATGGCGCCGCCGATCATCTTCTTGACGGGTCTGCCGAGGCGGGCGAGGCGGACTGCTGCCTTGTCGGCTGCGTTGCAGTGAGGTCCGGCGCAGTACACGACGAACAGCGTGTCTGGCGGGTACTGCGCCAAGGCTTCCTCGGTGATCGTCGTGTGGTGCATGAATACGGCGCCCGGCACGTGTCCCGCATCGAAGCCCGCTAGGTCGCTGTTGGTCTGCAGCAGCACGAAGCCCGGTGACCCGCTCTGCATCGCCTCGTTGACGTCCCAGCAGTCGGTCTCGAGTGCGAGCAGGCGCTCGAAGTGCTCGAGAGCCCGCGCCGGCGGGCCGGCCGGAGTCTCGGTGACGGCGTTCGTGACCGCGTTCGATCCAGTGGCTGGGATCTCGGTTGCAAGGCTCATCAGGATGCTCGGTCCTCTCGGGTCGTCGGGCCGGGACAGCGTAGTGAGCGACCGACCTGTGCTGGCTGACCTTTCGCGGCGAGCTGCCGGCCCAGGAGTTCCTCGAAAGCGGTTGCTTGGGAGCGGCGTGTGTACCATCTCGCCGGATTTCATCCCGACAGGAGAGCACCAATGGTTGATACCTCTGCCAGCACCAGCATCGACATTGCCGCGAGCCCCGAGGCTGTGCACGGGATCCTGACGGATCTGTCCCGTGTCAGCGAGTTCAGCCCCGAGTGCTACAGGTCCGAATGGGAGGACGGCTCGACCGGACCCGAAGTCGGGGCGAAGTTCCGTGGCTACAACGAGGCCGGTGACATGAAGTGGGATGCTGGCTGCGTCGTCGTTGCCGCCGAGCCCGGCCGGGAGTGGGCGTTCGAGGTTCCCGCCCAGGACGGCCGCAAGACGCTGTGGCGTTATGAGATCGAGGCCACTGACGAAGGGTGCCGGGTCACCGAGAGCTTCGACTCGCCGATCCTCGACCAGGAGTTTTTCCAGAAGATGAACCGCCACAGCCTTCTGGTCAACAACATCGCCCAATCGCTGGAGAACCTCAAGGCTGTTGCCGAGGGCTGACAAGGACGAAGGCGGTCAGCACGCACCCTCGACAAGCGCGGCGTCGGCCACCACTTCGCCAGTCCAGCAGTAGAGAAGCACTGTCGGCGTCGCACCGAAATCCTGCTGGTGCGGCTGCCACGATGCGTGGTGCACGGCGTCGCCGGGCCCAGCAATTCGAGGTACGCCGTCGCCGCTGGTGAACGTCGGCTCGCCGGCCAGCACGTGGTACAGCTCCTCGGCCTCATGGTGGTGGCTGGGGTAGTGCAGGTTCGGCCCCCAGACGCCGATGCCGACCCGCACGGAGCGGTGCTCGACGATTGACGTCGGGCCGATGAGCTGCACGTAGCCGTAGTTGTCGTGGAATTCCTGGCTCAGCACGCCCCGATAGCCGGCGGTCTGGATCCACGGCAGCGCCGACGCGAGCGACAAGAGCTCCTTGAGCACCGCATCCACAGCGCCGTCGCCACAGAGCTGGACTGCGTCAAGATGCCGCAACACCGGCAAGTGTCGGGCTTCGACCACGGCCGGGCTGTGGGCCTCGTCGAGCGCATCGAGCACCGCGGCAACCATCGGGTACTCCGGGACAACCTCACGGCTGCGGTGAAACTCAGCAATCCGCCGCAGCAGCTCATCAATGACACCCGCCACATCGCAATTGTCCCAGCCGCAGCCAGTCATCAGTGCGCATACGGCTTCGCCGGTTCCGCCTTCCGTCGTGTGGGTGGCGCCGGTCAGCGGACCCAAGACGCGCTCGCTGGCGGCCCGGCGATTTTTGCTCAGTGCTGGTTTTAGACTTAGTCCAGAATCTGATATAGTCGACACATGCCTCAGGACACCGTGCAGATGCTGCGGGACCGTGGGATCCAGGTGACCGCGCAGCGGTTGGCGGTGCTCAACGCCGTGTCTGCCCGACCTCATGCCGCTGCTGACGATCTGGTCGGCGATGTGCGTGCCAGTATCGGGTCAGTATCCAGACAGGCAGTATTCGACGCCTTGGCCATGTTGACCGAAGAAGGTCTGATCCGGCGCATCCAGCCGGCACGGTCGGCGGCCCGATACGAGGACCGGGTCGACGACAACCACCACCACTTGGTGTGCCGAGGCTGCGGCCGGATGGTCGACGTCGACTGTGCTGTGGGGTACCGGCCGTGCCTCGAGGCCGCCGAAGACCACGGCTTCACGATCGACGAGGCCGAGGTCATCTACTGGGGTATCTGCCCGGTATGTCAGGCAGAGCCCGCTGTCGCCGGGAGCTCTGCATGACGACGGCACTCTCCATCCACCGATCCATTCCACAACCATCAAGGAGCAAGACAAAATGACTGACACCAGTACCGCCGATGCCACAGCATCGACAGCTGGAAAATGCCCGGTTCTGCACGACCAGGCAAACATGGGCTCGCTCGCCAACCAGCAGTGGTGGCCCGAGCAGCTCAACCTGCGGCCGCTGGGCAAGAACTCGCCGCTGATCGACCCCACCGACGAGCAGTACGACTACGCCGCCGAGTTCGAGAGCCTCGACCTCGCTGCAGTCAAGGCCGACCTCGCAGAGGTGATGACCACCTCGCAGGACTGGTGGCCGGCCGACTTCGGCCACTACGGGCCGCTCATCATCCGCATGGCGTGGCACAGCGCCGGCACCTACCGCATCCATGACGGCCGGGGCGGCGGCGGCTCAGGCACGCATCGGTTCGCCCCACTCAACAGCTGGCCAGACAACGCCAACCTCGACAAGGCCCGCCGGCTGCTGTGGCCGGTCAAGCAGAAGTACGGGCGCAAGATCTCCTGGGCCGACCTGATGATCCTGGCCGGCAACGTGGCGCTGGAGTCGATGGGCTTCGAGACCTTCGGCTTCGGCGGCGGCCGCGAGGACGTGTGGGAGCCCGAGGAGGACATCTACTGGGGTCCCGAGAATGTCTGGCTCGACGACGAGCGCTACAGCGGCGACCGGGATCTGGCGAACCCGCTCGGCGCCGTGCAGATGGGCCTGATCTACGTGAACCCCGAGGGGCCGAACGGCACGCCTGATCCGCTGGCCGCAGCCCGGGACATCCGCGAGACGTTCGCCCGCATGGCCATGAACGACGAGGAGACCGTTGCGCTGATCGCCGGCGGTCACACCTTCGGCAAGACCCATGGCGCCGCCGATGGCGATGCTCATGTCGGGCCCGAGCCCGAAGGCGCTGCGCTGGAGGAACAGGGCCTGGGCTGGACGAGCACGTTCGGCAGCGGCAAGGCGGGCGATGCGATCACCAGCGGCCTGGAAGGCATCTGGACGCCCACGCCGGTGGCCTGGGACAACTCGTTCTTCGAAGTGCTGTTCGGCTATGAGTGGGAGCTGTCCCAGAGCCCTGCCGGCGCCAACCAGTGGGTGCCGACCGATCCCGCTGCGGCCGGCACCGTGCCCGACGCGCACGATCCCTCCAAGCGCCACGCCCCGGTGATGCTCACCACCGACCTGTCGCTGCGGATGGACCCGATCTATGAGCCGATCTCGCGGCGGTTTCTTGAGAACCCCGACGAGTTTGCGGACGCATTCGCCCGGGCGTGGTTCAAGCTGACCCACCGTGACATGGGACCGGTTTCGCGTTACCTCGGGCCCGAAGTCCCCGACGAGCAGCTGATCTGGCAGGACCCGGTCCCCGTCGTCGACCACGAGTTGGTCGACGACGCCGACATCGCAGCGCTGAAGACAGCGATTCTCGAATCGGGCCTGTCGGTGTCGGAGCTGGTGAAAGCTGCGTGGGCCTCGGCATCGACGTTCCGCGACAGCGACCTGCGGGGCGGCGCGAACGGCGCACGCATCCGGCTCGCTCCGCAGAACGGCTGGGAAGCCAACGACCCGGCCGAGCTGGCAGCGGTGCTGACAGCGCTCGAAGGCGTTCAGGCTGCGTTCAATGACACCCAGAGCGACGGCAAGCGAGTGTCGATGGCCGACCTGATCGTTCTTGGCGGATGCGCTGCGGTCGAGCAGGCCGCCGGCGCCGCCGGCCACGATGTCGTAGTTCCGTTCTCGCCGGGACGCACCGATGCCTCGGCCGGCCAGACCGATGCCGAGTCGTTTGCCGTGCTCGAGCCCACCGCTGACGGGTTCCGCAACTACTGGCGGGCCGACGACAAGCGCCGCCCCGAGGTGATGCTGGTGGACCGATCGAGCCTGCTATCGCTGACGGCACCGGAGATGACGGTGCTGGTCGGCGGCCTGCGAGTGCTCGGTGCCAACACCGGCGGCTCGCCGCAGGGAGTGCTCACCGAGCGTGCCGGATCGCTCACCAACGACTTCTTCGTGAACCTGCTGGACATGGGCACCGAGTGGCAGGTGTCCGACACCGAGCACACCTACGAGGGTCGTGACCGTGCCTCTGGCGATCTCAAGTGGACCGCCAGCGCTGTCGACCTCGTGTTCGGGTCCAACTCGCAGCTGCGGGCGATCGCCGAGGTCTACGGCAGTGACGACGCCGAGGCCAAGTTCGTGGCCGACTTCGTGGCCGCATGGGCGAAGGTCATGGGCCTCGACCGGTTCGATCTGAGCTGAGTCACGCCGCCGAGCGCGGCACTACGTTGGGCGGCGGGGGATGAACCCATGACCGAACGCCCGCGACCGCTCATGATCGGCGCCACGGCAGCCGATCCGAAGCGTGCCGTCTTCATCTGGAACGCCATCCGCAAGTACTTCAACGAGGCCGGCCTCGAGACGGAGTACGCGCTGTATTCCACCTACGACGCGCTGTGTGGAGCGGTGCTGGATGGTCACGTCGACATCGCGTGGAACGCTCCGATGGCCCACGCCCAGCTGCTGCTTCAGTCGCCGGGCACATGTCGGACGCTGGCGATGCGCGACACCGACGAGGATGTCCACTCGCTGATCGTCGCCCGGGACGCCGCCGCCATCGCCGACCTCGACGACTTGCGCGGGCGACGGCTCGCCTTGGGCGTGGACATCTCGAGCGAGCTGTACCTGCTGCCCGTGGCGCAGCTCGCCGAAGACGGCTTCGACATCCGGTCCGATTGCGAACTCGTCGAGCTCGAGCCCACCGAGTACTCCAACCTGCAGATGTGGGTGGACGACCGGGCGATCTTCGGGGCCGTCATGGACGGCCGAGCCGACGCCGGGGTGATCTTCGAGCCGTGGCTCGGCTACCTGCTGCGCCGCCACGAGCTGGTGCCCGACGACATCGTCGAGGTGTGGCGCACACGCCCGTACTGCCATTGCGCCTTCACGTCCAGTCCTGGCCTGAGCGATGAGACCAGCGAACGGTTCACCGAGCTGCTCGTGGCGATGGACCCCGACGACCCTGACATCGCAGAGATGATGCGCATGGAGCACCTCACCAAGTGGGTGCGAGCCACCGACGACGGCTGGACCGACCTCATGACTGCCGTCGAAGACGCCGACCTCGTCGGCAAGATCTTCTAGATCTCCCCAAGAGGAAAGGCATCTGACATGTCGAAACCCGCGCTCGGGCTGCTGCTTGGCTTCGAGGACACGATGGCCGACTTCGTGGAGCTGGCCCGTGAGGGCGAGGCCGCGGGCATGGACTCGATGTACACGGTCGAGGCAGGGCGCAGCGCGTTCGTCTCGGCTGCTGCGGTGATCGCCGCGACCGACCGAGCGACGGTCGGCACCTACATCGCCAATGCGTATGCCCGGGAACCATGGCTCACGGCGATCGCCGCCCGAGATCTCGACGAGATGAGCGGCGGTCGGTTCACGCTGGGCCTCGGCACCGGCAACCGCCACTTCAACGAGTGGTACATGGGCATTGACGAATTCCGGCCCCTCGGCAAGCTGCGCGACTACATCGAAATCGTGCGGAGTGCCGTGGCCGGCCGTGCGGGAGAACCGGTGCGCTACGAGGGCGAGCACCACCGGATCCGCTGGCGGGCGAGCTGGGAGCCGACCCGGCCGTCGATACCGGTGTACCTGTCGGCGTCGGGACCCAAGATGGTGCGCCTAGCGGGCGAGGTGGCCGACGGGGTCGGCGTGGGCGTCATGTCGTCGGTGGAGTTCATGCGTGACATCGTCCGGCCCGCAGCCCAGCAGGCCGCCAGCGAGGCAGGCCGAGACCCCGACGGCGTCGGATTTCTGATGGGATCGTTCCTGAGCGTCAACGACGACGAAGAGCTGGCCCGCAATGCCGCCAAGGCGACCATCTGCGGGCTGTTCCATCCAGTGCCGCACCCGTACTACGACTCGCAGTTGCGCCAGCTCGGCTACGCCGAATTTGCCGACGCCGCAACCCGGCTGATGCCCGAAGGCCAGATACGCGAGGCAATCGGCTTGGTGCCCGACGAGGTCGTCGACACCATGACCATCACCGGGACGCCCGCCCAGTGCGCTGGCCGCATCGCCGACTACAGCGGTCTGACCGCTGAGATCATCCTGTTCCGCGTCCCGCAGCGCACCGACCCGGCAGGGCTCGCCGGCTACGAGTCACTGTTCGAGGTGGTTTCGCTCGCCAGCGCCTGACTCCATTCCCCCTGGAAACCGGCTGCAGCTGCGCTCGCAGGCACGGCGGTCGCCGCGCAGCCGGCTATCGGCTGTCCTCGGCGGGGGGCTCGGTGCCGGCACGGCGGTCGATCAGGCGTTGGAAGTGCTGAGCACCGTTCATTGCCGGCACACGGCCGACGCCGGGGCCCATGTCGCCGAGCACCGGGAAGCCCGCCTCGACGCGGAAGCTGAAGGGCATCGACTCGGGAAGGAAGCACTCGACGTCGTCGCAGGCTTGCCAGCGGACCTGCCCGCTGATGGTGACGAATCGTCCGCCGTCATGCTTCTGCATATTCCGCGCGTTCTGTGCAATCGGCAGCCGCAGGACGACATCGCCCTCGTACACGGCAAGCGTGTCCCCCGAACCGGACAGGGTCAACGGCGTCGTGAGTGGTGCCAACAGCTCGTAGGACAGGATCCCGTCATTGTCGTCGAGCTCGATCGCAGCGGCCACCAAGCCGTCTGGCACTGGCTCGCTGTACAGATGCTGACCCTCGGGCACCCGGAACGTGGCAACGATCTGGCGCGTGACGCCCATCGGCAGGCGGTCACCGTCGATGGCCACGTCCACTGACACCCGATCGGGCGGCCGTTCGAATTCCGGCGCATCGAACTCGGTGCCGAGGGCTGCAGCGAGCAGCTGCTCGGGGCCCGGCCGGATGGCGAAGTTGTGCTCGAAGAACTTCGCCACGACGATCCCGTCTGCATCGACGACGTACGACCCCGGGAACGGAAGGCCGTACCACGGGTGATCGTCGGGCGGGATCAGCGTGTTGAGTATCCCGAACGACGTGATCACCTCGCTGTCGGGGTCCGACAGCAGCGTGAACGTGGTGCCGTGGGCCTCCGCGTAGTCAGCCAGCGCATCGGGTTCGTCGTAGCTCAGCGCATACAGCCGGACGCCCGCCGCGCGGTAGGCATCCATGCCTCGTTCCAGCTCGACCAGCTGGGTGCGGCAGGGCGGTCACCACACCGCCGAGCGGTAGAACACCACCACTGCCGGCTGCCCGTTGCGGTCGGCGTGCAGGTCGACCCGACGGCCGGTCTGGTCGGTGGCCACGATGTCGGGCAGCCGGGTGCCGACCTCAGGACCAGTGGGGAATTCTCCCCGCGGGATCCGCCGACTCCCGTGACCTGGCGGCTCAGGCATGTTGAAGCCTTCGAAGTCCTCGTAGTACGGCCCGCTTGTCGGGCCGCCCCTGGTGTCGAGTTCGATCCCCATCACTTGCTCCGTTCGCTTGAGGTGCGGTGCCGATCTGCGCCGTCGATCATGGCACGCCAGCCGTTGCGGCCCAGGGCTAGCGTCGGAGGTGCAGCAGGGAGGTTGACATGGCTGAGCGAATGGTCAAGGCCAACGGCATCGACGTCTGTACTGAGGACTTCGGTGACCCAGCAGACATCCCCATCCTGCTGGTGATGGGCGCGAGCGCTCAGATGATCCTGTGGGAGGAAGGCTTCATCGCCGGCCTCGTCGACGCTGGCCGCTACGTGATCCGCTTCGACAACCGGGACACGGGCCAGACCACCAGCTTCGATCTTGAGCAGGAGTCCTACGGACTCGCCGACATGGCCAACGACGCTGTGGGCGTTCTCGATGCCTACGGCCTCGCCAGCGCACACCTCGTCGGGGCATCGATGGGCGGAATGATCTGCCAGCAGGTCGCCATCGACCATCCCGGACGCATCCGGACCATGACGTCGATCATGTCGACGCCTTCCGGCGGGGAGATCGCGCGGGCGATCTTCATGGGGGAGACACCCGACCTGCCGCCGCCGGAGCCGAAGGTCATCGAGGTCAACATGAAGTACATGCTGGAGCCGCCGCTCACGCGTGAGGACCGGGTGCGGTCGCGGCTCGAGATGTTCGAAGCGCTCGCCGGCAGCCGCGTGCCATTTGATGTCGAGCGTTTCACGGCGATCTTCGAGCGGGAGTACGACCGGGCAGCGAATTGGCCGGCGATGAATAACCACGGCCAGGCGCTGATGGACGAAGAGAACCGTTCGGCGAGACTGCGCAACATCTCGACGCCGACGATCGTTATCCACGGCACCGAGGACTCGATCCTGCCCTACCCCCACGGCGAGGCCACCGTCGAGGCCATCGAAGGGGCCCGCATGGTGACGCTCGACCGGGTGGGCCACGAGCTGCCCGAGGCGGTCTGGCCCCAGGTGTGGGAGGCCATCCTCGGCCACACCGTCGAATAGCCCGGTCTCCCAGCTCCGGCTGTCCTCCGCCGCGGCCGTCGGGTCGGCAGCATCGCAAGTGCGCCGTACCTGACACCATCTATGTCACACGCCGCGGGCTACGTTGCTGCCGTGGCTACTGAAGGATTCCGTGGGCGGCGCGAAGACGAGCCGCTGCTGCGAGGCGACAGCACCTACATCGACGGGCTCGACATCCCCGAACTCGCTGGCGCAGCCCAAGCGGTGTTCGTGCGCTCGATCGAACCCCACGCCCGGCTCGCATCGGTTGATGTGACCGGAGCACGTGATGCGGACGGCGTGATCGCGGTGTACCTGGGACCCGAGGTGGACGGCTGGCCGCTGCCGCCGCGGCTGCCCTCGATGAACGGCGACCTGTGGCGGCCGCTCATGGCATATGACACCGTTCGCTTCGTCGGCGAGCCCATCGCGCTCGTGATCGCCGAGACGCGTGTCCAAGCCGTCGATGCCGCAGAACTGGTGGTGGTCGATTACGAGCCTCTGCCACCGCTGGTCGATCTCGATGCCAGCCTGGCTGGCGACGTGCTGTTGCACGAACACGCCGGCACCAATGTCGCCTTGGCCTGGGAGCTCGACCCGCTGCCCGACGGCGTCTGGGACGGCTGCGACGTCACCGTGGAGTTCGACATCCGGCATCCGCGGCTGGGGCCGCATGCGATCGAGCCGCTCGCGGGTGCCTCGGCCTGGGGCCCCGACGGCCGCTGCACCGCGTGGGTCTGCTCGCAGCGTCCCGCAGGCGCGAAGCACGTCATCGAGACGCTGCTCGGTCTCGAGCCCGGCACTGTGCGGGCGATCTCGCCCGACGTCGGCGGCGGCTTCGGATCCAAGGGCGGATGGGGCTGCTACCCAGAAGACGTCGTCGTGGCTTGGGCAGCACGCGAGCTCGACCGGCCGATCCGCTGGGCGCAGACCCGCTCGGAGGCCTCCCTGGCGATGGGGCACGGGCGTGCCTCGCGCCACCGGGTGCGCATCGGCGGCATGCGCGACGGCACCATCGTGGCCTACTCGGTGGACGCGCTGCAGGACAGCGGCGCGTATCCGGCCATGGGAACGAACGTCACCGGCAACCTGCGCAACAGCGGCACCGGTGTCTATGACATCGCGCATGCGACGCTGCGAGGCACGTCGGTGGTCACCAACACCACGCCCACTGTGGCATTTCGAGGGGCTGGCAGGCCCGAGGCGGCATGTTCGATCGAGCGGGCAGTCGACCGGTTCGCACAGCTGATCGAACGCGACCCGCTCGACGTCCGGTTCGCCAACCTGGTGCCGCCCGACCGGTTCCCCTACCGCACCGCGGTTGGGTCCACCTACGACAGCGGCAACTATCCCGAGGCGCTGCGGCTGGCCGCGGCGTCGGCCGATTACGAAGGGCTGCGGGCTGAGCAGTCAGCCCGGCGGGCGAGCGGCGACAACGAGATGCTGCTAGGGATCGGCGTGAGCTGCACGACTGAGATCACCGGCGGCGGCGAGGGCGAGCGGGCAACTGCGTTTCTCGATGCCGACGGCACGGTCGACGTCGTCGTGGGAACGTCGCCGCACGGACAGGGCCACGAGACGACGTTCGCTCCGGTCGTGGCCGCACAGCTCGGCCTCGACGTCGACCAGGTAACCATCTCGCACGACGACACCGACCGCTCCCCGATCGGCGGCGGCACGATCGGGTCGCGTTCGGCGCAGCTCGGCAGCGCCGCGGCGTACGGGGCAGCGGTGGATCTTGTGGCGGCCGCGCGTGAGCGTGCTGCTGAGCTGCTCGAAGCCGACCCCGACGACGTGACGTTCGACACCGACCAGGCAACATTCCATGTGGTGGGGACGCCCGCCCGCTCGCTTGGCTGGGGCGACCTCGCCAAGCACGGGGAGCTCAGCACCCATCATCACTTCAGGCCCGAGGGTGGCGCCGGGACGTTCTCGTTCGGGGCGTGTGTCGCGGCGGTGGAAATCGACACGGCTACCGGGGAGGTCCAGCTGCGCCGGCTGGTCAGCGTCGATGACGCTGGGGTGATCCTGCAGCCAGTGCTTGCGCATGGCCAGGTGCACGGCGGTCTCTCCCTGGCGGTCGGCGCTGCTCTGTACGAGGAGATGCAGTACGACCAGGACGGCGTTCCGATGACCGTCGGGCTGGCCGACTACCTCATGCCCTCCGCGGCGGAACTGCCTTTCTTCGAGTCCCACGAGACCGAGACGCCATCCCCGCTCAACCCGCTGGGCGTGAAGGGCATTGGCGAATCGGGAACGGTGGTCGCCACGCCTGCCATCCACAGTGCGGTGCTCGATGCGCTGGCACCGCTCGGTGTCGAGCATCTGGATTTGCCGTTGACACCCGAGAAGGTGTGGCAGGCGCTCCAGTCCTAGTTGCAGACCCTGCTGCAGACTTGGCGGCCGTCAGGTTCGACCGAGCAGCTCCCGGGCCTCCTGAACGACTCTGGTGACGACCTCGCCTGCGCTCGGCAGATCGCTCAGCAGGTCGAATCCGGCGCCGGCGTAGAGCGGCTGCATCTGGTCGTCGTCGGCTAACACTGCGGCCCGCTGCATGTCGGCGCGTGCCGCGGCCTGCAGCAGGCCAGGCAGCGGCTGCCCGCCGTAGGCGGCCCAATGGTCGGTGAAGTCCGACCGCAGCACCCGGGCCCACTGGCCGGTGAACCCATCGGTCAGCACCGTCGTCCCCGCCCCCGATGTGAGCCTGTCCTTCCAAAGGCGGCTGGCCTGTGACTCGGCCGTGGCCACGAAGCGGGTGCCCATGAGCACGCCCGATGCGCCGAGCATCATCGCCGCCGCCAGACCCCGTCCGTCGACGATGCCGCCAGCCGCCACCACCGGAACTCGGTCGCCGATCGCCTCGATGACCTGGGGGACGAGCGTGAACGTGCCGGTCCCGGCGGCCTCCCCAGCGGTCAGCTTGCGGCCGTGGCTGCGGTGCCCGCCGGCCTCGAGGCCTTGAGCGATCACGACGTCGCTGCCGCAGTCCACGGCGCTGCGGGCATCGGCGGTCGTGGCCACCATCGTTACGACCTTGGCGTCGACGCTGTGAAACTGCTCCACCAGCTCGGGCTCCGGGATGCCGAGTCCCGCCGAGAACACCGGAATCCGCTCATCGATCATGACCTCGAGGGCCGCGTCCACCAGGTCAGGCATCGGCCGAGGAGCCTCCAGCGTGGCGGGCAGCTCGAAGCGGGGCCGCAACTCGTTGAAGACGCTCTGCACCGAGCGCACCAAGTCGGCGTGGTCGCTGACATCCGGGGGCGAGCGCACATCGTCGTGGAGCCAGATGTTGACGCCGAAGGGCCGGTCGGTCAGCTCTCGCACCCGCCGGATCGCGTCCCGCACAGCATCGGGCCGCAAGTTGAGCGCAGCCAGAATGCCGAGCCCGCCGGCATTGCAGACGGCGGCGACCAGCTCTGGCCCGGCCACCCCGCCCATGCCCGATTGCAGCACCGGGGCGGTGACTCCGATAGCGGTTCTCAGCCGCTCGGGATCGCCGGGAGTGAAGATGCCCGCACCCTAGACGTGCTCACCAACTCACCAGATTGTCTGGTGCGGATGGTCTGCAGTGCTGGTTTGCAGCGTGATGCGCTCAGTCGGCGTCGGCTGCGGCGCCGACGTTGGGCGTGAAGCCTGACTTGGGCGTCCCGACGCCCTTCAGCGCTGCGGCGGCCCGCTCGTTCTCGAAGATCTTCGCCAGGATCGCCTTGCCGGCCCGATCGAAGTACTCGCGGTTCTCGATCACGAACTCGTTGGATTCCTGCATCGAGGTGAGCTGGCCATTGACCGCAGGCATGACGTGGCGCGCCACCAAGTCCCAGCTGCGGAACATGGCCTCGGGCTCGGCCCAGTCGTTGACGAAGCCCATCATCACGCCGAACCCGCCGGTGATCTCGTGCATCTGCAGGATGTTCTCGATGAGGTCGTCGGGGGTGCCGATGACGCCGGCGGCGGAGTCGGGGTCGGCGTAGAAGTCGATGGCCTCCGCCGTCGAGGCCAGCGGCTCCAGCCCCGGCCGCTGCAGCGTCGCGACGTTGTAGTCGTTGTGCCAGCGCAGCAGCCCGTGCTCGACGTCACGCCGAGCCTGGTCGCGGGTGAGCGCCACGTGGAAGTTGAACATCACCCGCCAGTCGGCCCGGTCTACGACACTGTCGTGCTTGGCGGCGGCCTCCTCGGCGAAGCTCCACTGCAGCGGCAGCGACGCCAAGCCCTCGGTGGACATAGAACCGATCGACAGCACGCCCATGCCGTGCTTGCCGGCGAGTGTCATGCCCGACGGGCTGATCATCGACGCCGTCACCATCGGGATCTTGTGCTGGTACGGCAGGATCTGCAGCTTCGCGTCGTACAGCGAGAACCAATCGCATTCGTAGGTGAAGCGCTCGCCGCCTGCGAGCAAGTGCTGGATGACCGGGATGGCCTCGTCCTGGCGGTCCCGCAGCAGCATCGGGTCGATGCCCAGGGTGTGGGCGTCCGACGGCAATGCGCCGGGCCCGGTGCCGAGCATCGCCCGCCCGAAGCTCATCTGGTCGAGCTGGACGATGCGCTGGGCGACCATGAACGGATGGTGGTACGGGATGGACGTGACGCCCGTGCCCAGCTTGATGCGGCCGGTGCGCACCGCTGCGGCGGCCAGGAACATCTCGGGCGAGCCGATCGTCTCCCATCCGGTCGAGTGATGCTCGCCGCACCAGAACTCGTCGTACCCCAGCCGGTCGAGGTGGGTGACCAAGTCGAGATCTCGCTGCAGCTGCAGCGCCGGACTCTCCCCAGGCAAATGATGCGGTGCGAGGAACGCTGCGAACTTCACCGTGGGGACCCTACCCAGCACGCTGCGCCGAATGGGCTGTCCGGTGCTAGCTGATGCTGCGGCCCCCGTCGACGTCGAGGCAGACGCCGGTGAGGAAGCTGGCTTCGTCGGACGCCAGGAACATCACGGCGTTGGCGACATCGACGGGGTCGGACATGCGGCCCATGGGGATGCCCTCGACGACGCCTGCTCTCATTTCGTCGGTCATCGTGTCCAAGCCGGTCGCTCGCTCGAAGAAGCGGGTCTCCGAGGCCACGGGCGCCACGCAGTTGATGCGGATGTCGGGCGCGAACTCCTCGGCCAGACCCCGTGTCAGCATGATCGTGGCCGCTTTCGAGGTGTTGTACGGCGTCAGGCCCGGGCGGGGCCGCTTGCCGCCGATCGAGGCCGTGCTCACGATCGAGCTGCCTGGGGGCATGTGCGGCGTGAAGTGCTTGGCGGCGAAGTAGACGCTGCGGGTGTTGACCGCCCACATGAGGTCGAACTCTTCGGTCGGGATATCCAAGGTGGAGCCCATCCGGTGGGCGAATCCTGCGTTGGCGGCGACGATGTCGATGCCGCCCCACGTGTCCACCATGAGCTGGGCCAGCTCGGCGTGAGGCGCTTCCTCTGTCACGTCGAGACGGAACGACTCAGCGCCCTCGAGGCCCTTGGCCACCGTGGCCGCTCCTTCAGCGTCGATGTCGGTGACCATCACCCGCGCCCCGCGCTCGGCGAATCCCTCGCTGATCGCCCGACCGAAGCCCGAAGCCCCGCCGGTCACGATCACCCGCTTGCCGTCAAACCGCATCGTCGCTCCCTCGTTGCGTTGGCATTCAGGCCCAATTCTGGGCGAATGCTAGGTCGGGCGCCCGCACCAGCCTGTTACGCTCACGTTCAGAGGCCAGCCACCCCGGAGTTGGCAGAGCAACCCGCTTGGGTAGCAACCGGGGGGCTGGCCCTTTCGCGACCGTAGTCATGGCGCGCTGCGTGCGAGCCTGAATTTCGATGTCTCTCAAGACATCGTGAGGATGCCGTCGCTGATGAGGCTGTCGATGGCGGCGGCGTCGTAGCCGATCTCGCTCAGAATCTCCGGGCCGTGCTCGCCTATGCCCGGAGCCGGCCGCCGGACGCTCGGCGGTGTCTCGGAGAACTGCTCAGGCGGCGGGATGACGCGGTACGGGCCCGCAACCGGATGCTCGTCGATCGGAAGCTGAGATACGAGTTCGTCGAGCGTCGCCGCTTCGGTTGCGGGGATGCCGTTTTCTTCGCACAGCTCCAGCCACTCTGCCGTGGTGCGCTGGCCCAGCACCGAGGCGACATCGCGGTACAGGCTGTCGCTGTGGGTGACGCGCTCGATGGGCGTCGCGAAACGCTCATCGGCGGCGAGATCGTGCCGTCCCCCGGCTTCGAATAGCGCGACGTAGTGCTCGTGGTCGTAGGGGAGGATGTTGATCCACCCATCCGCAGTCCGCTGGGGTTTGCGCTCGGGCGTGAGGATGCGGGCGTACCCGGCGCTCGCCACCGGTGGCTCGGAGATGGCGCCCGCACCGTGCTCGACGAGCACGAAGGCGCGCATCACATCGATCATCGGGATCTCGATGCACTGGCCCTGGCCGGTCTGTGCCCGGTGGTACAGCGCCGCGGTCACCGAGTTGGCGATCGTCAGCCCGCAGAACTTGTCGGCGACGAGGCTGGGCAGCAGCATCGGCTCGGCGCCCATGCGTCGGAACAGGTCGCCGATGCCGCTGGCGGACTGGATGATGTCGTCGTATGCGGGCGCATCGGCCTGCTCGCTGGTTGATGGGTAGCCATGCGCCCGGCAAAACACGATGTCGGGGCGAACCTGCTGCACGGCCTCGTAGTGCAGCCCGAGGCGGCGCAGCGGTCCCGGGCGAAGATTCGTGATCATCACGTCGCACGTGGCGACGATGTCGAGGAACACCTGGCGGCCCCGCTCGTGCTTGAGATCCAGGGAGATGCTTCGCTTGTTGCGCAGCAGGTTGAGCGAGACACCCGAGAACCCGTCGACCGGACCCGAGCCCATGCTCCGGTTGCGGTCGCCGGCCGAGGATTCCACCAAGATCACGTCAGCGCCGAAGTCGCCGAGCGTGCGCGTCGCCGCAGGCCCCATGAGCACCGACGACAGGTCGAGTACCCGGACTCCCGCCAGCGGTCCGGCCGCTCCCTCGCCTTCGTTCTCGCCCGTGCTCATCTCACCTCATTACGTCGCGAAACCGGAGTGCAGGACTATCAGATGTTCTTGCTGTCCGTACGGGTCGAAGTCTTGTGGGCGGTTCCTAGGCAATAGCTTCGGCGTATGGGCGATGGCCTGGATGGGCTGCGGCGGGAGGTTGCCATCGGGTGCCGGGTGATGGCGCATCGCGGGCTGGTCGAGAACATCCTGGGGCACATCAGCCTGCGGATCGACGGCGGTCGGGCGCTGGTGCGGTGCCGTGGGCCGCACGAGGCAGGGCTGCGGTTCACGGTGCCTGACGACGTGCGCGCGGTCGATCTCGACACCGGCGAGATCACCGACGATCCGGCGGGGGATTACGCCGTGCCGGGCGAGTTGCCGATCCACACAGCAGTACTCGCGGCCCGGCCCGATGTGACGTGCGTGGTCCACGCCCATCCGCCCGACGTCGTGGTGGCCAGCCTCGCAGGCATCGAGCTCGAGCCGATATTCGGTGCCTACGACATCCCAGCCGCCCGCCTTGCCGCCGCAGGCATACCCGTTCACCCACGTTCGGTCCTCATTCGAAACGACGTGCTTGCCGCCGAGATGGTGGCCTCGCTGGGCGATGCCCAGGCGCTCGTGCTGCGAGGCCACGGCGTCGTGACCGCTGGCGAAGACGTAGCCGATGCCGTGCTGCGGTCGCTGCAGCTCGACACGCTGGCACGCATCCACCTGCGGGTGCGCGCCGCAGGAGCGACCCCCGAAGCCGTTCCCGACGCCGATCTGGCCGAGTTGCCGGACCTCGGCAGCGCCTTCAACCGTGAGACCCTGTGGAGACACCACGTGGCTGCCCTCGACCACGACGGGCATGGGCTGAACTAGGGCACTGACCGGAGAGGAGACGCCATGGCACCTGCCGAGCCCGACGGCATCGCCGACCTCACCGGCGCCGTGCGTCGAGGCCTCATTCCTGCCTATCTGTACAACGACGCCGAGGTGCACGAGCTGGAGCGCACCCGGCTGTTCGGCAGGTCGTGGAACTTCCTGGCCCACGAGTCCGAGATCGCGGAGCCCGACGACTATGTCGTGCGCAACATCGGCGACGACTCGTTCCTGGTGACCCGCGACAGCGACGGTCAGGTCCACGTGATGTTCAACATGTGCGTCCACCGGGGCATGCAGGTGTGCCGGGCCGAGCGCGGCAGCGCCCGCACGTTCCGCTGCCCGTACCACGCCTGGACCTACAAGAACGACGGCCAGCTCGCCGGTTTGCCCTTCCATGCAGATGCCTACGGCGGCGAAGCCGGATTCATCAAGGAAGGTCAGGCACTGCTGCGGGCGCCCTCGGTCGCGATCCGCAACGGCATGATCTTTGCCAGCCTCGACCCCGACGCTCCCGACTTCGAGAGCTGGCTGGGCGACTACGCGTTCTATCTCGACTTCTACACCGGCCAGAGCGCGGCGGGCATGGAGTTCCGCGGGCCGCAGCGATGGCGAGTCGAGGCCAACTGGAAGATCGGCGCTGAGAACTTCATGGGCGACAGCTACCACACGCCCCACACCCACGCGAGCGTCGTCGACATCGAGCTGTTCGGCGAGCCGAAGCCCTACAAGCGCAAGGAAGGCGTGCTGTGGCACGCCGGGCCCGGCGGCGGCACCACCTACAAGCTGCCGCCCGGCAGCGAATTCAGATCGGGCCTGGCCTACGTCGGCTATCCCGACGAGATGATCGACCGCATGGCCGCCACGCTGAGCCCCGCACAAAGAGCGCTCGTCGACGAGCCGGGCTTCATGCCGTCTGCCTCCACACTGTTCCCCAACCTCAGCTTCGTGCACAACTGGCCCCAGACCGATGCCGATGGGCGGATCACGCCGTTCATCTCCGTGCGACTGTGGCAGCCCGTCGGCCCGGGGGAGACCGAGGTGTACTCGTGGTTCTGCGTGGCGGCCGACGCGCCCGACGACTACAAGGCGGCGTCGTACAAGGCGTACCTGATGTGCTTCGGCTCGTCGGGCATGTTCGAGCAGGACGACGTCGAGAACTGGGTGTCGATCACCGCCATGGCACGCGGCTCGATGGCGCGGAACCTGCTGCTCAACAACCGCATGGGCCTGACGCTCGACGGCGATCCGATCGTGGACCAGTTCGAGGGCTTCGGCGGCCCGGGCACGGCCTACCAGGGCTTCGGCGAGCACAACCAGCGCCACTGGTTCTCGATGTGGGCTGACCTGGTGTCGCAGCCTGCGCCCGCCCGCCAGCCGATGGCCTTCGGCATGGGGGAGCAGCCGGCGTGAGCTCCGGGCGGAACCGGGCGCCGCTGCCCTACAGCGACGAGCGGCACCAGGCAGCCGCACAGTTCCTGACCGAAGAAGCACACCTGCTCGACACGTCCGACTTCGAGGCATGGCTGGGTTTGATGGACCCCGAGATTCGCTACCGCATGCCGGTGCGTGTCACGGCCGTCAAGGCCGCCGACGAGGCCGACGTGCAGACCATGCATCACTTCGACGAGGACTGGTACTCGCTGCGCAAGCGGGTGCAGCGATTCCAGACCGACTACGCGTGGACTGAGGACCCCCAGAGCCGCATCCGTCACCACGTCTCCAACGTGCGCACCTTCGAGGGCACCGGCGAGGAGCTGATCGTGGAGTCGGCGGTGTTGCTGTACCGCTCACGGGGCGACCGCACCGCCCCGAGCCTGCTGTCGGCGGGGCGGACCGACGTGCTGATCCCGACGGAGGAGGGCCTGCGCCTGCGCCGACGCGACATCGAGATCGACGAGTCGGTCCTGCGCACCCAGAATCTGGCGATCTTCCTGTGAAGCAGCCGTGTGACGCGTCCGAGAGAGACCCGCGATGAGCAGGCTGGCCGGCAACCGGGCGCTCATCATTGGGGCGGGGTCGGGCATCGGCCGGGGCGTCCACGATGCCTTCCTGGCCGAAGGTGCGAGCGTCGGCTCGCTCGAGATCGACCCGCACAAGTGCGAGTCGCTGGCCGCAGCATCGGCCGGACCGGCGATCTGCGGCGATGCCACCAGCGCGGACGCCAATGACACCGCCGTCGCCGCGATGGTGGACGCATTCGGGGGCATCGACACGCTGGTGAGCTGTGTCGGGCTGTTCGACTTCTACCTCGGGCTCGGCGAGCTGCCCCGAGATGCGCTCGATGATGCCTTTGCCGAGGTCATGGACGTCAACGTGCGCTCCATGCTGCTGGCCGTCCGCGCCGCGATCGAACCGCTGCGGGCAAGCCGCGGCTCGATCATCCTGACCGGCTCCACCAGCAGCTTCGTGCCGGGCCGCGGCGGGATCCTCTATGTGGCCAGCAAGTTCGCGGTGCGAGGCTGCGTGGAGTCGCTGGCCCACGAGCTGGCACCCGAAATCCGAGTCAACGGCGTAGCGCCCGGCGGCACCCACAGCACCGACCTGCGGGGCCTGCGCTCGCTGGTCCTGCACGATCGGTCGCTGGGATCCGAGCCCGACCGTGCCGAGTCGATCCGGCGGCGCAGCCGCCTCGGCGTCGCGCTCGGCCCGGCCGACCACGCCGAGTGCTACGTATTTCTGGCCTCAGAGGCTTCCCGCGGCATGACCGGCCGGTTCATCCACAGCGACGGCGGCGCCAACCTCCCCGCATCCACTCGGTCTCAGAAAACTGAGTAGCGTCAGTTCTTCGCGACGCCGCTGCGAATTCAAAGACGACGGCCGCCAGCGGCATCGCCGCTGACGTATCACGGGGGCAGACATGGGGATGAAGACCGGCGAGGAATACCTCTCGTCGCTGGCCGATGGGCGGCGGGTCTACCACGACGGCCACCTCGTGACCGACGCATCGACCGAACCGGGCCTGCGCACGACGGCGCTCACCGTGGCGCAGTACTACGACATGCAGAACATTCCCGAGCTCGAGGACACGGTCACCTACGAGACCCCCGACGGAGATCGCGCCCACCTGTCGTTCATCGAGCCGCGCTCGGTCGACGACCTGCGCCGGCGGGCAGCGGCCTATGGCGTGTGGGCGGAGGTGACCGGCGGTCTGATGGGCCGGGCACCGGATTACATGAACGCCTGCATGATGGCGCTGGGCAACACCGGTCACATCTGGGGGATGAACGACGAGCGGTTCGCCCGCAACGCCTATGAGACTTACCTGCACTGCCGCCGCAATGACATCTGCATGACCCACACGTTCGTCAACCCGATGACCGACCGGTTCACGCCGTTCGCCGAGCAGGAGAAGTTCGTCAACGCCGGCATCGTCGACACCAACAACGACGGCGTCATCGTGACCGGCGCACGCATGGTCGGCACGCTCGCCCCGTTCTGCGAGGAGAACCTGAGCTTCGGCGCACCGCTGGGCCTCGAAGGCAACGGCGACGAGATCTACGCGCTCGGCTTCACCTGCAAGGTCAACCACCCGAGTCTCAAGTGGATGTGCCGGGACAAGCTCGACCCTGAGCGGTCTCACTATGACCGTCCCCTGACCGGCCGCTTCGAGGAGATGGACGCGCTCGCCATCTGGGAGGAAGCACTCATCCCGTGGGAGAACGTGTTCATCTGCAAGGACATTGAGCCGCACAACCTGTCGATTCCCGGCATGAAGTTCTTCCAGTCGCTGGGCCATCACGTCGTGGTGAAGAACGTGGCCAAGACGCGCTTCCTGTTCGGCCTGGCGCACCTGATGGCGGAGTCGTCGCAGATCTCGCAGTTCGTGAACGTGCAGGACCGCCTCGGCGACATCCTCATGTGGCTGCACACCATGGAATCGCTCGCCATTGCGGCAGTCGAGGGCGCCGAGCTGAATCCCGCCAACGGCCTGTACTACGCCAACGAGAGCGCCATCCAGGCGGCGCTGCGGCTGTATCCCGAGGTGTACCCCCGCATCATCGACCACATCATCCAGCTCGGCGGCGGCGGTTATGTCTCGCTGCCCCAGGAGGCGACCTTGGAGATGGCCGAGCTGGCGATCGACCGCTATTACCAGGGAGTCAGCCAGGAAGGCAAGGACAAGGTCGCGCTGTTCCGGATGGCGTGGGACATCTGCGGCACCGGCTGGGGCGGCCGCCAAGAGCTCTACGAGCGGTTCTTCTTCGGCGACACCCAGCGGATGAAGGGCCTCAACTACCAATTCTACGACAAGGACGAGGCCGTGAAGATGGTGTCGCGGATCCTCCAGCCGCCCCAGGGCACCGAGCGGCTCCCGTGGCCGGACTGGTCCGTCGGCTGAGCGGTCAGGCCTTGGGCGTCAATCCCCACAGCGCGACGCTGACGCTCTCTTGCAACTGGAGCACCATGTCGTCGTAGTCGAGCCGATCGGTGACGAGACGCCGCATAAGCACCTGCCACTGTGCATAAAGGTTGTGGGCGAGCATCATCTTGGAAACGTCGGCGTCGAGCTTGCCGTTTGCGCTCGCTGCACTGAGCACCGATGAAAGTCCGCTCAGAAACCAGTCGGTGAACTCTTCCACGCCGACGCGTCCCGAATCGCTGACGAAAGGAAGCTCCTTGAAGAACGAGCGAGCGAGGCGGCGATCCGCCCTGTGGTGGTCGGTGACATGCATCAGCAACGTCATGATCTGGCTGTCGGCGTCGGTCGAGGGGTCGACGAGGTCGAAGGCCTCCCGCCAGGCATCGCCCGCTACGTTCACGAATGCGCTGACCAGCAGGTCCTCCTTGGACTCCACGTAGAGGTAGAGCGTCCCGGCACCGATCCCCGCAGCCGACGCAATCTCAGCCGTGGTGGTGTCGTCGAAGCCTTTCTCCTGGAACAGCGCCGTGGCTGCAGCCACGATGCGCCTCCGCTTGTCGAGCTTGTTCCGCTCGCGCTTGCCCAACTCGGTCTCATCGAAGACGGCGTCAGCTCTCAGGATCGGGGCGTCAGCAATGGACATCGCCGTACAACGCTAGCCGCACCAAAATCGGTGCCTCTCCAGCGGGAATCGCCCCGAGCCGGCGCTGCCGCGCAGTTGCAATCGGCTAGAGCCGTCGTTTGACGGCAGGGGGTGTTCTCGGTAGACCATCACCTATGGGGATCGACATCGAACCGACTGGCGCTGCGCTTGGGGCGTTCGTGTCAGGCCTGGAACTGGGCAAGCTCGACCCGGAGGAATCTGCCACTGTGATCGAGGCGCTCGGCGAGCACGGGGTGCTGTTCTTCCGGGATCAGGACGTGGCGCCCGAAGGGCACATCGCATTCGCTGAGTCGCTCGGCGAGATCGACGTCAACGCGTACTTCTCGCCGAATGAGACCTATCCGCAGATTGCGGAGGTGCGCACCCGCCCGGAGAACACCTACGTGATCGGCGAGGCCTGGCACACCGATCATTCCTACGAGGAAGCCCCTGCCCTTGGCTCGATCCTCGTCGCCCGACAGTTGCCGACGAGCGGCGGCGACACGGCGTTCAGCTCGATGTACGCCGCCTACGACGCATTGTCCGACGGCATGAAGGAGACGCTGCGGGGCCTGCGAGCGGTGCATTCGTCCTACGAGGCGTTCGGCGTCGGCCTGTCGAAGCTGCCCGAGGCGGAGCGCTCCGAGCGGTTCAAGGACGGCTTCCACTTCGGGCCTGATGTCGTGCATCCGGTGGTGATCTCCCACCCGGTGAGCGGTCGCCCGGTGCTGTATGTCAACCGCTCGTTCACGACGCGCATCGACGGGTGGACGGCGGCCGAGAGCCGACCCCTGCTGGAGTTCCTGTTCGAGCACGGTTCGAGCGTCGAGTTCACCTATCGGTTCCGTTGGGAGCCCGGCTCGGTCGCCATGTGGGACAACCGCTGCACCTGGCACAAGGCGCTCAACGACTACCGCGGGCAGACCCGTTTGATGCACCGCATCACGGTGAAGGGCTGCCCGATCGCAGCTTGAGGTGTGAGCCGCTGCTGGCATCCGCTGCTGGCCGCGTCGCACCGCATGAGACGCCGCCGCGAGAGCGTGCCTGCTAGACGAAGGCGATGCGCGACCGTGAACGCCCTGGAACTACCGCCGCAGAACTGAGCCCGCACTGGGAACCCAGCCCTGCACCGCCCGACGGCGCGCCCAACGTCGTGGTGATCGTCTTCGACGACACCGGATTCGCGCACCTCGGCTGCTACGGCAGCGACATCGACACGCCGAACATCGACCGGCTGGCTGCAGGCGGTCTGCGATACACCAACTTCCACACGACTGCACTGTGCTCGCCGACACGGGCCTGCCTGCTCAGCGGTCGCAACCATCACTCGGTGGGCATGCGGTTCCTGTCGAACGTCGACACCGGATTCTCGAACTGCCGCGGCGTGATCGCGCCGTCGGCAGCCACCTTCGCCGAAGTGCTCTCCAGTTACGGCTACGCGACATTCGCCTTGGGCAAATGGCACCTCGCCAACCTCGCGGACTGCGGCCCGGCGGGCCCGTTCGATCATTGGCCGCTGGGCCGCGGCTTCGACCGCTTCTACGGCTTCCTGGGCGGGGCAACCGACCAGTTCTCGCCTGAGCTCGTCATCGACAATCACCCGGTGGACCCGCCGAGCACGCCCGGCTATCACCTGTCCGAGGACCTTGTCGACCAGGCGATCTCGATGATCGCTGCGCAGCAGGCCACTGCGCCGTCGCGCAGGTTCCTGACATACCTCGCATTCGGAGCGACGCACTCGCCGCATCAAGCGCCGCAGGCCTACCTGGACAAGTACCGGGGCCGCTACGACGACGGCTGGGACGTGACGCGGGCGCGCTGGTTCGAACGCCAGCTGCAGCTGGGCATCGTCCCTGCGGATGCCGAGTTGTCGCCGCGGAACCCCGGAGTGCAGGCATGGAACGAACTTGACGACGACCAACGACTGCTGTATTGCCGCATGCAGGAGACCTTCGCTGCGTTCCTGGATCACACCGACGATCAGATCGGCCGGCTCGTCGACTACCTGGAGGGCACGGATCTGCTCGACGGCACCCTCATCATGCTGCTGTCCGACAACGGTGCCTCCCAGGAGGGCGGCCGACACGGCCTGACCAACGAGAACATCTTCTTCAATCGCCAGCGGCTCAGCGTCGCCGACATGGTGCCGTTCGCGGACCAGATCGGCGGCCCCAACCTCTACAACAACTACCCGTGGGGCTGGGCACAGGCCGGCAACACGCCGCTTCGCTTCTACAAGCAGAACACCTACGAGGGCGGCATCCGCGACCCGCTGATCGTGCACTGGCCAGCTGGCATCGACGATGCCGGGGGGATCCGTGATCAGTACCACCACGTCATCGACGTGATGCCGACGATCCTCGACGTGGTCGGGGTCGAAGCGCCCCAGATGCACAACGGTGTGCCGCAGCAGCCCGTCGAAGGCATCTCGATGCTCCCCACGTTCGCAGCCACGAATGCAGATGCCCCGTCGTCTCGGTCCACGCAGTACTACGAGATGCTCGGCCACCGGGCCGTGTACCACGACGGCTGGAAAGCGGTGACGTTGCACCGCCAAGGGACGCCATTCGGCGAGGACGAGTGGGCGCTCTACGACACGCGCAGCGATTTCGCCGAGATCCATGACCTGTCCGAGACGCACTCCGACAAGCTGCGCGAGCTGATCGAGCTGTGGTGGGACGAGGCCGCCACCTACAACGTGCTGCCGCTCGATGACCGGGGGGTGGAGCTGTTCGTACTGCGTCGGCCCGGCCCCGAGGCCTCGGCGACCCGGCTGCGCTACCCGGCCGGCATGCCGCACCTAGAGCGCTTCAAGTGCCCCGATGTGCGGAACCGCTCGTTCGAGATCGCAGCTTCGGCCGATACCGCGACAGGCACCGACGGGGTGCTGGTGGCCTACGGCTCACGCACGGGCGGGATGGTGCTGTGGGTCGCCGATGGGCTGCTGTGCTTCGAATACAACTACCTTGGGCGTCCGACCGGGATCAGGGCCAGCGAGCCGGTGCCGCTCGGCGACGTCGAGTTGGGCGTCCGCTACACGAAGACCGCCGAGCATGCCGGCACAGCCACCCTGTGGCAGCGCGCCGGCGACGGGCCCGTGCAGGAACTTGGATCTGTCGACCTCGAGACGATGCCGTACCGGCAGTCACTGTACGGAATGGACATAGGGCGCGACCTCGGGCCCACGGTGAGCGCCGCCTACGTCGGGCCGAACGAGTTCCAGGGCACCCTGCTGCACGTGGAGTTCCGCTTGGAGAACGACCGCGACGATCTGCGCGCCGCAGCCGCGGTCGAAGCCGAGAACGCGCTGGTCGACCAGTAGGCCCGCTCAGGGCTCGATCAGACGTGCCGTGGTGAACACAGTCAGGCTCCCCAGCAGAGACTTCAGCAGGGCTCGGTCGCCGGTGATCTCGGCATCGTCGAGCGCGCTGGCGTCGTTGAGTGCAGCGAAGAGCGTGGCCCGGTCGGTGCGGACCGAGGCGGCGGCATCGGGGTCAACCGTTCCGGCCCGGTGATGCACAGCGGAACGGCCGATACCGAGCACGTGATCCTCGCCTAGGTCGGTGAAGCGGAAGTTGAACGTGACCGGCCCCGCATCGAAGGCGTCGGGATCGAACCGTACGCCGATCACGTCGAACAGGTGCCCGGCATCCATGGCTTGGGACATGTCGCGGGTGGGCACGCGTCCCCAGTCGGGAGTGCCTTCGCGCAGTTCCTTCGCGCCCATCAGGTAGGCGTTGCGCCAGGTCGCCGACTCCGACTGGTAGCCGAGCTGCTCGAGCGCGTCGGCCTGCAGGGTGCGCGCCTCGCGGTTCGCCGGGTCGGCGAACACCACGTGGTTGACCACCTGGGCCACCCAGCGGTACTCACCGCGCTCGTAGCACTCGCGGGCCTTGGTCAGTACTGCACTTGCGCCGCCCATGAACTCGACGTAGTTGACGCCCGCGTCGGCCGGCGGCAGCGGATTGAGGTTGGCCGGGTTGCCGTCGTACCAGCCGAGGTAGCGGTTGTATACCGAGCGACAGTTGTGCGACACCGTGCCGTAGTAGCCCTGCACGTGCGATTCGCTGAACTCGGCCGGCAGCCGCAGCCGGGCGGCGATCTCGGTCGGCCGCAGCCCCTGGTTGGCCAAGCGCATCGTCTGGTCGTGCATCCAGCGGTAGAGGTCGCGCTGCATCGACAGGAAGCTCCGCACGTCGGCGTTGCCGAACCGGGGCCAATGGTGGCTGGCGAACATGACGTCGGTGTCGTCGCCCCACAGTTCGAGCGCCTCGCCGATGTACTTGCTCCATGCCAGCGCGTCCCGGGTCTGCGCACCCCGGATCGGGTAGAGGTTGTGCATCGTGTGCGTGCAGTTCTCGGCCATGCACAGCAGGTTCTTGTCGGGGAAGAAGAAGTTCATCTCCGCCGGCGCTTCGGCATCTGGCGTGTTCTGGAACACGATCCGGATACCGCTGAGCTCGCGCTCCTCCCCAGTGCGGGTGATGACGTCGGTGGGCGCCAGCAGGTCCGATCGGGCGAGACCCATCGCCGAGCCCAGGCCGCAGTCGACGTGACCCAACGGCCCAGGCGGCAGCAGTGGCCCGAACTGGTACGCCGCCCGCCTGCCCATGATCGGCCCGGCGATGACGAACTCGCTGACCACCTCTTCGAGGAACCCGTCCGGCGCAACGATCTCCACGTCGCCGCTGGCCACAGCTTCGGCATCTGTCACGCCGAGCACCCCGCCGAAGTGGTCTGCGTGGGAATGCGTATAGATGATCGCCCGCACCGGTCGGGCACCCAGCGTGTTGTTGGCGAGATCCAGTGCAGCGGCGGCCGAGGGCCGCGTCGTCAGGGGATCGATGATCAGCCAGCCATCGGAACCCGCCAAGAACGTGATGTTGGCAATGTCGTAACCGCGCACCTGCCAGACGCCGTCGGCCACCTCGAACAGTCCGTGATGAACGTTGAGCCGTGCCTGCCGCCACAGGCTCGGGTGCACCGATGGTGGCGCCTCAGTTGATTCGTTGACGAAGGCGTGCCGGGCCACATCGAACACGACGTGGTCGCCCATCAAGACGCGACCGTCGTCAATCTGGGCGATGAGTCCACGGGAAGCCCGCTCGAAGTCGCCCGGGTCGTCGAATGAGACGACCGCTGCGCTGTTGGCCGCGGCCGTGACCTCCGACGGCTCCCCCGGTCTCGCCGTGTCGGCCTCGCCAGCAGTCACGCCGATGTCCGCTCGCTCAGAACCGCTGCCGGAGTCCGACGACTCAACCGGCGGCGGGGAAGCGGATCGGCAGGTAGCGAGGACCGCGCACCTGCCCGCCGGCCCAGGTGACCTCGTCAGGCTCGCTCACCTCGAAATCGGGAATCCGCCTGAACCAGGTCCGCAGCGCGATGTCCATCTCGAGTCGGGCCAGGTTGGACCCGGCGCAGCGGTGGATGCCCGCGCCGAAAGCGACGTGCCGGTTGTGGGGACGGTCCAGAATCACCTCGTCGGGACGGTCGAACACCTCGGGGTCACGGTTCGCGCCGGGGAAGTTCATCAGCACCTTGCTGCCTGCGGGGATGGTCACGCCACCGTAGGACACGTCTTCGGTGGCCCGGCGCCCCATGGTGACCGGGGCATAGAAGCGCAGCAACTCTTCGATGGCCGTCGGCCACAGCTCCGGCCCGGCCACCATGCGCTCGCGGTCCGCGGGATGCGTGCCGAAATGCCACAGCGCCGAGCCGATCGAGCTCCAGGTGGTGTCGATGCCCGCGATGAGCTGCAGGTTGAGCATGCCCACCACCATGACCGGATCGATCGGGTTGCCCTGGTGGTCCGTCCCGGCGAGCAGCGCCGAGACGAACCCGTCGTCGGGCTCAGCCCGCTTCTCCTCGACGACTTCGTAGAAGAACCCCCGGATCACCTTGCGGTACTTAATGCGGAGCTGGGGATCGGTGAGCCCCAGCTCCAGCAGGCAGCGCACCCAGTGCGTGAACTCTTCCACTCGGCTCTCGTCGATTCCCAGCAGGTGGGCGATGACCCGCGGCGGGATCTGCTGGGCGTACTGACCGGCGCCATCGGCCTTGCCGGCATCGATGAAGTCGTCGATCAGGCGATCCGCGAGTTCTTGGGTGTAGTCGCGGTGCGCCTCGACGGCCTTGGGCGAGAAATGCGGCAGCAGCAGCCGGCGGGTCCAGCCGTGGATGGGCGGGTCTTCCGAGATCGGTGCGGCGTTGGTGCCGTACTTCTCGAACGTCGGGTCCGACAGAAGATCCTCGATCACTTCCGGCGGCGGGGAGGTCACCAAGGGGTCGCTGCTCGACAGCTCGGGCACCATCTTGGACATCGCCTGCACGTCCTCATAGCGGGTCGGCAGGAACGAGCCGCCCCAGCGCTCCGTGTGAGCGATGGGGCAACGGCCTCGCAGCTCCTCCCACACCGGCGCGGGATCGCGTACGTAGCCGGGGTCGAAGATGTCGTAGTCGGTCTCCCAGTCTTCGACGGGGGCGGTGTCGGTCATCGGGGGCTCCTTTTTCGGGTGCGGATTCAGTTCTTCGGGAGGTTTCTGAAGGGGGCCTCGGGTGTCACGAGCTTGGATACTCTTCGAAGTTCAGCAGCCTCGCGAGCACGCCCGCAGCGTATTGCTCGAGATCTTCCAGTCTGCGACCCAGCGCGGCCCCGAGCAGCGGCTCAAACAGCGACCAAGCGAGCTGAGTGGCCGCGACGATGAGATAGCGACAGCGCGCGGACGGCCCGGGCTCGCCATGACGCATGCGATGGCGGGCGAGCAGGGCACTCACCACGGGGAAGTGGTCGTCCGCGAGCGCCAATTTGGCATCGAGCGCGACTCGGGTCAGTGCACGGACGTAGCCCGGGTGAGCTCGCATCGAGAAAAAGTCCGGCATCGAATCCGGGCCTGACTCGGCCGCATAGAACTCGTCGCGAATCTGGCGTGACGCATGCTCGAGCACTTCGGCGGCCGAGCCGAAGTAGTGGTGGATCAGCCCGTAATTCACGCCCGCCCGGGCGGCCAGCTGGCGCCCGGAGATGGCCGCTGGGGTGCGATCGGCCAGCAGTTCCACGCCTGCGGCTACCAGGCGCGCTTCGACCTCGGCGCGGCCCCGCCCCGCGGTGAGCGAGGCTGGGCGTGACCCGCGAGCCCGCACCGGCCGCGGCGCGAGGTCACTTCCTGCGAAGGGACCCCTGCCGGCGTGCAGGCGTTCGATCGTCGTCACCAGCTCGCGATCGACGAGGTCTGCGTGATCGTCCAGCGTCGCGGAGCGCGTCAGCGACGTGCGGTGGATGCACACGCCGAGCTGCATCGAGCAGGACAGCGCCACCAGCGTGGCTCGGGCGGTGGCATCCAGTTCTGGACGGAGGATCTGCAGGCCGCTGGAGTACCGCTCGACGATGGGGTTCTGGGGCCGCAGCGTCAGCGCGGCCTCGTCGAGCTGGATGTTGGCCAGGACACGCACGAACGACTCGTGGCGCACAACCACGCCCGGTGTGGGCACCAGGGCACCGGGCGGGAAGGCATCGTCGAGGTAGGCGTCTCCCAGCCGGTCGAGCACTTGGCGGCAGAGTTCGCGCTTGGAGCCGAAGTGGCGGTGGATCTGCGCGTAGTTGACGCCCGCGGCTGCTGCGATGCGACGGCCAGAGACCGCCGAAGGAGGCTCCTGAGTGAGCAGTTCGGTGGTTGCACCGAGCAGTGCCGTTGCGGGGTGCGGTCCCGCCGCGTCGACGGGCGCCGCGTCGAGTGCAGCCACATGGCTAATCTAGGCGCGCAGGGCGACGGCGCTGCGCCCAGCGAGCCGCGAAGGAGACCGAGCATGCGTATCAACGCCGTGCAGCCGAAGGACTACAACCGCATCCGGGTCGAGCCGCTGACCGGCACGATCGGCGCCGAGATCCCCGATGTCGACCTGCGTGAGCTCGACGACGAGCTGATCGCCGAACTGCACGATGCCTGGATGGACCACAAGGTGCTGTTCTTCCGCGACCAGGACCTGACCCAAGCCCAGCATGTGGCGTACGGGCGGGCATACGGCGAGCTGGAGGTCCATCCCTTCACGCTGAATGTCGAAGAGCACCCCGAGATCATCGTGCTCGAATCCACAGCCGAGAAGTTCCAGGCCGCCGAGACCTGGCACTCCGACGTCACCTTCCGGGAGTGCCCCCCGCTGGGCTCGGTGCTGTTCGGCCGCCTCGTCCCGCCGCACGGCGGCGACACGTGCTGGGCAAACATGGAACTCGCCTACGAGCAGCTTCCCGACGAAGTCAAGGAGCAGATCGAAGGGCGCTATGCCATCCATTCCTATGTGAAGGCATTCGGCAGGTTCATGAGCGAGGCCGAGCGGGCCGAGACGGCCGAGCGGTTCCCCGACCAGAAGCACCCGATCGTGCGCACGCACCCGGTGACCGGCCGCAAGAGCCTCTATGTGAACCGGACGTTCACTCTCACCATCGACGGGATGTCGCCCGACGAGTGTCGTGACCTTCGGTATCTGCTCTACGACCAGGCCAGCACGCCGGAGTTCCAATGCCGGTTCCGCTGGCGTCCGGGGTCAATCGCCCAGTGGGACAACCGTTGCACCCAGCACTATGCGGTGCCCGACCACGGCGGTCTGCATCGCCGGATGGAGCGGGTCACACTGGCCGGCGATCGCCCCGTCTGATCGGTTGACCCGGGTAACGGCGCACCGCGATGACCTACACCGACGACTCGATTACCGATGATGCGACTTCGGCCATCCCGCCAGTCATGGATTTCGCCACCGACTGGGACTTCAACGACCCCGCCTGGGTGAACGACCCGTTCCCTATCTGGGACGACCTGCGCGAACGATGCCCGATGGCCCATTCGGAGCGCTTCAACGAGGGGGTGTGGCTGCCGTTGCAGTACGACGACATCGTCGGTATCGCAAACGACACTGCCACGTTCTCCAACGTCCATCACGGCATTCGCCGCGGCGGGACCGTGGAGCGGGGCTTCTTCCCGCCGATCAACAGCGATCCGCCTGACCACATGGAGATCCGCCGCACGCTGCTGCCGTTCTTTGCACCCAAGCGCATCGAGGGCTGGCGCAGCCACATTGCCGCTGACTGCGAGGTACGGGCCGCCGCCATTGCCAAGCGGGGTCACGGCGACGCGGCCGTCGATTACAGCCAGCACATTCCGGTCGGCGCTATCGCAGCCATCTTGGGCATCGATCCTGCCGATGGCGACAAGTTCCGCGCCTGGATCTTCGACCTCCTCGCCGTCGGGCCCAGCGACGGCGCCGTAGTGCTGCAGGCGATCATCGAGGTGCGCGAGTACATGGCCAAGGTCATGGCTGAGCGGCGGGCGGTGCCCGGCGATGATCTGATCAGCCACTTGGTCACGACCGAGATGGGCGGCGAGCCGTTGCCGGACGACCTCATCGAGCGGATGCTGGTGCTGCAGCTCGTCGCGGGCATCGACACCACCTGGAGCTCGATCGGTGCAGCGCTGTGGCACTTGGCCAACCACGACGACGACCGCCGCAGGCTCGTCGCCGAACCCGAGCTGCTGCCCACTGCAATGGAGGAGTTCCTCCGGGCGTACGCGCCAGTGAACGTCGCCCGGCGGGTCACCGCCAACACCGAGGTGAATGGCGTCGAGATGAAAGCGGGGGATCACGTCATGATGACGTTCCCCATCGGGTGCCGCGATCCCGAACGGTTCGAGCGGGCCGACGAGGTCGTGATCGACCGCGACGAGAACCGCCATATCGCTTTCGGGGCCGGCATTCACCGCTGCATCGGCTCGAACCTGGCCCGCCTTGAGATGGAGATTGCGCTCGAGACCTGGCTGCGGCACATCCCGGAGTTCTCGATCGCTCGAGGGGCTGAGGTCATCTGGTCCACCGGCCAGATCCGCGGACCGAGGTCGATCCCCATCGTTGTCGATTGACAATCGTTACGAAATCGTCGCGTCTCGGGACGCGCGGCACCTTGCTGTCTCACTAACGTGCAGCCAATTGGCTAGCGCCGTGGACTTCAGGGGGCGGCGCCAAAACAATGGGAGGGCAATCTCGTGAGAGGGCCTACACGGCGTGTGATGCGCCTCATGACAGTGCTGCTGGCGTTCGTGCTCGCAGCAAGCGCCTGCGGCGGCAGCGATGCGGACTCCGGGTCCGGAACGGCCTCAGCGACCACCGCGGCGCCGGCGACGACCGCGGCGGCAGATGCCCCGGCCACCACCCAAGCGCAGACGCAGGTGACGATTGCGGCGGTCGAGCAGACGACCACCACCCAAGGCGCAGTGACCACGACTCAAGCACCGCTACCCCCGCCTGAGGGCACGCTGCGCATGGTGGAGTTCTCCCCGGTGACGAGCTTCAACCCCGCTGCCTCGCAGACCGCGCAGAGCGCGTACCACTACCCGGCGTACGACACGCTGATCCGCCAGCGCAATGACTTCAGTCTTGCGCCGTCGCTCGCGACCTCGTGGACGCAGCCGTCGCCGAACGTGTGGCGCTTCACCGTGCGTGACGATGTGGTGTTCCACGATGGTGCAGCATTCAACGCCGATGTCGCCGTGGCCAACATGCACTACCACGCCACCTTCCCGGGCAATCCGAACGCAGCGACGTGGGCGGCATTTGTCGACGCCCGGATGATCGACGACACCACCTTCGAGGTCGAGTTCTCGGTGCCGGCACCGCAGTTCCCGCTGGAGATGTCGATGGTGATGGGCATGATGATCAGCCCCAATGCACTCGACGGCCGTGATCTCACCCGTGACCCACAGGGTTCAGGGCCGTGGATCTGGTCTGACGCCGACAGCCAGGCAGGCGTGACCGAGGTGTACAACCTCAACCCGAACTACTGGAATCCGGCCGACCAGGGCGTCGAGACCGTGACGGTGACTGCCGTGCCCGATAACAACGCACGCCTGAACGCGTTGCTGACCGGCGAGGCAGACATCATGTCCACCACGCGGGACGCGCAGATCGACGCAGGCGTCGAGGCCGGGAACGTGCTGATCTCGGTGCCGAACTTCTTCGCGTACCTCATCATCACCGACCGTGCGGGCGAGTTCGACTCGCCGCTCGCCGACGAGCGGGTGCGGCGGGCGATCCTGCTCTCGCTCGACCGCGACGCGTATGCGAACGCGATGCACTTCGGCAAGGCGGACAGCCTCGGGGGCATCTACCCGCCGGCGTTCAGCCAGTTCAACGTCCCTGAGCTGGACACCAAGTACACCTACGACCCCGAAGAGGCCCGGCGCCTGCTGGCAGAAGCCGGATACCCCGACGGGGTGACCATCCGCATGCCGATCATGCCGGCCATCAATCCGATCGTGGAATTCGTGGTGCAGATGCTGGGAGCGTCAGGCATCAGCATCGAGCTGATCCAGATCAACAACGGGGAGCTGGGCCCCGGCACCGCATCGGCCCAGTGGGGCATCTCGTGGTTCCGCGACCTGCTGGTGCACCCGGCGCGTGACCTGGGCAAGTTCATGGGCGAGGCCGGTCGCTTCAACGCCTTCGGCCTCAGTGACCTCGACGACCTCGAAGACACGCTGGTCGAAGCGCTGAATGCACCGTCGCCCGAGGAGGGCTACGAGCTGTACGCGGCGGTCATGGAGGGTCTCATCGACCGTGGCGTGGTGCTGCCGCTGGCCCACGGTGGCCAGAACGCCCTGTACGCCCCGTACGTGAGCGGGGTCTCGCTGGGCCTGAACATGCAGGCACCGATGCCGTACGGCGTCCGGATCGACGGCTAGGCCCGCACGTCACACGCTCTTGGGCCGTCAAGTAACTTTCGCGGACTTGACGGCCCATCGCAGACGGCACACCGAGGTGGTGGCCGGGCCGCAACGGTCCGGCCGCCACAAGTGCCGTTTCAGAACAGGGGGGTGCTAGGTGCTTCGACTGCTGGTCAGTCGAATCCTCGCGGCCATCCCGCTGATGCTCATGGTGGCCACGCTGGTGTTCTTCCTGGCCCAGCTCAACCCGGTCGACCCGGCGGCCACCATCATGGGCGACGACGCAGATCTGGAGTCGCTGGCCGAAAAGCGCGCCGAGCTCGGTATCGATCGCCCGCTCGTGGTGCAGTACTGGGACTGGCTGAACAGCGCAATAGTCGGAGATCTCGGCACCAACTGGTTCAACGGTGAGGAGATCACCACCGAACTGCGTGACCGCATCCCCGTCACGCTGTCGATGGTGTTCGGCTCGCTGATCGTGGCGCTGGCCATCGGCAGCGCCTTCGGCGTGCTGGCGGCGCTCAAAGCCGGAAGGTGGCCCGATCGCACCATCACCGTCGCTTCGTCGCTGGGGCTCGCGGTGCCCAACTTCTGGATCGGCTTGGTGCTTGCGTACTACATCGGCGTCAAGCTGCAGTGGCTGCCGGCCATCTGGCCCACGACCCGGCCCGAGTCCCTCGCCAGATGGGTCGAAGCCCTGATCTTGCCGTGCGTTGCGCTGGGGATCTCGGCATCGGCGGCCATCGCCCGGCAGGCGCGCTCGTCGATGATCGGGGTGCTCCAGCGTGACTATGTGCGCACGGCGCTGGCCAAAGGACTGCCAGTGCGCCGCGTGGTGTCGCGCCACGCCATTCGCAACGCAGCGATCCCGGTGGTGACGCTGGCGGGCTTTCAGACCTCAGCGCTGATCGGCGGGTCGATCTTCGTCGAGTTCGTGTTCAACGTGCCGGGGCTCGGCCGCTTCGGGGTCGACGCCATACTGCGCCAGAACATGCCCGCACTGCTCGGATTCGTGATGGTCACCGCGGCGGTGGTCGTCATCGTCAACATCGTGCTGGATCTCAGCTACGCCTGGCTGAACCCGAAGGTGAGGCCGGAGTGAGCGACGCACTGGCCGAACTGGGCGGTTCCGCCGACGCAGGCGAGCTCGCGAGCCCCGCGCCCATGCCCCAGGAGTCGGCGGCGGGCGCCACCCGGAGCCGCTTCTGGGCGCGCTTGCTGCGCAACAAGGTGGCAATGGCGGGGGCGATCTACCTGGTCATCGTGGTGATAGCGGCGATCTTCGCCCCCCTGCTGACCTCGCACGACGAGACGTTCGCCACCCGCTTCCAGGACATCCTGTTCAGCCCGGGCGAGGCGGGCTACGCGCTCGGCACCGACCACGTTGGGCGGGACATCCTGACGCGCATCTTCTTCGGGGCGCGGTACGCCCTGATCGCAGGGGCCGAAGCGGTGCTGGTGGCGCTGGTCATCGGTGTTCCGTTCGGGCTGGCCATCGGCTACTTCCGCGGCTGGGCTGACCGGATCGGGATGCGGTTCGTCGAGATCGTCGTGGCCGTGCCTGCCGTGGTGATGGCGATGGCCATCATCACTGGCCTCGGCACGGGGCTCACCAACGCCATGCTGGCGATCGGCTTGGTGTTCTCGATGATCATCACCCGCTTGGTGCGGGCAGAGGTCTTCGCGGCCCGCGAGGAGTTCTACGTGGACGGCGCCCGGGCTGCGGGGGCGTCGGACCGGCGTGTCATGTGGCGGCACATCCTGCCCAATGTCGCGCCCCCGCTCATCGTGCAAACCACGCTGCTATTCGCTCAGGCGGTGCTGGCCGAGGCAGCTCTCAGCTTCTTGGGCATAGGCGCCGATGCCAGCCAGGCGAGCTGGGGCCGGATGCTGCGCGATGCAGAGCTCAGCATCGATCGCACGATCTGGCCGGCCATTCCGCCGGGGATCGCCATCTTCCTCACGGTGGTGGCGTTCAACGTCTTCGGCGACGGGTTGCGCGACGCGTTCGCCCGAGAGGCCCGCGGCGGGCGCGTCGGCGTCGGCGATGTCGTGCCCAAAGAGCGCAGCGCGGCGGCGGCGCCCCCATGGCCGCCCGGCAGCGACGACCCCTTGCTGAGCCTGCGAGGGCTTGACATCGTCTTCCCCAAGCCCGGCGAGGGCACCGACATGACCGTCGTCCGGGATGTCAACCTCGACATCGGCCGAGGCGAGGTGATGGCGCTCGTCGGCGAGTCGGGTTCTGGCAAGACCATCACGGGGCTGTCGCTGATGGGACTCGTGCCCGACCCGGGCCAGGCCAGCGCGGAGTCGATCGTGCTGGACGGCCGGGAGCTGGTCGGCATGGACTTCAACGAGCTGCGATGGATTCGCGGCCGCGAGATCGGCATCATCTTCCAGGAACCCTCAGCGGCGCTGAACCCCGCGTACACCGTGGGCCGCCAAGTTGGGGAACCGCTGCGCGTCCACCTGGGCATGTCCAAGCGCGAAGCCCGCGAGCGGGCGATCGAGCTCTTCGCCGAAGTCGGCATACCCGACCCGCACAAGCGCATCGACGCATTCCCGCACCAGTTCTCCGGCGGCATGGCGCAGCGGGTCATGATCGCGATGGCGCTCTCATGCGAGCCGAAACTGCTGATCGCTGACGAGCCCACGACGGCACTGGATGTGACCGTGCAGGGCCAGATGCTCGATCTCGTGGGGGATCTGGCCCGCTCGCGTGGCGTGTCGGTGCTGCTGATCACCCACGACCTGGGCGTCGTGGCTGATCTGGCGGACCGGGTGGCTGTCATGTATGCGGGCGAGATCGTCGAGACCGGCCGCTTGACAGATGTGTTTGCGACGCCTCGCCACCCCTACACCGAAGGCCTCATCGCGGCAATCCCGCGAAACGAGCAGCGCTCGGGTGACTTGCCCACGATTCCGGGCGTGGTGCCCCCACCGTGGGAATGGCCTGACCGGTGCCACTTTGCCGACCGCTGTCCCTATGAGGCGATCGAATGCCGGCGCGGCCCGGTGGAGCTGCGGCAATTGGGCGCATCTCTCACCCGTTGCGAACGCAGCCACGAGCTTGAATTGAGAGGCGTGCAGCACGCATCAGTGGTGGCCATCGCGGGATGGGAACAACCAGCCGGCGAGCCGATGCCCGGCCCGCCAGCCGGCGGGGGAGAGCCGGCGTGAGCGAGCCGTTGCTGCACATCGACGACGTGACGATCGTCTTCCCCGGTGGGCGAGGAGCGCTGCCGTGGCAGAAGCTGCCCGACGTCCGGGCGGTGCAGCATGTGTCGTTGCAGGTCGATGCCGGCGACACGCTGGGGCTCGTCGGGGAGTCGGGGTCGGGCAAGACCACGCTCGGCCGAGCCGTGCTGCGCTTCCTGCGCCCCGAGAGCGGATCGATCCGGCTCGGCGACTTCGACGTCACCGGGTTCGGCCGCCAAGTGCCCACCGAGTACCGCAAGACAGTGCAGGTGGTGTTCCAGGACCCGGTCGGCTCGTTGAACCCCTCGATGGTGGTCGGCGCCATCATCGCCGAGCCCTTGCGCATCCACTTCGGCATGGACTCGGGCGCGGCGCGAGAGCGGGCCGGTGAGCTGCTCGAACAGGTCGGGCTGCAGCGTCATCACCTCGATCGCTACCCCCATGAATTCTCCGGCGGCCAGCGGCAGCGCATCGCCGTGGCACGAGCGTTGGCAACCGAGCCCGATCTGCTGGTGCTGGACGAGCCCGTCTCGGCGTTGGATGTCTCCACCCAGAGCCAGGTCATCAACCTGCTCGAGCGCCTGCAGCGCGAGACAGGTGCGGCCTACCTGCTGATTGCCCACGACCTGGCCGTGGTGCGCCATACCTGCCACCGCATCGCGGTCATGTACCACAGCCGCATCGTCGAACTCGGCAACTCCGACGACATCTGCGAGCGCCCGACGCATCCGTACACCGAGCTGCTGCTGGCGTCGATTCCCGATCCCGACCCTGCGGTGCAGCACGTCAAGTCACAGCGCCGGCGCGAGCTGGCTCAGGGCGTGGCGGGGGCCAGCGGTCGAGCCCCGACCGACAGCTGCCCGTTTGCCGAGCGGTGCCCGCATGTGATGGACGCGTGCCGGGAGTCGTTCCCCGAGCCGGTCCCCACTGCCACAGGTGGGACGGTGTGGTGCCACCTGCACACCAGCGGGCCGATGCTCGGCGGTCAACCGGTGAGCGAACTCGCAGAGCGGACCTCTTCGGCCCAGGCCTCGCCACCAGCGGCTGATGGCTGAGCGACCAGGCGCCGAGCCGGGCAGTCCGGACGCCGGCCGTCCGAACATCTTGTTCGTATTCGTCGACAATCTCGGCTACGGCGAGCTGGGCTGCTACGGCGGCGGCGAAGTGCGGGGCGTGCCGACGCCGAACATCGACCGTCTGGCAGCCGAAGGCATGCGCCTCACCAACATGAACATGGAGGCGCAGTGCACGCCGTCGCGTTCGGCGGTGATGACGGGCCGGCTCCCGATCCGCTCCGGGACCGTCCGCATCCCGTTACCAGGCCGGCCCAGCGGCTTGACCCGCTGGGAGGTCACCTTGGCAGAACTGCTGTCCTCGCAGGGCTACCGCTGCGGTCACTACGGGAAGTGGCATCTGGGCGACAGTCCGGGACGCCAGCCGCACGAGCGGGGCTTCGACGAGTGGTGGGGCCTGACCGAGACTCACGACTCCTCGCTGTGGTCCACCGAGGCGGGTTACGACCCCGCGGTCGTGCCTCCCGAGCAGCTGTTAGAAGGTCGCCGAGGCGAGCCGAGCGCACCAGTGGGCGACTACGACGTCGCCCAGCGAGCGTTGTTCGACGCCGAGGCGTTCGGGCGCGGCGAGGACTTCATGCGTCGCTGTGTCTCGGAGGGGCAGCCGTTCTTCCTGTACCTGCCGCTGGCGTTCCCGCATTTCCCGACGCTGCCGCATCCCGACTACGCCGGTGTCACCGGCCTGGGGGAGTTCACCGATGCGTTCCGCGAGACCGACGATCGGGTCGGCCGCCTGGTCGGGGTGCTCGACGAGCTGGACATTGCCGGCGACACCTTGGTGATCTTCACGAGCGACAACGGCGCCGAGGACGTGCTGCCGTGGCGGGGCTGGACCGGGCCGTGGGGAGGCTCGTACTTCACCGCCATGGAGGGAAGCCTGCGAGTGCCGTTCATCGCTCGCTGGCCAGGTCGGATTCCCGCAGGACGGTCGAGCAACGAGCTGGCGCACGCTACCGACATCTTCACCACGCTCGCGCGGTCGGCCGGTGCCGAGATCCCGGCCGACCGACCCATCGACGGCATCGACTTGATGCCGATGCTGGAGGGCGCGTCGGACAGCTCCGGACGTGAATCGGTTCTGTGCTTCGTGGCAGATCGCCTGCACGCCGTGAAGTGGCGCAACTGGAAGCTCCACTTCATCTGGCAGGAGTACATGGGCGACCCGCCGATCGAGCTCAGTATCCCGCGTGCGTTCAATCTCTACGACGACCCGCGGGAACGCCACGATGTGTTCCTGCCGTCTAACACGTGGGTCCAGCGGCCGGTGATGGCCGCCGTGGCGGAATTCTGGGACAGCGTGGCCGCCCATCCGCTGATCCCGGTGGGTGCCGAGGATCCGTACGTGCCGCCTGCTGTGTGAAGGACACGAGATGAGCGAGCAGTCGAACACGGTCGACGCGCCGGCGGGCCACGGATCGACGCAGGGCATCCTGGCCGGCATCAAAGTGGTGGAGTTCGCGCAGAACGCAGCGATCCCGCACTGCGGCCGTCTGCTGGCCGGCATGGGCGCCGACGTCGTCAAAGTGGAACCGCCCGGCGGCGATGCGATGCGATCGCTGGCCTCGCTGGCGCCCATGGAGGCGAAGGCCTACGCGCTGATCAATCCCGGCAAGCGGGCGATGGTGCTGGACCTGCGCCATCGTGGTGCAGCCGAGGTTGTCGACGCGCTCTTCGGGTGGGCTGATGTGGCGCTCGTCGCCTTCAAGCAAGGCGACCTCGTGCGATACGGCATCGACGCCGATCACGCGCTCGACGTCAACCCGCGTCTGGTGTACCTCGCACACACTGCCTTCGGGCCCGAGGGCGCGGATGCCCACCTCGGCGGCTATGACGTGCTGGTGCAGGCCCGCAGCGGTGCCGGCTTCATCATGAACCGGGCCGAGCACGGCGTGCCGATGAGCACGCGACCGGCAGTGAACGACTTCGGCACGGGGATGATCTCGGCGCTCGGCGTAGTCGCGGCGCTGCGGCACCGGGACCTGACCGGCAAGGGCCAGCGTGTCGACAGCTCGCTGCTGGGCACGGCGATGTCGCTGGCCACGCCGATGATCGGCGGGTTCGAGAATGACGAGGAGGTGCTCGCCGAACTGAAGCAGGATCTCGCTGCGGCTCGTTCTGCGGGCATGGACTTCGTCGATCAGCGGCGCATGTACGAACAGCGGATCATTCCTGGCGCGGGCGCGTTTCGGATCTACTTCCGGACCTATATGACCGCCGACGGCATGATCAGCGTGGCAGGCCTGAGCCCGGCGCTGCGCCAGAAGTTCCACGAGGTCACCGGCCTGCCCGAAGTGGACTTGCGGGCGCCGCACACGGATGAGCTCGACGAGATCGTGGCGGAAGCGGAGCGCTTGTTCAGGACGCGGACGACTGCGGAGTGGCTTGAGGCGCTGCGGGAAGTCGACTTCCCCTGCGGTCCGTACCACCTGCCCTATGAGGCACTGGAAGATGATCAGATCCGGGCGAACGACTACGTGGTCGACCTCAAGCACCCGGCGTTCGGGCGCTACACGACGTCGGGGATGCCGTTGCGCTTCAGCGAGGCCGGCAACCCAGTGCTGGGCGCATCCCCGCAGTACGGCGAGCACACCCGCGAGATGCTCGCCGAGCTCGGCCTCGATCCTGGCAGTATCGAACGCTTAGTCGCTGAATCTGTTGTTGCCGACGGCCCACTGCCGCCGGGCTGAGCAGGGCTGCGGGGGCTCCCGAGTCAGTGCGCGGGGCCGGGTCCCTCGATCTTCCAGTAGGTGCGCTTGGCTGCGACCCGGCCGTCTCGCAGCGGGTAGAGGTCTACGGCGTGGGAGCAGAACCTCTCGCCCCGTGAGTCGGTGCCGGACACGACGAACGTCTGAATGATGAGGTCATCGCCGGCCATGCGCTCGTCGACATCGTCGTAGCGGACATCGGACCATTTGAGCTTGCGTCGACTGAACTCCGCTGCCATCTCGTCGGGACCCCGAAGCACCCGGCCAGCAGGCTCGTCCGGCGATGCCCCGGCGTGCAGCTCCCACACGAAGTCGTCTGTGACGGTGTTGGCCAGCGCGCCGGCGTCGCAGCGGAACATCGCCCGCTTGAAGTCCTGGAACACCGGCGGGATCTCACTCACTGTGGTGATCTTGTCATCTTCGGGCGTCTCGATATCGGCCTCGGCGCATCGGTCCTGTCCGCGGCGCAGGATTAGTCTCCGGCCATGGCAGGCAAGGTCATCCGTTCAGAAGCGCTCATCGAGGCACATCCGGTTCCCGAGCTGATCCGTTCCGGGGCGTTCGCTCCGGCGGTGAGGGCCGGACCGTCGGTCTATGTCTCGGGCTGCATCGCGAACGATCTCACCAAGGACATGGGCGGGCAAACCGAGGAGATCTTCGAGTACATCCAGCTTGCGCTCGCCGAAGAGGGCTTCGAGATGTCCGATGTGGTCAAGCTGCAGGCGTTCATCACCGATATCGACCAGTACGGCTCCTACAGCGCCGCCCGCAAGAAGTACTTCCCGGGCGAACCGCCCGCGAGCACGACGGTCATTGCCGGCATCATCATCCCCGGCGCCCTCATCGAGATCGAAGCCGTCGCCTACAAGGAGTAACCGCCGCCGGACTCCTCGGCCAGCGTCGCCGGATATGCCGCGAGTTCAGGCGCGGGCGCGTCGCAGGATGTGCTCGACGATCTCGGGGCCGTGGGTGAACTGCAGGAAGTGGCCAGCGTCGGGCAGTACGTCGATCGGCGCGTTCATCCGACCGGCCCAGGCGCGGCCCCATTCCTCGCTGAAACCTATGTCCTCGGCGCCCCAGATGAAGTGGGCGGCCTTGTCCCAGTCCAGCAGCACCCGGTAATGCAGGGCCTGCCCAGCGCCGTTCCCGCTGTCGTAGTTGCCGACGGGGATGGACAGCGGGAACCAGCGGGCGCCGTTGAAGCCGTCTTCGGGCAGGCCCCGGAACGGTGCGGAGAACCCCGCATACCGCAGGGCTGCGTCGCCCTCGAGCTCCGGTTCGACTCCCGACTTGATCGCGGGCACCACGTCGCGCGAGCGGACCATGCGTCCCGCCAGCAGCGGCATGATTCCGATGCTCGGCTGCGGGTGCGCATACCGGCCGCCGGGCTTCCAGGCGTCGATCCACTGCAGGAAGCTCTCGTCGTAGTCGAATTCCGGGTGGTGGAGCCAGGTGTTCATGATGACGAGCCGGCTAAAGCGGTCGGGCATCATCGCCGCTTGTGCCAAGCCAATTGGTCCGCCCCAGTCCTGGCAGACCAACGACACGTCGGTCAGGTCGAGTCCGTTGACCAGCGAGGTCAGCACTTCGGTGTGGCGGGCAATCGAGTACCAATTCGGATCGGTCGGCTTGTCGCTTCGGCCGAAGCCGAAATGGTCGGGGGCGATGCAGCGGTATCCGGCGTCGACGAGGCCCGGGATCATGGTGCGATACAGGTAGGCCCAGGTCGCCATGCCGTGCAGCAGCAGCATGACTGGTCCGTCGGCGGGCCCCTCGTCGATGTAGTGGACACGCAGGTCCTTCCACTGGTGGTAGCGGGGCTCGTAGTCCCAGTCGGTTAGCGCGTCGAAGTGCGCATCGTCGGTGCGAACGAAGTCGGTCATCGGTATCTGCCTTCCCGGTTCAGCGGAGGTCGAGCGACATGCGCTGTTCCATCGGCACGCCGTGGCTGTGGGGGATGGGCGCGACGGTCTGGGCCAGCACTTCGAAGCCGAATGCCTCGTAGAACTTGACGGCGGGGTTGTCCGACAGCACGTCGAGATGGACGACCCGATAGCCCTCGTCCGCGGCCCGATCGATGGCGTCCTTCATGAGCGCGGCGCCGATGCCCTGGCCGTGCAGTTCGGGCCGTACCGACAGCGCATGGACATAGTACGCGCTGGCCGGGATGGCGGCGTTGAGGTAACTGGCCAGGTAGGAGCGCCGGGCGATCTCGCCAAGCTGCTCCTCGGTGACAGCACCGTCCTCGATGATCGACTGCCAGAGCGGTCGAAGTGTCTTCTTGCGGCGATCGAACTCGGGGCCGGCATAGCCGATCTCGATGCCCAGCAGATTGTCGCCGTCCATCGCGACCGTGGTCTCGTCGTAGCCGCACAGCGTGCCCTCGGCGAGCCACGAGTCGCCGATCAGCCGGTCGAACGCCGCTCGGCCGACGAATTGGTAGTCGTAGGTGGGCGGTCCGCTGTTGTACACCAGCTCGACCACGTCGCCGGTGAACTGTGCTGCCCGGTCTCGATCCACGGTGACGAGTTCCATCAGTGCCCCCTGGACTGTGCATCTCTGCTGATGCCTCGACAGTGGACGCTAGCCCTGCGGCGAAGCCCGGCCCGAAAGAGCGCCGCGGTCTCGCTGATTTGCGGGTCGGGGAGTAGTTTCTGGGCAGACGGCCCGACGGGCGGGCCTGGATGCCGAGACGTGCCGCCATGAGCAAGACCGCTGTTCGTTCGTTGCAGAGGATTCCGGCTTCGGCGGGGCTCGAGCCAGTTCTCGAGGCGATGCGGGAGGACGGCGGGGTCATCGTCGAGGGGATGTTCGGGGCCGAGACAATTGCTCAGATACGTGCCGCCGCGGATGAATTCGCGCAGGGCATCCAGCCGGGCGGCGCCACCCAGGGTCTTGGCGATGACGGGAAGCGCTTCGTTGGCGCCAACACGATCCGCTTCTCGAGCCTGGCCCGGCTGACTCCGGCATTCTTCGACGTCCTCGACAACGAGCTGTACGCGCAAATCGCCGATGCCGTGCTGCTGCCAATCTGCGGGTCGTACTGGCTGAACACGGCTCAGGTGATGTACATCGGGCCGGGCGAAACGGCGCAGATGCTGCACCGCGACGCAAACAACTGGTGGGCGTTCGTGAAGGCCACGTGGCCCGACTCGCCTGAGGTCACCGTCAGCGCCATGATCGGGCTGGAGGAAGTCACCGAGGAGTTGGGTGCGACCCGCGTGGTGCCGGGCAGTCACCGCCAGAGCGAGCTGGCTCGCTACGAAGAGCGTGAATCGGTGCCGGCAGAGCTCGGGCCTGGCGACGCGCTCGTGTATTCGGGCTACGTACTGCACGGGGGTGGCGCCAACCAGACAGCCGACCAGTGGCGCCGGGCATTCCACGTCAGCTTCGTCGCCGGCTGGCTGACGCCCGAAGAGGCAAGCCCGATGGATTTCAGCCTGGGAGAGCTCGCTGGCCAGAGCGAGCGAGTACAACGTCTGCTCGGCCACAGTTCCTATGACCCCCGCCCGTATAACGGGGGCGGGCTGTGGCTACGCCATGCCCGCGAGATGCAGGACGTGATCGCCTCAAACGGCGACGCTGGTTGAGACCGCTTCACTCGACACAACCCGGATTGATCGGCAGTCGCGGCGGTAGCGTTCGCGCCCGGCGCTGCGGCGCAGCTCACCCGACAGGCAGGAGCCTTTGATGGACTTTCTGAAGATGAACGAACCCGTGATCAAGGAGTTCCGAGAGAACGAGGGCAATTGCAGCGGCTGGCTCAAGGGTGCGCCGATGATCCTCGTGACGATGACCGGGGCCAAGACCGGCCGCGAGCTGTGCTCGCCGCTCGTGTACTCCACTGACGGCGACGACATCGTGATCATCGCCTCCAAGGGCGGCGCCCCGACAAACCCGAACTGGTACTACAACTTGGTCGCGAACCCAACCGTCACCGTCGAGGTGGGCACCGACACCTGGGAGGCCACGGCACACCTCACCGAGGGCGACGAGCGCAAGCGGCTGTTCGACGCCCAAGCCGCGCTGATGCCGCAATTCGCCGACTACGAGAAGAGCGCCACCGAGCACGGCCGCGAGATCCCGGTCTTCCGCTTGGTCCGCAACTGATCCGCGATTGCGGCAGGGCCATCGGCCCCAATCGCCGTGACTGACCGCACGCAGGCGTTCAACGGGCTCGCGGGCAACTACAGCAAGGCTCGGCCCCAATTTCCCGAACAGTTGTGTGCCACCTTGCGAGGCAAGCTCGACGGCCGACCGCTACCACGTGTGGCGGTGGATGCCGGCTCAGGTACGGGCATCGCGACGCGGCAGCTCGCGCTCGTCCTGCCCGAGTGGCGCGTCGTCGGGCTTGAACCGGGGAATGCCATGCGTGCGCAGGCCGTCGGCGACAGCCAGGGCACAGCCATCGAGTTCAGCGTCGGCACTGCCGAAGACATGCCCCTCGAGACTGCTTCAGCGGGTCTCGTGATCGCAGCGCAAGCCCTGCACTGGTTCGATCACTCCCAGTTCTACGCCGAGGCCCAAAGGGTGCTGGCGCCGGGCGGACTCATCGGGATTCTCCAGAACAACCGTGTGTTGGAACAACTCCCGCTCTTTGAGGACTACGAGTCGTTCCTTGAGGAGCACAGTCCGGGCTACACGCGTGATTACCGCGACTTTGACGTCGCCGGTGAGCTGTCCTCAGCGGGGTTCAGCCAGGTGTCGAAGTTGTCTACGGGTTGGACACGGCCCGTAACCCACGATCTGTTCATCGAACTAGCCCTGTCCTCGTCCAAGATGCACGCTGCCGTCAAGCAGCTCGGCGAGGAAGACACGACGCGACGCCTGCGATCAATGCTCAGGCGCCACCACCCCTCAGGCCAACTGAAGATTCCCTACATCTCCGAGCTCTTCACCGGCCAGCGCTAGCTGGGTGCCCGCCGCTCGTCGCTGCCAAGTCAGCCGGCCTGAACGAACTCCTCGTATCGCTCCTCCAGCAGTTCAGGATTCGGTCGCAGCGCCCGGCGGCGAGGCACCTCGATCCTCTGACGATGCAGGCCCTGAAGAGCGTGTTTCAGGGTCGGACCATCTTCCTCGGTGAGGACATCGGCTCGAACCTCGATTTCATAGGTCGGTCGGATGCCCATGAATCGATTGTCGAAGGCGGCGTGGTGGATCTTGCACATGGCGATGCCATTCGGGACGACCGGTTCGCCGCCCTTGGCGTCACTACGAATGTGCGCAGCGTCTAGCAGCTCGCGGTGTCGTAGCCGACAGAGGGCGCAACGGTTTTCGTAGGCGGAAAGCACCTGCTGGCGGAATACGGGTTGGTGTAACCGCTCACGTACGACGCGGTCCGCGTACTCACGACGCAGCTCGATCACGTGCGCGTCATTCGTTCGGTCCCACGCGTCGCGCTGCCTCTCGTCGAAAGCGACGACGAACTGATGGTCGGCGGGCTCCTCGTCGACGAACCACACGGGTGCAACGGGCAAGTACAAACCTGTGGCGATTCCTTGAAACCAGATCAGCGGCAGATTGGCTCGCATGGCACGTCGCAATGCGACGTTTTCTGCATGGTTGGCATCGGTGCCTCGCCACTTGTAGCGCAAATAGCCGTCCGGACCTCGTTCGTCGTCGTACGGTCTCCGGTTTGGGTCCGCCGAGAAGACTGTCCGAATACTGAGCGCCGCATCGAGTTGCCTTGGCTTGCGAATTCCTCGCTGAGGGTCCATCAGAGCGATTCGCTGGCCGTCGATTCGGAACCCGGCGACGTCCTCTCGCCTCACAGGCCCACCGGTTCGTTCTTGAACAACACGTAGGAACGCGAGGGCAGACGCCCGGATTCTCTCGTCGAACTCGGCGCTAGCTGCCACTGGACTCCAGTACAGACACTCGTGCCGAATGTAGTTCTGGCGGACTACGTGACCATGAATCGTTAAGCGGCACACAAGTCGAGAGATGTCAGACCTACGTGAGGCGCGCCGACAACTGAACCAGAATTCAGGACGATGGAATCATCGAGAGCGATTGGGGCACGGCCGTGTGGCGGTCTTTGATATGGGATGTTCCGGGATTTCCTCGGGTGGGGATTGTGTTCAAGGACATCACGCCTTTGCTGGGGGATCCGGACGGCTTGGCAGCGTGTGTGGCTGAGCTGGTGGAGCCGTTCGAGGACCAGGGTGTTGAGCTTGTGGCTGCACCGGAGGCCCGGGGGTTCGTCATCGGCGGGATGGCAGCGGACCGGCTGGATGCCGGGTTTGTGCCGCTGCGCAAGCCGGGGAAGCTGCCACGGCCGACGCTGGGTGCCGACTACGAACTGGAGTACGGCGCAGAGCGCCTGGAAGTGCACACCGATGCCATTGCGGCTGGGGCACGCGTGCTGATCGTGGACGACGTGCTGGCCACCGGCGGGACTGCCGCTGCGTCGGCTCAGCTCGTCATGCAGGGCGGGGGTGAACTTGTCGGTTTCTCGTTCATCGTCGAGCTCGCTTTCCTCGACGGCCGTCGCCGGCTGGGCGATGCACGCATTGAGTCAGCGCTCGTCGTCGAGTAGTTGAAGGGATCACCCAGAGATTCCTTTGCAAGCAGGCGCGGGGTAATCGCTCACGCGCTTACGGTGAGCGTCGGCACGCTGGCCAGATCGCGAAGCGAGGGATCCCATGACGACGCCGACTCCGAAGGTCATGAGCGCAGAAGCCCAGAACCTCGTGCGAAGGCCGAACTTTGCACATCTCGCAACTGTCCGTGCCAACGGGTCGCCCAAGCTCGATCCGGTATGGATCGACCTTGTCGACCCTTCCACGGTGATCATCGCCACAGGTAGGGACTCGCTCAAAACGCAGAACGTGTTGCGGGACCCACGCGTCGCTATCTCCATCGTCGACATCGACAATCCATACGAGGAGCTGCAGATGCGTGGCACCTGCGTGGTCGAGCCCGACGCCGACATGGTCGCCCTGGACGCGCTGAGTCACAAGTACACGGGCAAGCCGTTCCCGGAACGTGGCGACTCCGGCGTCGTGCTGCGCATCACGATCACCCAGTACCTGTACCAAGATCTGCCCTTCGAGCACACGCCCGCGTAGGCGAAGTCAACCCCAATCGCGGCACGAGTCGCTCTGCACTGGTGTCAGCAGGGTGCCGGCGCGTCACGGCCGGTTGGCGGCACCTGGGGTGGGGGAGTCGACCGTCTCGAACTGGCCGGTGACATCGGGCACGCGGGCGTAGCTCTGGTCTTCGCCCGCCTGGCCGTCGGCCCAGTCGACGCTGGCGACGAGCGTGCCGTCCAACAGCCAGATGCCCAGTTCCTCGTCGCTCCCGAGCGCGAAGCCGGGCCAGCCGTCCTTGTCGAGGCTGAACTGCATGTATGCGCCCGGCTGGATGACGGTGCCGTCTGGGAAGGGCACTCGCTTGCCGACATCTGTGAGATCGTCGGCCATCTCGAAGCCATCGAGCGCTAGCGGCACTCGCGAAGCGTTGTGCAGCTCAAACCAGTCGAGCGGATCGCCCTTGGCCGCCACCTCATTGATGACCAAACCGACATCAAGCGGCGCGTCCGAGCTGTCGGCGGCCTGTGCGTTTGCGTTCGTGTCGCTGCTGCCAGAGGACGCTGGAGACCAGCCGTAGGTGCCCGAGAAGGTGCCGGCGATGGCTGCGCCGGGCGTCGTCCCGCCGCTTGACAGCTCCAGCGCACCCTCGGTGAAGGGCGAGAAACTCTCCGGCAGCGACGCTCCTGGCGGTATCGACCAGATTCCTCCGGCGATGGCGTCCACGCCGATGACCAGCGTCCTGCCCGCCGCGAGCTCGCGGGGGTCGACCACCAGCGACATTCCATTGACCGAGCCGTCGGGATCGAGCCCGGCGACGACGATGGACGCGGGCACCTCGACATCCGGAAGAAGGAAGCTCTCCTCGGGGCTGGCATTGCCGGCAAACACTCCGATGCGTTCGATCGATTCGGGGGCGCCGTTCAGCAACAGGCTGTGGACCGTCCCCTGCCCGAGCGGGTTGGGGCTGGAGCTGCTTCCCCACGTCGTCTCGAAGGCGATCTCGAGGGTTCCCGACCCGGCGGAGGGCGGCGCAGACACTTCGGGCTGGGGCCACTCGGGCGGCTGCGGCGAGAGGTCCGCAAGGATCTCATTCCTGCGCTTGCCGATGAACGTCCGCACTCGTTCGGTGTCAGCGTCGGCCGCCCTGGCCTCGGCGGGAAGAGCGTGTTGCTGCACGATGGCAGCCATGGCGTCGACCGCAGCCAGCAGCGCGGCCTCGTCCCAGGCGTCGTCCAGGATCTGCTTCAGCCGGGATACGTATTTCGCCCGCCAATCGGGGTGGTTGTACAGGCGGTTGGGAATTGCAGTGAGCGCCAGCACCGACGGCGGCGGGTCGGAGATGTTGTCGAAGGGATTGGGGTCGTCGGACAGGTGGAACGTGCCGTCGGTGCCCCACGGCAGGAACACGAATCGGCCGCCAGGCACCCGGTAGAACCAGTAGTTGTTCCGGTCGCCGGCGTAGCCATCCCAGTGCCCCACCAGCACTTCCGTCGCCCAGAACGAGAGGAACCGGTCGAGATCCACGATCGACTCCAGCGCCGCCAAGCCGGCATCGGATGGGTCGCTCAAGGCGGACACCACGGCGTCGATGTCGGACCAGTCATCGGCATCCTCGTTGGTCTTCTTCTCGAAGGTGCCGCGGAACTCCAGCGTGAAGTCGCTGACCGTGCCTTCGTACAGGTTGCCGTCTGCGTTCCCGAAATGGTGTGACAGGAACGGAGCCTTGAACTCCTCCACGTGCACGTACAGCCCCAGATCGGTGCCGTTCACCGACACGGTGGCGAAGTTGCAGCGCGGCGCGGGATTGCCGGCCGCAGCGAACACCCGGTACGACATGCAGGTGTTGATCATCGAGGGGTCCTGGACGCTGTTGTTCAGCGTCATCCGGTTCATGTCTCCCGGAAGGGACTGGCCGTCGATGTACTTGTCGAACCGGAGCTTCAGGGACGGCTTCGTGGAGCTCTGCGAGCCGACGAAACCCTTCTTGCGCACGCCGACGTCGGCGTGCGTCTGACCGTCGACGGTCACCGTGGCACTGAACCAGGTGTAGATGCTGGCAAAGGGCCGTGAGAGACCGTATTCCTCGATCTCCGCGAACACATCCGCGAGCGTGCGCGTTTGGTGGCGCAGCGTGTCCCAGTCCTCGACGTCGATGTCGATGCTGATGTCGAGCACGCGATCAAGGTCGAAATAGGCATCGCGCGGATCGGTCTCGACGTCATCTTGGGACGCTGAGCCGGGAGCCGTGGCAACGGGGGCTGCGTCGGCAGCAAGAGTCGTGGCCGCGGTCGTCGTGGTTGCCGCTGTTGTGGTGGACGGGGCCGTGTTGGCCGTGGGCGCTGCGGCCGGGAGCGCGCCGTCGTCGGCAGCATCTGTGCAGCCGGCTGCAACGAGTGCCAGGGCGACCAGCGCGACGGCGAAGCGGCACTGGCGGCGAGGTTGTCGCATGCGGCCTGCCTTCACGTGCAGCGAGGACGTGAGCGGACCATACCGGCAGGCCTCATCGGCGATCGTGCTGTGCGCGGCAGCTTCGCCGGTGGTGCAGGCCGTTTAGGGTTGCGGCCGTGCCAGAAACGGACCCAGGCCGGCACCATTACGACGCGGTCGTGGTCGGCGGGGGACCGGTCGGATGCATCGCCAGCCTGCACTTGGCCCGCTCCGGCATGCAGGTGGCGCTGATCGAGGAGTACGAGCACCCCTACCCGTATCCGCGAGCGGTCATGTTCGATGCCTACTCGTGCGCCATCCTCGCCGAGGTTCTGGGCGACGACTTCGGCCGCATCTCGCTGAAGCGCACTCCGCGAGCTGGCTACTACCTCGACAAGGACAACCTCGACGAGCCCTTTGCCCAGACTGCCCTCGAGGTCGGCGACACCCGCAACTGGTTCGTGCAACCCCAAGTCGAGGGCATCCTGCGCGACGTCATCAGCCAGGCCGGCAACATCGACACGTTCTACGGCTGGAGCGCCCGCAAGCTCTACACCGAGGGCGAGTCGCAGCTCACCATCGAGCAGCTGTCCACCAGGACGATGCGCGACCTGAGCTCGACGTACCTCCTCGGGTGCGACGGCGCCAACAGCTTCGTGCGCAAGCAGGCCGGCGGCAGCCTGACCCAGCTCGGCGACAACGTCCTGTTCCTGGTGGTCGACGCCATCGCAACGCCCGAGCATCGTGTCGGCGACGACGGCTGCGCCTACCAGATCGTCGACCAGCAGCGCCCGACCACCTACCTGCCCATGGGCGTGGAGAACTACGTGCGGTGGGAGTTCCGGATCAACCCCGGCGATGACATCCTCGAGATCCAGTCGCCCGAACGGATCCGCGAGCTGATCGCCCCATTCTCCGACCCTGACCACACCGAGCTGCTCCGCCACACGATCTACAAGTTCAACTCGCTCATCGCCGATCGGTGGCGCTTCGGCAACGTCTTCCTCTGCGGCGACGCAGCCCACCAGACCTCGCCCTTCCTGGGGCAAGGGCTCAACATGGGCATCCGCAACACCCGCAACCTGTGCCAGAAAATCGAACTGGTGGCCACAGGACAAGCCCCGAGTTCGCTGCTCGATCGCTACCAAGCCGAGTGCTTCGAGGACACCAAGGGCACGATCAAAGAAGCGCTCAAGATGGGCAAGCTGCTGTTCAACACCTCGCCGCCGGCCAACGCCCTGCGGGGGACCATCAGCAGCCTGCGGCGCGGCAAGCCCATCGACATCACGGCCCAGATAGCGCCGACCGCCCGCGCCCTCGACCTGGCCGACGACGTGCCGTCGAGCCTGCGCAAGCTGCTGCCAAGAGTGCGTGTCGAGCCGGTCGACGGCGATGCGACCTTCCTCACGCTGCTGCATCCTGAACGGGCCAAGATCATCGCGGACGGACCCATCGCGGCCGGAGCGTTCGACAGCCTCGACGCTCTGCCCGCATCCATCCGACCCGACCTGTACGCCGCCGTCGACGGCCCGCAGACACAAACCATCGGCCGAGCTCTCGTGCTCCCCGAGAGTCGTCAACGCTCGGCGCTCTTCGGTGATGCGTCCTACGTCGCCATGCTCGAGAACAGCGTTCTGCTGGGACGGTTCGCCGCCGGCGACGAGCTCGCTGTGTGCGATGCCTACCGCGCAGCCTTCCAGCTCACGACGGTGTGAGCGCCGGGGCTGCACCCGCCCCAGCGTGGTCCCTTAGATATTGTCATAGAAACTGGCAAAAGACTGCTAGGGTGCCCGCCGATTCGCCAAGGTTTGGTTGGACCGGAAGGGCCGTCAGGGGAACGTCATGGACATCGTGCTGACCGGGACCGGTTCCCCGCTGCCTGACGCCAACCGGGCGGGACCGTCCACGCTGGTCAAAGCTGGCGACACGCACATCCTCGTCGATGCCGGCCGCGGCGTCGTCATGCGCATGGCCGGCGGCGGCTCGCTGCCGGTCTTCCTGAGCGCCGTGCTGATCACCCACCTCCACAGCGACCACGTGTGCGCGCTGAACGACGTGATCACCACCCACTGGATCATGTGTCAGGGCAACGCGACGCTGCAGGTGTACGGGCCGCCGGGCACGGCGCAGTTCGTCGAACGGCAGCTCGGCGCGCTCGAAGCAGACATCGGCTACCGCATTGCGCACCACGACATGCTCGTCAACGAACCGCAGGTCTCCGTGACCGAGCTCGAGCCGGGCGAGACGTTCGAGGTCAACGACGTGAGCGTCAGCACAGCGGCAACCGAGCATGCGCCTGTCCGGCCCACGCTTGGCTATCGCCTCACCCACGAAGGGGTGACCGCCGCAATCGTCGGGGACACCATCCCCTGCGATGGCGTCGACCAGCTCGCCGCCGGTGCCGATGCCTACGTGCAGACCGTCATCCGCAAGGACCTCGTCGGGCTGAGCCCCAACCCGATGGCCCAGGACATCCTCGACTACCACTCCGATGTCGTCGAAGCGGCACAGACCGCAGCCAGGGTCGGCGTCAAGCGGCTGGTGCTGACCCACATGGTTCCCGCGCCTACCCCCGAGCAGTACCCCGAATGGGTCGAGCTGGCAGCAGCACACTTCGACGGCGAGGTTGTCATCGGCGACGACCTCACGACCGTCGTACTCTGAGCCGCTCGCAGATGGCTCTCTTGTGCCCGCCGAATCGCCCGCGACTGGAGCGCCGATGACCCTGACCGCAGATTCGATTCCCGTCGCGTACACACCGGCGGGCGGCTGGACGCAGTGGCCGTCGCCGGTACTGGCTGGCTGCACCCAGCCGCCCTGCGACGGCGCGCCCGACATGCGGGGCTTCTGGCAGATCGTCGAGGTGACTCAAGACGGCGTGGCGCAGCCTGGCCATCCCGCGCTGGGCCGCATGCAGCGCATCGAGCAGGCCGACGACCGGGTGGTGGTGACCGGGGCGGGCATCATTCACGACATGCGCTGCGACGGGACGCTGGAGAACGGCGTGCATGACGTCGCCGAATTCGACAAGACGGTCGAGATCCACGTCATCGCCAGCTTCGAGGACGGCGTGCACGTGCTGCGCCCGCACGGTCTCGATGTGGGCACCGGCCCGATCGAGGTTCGCCGCTGGCGCGACGGCGAGCACTTGATGTGGGACTACATCGGATTCACGGCCCGCCTGCGCCGGCTCGCACCACCCGACGCCGACCCAGAACTCGTCTTCGCCAGTATCGAATCACAGGAGCAAGCACCATGAAGACCCTTCGCACACCCGACGAACGCTTTGCCGATCTGGCCGGGTACGACTTCGAGCCGCACTATGTCGAGATTCCCGACGGCGAGGGAGGCACGTTGCGAGTGCACTATCTCGACGAGGGACCATCAGACGCTGACCCGGTGCTGCTGCTGCACGGCGAGCCATCGTGGGCCTACCTGTACCGCCACATGATCCGGCCCATCGCCGAGGCTGGCAACCGGGTGATCGTGCCCGACCAAGTGGGGTTCGGGCGCAGCGACAAGCCCACCGAGCAGTCCGACTACAGCTACGCCCGCCACGTGGCGTGGATGTCGAGCCTGGTCTTCGACGTGCTCGACCTGCGCAACGTCACCTTCTTCGGCCAAGACTGGGGCGGACTGATCGGCCTGCGGCTCGTGACCGCTCAGCCCGACCGGTTCGCCCGGGTGGCAGTCGCCAACACCGGCCTGCCTACTGGCGATCGTTCGCCCAGCGACGCCTTCATGAACTGGCAGACGTTCGCCCGGGAGTCGCCGGTCTTCCCGATCGGCGACATCGTGAACGGCGGCAGCCTCACCGACTTCGCGCCTGAGGTCATCGCCGCCTACGACGCACCGTTCCCCGACGATTCCTACAAGGCCGGAGCCCGTGCCTGGCCATCGCACGTCTGCACCTCGCCTGACGATCCCGAGGCGCAGCCGAACCGCGAGGCTTGGGAGGTGCTGCAGCAGTTCGACAAGCCGTTCCTGTGCTGCTTCAGCGACCAGGACCCGGTGACCGCTGGTGCAGACAAGCCGTTCCGCACTCTCGTGCCTGGCGCGCAGGGCCAGGCTCATGTCACCATCGAGGGCGCATCGCACTTCCTGCAGGAAGACAAGGGGCCAGAGCTGGCGCAGGTGCTGGTCGACTTCATCGCTGCCAACTGAGCGAACGCGAGAACGCATCCGACCGACCAACCGACAGAGGGAACCACGATGGACGTCACGAACGAGGTCATGCCGACCAGCGCCGAACGCATCAATGAGATGCTCGAACCCGGTCCCGACGGCCCGATCTACATGGTCAACCTGCTCAAGTTCAAGGAGCACGCCGAGTACGAGGACGGGCGAGAGACGGATCTCACGGGCCGGCAGGCGTACGGGATCTACGGGCGCGGCGTCAGCGAGCTGCTGCCGGAATACGGCGGCAAGATCATCTTCGTCGGCGATGTGACGTTTCTCATGCTCGGGCAAGTGGAAGAGCTCTGGGACGAGGTCGCCATTGCGCAGTACCCCAATCGCGGTGCGCTCGTGGCGATGTCGTCGTCGGAAGACTGGCAGGCACTCGCCGTGCACCGCACCGCCGGCCTCGCCGGCCAGCTCAACATCGAGACCATCGCCCCCAGCCGTTAGCCAGGTTCCCGCCACGGCTGCATCGTCAGCAGTCAGCCGTTGGGCACCGCTACGGTCGCCGCATGATCGCGGGGTACTGCTGGCCGCAGAGCGGGGTGGCGGGGGACACCATCGACTTGATGGTCAGCGCCTCGGGCGGATCCTGCCGGGTGGAGGTGCTGCGCATCGGTGCTGCCGAGCAGCTTGTCGAGACTTGGGACCTGGCGGTCAGCGAGCAGCCGGTGCCCGACGACTGCGCCACCGAGGGCTGCGGCTGGACCCCCTCGCTCTCGCTCGGCATCGACTCGGCGTGGCCGCCCGGTTTCTATCTCGTGCGCCTGCATGGCACCGACGGCGAGGTCGCTGAGGCGTTCTTCGTGGTGCGAGCTGCCGAGCCCACCGAGACGCTGCTGGTGCTGTCCACCTCGACATGGGCTGCCTACAACGACTGGGGCGGGCCCAGCTTCTACACCGGCGGCCACGAGTCGTCGCAGCACCGGCCGCTGCCACGGGGATTCCTGGACAAGCCCGACCCGCACCGCTACCGCGTCGCCCGCTTCGGCCAGCTGCCACGGGCAGAGGTCGACGAGTACTTCGACAACTACTCGTACTGGTCGGCCGCGGCGGGCTGGGCGAACTGGGAGCGGCTGTTCGTCGCCTGGGCCGAACGCAACGGGGTGAGCCTCGACTACGCCACCAGTCTCGATTTGCACTCCCGGCCCGATCTGCTCGACGGGCGCCGGCTGTACATCAGCGTCGGCCATGACGAGTACTGGTCGGCCGAGATGCGCAACCACGTCGAGGGCTGGGTCGACGGCGGTGGCGCGGCTGCGTTCTTCTCGGGCAACACGTCGTTCTGGCAGGTGCGATTCGGCGGCGACGACCGTGTGATCGGCTACAAACTGGACTTCGACCTCGACCCGGTGATGGGAACCGAGGCGCAGCACACCGTGTCCACCATGTGGAGCGACCCGCTCACCGGCCGGCCCGAGAACGAGATGACCGGCGTCTCGTTCACCCGCGGTGGCTACGCCCACTGCCGCCGTGCCCCGAAGGGATCCGGCGGGTACACGATCTGGCGGCCGGGCCACTGGGCGTTCGGCGGCTTACGGCTGATCACGGGCGACGTGGTGGGCGGCGAGCCGGTCGTGGTGGGCTACGAGTGCGACGGCTGCGAACTCGAGCTGGTGGACGGGCTGCCGGTGGCCAAGCCCACCGGCGGCACGCCGCCCAACTTCGAAGTGCTCGGCACAGCGCCGGCACACCTGTGGGAGACCGCCGAAGCGCCGCCGGGAATGCCCGACAGCTACATCGGCGAGCTCAACTGGGTGACTGAGCGCCTCGGGGGCGGTGACACGCCCGAGAATCGGGAGCGCTTCGCGCACGGCGCGGCAGTGATGGGCTGGTTCGAACGGGGCAGCGGCGAGGTGTTCACCACCGGCTGCACCGACTGGGCCTACGGCCTCGAACACGACGACGTGTCGGCGGTGACCCGCAACGTCATCGGCCGTTACGTCGATCTGCGAATCTAGGCCGCATGACCGACACTGACCAGACGCAGCAGACCAACACGTACAGCGAGGGCAACTTTGCCCGGGTGCCCACCGAGGTCACGGCGTTCGATCTCGAGGTGATCGGGGAGATCCCCGCAGCGCTGGAGGGCCGCTACCTGCGCAACGGCCCGAATCCGATCGTGCCCACCGATCCGGCCACGAGCCACTGGTTTGTCGGCACCGGCATGGTGCACGGCGTGCGACTGCGAGGCGGCCGTGCCGAGTGGTATCGCAACCGCTGGGTGCGCGGCCACGACGTCGTCGAGGCACTCGGGGAGCCTGCGGTGCCGGGACCGAGCCGGGGCCTCGACTTCTCGCCGAACACGAGCGTCTGGGGACTCGGGGGCACCACCTGGGCCTTCGTCGAAGCCGGCGCGCTGCCGGTCGAGCTCGGCTACGAGCTGGACACCGTCTGCCGCAACGATTTCTTCGGCACGCTGCAGACCGGCTTCACGGCGCATCCCAAGATCGATCCCGCCACCGGCGAGATGCACGCCATCTGCTACGCATGGCAGGACCTGTTCGACCACGTCGAGCACGTCGTGATCGGCACCGACGGCCGGGTGCGCACGACGGTCGATGTGCCGCTGCCGGGCATGTCGATGATCCACGACATGTCGCTCACCGAGAACTTCGCCGTCATCTACGACCTGCCCGTCACGGTCGACCTGGATCTCGCTCTCAGCGGTGAGGCGTCGTTCCCGTTCCGCTGGGACCCCGACTACGGCGCCCGTGTCGGCCTGCTGCCCCGCGAGGGCACCGCCGACGAGATCATCTGGTGCGATGTCGGGCTCTGCTACGTGTTCCACCCGCTGAATGCCTACGAAGACGGCGACGGGCAGGTGGTGATCGACCTGTGCCGTTACGACAAGATGTTCGACCGCGACAAGCTGGGGCCGGCGGGTGATGCGAAGCCCACGCTCGATCGCTGGACGGTCGACCCCGGCAGCCGCACCGTCAGCGAGGAGCGCGTCGACGAACGCTTCCACGAGTTCCCCCAGGTGCGGGCCGACCGGACAGGACGTCGGCATCGCTACGGCTACACCGTCGGCATCGGCGAGGGACTCATCCCGGGCGCCAACTACAAGATCGACTACGGCACCGGCGTCGCCGCATTCCACGACCACGGCCCCGGGCGGGGGAGCGGTGAAGCCGTGTTCGTGCCCGATCCTGACGGCGGCGCCGAGGACGACGGCTGGCTGATGTCCTACATCTACGACGAGAACACCGACAACAGCGAGCTGGTGATCCTCGACGCCCGCGACCTCAGCCGCTCACCGGTAGCTCGGGTGCCGCTGCCTCAACGCGTGCCGTACGGATTCCACGGCAACTGGGTGCCCGACGACGCCGTGCCGCCCTCGCCGGCGGGCTGAGGCGCTGCACGGGCGCTGGCCAGACGCTGCCCAGCGGCGGCTCAGAAGACCCCGCCGTAGCTGCCGCCGTCGAGCTGGAGGCTCTGGCCGCTGATATAGCCGGCCTGCGCCGAGCACATGAACGCGAACGCGTCGCCGAACTCCTCGGGCCGGCCCAGCCGCCCGGCGTTGATCGATTTCTCCTGCTCGGCCCGGGCCTCCTCGTAGGAGATGCCCCGGCGTTCCATCTGGATGTTGGCCATGTAGAGCTGGCGCTCGGTGTCGAAGCGCTCGGGCAGGAGCTGGTTGATCGTCACGTTGTCCTTGGCGACTTCCTTGGACAGTGCTTTGAGCACCGCAGTCAGTCCCAGCCGGGGGCCCGCTGACAGGCTGAGCGCCGGATTCGGGGCCTTGACCATCGCCGATGTGATCGTGACGATTCGCCCGAAACCGCGCTCGGCCATGCCCACCACGACTCGCTGGACGAACAGCAGCGGCGAGATGAGGAGTCGTTGCGCCGCGTCCTGCCACTGCTCTGGTTCGATGTCGCCGAAGCGGCTGAAGGGGGGACCTCCGCCGTTGAGCAGCACGATGTCGGGCTCGGGACACGCCGCCAGCAGCTCGTCCTGCACGTCGGTCTCGGTGGCGTCGCCCACGACGGCAGAGGTGCTCACTCCGTAGGTCGAGCCGATGTCTCGGGCGGTTTCATGCACGTCGTCCGCCGTGCGACCGTTGATCACCACGTTGGCGCCTTCGCGGGCCACGCTGTGGGCGCATGCCCGGCCCAGTCCTCGACTGGATGCCATCAGGATCGCTGAGCGACCGGCCAGACCGAGATCCATCGAGAGCACCTTTCTGCGCCGTGCGGCCTGCGCCGCGTCACGACCGCTCACGATCGCATCAGATGAGATCTGGCCGCTGAGTTACCGTACTTGCGCCGACGAGGAGGCGACATGTCCGACACAGCGACCCTGCCCGAAACAGCGGCGCCGATCGTGAAAGCGAAAGACGTCGCCTACATCCGGTTCTCTGCGCCCGATCTCGATGCCATGGAGGCGTTCGTCAACGATTTCGGACTCGTCGTCGTGCACCGTGACGACGATGTGCTGATCTCACGGGGCCTCGAGCCGATGCCGTTCCTCCATGTCGTGCACCGGGGGCCTGCGAAGTTCATCGGCTTCGCATTAGATGTCGATACCGAGGATGACCTCGCGGCGCTCGCGGCCTCAGTGCCTGGCTGCTCGCCGGTCCACGACATCGGCGGTGTCGAAGGCCAGCTCGGCGGCGGCAAGCGGGTCCACTTCGTCGAGCCGATCACCGGCTTCGTGCTTGAGGCGGTGCACGGTCAGCAGGCTGAGCCGCTGGCATCCCGCCGTGATCGCATCACCTACAACCACGCCGGCGTGGACGACCGTGTCGGCGTCGAGCAGGACGTCGCCGGGAACCGCTACCCGATCAAGAGGGACCCCGGCCCGCCTGAGGTGTACCGGCTCGGTCACGTCGTGGCGGCCGTGCCGCCCGGCGCCCACCAGGCCTTCATGAAGTTCCTCGAAGCCACCTTCGGCATGCTCGTGAGCGATGTGGGTCGGATGATCATCCCGCCTGGTGCGGAAGAGCACTTCCCGCCGCCGTTGGTGGAGCTGATCAAGGCCACCGGCTCCGACGTGATGATCCAGTTCATGCGTATGGACCGGGGCGAGGCGGAGACCGACCACCACACCATGCTGGTGCTGCCGCTTATGGACGGGACTCCCGAGGCGCAGTTCAGCCACGCAGCGTTCGAGGTGTTCAGCATGGACGACGTCTTCCGGGGGCACATGCACTTCCGGGAGCGTGCAGCCGAGGGAGCGCCGTACTCGCTCGCATGGGGTGTCGGGCGGCACGTCTACGGCTCACAGATCTACGACTACTGGCACGATCCTTACGGTCACGTGCATGAGCACATGTGTGACGGCGACCGGGTGGACGCCAGCTACGGACCCAATGTGATCGACATGACCGATCCGGGGCAGCTCGGCGAGAATGGCGGGAGCCAATGGGGCCCCACCGTGGAGGAATCGGGCATCCACAGTCTCGACGGCCCCCAGTGCGACCCCAAGTTCGCCGATCAGCCGGACGAGGTTCGGGCCTCGGTGCTGTCACGGGACCTCAGCGAGCTCCAGCACGTCGTCGACGCGATCTGAGCGGGCTGTGAGCGCCCGCGAGAACGAGTTCCCCGAGGACAGGGAGGCCAACCGGGCTCACCTGCTGGCGGCGGTCGACTCGGTCGCTGATGCGCTAGCGGCCGGCCGGGACGAGTCCGAGCAGTTGCGGCGCTTGTCGCCGACCTCGGTGGAGGCGCTGCGATCCTCGGGGCTGTTCAAGATGAAGTCGCCGCGCGAGGTCGGCGGCGCCGAGGCCCACCCGGTCACGCAGATGGACGTGATCGAGGCGGTGACGATGATCGACCCGGCGGCCGCGTGGTGCATGTTCATCACCGCCTCGGCGACCGGGGCCATGCTGTCGACGTTGCCCGACGAGACCGTCGAGAGCGTTCTGGCTGACGGATTCCCCTTCATGGCTGCGTCGCTGCGGCCTGGGGGATCGGCCCGCAAAGTCGACGGCGGCTACCGCGTGTCGGGCAGGTGGGCCTGGGGCAGCGGCGTCGAGCATTCCGATTGGGTGGCCGCACCAGTTTTCTGCGACGGCGACGGGCCGCCGGTCATCAGGGCAATGGCGCCCACCGGCGATGCCATCCTGCACGACAACTGGCACACGCTCGGCATGCGCGGCACGGGCAGCTGCGACTACGAGCTGGACGACGTCTTCGTCCCCGACGGCTACGCGGTCGACGTGTTCTCCGTCGAGCCGCCGAAGGGCGGCGCGCTCATGCGCCTCGGGCTGCCCGCATTCGTCGTGAACGAGCACGGCAGCTTTGCCTATGCGCTCGGACGCCTGGCGCTGCAGACCATGACCGAGACGGCGATTGAGAAGAAGCGGGGCTACCTCGGCGGCGTCAGCCTTGCCGACAGGCAGGTGTTCCAGCGGGCCATCGGTCAGGGCACGATCCGTATGAATGCGTGCGCGCTGGCAATGGCCGAATCGCTCGAGCGCATGTTCGAGTCGGCGGCTGCGGGCCCGCCCGATCCGGCGCTGGTCACCGAGGCCCAAGCAGCAGCCGTGTGGTGCACCGACGAGGCAGTAGACCTCGTGAGCGAGCTCTTCCGCTTCACCGGCGGCAGCGCGGTGATGAACGGCAACGAGATGCAGCGCATCCTGCGCGACACCTACACGATCCAGTCGCACCTGATGGTGTCGGCCGTCACCTACGAGCAGTACGGTCAGATACTGCTCGGCATGACCGAAGGCGGAGCGCTTCCCTGAGTCCTTCCCCTTCCCTGAGGGTGCCGTCGGCTGAAGCAGGGGCACGAGAGCAGAGGCCATCCGTGATCGTCCTGACGAGTGACAGCAGCAGCGACATCGCTCAGCGAAGCGATGACATCGACAGCCTGTGGGTGCGGGTCGATCAGCTCAAGCAGGCCACCGGCTGGCAGCTGAAGCCTGAGGGCGTGTGCCTCGGCGAGATATGTGTGCCGCTGTTTGAGCCTGAGCGAGAAGCGTGGATCGCTGATGCCGACGACTGGGTGTGGTTCTGCTACTCGGCATTTGCCGACAAGATCGGCCAGAAGCACGTGCGCAACGGCGACGTGTGGAGCCTCGGCTCGGTGCCCGAGGTCCGCCGCATGGGGCTGGAGTCGGGCCTGGCCCCCGACTTCGAGATGACCGACCGCAGCGGCGACACGGTGCGACTGTCCGACCTGCGGGGCCGCAAGGTCGTGTTGTTCACCTGGGCCTCGTGGTGAGGCTGCCGGGTGAACCTGCCGGTCTGGCAGGAGCTGTACGAATCGATCGGGCCCGACCGGTTCGAGCTGATCAGCGTGGCAGAGGACTCCCAAGGCGAGGCTGCGGCGGGCAAGTGGTTTGACAAGGCCAAGCCGACGTTCCGGTGCATTGTCGACCCGACGCACCGCATCAGCTCGCTGTTCGGCTGGGTCAACGTGCCCTCAGGTGCGTGGATTGACGAGGACGGGCGCATCGTCCGCAGCAACGAGGGCGTGTTCCCCGACGAGACCACGATCAACTTCGGGCTCGGCAGGGTCCGGCTCGGCAATGACGCATTCGCCCATGCGACCCGGGACTGGATCGAGCGGGGACCCGACAGCGAGTTCGTCTGGTCGGCCGAGGAGCTGGCGGCACATCTCAAGCCCGTCGACGACGACACGCTGCTGGCCGAACCCACGTTCAAGCTCGCGCTGCACTTCGAGTCGGCCGGCGACAGCGAGCGTGCGCTTCAGCACTTCGAAGCGGCGCAGCTTCTTGCGCCGGACAACTGGAACTACCACCGCCAGGGCTGGACGCACAAGGGCACCATGTACGCCGCCCTGCAGGTGCTGAGGAAATCGACGCACCTGCGCAAGAACACCGACAAGAACTACTACGACCCGATGGAGCTGCCGGGCGAGAATCATCGCCGCTTCACCGAGCCCGAGTGGTTCTGGACGCCGGCGGTCAACGGCCTCAAGCGCCTGCTGCGCAGGGAGCCAAGCGCAGCCTGACGTTCGCCGGACGGTAGGTCTTGACCCGCTGCCCTAGCGTGCCCTCATATTGCAACCGGGAACGACAACGATGACCACACCAAGCGCACACCCGTCCTTTCAGGGCCGCATCGGCCGAACGGTCGCCGAGTCCGAGCCGTGGTTCGAGGAACATCCCCATGCGCCGCCCGGGGCGCCCAACGTGGTGTTCGTGCTGCTCGACGACACCGGTTTCGCCCAGTTCGGCTGCTACGGGTCCGACATCGACACCCCCCACATCGATGCACTTGCCGCGAACGGCGTCCAGTTCACGAACTTCCATGTCGCGCCGCTGTGCTCGCCGACCCGGGCATCGCTGCTGACAGGGCGGTCCCAGCACGCCGTCGGCATGAGGTCCGTGTCGAACTTCCAGACCGGGTTCCCCAATCAGCTCGGTCATATCACCAACCACGCCGCCACGATCGCCGAGGTGCTCCGAGCCGAGGGTTACGCGACATTCTGTGCAGGAAAGTGGCATCTGGCCCCGACTCAGGACAACTCGGCTGCGGGCCCATTTGATCAATGGCCGCTCGGACGGGGATTCGACCGCTTCTACGGGTTCCTCGAAGGTGAGACTGACCAGTTCTTTCCCGAATTGGTGGCCGACAACCATCCCGTCGACCCGCCGGGCCGGCCCGAAGACGGCTATCACCTGAGCGAGGATCTCGTCGATCAGCTGTTGCAGATGATCACTGACAGCAAGGGCGTACGGCCCGACCGGCCGTTCTTCGCCTACCTGCCGTTCGGCGCAACGCACGCCCCGCATCAGGCGCCGGCGGACTATCTCGCGAAGTACCGGGGTCGCTACGACGAGGGTTGGGACGTCGTGCGGCAGCGCTGGTACGACCGGCAGATCGAGACGGGTGTCATCCAGCCTCACACAGTGCTTGCACCGCGCAATCCCGGTGTTCAGCCGTGGAATGAGTTATCAGAGAACCAGCAGAGGCTGGCCTGCCGGCTGCAAGAGGCCTTTGCTGCGCTATTGGACCACACCGACGTTCAGATCGGACGCTTTGTGGCCGGCCTGGAGCATCTCGGCCAGATGGACAACACCATCTTCGTCGTCATGGCCGACAACGGCGCATCCCAAGAGGGCGGGCCGACCGGAGTCATGCACGAGTTCAAGTTCTTCAACCAGATTCCCGAATCGGTGGACGAAGTCGTCGAACATCTCGATGACATCGGTGGGCCGAAGAGCCACTCCAACTATCCGTGGGGCTGGGCTCAATGCGGCAACTCGCCGTTCCGCTGGTACAAGCAGAACACCCACGAAGGCGGCGTTCACGTGCCCATGGTTGTGCACTGGCCAGCCGGCATTGACGCCGATCAAAGCGGGTCGATGCGCGATCAATTCGTCAACGTCTCCGATGTCACGCCGACGATCTACGAACTGCTCGGCGTCGAAGCGCCCGAGATGTTCCGGGGGCTCGAACAGCTCCCGATCACCGGCAAGTCGTTCGCACCGATGTTGGCGGATCCTGATGCTCCGGCTGCGAACACGGTGCAGTACTTCGAGAACGGTGGATCGCGTGCCCTGGTCGCCCTGCAGGACGGAGTCTGGTGGAAAGCAGTTGTCCGGCACATGCCGGGCGACGACTTCGACACCGAGCCATGGGAGCTGTTCGACTTGGGGCAGGACCCCTCCGAATGCAATGACCTCGCTGCCGACCAGCCAGAACGCCTGACCCAGCTCATCGACCTGTGGTGGAGCGAAGCGGAGCGCCACGGTGTGTTGCCGCTCGACGACCGCGGCAACGAGTTGTTTGCGCTCCCGCTGCGCCAAAATACGCCTCACCCACCGAGCCGGAGATACGTGTACCGGCCGCCGATGTCTCGGATCCCATTCGCGTCGTCACCGTCAGCCGGCGGCAGCGCCTTCGATCTCACTGCACGCGTGACCCGGTCGGCGGGGGATGACGGCGTCATCTGGGCGACGGGCACGGCTGGCGCCGGTGCATCGGTGTTCGTTCAAAATGATCGCCTGGTCGTCGACTACAACGCGTTCGCGGAACACACCATCGTGGAATCGGCCGAGGTCCTGCCCGAGGGAGATGCAGTGCTGTCGCTGCATCTCCGCCGCACGGGTGAATGGGCCGGAATTGTCGAGTTGCGGGTTGACGGTGAATCAGCCGGCCAGGCCGAACTGCCCGTGATGATGCGGATGATCTCGTCGTTGGGCTCCAGCATTGGTTCCGACTACGGGTCGACAGTGTCGGAACGCTACGAGGGCTCGTTCCCGTTTGCCGGAACCCTGCATGAGGTGGAGATCAACCTGTCGGCCCGCACCCAGGCAGATGTCGCCGCCACCGCCCGGGCCGAGATGGCCCGCCAGTAAGCCGAGCTCGTACGCAGATCGGGGTTTCCCCCAGGGGCTCAGGCTGGGGGCGCTCGGGGTCCGTTGCGGCCGTGGGTTTCGTCACTCGGTCGGCCGGCTAGCTGGCCCGTTCGCCGGCCGCACGAGCGATCAGCTGCGCATGACCCACCGGCACCGTCCCTTCGGCGAGCCCCGCGCGTGTCGCATCCAGCTCGCCCAGTCGCACAGCGTCGCGGACCTCGCCGCGTGCCCGGCGACCCGACACCGCCATCTCGTGCGTTGCGGCGTGCGCTGCAGCGCCGTCGCCGCTGCGGCGAGCGGATGCGTCGCTTTCGCGAGAGAGCCTCGTCGATGCCATCGATGCCACTGCCGCAATCCTGTGCGATCCAAGTGGCCGACTCGTGACCCCTCCATCATCGGGAACGGCACGTGCGTGACGGCGCTGCCGAAATACGATGAAGGTATGACGAAGCGTCGGATTACCGTGACGGTCGATGCGGACCTTCTCGATGAAGCCAGCGCGGCCGTGAGCGATGGCGACGCCTCGTCGGTGAGCGCGTGGGTGAACCAGGCGATGGCCGACAAGAGCGAGCAACGGCATCGCCTCAAGGCGCTCGGCGAGGCAATCGCGGATTACGAGGCCGAGTTCGGCGAGATCACTGAGGAGGAGATGGCGGAGCAGCGGCGGGAGGATCTCAAGGCCGCCGAGCAGGTCCGCGCCGACGGGAGACGTCGACGGGCGCAGCGTGAGCTTGGTGCTTGACGCAGGTGCGTTCATCGCCTTGGAACGCAATGATCGGGCCCTCTGGCGAAGGGTGGACGCTGCACACCTCGAAAGCAGTCCGCCGCTGACTCATGGTGGCATTGTGGCGCAGGTGTGGCGAGGCGGATCGGGACGGCAGGCCCGGTTGGCGAGGGCACTGCTCGGCACCCTTGTCGTGCCGCTCGACGATGACCTCGGCCGCAGGGCCGGTGTTCTGCTGACGAGGGCTGGCCTGACTGACGCCATCGACGCGGCGCTCGTCGCCCTGTGCCGCCCGGGCGATCAGATCGTGACCTCCGATCCCGCTGATATCGATGCGCTCGTCGATGCAGCCCGGCTCCGCGTGGACGTGATCCCTGTTTGACCTATCGGGGGTGCGGATGCAGCCGCGCAGGTGTGTCGACACCTTCAACCGGTGTGTGTTTCCGCCTCTGACCGCTGGGGTTCGCCGCCGAAGGCGTCGGTGGGGCGATTGGAGATGGTGGGTTCGCGGGCGAGCCGACGGCGCCAGTCAGCGATCGTGGCCTCAGGAATGCCCAGAACCTGCGCAGCGGCACGATCGATGATGCGCCTGCCCTCGCATTGCTCGCCGTCCCGCAGCGGCAGCAACTCGATATCGCAGGCCTCCTCGTAGGCCGCCAGCAAGTCACCCCAACCGGGGTTGTCAGGTGATGGCACAAGAACGCTTCGCAATTGGTCGAGCGAGAAATCTGGATATGTCAGTTTCTTGCTTCGCAAGTTGAGCAACATCATTCGGGCGGGCGTTGAGTTCCACTGTCGCCCCCAGTTGGCTCCGCAATTGTGGTCCAGAACGCCGATGCGCTGCACGATCATGTATCGCACGGGTCTAGGACTTGTCGGCGGTGGGCTTGTTGATGAACATGGCCAGCAGCAAGCCGATGCCGGCGGCGCCGAGGATGAGTGCCGAGTAGGCGGTGTCGTCGTGGATGCCTTGGTCGAACCAGTCGTTGTAGTAAGTGGTGGTCAGCGCGTCGAGGCACATCGCCGGTGCGAACAGGGCGATTGCGGCTGAACTGCGCCACTGCCGGGGAGTCTGCAGCAGCCGGAAGCACACGAACATGGTGATGACCGTCACGATGGTGCCGACGATCAGCCACACCCACCACACGGTGCGGGACACCGATGGTTCGTAGTTGTCGGTGAAGATCAGCAGGAACAGCCCCAGGAACACGGCCCAGCCGACGACAGCGATCACCATCATCAGGACCATGTGCTGGATGTATGAGAGTCGGCTCTGTGTGGGCATCGAGGACGGTCCTTCTGTGTGCGTTCTCAGCTGGCGTTCTTGGGGGCGACGATGGTGGTGGTGCCCTGGGCGACGGCAACCATGCGTCCTTCGTTCTCGATTTCGACACGCAGGACGGCCAGTCGCTTGCTCATCGAGATGATCTCGGCGGTGGCGACGCAGGTGCCGCCGGTGACCGGAGCCAGCAGGTTGATCTTGAACTCGGTGGTGGCTGCCCAGTAGCCGGGCGGCATGACGGGGTACATGACCACACCCAGCACGTGGTCGCACATAGCCGAGAGGCAGCCACCGTGCATGGTGCCCATCGCGGTGATGAGCTCGTCGGTGATCGGCATCTCGCACACCAGGCGGCCGGCTTCGAACTCCGTGGCCTTGATGCCCAAGTAGCCGTCGATGCCGCTGCGGGACACTCGGCCGATCACCTTGTCGGCCCACTCTTGGTTGAAGGTTTCGAACGTCGGCCGGCTCATGCAATGACTCCTAGTACTCGGCTGGACTTGGTGCGAACACCCCGTGCTGTGTTTGATGGTTCATGGCGCGAAGACGCCATGAACTGGCGGACTGCCGGGGCGTTCGCCGGCGAGCGTCTGGATGAGGGGCTCGAGGTCGTCGAAACCCGCTACCTGGCGCGGCAAGTCCGCGAACGGGTAGCGGCCCGACACCAGCAGGTCGAGCGCCTGGCGGTAGGCAGTCACGTCGACGCCCAGCGCTCCGAAGATGCGCAGCTCCTTGTAGACGATGTGATCGGGATCGAAGCCTGGCGTTTCGGGTGTGCCACGGGTACCCGCAAGCACGATCGTGCCGCCGGGCCGAGCGAGCTGGACCGCTTGTGCGAGAGCGGCGGGAGCCTTGGCCGTGACATCGATGACGACGTCTGCTTTGGCGCCGACGGCATCACGCAGCGCACGGTTGGGGTCGGTCTCGGCGACATCCACTGCTAGGTCGGCGCCGAACGCTGGGGCGAGCGCGAGACGTTCGGCATCACGTTCGCCCAGGCCGGTCACCATCACGAAGCCGGCACCAGCCTCCTTTGCCGCCGCAGCCGAGCACAGACCGCGTACGCCAGGTCCCAAGATGGCCACCACATCGCCCGGCTGAGTATCGGGGATCTCCACCGCCCAGCGGATGCCGGCGCCCAGCGGGTTGAACAGCGTGGCCGTGACCGGATCCAGCTCGTCGGGCACCGCCATCAGCATCGAGTCGGGCCGGAGGTACAGGTGCGAGGCGTACCCGCCGCCGAGACCCGGCGGCGTGTCGGCGTCGGTGAAGCCGACCATCGTGGCCAGCCCGTTGCGTTCGCACCGCCGGTAGAGCCCCAATCGGCACTGCTCGCATTCCCGACACGACAGGAACACTTCGACTGCTACCCGCTGCCCTGCGTTCACACCCCAGCGCTCAGCGGCAGCATCGCCCAGTTCCTCCACCACGCCGATCACCTCGTGCCCGGGGATGAAGGCATGCCGGCTGGTGATGTGCCCCGTGTACTGCTCGTGGTCGGTACCGCACAGCCCGCACGCCTCGATCCGCAGCAGTCCGTCGTCTGCGCCGACGTCAGGCAGCTCGAAGCTGCGCTGCTCGAACGAGCGCGGCTCAGTGAGAACGAGCCCAGTTGCGGAGGTCATGCCGGTGACTCCAAGGGTGGTGCGACGGGCCACGCGGCGCAGCGCTGGCCAGCCATCACGCTATTGCACGAGTCTGTGAGTGTCGTCGCCGGGTCATTTGGGACGCGAACCTAGAATGCGAGGTTGCCGACAACCGCTCATGATGGTTACGTATTCAGTACTGCATCGAGCACAGCCTTCCTTGCTGCAATCGTTGCGGCCAGGCGAGGAGTCACAACATGGGCATGGAGGGATTCGGCGAGGAGTTTCGTGATCCTCGCGACTTCATCCTGGGCGTTACCGAGACCATCTGGGAACGCCGCGGCGTGCACACCCTCAATCGTTTCTACAGCGATGACGTTGTTGTCCGATCACCCGCAGGTGTTGTGGTCGGCAATCAGACAGTCATTGGCGCCACGCTCGCCACACTCGCCGAGTTTCCCGACCGCCAGCTGCTCGGCGAGGATGTCATCTGGTGCGACGACCCCGACGGCGGATTCCTGTCGTCGCATCGGATCCTGTCGACGGCCACTCATCTTGGCGACGGGGTCTATGGCTCAGCCACGGGCGCCCGGCTGAAATACCGGATCATCGCGGATTGTGCAGCGCGGGATGGGCAGATCTACGACGAGTGGTTGATCCGAGATCAAGGCGCCATCGTGCGCAACCTTGGCATCGAGCCAAAGAGCTACGCGGCCAGCCAGATCGAAGTGGAAGGCGGGCACGAACATGCGGCCCGACCTTTCTGCCCGGCACACGACGTCACCGGTCGCTACGGCGGGACGGGCAATGATCAACCCGATGGCGTGCGATATGCCGAACTGCTGCACCGCATCATGACAGGGGATCTGGCCGCCATCAGCACCGAGTACGACCGCGCCGCTCACCTCGAGTTGCCCGGCGGCATTACCGATCATGGAAGGAGCGGCGCCGACAGCTTCTGGCTTGGCCTGACGTCGTCATTCCCGTCGGCACGCTTCACCATCCACCATCGGATCGGCCGCCGCGACGCTGACCGTCCGCCGCGTGCAGCCATTCGCTGGTCACTCGATGGCACCCATGACGGCGAGGGTCGTTTCGGTGCCCCCAGCGGTGCTGACGTGCACGTCATGGGCATCAGTCAATGCGAATTCGGACCCGACGGTGTTCTGCGCGAATGGGTGTTGATCGACGACACGGCGGTGTGGAAACAGGTTCTCCTGCACACCGGCTGAGGGTTTCATTCCGAAAGGTGCAGGCCACAGCGCTGCAACCAGTTTCTGTTGACGCAATGACTACGTATTCATAGGATTCGCCGCATGGCGGGGGGGACAGAGGATCCTGGCGGCGGGACGCGGCCGGCGACCTCCACCGATGTCGCCATCGAGGCGGGCGTGTCCCAGGCCACGGTGGCGCGCACCTTCTCGGCCCCGCACTTGGTGTCCGAAGCAACTCGAGAGCGGGTCAGCGAGGCTGCCGCGCGACTCGGCTACGCCCCCAACGCCTTCGCCCGCAGCCTCAAGTCACAGCAGAGCAACGTGGTGGGCGCAGTGGTGCCGGCGTACGGCGAGTACTGGCAGAACGTTCTGTCGGCGGTGACTCGGGAACTCGCTGCACGCGGGCGTCAACTCTTGCTCTTCAGCTTCACCGACCCAGGTGAAGTCGACGATGTGCTCGACATCGTTCGCCAATACCGCGTCAGCGGGCTGCTGCTGGCCTCAGCAAGCATCCGACCAGACCAGCTCAGCGCCATGCGTCGCCAGTCGAGCCCCACCGTGGCTTTCAATCAGCCGGCTGCATCTGGCTTGGTGTCGTCGGTGTCAGTCGACAATGAGAGCGGCTGCCGCTTGCTGGCGTCCCACCTCGTTGACCAGGGCTGCCGGACGGCGGTCTTCGTCGGCGGCGTGTCGTCGATCTCCACCGATCAAGCCCGCTATCGGGGAGCGGCCAGGGAGATGGGCGACCACGGAGTGGCCTTGCCGTACATCGAGGCGGGCGCGTTCAGTTACGACGCGGGGTACGGCTGCGCCGAACGCATCGCCCGACTCGCACCGGACGCCGTCATGGTCGGCAGCGACGAGGTCGCGTTCGGCGTCATAGATGGATTGGAATCGCGGGGCATCCGGATCCCCGATGATCTGGCTGTCACCGGATTCGATGGACTGCCACAGGCCGCGTGGGCCGGCATCGACCTGACGACGCTCGTGCAGCCGACGGATCTGCTCGCACGGCATGCTGCCGAACTACTCGTCGACACGACATCGGCATCGCGGCCCACCGATGTCGTTGTGGACGGCCACCTGCGCATCGGCCGAACGACGAAGCGCAGCGACAGATGACCGCGTCCGGGCCAACGGTTGACGGCGCCGAGTTGGCGGCACGGGTGCTTGAGCCGCAGGACTTCGTGGCTGACACCGAGGCCTTTGTGGATGTCCGTATCGAGAGATCCAAAGGCAAGGCCAGCTATTCGTTCGTGGGCCCCGGTGTGTCTCAGAACGCCGATCAGCACATCAGCATCGCCGAGTCCCACGGTTTCAACGTCGGCGCCGCCACCATGCCCCACGGCGTCTACAACAACGCCCACTTGCACTACACGCCTGAGGTGTTCATCTGCACCAGAGGCAGCTGGCGGATCGACGTCGGCAGGAAGCGTGAGCAATCCGTCGAGCTCACGCCTGACACCATCTTCTCGGCGCCGACCTGGGTATTCCGCGGATTCGAGAACACCGGCCCCGATGACGGGTTCCTGTTCGTGGTGCTCGGAGGCGACGACACCGGCGGGATCATCTGGGAGCCGGAGGTGTTGCGAGAGGCGGCTGAGACCGGCATGTATCTCGGGCGCGACAACTCGCTCGTCGATGCCCGCAACGGCGATGTCCCTTCCGAACTGCTGGAACCGCTCAGCGACAGCCAGCTCGCAAACATCGACAGTTACAGCCAGGCAGAGCTTGATGATCGCCTGGTGTCGCCTGATCGTTTGAACTGGTCGCAAGAGGCGTTCCTGTCGGCCGTGCTCGGCGCACAGCACTCAGTGGAGCTCGCGCCTGTCATCGGGTACGGGCTGTCCCAAGATCGACGCAGCCGACCGCCGATCTGCACCCCGCACGGATTTGCAGTCGAGTGGCTTCGGGCGGCTCCGGGGGCATCGACGGGCCTTCATCGCCACAGCGACAGCCAAGTGGTGCTCCTCATCGACGATGGCTGGGAAGTCGCGCTCAACGAGCCGGCGCAGGAAGTCTCCACGCGGCCCGTCGCGGGCTCACTCGCATCTATCCCCGCATCTGCTTGGCGGGATCTGCGCAATGTCGGCACGGCGCCGGCACGTGCGGTGATCGTCACCGGCGGTGACAGCCCCAGCAGGGTCGAATGGCCTGCAGGAACGCTGGCGCGCGCCGCCGATGCGGGCTTCGGTCTCGACGCGGCCGGTTATGTCGCGCCGCTCGAGTTGTTGGGAACCGGGTTCTGAGCCCCCTTGGTTCCTGTTCGCATGCATAACCCGGGAGGGAAGCTCATGATTACAACCAAGGGGAAGGCATGGCGGCTCATCGCCGTGCTTCTCGCGTTCGTGCTGCTGGTTGCAGCGTGCGGCGGCGATGACGACGTCGACGACGTCGACAGCGGCGAGTCGCAGACGGCGGCGACGGTCGCCGACTCCACCGCCGATGACGACATGGACGACGAATCGATGGACGACGAATCCATGGACGACTCGATGGACGACGAGTCCATGGATGACGACATGGACGACGACTCCGCCGACGATTCGACGGACGACGAGTCCATGGACGACGGGGACATGATGGAGGTCGAGCTGATCTCCGACGAGTGCCCGATCCCGAATCCGTCCGAGGTCATCGAGATCGACGCGATCGGCTGGGAGTTCCCGATCATCACCCAGTACGCCGATGAGCTCGAGGACTGCGAGGAGGGCAATTACCGCTTCAATCTGCAGTTCCTCGACAGCGTCGAGGCGCGCACCGCCATGACTCAGGACGCAGCGACTGGTTCGCCCACGTTCGAGCTGTACCAAGGCTCCAATGCCTTCATCGGCGAGCTGGCCAACCAGGGCTTCCTGATGCCGCTCAACGATCTGGTCGCCAAGTACAGCGACCAGTTCGACCTCGATGAGATCGATGAGGCCTTCTGGCGCATGGCCTCGATCGGCGACCAGATCTACGCCGTGCCGATGGTGTCGAACACCATGCACGTCTTCTACAACAAGCCCGCGATGGAAGAGCTCGGCCTGTCGGTGCCGACAACGTTCGATGAGGCATTCCAGACGTGCCGGGCGATCATCGATTCGGGCTACGACATCGGCTTCCTCTACATGCTGTCGGCAGGCTGGGCCTGGCAGATCGAGTTCGACTCGGTCCTCGGTTCGATGGGCGTCTCGCCGGTCGATCCGCAGACGGGCGCGCCGAACTTCAACAGCCCTGAGGGAGTTGCTGCGGCCACGACCCTCAAGCGGATGGTGGACGAGTGCGCTCCGGGTATCGCCAGCTCCTACAGCACCGACGATGTGCAAGCGGCTTTCCAGACCCGAGAGGCGATCCTGGGCCACACATGGGCATCGCGTGCAGCAGCCATGGACGATCCCGAGGCATCCACCGTCGTGGGAGAGATCGAGTTCGCTCCGGCGCTGGGCACCGGCAGCGGCATCCTGGCTGCGCCTGCCTACATCGACGGCTGGGGCATTCCCGTCGGAACGCCTGCCGACAAAGTCGAGGCGATCTTCCTTGCGATGCTCGCAGCGACTGACTTGGAGAGCATGCAGGCTGCGGCCGAGTTCGGCCTGGTCACCCGCAACGGGGTGAGTCATCCCAACGGACCGCGTGACGCTGCCGCTGCGCAGGCAAGCCTCGTCAACGGCCGTGGTGCTGACCTCACACACCCGGCAGCAGGCATCGCCCGGGCGAAGCTGGGCGAGGCGCTGATCACGATTCTCGACGGCACGCCGGTCGAAGAGGCGCTGGCCGCCGCTGAGGCTGCATACCTCGCCGAAGCAGGCGATCAGGGGCTGCTCAACTAGGCCGGCAGCTCGTCACGTTCCCTCCGTGCACCTGGGGCGGCACCGTGTCGCGGTGTCGCCCCGGGGGCAGCGGGAGCGGGAGACAATCCCCGCCTTGAGTCACGACCCCCACCCAAACCCCCAGGAACTATGGCTGAGATCCTCAAGGACGCGAAGAAGAAGGGGGCCCACGGCGCCGACCAGGCCCTCGCCGAGCAGGTTCGCTCGATCATCAACGACATCGCCGAGCGCGGTGAGGCCGCGGTACGCGAGCTGTCGGCCCAGTTCGACGGCTGGAAGCCCGAGCGGTTCAGGCTCTCAGCGGAACAGATCGAGGAGACCGTGGCGAGCGTCGACCCCGGCACGGTCGACGACATCCGATTCGCCCAGACCCAGATCCGGAACTTCGCCCAGGCCCAGCTTGACTCGATGCTCGAGACCGAGATCGAGACCCTCCCGGGGGTCACCCTCGGCCACAAACACATCCCGGTCCAGAATGTGGGCGCGTACGTACCCGGCGGCCGCTACCCGATGGTGGCCTCGGCACACATGAGCGTCCTTACCGCCAAGGTGGCAGGCGTGCCTCGCGTGGCTGCCTGCACCCCTCCGATCAATGGCGCCGTCCCCGCCGAGACCGTCACCGCCATGCACCTTGCCGGCGCCGACGAGATCTACCTTCTCGGCGGCATCCAGGCCGTCGCTTCCCTCGCTCTGGGCACCGAGTTCGTCGACCCCGTCGACGTTCTGGTCGGGCCGGGCAACGCGTTCGTGGCCGAGGCCAAGCGTCAGCTCTACGGCCGGGTCGGCATCGACCTCCCTGCCGGACCCACCGAAACGCTCCTGCTCACCGACCACACCGTCGACGCCGAGATGTGTGCGACCGACCTCCTCGGTCAGGCCGAACACGGGCCCACCTCTCCGGCGGTCATGCTCACCACCAGCCGACAGCTCGGACTCGACACGATGACCGAGGTCGAACGCCAGCTCCAGACGCTGCCCACGGCCGACATCGCGTCGGTCGCGTGGGACGACTACGGCCGGGTCATCGTCTGCAACTCTCACCAGGAGATGCTCGATCTCGCGAACGAGCTCGCCTTCGAGCACGTGCAGGTGATGACCGACGACGACGACTTCTTCCTCGCGAACATGGTCAACTACGGCGCGCTGTTCCTCGGGCCCATGACCAACGTCAGCTACGGCGACAAGGTCATCGGCACCAACCACACCCTCCCCACCCAGGGTGCTGCTCGCTACACCGGCGGCCTCTGGGTCGGGAAGTTCATCAAGACCGTGACCTACCAGCGGGTCACCGATCCGGCATCGTCCGCCCTGATCGGCGAGTACTGCAGCCGTCTGTGCGCCATCGAGAACTTCGCCGGCCACCAGGCTCAGGCCGACATCCGCGTCGAGCGTTACTCGGGGCAGCCGGCCTGACGTGACCACGCGCCTCGCGCTCGTCACCGGAGGGTCCGGTGGGATCGGCTCCGCCATCTGCCGCCGGCTCGCGTCCGACGGTCTGACCGTACTCGTCGGCTACCTCTCGTCGGCCGAGCGTGCCGCCACGCTCGCGGCCGAGCTCAACGGGCCCAGCCATCGCGCCGTTCGTGTCGCGGTCGACGACCCGGCATCGATCGATGCGCTCGCCGCTTCGATCGAGTCCGACCACGGCCGCCTCGACGTGCTGGTCAACTGCGCAGGCGTCACCCAACCAGTGGCCCACGACGACCTCGACGGCCTCACCGACGAGACCATCGACCGAATCTTCGCCACCAACTGGCGCGGACCCTTCGCCGCCATCCGGGCGCTCAGGCCCGCCCTCGAGAAGTCGGTCGATCCGGTGATCGTCAACATCAGCTCGGTTGCGGCCGTCACAGGGATGGGTTCCAACGTCGCCTACTGCGCCTCCAAGGCTGCCCTCGATTCGATGACCCGCTCTCTTGGGCGGGCCCTGGGGCCGACGATCCGGGTCGTGTCCGTGTCGCCGGGCTGGGTTCTCGGCGAGTACGCCGCTCGCATGTCCGCGGAATTCATTGACGTGCAGCGAGACGCCACCCCTCTCAACCGACTGGCAACCGGCGACGACGTCGCGGCCGCCGTGTCCGCCGTCGTCGCCGACCTCCCGTTCACAACCGGGGCGGTGATCCCGGTCGATGGCGGACGGCCCCTGGGAAGGGGAAGTGGATGAACAAACGAACATTCTGGGGGTTCACCGTTCCGAGCGTCGCCGTGATGCTCACACTGATGGTCGTCCCGCTGCTCGCAACGATCTGGCTCGGGTTCCAGCGGCTGACGTTGCGCGATCTTCGGAACCCGGAGTTCATCGGGTTCGGCAACTATCGAGACATCCTCTCCGACCCGGAGTTCTGGAGCGCGGCTCGCTGGACGATCCTGCTCGTCATCATCGTGGTCCCGCTCCAGTTGGTGCTCGGCTTGACGATTGCGCTCCTGCTCGACCGGGTGAAGCGCGCCCGCTCGATCTACATGGCCGCCCTGCTCATGCCCATGGTCGTCACGCCCGTCGTCGGCTCACTCGTCTACAAAGACCTCTTCGAGCGGGGCGGGTTGATCGCATGGATCTGGGAGAGCATCACCGACGATCCTTTCCTGGTCACGTCCGGCAACGTGCGCTGGCTGATCATCATCCAGCTGGTGTGGGCGGTCACACCGTTTGCCTTCATCACCTTCTTCGCCGGCCTCCAGACGCTCCCCGAGGACCGCGTCGAGGCGGCGCAGATCGACGGCGCCGGCTTCTGGCGTCAGCTGTGGCATGTGACCCTGCCGCACCTGCGCACCCTGGTGCTGTTCGTGGCGCTGATCTCGATCATGGACATGTACCGGGTGTACGACCAGGTGTTCGTCTGGACCGGCAACCGGTTCACCGACGCGCACACGCTCGCCGTCTACAACGTCCGCACTGCCACGGCGTTCGACATCGGCCGCCTCGGCAAGGGCAACGCGATGTCGATCCTCACCGTGATCGGCATCTTCGTCGTGCTCATCCCGTTCTTGTATCGCAGCTACAAGGACCAGATCGCGGAGAGGAACTGACATGAAGAAGTCCAACCTGCTCCCGCGGTTCGGTCTCCACAGTGTCCTGATCCTGCTGGTCCTCTGGAGTGTCCTGCCGTTCCTGTGGACGATCCAGACCTCGATCAAGTTCACCCGCGACGTGGCCGCCAAGACCCCGGTGCTCTGGGGTTATGAGACCACCGGCAACGCCTATCGGAACTTCTGGCTCGACGAGAAGAAACTCGAGCACAGCCTGTGGTTCGTGCTCGGCTTCATCGTGCTGATCGCCGCCATCGCGGCGTTCTTCGGGCTCATGTCCAGACGCAACGCCGACGGCCGGCCCTGGCTGCTCGCCTGGATGGGGCTCGTCGGGGTCCATCTGCTCGTGATCGCCGAAGACATCCAGATCTGGCCCACGTTCTGGTACCTCGCCGTCATGGCGCTCGTCGCATACCTGGCGTACTCGCGCGACTGGCCGGCCAAGAACTGGTTCATTGGCGGCGCGATGTTCACCCTGTGGTTCGGGCTCTGGCGTTTCCCCCGGGCCTGGGCGACCGAGGACACCTACGACTTCCTGATCAACAGCATCGTCGTCACGGTGCTCACCATGCTCATCTCGCTCTCGATCGGCCTGCTCGCCGGCTACGGCCTCGCCCGGTACTCGGGGATCTCCGGCGCGGTGATCCTCATCGTGGCGCTCGCCTTCCGTGCCCTGCCGCGCACAGCCTTCGTGCTGCCGTACTTCTTCGGTGCGAACCGCATCGACGAATGGCTGCGCGACAAGGGGATCTCCGACTGGGACTTCCCCCTGATCAACTTCCCGTTCATCGACGAGCTGCAGATACTCGACGCGCGACTCGGCATCGTCCTCGCGCTGGTTGCTGTCAACCAGCCGTTCACGATCTGGATGTTCCGCTCGTTCTTCATGGACGTGCCGAAGGAGCTCGAGGAAGCGGCGATGATGGACGGCGCCACCCGCCTCGAGGCGTTCCGCAAGGTCATCATCCCGGTAATGTGGCCGGCGATCATCGCCACCGGCCTGTTCACCCTGCTGCTCGCCTACAACGAGTACCTGTTCGTCCGAGTGCTCGCCCCGACCGAGTGGACGTTGCCGGTGGCGATCGTGTCGCTCACCGGTGGCGAGAGTTCGAGAACGATCACCGAAGCGGCGGCGGCATCGGTGTCGATCACCCTGCCGATCGTGATCGTGATCATCCTGTTCCAGAAGCACCTCGTGAAGGGCTTGGGCGCTGGCGCGGTGAAGGGTTAGCCGTGACCGACCTGCAGGCCCTCGACGTGCTGGCCCGCCTGCGGCAGCTCACCGGACGAGAGGAACTCTGATGGCCACCAACCGTCCCGAACAGGCGGTGCTCAGCCGCGACACCGATCTGGCGAAGACCGAGGAGACGCGCTCGGTCATCGAGGGCATGGTCGACGGGCTCAACGACCATCGCGTCGCCGACATCGACGAGTTCTTCTCCGAGTCGTTCCGGTGGATGGGCAACACCGGCTGTGGCACAAAGAACGGCGTGCGCGAGTTCCAGAACAACTGGCAGAAGCCGTTCCAGGCAGCCTTCCACGACAAGGTCTGCATCGACGAAGCCCGCCTCTACATGGGGGAGTGGGCCGCCGCCTTCGGCCGTCAGGAAGTCACCCATGGCGGCGAGTTCATGGGGGTTGCGCCCACCGGTAAGCGGATCGAGGTCCGCTACATGGACTTCTGGAAGGTCGTCGACGGAAAGATCGTCGACAACTGGGTCATGGTCGACTTCCCTCACGTACTCGTCCAGCTCGGCGTCGACATCTTCGACGGGAACGGCTGGGAGTCCTACGACCATGGCGAGTGCACGCCTCCCGCCCCGTCGCATCTACAACAACAAGATCTCCAGCACCAAGGAGGCCAGTGATGGCTGCTGTCACTCTCGACAGGGTCACCAAGATCTACCCCAACGGCTTCCAGGCCGTCACCGACCTGAGTCTCGAACTCGTCGACGGCGAGTTCCTGGTCCTGGTCGGTCCCTCGGGCTGCGGCAAGTCGACCGCCCTGCGGATGATCGCCGGGCTGGAAGACATCAGTGATGGTGAGCTGAAGGTCGGCGACCGCCGGGTCAATGAGGTCGAGCCCAAGGATCGCGACATCGCGATGGTGTTCCAGAACTACGCGCTGTACCCGCAGATGACGGTGCGGGAGAACATCGCGTTCCCGCTCAAGCTGCGCAAGGTCGGCAAGAGCGACCTCCACCAACAGGTGGAGGAGGCGGCGCAGATCCTCGAGCTCACCGAGCAGCTCGACAAGAAGCCGGCACAGTTGTCGGGTGGCCAGCGGCAGCGCGTCGCCATGGGTCGTGCGATCGTGCGCCGGCCGGCTCTGTTCTTGATGGACGAGCCGCTGTCGAACCTCGACGCCAAACTCCGAGTTCAGATGCGAGCCGACATCGCCGGGATCCAGCGCGAGCTCGGCGTCACGACCTTCTACGTCACACACGACCAGGTCGAGGCGATGACGATGGGCGACCGCGTTGCCGTGATCAAGGACGGTCACCTCCAGCAGGTCGCCGCCCCCGAGGAGCTCTACGCCGACCCCGACAACGTGTTTGTCGCCGCCTTCATCGGCTCGCCGTCAATGAACCTCTACGAAGGGGTCCTGCGCCAGGACGGCACCAGTGGGGGCTACACCGTGCAGCTCGGCAGCCAGTCCGTCGCCGTGCCCGAGTCGGCGGTGGCCGCCCGCCCGGCGCTCCACGGGCATCTCGGCCAGCCGATCGTCGTCGGCATCCGGCCTGAAGATCTCGAGGATGCTGCGGTTCAACCGGACCACCCGGCCGATCAGCGCATCTCGGCCACCGTCGACGTCCGCGAGGCGCTCGGTGCGGAGACGCTCATGCACTTCAGCATCGATGCGACCCACGTCGACAGCGGCGATCCCGATGCGCTCGACGAGCTCGGCGACGAGTCGAGTTCGCGGTGCACCGCGCGCTTGAGCCCGCTCACCGAGGCGCGCGTCGGCGACGCGATCCAGATCAACATCAACGCCGCGAAGTTCCACTTCTTCGACAAGGCGACGCATCTCGCGATACGCGGCTAGACCGAGACGATGGAGCAGAGCACCGAGCGGATCCTCACCGCCCACGTCGGTTCCCTTCCGCGCAATCAGGCCGTCGCCGATGGCATCTTCAGGGTCGAGCAAGGCGCCGACGTCGATCTCGACACTCACGCGGCCAACCCTCCTCACGCCCACGAGTGGCTTCGGTAGCCGCCGTGTCACCGAGGGTTGCGGACGTTCAGGCCGCCAAGCAGCTCATCTGGGATGTGTTCACAGGCGTCGATCGCACCGCGCTTCACCCCGACGTCGAGTTCCACGGTCCTGCGCCGATCGGGCGACTCGACGGCGCCGCCGCGGTGCGGGAGACCGTGCATGCGCCGTTGGACGAAGCGCTGCTCCACCGACGGTGGGAGCCGTACCTCTTCCTGGGTGGCATCTGCAACGGCGACGAAGTGTGGGTCGCCCACACCGGTCACATCACCGGGGTGTTCTCCCACCAGCTGTTCGGAATCCGACCCTCGGGCCGCACGGCGTCGTTGCGCTACGGCGACTTCGCCCGCATCGAGGACGGCAAGATCGTCGAGATCCGGGTCCTGTTCGACATCGTGGGGTTCGCTGCGCAGGCCGGCATACATCTGCTGCCCGAGCCTCCGGCGCGCAACGATCTGCCGCCGGGTCCCATCCTCGGCAACGGTCTCACGCGAAGCGTGAGCGACTCGGCCGAGTCCGAGTTCACACTGCGCCTCGTCGAGGACATGTTGGGTGGCTGCAACCGCCTCGACGGCAGCGATCTCGAGTCGATGGGGATGGCCGCGTACTGGCACGACGACATGGTCTGGCACGGGCCGCACGGGGTCGGCTCGGCGTACGGGTTCGACGAGTTCGAGCGCTTCGCCCAGGGGCCTTCCGTGCGTTCGTTCCCGAACCGGCGGGGCGGGTTCCACGAGGCTCGATTCGCCGACGGCCTCACGGCGGCCTTCACCGGGTGGCCCAGTATGCGGGGCGACTTCACCGGTGAGCCGTTCCGGGGGATCGAGCCTACAGGTGGTCCGATCGGCCAGAACATCATGGACTTCTACGTCCGCCGTGGGCCCAAGCTCCACGAGAACTGGGTCCTGATCGACCTGATCGACTTCGCCGCCCAGTGCGGCGTCGACTTGCTCGAGAACCTTCCGTGACCGACGGTTCGGTCGCTGCAAAGGAGTTGCTCGCGCCGCGACCGTCCACCGGGCGTGGCTCCAATGAGGTCAGCCGGCCCGCTCGGGTGACGACGCCGCCTCCGGCACGTACTGGGTGAGGTACGGGTGGTCGGTGATGCGGGTGGCGATGCGGGCCAGCGCTCGGGCGAGTTCGGCGGTCTGTTCGGGTCCGTCGAGCGGATCGAGCACCAGCCGGCGGATGTCCTCGCGGTGCTGATCGGTGACCATGGCGACGATATCGCGGCCCTTGTCGGTGATCGCGATAGTGACTCTCCGGGCGTCGGCCGCTGCGGCCGTGCGGGTGACCTCGCCGGCCGCCTCCCGCTTGCGAAGGCGATGGCTCAGCCGGCTCGGCGTCACCCCGAGGATCTCGGCGAGCTCGCCCGCGCTCATCCGGCCCTCTGGTTCCTCGGCGACCGCAACGAGGATGCTGTAGTCGAGGGCGATCAGCCCGCGGCGTTGAAAGGTGGGCTCGAGTTGGGGCAGACCCTGCCGCGTGAGGATCATCAGCGATCGCCACACGAGCATTTCATCGTTTGTCAGAAATGGGGAAGTCATACTTGAGTTTTAATTGAACGTTGTAATATATTCAACCGATCGAGTTTCGACTCGGTGGCTTTGCAACGAGCCGGATGAAACGTTGCCAAATGGAGAGGCAATCCGATGAAGAACAAGAATGCAACCTGGCGAATGCTGGTTGCGCTTCTGCTCGTCCTGGGGCTGATCGCCGCGGCGTGTGGTTCCGATGACGGCGAGGACACGAGTATGTCCGGCGACGCTGAGCCGGCCTCCGACGACGGTGCCGACGACGACGGTGATGCCGACGACGGCGCGGCTGCCGACGACGGGGCGGGTGCCGACGACGACGGTGATGCCGACGACGGTGATGCCGACGAGCCCGCAGAGGATGCGGCGCCGGCGCTCATCTCCGACGAGTGTCCCATTCCGAACCCCGAGGAGAACGTCGAGATCGACGTGATCGGTTGGGAGTTCCCGATCGTCGTGCAGTACGCCGACGAGCTCGAGGAGTGCGCTGAAGGCAACTACACCTTCAACGTCCAGTTCCTCGACTCGGCCCAGGCGACCGAACAGATGAACCTCGATCTCGCTACCGGCAATCCAAACTTCGAAATCATCCAGGCCTCGAACAACGTGATCGGCGAGCTGGCCAACCAGGGCTACCTGTACCCGCTGAACGATCTCATCGAGAAGTACCGCGATCAGTTTGACCTCGACCAGGTCGACCCCGCCTTCCTCGAGATGGGTTCGGTCGACGGCAACATCTACACCATCCCGATGGTGTCTAACACGCTGCACACGTTCTACAACCAGGCGATCTTCGACGAGCTCGGCGTCGACGTCCCCGACACGTTCGACGAACTGTTCGACCTGTGCCCGGTCCTGCAGGACGCCGGTTACGACACCGCCTACGGCATGCGGCTCAGCTCGCCGTCGAGCTGGTACATCCACTTCGACAGCGTGATCTCGTCGCTCGGACTCCGGTCGACCAACCCCGACGGCACGACCAACTGGGAGACGCCCGAGGCGCTCGAGGCTGTCAACATCCTCGTCCGCATCCTCGAGGAGTGTTCGCCGCTCAACGGTTCGTACAGCGTCGATGACGTGCAGGCCGGCCTCCAGACCGCCGAGATCCCGCTCGGCTACCTGTGGGCGTCGCGTGCCGGTGCCATGGACGATCCCGAGGCGTCGACTGTGGTCGGCGACATCGCGTACGCCCCGGCCCTCGGCTCGACCCCTGGTGGTGTCCGGGGCGCTCCGGCATACATCGACGGCTACGCCATCCCGATGAACACCCGGGTCGATCCGGAGCTGATCTTCCTGGCGATCCTCGCGGCCACCGATCTCGAGAGCATGAACGCTGCGGCCGAGTTCGGTCTCGTCACCCGTGCAGATGCCACCAACCCGAACGCGCCGCGCAACGCGCTGGCCGCAGCGACGAGCCTCGTCGAAGGCCGGGGTGCCGACTCGCCGCACCCGGCGGCTGGCATCGCTCGCGCCAAGATCGGCGAAGCGCTCCTCACAATCCTCGACGGCGTGTCGCCCGAAGACGCTCTCGCAGCGGCTCAGGCGGCGTACATCGCGGAGGCCACCGAGCAGGGTCTGCTCTGATCCCCCGGCCTCCCCGGGCAGGTAGGCACCGCCCGGGGAGGCCACTCCTCCTCATCCGCCCTTGGCCCGGCGCGAGCGGCTGAGGAGGAGTGTGACCCCCTGACGAATGACACCGAGAGTGTTGAGGTCATGGAGCAGCAGGGCAGGTGCGAAGAATACGTGCCGTCGGAGGTCGAGGATCTGACCGCGCTGGCGGATCGCGCTGTGGCACTCGTGGACGAATGGCTCCGTCGGGCTGCTGCCGCGGAGACCGCAGCCGAGGGCCGCACCGCTCGACGTCTTGCCGGTGTGGTGGCCGACAAAGCAGGCGTGCGTTTCGGGATGGGGTTCGTCGACCGAGTGATCCGGCCCGAGGACGATCGGGTCGCGGCGAATCAACTCGCGCAGCTGGTGGATGACGAGGAGCTTCCCGGCTTCTTGTCCCGACTTGACCGGCTGTTGTTGCGGGCTGGCGCACGGCTCGGCCCGATCCTGCCGTCGCTGGTGATGCCGTTGGCTCGCCGCCGGATGCGGGCGTTGATCGGACATCTGATCGTCGATGCCGAAAGCGGGTCGATGCGGGCCCACTTGGGTCAGCGTCGCCGAGAGGGATTCCGACTCAACGTCAACCTCCTTGGTGAGGCCGTGCTCGGTGACCGGGAGGCGGCCCGCCGTCACGCCGAGGCGATGCGGCTGCTGACTGAGCCCGACGTCGACTATGTCTCGGTAAAGGTCTCGTCGGTCGTTTCCCAGCTCAACGAGTGGGACTTCGACGGGTGTGTGGCCCGCGTGGTGGAGGCGCTCGCTCCGCTGTTCGAGCAGGCTCAGGCCACGTCGCCACCGACGTTCATCAACCTCGACATGGAGGAGTACCACGACCTCGAGCTGACGCTCCGAGCGTTCACGGAGGTCTTGAGCGAGCCGCGGTTCCACAGCGTCGACGCGGGTGTCGTGCTCCAGGCGTACCTGCCGGATTCCTTCGACGCGCTGCGGGAGCTCTCCGCCTGGGCCACCGAAAGGCATGGGCGACATGTCGATGGTCAGCGGGGCGGGAAGGTCAAGGTCCGGCTTGTCAAGGGCGCGAATCTGGCCATGGAGCAGGTCGACGCCGCGATGCACGGCTGGGAGCAGGCGCCATACACGACCAAGGCCGAGACAGACGCCAACTACAAGCGCTGCCTCGACTGGCTCCTCCACCCGAAGCGGCTGGGTGCAATGAAGGTCGGTGTCGCCAGTCACAACCTGTTCGATGTCGCCTTCGCGAAGTTGCTCGCCGAACAGCGGACAGTGACCGACCGAGTCGAGTTCGAGATGTTGGAGGGCATGGCCCCGACCCATGCCCGCCTGCTGCAGGCCGACACCTTCGGGATGTTGCTCTACACGCCGGCCGTCGCCGCCGCTGAGCTCGACGTGGCGATCAGCTACTTGTTCCGCCGCCTCGAAGAGAACGCGTCGGACGAGAACTTCATCCACCACCTCTTCACCATGGAGCCGGGGTGCGCAGCCGCCCAGTCCGAAGCCGAGCGGTTTCGCCGGGCTGTCCGCGATCGCTGGACCGCCAGCGCGACACCCAACCGGTGTCAGGACCGGACCGCGCCGCCCACAGCCATCGCGGCCGACGCCGGCTTTCTGAACGCGCCCGACACGGACCCGGCCTTGGCGGTGAACCGGCAATGGTTGAGCGGGGCACTGGCGGCGTCCGACGTCGCGCCTCGGGCACCCTTGGTCGACGACGTCGGCGAGATAGACGCGACCCTCGAATCCGTGCGAGGCGCCCAACGTGGGTGGGCCGCACGAAGTGTCGAGGAACGACGCTCGGTGCTCCACGCGGTGGCGCACGAGCTCGAACGCAGACGAGGCGATCTCGTGTCGTGCATGGTGCACGAGGCCCGCAAGACCGTCGCTCAGGCCGACCCCGAGGTCTCCGAGGCGGTCGATTTTGCCCGCTACTACGGCGACCGCGCCCTCGATCTCGTACAGGACGACGTCACCTTCGAGCCCCTCGGGGTGGCGCTGGTCGCCCCGCCGTGGAACTTCCCCGTCGCCATCCCGGCCGGTGGGGTCTTGGCGTCGCTGGCGGCTGGAAACGCAGTCATCCTCAAACCGGCACCCGAGACCCACCGCTGCGCAGAGCTGGTGGCCGAGTGCTGTTGGGCCGCCGGCGTCCCGGCGGATGTGCTGCGGTTTGTGCGGGTGCCCGACAACGACACAGGCCGCCACCTGGTCGCCCACCCCAGCGTCGACGCCGTTGTCTTGACGGGCGCGCACGAGACGGCGCAGCTGTTCCGCTCCTGGAAGCCCGGCCTGCGGATCTTCGCCGAGACCTCGGGCAAGAACGCAATGGTGATCACGCCCAACGCCGATCTGGACCTCGCGGTCGCTGACCTGGTCGACTCGGCATTCGGCCATGCCGGGCAGAAGTGCTCGGCGGCCAGCTTGGCCATCTGCGTCGGGAACGTCTACGACTCCGAGCGGTTCCGCCGCCAACTGATCGACGCGACGTCGAGCCTCCGCGTCGGCCCTCCCACCGACCTCGCCACCACCGTCGGACCAACCATCGTCGAACCCACCGGCAAGCTGCTGCGCGCCCTCACCAAGCTCGACACCGGTGAGCGGTGGCTGGTCGAGCCGCGGCGCACGGCGAAGGGCTGCTGGACGCCCGGCGTCAGAGAGAACGTCCAGCCCGGCTCGTGGTTCCACCAAACCGAGTGCTTCGGCCCCGTGCTCGGACTCATCCACGCCGACAGCCTTGAAGACGCAGTCCGGATCCAAAACGGCACCGAATTCGGGCTCACCGGCGGTCTCCACAGCCTGGACCGAGCCGAGATCGACTACTGGCTCGACAACGTGGAAGTCGGCAACGCCTACGTGAACCGGGGAACGACCGGTGCGATCGTCCAGCGACAACCCTTCGGCGGATGGAAGCGCTCGAGCATCGGGCCCGGGGCCAAGGCTGGCGGGCCGAACTACGTCGCACAGCTCGGCCGATGGTCTCCCATGGCCCCGGCCGTGGAGGATCAAGCGTGGCTGAGGGGTGCAGTCGAGAGCGATGCAGCTGCCTGGGCCGAAGAGTTCGGCGTGGAGCACGACCCGACCGGCCTGTTCTGCGAATCGAACCGCTTCCGCTACCGCGCCCTCGAACGCGTCACGGTCCGCATCGAGGACCCGTGCCGCGAAATCGCGCTTCAGCGGGTGCTGGCCGCGGCTGAGCGTTGCGGGGTCGACGTCACACTCTCGACCGTGGCCGACCAGACAACTGACGAGTTCGCTGCCCAGCTTGACCGTTCCCCGCCCGACATGGTGCGGGTGATCGGGACGCTCGCCCCGATCATCCGGGACACGGCCAACGGCCTCGGGATCCAGGTTGCCGACGACCCGGTACTGGCGAACGGCCGTCTCGAGCTGCTCCACTACCTGAGGGAACAGTCGGTCAGCCAGACGACGCACCGGTACGGCAACCTCCTGTCCCAGCGGGGGCGGGGGTGACGAGGGTCGGGTGACATCGCCGTCCTCCACGAAGCGTCGGGAGATGGAATGCCCGACGTCGGATCGGAGACGTGGCGTGTCGGCTCACGGCCGCCTGGTGAGCCTTCGCCTACGACCGGCCTGAGGCCCACCCGGGGGACCGGGTAACTGTCGTCGCTGAGCCCCTCAGCGCGACGTTGGTCTCCAGCCGACGGCAGTTGTGGCGAAACGGAGTCACGCCGCGTGGCACCTGACATTCCGTCCAGAAGGAATGTAAGTTCATCTCATGCCGACTACCGTTGCTCCTGCCCGTCCTCGCCGAACGCAGGCGGAACGGCGCACAGCGACCCGTGCGGCGCTCGTCGCAGCCGCAGTGGAGATGGTTGTGCGCGATAACACGGCCGACGTGCGACTCAACGAGGTCGCTGCGCTGGCAGGCGTGACCAAGGGTGCGATCCAGCACCACTTCGCGTCGAAGGTCGATCTGCGGCTCGCGGTGGTTGAAGCGGGGTGGATGGACCTCATCGACCGGATCGAGAGCATCGGCCCGGTCGAAGGACCACTTGCCGACCGTATCGATCTCTTGGTTGACAAGATGTGGGAGTCGTACTCACGCGACGTGTGCCACGCCGCGTTCGTCATCGCCACGACCACGCCCCCCGACTCCGAGCTCGTTGGTAGGCAAGAGCACCTTTACCGCTCCGCCCGGGACACCCTCGAGAGGATCTGGGCAGCAGCGTTAGCCGATACGGGCCTCGGGCCGGAGGCACTTCGGGCGGTGCGGCGGTTCGTCCGGATCTACATCACCGGGCTGCTGACGCACCGACGTGTCGACCCCGATACCCCGCCGACGGGCCCCCAACTCGAGACGCTCAAAGCCGTACTCGCCCAAATGCTGTCGCAGCAGATCCCGCTGGGGGTAGCCGACCCGGGAGTGCCTTCACGATGACCGTTCGCACGATCACCGAGTTCCGCGTCAAGGACGGGGAGGCTGAGCGCTTCGAACGCACCTACCGCGCCGGTCAATTCCTCGAGCGAGCCACGACCAATCCGGGCTTCCTTCGAGGTGAGTTCATGCGTTGTGTCGCAGATCCGAGCACGTTTGTGGCGATCGCAGAGTGGCAAAGCGAAGGCGACTATGCCGCATGGCAGGCGGCGTATGAGTCGCTCCCGCGAGTCGAGATGGAAACGATGCTCGAGACGCTCGCTGACGCACCGGCGTCGACTGTCCATCGCGTGCTTCTGACTGCCGACCAGAACACAGAGGTGCGCCCATGACCACGACGGCACTCCCAGAACCGACTACCGCTCCGCCGGACGAGACCGAGATCGGGGGTCGCCTCGATCGCGTGCGCGCACGGATGCGCGAGGAAGGGCTGGACCTCTTGGTCGTGGTGGACCCCCACAGCGTCTATTACCTCACGAACTTCGCCAACTATGTACACGAGCGGCCGTTCGTTCTGGTGGTGCCGCTCGAGGGTTCGCCTCGGATGGTGGTGCCGTTGCTGGAGCGCCAGCACGTCGAGGTGCGCTCGGTGGGCGCCATCGAGTTGGTCTCGTACTACGAGTTCCCCGCTCCGGCCGGGGAGAAATGGACTGATCGGTTCCATGAGGTCGTCGACGGCGCAACCGCGGTTGGCGTCGAGTCGAACTGTCCGCTCTACGTCATCGACGAGCTCGACGGCAACCACCATCGAAGCGACATCGTCGAGGACGTGCGCATGATCAAGAGCGACTATGAGATCGGCCGCATGGTCCACGCCGCTCAGGTCGTGTCCGACGCGCACGCCTCGGTCATGGCCGCGGTGAAGCCGGGGGACACGATGGCGACCTTGGCTGGCGCCGCCTCCAGTGCGATGAGGGCGCGCACGTTGGCCGACATGCCAAACGCCAACCTGTTGGCCAGCAGTTTCGGCGCAGCGATCCAGCCGCCGATGCTCTCCGACGACCCGCACAATTTCACCGATGTCTTCGCCGTGATGGAGGAGGGCGGGCCCCACGTGAGCGTCATCAACTCGGTCGTGAACGGCTATGGCGCCGAGATCGAGCGCACGTTCTTCTTGAACACGGTTCCCGACGCTGCGCATGAGCCGTTTGAGGTGATGATGGAGGCTCGGCGCACCGCATTCGACCTGACCGTTCCCGGCGCCTCCATGGCCGGTGTCGATCAAGCGGTGCGCGAGGTGTTCGTCCGCCACGGCTGTCTGGACCGGGTGGTGCACCGCACCGGCCACAGCTTCGGCGTGACGGGCCACGAAGGCCCCTTCCTGGCCATCTCCTATGACCACGAGATCGAGCCGGGCATGGTCTTCAGCATCGAGCCGGGCATCTACTTCGCCGGCCTCGGTGGCTTCCGCCACTCCGACACGGTGCTCGTGACCGAGACCGGCAACGTCAGCCTCACGACGGCACCGGATTCGCTCGACGATCTGCTCTTCGCCCGCTAGCCCCCCTTGACTGCAGGAGGTCACCAACCATGCCATTCGCAGAAGCCACTGACGGGTGCCGGTTGCACTACGAGGTTCACGGCCCGGCCGACCGGCCAGTGCTGCTCATCGGCTATCCGTGGACCGACGGGATGGCGTACACGTTGGGCGCGATGACCGGCGAGGACGAGATGGTGGCCACGACGATGGCCGCCAATCGAGCGCTCGTGGAGGGTTTCGCCGAGACCTACAGGGTCGTGCACATGGACTACCCCCGAGGCCTGCCTCCCTCGGAGGGGCCGCTGGACGGCGACCTGCGAGCGGATACGGTCGCGTCGGACTATGTCGCGATCGCGGACGCGGCAGGGGTCGACCGGTTCGTTGCCCTCGGATACTCCTGGAGCGGAAACGCAGCACTCCAAGTCGCGAGCAGAACCGATCGATGCGCCGGTGTGGCCATCGGCGGGTGGCCGCCGTTGTCCGGCCCGTACGCCGAGATACTCGGCCAGCTGCAGACCATGATCGCCGAACTGGAGCCCGATGATCCCGTTCGGGCCTTCCAACAGATGATCGCCAACTACTACGACTCCATCGTCGGGCACTGGGACGAAGAGGCCGCAGTCGCCGCCCTTAGTGGGGTCCGGATCTCGTTCTTCGGGGCCGACGACGTCGGTGTGCCCGAGCTGGGCCTGCCGCTTGCGCTGGCGGAGCTCACCCGCAGCCGGCGCTCGGACCTCGAGCGCCTGGGATGGACAGTCGCCGAGTTCCCGGGGCACGACCACATGACCGCCTCACTCGACGCAGCTCTGGTCATTGCGACCGTGACCGCCGCGTTGGGGGAGCAGACCTGGTGAAGGCAGTCGAGCTTCACCAAGCGAATCCAGGAGGGTGTGGTGCCCAGAAAGTCCGTCGTCTCAGGTCAGGCGGCGTTTCGGTATTCGCGGATGAGTCCGTCGCATCGGCCGGTTTGTAGCACCGTTGCGGTCGCCGGCGGGATGTCGGGCGGCTTGTCGATGTGAAGGTGGAGGCGAGATGACGCGAAGGGTGCTGGTGACCGATGCCGAAGATTTCGTGGGTCCCGCCGCGGTCGAGCGCTTCCGAGCCGGAGGCGACTCGGTTGTCGCCCACGCAGCTCCACTCGGCGCTCGGGCAGATGTCGGCGCCCTTGTCGCCGATGAGGGGCCCCTTCGATGTCGTCATTGCCAACCTCGATGCGCCGATCACCGTCTCATCGATCACCGACCACAACGACGACATCACGGGCAGGCTCTTCGAGCGGCTCGTCAACCCGCTGTCCTGGTTCAGCCATGTGGTGGCTGGCTTCGGACCATGCCTCGTACATCTTCGGTGCAATCATCCCCACCGACGGCGGCTGGACCCTCTCACCACCTTCAGGGGTTCAGGAGCGAGGTCCGCTTGCCCGCAGCGGATCCGAGGTCGTTCGAGATCAGATTCGCAAGGCGCCGGACGGTTCGAGCGGCGTCGATCAGTGAGTCCTCGAATCGGAACTTCGGGGCAGTGATGCCGAGCGCAGCCACTGCCACACCCGAAGGGCCACGAATCGGTGCGGAGCAGCCGACGACACCCTCCTCGAACTCGTCGATGACGATCGAGTAGCCGGCCTCTCGGGCACGGGCGACTTCTGCCGCGAACTTCGCAGGGGTCGCGCATCGCAGCCCGGGAGCTTCGGCGATGCGTCCGGGGGTGAGCCACGCTGCGGCGAGTTCGGGCGGTTCGGTCGCGAGAATCGCCCGACAGGTCGAGCTGCTGGCGGCCGGGCCGGCCGCTCCGACGCGGGCATACGGTGCGAGCGCATGTCGCGATGCCTCTGAGGCGATGATGATCGTCTCGTCCGCTCGGAGCACGACGACCTCGGCCGTCTCGCCGTAGGCCGAGGCGAGCTGTCGGAGATAGGGGCGGCTCGCCGCAGCGACATGCGCTTCGAGGCTCTGCGCCGCGATGGTGTGCATGCGCCACCCGATCACGTAGCCCCGCGATGTGGCGTCGCGATCCAGAACCCCCGCATCGGCCAAGGTCGAGAGAGCCCGTGAGACCTGGCTCTTGTCTCGTCCGGTCTGTGCGGCCAAGTTGCTGACCGAACTCGGTGCGCCGTCGGCGGCGACGATGTGGTCGAGCAGTTCGACGTCTCGGCTCAGTCCAGCTGCGTTCTTCCGGGCTGCCATATGCGCACATCGTAGGGAGTTGTTGCCATATACACAACTTGTCTTGTGTGCTGCCGAGAGGCTGGCCACAATGCCCTCAGAGTGGAGGGTTCATATGTCCGAACGAACGAGACGTCGCAAGGGGCGGCGTGGACACGCGCACGGACCGCCGGCGATCGAGCAGCCGCCGTTCCGCTTTCATCGCCGCTGTGTGGCGCCGACGCGTGTCGTCTCCGACGACGAGCTCGAAGCGGTGCACGAGGCATCGCTGGCCATCCTGCGCGATGTCGGCATCGACGTGCTCCTGCCAGACGCTCGAGCGAGGCTCGAGGCGGCGGGTTGCACGGTCTCGATCTCCGACGACCGCGTGCGGTTCGACCCCGAGATGGTCGTGGATTTCGTCGCCTCCGCCCCGGCCGAATTCACGCTCCACGCGCGCAACCCCGGCCACACCGTCCGGATCGGTGGCGACAACGTCGTGTTCAGCGCCGTCGCCAGCCCGCCGAACGTGAGCGACGCCGCCGGTGGGCGGCGCACCGGGAACCTCGAGGACTTTCAGAACCTTGTCCGGCTCAGCCAGCACCTCAACGCCGTCCAGGTCCATGCGGGCTACCCGGTCGAGCCTGCTGACGTCCACGCCTCGGTGCGCCACCTCCACGCCATCGCCGACCTGTGCAAGCTCAGCGACAAGGCCGTCAACGCCTACAGCCTCGGAGCCGACCGCAACCGCGACGCCCTCGAGATTCTGCGAATCGCGCACCAACTCGCCGACGACGAGATCGATGGTCACACGATCGTGTACTCGGTGATCAACACGTCGTCGCCGTTGCGTCTCGACGAGCCGATGTGCACCGGCATCATCGAGTTCTCGTCGCGGAATCAGGCGGTTGTCGTCACGCCATTCACGCTCGCCGGGGCAATGGCTCCGGTGACGATCGCCGGTGCCGTGGCTCAGCAGAACGCCGAGGCCTTGGCCGGGATCTGCCTCGCCCAGGTCGTGCGACGCGGCGCCCCGGTTCTGTACGGCGGCTTCACCTCCAATGTGGACATGAAGTCAGGTTCGCCTGCTTTCGGCACTCCCGAGTTCATGCAGGCGGCGATGCTCGGCGGGCAGCTCGCGCGCCGCTACGGGATCCCGTACCGCTCCTCGAACGTCAATGCCGCGAACGCTGTGGACGCCCAAGCCGGATACGAGTCCGTTTTCTCCCTGTGGGGAGCGATCATGGGCGGCGCCAACCTCGTCTTTCACGGCGCCGGATGGCTCGAAGGTGGGCTGCGTGCCTCCTACGAGAAGATGGTCCTTGATGCCGACCTGATCAACATGGTCGCCACCTGGCTCCAGCCACTTGTCGTCGACGACGCCACGCTCGCGGTCGAGACGATCGGCGAGGTCGGACCCGGCGGACATTTCTTCGGTGTTCAGCACACCCAGGACCGCTATCGAGATGCTTTCTACACCCCGATGGTGTCCGATTGGCGCAACTTCGAGTCCTGGCACGAGGCCGGCTCACCGACCGCAGACACCAAGACAGCAGCCCTCGCCAGCCAGCTGCTCGCCGAGTACCGCCAGCCCGCCATCGACGAGGCCGTGCTCGAAGAGATCGATGCCTTCGTCGAACGTCGCGTCGCCGAGGGCGGAGTCGCTACGGACTTCTAGCCCGGGAGAAAGGTCGAGGAACCCAGGATGCGAGACCAGGCACGAGTCGTGGTCGTCGGCGGAGGCGTCGTCGGCGCCAGTGTGCTCTACCACCTGACCAAGAACGGCTGGACCGACGTTGTCCTACTCGAACGAACCGAACTCACCGCCGGTTCGACCTGGCACTCGGCCGGTGGCATGCACACCCTCAACGGCGATCCCAACGTCGCCAAGCTCCAGCAATACACGATCGAGCTGTACAAGGAGATCGAGGCACTCTCCGGCCGGGACTGCGGTATTCACCTGACCGGCGGACTGATGCTCGCCGACAGCGAGGAGCGCATGGACTGGCTTCGGATGGCCCACGCTCGCGGCCGCTACCTCGGGATGGACACCGAGCTCATCAGCGTTGCCGAGGCCAAGAAGCTCATGCCGCTGCTCGAGGAGGAGTACTTCGTGGGCGCGATGTACGACGCCCACGAGGGCCACGTCGACCCCTCCGGCGTGACTCACGCCTACGCCCAATGCGCCCGAGACAACGGCGCTGCCATTCACCGCAACAGTTGGGTCCGCTCGCTGGCCCGTACAGCCGAAGGGTGGAACGTCGAGGTCATCGAGACATCCAGCGGCGAGGCACAGGGAACCATCAGCTGCGAACACATCGTCAACGCCGGTGGACTCTGGGCACGCGAGGTCGGCCGGATGGCCGGTGTCGAACTGCCAGTTCTGGCCATGGAGCACATGTATCTCCTGACCGAGGACATCCCGGCGATCGCCGAGTACAACACCGAGCACGGCGAGGTCCTCCACTGCATCGACTTCGGCGGCGAGATCTACATGCGTCAGGAGGGCGGCGGGCTCTTGCTCGGGACCTACGAGCAGGGCGGTAAGCCGTGGTCGGTCGAGGAGACCCCGTGGGATTTCGGCATGCGGCTCCTCAGCCCCGACCTCGACCGCATCGCCGAATCTCTCGACGTGGGCTTCCGGCATTTCCCTGTATTCGAAGAAGCGGGCATCAAGCAGGTCATCAACGGCCCGTTCACCTTCGCTCCCGACGGCAACCCATTGCTCGGTCCGATCCGCGGCCTCCCCGGTTTCTGGAGTGCCTGTGCGGTCATGGCCGGACTCAGCCAGGGCGGCGGCGTCGGTTTGTCGCTCGCCAACTGGATGACCGATGGCGACCCCGGCTTCGACATCTGGGGAATGGACGTCGCCCGCTACGGCGACTTCGCGACCCGCCGATACACGAGCGAGAAGGTGCAGGAGAACTACAGCCGTCGGTTCCGCATCCAGTTTCCCAACGAGGTGCTCCCCGCCGCTCGGCCGCTCGAGACCTCGCCGATCTACGACCGTCTCGTCGCCGAGAACGCGGTGTGGGGCGACGGGTACGGGCTCGAAAGCGCTCTGTGGTTCCAGAAGCCTGGGCTCGAGCCGATCGAGGAAGTCACGTTCGGACGTTCCAACGCCTGGGACTCCGTGCGCGAAGAGGCCCTCGCCGTTCGCAATGGCGTCGGGGTGATGGAGACGACCGGCTTCGCCAAGTTCGTCTTCACCGGCGCGGATGCGCGGAGCTATCTCGACTCGATCATCACCAACCGGCTTCCTGCGCCCGGCCGAATGGTGCTGGCGCCGATGGTGAGCCACAACGGCAAGCTCATCGGCGACCTCACCGTCGCCTGTCTCGGCCCGACCGCCGGCGAACCCGCCGGCCCGGTCACCGCAGCGACCGGCGGCGCGACCCAGAACACGGGGCACCAGGAACGCCTCGTCGTCTTCGGGTCGGGCGTGGCCATGCGCTTCTACGAGCGCTGGTTCGATCAGACGATCCCGGTCGGCGCCGACGTGAGCTACACGACCCTCGGCTGGGACCTCTGTGGTCTCGCCATCGCCGGCCCGCAATCGCGGACCCTGCTCGAACGGCTCACCACCACCGACGTGTCCGGCGAGGCGTTCCGATTCATGGACTTCCGTCAGCTCGACCTCGGCCCGATCCCCGTGTGGTGCGGACGAGTCTCGTTCTCCGGAGACCTCGGCTACGAGTTCTGGATGTCGTCGAGCCGCCAGCGAGCGACCCTCGACCTCCTCCAACGTGAAGGGAGCGACCTCGGGCTTCGCCTGTTCGGCCTGCACGCGCTCGACTCCCTTCGCCTCGACAAGGGATTCGGCACGTGGGGTCGCGAGTACCGGCCCATCTACGACCCGTTCGAGGCCGGCCTCGAACGATTCGTCAAGCTCGACAAGGGCGAGTTCGTCGGCCGCGACGCGCTGGCCGTAGCCCACGAGGCGGGCCTCGAACGACGGCTGCTCACCTGGTCTGTCGACACCGAAAGCGGCCGCGACGGCGCCGACGTCATCGGCGACGAGCCCGTCTGGTACGACGGCGAGGTCGTCGGCTGGGTCACCTCGGGCGGCTACTCGCACTACATGGACACCTCGGTGGCCATGGGTTACGTGCCTGCCCACCTGGCAGATGCGCCTGGGCAGTTCGAGATCGAGATTCTCGGCGTTCGGAGGGCCGCGACCCTCGTCGACGGCTGTCTCTGGGACCCCGAGGGGCAACGAATGAGGAAGGGGTAACCACCCATGACCAACGAGAACAGCTACGACGCCATCATCATTGGTGCGGGCGTCATCGGTGCCGCCATCGGCTACGAACTCTCGAAGGCCGGCCGCCGGACGCTCAACATCGACAAGCTCCCGGCTGCCGGATACGGATCGACGAGCAACTCGTGCGCCATCATCCGCTTCAGCTACAGCACCTACGACGGGGTGGCCATGGCGTGGGAGGGGCAGCACTACTGGGTCAATTGGCGCGACTACCTGGGTGGCGATGTCGACGAGCGTGGACTGATCGACTTCGTTCAGTGCGGCACCGCACTGCTCAAGAAGTCCGGCGGGCACTCGCACCACGAGAAGGTCGTGCCGCTGCTCACCGAGCTCGACATTCCGTTCGAAGACTGGGACCTCGACACGCTTCTCGACCGCCTCCCGGCCCTGAACGGATCCGTGTTCGGCCCGCCGAAGCGTCCCGACGACGACGAGTTCTGGGCCGAACCAACCGAACAACTGCTCGGCGCCGTGTGGACCCCTGACGCCGGGTACATCTCGGACCCTCAACTCTCGACGCACAACCTCCAGCGCGCGTGCGAGAGCGTCGGCGGCGAGTTCGTTTTCAACACCGAGGTCACTGCGATCAACCAGACCGACAATCGCGTCACTGGCGTCACGCTGTCGACCGGCGAGACGATTTCGGCTCCCGTTGTCGTGAATGTTGCCGGTCCCCACAGCTTCGTCGTGAACCGCATGGCCGGCCTTGAAGGCACCATGAATATCTCCACCAAGGCGCTCCGCCACGAGGTGCACCACGTGGCCTCACCCGAAGGCGTCAACTACGGCTCAACCGGCTGTCACGTACAGGACGGCGACACCGGCATCTATTTTCGTCCCGAATCCGGCGACAACATTCTGATCGGCTCCGAAGACCCCGACTGCGACCCGCAGGAATGGATCGAGGATCCCGACAACTACGACACCGAAGTGTCCCACGCGCAATGGGAGGCCCAGGTCCTCCGGCTTGCCCGGCGCATGCCCGACCTCGGAGTGCCCAATGTCAAGCGCGGTGTCGTCGACCTCTACGACGTCGCCGACGACTGGATTCCGATCTACGACAAAACCGATCTGGGCGGGTTCTACGTAGCGATCGGTACGTCGGGCAACCAGTACAAGAACGCTGGCGTCGCGGCCGCGGCCATGGCCGAACTCATCGATGCGGTCGAGAGCGGCCACGATCACGATGCCGAGCCCGTGGTCCACGTCGGTCGCTACACCGGACTCGAGATCGACATGTCGAGCTTCAGCCGGAATCGTGCGATCAACCCCAACAGCAGCTTCTCGGTGAACGGCTAGCAGGTCCGGCAAGCAATGCGCCGAACCGATTTCTACGAACAACTCGAGGGAACGCTCGACGGCATCCGAAGGGACGGTCTCTGGAAACATGAACATGAGCTGGTTTCTCCACAATCGGGAGAGATCACGCTGGGGGCGACGGGAAACCGCGTCAATCTCTGTGCGAACAACTACCTCGGCCTGGCCGACGATCCGAATGTCGTGGCGGCGGCCAAGGACACGATGGACCGCCTCGGTCACGGCATGGCATCCGTGCGCTTCATCTGTGGCACGACAGAGGAACACTGTCTTCTCGAGGACGACATCGCGACCTACCTCCGAACCGACGCCGCCATCACCTTCGCCGCGTGCTTCGACGCCAACGCTGCGGTATTCGAGCCTTTGCTCGGCGCCGCCGACGCCATCGTCAGCGATTCGCTGAACCACGCGTCGATCATCGACGGTGTCCGACTGTCGAAGGCGAGGCGGTACCGCTTCGCCACTCGGGACATGACCGATCTGCGCACCCAGCTCGAAGCGGCCCGCGCCGAGGGCGACGGGGCGGTCCTGATCGTGACCGACGGGGTGTTCTCGATGGACGGCTACCTCGCCGATCTCGCCGCCGTCTGTGAGCTCGCAGATGCGTTCGACGCGCTGGTAATGGTCGACGATTGTCACGCCACCGGACTCATCGGACCGGGTGGGCGTGGAACACCGACCCACTTCGAGGTCGCAGATCGTGTCGACATCGTCACGAGCACTCTCGGCAAGGCCCTCGGCGGTGCGATGGGCGGCTTCGTCGCAGCTCGTCGGCCCATCGTCGATCTGCTCCGCCAACGGGGCCGCCCGTATCTCTTCTCGAACGCTCTGTCACCAGCACACGTCGGAGGTGCACGCGAGGCGATACGAATTGCCGCCACCAGCGACGACCGTCGCGAACGCCTGATGCGCCACGCCGAACGATTCCGTTCGGCCATGACCGCAGCAGGGTTCGAGCTGACCGGAGCCGGCCACCCGATCGTTCCGGTCATGTTCGGCGACGCGGCGGTGGCCGCGTCGATGGCAGAACGGGTGATGGAGTTGGGCGTCTACGTGACCCCATTCTCGTTTCCGGTCGTTCCCCACGGTCAGGCCCGCATTCGCACCCAGATGAGCGCCGCTCTTACCGATGATCACCTCGATACGGCGATCGAGGCGTTCACACAGGCCGCAGACGACCTCGGCATCGAGCGGAGCCTGCGGTGAGAGCACTGATCAAATCGGGCCCGGGACTAGGTCTCGAACTCGTCGAGCGGCCGGCCCCGGTGGTCGGACCAAACGACGTCGCGATCGCTGTCAAACGAGCGGCGATCTGTGGCACCGACCTCCACATCTTCGATTGGGACGACTGGGCCGCAAGCGAAGTCGTGACACCGGTGACGGTGGGGCACGAGTTCTTCGGCATCGTCGAAGCCGTCGGCGGCCAGGTGAGTGGTATTGAGATCGGCGAGCGGGTCGCTGGTGAGGGGCATCTGACGTGCGGAACCTGCCGCAACTGCCGCGCAGGGAACCGGCATCTGTGCCGAAACACCATCGGCGTGGGTATCCACCGCGACGGCGGATTCGCGGACCTGGTTGCGATCCCGGCGTCGAACGTCTACCGCGTACCTGATGAGGTCGACGACAACGCCGCGGCAATTCTCGACCCGCTCGGCAATGCCGTGCACACCGCCCTCTCGTTCGACCTCGTCGGCGAGGACGCGCTGATCACCGGCGCAGGACCCATCGGTCAGCTCGCGGTCGGCGTGGCCCGCCTCGCCGGCGCTCGCCATGTGGTCGTCACCGACACCGTCGAGGACCGGCGCAACAATGCTCTGCGAATGGGCGCGTCGCTCGCCGTTGAACCGGGGGCCGAATCGCTCGAGTCGGCCATGGCTGAGCTCGGGATGCGCGAAGGATTCGATGTCGGTCTCGAAATGTCCGGCCACGGTGCTGCACTCGACGACCTGATTTCGGTCATGAACCACGGTGGGCGCGTCGCACTGCTCGGCCTCTACGGCCGACGGCCCAACATCGACATGAACGCGCTCATCTTCAAGGGTCTGACGGTGAAGGGAATCTACGGCCGAGAGATGTTCGAGACGTGGTACAAGGCAACCGGTCTGCTCACTTCGGGTCTCGACGTCTCGCCGGTCATCTCCCACGTGCTGCCGCTGGAGGATTTCGACGAAGCGTTCGATCTCGTCCGTACCGGCCGAGCGAGCAAGGTGATCTTCGACCTCGGGACCTGAGTGGGCCAGGGAGACGCATGACCGGAAAGATCCTCAACTCCATGAAGGTGCTCGCACCTGCCGAGTGGACGCTGCGCGTGGCTATCGTCTCGTTGACTGGCGGCGAGAGCAGCCGAACCATCACCGAGGCGGCGGCGGTCTCGATCACGCTGCCGATCGTGATCGTTATCATCCTGTTCCAGAAGCACCTGGTGAAGGGCCTCGATGTCGGCGCCGTGAAGGGTTGAGCGATGGCCGAGCACCTGCAGCGCGCAAAGTCCGTCGTCCTGGAGTATCACCGAAGTCTCGACAGTGTGCTGGCGCGTCGGCCCGGTCACGATGGCGCGTCCGCAGGTGACATCACCGACGTGCTGGCGTCGAGCGTGACCGAGGGCTTCCTGTGGAGGGGGATGCACCCCTTCTATGAGCAGCACGGCGCAGAATCGGTGGCTGACGTGTTCTGGGCGCCGCTGCGCGCCGCGATGGCGCCACTGCAGCGACGCGTGGACGTGTTCCTGGCCGGCGACAACGATGCCGACGGGGGCGCCACCACCTGGGTCTGCTCCATGGGGCACTTCCTCGGCCTGTTCGACGCCGCTTGGCTCGACATCCCCCCGACCCGCCGCGCGACGCCGATCCGCTATGTCGAGTTCAGCCGGGTCGACGGCGACCTCATCGCTGAGTCGGCTCTGTTCTTGGATCTGGTAGCGGTCATGCGCCAAGCAGGCCAGTACCCGCTGCCGCCGACCACCGGGCAGCCCGGCATCTACTTCGGTCCCCGCACCGCGGACGGTGTGCTGACCGAGCCGCAGGACCCCGACGAAACCGCGGCGACTCTGGAACTTGTCTGGCGCATGGCAGGCGACCTTGGCGAGGCAAACCGGATCGCACGCGACCAGGGCTCAGACCGAATGCCCCGTGAGGTGCTCGCACGCTGCTGGCACCCCGACATGCTGTGGATCGGGCCTGACGGCATCGGATCGTCGTACACCATCGACCGTTACCAGCAGCAGCACTCCTACCCATTCCGGTTCGGATTGGGCGACAAGGAGTTCCACGGCCACGTGGCCCGCATAGCCGAAGGCCGCTATGCCGCCTGGTTCGGCTGGGCGAATGTCACCAACCGCCCGCGAGGCGGGTACCTGGGACTGCCGGCCAGCGGACCGGCGGAGATGCGCGTGGTGGACGTGTACCGGCGCGAGGGCGACAAGCTGGCCGACAACTGGGTCTTCATCGACCTGCTGCACTGGCTCGCCCAACAAGGGCTGCGGCCCTTGGAACGGATGCGCCAGCTCCTAGGCATCGAGGAGTTCTGACCATGGCAACAGTGACACTGAATGATCTGAGCAAGGTCTATCCGAATGGCTTCGAACGGGTGGGTGACCGGATACGGGTCAATGTGGATGTCCAGAATCTGCATTTCTTCGACCGCCAGAGCCACCTCGCCATCAACGCATGAGTTCGGCCGACGATCCGCATCGCAGCCTCCAGGTGTTGCTGTCGCCGCTGCGAGCGGCTCTTTACGACTACGACGCGACGAAGGTGCAGGCGGCCCTGCGTGGTGTGTTCGCCGACGGCGCGGCGGTGCACCTCACCCATCCCTTCGAAGATCTCGACGGCCCTGACGGCCTTTACAACGTGGCATTCGCGCCGCTCGCAGCAGCGTGGCCGGATCTCGAACGGCGGGATTACATCGTCATTGCGGGTGCCGACTCTGGCGGCCAGCACTGGGTTGGTTGCGCCGGCTCATACATGGGAACCTTCAGCGGTTCGTGGCTGGGCATCCCGGCCACCGGCCGGCCGGTAGCGATGCGCTACCACGAGTTCTTCCGGTTCGAGGGTCGTCAGATTGTCGAGATGCAGGCCGTTTGGGACGTGCCGGAAGTCATGATGCATGCGGGCGTCTGGCCGATGACGCCGAGCCTCGGGCGCGACTGGTTGGTACCATCCCCGGCGACCGGGGACGGTCTCACCGAAGGGCCGCGTGACGAAGCGGAATCGCAGGCCAGTGTCGATCATGTGGTCGGCATGCTCTCCGACATGGGTCGCCATCCACGTGAGCCCGTTGAGGTGATGCGCCTGGAGCACTGGTGGCATCCCAAGTTCAACTGGTACGGGCCGCACGGCATCGGCACCGGCCGCGGTGTCGAGGGGTTCCGGCGCTTCCACCAGATCCCCTTCCTTCGGGCGATGCCGGATCGCCGTGGCGGCTATGCCGGCGACGGGCACTTCTTCGGTGACGGTGCATATGTAGGTGTCACCGGATGGCCGGGCATGGCCATGACGCTGACGGGCGATGGTTGGCTTGGCATCGCAGCTTCTGGCCAGCAGATCACGATGCGCAGCTTGGATTTCTGGCGCGTCGAGCGCCGCGAGTTGCCCGATGGCTCGGTCGAGCGCAAGATCCGGGAGAACTGGGTGCTCATCGACTTGCTGCACGTCTACGACCAGATCGGTGTCGATGTGCTTGCTCGCATGTCCGAACTCGCTGCTAGGTAGCCAAGTCGGAGCATCTGGGAGCGCCGAGACGGCCCGAAGTGCTGCGTAGCGCCCGTCGCGTCGGGCGATGTTCGGGCGGGCGGCGTTCAGCTGCGGCGTGAACGTGAGGCAGGCGAGTCCTTGGGATTGGCCCATCCGACGGTCATGCCGGCCGAGAGGCCACCATCCACCGGCAGGTCCACACCGTTGACCCAGCCCGAGTCGCCGACCAGCAGCCAGGTCACCACCTCGGCTTCGTCCTCGGGCGTGCCGAGCCTGCCCACCCGTTCGTTCAGCCAGGCCATCTGCTCGACACCCGTGTCCTGCTCGAAGTACGGGAACAGGGGAGTGTGCACCGGGCCGGGGCTGACCGAGTTGACCCGGATGCCTCGGTCGAGAACCTGTCCCGCCAGATGCTTGGTGTACGACACCACCCATTCCTTCGACAGCGTGTAGGCAGCGGGTCCTCCCCGCTCATAGGACTGCGCGACCTCGATGCCTGCAGCGAAGTCCTCGGCTGCATCGAGCTCCGCGATGCGATCGAGATGGCGGTTCCACACCATCCCGGCAAGCGACGCGATGTTCACGATCGACGCTCCGTCGTTGATCTTGCCTGCAGCCAGCAGCGTTTCGGTGATGTGCCGCAGCCCGTACACGTTCACCCGCAGCACCAGCTCGGCGCCCATGCTTCCCGCCACGCCGGCGATGTTGCCCAAACCGTCGAACGTGCCCTCGAGGCCGGCCACGACGCTCTCGATCGAAGCTGGATCCGACACGTCGCAGTGATGGTGTTCGGCAGCGCCGTCAGGAGCGTCCTTGATGTCGAGGTTCACGACCTCGTGACCGCCGGCGACGAGCCGCTGCAAGGTTGCATTCCCGATTCCCGTCGAGGCTCCGGTGAGCAGGATCCGCTTGGACATGTTGTTGTCTCCGTTCGTTGTCGCACGTGCGAGCACTCGGCTCGGCCAAGTGGCGTGAGATTAGGCCCACGAAGCCTGTCGAGTCCCGGCCCCGCAGCAGTGATGTCGGCTCATTGTTCGAAGCCGAGGCGCTCCTGCTCGGCACGGATGTAGCTGATCACCTTCTCGATCTCAAGATCGGTGATGCCCTCCACGGGCGGCATGTCGCCGAACCACCAGTGGTGTTCCCGAGTTCCTTCGCGGATGGCCACGCGGTATGCGTAGTCGCCGTGATGGTTCGGCTCGTAGACGATCGAGAGCTGCGAGGGACCCTTGTCGGTGCCGCGCAGGTCGACGCCATGGCATTCGGCGCAGTAGTGCTGGTACACCGCAGCGCCGTCGGGCACAGCCGGAGCAGCAGCAGTTGTCGGAGGCGCAGGTGCGCCCGACGTGGCCGTGGGTGCCGGTTCGGCTGACGATGCGTCGTCCGCATCATCGGCATCGGCGGCGCACCCAAGGGCGATCGCGCACACGGTGACCACGGTTGCAACCCATGGGAGCGAGGTTCTGAGTCGGGTCACAGGGCGGACGCTCCGACCAGGAATGCGGTGACGACGCCAGCCGCCACCAGGACGGCGGCTTCGATGCTCACGGCCCTGAACAGGCGCTGCTGAACCAAGGGCTGCGCTTGCAAGCTGACGTGCTGCGCCGCTGCTGGCATGTGCACCCAGCGGTTGCGCCCACCGATCACGGCGGCCAAGGCCACAAGGGCGACTTTTGCGATCAGCAGACGACCCCACCCCGTTGACCATAGGTCGGCGAATCGATCCATCACGAGCAGCGCCATGACGGTGCCGGCGACACCGGCAAGCACGAGCGACACGGACGCCAACTGCGAGAAACGCATCAACGGCCCGACCAGCCCGGCGTCACCGCGACGGCGCCGGAGCAAGTCGGCGAGCAACACCAGGCCTCCGCTCCACACAGCAGCAGCAGTCACGTGCGTCGCATTGGCAGCAGCGTGCAGCAGTCTCGGCCCCTCGGTGACCGTGTGTCCGTCGAAGGAATACGAGACGATCACCAGCGCCGCGCCGATCAGCCCGAGGGTGCGGAAGCGGTTCCGGTTGGAATGCGGAACGCGCGGGCGAGCCAGCCCAAACACGACGAGGCCTCCGAGCACGCGCAAACCCACGGCGATGCCGAAGGGCGCAGCGAGTGCGTCGCTGATCGCGTCCATCGACACGACCGCACTCCAGTCGTCTTCGATCACCACCGCTTGGGTCAGCGCGGTCGCTACGGCCGCGGCGACGAGGGCGATCCCGCTGACGAACAGCACGCGGTGCACTCGGGCTCGTTCCGATGGCTCACTGCGCACGACGAACGTGGCAAACGCGAACCCGCCGACGATGGTGAGCGTCGCGAGCAGGCCCACGATTCGCAGGGCCTCAGCGAGCCGTTCGGCGCCTGTGGCTCCTGGGCTGCGCCGCGCCTGACGAGGTGGGCCGTCCTCGGATGTAGCTCCAGATTCCGCGGGAGCAGTGCCACCCGGTGCCGTCGTCGGAGAAGGCGCTTCCGCAGCCACCGTGGGCGTCTCTTCGCCTGCCTGCGGCGTGGTTGCCGGGGTCGTCGATCCGTCGTCGGAGTCGACCGCCGCGCTCGTGCCTGTCGGCGACTCCTCGACAACGTCGCCTGTTACAGCGTTGCTGTCAGGGGGTTCTGCTGGTGGGTCTGTAGCGGAGTCCGTGGACGACTCTGCGGGGGATTCGGCAACTGGAACATCGACCGTGAATCCGAACGTGCCCTCGACGACGTGGCCATCCTCCGCCGCTACTCGCCACGAAACCTCATAGACGCCGTTGCCCAGGGGCGTATCGAAGTGCAACCGCCACACCCGATTGTCGGCTGAGCTCAGCGAGTCAGGCAGGAATTGGGGGCCTGGTCCTTGGGACACAGTGAACCCGTCGCCCGCTGGCTCGACCGGGCGATTGAAGGTCAGGGAGATGCTTGCGACTGGCTCAACGACGACCTGCCCGTCAGATGGTTGCGAAGACTCCAAGCCGGTATGGGCGGCTACTGGCGCCGCTGTCGTCACGATGAGCACAGCACTGACGGCCAGGGCCAGCATGAGCGCTGTCGAGCAGCGCGATCTCAGGCTCACAACGACCGAGTCTTGTCCGGGAATCTGGCAGTCGTCTGTGAATGCTCGCAGAATGCGATGCCACTCCGCGGTCAATCTGCCAGCACCGTCTGGTAGGCGCTCAGCGTCTCGTCGTTGAAACAGACGAAGCGGATCAGCTCGACAGTGGTAGGTGTGCTGCGGACCGTGTCGACGGCGATCTGTGTGGCCGGCGCGATGGGGTAGCCGTACACGCCGGTCGAGATTGCCGGAAAGGCGACTGAGCGGGCGTTGACCTCGTCGGCTAGGGCGAGCGATTGCCGGTAGCACGACGCCAGCAGTTCGGACTCCCCTTGGTCACCGCCGTGCCAGATCGGCCCGACCGTGTGTATGACCCAGCGGGCAGCCAGCCTGAAGCCGGGCGTGACCTTGGCCTGACCGGTGGGGCAGCCGCCGAGTGTCCGGCAGTGCTCGAGCAGCTCGGGCCCTGCGGCGCGGTGGATGGCACCGTCGACGCCGCCTCCTCCCAGCAGTGTCTCGTTGGCCGCGTTCACGATTGCGTCGACCTGCTCGACCGTGATGTCACCGACGGCCAGCTCGAGCCGCGGCGACGGCGGATCGCTGCTCATTCGAGGGCCTCGGCCACCGCCAGCTCTGCGATGCGGTCGGCGTCGTAGCCCAGCAGGTCCTCCAGGATCTCCATGGCGTGCTCGCCGTAGGTGGGGCCCGCCCAACTGAAGCCGTTGTGCGCGGCAGAGAGCGTGTAGGGGATGGCGTCGACGACGGTCCGGCGGGCGTATCCGTGCGGTGCCCACTGGAAGTGACCGCGATGGGCGAGCTGCGGGTCGTTGAGGCAGGCGCCGGAGTTCTGCACGTGGTGCGCGGCGATGCCGTGCGCTTGCAGGCGATGCGTGAGGCCCGGCCCGTTCTGGCGGGCAGTGAACTCCGTCACGATCTCGTCCAGCTCAGCCTGGCGTTCTCGCCGGGCAGCGCTGTCGAGATCGGCCAGATCCTCCCTGCGCATCTCAATCGCGAGCGAGCGCCATTGCTCGTCGCCCTCCACGGCGATGGCGATCCACTCGTCGTCGCCCATCGTCGGGTACACGCCGTGGGGCACCATTTCGTCATCGGCATTGCCCCGCCGGCTGCGCATCTCGCCGGTGGCCTGCATCTCGGCGATCGCCGGTGCCAGCAGGTGCACGGCTGCCTCCATTTGGGAGAAGTCCAGATGCTGGCCCTCGCCCGTGCGGCGGCGGTGATCGAGTGCCGCGAGCAGTGCGCACACGGTGAACCGCGGCGAGCAGTAGTCGGTGTAGGCCAGGTACGGCCCAGCCGGCCCCCGATCCTCCCAACCGGTGATGTCGAAGAACCCGGCCACGGACGCGGCCATGTTGCCGAATCCGGCGAAGTCCCGGAAGGGCCCGGTCTGGCCCATCACGCAGCTCGAGACCATCACTAGATCCGGATTGAGCTCCCGGAGATCCTCGTACCCCAGGCCCCAGGCCGCCATCGTGCCCGGCGTGAACGACTCGACGACCACATCGGCCCAGGCGGCCAGATCACGCACGACTGCACGGGCCTCGGGCTTGGACAGGTCGAGCGAGATCGTCTTCTTGTTTGCATTGGTGGAGTGCCATGCGATGGCGTTCTCCTGATCGGGTACGTCATCTCGATGGCCCAACGCGCCCCGCAGCAGGCACGGTCGGTTCTGGGTCTCGACCCGCACCACCGTGGCGCCCCAATGGGCGAGGATCTTGGTGGCGAGCGGGGCAGCCGCGACCCAGGCCAGATCTGCGACTTTGAGCCCGGCCAAAGGCCGATCCGCTGGGGCACCATCAGGAAGCGCCTCGGTCGGTGAGAGTTCCGACTCGGCGCCGGTCCACTCGTCAGTTACCTGCGCGGTGTGAGCACCTGCCTCAGGCGCCGGGCCGAGCGGCGTAAGCGGGGTGCCCTCGGCGAGCACGAAGCGCCCCGGATGCCGGAGGCCGTCGACCTCATCCCAGAAGTCACGAGCCGCGAGCTGCGGACTGTCGAGCACATCACCCAAAGTGTTGACCGGGCACACCAGCAGCGAATCCTGCAGGCCGCGTTCGATCATCTCGGCTTTCGTCTTAGTCAGGCAGAAGGCGGCGATGTTCTCCATCAGCTGCTCGATGACGCCGATACTCTCCTCGCCGCTCTGCAAGAGCAGGGCGAAGTTCACCCAATCCTTGTTCAGCATGTCGTCGTCGCAGAACCCCTCAGAGTGCATCCACGCCAGGAACCGCTGCACCATCGGCCCGATCATCGGACCGAAGGCAACGGTGACGATCATGTAACCGTCCTTGCAGGGGTAGATGGTGCGAAGCATCAGATTGCCGAAGCGCACCCCGCCCGCTTCCCGCTGCACTTCCTCCAGTCCGGCCGGCGCGTAGAGAATGGCCGACAGCGCCGTCTCGCAGACGGCCTGCTGCGTCGACAGGTCGACGTGCTGGCCGCGACCGGTGCGGGCCCGATGCTCCAGGGCCACGGTGGCTGCGACGGCTGCTTGCGCGCTGGCGTGCAACCACGCCTGGGGAATGCTGATGCGCACCGGAGGCCGGTCGCTGTCGCCGGTCACCGCCAGCTGGCCGCTGGAGGCGAACAGGGTGAGATCTGTGGCGCTCCAGTCGGCTTTCGGGCCGGTTTCACCCCACGGGGTGATGTGCACCGTGATGAGCCGCTCATTCGCATCCCGCAATGTGTTCAGATCGACGTCGAAGGGCGTCGCATCGTTGTGGAGCACGATGTCGGCCGTTGCCGCCAACGCGGCCATCTCATCGGCGCTGGCCGCTGTCAGGGAGCGCTTGCCCCGGTTGTAGGCGTCATGGGCGAAGCCGCGCGGCCACCCGCCGGGCGGTTCCGCCATCACCACGTCGGCGCCGAGCTGGGCCAGCAGGTTGCCGGCGAACCAGCAGCGCTCGTCAGTCAGATCCAGCACCCGATACGGACCAAGCATCCCGCCCCCCGAGCTGTTGACCGTGCGGCGCCTATGGTTCCGCCGCTCTTCCGCCCGGACACTACTTTCGCCGATCCCGCCGGCTCGCTGCGATGCGAGCGCCGCGCGCCTCGGTGCTACTCGGGTGTGACGTAAGCAGCCGTCAGACCTCCGTCGACATGCAGATCGGCGCCCGTCATGTAGGACGCGTCATCGGAGGCGAGGAACAGGGCTGCGGACGCCATCTCGTCTGCTTCGCCGAAGCGCCCCATCGGCACGTGCACCAGGCGTCGCTGGCGCTTCTCGGGTGTGTCGAGAAACGACATCAGCATCTCGGTGCGCAGCGGGCCGGGCGAGAGAGCGTTGACGCGGATGTTCTCTCGGGCATGAACGACCGCCAGCTCACGCGTCAGCGCCAGCACTGCGCCCTTGGAGGCGGTGTAGGCGATCTGCGGTGTGGCCGCGCCTACCGAAGCCACGAACGAGGCGGTGTTGATGATGGAACCCCCGCCGCGCCGTCGCATCGCCTCCACGGCGTACTTGCAGCCGTACAGCACGCCCTTGACGTTGACGTCGAAGGTGCGGTCGATGGTGTCGTCGCCGGTCGCGACAGCGTCGGTGTCGTCGTCGAGCATGATGCCGGCGTTGTTGAACGCCACGTCCAGCCCGCCGTAGTGCTCTTCGGCCCGGCCGAATGCGGCAGCGACATCGGACTCGACCGCGACATCGGCTCGCACAGCAATGGCGTCGCCGCCGGCTGCAAGCACCTCGGCCACGGTGTCGTCGACCGAGTCGGCGATGTCGACAGCGACGGTCTGCGCTCCCGCCGCCGCGAAGCGCACTGCCGTGGCACGCCCGATACCGCTGCCGGCCCCGGTGATCAACGCCACCTTGCCTTCCAGTCTCATGCCAGACCTCCCGGTGAACCAGCGTCGTTGTCGCGAGCCATTGTTCCCGACAGCACACGGCTGTCCGTGCGCATCCCTTCCCAGCGCCGGGCAGCCGGAGCAGCGGCTGCCATCATCTTGGGCGTTCGACATGGACAAGGGCGGTCCCACGCCTTGCTGGGGCTGACGGCGGGACGGTGATCGGTGCGCGATGCATATGACGTGGTGATCGTGGGCGGCGCCGTCATGGGGTCGTCGATCGCATGGGCGTTGTCGGCCAGCGACGGCTTCGACGGCTCGGTGCTGGTGGTGGAGCGCGATCCGACCTACGCGAACGCATCCACCACCCACACCAACAGCTGCATGCGCCAGCAGTTCTCGAACCCGCTGAACGTGCAGATCTCCCGCTTCAGCGCCGACTTCGTGCGCAACTTCCGGGAACGTCTCGGCGGCGATCTCGAGATCCCCGACATCTTCGTCCACCACTTCGGCTACATGTACCTCGCCGCCGATGAGCGCTTCGCCGACACGCTGCGCCGCAACCAAGCCATCCAGGCTGAGCTCGGTTCGGGCACGCGCATCATGAGCCCGGCTGAGATCAAGGCCGACTATCCCTTCTACAACGTCGAAGACATCATCTGCGGCAGCCACAACCTGACCGACGAGGGTTACTTCGACTCGGGCACGATGTTCGATTGGTGGCGCCGCAAGGCCCGCCACAACGGCGTCACCTACGTCACCGATGAGGTTGTCGATCTCATCACGGCGACCGGACAGGTGACCTCTGCAGTGCTGGCGTCAGGCACGACCGTCCGATGCGGAACTCTGGTGAACGCAGCCGGGCCGCGCGCCGTCGAAGTGGCCCGAATGGCAGGCGCCGCCCTGCCGGTGGAGCCGCGCAAGCGGTACACGTTCATCTTCGATGCGGCCGAGCCGCTCGATCGGGCCCTGCCGCTGACCATCGACCCGACCGGTGTCCACATGCGCAGCGACGGCGACGCCTACATGTGCGGCTGCACGCCCGACGTGGACCCCGCCGTCGACTACGACGACTTCGCCATGGACCACCATATTTTCGAGAACAAGGTGTGGCCGGTGCTCGCGCATCGCGTGCCCGCTTTCGAGCGCCTCAAGGTCACCAGCCAGTGGGCCGGCCACTACGCCTACAACACGCTCGATCACAACGTGGTGGTGGGCCCGCACCACCAGATCGGGAACTTCATCTTCGCCAACGGGTTCTCGGGTCACGGCATGCAGCAGTCGCCCGCCATCGGGCGGGCGGTGTCGGAGTGGATTGCCTACGGCGAGTACCGCACGCTCGACCTCACGCCGCTGGGCTACCAGCGCATCGTCGACGGCGAGCCTTTCGTCGAGAGCGCCATCATCTGAGTCGTCCGAGCGGGTCCGGCTGACGCCTCGGCCGCGCATCAGGTCTCACCACTACTCTCGCTGCCCATGCGATTCGGCATCTTCGACCAGCTCGAACAGCCGGGCGATGTGCCGTGGCACGAGCTCTACCGGCACCGCCTGGACCTGCTGGTGCGGGCCGAGCAAGCCGGCGTGTGGGGATGGCACAAGTCCGAGCACCACCTGATCCCGCTCGACGCCGCCCCCAGCATCAACGTGTTCCTGGCTGCCGCCATCGAGCGCACAAGCAGCATCCGCATCTGCTCGCTGGTGCACCTGCTGCCCTTCTACCACCCGATCCGGCTGGCAGAAGAGCTGTGCATGCTCGACCAGCTCTCCGAGGGCCGGCTGGAGTTCGGATTCGGAAAGGGCATCAGCGTGCCCGAGCACCTGTTGTGGGGCCTCGACCCCGATGAGGCCATCGCGAAGACAGACGAGTCGCTCGACCTGATCCTCGCCGCCATGCAGACCAGCGGCAACTTCAGCTACGACGGGCGGTACTGCAGCTTCAGCGACGTGCCGATCGAATTCGAGCCGTACCAGAAGCCCTACCCGCCGTTGTGGCGTCCCGGCCAGCTTGAGACGGCCGCCGAGATGGGTGTGCGCACCATGGCCGCCGGGCCGCTCGCCGCCGTGGCCGCGAGCACTGCCCGCTACCACGAGCTCCTGGGCGACGAGGGCATCGGCCGACACCATGAGCCCATGATCGGCGGGCTGCGCCGGCTGATCGTGGCGCCCACCGACGCCGAGGCGGACGAGATCGGGCGAAGGACGTGGGCCGCGTTCACTGAGCACCTGACCCGGCTGTTCCGCCGCTACGAGATGATCCCGCCCAACGACCCGACCCTCGGCGGTGACTACGACAAGGCCAAGCACTTCCAAGCCGTGGTCGTGGGTTCGCCCGAGACCGTGCGTGAGCACTGCGAGCAGTTCGCCGAAGAAGCCGGTACGGACTATTTCGTCGGCGTGTTCGCCTGGGGCGACCTGTCCGCTTACGAGGTAGACCGCTCATTCGATCTCTTCGCCGAGCACGCGATGGCGCCGCTCTCGAACTGAACTTCCTGAGCGCTGCTGCGCCTACTCTGCGGCACCTGAAACCCGACAATTGAGGACTACCGACCATGAGCCAATGGAGCCGAGCTGAGATCGAGGAAGCGCTTGCCACCTATCAGGCGGCCAGCAAGAAGGCGGGCCAGACTGGCGACTGGCGCGACTGGGCCAACCGCTTCACCGAGGATGCCACCTACGTCGAGCACTTCTTCGGCACGATGACTGGACGGGAAGCGATCTACGAGTGGATCCAGTCCCAGATGAGCGAGTGGCCGGGCTCCGAGATGATCGAGTTCCCCATCGAGTGGTACATCATCGATGAGGAACGTGGCTGGGTGGTGTGCCAGATCTGGAACCGCATGGCCGACCCCGGCGACGGTTCGGACCATCGGGAGTACAACTTCTCGCTCCTCAAGTACGCCGGCAATGGCCTGTGGAGCTACGAAGAGGACATCTACAACCCCGAGCGGTTCCTGGAGATGGTGGGGAACTACGAACGGCACAAAGAGTCGCTCGCTGCCGGCGCGGAGCAGGCCTCCTCACCCGGGTCGTGAAGGCTGCACCGCCAAGTCTCTGAACGCACTCAGGGCCGAAGCGAGGGCTGGGCGAGGCATATAGTCGCAAGCGAAGAGGGAGCCGCTCGAATGCCTGCATTGCATCCCAACGGGGTGAACCATCTCGCCCTGTCCACCCGCGACATGAAGGGCCAACTGGGGTTCTGGTGCGACGTGCTAGGGCTGCCGCTGAAGGCGCTCTACTGGATGCACGGCGTGGACGGCACCTACCACGGGTTCGTGGAGCTGGCGCCCGACAGCTACGTGGCATTCGTCCAGCACCCGGACAACGCCAAGGACATCGAGCTGGGCGTCACCCATGCCGGCGGGCCGGGCGAGCCGGTGACCGCAGGCACCATGCAGCACGTGGCCTTCAACGTGGACACCTTCGAGGACCTGATGGCGCTGAGGGACCGCATCCGCGACCGGGGCGTGCAGGTGTTCGGTCCGATCGACCACGGTTTCATCCAGTCGATCCATTTCGCCGGGCCGGAAGGGCTGGCCCTCGAAGTGGCATGCGGGTCGGCGATTCCCGTCGAGCAGTGGGTGGACCCTGAAGTCCAGGACCTGTGCGGGATCTCGGCCTCCGAGTTGGAGCAGTTGAAGTACCCGGCGGAATACAGCCGCCCCGCGGAATCAGTGCCCCAGCCGTCTTCGGACACCGGCATGCCGCGGCTGATGCCCGAAGACCACTACGACATGGTGATGAGCCTGCCCGATCAGGTGGTGTGGGACCGGATGAGCGAGACCACGCCCCCGGTCGCCGCCGACTGAGCACCGCACGACGCAGGCGCGCCTGACCCAGTGGAATCCTGACCGAGGTAAGGCAGCCGCATGCGCTTGTTCTCACACCGCAAGCGAGCCGCAGCGGCGGGTCCGCTGCCCACCGAGCTGCTGCCCCGGCTCGCGCCCGGGACGCTCGATGCGAGGAAGGAATTGCCCGGCCCGCCGCCCGCACCGGCCTCACCGGGCGAGTGGGGCGTCGCCCATGTCTTCGGCGACATCGTCGACGTCTTCACAGCCTGCCGGACAGCGGACGTTCTGGCTGCGCCGGCGCCGATGCCGAGCGCACAAGCCGCAGTGGACAACATGCGCGGGTACTGCTTCTTCCTCGACGCCGACCTTGCGGGCATCTGTGAGCCGTCGCGGGAGTGCTGGACTGCAGAGCCGATCGAGGGGCACCGCAGCGCCATCGCCATCGTCGTGGGCCTGGGACGGCCCATCCGGCCCGGAGAGCCGGGCTACGACTGGATCGCCGGTTCCGAACAGGACAACGCCGACCTGCGCGCCACCGAGATCGCCACCGTGCTCACCCGCTATCTGGGCACGCTCGGATATGCGGCCACCGCCCACACCGCAGCAGTCTCCGACGTGGACCGCTGCCGGGTCGGTCTCGAAGCCGGGGTGCTCGAGGCAGGGCGTCGTGGGCTCGGGCATCCCTTCCTGAAGCGGGGGTTCGCCATTGCAGTGGTGACGACGAATCTGGATCTCACCCCCGACGGCCCGCTCGCGCCGCGCAATGCCGTGCAGAACCTGCGCATCTCCCTCAAGCACTGGCTGGGTCGGGGCGGCACCCGACCGGGTTGGAGCCGCCTGGACGGGCGGCACCGGCCGTGGCACCTGGGCCGTTACCCGATGGAGAAGGTGAAGCGGGTCGACGAGCCGACCACGCTGGTCATCCCCGAAGAGGTCACGCGACCTGCGGCCCGCCACAACTTCTTCGTGCGGGCCGGCGCCGGCGACCTCGGTCCGCGCCCGCGCACCGAAGTGGCCCGCTTCATCCGCAAGGCGCCCCACGGCATCGCATCGCAGGAGATGCTGCGTCGGCTGGTTCCGCTGCAGCGGGGCGAGGCCGCCGCTGAGATCGGCCCTGGCGTCGGCGACGCCGGGACGAATGCCGACGCTGTCAAGGCGCTGGGACACTTCATCGGCGCGGACATGACCGGCGTGTGCGAAGCGCCCGCCTACGCCTGGTATTCCCACCGTCCCGACGGCTCGCCGATCGAAGCCAGGCACCGCAACGCCATCGTGTTCGTGCTCGATCAGGGCTTCGAGACCATGGAGGGCGCGTCGGGCGACGACTGGATCAGCGGCGCGCAGTCGATGCGCGCCTACCTGCGGGCGTCGATCATCGCCAACGCGATTGCCGCGCAGATCCGCCGGCTCGGCTACGACGCGCAGGCACACACCGCCGCCGACGACGAGATCAACCACATCCCGCTGCTGCTGTCGGCGGGCATCGGGGAGCTGTCGCGCATCGGCGAGCTGGTGCTGAACCCCTTCGTGGGCCCTCGCTTCAAGTCGGGTGCCATCACCACCGACATGCCGCTGACGCCGGACCGGCCGATCGACTTCGGGCTGCAGGACTTCTGTACCAAGTGCACCAAGTGCGCCCGCGAGTGTCCTGTGGGGGCCATCCGATTCGGCGACAAGGTGATGTTCAACGGCTACGAGATGTGGAAGCCCGACGTGGACCGCTGCGCCCGCTACCGCATCACCAACATGCGCGGCTCGGCCTGCGGGCGCTGCATGAAGACCTGCCCCTACAACGTCGAGGGAGTGCTGGCGGAGCGTCCGTTCCAGTGGGCGGCGATGAAGCTGCCGTTCGCCCGCTCCTGGATTGCACGGCTCGACGACAAGCTGGGCCGCGGCGAGATCAACCCGACCAAGAAGTGGTGGGTGGATATCGAGGTGCTCGAGGACACGCCGGTCGAGCCGCCGAAGGGCGCGAACACGAGGGGCCTCAACCTCGAGCGCAAGCCGCGAGACGAATCGGGCTTCGCGATGTTCCCGCCCGAGATGGCCCCGCCCGGCCCAGACGGGATGACGACGTTCCCGCTGGACCGCGAGGCCGGCATCGCAGCGTCGCAGGAGGCCGAAACACCCGGGGCAGCACGGGAGCGCATCAACGGGTAGCCGCCCGAAGCACGCAACTACCAACTCGAGCCTGCGAGGCACGTGAGATCCTGGGAGGGGAGAATCTGATGGCCGAAGTCCGTGGTGCTCACTTGGTGGGCAGCGCCCCAGTTTCGGAACCGGACGAGTTGTTCGCGCTCGTCCGCGACCATCTCGCGAGCCACCTGCGCCGCGTGCCCGACGGCGAAGTCGGCGAACGGGACACCTGGATCGCTTGGCAGTTTCCCAAGCTGGCACAGTGCCCCCAGCTCGAGACCCGTTCGGTGAACTCGGCGTACCTGGGACGCGAGATTCCCCAACACCAGGTGATTGACGGTGCCGGGCCGCTCGAACTCGTCGATCTGGGGTATGCCGAGGCAGCGCTCGCTTCGTGGGAGCGATTCGAGGCGGCGCAGCGCGCTGGCACGCTGCCTGAGAACGTGCGCTTCATGGTGGGACTGCCGTCACCGCTCAGTGTGGTCACCATCTATGTCGCGCCGAACTCCCGCCCGGCCGTGCTCGAAGCGTGGACCGCTGCCATGGAAGCCCAGCTGCAGCGCATTCTCGACGGCATCCCGAGCGATCGGCTGGCCATCCAGTGGGAGGTGTGCATCGAGTTCGGGATTCTCGAAGGTCTGTGGACCTACCAGGACACCGGCAGCGGTGGCACAGCGGCTCGCGACGGCATCGCACAGCACATCGTCCACCTCGGCAACCTGGTGCCAGGCGAAGTCGAAATGGGCTACCACCTGTGCTACGGCGACGCCGGCCATCAGCACTTCGTCGAACCGAGCGACACCGGACACTTGGCATGGGCGGCCCAGACGCTGCTGGAGCAGGTGAACAGGCGCATCGACTGGATCCACCTGCCGGTGCCGAGGCAGCGAGACGACGACGCGTACTTCGAGGCGCTGGGAGCGGTGGAGATTCCCGACGAGACCGAGCTGTACCTCGGGCTGGTGCATGCGACGGGCGGCGAAGAGGGAACTCGCCAGCGCATTGCCACCGCGTCGCGGCATGTGTCCCGATTCGGCCTCGCCACCGAGTGCGGATTCGGGCGTCGCCCGTTGTCCCAGATCCCTGCGTTGCTCGACCAGCACGCAGCGCTCAGCGAACCCTGGACGCCGTGATCTGCCCTCCACGCTCCGGTGCCTTCGCCCGGGAGAGACCTCCGAGAGGCGAGCACTAGCATCGCCCGAGGCGGCGAGGCCGGGAGGTGCGGCGGTGCAGTTCTGCAGGGTTCGCAGCGTCGCCGAGGCGGTTGACGAGCTGAGTCGCTGGGGCACCGAGGGGCGGATCCTGGCAGGCGGAACCGACGTGATGCCGGCGCACCTGCGTGGCGAGCTGTCACCGGCTGCCTTGATCGACATCAGCGGGATCGACGGCTTGCAGGGCATCTCCGAGGTCGGCGGTGTCACCAGCATCGGCGCGCTGGTCACCCTGCGTCGGCTTGCGATGGCCTCGCTTGTTCAGTTGCGGCACCCGGCGCTGGCGCAGGCGGCTGCGTCGGTCGGGGCGTGGCAGACCCAGACCGTGGCCACGCTAGGCGGCAACATCTGCTCAGCAGCGGCAACAGCCGACACGCTGCCCGCCCTGCTCGTCGCCGATGCGCATCTGATGCTGGTGTCGAAATCGGGCCGGCGACGCATGGGGCTGGAGGAGTTCCTCGAAGGCCCCGGCGCGACGGCCCTGCGGCCGACCGAACTGCTGCGGGCCGTCGAGGTGGAGCCGCTCCCCGAACGCGGCGCCGAGGGGTACGTGAAGGTGAGTCGTCGCAGTGCCATGGATCTTGCGATGGTGGGCTTGGCGCTCCGGCTGTCGGTGACGCCGAGCGGGGTGATCAGCGGCGCACGGATTGCGATGTGCGGCGGAGCCCGCGCAGCACACAGGGTGCCGGTAGCGGAGTCGGTGCTGCTGGGCAGCCAGCTCAGCGGCGATACCGACCTGTTCGGTGCTGCCGGCGAGGAGTTGTCCCGTGCTGTGGGGCCTGCAGTGTCCCCCGAAGCGCAGTACCGCCGGCGTGTGCTGCGGGGTCTGTTCGGCCGGCTGGCCCGACAATGCACTGCGCAGATCCCAGGGGCGAGCGGCTGATGCCGGTGTCGCCTTCAGAGCGAGACGTGACGATCCGGCTCGTGGTCAATGACCGCGCACACCAGCTCGACGTGGATGCGGGCGAGACGCTCCTGGGAACCCTGCGGGAACGGCTGGGGTTCACGGGGCCGAAGGAAGCCTGCTGGGAAGGCGAATGCGGTGCCTGCACCGTGCTGGTGGACGGCGGACCGGTGGCGTCATGCATCCTGGCGGCAGGCTCGACGAGCGGTCGGGTCGTCCGCACTGTCGAGGGGCTTGCCGGAGCGGCCGAGCTGACGACGCTGCAGCAGGCATTCGTACGCCACGCGGCAGTGCAGTGCGGCTACTGCACGCCCGGCGTGCTCATGGTGCTCACTGCCCTGCTGGACGACGTTCCCGAACCCACCGAGACTGACATCCGCCGGGCGCTCGCAGGCAACATCTGCCGCTGCACCGGGTACCAGCAGATAGTCGAAGCAGCACTGGATGCTGCGCGTGCGGTGCAGCCATGAGCGTCGTGGGGACCAGCCCCGATCGCAGCGATGCCGACACGAAGCTGCGCGGCCAGGCAATCTTCGGAGCTGACCTGTCAAGAACCGGGATGCTGTGGGCGGCGGTTGCTCGATCGCCTGTTGCAGCCGGTCGGATCCGGGGGATCGACCCAGCGCCCGCACTCAGGATCAAGGGGGTACTCGAGGTCCTGACGTCGGCGGACGTGCCGGACTGGCGAACCGGTGTGATCGTGTCGGACACCCCCGTGCTGGCCGCGGATTATGTGGCCTACGAGGGCGAGCCGGTTGCGATCGTGGTTGCCGAGAGCCGAGCGGCTGCCGAGGCCGGCGCTCGGGCTGTGGCACTCGACATCGAGACGGCCGAGCCCGTCTCCACGCCCGAGCAGGCCCTCGCCCCCGGTGCGCGCCTGGTGCATCCCGATTGGAACCGCTTCGCCGTCGCGGGCGGTGCCGACATCGGGCGTGACGGCAACGTGGTCGCGGAAGTCGTGCACGATCCAGGCGACCTCGATGAGGCATTCACCGCGGCCGACATCGTGGTGGAGGGCACCTACCGCACGCCCCGGCAGTACCAGGCGCACCTAGAGCCCAAGATGGCGCTCGCCACCTACGAATCGGGCCGCTACACCATCGAGGTATCCCACCAGTACCCGTTCCGCCTACGTGACCGTGTCGCCCAGATCTTGGGTGTCGCACCGTCCGCGGTGCGAGTGGTCGGCCATCACATAGGCGGGGGATTCGGGGCAAAGCTCGACGTGAGCCTCGAAGCGTTCGCCGCGCTGCTGGCCCGCCGTTTTCGACGCCCCGTGCGCATGCAGCACACTGCACTCGAAGAACGCCTGGTGGCGCCGTGCCGCGCCAACGCGATCGTGGCGGTGCGTTCGGCGGTGCGGCACGACGGCACCATTCTGGCAACCGATGTGGAGATCGTGTCCGACAGCGGTGCTTACGCCAACAACGGCCCGGCGCTGTCGTCGATTCCCATGTTCGTTTTCGGGTCGATCTACCGGGTCGGCACGGCGCGTATCCGGACACGCAACGTGTACACGAACACGGCGCCGACCGGTGCCTACCGGGGCGTCAACGGACCGTGGCTGGTGTTCGCCAACGAGCGGCACATGGACGCGATCGCCGACGCGCTCGGCCGTGACCGCCGGGAGTTCCGGCTGGAATCGTTGGCTCGCGACGGCGATCTGATGCGCAACGGCCAGCCGCTCGTGGAGGCGTCGATCCTGCGGGAAGCATTCGATCGGGTGGACGAGCTGGCGCCCTGGCGCGACATCGTGTCGCGCAATCAGAGACAGCGGGACGCCGCCGGACGCAGTTCGCAGCCGGTTGGGGCTGGCACAGATGTGCTGCGCGGCACGGGACAGGCAGCAGCGATCTGGCTGACGAATCCGATGCCCGGTCACGCGACCGTCAAGCTGAACGAGGACGGCACTGCCACGGTGATCACCTCGGCGACCGAGAACGGCTCGGGCGCAGTGGCCACTGGCCTGCGCCAGATCGCCGCCGAGGCGCTCGGTCTTGCTGCTGACGCTGTGACGATCACCATGCCCGACACAGACGCCACGGGGTACGACGCCGGTTCGCAGGGCAGTCGGACCACCCACGTTGTCGGCCGGGCCATCGCCGACGCTTCAGCCGACGTTCGCAGCCAAGTGCTGGACCGGGCAAGCCAGATGCTGGAAGCGGCTCCCGAGGATCTAGTGATCGCCGGCGGCGTCGTGACGGTTGCGGGCGTGCCCGCTGCCAGCCTGACGCTTGGTGCGGTCGCACAAGCGGCCACCTGGTCCGACGGGCCAATCACGGCGGGGGCTTCCTATGTCACCCCGACGCCGCCGCACGATCCCATGTGCGCCACCGGCATGCTGATCAAGGGATGGCCGACGCCCACCTACCACCTGCACCAGGCCGAGGTGAGCGTCGACCCGGTCACCGGCAGGGTCACCGTCGACCGGTACGTGGTGTGCCAGGAGGTGGGCCGGGCCATACACCCCGACGCCATCGCCGGACAGATCCAGGGCGGAGTCGCCCAGGGCTTGGGCTTCGCGTTGAGCGAGCGTGTCGATCTGGACCACGGTCGCTACGTCCTGCGCACGTTCAAAGCACACGGCTTGCCGCTGGCGGAAGATGTCCCGAAGGTGGAGATGATCGTGATGGAACACGCCGACGCTGCCGGGCCCTACGGAGCGAAGGGCGCTGCCGAGCCCCCGATCGTCCCGGTGGCGGCTGCGGTGGCCAATGCTGTCTCCGATGCCATCGGCGTGCCGTTTGACACGTTGCCGATCACTCCCGAAGCGGTGCTGGAGGCTCTGGAGCGGGCATCGTGAGCTCAACGCAGCCGGCGGCGCCTGGAACGTTGCGCATCGGCGTGGACGTGGGCGGCACCAACACCGACGCGGTCGCCATGTCCGGTAGCGAGGTCGCGGGGTGGTCCAAGGCGGTCACGACACCTGAGGTGACTGACGGCATCGTGACCGCTGTCCGGGCGGTGCTCGACGACTGCGGCGCGTCGCCCGATGCGATCGGTGCGGTCATGATCGGCACGACGCACTTCACCAACGCCCTGGTGGAGGGTCGCCGCCTCGTGCCCACCGCAGTGGTGCGACTCGGGCTTCCCGCCACGCGAGGACTGCCGCCGTTCATCGACTGGCCCGAGCGCCTGCGGGCAGTGCTCGGCGACCACGTCTATCTCTGCCATGGCGGCCACGAGTTCGACGGTCGGCTGATCAGCCCCATCGATCACGACGAGCTGCGAGCTGCAGCACACGACATCGTCTCGAAGGGCGTGGGCTCGGTGGCGGTGGCCTCGGTCTTCTCACCAGTTGACGCCAGCTTCGAGGCTGAGGCCCGTGACGTATTGGCAGACGAAGCACCGGAACTCGACATCAGCCTGTCCAGCGAGATCGGCCGGCTGGGGCTGCTCGAACGTGAGAACGCGGCCGTCGTGAATGCGTGCCTGCGACCGCTCGCCGAGCGCACCGTGTCCGGGCTGATCGGGGCGCTGGTCGAGCTTGGCCTCGACTGCCCGCTGCACGTCAGCCAGAACGACGGCACGTTGATGAGCGCCGACTTCGCCCGCCGCTACCCGGTGGCCACGTTTGCATCAGGCCCCACCAATTCAATGCGGGGAGCGGCATTCCTGAGCGGTATCCGGGACGGGGTGGTCATCGACGTGGGGGGCACGACGTCTGATGTGGGCGTGCTGGTGCACGGCTTCCCCCGAGAGGCCTCGACGGCGGTCTCGGTCGCGGGAGTGCGCACGAACTTCCGGATGCCCGACGTCCTCTCGCTGGGACTCGGCGGCGGGAGTCTGGTGCGCTCCGGCAACAGCACCGACGGAGATGGCGGCGACGTGACTGTCGGGCCCGACAGCGTCGGTTACGAGCTCACCGATCGGGCGCTGGTGTTCGGCGGCGGCGAGCTCACCGCTACGGACATTGCCGCTGCTGCGGGCATGGCTGACATCGGCGATCGGGGCCCGGTCAGCGACGTGGACGCTGGGCTGGTGGGCGATGCGGTCGAATGCATGCAGGACATGCTGGCCACCGCAGTCGAGCAGATGAAGACGTCTGCCGACCCTGTGCCGGTCGTGGTGGTCGGCGGCGGGGGAGTGCTGGTGCGCGACGGCCTGGCGGGAGCATCGGAGACGATCCGGCCCGACTACTTCTCGGTTGCCAGCGCCATCGGCGCAGCCATCGCCCAGGTCGGTGCCGAGACCGACCGGGTGTACTCGATGGCATCCATGACCCGCGACGAGGCGATGGCCGAGGCCCGTTCGGTCACCTCCCAGCGTGCCATCGACGCGGGCGCCGACGCGGCCACCGTCGAGATCACCGACATCGACGAGATCCCGCTCACCTACCTGCCGTCGAATGCCATACGGATCCGGGCGAAAGCGGTCGGCGACCTTGCCGCACGCAACGGCGCATCCAGCGGGAGGGCTGGCACATGAGCACGCAGGGCAAGATCGGCCTCATCCTGGGCAGCGCGATCGCCCCCGAGGACATCGCAAGGGCTGCCACGCAGGCCGAGGAGAGCGGCTTCGACGAGATCTGGTTGGCGGAGGACTACTTCTTCACTGGCGGCATCTCCGGTGCCTCGGTGGTGCTGGGGGCCACGAGCGAGATCACGGTGGGCCTGGGCGTGGTGTCGGCGGTGGCGCGCCATCCTTCGGTGCTGGCGATGGAGCTGGCCACGCTGAGCCGCTCGACGCCTGGGCGGCTGATCGCGGGCGTCGGCCTGGGTGTGCCGGCGTGGGTCCGCCAGATGGGTCTGCATCCCCGCTCGCCGCTGCAGGCGGTGCGGGAGTGCGTGACGGCGGTCAAGGCGCTGCTCGGCGGCGACACGCTGGATCGCCACGGCGGCCTGTTCGAGTTCGACAGCGTCAAGCTGACTTTTCCCGAGACGGGACCGCCGATGCCGGTCCGTCTCGGCGTGTCGGGGCCGAACATGCTGCGGCTGGGCGGCGAGATCGCCGACGGCACGATTCTGTCGGTGTGCTCGAGCCTGCGTTACGTGGAATGGGCCGCCGAGCGCATCAACGAGGGTCGTGAGCTCGCGGGCCGCACCGACCCGCACCCGATCACGGTGTTCGCGCTGTATGCCGTGGACGAAGACGGCCAGGCGGCTCGGGACTCGGCCCGGGCGTCGCTGGCCTTCTACCGCCAGCATGGGCCGAACGCCCTGACGGACGTGTACGGCATCTCCGACGAGCTGCAGGTGCTGATCGACGAGGGCGGTTACGCCGCTGTGCGAGACGGCATGCCCGACCAGTGGGTCGCCGACCTGACTGTCGCAGGCACCCCAGCAGAATGCGCCGCCAAGATCCGGGCGTTGCTGGCTGGAGGTGCCGACTCGGTAGCGCTGGCGCCCCTTGCGACCGACCGGCTCTCGGAGATCATCGACCTCACCGCGAGCGAAGTGCTGCCGCTGGTCTGAGTTGCTTGTGCGAGCGCCAAGGCTTCGCCGGCGCTCACCCGACAAGGCGCCAGGGCTTCGCCGGCGTTCAGATGCGAAGCTTCAAACGGCGGGCTGGTACTCGGTGTCGATGCCGAAGGCGTGGGGGCCGACGACGGCCAGCGCTTCGGGGGTGCGCAGCAGGTCGGGCGCGGGCAGCACCAGCACGTCGGCGCGCACGCCGAACCGCAGCAACTCGGTGGTGATCGGCTCGCCGGTGTCGGTGGTGACCAGCGTGATGAGGTCGGGCACCATCACCTGGGGCACGTCGTTTTCGTAGATGGCGAGGTTCTCGTTCTGGAAGTCGATGCGGATGGTGCGCCCGGCATCGTCTCCGATGCCTGCCACGGTCATCTGGCCGCGTGCAAACCCTGCCGCGTTGCGCCGGTGCACGTCGGTCACCTTGCCGCGCAGGTACCGCATGCCGCCGGCGACGCCAAGGATCGCCTCGCTGGGATCTTCCTTGACGTCACGGGCTCGGTGCACCGCATGGCCGATTTCGCTCGCGAGCCGCAGCGTGTGGGGGATGATCGAGCGGCGGCAGTAGGCACCGTCCATCACCGCGGACGCCAGCCCAGTGTGCGCGCCCATCTCGACCGTCGCAGCCCGGGCGATGCGCTCGAGCCATTTGGCATCCAGCACGTCCGAGATGATCACCTGGTTGCCGCGCTCATCGGCAATGGCGGCGGGGTAGGGAGTGCCGCCGTAGATGAGATACGTGATCATCTGCAGCTCAGGGAAGGCCCGGCCCATGCCGTCGCCGTTCACGATGGGTATGTCCATCGCCGCGGCGACCACCATCGGCACCATCGAGTTGCTGCCGCCCATCTCGAACGGAGCGATCGCATCGAACTTCCGCCCGAGGTGGCCTTCAAGCGCGCGGGCGGCCACGGTCTCCTCGTCGCCCCCGGCCAGCTTCTCGTGGCTCACCATGGGCGAGCCCATGCCGCCGACGGCCACCAGCAGATCGTCGTCGGCGATCTCGTCGGGCTCGATGACCCGCACCCGGCCGCCGTTGCGCATCACCTGCAGCACCCGCAGCCGCCCGAGATACGGGTTTCCACCACCGCCGGTGCCCAGCACCGCAGCCCCCAGGGCGATCGGTGCGAGGTCGGGCTCAGTGATCTCCCACACGGCACCCCTCCTGCCTCCGGCCCGCCCCCGCAGCAACCGCCGACGCTAGCCCCCGTCGAGCAGGCGTTCGCAACCGGCGACCACGCCGCTGCGGAACATCTCGATCTGGCCGTCGGGCCAGGGAACCTCGGGCCGCTCGGCCCGCCATCCGAGGATTGCCATGCCGCGGATGAGCTCGAACATCGGCACCAGCGCCAGGTCGTCATCGCTGATCGGTCGCACAGTCCGGTAGCTGTGCAGGAACGCCCGCCGCGCCGCACGGAAGTCTGCTGTATCGCGCGAGTGGAACATTGCCACTGCGATGTCGTACTGGTGCCACCCGAAGCCGGCGTCGTCGAAGTCGATCACGCTCAGCTTCCCGTGGTGGGTGAGCAGGTTCGCCAGGTGCAGATCGGCATGGATCATGCTGAAGGTCTGGCGTGGTTCCCCGTAGCGGCGGAGCCGCTCGCGGCAGTGGTCGCGAGCCGTGATCAGCAGTTCCCGTTCGCGCTCATCGAGTACCGGACTCTCCCAGAACGGCCCCCAGAAGGGCGCATCGCCGAGCAATCCGTCCAGATCCAAGCGATGGCGCCGGAATGACGGCGGCGGCGTCCAGCCAGCCGCCTGGTTGTGCATCGCAGCCATCAGTCCGCCGAGCTGCGCGAATGGCTCGGCGATCTCGGTCGGTCCGGTTGCATCGGGGCTCTTGTCGTGCGCTGTGAGCAGCTCACCGACGATCTCGCCGGGCGCCCAGAGATTCAGGCCGACCTGCCGTGTCTCGTCTTCGGCGATCTTGACCGCAACGAAGTGACGTCCGTCGGGCGCCGCAACCGGGGTCGGCACCGAGATGCCGCTGCTGCGAAGTGCTTCGAGCCATACGCGCTCGGAGTTGAGTTCTTCGAGAGTGTGGTAATCGGGTCGATGCAGTCGCAGCACGTAGGACTGACCCGAGCGGTCGTCGTCTGCTCGGAATGTGACGTTCTCGCTGATGCCGATGAGCTGCAAGCGTGCCGATCCGATGCCGAACTGCTGCAGGGCTGTGCGAGCGGGTGTCTCGTACGGGGCACCCGCCCCGTCAGCCATCGAGCTCGTGCAGCACCGCGTCGAAGGCCGACAGGAACTCCTCTGCGTGGGACTGCTGCAGCACGAGCGGCGGACGGACCTTGAGAACGTTGGCGAAGGCGCCGGCGTGCGAAGCGAGGATGCCGTGGTGCTTGAGCCGGTCGGTGAAATCGACTGCTCGTGCCCTATCGGGCGCCTGGTCGTCTCCAGACACCATCTCCACGCCGAGGAACAGCCCGTGGCCGCGGACATCGGCCATCCACTCGCAGTGCTCAGCCCGTTCGACCAGCGCTTGCTTGAGTCCGTAACCGAGTTCGGTGACGCTGGCGGCCAGCTCCCGATCCTCGATCTCGTCGATGACGGCGTGACCGACTGCGGCTTGGAGCGGGCTCGCGCCATAGGTGTTGAAGTAGCGGGTGGCGGCCCGGAATCGATCCACTAGCTGCTTGCTGGCGACGGTGGCCGCCAGTGGCAGCCCGTTGCCCATGGGTTTGCCCATCACCGCGATGTCCGGCTCGAAGCCGGTGACTTCATAGCCCCACCAGCGGCCCGTGCGGCAGTAGCCGGCTTGCACCTCGTCGGCAATCACGAGGCCTCCTGCCTCGCGCACCAGCTGTGCGGCCTGCGCCATGAACTTGCCGGGGATGTCCGGCAGGCCTTCGTTGGCCTGGATCGAGCACAGGATGATGCCGGCCACGCCGGCGCCGGAGGACTCCAGTCGCCCGATGGCAGCCGTCAGCTCGTCGAGGTAGGCGTCGGCCAGCGCCTGCTCATCGAGTCCGTCCCGGATCGGCCGCAACCGCTGGGGAAACGGGAAGGTTGCCACGTCGGGATGCTCGTCGGGCTGCGACGCCGCCTGCCGCAGCGCGATGACCGCCTCGGTGTTGCCGTGGTAGGTGGCGTCGGTGGCGATGACGCCCCGGCGCCCGGTCGCGATGCGGGCAATGTTCATGGCCACTTCGACGGCCTCGGTGCCTGTGCAGCTGATGACCGCGCTCTCGATGCCGTCGTGATGCAGTGCCACGAGACGCTCGGCGAAGCTGACGATGCCCTCGTGCAGGTACCGACTGTGCACGTTCAGCGTGGCCTGCTGGGCGGCCATCGCCTCGGCGACCCGGGCGTTGCCGTGGCCCACGCAGGGCACGTTGTTGTACATGTCGATATAGCGACGGCCGTCGGCATCGAACAGTTCGACGCCGTCTCCCCGCACGATGTGCAGGGGCTCGGTGTAGAAGAGCTGCGCGCCAGCGCCGAGTGCTTGATCGCGGCGTGCTCTGAGCGATTCGCTCACTCTGCTGGAACCAGCAAGCCCGAATTGGAGTGCTTCGAGCCAGGCTTGCGGCCGAGCACCATCTCGGGCGTGAGCAGATCCACCGGTCCGGGCATGCCCTCGGGGTCCGAGTAGTAGCCGAGCGCGTAGTTGCCCATCGAGTAGCCCATCAGGTCTGCCAGATCGGGATCGAGCTCCTTGGCGACCTCGGGCGGGCACGACAGGAATTGGTTCTCCTCGGTGCGCAGCCAGCCGAGCGTGTAGGTGATATTGATGCCGGTGCGGTCGGCATCGGAGCGATTCTCGCCCCCGCCGTGGATTACCGAGCCCGAGTACAGCAGTACCGAGCCGGCGCCCATCGCAGCCTGGGTCTTCTCGTCATCGGTGGCCCTGCGCTCGTCGTCCCATCCGGGGCTACCCGGCACGATTCGGGTGCCGCCGTTCTCCGGCGTGAAGTCGCTGAGGGCCCACATCGTGTTGAACTGCGGGTCGATCTCTGCAGGGATGTAGCCGCCCCACGCCAGCCGGTCGCGGTGCAGCGGCTGAGTGCCTTGGCCGGGCTTGATGTTGATGACCTGGGTCAGGTGCAGCTGGATCTTGTTGGTGTAGGGGCTGAGGAACCGGTTGGCCATGTCGATGACCTTCGGGTGCATGACCAATTCCCGGCACGCCTGCGAACGGGCGACCAGCGCACCCGTGCGGGTCGTGTTGTGGCCGGAGAAGTTGTCGAGCCCGCCCGGGGTGCGGTCGATCCACGGCCGCAGCTCGGCCTCGAGCCGGTTCAGCAGGTCGACATCGATGGCGTCCTCGATGATGGCGCCGCCGTCGATGCGCACGACTTCGACGATCTCGTCGTCCGGTGTGTCCAGGTTGAAACGCGCAAGCTCAGCCATGTGCCAACAGTACGCGCTGGCGCAATCACGTACAGGAGCGGCGTTGCGCCCAGATCATCGAATGATCTCGAGCAAGCGGGCGCCACGTCGCCTTGGTCACGCGTCGTTCGTGGGAGGCTGCTCGCACGGTGGCGCATGCGCGGCGCGCGGGCAATGCTCTCGCGCCGATCAGGTGAGAGACCGCCACGAGGCCGTGGTGAAAGAAGCGGTCGTTGGCATCGCTCCACGCGCCGTATGCATCGAGTTCGGCGCGCATCTGCGCCATCTCGGCGTCGACCCTTCGTTCGTAGTCGTCCATGCGCTGTTCGAGGCGCCGCAGTTTGGCCTCGGTCTCCCGGGCCAGCCTCCGCAGGCGCTGCACATTCCGAACGTGGCACAGCGTGTACACGATGAGGAAGAACGCCGATGAGGTGTAGAAGATCGGCTTGGGAATGCCTGCCGCGAGCAGCGACGCGTAGTCCGCCGTCACGATCCGGCTCCGGCCGTGCGCAGCGCGTGTAGGTCCCGTGTTGGAGATGTCATGCGGCCACATCAACAGATGGGCAGAATGAAATCAACTGAATTTACTGAAATATGTTGTTAAGACCTACAAGGCGGTTCTCAGGCAGCGAATGCGTCGATCATGGCGTGTACGTCGCCCAGCGGGTACAGGATCGGGCAGGTGGCACCGGTGGCGAGGTAGCCCTCGACCGCTTCACGGGCCTCTGCGGGCGTGCCTGAGGCAGTGAGCATCTGCACGATGTCGTCGGGCACCAGGCGTGATGCGGCCTCGACCTGTTCGGCGGTGGCAGGCCAGGTGAGCACCTTGCCGACCTCTTCGAGCAGGGAATCGGGCACGCCCGACGCCTTCATGATGTGCGGCTGCTGGCCCAGGTACTGGGTGACCATGTTGCGGGCCATGTCGAGCGCCGTGGCCCGGTCTTCATGCACTGAGCACACCACGAGCTGGGGCCGGTCTAGGTCGTCGACGCTGCGTCCCGCCGAAGCTGCGCCCCGCTCCAGTGCGTCCATCGCCCGGCTGTTGTAATCGGGCGAGACCAGATAGTTGAGCACGACGCCGTCGGCGATCTCGCCGGTCAGCTCCATCATCTTCATGCCCGTGGCACCGATGTAGATCGGCACGTCCTTCGGCCGCCGCTCTTGGTACACGTAGTCAAGCTCGACGTCGTCGAGGTGAACGTGATCGCCGTGGAACGTGACGTTCTCGTTGGCCAGCAACGCCCGCACCACGGTGGTGACCTCGCGCATCGCGCCCAGCGGCCGGGCACGGCTGATGCCGACCTTCGCCGCCAGCGGGTCCCACCAGGCTCCCAACCCGCAGATGATGCGACCCGGTGCCAGGTCGTCGAGCGTGGAGAACATCGAGGCCAGGCGAGCCGGGTTGCGGGACCAGATGTCGATGACGCCTGCGCCCACCTTGATGCGAGAGGTTGTCGCGGCGAACGCCGCCATCGGCACGCTGGCCTCGCGCACGAGCCGTGAGTCGGCCTGCCAGACGGCTTCGAAGCCGCGCTCCTCGGCGTACTGGGTGAAGCCCATCGCCTCGGTGATGGTGTGAGCGTCCTGCAGGTACAGCGCATTGGGTGCAGTGGTCATCGGTTCACGTCCTCCCGATCGCCTTGGTCGGCGTCGCCGCCGCGCGCATCAAGGCGTCGTCCGCGGAACATAGCCTCGGTTCGGTATGGCCAACCACACGTCGTCACAGCAGGCTTCCGGCGCCGCCGAGGCATTTCCCGCCAGCTACACGGCCCAGCTCGCCACCGACGTCACCGATCCGGGTGGCCGGGCACATGTGGTGGAGCGATTCCGCGAGCAGGGCATCCGGCTGCCGACCTTCGCCGAGCTTGCCGATCCGACGCTCATCGACCCCGACGTGGATACCGCTCTCGCCGACGTCGACCACGATTTCGCCGATCCGCTGAATCTCTTCCGGGTGCACTGGTTCAACGACGGCACCGGCGGGTGGACCGATGTCCCCGAGCATGTCGTGCTGCCGAGCGAGCTGACCGGCACGCCAGCAAAGGTCGTGGTGCTCTTCGGGAATCGCTTCCCGATGATCGGTGCACACAAGGTGCTGGCTGCCTACTCCTGCTTGGCGCCGCGCGTGGTCTCGGGCCAGTTCGACCCGACCCGGCATCGGGCAGTGTGGCCGTCCACCGGCAACTACGCCCGCGGCGGCGTGGCCATCAGCCGGATCATGGCGTGCCGCGGTGTGGCAGTGCTGCCCGAGAACATGAGCCGCGAGCGCTTCGAATGGCTGGCGCGCTGGGTGGCCGATCCCGCAGACGTGATCCGCACTCCCGGCTCGGAAAGCAACGTCAAGGAGATCTACGACGCCTGCGCAGAGCTGGAACAGGATCCGGGGAACTTCATCCTGAACCAGTTCAGCGAGTTCTCGAACCACATCGGCCACTACGAGGTCACCGGCGCAGCGCTGCTGGCGGTCTTCGAGCACCTGCAACAGCAATCAGTCGGGGACAGCGAGCTGAATCTGGCTGCGTTCGTGGCCGCGAGCGGCTCGGCCGGCACGCTCGGCGCCGGCGACCGGCTCAAGGACGCCCACGACGCCCAGATCGTTGCCGTCGAGGCACTGGAATGCCCGACCATGCTCTACAACGGCTACGGCGAGCACAACATCCAGGGCATCGGCGACAAGCACATCCCGCTCATCCACAACGTCATGAACACCGATGTCATCGTCGGCGTCAGTGACCGGGCGACTGACGGTCTCGGGCTCGTGTTCAACACCGAGGCGGGCCGTGACGCGCTGCGCGAACACCTCGGCGCAGCGTCGTGGGTGCTCGACGACCTCGGGCATTTCGGCTACTCGTCGATCTGCAACTCGCTCGCCGCTGCCCGCGCCGCCAACGAGCTGGGCCTCGGTCCCGACGACGTGGTCATGACCGTGGCGACTGACGGCTTCGAGATGTACTTCTCCGAGCGGGAACGCCATCTCGCAGAACGCCATGGAGGCAGCTTCGACGCTGGGGCGGCACGCAGCATCATCGAGCGCCACCTCGCGCCTGAGGCCGACAGCGACGATGCGCCCCACATCGAGGTGCTGTCGGACCGGGGCCGCGACCGGATCTTCAATCTCGGCTACTACACCTGGGTCGAGCAGCAGGGCGTCCCGCTGGAGGACTTCGAGGCTCGCCGTGATCAGGCCTTCTGGGAATCGCTCAGAGGGCTGCCCCGGCTGTGGGACGACATGATCAACGACCTCAACGACGAGGTCGCCGCCACTTTCGTGTGAACGGCTGGCGATGCCGAAACCGCACTGGGCGATGAGAGAATGACCCAATGAGCGGACCGGCCGGGGGAGCACCGCAGATCGACGGCGAGCGCCTGATGAGCCGGCTGGACGAGCTAGCCCAGATCGGTGCCATCGAGGGCACGACGGGCAATTGCCGGCTGGCGCTCACAGACGAGGATCGCGCTGGGCGTGACCTGGTGTGCACCTGGATGGCCGATCTGGGGCTGGGGATCACCATCGACGGGTTGGGGAACGTGGTGGCCTGCACCGAGCCGGGGCGCGTTGCCGACTCGGTGATGATGGGCAGCCACATCGACACGGTGGCCACCGGCGGCCGTTACGACGGCAATCTCGGCGTGCTCGCCGGGCTCGAAGTGATCGAGTCGGTGCTGGCCGGCGGTGCTTCGCTGGCTCGGCCGCTGTCGGTGGCCTACTTCACCGACGAGGAGGGCAGCCGGTTTGCGCCCGACATGCTGGGCAGCCTCGCCTATGTCGGGGGCATGGCCCTCGAGGAAGCCCTGGAGATCACCGACCGCGACGGCATCGCGGTCGGCGACGAACTGGACCGCATCGGTTACCGCGGCTCGGCCCCGGTGCCCGGCACAGTGCCGTTTGCCTACATGGAGCTGCACATCGAGCAGGGCCCGGTGCTGGAGTTCCACGAGACCCAGATCGGCGTGGTGGAAGGCGTTCAGGGCATCTCGTGGACCGAGGTCGCCCTCAAGGGCCAGTCGAACCACGCCGGCACCACGCCGATGCCGCTGCGTCGCGATGCCGGGCTCGCTGCGTGCCGCATCGCGGGCGAGGTGCGCGAACTTGCCCACAACATCGGCGACTCGCAGGTCGGCACCGTCGGCGCGATCTCGCTGGTGCCCAACCTGGTCAACGTCATCGCCGGCTCGGCGGTGATGACCGTGGATCTGCGCAACACCTCCGAGGCGATGCTGCAACACGCGGAGTCCCGCCTCGACGAGATCGTCAGCCGCATTGCCACCGGAGAGCACCTCGATGCTTCCATGCGGCGCACCGCACGCTTCGAGCCGGTGGAGTTCCACCCGGCGGTCATCGACCTGGTCGAGCGCTGCGCCGCCGAAGCGGGCCTCACGCACCGGCGCATGCCCTCGGGCGCCGGCCATGACGCGCAGATGCTGGCTCGTGTCTGCCCCACAGCGATGATCTTCGTGCCCAGCTTCGACGGGGTCAGCCACAACCCGGCCGAATACACGTCGCCCGAAGACATCGAGGCCGGCGCCAATCTGCTGGCCGACGTGGTGTGGCGGCTGGCCAGCGGAGACATCGACAGCGAGCTGGCCGCTCGTGGGGCATCAGCGTGAGACTGATCAACGTCGGCGCTGCGCAGCTCGGGCCCATTGCCCGCTACGAGACTCGCGCCAAGGTCGTGGAGCGGCTGATCGCCTTGCTGCATCAGGCGGCGGATCGGAGCTGTGATCTGGTGGTGTTCCCCGAGCTGGCGCTCACCACGTTCTTCCCGCGCTGGTACTTCCCCGACGACTCGCCCGAGTTGCTGGCCTACTTCGAGAACGAGATGCCCTCAGCGGAGACCCAGCCGCTCTTCGACGAGGCCAAGCGACTCGGCATCGGCTTCCACCTGGGCTACGCCGAGCTGACGCCCGACGGCCATCGCTTCAACACAGCGATCCTCGTCGAGCGCGACGGCAGTCTCGTCGCCAAGTACCGCAAAGTGCACATCCCCGGGCACGAAGAGCATGAGCCGCAACGGCCCTTCCAGCACCTCGAGCGCCGCTACTTCGAGGAGTCGTCCGAGGGCTTCAGCGTGTGGCGGGCGTTCGGCGGTGTCATGGGCATCGCCCTGTGCAATGACCGTCGCTGGCCCGAGACCTACCGGGTAATGGGCCTGCAGGGCGTGGAGATGATCTTCATCGGCTACAACACGCCGCTGTTCTACGCCCCCGACCCGACCCAGGACCCGCTGCAGGCCTTCCACAATCACCTCGTCATGCAGGCCGGCGCCTACCAGAACGGCACCTGGGTGGTCGGGGTCGCCAAGGGCGGAACCGAAGAGGGCGTGGAGTCGCTCGCGCACTCGGCGGTGATCGCCCCGTCGGGCCAGATCGTGGCCCAGGCGGTCACCGACGGCGACGAGCTGATCACCGCCCAGTGCGACCTCGACTGGTGCTCGCACTACAAGAACACCCTGTTCAACTTCGACCGCTACCGCCGACCCGAGACTTACCAGCTGATCGGCCAGCAGAAGGGCGTAATCCCGCCGCCATAGCCGCGACGGACAGCCGGTGGTGTGAGTTGCCCCGCGGTGGTGCGACAATGGCCTGCGGGGAGGGGACAACGAGGTCCCGGAGACGAGGATTCCAATGACCACCGAGTTCGTGCTGAACGGCACGCCGGTCACCGTCGCGAGCGATCACGAGCACCTGCTGGCGGCATTGCGAGATGAACTGGGGATCATCTCGCCTAAGGACGGTTGCGCTCCGTCGGGTCAGTGCGGCTGCTGCACGGTGCTGGTGGACGGCAAGGCCCGGGTGGCCTGTCAGACCAGCCTCGAGCGCTCAGCCGGCACCGAGATCACCACTGTCGAGGGCTTCGACGAAGCCGAACTGGATGCGATGGCGAACACGTTCGCGGCGCACGGCGCCCTGCAGTGCGGGTTCTGCACGCCGGGCATCGTGGTGCGGCTGAAGGCTCTGCTGGACCGCAAGGGCTCGGCGCTGACCCGTGAGGAGGCCAGCCGTCACCTGGGCGGGCACCTGTGCCGCTGCACCGGCTACACCAAGATCCTCGACGCGGTGGAGTCGCTGGCAGCGGGGGAAGTGCCGGTGGCGCTGCCGCCCAAGGGCGTCGGCAGCTCCGGCGTGCGCTACGAGGCCCGCGAGCTGACGCTCGGCAGCCGCCCCTACATCGATGACATGTATCCGGACGGCATGCTGCATGGCGCGCTGCGGTTCGCCGACCATGCCCGCGCTGACGTGCTCGCGATCGACACGAGCGCGGCGGAGGCCGAGCCCGGCGTGCAGGCGGTGTTCACTGCCGGCGACATCCCCGGGGTACTGCGAGTGGGCCTTATCCACAAGGACTGGCCGGTGATGATTCCGGTCGGCGGGCGCACGTCGTACCTCGGCGACGTGCTCGCCATCGTCGTGGCCGACAACCGTCCTGCGGCGCGACGTGCAGCAGAGCTGATCGAGGTGTCCTACGACGTCCTCGAGCCCATGACCGACCCGGTGCGCGTGAAGGACAGCGACATCGACGCCGTGTGGGAGCTCGACGGCAACATCCTGTCCCGCTCCACCTACTCCCGCGGCGATGTCGAAGGGGCACTGGCTGCATCCGCCCACGTCGTGACCGAGACGTTCCAGACCCAGCGCATCGAGCATGCCTATCTCGAACCCGAGTCGACGCTTGCCGTGCCCACGCCGGCCAACGGGGTCGCCGCCGGGCTGCACGTGTACACCGGCGGGCAGGGCATCTGGGACGACCGCAACGACATCGCAGCGGTGCTGGCGCTGGACCCATCGGTGGTGACGACCGAACTGGTCTCCAATGGCGGGGCGTTCGGCGGCAAGGAGGACATGTCGAACCAGGCCCATACGGCGCTGGCTGCATGGCTGACGGGTCGCCCGGTGCGGATCACGCTGTCGCGCGAGGAATCGCTGCTCATGCATCCCAAGCGGCACCCCATCCGCATGACCTACGAGGTCGGCTGCGACGCCGGCGGCAAGCTCACCGCAGTGCGGGCGCGCATGTTCGGCGACTCAGGCCCCTATGCCTCGGTGGGCATGAAGGTGCTCGAACGGTCGGCGGGACACGCCACCGGGCCGTACCTGGTGCCGGCCGTGGACGTCGAGTCGGTCGCAGTGCGCACCAACAACCCGGTGTGCGGGGCGTTCCGGGGCTTCGGCGCCAACCAGGCGCAGTTCGCCATGGAAGGCGTGATGGACCGCCTGGCCGAAGCGGTGGGCATCAGCGGGTTCGAGATGCGCCAGCGCAACGTGGTGGTGCCTGGGGGAGTGTGGGGACCAGGCCAGATCATGGATGACGGCTGCCTCGGCGCCCAGGCGTGCCTCGATGCGGTGCGCGAGCCCTACGAAGCCGCCCGCGCCGCCGGAAAGCCTGTCGGGATCGGGCTCGGGCTGAAGAACTCGGGCCTCGGCAACGGCTTCAAGGAGATCGCCAAGGCGATCGTGCGGTTCTGCTCCGACGGCACCGTGGAGGTCCGTCACTGCTGGACCGAGATGGGCCAAGGCGTGCACACCGTGGCACTGCAGGTCGCCGTGGAGGAACTCGGCGTCGACCCCGAAGCGGTACGAGTGATCGTGGACTCCACCCGTGAGCTGGGCGCCGGCCAGACCACCGGCAGCCGGGGCACCCTGATGGGTGCGGGCGCGGTGGCCGACGCATGCCGTGCTGCGATGGCCGACGGCTGCAAACCCGATGTGGACTACGAGGGCGAGTACCGGGTGGACTGGACCAATTCGCTGTCAGAGGGCTTGGAGCACCCGGTGATTCACTCCACGTTCGGCTACGCCGCCCAAGTGGTGATCCTCGACCCGGATACGGGCAATGTCGAGCGGGTCATCGCGGCTCACGACGTGGGCCGGGCCGTGAATCCGATCCTGTGCGAGGGCCAGATCGAGGGCAGCGTGCACATGGGCCTGGGCTACGCGCTCAGCGAGGGCTTTCCTGCCGACGCCGACGGGAGACCGCTCAATTCCACGCTGCGCAGCCTCGCGATCATCCGGCCAAAGGACATGCCCGATGTCGATGTGGTCCTGGTGGAGTCGCCACAGCCCGGTGCGCCCTACGGCATCAAGGGCGTCGGCGAGATCGGACTCGTGCCGACAGCCGGCGCGGTGGCTGCTGCGCTGCGTGAGCACGAGGGCGTGTGGCACAACGAGCTGCCGATGCGCAACCCGTCCAACCGCGAGCGGGCCGACGCCTGGGTCTAGGCATACCCCTCAGAGCACGCGGCTGCGACGGCGCGTTCGCGACGCGCAGGTGGCAGAGTTCCCGCCATGACGTCACCTGGATCAGTCACCTTCGGTCTGCTGCTGCCCTCGCGAGAGCTGGCCATGTATTCGCCGCACGACGGCGATCCCCGGCGCCTTGTCGAGTGGGCCGTGCGAGCCGAAGAGCTTGGCTTCGACGCGGTGTGGATCGGCGACTCCCTGCTGGCGAAGCCGCGGGCCGAGCCGCTTTCGGTGCTGGCAGCCGTCGCGGCGGCCACCGAACGCATCGATCTCGGCACGGCGGTGCTGCTGGCCTCCATGCGCAGCGCCACGCAGCTTGCCCAGCAGGCGGCCACGGTGGATGCGCTGTCAGGCGGCAGGCTCATCCTGGGTGTCGGCGCAGGTCCGCCCGGAGCGGAGGTCAACGCCGACTTCGATCTGGTCGGGGCCGACTTCAACCGGCGAGGCACCCGGATGATGGAAGTGGTCCACCGCGCCCGTGAGCTCTGGCGAGCCGAGGAGACACCCTCCCGCCAGCGGCTGCAGCCAGTCTGCGTCAGCGATGGCGGGCCCCGCACGTGGCTGGGCGGCTCAGGCCCGCGCGGGCTCGAGCGTGCAGGACAGCACTTCGACGGCTGGTTCCCCACGGCACCGGTCGCGGAGACCTTCGCCGAACAGCTCGCGACCGTGCGCAGCCATGCCGCCGACGCAGGCCGGGACCCGGCATCGATCACTGCGGCGGCCTACCTGACGGTCAACATCGGCGAGCCGGCAACCGCCGCCGCCGAGGTGGCCGAGCATTCGAAGCTCTACTACGGCGTAGAGATCGAGGTACTGCGGCGCATCATGGGCACCACGTCGGGCACACCTGCCGAGATTGCCGCCTGGCTGCAGAGCTACATCGACGCCGGCTGCGAGCACATCTGCATCCGCCTGGCATCGCCCGACGTCGATACCCAGCTCGATCGCCTCGTCGAGCTGCTGCCCGAGCTCCGTCAGTAGGCGGTTCGGGCCGTCAGACTGCTGCTCATTCGGCGCTGAGGCCGGGGGTTACGCTCGCAGCCGTGAGCGAGGGGGGTGCGACGACGCCGGGGCTGGTGTGCTCGCATCACCACCTGTATTCGGCGCTGGCGCGCGGCATGCCGGCGCCGCCGCGCACGCCCGGCGGCTTCGACGAGATCCTCGAGCTGGTCTGGTGGCGCCTCGACCGGGCGCTCGACCTGGAGATGCTGGAGTGGTCGGCGAAGCTCGGAGCGCTGGAGGCTCTGGCATCAGGCTGCACGGCCATCGTGGATCATCACGAGTCGCCCTACGCCATCGAGGGCTCGCTCGACGTGATTGCCCGGGCGTGCGCCGAGGTCGGCGTGCGGGTGAGCTGCTGCTACGGCGTCACCGACCGTCACGGCGCCGACGGGGCCAAGCGCGGCCTCGCAGAGAACGAGCGCTACCTCGCCGCAGGCGGCCGTGGCTACGTCGGCGTCCACGCGGCCTTCACCTGCACCGATGACACGCTGGCCGCGGCGGCCGACCTGGCCCGCCGGCACGACGTGGGTGTGCACATTCACGTGGCGGAAGGCCCCCCCGACGCCGACGCCGCCGATCGGCTGGCCGGCCTCAGCGATGAGCGCTGGCTGCTCATCCACGGTGTGCACCTGCCCACTGACCACGGACTCAAGGGCACCCTCGTGCACAACCCGCGCTCCAACATGAACAACGCGGTCGGCTACGCCGATCCCACCCGCTTCGCCGCCACGAACCCCATCGCGCTCGGCACCGACGGCATCGGCGCCGACATGGTCGACGAGTTCCGTGTGGCCTACGCCCGGCTGCGCGAGCACGACGTCACCGCCTCTCCTGAGGGGCCGTGGGCGTGGCTCGCACAGGGCTGGGAGCTGATGCCCGAAGCTCGCAGCGACACGGTGTGCTGGTCGTATCCCAGTGCCGATCCGTGGCATCTCGCCTACACGCCCGGCGTGCACGCCCTCGATGTCACGATCGACGGCGAGCAGGTGCTGGCGGGCGGAACTGCGACGCGTGTCGACCCTGGCGAGGTGCGGATCAAGGCAGCCGAGCAGGCGCAGCGGCTGTTCGCGGCGCTCGACGAACTCGATTGAGATTCTGGACAGGAGAGGTCAGCAATGGGTGCACTGGTCAACCGGAACCCGCTGTTCGACGGGCGCAATTGGCCGGCCGTGCCGCCTGAGGTCATGGCGTTTCACCGCCGGCTGCCTGCGTACGCGCCGACGCTGGTCATCGATGCTCCCCGGCTGGCCGACAGCCTCGGCGTGGGACGGGTGCTGGTGAAGGCAGAGACCCAACGCATGGGCCTGCCGTCGTTCAAGATCCTGGGTGCGTCGTGGGCGTCGTACCGCGCTGTCTGCGAGCACATCGGCGGCGAGCCGCAGCCGTGGGCGAACATCAACGAGCTGGCGGCCAGCCTGGCGCACCTGCGGCCGATGACGCTCGCTGCTGCCACCGACGGCAACCACGGGCGAGCGGTCGCATTCATGGCACGGCTGCTGGGCTTCGACGCCCACATCCTGGTTCCCGACGGCACGTCGGAGGCTCGCATTGCGGCCATCGAGGGCGAGAGTGCGACCGTGACCGTCGTGGACGGCACCTACGACGACGCGATCGAACAGAGCGCCGAGATGGCCGGTGATCGTTGCCTGGTGGTGTCGGACACTTCGTGGCCCGGCTATGAGACCATCCCCGCCAACGTCGCCGAGGGCTACACGACGATCTTCGCCGAGGTCGACGATGCGCTCGCCGCCAACGGCATCGGCCAGCCGGATCTGGTCGCGGTCCCCGTGGGCGTGGGGGCCTTCATGGCTGCGGCGGTCACCCACTACCGCTGCGGGGAGCACCGGCCGGTGCTGGTGTCTGTGGAGCCCGACGACGCCAACTGCGTGCAGATGTCCACGATCAACGGGGAGATCACCGAGACCCCAGGTCCCCACCGCTCGATCATGGTGGGACTCAACTGCGGTGTGCCATCGCCGCTCGCGTGGCCGATGATGGCCAGCGGCGTGGAGTGGTGCGTGTCGGTGGACAGCGACGCCGCAGGTCGGGCCATGGCCGACTTGGCCGATGCGCAAGTCGTCGCTGGCGAGACCGGCAGCGCCTCACTGGCCGGAGTGCGAGCGCTGCTCGCCGACGAGCAGGGCCGAGGGGCGCTGGAGGACCCCGCGAGCGCAACCGTGCTCGTCATGGTCACCGAGGGCGCGACCGACCCGCCCAACTACGAGCGAATCGTCGGCCGCCCCCACACCCAAGTAGGCAGGGTCTTGACGGCACTACCTTGAACGCTCACGTGCAGACGGACACGGGGGAGACACGTCATGCCGCTGGACCAAGCGAACTACCAGGCGATGCTGATCGACAAGCGCGACGACGGCGTCGCAGTTGTCACGCTCAACCGTCCTGAGCGGCTCAACGCCGTGAACGGCCAGATGCACCACGAGATGGCGACGTTCACGCGCGACGCGCAGACCGACGACGACGTGAAGGTCGTGGTGCTCGCGGGAACGGGCCGTGCTTTCTGCGCCGGAGGCGATTTCAGCGACACCGGCGGTCCGGCAGTCAGCTTCGAGGAGGGCCGTCAGATCGTCGACCACCTGCTCGAACTGCGCAAGCCGATCATCTCCGCCGTGCAGGGCTACGCCATGGGTCTGGGCGCGAACATCGCCCTGCTGTGCGATGTGGTGGTGGCAGGTCACAGCTCGGTGTTCGCCGACACGCACGTCAACATGGGCATCGGTGCCGGCGACGGCGGCCAGGTCATCTGGCCCTTGCTGATGGGCGTGAACCGCGCGAAGTGGCACCTCATGACCGGCGAGCGAGTCACTGGTGAGATGCTCTACGACATGGGCCTCGTCAACTTCCTGGTGGACGACGACGCGATCCTCGATACCGCGCTGGAGAAGGCAGCACAACTGGCCGCAGGACCGCAAAAGGCCATCAGCGCCTCGAAGGTGCCCATCAACAACTGGATCCGGCAGATGTCCGCCCAGATCCTGCCGCTGTCGCTCAGCCTGGAGGGCGAGACGTTCCACAGCAGCGATGCTCGCGAGGCCCAACGCGCCTTCGTGGAAAAGCGCGCCCCGAATTTCGACTAAACACCCCCTGAGTCGCACTCGGGGAGGGGGGAATGGCACTCGGACAGCTGTCGGCCGACCCCGATGACGCTGCGCCGGAGCTAGCTGCGGGCCGGCTGGCCCGCCTGCTGCGCCCGTTCGTCGGCGTCGCCGTGCCGGCAACAGCGGCCATCGCGGCGCTCCTGGTAGGCGCGGCAATGCTCCTTGCCTTCGGCGCAAACCCGCTCGTTGCGTACCGGGAGCTCATCACCGGCGCATTCGGCGGGGCTGACAATCTCGCCGACACCGCGGTGCGGGCAATGCCGCTCGCCCTCGTCGGCGTCGGCATCTGCATTGCATTTCGCACCGATGTGATCAACATCGGCGGCGAGGGTCAGATCATCCTGGGCGCGATCGCCGCCACAGTCACGTCGATGGCGTTCGACGACGTGCCGCGGGTGCTGCTGGTGCCCATGGTGATCGTGGCGGGAGCGATCGGCGGCGGATTCTGGGGTGCGATCCCCGGGGCACTCAAGGCCTACGCGGGTGTCAACGAGATCCTCTCCACCATCATGATGAACCTCGTTGCGTTCCATTTGCTGAGCTTCCTGCTGCAGGATCTCCTGATCGAGCCGGGCGCCATCAAGATCCAGCAGACCCGGCGCCTCAGCGAGAACGCCGACTTGCCGCTGCTCCCTGGCGGAACACGGCTGCACATCGGCGTGCTCATAGCGATCCTGGTGGCGGTGCTGGGCTACCTGCTGCTGTTCCGCAGCGCGCTCGGCATGCGGCTGCGCTCAGTCGGCCACAACCCCGATGCGTCCCAATATGCCGGCATGGCTGTCCGCAAGAGCATCACCCAAGCGCTCGCATTCAGCGGGGCCTGCTGCGGCATCGCCGGCGCAGTGCTGGTGTTCGGCAGCGAGTCGCATCGTCTCATCGGCGAGGGCGGTGCCGCAGCATTCACACAGAACGCCGGATTCAACGGCATCGTGGCGGCGCTGTTCGGCGCACTGCACCCGATCTTCACGGTGCCGGCGTCGTTCCTGTTTGGCGGCATGCTCACCGGCGGCAGCGATATGCAGCGGGCGACCCAGGTGCCGGCCGCCTTGGTGGTGGCACTGAACGGCGTCGTCGTGGTGTTCGTGGTGGGCAGCCTGCGGCTGCGGGACCGGCTCAGGACCTGGGCTGGCGGCATCTCGAGCTACGGGGGCCGGGCATGAGCGACTTCTTCACTGTGAGCGTGCTCGTAGCGACCTTGGCGTCAGGCATCCGGCTGGCGACGCCGTTCCTGCTGTCGGCGCTGGGCGAGACCATCGGCCAGCGAGCGGGTGTGCTGAATCTGGGCGTCGAAGGGGTGATGCTGATCGGGGCGTATGCCGCCTACATCACGGCGCTGCGGACCGGCAGCGTCCTCGCCGGTGTGCTGGCGGCGATGGGCGCCGGTGCGCTCATGGGCATCGTGTACGCCTTCATCACCGTGGTAATGCACGCCACCCAGGGCATCAGCGGCATCGGCATCTTCCTGTTCGGCCTGGGCTTCACCGATTTGCTCTTCCGTCACCAAGTCGGCACGCCGGTGCCGATCGACGGCCTGCGGGGCCTCGACATGGGAGGGCTCTCCGAGCTGCCGGTCGTCGGGGAGCTCTTCTTCCAGCACAGCGTGCTCACCTACGTGGCATTCGCCCTCGTGCCGGTGGTGTGGTTCGCCATGAACCGCACGACCTTCGGGCTCAATGTGCGAGCTGTGGGCGAGACGCCCGAAGCCGCCGACACACTCGGCGTACGCGTCAACGTGGTGCGGACGCAGGCAATCATCATCGGCAACGTGATGGCGGGCCTCGCGGGCGGCACCTTGGCTCTCGATGTCGGCATCTTCCAGCAGAACCTCACCTCGGGGCAGGGATTCATCGCCGTGGCGCTCGTCTACTTCGGGGCGTGGCGCTCGAGCGGGGTGATGGCCGGGGCGCTGCTGTTCGGCGTCGTGTCGTCGACCGTGCTGCAGCTCAAGACTCTCGGCATCATCGTCGGTGCCAACTCGACTATTGCGGCGATGGCGCCGGCGATCCTGACCATCGTGGTGCTCGTGCTCGTCAGCCGCCGCATCGGAGCGCCGTCAGCGTTGACAGTTCCGTTCGAACGAGACAACTGACGCGCCGCGCACCCGCATGCGGGCCGCGTGCAGATTTCCACGCGGGGAGCATCGCGCCCATTCGGGGTCGCCTAGCATCCCGTGCAGGCCCGGGGCTCCGCCGAGCCGCGCCGCACTGCAGCGAACAGATCCGGCGAGAGCCCGCGACACGGCCGATCCGGGAGGGTTCACATGTTCAGACACACCACACGCAGATCGCTCGTAGCCAGGCTCGTAGCGGTCGCTGCAGTCGTACTGCTGCTCGCTGCGGGCTGCACCGGCGCCGATGAGGAAGAGGCAGGTCCGATCCGGATCGCCATCGTCGCGCCGAGCGCCAGCAACGACCTGGCGTTCACGCAGAGCATGGTCGATGCAGTGAATGCGGTCGGCGAGACGCGAGAGATCGAAGTCGCGGTGACCGACGGCACGTTCATCGTGGAGGAGGCCGCTGCGGCGATTCGTGGTTATGCCGAGGACGGCTTCGATCTAGTGATCGCCCATGGCAGCCAGTACGGCGGTCCGCTTGAGGAGATTGCACCTGACTTCCCGGACACCTCATTCGCCTGGGGCACGGCCGTCGACTTCAAGGGCCTCGACAATGTCTTTGCCTACACGGTCCGTTCCGATCAGGGCGGGTACGTGTCGGGCACTGTTGCCGCCCAGATCACCGGCACTGGGGTGGTCGGCGTGATCGGCCCGATCGAGGTCGGCGACGCCAAGCTCTACGTCGACGGCTTCGCAGCCGGCGTAGCTGCGCAGGACTCGTCGGTGACGACCAACATCGTGTACACCGACTCGTTCAGCGATGTGGCACTGGCGGCCGAAGCCGCCGAGGCTCACATCTCCAACGATGCCGATGTGCTGACGGGTTCGGCGCAGATGGTCGTGGGTGCGACCGGTGTCGCCAACGAGCACGGCGTGGCGTGGTTCGGCACCCAGGCCAACCAGACGGCGCTCGGCGACAGCATCGTGGTGGCTTCGCAGGTGTACCACTGGGAAGTGCTGCTCAACGAGATGATCGACAAGATCGAGAGCGGCACGCTCGGCGGCGAGGTGATGACTGCCACGCTTGCCAACGGCGGCATCGTGATCGAGTTCAACGATGCCTATGGCCTCGACGCCGCGATCCAGGAGGCTGCTGAGGCAACCATCGCCGGCATAGCGGACGGCTCGATCTCGACCGGCCAATAGCGAGCACGAGCAGCTTGAACGGCCACCACGGACCAGCTGAGCCAGCCGAGCGGCTCCCGCTCGTTTGATCGGCAGCATTCCGCGGATGGCCGAACCATCAGACATCACGGCGGCTGGGGTCACCGCGCTGGGCTCAGTCGAGGCTGAGTCGCAGGCGGGGGCCCCGGCGTCGCCGATGCTGGAGATGACCGGCATCACCAAGCGGTTCCCCGGCGTTGTCGCAAACGAGGATGTCGATCTCACGGTGCTGCCGGGAGAGGTCCACACGCTGCTGGGCGAGAATGGCGCCGGCAAGAGCACGCTGGTGAAGATCCTCTACGGCTTGTACCGCCAGGACGAGGGTGAGGTCAAGATCAACGGCGAGCCGGTCGAGATTGCCTCGCCGGCAGCAGCGATCACTCACGGCATCGGGATGATCCACCAGCACTTCATGCTGGTGCCGACCTTGACCGTGGCTGAGAACGTCGCCCTGGGGTTGCACAGCCGACGGGGCCTGGCCGACATGGGGCCGGTGCGCGAACGACTCATGGAGGTCTCCGATCGCCATGGGCTAGCGATCGATCCCGACGCCTACATCTGGCAGCTGGCCGTAGGAGAGCGACAGCGGGCGGAGATCCTCAAAGCCCTGTACCGCGAAGCGCAGCTGCTGGTGCTCGACGAGCCGACCGCTGTGCTCACGCCGCCCGAAGTCGAGGACCTGTTCGCGACGCTGCGATCGCTGACCGACGAAGGCCGCGGTCTCATCTTCATCTCCCACAAGCTCGCCGAGGTCATGGACATCTCGGATCAGATCACCGTGCTGCGCGACGGGCGCGTAGTCGGTCGCACGACGCCGTCGGAGACTTCACGCGAGGGTCTGGCGTCGATGATGGTGGGACGGGAGGTGCGACTGGGTCGTGACGTGCCCGACCAGGACACTGGTGTCGACCGTCTGGCCGTCGATGCACTGCGCGTGCGAGGCGATCGGGGGAATCTTGCGCTGGAGGACTTCTCGGTGCAGGTGGCTGCCGGCGAGATCGTGGGCATCGCCGGCGTTTCGGGCAACGGGCAGCGGGAGCTGGCCGAGGCGATCTTCGGCCTGCGGCCGATTGAGGGCGGCCGGGTGGAAGTCGCCGGTCGACCCATCGCGACCCCGACGCCCAAGTCGGTGCGCCGCCGTGGCGTGGCCTTCGTGCCCGAGGAGCGCATGCGCCACGGTGCGGTAGGCGAGCTCAACGTCTCGGAGAATCTGATGCTGGTCGAGTACGAGCATCGGCCGTATGTACGCGCCGGGCTCCTGCAGTTCGGAGCTATCGCCGAGCGGTGCAAAGACTTGGTGCGGCGATTCACGGTCAAGACACCGTCGATCACCACCCAGACGTCGCACCTGTCGGGCGGCAACATCCAGAAGGTGGTGATCGCGCGTGAGTTCTCGTCCGATGCCGAAGTGCTGATCGTGGCCCAGCCCACACGCGGCATCGATATCGGGGCAGCCGAGTACGTGCACGAGCGTCTGCTCTCCAAGCGTGCTGCCGGTGCCGCAATCCTGCTCATCACCGAAGATCTCGACGAAGCACTCCAGATGTCCGACCGCGTGGTCGTGCTGTACGAAGGGCGGGCCATGTGCAACTTGCCTCGCGCTGAGGCGACCACCGACCGCGTGGGGCTGCTCATGACCGGTGTCAGCGAGGATGCCCCCGCTCCCTCCTGAGGCCACATCGCTGGACGACAGGTCGCCTCGGGCCGGGTCGAAGCGACCGAGGGTCTAGATGATGCAGGGCAGGTTGGGCAGCGGCGATGTGGAGTTGACCAGCTCCACCTTCTTGGCTGCCATGCGCAGACCGTCGGGCGTGCGCCGCAGGCGGTGTGTCGCCCGGCCCGCCCATAGGCGCAGGTGCCCGGTTGCCTGCACGGCGTGCTCGTAGAGCACGAAGTTGCTGCCAACCTCGAACTCATCGCCTTCCGCGCTCAGGATCTCGATGTTCGACACCACTCGGCGCATCGATGACGGCGGGTCCTGTGCGTGATGAACGCCGGTGGCGAGCTGCCGGATACGGGTGCCCAGGCGGGCCCGGTTGTCGTTGATGTAGCTGACCCGGGTGCCGGGCTCGTAGTCACCCGGGCCGAACGGCACCCAGTAGTGCATGTCGTCGGTGACCAGTGCTTCCCACTCGTCGTAGCGGGATTCGTCCGCGAGCCGAGCTTCGAGATACACGAACGCCTCGATGTCGTGACGCGTTGGTTCGTCGACGGTTGCCATCGCCGTCGCTCAGGCGTGGCCGTTTGGACTGTCGACCGCGACGCGGGCCATGACGTCGCGGTAGTGGTGCCAGAAGCCGCGATTGGTGGTCTCGTCGGTGATGTCGCTCCAGCGCTGGCCGTGCTCGACGTGCTCGCGTTCGATACCGCGGCTGAGGTCCGCCCAGCCGTCGTCGCCGGCAGCGGCCCCTTCGAAAGCCCGGTGCATCCGTTCGGCGATCACCGCGTCGTCGGTCAGGAAGAACGAGGCGGGGCCCATCGCCGCCTCGGACTGCAGCACGAGCCGCTGGTTGACGCTCTCATCGGTGCCCTCGACCAGCAGGGGAGTGTGATGGTGCACCGTGACCCCCGGTGCGACCGGTTCGATCCGGGCGATGTTCATCTCCGCCAGGAACAGGTTCGGGAACACGAGCGCGTGCGGCGGGCCGTCCCACATGATCGTCTTGGCCCGGTCAGCCCCGTAGGCCCGCTCGAGCGCATCGCAGTAGTCGGCAACCTTGTCGCGCTTGGTGCCGAGCCACGCCAGCTCGGTGGAGTAGCTGCGGCGGAAGTCGAGCTCGACATGGCCTCCGTCGTAGGCACGTGTGACCGACGCTGAGGCATCCTCGCCAGTCATCACGATCTCGTCGTAGTAGGTGTCGGGCACCGCACGCGCCATCGAGGCATGGGTGAAGTTGAGGTGATAGCCGTCGTTGTCGCTCTCGGGCCACATCTTCCAGTTCGAGTCGATCCGCTGGCCGATCCAGCCGGCCGAGAGGCGGACCCTGCCGGTGGGCGACATATTCGAGGTGCGATCGATGAGATCTGTGCCGCCTGCGCCGAGATGATCGCTGAGCGGTCCGGCGGTGCCACTGCGATTGGCGAACACGAACCCCCGGTAGTCGTCGACCTGGCCGGGCCGGTCGAGCCCCAGATCGGCGGTGTCCTTGTGGAAGCCCTTGGGCCCGGGAACGCCGAGCAGCGTGCCGTCGAGGTCGTAGGTCCAGCCGTGATAGGCGCAGCGGAAGTTGCGGTTGTTGCCGTCGTTCTGCGGGCAGAGCGTGGTGCCGCGGTGCGCGCAGCGATTTGCCACGACGCTGATCGCACCGTCACGGTTGCGCACCATGAGCACCGGCTCAGTGCCGAGGCGCCGGGAGACCCAGTCGCCGACCTCGGGAACCTCCGATTCGTGGCCCACGAAGACCCAGCCGTCGGTGAAGATGCGCTGCATCTCGTCGGCGAACACCGTGGGATCGGTGTAGAGGCTGCCGTGGATGCGGTCGTCCTGCACGAGGTATCGGTATTCGTTCGATGCCGTCGAGTTCTGCACGGTCAGTGCCATCGCTGTTCCCCCTCGGTGTCATCGAACGCTAGGCGCTCACGCCCAGTGGCCACTGATACCAGCTAAATGCCGGGTGTGCGGTAGCCGTCGCGCCGCCACAGGATGGGGAAGTGGTTCTCGTCCATCTCGTCGTCGGCGAGCCGCGCATAGCGGGCGTAGATCGGGCCGTTGCCCTCGCCGAAGCCAGCCCGGTCGAACCGGGCCTCGCTGGAGGCGCAGTGCAGTACGAGCGCACGCCGGTGCCGATCGGACTCATTCGGCCCCGACCCGTGCCAAGTCCAGCCGTGATGGAACGATCCGCCCCCGGCGGGAACTTCCACCGGCGCGATGTCGAGTTCCGCGCTCGCGGTGTCGGCCGCAGCCGTGACGGTGGCCCGGTAATCCTCGGGCGCATGGAACTCGCCCATCTGGTCGCCGCTGCTGGGCCACCGGTGCGATCCCCGTGCGATCTCCATCGTGCCGCCGCCGGCCACCGTGTCGTCGAGTGCGATCCAGCACGAGAACATCTCGGTCGGCCTGTACCAGGCCAGGTAGGCGTTGTCTCGATGGAAACCGACAGAACGGGCGCCGGGAGGCTTCCACAGCACGTTGTCCTGGATGATGCGGGCGCCAGGCCAGCCGGCCAGCGTGGCCACGGCCTCGCCGAACCTGGCGTCGAGCACCGTCGAGGCAATCAGCCGGTCAGCCTTCCAACCGTTGCAGATCTGCCGTGTCAGCGTCAGATCGTCGCGGCCCGAGAGCCAGTTGACCTCATCTGGGGAAATGCCGGTCTCGAAGTCGCCGCAGAACAGCCGCTCGAACCGCTCCCTGAGCGGCTCGATCAGCTCGGGGTCGATCAGCGAATCAACCGTGACGAAGCCATCGGCGTTGAACGACTCCACATCGCCGGCCGTGAGCATCTTCCCAAGCTAGTTCCGGCACGTCGCCGTACTCTCGAAGGGCGCATCACGAAGGGATCGAAGTGACATGACGGCTGAGCCGGCCTTTGCACCGGGCACGCCCGGATACCAGGCGATCGTGGATCACGCGCTGATGACGACGCGGGGCGTCCGTCAGCGCCTCGACTTCGACCGGGAAGTTGATGATCAGGTCATCCTCGACTGCATCGATGTGGCCGAACAGGCACCGACGGGAGGCAACAACGGCAGCCGCCGGTGGATGATCATCAGGGATCAGCAGACCAAGGATCGGATGGCCGAGCTGTACCTGTCGGCCGGCGTCGATTGGGTCATCGAGACAGCGAAGCGCCTGGAAGGCAGCGGTCACCAGAACGAACGGCTGATGGCGGGCGCACGTCACCTCGGCGAGAACATCGCCAGGACGCCGGCGCTCGTCATCCCGACGATTCTCGGGTGCCATGACGGGAGCGGACGGCCCGGGCTGTTCGACTCGGTGATCCAGTCGGCCTGGAGCTTCATGGTCGCGCTGCGGAGCAGGGGCCTGGGGACCGTCTGGACCACGATGTACCTCAACGAGGCGCCCGCGGTCGCCGAACTGCTGGAACTGCCAGACCACGTGACCCAGATCTGCCTGTTCCCGGTGGCCTATACGATCGGCACCGAATTCAAACCGACGTCGCGGCGCTACCCGGCCTCCGACATCGCCTACTTCGACCGTTATGGGCGTACCAAGACGCCCACCGGGCCGGGCGTCGTGGATGAGGTCGATCTCAAGGCCAAGCCTGACGCCGTTCGGACCGCCATCGAATCGCTCGACACGCCTTCCGAGCGCTGGCGTTTCGACGTCGAGCAGGTGCCCGGCGGCAGTCGGTTGCGCCTGCACGCCCCGGTCGATTCTGGCGGCGACCCATCGGCGACGCTGGCCGAGGTGCGACAAACGCTCGACGCGCTGGCTCAGCAGTTCAAGAGCTAGCTCATCCGCCGTATCTGATGTTCAGGATGTCCTAAGACATCCGCTGTGCCTGATGTTCAGGATGTCTTACGACATCCTGAAGTCGGGGTCGTGGCGGCGGAGCTCGCGGCGGGCGATGGTCATCTTGTGGACCTCGTCGGGGCCGTCGGCGATCCGCAGCGTCCGCATCTGGGCGTACATCTCGGCCAGCGGGAAGAACTGGGTGACGCCGCCGGCGCCGTGCACCTGGATGGCCCGATCGATGATCTTCAGCGCCATGTTGGGCACCACCACCTTGATGCCGGAGATCTCCTGCGCGGCGGCCTTGTTGCCGATGGTGTCCATCAGATGTGCCACATGCAGCACATACTCGCGGGCCTGGTCGATCTCGATGCGAGCCTCGGCGATCCAGTCCTGGATGAGGCCTTGCTGGGCAACCGACTTGCCGAAAGTATGGCGTTCGAGCGCCCGCTTGCACATGTACTCGAGTGCCCGTTCGGCCACGCCGATGGAGCGCATGCAGTGGTGGATGCGGCCGGGGCCGAGGCGCGCCTGGCTGATGGCGAAGCCCTCGCCCTCGCCTCCCAGGATGTGGTCCTCGGGCACACGCACGTTCTCGTACACCAGCTCGGGGTGACCGCCCCGGTGGTGGTAGCCGAACACCAGCGGGTCGCGCTCCACCGTGATGCCCTCGGCGTCGCGGGGCACCACGATCATCGACTGCTGGCGATGGCGCGGCCCGTCGGGGTCGTTCTTGCCCATCACGATGAGCACCTTGCACTCGGGCCGCAGCGCGTTCGAGGAGAACCACTTGCGCCCGTTCAGGACGTACTCGTCGCCGTCCTTGTCGATCCGCAGGCGGATGTTGGAGGCATCCGAGCTGGCGACCTCCGGCTCGGTCATGGAAAAGGTTGAGCGGAACTCTCCCTCCAGCAGCGGTGCCAGATACTGCTGCTTGACCCGCTCGGAGCCGTACAGGTTCAGGATCTCCATGTTGCCGGTGTCAGGCGCCGCGCAGTTCAGCGCTTCGGAGCTGAACGACACCTTGCCGAGCTCTTCGGAGATCGGTGAGTAGTCGAGGTTGGAGAGCTTGGTGCCGGGGGCCTGCGGGTCGAGGTGGGGGATGAACAGGTTCCACAGGCCACGCTCGCGTGCCGCCGCCTTGAGCTTCTCCATGATCGCCGGGGTGGCGTGCACTTGCCCGGCGGCTACGAGCTCTTCGTACTGCTCGTTGTACTCCTCCTCGTTGGGATAGATGTGGTCGTCCATGAACGACTTGACGGCCTCCTGCATCTCGAGGCCCTTGTCGGTGTAGGCGTGCGCCATGTCGGTGCTCCCATTTCGTCGGTGAGGTGGGGCTAGCTCGGCACCCTGCTGTGAGCGGGCGCCACTGCGCCCCGAAAGCTAGCCCGCGGACGTACGACGTTTCAGTGCCGCGGCAGGTGGCGAACCTTGCCGTCGATCACTGCCGGCTCAGACGTGTGTGCCGACGCCGCCGTCGATCGTCAGGCAGGTGCCATTGATGTAGTTGGCCGCACTCGACGCCAGGAAGACCACGCCGGCTGCGACCTCCTCCGCCGTGCCGTATCGCCCTTGGGGCACGCCGGTGGAGTTCTGGGCGAAGATCGCCTCGGCGTCGGTGTTGTTCGCTTCGGCGATCTCGGCGGCCGCCCGTTCCCACATGTCGGTGCGGATGAGCCCGGGGATGACGGTGTTGGTGAGCACGTTGTCGGCGCCGTACTTGCCCGCCAGCGCCTTGGCGGTGGCCACCATGGCCGCCTTGGTGGCGGCGTAGTCGATGAGCGCTGCGTTGGGGGAGAATGCAGCGCCGGTCGCGATCATGATGACCCGGCCCCATTTCTGCTTGCGCATGTGTGGCAGGCAGAACCGCGTGCAGCGCACGGCCGACATGAGGTTGAGCTGGTGCAGGTCAGTCCAGTCGTCGTCGGACATGTACAGGAAGTTGCGCGACGGTGAGGCACCCACGTTGTTGACGAGGATGTCCGCGGGCCCCACCTCGGCCGTGGCGGCCTCCAGAAATGCCTGCGTGGCGTCGGCATCGGACATGTCCGCGGTGTAGCCCCGGGCCGAACCCGAACCCGACTGGGGCGAGTAGGCAGCCAAGGCGTCTACCGCCTCGGTGCCGCGGGCACAGAACGCCACGGTGGCACCGTGGTCGGCGAGCAGCCTGACCGACGCCTCGCCGATGCCCTTGCTGGCGCCGGTGACCAGCGCCGTACGTCCGGTCAGGTCCAAATCGAGCATGGTCTTCTCCCATCGGTGACATCGCCAATGAGGGCGATTCAGTGTGTCAGTCGGCAGCGGCTAGGGCAGTCTCGGCGGAGCTGTCAGCGTCCTCGCTGTGGCTTGAGGCCGCATCGAGTTCGGCGACGCCCTGCTTGATCCGGGGAATGAGCTCGCGGCCGAAGTCGACGGCGTCGTTGAACGGGTCGAAGCCCCGGATCAGCACGTAACCCACATCGCTCACGCCGCCGTCAGCCGGTATCCCGAGCCGGTAGTAGCGCAGGATTGCGTCGGCCACTTGCTCAGGCGTGCCGACGAGGCACGAGGTGTTGCCGGGAGCGCCGGTGGCTTCGGCGATCTTGAGCCACAGTCGCTCGTCGTGTACGTCGCTCGCAGCGGCATAGCCCAGCATCCGCTCGCCCCCGTGGTCGTATGGCTTGCCGCGGTGACTGCCTGCCACCGTCAGCTTGTCGGTGCCGGCGGCCTCGATGCCACTCAGGATGCGATGGGCCCGGTCCCAGGCCTCGCCTTCGGTGTCGCCGAGGATGGGTCGGACGCTGATCGAGAAACGCGGCGTGCGCCCGTAGGAAGCGGCCCGGCGGCGGAAGTCGTCGAACCGCTCGGCCACCGCGGCGCGTGGCTCCGCGTAGATGGCGTACACGTCGCAGCGCTGCGCTCCCATCTCCAGCGCTTCTTCGCTGGAGCCCCCGAAGAAGACGGGCGGCGACGGCTGCTGCAGCGGCTGGACATCTGCACGCACGTTGCTGAACCGGTAGTACGGCCCGTCGTGGTCGAACGGCTCGGTTGAGGTCCAGGTGCGGCGCATCACGTCGATGTACTCGCCGGCACGGGCATAGCGCTCGGCCTTCGGCAGGTAGTCGCCGTCGCGCTGATTGTCCTTGTCGCTGGCCCCGGCGATGATGTGCAGTGCGAAGCGCCCGCCACTGAGCTGGTCGAATGTGGCCGCCTTGCGCGCCGCCAGCGTGGGGGCCACGAAGCCTGGCCGGTGTGCCACGAGGTAGCCGAGCCGCTCGGTCACCGAGGCTGCGTGGGTGGCGACCGACCATCCGTCGGCCGAGGTGGAGGTGTAGCCCACCAGCACTAGGTCGAAGCTGGCCTCGTCGTGCGCACGGCTGAAGTCCTCGAGGAACTGGCGAGACAGCCCGCCCTCGATGACGTGCACAGTCGAGTCGTCCTTGGGCGGCGACACGCCGATCATCCCGATGACATCGAGCGGCACGCCTCCACGGTACGCGCCGTGCCGAATCGACGCTGCGGCCCTGCGTCGTGCCGACCCGATGCAGTGCCGCGCGTCGTGCCGCGCTTACGCAGGAGCTGTACGCAGTGACCGTCGCCCGGGAACTCCGGCGCAGGGAACCGCGAGCGGAATACCATCGATACCCGTGCGGATCGCTGGCTGCGTCCGTGCGTACCGTCACGAATCCGCGGCAGTTGCCAGGAGTGGAGCGCCGACCGACATGTCAGAACGACCACCTGTCACCGACTGGGCGACAGATTTTGACCATCTCAGCGAGGAGTGGGCCGCGAAGGGACCTGAGATCCTGGCTGACCTGCGAGAGCGCTGCCCAGTCGCCCAGACCGAGCGGTTCTACGGCGCGTACCTGGTGACCCGTCACGACGACATCGTCGAGACCGCCCGTGCTACCGACACGTTCTCGAATTGCATCACCGCGGTCAACACCAATCATCCCGACAACATCAAGCTGGATCTGTCTCCGATCACGCTGGATCCGCCCGAGCACGGCCCGGTGCGCCGGCCGCTGCTGCCGTCCTTCAGCCCGAAGGCCACCGACGAGCTGGAGCCGACGGTTGTCGCCATGGCCGAACGACTGCTGGACGACGTCGGCGATCGCAAGCTGGTGGACGGCGCCCTCGACTTCGCACAGCTGCTGCCCGTCGAGGTCATGGGCCACCTGTTCGGGGTCTCAGCAGAGATGGGTCCGACATTCCGGCAATGGGTGGACGGGATGCTCAAGGAGGGCCAGATCGACCTGGACATCGCCCGCAAAGCCGCTAGCGAAGTGCAGCAGTTCTTCGCGGCCCAACTGGCGGATCGTGAAGCAATGGGCGACGACGCGCCCGACGACCTGGTGACCATGGTGCTGAACGCCGAAGCTGAGCTGGGCGACGGCAGCACCCGCCCGTTCGGGCGCAAGGAGCGCATCGGCGCGCTGTTCGTGCTGATGCTCGGCGGCATCGACACGACGTGGTCGACGCTGGGTTCCATGTTGTTCCATCTCGGTTCGCACCCGGACGACCTCAAGCGGCTGGTGAACGAGCCTGAGCTGATGCCCACGGCCGTCGAGGAATTCCTGCGCTACTACAGCCCGGTCACGATTGCCCGGTACATCACCGAGGATGCCGACATCGCGGGTTGCCCCGTATCGGGCGGCCGCCGGGTGCTGCTGTCGTACCCGTCGGCGAATCGCGACCCGGACTACTTCGAGAATCCCGACGAGTTGATCCTGGACCGCCAGAACAACCGGCACATGGCGTTCGGGGTGGGAGTACACCGGTGCCTGGGCTCGAACTTGGCGCGCATGGAGCTGCGAGTGGGGCTCACTGCCTGGCTGGAGCGCTACCCGAACTTCGAGCTGGCCGTCGAGCCCGATGAGGTGAAGTGGTCGGTGGGTCCGATCCGCGGCCCCCGCAGCGTGCCCATCCGGATCCTGGACTGACCCGGCGAAGCAACAAGTCCATGAAGTTCGGCCCATGAAATTCGGTGCCGTCCTGCCGACGTGCGAGATCGGCTCGGACCCGCTCGCCCTGCGCGACTGGGCGCAGGCCGCCGAATCGCTCGGCTACTCCCACATCGTCACCTACGACCATGTGCTCGGCGCCGAGCATGCCGGGCGAGAGCCGGCCTTCTGGGGTCCATACACCGAGCGCGACGACTTCCACGAGCCGTTCGTGCTCTTCGGCTACCTGGCCGGCGTCACCAGCACCATCGAGTTCGAGACCGGCATCATCATCCTGCCGCAGCGTCAGGCTGCACTTGTGGCCAAGCAGGCGGCCGAAGTCGACCTGCTGTCGGGCGGGCGCTTCCGGCTGGGCGTGGGCTCTGGCTGGAACTACGTCGAATACGAGTCGCTCGGCGCCGACTGGGACCGGCGCGGTGCGCTGCTGGACGACCAGATCGCCGTGATCCGCGCGCTGTGGGACAACGACGTCATCGACTACACGAGCGAGTTTCACCGCATCGACCGGGCGGGCATCCAGCCCCGGCCCCCAAGGCGCATCCCGATCTGGTTCGGCGGTTACACCCCGGCGGCCCTGCGGCGCGCTGCTCGCCTGGGCGACGGCTTCACCTTCGGGGACTCGGGGCCCGACACCATCGCACTGGCCGACCGGCTGCGGGAGCTGCTTGCCGACCAAGGGCGCGACCCGGATCGGTTCGCGCTGGAGGGCGAGGCCAACTACGGCATCGGTCCTGAGCGATGGACAGAACTCGTCGACGGCGCCCGGGCTGCGGGCTTCAGTCACTTCTCGATCAACTGCCAGAGCACGACATGCGAGTGGGGCGGCAATCCGGCTGCCAACTTGCAGAACACGGCCGAGCACATCGCCGCACTGGAGACCTTCATCTCGTCGGTGCGCTGAACTAGAACCGGGTGGGACGCCCACAGCACGAGCGGGGTTGCGCATGGAACACATCACGGTGTACCGGGCGGCCCGGATCCACACGATGGACCCCGGCAGGCCCCATGGCAGCGCCGTCGCCATCGCGGACGGGCGCATCGTGTCGGTGGGCTCGATGGAGTCGATGCAGCCGTGGCTGCGGCGCTACCCCTACGACGTCGACGACCGCTACGCCGACAAGGTCATCTTTCCCGGCTTCATCGACCCGCACACCCATCTGCGGCTGAGCGGCACCTACATGGGGCTGCACTACGTCGGCCCCATCGACTCGGCCTCGCCGACCGGCATACGCAAGGGGCTGCCGAGCCGTGACGCCGTGCTGCATCAGCTTCGGGCGCTGGCCGCCGAGCACGCCGATCCCAGCGAGCCGCTGACGGCATGGGGCTACGACCCCGCCAGCCAAGACGGCCACCTCGACCGCGACATGCTCGACCAGATCAGCGACACCGTGCCGCTGTGGGTCTGCGCTTACGCGCCGCACATCGTCTATGCGAACTCGCCGATGCTCGAGTTGATCGGAGTGGACGACGACTCAATCGGTCACGGCTTGGGGCGATATCCCGACGGCCGGCTGAACGGCTGGTTCGTGGAGACCGAGGCGACGGCGCGGGCCAACCGGCCCGTTGCGGCGTCGATCTTCGGGCCGGGCACCGGCCGGGCTGCTATCGACCGCATGGGAGCGGTGGCCCGCGCCGCCGGGGTCACCACCACGGCGGATCTGGTGTGGGGCATGGCCGACGGCTTCGAGCCCGAGTGGGACGACCATGCGGCGGCGATCGCCGAGGGCACGTTCCCGCTGCGCATCTACATGATCCCCTTCGAGCCGAAGCTGGTGCGCAGCTACGGCGCCGAGATGCTCGACTTCCTGGCCACGAAGCGGGCCGAGGGCGACGACCGCCTCAACACCCACGGCGTGAAGTACGTGAACGACGGCTCGTACCCGTCGATGACGCTGGTGATGAACTCGCCCGGTTACCTCGACGAGGACACCGCTCACACGGGCGAGGTGCCGTGGGAGGACATGGTGGAGCGGATGCGACCGTTCTGGCAGGCGGGGGTGCAGATCCACTCGCACGCCAACGGCGACCGCACGGTCGACATGACGCTCGACACGCTCGCTGCGCTGCAGGCCGAACAGCCGCGCTTCGACCATCGCTTCACGATCGAGCACTACTGCATCTCGACACCGGCGCAGGCGAAGCGTCTCGCAGCGCTCGGCGGGCTGGCCAGCGTGAACATCTACTTCGTGCACTTCCGTGCTCAGCTGCACGCTGATCACGGGTTCGGTCCTGACCGCAGCGAGGCCACGGCCCGGCTGGGCTCGCTGGAACGGGCCGGTGCGACGTTTGCGCTGCACAGCGACTTCAACCTCGTCGTCACGCCGCTGTCGCCGCTGCTGGCCGTGTGGTGCGCCGTCAACCGGGTGGGCGCCGACGGCGAGACCGTGATGGCGCCGGGGGAGCGGATCTCGGTGGATCGGGCGCTGCGTGCGGTCACCATCGACGCAGCTCACGTGCTGGCCCGCGACGACCGGCTGGGATCGATCGAGGCCGGCAAGCTGGCCGACTTCACCGTGCTCGACGACGATCCCTACGAGGTCGACCCGATGGCGCTGCGAGACATCGGCGTTGTCGACACGGTGCTGGGAGGCGAGCCGACCTCGTGAGGCGACAGCGCTCCCATTTGCCGGACAAGTACGGGACTTGGGCCGTGGTAGCCGGCGCTTCGGAGGGACTCGGCGCGGCGTTCGCCCGCGAGCTGGCGACCCGAGGCATGAACTTGGTGCTGGTGGCACGTCGGGGCGGTGTGCTCGCTGAAGTCGCCGACGATCTCACTGACGCCTACGGCATCGAGGTTCGCTGCGTGGTGGCCGATCTGGCTGATCCGGCCTTCGTCGAGCAGCTTGCGAGCGCAGCCAGCGGCCTGGACGTGGGAGTCGTGATCTACAACGCGGCGTTCGCGCCGTTGGGCCCGTTTCTGGACAATTCCGAACCCGAGATCGCCCGAGCAGTGGATGTCAATGTGCGTGGACCGATGCTGGCAGTGCGGGCGCTGGCTCCGGCGATGTGCGATCGGGGGCGGGGAGCCGTGGTGTTGATGTCCTCGCTGTCGGGCCTTCAGGGGACGCCTCACATCGCCGTGTATGCGGCGAGCAAGGCCTTCAATACGCACCTCGCCGAGAGCCTGTGGTACGAGCTGCGGACAAGCGGTATCGATGTGGTTGCCTGCTGCGCCGGGGCCATGCCTACCCCGGGATACCAGAAGAACTTCGGCAAGAAAGTGCCCGGCATGCTGAACCCGCAGGAGGCTGCCCGCCGGACGCTCGACGCGCTCAGCCGGGGTCCTCGCTTCGTGCCGGGGTGCGTCAACCGCATGACAGCGGTGCTCATGGGGCGCCTGCTGAGCCGCCGCAGCGCTGTGCGCCTCATCGGCAGGAACACGACAGACGTGGCGTGATGGACTTCCTGGCGGGCTTCTTCGCCCCATGGGCCGCCTTCGCCGTCATCGGGGTGCTGCACCTGGTGCTGCCGGCGAGACGTGTGACCGGCTACGCGCGCCACGAACGTAACGGGGAGGTGCTGAGCTACCGCATCAACGGCCTGCTGGTGTTTGCGGTGAACGTGGGGCTGTGGTGCATCGCATGTGCCAGCGGCGTCATTGCGTGGGACTGGCTGTGGCACCACCGCTGGTCGGGGGCCGCAGGTGCGATGACGCTGGGGCTGCTGGCATCGGCCGCGGTGGTGCTGGGGGCGCCGTCGGGGGGAAAGCGGCTGCTCGCTGAGCTCTATCTCGGACGCCGCGCCAACCCGCAGCCGTTCGGCGGCCGCGCCGACGCCAAGATGTACCTGTACCTGGCGGGTGCGACGCTGCTCGAGCTCAACCTGCTCTCGTTCGCCGCCCACCACTTCGAGACGTACGCCGGTGACGTGTCACCGGGGGTCGTGCTGTATGTGGTGCTGTTCACCTGGTTCGTGTGCGACTACCTGGTCTTCGAGCACGTCCACCTGTACACCTACGACCTCTTCGCCGAACGCGTGGGGTTCAAGCTCGTGTGGGGCTGTCTTTGCTGGTACCCCTACTTCTACGCCGTCGGGCTGTGGGCAGTGGCAGATCGACCGAACCCGCACGCGCCCGCATGGCTGGCGGTTCTCGCCGCAGTCGTGTTCCTGTTCGGATGGACGCTGGCGCGCGGGTCGAATATGCAGAAGTACAGCTTCAAGCGAGACCCCGAGCGACCATTCCTGGGACTGGCGCCCCGGGCGCTGTCCGACGGCGAGCGCAGCCTGCTTGCCAGCGGCTTCTGGGGCCTTTCCCGGCACGTCAACTACTTGGGCGAGATCGCCATGGCGACCGGGCTGGCGCTGGCGCTGGGTTGGCCTGCAGTGGTCTGGCCGTGGCTGTACCCGCTGTACTACGTGCTGCTGCTGGTGCCGCGTGAACGCGACGACGACCGGCGCTGCGCTGTCAAGTACGACGAGCTGTGGGAGCGGTACCGCGACGAGGTGCGATGGCGCATCGTGCCCCGGATCTACTGATGAGCCAGCTCGACGCTGCGTGGCAGGCCACCGTCGGCTCGATCGCAGCGGCACGGCGGCGGCCCGGCGACAGCGGTGCAGAAGACGTCGGCGTCACGGTGCTGACGGGCTTCCTCGGCAGCGGAAAGACCACGGTGCTGCGCCGGCTGCTGGCCGAACCTGCCGGGCTTCGCATCGCTGCGGTGGTGAACGACATCGGGCCCGTGAACATCGACGCTGCAGCTATTGAGGGGTTGCAGATCGCGTCACGAACGCCTGATCGGGTCGAGCTCACCAACGGATGCGCCTGCTGTGCACTGGTAGACGACCTCGCTGAGACCTTGGAAGAGTTGGCTGGCGCCCGAATGAGCGATGCCATCGTGGTGGAAGCCAGCGGGGTCGCCGATCCCGCCACGCTGGCGCTGGCAGCCGAGGGGGCTGCGGGCTGCATGCTCGACGGTGTTGTTGCCGTGGTGGACGCGCAGCAGCTGGCTTCGCAGTTGGGCGACTTGCGCGTCGGGCCCGCCGTACGTCGTCAGATCGACGTGGCTCACCTAGTGGTGCTGTCGAAGGTGGACCAAGTTGACGGCGACGAGGTTGCGGCTCTCACCGACCGACTCGGCCGGCTTGCGCCCGGCCGGATGGTCGTTCCCGCGGTGCACGGCCGCATCGACCCTCGGCTGTTGCTCGGCGCTGCTCTGCGTGGAGCGACCTTCCCAACCGACGTGAGCGATCACCCCTTCGACGTGGCAAGTGCTGTCGTGACGCCGGCAAGACCGTGGGAGGTGGCCGAAGTCGCCCGCTGGTTCGAATCATCACCGCCGGGCCTGATGCGGGCAAAAGGCTGGTTCTCCAGCTCTGACGGAGGCTGCCACGAGGTGCAGGCCGTAGCCAGGAGCTGGCGCATCGTGCCTGCCGCCAGCGCGCACGACCCGGCGATCGTGCTGATCTGCAGTTCCCAGGAAGCCGTCGACGATGCAGCCGCTTCCCTGCAGAAGCTCGGTTAGCTGAGCAGCCAACTCAGCAGAACTGTCGGCTAATCGGGCGCTCCGGCCATGTGCTGGCGCATCTCGGGAGAGGGAGGTCCAGCCGTGCCCCAGCGGTCGGACAGCTCGGGCGTGCGGGGCCAGGTACGCGGCACCCACGTCGCCTCGTCGACTTGCTGGACTTCGGCGGTGATCTCGGGAACGGTGCCGGCGGGGTCGACGAAGTAGCCGAAAGCGTTGTTGCCCGGCCCGTGGCGTCCGGGACCCCAACCCACGGTGTGACCCGCCCGATTGAGCCGCCCCAGCGATGCCATGTAGGCGTCCAGCGATGAGACCTCATACGCCACGTGATTGAGCGAGGCCCACTCGGCCCGGTTGAACGCGATGGAGTGATGGTCGGCGTTGCAGCGCAGGAACACCATCTGGCGCTCGCTCCAGTCGCTCACCCGGAAACCCAGCACGTCGCACCACCAGGTGCACAGCGCTTCGATGTCTGCGGTGTTGAGCACGACATGCGCGAGCTTGACCGGCGTGGCACCGGATTCGAGCGGCCTGATTGCCTCCGTGCGGGCAGCTAGCTCGACAACACGCCCGTCTGGGTCCGCGATCCGGAATCCATAGCCGCCGCCGGCACGATCCAACTCGGCGGGCTCGCTCAACAGTGCCACGCTGCGTCCTGCCAGCCCGGCTGCCGCAGCGTCGACTGCCCGGTCGTCGGCGAGTCCGAGGCCGATGTGGTCGATGCCATTGCGATCTGTTCGCTGCAGTTCGAGCACGTGATGCTCCGGGCCTGCTGCCCGCAGCACGGCGGTGCCATCATCGGAATCAGCGAGCCGCTGCAGGCCCCAAGGCCCTGAGTAGTAGTCGACGCTCTCGTCGAACGCCGCGCAGCGCAGCGAGATGTGACGCAGGTGAGTGACCGCCCATGACGCTGAACTCATCGCTCAGTCCTCGTTTCGTCCAGCGCGGCGAGCACGGTTTCGGGCGTCAGCGGCATGGAGGTGACACGGACGCCCGTGGCATCGGCGACAGCGTTCGCGATGGCCGATGCGATCGGCAGCATCGCTCCCTCGCCGAGGCCTTTCGAGCCGAACGGTCCCGGGCCGTGGCCCTGCTCCTGGGTGATCGACACGAACTCCGCTGGAAGGTCGCTGGCCCGTGGCACCCGGTAGTCGACGAGCCTGCCGTTGGTCAGCGCGGGGCCGTCGAAGCGCATGGTCTCGAACAGGGCACCGCCGAGCCCCATGATCGCCGCGCCCTCGTCCTGGCCCCGGCAGGCGCCCTCGTGCAACACCGTGCCTGCATCGCCCGAGACAACCAATCGGTGCACCGTCACTGCGCCGGTCTCGGCGTCTACCGACACCTCCGCGGCGCCCCAGCCGTACTCCCACGACACGCACGGCGACTCCAGCGGGGCCCGGCTCTCGGTGGGTGCCTTGAAGAATCCCTCGCCGGTGAACTCGTAGCCGGTGCCGCCGTAGACGCCCATCACCATCGGTGCCAGAGGACGGGGCTCAGGCCCATTCCTGTCGTCGTTGCGATCTTCGCCTCCGCTGCCGGTCTCGGAAGTCACGTGGATGAAGCCGTCCGCGAAATCGAGACGCTCCAGCGGTACGCCGAGCTCTGTCTTGGCGAAGAGCAGAACCCGTAGCCGCGCGGCCTCGGCGGCTTTCTGAACGGCCTGGCCCATCACCGAGATCGCCGACGATGCGTTGGTGCCCTGGTCGAACGGGGTGTGGTCGGTGTCGATGTCGGACCAATGCACGCGAGACCGGGGCAGTCGGAGAATGCGAGCGGCCACCTCTCGCAGGGCGGTCTGTGCGCCTTGGCCCATCTCGACGGTGCCGCACTGCACCCAGGCGTCGCCAGAAGTGGCCACCTTCACCCGGGCCTGTGCCGGTTTGTTCACCCCGCCCGAGTCCTTGAAGCCCACCGCGACACCGCGACCTCGCCCCGCCGGACGAGGGCTGTCCATCCCGATGTGCGACGCCACCAGCTCGAGCCCCTCGACGAGGTCGGAGTCCATGGCGGATTCACCCGGCACGTACGACTCGCCCAGACCGATCAGGTTGCGGCGGCGCAGCTCCACCGGATCCATGCCGAGCCGCTCAGCGATCATGTCGATCTGGCTCTCGCAGGCGAAGTTGGCTTGTGTGCCTCCGAAGCCCCGGAATGGGCCGGCCGGAGTGGTGTTGGTGAGCACCGCATCGGTGACCGAGTGGATGTGCTGCCAGCGGTATGGCCCTGCGACCCGGTAGCCGGCCTTCTCGGCCACGAGCGGGCTGGCGTCTGCATACGCGCCGGCATCGAGCAGCACCTCGGCATCGCGCGCCACCAGCGTGCCGTCGGCCATGACGCCGGTGCGCAGCGTCAGGCGGGCATTGTGCTGGCGCATCGTCCAGAAGCCCTCGTCGAGCGTCAGGCAATAGCGCACCGGCGCGCTGGCCTTGAGCGCCAGCAGTGCCGCAATGGGCTCGGTCTTGCAGCCGTTCTTGGCCCCGAAACCGCCGCCGAGAAAGCCGACGTGCATGCGTACCCGCTGCTCGCCGATGCCCAGCAGGCGAGCCATCTCCTTGCGAACCGGGAACGGGTTCTGGCAGCTCGACCACAGCTCCAACCGGCTGTCGTCGCTGGTCACCTGCGCCGACCACCTGGCCACGGCCACGAAGGGTTCGAGGTGGAGATGCTGCTGGCGGCCGTCGAAAGCGAAGACGTCCGTGAAGACATGGTCGCAGCCGTCGAATGTCTCAGGATCGCCGGTCTCGTAACCGAAGCGGTAGCAGACATTGGACCGCGGCCGGGCGCCTCCGCTTGCACCCTGGCCGTAGGCGGGCGTTATCCCCAGCGGCGCTTCGGGGAAAATCTCCGGCGCCCCATCTGCGAGCGCTTCGTCGAAGTTAGTGACCGCCGGCAGCGGCTCGTAGGTGACCTGCACCAGCGAGAGCGCCCGGGTCGCATCGAGCTCGGTCTCGGCGGCGATGGCGACCACCGGGTCGCCGATGCAGCGCACGCGGTCGAGCGCAAGGATCGGCTGATCCTTGATGAAGTAGCCGTAGCTGTGCGCGGCGACGAGCGGCGCATCCGATGGGCGGTGCTGGAGGTCAGCGGCGGCCCACCGGTCACGGTGCTCGCCGTCGAGCAGGTCACGGCGGGTGAGCACGGCCCGCACACCGGGGGCCTGCTCGGCGGCGGCGGTGTCGATGCGGGTGACGAGCGCATGGGCATGGGGCGAGCGGAGCACCTTCGCGTGCAGCATCCCGGCGAGCGCGACATCAACGGCGTACGGAGCTGTGCCGGTGACCTTCAGCGACGCGTCCGACCGGTTCATGTCGCCGGTTCGGGGTGTGCGTCGGTCCGGTCACGCAGTGCAGCCCCCGCCGCCTCGACCGCTTCGATCACCATCAGGTAGCCGGTGCAGCGGCAGACATTCGAGTCGAGCCAGTCCACCATCGTGCTGCGGTCGGGATCCGGATGGTGCGCCAGCAAGGAGCTGGCCGTGAGGATCAGGCCAGGTGTGCAGTAGCCGCACTGGAATGCGCTGGTCTCGGCGAACGCCTGCTGCACCTCGCGCACGACGGCGGGAAGGCTCTCGGTCGGCTTGACGACGGCGCCCTCGTTGGCCGCCTCGATCGTGTGGACCTCGCACCCGGCCGCCTGCCAAGCGAACGTCGAGCACGACGCCGTGGGCAGACCGTCGACCAGCACCGTGCAGGCGCCGCAGACCGCCTGATCGCAGCCGACGCGAGTGCCACCGAGGCCGGCCCGGGAGCGGATCGTGTCAACCAGCATCTCCGAGACCGGTGCAGCAGCCTCGAATGGGCTGCCGTTCAAGTGCATCTGAAGATCCACTGAGCCGGCGTTGCCGGCCGTATGACCGTCGCCTCGTCGTGTTGTCGCTTGGCCGGGTTGCCCTGTCGGCGCCGCGCTCTCACGCCGGGCATCGTCGCCGGGAGACAGTTGTCCGGCATCATCGCCGGGGCTCGCTGGCGCACCTGCTGCGTGCGCTTGCACGCAGCGCTCGATGAGTACCTCGATCACGCGGCGCCGGTATCCGGATGAGGCATTGGCGTCATCCAGCGGCTCGCCGAGCGAGTCCAATGCGGCACGCACGGCGTCGAGATCGACCCTTCCACCGGCGCCGTGGGCACCGTCGGCTCCCTCAGCGCTGTTGGCATCGAACTCGAGTTCGATGATCTCGACATTGCGATACGCGCAGCCGATGGCTGCATACCGGTCGCCAACGGCCACTGAAGCGACTGGCTTGAGCGATCGGTCGTACACGACACGGCCTTCAAGCGGCACCTCGCAGCCCACCAGCAGCCTGCCCGCGGCCCGATCGGCCACCGAGCAGCGCTGCTCGGTGCCGCCGGGGTCGAGGAAGATCAGCTCAGCGCCTGCCGCTGCAAGGATCGGTGCCGCGTCGTAGCCGGTGTCAAGCGACATGAGATTGCCGCCGACGGTGCCGGCGGTGCGAATGCGCACGTTGCCGATCGTCCGCCACGCGGCAGCCAGGTCAGGCCGATGGGCGAGCACCAGAGCGTCGGACTCGATGCGGGCGTGCGAGACCGCCGCCCCGATGAACAGCGCGCCGTCATGCAGCGAGATCTCGGTGAGAGCTTCGAGCCCGCCTAGCCGTACCACGGACTCGGTCGATTCACCGTGCCGCAGACGCTGGGCAACGTCGATGCCGCCTGCATGTGCCCACGCTCCGTTGGCCACGCTGGCCGCTGCGTCGGCCAGCGACTCCGGCCGAAACAGCGTGAACGGCTCGATGCCCAGGTGGCTACGCGAGATCAGCCCGCTCGATGACGAATCCTGCGCGGCTTCTGGCTCGACGGTCATCGCAGCCTGCCTCGATGTCGGCTGGTTGCAGGAGTCGTCATCGGTCCGCCGCGGGCATCTCAACTGGAGGCACGAACGGCACCGGCATCGGTCCGAGTGCCTCGCAGTCCACCCGGATCAACTGCGGGCTTCCCGCATTCATGGCTGCCTCGAACGCACGGGCGAAGTCGTCGGGCGTCAACGCATCGGAATAGCCCATGTCGAATGCCGTTGCTGCCGAAGCCAGATTGGGAGCCAACAGATCGACGCCCGAGCGCCGGCCGAGGTGTCGGTCCTGCGTGTTGCGCAGCACGCCGTAGCCGCGGTCGTCGAAGACCACGACTGTGACCGGCAGGTTCTCCTGGGCGAGGGTGGCCAGCTCGCCGAGCTGCGGCGCAAGACCGCCGTCGCCGACCATCACCATGATCGGCTCAGTGGGACGGGCGACCGCGGCGCCGATCGACATTCCCACAGCCTGACCGATACCGCCGCCGCGGGGCACCACGTTGGTGGCGGGGTCGATGATCGGCAGCAGGCGGTTGCCCCACGAGCTGTTCGGGATGGTGATGTCGCGGACACGGGGTGCCCCATCGCTGAGCACGCTCGTCATGATGTCGCAGATCTTCGAATAGGGCCCGATGTCGCGGCGCAGCTGCTCCCGGCATCGGGTTCGGGCCGCGGCGACGGCTGCGCTCCACGCAGGCTGCGCTGCTGCCGCTCCACCCGCCAGTCGCCGACTGAGCGCATCGAGCACGACGCCGGCTTCGCCCACGATCCCGACATCGGTCGGATACACCCGCCCGACCGCAGCGGAGTCGACATCGATCTGGATATGCACCGGCGGCATGGCGAGCCGGTAGCTGCAGGTCTCGTTGGAGCGGAAGTGCGTACCGACCGAGACCAGCAAGTCGGCCTCGGCCAGCAACTCGGCACCCGCCGCCGAAGCCGCGAAGTTGCCGATAACCCGGTCGTCGGTCTCGGGCAGCACGCCCCGACCGGCGTTGGAGGTGAACAGGCCGGCGCCGGTCTGTCGCAGCAGATCGTCGATCTGTTCCCCGCAGCCGACCGCACCGCCGCCTGCCCACACCAGCGGCCGTTCCGCAGCAGCGATGAGTTCGGCGGCGCGGTCCAGCGCGGCATGGTCAGGTCCGGGCACTTCAGCCGAACCTGACGAGTGCGCTGTCGCGCCACCCGCAGACGACTCGAACGGGACCGTTTCGCTGTACTGCAGGTCGATCGGCCATTCCAGGCTGACCGGGCCGCGCGGGTGGCAGCCCAAGCGACTGGCAGCTGCAGCGAAATCGGAATGCGCATCTGCTCCGACAGTTGCCGCCGACACCGAGCAGGCCTGCAGCAGCCCGAGCTGGTCCCGGGTCTCATGGATCACGCCACGGCCGCGCCCCATGTATTCGCAGGGAATTTGGCCGGTGACATGCATCACCGGCGAGCCCGCGGTCAGGGCCTCGACAAGTGCACCGGCTGCATTTGCTGCGCCGGTGCCGGTGGAGGTCACCGCGCACCCGGGCGTGCGGTTCACACGGGCGTACCCGTCGGCGGCGTTGACGGCTGCCGCCTCACTGCGGGTAGGCACCCAGCGCAGCTGATGCGTCAGGGCATCAACCAGCGGCAGGTTGTGCACGCTCACCACGCCGAACGCAGCTTCCACATCGAGAGCTCTCAGCACTTCGACGAGCAAGTCGCCGCCGTTGCGAGCGGGTCCGTCATTCATGGCATCACGAAGCCGCCGTCAACGACGATGGTCTGACCGGTGATATAGCCGGCGTCTTCGGACAGCAGAAACGTGACTGTGCCAGTCACGTCCTCCGGCTGCTGGGGTCGGGTGATGGCCCGGTTGGCGGCGTACAGAGCATGGCGCTCCGCGGGGATCCTCTCGGCCGACGGCCCTTCTGTCAGCCCGGGTGCGACAGCGTTCACGGTGATGCCGTGGTCGCCCAGCTCGCGTGCCATGGCCCGCGTGAGTGCGATGAGTGCCCCCTTCGAGGCGATGTAGTGCGCCAGCCGGGGCGAGCCGTACAGCGCCGCATCCGAGGCGATGTTGATGATCCGGCCTTCGCCTGCGCCGATCATCTGCGGGGCGAGCGCCCGACTCACCAGCCATGGCCCCCGAGCGTTGGTGCTGTGAATGCGGTCCCACTCTTCCGGCGTGATGTCCCAGAACGTCTTGCCGCCCACGGCGTCGGCCAGACCGGCGTTGTTCACGAGGCCCCAGAGCCCGCCGCTGCCCGAGACATGAGCGGCAAGATCAGCGACCGACGACTCGTCGCTCACATCGGTCGGGATGAACTCGGCAGCACCGCCGGCGGCCCTGATGTCGCTCACGACCTGCTCGCCGCGCTCGGGTACCAGCTCGGCCACGACAATCGATCCGCCCTCGGCCGCAATCGCATGCGCCATGGCCTCGCCGAGCCCGCGCCCGGCGCCGGTGACGACGACGCGACGACCGTGCAGGTTCATGTTGGGGCCAGCCGTGTGGGTACTCAGCCTCTTAGTCCCGCGTGATCCCCGCCATGGGGGAATGCGGGGGATAGGTGGGTAGCTGGGGCTTCGATGCACCCAGCATCACGACGAACAGTGCGTCGGTCTCGCCCACATTGCGCAGCGACCGAGCAGTGCCGGCCGGGATCTTGATGAGGTCGCGATAGCCGAGCAGCCGGCTGGCCGAATCATCGCCGTCGTGAATCGTCACCTCGAGCTCGCCTTCGAGCACGAAGAACGCCTCCTCCACGTCGTGGTGGGTGTGCTCAGGGCCTTCCGCGCCCGGCGGCAGCAGCATGTTGGAGAACGTGAAGTGCTCGGCCGCCAGCGCCCGTTCGTCGCCCTCGTGGTTGCCGGTGCCGCCCGAGCCGATGTAGCGGATCTGCGCGCGCCGGTACTGCGGGCCTGCTTTCGTCTGAAACGCCAAAGTGTCCCAGTCCTCGCGCCGGCTGTCGCGCATGGCGCACATGTCGTCGATCCGAGCCTCCAGCTCGGCAGCTTCGGCGGCGGTCTGGCTCATCGTTGGTGTCCTGTGGTGGTCGGCGGTCGCAGGTTACGTGAGGCCCGGCATCAGTCAGCCAGGGCAAGAGATTCCGGGGGCGTCGGCTCGTCGAGGCCGAAACGCTGCCGTTGCGCCTCGAAGTCCGGCTCGAGCGCCCGACGCAGGTGCACCACCGGTCGGTCTGCCTGAGCGAGATGCTCGTCGCGGCGGGCTTCCTCGACCGTGCGCAGGCCCTCCAGCATCTCCTTGTCCTGATTGAGCACGTGCAGGTGGGTTCCGCGCAGGCGCAGCCGGTACAGCGTCCGCCAGATACGACGCTCGCGGCCCGACACCGCACGGAATCGGGGAAAGTGCACGAGCGTCGCTGCATTGTCACGCGGCGTCAGGAATCCCAGGATCCGCAGCGGAGGACCCGGCCCGGCGCTGGGCGGCAGCGGGATGTCCAAGCGGACGTACGCAAGTTCGCCGGTGTGGATGTCGATCCAGTCGAAGTTGGTGCCCGCCTGGTCTCGCCGGCGGACCTCGAAGCCGTCGTCGTGATTGTCGACCACCACCCGGTCGTTGGTGATCCCCTCGTTGAGGGTGATCGAGCGGGCGTGCAGGAACGGCGCATGCATCAGATCCGCGAGGTTCTCGAGCGCCAGCAACCAGTTCGCGCCCCATTCCACGGTTTCGGGAAACGTCGAGTAGCGCTCGTCGGTGAACTCGGCCGGGAGCTTGAGCGGCGCAGGCTCGTTCTCGCCGATCCATGCCCACAGATAGCCGGCCTGCTCACGCACGGGATAGCTCACGCTGACGCGGGTTCGCTCCGCCAGCGAGCAGGCGCCGCCCTGCGAGGGCACCGACGTGCACTGGCCCTCGCCGTCGAACCGCCAGTGGTGATACGCGCACTGCAACTGCCCGCCCACGACATCGCCGACCGACAGCCGAGCTCCCCGGTGCGGGCACAGGTCGGCCATGAGTCGCACTGTGCCCTCGTCGTCGCGCCACGTCACCAAGTCCTCGCCCAGGAGCCGTGTAGGCACTGGCTGGGCGCCCACCAGGTCGGCCACGCCCAGCAGGTACCAGCGATCCCGCAGTCCGAGACGGGGGTCGCCCTTGGGCAGTTCGGGCGCCGGTGGCCAGATCGGCGGCCGTCGCGCCGCCCGACGCGCGCCGATGCCCGAGTACTGGGAGATGCGGCGTCGAGCCAGTTCAACCAGTGCTTCGGCCTCGGTTCGCGCCGTCCGAAGTGCTGGCGACGTTGCTGCTCGCGGTGCCGACACCATGTCGCGCAACTGTATTCGCCCTAACCGCCGGACTCGGCGGGCTCAGGCTGCTTGCAGCGTATTGGCGGGTTCAGTCTCCGGTGAGGTGTGCCACCTGCGGCATGACGTCGTTGGCGAGCAGGTCCATCGAGCGGCGCCAGGCCTCGGGTGACTCGGAGTAGTCGAAGCAGAACAGCAGCAGGTGGCCGAACCCTCCGACATCGGCATAGACCTTCTCGATCGACGCAGCGACGGTCTCGGGTGATCCCACGAACCAGTTGTTGCGGGCGCAGTACTCCACGGTGACAACGCCATCCGCAGGCGGGTTGCGCTCGTCGATGAGGAACTTGTGGAAATCGAAGGCGCCGAGCAGCGGGATGAAGTACTCGGTCATCATCCGGCCCATCATCCCGCCGTAGGACAGCTCCCAGGCTTCCTCGTCAGTCGGGGCCACGAAGACCTCGCGGACCATCCGCCAGTCGCTGCGGCTGGCCTCCCGCCCTGCCCGGCGAGCACCGGCTTCGTATGAGTCCCAGTGCCCGCTGACGTACTGCGGGTTGAGGTTGAGGCTCATCGGAATCCAGCCCTTCTCGCCCGCCATCTCCAGCGTCGGCGACGGCGAGTTGAGCCCTGCCACGCCGATCGGCGGATGCGGCTGCTGCAGCGGGCGGAGGTGATGCACGAGGTCCATGTCGGGCATGCCGTGCGGCACCGAGCCCTTCCAGTGCTTGCCGTCGTGGGTCCAGCCGGGCTCCTGGCTCCAGAGGTTCAGGATGAACTCGACCGATTCCTGGGTCATCTCGCGGTTCTCGCCGGCCATGCCGTCCACCCCGAACATCTCCCAGTCGCTGGGAAGCCCGCTGGCGGCGACGCCGAAGTTGAGCCGACCCTCGGAGATGTGGTCAAGCAGCGAGATGCGATTGGCCAGCTCGGCAGGGTGGTAGTAGGGCATCAGGAAGCCGCCGGGGCCGATGCGGATGTTCTCTGTGCGGCGCAGGGCCTCCAGCGTCAGCAGGTCCGGTGCAGGATGTGGTTCCCACTTGGCGGCATGGTGCTCGCCGATCCAGGCCTCGCCGAACCCGAATTCATCGGCCCACTCGATGACCTGCAGGTCCCATTCCCAGCCCTCGCGCAGATCGCGCTCGGGCGGGTGGCTCGGCATGGTGAACAGTCCCAGTTCCATCGTGATCCCCTGTCAGGCTCAGCGGCGCGAATACGCCCGCGCCTCGCCGCCGCAACTTACTGCGGCCACCGAACCCCGTCATCTGTGCCCATCTAGCCTCCTCTTCGATCTCATATCGCAGCGAGATCACTCGTTGGCGTCGAGCGGGGAGTTCGCAATGCCAGTTGATCCGGATCGGGAGACTTGGAAACCGGGAATGTCCTGGGAGGACGCGATCGCCGAGATCGCGTACCTCAAGGAGCTGGCTGCCGAGATGGGCGGCCCGGAACGCATCAACCGCCAGCACCAGGGCGGTCGGTACACCGTGCGCGAACGCATTGCCAAGATGGCCGACCCGGGCTCGTTCATTGAGATGGGTGGGCTCATGGGCGGACCGGAGTACGACGACGAGGGCAACATCATCGGGTTCACGCCCGGCGGCTACGTGATGGGCCTCGCCGAGCTCGACGGGCGGCCGGTGGCGATCGGCGGCGACGATTTCACGATCTCGGGTGGCAGCCCCCACAACGTCCACAAGATCCCGCACCAGTTCGCCCAGCCGCTGGCCATCACCTACGGCATTCCGTATGTGCAGCTGCGCGAGGGCGTCGGCCACAGCTCACGGTCTGACGAGGAGTCGGGCCAGATGGCGCTGCCGGAGGGCGATATGTGGTGGCAAGGCGTGGAGATGCTGACCAAAGTGCCGGTGGCGGCAGGGATCATGGGATCCGTGGCGGGCTGGCCCGCTGCTGCGGCGCTCATGTCTCACTTCACGGTGATGGTGAAGGGCCAGTCGCAGATCTTCCCGTCCGGGCCGCCGGTGGTGCAGCGGGCCACCGGCGAGACGCTGTCGAAGGAGGAACTGGGCGGCTATCGGATGCACGTGTACGAGAGCGGCCAGGTCGACAACGTGGCCGAGAGCGAGGAGGACGCGTTCGACCAGATCAGGCAGTTCCTCTCGTACTTGCCCAACACCACCTCGGGGGTGGCGCCTCGTGTCGACACGGGCGACCCGCCCGACCGTCGGCCCGAGGAGCTACTGAACATCATTCCCACGAACCGGCGAGCGGGCTACGACGCCCGGGCGCTCATCCGCCACGTCGTCGACAACGGCGAGTTCTTCGAGATGCGCCGCCACTACGCCGGAGCGATCATCACCGGGTTCGCCCGGCTCGACGGCTACAGCGTGGGTGTGGTCGGCAGCGATCCGATGCGGCTGGCCGGCGCCATGGACGGCGACGGCGCCGACAAGTACGCCCACTTCGTTGACCTGTGCGACGCGTTCAACCTGCCCATGCTGATCTTCCTGGACATGCCGGGCTTCATGCTGGGCTCCGCCGCTGAGCGCAAGGCCACCATGCGTCGGGGCGTGCGGGCGCTGATCGCATCAGCGGAGGCGAGCGTGCCCAAGGTGGAGTTCAACGTGCGCAAGTCCTACGGCGTGGCCGCCGATGCGCCCAACAGCATCGGCCTTCCGCATGCGCTCAACCTGCGGTTCGGCTGGCCTGCGGGGGAGTGGGGCGGCATCCCGATCGAGGGCGGCGTTGCGGCGGCGTACCGGCGTGAGATCGACGCGGCACCCGATCCAGAGGCACATCGAGAGATGATCGAGGAGCGGCTGCTGCGGCTCCGCTCGCCGTTCAAGGCTGCGATGCACGGCGACGTCGTAGACCTCATCGATCCACGCGAGACCCGGCGCTTGGCGTGCACGTTCGTGAAGCTGGCCCAGCCGGTGCTGGAGGAACTCGCCCGTCGCCCCAACAAGCGCGCCGTCCGCCCCTGAATGCGCACCGTTCACAACTGGGCCCTCCTTGGCGTCTTCCCTGGGCCAGCCCGCCAGGTGTTCGCGCGGGTTCCGCCGCCGGGCCTCGACACTGGCGCTCGACGAGCCGCACAGGCGTTGGTCAGAGCACCTGCAGTCCGAGGTGTTCGGCCATTGGGTCGAAGTCACGGTCTGCGTGCAGCAACTGGTGACCGTTCTCGATGCAGAACGTGGCAATCAGCATGTCGATGGTCTTGCGTGCAGTGATGCCTCTGGCGCGCAGTTTCCGGTAGTTGAGCGCACTGGCGATGGCGATGTGGCGTCCCACCATCGACTCGTAGAACAGGGCGTCCATGGTCTCTTGGGCGCGGCGCATGTGAGCATCGTTTCGGAACCCTTGGAGCACCTCCGCCAGGATCAAGTCGCCGGTGAGGACCGGCTGCGCTCCCAGCAGCTCGTCCAGCAGGTCGGACTGGGAAGTTTCGATGCCGTTGAAGTAGTCGATCCAGACGGATGAATCGACCACGATCACCGGTCGATTCGCATCTCGTCAAGCGAGCCTTCCCAGGCCAGCTTGCCTCTCAGACTGCGTATGCGTCCCTGTGATCTCGTTCGGATCAGCAGGCGAAGTCCAGCCTCCACAGCTGCTCGCTTGGTGCGAAAGCTGCCATCGCTCATGGCTGCGTCCATGAGTTCGTCGTCGATTTCGATGTTGGTACGCATCGCTGCCTTCCCGTTGCCCGAATGCCGACGCCCGGATACTTGTCGATGTGCGCCCCAGATCCTGATGTGTATATTTCTTCCGATTCTACACATTGACCGAAGAGCTCGGACCAGGCGCACGGTTAGCGTGACTCCGTGACTTCGGGGAATGGGCTCAGGTTCGGGTGGCTGTCGCCATGCATCGGCAACCGGTGGAGTGACCATCGGCCGATCGTGGCCGACCAGGTGGAATGGCTCCTGCCCGAAGTGATCGGGCACTTCGACTCGCTGTGGATCGCCGACCATTTCTACGGGTTCGACGCCAAGACCGACCCGTTTCTCGAAGCCTGGACCACGATCACCTGGTGTGCGGCTCGCCTGCCCGATGTGCAGCTGTGCCACCACGTCCTCGGACACGGGTACAGGCCGCCAGCCTTGACAGCGAAGATGGCCGCGACGCTGCAGTACCTGTCGGGCAACCGTTTCATCTTGGGCATCGGGGCCGGCTGGCGGGGCGACGAGTACGAGGCCTACGGCTACGAGTTCCCCTCACCGAAAGTGCGATTCGCACAGCTCGAAGAGGTGGTCACGATCTGCCGGCTGATGTGGACGCAGGATGACCCCAGCTTCAAGGGCCAGCACTATCGCATCGACGGTGCGGCAGCGCCTCCCTTGCCTGAAGTGCCGCCGCCGATCTGCATCGGTGCCTCGGGAGAGCAGATCGGCTTGAAGGTTGCAGCCCGCCATGCCGACATCTGGAACACGACATGGCGGCGGGATCTCGAAGCGCTGAGGCGCAAGTGCGGCATCGTGCTGGATGAACTCGAGCGGCTCGGACGCGATCCGGCAGGGCTGGAGATGTCGACCACTGTCGAGCGGGCACTGCCCACGACTGACAGCGAGTCTGCCGAGTACGCCGAATTCCTGGCTTCGCTGGTGGATGTGGGAATCCGGCACTTCGTGCTCGACTTCGGCAACCCCGACAGCGCCGAGCCAGCCCACCGCTTCGCCGAGCAGGTCATCTCCCCGCTGCGTGCGGGTAGCGGTTAAGCGAATGCAACGACGCTGGTGCCGGTGAACTCGACAGCGACCGAGTCGCCGCGGCGTACTTCGGGATCGGGTCCGCAGCGCACGCGCAGTTGAGTGCCGTCGAGATTCGCCACGACCATCGAGTCGTGCCCGTAGAACTCCACGAGTTCGACTTCGGCTGTGGTGCCCTGGGCCAAGCTGAGCTGCTCCGGGCGCAGCATCACGTCGACAGTTCGCGCAGCGCCGTGCGATGCCGCCCCGTTGCCGCTCTCGCCGGCGGCGTTGCTGAGGGGGAGGCGTCCGAGCGGGGTGTGCGCGAAGCCATCCGAGGCGCCGCAGCGCAGCCATGACGCGGTGCCCACGAAATCGGCCACGAACGGATCAGCAGGCCGGCGGTAGAGGCCGTCAGGCGTGTCGACCTGCGCGAGGCGGCCCTCGCGCAGCACGCCCACGCGGTCGCCGACCACAAAGGCCTCGTCCTGGTCGTGGGTCACGAAGACGGCCGTGATGCCCAGTTCGATGAGCAGCCGCCGGACCTCGCTGCGAACGTCCTCGCGCAGCGATGAGTCGAGATTGGAGAAGGGCTCGTCCAGCAAGAGCACACCAGGGCGTGGCGCCAGCGCTCGCGCCAGCGCGACACGCTGCTGCTGCCCACCCGACAGCGTGGAGGGCATGCGTTCGGCGAAGCCGGACAGACCCACCAAGTCGAGTGCTTCGGCGATCCGGCCCGGCGTTCGTGTAGACCGTTCGAGTCCGTAGCCGACATTCCGGCCCACGGTGAGATGCGGGAACAGCGCCCAGTCTTGGAACACCATCCCAACACGGCGCGATTCGGGAGCTACCCAGGAACCGCCCCGGCCGGGCGGGCCCGAGACGAACCGCTCGCCGAGCTGAATGGTGCCAGCCAGGGGACGTTCGAGCCCTGCGATCAGGCGCAGCAGCGTGGTCTTGCCGCACCCGCTGGGACCGAGCAGCGCGACCGACTCGCCGGGCTCGACGCGCAGCGACAGGTGGTATACCGAATAGCTGCCCTGGGCGATTTCGTCGGCGGGATCGAGGCCTTCGGGGGGACTGACTCCGTGGGCCTGGCTGTACGAGTGGGTGACGCCATCGAGGATGATCGAGCGTGCTCCCGGCCAGTGTCGGCCTCGGCCGTTCCGGGCCAAGTCATCCGGCGCCGCCGGGTCGGCGTACCGCCGGTCTCGCTTTGACCGAAATGCCCGGACCGTGCGCACCAATCGAAGTATAAGCAGGGGACTCGGCACGTATCCAGATGGCCGAATGCTCAATAGTGACGATGCCTGCTGCAGTTCAGTAGGCATAGCTAACGCCCAGAACCAGCCGATACCCGCAGGGCCGGAGCTGCGCGACCCGTGCCGCAGTAGGTTGACGCCAACAGGCCGGCAGAGCACTGGGGGAGAGCTGTGGCGCTGACAAATGACGACCGAGTTGAGATCCGGGACCTCATCTCTCGTTACAACAAGGCGATCGACACCGGCGATGCCGACGGGTACGCCAATACGTTCGCTCCCGACGGGCAGTTCATCGGGATCGTCGGCACGTTCAGCGGCCGGGACGAGCTGCGGGCGTTCGCCGCTGCCTATTCCACCGAAGAGCAGTATGCAGAGTTCGCTTCTGCACAGCACTGGGTGACCAACGTCGTGGCCGACGGCGACGGATCCGAGGCCACCGTGTTCAGCCACCTGCAGATGGTCAAGCCGCTGCCTGACGGTGGCAGGATCCTGCTGGTCGGGCACTACGACGACATCGTGCGCAAGATCGACGGGCAGTGGCTGTTCGCACAGCGGATCGTGGTCTCGGACGCCTAGCCGAGCCCGCCGTACCAGCCGAGCACTACTGGAGAGAACATCGTGCCGCAGACCGGCCTACCGAACGGCAACGCGCCCGCGGGCGCGTTCGACATGGCAGCCAAGATGGCCGAGGGCCTGCCGCAGCCGGCGGGGGCATGGACGCCGATCCCGCGCTTCAGCTTCGTCGGCGGGAACAACGACTCGCCGAGCGTGCCGGTCGGCGGCCTGACCGAGGCGGCCATGTCTGTGCTGGCGAAGCATGGCTCCGAACTCGCCACCTACAACCTCGGCGGCAATCCGCAGGGCTTCGAGGGGCTGCGTACGTTCGTCGCCGGATCGCTGGATGCGAATGCGCACATGCCGACGAGCAGCGAGCAGGTGCTGGTGGTGTCCGGTTCGCTGCAGGCGCTTGATTTGGTCAACGCAGCGTTCCTGCGCCCGGGGGACGTCGTGGTCGCCGAAGAGGCGACGTACGGGGGGATGATCTCGAAGGTCGCCCGGCGAGGAGCCAGATGCGTCGGCGTCGAGCTCGACGACAACGGGATCGTTCCGGAACGGCTTGCCCGCCTGCTCGACGAGCTGGCTGCAGCCGGCACGCCGCCCCGGTTCATCTACACCATCCCGACGGTCCAGAACCCCACGGGCTCGGTGATGCCGGTCGAGCGCCGGCGGGAGATCCTGGCCATCGCCCGGCACTTCGGCGTGCCGATCTTCGAGGACGAGTGCTATTCGGACCTGCAGTGGACCGGAGAGCGCCCGCCGACGCTGCGTGCGCTGGATTGCGCCGAATCGGAAGGGCCGAGCGCAGTGATCTACTGCGGCTCGTTCTCCAAGTCGATCGCGCCTGCGCTCCGCGTCGGCTACATCGTGGGCGACGTGCCCATCGTGCGCCAGCTCATGGCCCTCAAGGACGACGCCGGCACCGGCGCAATCGAACAGCTCGTGCTCGCCGAGTACGCAGCAGCGCACTTCGACGACCACGTAGCCCAGTTGCGGGAAACGCTGCGAGAGAAATGCGCGGTGATGCGCCACGCCGTGAACACCCACATGGGTGCGCTGTCACAAGTGGCGATCAAGCTCGGCGGACCGGTGCAGGTGACCGACCCCAAGGGCGGCATCTTCGTATGGCTCACGTTCCCAGCCGGCACCGACACGTCGAGCTATCTGGCGCCAGCGGCCAAGCGAGGCATCCAGTTCAACGAAGGCGCAGCCTGGTCGGTAGAACCCGCTTGGGGCGCACGCCGTATGCGCCTCTGCTTCGGCAGCCTCTCCCACGACGACATCCGAGAGGGCGTGGCCGCGCTCGCCCAAGTCATCGCCACGACCTAGTCGCGCAGTACCACCGCGCCAAGGCAAGCGGGGTGGGTGGCAGCGAACGGGGCCCCCGCAGCCCGCAGCTTGCGAGGACTGCGGGGCGCGCGGGCGCTTGCGCCCGTGCAGGGAACACGGTGCTGACAGGACCCGCCCCGCCGGGCGAAACAGAAGCCTTAGCCGCGGCCGTGGCGCAGGAGCTTGCCGGGCGTCGCGCCCGTGCACTCCCCGTCCTGGAACGTCTCGACGCCGTTCACCAGGATGTGGCGGTAGCCATGCGCACGCTGCACGCGGCGCCACTCGCCGCCGGGCAGATCGTAGACGGCCTCGCCGATCCACTCGGGATCGATGGCCAGCTCATCCATGTCGTAGACCAGCACGTCAGCCGGGGCGCCTTCCTTCAGCACACCGCGGTCCTGGAATCCGGCCGCGTGCGCTGCGAGCGCCGACATCCGGTAGTGCGCCTCCTCGACCGTCAGCCGCTGCTCGTCACGCACGATCCATGCCAAGAAGTCCGTCGTCCACGCGCCCCCGGTGAAGAACTTGGTGTGCGCACCGCCGTCGGAAACACCCGGGATCGTGTACGGCGAGTCGGTGTACACCGCCGACATATGGTCCACGTTGAATTCGGGGCCCTCGCCCAGGAACTCTGTCTTCAGATCGGTCTCGAGCGACAGGTCCAGCATCACGTCGATGTAGTGCTTGCCTTCCATCTCGGCGATCTCGCCCAGCGACTTGCCCACGTACTTCTGCAGGTCCTGACGTCGCGCCACGCCCTGCACGACCAGCTTGCGGGGCGGCCCGCCGACGGCGCCCTGCGTGTTCGCGAACAGCGTCGCCGCCTCATCGGTCTCGGCACGCAGCCGGTCCCGCAGGGCAGGGTCGGACATCTTGCGAATCTTGTCCTCGATCGAGCCCGTCGTCGCCTCGCGCCACGCCGGGCTGGAGTCGTACAGGTTCCACTCGTCGAGCGAGAAGGCGAAGCCCGTGCGGATCGAGGCACCCTGGCCGAAGATGCGCAGCCCGTCGTTGTGGGCCTGCTCAAGCCATTCGAGCCGTTCCTCGTGGACACGCGGGTTGCGCTGGCTTACCGGCACCACGTTGTCGATGATCGGTCGGCCGCTGACCTCGGCCAGCCGCCGCTTGAAGTCGAGATCCTCCGGATTGTTGACGTCGGGGCTCGTGGCCTGCGTGAGCTGGATGAAGCCCTCGTCGCGCTCGCGCAGCACCTCGGCCAGCACGAAGATGTCGTCGTCGATCATGGTGTCGGTGACCATCGGCGAGCCGTCGAAGTCGGCTTGGGTGGAGTTGGGTCCGAGACGCTGGATGGAAAAGCCGCACAGGCCGGCGTCCATGCCCTCGTGCAGCAGGCGCTGCATCTCCTTGCGCTCCGCATTGTTGGCCGGACGGGTCTTTGCCGCTTCGAGGCCCATCACGTAGATCATCAGCGACGCCGTCGGCATGTATTGCAGGACGTTGACGCCCTTCGGTGTGCGGTCCAGCGAGTCGAGGTACTCCGGGATGGTCTCCCAGTCCCACTTCGGCAGCATGCCCTCCTGCATGGCCGCCAGCGGGATCGCCTCGGTGCGCACCATCGTGAGCATCGACCGCTCGCGGAAGTCGGGCTTGCAGGGGGCGAATCCGAAGCCGCAGTTGCCGAGCACCACCGATGTCACCCCGTGCCAGCTCGAGATCGAGCAGTACGGATCCCAGCGGATCTGCGCGTCGTAGTGCGTGTGCAGGTCGATCGTGCCCGGGGCCACGATGCAGCCCCCCGCATCGATGACTTCCTTGGAAGGCTTGTCGGGACGGCCGCCGATCTGGGCGATCCGCCCGTCGGAGATCCACAGGTCTCCGCGGAAGCTCGGCACGCGTGTCCCGTCGACGATCGTGCCGTCCTTGATGTGAATGTCGTATTCCTCCACGATGTCCCCCTCGTGACTCAGCGCCCAGCTCGCTGTGGCACCGAAGGGCGCATCGCTGTGGGACAGCGCGGTCATTCGGATGGCGCGAGCCGGAATCCCCGCGTGAAAAAACCTAACACATCTTCGTAAATTCATGGTCGCACGGGGTGCGCACGAGGCGTCAGAAGATGCTGAAACCGCCGTCGATCTTGATGACGTCCCCGGTGTGCCAGCGGGCTGCGTCGCTCATGAGGTACACCGCGATGGCACCGAAGTCGTCTGGCACGCCCCATCGGCGCATGACCGGTCATGTGAGCAGCATCGACGAGCCGCCACAGAGCGGCAGGCTCTCTTGGTATTGGCTGAGTCGGGCGACGAACTCCTGCGAGAGCGGCAAATCCCCGCTGATCTGCGACCAGGCGACTCTGATGCGCTCAAGAGTCTCATGTGCGACGGTTTCGATCCGGCTCGCCGAGCCGCCGACGGATGACGCCAAGTCGCGCAGAGACTCGATCCGGACAGATCGTGGATCGCCGTCGCCAAACAGGCGAAGGCTCATGCCGCGGACGAGTTCGGGGTACACGCATGTCGAAATGAGGTCGTAGGCCGGACTCAGTCTCGGTTGCACTCGATCCGGATACCACAGAGACCAGTTTTTGAGGTGAGCGTCCTCGTTGCCAATGACGATGCAGAAAATTAGGCGTCGTACGAATTCGTCAAAATCCTCGGGGCCGCAGAGCGCGAACACCAGTAGTCCGAGCCGCTCGAAGCTGATGCTTCGGTACTTGTGTTCCGGCCACTGCCCCACGATCTGGTTGAAGTCCTCCATGTGGGTCATGTGGACGGTCGTCTGTCCCGATTCGTCGAGAGCGCGGTCGAATCGTTCCACCACGTATGCGTTCGTGTCGGCGAGAGGCTCGAAACCATGTGGAAGCGGCCCGAGGTCGGCAATTCGCCTCAGTTCGCATGCCGGAACGACGATGCCCGCGGCATGCGCCCACCTCATCATCGAGAACTCGTTTTCGGCTAGATCGGGATACTCACGACTCGCGAACTTGACGATGAATCCGCCTCGTTGCCCGCTCGGCGGCATGACGAGGCGAATCCCTTCCTGCATCATCGAGAGCTTGAGCTGCACCCCCGAGATCGAGAAGCGAAGCCCGTCGTCATCCTCGTCGTCGAGCGTTGTTGAGCTGTCGACGGTTGTCGCGTTATCGAAGTACGCGCCTTCAGTGTCGACGGATATCGCCCCAGGAAGATCGACGCCCAATTCGAGCAGTAGCCGGAATTCGTTTCGTTCGTTGAAGCCGTAGTGGTCGGCCATGACGCTTCGCAGCCGGCCTTCGGGCAAGAGGTTCGAAAACCACACCGGGAGACGCCCGCTGCCCTGACGAAGAAACGACGGTTCACGTTCCTCGAAGCGTTGCCCGAGCACCGCCCGGTCGGGGTTGTCCCAGTAGTTCTGCGCCAGCTCGAGTGTCGTCGTGCCTTGGCTCTGCCACAAGAGCCCAATGGCCTCGCCATGCAGCAGGATGTGAGCTTCTGTGCGGTCACTTCGCCTCATCGGCTGATTGGCACTTTGAGCAGGGTGTCGATTGATCGGCGGTGGCGGTGTTCCCACTCGGCATGGCCATCCACAAATGCGCTGACAGCGGCGGCCAAGGCTTCGTGGCGCAGTTGCAGGAACTGTTCGACTCCTTCGTCGGCGAGGCGGGACACAGCATCAATCGGGATCGCATGACTGCCGAGCACATCGTCGGGTGAGGCGACGGTGCCTGCTGAGGCGACTCGGGAGAGCGCATCGCCGAGTTCTTCGCTGCCGATTCCCGACGTGAGCGCTTGAGATGAGACAAAGATGCGGTTCGCAACGGTCTGGCCCAGCGCTACTCGACTGTTTGTCGCGCCTCCCGCTCCGCTTGGTGGACTCTCGGGCTCCAGTTCGTCGTCGCGCTCACCTTCGTCCCGAGACGAAGCAGATTGGTGAATTCGGAGGAGTGCATTGGTGCCATGCTCTTCGAGGGTCGAGCTGACGTCTATGGGGTGGTGATGGTCGAAATCAAGGGGGCCGAGAGCAGCGAGGGCCGCTGCTGCGATGCGTGACTGCGATCTGTTGAGGCCGAATCGTCCGTCGATGCCCAAGTCAGCAGGACCCTCGATCGGCACGAGGGCAAGAAGTCGTTCCACCGACGCATCGGCATCATCTCCCTCGACTGCGGCGAGCAGTTGACGCATGAAGCCGGTGTGCCCGCGTCGACCGGGCGGCCCCGCGGCAGCAGTGCGCCAGAACCAGCGTCGCAGCATGACTCGTGTGAACGGACGAGGATCGGGATGGAAGCCGAAGTAACGAACCAGGCAAACCAGAAGAAACTGGTAGGGCAGCAGGCGGTAGTGCGGGATTTTGGCGTTCTCTTGCAGGAATTGGACTGCGTGCCCCAGCGCCGATGCAGCACGCTCGATGTCCTCGGAGCGTTCCGACGAGGGCCGGTCGAGTTCCGCGCGAAAGTCCCGGGTGATGTCCGGTGAGCCCATCGCCAGGACGCACTTGAGAAGCGTGTCGGGAGCGATGGTCCCAAAGGAGCGATCCTCCGCGACGGGGTCAAGGCGCCTCAAGTTCGGCTGATCGCTGGCGTCCAAAAGGTTGGATGTGCTCAAGGCGTGGAAGACTTCGGCCCGCTTCAGACGCTTGCCCGCCGTGTTGGTGCGATCGAAGATCAAGCGAAGGTCGGCTTCCTCTTCCGATTCCACGATGTACGCCGGCACTTCGAAGTTCTGCAACCGGTCGCTGAGGTGGGCAATCCACTCGTATTCGGCTTCGTCGACCTCATGGTCCCGCAGCCACTGCACAGTGCCTCGCGTTTCGTGCGCCCCCCTGAGGGGAAAGCGCTTGGAGGAAGGCGCGCTGCGCGCCGCCGTCACGAACTTCTGAGTGGGGACGTCGAAGAGGATTTCCTCCTCGGGCTTGCCGTCGTGGAACCCGGCCGGCAGGAGAGCCGACGCCAACGTGCGCAGACGCTGCTGGCCGTCGACGACCCAGAGCGCATCCGGCAGGCTGGGAGCGTCGATCCGCAGCGTTCCGAGACGGACGGTGTCCTCGGGCGCAGGGCGGCGCCAGAACAGCAGCGTGCCGATCGGGTAACCACGGTAAATGCTGTCGAAGAGTTCCAACCGGTTGTTGCGATCCCAGCGCAGCGGTCTCTGGAACTGCGGAATGCGGATCTTGCCGCCGGCCACCAACGCGACGAGATCGGAGATCTTGAACCGCCCGGCAGTTGTCGACGGAGGGCCTTGGGTCACAGGCTCGAAGCTAGGCGAAGGAGCCTTGAGTCTCCGGCATATCGCGAGGATCGCCGCTTACCCCAAGGACCAAGAGGTGCTGACACCGCCGTCGATCCTGATGACATCGCTGGTGTGCCAGCGGGCTGCGTCGCTCATCATGCAGCAGCGTTGTTGTGCCGTCGAGCGGGGCGGTTGTCAGCAATCGTTACCGACACTCTCCGTGCCCCATGGCGAATAGGTGACATCGCAATCACGTTGCCCGTCGCCTAGCGGCTCGCAACCGATAGCGCTCAACAACAGGAACGGTGCTGCGAATATCAACGGCGCGGCAATCCAACCGACAAACGCCACGAAGTTGCTCAATGGGGACCGCTTCTGCCCGGTTGTCAGGCGCGACCCTAGTTGTGCCTTCGCTCGCTCACCGCGCGTGCCATCGTCGCTGTTGATTCACCCTGGGTTTTGCGCAGGCTGTGGGGGTCCCTGCGTTTGGTGGAGGCGGATTACTGGATTCATGCTGCCGGTTGATGTTGATGTCGAGCTTCGAACTCGATCGGGGTCAGCATGCCAAGCGCGGTGTGGCGACGTTGCCGGTTGTGCCAGATCTCGAGGTATTCGAAGATCGCGTTCGCGAGCTCGATGCGGGTGTGCCAGCGTTTGCGGTCCAGCAGCTCGACTTGCATGCGTGACCAGAACGACTCGACCATCGCGTTGTCGAAGCAGTCCCCGACCGAGCCCATCGAGGGCAGCAGCCCCGAGTCGACCGCCCGCTGGGTGAACGCCCAGGAGGTGAACTGGGTGCCTTGGTCGCTGTGGATGACGGTCTCGCCGGCGACCGGGCTGCGGTTGTCGATCGCCATGCCCAACGCGTTGGTCACCATCGACGCGGTGGGCCGCGAATCGATGGACCAGCCCACGACACGTCGGCTGAATGTGTCCAGCACCACAGCGCAGTAGACCTTGCCCTCGCGTGTGGGGTGCTCGGTGATGTCGGTCACCCACAGCCGATCAGGCTCGGCCCGGGCGAAGTCGCGGTCCACGAGATCGGCTGCGGTTGCCACGTTGGGGACCGTGCGGAACTTGGGCCGCCCCGACACGCCCCGCAGCCCCGCTCGTCGCATCAGCGTCTCAACGGTCTGGCGGCACACCGCGATGCCCCGGCCCAGCACCAGCTCGGCATGGACCCGGTTGGCGCCGTAAGTCTGACGCGAACCGGCGTGGATCTCGCCGATGACGCCTTCCAGCCAGGCGTGCCGGATCGACCGCGCCGAGGGCGGGCGGCGCAACCAGCCGTAATAACCCGACACCGACACGCCCAACAGCGCGCATGCCCGCTCGACGGGCAGCCCTTCCGCGGCCATCACCTTGATGGCCGCGAACCTCCTTTTGGGTCGACGTCCCCCCTCAGCAGCTCAGTCGCCCGGCGATGGACCGCCAGCTCGGTCTCAAGCTCGCGCACCCGCTTGCGCAGCGCGACCAGCTCGGCGTGTTCAGCGGTCGTCATGCCCGCTTCGAGTCCCGCGTCGATGCGCGCCTGGCGGCGCCACGTATAGATCGACTGGCCGCTGATGCCCAGCTCAGCCGCGACCGTCGCCACCGGACGGCCGGCCTCGACCAGATCGATCACACGCCGCCGGAACTCCGCCGGATATCCCCTCGGTGCCATGAACCCTCCTCCAGCTCATGACAGCAGAATCCAGCAACACCGCCGCGCGAAACCCAGGGACCACCACTAGATGCGGAGGAAATCTCTCGCATCGGCGCCAACTCGAGCGCTGAGTCGTACAACCTGTGCATCGAGCTGGCGCAGCAGTAAGCCGCCCGCCGTATCGAGCTAGCGCGCGCCGTTGCTCCTAGAGCAACGTTCTTGGCCTGCGGCCTATTCGCACCCTTCCACGAAGTCGGCCCAATCCTGCATGAGCGCTCGCCGTTCTTCGAGCAAGTCGTCTCGCATCTAAGCCTGAGTCACGGTTGTTCCGACGGCGTGGGCAAGCGCGAACGGTGCTGTAGCCGCCGCGCTCGCCAAGATAGGCGCGTCGAAGTGGCCGCGAGGCGGTGCCACTGTCCCACGGCGATGCGCTGATTGAACCGCGCGAGGGGTCAGAAGATGCTGAAACCGCCGTCGATCTTGATGACGTCGCCGGTGTGCCAGCGGGCTGCGTTGCTCATCAGGTACACCGCGATGGCACCGAAGTCGTCTGGCACGCCCCACCGGCGCATCGGAATGCGCGGCATCACGTTGTCGACGAACTTGTCCCAGGTGAACAACCGCTCGGTCATGGCGGTGTCGATCCAGCCCGGGATGACGGCGTTGGCGTTGATCTTGTAGCGGGCCATCTCGACCGACAGGCCCATCATCATCGCCAGCATGGCGCCCTTGGTGGCCGCATAGGCCTGGCCCCGGGCAGCGCCCTGGATCGCGGTACCGCTCGACGTGAGCACCAACGAGCCGCCTTCGCCTTGGGCGATCATCTGCCGGGTGGCGGCGCGCAGGGTGAAGAACACGCCGTGCAGGTTGACGTCGATGACGCTGAACCAGTCCTCATTGGAGTGCTCGTGGAAGCCCTTCTGGTTCTGTGTGCCGATGCCGGCATTCGGGAAGCAGGCATCGACGCGCCCGTAGCGTTCGACCACTGCCGCCATGGCCTCTTCCACCTGCTCCTCGTCGGAGACATCGCAGCAAAGGGCGCTGGCGGACGGATTAATCCCGCGCAGCTCGGCCTCGGCCGCCGCGTTCTTGTCGGGATTCGTGCCCCAGATGCTGACGTCGGCGCCCGCAGCTGCGACGCCGCGGGCGTAGCCCAGCCCGATGCCGCCGTTGCCGCCGGTGATGACAGCGACTTTGCCAGTGAGATCAAAGCCGTCGTACTGGTACGCCACGCGGTCTCAGCCCTTGATCTGGCGCATGAACATGCCGTTGTCGAAGTAGTCCCGCCAGAAGGTGATCAGGCCGTCGTTGACTTCGAAGATCCCCATCACCGGCAACTCGATCAGGCGACCGGAGCCGGTGTGGAAGCGGTCGACCCGCTCGTTCATCACGGTGTTGCCGGTGGCCGTCTGGCGGACGACCTCGAACTCCACGGGCCCGTCGCCCTTCGTCAGGCCGCTCAGGAACTCCTTCATGGCGTCGGGGCCAGTCATGTCGCCCACCGGCACGTTGTCGTAATAGACGTCGTCGGCGACGTGGGCGGCCGCCCCGTCGAGATCCTTCGCTTCGATGCAGGCGATGAACTTGCCGACGACCTCGGTCGGTGAATCGGCGGAATCAGTCATGTCGGGGCAACCCTCCGGCTAGGCCTGGCGGCAAGCGGATCCCGCCGCCGGGATCTTGTCCTAGCACGGAGAGAGGGCCGCCCGCCGCGCTGCGACCAAGAGGCTGAGCCCAATGGCGAAGCCGTGGCCCGAGCGGCCCGTGAGCGCAGCGAACAAGAGCGGGAAACAACAGATGACGCGACGGCAGGTTCCGTCAATCCGCGCATCCTCTAAGGTCACCGGGCTATGGGACCGGAGCACATGGGGTGTCATCGATGACGGCGAGCGCTGACCGCAGACCGCTCTCGGGAATCCGGGTCTTCGAGATCAGCATTGCGGTGGCGGCGCCGTGCTGCGGCAAGGCGATGGCGCATCACGGGGCCGAGGTCTTCAAGGTGGAGGCCCACAGCTATCCCGATGTGGCACGAGCATTCGGGTCGGCATGGGCTCGCGATCCCGAACTGGCGGATGTCTTCTGCGACACAGGTCCCTACGTGCCCGAGATGTCGGCCGGCAAGCGCTCGGTTGGTCTCGAGCTGAAGTACCCCGAGGCGCTCGAAGCCGCGAAACGCCTGCTGGCCACGTGCGACGTGTTCCTGACGAACTTCGCGGCGCCGGGCATCGCCGAGCTGGGACTCGACTACGAATCCGTCAAGCAGGTGTGCCCCGACATCATCTATGCAGGCATGACCGGGTTCGGCGTCGACCCTGACAAGCCGTATTACCCCTTCCGAGCCTTCGGCCCGAATCAGGCGCCGCTCGTGGGATGGGACGCGCTCACCGGCTTCCCGCACGAGGAACCCGCCGGCATTCCCTCCATCGCCCCGCCGGACTACATGGGCGGGCTGCACACCATGCTGGCGATCGTCACGGCGTTGCACGAACGGGATCGCACCGGGGAGGGCCGGTTCCTCGACATCAGCCAGCTCGAGACCACCGTGTCGTTCTTGGGGCCATACCTGGTGGGCCAAGACCTCGGCGTGCCTGAGCCGTTCAGAAATGGCAACCGCGTGTCGTGGGCGGCACCTGCGGGCATCTATCCATGCACGGGAAACGATCGCTGGATCGCCGTCGAAGTGCCCGATGACGAGGCATGGCAGGCGCTGGCGGGCTTGGCCGAATGGTCTGATGTTCCTGCGCACGACGCTGTTGATCAGGCTGCGTTGTCGACCTACCCGCACGGCACACTGGCCGATCGAATCGCACACCACGATGCGATCGACGCCGAACTGTCGGTGTGGACTAACCGCCGCAGTCCCCAGCAAGCGGCTGCGGAACTGCAGGCGCTGGGCATCGCGGCATACGAGGTGCTCAACCACACGGGCGTGCTGGCTGACCCCCAGGTGCACGACCGCCGCCCGTATTCGATCGCCCCGAGTCCGCGATTGGGCCGCGACCTGTTCGTTCGCAACCCGGTGCGCTTGAGCGCGACGCCTCCATACGTCACCCGCGCCGGGCCGAACATGGGGGGCGACACCGTCGACGTCCTCACCGAGATCGGCTATGCGAGCGACGACGTGGAGCAGATGGTCGCGGACGGGACGGCGTTCGTCGATGCCCGACCCGAAGTCGTGCTGGAGCGGCCGTTCGACCGCTGGTACGAATCGGTCAGGATAGCAGAGTTCTACGACGCCGAGGGCAACGTCACGGGCGGCGCTCAATGAGCGCCGCGCAGCAAGGCCACGGGCCATGGAGCGGCGTGCGCGTGCTCGACTTGACCGGTCTGTCGGGCGCGTACGGCACCCGCGTCTGGGCGGCACTCGGCGCCGACGTGATCTGCGTGGAACCCCCTGGGGGGAATCCGATCCGGAAGATGCCTCCGCTGGCGCGGGGCCACGAAGGCCCCGAAGCCAGCCTGTGGTGGGCCTACTACGCAGCATCGAAGCGCAGCGTGGTGCTGGACCCGACCGACAGTGAGGATGCGACGGCGCTGGTGAAGCTGATCGGCTCGGCTGATGTCGTGCTCGACGACGCGATGCCCGCCGCCCAAGAGTCCTACCCATGGCTGGCAGACGCTGGTGAAGGAGGGCTGGGTGTCGCCGGGATCGTCGAGCGGTTTCCGCACCTGACATGGGTCTCGATCACGCCGTTCGGCATGACCGGGCCACGACGTCACTGGCGGTCGTCGAACCTCGTTGCCTGGGCATCGTGCGGCTTGGCGTCCACCGTGGGCTTCCCGCATGGCCCCCCGCTGGCTCCGGCCGGCGAGATCGGCGTACTGATGCACGGCGCTTCGCTGCATGCGGTGATCGGCTCGATGATGTCGGTACGTGCACGCAACTTGGCGGCAGCGGCCGATGAGCCGGCGCTCGGCCAGACCATCGACCTGTCGCTCCAGGAAGTGGGGCTGTGGCTGTCGCCCGAGACCGGTGTACCGCTGTATCTAGACGACCAGGTGCCGCGCCCCCGGGCCGGCAACCGCCGTCCGGTCACGAGCCCGATGGGCATGTATCCGGCGTCGGATGGTTACGTGGCGATCATCGCCATCCAGCCGACTCACTGGAATGCGGTTGCGCAATGGGTGAACGAGCTGACCGGCAACGAGGGCATCCTCGACGAGATCTTCGTCGACATCGTGGTCCGCCGTGAGGCGCTGGAAGCCGTGGACGCGTGGGTCGAGGAGCTGACCACCCGCTTCACCAAGCAGGAGCTGTTCGTGGAAGGCCAGCGGCGGCGCATCCCGATCACGCCGGTCAACACCGTCGGCGATCTGCGCAACGACCCGCATCTCGAAGCCGTGGGCTGGTGGCGTCCCGAGGAGCACCCGGTGCTCGGCACCTACACCGTTCCCGGCTCGCCCTTCACCACGGACGGCGACTGGTGGGCCTGGCAGCGCGCACCGATGCTGGGCGAGCACACCGATGAGGTGCTGGCGACTCTCGCCTAGCGATCCGCCCCGCCTAACGGCGCAGGTCGGACGTCGGTACCGATTCTGCGGCGAGCGAGGCCGTCATCCGGGGCTGATTCCGACGGTCGAGCGCTGTCCTGCGGCATTGCCGACGTTCTTGGAACTCCGGACTGCAGCGATATGGTGCTACCCCGTCGAAGGGGACGCCCGACGCGACAACCACGACAACGACACCGACTGGGAGCGAGACCGCTACCTCGAATTCACCTGATCGGCAGGCTCGGGCAGTCGGTTGGGCTGGACGCTGGACGATTTTCGGCGGCCGTGCGCCCGGGGTGTGCGAGCTGCATGGTCTAGGGGTCGTCGTTTTTGATGATTCCGTTTGCGTTGCGGTGCATTGCGCGCAGGAACGCTCCTTGGGGGTTCGAGAGCTTGAGCGTGAGGGTTTCTTTGCTCTCGTTGATGGCGTCGTCGAGCAGCGTCACTGAGATCGTCTTGTGCGTCTCGCCCGGCGCAAAGGTCAGCGTGCCCGACGCGGCGGTGTAGTCCGCCCCCGTCGTTGCTGTGCCGTCGTTGGTCGCGTAGTGCACCGAGACCGGCCCCGATGCTGCGCGGCTCAGCGTCACCGTGAAGTCGAGCGAGGCGTGCTTGCCTTCCTTCGCCCGGGCGTCCGCGACCCGGATGCGTGCCGGGCCCGGGACCTTCGCTGACGCGTCGCCGAGCGCGACCGTCACGTCCTTCCAGGACTTCGGCTTGACGCGCACCCGCCACAGCACCGGGTCCAGCGATTCCACGCCCGTGATGGTCCCGTTCGTCACCGTGAACGCGTCCGCAGCGGGCTTGGCGCCTGACTGCACGTCCAGCGCGAACGCCGTCCGCCCGTCGTGTTCGGCGGGGATCTTGCCGAACGCCACCGCCACGGTCTGGGCCTGGGCGGCCCGCGGCGTCGTCGGCTCGCCCTTCACGCGGACCCACTCGCTCGAGTGCTCGCTGTGCTCGGAGCGGAGCCCGCCCACGAAGGCGCGCACGAACACCCCGGTGGCCACGCCGTTCTCGAGCCCGGTGATGGTGTAGCTGTTCACACCGGCCTGCACGGCGACGCCGTTGTTGCCCTGCGGGTTGGCCCACACGCCCGCCTGCTGGCTCCAGCGGAGCGCGTGCTGCACCCGTTCCGCAGCGAGGCGCGGGTGCGCCACCGCCGTCCATCTCACCGTCAGGCTGCCGTCGCCGGGCACCACCGACACGTCGGCCGGTTCCGGCGTGGTCAGCGCCGCCTGCTGCTGCTGGGGGTCCGCCGCGACCCTCGCATGCGACGTGTTCGACAGCGCCCGCCCGTCGCGCGCGCACACCGCGCCCGACGGCTCGTGGTCGCAGTTCCGCCCGCCCGCGAGCGTCACCGTCACCACGGCGCTCGGCGACGCCGGCCGCACCTTCACCCGCCACAGCCCGGCGCCGATTTGCTCCACGCCCATCACCCGGCCCCCCGTCACCGCGAACGACGACGGCCGCGGCGACCGGCTGAACCTCCCCACCGTCTCGCTCAGACGCACACTGAACGCGAACTCCGTGCCGTCATGTGTCTCCGGCACGTCCTCGAACGCTGCCGTCAGCGGGTCGCGCTGCTGCTCCTCGCCCGAGCCCGGCCCTTCGCCGCCCCGGAACTCCGCGGCCCCGGAGCTGCCGACGTTGGCGCTGCCGACGTTGATGTCGTAGGTCACCGACGACTTCCCCCAGGGGTGGTACACGGTGACCTGCGATGTCAGCGTCTGGTTCGCCACGTCATGGGGGACTTCCATGATGCACAGGTTGAACGTCGTGCTCCGCTGCCCCGCCTGGATGTAGGCGAACGGATACTTGCGATCGCTATTCAGGAAGACGGGGTCCCACGGATCGATCGGATCGCAATGGCTTATCAGGTCGGGATCCCTCAGGTCCGTCTGCACACGGTGGCCGACCCTGCCGTAGGTGGACAAGGATATGGTGGTCTGCTGGGCGACCGCCGTGGGCACCGACACGGTCACCGTGTGCGTGCGCGCCGCCGGACTCGTCACGGTCACGGTCACAGGCTCCGGCACCTCGACCACCGCCAGAGTCACACCCGCGTCGTAAGCCCCCCACACGGCGGGATTGCGTTGTGGGTCGGAGTGTGGCTTACCGTAGGAGCCCCAGCGCATGTCGTCGACGGGCCAGGAGGCGGTGGCCGAAATACCACTGGCGGTCAGATTCCTCAGGGGGAACCGCCTTTCGGCGCCAGCGGCATACTTGACGATCAGCATCAGCGACTTCGCAGCGTCGATGGCGGCGGCGCTGCCCGCGCGCAAGCCCGCGGACAGAGTGCCGTCGCGGTGATAGAAATCGGTGATGGCGTAGGTATTGCCCGCGTAAGTGAAACTGTTGCTGCCCATCGCGACGGGGCAAGTGCCCCCCGACACACCGGCCTTGCAGCCGGACGAGTTCGTGCCCCATCTCGTCGGCTCGAGGTTCTTCGCCGACATCGTGGTGGACCAGACCTGGCGTTCGCTCTGATGCCGGGTTCCCTCCGGCCACGGGTACGGGATCGCGCCGTTGACGCGGATCTTGATCCTCGGGGCTGAACTTGTCCAGGCTCCTCCGCTTGCACGCCAATACTGATTCTGGAGGCTCCAGCCCGATGCGGCTCCTGAATCCTCAGTTGTGGCGTCCGTCGTCCGCATAGTCCCGCCACTGCCCGACGCCCGGTACAGCACCACGAAATAGGTGGTGTTCGCTCTGAGCCAGGTGCCCGTCGGCGCGGCGAAGGTCGTGGCGCCGCTGGAGATGGTCGACGGGACGGTCAGATTCCCGAGTTTCGCGTCCGGGGTTCCATCGCTGGCCGCGGACCACAACTCGACCCTCACACCCGCAGGAGCACCGACTGCTGACGTGTCGACCTCGATGCTCATGAGGCCGTAGCCCGAGGCGTGGTCTCCGGTCGTGAATCCCTGTGCCTGCAGGCGTGAGGTGAGGAAATTGATCCCCCCCACGTCACTTTGCCCGATGTTGCTCACCAACGCGCCGCCGAGGCGGGACTGCGCCTCGGCCGGCTGGGCGGGCAACATGAGCGCGGTGCTGACCATGAGCACGCTGACCGCTGCGGCCAGCGTCAGCTTGAGGGCGGAACGTCTACCCCCCCCCCCCCCCCCCGAACATGCGTGTTGGCAGGGTCGGTGTGCGTGCTGGAGCAGTCATTGTCTCTCCTCTCGATGTTCATGGATGCGGACGTTACTACAGGGCTGCATGCTGCAGATCGCGGGCAGAAACATGCCGGCTGCGCCCGTCGCCTTCTCAGAGCCTCGTTGGGGGTTCAGCGAGATCGGCAGTTGCCGCTGTGCCCGGCTCGAAGAATGCAGTGAGCGTCTTTGGTCTTGAGTCGCCGTCCGCCGCTCCCAAGCAGCTCATGCTGACGGTGAGCGTGCCGTCGCCGGGCGTGACCTGCACGTTGTACGGCTCGGTCTGTCCCGGCGTCGGCGCTGCCCTATGTAATGGATCAGGTGGGCGACCTGTTTGACGAAGTCGTGAACCCTGCCGAGGTCATGGCAGAACTCGGCGCCACCTCCGGCGAGATAGCCGACCTGGCCGATCGGGGGGTGCTCCGATCCGCCGACTCACGGGTCCGCTGATACAGGCCGGCTCGCAGGGCTATTCGGGAAGGTCCGCGGGCAAGAGTGTGAACGCCTGACCGGTCAGCGATCGAACGACGCGGAAGTGCCGTTCGTCGAGCGTCGCGATCTCGTGGGTTCCGTGGCGGTGGGCGAGGACCACGAGTGACGCGTCGGTCAGGCCCAGCCGCAGGTCCCGGTATCGCTCAATGACGGCTCTCGCACGGATGAGGTCGACGCGTTCGAACGGGGCGAGTTCAAACATGCCCGATCCAAGTTCGTCCAGAATCGCCAGTTCAGCATCGACGCCGGCGATGCGCGCGGCGAAGTAGTCGATCTCGGCGAGCACGAGCGGTGAGACCACCATCGACCGTGCAGCCGACAGAAGCGCCCGGCAGGAGGCATGCAGTTGCTGATCGGGAACCAGTGCCGCCAGGAGAACGCTGGTGTCGACGATCACGAACCGAAGCGCAGTTCCTCGAGGATTTCATCGACCCGTTCAGCAAGCGTCGGGTCGCCCCAGCCGTCCTCGAACAGCGGAAAGTTCGGCCGCCTCTCGCGACGTGCGATTGCTTCCTCCAGCGCTTCGCGGATGATGGATGCCTCAGTCCGATTTTCCTGCTTGGCGATCATCTTGAGGTCGTGCTTGAGTTCTTCGGGCAGGTACACCGTGGTCTGCTTCATCAGAGGTTTCACAAAAGGTATTGTACTAGGCATTGCGTGGGTCCTTCTGCTCGGTGAAGGCGTGCGCGACAGGCGGGCCGCGAGGCCCGACTGATGCGCTCTGCTGATACGTCCGACGAAACTACAACGAAATCTACTGAAATAGGTAGAAATTATTGTCAGACGAGGCTCTGAGTGTTTACTGAGGCGGGTCGAGCAGGGGCGGACCGGTGGCTGTGACGGTGACCGGGTCGCCTACGGAGACCGCAACGCCTTCGGGGTCGATGGTGCACGCGACACCGAACATGGCATTGCCCTCCAGCATGCCTCGCATGCCCGGCGAGAAGCCTTCCGCGACCGAACACCAGCGATGCCTGCGCAGCACCAGGGCGGGCTCGCGGTGGCGCTCGCCGGTTTCCTGGTCGATCTGGGGGACGGCGCAGCGGGGCCACACCACGCGAGCGCTGAGCTGGGCCGGGCCGATCGAGAACTCCGTCCAGGTGTCCTCCGACCACGGTTCGTCATTGGTCACGATGAGATTCGCCCGGAAACGCTCGATGCCGAAGGGCTCCGATGCCCGCTCCACCAGATCGTCGAGCGAGGCCGTGTTGGCAACCAGCACCGGGGCCGCGTCAGCGAAACCGGTGAGGCGTCCCCGGAACAGTCGCATCGGACGGGATGACTCAGGGGTCAGCGCTGCGAGTCTGGCCGGGAAGCCGAGCACCTCGCTGAGGAACTCGGCCGCCTCGTCTCCTGCATCTGCGCACGCCACTTCATCGCCGATCAGCGCGAGAACCGTGGTGTCATTGACATCGGGCCGCTTCACGTCGATCGTGCCCATGCCGGGTGCGCTGATCGTCAGGCCGCCGTCGATCGGCACGGGAGCGACGGTGGCAAGCGCCGCATTGCGACGCTGGGTGACCGCTTCCCCGAGTGCCTCGGTGTCGTTGGGGGCCGTCACCACCTGCCATGCACGGTCGCCTTCGAGCCCTGTTGCCGTGACCAGAGCCGAATCGAGCTCGACGCGGCGGCAGCCCTTGATGGGGTGAATGGTGATACCGGTGAGCGTGCCGGCGGCCCCGCCGTCATGTCCTTCTGCGGTCATTCCTAGACCCTAGGCTCGCCGCGCATCAGTGTCTCGGCCTCACAGCGGGGCTGTGCAGACCTTGGGAGGGGCGAGCGGTCATGGCACTGCAGGGGTTCGAACGCCACCACAAACCCAAGATCGGCGTCGGCCGGGCCGAGCCTCCCGAGTGGTTCCTGGACCACACCGACCTCAACATGCATGCGCTCGGCCCGGGTGCCGATCTGGAGGCCGAGTGGGTTGCTGCGGGGCTGCAGCTTCCCGACCGCTCAGCGCTGCGCCGGTACCGCGTGGAACGGGTCCGCGAGCAGCTGCGCAGCGCGGACTGCGATGCGGCGCTGCTGTACGACCCGCTGAACATCCGCTACGCCACCGACACCACGAACATGTCGCTATGGACCATGCACAACGCCGTCCGGTATGCGTTCGTTGCGACAGAGGGCCCTGTGGTCGTGTTCGAGTTCTCCGATGGGGAGTTCCTGGACGCGCACTCAGAAGCAGTCGACGAGATCCGGCCGGGGACGTCGTACATCTATTTCAAGGCGGGACCGAGGTCAGAGGAGATCGCCGGGCGCTGGGCGTCGGAGATAGCCGAACTGCTGGCTGATGTGACCCGAGGAACACGGCGGCTGGCGGTGGACCAGCTTGATCTGACGGGGTATCGCGCTCTGGAATCCCACGGCGTCGAACTGGTGAGCGCAGGTCCGATCATGGAACTGGCGCGTGCGGTGAAGGGTCCCGACGACCTCGCCGCCATGCGCTGCGCTATCCACGCATGCGAATCTGCCATCGACGAGATGCAAGCCATGTTCGAACCGGGGGTGAGCGAGTTCGATCTGTGGGCGGAACTGTGGGCCGGGAGCCTGCGCCGTTACGGGGAGTGGATCGAGACGAGGCTGCTGTCATCGGGGCCCAGAACGAACCCCTGGTATCACGAGGCCAGCAGCCGTCGGGTCCAGTCTGGGGAGCTCATGGGTTTCGATACTGATCTGGTGGGCGCGTACGGAATGTGCGTCGATATGTCGCGCACATGGCGGTGCGGGGGCGGCGCCCCGACGGCGGCACAACAGGACTGCTGGTCGCTCGCCGTCGAGCAGATCCATCGCAATTCCGAACTGCATCAGCCCGGAGCCACGCTGCGCGAGATCACTGACAAGGCGTGGTACCCCGACCCCGACTGCTACCGCGGCTACACGGTCATCTCACACGGGGTCGGGCTGTGCGACGAGTACCCGGCCATCTACCACCGTCACAAGTGGGACGCCGGTGGCTACGACGGCGTGCTCGAACCGGGCATGGTGATGTGTGTCGAAGCCTTCATCGGTGCGCGGTCCGGCGGCGAGGGCGTGAAGCTGGAAGAGCAGGTGCTGATCACCGAGACCGGCAATGAGGTGCTGACGACCCTCCCGCTCGGGCTCGTCTAGACGGCTGGACCCGTCGAGTCAGGCGTGCTCGGCGCTGTCAAGCAGGATCGGGCGGCAGGTCGTGCCCGTGCTGTTCGAAGCTGACGAGGATTTGGTTGGCTTCGACGGCGTCGCCGGCGCTGCAGCGGATCTCGGCGACCGTTCCGGCCCCGTGCGCTGTCAACGAGTGGAGCATCTTCATCGCCTCCACCACCACGACCACGTCGCCGGCGGCCACCACGTCGCCAATGACGACGGGAACTTGGACAACCACGGCGGGGAAGGGCGCTGCAACAGCGTCGACCGAGCCGGTGTCGTCGGTTGCGGTGGGTGCCCACGCGTCGGACCGGTCGGGCACCTCGAAGGTGACGGTGTGCCCGGCGATGTTGACCGCCACGGAACCGGCATTGGCGCTGCTGGCCGTGGCGAGGTTGGGGGGCGCTTGCCGCGGGTCGTTCGCCGTCGGGCCGGTCGGCGCGTCACTGCCGGTGCCGTTCATGGCTTCGGCGCTGACCTCGTGCAGCAGGCCTGCGCTGTCACGCAGCAGAACTGCTGCCTCGGCACGGTGCTCAGTCAGGCGGAACGACCCGAGCGCCGACCAGGGGCCGGCTGGCTGGGCGGCCCGCTGGCACCGCAGCCGGGTCAGCCATGCCGCTGCCGCTACTGGTGCAGCATCGTCCACCAACGGTGGCGCTGGCATCGCTCCCGATCCGGGTGGCTCTGTCGCATCGCCAGACTTCTCGCCGAGGCCGGGTGCGCTGGTGGGACTGTCGGGCTGCAGTGCGTCGATGACGTTGGTGGTCATCCCGCCGCTTCGCAGCGCGGGCATGTCCGTCAGCCAGCGCAGGAAACCGGCATTGGTAGGCACGGGCCCCACGACGAGCCCATCGAGCGCATCGCGCAGCGCATCCAGCGCCGATGCCCGGTCGGGGCGCGTGACGATCAGCTTGGCGATGAGCGGGTCGTAGTAGGGAGTGACCTCGGACCCTTCGGCGACCGAGGCATCCCAACGCACGCCGGCAGGCACCGACAGGTGGCGCACCGGGCCTGCCCGCGGGCTGAAGTCGTCGTAGGGATCCTCGGCGTTGATGCGAGCCTCGATGCTGTGCCCTGTGAACGTCACATCAGATTGGCCGAGGCCCAACGGCTGGCCAGTCGCCGCCCGCAACTGGAGTTCCACCAGGTCCAGGCCGGTGACCGCCTCGGTCACCGGATGCTCCACCTGCAGGCGAGTGTTCATCTCCAAGAAGAAGAACTCGCCGGATGCCGCATCGACGATGAACTCCACCGTGCCCGCATTGTCGTACCCGATGTGCCGGGCGAGCGCCACCGCGGCATCATGCAGGCCGTCGCGGGTGGCTGCAGGCAGATTCGGCGCCGGGGCTTCCTCGATCAGCTTCTGGTAGCGGCGCTGCGACGAGCAGTCGCGGGTGCCGAGATGGACGACGTTGCCGTGCCGGTCGCCGATCAGCTGTACCTCGACGTGCCGCGGCTGGGAGATGTAGCGCTCCATGATCACCCGGTCATCGCCGAACGAGCGCGTCGCCTCAGTGCGCGCTTCACTCAGCGCAGTGTCGAACTCGCCGGCCGAGCGCACGATCCGGATGCCCTTGCCGCCGCCACCGGCCGACGCCTTGACCAGCACCGGGAAGCCGATCTGATCGGCAGCAGCGGCTAGGTCGCCATCGCTCGCGCCCGGAATCGTCGGCACTCCGGCTGCCTCGGCCAAGGCACGTGCTTCGATCTTGGCTCCCATCTGAGCGATGGCCTCTGGATGCGGCCCCACCCAGACCAGGCCCGCATCGATGACCGCCTGGGCGAAGGCCGCGTTCTCGGACAGGAACCCGTAGCCGGGATGCACGGCATCGGCATGGTTGTCACACCCCGCGGCAACGATGGCGCTCATGTCCAGGTACGAACGATCGAGTGCCGCCGGCCCGATGCAGATTGCCTCATCGGCGTCGCGCAGGAAAGGCGCATCGCGGTCGGGTTCGGCATACACCGCGACGGTCTGCCAGCCCAGCCGCCGAGCAGTGGCGAACACACGGCTCGCGATCTCGCCCCGGTTTGCCACCAGCAGCTTCACGACGGACCTGCCTTGCCAGACGCCGATGCGCGGCATCGCTGCCGGTGTGGCGCGAGCACCGCCTCGACGTGCGTCGGCCCGCAGACGCGCGAGGAGCGAAGCGGGTCGAACGTGACAGACACGCGTAGAGCTTGCGGTCGGCGGTGCCGTTGCCGTAGAGCGCGCGAGGAGCGAAGCGGGTCGAACGTGACAGACACAGCCAGCTACATCCTGTAGACGAGGCCGCTGCCGGGAGCGGGGGCGTCCTGGCGTGCCGCTAGCGCGAGGCAGAGCCCAAGCGTGTCGCGGGTGTCGGTGGGGTCGATGAGTCCGTCGTCCCACAGGCGCGCAGTGGCGTAGTAGGGGTCGCTCTGGCGCTCATACTGGTCGGCCACCTCGGCCCGCATGGCAGCGATCTCTTCGTCGGTGGTCTCGGTGCCGCGCATGCCGGCCAGGCGGATGTCCACCAGCACTGTCTGAGCAGTCTCGGCCGACATGGTGGCGATGCGGCTGTTCGGCCATGCAAACAGGAGTCTGGGGTTGAAGCCCCGCCCGCACATGCCGTAGTTGCCGGCGCCGTAGGAGCCCCCGATGAGCACCGTGTAGCGGGGCACGGTGGCGTTGGCCACAGCGGAAACCATCTTCGCCCCGTGCTTGGCAATGCCCGCTGCCTCCGAGTCGCTGCCGACCATGTAGCCCGTGGTGTTCTGCAGGAACAGCAGCGGCACCCGGCGCTGCTCGCAGAGCTCGATGAAGTGTGTGGCCTTCAGAGCGTCGGAGGAGAAGATGATCCCGTTGTTGGCGATGATGCCCACCTGGAAGCCCCAGATGCGGGCGAAGCCGCAGGTGATGTGCTCACCCCATTCGGGCTTGAACTCGCCGTAGCGGGAGCCGTCGACGAGCCGGGCGATGATCTCGCGGGCATCGAAGCCGATGCGGTCGTCGGCGGAGATCACGCCGTAGATCTCGGCCGGGTCGAAATGCGGGACTTCCGGCTCGGACCACGACAGCCAGCCCTCCCGGTGGTCGACCAGCCGTTGGTTGGCGGCGGCGCAGAGCTCGCGCAGCTTGCCGTAGGCGGATCGCTCGTCGGGTGCCATGTAGTCGGACACGCCCGAGATGCGCGTGTGCAGCGCCGCCCCGCCGAGGTCGTCGGGCTCGATGATCTCGCCGAGGGCCGCCTTCACGATCGGGGGACCGCCCAGGTAGATGCGCCCGATGCCCGACACCATGATGACTTCGTCGCTGAGCGCGGGCACGTACGCCCCGCCGGCGGTGCAGCCGCCGAGCACCACCGAGATCTGCGGCAAGCCCTGGGCTGACAGCCGGGCTTGGCGGTAGAAGCTGCCGCCGAAATGGTCCTTGTCGGGGAAGATGTCGTCCTGCAGCGGCAGGAACGCCCCGCCGGAATCCACCAAGTAGATGACGCCGAGGCCGTTCTCGGCGGCGATGTCCTGGGCTCGCACGTGCTTCTTGATGCTGATCGGCAGCAGCGAGCCGCCCTTCACGGTGGCGTCGTTGGCGATGAACATCCACGGCACGCCATGGACCACGCCGATGCCGGTGACGATGCCGGCGCCCGGGGCGCTGTTGTCATACATGTCCCAGCCGGCCAGCGTGGACAGCTCCATGAACGGCGTGTCGGCGTCGCACACCAGATCGATCCGGTCGCGAGGCAGGATCTTTCCCCGGTTGTGATGGCGCTCGATGGAGCGCTCGCGGCCCGCACCGCCGGAGATGGCGAACTGCTGGCGATCACGCAACGTCACGAGCAAGTCGGCATAGGCAGCAGCGTTCTTGGAGAACTCGCTGCTGCCGGTATCGATGCGGCTCTCGAACTGTCTCATCAACCCGTACTGCTATAGAGAGCCTGCACTTCATCGACGGGCAGCCTGAGCAGCTTGGCGATGCGCTCCGGTGAACTGCCAGTACGGCGTGCCTCCTCGACTAGGTCGCATACGCGCTGGCCGTCGTTCGCGGCGCGCAGAGCACAGCGCCAGAGTTCCTGTTCCGCTGTGGTCATCGGAGTCGTGTGGTTGGGGTCCAGTGAATGCGCATACGCGCAGATCTCATCGGCATGCGCTTCGCAGTAGCTGTCGATTTCCTCTTCGGTCATTCCCGAGAAGTCGAGATTCAGAGGCATGTCTTCACCTTAGGCGTGTCGTTCTCGCTGGCATCGCGTGGATGATCCGGAGCTTCCCGCCGGCACCGTCATCCACGATCACGAGCTCGAGGAATGCGCCGTCGCGTCGGGAGCCGATGGCGAAGATGCGCCCGTCGTCTCCGAAGTCGATCTGGTGAGGGTTACGAAGGGCATGCAAGATGTCGGCATCGGGCACGCCGTGGCGACGCGCTGACGGCGTGATAGCCGCTGGATCCTCGTCATTGCCCATCTGCGCGGCACGGTAAGAACGGCGACGTGCTCGCTGCAAGCGAATTTCGACGGCGTATACAGCTTCAGACGATGAGAGGGTCGAGCCAGGCGTCGGGATGGATGACGGTGTTCATCTCAGCACCGGTGTGAGTGATGACCTTGACAGCGATGGGCCGTCCATCCGGCGGGATCGGAAACGGCTGCGACCGAAACGAGATGATCTGCGCCTCGGCGTCGGATGCAAGGTCACCGGCAAGCGATTTCATGGCTGCCTTGAGTCCGGCACTGTTACGGACACCGTTGGGGAAGTAGGTGAGGCGGGCAAGGAACTGCATCTGGTCGTGGTCTGTATCGACCATCCAGCAATCGATGCCGTCTTCGTCGGTCTCGCGCACCATGCCGCTCGACGGGTCATATGCGTCACAGCCCAGCAGGCGCACCGTGAGCGAGGTGCCGTCCGATGTGCGACGCACCTCGCAGTCCGGTTCCCCGAGCAGTGTGAACGTTCCGCCGTCGGCATCCTTGCGAGCCAGTTCGGGTATCTGCAGATCTTTTGACGCCACGACCCGGTGAACCGAGCATGCGCCGATGCGTGCAGGCACGTCAGGCTCGAACGCGAAACCGACCGCGATGAGGTTCTCGCAATCGGCGGCGTTCTGGCGCGCTTCGATAACTGCTCGCTGTGCCTGTGCCATGGTCACGGTGGCATCTGGCGCAGCGATCATCAGCGCGGCGGCAATCTCGGTGTCCCGGCCGGGCCGTGTGCATGTCACGCCGTGGGAGGCGAGGTGGGTGTCAGGCCAACGCTCGTGGTCGATGACTTGCAGCAGCACAGTGCCGGTTGAATCGCAGATTGGCGATCGGTACAGCGCATCGACGATCGTCTTCTCGGTATCTCCCGAGGCAAGGCCGAAGTCGACGATGGGCGTTTCGCTGCCGTCGAGATCGGTGACCTCGTCTGCCCCTGTGCTTGGTGATGTTCGATTCGAGGCGCCGTCGAAGGGCAGGTACGAGTAGGGGGAGTGCGATTCGACGGTGAATGGGCTGGCGAGCCGGACGCGTTTGGCCTCGGTCTCAGTCTGGTCGACGAGCTTGATGATGTTGTCGGGATGGCTCCAGTCGGTATTCGGATCGGCGAGGCGACCGGCGGACACTTTGCGCATCGTCTTGCAGATGAAGTCGGCAGCCGGGTCGGTGCCGCCATCTGTGGTGCGATGCCACGTGTAGGTGGAGGTCATGAACTTCTGACGGGCGACGGCGATGGCGACGCGGCTGACATCCATCGTGATCCAGCGCCGCCCCCACTCCTCGGCCACATCCGCGGTGACCCCGGACCCGCACGTCGGGTCAAGCACCAAATCGCCCGGATCGGTAGTCATCAGCACGCACCGCTCGACGATTGAACTAGCCGTCTGAACGACATAACGCTTTTGGCCTCGCACCGTCACTGAGTTGTGCCAGACATTGTCAATCCGACGTCCGGCGGTCTCGGACTCCAATTGCTTCCAATACAGCGCGCGCTTCGTGCCGTATAGACGGTTGGTCCATCCGAGCCAGCACAAGCCGCATGGCTCGGAATCGGGACACGGAGGCGAAGCCTCCGTGCGCGCGCCATTGTCGTCCGGCGGGGTACACACTGGTGCGTCTCCGGCATGGACGGAGACGCGCCATTGTCGTCCGTCCCCGCAGTGGTACCTATGACCATCGTACTCAACCCAGCGTGTACGACCGGTAGTGGATGCGCCCATCGAAGTGAGATTTTCTCGGTTCCAGATCACTGCACCCGCCGGAAGTTCAGCCTCTGGCCGTTCTCGCTCCCGCGCCGTCATTCCTCGGCTACGGCGATCTACTTCTTCGACCATCGGCGTCGAGAATCCCCCAAACAGGTCAGCGACGCCTTTGCGGTCGAGAGGCTCGTATAGCTGCCGGTATCTGCACCGAGACTTGTCCTTGGCGTACCAGAGAAGGTACGAAGCGCTCTCTGGCAGCGTCCTTGCCGAGGAGCCTCCGGTTGGTCGCCAAGTGATGGTCGCAACCCGGTTTTCCGGGCCGAAGACCTCGTCGAGTACCAGCGCTAGACGGTGGACGTTGATGTCTCCGATCTGGCAAAACAGTGAACCAATGTCCGTGAGCAATTCGCGTGCGAGTACGGCGCGTTCGTGGATGCCGTCGAGGTAGGAGTGGATGCCGTTGCGGTAGCTGTCGCGAAACGCCCGTAGCGGGGCGGTGTCGCCCGCGGGCAGCCCGTCGAGCTTTTCGGGGGTCTCAAGCTTGCCGGTTGAGGTCTGGAAGTTGGACTTGAAGTTCTGCCCGTAGGGCGGGTCGAAGTAGATCATCTGCACCTGTCCGCGCAAGCCGTCCTTGGCGATGAGTGACTGCATCACCGCTGACGAGTCGCCGTGAATCAACCGGTTCTGCCAGTGACCTGCGTGCTGGTACCACTCCCATTCGACCGCGTCGTCGGCCAAGCCGTCGAAGTCGAGCTGCAACGAACGGGCGGCATCGGGCCGGCGCAATTGCTCCACGAGCGACGCCGGTGTGACCTTCTCGCGGGTGTACAGCGGCGCACCGGAGAACTCGTGCTCGGCGTCGGCCTGCTCCCCGCCATCGATTGTCGAAGTAGGGCCTTGACGATCCCAGGCCAGCACGGGGTGCGTGCTCAGATCACGGTCGAGCTTCACATCGGCACGGTCGACCGCCGCCTCGTATGCCCGCGCTATGGCCTCGGGCAGCCGACGCGACGCGCTGAACGGCGCTGGCGCTCGGTCGTCATCGCCCATTAGCGGCGCCGTCTCGGCCGTGGGCTGATTGACGCGAGACGCGGAAGCGTGTTCGTACGCGCCGGGTTCAGACTCGTTCGGCGTTTTCGCCATGATGGTCTCCTCGTCGAAGTGCACAAGTGCGGCCGGCTGGTGTGGCGTTCGTGCGTGCAGGCCGGCTATCGCCGCGCGTAGAGCCGGGATGCCCAACGACGCCTGACCGCTGCATGCGGGCGCAAACTCTCATGGCGACGCCTGCGCCAAGTCGTTGATACGTCCGGGCAGATGGGCGGCGTCGGTAATGACCTCATAGGCCCAGCGGCGCAACTCAGCGGGCAGCTCCGGAGTGCCCTCAACAGCGGGAATCCAGTGCTCACGCGTCCATCGCTCGGCCGCAATCGCCTTGTCGTCGACGATGCCCTTGCACTCGATGACGACATTCAGCCCGTTGGCCAGTCGGGCGACGAAGTCCGGTTCATAGTTCCGCCAAGCACCGTCGAAGTGGTACGGCAGAGACCAGCCGAGGCTGAAGTTGCGGGCCCAGGCGGCTACTGCGGGATGCTTGTCGAGGATGCGTGCTGAGTCACGCTCAAGACGCGAGTGGCACGCTGCATGCGACAGCTCGCTGTTGCGGGCCGCGTGAATGTGGCGCAGCGTCGTCTCGAAGCTGACGTCGGCCGTATCGCCCAGCGATGGTTGTCCCAGCACCGCTCGGCGCAAGTGCGCCGCGGGCATGTTGGGGCTGCCGTCCTCTCCCACATCCGAAGTGGGGGGGGGGGGGGGTCACCGCGAAGCGGCATGCCGCGATGAGCCCGTTGTAGAACTCGCGCTTGTTCCTGTGGCGCAACAGCACCGACGCGCTTGCGCATTTCACATCGGGATGAGCGAGCCAGTCATCCAGTGCGCGGTAGGCCGACGCGAACAGTGAGCATCGCCCGACGCCATGCAAGCTGTCGGCGGATTCGCCGGGCGCCTGGAGCGATGCCGCATTGTCTGCAACCGTGAGCAGGTTCGCGATCTCGGCGGCACAGCGGACGCGAGCCGTCTTGTCTCGACGCCAATCGTCGGGCGACAGGAGGTTTGTCTCGCCGGTTACACCTGCCACCTCGACCAACTCGGCAGAGGCATCCTCGCTCAGCACGGCTAGGTGCACCGCTGCGGGATCCAGAACGAACCCGGCGGGCGGCGCCACTGTTCGATACTCGATCACGTGGGGCCAGGTGATCCTGTGGTTGCCACGTCCCCGCACCGTACGGACTTCCGTGCGATCTGGCGGCGGCGTTCCGCGGTGCGATCCCCGCGCAGGCATGAATTCGAATGGGATGCCAAGCACCTCGGCGTACTCGGGGGAGAGGAGGTGCTCCTTGCCGGGCTCGTCGCGGAACGATTCGTAGGACGTGCGGCGCAGCGCCCTACCGGTCACCTGCTCGCACAGCAACTGCGACGAGAACGCACGGAAGCCCACGATCTGATTGACGGTGCGGGCATCCCAGCCTTCGGTGAGCATCGACACCGAGATGACGCAGCGCACTCCCGCCCCGAGCCGGCCTGGCTTGCCCACAGTGTTGAGCGCCTCGCGTACTGCATCGGGTGGTACGTCCTCGCCCATGTGGGCTGCCTGCTCGCGCATCAGCTTGGCGAAACGCGTGGTGATGGCGTCATCGTCATCGGGCCGGGAATGGACCAGCAGCGTCCGCGGATCGGCTCTCCAGCGAGGCACAGCACCATCTGCTCCGTCGACCACATTGGAGAACTCCGCGAACCGCCCCGCCACCAGCGCCCCGTCCGCGGTCTCGCAACCGGCTATGTGCTCGTACAGCGCCACCGCGTTGTCGATGGTGTTCGCCACCACGATCATCACCGGGGGCGTGGGCTGGCGATCCTGCGTGTCCTCGTGTGTGCGGCGCCATTCGTTGACCGAGGCACTGAGGGCGTCTTCGAGCGGTTGCGGCAGCGTTACGGCGGGATCGGCACTGCGCTTGGGGAGCTTCTTGGTCGGAGTGGCGTCGTAGAGCCGGCGCCACGCAGTTCGCGCCTGCTCCGTGTCGTCGTCGATGGGCACCCGCGGCACCTTGACCAAGCCCGACTCGATGGCGTCCATCAAGCCGAAGTCGGAAGTGACCCATTCGAACATCGGCGATTCGCCGCGATTGGCTCGGGCGATCCACATCGGTGTCGCCGAGAAGTCGTAGACCGGCGACGCTTGGCCGCCGAACCGGTCCAGTTCGCCCAGCGCTCCCATGTCACGCAGCGTGCGAATGGCGCTGAACCACACTGCGGCGATCTTGTTCTCGTTCCTTTCCTCTGCAGATTGCTTCGCTCGTCCGTCCGTGGCAGGCAGGTAGCAGTGGTGCGCCTCATCGTTCATGACGACGAGGTCGCCGTGGGTGCGACGACGCTTGAGCAAGTCGCCGACTACGCGACGCACCATCGCGGCGGGCGTCTCGGTTTGATCGGCCCGAACCGCGCCGAGAACGGCCTTCTGGGCGCCGGTGGATTCGGTGGGATCGCGACGGCGAAACGCCTGAAAGTTCACGATCTCGACCCGGGCAGCGTGCAAGTCGCGCCAAAGATCCTTCGGCACGAGGCTGAACTCTTCGTACACGTTTCCTGGGTGCGAGGGCCGCAGGACGGCAAGGCGGTCACGCACCGTCAGGCCGGGGGTGAGCACGAGGAACCGCGACGAGTGCTGGAGGTTGCGTCTGCGGCGTGAGCGCACCGCGTTGAGCGTCTGCCACGCGATGAGCATTCCCATGACAGCGGTCTTGCCGGTACCGGTTGCCATCTTGGCGCAGTAGCGGACAATGCCGTCGTTGTGGTCGCGCGCTGCTGCCTCGATATCGCGGCGCTCAGGTGTGTCCCTTCGGGCGACCTCTCGCAACCAGATCAGCGTTTCGATGGCTTCGCGTTGGGCGAAGAACGGGCGAAGCTGGCGGTGCGCGGAATCCTCCGCCCAGTGCACCAAGAGCCTTCGCGTGACTGACGTGGTGCCTTCGTATCCGCTGAGCCGCCACGTTCGGACATGGTTTCGGATCTCATTGATCAGCTTGTTCGACGTCGACATCGCGTCGAAGTCCATCGCCAGCATCCCGGTCTTCGCGTCGTCGGGTACCGGCCGGAGCAAAGCGGACGGGCGACGCCCGGTGAGTGGTGCCTGACCGGCCAGGGCACGGCCGGCTTCATCTAGCTGCCAATGCAGATCGGGCTCGGCGTAAGGCGAGCAGATGATCGGATCGACGGCCGGATCAAAACCGGGGCCGCTTGTTGTTTCAGCCACCGCAGTACCTGCCCCGGCAGCCAGTCGGCCGAACACGCATGGATCGCAAACTAACGAACCGGTGCAACAACGTCCGGCATTGGCGCCTCCATGTGTCGGTGCAATGAACGGATCTATGCCGCAGCGACAAGGAATCGCCCGTTCTGGCGCTCAGAAGTTGGGATCGTCTGGGTCCAGGCCCAGCAGCATGCGTCCTGCAGTGTCCATCTGGTAGCTGCCGACCATGAAGTGGCCGGCGACGGCCCTCACATCGTTCAGCAGGGTGCCGAGCGGTGACGATGTGTAGTTGGCAGTGCTGCCGGTGGCCGTCACCAGCGTTTCCACTGCAGCGATGCAGTTCTGCACGCTCCACGAACACGCCAAGCGCGCCCGAGCATGCTGCGCCGGCGTCACATCGCCGCAGGCTGAAGCGGTCTCCCATATCTCCGACAGCAGTTCGGCGACGAAGGCGCGACCGGCACCGGCGAGTGCGGTGGCGCGGGCCATCGCTGCCTGGGCGTCGGGCCGGTGGGCCAGGGCCGAGCGGTTGTACAGCGGGGTCTTGGCGTCGGCCAAGGCTGCGAACTCGTCGATGGCGCGGTCCGCTATACCCGATGCCACACCGGTCTTGGGGAAGGGGAATCGCAATCCCGACGGCAGGCGGTAGTAGGGGTGCTCGTTGGGCTTGGGCAGCGAGAAGTTCTCGACCACCGAGGCCCGCTGGTCGGGCACGAAGTGCTCATCCAGCACAACGTCGTGGCTGCCGGTGCCCCGCAGGCCCACGGTGTGCCAGGTGTCGTCGATCAGGCTGGTGTCGGCCGGAACAAGCACGAAGCACAGTTGCCTCGGACGGGTGCCGTCGACGATGTTGGCCAGGACCCACCAGTCGGCTGCGGTGCAGCCGCTCACGAATGGCCACCGGCCGTCGACGATCCAGCCGCCGTCGGCAGGCCGGGCCACTCCCTTGGGCACGCCGGAGCCGGCGATGACCGCATCTGGCTGCGCTGCGTAGAACTCTGCCACTGTGGCGGGTTCGAGGTAGGCGGCGAAGATCTCCGCTTCCTCGTTGCAGGTCATGGCGACCCAGCCCGCTGACGGGTGCTCATAGGCAACTCGCCGGCTGAACTCGATGAACTCGGCCGGGTGGCGCCCACCGCCGCCGAGCTCGGACGGCACGAGCAGTCGCATGAGGCCGAGCCGCCCCAGTTCGGCGACGATCTCGAGGTCAGGGTTGCGTACTGCGTCGCTGTGCTCGCCGCCGGCACGAACCCGCGCCAGCAGCTCGTCGGTCAGTTCCGGCGGGGGCGGGTGCTGCCACGGCGACGGGCTGTCGGCCATCCGGGCAAGCTAACCGCCGCGCAACGGCAAGCGCCTGCGTATCGTCGTACCGGCCCACACGGCGCGGCATTCCGTCCGGCGCAGAACCAGACACATCACGAGCGTGAGTTCAGGCACCACATGAAGGCATCCGAAGCCACCCAGCACACGGCATCTGCGCCGCTTGCGGGCATGACCGTTCTGGATCTCACTGATCACCGCGGCGAGTTCGGGCCGTGGATGCTGGGCGAGCTCGGTGCAGACGTGATCAAGGTGGAACCGCCCGGCGGCACTCCGGGTCGTGCGGCGCTGCCGCCGAGGCCGCAGCAGGGACCGACGGGCGACCTGCGCAGTTGGCAATTCTGCGCGTACAACTCCAACAAGCGCTCCATCGTGCTGGATCTGGATGACACCGACGACCGGCAGGTGTTCGAGGCCCTGGTCAAGCTCGGCGATTTTGTCTACGAGTCGGGTGTGCCAGGGGCGTTGGCTGCAGCCGGATACGCCCACGACGACCTCGCAGCACTGAACGAGAGCATCGTTCACGTACAGGTCACGCCGTTCGGCCTCGACGGGCCTCGCAGCGGTGATCCGGCCTCGGAGCTGTCGCTGGCGGCGCTCGGTGGGCCGGCAAACATGCAGGGCATCTTCGAGCGGGCGCCCGTGAAGGCATCGATCGCTCAGGCGTGGCGCCATGCGGGAGCGGAAGCCGCTGCGGCAGGGCTCATGGCCCACGCCCGCATGCGCGTCACCGGCTCGGCACAGCACGTCGGCGTGTCAGCTCAGGCGGCGATGACCTGGACGCTCCTCAATGCCATGGAGACCCACGCGATCTGCGGGGCGCGACTTCAAGCGCTCGGGCACGGTCGCGCAGTTGGCCGTGCCGCTCGAGATGCGCTACCGCACCCAGGACGGCTGGGCGATCGGTGTCTCGCCGCGACACTAACCTGCGTGGCTTCGAACGACACGAACGGCGCACTCCTGCAGCGTTCGATGGTGCTGAAGGA
>NZ_CBDBDD010000005.1:0-364335 GCF_965203655.1 Candidatus Poriferisodalis sp.
ACCCGAGGAACACGGCGGCTGGCGGTGGACCAGCTTGATCTGACGGGGTATCGCGCTCTGGAATCCCACGGCGTCGAACTGGTGAGCGCAGGTCCGATCATGGAACTGGCGCGTGCGGTGAAGGGTCCCGACGACCTCGCCGCCATGCGCTGCGCTATCCACGCATGCGAATCTGCCATCGACGAGATGCAAGCCATGTTCGAACCGGGGGTGAGCGAGTTCGATCTGTGGGCGGAACTGTGGGCCGGGAGCCTGCGCCGTTACGGGGAGTGGATCGAGACGAGGCTGCTGTCATCGGGGCCCAGAACGAACCCCTGGTATCACGAGGCCAGCAGCCGTCGGGTCCAGTCTGGGAGCTCATGGGTTTCGATACTGATCTGGTGGGCGCGTACGGAATGTGCGTCGATATGTCGCGCACATGGCGGTGCGGGGGCGGCGCCCCGACGGCGGCACAACAGGACTGCTGGTCGCTCGCCGTCGAGCAGATCCATCGCAATTCCGAACTGCATCAGCCCGGAGCCACGCTGCGCGAGATCACTGACAAGGCGTGGTACCCCGACCCCGACTGCTACCGCGGCTACACGGTCATCTCACACGGGGTCGGGCTGTGCGACGAGTACCCGGCCATCTACCACCGTCACAAGTGGGACGCCGGTGGCTACGACGGCGTGCTCGAACCGGGCATGGTGATGTGTGTCGAAGCCTTCATCGGTGCGCGGTCCGGCGGCGAGGGCGTGAAGCTGGAAGAGCAGGTGCTGATCACCGAGACCGGCAATGAGGTGCTGACGACCCTCCCGCTCGGGCTCGTCTAGACGGCTGGACCCGTCGAGTCAGGCGTGCTCGGCGCTGTCAAGCAGGATCGGGCGGCAGGTCGTGCCCGTGCTGTTCGAAGCTGACGAGGATTTGGTTGGCTTCGACGGCGTCGCCGGCGCTGCAGCGGATCTCGGCGACCGTTCCGGCCCCGTGCGCTGTCAACGAGTGGAGCATCTTCATCGCCTCCACCACCACGACCACGTCGCCGGCGGCCACCACGTCGCCAATGACGACGGGAACTTGGACAACCACGGCGGGGAAGGGCGCTGCAACAGCGTCGACCGAGCCGGTGTCGTCGGTTGCGGTGGGTGCCCACGCGTCGGACCGGTCGGGCACCTCGAAGGTGACGGTGTGCCCGGCGATGTTGACCGCCACGGAACCGGCATTGGCGCTGCTGGCCGTGGCGAGGTTGGGGGGCGCTTGCCGCGGGTCGTTCGCCGTCGGGCCGGTCGGCGCGTCACTGCCGGTGCCGTTCATGGCTTCGGCGCTGACCTCGTGCAGCAGGCCTGCGCTGTCACGCAGCAGAACTGCTGCCTCGGCACGGTGCTCAGTCAGGCGGAACGACCCGAGCGCCGACCAGGGGCCGGCTGGCTGGGCGGCCCGCTGGCACCGCAGCCGGGTCAGCCATGCCGCTGCCGCTACTGGTGCAGCATCGTCCACCAACGGTGGCGCTGGCATCGCTCCCGATCCGGGTGGCTCTGTCGCATCGCCAGACTTCTCGCCGAGGCCGGGTGCGCTGGTGGGACTGTCGGGCTGCAGTGCGTCGATGACGTTGGTGGTCATCCCGCCGCTTCGCAGCGCGGGCATGTCCGTCAGCCAGCGCAGGAAACCGGCATTGGTAGGCACGGGCCCCACGACGAGCCCATCGAGCGCATCGCGCAGCGCATCCAGCGCCGATGCCCGGTCGGGGCGCGTGACGATCAGCTTGGCGATGAGCGGGTCGTAGTAGGGAGTGACCTCGGACCCTTCGGCGACCGAGGCATCCCAACGCACGCCGGCAGGCACCGACAGGTGGCGCACCGGGCCTGCCCGCGGGCTGAAGTCGTCGTAGGGATCCTCGGCGTTGATGCGAGCCTCGATGCTGTGCCCTGTGAACGTCACATCAGATTGGCCGAGGCCCAACGGCTGGCCAGTCGCCGCCCGCAACTGGAGTTCCACCAGGTCCAGGCCGGTGACCGCCTCGGTCACCGGATGCTCCACCTGCAGGCGAGTGTTCATCTCCAAGAAGAAGAACTCGCCGGATGCCGCATCGACGATGAACTCCACCGTGCCCGCATTGTCGTACCCGATGTGCCGGGCGAGCGCCACCGCGGCATCATGCAGGCCGTCGCGGGTGGCTGCAGGCAGATTCGGCGCCGGGGCTTCCTCGATCAGCTTCTGGTAGCGGCGCTGCGACGAGCAGTCGCGGGTGCCGAGATGGACGACGTTGCCGTGCCGGTCGCCGATCAGCTGTACCTCGACGTGCCGCGGCTGGGAGATGTAGCGCTCCATGATCACCCGGTCATCGCCGAACGAGCGCGTCGCCTCAGTGCGCGCTTCACTCAGCGCAGTGTCGAACTCGCCGGCCGAGCGCACGATCCGGATGCCCTTGCCGCCGCCACCGGCCGACGCCTTGACCAGCACCGGGAAGCCGATCTGATCGGCAGCAGCGGCTAGGTCGCCATCGCTCGCGCCCGGAATCGTCGGCACTCCGGCTGCCTCGGCCAAGGCACGTGCTTCGATCTTGGCTCCCATCTGAGCGATGGCCTCTGGATGCGGCCCCACCCAGACCAGGCCCGCATCGATGACCGCCTGGGCGAAGGCCGCGTTCTCGGACAGGAACCCGTAGCCGGGATGCACGGCATCGGCATGGTTGTCACACCCCGCGGCAACGATGGCGCTCATGTCCAGGTACGAACGATCGAGTGCCGCCGGCCCGATGCAGATTGCCTCATCGGCGTCGCGCAGGAAAGGCGCATCGCGGTCGGGTTCGGCATACACCGCGACGGTCTGCCAGCCCAGCCGCCGAGCAGTGGCGAACACACGGCTCGCGATCTCGCCCCGGTTTGCCACCAGCAGCTTCACGACGGACCTGCCTTGCCAGACGCCGATGCGCGGCATCGCTGCCGGTGTGGCGCGAGCACCGCCTCGACGTGCGTCGGCCCGCAGACGCGCGAGGAGCGAAGCGGGTCGAACGTGACAGACACGCGTAGAGCTTGCGGTCGGCGGTGCCGTTGCCGTAGAGCGCGCGAGGAGCGAAGCGGGTCGAACGTGACAGACACAGCCAGCTACATCCTGTAGACGAGGCCGCTGCCGGGAGCGGGGGCGTCCTGGCGTGCCGCTAGCGCGAGGCAGAGCCCAAGCGTGTCGCGGGTGTCGGTGGGGTCGATGAGTCCGTCGTCCCACAGGCGCGCAGTGGCGTAGTAGGGGTCGCTCTGGCGCTCATACTGGTCGGCCACCTCGGCCCGCATGGCAGCGATCTCTTCGTCGGTGGTCTCGGTGCCGCGCATGCCGGCCAGGCGGATGTCCACCAGCACTGTCTGAGCAGTCTCGGCCGACATGGTGGCGATGCGGCTGTTCGGCCATGCAAACAGGAGTCTGGGGTTGAAGCCCCGCCCGCACATGCCGTAGTTGCCGGCGCCGTAGGAGCCCCCGATGAGCACCGTGTAGCGGGGCACGGTGGCGTTGGCCACAGCGGAAACCATCTTCGCCCCGTGCTTGGCAATGCCCGCTGCCTCCGAGTCGCTGCCGACCATGTAGCCCGTGGTGTTCTGCAGGAACAGCAGCGGCACCCGGCGCTGCTCGCAGAGCTCGATGAAGTGTGTGGCCTTCAGAGCGTCGGAGGAGAAGATGATCCCGTTGTTGGCGATGATGCCCACCTGGAAGCCCCAGATGCGGGCGAAGCCGCAGGTGATGTGCTCACCCCATTCGGGCTTGAACTCGCCGTAGCGGGAGCCGTCGACGAGCCGGGCGATGATCTCGCGGGCATCGAAGCCGATGCGGTCGTCGGCGGAGATCACGCCGTAGATCTCGGCCGGGTCGAAATGCGGGACTTCCGGCTCGGACCACGACAGCCAGCCCTCCCGGTGGTCGACCAGCCGTTGGTTGGCGGCGGCGCAGAGCTCGCGCAGCTTGCCGTAGGCGGATCGCTCGTCGGGTGCCATGTAGTCGGACACGCCCGAGATGCGCGTGTGCAGCGCCGCCCCGCCGAGGTCGTCGGGCTCGATGATCTCGCCGAGGGCCGCCTTCACGATCGGGGGACCGCCCAGGTAGATGCGCCCGATGCCCGACACCATGATGACTTCGTCGCTGAGCGCGGGCACGTACGCCCCGCCGGCGGTGCAGCCGCCGAGCACCACCGAGATCTGCGGCAAGCCCTGGGCTGACAGCCGGGCTTGGCGGTAGAAGCTGCCGCCGAAATGGTCCTTGTCGGGGAAGATGTCGTCCTGCAGCGGCAGGAACGCCCCGCCGGAATCCACCAAGTAGATGACGCCGAGGCCGTTCTCGGCGGCGATGTCCTGGGCTCGCACGTGCTTCTTGATGCTGATCGGCAGCAGCGAGCCGCCCTTCACGGTGGCGTCGTTGGCGATGAACATCCACGGCACGCCATGGACCACGCCGATGCCGGTGACGATGCCGGCGCCCGGGGCGCTGTTGTCATACATGTCCCAGCCGGCCAGCGTGGACAGCTCCATGAACGGCGTGTCGGCGTCGCACACCAGATCGATCCGGTCGCGAGGCAGGATCTTTCCCCGGTTGTGATGGCGCTCGATGGAGCGCTCGCGGCCCGCACCGCCGGAGATGGCGAACTGCTGGCGATCACGCAACGTCACGAGCAAGTCGGCATAGGCAGCAGCGTTCTTGGAGAACTCGCTGCTGCCGGTATCGATGCGGCTCTCGAACTGTCTCATCAACCCGTACTGCTATAGAGAGCCTGCACTTCATCGACGGGCAGCCTGAGCAGCTTGGCGATGCGCTCCGGTGAACTGCCAGTACGGCGTGCCTCCTCGACTAGGTCGCATACGCGCTGGCCGTCGTTCGCGGCGCGCAGAGCACAGCGCCAGAGTTCCTGTTCCGCTGTGGTCATCGGAGTCGTGTGGTTGGGGTCCAGTGAATGCGCATACGCGCAGATCTCATCGGCATGCGCTTCGCAGTAGCTGTCGATTTCCTCTTCGGTCATTCCCGAGAAGTCGAGATTCAGAGGCATGTCTTCACCTTAGGCGTGTCGTTCTCGCTGGCATCGCGTGGATGATCCGGAGCTTCCCGCCGGCACCGTCATCCACGATCACGAGCTCGAGGAATGCGCCGTCGCGTCGGGAGCCGATGGCGAAGATGCGCCCGTCGTCTCCGAAGTCGATCTGGTGAGGGTTACGAAGGGCATGCAAGATGTCGGCATCGGGCACGCCGTGGCGACGCGCTGACGGCGTGATAGCCGCTGGATCCTCGTCATTGCCCATCTGCGCGGCACGGTAAGAACGGCGACGTGCTCGCTGCAAGCGAATTTCGACGGCGTATACAGCTTCAGACGATGAGAGGGTCGAGCCAGGCGTCGGGATGGATGACGGTGTTCATCTCAGCACCGGTGTGAGTGATGACCTTGACAGCGATGGGCCGTCCATCCGGCGGGATCGGAAACGGCTGCGACCGAAACGAGATGATCTGCGCCTCGGCGTCGGATGCAAGGTCACCGGCAAGCGATTTCATGGCTGCCTTGAGTCCGGCACTGTTACGGACACCGTTGGGGAAGTAGGTGAGGCGGGCAAGGAACTGCATCTGGTCGTGGTCTGTATCGACCATCCAGCAATCGATGCCGTCTTCGTCGGTCTCGCGCACCATGCCGCTCGACGGGTCATATGCGTCACAGCCCAGCAGGCGCACCGTGAGCGAGGTGCCGTCCGATGTGCGACGCACCTCGCAGTCCGGTTCCCCGAGCAGTGTGAACGTTCCGCCGTCGGCATCCTTGCGAGCCAGTTCGGGTATCTGCAGATCTTTTGACGCCACGACCCGGTGAACCGAGCATGCGCCGATGCGTGCAGGCACGTCAGGCTCGAACGCGAAACCGACCGCGATGAGGTTCTCGCAATCGGCGGCGTTCTGGCGCGCTTCGATAACTGCTCGCTGTGCCTGTGCCATGGTCACGGTGGCATCTGGCGCAGCGATCATCAGCGCGGCGGCAATCTCGGTGTCCCGGCCGGGCCGTGTGCATGTCACGCCGTGGGAGGCGAGGTGGGTGTCAGGCCAACGCTCGTGGTCGATGACTTGCAGCAGCACAGTGCCGGTTGAATCGCAGATTGGCGATCGGTACAGCGCATCGACGATCGTCTTCTCGGTATCTCCCGAGGCAAGGCCGAAGTCGACGATGGGCGTTTCGCTGCCGTCGAGATCGGTGACCTCGTCTGCCCCTGTGCTTGGTGATGTTCGATTCGAGGCGCCGTCGAAGGGCAGGTACGAGTAGGGGGAGTGCGATTCGACGGTGAATGGGCTGGCGAGCCGGACGCGTTTGGCCTCGGTCTCAGTCTGGTCGACGAGCTTGATGATGTTGTCGGGATGGCTCCAGTCGGTATTCGGATCGGCGAGGCGACCGGCGGACACTTTGCGCATCGTCTTGCAGATGAAGTCGGCAGCCGGGTCGGTGCCGCCATCTGTGGTGCGATGCCACGTGTAGGTGGAGGTCATGAACTTCTGACGGGCGACGGCGATGGCGACGCGGCTGACATCCATCGTGATCCAGCGCCGCCCCCACTCCTCGGCCACATCCGCGGTGACCCCGGACCCGCACGTCGGGTCAAGCACCAAATCGCCCGGATCGGTAGTCATCAGCACGCACCGCTCGACGATTGAACTAGCCGTCTGAACGACATAACGCTTTTGGCCTCGCACCGTCACTGAGTTGTGCCAGACATTGTCAATCCGACGTCCGGCGGTCTCGGACTCCAATTGCTTCCAATACAGCGCGCGCTTCGTGCCGTATAGACGGTTGGTCCATCCGAGCCAGCACAAGCCGCATGGCTCGGAATCGGGACACGGAGGCGAAGCCTCCGTGCGCGCGCCATTGTCGTCCGGCGGGGTACACACTGGTGCGTCTCCGGCATGGACGGAGACGCGCCATTGTCGTCCGTCCCCGCAGTGGTACCTATGACCATCGTACTCAACCCAGCGTGTACGACCGGTAGTGGATGCGCCCATCGAAGTGAGATTTTCTCGGTTCCAGATCACTGCACCCGCCGGAAGTTCAGCCTCTGGCCGTTCTCGCTCCCGCGCCGTCATTCCTCGGCTACGGCGATCTACTTCTTCGACCATCGGCGTCGAGAATCCCCCAAACAGGTCAGCGACGCCTTTGCGGTCGAGAGGCTCGTATAGCTGCCGGTATCTGCACCGAGACTTGTCCTTGGCGTACCAGAGAAGGTACGAAGCGCTCTCTGGCAGCGTCCTTGCCGAGGAGCCTCCGGTTGGTCGCCAAGTGATGGTCGCAACCCGGTTTTCCGGGCCGAAGACCTCGTCGAGTACCAGCGCTAGACGGTGGACGTTGATGTCTCCGATCTGGCAAAACAGTGAACCAATGTCCGTGAGCAATTCGCGTGCGAGTACGGCGCGTTCGTGGATGCCGTCGAGGTAGGAGTGGATGCCGTTGCGGTAGCTGTCGCGAAACGCCCGTAGCGGGGCGGTGTCGCCCGCGGGCAGCCCGTCGAGCTTTTCGGGGGTCTCAAGCTTGCCGGTTGAGGTCTGGAAGTTGGACTTGAAGTTCTGCCCGTAGGGCGGGTCGAAGTAGATCATCTGCACCTGTCCGCGCAAGCCGTCCTTGGCGATGAGTGACTGCATCACCGCTGACGAGTCGCCGTGAATCAACCGGTTCTGCCAGTGACCTGCGTGCTGGTACCACTCCCATTCGACCGCGTCGTCGGCCAAGCCGTCGAAGTCGAGCTGCAACGAACGGGCGGCATCGGGCCGGCGCAATTGCTCCACGAGCGACGCCGGTGTGACCTTCTCGCGGGTGTACAGCGGCGCACCGGAGAACTCGTGCTCGGCGTCGGCCTGCTCCCCGCCATCGATTGTCGAAGTAGGGCCTTGACGATCCCAGGCCAGCACGGGGTGCGTGCTCAGATCACGGTCGAGCTTCACATCGGCACGGTCGACCGCCGCCTCGTATGCCCGCGCTATGGCCTCGGGCAGCCGACGCGACGCGCTGAACGGCGCTGGCGCTCGGTCGTCATCGCCCATTAGCGGCGCCGTCTCGGCCGTGGGCTGATTGACGCGAGACGCGGAAGCGTGTTCGTACGCGCCGGGTTCAGACTCGTTCGGCGTTTTCGCCATGATGGTCTCCTCGTCGAAGTGCACAAGTGCGGCCGGCTGGTGTGGCGTTCGTGCGTGCAGGCCGGCTATCGCCGCGCGTAGAGCCGGGATGCCCAACGACGCCTGACCGCTGCATGCGGGCGCAAACTCTCATGGCGACGCCTGCGCCAAGTCGTTGATACGTCCGGGCAGATGGGCGGCGTCGGTAATGACCTCATAGGCCCAGCGGCGCAACTCAGCGGGCAGCTCCGGAGTGCCCTCAACAGCGGGAATCCAGTGCTCACGCGTCCATCGCTCGGCCGCAATCGCCTTGTCGTCGACGATGCCCTTGCACTCGATGACGACATTCAGCCCGTTGGCCAGTCGGGCGACGAAGTCCGGTTCATAGTTCCGCCAAGCACCGTCGAAGTGGTACGGCAGAGACCAGCCGAGGCTGAAGTTGCGGGCCCAGGCGGCTACTGCGGGATGCTTGTCGAGGATGCGTGCTGAGTCACGCTCAAGACGCGAGTGGCACGCTGCATGCGACAGCTCGCTGTTGCGGGCCGCGTGAATGTGGCGCAGCGTCGTCTCGAAGCTGACGTCGGCCGTATCGCCCAGCGATGGTTGTCCCAGCACCGCTCGGCGCAAGTGCGCCGCGGGCATGTTGGGGCTGCCGTCCTCTCCCACATCCGAAGTGGGGGGGGGGGGGGGTCACCGCGAAGCGGCATGCCGCGATGAGCCCGTTGTAGAACTCGCGCTTGTTCCTGTGGCGCAACAGCACCGACGCGCTTGCGCATTTCACATCGGGATGAGCGAGCCAGTCATCCAGTGCGCGGTAGGCCGACGCGAACAGTGAGCATCGCCCGACGCCATGCAAGCTGTCGGCGGATTCGCCGGGCGCCTGGAGCGATGCCGCATTGTCTGCAACCGTGAGCAGGTTCGCGATCTCGGCGGCACAGCGGACGCGAGCCGTCTTGTCTCGACGCCAATCGTCGGGCGACAGGAGGTTTGTCTCGCCGGTTACACCTGCCACCTCGACCAACTCGGCAGAGGCATCCTCGCTCAGCACGGCTAGGTGCACCGCTGCGGGATCCAGAACGAACCCGGCGGGCGGCGCCACTGTTCGATACTCGATCACGTGGGGCCAGGTGATCCTGTGGTTGCCACGTCCCCGCACCGTACGGACTTCCGTGCGATCTGGCGGCGGCGTTCCGCGGTGCGATCCCCGCGCAGGCATGAATTCGAATGGGATGCCAAGCACCTCGGCGTACTCGGGGGAGAGGAGGTGCTCCTTGCCGGGCTCGTCGCGGAACGATTCGTAGGACGTGCGGCGCAGCGCCCTACCGGTCACCTGCTCGCACAGCAACTGCGACGAGAACGCACGGAAGCCCACGATCTGATTGACGGTGCGGGCATCCCAGCCTTCGGTGAGCATCGACACCGAGATGACGCAGCGCACTCCCGCCCCGAGCCGGCCTGGCTTGCCCACAGTGTTGAGCGCCTCGCGTACTGCATCGGGTGGTACGTCCTCGCCCATGTGGGCTGCCTGCTCGCGCATCAGCTTGGCGAAACGCGTGGTGATGGCGTCATCGTCATCGGGCCGGGAATGGACCAGCAGCGTCCGCGGATCGGCTCTCCAGCGAGGCACAGCACCATCTGCTCCGTCGACCACATTGGAGAACTCCGCGAACCGCCCCGCCACCAGCGCCCCGTCCGCGGTCTCGCAACCGGCTATGTGCTCGTACAGCGCCACCGCGTTGTCGATGGTGTTCGCCACCACGATCATCACCGGGGGCGTGGGCTGGCGATCCTGCGTGTCCTCGTGTGTGCGGCGCCATTCGTTGACCGAGGCACTGAGGGCGTCTTCGAGCGGTTGCGGCAGCGTTACGGCGGGATCGGCACTGCGCTTGGGGAGCTTCTTGGTCGGAGTGGCGTCGTAGAGCCGGCGCCACGCAGTTCGCGCCTGCTCCGTGTCGTCGTCGATGGGCACCCGCGGCACCTTGACCAAGCCCGACTCGATGGCGTCCATCAAGCCGAAGTCGGAAGTGACCCATTCGAACATCGGCGATTCGCCGCGATTGGCTCGGGCGATCCACATCGGTGTCGCCGAGAAGTCGTAGACCGGCGACGCTTGGCCGCCGAACCGGTCCAGTTCGCCCAGCGCTCCCATGTCACGCAGCGTGCGAATGGCGCTGAACCACACTGCGGCGATCTTGTTCTCGTTCCTTTCCTCTGCAGATTGCTTCGCTCGTCCGTCCGTGGCAGGCAGGTAGCAGTGGTGCGCCTCATCGTTCATGACGACGAGGTCGCCGTGGGTGCGACGACGCTTGAGCAAGTCGCCGACTACGCGACGCACCATCGCGGCGGGCGTCTCGGTTTGATCGGCCCGAACCGCGCCGAGAACGGCCTTCTGGGCGCCGGTGGATTCGGTGGGATCGCGACGGCGAAACGCCTGAAAGTTCACGATCTCGACCCGGGCAGCGTGCAAGTCGCGCCAAAGATCCTTCGGCACGAGGCTGAACTCTTCGTACACGTTTCCTGGGTGCGAGGGCCGCAGGACGGCAAGGCGGTCACGCACCGTCAGGCCGGGGGTGAGCACGAGGAACCGCGACGAGTGCTGGAGGTTGCGTCTGCGGCGTGAGCGCACCGCGTTGAGCGTCTGCCACGCGATGAGCATTCCCATGACAGCGGTCTTGCCGGTACCGGTTGCCATCTTGGCGCAGTAGCGGACAATGCCGTCGTTGTGGTCGCGCGCTGCTGCCTCGATATCGCGGCGCTCAGGTGTGTCCCTTCGGGCGACCTCTCGCAACCAGATCAGCGTTTCGATGGCTTCGCGTTGGGCGAAGAACGGGCGAAGCTGGCGGTGCGCGGAATCCTCCGCCCAGTGCACCAAGAGCCTTCGCGTGACTGACGTGGTGCCTTCGTATCCGCTGAGCCGCCACGTTCGGACATGGTTTCGGATCTCATTGATCAGCTTGTTCGACGTCGACATCGCGTCGAAGTCCATCGCCAGCATCCCGGTCTTCGCGTCGTCGGGTACCGGCCGGAGCAAAGCGGACGGGCGACGCCCGGTGAGTGGTGCCTGACCGGCCAGGGCACGGCCGGCTTCATCTAGCTGCCAATGCAGATCGGGCTCGGCGTAAGGCGAGCAGATGATCGGATCGACGGCCGGATCAAAACCGGGGCCGCTTGTTGTTTCAGCCACCGCAGTACCTGCCCCGGCAGCCAGTCGGCCGAACACGCATGGATCGCAAACTAACGAACCGGTGCAACAACGTCCGGCATTGGCGCCTCCATGTGTCGGTGCAATGAACGGATCTATGCCGCAGCGACAAGGAATCGCCCGTTCTGGCGCTCAGAAGTTGGGATCGTCTGGGTCCAGGCCCAGCAGCATGCGTCCTGCAGTGTCCATCTGGTAGCTGCCGACCATGAAGTGGCCGGCGACGGCCCTCACATCGTTCAGCAGGGTGCCGAGCGGTGACGATGTGTAGTTGGCAGTGCTGCCGGTGGCCGTCACCAGCGTTTCCACTGCAGCGATGCAGTTCTGCACGCTCCACGAACACGCCAAGCGCGCCCGAGCATGCTGCGCCGGCGTCACATCGCCGCAGGCTGAAGCGGTCTCCCATATCTCCGACAGCAGTTCGGCGACGAAGGCGCGACCGGCACCGGCGAGTGCGGTGGCGCGGGCCATCGCTGCCTGGGCGTCGGGCCGGTGGGCCAGGGCCGAGCGGTTGTACAGCGGGGTCTTGGCGTCGGCCAAGGCTGCGAACTCGTCGATGGCGCGGTCCGCTATACCCGATGCCACACCGGTCTTGGGGAAGGGGAATCGCAATCCCGACGGCAGGCGGTAGTAGGGGTGCTCGTTGGGCTTGGGCAGCGAGAAGTTCTCGACCACCGAGGCCCGCTGGTCGGGCACGAAGTGCTCATCCAGCACAACGTCGTGGCTGCCGGTGCCCCGCAGGCCCACGGTGTGCCAGGTGTCGTCGATCAGGCTGGTGTCGGCCGGAACAAGCACGAAGCACAGTTGCCTCGGACGGGTGCCGTCGACGATGTTGGCCAGGACCCACCAGTCGGCTGCGGTGCAGCCGCTCACGAATGGCCACCGGCCGTCGACGATCCAGCCGCCGTCGGCAGGCCGGGCCACTCCCTTGGGCACGCCGGAGCCGGCGATGACCGCATCTGGCTGCGCTGCGTAGAACTCTGCCACTGTGGCGGGTTCGAGGTAGGCGGCGAAGATCTCCGCTTCCTCGTTGCAGGTCATGGCGACCCAGCCCGCTGACGGGTGCTCATAGGCAACTCGCCGGCTGAACTCGATGAACTCGGCCGGGTGGCGCCCACCGCCGCCGAGCTCGGACGGCACGAGCAGTCGCATGAGGCCGAGCCGCCCCAGTTCGGCGACGATCTCGAGGTCAGGGTTGCGTACTGCGTCGCTGTGCTCGCCGCCGGCACGAACCCGCGCCAGCAGCTCGTCGGTCAGTTCCGGCGGGGGCGGGTGCTGCCACGGCGACGGGCTGTCGGCCATCCGGGCAAGCTAACCGCCGCGCAACGGCAAGCGCCTGCGTATCGTCGTACCGGCCCACACGGCGCGGCATTCCGTCCGGCGCAGAACCAGACACATCACGAGCGTGAGTTCAGGCACCACATGAAGGCATCCGAAGCCACCCAGCACACGGCATCTGCGCCGCTTGCGGGCATGACCGTTCTGGATCTCACTGATCACCGCGGCGAGTTCGGGCCGTGGATGCTGGGCGAGCTCGGTGCAGACGTGATCAAGGTGGAACCGCCCGGCGGCACTCCGGGTCGTGCGGCGCTGCCGCCGAGGCCGCAGCAGGGACCGACGGGCGACCTGCGCAGTTGGCAATTCTGCGCGTACAACTCCAACAAGCGCTCCATCGTGCTGGATCTGGATGACACCGACGACCGGCAGGTGTTCGAGGCCCTGGTCAAGCTCGGCGATTTTGTCTACGAGTCGGGTGTGCCAGGGGCGTTGGCTGCAGCCGGATACGCCCACGACGACCTCGCAGCACTGAACGAGAGCATCGTTCACGTACAGGTCACGCCGTTCGGCCTCGACGGGCCTCGCAGCGGTGATCCGGCCTCGGAGCTGTCGCTGGCGGCGCTCGGTGGGCCGGCAAACATGCAGGGCATCTTCGAGCGGGCGCCCGTGAAGGCATCGATCGCTCAGGCGTGGCGCCATGCGGGAGCGGAAGCCGCTGCGGCAGGGCTCATGGCCCACGCCCGCATGCGCGTCACCGGCTCGGCACAGCACGTCGGCGTGTCAGCTCAGGCGGCGATGACCTGGACGCTCCTCAATGCCATGGAGACCCACGCGATCTGCGGGCGCGACTTCAAGCGCTCGGGCACGGTCGCGCAGTTGGCCGTGCCGCTCGAGATGCGCTACCGCACCCAGGACGGCTGGGCGATCGGTGTCGCCCGGGGCGTGGCGACGGGTCGGCTGCTCGACTGGTACATCGAAGAAGGCCTCGCAGACGAGAGCTGGCGAGCCGAGGAGTGGGACACCTACGACCTGCGTGCCGCAGCCGGCGAACCGATCAGCCGGACGTTCGACGAGCTGTACCAGGCGATGGTGGGGCTGTGCGAACGGCACACGAACGGCGCACTCCTGCAGCGTTCGATGGTGCTGAAGGAGACGATTGCGCCAGTCCACACCGTGGCCGACCTTGTCCAGTTCGAGCACCTGCGCGTGCGCGACTTTTGGCGGTCAATGCAAGAGGGCGATGCGGCGGGAGTCGAGCTTCCCGGCGGCCCTGCGACCATCGACGGTGTCCGTGTCGGCACGAAGCGGCAGCCGCCACGCCTCGACGAGCACGGCGCAGATATCAGGTGGCAACTCGCTGAGGTCAGCGCCAATCCCGTGCCGCCGGCCGAGGCGCCCGCTCAACCGACAGCGTGGAGCGTGGGTGATGCCGATCTGCCTTTCGCCGGCCTGCGCGTAGCGGACTTCAGCTGGATCGGCGTGGGGCCCATCACGGCGAAGGCGCTCGCCGATCACGGCGCGACCGTGGTGCGGATCGAATCCAGCTCGCGACTCGACGGCCTGCGCGCCAACCCGCCGTTCAAAGACGACGTCATCGATATCGATATGGCCCACTTCTTCGGCACGTTCAACACGTCGAAGCTGAGCATTGACATCGATCTCAAGACGGCTGCTGGCGTCGACATCGCCCGTCGGATGATCGCGTGGGCAGATGTGGTGGTGGAAGCCTGGACACCGGGCACCTTTGCGCGCACCATCGCCAGCGATGAACTGATCGCCGAGCTGAACCCGAAGGCAATCGTGGTGCACACATCACTGCTGGCCAGCGGCGGACCGATGTCGGCGCTCGGCGGATTCGGCTATCACGCGGCCGCCATAGCGGGCTTCTACCCGGTCGTGGGCTGGCCCGATCTGCCGCCCGACGGCCCCTACCTCGCCTACACCGACACCATCTCCCCGCGGATCATCACCACCACACTGCTGGCGGCGCTGGATCGCCGTCGCCGAACCGGCGAGGGCTGCGTCATCGAAGCAGCGCAGCTCGAGTGCGGATTGCAGTTCCTGGCTCCCGAGCTGGCGGACTACGGCGAGAGCGGCACCGTGGCCACCCGCATGGGCAACCGCGACCCCGAGATGGCCCCGCAGGGGGTGTACCCGTGTGCGGGGGAGGACCGGTGGTGCGCGATCACCATCGCCGACGATGAGCAATGGGCGACGCTGGTGAAGCTCATGGATGCTCCGCAGTGGGCCCTAGCGCCCGAGCTGTCGACGGTGGAAGGGCGCCTCGCAGCCCACGATGCGATCGACGACGAGATCGCGGCGTGGACCGCCGATCAGGATGCAGCCTCGCTGGAACGGCAACTCCTTGATGCCGGGATCGCAGCAGGCATGGTGCAGCGCAGCAGCGACCTGCTCGCCGACCCGCAGTATGCGCACCGCGGCTTCCATCGGTGGCTGGAACATCCCCGGATGGGGAAAGTGCCCTATTCGGGCCACCAGTACAAGATCGCCGGGTACGACCATGGACCGAGGTTTGCGGCGCCCATGATCGGACAGCACACCTACGACGTGCTCAGCGGCGAACTGGGCCTCAGCGATGACGAGATCGCCGAAGCCGCTGCAGCCGGCGCGCTGGGCTGACACCTCGACTCAGCGGGCGCACCCGCCTGCACGGCTCTTTAGCCTGACGCCGTGAGTGCTGCGGAGCCCCTGCCGCTGGGGGTGCTGGATCTGGCGACGGTGTCGCACGGGGCGACCAGTGCGCAGGCGCTGGCAGAGACCGCTGAACTGGCTCGGGCTGCAGACCGGCTGGGGTACCGGCGGTTCTGGGTAGCAGAGCATCACAACATGGACACGGTGGCGAGCACGTCTCCGGCTGTGCTGATCGCGCACCTGGCCGCGCAGACCGCCCAGATCAAGCTCGGCTCGGGCGGGGTGATGCTGCCCAATCACAGCCCGGCGGTCATTGCTGAGCAGTTCGCCATGCTCGAGGCACTGCATCCGGGCCGCATCGACCTCGGCATCGGCCGGGCTCCGGGCAGTGACAGGCTCAGCGCGGCCGCCGTGCGCTCTGGCGGCTCGCCCGCGCACGGGGCCGTGGCTGACCCGTGGCAGGTTGATGACTTCCCGTCCAATCTCATCGACCTGATGGGCTATCTCGGCGATGTGCGTACTACTGACGGCCCGTGGTCCGACTTCGCCGCCACGCCGGCCGCTGAGACCATGCCCCAGGTGGTGTTGCTGGGTTCGAGCGGCTATTCGGCGCAGCTCGCCGGGTACCTCGGATTGCCGTTCGCCTTCGCGAATCACTTCGGCGGCGGCGGAACGGCCCAAGCCGTCGAGCAGTACCGGCAGCGATTCGAACCGTCGGCCGTGCTCGACGAGCCGTACATCATCGTGAGCGTGGCGACGGTGGTGGCTGAAGACGCGCAGCGAGCCCGCCATCTGTCGGCACCGGGACGGCTGCGACGCTGGGGCATCCGCACCGGCCGCTTCTGGCCGCTGTACTCGCCCGCGGAGGCTCAGGCTCATCCCGAATGGGAGCGCGCGGCCGCCATGCCCGGCAACTCCGTGGTCGGCGATCCCGACGATGCGGTTGCCGGGTTGGAGCAGCTCGCTGCCGAGACCGGTGCTGCCGAGCTAATGGTGCACACCACCACCTTCGGTCTGCCCGAGCGCATCGAGAGCCTCGAACTGACGATGCAGGCATGGCAGCGGCGGGCAGTTGACACAACGGGGCCCGTGGAAGCGGCCGAGCCCGCCACCTCCGACGTCTCGGTCTCGGCCCCATGAGCGCGCCGGACGGCGCGACGGCGCCCGACGTGCGTACGACGGCCATGGGGACGCACTTCGGATCGTTCCTGGTCGACTCGCGCGACGGCGAAGTGGTGGCCGTGCGCGGCCATCCCACCGACCCTGAGCCGTCCCACCTGGGGGAGTCGCTGCGCCACTTCGCGGAGAACCGGGTGATGCGGCCCGCCGTGCGGCAGTCCTGGCTGGCCGACGGGCCCGGCGCGGCCACTCACCTGCGCGGTGACGATCCATTCGTCGAGATCGACTGGGACACGGCACTCGACCTTGTGGCCGCCGAGCTGACCCGGGTACGTGACGACCACGGCAATTCGTCTATCTTCGGCGGTTCCTACGGGTGGGGTTCCGCAGGACGATTCGGTCTGGCATCGAGCCAGCAGCACCGCTTCATGCGCTTCTTCGGCGGCTGCACCGACCAGAAGGGCACGTACTCCTCGGCCGCTGCCGAGGCGATCTTCCCCTACATGGTCGGCACGAGCTATCACGGCGGGCTGGCACGGCAGACCTCGTGGTCGGTGATCTGCGAGCACACGGAGCTGTTCGTGTGCTTCGGCGGCATGCGTGCCAGCAACAGCCATGTGACCTACGGCGGTCAGGGGCCGCACCACCACAACGACTGGGTCGCCCGCGCCAGCAAGACGGGTGTGCAGTTCGTCAACGTCGGACCGCTGCGTGACGACTTCGACAAGTCGGCAGATGCTCGCTGGCTCCCCATCCGGCCTGGCACCGACGTCGCGCTCATGGCGGGAATCATTCACACGCTCGTCACCGATGGGCTCGCCGATGAGGACTTCCTGGCAAGCCGCTGCCACGGCTGGGACCGGCTGCGCGCTCATCTTCTGGGCGAGGGCTTCGCCGCCGCATGTGGCGACTGGCGCGGCCCGGCGCCATGGGCGAGCGCAGTCGACTACGACACGCCCAAATCGGCACAGTGGGCGGCGGAGGTGACCGGCATCGAGGCCGATGACATCGTCTCGCTGGCACACGAGATGGCCGCCAAACGCACGCTCGTCAACCTGTCCCTGTCCACCCAGCGGGCGCACCACGGCGAGCAGCCGTACTGGATGGCGCTCGCACTGGCGTGCGTGCTCGGCCAGGTCGGGCTGCCCGGCGGGGGATATGCCTTCAGCTTCGGCACCCAGGGCAATACCGGTGCCGGGCAGACGCGGGCGCGCATTCCCGGCCTGCCGGTGCCGATGCGCCAGCCGGGGCCTCCCACCATTGCCGTCTCGCGCATCACCGAAATGCTGGAACGACCGCTCGAGCCGTACGACTTCGATGGCCGCAGGGGCCGCTTTCCCGACATCCGGCTCGTGTACTGGTCGGGCGGGAACCCCTTCCATCATCACCAGGACCTGAACCGCTTGATGCGGGCGTGGCGACGGCCTGAGACCATCGTGGTGCAGGAGCCGTTCTGGTCGCCGGTTGCCCGGAGGGCCGACATCGTGCTGTCGGCAACGACGCCGTTGGAGCGCAATGACATCGGCGGTGCGGAGACGATGCTGATCGCCATGGCGGCGGTGGCCGAACCGGTGGGGGAGTCGCGCGACGACTACTGGATCTTCGCTCATTTGGCCGAACGCCTGGGGTTCGGGGAGCAGTTCACCGAGGGGCGCACGGCCGACGAGTGGGTCGAGGTCATCTACGAGATTCACCGTGCCGCTGATCCGCAGGCCCCGACGTATGAGGAGTTCCGCGCCGAGGGTTACGCGATGGCCCCCGGCAAGGCGCTGATGGGGGAGCCCACGCAGGTCTATCTCGATGCGTTCCGCGCCGATCCCGAGGGCAAGCCGCTGCGCACGCCGAGCGGGCGGATCGAGCTGTGGAGCGAGACGATCGCCGGCTACGGCTACGACGACTGCCCGCCGCATCCGGCCTGGATGGAGCCCTTCGAGCGGCTGGGCGGCGCGGGGAGCGATCGTTGGCCATTGCACTTGGTGTCGAACCAGCCTCGGGCCCGCCTGCACAGCCAGTACGACCATGCCGCTCCCAGCCAGGCGACCAAGGTGGCGGGCCGCGAGCCGGTGCGCATGCACCCGGCGACCGCCGCGGCCCGCGGCATCGCTGACGGTGACGTGGTGCGGCTCTACAACGATCGTGGCGCGTGCCTGGCAGGCGCTGTTGTCGACGACTCCGTCATGCCTGAGGCGGTCCAGCTGTCGACGGGCGCTTGGTACGACCCTGCAGCCGACGGCACGTGCCGTGCCGGCAATCCCAACACGCTGACCGCCGACGTCGGAACCAGCCGCCTGGCGCAGGGGCCGTCGGCGCACACGTGTCTCGTCGAGGTCGAACGGTACGACGGCGAGCCGCCCCCGGTGGAATCGTATTCGCCGCCGGAGATCATCCCGCTCACTCAGAGCTGAAACGGGCGCGCATTCGGTGTGCCCCAGCGGCAGCGAACATTCGTCCACTACGAACGTGCGTTTGATAGAGTCCCTGTCAATGACTTGGAACCGGACTGCAGTTGCATCCGATTCAACCCCGATGGAGCAGTACCAAACCGATCTGTTCGCTCTCGGAGCCCCTGCACTCCGTCGTGATGCTCGCATCAACCGTCACGTCCGCGACGAGCACAGCTGGCTCGATGTCGGCGTGCGTTGGCTCCATGGTGCCGATGAGCTGCTGGTCCAGCTGGCCCAAGGCCTCCGCTGGACCGCGGCACGGCGGGAGATGTACGGCCAGATGGTGGATGAGCCGCGTCTCGGCGCTCAGTTGAGGTGCCCCACCGCTGACGCGCCCGCCATCGTGACCGAGATGGCCCGCTCGCTCGGTGAGCCATACGGCCAGCGACTCGATTCAGTGTGGGTGAATTACTACCGCAACGGGCAAGACTCGGTGGCGTGGCACAGCGACCGCATCGGCATCCATCCCGACGATTCGCTGGTGGCCATCGTCTCACTGGGAGGCCCGCGAAAGTTCCTGCTCCGGCCCAAATGCGGAGGGCGCAGCCGCTCGTACACACTGGCCTCGGGTGACCTGCTCGTGATGGGCGGCGCATGCCAGCGGTCGTGGGAGCACTCGGTTCCAAAGACTGTGCTGGCGCCGCCGCGCATGAGCATCACGTTCCGTCACACGCGGAAGAAGCGCACGCCTCTCGGGGCGCCGCCTCAGCCCCGAGCGGCAGACCGCTGATCTAGAAGTCCAGCCCCACGGCGCCGCAGAGGAATGCCATGAGCGGACAGCTCTCGTTGCACCATGCGGTGATGACCGACGGGAACTCCGGCTTGAGGGCCACGTCGTGGTCGAAGTCGCGCACTGCGATGAAGCTCTTGCGTTTGAGATCCTCGATCATCGGGTGGTCCGCGAACCAATCCCGGGGCGAGCGCTTGAGCCGCTCGCCTTCCATGCGCCAGCCGCCGGTCTGGCAGGTGTCCCGGGCCCCGATCCACGCTTGGGGGTGCTCGTCGATGGCGACCCGGTAGGCCGCCAGCGCGTCCCGATCCGGCATCCAGCTGCCGGCGCCGAAGAAGCAGCTCTCGGTGGACAGGTGCACGTAGTAGCCGGGTGCATGCACATCGCCGCCCCGCACATGGCGGAACTGGATGCCCACGTTGGTCTTGTACGGCGTCTTGTCGGCGGAGAAGCGCGTGTCGCGAAAGACACGCATCAGCGAGCCGCCGACCTTCGTGTCCCGTGCCGTCATGTGCGGCGAAATCTCGCCCAGCAATGCGCCCATGGCACGGATGAAGTCGAACGCAGGCTCGCGCACTTCCTCCTCGTAGCGCTCACGGTTCTCGTTGAACCACTCACGGTTGTTGTTCGCTTCGAGCTCTTCGAGGAACTCGAACAGCTCGGGTCCGAAAATGCCCGCGTCGTCGCTCATCGGTGTCCTTTCGGCTGTGAGTGGCGCCTGCCGGGTCTGCACCGTAGCGATCCGGCGGGAGCGGGAGAGCGTGAATTGCCCGCAACGACGCGGCCGGCCAAACGTACGCTGTGGCGATGAGCGATGAGACGGGCTCCGGACCGCCGAGCACGACTGCGCAGGAGTGGCTGGCGGGCTTTGCGGCAGTGATCGGCGCGCCGGCGCCCGACGAGGACACCAATGAGGCGCTGCTGAACCTGGCAGGCGCGGCCGCGCACGACTCCGAACGGATCGCAGCTCCCATTGCCTGCTGGATGGCCGGAGTCGCCGGCGTGGACCCGGCGGAGGCCCTCGAACGCGCTCGTCAGTACGTCTCCAAACGGGCCGGCTGAGACGCTTCTCGGCGCTCGCTCAGCGGCCGACTCTGATGCGGGAGGCGCCCGTCGTAGGCTGCTCACGATGAGCGACCACCAGTTCGGCTTCCGCACCCGCGCACTGCACGCGGGCGGCCGGCCCGACGCCACGACGGGGGCTCGTGCGGTCCCGGTGTACCAGTCCACGAGCTTCGTCTTCGAGGACGCGGCGGATGCGGCCGATCTCTTCGCCCTGCAGAAGTACGGAACCATCTACACCCGCATCTCCAATCCCACCGTCAACGCCTTCGAGGAGCGGGTGGCAAGCCTGGAAGGCGCGATCGGAGCGGTCGCAGCTGCTTCAGGAATGGCTGCTGAGTTTCTTACTGCCGCGGCGCTGTGCGAATCCGGCGACAACTTGGTCACGTCCTCGGCGCTGTACGGCGGCACACACACCATGTTCGACGTGACCCTTGGACGGTTCGGCATCGAGGCCCGCTTTGTCGACGGTGACAGCGTCGACGCATATGCCGCCGCCATCGATGGCCGCACCAAGTTCTGCTACACGGAGATTGTCGGCAACCCGTCCGGGTCCATCCCCGATCTGGCCGGCATTGCCGAGGTGGCGCACGCTCACGGACTCCCGCTGGTCGTCGATTCGACATTCGCCACGCCATATTTGTGCCGCCCCATTGAGCATGGCGCGGACATCGTGATCCACTCCGCGACAAAGTTCATCGGCGGGCACGGCAACTCCATCGGCGGGGTCGTGAGCGAGTCGGGCCGCTTCGACTGGGGCAGCGGGCGTTTCCCGAACATGACCGAGCCCGTGGCCAGCTACAACGACCTTCGGTTCTGGGAGAACTTCGGCGAGTACGCCTTCTGCACCAAGCTGCGCGTCGAGCAGCTCAGGGACATCGGGGCCGCCATGTCGCCGCTCAACGCCTTCCTGCTGCTGCAAGGCCTCGAGACGCTGCCCCAGCGCATGGACGAACACGTCGCCAACGCGCAGGCCGTGGCCGAGCATCTCGAAGCCCATCCGTCCGTGAGCTGGATCAGCTATGCGGGCCTCGAGTCGTCCCCCTACCGGGAGCTCGCCCGCACCTACATGCCCCAGGGCCCCGGCGCCATCTTCACGTTCGGCGTCAAGGGCGGCCGGCAGGCCGGCGCCGACTTCATCGAGGCCCTCCAGATGATCAGCCACCTCGCGAACGTGGGGGATGCCCGCACGCTCGTCATCCACCCGGCCTCGACGACACACCAGCAGCTGTCCGACGAAGCGCTGGCTGCGGGCGGCGTGAGCGCCGACATGATCCGGCTCTCGGTCGGCCTCGAAGACCTCGACGACATCGTCTGGGATCTGGATCAAGCCCTTGCGAAAGCGGTGCCATCATGACCATCGTTCACGAACCAGTCGACGGCTGGACCGAGCCCAGCGCAGCCGACCGGCTGGCGCTCATCCAGCGCACCAACACGGTGGCGATGGTGGGGGTCTCGGCCAATCCGGCCCGACCGTCCAACTTCGTCGCCACCTACCTGCTCAGCTCGAGCACCGATTTCGATGTGTACTTCGTGAACCCGGTGGCCGACGAGATCCTGGGCAGGCCGTGCTACGCCAGCTTGGCAGATCTCCCGCTGGTGCCCGATCTGGTGGATGTCTTTCGTCGACCAGCAGACCTGCCCGGCGTCGCCGAGGAAGTCGTCGAGATCGGCGCCAAGGCGTTCTGGGTGCAGCTCGGTTTGTGGAGCGCTGACGCCGCACAGCTTGCGAACGACGCCGGCCTTGACGTCGTGATGGACCGCTGTCTCAAGATCGAGCACGCCCGCTTCCATGGCGGGTTGCACCTGGCTGGCTTTGACACCGGTGTCGTGGACTCGCGCCGATCCGTGCGCAGTCACTAGCCGGCACGGCGGACGTCATGCCGGGGCCGATGCAAGGCCGTCAGCGGGGCACCGACCGGCGGCGGAGACGCGGCTTCGGCCTGCTCGCGGCACTCCTGCTAGCGGCCGCCTGCTCTTCGCCCGAGGTGAGCGAGCCGGCGACCGCGTCGAGTGAGTCCGCTGTGGCCGACGCTGATCCTGCAGCGGCGGTCGCGGCCACGGCCGACGACGACCAAGTTGCGACAAGTGATGGCGCTGCAGACAGCGCGGGCGCTGCCGCCGAGCCGGTCGAGCTGACCTTCGAAGGCAGCGTCGCTGCGCCCGAGTTCCCCGCCGGCTACGACTGGTTCAACGTCAGCCGGCCGCTGTCGATGAGCGGCGACCTGCGCGGCAAGATCGTCCTGCTCGACTTCTGGACCCAAGGCTGCATCAACTGCATCCACATCATTCCCGACCTCCACCGCCTGGAAGCCGAGTATCCCGAGGAGGTGGTGGTGATCGCGGTGCACTGGGCCAAGTTCCCCAGTGAGCGCGAGTCCGAAGCGGTGCGAGAGGCATCGATTCGGTACGGCCGCCAGCACCCGATCGTGAACGACGATCAAGAACTGCTGCGCCGGGCGTACGGCATCAACGCCTGGCCGACCGTTGTCGCCATCGACCCGTTGGGCCGGGTGCTGGGCCCTATTGCCGGCGAGGGCGTATACGAACGGCTGGCACCCGCAATCGGGGTCATGGCCGATGAGTACGGCCACAACGGCCTCATCGATCCGACGCCGCTCGGTGAGCTCCTCGAGATCGAGCCGGCGCTGCCGACCGTGCTGAGCTTTCCCGGCAAGGTGCTTGCCGACGAGAGGGGCGATCGGCTCTTCATCGCTGACACGGGTCGTCACCGGGTGCTCGTCGCGACACTCGACGGTGAGCTCATCGACGTGATCGGCAGCGGTGCCGAAGGGAGCGACGACGGCGCGTTCGACGAAGCTTCGTTTCGAAGACCGCAGGGCATGGCCCTGTCTCCCGACGGCAGCATTCTGTACATCGCAGACCGTGAGAACCATCTCATCCGGTCCGCCGATCTGCGCTTTCGCACCGTGCGCACGATCGCGGGCACGGGAGAGCCGGTCACGTTCTTCCGCGCCGGTCGCGCAGCGCAGACGGCTATCGCTTCGCCGTGGGATCTGCATCTCGAAGGCGACGTGCTGTACATCGCAGGGGCGGGGCGCCATCAGCTTTGGCTGATGCATCTCGGGACCGGGGTGATCGACGTCTTCGCGGGCACCGGCGCGGAAGGCCTCGACGACGGCGCCCGCCTTGACTCCACCCTGTCGCAGCCCTCCGGGCTTGCTGCTGGCTACGGCGTGCTCTACTTCACCGATCCGGAGGCCAGCGCGGTGCGGCAGGTCTCGCTCGGCCTCGACGGCCGGCTCGACACGCTGGTGGGCAAGCACCTGTTCGTGTGGGGCGATGAAGTGGGCAGCTTCGACGACACGCTGCTGCAGCACGCCATCGGCATCGAGTTCGTGCCGGGTGCGCAGGGTGCCGGGCTGCTGTATGTCGCGGACACCTACAACCACAAGATCAAGGTGCTCGACCTCGACACGCAGACGTCATCGGTGCTGGTCGGCGGCGGCACGCCGGGGCTGCGGGACGGCTTCGGTGCCGATGCGCGGTTGGCCGAGCCCAGCGGCCTGAGCGCCACGTCCGACACGCTCTATGTCGCTGACACCAACAATCACCGCATCCGGATGCTCGACTTGGCGACCGGAGAACTGTCCACGTTGGCGCTGTCGAATCTGGAGATCGCCACGGTGACGATGGCCGGCGTGATCGAAGACGACGTGGTGCTCTTGCCCCAGCAAGTTGCCCCAGGACCGGTCGAGATCGTGCTCGACCTGCGGGTGCCGGAGGGCTACAAGTTCAATACCGACGGGTTGTTCGAGTTCGAATGGTCTGCGGAGGGCACGTTGCTGAGCCCGCAGGGATCGGCCCGGTATGAGGCCCGCGGTCCAGAGATGCCGCTGCGACTCGTCGGCACCATCACTGCTGACGGCGGCTCCGCGGTACTGACCGCCACAGCGGTCGTGTTCTACTGCCCGGCGGTGGACGAGACGTTCTGCCTCATCCGCGACGTGAACTTCACTGCGCCGATCGAGGTGGATCCTGCGGGTGCGAGCAGCATCCAGCTGCCGCATCAACTGCTGTCTGCGGAGGAATTGGACCGACGCCTGGCGCCAGGGTGAGGACGTTCGGCACAGGCGCGCAGCTTCGACCGCCTGCTGGGGGTCGGAGGAGTCGTGCACGTCTGCTGATCAGTGCACTCTCGCTGGGGGTCGCCGGCTCGCTGGCGCTGCTGCCGTCAGCGGCAGCCCAGTCGACCGGGGACTCCGATTCGGGGCCATTGATCACGGTGGCCCCCGAACAGGCGGACGGCAGCGCCGACGGGGCATCCGATGCGCCGCGGATTGCGGCAGTGCTCAGCGGTCCCGGCGGCGTGGGCTACTGGGTGATCGGCGTCGACGGGTCCATCGAGCCGATCGGCACAACCATCCTGCCGATCATCGGCGAACCGCCCGAGATCCATACCGACGTCATCGGAGCACGGCTCGGCGCCCCCGGGACACTTGGAGTGTGGCTGCAGCTGGCCGACGGTTCGGAGGTCCCGGTGGGTGATCCCGGTCCGACGGTGCTGACCGGCGAGGAGCGTCCCGTCGGTTGGCTGTCGGGTGTCGCCATTCGACAATTGCTGGCGGGAGCGTGGTGGACCGAGGTGGACCGCTGGTGCACTTCGGAACTGTCCGTGGGGGTCCGGATCGGTCAGACCATCATGACGGCACTGGGCGAGCGCTCGCTGGGTTTTGCGGTGGAGGAAGCGCGGGACCGCCGCATCGGCGGGATCCTGCTGCTGGGCCCGGTGACAGAGCACGTGTGGCGCCGCATTGCTGAGCTGCAGGACTTCGCCGGACGCATCCCGCTGATCATTGCTGTGGATGAGGAGGGCGGCCGCGTGCAGCGGCTCGCTGGGGTCATCGGGCGGCTGCCGGCGGCAGCGTCCCAGGCACAGAAGTCACCGGCCGAGATCAGCGAGCAGGCAGCCGATCACGCTCGCAAGATGGTCGAGCTCGGCTTCACGATGAACTTCGCCCCCGTGGTCGATGTCGGGGCAGGCGAAGGCATCGGCGACCGGTCATTCGGTGACGATCCTGCCATCGTGACCGAGTACGGCATGGCGACTGTGGAAGGTCTCAGCGCCGGAGGCGTGGTGCCGGTCGTCAAGCACTTTCCCGGGCACGGCGGGGCGAGCGTCGACACTCACGATGCCCTCGCCTCGACGGCGCCCTTGGCGCAGCTACGCGCACGTGACCTGATCCCGTTCGCAGCGGTGGTGGGAAGCACCGATGCAGCCGTGATGATCGGGCACCTCGAGGTGCCGGGATTGACGGGCGGCTTGCCGGCATCGCTGTCACCTGCGGCCATCGGCGGTCTGCTGCGAGACGAGCTGGGCCACAGCGGGTTAGTCGTGACCGACTCGCTGGTGATGGGTGCCATTCGGAGCCGCTGGCCGGTGAGCGAAGCAGCGCTCTTGGCGATCACGGCTGGTGCAGATCTCGCGCTTGTCGGCGATCTCACGGATGCTGCTGCTGCCTTTGCCGAGATTGAGACAGCGGTCTCGGAGAACCGCCTCAGCCTCGAACGCCTCGACGACGCCGCAACAAACGTGCTGCGCGCCAAGGATGTCTACGCATGCACTTTGGTCGGACGCGACGGCCTCGCCCGCACCGTGCTGTACGACCCGACGCTCGTCGGGCGTTAGCCCGAGCAATTGGCACGTGGCCGCTAGGCCGACAATCAAGCACGGGGGCGTTGGCCCGACGAGTCAGCACGGGGCCGCTAGGCCGAGCAGTAGGCACGTGGGCGCTAGGGCAGCGTGACTGTCACCTCGGGCTCAGGCGGCGGGGGAGCGGTCTCAAAGTTGCGGACTACTTGGCTCCAGGTGAGCTGCCATTCCTTCCAGTTGGCCCCGACGTACGCCGGATCGGGCCGGTACGGGATCACGGTCACCCCGAACTCGCGCCATTCGGGGGTGCTCACGATGTCGCTGCGGGCCGGTCTGGATCCGAAACGATCGCTCACGCCAAACTGGAAGAGCGGCTCGCCCATGAAGTCGATCAAGCGCCCGCCAAGGGATTCATTCGGGGCACCGGCCACGACACCTGCATAGAACCCGATGCGAACGCAATCGTCGGTCACCACGGCGATGTCCAGCGCTTCGGGCAGGCCCGGCTGATAGGTGGCATACACGGCCGGGAGTCCGGAGGTGCCCCACGCCAGCGGCAGGCGGCCGCCGAGATCCGACAGCGTGACGGGATCAGGAGCATCCTGGCTGACCGGCCGCTGCGGCGGAGGTTCCCCGCCTGCGAATCGTTCGAAGACCGACGCCTCCCAGCTTGGCTCCAGCTCAACACCCCACCGCAGCATCTGGTCGAGAATCTGTGGCCACGGAGTCACCTCGTCGCCGTCGCGTTCGGGGTGCAGGCGCTCCAGCGCCGCCAGCAAGTACACCCCCATGCGGCTCGTCGCGGCATCCGGAATCACTGCAGTGCCAGCGTGCGCCGGGTCGTACAGCGCATCGAGACCCCGAGGCACCGGCGGCGGCAGCACGTCGAGGTCGGGCAGCTCGTCGATAGGCCGATCCGGCACGACATAAAACGACGGAAGGTAGTTCAGGCAGGCATCGATGTAGCTGAGTGGCGTCAGTGCGTGGTCCTCGACGGCCAGGCCCTCGGTCAGCGGTCCAGGCGCCAAGGGAACATAGGACTGCGTCAGACCATTCTCGACGACGAACAGCACATCCAGCGTGTCGATGCCCACCACGACATCGGCCACCGGATGAGCGCGGCTTCGGTCAAGCAGCTCGATCACGTCGTCAGGGGTGTCCTCGCGAAAGACCACGACCTCGATGCCGGTGGATTCGGTGAACGCTTCGAGCGCGTCGGCAGGCAGGTGGAAGTCGCGATGGGTGATCACTCGCACCGCGGCAGAACCCTCGCTCGTGTCTGCACAGGCCGCAGCGAATATCCCGCCGGCGCACGCCAACACTGCGAGGCGGCGCGCGGCTCGCACCCTCGCTGAGCCCACGGTCCGGCGCCTAAGAAAGCGACTTGCCATGTGTCTGCACTGCCAGAACGGTGCCCGCAGCGACGCGCACCTCGGCGGTGGGCTCGATGAACTCGTTGCTCAACCCGAGCGATGCAGCGCTGCGCAGCGGCATTGCAGCCGACAGGTTCCACCGCAAGCCGGTGGTCTGCACGCGAGCCGTGCCGCCGACTGCGAGCAGGGTCAACAGGTTGCCGTCGTTGGCGTTCAGCTCCATGGCCATAGCGGCGGTGGCCGCTCGCACCACGCTGTCGGAGACATAGGCAACGAGCCGCAGCGCCGCGTAGCAGGGCCGCGCCAGCAAGCCCACGGACGTCAGCAGGTGGTCGATTCGCCCCCCGGCACCGCTCACGACGGCGATCTGGTCTGGATCAAGGCCCCAAGCGAAGCTCAAAGCGAGATCCAGATCGCTGTGTGCCTTATCCGGCGGATGACGCCGGAGAATCAGGTCTGGCCACTGCTCACCGGCCCTGGCCAGCATCCCGGGATCGACTGAGTCGAAGTCCCCCACGACCACGTGCGGCCGCAGCCCCGATCGCAGTGCATGGGCCAGTCCCCGGTCGACGGCGATGACGCACGACGGCTCGTTTGGCGGCAGCCGCCGCGGGGCGTTGGGTCCGCCGTCGATGATCCAGATGCAGCGGGCATCGAGATGCGCCGTCTCCGATGACGACTCGTCCGACACAGCTCCCGTCATGACACCAGTGTGATCGGCCAAGGAGTGGATCTGGCGCGATGGTCGCTCGCGCCGCCGCGCCGAACCCTCGGGTTCCCCCCGGTACCTTGCAGTCCAACGTGGATGTCATCCGCCGTTTCGCTCGGCTGCCCCTGCTCGCCGTGATGATCGCGGTTTGCGCGGCCCTCGTGACGTTCGGCGCCCGTGCTTCGGCACCGCACGTGGCCCGCACACTTGATGCAGTCGAACGTGACCGCGACCACATCACGATCGACTTGCGTCCCGGGGCGCAGCGCACGCAGGTATTCGACTCGGTCGGCAACCCGATCGGAATCCTCGTCAACGACGTCGATCGCGAGATCATCACGCTCGACCAGGTGCCTGCCGACGTGCTTGCCACGATCGTGGCCGTCGAGGACGCCAAGTTCTGGCTGCACAACGGCGTCGATCTGCGCGCAACTGCCCGGGCCTTGGTCTCGGGCGTCTCCGCAGGCGGCATCACCTCCGGTGGCTCCACGATCACGCAACAGATCGTCAAGTTGCGAGTCGTGGGTGACGAACGCAGCTTCAATCGCAAGATCCGCGAAGCTGTCATCGCAGCGCGGTTGGAGGAGGACTTCTCCAAGGAGGAGATCCTCGAGTTCTACGTCAACGAGATGTACCTCGGCAACGGTGCATACGGACTGCAAGCCGGTGCAGAGACCTACTTCGGCAAGGAGGTCTCCCAACTCGATGTCGGTGATGCAGCGTTCCTCGCGAGCCTCATCCGCAGCCCGGGGCTCTTCGACGGCTTTGACCAGAACATCGCGACGATGACGCGACGACGCAGCCAGTCCCTTCAGCAGGCCGTGGATGCCGGCATCATCACCGAGACCGAGCAGGCGGCCTTCGAGCGGCGACCATTGCCGACCCGCAACCTGTCACCGCGCCGTACTGATGTCGCTCTTCGCCGCGACTACTTCCTGGTCGAGGTGCGCAAAGCGCTGCTGGCCAACCCCGCCCTGGGCGACACGTATCAGGCCCGTTTCAGTCAAGTCTTCGGCGGCGGGCTGCGAGTGTGGACGACGCTGCGCCCTGACCTGCAGGAGGCGATGCGCTCATCGGTGTCCGAGGTGCTTCCCGAGGGCACCGGAGAGTTCGAAGTGTCGATCGTCAGCGTCGACCCGACGACGGGAGCTGTGCTTGCCTTCATCGGCGGGCTTGCCTTCAGCGATTCCGAATTCAACCTCGCAACACAGGGACTCCGGCAGCCGGGCTCCTCGTTCAAGACCTATGTCCTGGCAGCCGCCATCGAGCAAGCCGGCTTTTACCCCTTCGACACCATCAGCGGGCAGGGACCCTGCGTGTTCCCCAATCCACCGCTTGAGAATTACGAGGTATCCAACTTTGCCAATAGCCCCGGGCGTCTGGCCACCCTGGAGGATCAAGCGACCGCCAGCTCCAATTGCGCGTTCGTCCGGCTGGGCCTGGTCACCGGTCTCGACGAGGTCGTCGAGATGGCGAATCGCCTCATCGGCCGGTCAGAAGCGGACAGCTTCCTGCCCTATCCGTCAATCTCGCTGGGAGCCCAAGAAGTCACACCGCTCGAACAAGCAGTGGGATACGGCACATTCGCCAACGGCGGCATCCGCATGGAGCCGTTCTACGTCACCCGGATCGAGAACAACTTCGGTGAGGTGATCTACGAGCATGTGCCGCACGGCCGCAGGGTCGTGTCTGAATCGGCGGCCGACTGGGTCACAGCAGTGCTCGAGGCAAACGTGGAATCCGGAACCGGGACACGCTCACAGCTCGACAGCGGGCAGGTATCAGCCGGAAAGACCGGTACGACACAGGCCTTCCATGACGCATGGTTCGTGGGATTCACACCCCACATGTCGACCGCAGTGTGGATGGGTCATCCCGACGAGCAGATTCCGATGGGTGAAATCCAGGAACGACGGGCGACGGGAGGCTGGATCCCGGCCCGCATCTGGTCTGCCTACATGGGTCAGGCACTGCACGACGCTGCGCTGGCCGACTTCAGTCCGGCACCGCCCCCGCCCCGGGCCAGCCAATACCTGTTCGTGCCCGGCGACACCTGCACCATCGCCGTAACGGTGACACCGTCGGAACCGCCGCTCAGATTCGACCTGCCATGCAGCATGGTCCGCCCGACGGCCGACAACGAGTTCGAGCCGCTGCCTGACGCGTTGTGCAGGGTCGCGGTGCCCGCACCAGACGGCGAGACGAGATTCGAGTGGATCCGCTGCACCCGGATCGCCACCGAGCTGGCGGCCCGGGCCACGCCTTCGCCTCCCGAGGGAACCTCTAGCGTTGACGAGACCGAAGACAATCAGGCCTGAGCCCAAGCTCGTTGCCTCCATCACCACAAAGCGATGACATCAGACGCCTCCGAGCCAGCGCCTCCGGCGAGCCGCCTCGGGATCCTCGCACAACTGCAAGATCTCGACGTGCGGCTCGAACAGATCGATCATCGAGTCGTTCACCTGCCCGAACGTGAGATCCGCACCGGCATCGATGCCGAGTTGACGGCGCTGGGGTCCGAGATGAGTGCGCTCGAGGTGCGGATCGGAGACTTGGAGCGACAGCAGCGCCGTCACGAGGACGAGGTCGCGCGCATCGAATCCAAGCGGGCGCAGAATTCCGAGCGTCTTTACGAGAGTCACATGACCTCGCCCAAGGAAGCCGAAGCGCTCACGGCCGAGGCAGAGGCACTCGGGCGGCGTCAGCTCGAGATCGAGGACCAGATCCTCGAACTGATGGAACAGCTCGAGCCCCTGAGCCATGAGCATGACTCGCTGGCGGATCGCCGGTCGGGGGCCGAGGCACGCCGGCACGAGGTGGATACCGTGATCGCCTCCTCCGAACGCGAGGCGCAGGCCGAGCGAGACGGGGTGCTCGGCGAGCGGGCGGCACTCGTCGCGGCGGCAGACGCAGAATCGATCTCGGAATTGATCTCGGTGTACGAGCAGCGGCGAGCCGCGGCACGTGGGGAGCCAGTCGTGGGCCGTCTCGTGGGCACGACCTGCAGCGCGTGTCACTTGGAGATTCCCTCGGTCGATTTTGAGCGAATCGCCCGCCTCGAGCCCGACGAACTGGCCGAGTGTCCCCATTGCGGCGCCTTGCTGGTGCGCTGAGTCCCGCGGCTCAGCCTCGTCGGGAGCCTGACTGATGCTGCTGTGGTTTGTGGCAACGTCGCTGCTGGCGATGCGATGGTCGTTCGGCGACCCGGCGATCGATCATCGCCTCGTTGTCGCCGGAGCACTGCTGCCCGACGTGGCGTATGCGGCGAGCGGCGGAGCGCCGTTGACGCACTCGCTGATATTGCCGTCGGCTGGTCTGGCTGTGGTGATGCTGGCAACGATCGGGCGCCGGCGGGCTCGGCGCCGCTGGCTGACGCTGCCGATCGGGGTGTTCTGGCACCAGCTCTTCGACGGCGCATGGCTGCAGCCCAATCTGTTCTGGTGGCCCTTTGGGGGCGTGAGCACCGCCACGACACTGCCGCTCGCGTCCCGGCCGGTATGGCTGATCGTTGCGATGGAGCTGGCAGGCCTCGCCGGCTGCTGGTGGGTGTGGCGCTCCGCCGGCCTCGCGCAGGACCTTGTCCGCCGGGCAGACTTCTGGCGTGCGGGACGCTTGCGTTACTCGGTGGGACCGCAGCGTCGGGACCCCGAAGACTGATGCAGACTCTCGTGCGTCATCGGTACCCATGCTGATTCACGGACGCCCATGCTGATTCTCGTGCGCCACGGGCGCACGAGTGCCAACGCAGCGGGGCTGCTGCAAGGTCGCGTCGACAATGAACTGGACGCGGTCGGCGCGAGGCAGGCAGATCAGATCGCGGCTGCGCTGTCCCGGGTCAACGAGCGGCCGGATCGCATCATTTCCTCACCGCTGCTGCGGGCACGCCAGACGGCGCAGGCCACAGCTGAGCTGACGGGCCTGGAGGTCTCCATCGACGAGCGCTGGGCCGAGCTGGACTACGGCGAATGGGACGGAATCCCCATCACCGAAGTCCGAGCCTCCGACTGGCAGCGCTGGCGGGCCGACACCGATTTTGCACCGCCCGAAGGCGAATCCCTGGCACAGCTCAACAGCCGCGTCAACGCGGCCTGTAACGACCTCGTCGCGGAGGCCGCAGACCGGAACGTCGCCGTCTTTACCCACGTCTCGCCGATCAAGTCGGCCGTCCGATGGGCGCTTGGTGCTTCCGATGAGATCTCGTGGCACCTGCACGTGTCGCAGGCGCAGATCACCCGGATCGGTTTCCGCGGAACGGCGCCACGACTCACGTCGTTTAACGAGACGACCCATCTGGATGGCTGAGGGGTTGAACCAGTCGGCAACGCCGCGGCCCCGACGGATCCCCCCCCCGGGCGGTGAGCCGGCCTGTAGGCGGGATTCTGTCCGTCGGCTGATGCCGTCGGGGTGGCCATCCATCTGAGCGGCCTACCCGGGATCATGAGACGGGCCGCCTGATCCCTGCTTGGCCTTGCTCCGGGAGGGGTTTGCCGATCCGCCGGAGTCGCCCCCGACGATGGTGCGCCCTTACCGCACCGTTTCACCCTTGCCTGTGACCGGGTTCGACCCGGCCCATCGGCGGTCTGCTCTCTGTTGCACTTTCCGTCGCCTCGCGGCGCCTGGTTGCGAGCCAGCTCCCTGCCCTGTGGAGTCCCGACCTTCCTCGAACTGCGCCGTTCAGGCCGCTCCGCACGTGGCGGGTTGCCATCCCAGCTCAGTCCGCGGCCACCCGGCCGACTCACCGCAAATTGCAAGGTTACTTGCGACCCCGGTCAGCCTGACCCGCTTGTGCCTCGGCGACGGGTCTGCCGCGGGTCGAGAAGCGACCGTCGCCGCTGTCGACCCATGGCTCCGAGCACACCGCCCAGCGATGCCAGTGACGCAGACAGCAGCATCACGAGGGGCAGGCCGAGCGCCCCGACAGCCTCACCGGGGCCGAATCGGCGAATGATCTGCACCACCACGGCGAGGACCATCACCGGACCGGAGGTCAGGATCGCACACAGCAGGTGGTTCTCGCGCGCCCGGAAGGCGGCGACCGCACCGCCCATGATCAGACTCCCGAACAACAGACCATTCACGGCATAGGCCGCCGGGGTCTGCTCAGCTATCAGGCTGCCGCCCGCGACGCCCACGACCAGTGCAGTGCCGGTGGACACGATCGCGCCTGGCAGGAAGGCCCGGCGCTCGACGGTTCGGCCGAAGACTCTCAACAGGCTGCGCATAGGTCTTCTCACCACCCAGCGGCGAGGGGTCGATGTTGTGCGGTCTGATGTGTCCCTCGCGTGTGCGAACAGTCTGCGCTACCGAGATATGCGTCACTACTTGAACATTTCGTTGGCTACTGAACGCTCAATAAGGACTTGACAAGCGGCAGCCCATCGGCAAGATTGCGCGTGAGATGACCACTGCCACTGCAACAGCACGCGTCAATCCCCCCACCGTGGGCCAGAGAACATCGAGCACGGAATCGGTTCGAGTCGTGGCCGCCCACCAGGACAGCCTCGTCGCCGACATGCTCGCGTGGCAACGCCACGCCGCCTGTCGAGGCTTGGAAGCAGAGATCTTCTACCCCTCCGAGGACGACGAGACTGCGTTCGAAGCGAAAGCAGTCTGCGCAGCGTGCGCGGTATCGGGCGAGTGCTTGGAATATGCGATCGCGGTTCGGGAGAAGGAGGGCGTCTGGGGCGGGCAAACGGCCGCTGAGCGCGTACGCATCATCCGCCGCCGGCGCCGTGCAGCCGCTCGCGCTCGCAATGCCCAAGCGGCAGCCGCATCCAACTGAGCGATCCGAGGGGCACGTCGTGCCTGAATGACGCGCGTCCAGGTGCGTGCCGAGCGCACTTTGGCACCTCGCTAGTCTCCGGCCCGTACACGCTGGCACGTGCTAGCCGGCATTTCGAGCAGTGGCGGTGCAGACATGGACGAATCCGACGAGGCCGAATCACATCCGCTCGAACACTTCGGCGGCTGGAAGGCAGTGCTCACCGACCTGGTTGCAGGCATCGACCTATCTCCAGAGGTCGCGCGTGCCGCGCTCGGCAGCATTCTGGGTGAACGGGCCACCGACGCCCAGCTAGCCGGATTCATCATCGCTCTGGGGATGAAAGGCGGCTCCGTTCCCGAGCTCACCGGACTCGTCGACGCCATGCACGACGCGGCGGTGCCGCTGACAGCTCCCGCAGGCGCGATCGACATCGTCGGAAGCGGCGGGGCTCCGGGACGTCAGCAGCACGCCTTGAGCGTGTCCACCATGGCAGTCTTCGTGGCTTCGGCCGCCGGAGCAGTTGTCTGCAAGCACGGCTCGGTCGCGGCGACATCGTCGTCGGGCTCTTTTGACACGCTGGGAGCACTCGGACTCGCGACCGAACTCGACGGACCCGCGGTCGAGCGGTGCATTTCGGAGATCGGGCTCGGCTTTGCGTTCGCCAAGCTGTTCCACCCGGCGATGCGATTTGCCGGGCCCGTCCGCACCGAACTCGGCGTTCCGACCACCTTCAATTTTCTCGGACCGCTGGCGAATCCCGCCAAGGTCTCGCGGCAGGTGCTGGGCGTGAGCGACCCGGTGATGGCGCCGCGCGTCGCCGGGGTGCTTGCCGCCCGAGGAGCCGAGCATTGTCTCGTCGTCCATGGTGCTGACCGTCTCGACGAAATCACGCTGACCGACGTCACGCGAATCTATGAAGTCCGTGACGGCGAGATCGCCGATGAGTTCTTCTTCGATCCGCCCTCGATCGGGTTGGAACGAGTCAACCGAGCCGCCCTGTGGGGTGGAAGCCCGCAGCAGAATGCCGACATCCTGCGAGCAATTGTTGCCGGCCACGAGACCGGCCCTCGGGCGCAGATCGTGCAGCTCAACGCGGGGGCCGGCCTGGTGGTCGCGGGCTTGGCCGGGGACTTCGCCGAGGGATACGAGATGGCCCGGCAGACTGTCGTCGATGGGCGCGCCGCCGCGAAACTTGAAGCGGCTGTGCAGCTCACGAACGCGTTGGCCGCGAACGCCAGTTGACGTGGTCGTCGGGCTCTCCCTGCCGTTTGGAGTCGGTGACATCGTCCGCTTGGCCAGCACGTCGGACGAGCGCCGTTCCGAATTGGTGGGGCAGACAGGCACCGTCGTCGCGGTTCGCCCCGGCGATCGGCGGGTCATGGCGATCGTCGCATTCGACGGCGCCGCGCCCGAAACGGTCTTGGTGTACGGCATCGACGAAGCGGAGATCGTCGAGCGCTACCGGCACGGCGTGAGCTGAAGCTGTTGACAAGCCCGGCTTGTCAGCCGGCGCTGTGCCTTATGCCCGGCTTGTCAGCCGGCGCTGTGTGCTATGCCCGGCTTGTCAGCCGGCGCAGAAGCCCCCGACGGCGTTCGCTCTCGTGTGCGGGAATCTCGAGGGAGGCCAATGCCGCAGCGAGATCGGCACCGCTCGCGAAGCGGTCGTCGGGAGCCTTCGCCATGGCAGTCAAGATGACCTCGGACAGCTCTGCCGACACTCCACGTTCAGCGGGATCGGGCGGCGGGATCCGGACGTGTGCGTGCAGCAGGTCGTTGCGCTCGCCGTAGAACGGGGCTGAGCCCACTGCCAAGACATACAGCGTCGACCCGAGGCCGTAGATGTCGGTACGAGCATCAACAGGATTCGCCAAGGCCTGCTCGGGGGAGAGGTACATCGGCGAGCCGTACACCCGACCCGGCGGCGAGGGAGGACCGTCGAGGTCATGAGCGAGGCCGAAATCAAACAGAACCGCCCGATCGCCGCCTTCGGGTTGGGGGTCGAGCATGATGTTCGACGGCTTGACATCACGATGCACGATCCGGTGCGCGTGGACGTGGTCGAGCGCAGCGCAGATCTGCTGGATCGCAGCGATGGCTTCAGCCAGTGACGGCGGGTGGCGGCTGGCACACCTGTCTGCCAAGGTCTCGCCCTCGACGATCTCCATCTCGATGTAGTGCGCCCCGCCGATCACACCAGCCCCGTGCACCGCGAGCACATTGGGATGGTCCAAGCGGGCCATGAGCTCGTATTCCTGCTCGAAGAGCGAGCGCACCTCCGCCCGGGCCTCGGCGAACGGTGTCAGAACCTTCAGGCCCACCTCGTCGCCCCTCAGCGTGGTCGCCCGGTAACAGTGCGCCACCGTGCCACGCCCCAGCACACCGGTGATCTTGTACGGGCCGTACTGGCGGCCGACCCAAACGTCAATTTGGTCTTCGAACATCGCACCGGCCGCGGCTTGCGGTCACATCCAATATAAGAGAGCCCGCCTCGATGGAGCCGCCTCCCCGGTCCGCAGTGCCACCAGGGAGTCCCGCGGCACACTTGAGCCATGTCTGCCGAGCGCGACCGAGCGCTGCTGGGGAAGATCCGGCAAGCTGCCTCCGACTCCGGGCTCGACGCACTCGGCGTGACAGACGTGGCGCCATTCGGAGACGAGCGCCGAGCCATCGTCGAGCGCAAGGCCGCTGGACTGCATGCCGGGATGTGGTTCACCTACGGGAGACCCGAGCGCTCGACCACCCCGGCGGCGATCTTGCCGGGGGCACGCAGCATCGTGACCTGTGCACGCGCCTACTCCCCACCCGCAGAGCACATCGGTGGTGCGGGTCCCGTGCACCGCGCCAACAGCGCCGCCGTGGCTGCGTATGTCGCGACTGATGCCTACGGAGAGCTGCGCGCAGGGCTGGAGGCGATCAGCGAGGTGCTTCGCTGCCACGGATTCGAATCGCGTGTCGTCTCTGACGACAATCGCCTTGTGGATCGAGCGGCAGCGGCGCGCGCGGGGCTCGGCTGGCTGGGCCGCAACACGATGCTGCTGTCGCGTGAGCTCGGCTCATGGACTGTGCTCGGCTCGGTGGTCACGACTGCGGCACTTCCCGTCGCCACCGAAATCCAACTCGACGGCTGCGGCACATGCCATCTTTGCCAGTCCGCATGTCCTACCGGCGCCCTGGACGAATCGGGTGTGCTCGATGCCAACCGGTGCCTGGCATGGCTGGTCCAGGCTCCCGGCGCATTCCCGCCGGAATACCGGGAGGCACTTGGCGACCGGATTTACGGTTGCGACGACTGCCAGGTCGTCTGTCCGTACAACGACCCGGTGAGCGTGCCGTCCCGCGTCCGACACCGTGCACAGCCCCAGCCGGTGGAGCTCAGCAGAGGCCGCGAGATGCGCAGCAACTCAATCGACATCGCTGGTCTGCTGCGCATGACTGACGACGATCTCATGGCTGCTTTCGGGCACTGGTACATCCCTCGTCGCAGGCCTGAGTACTTGCGTCGCAACGCGCTTGTCGTCCTCGGCAACGTCGGCGACCCTGCGGAACCCGAAATCATCGATGTGCTTCGCCAAGCGCTCGCGTCGCCCTCAGCCGTGGTTGCCAGCCATGCTGTGTGGGCTGCCCGCCGACTCGGTCGAGTTGACTTGGTCGACGAGGCAGAGGCAGCCGGCATCGTCGCGGACGACCCTGACGGGTTGATCGCCGCCGAACTTGCCAGGTCAACCGGACCTCGCACCAGCAGCCACTGATGCGACCCCACCTGCTTGTCACGAACGACTTTCCGCCCAAGATCGGCGGGATCCAGAACTACCTGTGGGAGTTGTGGCGACGGCTGCCGCCTGATGGCGTCACGGTGCTGACCACGCCCTACCGAGGTGCAGCAACGTTCGATGCGGCTGCGCCGATGCGCATCGTGCGGACCCGCGAACCGGTTCTGTTGCCGCATAGCGGCCTCATCCGGAGGATCAGATCGCTGGCGAGCGAGGTTGGCGCCGAGATGGTCCTGCTCGACCCCGCATTGCCGCTCGGGGCGCTGGGGCCGCGGTTAGGCCTCAGCTATGGCGTTGTCTTGCACGGTGCCGAGGTGGCGATCCCCGCGCGGCTGGCGGGGCTCACCACGCTGATGGCTCGCGTGCTGCGGTCGGCGTCGCTGATCATCTCCGCAGGCGGGTATGCAGCCGCAGAAGCCGAGCGCTGTGCGGGCACGGCGTTGCCGATCGTGGAGGTGCCGCCCGGCGTCGACACCGAGCGTTTCGTCCCACGGGACGACGGCGAACGTCAATCGACCCGGACGAGCTACGGATTCGATGACGGACCGCTCGTAGTGAGCCTGAGCAGGCTGGTGCCGCGCAAGGGCTTCGACACGGTGATCTCCGCGGTCTCGGACCTCGCCCGGTGCCATCCCGGGCTGGCCCTGGCCATTGGAGGGGCCGGCCGGGATCGAGCCCGATTGGAGCGATTGGCGCGCGACAGCGCAGCAACGGTTCGCTTCGTGGGTCGAGTCGACGCCGAAGAGCTGCCGCAGTTCATGGCCATGGGTGATGTCTTTGCAGCACCGTGCCGCAGCCGCTGGGCGGGGCTGGAGCAGGAGGGTTTCGGCATCGTGTTCGCCGAGGCGGCCGCCTGCGGTGTCGCTGCGGTGGCGGGACGTTCCGGGGGGAGTCACGAGGCCGTCTGGCATGGCCAGACGGGACTGGTCGTCGACCGACCGGACAAGGCGACCGAGGTTGCGGGTGCGATCTCACAACTGCTGTCAGACCGAGCTCGGCGATTCGAGATGGGCACCGCCGCACGTGCCGCAGCGACCGAGCATTTCGCCTACGACACCCTCGCGCAGGGTTTGGCCGCAGCATTGGCCTGACCCGAGCAGCGGCGGGATCGTTGGCGACCCAAATTGCGACGCGTTGGGTGACTGTCAACAAATCGCCGCACAAAAGCAGCCCGTCGAGCGCCTCATCCTGAGACAATGGAGTGAACACGGTGCCGAAGGGGGGATCTGTCCATGATCGACGAGATGACAATGACCACGGTTGTGGCCGCGTCACCCCAAGAGTGCTATGCGCTGATCGCAGATATCGAGCGCTACCCCGAATGGGCTACCGACATCTCGTCCGCTTCGGTCATCGAGCGCGATCTCGACGGCCGCGTCGAACAGGCGGCGTTCCGCGTCGAGGCCCTCGGGCGCACGGCCAGGTACACGCTCGCGTATGACCACGGCGGAGCACCGCACCGGCTGGCGTGGAAGCTCGTCGACGGCGATGTCGTCAAGCAGCTCGACGGTCGGTACGAATTCAATCCGACGACCGAGCCTGGGCGTACCGAGGTGCTCTACCAGCTCGCCTTGGAGCTTGCCGTGCCGCTGCCGGGCTTTGTCAAGCGCCGAGCCGAACGCAGGATCGCCCACACCGCGCTGGCCGATTTCGCTGCTCGCCTCGAAGCCGGCCCAGAGAGCTAGGACAACCGGGAGTCCGCCTGGGCCATGGAATTCCGCCGTATCGAGGGCTTGCCGCCCTACGTCTTCACGATCATCGACACGCTGAAGATCGAACGTCGACGCGCCGGTGCCGATGTCATCGATCTGGGTTTCGGCAATCCCGATCTGGCATCGCCCGAACGCGCTGTCAAGAAGCTGGCAGAAGCCGCACTCAATGCGCGAAACCATCGTTATTCGGCCAGCCGCGGCATTCCCAAGCTGCGCGAAGCCGCCGCGGACCTGTACCGACGCCAGTGGGGGGTCGAGCTCGACCCCGACAGCGAGATCATCAACACGATCGGCGCCAAGGAGGGTTTCTCCCACCTCATGTGGACCCTGCTCGCGCCGGGAGACGCCTGCCTCGTGCCAGCACCCTCGTACCCGATTCACATCTTCGGGCCCCTGTTCACCGGTGCCAGTGTGCGAGAGGTGCCGCTCGATGTCGGTGAGACGTTCTTCGAGCGACTCGTGGAGCGATTCGAGTACTCGTGGCCCAGGCCTCGGGTGATCGTGCTGTCGTTCCCCCACAACCCCACCACGGCCTGTGTTGATCTCGAGTTCATGCAACGAATCGTGGATTTCGCGCGTGAGCGCGAGGTGCTGCTCGTGCACGATTTTGCATATGCAGATCTGGGGTTCGACGGCTACGAGCCGCCTTCGATCCTGCAGGCCGAGGGCGCCAAGGAGGTCGCGGTCGAGTTCTACAGCCTCACCAAGTCCTATTCGATGGCAGGGTGGCGGGTGGCCTTCTGCGCAGGCAACGCCGAGGTGATCGCGGCGCTGGCCAAGCTCAAGAGCTACCTCGATTACGGCACCTTCCAGCCGATCCAGATAGCGGCCACCGTCGTCATGAACGAGGACAGCGACTTTCCCTCCGAAGTGCGCGAGACCTACCGCAACCGCCGGGATGTCCTGGTGCGCGGTCTCGGACGCATCGGCTGGGATCTGCCCCCGCCGAAAGGGACGATGTTCGCCTGGGCCAAGATCCCCGAGCCGTACCGGCACATGGGGTCAGTCGAGTTCTGCAAGCTGCTTGTGAACGAGGCCAATGTGGCCCTGTCGCCTGGAGTGGGGTTCGGACCAGGGGGTGAGGGCCACGTGAGGTTCGCGCTCGTCGAGAACGAGCACCGCATCCGTCAAGCAGTGGCCCAATTGCGCACAGTTCTCGACGCGCTGCCGCCGCCGACCTGACAGCGGCCGGCGGCAGGCTCCGAGGCTGACGGGATCTCAGCCCCCCGGCCACTGCAGAGAGCGCCGTAGCGCTTCGCGCCATCTCCCGTGCAGCTCGTCAGCGTCCGCGCGCTGCGGCTCGGGTTCGAAGCGTCGCTCAAGCTGCCACAGCGACGCCGCTTCGGCGGGGGAGGACCACACCCCTTCGGCCAGACCTGCCAGCATCGCCGCGCCGAGGGCGGTGGTCTCGGTCACCACAGGTCGGCTGACTGCGACACCGAGTTGGTCGGCTTGGATGGCGCACAGCAGGTCGTTCGTCGCCGCGCCGCCGTCGATGCGCAGCTCCGCGATGTCACGGCCGGCGCCGTCGATCATGGCCTCGATGACGTCACGGGTCTGCAAAGCCATCGATTCGATCGTCGCGCGCGCGATGTGCGCCGGCTGCGTCGCGAAGGTGAGGCCCATGATGGCGCCGCGTGCGGTCGGATCCCACCAGGGACTGCCCAGCCCGGCGAGCGCCGGCACCACGATCACCCCGCCGCTGTCATCCACGCTGCGGGCGAGCGTCTCGACTGCTGCGGGATCTGCTGCGCCATCGAGAATGCCAGTCAGCCATCCCACGGCGGCTCCCGTCGCGAAGATCGAGCCCTCGAGGGCGTAGACGGGCCCGCGGCCGAGATCCCAAGCCACCGTTGTGAGCAGCCCCTTGACCGGGGAGGGGCAGGAGTCGCCGACATTCATCAGCACGAACGAGCCTGTCCCGTAGGTGTTCTTGGCCATCCCGACCTGATGGCAGCCCTGGCCGAACAATGCTGCTTGCTGGTCGCCGGCGACACCGCTCACGGCGATTCCCGGCCCCAGTGCAGTCGTGTCGGCAGTCAGGCAGAACCGGCCCGATGACGGGCGCACCTCGGCCAGCGCGGCCATCGGCACCGACAGCAGATCGCATATCGGCTCAGACCACTCGCCCGCGTTGAGGTCGTACAGGAGCGTGCGCGAAGCATTCGTCGGATCGGTGACGAAAGCGGCGCCGTCGCTGAGCTTCCACATCAGCCAGCTGTCAACGGTGCCCAAAGCCAAATCTGCAGTTCGAGGCACGCCCCCGTCGCGCAGCAGCCACTCAGCCTTGGTGCCGCTGAAGTAGGGGCTGAGCACGAGTCCCGTCAACCGGCGCACCTCCTCGAGGTGTCCCGCGGCTTCCAGCTCGGCACAGCGGGTTGCCGTGCGCACGTCCTGCCAGACCAGGGCTCTCGCAAGGGGCTCGGAGGATCGGCGATCCCAAGCGACGAGGGTCTCGCGCTGGTTGGTGATGCCGATCGCTGCGATCACCGGCGCCTGGGGGCCAGTGCAATCCTGCAGGCTGCCGCAGAGTTCGGCCAGCGTGGCAGCCGTGGCCTCCCAGATCTCGTCCGCATCGTGCTCGACGAGGCCAGGTCCGGGGTAGTGCTGGGGGAAGGGGCGGTAGGCGTACGCCACCTCCGCGCCGGTCTCGTCCACTGCCATGGAGCGAACGCCGGTCGTGCCGGCGTCGATTGCCACCACGAGTGCCATGCCGACCTCCTGTGGTGTGATGGGCTAGCAGGTTGCAACCACGCAGGATGACAGGCCGCGAGGATGCCTCGCAGTAGGGTCGCAAACTGTGAGGATTCTCGTGGTGGGGGCCGGCGAGGTCGGCAGCTACATCGCCGAACGCCTCAGCCGTGAAGGCAACGATGTCGTTGTCATCGATCAGCACTCCGGTCGTCTGGATGCGCTCGCGTCCGAGGTCGATCTGCTCACGGTGAACGGCAGCGGTACCAATCCCGCCGTGCTCAGCGAGGCGGGGCTCGAGCGAGCAGAGGTACTCGTCGCGGTCACCGATTCCGACGAGGTGAACCTCTTGGCGTGCATGCAGGCCAAGCAGAACGGCGTACCCGCGACCGTTGCACGCCTGCAGGACGGCGACTTGCGCGGCGCGCCGGGTCGCAGCCTGCGCAACGCGATCGGCGTCGACCTGGTGCTCGACCCCGATGAGCAGACCGCCGACGCCATCATGGACTTGCTGGTGTACCACGGTGTGTCGGACATCAACGAGCTCGCGAACGGCGAGGTACTCGTCGTGGGCGCCCGCCTGGCTGAAGATGCCCCGCTGGTCGGCAAGACCATGGCCGAGATCGGCGCATACTACGAGCCGGAATGGGACTTCATCTTCGGCGCGCTGTCGCGAGGTGGCGATGTCACCGTCATGCGTCGCGAGACGACGCTGCAGCCACACGACCTGCTCAGAGTCGTGTGCCGGCGCCAGGGGCGACGTGAGCTCATGGAGATCATGGGGCTGAGCCGCTCAGATTTCCGCCGCGTCATGATCCTGGGCGGGGGGCGTACGGCCGGCTTGCTGGCTGGTCGGCTGCTCGAACGTCACATTGAAGTCGTCATTATCGAGCAGCACCATGACCGCTGCCTCGAGCTGAGCGAGCGTCACGCAGGCGCGCTCGTGCTGCATGGCGACATCACCGACATCGACGTGCTCGCACGCGAGGGCGTCGGCACCTTCGACTCTGTAGTGGCGGTGACCGGGGAAGACGATGCCAACGTCTTGGCCTGCCTGTATGCCAAGTCTGAAGGGGCTACCGAGACCATCGCTGTCGTGCATCGCCTGTCCTTGCTGCCGTTGCTGGAGCAGGTGGGCATCGACGCGGCGCTGTCGCCTCGCACAGCCAGCGCCAACATGGTCCTGCGGATGGTCCGGGGCGATGTCACGGCCGTGGCGACCTTCCTCGAAGGCGATGTCGAAGTACTCGAATTCGAAGTGGGTGCGGGTTCGAGTGCCGATGGCTCGTTCGTGCGGGAACTTCATCTGCCTGGCCAGATGCTGCTCGCCGCGATCGTGCGGGATGGCAAGGCCCGCATTGCGCGGGGCCGGAGCGAGCTAAGGGCGCGGGACCACGTGGTCGCCTTCGTGACGCCTGACTGCGTGGACGAGGTCAAGCAGGCCTTTCGGTGACACCCCGTCCGGCTCGCCGGGCTCGAGAGCGCGAGAGGCTTCGCCGTCTGGTGGTGCGAGCGGTGCGGGCCGCCGACGGCCTGCTGCACAGGTGGGCACGCGGACCGTACGAATCGACGCTTGCCATCACGGCGCTGGTCGTGCTGGCCGCCGCCGCGCCCGTGTTCGCGGCCTGCGCCGTGTTCGACTGGCTGTTCGGCGGACGGGTTGCTGCGAGCGGAGAGTTCGGGACTGACTCAGTCCCGCTGCTGCTCGCGGGAGCTGCTGTCGCGCTCATGGCCCTGGGCCTCCTGCGACTGTGCCGGTTTGAGCGGCGCATCACCGAGCGCCAGACGCTGACGGCGTTGGTGCTCGGATCGTTCGCGGCGGTCGCCGCCATCGCGATCGCTCACCTCGCAACCGGTGCAGTGGAACCCACCGCGTTCGCGACGGCATTCGCCGAAGCGGCTGCGACGGTCACCGGTACCAACAGCACGACGATCCCAGAAGCCGACCCTGGCAGCGGGATGCTGGATCTCGGCGGCGGGATGCTGGCACTTCGAGCAGTGGGGCAGTGGCTGGGCGGGGCAGCATTCATCGTCGTGCTCGTCCGCGTGCTGCCCCATCTGGGCGTGGGCGGCCTGGACACGGACGGGGGAGTGGCGACCCGGTCGGCTCGCAGGCTGGCACCCCGCAGTGCCGGCACGATGGGTCGCCTCCTGCTGCTGTACGGCGCGCTCACGGTGCTGGTTGCGGTCGGTTACGGGTTGGCCGGCATGCCGTTGCTGCAGAGCGGGCTGCATGCGCTGACCACGGCCTCGACAGGCGGCTTCTCCACGCAGGCGGCTTCGTTGGGCGCATTCGACTCGGCAGCCATTGAGTGGGTGGCGGTCTTCGGCATGGCGGCTGGAGGCGTGAGCCTGCCGCTCATGTTCCTGGCGATCCGGCGCCGTGACCCGGCCCGTTTCATCCGCAGTTACGAATTCCGGCTGTACATCACGCTGATCATCTTCGCCACGGTGGCGGTGGCGCTGTTGCCACGCGACGGTGTCGGCTGGCCGCACATCTTCGGTGCCGAACACATCCGAGAATCGCTGTTTGCGGTGGTGTCGGTGATCTCGACAACTGGCTTCGAGACCACATCGCTTGTTGACCTGTCGATCGGCAGCCAGGCGCTGCTGATGGTGCTCATGCTGATCGGCGGCATGAGCGCGTCGATGGCCGGCGGCTTCAAGGTGGTGCGGCTGCTGACACTGGCGTCCTTCATCGGACGGGAACTGCGTCGCGCCATCTACCCGTCGCTCGCCGAGCGGCTGCGCCTAGGCCGCTCCACCATCTCCGAAACGACGATCAGCCGCATTACCGGCGAGCTGCTGCTGGCAGCACTGCTGATCATCCCCGCCTCCATCGTTCTCGGCGCCAGCGGGCTGAACATCGTCGACGCACTGACCTACGCCGTGTCCACGCTGTCGAACGTCGGGCCTGCCATGGCCGCCGCGGACTCGACCGAGCACTTGGCTGTCGAGGGCTCGACCGGCCACCTCGACGCGGCCAATTGGCTAGGTCGCATCACTGCCGGACTGCTCATGATGTGCGGGCGGATGTCGGTGACAGCGGCGGCTGTGGCGCTGAGCGTTGCGGCCTATCCGGCGGTGGCGGCAGTCCGGCACGGGCAGTGGCGTCGGCGCCGACCTCACGGAGTGAGAGTGCGATGAGCGATTCCGTCGGCCTGCGCTCGCTGCCCGAAGTACGGCGCTACGAGTCCACGCCGGTGCACATCAGCGGGGTGGCACTGATGTTCGTGGGGATCGGCATGGCGATCTCCGCTGTCGTAGCGCTCATCGACGGCGGCGGAGGTGCAGCCGCGCTGGGGGCCTCCGCAGCCATAAGCGCAGGCGTGGGCAGCACCATGTACCGAAGCACGACGGCGTCGGACCGGGCAGATTCCCCGCTGGCGTTCGCCGCGGTGGCATGGGCATGGCTGGCGGTATCGATTGCCGGAACAATGCCGTACCTGTTCAGCGGCGTGATCGCTTGGAGCGAGGCCGACAACGCGCTGTTCGAGTCCATCTCGGGCTTCACCTGCACGGGCGCCACGATCCTGGCCGACATCGACGGAGTAGCCCACGGGATCCTCTTCTTCCGCAGCATGACCCAATGGTTCGGCGGCATGGGCTTGATCGTGCTCGCGGTGAGCGTGCTGCCCGCGCTGAAGGTGGGCGGCTTGGAACTCATCGCCAACGAGGCGCCCGGCCCGACGGCTGATCGCTTCACACCGCGTATCGCCGCCACGGCGCGGCGGTTGTGGATGCTGTACGGGGCGTTCACGCTGGCGGTGACGCTGGCCCTGCTGGCTGCGGGAACGAGCCTGTTCGATGCGGTGGCGCATGCCTTCACGACGGTGGCAACCGGGGGCTTCTCGACCTACTCGAGATCGATTGCCGAATTCGATTCGGTAGCCGTCGAGCTGGTGTTGATCGCAGGCATGATCACGTGCGGCGCGAGCTTCTCGATCCATTGGCACCTGATCACGCGCACGCGCTCGCAACGACGGAGCTACTCGGAGCTCCGCTGGTACCTGGGGCTCATCGGCGGTGCCGCGGTAGCCCTGTTGGTACTGAATTCGGGCAAGCTCGGTTTCGGCGACAACGTCCGAGAGGCGGCGTTTTATGCGGCTTCGCTGGGCTCCAACACCGGCTATGGCCTCACCGATTACGCGCACGAGCAACTCTGGACGCCTTCCGCGCAGCTCGTGCTGCTGGCGCTGTTCGTGATCGGCGGCATGACGGGTTCGACAGCGGGCGGGATCAAAGTGCTGCGGCTGCAGATCGTGGCCCGCTACGCGGTCAGGGAGGTCATCCGTGCTCGCCACCGCAGGGCTGTGCTGCCGATGCGCCTCGGCGACACCACCGTGGCCGAGGACGTCGCGGCCCGGGCGCTGGGCTTCGTGCTGCTGTATCTGGGCCTCGCGTTGGCGGGCGGGGTGCTGATGACCGCGCTGGGCAACGATCTCGAAACAGGTTTCTCCGGCGCGGTCTCGGCCATCGGCACCGTCGGCCCGGCGCTGGGCGACGCGGGGCCGACAAACTCGGCACTGGCATTCGAACGTGCATCGCGGCCGGTGATGATGGTGCTCATGCTGTTCGGCCGGCTCGAGGTGTTTCCCACGATGCTGATGTTCGTGGCGGCGGTGCGAGCCGGCACACGTTCGCGCTCTGTGCGCCAGCCCGCGCAGCCCCGGAGGCGACGGACCGCTCGACTCGGCCGGCCGTCGGCTCACGCCTCCGATCAGGAGACCGAGCGCAGCGGCGTGAGCGGCATCAGCTCGCCGAAGTCGTCCACTCGCAGCGCCCGCGGAAGCTGACCCGGTTGGGCCTGGGCGATCGTGCCGGCGCCGTCAGGGAGCGACTGCGCCACCCCGTCGAGGTAGAACAGCACGCCCTGGCTGTCCCGTGCCAGCGCAGACGCCGTCAGCACCAGTTGGGCCACGGCACGGATTCGCTGTGCGCCCTCCACCTCGAAGAACACCTCATTGAGGTGGATCGACACGACGTTGTTGCGCAAGAGCTGCACGTCCACCACTTCGGTGCCCGCCGGGATCGCGGACTCGAGCCCGTTCTCGGCTTCCGCAGGCGTCGGACCCGCCAGCAGGTTGTTGAGGGGTGCATCGAGGAAGACCGGCGCTGCCAAGGGTCGCTGCAGCTCCACGAGGAGGCCGTCTCGCAGGAAGTAGACGGCGTGCAACGACGTCGTCGGGGTGTCCGGCGCCACGCCGACGACTGGCTGATCGTCACGCTCGGGGAAGACGCCGGCGGGCACGTCGATGCCGCTCGGGGTCTCGTCAGTCGGCAGGCCGCACCCTGCCAGCGCCAAGAGGCATGCCAGCGGCACGCTCAGCCATCTGGCACTCGCGCTCATCGGTGTCCCGCGATCGGCAGCTCCACCACGAACCGTGCGCCGCGCTCGCCGTCGGTGCGGGACTCGACGCGCACCGAGCCGCCATGGCGCCGTGTGTGCTCGTACACGAGCGCGAGGCCCAGGCCGGCACCCGATCCCGCACCCCGCTTGCGCGCCGCTGCCCCCCGCGTAAAGCGCTCGAACACCAGATCTCGCTCGGAGGGGGCGACGCCTGGACCGTTGTCCTCCACGGCGACACGGACGGAGTAGCCGGGCCGTGTGATCTGCACGCGAGTGACGCCGCCGCCGTGCTTGTCGGCGTTGCGCAGCAGGTTGTCGAAGACTTGAGCCAGCCCGCGCTTGTCGCCGATCACCACGGCATCGGTGGCTGCTGGACTGATCACGAGGTTCACGCCGTCGCCGAGCGTCCGCACCCGGTGCTGCACCAGTTCCGTCACATTGACCAGGCCCCGCTCGAAGACAGATCCATCGGCGTCGGGCCGGGAGATCTCGAGCAGGTCTTGCACGAGCTGCTGAAACCGGTCTGCTTCCGATGCCAGCAGGTCGAGAGCGGTAGCTCCCTGGGCCGACAGCTCATCGCGGTGGCCGTTCAGGTAGTCGATGGAACTCCGCAGGGTTTGCAGGGGAGATCGCAGTTCGTGGCTGACATCGGACGCGAAGCGAGCGTCTCGGGCAATCCGGCGTTCCATGGCATCGGCCATGTCGTTGAACGACTCGACGATGACGGCGAGATCGGGATCGTCGCTGCGCTCGACACGAGTGTCGAATCTGCCGTGCGCGATCGAGTTGGCGGCGTCGGAGACGGTGGCCAGCGGCCGCAGCAGCCGCCCGCCGGCCCACGCGCCGATTGCGACGCCGAGCAAGACGGTGAGGGCAGCTCCGACGCCCAGGATCAACCGCAGGCTCGCCAGCGTCGCCTCGATCTCCGCGAGCGGCACGACCTCGAAGTACAGCGTTTCGCTGAGCTGGGACACCGCTGCGGGGCGCAGGCGCAGCCCGAGGGCAAGTTGGGGAACGCCGTCCAGCCGGTAACGCATCGCGTGTGCTTGGTCAGATTGCTCGATGGCAGCCACCAGCTGGTCGGGCAGGTCGCTGGGAACGAGCGACGGCGACCGCCAGACATCCGGCCCGGTTCGCACGATGGAGCGGCTGCCGCTGAGGCTCGGCAGCGACTCGAGCAGCACCGCAAAGTCGGGACTCTCGGCGCGCAGAGAGCCCTGTACCTGTGTGGCATTGGCGAAGAACTGGGCTTCGGAGGAATTCTGACGCGAACCCAGCATCGAGCCTCGCGAGAGGCTGTACGTCAGCACGACAAGCAGGAATGCCGCCAGGCACGCACCGAGCGTGAAGGCCCCCACGACTCGGGCGCGTAGCGGCAGCCGCCGCAACGGCCGCGGCCAGCGAACCCTCATCGTCTCAGCCTGCGCTCGGCTGCCGCCATCGGACTCAGCAGCCGCCGCAACGGTCGCGGCCAGCGCAGGTTCACTTCAGGCTCGCAGCTTGTAGCCCATGCCGCGTGCCGTCGCCACGTAACGCGGGTTGGCAGGATCATCCTCGATCTTGAGGCGCAGCCGGCGCACATGCACATCGACGAGCCGGCCGTCACCGAAATAGTCGTAGCCCCAAACCCGTTCGAGGAGTTGCTCGCGGCTCATCACCTTGCCGGGGTTGTCGGACAACTCGCAGAGCAGGCGGAACTCCGTCTTGGTGAGGTGCAGTTCTTCGTCGTTCTTGCGCACCACGCCCTCGTCGGGATAGATCTCGAGATCGCCGATTGTGCGCGGCAGCCCGCTGCCGTCCACGGTTCGGCTCCGCCGCAGCAGCGCCCTGATCCGTGCCGAGAGCTCTTTGGGGGCAAACGGCTTGGTGAGATAGTCATCAGCTCCGGCTTCGAGCCCCGCAACCACGTCATGGGTGTCGTCACGAGCCGTCACCATGATGATCGGCACATGGCTGATCCGCCGGATGGATCGGCACAGCTCGAAGCCATCGAGTCCGGGCAGCATGATGTCCACCAGCACCACGTCGGTGCTGTCGGGAGCGAACCGCTCCAGCGCCTCCTCGCACGACTCAGCCTCGCTGACGTTCCAGCCCTCGTCTTCGAGCGCCAGCCGCAGCGCCGTGCGAATCCGCTCGTCGTCTTCGACTGCGAGAACGTTGGTGGTCATTGCCGTGCCGCCCGGTCATCTCCCGACGAGGCGGCTGGGCTGCGTCGGCGACGACGGTCCCGCCGCCGGCGCGTCACCGAGGCCTGATCAGCCCACTCGCTCATGGATCGCAAGACGAGCGCGGCGATTGCGGCGACACCGGCGGCAGCGGCGAGCGCACCGATCGCTGCGCCTGCAAGCGATGGACCGACGCAGCCCCGGCTGCATTCGAGTGCGCTGATCGCATAGCCCACGAGGCCTCCGCAGACAGCGGAGACCACGATGGCGCTGAACGCGATGACGCGTGCGATTACCGACGGCAGCGCCGTCGGCGCAGGGGTGAGCACGGCACCTCCAATTCCCGCCGGAGCGCTCGATGTGGGCAAGCGATCATGCTGCTCGCTGTCGCCTCGCTCGCTCACGTGCGCCATGGTACGACCAGCCAGCGAGTTGGGGGTCAAGCCCGGCTCGTTCGGCCGTCGACCTCCCATGGCAGACTGCCTGGGTGCCCCAACAGTTGCACCGATGGGCAGTCGCGGGCGGCATTCTGCGACGTGACTGCGCTGTGCTCATGGTCAACAACCTGCGTCGCAACGGCACCACCGACTGGAGCACACCAGGCGGCGTCGTGGATCCGGGCGAAACGGTGCTCGGGGCGCTCACGCGCGAAGTCGCCGAAGAGACCGGTCTGATGGTGTCGTCCTGGAACGGTCCGCTCTACTCCGTCGAGGCCGACGGCAGCGACGGACCGGGCTGGTTCTTGCGAGTCGAGGTACACGAGGCGGAGGCGTGGACGGGCGAACTGGATGTCGACGATCCCGACGGCATCGTGTTCGACGCCAAGTGGGTACCCAATGGAGAGCTGGAGGCCCTGCTTGCCGGCCAATACGCCTGGATGGCTGAACCGCTGCTGGCGTACCTCAGGGGCGATGCCGGCCGCGGCCATGTGTTCCGCTACACGGTGACTGGCGACCATCGCACTGGCCTGGTGGTGAAGCCTGCGGCACGCTGAGGACCTGTGACCGGCGATCAGTACGACCAGCTCGCCATTGCGGACCCCGACGAGCTGTCAATCCTGCATGTCGACATGGATGCCTTCTATGTCGAAGTCGAGCGCAAGCGCGACCCCTCCCTAGTCGGCCGACCGGTGATCGTGGGCGGGTCGGGACGGCGAGGCGTTGTGGCGTCTGCCAGCTACGAGGCGCGAGCGGCAGGCGTGCATGCCGCAATGCCGACGGCTTGGGCTCGGCGATTGTGCCCGGCTGCGGTAGTGGTCACATCGGACTTCTCCGGCTACGCAGAAGCCTCGGAGGCCATCGCCGAAGTCTTCGAATCGGTCACGCCGCTCGTCGAGCCGATCGCCCTCGACGAGGCGTTCCTGGATGTCTCAGGCGCTCACCGTCTCTTCGGCTCTTCGCCTGAGATCGCGTGGCATCTGCGAGGCGCTGTACGCCAGGCCACCGATCTCGACTGTTCAGTCGGCGTCGCGTCGAACAAGACCTTGGCCAAGCTCGCTTCCGTCGCTGCGAAGCCGACCGTGGGGCCCTCGGGACCAGAACCGGGGCTGGGCGTCCGGGTGGTCGAGCGCGCGGAACAGCTCGCCTTCTTGTGGGCTCATCGGGTGGAGGCACTGTGGGGCGTGGGTCCTGTCACGCTCAGGCGGCTCAATGACATCGGGGTCTTCTCCGTAGGCGACTTGGCTGCGGTGCCGATCGAACGGCTGGTCGCCACCATCGGCACCGCACACGGCACCCAGCTCGCGGCGCTGGCCAGGGGAGTCGACGACCGGCCGGTACACCCGGGCGGCATCCCCCGTTCGGTCAGCCACGAGGAAACCTTCGACACCGATGTTCGCGACCCCGATCGACTGCGAGGCGAGATCGTGCGCCTGGCCGACGCTGTCGCGTCGCGCCTGCGAGCGAACGGCCTTGGGGGCCGGACCGTCATGGTCAAGGTCAAGTATCCGGATTTCTCACTGCGGACGCGGGCGCGCACCCTGGCCGAACCGATCCAGACGCCTCGGTTGCTGGCCAACGTGGCGCATGAGCTCATTGCCAGACTCGACCTGGGTTCCGGGATCCGGCTGCTGGGTGTGGCCGTAACGAACATCAGCGAGACATCCGCACCGTCGGGGCGCAGCCCTGCAGAAGCCAGTGTCGAGGCGGCGACTGTTCCTGAGTGCCAGCTCCAGCTTGAGCTGGACGTCGGACGGCCGCTCGACGGAGCGTCCGGTTCAGCCCGGGATGTCGAGTCCGGTCCGACCGGCGATGCCGAGCTGGACCGCAGGCTGGCCGATGCGCTGGACTCCATCAGGGGTCGTTTTGGCCGTGCCGTCATCAGTCACGGTGCAGCCGGTCTGCGTGACGGTGCGCCAGGCGAGCGCCGCTGGGGACGCTAAGAGGCTGAACCACGCACCATGGCGCGTGGAAGTGATGCCGGGCGCAGTCCTACACTGGCAGCAACATCGGCAATCCAGCATGTGGAGCCTGTGCGTGCCGCTCTCGGAAGACGAACAACGCATCCTGCTCGAGATCGAGAAGGACTTCTACGACAACGATCCCGAATTCGCCCGGGAGGTGTCGGAGACCACCCTGACGAGGCACGCCCTGCGCAATATCAGGTGGGCAGTGCTGGGCGGCGTATTGGGCCTGGTCGGCATCGGCCTCGGTCTGCAGGTGCACTTCGCGTTGTCGTTCGTGGCATTTCTGGTCGTGTTCGCAAGTGCCGTCGTGATCGAGCGGAACGTTCGCAAGATGGGCCGGCTGGGTCTCGAAAAGGTGTCGGATTCGATAGCGAAGCGCACACGGCCTCGCAGCGCCGACTCGTTCGGCGATCGTATGCGACGCCGCTTTCGCAACGATCCCAGCTGAGTCCGGGGTCGAGCTGATCGCGTCGACGCCTACCGGTCGCGCACCAGCACGCCGTTGCGGCTTTCCCGATCCCGGCGACGCGATCGAGGTCCGGATACGAGCACCGTAGGCCGGCACGCGGTGCCGATCCGATCCCAGCGGCTGCGCGCCGCTCGGATGCGAGTCTCAAGGTGCTCAGCGCTCGAGCGTGCCCCTGCCACGGTCTGCGTCGACGGCGGATCTGCGGCGTAACTGGCCTCTTGTGCCGCGACGGCAAGCGTCTGCAGATCACCCGTCTCGATGCGCAGTCGACTGCGCACGCGGTTCGCGAACTCGATGTGTGTCTCGGTGGGGCGGCGATCGATGCCGAGGCTGAACAGCGTCTCGGCCACGTCGTCCCAGGCAGCCGCGACTGCGGCGCGAGCATCGTGGCGGGCGCGCCGGTGGTGCAGCACTCGCCGGAGTCTCACCGCGGCGGGAATCGCGATGAGCCACAGCACGCCGACGGCGACAACGGCGTAGAAAGGCACGACGAGCCATTCGGACCAGACTCCGGTTTCCTCTCCGGAGCCGTCGGCGCCGAGGACGTCCACGAACCCCCCCAAATCGTCCGAGAGACCCTCCAGATCCTCGATGCCCAGTTGACCGATGAACCCTGAGCCCGCTTCGCCCGCTGCCTCCGGATCGCCCGGCACGACTTGTTGCGGGGGCACACCTGTGTAGACGACCGCGCCGGGAGCGCCCCGGCCCGGCGTCGGCTCGAAATACACCCAGCGCCCGCCGATCCAAACCTCCGGCCATGCGTGGTAATGCGAGCCGGTGACGACGTACACACCGTCGACGAGCTCGCCTGGCGTGAAGCCGACGGCAACCCGGGCGGGCAGTCCGATGGAGCGGGCCATCGCGGCGTAGGTCCCTGCGAACTGCTCGCAGTATCCGCGGCGGTCCTCGAACAGGAACTGCTCCATGCGTTCAGTGTCGTGACCGCTCGGAACTCGCAGCGAGTAGACAAAGTTCTCGAGAAAGAAATTCTGCAGCACCAGTGCCTTGGCATATGGGCCAGATGCGTCAGCAGTGATGTCGGCGGCGAGGCCGGCAACCCGAGGGTTGAAGTTGTCAGGCAAGAGCAGGTAGTTCTCGGCGATGTCGGGCGGTACGTCGCCATCGGCGGCCACCAAGCCCGCGAGCGAGGGAATGTCGGTTTCCGAGCTCACGGTGTAGCTGAATCCGGGCTCCAACGTGGTGCTGTGGGTGGTGACGAGTGTGCCGGATTGCGCGTCGTAGAGCGCATCGGGGCCGTCATAGGTGACCGGCTCGAATGCGGCGGGCAGCCAGATGCTGTCGAGCGCGCTGATCGTGAATGTCTGGGTGAACACATCGGGGCTGACAGGACCGCTGAGCACCTGGGCCGTGTTGGCGTAGATCTGCTCAGAACCCCAGAACTCACCGTCGAACTGGCTCAATCCGGACATGCGCCAGTACGCGGGTGCATCGGCTTCCACCCGGAACAACTCGGCGCCTGATGTACCCACGAGGCGCCCTTGCGCATTGACCAGCGGGCTGACCGTCACTCGCGATGCGGGAGCGGTGCCGTCGAGGTCTTTCCACGAAACGATCGCTGGAGCGTCGCTGCCGGGCAGCAGCGGTACCGCCAGCGCTGCGATGACTGCCGCAGCGGTGCCGAATCGGAGAGCTGTCCGCATGGGCACGTTCGCACGCCGGCGGTCCGTCGCCCCGAGGGGCACCCGGTCCGCCGTGTGGTGGATGCCATGTGCGGCAACAAACACGACGGCGAGCAGCACCATCGCTGCAGCGCTGCGGATGCGCCAATCGTCAGTGCCGAGAGCGCCGACGAAGGCGAGCACTCCAAAGCTGGGCAGCAGCGCCTCGGGGGCGATCCTTGCCCGCAGAGCGACGGCATCCGCGCAGAACGCCGCAAGCCACACGACGGCGCCTCCGACCAGCAGGAACCCCGCGGTGGCCGGCGTCGGTGCCTCCACGATGCCGAACGCGCTCCATGCCGATCCGATGTCGGATGCTGCTTGCCGCAAGGTCTCCGCAGTGGGCAGCAGTCCCAACCACAGCGTCCCGGAGTACAGCGCGACACCTTGGACGATGATCAACACCACCATGGACGCGGTGATCGACAGCGCCAGCGGCCAGCGCTGTCGCCTGGTCACCGCCGCGGTGGCGTGACCGCCGGCGGCCAGGACTAGCCACAGCGGTACATACTCCCAGGAGTCGAACAGCCGGCGCGCCATGAGCACCGAGACAAGCGTCAATGCCCACAGGGAGGCCTCGACCTGCCACAAGGTTCGGCGCGTCATGCAGGCACCGCTTCTGCCTGCGCGGCGGCCCACCTGGCTGTCAGGTCGGCAGCGAGCGTGATGTCGACCCAGCGCCGTCCGCCCGCTGGGAGCCTGGTGTCGGGCGCTCGGACGCGGATGACCGTCAGAGCGGAGCTCCGCGACTCGGCTGCGGATATTGACTCCGCGTCCCGCGCCGCTTCGAGGGAGGCTCCGCCGAGCACCACCACGACAGCCCCAGTGGACGCGGAGGCGGCCGCGGCCAGCGTTCCTCGCAGGGTTCCCGTTCCCGACGTGGAGACTTCCGCCAGGTGATCGAACACCTGGGCCAAGCCTTCGCCTGAGGTGACGAATCCGGTGTCGGCCCCGGCCACCGTCAACAGCCTCAGGGGATCGTGACGTGATGCGCAGGCCAGCACGACGCTGGCAGCCGCTGACACAGCGAGCTCGAATCGATCTGGGTCGAGGGTTGCGCTTCGCGTGTCGAGCACCACCGTGACCCGGCTACGACGCGGAACCTCGTCCTCACGAACCATTGGCCGACCGAGTCGTGCTGTGGACGGCCAGTGAATCCGCCGGACATCGTCGCCGACGGTGTAGTCGCGCAGGGCGTAAAAGTCCTCGCCGATTCGCTGCAAGGTGTGCACGTCGGCGGCCACGCCGAGCGGCTCGGGTCCTCGGGCTAAGCGCGGTGGCACCAGCGTCTGGGTAGCCGGGTACACCACGAGCGTTGTGCGGGGCCCGGTGCCGATCGACATTCGGGCCAAGCCCAGCGGGTCAGCTACTGCGATGTCGGCCGGCCCGATGTCAAGACGCCCGCGGCGCTCGGTCGGCAGCAGGTATGTCGCCTGCACTCGTTCTGCCGACAGCAGCGGTCCGATCCGCAGGCGGGCGCCGAGCGTTCCCGTCACCGGGTCGGTCAATTGCAGCACCGGCGCCGGACCTCCGAGGTTGGTGACGGTCAGGGTGACGCGGGCCGTTCCGCCAGCGTGAACGCGTACAGGTTGCGTTGATCGCTCGATCCGCAGGCGGACTCGTCGGGTTCGGGTCCAGACGACGGCGGTGCCGATCAGCAGCAGCCCGGCAACCGCCAGCACCAAGAACTCGCCGATGCCGAAGAATCGGCCGGCTCCGGCGGCGAGGATTGAGCCGATGCCGGCGATCCAGCCCCGTCTCGTCAGCATGCGAGCCGGGCGTTCATGGCAGCGACCTCAGCCGGCGTTGGTCGGGACGGCAACCGCCTCGAAGACCTCCCGCAGCGCAGTTTGGGGTGTCAGGCCTTGGAGCTGTGCGTCGGGGCTCAACCGGATGCGGTGACCGAGCACGGGTTCGGCCACGGCTTTCACGTCATCTGGCACGACGTAGTTCCTGCCGGCTGCGAGCGCGCGGGCTTGTGCTACACGCTGGAGATCCAGCGTGGCGCGCGGGCTGATGCCGAGGGTGATGGTGCCACGCCTTCTGGATGCATCTGCCACAGCCACGATGTACCGGCGCAGGACCGGAGCGACGTGAACCTCGGTGACCGTGCGGGTCATCGATTTGACTTCGTCGGCCGCCGCGACGGGCCCGACATTGATCTCGGTGGTTCCGTCATGCAGGTCGAGGACCTCGACTGCTGAGTCGGCGTCGGGGTACCCGATGCCGATACGCATCAGAAACCGGTCGAGCTGCGATTCGGGCAGCGGGTAGGTGCCCTCGTGCTCAATCGGGTTCTGTGTGGCGATCACCATGAACGGCTGGCTGAGGGGGCGCGTGGTGCGGTCGGTCGTGACCTGTCGTTCCTGCATCGCCTCGAGCAAGGCGGCCTGTGTTTTGGGCGATGCCCGATTGATCTCGTCGACGAGCACGATGTTCGAGAACAGGGCACCGGGCCGGAACTCGAAGACACGCTCGCGTTCGTCCCAGACATTCACACCGATCACGTCGGAGGGCAGGACATCGGGCGTGAACTGGATGCGACCGAACGGCACATCGATCGAGGCCGCGAGCGACTTCGCCAAGCTCGTCTTGCCGACCCCGGGAACGTCTTCGATCAGCAGGTGCCCATCGCACATCAGGCACAGCAGCGCGAGCCCGATCGCATCGGGCTTGCCTCGGATGACACGCTCCACATTCTCGGTAATCCGTTCGAACGTCTGCCGGAATGTCTCGGCGTCGGCTGCCTGCACTTGTTGCGGCATGTGGTTGCGCACTGCGTTCAACTCTCGTGTCTCCGGCGGCTCTGAGGCTACTCATGGCCTTCCGTGAGTCACTGCCGCCCATGACGGTGGGCTTTAGAGTGGCACGGTGCGCCGAGATCGCCGACGCCCGATGTCCCGCATCGCCGGTACGGGTCGTTCGCTGCGTGCGCTCGCGGCGTGTCCACGTCTGTGGCCGACAGCGGTCTCGGCCGCGAGGCGTTTGGTGCCCCGACGGTGGTGGCTGCGACCACCGTTCCTGCCCGTGCCGCACCGTGACTACGTGCGATTCCGGCATGTGACAGCACTCGGCGGCGACGGCAGCCTGCCCGCGGAGCCCGATGATCTGATCCAATGGTTGGAATGGTGCCGACGCTGGCCGCGCGCGACTGCTGCGTGAAGATGACATGACCGTTCGCGGAGCTGTTGCCTACGCGCCTCGGCGGACCGGTGCGGGGACCAACGGGCACGTGCACCTCAACGGACACCGGGGGCACGTCGATGGAACGACGACCCAGGCGCCTTCGATTCTGACCGAACGGACCCTGGTGCTCAATGTCACCTACCAGCCGCTGTCGATCACGACTGTTCGGCGCGCCCTGCTGCTGGTGCTGTCCGGCAAGGCCGATGTCGTGCACACTCGCCCAGGTGCCATACGGTCGTCCCGCATGTCGGTGCCGGCGCCCTCAGTCGTCCGGCTGACCTATCACGCCCGGGCGCCATACAGGCGCCGGGCGCCGTTGCACCGGCGAGCGGTGTTTGCGCGCGATGCTCATCGCTGCCAGTACTGCGGGAACCGGGCCGAGTGCATCGACCACGTTCACCCACGCAGCCGTGGCGGAGAGCACACGTGGGAGAACGTGGTCGCCTGCTGCCGGGCGTGCAACGTGGGCAAGGGCGACTCGCTGCTGTCGGAAGGGCGTTACCGCCTGCATCGCACGCCGTACGCCCCTGAGCCGCTGGCGATCGTTGCCGCCATGCGTCCCGACGCTCCCATGGAGTGGACCGACTACTTGCCCCGACTGCGCCCTCAGCCCGCCTGACACCGGGCCCCGGTCTGCATCGCCGCCCAGTAGCGGCAGGTCCGGTCTGCCATGGTGGACAGGTGGCGCTGTGGGTGCGTGAACAATGGCGGGGCGCAGCCGGGCTTCTGCATGACCGTCCGATGCCGCTTGATGGCCGTCGACGGATCTCGTGGCTTCGACCGACTGCGACGGCAGTGGTCCTCGGATCGACCGGTCCTGATCCCTTCGAGGGAACTCGTTCTGACGTGGTGCGACGGCGCAGCGGCGGGGGAGCCGTGTGGCTTGATCCCGACCTGTGCACTTGGATCGACGTCTTTGTCCCGACGGGCGATCCGCTCTGGCGGGCAGATATCGGTGAGGCATTCGACTGGCTCGGCAGCTGCCTGAGCGCCGCGTTCGCATCCCTCGGCGTGAGAGCGAGCACGTGCCGCGGCCCGTATGACGGAGGTCCCGGTGACGGCTTGGTGTGCTTCGCATCACGCGGACCAGGTGAAGTCACCGTTGCAGGCCGCAAGCTCGTCGGAATCTCGCAACGCCGTACGCGCGTGGGCAGCAGATTCCAGTGCCTGACCTACGAGCGGTTCAGTCTCGGGCCGCTGGTGTCGCTGCTGGACGATCGCACAGCGGACCAGGTTCGGAACCGCGCGACTGGCTGGGGGGAGCTGTGCGGGGGCCTGAGTTCGTCGGATCTGACTGAGCTGGTCACGGAGTTCATTACGGCACCTGGGAGCTGACCCTCCCGACCGCACAGCCCCCACGGTGGCGGTTGTGTGCCCTGCCGTGGCTGGAACTCGAGAGTTCGGGCACATGGGGGTGGACATTGTGGGTGATTAACCCATAAAGTGGTACGAAGTGGTTCAGAGCGGGACGATTGCCCACTGAGCCTGTTCAATCGCTGCGGAGGGACCTGCGGTGGAGAGTCTGTTTGTCGGCCAGCACGAGCATGCGCTCGATGCCAAGGGCCGCATCGTGCTCCCTGCGAGCTTCCGCAGCGCTTTCGAGCCATCCGGCTTCCTCACCAAACACAGCGAGGGCTGCCTGGCGCTCATGACGCCGGAGCGGTTCGGCGACATCGCGGGCCAGATGTCGCAGCGGTCGCAGTCGGGCGGGCCGCCCGGGCGTGCAGCCAAGCGCGCATTCGGAGCGGGCGCCGCCCGGGTGATGCCCGACAAGCAGGGCCGCATAGCGGTTCCCGAGGAGCTGCGCCGGTTCGCGGGCCTTCAACGGGAGTGTGTGGTGATCGGCGCCATCGACGAGGTGGAGATCTGGGATGCCGGCCGCTGGCAGGACATGAACGCCCAAGGCGAATCGCTGCTGGCGGCACCCGAGAGCGGCGACGAAGCGCCGGAGCAGGCATGACCGTGACTGCCGGTGCGAGGTCGTTCCACGAGCCCGTCATGGTCGACGAGATCGCCGAGGTGTTCGCGCCCGTCGGCGGGGGATGGTTCGTGGACGCGACCCTGGGGGGCGGTGGCCATGCGGAGATGCTGCTGCGCCAGCATCCCGAGCGGCGCCTGCTCGGCATCGACCGCGACCCGGAGGCAATTGCCGCCGCACAGGAACGCCTGGCACCCTTCGGCGACCGTGTCACGTTTCGCTGCGAGCGCTTCGACCTCCTCGGCGAGCTGGTGGACACGGCCGGCGCGGGCCCGATTGCCGGCGTGCTGTTCGACTTCGGCGTCAGCAGCCGTCAGCTTGACTCCGGCGAGCGCGGTTTCTCGCATCGCCACGACGCTCCGCTGGACATGCGCATGGATGCCCGCTCGGGGCCCGACGCGGGCTTCGTGGTGAACACCTACGAGCTTGCCGAGCTGCGCGATCTGCTGAAGCGCCATGCCGGCGAGCGCTACGCCCACCGCATCGCCGTCGCCATCGTGGCGGCCCGGCCGCTGCACACCACCCGCGAGCTGGCCGACACTGTCAAGGCCGCTGTGCCGGCCGCTGCTCGCCGTGCCCGGCGCCATCCGGCGATGCGCACGTTCGCGGCGATCCGCATCGAAGTGAACGACGAACTGAACCTCATCGAACCAGCAATGCGAGCGGCGCTCGCGCGCCTGCGGCCACGCGGGCGCCTGGCAACGCTCGCCTATCACTCAGGAGAAGACAGCATTGTGAAGATCATTCTGCGAGAAGCTGCTGACGGCGTGTGCGAGTGCCCATCGACGCTGCCGTGCATCTGCGGAGCTGCGCCTGCGGTACGCCTGCTGCGCCGCAAGGTGACGCGACCCGGCGCCGCCGAGGTCGAGCAAAACCCGCGCGCCGCCAGCGCCGTGATGCGCGCGGCGGAGCGCCTCGAGCCGGCCCTTCGCTGATCCGGCCCCCTCGAGAAGGCCGAGCATCGTCCCATGGCCCTCGCAACTGCCCACTTCCCCGCCGCGGAAGCGGTGCCCCGAGGGGTGCAGTCGCCAGCGCGCCGCGCTGCGGGGCTACGCCTGGTGGGCATCACCGCTCTGCTGGCGGCGGCTGCCATCGCGGTGCTGGCCGGGCTGGCGGTGTTCCATTCGGTGCTCGCAGCGGGGCAGTACCGGCTGTCGGAGCTCGAATCGGAGATCGCGACGCAGCGGGAGCAGCTGATCGACCTTCGCTACGAGCTGCAGATCCTGCACGGTCCCGCGGAGATCGAATTGATGGGCGTAGGAGCGCTCGGGCTGGTGAACGCGACAGACCCGATCGATGTGCGGATCGAGCCGCGTCATATCGCCGCCGTCGACCCGCCGCAGCGAAGCGTCCATGAAGGCGGAGACTGGCTCTCGATTAAGACGCTGCTGACCGACGCGTCCACAGCGCATGACCGACGTTCTTGAGCACGCCGAGCAGCGCAGGAAGCTGAGCCCAACGGCCACGCCGTGGCACCCCTCGAGGGGTGCTCCGCCGGGGCTGCGTCGGCCGGCAGCGCACTCGGCCTCGGCGACGGGCGCGCCGGCGACCTGGCGGTCAGATCCGGCGGCCACGCGCCGCTGGCACCCCGCAGCGGGAGCGAACGGGTCACGTGGCGAGTCCAAGCGAGAAGGCACGGCAGAGCAGACCGAGCGGAGTCCTCGCCGGCGCACGGCTCGCGCTGGGCCGCCGCGCCGGCGGGCGGCGCTGCTGATCATCGCGTCGGCCGTGGCACTGGCCACCCTCGGCGCTCGCCTGGTGCAGGTACAGGTACTCGACCGCGAGACCTACGCCGCCCTGGGCGACCGTCAGGGCACGGCACAGTGGGAGCTCGAATCGGTGCGCGGGGCGATCCTCGACCGAAACCTGAACCTGCTCGCTGTGTCGGACAACCTGCCCACGATCTGGGCCGACCCCCGTCAGGTCACCGACCCGTACCAGACGGCTGCCATATTGGCGTCGGTGCTGGATGTTGACTCCGACGTCATCGCCGAACGGCTCGCGAGCGACCGGCATTTTGTGTACGTGGCGCGCCAAGTGAGCCCCGAAGACGGACTGGCGGTGCAGGAGCTTCAGCTTGCCGGTGTAGGCGTACGCGGGGAGTCGTCGCGGCTGCGGCCCAACGGCGACGACTTCGCCCGCGGCCTGCTCGGCGCCACCGACATCGACCAGAACCCGCTGGGCGGCGCCGAGAAGCAGTTCGCCGAGGTGCTCGGCGGCACCGACGGCCGTGAGGTGGCCCGGATCGCCCAGAGCGGCATGCCGCTGCCGACGGGGACTGAGCTGTTCGAGCCTGTCAGCCATGGCGACGATGTGGTGCTGACGCTGCACACTCAAATGCAGTGGGTTGCCGAGCGATCTGTGAGCGAGGCGGTTGGGGCCACCAGCGCCAAGGGCGGCATGGTGGTGGTGATGCAGTCCGACACCGGCGACGTGCTGGCGTTGGCGGCGGTCGCGCGCGACCCCGAAACCGGGGAGGTCAGGCCGGTGGCCTACAACCCCGCGTACACCGACGCCTTCGAACCGGGATCGGTGGCGAAGAGTTTCACCATCGCCACGGCACTGGAAGCCGGGCTCACCACGCCGTCCGAGATGCACTCCACGCCAGCCAGGTACACCTTCGCCGACAAGGAGTTCATCGAGCCCTATTCCAAGCCCAGCGACCAGATGACTACCTCGGAGATCCTCGTTCATTCCTCGAACATCGGCACGATCAAGCTCGCCGAGCGGATCGGTGCCTCCGAGCTGCAGCGCTCGCTGCGATCGTTCGGCTTCGGCCGCCTGACCGGCGCCGACGAAGCCCCCGCACTGCCCGGTGAGAGCCGCGGCATTCTGCGTGCTGCGAACCAATGGCGTGGCACGGACCTCGCCACGATCGCGTTCGGCCAAGGCATCGCCATGACCGCGATCCAGCTCACCGCTGCCTATAACGCAATCGCCAATGACGGCGTGTACGTCGCGCCTCGCCTCGTTCTGGGCAGCGTGGGCAGCAATGGCGCACTGCGGCCTGCCGACCCGGTTCCGACACACCGGGTGCTGTCTGAGCAGACCGCTCACCAGATGCAGGCAATCCTGGCCGACGTCGTTCGCTCGGGCACCGGCAAGCGAGCCGCCATCGACGGCTACCAGGTGGCGGGCAAGACCGGCACTGCGCAGAAACCCAGTCCTGACGGCGGCTATTCCGCCGACGCCTACACCAGCTCCTTCGCCGGCTTCCTCCCCGCCGACCGTCCCGAGCTCACCGTGGTGGTCGTGCTCGACGAGCCCGACGAGTACCGGGCCGCCATCGTGGCCGCGCCGGTATTCGCGGAAGTCGCCGAATACGCACTGCGGATGCTCCAAGTGTCGCCAGATGTCTGAGCAGCGCAGCAGCACGCCGGCGAAGCCGATATCGCTGGAGAAATTGGCTGCGGCGGTCGGCGGTACTTGCGTAGTGCCTTCGGGCCAGCAAGGCGACCAAGCGGCGGGCCGCTCGACGCCCGTGCGCGGCATCGCCCACGACAGCCGCTCGGTGACACCCGGGGCACTGTTCGGCTGCGTCGTCGGGCAGCGCCACGACGGCCACCGTTTCGCCGCCGAGGCGCTGAGCGGCGGTGCTGCAGCGCTGCTGGTGTCGCAGATCCTCGATGTCGATGTGCCCCAGATCGTGGTGCCCGACGTTCGAGCGGCACTGGGGCCGGCGTCGGCTGCGGTGTGGAGCCATCCGTGGCGCCGCTGCCGGGTGGTGGGGGTCACCGGCACTGCGGGCAAGACCACGGTGACGCACGCAATCGCTGCCATCGCACGTGCATGCGGTACCACTTGTGAGGTCATGGGCACGCTCGACGGCACGCACACCACGCCCGAGGCACCCGACCTGTGCCGGCGTCTCAGCCACGCTGCCGATGCCGGCGTCGAGATAGTGCTGCTGGAGGTGTCGTCCCACGCGCTCGCCCAAGGCAGGGTCGACGGCGCCAGATTTGCGGCTGGTGTGTTCACCAACCTGGGCCACGAGCATCTCGACTACCACGGGACCATGGAGGACTATTTCAACGCTAAAGCGCGTCTCTTCGATGGCCGCAGCGACATCGCGGTGCTGAACGTTGCCGATGCGTGGGGTCGCCGACTGGCATCGATGGCGGCCGGCACAACGGCCGATGTAGCCGAATGGCAGCCCTCCGACTTCGACGATGTCGTCGTGACCCCAGACGGGCTGAGCGGCCGATGGCGCGGCCGGCCAGTGCACTGCGACCTGCTGGGCCGATTCAATGCCGCGAACGTGGCGGCAGCAGCAGCAACGGCCAGCGCTCTCGGATACGACGATGACGCGATTGCCGGAGCGATAGCGGCGGTGCCACCGGTGCGAGGACGTCTGTGGCCGGTCAGCGGCCCCGAGGACGACATCAGGGTCTTGGTCGACTACGCCCACAAACCAGACGCGCTCGGCGCCGCGCTGGCCAGCGCACGTGAGCTCGGCGCCGCAGACGGCCGTCTTTGGGCGGTGTTCGGCGCGGGCGGCGACCGGGATCAGTCGAAGCGGGCGCTCATGGGCGCTGCGGCAGACCGCCACGCCGATGTGCTCGTGCTCACCTCCGATAACCCTCGCAGCGAGGATCCCGCCCAGATAGCGGCCGACATCGCCGCAGGCGTGGCCGGCCGGCACGATGCCGGCGACAGCTTGCACGTCGAGTTGGACAGGTCGAGCGCTATCTCATACGCCGTCGGGAACGCTCAGGCCGGTGACGTAGTCGTAGTGGCCGGCAAGGGCCATGAGACGGCGCAGGTGAGCGCAGGGCATTCGGTGCCGTTCGATGACGCCGTCGTCGCTGCGGGGCACCTGCGCAGGCGCAGGAGTGCACAGCGATGATCGCGCTCCTCATCGCTGCCAGTTCAGCGATGTTCGTGTCGCTCATGGGGACTCGCTACCTCATTCCCTGGCTGCAAGCGCGCGGTGTCGGCCAGCCCATCCGCCTCGACGGTCCCCGAGGTCACATCACCAAGGCGGGCACGCCGACGATGGGTGGCGTTGCGGTGGTCACCGCGGCCGTCGTGGGGTACGTCGTCAGTCACCTGCGCGCCGAAACCGTCATCACACGGTCGGGCGTCGCTCTGCTCGCAGCCGTATGTGGTGCAGGCCTCGTCGGCTTGGCCGACGACTGGATCAAGGTAAGTCGCGAGCGCAACCTCGGCCTCAACAAGCGAGCCAAGCTGATCGGGCTGATTGCGGTGGGCATCGGTTTCGCTGCCGCGTCGGTGTGGTGGGTGAACCTCGATACCGCAATCGGGTTCACCCGGCTCGGGGGCAACTCGCTGCGTATTCCCGCCGTCGTATGGATGCTGTGGGCGGTCATCATCGTGCTCGGCACGTCCAACGCGGTGAACCTGACAGACGGCCTCGACGGCCTTGCCGCCGGCGCAGCCTCAGTCGCATTCGCGGCATTCGTCGTGGTCGGCTACTGGGCCTTCCGTCACCCCATCTCCTACGACGTCAAGCACCCGTTGGATCTCGCCATCGTCGCCGCTGCCATGGCCGGCGCTTGTGCGGGGTTTCTGTGGTGGAACGCACCGCCGGCGCGGATCTTCATGGGCGACACCGGCTCGCTGGCGATCGGCACCGCGATGGCCGGGCTCGCGATGCTGCTGCATGTCGATCTCCTGCTCCCCGTCATCGGCGGCCTGTATGTCATTGAGACTGCGTCGGTAATCATCCAGGTCGGCTCGTTCCGGCTCTTCGGTCGCCGTCTGTTCCGGATGGCCCCGGTCCACCATCACTTCGAACTGGGCGGGTGGCCGGAGACCACTGTGCTCATCCGACTCTGGGTGGTGAACAGCCTGCTCGTCGCGCTGGCGTTGGGTATGTACTACGCGGATTTTCTGAGTTTGAACCTCGTCGAGATCCCGGCAGGTTCGCTATGAGCGCTTTAGCCGCGCATGAGGGGACATCCGGTGACGTGACGCCCACCGACGGGCCGGTCGTCGTCGTGGGCATGGGCGTCACAGGGTGCGCAGTGGCTGCCGCGCTCGCAGCGCGCGGTCACGAGGTAATCGCGGCCGACGACCGACCCGGCGATGCGGTGCGCAGACTCGCCGGAGCCGATGCTGAATTCGGCGAGATTCACGACTCCACCGACGCGGGCCTGCTCCGCAACCTGCTCTCGGACGCAGCGGCTGTCGTGCCAGCACCGGGAGTGCCGCCGCGGCACCTCAGCTACACGTTGGCAACGGCGGCTGGCGTCCCGGTAGTGAGCGAGCTGGACCTCGCAGCGCAGTGGGATAGTCGACCCCTCGCAGCGATTACGGGCACCAACGGCAAAACGACCGTGACGACGCTCACGGAGCGCATGCTGAACCGCAGCGGCATCACTGCCATTGGCGCAGGCAACACCGACATCGCCCTAGTGGACGCGCTCGACAGGGACGTCTCCACGTTTGTCGTGGAGTCATCGTCGTTCAGGCTGCACCGGGCGCGCAGATTTGCTCCTGCAGTTGCCGCGTGGCTGAATCTGGCACCCGATCATCTCGACTGGCATGCCGACCTGCGTGACTACGCCGCTTCCAAAGCCCGGATCTGGGCGGCGCAGGGTCCCGACGATGTCGCGGTGGTTCCGTTTGGCGACACCGATATCGAGCCGTGGACATCCGGGATCCGTTCACGGCGTGTGACTTTTGCGACGCCTCAGCAGCTCAACGCGCCTTGCGATGTGCACTATGTGCGCGGCATCTTGGTTGCACATGGCGACAGGATCGCGGCGGTGGCGGACTTGCCCCGGCGGCGTCCCCATGATTTGTCGAATGCTGCCGCTGCAACAGCGGTCGCGCTGGAGATGGGTGCATCCGCCGAAGCGGTGGCAACAGAGTTGCGTTCGTTCGACGGCCTGCCTCACCGGCTCGCGTTCGCCGGGAGCGTCGGCGACGTGAGCTTCTACAACGACAGCAAGGCGACGGCGCCGCACGCGACGGTGGCAGCACTGCGGGGCTTCTCCGATGCTGTGCTGATCGCGGGCGGCCGCAACAAAGGCCTCGATCTCGGGGACCTTGCCGCCGTTGCTGGACATGTTCATGGTGTCGTGGCGATCGGCGAAACCGCCGGCGAGGTGGTCGACTGCTTCAGCCAGCCTGCATGTGGCCGGATCGAACTCGCGAGTGCCGATTCGATGCGCGAAGCCGTGGAGGCCGCCCACCGGATGGCGCAGCCCGGCCGCGATGTCGTGCTGTCGCCCGGGTGCGCTTCGTTCGACTGGTACTCCAGCTACGCCGAGCGGGGCGAGCACTTCGCGACCGCCGTGGCCGATCTTGCCGAACGCGTGCGCTCACGTTTTGCGATTGCGGACAGACGATGAGCAAGCTGGAGACTCCGCGCACGCCGCCGGGACGGGCTCAATCAGGCCCCTCGGTGCGTTACGCCGCACTCCTGTCGGCAGTGTTTCTGCTGCTGCTCACCGGCGTCGTGCTGGTGCTGTCCGCCACCTCGGCGACGGGGGTCGATACGTCCGAGCATCCGCTGCGGTACTTCACCCGTCATCTGTGGTCAGTCGGCGTCGCCGTCGGCGTGCTCTTGATCACTCTGGGCATCGACTACCGCCATTGGCGCCGGTTCGCGCCGGGATTGGCGGCGGCCAGTGTCATCCTGTTGATCGCCGTGCTGGCCATCGGAACTCGCTCGGGCGGGGCACGTCGATGGCTCGAACTGGGACCGTTCGGCCTTCAGCCCTCAGAGATCGCCAAACTCGCTCTGGTCGTCGCGCTGGCCTCGTTCCTCGACGCACGCAAAGACCAGATCCACCGACCGGACCGGATCCTGCGTCCAACGATGCTGATGCTGACGGTCGTCTGCTCGCTCGTACTGCTGCAGCCCGACCTCGGCACCACGCTGATCCTCGCCGGCATAGGAGCAGGCATGCTCTTCGTCGCAGGCCTGCCAGGCCGCGATCTCACCAAGATCGTGCTGATGGTCGGCGTTGCGGCTCCCTTGCTGGCGTATGCGGCTCCGTACCGGCGCGAGCGCTTGACCGGCTTCTTGGATCCGATCGCGGAGCGCGCGGACAGCGGTTACCAGACGTTCCAGAGCCTGGTGGGCTTGGCGCAGGGCGGGGTGCGCGGCACCGGGCTCGGCGCTGGCCAAGCCAAGTGGGGATGGGTGCCGAATGCACCGACCGACTTTATCTTCGTGATCGTGGGGGAGGAGATGGGGCTGATCGGTGCACTGGGACTCCTGACGCTGCTTGGCGTCGTCGGCATCGGTGGCTTCCGGACCTCCCAGAAGGCACCGGACTTGTTCGGCTCATTGCTGGCGTCAGGGATTGCGATCTGGTTTGTGCTGCAGACGCTGGTCAACGTCGGCGGTGTGGTTGGATTGCTACCGGTGACCGGAGTGCCCCTGCCGTTCCTGTCCTTTGGCGGCTCCTCGCTTGTCGTGACATCCGCCGCCGCTGGACTGCTCCTGAACGTGACACGGCGGTCCGGCTGAGTCGTGGCGGCGCGAGCCCGAATGCCCGGTGCGGCGAGCGTCCTCATCGCCGGTGGGGGGACCGCCGGCCATCTCATTCCGGGCTTGGCTGTAGCGGACGCGCTCACCGAGGACGGCTGGCCGGCAGAGGAGATCCACTTCGTCGGCAGCAAGCGTGGCATGGACGCGCAGTTGGTTCCCGCTGCAGGCTTCGGCCTGACCACCCTCAGCGGACGGGGTCTCACGGCGAGAAGGGTCAACCTCACCAATGCAGCAGCAGCGGTGAGTCTGGCGTGGGCGGCGCTGCGGGGTATCGCGCTGGTACGCAAACGACGTCCCGCAGCGGTGCTGTCGCTCGGCGGCTACGCCGCTCTGCCGGCGACAGTGGGCGCGGTGTTCTGGCGAGTGCCGCTGGTGATCGCTGAACAGAATGCCGTCGCCTCAGCCACCAACCGTCTGGTCGGCCGATTCGCGCGCGCTGCTGCCGTGCCGGCGCATGGCACCGGACTGCAGCGAGAGGTGGTGACCGGCAATCCGGTGCGGCCGGAGGTCACCCAGGCGGCGCGCGAAGCGAGCGACGCGCGCGAACGCCTTGGCTGGCCGGCTGAGGCGACGTCGGTTGCGGTCTTCGGCGGTTCGCTTGGCTCGCGGCGCATCAACAACGCCCTGTGGTCGGCCCTTCCGTCGCTGCAGGAGCGCGACGGAGTGTTCGTGTACCACGTCGTCGGCCGCAGGGATTGGGAGGACCGCCCGCTAGCGCCCGCTCGGAGAGACAGCGCCGCGAAGGTGCGCGACTGGTACTGCGCGGTTCCATTCGACGAGCACCTTCCGATGGCGCTGGCGGCAGCGGACCTGGTGATCTGCCGCGCCGGTGCTTCGACGGTGGCAGAGCTGTCGGTGCTCGGCACCCCGGCGGTACTCGTGCCGCTGCCTATCGCCACTGACGATCACCAGCGGCTCAATGCCGAAGCGCTGGTATCGGCTGGTCAGGCACGCGTGGTACCCGATGCCGATCTCGACGCAGAGCGACTGCTCGCTGAGATCGACGCGATGTCTATGCAGGCAGACCGGACAGTCCCGTCGACCGGGAGCGGCGCGACCTTCGGTCGCGCTGACTCAGCCCAACGGGTTGCCCGTCTCGTCATCCAGCACAGCGCCGCCGTTCCCGAAGGGGTTGCGCGGCCCACCGAGCGTGCAACATGACGGATCCCGCGACCGACCTCGGCGAATCCCGCAGGATCCATCTCGTCGGCGCCGGGGGCTCGGGTATGAACGCCATCGGCTTGGTGCTCGCAGAGATGGGGCACATCCTGAGTGGCAGCGACCTGCGGCCAGGGCCGGGAATGACCCGCCTCGCCGCCCAGGGCGCACGCACCGCGATCGGCCATGACCCAGCCAACGTCGGCGATGCAGAGATCGTGGCGCATTCAAGTGCGGTGCCGCCCAGCAATCCCGAGCTGGTCGAAGCCCGAGACCAGGGAATACCGGTGCTGAGCCGGGCAGATCTGCTCAGCCTGATCTGCCGGCGCAAGCGAACGCTGGCGGTCGGGGGAACCCACGGCAAGACGACCACCTCGTCGATGCTGTCGCTGTGCCTCGTCGCCGCCGGGGAGCATCCCTCGTTCCTGGTCGGCGGCGAGCTGAACGAGATCGGCTCGGGAGCCGTCTGGGACAGCGCGGGAGAGTGGTTCGTCGTCGAAGCCGACGAATCCGACGGGACATTTCTGGAATTGGGTGCCGACGCAGTGCTGGTCACCAATGTCGAGCCCGATCATCTCGAGCACTACGGCGACTTCGATGCCCTCGTCGGAGCTTTCGAGCAGTTCTGCACGGCCACCACCGGACCGCGAGTGCTGTGTGCCGACGATCGCGAGTCGGCCGCTTTGGCTGGCCGTATCGGCGGCTGCGTGACCTATGGCATCTCGCCGCATGCGGACTATCGAATAGTCGGTGCACACACGGAACGTGCCGGCGCAGGATTCGAGTTGATCCGGGGGAGCACCTCGATCGGCACATGCGAGCTGCCCCTGCCAGGCCTGCACAATGTGGCGAACGCCGCCGGAGCGCTCGCCGTGGCACTCGAACTCGGTGCCGCAGCCCAGCCCATGATCGAAGCGCTGGGACGCTTCGCCGGGGTTGCACGCAGGTTCGAACGCCGCGGCGAGCGTGACGGCATCTCGTTCATCGACGACTATGCGCACCTGCCGACCGAGGTGGCGGCCGCAATCGCCGCGGCCCGTGGCGGAGGATGGCAACGCATCGTGGCGGTATTCCAGCCGCATCGCTACTCGCGCCTCGCTTCGCTGTGGCAAGACTTCGAGGACTCGTTTGCCGGCGCCGATCAGCTGGTGCTGACCGACATCTACCCGGCAGGCGAAGTGCCCCGTCCTGGGGTCTCCACGGAACTCGTGCTCGGAGCGGTGCTCGATGCACATCCATACGCCTCAGTGGCCTACCTGCCGGGCCGAGCAGAGCTGCGGTCGTACTTGCGCGGGCACCTGCGATCGGGCGATGTCTGCCTGACGCTGGGAGCGGGCGATCTCACGACGCTGGCGGACGAACTCCTGCATGTCTCCTGATCGATGGTCCGATCCTGAGGCAGTCTCAACGGCTGCGTCCGTGCTGGGACCTCGAGCGCGGATCGACGCGCCGCTCGGCGCCCTGACGACCTCCCGGGTGGGTGGCCCCGCCGCAGTGGCGTTCGAAGCGAACAGCCCGGCTGATCTGCAACGCGTTCGCACGGCTAGGAAGGCATCGGGCCTGGGCGTCATGGTGATCGGACGCGGCTCCAACCTGCTGGTCGCGGATCGCGGGTTCGAGGGCATTGCGCTGTTTCTCGGCGAGGCACACGGCGAGATCGAGATCGATCAAACCGATGCCACCGTCACTGCAGGTGCCTCAGTGGCGCTGCCTGTGCTGGCACGCCAGTGCGCGAGCGCCGGCATCGGCGGGCTCGAGTGGGCTGTCGGCGTGCCGGGCTCCGTGGGCGGCGCCGTGCGCATGAATGCAGGAGGTCACGGCAGCGACATGGCGTCATGCTTGCTGGATGCTGGCATAGTGGATCTCAACGGCTGGGACGCGCCTCCCCGTATCGTCAGCCATCAGGTTGATTCGTTGGCCTTGGACTACCGCCGCAGCGGTCTGACCGACAGCGACGTGGTGCTGCGCGCCCGGCTGCAAGGACAGCCCACCTCCCCCCGCGTCGCGATGGACCGGATCGCGGAGATTGTCCGCTGGCGCCGCGAGAATCAACCAGGAGGGCAGAACGCCGGCTCGGTATTCATGAACCCGCCCTCCGAGTCTGCGGGCGCGCAGATTGACCAGGCGGGACTGCGTGGATTGCGCATAGGCAGCGCCGAGGTATCCCGTGTGCACGCGAACTTCATCGTGTCCGACCCGGGAGGCACCGCAGCCGATGTGGTCGCGCTGATGGAGGAAATCCGTCGCCGCGTCACGGAGCACTCCGGGGTCGTGCTGCAGCCCGAGGTCCGCATGGTGGGCTTCGAGGACTCGCCGACTCCGGCTTGAGCCGTGTCGGTGGAGGCCGTGTCGAGGGAGTCTGGCGATACACGAGCGCAGTCGAGCGGTCACGTGCATCAGTGGGTGATCTCGGCGGTATCGGTCGTACTGCTGTTGCTGAGCGGTGTAATTGCTATCGTCGCCGGCGCGTTCGATGTGGAGCGGGTCGACTTCGGCGGTCTGCACCGGGTGAGCTACGACGAGGCCTACCGCGCCGCAGGCATCAGGCCTGGTGACTTCATGGGAACGCTCGACGCCGACGGCGCTCGGGAAGCTCTCTCCGAGCTGCCCTGGGTCCGTACTGCTGAGATAGGGCGGCACTGGCCGAGGACCGTGGAAATCGACATCGTCGAACGCGTCCCTGCGGCCCTTGCACTCATTGCCCCCGACAGCTGGGTGCTTGTCGACTCTGAGGGACGTGTGCTCACCACAGCGCTGGCATCCCCGCCGTCACTGCCACGCTTGTCCGGCATCTCTGCCGCGCCCGCGCCAGGCCGCTACCTGGCCCCAGAAGCTGGTGCATTGCTGGATGTGCTCGATACGGCCGACGGACAGCCGGGCTTCGCGGTTGCCGCAGTGTGGCGTGACAGGAGAGGCGACGTGCGAGCACGCATCAGCCGGCAGCCAGACGGCGCCGTGTTTGAAGCGGCACTCGGTGACGACTCGGCGATCGGGGCGAAGACGGCGGCAATTGCGGCGGTGGTCAGCGACCTCGCACCTTCGGGCGCAATTCTCGACGTGTCTGTTCCGCATCTGCCGGTCGTTCGCGCAGAAGATCGATAACCCTCATCATGTTCTGAGTCCGGTGTTGCCGAACCACAGCGGCATCAGTACCGTCGTGCTTTGCGCTAATTTCCCTAGGAAGTGCTGGCTGCGGCGTTGTCGAGACGTGGCCGGTCGACGAACGCGAGGAGCCCCGTGGCCTCACCACAGAACTACGTGGCAGTCATCAAGGTGGTAGGCGTCGGCGGCGGCGGCTCGAACGCCGTCAACCGGATGATCGATGTCGGACTTGGCGGTGTCGAGTTCATCGCGGTCAACACCGACGCCCAGGCACTGCTGTTGAGCGATGCCGACGTCAAGCTGGACATCGGACGTCAGTTGACCCGCGGGCTCGGAGCCGGGAGCGATCCCGAGATCGGTACGAGGGCGGCCGAGGAACACCGCGACGAGATCGCCGAGGCACTGCAGGGCGCAGACATGGTGTTCATTACCGCTGGCGAGGGCGGTGGCACGGGAACTGGCGGTGCGCCCGTAGTCGCTGAGATCTCCAAGGAGGTCGGCGCGCTCACCATCGGCGTGGTCACCCGCCCCTTCGCGTTCGAGGGCAAGCGTCGGCAGATCCAGGCCGAGCAGGGCATCGAACGGCTGAAGGAGCGCGTCGACACGCTCATCGTCATCCCCAACGATCGGCTCCTGACAGTGGCGAGCGAGCACACGTCGATCATCGACGCGTTCAGGATGGCCGACGACGTGCTGCGTGAAGGCGTCTCCGGCATCTCCGGCCTGATCACGACGCCGGGCCTCATCAACACCGACTTCGCAGATGTGAAGGCAATCATGTCCAATGCCGGCACGGCACTGATGGGCATCGGGCGTGCGCACGGCGAGAACCGTTCGAAGAACGCGGCACGGCAGGCCGTGTCTTCCTCGCTGCTCGAGGAATCCATCGACGGTGCACGCGGCATCCTGCTGAACATCGCGGCAGGACCTGAGCTGGGGCTGTTCGAAGTCAACGAGGCTGCAGAGGTCATCCGGGAGGTCGCGCACGCCGAGGCCAACATCATCTTCGGCACAGTGATCGACGACTCGCTGGGCGAAGAAATCCGTGTCACGGTCATCGCCGCGGGGTTCGATCGGTATACGGCGCCGCGATCGTCGGCCAGCGCAGCGCTCGGCGACTTCGCCGGTACGGACGACGGTGACGAGCTATCCGACCCGTTCGGCGATCTTGACGACGACGAGTCATTCGACGTTCCCAGCTTCCTGCGGTGAGGCTTCGGCCGGCTTATCGGTCATCGTGAGCCGATCCGCCCAGACGGCGCCGACTCATCAGCCTGTACGAGCACAGCGCGACGCTGCGCTGCTGGGACCGTCATCAGCAGTGCTGCCATGTTGACGTTGCGTCGCCGCGCCGGGAGCCGCACGGCACGCGTCAGCTTCTCCGAACGCAGCGACGGCGATTGTGCGCCCGTCGACGGATGCTCCGGCGCACCGATGACAGTGCTGCGCCAAGTGCACGGTCCTGACGTCGTACGGGTCGATCAACCTGGAGACCGCTCCGGCACTTGTGCCGATGCCGCGTGGACGACAACCGCCGGGGCCACACTCGCCGTGCGCACGGCCGACTGCGTGCCGGTGGCGCTGTACGGGCACGACTCGAGCGGCCGCAGTGCCGTGGCAGCCGTTCACGCCGGCTGGCGAGGCTTGCTCGCCGGTGTCGTCGAAGCAACTCTTGCCGAGCTGGCAAATCACGGCATAGGCCACATTCGGGCAGTTGTCGGTCCCCATATCTGCTCGTCGCACTATGAGTTCGGAGCTGTCGACCTCGCCCGAGCCAAAACGTGGGGGGGCCCGAGCGTCGTGGCCACGACAGCGTGGGACACGCCTTCGCTTGATCTCGCTGAAGGGATGCGGCTGGCGCTGCGCCGCGGCGGAGCGGTCATCGACACCGAATTGGGACGGTGCACGGCTTCGGACACTCGTTACTTCTCGCACCGAGCCAGGGCCGAGCAGGGTCGCACGGCACTGCTCGTTTGCCTTGAACATGATCAGAGCGCAGGCAGGGACGGTGATTGACCCCGATGTCGTTGTTCGCGGCGCGGACCGAGTACGTCAGCGGATCGTCGACGCCGGCGGCGATCCCGCGAGGATCGGCATTGTGGCGGTCACCAAAGGCTTCGATGCCTCCGCGCTGGAAGCTGCCGCAACGACGGGCTTGACGATGATCGGGGAGAACTACGCCCAAGAGCTGAGCGCCAAGTTGGATCAACTCCATCCGGAAGTTCGGGATCGTCTCGATGTGCATTTCATCGGGCGCCTGCAATCGAACAAGATCCGGCAGCTTGCGGGTCTTGTGGACCTCTGGCAGAGCGTGGACCGGATGCGGCTCGTGCGCGAGATCGCACGCCACACTCCGGGCGCCGCGATCCTGGTGCAACTCGATGTGAGCGGCGCATCGACCCAAGGCGGTTGTGGTCTGGACGATGCACCGGACCTGATCGAGCAAGCCAGGGATATGGGCCTCGAGGTACGCGGCTGTATGGCGATCGGCCCGCAGGCTTCTCCTGGCGAGATCGAGACGGCATTCGCTGAGGTGGTCCGCTTCGCAGACCGCCACGATCTCGAGCATCGCTGCATTGGGATGAGCGCGGATCTCGAGCACGCGGTGCGGGCCGGATCGACGATGGTACGCCTTGGGACGGCCCTGTTCGGTGAGCGTCCGCCCCGCATCACCTCATCACGGGGTGACTGAACCTATCTTTGCGTATCGGTACCCTTGGCAACCGAGAGTTCCCCTTCAGAGGATCGGCATGGCGTCGTTCATGAAACAGGCGATGAGTTATCTGGGCCTCGGGCCCGATGACAGCTACGCGCTACCGGCCGAGCGCGCTATGCCAGGCGAACTCCCGATCGCCGATGCGGTGAGCGACCCGGCCGGCCAGAGCGGAGTCACGGTGGTCGAACGCCCGACCACGACGACGGCGAGACCGGCGACCCCCCAGTCGCCTTCGACGGCGGTCCGTCGTGTCGCGACAACACCGGCGCAGCCCTTTGTGCTCATGCCCCGGATGTTCGACGACGCACAGCAGATCGGGGATCGTTTCAAGCGCGACCAGCCGATCATCCTGAATCTGCAAGGGCTCGATCGAGACACGGCCCGGCGATTGCTGGACTTTGCCAGCGGCCTGTGTTACGCCCGTGATGGCGAGATGCGCAAGGTCGCGAACGCTGTGTACATGCTGGTGCCTGCCAATGTCGTGGTCAGCGGCAGTGGTCATGAGGCGATGCCTGCACAGGGTGACGGCCACTGAGACCTTTGCTCCCCGAATGCCCCGGCACGAGTAGTTGCGGTGAGCCATGAGAAGCCTGCTGTGCTCGCTCACGTCGATCTACACCTTTGCAGTCTTCGCTCGGGTTCTCTTCAGTTGGATCCCACTGTCGCCTGACAGCCCGGTCACGGTGGTGCGGACATGGCTGGTCCGGATCACCGAGCCGGTGATGGGTCCGCTGCGGCGGGCGCTGCCTGCGGTGCGAATGGGCCGGGTCGCGCTTGACCTCTCGCCGATCGTGCTGATCATTGCCCTGCAGGTACTGGTCGCGGGTTACTTGCTGGGCTGCGGGCGCTAGGGCACGCGATCCTGCCGGGAAGCTGGTCCGCTGGTACATTCCGCGCCATGGCGAGCCCAACTCCCCACGATGAATCAGCCGATCCGCAAGGCTCAGGGCTGCTCGAAACCCTCGGAGACCAGGTTGCGGCCCTTGCCGCGCGCGTTGCAGAGATCGACACGCGCATGTCCAGCGTGGAAGCAGGCAGTGCCGATCAGCCTGTCGAGGTCCAGCTTTCACCCGACACCGTTGCTCAGATCGCCGAGGCGCTCGCGGCACTGCAGGCGGCCGGCAGTCAGGCCCTCGACGACGCGTTCAAGTCGGCAACTGACGATCTGATCGAATCGCTCTCGAAACTCGTCACCTCTGAGATCTCCCGGACGTTGACCGACGCCGGCTACGACGTGGCAGTCAACGAAGCTCCTGCGCCTCTGGCCGACGCGGAATCCGTCGACGACGCGCTGCCTGGCACCGAACCCGCTGCCGTGCCGGTGCGTTCTGCCCCGGAATCTGCAGCCATGCCCGCCATCGTTGCGCCCATGACCTCAGGATCCGCTGAACGAGTCGACTCCGCCTACGAGGCCATCCGAGATACCGGGACCGATGAGGACAGTGATCTCGATGCAGATGAGTCTGACGATGCTGCGGTTGAGATCTCCTCGGACGCACCCCCGCTCACGCTGGAGGAGCTGGACGACCCCTTCTTGGACGCACTCGTCCGCAAGGAACCGCTCTCGGCTTAGCGCCCGACCGAGTCCGCAGTCACGTCAAATTCAATCTGGGGCTCCTCGCCGCCTTCGAGCCACTCGACCTCCGTCGCGAGCACGGCTGCGGCAATGAGCGATTCATGCTGGCGGACGGCTCCCAAGTCGGCAGGGCTCCATCGCACTCGCAGACTGATGCGGTCTGTGACATCGAGGTCGCGGTCTTTGCGCTTCTGCTGAACGCTGCGGATCAGATCCCGGGCAGCACCTTCGGCCTCCAACTCCGGCGTCACCGTGGTGTCCAGTATCACCACGAGTTGTTGAGCCTCGAGCACCGACGTCGTGCTCGCATCGGCGGGTTGCAGAGCGAGCTGGTAGTCGCCCTCGTGCAGCTCGTGGCCGCCTGCAACGATGCCGCCCTCGGAGGTGACGTGCCAGTCACCCGACCGGGCCGCAGCGAAGACTCCTTGCGCGGCCGAGCCGAGCCGCGGCCCCAGCACCGAACCGTTCGGACGCAGCACATGTGTCGCGGCGTCGCCGAGCTCGTCGCTCAGCACCACCTCGGCGACATTGATCTCGGAAGCCAGCAGGCCTGCGAACGGCTCCAGCCGTTCTGCACCCGCGCCTGCCACGGTGACTCGCCGCAACGGCAGCCGAACCCGCAAGCCGGCGTCCTCGCGCACTCTCAGGGCTGCGGAGGCCGCCGCTCGCACGGCGTCCATGTTGCGAACCAGCTCCGGATCGGCCGGCAGTTGCCTGGGATCGGGCCAATCGCTCAGGTGGACGCTGTCCCCGCCGGTCAGCCCCCGGTAGATCTCCTCGGCGATCATCGGCAGCAGCGGTGCCGCCATCGCCACGAATGTTCGCAGCACCGTGTACAGCGTGTCGAAAGCGTCGCCTTCACCGCCCCGATGGCCCCCCCCAAGCGCGCCGGTGTTCGAATCCCCCCAGAAGCGTTCCCGGCTACGACGGATGTACCAGTTGTTCAGGGCATCTATGAATGCGTGAAGTTCCGCGGCGGCGCCGGGCAGGTCGTACGCGTCGAGGCTTGCCGTGACAGACTCCAGCGTCACCCGGGTCTTGGCCAGCAGGTAGCGGTCGAGCACATCGCCGGAATCCGTGCGGAACTGGGCCCGGTACCCGTCTACGTTGGCGTACAGCGTGAAGAACGAGTACGCGTTCCAGATGGGGATCAGCACTTGCCTGGCGACATCGTCGATGCCGTCGTCGGAAATGCGCGTATCGCCACCCCGGACGATGTTCGTCGCCATGAGGTACCACCGCAGTGCATCGGATCCCTGATTGGCGAAGATGTCGGTGGGCTCGGTGTAGTTCCGGAGCCGTTTGGACAGCTTGTTGCCGTCGGCGGCAAGCAGAACGCCATGGCAGATCACGTTCTGGAACGCCGGCTGGGAGAACAGTGCCCCCGCCAGAACGTGGAGCGTGTAGAACCAGCCGCGGGTTTGGTTGATGTACTCCACGATGAAATCGGCCGGGAAGTTCTTCTCGAACCACTCCTTGTTCTCGAACGGGTAGTGCACCTGAGCGAAAGGCATGGATCCCGACTCGAACCAGCAGTCGAGCACCTCCGGCACACGCCGCATGGTCGATCGTCCCGTGGGGTCATCCGGGTTGGGGCGTGTCAGCTCGTCGATGAACGGCCGGTGCAGATCCGTCGGGCGCACTCCGAAGTCCGCCTCGAGCTCATCGAGACTGCCGTAGACATCGATCCGGGGGTAGTCAGGATCGTCACTCATCCAGATCGGGATGGGAGAACCCCAGAATCGGTTGCGACTGATGGACCAGTCACGGGCACCTGCCAGCCATTGGCCGAACCGGCCATCGCGTACATGGCTGGGCACCCAGTTGATCTGCTGGTTGGTCTCGGCCAACAGACCGGAGATCTCGGTGACCTTCACGTACCACGAGCTGATGGCCTTGTAGATGATCGGCGTGTCGGTGCGCCAGCAGTGCGGGTAGTTGTGCTCGTAGCTGTCGTGGCGCAGCACCCTGCTGCGTTGCTTCAGCTCCGCGATGATCTCGGGGTTTGCCTCGAATACGTTGAGGTCGGTCCACGGCGTTACCGGTTGGGTGAAGCAACCTCGGTCGTCAACCGGCACGGCATCGCCGATCTCGATGCCGTGAGCTTCGCAGAGGGACTGGTCTTCCTCGCCGAAACCGGGCGCCAGGTGAACCACGCCGGTGCCTTCAGATGTGTCCACGAAATCACCGGCGAGCACCCTGAACGCTTCGGTGCGGTGACCGAAGAAATCGAACATCGGCAGGTAACGGCGGCCTGCGAGCTCAGCGCCGCTCATCGTGCCGATGACGGTGCAGGGCTCGAGATCCGACTCGTACTGCTCGAGGCAGTCTGATGCGAGTACGTAACGGCCAGCACCGAGCGCGTCGGACTCCACCACTGCATAGGAGATCTCCTCACCGACGGCGATGGCGAGATTGGACGGCAGCGTCCACGGTGTTGTCGTCCATGCGAGCAGCCGCAGCGGCCCGTCTGATCTGGCTGTGCTGGCAGCGTCGCCGGAGCCGGGGGGTTCATCTGTGCCGGCAAGTTCGAACCAGACCGTGATCGCGGGATCCTGGCGCGGTCTCGTGGCATCGTCGAGCCTGATCTCGAAGTTGGACAGCGGGGTCTCTGCGCCCCACGAGTAGGGCATGACCCGGAACGCCTGGTAGACGAGATCCTGATCCCACAGCTGCTTGAACGCCCACATGACCGATTCCATGTAGGGCAGATCCATCGTCTTGTAGTCGTTGTCGAAGTCGACCCATCGAGCTTGGCGAGTGACGGTCTTGCGCCACTCCGCCGTGTACCGCAGCACCGAGTCGCGACATCGGGCGTTGAAGCGCTCGATGCCGTACTCCGTAATGGCCGCCCTTCCGCTGACGCCGAGCTCACGCTCGGTCTCCATCTCAGCAGGCAATCCGTGACAATCCCAGCCGAATCTCCGGTTGACACGATGGCCCCGCATCGTTTGATACCGGGGGACGACATCCTTGACATATCCCGTCAGCAGATGGCCGTGGTGGGGCAGGCCGTTCGCGAACGGCGGACCGTCATAGAAGACGAATTCGTCATCAGCGGGCCGGTTCGCGACCGAAGCCTCGAAGGTCCCCTCGTCGTGCCAGCGCGCCAGAACCCGTTCTTCGATCTGGGGGAAGTTCGCCTGTGCCCGGACGCGCGGGTACACGCTGTCGCTCGGCTCTTCCATCACCCGCGCCTCCTGCAGGGCCCGTTCATGCCTCCCGACGGTGCGGGTCGGCTCACGATCCGGTGAGGGTATCCCCACGGCACCGACATCGACGGGCCGCTACTCTGCCGACCGCACCCCGCAGGCTGTGTCCCGGGGCTCAAGCGGCCCGCTCATCCGCGCATCCGGCGAAGGCGGAGACCTAGACTGCCGCTTCGCTGAACCGGGGGGAGGGGCCATGGCGACACCAAAGAAGGCTTCCGCCCGCAAATCCGTCGCGAAGAAATCGTCGGCTCGCACAGCCGCGGCAAAGAAGTCCGGTGCCAGCGCCAAGAAATCGGGTGCATCCCGCAAGGCTCCGGCAAAGAAGTCTGCGCCTCGCAAGCGCGGTGCCAAGCAGCGCTTCGGCGAAGCATTCCTCGACAAGCAGCGGCAGGCGTTGCTCGCCGAACGTCGCCGCTACACCGAGCATGCCGAACGCTATGAGGCCGAGGCCGAGCAGCTCGTCAGTGAGCGCGAACCGGGCGACGTGCAGTTCGACGAGGAGTCCGGGGAAGGGGACTCCATCGCTGTCGAGCGCGAGAGGGCGTTGCAGATCTCGGCGCGCGAGCGAGAGGAAATTGCCGAGATCGATGCTGCTCTCGCCCGCATCGACAACGGCACCTACGGGATCTGTGTCGTCTCGGGCAAGCCGATTCCGAAGGAGCGCCTCGAAGCCATCCCGCATGCGTCCATGCGAGTGGAGGTGAAGAGCAGCGGACCGGCATGGCGCCGGCCCTAGCTTGTTCATGGGTGTCCGCTGAACAATCTGCTGGAGCACGTAAACGCTTGGCACACAGCCGCTGCATTGCCGCGATCTGCGCAACGGTTCTCGCTGCAGATCAAGTAACGAAGGCGTGGGCTGTCACAGCTCTCGACGATCGGATCATCGATCTGGTGTGGACGCTGCGCCTGCGGCTCGCGCACAACACGGGGTTCGCGTTCTCGGCGGGCCGTGGCTTGGGTCCCGTGCTGGCATTGGTGGCGATCGTGATCGTGGCAATCCTGTGGTCGTCACGGCGGCGCGTCGGGGGTGTTTGGGGTGCGCTCGGCCTTGGGGCAATCATCGGCGGCGCTCTGGGAAATCTTGCCGACCGGGTGTTTCGCGGTGCGGGCTGGGGACGGGGTGCCGTCGTTGATTTCGTCGATCTGCAGTGGTGGCCGATCTTCAACCTCGCTGACGCCTCCATCACCATGGGGCTTGCCGTCGTGTTGGTGCATCTGTACTTGAGCGAGCGACGCGGTCGGGTGGCTGCGCAAGGAACATCCGAGTGACAGAACCGCACCGCCGCATAGAGACCCCGGAATCCCTCGGCGGCGAACGGCTCGATCGGGCGCTGTCGTTGCTGACGGGGGAGTCCCGTTCGGTGACGGCGCGCATGGTGTCGGAAGGGAGTGTGATCGTCGACGGCGAACGTGCCCTCGCTGGCTCGCAGCGTCTGCATCCGGGAACGGTGATCGAACTTGTCGCAAGCCATGCCTCCCAGATGCAGGCTGTTCGAGCGCCTGGCGAGGTCTCTCTTGATGTCCTCCACGTCGACCGCGAGGTCGTGGTGGTGAACAAGCCGTCCGGCGTCGTGACCCATCCGGGATCAGGTCATCCGCATGGCACCTTGGCCGACGCACTCTGGTCCCGCTATCCCGAGATGGCCCACCTAGGCGAACCCGGAAGGGGCGGCATCGTGCACCGGCTTGATCGCGGAACGAGCGGTGTCCTGGTCTGCGCCCGCAGCGCGGAGGCCTACGAGAGCCTTGCCAGCCAGCTTTCGAGGCGTCTCGTTCGTCGGGTCTATGCGGCCCTCGCTCGTGGCGTCGCCTCCTCGCCGACCGGCACGATTGACGCTCCGATCGGCCGCGACCCGGCCAACCGAACGAGGATGGCCATCCGGGCCGATGGCCGGCCGGCGCTGACTCACTACCGCGTCGTCGAGGCGTTCACGCACCCCACGGAGACGTTGTTGCTGCGCTGCCGGCTGGAGACCGGGCGAACCCATCAGATCCGAGTGCATCTCGCCAGCATCGGCCTGCCACTGCTCGGCGATCTCACCTACGGCGTCGCGGATCCATTCGGCATCGGACGACCGCTGCTGCACGCGTACGAGCTGGAGTTTCGGCATCCATCCGAGGGCACCGAGATGAGCTTCGTGGCACCGATCCCGGAGGACTTTGCCGGGGCATTGCGCGCCTTCGGCTCCGACCCCCAAGTGCTCATCACCAGCTGAGCTCGTCGCTTGTTCACTCGGGTGGCGATCCGGGCCACGGCGCCCGCCCGCGAGCCACTTCGGCCACGGCGGCGAGGCTGTAGGAATCGAGCTCGGCGCGCATGCGGCGGCCTACCGAGTCCCAGATCGCCAGCAGCACGCACTGCCCCTCGTGATCGCAGGCTCCGTCTTGGTGCGGTTGGCCGAAGTCGCCGAGAGCGATCGGGCCATCGACGGCACTGACGATCATCCCAATGGTCACTTCGGCGGGATCCCGAGCCATGACGTAGCCGCCCCCGACGCCTCGCTTGGATCGGACCAGCCCGGCGCCCTTGAGCGCCAGCAGGATTTGCTCCAGGTACGGCTGGGGCAGGCCCGTGCGCTCTGCGATGTCGCGCACTGACGTCGGCCTGCCGTTGTCATTGAGGACCAGAGACAGCAGCGCCCGGCTCGCGTAGTCTCCCCGCGTCGAGACTGCCACGGTGGCAGCGTAGCCCTGCATCGCTCGTGAACTCGTTTCCGGCTCCCGCCCGCTCCGCTCACGCCGAGCTGGGACCACGACCTCGCCTGACGACGTGGCCTCTAGGGTCCGTCCCATGAAGGGCGAGCCACTCGCGCTCGAGCGCACGCTGCCCAGCTACGGCGGCCGCTGCATCACCGAGGTGATACCCGGAATCCTGGCCGGCATGGATTCCGCTCTCATTGACGATGAACTGGCGAGCGCGCCGACGGTGGTCGTGTTCGTCGTCGACGGGCTCGGCTGGCACCAGCTGCGACGCCATCGCACGCTGGCCCCGACGCTCGCCGCGGCCAGCGACATCAGCGCTCCGGTCACCACGGTCGCGCCGAGCACCACCGCGACGGCACTGACATCACTCACGACGGGAGCAACGCCCGGCGAACACGGCCTGGTCGGCTACCGGCTGCCGACCCGGCTCGGATTGCTGAACACGCTGCGCTGGCGAGCGGGCGGCCAGGACGCCCGCGTCGCCGTGCCTGCATCGGATCTACAGCCCGTCGTGCCGTTTTGCGGCCGCGCGGCTGCGGTGGTGACGCGCTCGGAGTTCCGCCACAGCGGATTCACTGCGGCGCACCTGCGCGGTGGGACGTTTTGGGGATGGAACGATGCCAATGGCTTGGCTGAGTCGGTGCGTGATGCAGTTGATCAGCGCTACCCCCTTGTCTTTTCTTACTACGACAATCTCGACAAGATCGCCCACGAGTTCGGAATCGGTCCTGAGTATCGAGCTGTGCTGGCCGGAGTGGAGCAACTCGCCAGCGCACTGCGTGACGTGCTGCCCGCCGATGTACCGCTGGCTGTCACTGCCGATCACGGCCTCGTTGAGGTGATCGAGCCACCCATCATGGTTGATGCTGACATCGTGGCGCTCACCAGCGGCTGGTCGGGCGAGGCCCGGATGCTGTGGCTGAGCGCACGTCCCGGTGCCGCTGACGAACTGCTGGACGCCTGCGGACGCTACGAGTCGACCGCGGAGATCGCTCCGCTCTCCCGGGTGCTGGATGAGCGATGGCTGGGTCGCCACGTCACCGCGCCCGCCCTGGGTCGGCTTGGCGATGTGGTGCTCGTGCCGCGGGGGCTCACTGCCTTCACGATGCCCGACGAGGACGTGCCGCATCACCCGCTGATCGGCCGGCATGGCGGGCTGACGGCGGAAGAAATGCTGGTGCCTTTTCTCGTGCTGTAGCAGTTGATCCGCCCGGAGTTCAAGGGGTTCGGCGGGCTTCTGGCCGGACGGGGCGCGACGATTCCCAGATAGCCTCGCGGTGATGGTTGGCGATCCAGGACAACAGCCAGAACACGGCGAGCTGCTGGATGGCGGACTTCACGCGCAGGACGTCACCGACGACGAATCATTCGTTCCGGAGCCGGCGAAACTGATGCGCATCGGCGGGATGGTTCGCAAGCTGCTCGAAGAGGTTCGCCATGCCGAACTCGACGAAGCGGGACGCGACCGAATGCGTGATGTGTACCACCTGTCGGTCGAGGAGTTGGCGACGGCCGTGTCCGAACCGCTGGCCGAGGAGCTGAACCGGCTTGCGTTCTCCTTTGACGAGGACGTTCCTTCAGGTCCCGAGCTACGGATCGCTCAGGCCCAGCTCGTGGGATGGCTCGAAGGGCTCTTCCACGGCATCCAAGCGGCGGTATCAGCACAGCAGATGATGGCGGAGCGGCAGCTGCGCAGCATGCGGGGCAATGCCCTCGAAGCTGGCGCGCAACCTGGCCCCCCGCGAACGACGGATAGGAGTGGGGTCTATCTGTGAGCAGGTCGAGGTGGACCGGTGGCCGATGCCGCATGTCGGGCGTTGCCCTAGCCCCGGGCGTGGGCGCGCATTGAAGGAGCACTGACGGAACTGCCTGGCCGCGCCGTCGGGGGAGCGGCCAGCGAGCACTGCAGGGAGCGAAGATCACATGGCCCTCGAGGTTGAAACCAAGGACTGCACGGCACTGAGCGATGCCGAGATCTCCGAGATGGCCGAGTTGGTCACCGGCGAGAAGGTGCACTTCGACGTCGGGCATCTCTCCAAGCAGCGTGACGCCTGGGTGCTCATCACACATGTACGCGATGGCGCCAAGCTCGCCGCATACGGCTTCTGCACGCTCGAGCGCGTCGGCGGTGATCCGACCGTGCTGATGGGTGCCGGTGCCACTCGCCGCTCGGCGCGACGTGACAGCGCCCTGCGCGCGATGGTGACCGATCAGCTCCGCCGGGCGGTCTTGGCATTTCCTGACGAAGACGTACTGGTGGCCTGCCAGATGGCTGATGCCGCCGCATTCGTGGCGTTCAAACCGTTGGACCGGGTCGTGCCGCGGCCCGGCTACGAGCCCAATGGCGAGGACCGGGCTTGGGGACGCCGGCTCGCGAAGCGTTTCGACGTGCAGGGCGAGTACAAGGCGCGAGAGTTCAAGGTGTACGGCGACGGTGGCCCCTCGTTCGTGCTGAACCACACCGCCGCACGTCCTGAGAAAACCTCCCCGGAGCTCAATGCGCTGTTTGATGACCACGACGCGGCCAACGGCGATGCGATGATCGCATTCGGCTGGGCCAGCCGGGAAGACCTCGCCAAGCTGCTGTAACGCTCGCAGCCCATGGGCTCGTGCAGGGAGCGCATGCGCTGGTGACCTCCGGATTCAGCGAACTCGCCCGCCGTCGCAGGATGACCCGGCACTTCCTGCCGGATCGGGTCGACGACAGCCTGCTCGAGCGAATCCTCGACTCCGCCCGCCGTGTCCCGTCGGCCGGCAATGCGCAGGGCTTCGACTTCGTTGTGCTCCGTGGCCCCAGCGAGACGGCTCGTTACTGGGACACCACCCTGCCCCCAGACCGCCGCAAGAGCTTTCGCTGGGATGGGTTGCTGGCCTGCCCGGTCCTCGTCACATTGTGGGCCGATCCGCAGGCGTACATCGACCGCTACGGCGAAACCGACAAGGAACGCTCCGGACTGGGCTCGGGCACGGAGGCCTGGTCAACGCCGTATTGGACCGTGGATGCGGCGTTCGCGTCGCTCGCACTGCAGTACGCCGCGCTTGACGAGGGCCTCGGGGTGCTGTTCTTCGGCATGTTCGATCATGCTGCCGCCGTGGCAGCGGCGCTCGGTGTCCCTCCGGGGCACGAGCCTGTCGGCGTCGTGGCGCTGGGCTGGCCCGATCGCGCCGCCGAGATGTCCAGCGGACCTGCAGCGAGCCAGGACCGGCCCCGCCGCCCGCTGTTCGCCGACGGGCCGGGCGAAACAGCGACCGCTGCCGACCGCCCGTTGGTGCACTGGGGACACTGGACCGGCCGCTGAGGGGCACTGCCCCGCCGTGCGGCTCAGCCCCAGGAGCAGGCGGCTGCCGGTGAGCCGCTGGTAAGTTGCTGCGGGGCGGCCACCGAACACGGATCGGCCCACACCCATCCCGACCCGGGAGGAACGCTGACGTGGGTGACGAGACTGCGCCAGATGAGATCGGGCCGAAGCAGATGGCGATGGTGGAATACCTCAAGCTCGGGGACGACCCGCACTTGGTCGCCTATGTCTGTGACGCATGCGGTGCCAGCTACTTCGACCGGCGCAATGCCTGTGCCGCATGCGGTGCGCGCCAGTTCTCCATCGAACGGCTCGCCAACACCGGCGCGGTACGCACCTTCACGATCGTCCATCGTGCCGCGCGGGGTGTGCCCGCTCCCTACGTCTCCGCAGTCGTCGATCTGGACGGGGGCGGCCGCGTCAAGAGCAATATCATCAACATCGAGCCCACGCCGGCCAACATCGGCCTCGGCATGCGAGTGCGCCTCGCCACCTACGTGACCGCCACCGATGACGACGGCAACGAGGCCGTCGCCTTCGGCTACGAGCCCGAAGCAGCATAAGCCTGCCCCGTCATCCGCCCGACCCTGCGAACCGACTAGCAACTGCATCAGCGACAGATCTGCCTAACGCATAGGGAGCACCCATGAGCAACCAAGACCCGGTGTGGATTCTCGGCACCTCCATGACCAAGTTCGGCCGTTATGCCGACAAAGACCTCATCGACCTGGCCGCAGAGGCCTCGCTCGGCGCACTCGATGACGGCGACGTCACCATGGCAGAGATGGACGTGCTGGCCGCCGGGTGCCTGTACGAGGCCAACGGCGGCGTCGGCCAGCGCCTGCAGAAGCAGCTCGGCCAGACCGGCATTCCCGTGTACAACGTGGCCAATGCCTGCGCCACCGGCGCCACCGCGGTTCGCACGGTGATGATGGCGATCAAGGCCGGCGAAGCGCAGATGGGCCTGGCGGTGGGCGTCGAGCAGATGGGCAAGATGGGCATGCTCGGTGCCGATCGGGCTGCCCGCTCTGACAAGCAGGTGTTCGAGCGCAAGGGCCGCTTCGGCTCCGTCGTCGGCGTCGAGGGACGGCTCGGCACCAACATGATGCCCGGCGTCTTTGCGCAGGCCGGGATGGAGTACGCCTACGAGAACGACGGTGTCGGCTTCGAGCAGTTCGCCAAGGTGGCGCAGAAGAACCACGAGCACTCCACGCTGAACCCGCTGGCGCAGTACCGCAAGGCATTCACCCTCGACGAGGTCATGAGCTCGGAGGTGATTGCCTACCCGAACACGCTGCTGATGTGCTGCCCGACCGGCGATGGCTCGGCGGCAGTGGTGCTGGTCTCCAACGAGAAGCTCAAGACGCTCCCGCGTGAACAGCAACGGCGCGCTGTCAAGGTCTCGGCTTCGGTACTGACCTCAGATCCTTGGACCGAGGGCTGTCAAGTGCAGCCCGATGTCAACACGCTGACCCGCAACGCCGCTGACGCGGCATACGAGGTTTCGGGCGTGGATCCCGCCGATCTCGATCTGGTCGAGCTGCACGACTGCTTCGCAACTGCCGAGCTGCGGCACTACGACAACCTGCGGCTGTGCGAACCCGGCGGCGCTGGCGAGTGGATCGACAAGGGCGGTCCGTGGCGCGACGGGGAGATCCCAGTCAACGTGTCGGGCGGCCTGCTGTCGAAGGGACATCCCATCGGCGCCACCGGCGTGGCCAACCTGTTCGAGGTTGCCACCCACGTCCGCGGCGAAGCTGGCGACCGCCAGGTGCCCGACGCCAAAGTCGGTCTCGCCCATGTGATCGGCCTCGGCTCCAGCTGCGGCGTGCACATCCTGGAGCGTTCCGGGCTGTAGCCCGAACGCGGCCCTCAAGCACCAGCGTTCCGCGCTGTAGGCGAACTCAGGTACTGAACGCCTCAAGGGTGGGGGTCAGCTCGTCGAGGTACCGCAGCGTCTCGTCTGCCGACGGCAGATCGAAGTTGACCGGTGTGAATACGAACTGGCTCACACCCGCCTCGGCGTAGGACTCCAAGCGATCCAGTCGCGGCCGACCCCAGATGTAGAGCGTGATCGGGATGTCATCGGCATCGTCACGACCCGCTTCGGCTGCCAAGCGGCGGAATCGCTCGATGCCGCCGACCACGTCCGGCTTGCCGGTGGTGTTCATGACGCCGACATCAATGGGGCACCATTCATCCGCGTACTCGGCGGCGTGTTGGATGCCGAGCGGGCCGGCGTTCCCGAGCGAGATCGGCACTGATCCGTTCACCGGCTTTGGGTAGATCCATGACTCGCTGTGGCTGTCCCAGCGGCCGTCGAACGCCGGCACCGGGTCATGTGCCCAGATGGACCGCATGGCTGCCACACGCTCTCGCATGGCGCCGTACCGCTGGCGGAACGGCATGTCCGGCCGGTGATCGGCCAGCTCTTCCTGGTTCCAGCCGACACCGATCCCGAGCACGACGCGCCCGTCCGACAGCACATCAGTCGAGGCCACCGTCTGGGCCAAGTCGATGAGGTCGTGCTGCAGGATCAGGCAGATGCCGGTGCCCAGCTTGATCTTCGACGTGCGTGCCGCCGCGACCCCCATCGAGACGAAGGGGTCCATCATGTGGAAGTAGGTGCCGGGCAGCTGCCCGCCGTTGGGGTACTGGCTCTCGCGAGACGTCGGGATGTGGGTGTGCTCGGGATACCAGACCGAGTAGTAGCCGCGCTCTTCGAGCTCGCAGGCCAAGTCGCCTGGATCGATGCCGCCGTAGTGATTGCCAGTGAGATACCCGAATTTCATGGCGCGCAGCCTAGGAACTGGGAGTTGCCCGCGGCCGTGTCTGATGCGCCGCGGTCACCCGCGGCCGACCAGTGGCATCCCGTTGGCCATCACGGTCATGGTGAGCACGTTGGCGTCGGGCGGAAGCTCGGCCATGTACAGCACCGCCTTCGCAACGTTGGACACATCCATCACGGGCTCAGTTCGCACGGCTCCGTCGGCCTGGGGCACCCCCGTCGACATAGCCGCGGTCAGCGGTGACTCGGCGTTGCCGACATCGATCTGGCCGACGGTGATGCCGTGGTCACGGCCCTCAAGCGAGAGCGCTTTGGTCAGCCCGGTGATGGCGTGCTTGGTGGCGGTGTACGGCGACGAGTTCGGCCGTGGCGTCTGCGCAGACACCGATCCGTTGTTGATGATGCGTCCACCGGAGGGGTCCTGGCGCTTCATCTGCGCGAAAGCGGCGCGGGCGCACAGCCACGATCCGGTGAGGTTCACCCCGACCGTGGCCATCCAGTCAGCGATCGGCAACTCATCGACCGGCACAGGGCGCGTTCCCATGCCGGCATTGTTGAACAGGAGGTCGACGCGGCCGAACTGCTCGACGGCAGCGGTGAACAGGGCGTCCACGTCAGACGGATCCGACACATCTGCGGTCACAGCGAGCGCGTCAGCGACGCACTGATCCACCACCTCGTCGAGCAGCTCCCGGCGGCGGCCGCACACCGCCACCTTCCAGCCGGCCGCTGAGAGCTCCAGCGCACTCGCTTTGCCGATGCCCGTGCCACCGCCGGTGATGACTGCCACGCCCTTGTTCATCGTCATGTTCCTTGCTGTTGCTGGCGCTTCTGGATGTTCGCCCACTCGTCACGCAGGCCGACGGTGCGGTGGAAGAGCGGTGAGCCGGGGCTGTCCGAGCCTGAGCTGTCGGCGCAGAAGTAGCCGAGGCGCTCGAACTGCACCACCTGCCCGGGGGCGATATCAGCGATGGCTGGCTCGGCGACCCCGCTGCACAGTTCCAGTGAGTCCGGGTGCAGGTCGTCGAGTGGATCACCGGTGCGCTCGCCCGGCAGCTCGGCATCGAAGAGCCGCTCGTACAGCGCCGCTTCGATTGGCACGGCGTGCGCGGCGCTGACCCAGTGGATCGTGGCCTTGACCTTGCGACCGTCTGGGGCTTGCCCGCCGGAAGTCTCGGGGTCATAGGTGCAGCGCACCTCGATGACATTCCCGTCTGCGTCGGTGACTGCGTCGGTACAGCGAACGAAGTAGCCGGCGCGCAGCCTCACCTCGCGTCCCGGCGTCAGCCGGAAGTACTTGGGTGGCGCTTCCAACCGGAAGTCGTCCTGCTCGATCCACAATGTCCCACTGAATGGGACCTGCCGGGTTCCTGCCGGCGGATCCTCGGGATTGTTGACAGCTTCCCGGTACTCGACGAGCGGCTCCCCGTCATCGTCGCTTGGCCAGTTGGTGATCACCAGCTTCAGCGGTCGCAGCACGGCCATCCGCCGAGGCGCGGTGGCGTTCAGCTCGGTGCGCACGAATGATTCGAGCAGCTCGGGTGCGTGCCGGCTGTTGGTACGCGCCACACCGATGAAGCCGCAGAAGTCCCGGATAGCCGAGGGGGGATAGCCGCGCCTGCGCAGGGCCCGCAGCGTGGGCAGCCGGGGATCGTCCCAGCCGTCCACATGACTGTCTTCCACGAGACGGCGAAGGATTCGCTTGGAGGTGATCGTGTGGGTCAGCTCGAGGCGGGCGAATTCGGTCTGATGCGGGCGGTCGCCCCGATGACCCAGCTCGACGAGGGGCAGGTGCTCCAAGTACCAGTCGTACAGCGCCCGGTTGTCCCTGAATTCCAGCGTGCACAGCGAATGTGTGACGCCTTCGATGGCATCACTCTGGCCGTGTGCCCAGTCGTAGGTGGGATAGATGCACCAGCGGTCGCCGCTGCGGTAGTGATGCTCGTGGCGGATGCGGTACATCACCGGGTCACGCAACTGCATGTTCTCGTGCTGCATGTCGACACGGGCTCGCAGCACCCTGCTGCCTTCGGGATGCTGACCGGCGGCCATCTCCCGGAACAGGCGCAGGTTCTCGGGGGCTTCCCGATCCCGGTAGGGGCTCTCGATGCCTGGCTGTCCGAAGCCCCCGCGCCCAGCCGAGATGGTTTCCGCGTCCTGGTCGTCGACATAGGCCAGGCCTCGCTCGATCAGGTATTCCGCCCATGCGTAGAGCTGTTCGAAGTAGTCCGAGGCAAAGCGAACCTCGTCGGGCTCGAAGCCCAGCCACTTCACGTCGTCGACGATGGCCTCGACGTACTCGGGACTCTCGGTTGCGGGATTCGTATCGTCGAAGCGCAGAAAGCAGCGGCCGCCGAACTCGGAGGCCACCGTGAAGTCCAAGCAGATCGCCTTGGCGTGACCAACGTGGAGATACCCGTTCGGTTCCGGCGGGAAGCGGGTCTGGACCCTGCCTGCGAAACGCTCCGACCCCAAGTCCGCCTCGACTTGGTCTCGAATGAAGTCGCGACTGCCGCCGTTCGCGGACTCGCCGGTCGGGGCGGCTGAGCTGGAGGGCCCGACTCGGTCAGTCACAGATCCTCAGGCGTCAACGGTGACGTGCGGAGGCGGCCAGACGCCCGCCACGATGCCGGTTTCGACGAGGTAGCCCATGATGCGCTCGAGCCGTCCCAGCAGGGCTTCAAGATCGGCTGCGGGCAGTGCGTCTGCCGCTGGCAACGACAGCCTGTCCGTGTCGTGCTCCACGGCTCGGCGTGCCGCATTTCCTTCGGGTGTCTGCTCACCGTCAGCAGTGATCCAGCCCCGATCGATGAGTCGTTGACACGCGGCATCCCATTCGTCGGCGCTCCAGCCCCGGATCTTCTGGATCGTGGCGCCATTGCCATGGCCGCCGGTGGTCATCATCACGTGGCATTCAACGGGATCCAGATCGCCGGCGGCGAGCGCGATGTTGTGGCCGTCGAAACGGAACTCTCGCAGCAGCGTGCAGCCGTGCCAGAGGTCCATGACATCGCCGCCACCTGTGCTGTCGCCCGGCCACGGCTCCGATGCCCATCCTGCATAGAGCGGTCGAGCGCCGATGGGCAGATCGTCGGCGAAGCTGCGCAGCGCAGACGCAGCCGCTGCGATCTCGCCGGCATCGGGATACTCGCCAAGCGCCCGTTGCATGGACGCAGTGGTGAGCTCGAGCTGGCGGGTACGGACGGCGTCAGGGTCCATGATGTCCCAGCAGCCCGGCACCGCCCGTTCCACCATGCGTGGGGCGAAGTTGTAGAACACCGCCGTGATGGTCGCAGCGCTCACCCTGCCCATGGGGGCCGAGCGGTACGCGAAGTACGCATGCCACCAGCCCTTGAACCCGTCGTCGTTGAAGCCGTAGATCTCGGGCGAGTAGTACGCGACGGTGTGAATCGGCTCGACCGTCCGTCCCAGGCGGCGGATGGGGCTGCGACGGTCATCGGTGCGGGGGATCTCGCCCATCTGTGCTCCTCGTTCCCGTAGCTCTCGGGGTCAGCGGCTGCGGGCGGCATCACGGCCCGCCGCGGTCGCCGCAATGGTATGGCGCGGCAGGCTGCACCGCAGTGCCTGTTGCCACCGAAGCCGGGGCTGCGCCTGCGCAGATGGGCGAAACTACGGTTTCGCCCATGACTGTTCATGGAATGCAGCACGAAGCAAGCGTTGACATCGCGGCCACACCCGATGCCGTCTATGCCTTGGTGTCCGACGTACCCCGGATGGGGGAGTGGAGCCCGGAGAATGCCGGCGCGGACTGGACGAGTGACACACCCGGTGCAGAAGGCTCGACGTTCGAAGGGCACAACCGAATCGGCGACCGCACCTGGAGCGTGCCCTGCACGGTCACCGTGGCCCAGCCGTCGGAGTGTTTCGAGTGGGTGACCCGTCCACAGGATCCTGAAGGCCCCTACGTGCGCTGGACCTACCGCATGGCACCCAATGGCACGGGCGGCACGTCACTGACTGAAATCTGGGATGTCCTCAGCCTGCCGCCTACGCTTCAGCCGCTGAGTGCCGAACAGTTGGCGGCGAGGGCAGACATCGTGCGCGCGGGCATGGCCGCAACGCTCGCGGCCATCAAGGCAACCGCCGAGTCATAGCACTGCGGCAGCGACCGGAGTCGCCTCTGGCGCTGAGCGCCGGCGTCGCGCTCTGCCGTCACAGACTGGCGACGTGGCGGAACGCTGAGTACTTGGGCTGGTCGATCGCCACCTGGTGGGCGACTGAGGTGCGCAGGTAGTCGGCGAGCCCGGGCTCGCCGAGCGGCATGGAGCCGTCGCGCAGTGCGTCCACGAGACGCCACCGCAACGCCGTGACCTGCTCGGCGATCTGTGCATCCGGAGCGGCGCGGCCGCTGGTTATCGAATCGCTGTCGCCGACCAGCGCAGTGAGTCGCTCCAGCTCGAAGCGGTGCAGTTGCGGCGCGATCAGGCGCTCACGCAATGCGATGTCGATGGAGTTGCCTGCCACGAGCGCCAGGAAGTTCGTGCGACCCTCGGTGGCCTGGCGGACTTCGCCATGCAGAAAGTCGCGCACGCTTTCGAGCAATTCGTCCACGCGGGGCATGTCACCCGCCGCAGTGTGAGCCTGTGCACTGGTGAAACTGCCGCCGAGCGGTGACGGTCCTTGAGGCCGCCGGCCGAAGTCAGGATCCAACAGACCCAGTTCATGCACAGACGGCTGGAACTCCACGGGCCCCGGGATGATCAGGTTGACGCAGTCGAGCTGGCATTCCGAGCTGCGGCGACCGATTCCTGGTCGCTCGACGGTGGCGTCGGAGCCCATCCGGTAGCGATCAGCCATGCCCAAGCAGCCGACCGCCCACCAGAACGAGCCGAACACCTCCCAGTACTGCACACGATCCCGATCGACGGGGTGGCCGGCCACGCTCTCATAGCCGGCAAACAGGTCCTCGTAGCGCCCGAAGCCGCCGACCGGCAGGTGCCGCTGGCCGAAGCGCCACGAGTTGGTGCACATCCACCCCAGGTCGCGCATGGGGTCGCCGATGTGAGCGGTCTCCCAGTCGAGCACAGCGATCAGGCCGGCATCGGCATCCACCATGATGTTGCCGTTGCGGAAGTCGTTGTGCACCAGGGTCAAATCGACGGCTCCGCGCTCTGCGAGCTGCTCGGACAGCCAGCGAGCGGCGAAGTCGATCATCGGCTGCGGCGTGGGCATCTCTTTGCAGCGATCCCATGTCTCGGCCAAGTAGTCGGCCGGATCGAAACGGCGGAGCACCGGGGCGAGTCCCGCCGCGTCCACGTCGACGCGGTGAATGCGCGCCATCTCCTGACCGCACTGGAACGCCAGCTTCGAGCGGGCGTTCTCCAATTCGGGCAGCCGGGCGATGCGCGCTCCGAGCGTCACGCCGTCCAGCCACTCCATCAGAAAGCCGGCGCCGACGCCGTCATCGGGCGTCAGCACGTACAGCACCTCGGGCTCGGGCACCCCGGCCGCGCGGGCGACAGTCATGCACTGCGCCTCTGCGGCCACTCCGGTGACGTTGTCTCCCTCGCGGTCCTCGCCGTCAGGTCCCCGGCGCAAGCAGATCTCGAACGTCGCATGGGGGTCCGAAGCACGCCGGCAGTGCAACCGGTACGTCTCCATGCTGGCCCCACCACTGAGCCGTTCGGCCTCGACCAGGCCGGCGCAATCAGCTATCTCCCGACGTACTGCGGTATCGAGCGCCGAGTAGAACTCAGGCACCGGGTGCTGTTGCTCGCCATTCGTCACGGATTGCCAGCTTCGTGATCTCGCCCGCGCAAACTCCGCCGCTCAGCCGTCAGCGTCTTTCTGCTGAGAACCGAAGATGGTCGGCGGACCCTTGCGGGACCAGTCGGGGGCACCGTGCATCTGGCGACCGCCGATCGTGAGCATCTGGGACGCCTCGCCGCCACAGATGCGGCCGCCGCTTGAACCCAGCACGCCGTTCGCGCCGATATGGCTGATCGGGTAGGAGTCGACCGCCGAGTAGGTCTGCAGCAGCAACGGCCGGGGCCGCGGCGAATTGTTGGGCAGCGAGCCGTGGATCATGCAGCAGTTGTGAACCGTGACCGAGCCGGCCGGCCCGCCGAGGTACACCATCTGGTCCAGATCCAGGGTTGCCACGTCGGCATCGGCCATCGACCCCGCCCAGCTCCCGTCGGGCGCGTACTGGTCGAACAACGGGCCCCGGTGGCTGCCTGGCAGCACGCCCATCGGGGACATCTCAGGGTCGACGTCTTCGAGATAGACGCCGATCGTGAGCGGGGTGAAGTCGGTGTGGGGCCAGAACTGGATGTCTTGGTGCCACTTCACCTCTTCGCCACCGCCCGACCACTTGAAGTTGAGCTTGGAGTGGTGGTAGCGCACCGGGCCGCCGAGCAGGGCCGAGGCAAGCTGCGCTGGGGGGCCTTCAAAGGTGAACCGCGCATAGGTCGGGTGCTGATCGACCGGCGAGATGAGCCGCCGCAGCCGTGGCGCATCGGACGTGTGCGTGGGTTCGAGATCGAAGACCTTGCCTGAGGTGCTTTCCGTGCGACTGGCGTCGATGAACTCTGCTGTCACAGCACGCAGCTCGTCGAGCCATTCCGGCCCGACGAAGCCCGGCAGGCACAGGTAGCCGTTCGCCTCGTAGCTGGCACGCTGACTGTCCGAGATGAATTCGCTGGCAGGCGGAGCAACATCGGCAAGAGTCATGCCCAAACCGTACCGGGCGATCCGCTCGCCATTCTGTGTGCAGAGCTGAGCGCGTGACCGCGGAACGCCCGCCGTCACGGCTGGTTGCTTAGGGTGAGGCGATGGCTGTGGAGCTGGTGATCGCCGGGGGTCGGCTAGTTGCTCCAGCTGATGCCGCCGAACCCGTCGATGTCGTCATCGAGGGCGGTCGCATCGCTGCGGTAGTGCCTGCCGGGCAGGCCCCGGCGGCGCGGCGAACGCTGGATGCGTCGGATGCGTGGGTCATGCCCGGATTCGTCGACATCCAGGTCCACTTCCGCACTCCGGGCGCCACCGACAGCGAAGACATGGATTCGGGTGCAGCAGGTGCAGCGATGGGCGGCGTAACGGCCTGCGTGATCATGCCCAACACCAACCCGCCGATCGACACACCCGACATGGTCAACGAGATGCTCGCTCTGGCCGCCGGTGTGCCGTGCGATATCCGGACATCGGCTGCAATCACCGCAGGACGAGCGGGGGAGCGGCTCGCTGATCTGGCGGCACTGTATGACGCAGGCGTGCGCGTCTTCACCGACGACGGCGACTGCGTGGCTGACGACGCGGTGATGGAAGCCGCCCTGGCCGCGACCGTGCGGCTGCCCGGCGCAGTGATCAGCCAGCATGCGGAGGATCCTGCGATGGTCGCCGGGGGAGTCATCAACGCCGGCGCTGTGGCCGAGCGACTTGGGTTACGCGGCCGGCCTGCCGAGGCAGAGGTCTCGGTGGTCCGCCGGGACATCGAGCTCGCCCGGCGGACAGGAGGTCGCTACCACGTGTTGCATCTCTCGGTCGCCGCGGCCATGGATCTGGTGGCCCAGGCCAAACGAGATGGCGTGGCGGTGACAGCAGAGGTCACGCCTCAACACTTGGTGCTCAGCGAGGACGACGTCGAACGGCTGGGCACGACGGGCAAGATGAACCCGCCGCTGCGGCTGGCCGACGACGTGGCGGCGCTTCGCCAGGGCATCATCAACGGCTCGCTCGACGCCGTCGCTACCGACCACGCTCCCCACCATCCCTCGCTCAAGGACCGGCCACTGGCCGATGCCCCTCCAGGAATGATCGGTGTGGAGACGATGGCATCAGTGGTGTGGTCGGAGCTCGTTGCCTCCGGCCAGATGACACCAGCGCGTTTCGTCGAGGTGGTCTCCACCACACCCGCCCGCATCGCCGGCATCATCGACCACGGCCAGCTGATCGCAGCGGGATCGCCCGCCAACCTCACCGTGTTCGACCCCACCGAGTCATGGACGGTGCGCGCCGCCGACCTCCAGTCGCGCAGCCTCAACTCGCCCTGGGCCGGCCGCACACTGACCGGCCGGGTTCGTCACACGGTTCTGGCAGGGAATCCGGTGGTGGTGAACAGCGGACTGAACACGTAAGCCGCAAGCCTCATATGCCGGAGTTGCAAAAGCGGCAGGAATCGCTTACCAGGCGCCGGCCTCGCGCCACGCTTCGAGCTGCTCCCACTCTGCGCCAGCTTCCAGCAGCACTTCCTCGGTGTGCTGGCCCAACTCGGCCACCGTCGTGCCGGCACGAGTCGGCGTGTCGGACATCGTGATCGGGCAGCCCACGAAGGTCTGCTCGCCCCAGTCGTCGTGGTTGGCTCGCACCAGGTATCCGTTGACGTAGGCCTGTTCGTTGGCGACGACCTCCGAATGGGAGCGCACCGGGCAGAACCGCTGCTCTTCGACCTCGAGCCGCTTGGACCACTCCTCGGTACTGCGAGTTTCAAACACCTCCCGGAAGAAGGCGCGCATCTCGAGCGCCACCTCGCGCGGCACGAAGTAGGCGTTCCACGCAGGATGATCCTCAAGATCGGGGCGCTCGATGGCCCGGCACATGCCCGGCCAGAGGTGTTCGGGACATCCCGCCATGGCGATCGCACCGTCAGACGTGGGGAACACGCCGTACAGCGCGTGTACCAGCGGATGGCCGCCGTTGGAGCGTCCGGCCTCCTCGCCGGTCATCAGCAGATGGGTGTACTCGAATGCCTGCAGCCAGATCTGCCCGCCGAGCAGGCTCACATCGACCCGTTGGCCCCTGCCGGTGCGCTGGCGGGCGAAGAGCGCCGCCAAGATTGCGGTCTGGAGGTTCTGCGCGCCGCAATGATCGGCCACCAGCGCGCCATACGTCGACAGCGGCCCGCCGTCGAATCCGCTCGAGGCGATGACTCCGCCGGATGCTTGCCCGGCGATGTCGGCGCCTTCACGGTCGGCCTCGGGACCGTAGGGACCTAGGAAGCTGCCCGCCGCCCAGATGATGCCCGGGTTCACGGCCGCGAGATCGTCGTAGCCCAGGCCCCATTCGTCGAGCGTGCCGGGCTTGAAATTCGACAGCACCACGTCGGAGGTCTCGACCAGTTTCAGAAAGGCCTCCTTGCCCGCGTCGACACGCAAGTCGAGCGTGACCGAGCGCTTGCCACGGTTGCACGCGATGTACACCGACGAGTGGCCGTAATCCTCGAGCACGTCCACATGCCGGCCGACGTCGCCGACCTGCGGCAATTCGATCTTGATGACTTCCGCGCCGAGATCGTGCAGCATGGCTCCCGCTTGCGGTCCCTGTACCAGCGTGGACAGATCCAGAACTCGTACTCCATCAAGTGCGCCAGCCATGGTTTCCCCTTGGTCAAGTGGTGTCACAGCAATCGGTGACGATGGTACTGAGCAAGTGCCGAGGCCCCCGCACAACCGCAGCACATCCGGAGTCGCTATGGGGCCTTTGGCAGTGCACCAAAGCAAGCTGCGGCTGCGAGAATGGGCGATCGTGACGGACACTGTCGCTGCAGCTCCGGAGCTCGACGAAGCATCCGCCCGCACGCTGCGGTTCTCCATCCTGATCTCGGCCATTCGCTGCACGCTGACCTACGTGATCCTGCCGTTCGCGGCACCGATCATCCGCCTTGCGCCAGGCGTGGGCCCCGCGGTCGGAATCCCGATCGCATTGGTTGCACTGTGGGCCAACGTCGCCAGCATCAAGCGGCACTGGCGCTCTGATCACCGCTGGAAGTGGCCGGTCAGCGTGCTCAACGCGGGAATCATCGTGCTGCTGGTGATCCTGCTCGTGCTCGACATCGGACAGCTGCTGTAGCACGCCGCGATCCGGTACGGGCGGAAGCGTCCCAGACACACCCGAAGCGAGGTTCGCCGGATGCACGTGCTGATCACCGGGGCCGCAGGGATGCTGGGCCGGAAGCTGACCAGGCGACTGGTGGACGATGGCACTCTGCATGGGAGCGCCATCGACCGCATCGATCTCGTCGACATCGTCGAGACATCCACCGAGGACGGCATCTGTTACGCGCACGTCGCCGACATCTGCGAGCCGGGCGTCGCCGCCGAGCTGCTGAGGCCAGAGCCCGATGTCGTGTTCCACCTCGCTGGCGTCGTCTCCGGTGAAGCTGAAGCCGACTTTGACAAGGGCATGGCGGTCAACGTCGATGGCACCCGGGCGCTGTTCGATGCGCTGCGCCTCGCTGGGGGGATTCCACGGGTCGTGTTCACGTCATCCATCGCGGTCTTCGGTGCGCCGTTTCCCGATCCGATCCCCGATGACTTCCACCTGACGCCGCTCACTTCCTATGGCATGGAGAAAACGGTGGCCGAGGCGCTGCTGGCCGACTACAGCCGCCGCGGCTTCTTCGATGGCATCGGCATCCGGCTTCCCACTATCAGCGTTCGTCCGGGATCGCCCAATGCCGCCGCATCCGGATTCTTCAGCGGCATCATCCGCGAGCCGCTGGGCGGTGCCCCGGCGGTGCTGCCCGTTCCGAGGGAAGTGCGCCATAGCCATGCCAGCCCCCGAACCGCAGTCGGATACATGCTCCACGCCGCGGAACTCAACAGTGCGGCGCTGGGAGCACGGCGCAGCCTCACCATGCCTGGCGTGTCGATGACCGTCGGCGAGCAGATCGAAGCCCTCGCTCGTGTCGCTGGTCCCGAAGCGGCGGCGCTGATCGTTGAATCGCCTGACCCGACGATTGCACACATCGTCTCCGGATGGCCGGAGCGATTCGACACCCAGCGGGCTTTGGATCTGGGTTTCACGCCCGACGAGAGCTACGACGCCATCATCCGCGCCTACCTCGAAGACGACGTCGCACCAAGCTGAGCGGAGCGCACGCGAGCGGGAGACCGAGGCCCGAGCGGCCTGTGAGCGGAGCGAACAAGAGCGGGGGACTCGGCGTGTCACCGCGCAGGGTCGCGTGTTTGGCACACTGGCTGAACATGCAGACAGTTCTCCCGGTGGCTCGCCTCGCAGCAGCGCGGCGCCGCCCCGGGTCGCATCACTGAGTCCGATGCGCATCCTCTTCGCCGACAAGATCGACGCCGGCCGCTTGGGCTGGCTCGAAGCTGCGGGCCACGAGTGCGTTGTCAAGCCCGAATTGGAAGCCGATGACCTGCCTGAGCACATCGCGGGCGTCGAGGTGCTGGTGGTGCGCAGCACTGAGGTGACCCGCAAGGTGTTCAAGGCCGCTGATGAGCTGGCCATGGTGCTGCGCGCCGGGGCTGGCACCGACACCATCGACTGTGACGGCGCCAGCAAGTACGGCATCTACGTGTGCAACGTTCCAGGGCGTAACGCCGTGGCGGTCGCCGAGCTGACGATGGGGCTGCTGCTGGCAATCGACCGCCACATCGTCGATGCCTCGTCAGACCTTCGCTCGGGCCGCTGGGACAAGTCCCGCTACATGGGCGCCTCGGGCCTGAAGGGCCGCCGTATGGCAATCGTGGGCATGGGAGCGATCGGCATCGAGGTGGCGCGCCGCGCCGCGGCATTCGGCATCGAAGTAGCTGCGCTGTACCGCTCGGACCGCTCCCGCGAGCTGCTAGCGGACATGAGGCGGCTCGAGATCGAGGTCGCACCCGACTACGACACTCTGCTGCGCGACGCCCACATCGTGTCGCTGCACCTGCCGGCCAACGCCGAGACCTGCGGCCTCGTAGATGCCGAATTCCTCGCCAAGATGCCCGACGGCGCCATCCTGCTCAATACCTCACGCGGCGAGATCGTGGACGAGGACGCGCTGCTGCGGGCGCTCGACGAGCGGAGCATGCGCGCAGGTCTTGACGTGTTCCAGGGAGAACCGACGGGAGCCGACCCCGAGTGGCAGTCTCCGCTGGCGTCGCATCCGAGCGTCACTGGCACCCATCACATCGGCGCCTCCACCGTGCAGGCGTCCGAGGACATCGCCGACGGCATCGTCGAAGTGCTTGAAGCGTTCGCGACCGGTGAGGTGCTCAACTGCGTCAACCGGGCCGAGCGGCCGCTGGGCCGGAGCACCATCGTTGTCCGCCACAGGGACCAGGTGGGCGTGCTGGCCGGCATCCTCATGGCGCTGCGGGCCAGCGGAATCAATGTGCTGCAGATGCGCAACGAGATCGTGGCAGGTCCCAAGCATCACGCTGCCGTGGCCACGATCCGGGTGTCCCGGCGACCGTCTCGCAAGGTGCTGGCAGAACTCACCGAGATGGAAGCGGTGCACGGTCTGCGGTTGATCAACGCCTGCTGAGCGCCCTCACGACTGCCGCCATAGGGTGATCCGGTGCGCCCCCGGACCGGCAAGACGTCGATCGCGCCGATCCTGATCACCGGCAGCATCATCACTGCGCTGACGCTGGGCGTACGGGCCACGATGGGGCTGTTCCCGGACGCCATCGACCAAGCGCTGGATGTGGGCATCGGCACGGTCGGGCTGACCGTTGCCCTGCAGAACCTCGTGTGGGGCCTGGGCCAACCGCTCGCGGGTGCCATCGCCGACCGGTTCGGCGCGGCACGGACGCTGGTTGTGGGCGCCGTCGCCTATGCGGGCGGCCTGCTGGTGATGGGCGCAGCCAACGGACCCGCTGGGTTACATCTCGGGGGCGGGGTGATCGTCGGGCTCGGCATGTCTGCAGCGTCGTTTGCAGTGGTGCTGTCGTCGATGAGCCGGCTCGTGGACCCCCAACGACGCTCGATGGCACTGGGCGTGGCCACGGCATGCGGCTCGCTCGGGCACTTCGTGCTGGTACCGCTGACCGGTGCTGTCATCAGCGCATTCGGCTGGCGCAGTGCGCTGACCGTCCTGGCAGTCGTGACGGTGTCCATCGGGCTGTTCGTCCGGCCGCTGCGCACTCAGTCTGGGCCCGCCGAAGCCGTCGAAACGGTGCCGGACGACGACGATTCGCTACTGACGACGTTGGCGAGGGCGGCTCGCCATCGCGATTACCTGCTGGTGAACTGCACATTCTTCGTCTGCGGCTTCCACGTCACGTTCATCGGTGTGCACCTGCCCAAGACACTCACCGATGCCGGCCTCGATACCGCCGTCGCCAACATGTCGTGGTCGCTCGTTGGCCTGTTCAACATCGTGGGAGCGTTCGCCGCCGGGGCGCTGGGCATGCGGTTCGCGAAGAGCCGGCTGCTGAGCATCATGTACAGCACCCGGGCGCTCGCCTTCGCAGGCCTGGTGCTGCTGCCGGTGACCCCCGTCGTAGCGCTCGGGTTCGGCGTCGTGATGGGGATCGTGTGGCTCGCCAGCGTGCCATTGACCTCGGGCATCGTGCTGGGCCAATTTGGCGTGCGTCGGGCCGGAACGCTGTTCGGCTTCGTCTTCCTGTCCCACCAGGTCGGCGCATTCCTCGGTTCCTGGGGCGGCGGCGAAATCCGCGAGCTCACCGGTTCATACGACCTGTGGTGGTGGGTGGCTGCCGCACTCGGCGTAGCGGCCGCAGCGCTGCACTTCAGTATCTCCGAAGAGCCCGCACCCGCCCTTCCGGAGCATCGACGCAGAGCTCCGTCTTCAGCCGCCTAAGACGCTGTAACTGCTGTCGACGACGAGGCGGATGGAGACGTACAGCCCCAGCAGCGGGACCACGATCCAGGTGGCGTTCAACGCCAGGATCATGCCGTACACCTCGCCCCTGCTGATGTCCCGGTGACGCTTCGCAATGAAGAAGCTCACCAAGTAGATGGACGTCGCATAGGTCCACTGCCAGAAGAACATGATTCCGAGAATTCCTGCTGCAAGCGGCGAGAGGAACTCCGTGGTGAACGCTGCGTACAGGATCAGCGTGGGTATGGCCGTGATGAAGCCATTGCCTACGTCCACGTTGAACCCGTACGTGCGGCGATCGGCATACGAACCGTCGTACACCGAATAGGCGGCCCACACGTCGGCCCAGACAGTCGGAGAGAACGCTGAGCGCAGCGGAACCTTGGTGGTGAGGAACGCGAGTGCCGGGCTCCTGCCGGTGCGCAGCCGATGTTGTTGCCAGTGGGCAAACCGAGACTCGATGTAGTCCCGCCGGAAGAAGAGGCAGATCTCCCAGAAGCAGATCACGAGATTGGTCGAGAGGAACAGGGCAAAGACCACGAACGTGATGTCGATGCCCCCGTGCCAGTACACGCGATGCGCGATGCCCAAGATCGCGAGCAATGCGATCTTCAGCGCCGCCAACAGTCCCGCTGGCAATGTCTCGCGCCTCTCGCTTGCCGGTACTGGGCTACCGGCGGCCCGCCACGGCGGCGTCGCGCCAGGCGACAGTGTCAGCGATGGAGTTGAACGTGAACACGTGCAGGCCGGCGATGTCGAGCCGGTCGGCGTGAGGCGCGAGGGCGTCCACCAAGCCGCCGGGGTCGTAGCCGCCGGGTCGCAGCATGCGTGCCACAGCTCCAGTGTTCTTGTGCAGGTAGCGCAGCGAGGCGCCGATGCCCAAGCGAGTGCCGATGCGCAGCAGGCGCGCCGGGTCGACCGCGCCGGGGATGCCGAGGTGCACGGGAAGCGTGAACCCGCTGTCACGCTCGGACGAGAGCCACTCGATGATCGAACGGGAGTGGAAGCACATCTGCGTCGCTGCGTGGCCCGCAATGCCCGCATCGGCCAGTAGGGCCTGCTTGGCATGCAGTGCCTCATGCAGCACCGCATCGCTGATGAGCGCATGACCTTCGGGATACGAGGTCACCCCGATGTGCGTCAGTGTGTGCTCGAGGTCCCGAAGGGCTTCGAGCAGTTGTTGAGCGCTATCGAAAGGACCTGCGGGAGACGTCACGTCGCCGCCCACCAGGAAGATCTCAGTGAGGCCAAGTGTGCTGACGCGTCCTAGCAACTCTTCGATGTGGTCGCGGCTGCGCACCATGCGTGCGGCGATGTGGGGGACCGGTCGGTGCCCCAGAGCGCACAGCTCAGCAGTCAGGTCCAGCGTGTCCTCGAGCGTCTTGGAGGCCGACGCCGTGACAGAGACCGGCGATTCAGGCGGCAGGTGCGGGAGCTGGTCAGCCAGGTTGCGCAACGGGATCAGCTCCCACTGGGCGTCGGCCAGCAGCCTGCGACGCACCTGAGCGTCATCGGCTGACAGCCTGCGGCTGCTCGCCAACCGGCGACGCGCTGAGTCCGGCCGCCAGACAGATGTCCAGCTCTGTGTCCGGTTGCTCCTTGGATTCGAGAAGAACGCGAGCAATTGCAACTCCGTCAGCTCAGGCCGACGATCTCGCCGTCGGCGTCGAGGTCGATATGGCGTGCTGCGGGGTCACGGCCCAGTCCTGGCATCGTCCGCATGTCGCCGCAGATCGGATACACGAACCCGGCTCCCACCGACGCGCGCACCTCGCGCACTGGCAGCGTCCAGCCGGTCGGAGCGCCTTTGAGCGATGCGTCGGAGGAGATGGACAGATGCGTCTTGGCGATGCACACCGGCAGGTTGCCGAATCCGTTGCGCTCGTAGCCGTCGATCTCGCGGTTGGCGCGGGCGGTGTAGCTCACATCGTCTGCGCCGTACACCTTGGTGGCGACTGCATGGATCTTGTCGCGCAGCCCTACGTCGTCGGGGTACAGCACGGCGAAGTCGGTCGGTTCTTCGGCCGCTTCGGCCACCGCCTCGGCGAGTTCGGCTGCGCCGGCGCCCCCGTTCGCGAAATGGGTGCAGCGGGCCGACAAGGCGCCGTACTCGGACGCGATCTCGGCGATTGCCGCCAGGTCCTCTTCGTTGTCGCCCGGGAAGGTGTTGATGGCCACGACCGGCGACACGCCATGCATTCGCACGTTGGAGAGCTGCTTGCGCAGGTTGTCGCCGCCGGCGTGCACCTCGTCGGGATTGGCCTCGAGCAGCGCCGGGGGCAAGGGTCGCCCGGCCACGATCCGGTGCTTGCCCGAATGGGCCTTCAGCCCGCGCACCGTGGCCACGATCACCGCGGCATCGGGTGCCACGCCCGAGTACCTGCACTTGATGTTGAAGAAGCGCTCGGCGCCCATGTCGGCGCCGAATCCGGCCTCGGTCAGCAGGAAGTCCGACGTCCCGATGCCGATGCGGTCCGCCACGATCGAGGAGTTGCCGGTGGCGATGTTGCCGAAGGGACCCGTATGCACCAGCGCAGGCGAGCCCTCCAGCGTCTGCATCAGGTTCGGTTTGATGGCTTCGCGCAGCAGCACGGCCATCGAACCCGCAGCACCGATTTCCTCCGCGGTGACCGGATCGCCGCCCTTGGTGTAGCCCAGCACGATGCGGCCGAGCCGGGCACGCAGGTCCGACATCGACGTGCACAGCGCCAGCGTCGCCATCACCTCTGATGCGGCCGTGATGTCGAAGCCGGACTCGCGGGGGATGCCGTCGAGGCGCCCGCCAAGGCCGATGGTGATGTTGCGCAGCGCCCGGTCATTGACGTCCAGCACCCGCCGCCAGGTGATGTTGTGGATGTCGAGACCCGATTCGTTGCCGTGGTACAGGTGCGCGTCCAGCATTGCGGCGCACAAGTTGTGGGCGGCCGTCACGGCATGCATGTCGCCGGTGAGATGGAGGTTGAATAGGTCCATCGGCACGACCTGGCTGTAGCCGCCGCCCGCAGCGCCGCCCTTGATGCCGAACGTGGGACCCATCGACGGCTGCCGTATGGCGATCGTCGCCGTACGGCCGATGTGCGCGAATGCCTGGCCCAGTCCGACCGTCGTCGTTGTCTTGCCCTCGCCCAGCGGGGTCGGGGTGATAGCGGTCACCACGACATAACGCCCCCGGGGCCGGTCGGCCATGGCCTCGGCCGCCTCGAGCTGGACCTTCGCGACACCCGAGCCATACAGCTCCAAGTACTCGCGCGGGATGCCCGCCTCGTCTGCGATGTCTGTCAGCGGCCGGATTTGTGCAGCCGCAGCGATCTCGAGATCGCTGGGTATCGCGCCTGTCGTCGTCATGCCGTACACCCTCCTCGGTGAGAGCCCCCAACACCCTGCCAGAACCTCACCGCATGGCGGTGCCACCGGCGTTCCGGCGACGAGTGCTGGTCGTCGAATGCTGAGTCGTTCGGCTACTGTTCCCCTAGATGCTGTTCCGCTGAGTGGAACTGTTCCATCATACAGAACAGCAACGAAGCAATTCGGCACAGCGGCGATCCGGCAACAGTGGGGGATGACAGGTATGAGCGACTTTCCGGCGCGGGCAGATTGTGTCGTCATCGGGGCGGGGATCGTGGGCAACTGCCTGGTGGGCCATCTCAGCGACCTCGGATGGAACGACATCGTCCTGCTGGACAAGGGGCCGCTGCCCAACCCTGGCGGCTCCACCGGTCATGCCTCCAACTTCATCTTCCCGGTCGATCACTCAAAGGAGATCGTCGATCTGACCGTCGACAGCCAACGCCAGTACGAGGCGCTGGGCCTGCAGAACACCTGTGGCGGCATCGAAGTGGCCCGCTCGCCCGAGCGCATGGAAGAGTTCCGCCGGCGCATGACCTCGGCGACCTGCTGGGGCATCGAGGCCCGGCTGCTCAGCGTCGACGAAGTCATCGAGCTGGTGCCGTTCATCGATCCCGACGTCATCCTGGGCGGCTTCTACACACCGGGCGTGTCGGCAGTGGATTCGCTCGAAACGGGTACCCAAATGCGCCGTCGGGCAACTGAAGCCGGTCACCTGCAGACCTTCGCCAACACCGAGGTGCTCGACATCGAGACCGCTCCGGGCGCCAACCGCCCCCGCATCTCCGCCGTGGTGACCGACCGGGGGCGCATCGAGTGCGACACAGTCGCGATCGCCTGCGGCGTATGGAGCCCGAAGCTTGCCCAGATGGCCGGGGCCACCATCCCGCTGACCCCCGCCGTCCACCAGATGGTCGATGTCGGCCCGTTCGACGTGCTGGTCGAGACCAACCAGGAGCTGGCCTACCCGATCGTGCGGGACATGGACACGTTCTGCTACGAGCGTCAGTCGGCGGGATCGATGGAGGTGGGCAGCTATGCCCACCGGCCGATCCTGCACCGGGTGGAGGACATCCCCTCCAACGATGAGGCAGCGCTCAGCCCCACCGAGATGCCCTTCACGCCCGATGACTTCGACGAACAGCTCGAGCAGGCCATCGAGCTGATGGAGTTTCTGGGCGACGGCGAGATCAAGTACGCCATCAACGGCCTGCTCTCGCTGACACCCGATGCCGCCCCGGTCCTGGGTCCGACACCGGAGGTCGACAACCTGTGGTCGGTCGCGGCTGTGTGGGTGAAGGAAGGTCCTGGTGTAGGGCGGTTGATGGCCGAGTGGATGACCTACGGCTATCCCCGCATGACCGATCCCCACGGCTCGGACGTCACACGCTTCTACCCCCAGGACCGCAACGTCATCCACATCGAGACCCGGGCCGACGAGCACTTCAACAAGACCTACGGCATCGTGCACCCCCGCGAGCAGTGGGCGACGCGCCGCAACCTGACCTGCGGCCCCGCCAAGGCCCGCACCGATGACCTCGGCGCCTACTACTTCGAGGCCGGCGGCTGGGAGCGGCCGCACTGGTACGAATCGAATGCCGACCTCGTCGAGCGCTACGGCATCGAGGGCCGCACCCACGAGTGGGACGCTCGCTGGTGGAGCCCGATCACCGATGCGGAGCACCTGCATCTGCGCGAGCAGTGCGGGCTGGTGGACATCTCGCCGTTCCAGGTGTTCGAGGTGTCAGGCGCCGGCGTCGTGCCCTACATCGAGAAGATGGTGGTCAACAAGTGCGATCTGCCGGTCGGTCGCTCGATTTACACGCCGGTGCTCACCGCCGACGGCGGCTTCCGCTCGGACCTCACCATCGTGCGCCTGTCCGAGGATCGCTTCCGCATCGCCACCGGCGCGTTCGACGGCGGGCGCGACGAGTACTGGTTCCGCCACAACCTCCCGGCCGACGGCGTGCACTTCGAGAACCGCACCGAGGCACTGGCCACCTACGGCGTGTGGGGTCCCCATGCGATCGCGCTGCTGCAGACGCTGACCGAGACCGACCTGTCCCAAGGGGCTTTCGGCTACGGCCAAGTGCGCGACGCGCTGCTGTCGGGGATCCCGACCCAGATGTTCCGCATCTCCTACGTCGGCGATGCGGGCTTCGAGATCTACTGCCCCACGAGCGCGGGGCTGGCTCTGTGGGACGCCATCGCCGAAGCGGGGCGAGACTTCGACCTGAGGCCGGTCGGCGCCGGGGTGTACGGCACCACCGGGCGGCTCGAGAAGGGCTACCGGCTCATGGGCGCCGAGCTCGAGAGCGACTACAACCCGGTGGAGGCAGGCCTGGCCCGGCCGCGTGTCAAGGCGGCTGATTTCATCGGCAAGGAGGCCTACCTGGCAGCCCGGGAAGCGCCGCTGGCCGCCCAGCTCTGCATGCTGCGCTTCGACAGCCTGCGCTGTGCGGAGGGCTACGACCGCTTCCCGATGGGCGCGGGCAACGAACCCGTGCTGACCCCCGCGGGCGAGCGGATCACCGACTCGCACGGCAGGGTCAGCCGCCTCACGACGGCAGGCAATGCCCCGTCGCTCGAGGCCTACCTGGCAATGGCGTACCTGCCGCCTGAGCTGGCCACGACGGGTACCGAACTCGCTGTGATGTACCAGAACGAGATGTACCCGGTCACTGTGGCAGCCACGGGTGCGAACCTTGCGCTGTTCGACCCCGACGACAGCCGCATGAAGGCCTGAGGGCAGCGGGCGTGCGCATCCTGGTCTGCGTGAAGCGGGTCCCCGCCGTGGGGTCGCGCATCAACGTGACCACCGACGGCCAGCAGGTCGATACTGCCCATCTGGGCTTCACCACCAGCCCGCACGAGGAATGCGCCGTCGAGGAAGCCGCCCAGATCGCCGAGCGGCTCGACGGCGACGATCACACCGTGGTGGTGTTGACGCTCGGCCCGGAGGAGTCCACCGAGCAGCTGCGCTACGCCGCCAGCGTGGGCGGCACCGAGCTGGCACTGGTGGTCGCCGAGGGCGGCTTGGACTGGGACCCCCAGCGCACGGCGACGGCGATTGCCAAGGCGGTGCGCGAGCTGGAATCGGACGGCGGGGAGTTCGACCTCATCCTGTTCGGCAACGAGTCGGCCGACGGCGGCAACTTCCAGGTCGGCATCCGGGTGGCATACACGCTCGGACGCCCGATCGTGAACGGTATCAAGGGCATCGATGTCACCGAGGGTGGCATCGTGGCCCGCCGCGAGACCGATGCCGGCTACGAGGTGTACGAGTTGGAGACCCCGTGCGCACTCGGGGTCAAGGAGGGCATCAACCTGCCCCGCTACCCGACGATGAAGGGACGTCTGGCCTCACGCAAGGCACAGATCGCCGCTTTCGACTGTGCGGGGGACGCAGTCGCCGGCGGCCAGGCCCGCCAGCGCTTGCACCGGCCACCCGAGCGGGCCAGCACGACGGTGATGCTCGGCGACAGTGCCGCCGCCGCACCGGCCGTAGTGGACCTGCTGGATGAGCTGGGAGTGCTGTGAGCAGCGTCGCGGTCCTCATCGATCACGACCGAGGTGTTCCCTCAGGTGGGGCACTCGAAGCGCTCACCGCAGCCCGGAGGCTCGCTGCAGACCTGGGCGCGGACCTCGATGCCGTCGTTCTCGGTGACAGTGAGCTGTTCGAGACGCACGGTGCGAGTCTCGTTGCCTCCTGTGCTTCCTACGGTGCCGCCGTCGTGCATCGGGGCCGCCACTCGCTGCTGGCCGATTACGGACCCGACGCGTGGGGAGCTGCGCTCGCAGCATTCATCGAGGCCGTGCACCCTGCTGCCGTTGTTGCTGCGGGCACCGACCGGGGCGCCGAGGCCATGGCTCAGCTGGCTGCCCGCACTGACCTGCCGCTCGTGGCCAACTGCGTGAGTGTGAGTCCCGCGAACGACCCATGGGAGATCACCCGCATCCAGTGGGGCGGATCGCTGCTCGAAGACGTGACGCTCACGTCGTCCCTGCCGCTGCTGACCATCGCCCAGCATGCCGTGGAGGCCGCGCCATGCGAAGACGATCCCGTCGAAGCGATGGTTGCAGATTTCGCACCGGATCTAGGCTCTGAAGCCGAACGCACCTTGGTCCGCGACCGGGTGACCCTTACCGAGGGCATCACGCTGTCCACCTCGCCCGTGGTGGTCTCGGGCGGCCGCGGCGTGGGCTCCGCGGAGGGCTTCGCGCCGCTCGAAGAGCTGGCAGAACTGCTCGGCGGTCGAGTCGGCTGCTCCCGTGCGGTCACCAACAACGGCTGGCGCAGTCACGCCGATCAGGTGGGCCAGACCGGCACCCGCATCGCACCCGAGATCTACATCGCGTGCGGCATCTCGGGAGCCATTCAGCACTGGGTGGGCGCGATGGGTTCGAAGAACATCCTCGCCATCAACATCGATCCTGAGGCAAACATGGTGACCAAGGCCGGATACGCGGTGATCGCCGACCTGCACGAGGTGGTGCCGGCTATCTCCGACGAGATCCGACGTCGCAGGGACCGTCCAGCGAATTAGCCGGCCGGGCTCAGATCGACAGCGGAGCTCGGCCGGCCAAGTGGTCGGCCAGATTCGACGCTGCCTCGATGAGCACCAGGCCAATGTCGTGCGTGCGGTTGGGGTCGGGAAACCTGTACGCCGGACCATGCACGTGCAGCGCGGCGACTACGTCGCCATCGGGTCCCAGCACCGGCGCTGCCACGGAGTTGATGCCGATCGCGAACTCCTCATACACCCAGACGTATCCGGCGCTGTGCACCTGCGCCAGCCGGATCCGCAAAGCCTCGGCGTCGACCATGCTGTTCGCCGTGGTGGCTTCGAGTCCGCCGGCCAGATAGTCCTCGAGGTCATCGGGGCTGAGGTGCGCCAAGTAGACCAGCCCCGACGGCACCAAGTGCAGCGGGCAGTACTCGCCAGTCCAAGAACGCACCTGCACTTCGGACTCCGGCTCAACCTGGTCGAGGTAGTAGACGGTGCGATCGGCCCGGACGCTCACGCCGGCGGTCTCACCGACTTGGTTGACCAAGCTGTGCAGATGGGGACGGGCGGCAGCCAGCAGGCTGCGATCGTCTCCTGCGGCTCCGATGATGTCGATGAGCCCCTGCCCGATGCGGTACTCGCCTCCCGCATCATCCTGCGCGACGGCACCGACTGCTTCAAGCGATGTCAGCAGCCTCGCCACGGTGCTCTTGGGCAGTCCGACGTGGTCCGCGACATCGGTGACGCCCTGTGGTCCCACCGCCAGAGCCCGCAGGACGGCGAACGCACGCGAGATCGATTGCACCGGCTCCACGGTACCCCGCAACGCGGGCGGAGCCGTCAACCAGGGCCAGAATTGTGCCGTATTGTGGAACTGTTCTGCAATGCGGAACAGCGTTCCGCTGCGGCGTGCCGTGCGGGTTGTAGTCAGAGTGAAACTGTTGTAATCACGGTAGTGACACCAAGAGCGGCGTTACAATTTGGGGCGACGGCGTTCAGCGAGTACGCGAATCTGGAGGGATGATGCCGCGGGGGAATGGTGCACGAAGGAGGGGGCGTCAGTCACCCCTCGCGCGACTCGAGACTCCATTGGTACGCGACGGCGGAGTGCTGAGGCCCGCAACCTGGGACGACGCTCTCGACCGCGCAGCCACAGGCCTGCAGGCGGCCACCCAGCAACACGGCGCCGGCGGCGTCGGCATGTTCTCGTGCTCGAAGAGCACCAACGAGATGAACTACGCGGCCCAGAAGTTCATGCGCACGGTGCTGAAGTCCAACAACATCGACTCCTGTAATCGCACCTGACACGCTCCGTCGGTCGTCGGTCTGGCGACAGTGTTCGGACTCGGGGGCGGAACGTGCTCCTACCGGGAGATCACCGAAACGGACGTGGTCCTGCTGTGGGGATCGAACGCCCGTGAGGCCCACCCGATCTTCTTTCATCACCTGCTGCGAGGGCTCGAGGGCGGCGCCGTGATGTACGCGGTGGACCCCCGCCGCACCTCATCTGCTGAGTTCGCCGACGTCTGGCTGGGGCTCGACGTCGGCACCGACATCGCGCTTGCCAACACGGTGGGTCGCGAGATCATCGCCCAGGGATGGCACAACGAATCGTTCATCCAGCGTGCCACCACCGGCTTCGAGGACTATGCGGCCTCGGTCGAGCCGTTCACGCTGGACGAGGGCGAGCGGCTGACCGGTGTACCTGCCGACGCCATAGCGGAGATGGCGCGCACCTATGCCACCGCCTCAACCGCTCAGATCCTGTGGACACTGGGCATCACCGAGCACCACACCGCTGTCGAGAACGTGCTGTCGCTATGCAACCTCGCGCTGCTCACCGGCCACGTCGGGCGGCGCGGCTCGGGATTGGTGCCGCTGCGAGGCCAGAACAACGTGCAAGGCGGTGGCGACATGGGGGCGCTGCCCGATCGTCTGCCCGGATTCCAGGCGCTCGTCGACGCGGAGGCCCGGGCTCGTTTCGAGCAGGTGTGGGATTGCGAGCTGAATCCGGTCCCCGGCAAGCACCTCACGGCGATGTTCGAAGCCATGGAGGAAGGCGAGCTGCGGGCGCTGTATGTCATAGGAGAGAACCCGGCCGACTCCGAGGCCAATGTGGCACATGCCCGCAAGCTGCTGGAAGGACTGGACCTGCTCGTCGTGCAGGACATCTCGCTCACTCACACGGCCCGCATGGCCGACGTGGTGCTGCCGGCAGCTGCGGGCTGGTCCTCCAGCGAGGGAACAGTGACTTCGTCAGAACGGCGCGTGCAGCGTGTGCGGGCAGCGGTGCCGCCCCAAGGCGACGCCCGGGATGACGTGCGCATCATTGGCGATTTGGCACAGCACATGGGTGCCAGCTGGACCGCGGCGACAGCCCACGAACTGTGGGATGAGCTGCGGATGCTGTCGCCGCTGCATGGCGGCATGAGCTGGGAACGTCTCGAGGACAACGGCGGCCTGCAGTGGCCGTGCCCGCACGACGACCATCCGGGCACCGAGTTCCTGCACTCGTGGCTGTGGGCCGATGACCTCGACGGTCACGCGTCCGCACCATTCACGGTCAACGTGCATCGTCCGCCCGCCGAGGCACTGAGCGAGCAGTTTCCGCTCCGGCTCACCACAGGCAGGGTTCTCGACTCGTACAACACCGGAGCGCAGACGGCTGGCTACTCTTCGCCGATCCGATCCGGCGATGCCATCGAGGTGAGCCCCTCCGATGCAGCAGCACTCGGCATCACCGACGGAGACGCTGTGCAGGTGAGCTCACCGCGCGGCTCGGTGAACATGGAAGTGAGCATCACCGACCGCCTGCCTGCCGGATTGGTGTTCACCACCTTCCATTTCCCGGAACTGGTCGACACCAACCTGCTCACCAACGATGCTTGGGACGCTCGCAGCGGAACGGCCGAATTCAAAGCAGCAGCCGTGCGCATCGATCCCCTGAGATCGAGCTCAGCGAGATCGGGCCCAATGGGATCCGGCACAGGGCGACCTAGTGCTGCAGCCGCTGCCGGTGGTGCCGGTGGCTGACCTTCACTTCTCCGATGCGTCCCCGACCGCATCGGAGCGACGGGCTGTCATGGCGGCGCTCAGCGTCAGCGACGCCGACTCCGGTGCTGTCGTCGTCGACCACCCCCGGGTGGTGCGTGGCGGCACGCGTCGCCGCAAGCAGATGCGACACCTGCTGCTGCCGGCCCTGCATGCCTTGCAGCGAGAGGCGGGCTGGATCTCGCCAGGCGGGCTGAACTTTGTCGGCCGCACCTTGGGGGTGCCGCCCGCAGAGGCCTACGGCGTTGCCACGTTCTACGAGATGTTCCGCACCGAAGCCCCGGCGCACGAACTCAGCGTGCGCCACGTCTGCGTCGACCCGATCTGCGCGCTCGCCGGCGCATCCCGGCTCGCAGAGAATCTTCGCTCCCAAGGGCATGCCACCCACGAGGGACCGTGCTTGGGTCAGTGCGAGCGTGCGCCGGCAGTGTTCATCCAGGGCCGGCGCGAGCCCGACCGTGTACCTGACGACGAACACGGCCCCGATTCACTGCTCGTGAGCGTCACTGCCGAATCGCCCGACGCGCCGAGCCTGCTGCGTCACATGGTCGAGCCATCGGGCGCAGCCGAAGCTGCCTCGATGGAGGCATACCAGGCTCGAGGGGGCGGCTCAGCGCTGGAAGCGGCCCTGCGCCTCGGACCCGACGAGGTCATCTCGCAGATCAGCAGTTCAGGGCTGTCGGGCCGAGGCGGCGCAGCATTCCCCACCGGCATCAAGTGGCGGGCTGTCGCGGACGGCGATGGCCCCAAGCACGTCGTGGCCAATATCGACGAGTCAGAGCCAGGCACTTTCAAAGACCGGCTGCTCTGCGAGCGGGACCCGCTCGCGATCATCGAGTCGATCGCCGTGGCCGGGCTCGTCGTCGGCGCCACCCAGGGCTGGATCTACATCCGTGGCGAGTACCCGCTAGCCACCCAGCGCCTCCGGCACGCGATCGTCCAGGCCCGTGTCGAGGGCTGGTTGGGCGACGATGCCGCAGGGTCCGGTCAGCCCTTTGACATCGATCTGCGCCGAGGTGCCGGTGCCTATATCTGCGGCGAAGAGACCGCCCTGTTCAACTCGCTCGAGGGCTTCCGGGGCGAGCCCCGCAACAAGCCGCCGTTTCCCACGACGCACGGGCTCTTCGGCCGCCCCACCGTGGTCAACAATCCCGAGACGCTGCTCAACGTGAATGAGATCCTGCGCATCGGCCCAGCGGCGTACCGCAGCGTGGGCACCGACGGCTCTCCGGGCACCAAGCTGTTCTGCCTGTCGGGCCACGTCGGGCGGCCGGGACTGTACGAGGCGCCCTTCGGGACGCCGCTGGGCGAGTTGCTGTCATTGGCGGGCGGCGTGCAGGGCGCCTTGCAGGCGGTCCTGCTGGGCGGGGCTGCGGGCAGCTTTGTCGGGCCCGATGCGCTCGAGCTGCCGCTGTCGCTGGAAGACACTCGCAGCGCCGGCACGACGCTGGGCTCGGGTCCGGTGATGGTCTTCAACGAATCTGCTGATATGGGCTCGGTGATCGAGCGTCTGGCGAAGTTCTTCCGTGACGAGTCGTGCGGTCAATGCGTGCCGTGCCGCGTCGGCACGGTGCGGCAGCATGAGATCGTCGCCCAGATTCGCCGGGCGGACGCTCCCACTCGCTCCCAGCGCATCCTGCTCGACGACATCGCCGGCGCCATGGGCGATGCATCTATCTGCGGTCTCGGCCACACGGCAGCCTCGGCGGTGCTCTCGGGAATGCGGTTGGGATTACTGGGGGCAGAGCAATCATGACTTCGGGCAACGGCAGCGTCGACTCCCACGTCACGGTCACCATCGACGGCCGCGAGGTGACGGTGCCAGAGGGTCAGACGATCTTGGCTGCGTGCACTGCAGCTGATGTCGAGACCCCCACAATCTGCTGGGCGCCCAACCTCACGCCGGTCAACGTCTGCCGTGTCTGCGTGGTGGAACTGGAGGGCTCCCGCACGCTTGTGCCCGCCTGCTCGCGGCCCGCCGAAGACGGCATGCAGATCAGCACCGACTCCGAGCGCGTGCGCCACAGCCGGCGTATGGTTCTCGAGTTCTTGGGCTCTGCCAACGACCTGTCCCAAGCCGACGAGATCGCGGGTTGGTCGCGGCACTACGGCGCCGACGCGGGGCGCTACGTCGCAGCGCTCGGCGACGAGTCCGAGGCAGAGCTCGAGCTGGTGGACGACCCGGTGCGTGTGCAGGACGACCTCTACATCCGCGCGTATGACCGCTGCGTGCTGTGCTACAAGTGCGTCGAAGCGTGCGGCGACGACGCCCAGCACACCTTTGCCATCGCGGTGGCGGGGCGAGGCTTCGACGCCCGTATCCGCACCGAGTACGACGTCGAGCTGCCGGAGAGTGCCTGTGTCTATTGCGGCAACTGCGTTGCGGTGTGCCCTACCGGTGCCTTGCAGTTCCGCACCGAGTTCGACCTGCGCGCAGTGGGGGAGTGGCGACCCGATGACCAGACGGTCACTCGCACGGTGTGCTCGTACTGCGGTGTGGGGTGCAATCTCGAGCTCCACACGCAAGATGAGCGCATCGTGAAAGTGACTTCTCCCGAGGATCACTCGGTGACGAGCGGCCATCTCTGCATCAAGGGTCGGTTCGGCTGGCAGTACGTGCATGCACCGGCATTCGAGCCACCTGCGACTGACACGCCCGTTCCAGACAGCACGGAGCCCTAGACACCGGTGACAGCGGGCGAGCCCGAAACAAACGCCGCAGGCGGTGCATCAGACTCGACCGCCGCAGGCGGTGCATCAGATACGGCACGAGCTACTCGCCGGGACCGCGCTCTGCGGCGCGCCCGCGACATGGCAGCCGAACGCCTGCCGCGCATCTCGCGAGCCCCAGCACCGGAACCCCTCGTCGGCGGTCCAGCGCTTGCCTCGACGGCCGCTCGGAGCACTGCGCTCTTCGTCGGCATAGCGCTGCTCATGGCAGGCAACGGCCTGCAGAACACGCTGCTGGGGGTGCGGGCCGAATCGGAGGGCTTCGGCTCGACGGTCTCGGGTCTGGTCATGGCGATGAACTTCGTGGGCTTCCTGGCGGGATCGGCAATGGCACCCCACTTCCTGCGCCAGGTCGGTCATGTCCGGGTCTTCGCCGCGCTGGCATCTGCCGGCAGCAGCGTGGTGCTCGTGCAGGCCGTGTGGGTGAACCCGCTGGTCTGGGGTACTGGCCGGTTCCTGTGGGGCATGTGTTTCGCCGCGTTGATCGTGGTGGCCGAGACCTGGCTGAACGAGCTGGCAACCAACGAGAATCGCGGCCGGATGCTGGCCCGCTACATGGTCATCACGATGGGTGCCATCGCTACGGGCCAGTTCATGGTGGCCATCGCCGACACCAACAGCTTCACGCTCTTCGCTGTCGTGTCGGTGCTGGTGTCGCTCGCACTGGTGCCGATGTCGCTGTCTGCATCGGCCAACCCCCCTGTCGTCGTACCCGAGCGTGTCGGGCTCCGTACGCTCCTGCAGACTGCACCGACCGGTGTTGTGGTCGCGTTTCTGGTGGGCGGCGCACTGGGCTCGATTTCGGGCATTGGAGCGGTGTACGCGGCGGCGCGGGGCCTTTCGCCGGTTCAGGTCGCGGCCTTCGTCGCTGCCCCGATGATCGGCAGCCTGTTCGGGCAGCTCCCGCTCGGCCGACTGTCAGACCGCGTGCCCCGGCGCATCGTCATGGTCCTGGCCGCATCGGTCGCAGCGGCCGCCTGCCTGGGAATGCTGGCACTCGACGAGCGGGGTATCGCAGGCATCGCTGTGATGGGCGTGATGGGTGCGTTTGCCTATCCCGTCTACTCGCTGGCAGTGGCCCAGACCAATGACTGGCTGCGCGATTCCCAGCGGGCAGGTGCCAGCGCCGTGCTGGTGCGCATGAACGGCGTCGGCGCCACGGTGGGGCCGATCTGCGCCGCTATCGGGATGTCGCTGACCCTCAACGCGTTCTACTTCGTCATGGCGGCATCGCACGTGGCGGTGGCTGTCTTCGTGGCCGGGCGGATGCTGCTGGTGGCTGGGCCGACGGTGTCCCAGCAGGGACGGTTCCACCCGATTCCCGCCCGAGCCTCGACCGCGGTGGCAGCGTTGCTTCGCAGGCGGCGCTAGGCCAGACGGGGAGTCGGGAACTGTGGGAGCGCTGTTCGGACTGCTTACGTCGGTGAGCATCGGTACCAGTGACTTGTTCGGGCGACGGGTGGTGACCCGCTGCCACGTGCTCTCAGCGATGATCGTGTTCCAGGCTGCCGCGGCGCTCGTGTCGCTCGGGATCCTGCCGTTCATTCCCGGCACGTTCGCTGGCGACGACTTCAGCCGGGGTCTGGTGTCGGGCCTCGGGCTCGGGGCTGGCTTGGCGCTGTACTACACGTCGCTGGATCGGGCTGGCTCGGCAATCGCCGCACCGATCGTGGCCACGCTCTCCGCAGTCATCCCGTTCGCCTACACCGCTGTGCGAGGCCACGACCCACCGCTTATCGGCATCATCGGTGCCGCTGTGGCATTCGGCGGGCTGGGGCTGGTGACCGCAGGCGGCACGCGCGGCAAGCACATGGCAGCAGGGACCATCTGGGCGACCCTGTCGGGCCTGGCCTACGGCGTGGGGCTCAGCGTTCTGGTTGACCTGTCCGAGAGTTCGGGGGCATGGCCAGGGTTCGGCCAGCGGCTGACCTCGGTGGCGCTCATGGCTGCCGTGGTCGCAATCCGGGGCCTGCCCGCGCTGCCCCCGCCCGACGTGATGGGCTTCGCACTGCTGACCGGAGTCGCCAGTGCCGCGGCGACGATCTTCTACATCGTCGGCATCTGGTTCGACCCACCCGCAACCGTGGTTGGCGCGTCGATGTTCCCGGTGATGAGTGTCATCGTCGGCAGAGTCGCCTACCAGGACTCCCTCAACACACGCCAGAGCATCGGCATCGTTGCCGCCGTAGCGGGCGTCACCGCAGTCGTCGCAACCTGAACCGCACACCCTGGCTGTCGGCGCCCTCAGACGATGGCGTCGGGCTCTTCGGCTTTGCGGCGGGCGATGTAGTCGCGCAGCTCGGCATCGGTTGCGTCGTCCATGGGCGGTAGTTCGTAGTCGGCCAGCATCTGCTTCATCAGCCGGTTGGCTCGCTGGGCCGCATCGAGCGAGCCTTCATCGGACCACTGCTCGAAGCTGTTGTTGTCGGCGATGGACGACTGGTAGAAGGCAGTCTCGAAATTGGCCAGGGTGTGCGGGTGTCCGAGGAAGTGGTCGCCGTGGGGGTTCGTCGTGAACGCCTCGACCGCCTGGCTGTTGTCGGACATGTCCACGCCCCGGGCGTACACCTCCATCATCCCGAGCTGGTCGGCGTCCATCAGCAGTTTCTCGTAGCTCAAAGTCAGCCCGCCCTCGAGCCAGCCGGCCGCGTGCAGCACGAAGTTCACCCCGGCAGCCATCGTGGGCAGCAGCGTCGACGCGGACTCGTAGGCCGCCTGCGCATCGGGCGCCTTGGATGACGTGAACTGCCCGCCCGAGCGGAACGGCACCCCGACGCGCCGGGCCAGCTCGGCCATGACATAGATCGCCAGGCCGGCTTCGGGAGTGCCGAACGTGGGCGCGCCCGTCGCCATCGACATCGACGACGCGAAGGTACCGAAGATCACCGGCGCTCCAGGCCGCACGAGCTGGCAGAACGCCATGCCCGACAGCGCCTCGGCCAGCGCCTGGGCCGCAAGCGCCGCCACGGTGACGGGCGACATGGCCCCCGCCAGGATGAACGGCGAGATCACGCATGCTTGGTTGTGCTGCGCGTACACCTCGGCCGCGCCGAGCATGGTGGCATCCCAGCGCAGCGGCGACGACGCGTTGATAAGGCTCGTGAGCACCGTGCGGTTGCCCAGATCGCCACCGAAGGCGATCCGGCACAGCTCGACCGAATCGCCAGCCCGCTTGGCCGCGGTCACCGAACCCATCAGCGGCTTGTCGCTGTAGCGCAGGTGTGCGTACACCATGTCGAGGTGTCGCTTGTTCACCGGCACATCCACCGGCTCGCACACCGTGCCGCCGCTGTGGTGCAGGTGGGGGAGCATCCAGGTCAGCTTGACGACCCGCTCGAAGTCCTCGAGGGTGGCGTAACGTCGCCCGCCGTCCAGATCAGTGACGAACGGCGACCCGTAGTTGGGCACGAACACCGTCGCGTCGCCGCCGATCGGCACCGAACGCGCCGGGTTGCGGGCGTGCTGGATGTAGGCCGCCGGTGCGGTTGCCTGGACGATTTCACGGCACATGCCGCGTGGGAAGCGCACCATCTCGCCATCCACGTCAGCACCGGCATCGCGCCACAGATCAAGTGCGCGGGGAAAATCCTGAAAGGCGACGCCTACTTCGGACAGGATCGTCTCGGCGTTGGACTCGATCTGGGCGAGGCCCTCGTCGTCCAGCACGTTCACTGGGGGCAGCTTCCGCTGTACATGGGTCTTGAACGCCACATCGGCTGTCGCTCGCTGGGCTTGACGGGCCGCCCGTCCGCCTCCTCGCCGTCGTCGCTCGCTCATCGCTGCCTGCTCATCGCTTCGTCGTCGCTGTCATCTGGAGTCTCGATTTCGCCCCGAAGGTCTAACGGGTGGGCGACGGACTGCCACATCTGGGTTTCGCTCACCGTCGCCTCCCGGCGCGTCGCCGACGGGTCGGCGGCTGCATTTCGCCCGGACCGACGCCAGTCGGCACGATGCCGTCTCGCTCGGGCAGGTCCACCACTGCAGCGAGCAGCGGGTTGGCAGCCGTGGCATGGGGGAGTGCCATGGCCGCCACGAACAGCTCCTGAAAGCGAGGCTCGGTGGCAGTCTCGATCTTGCGGATGCTGCGCACCACCTGCTCCATCTCGGCCCGCTGACTGCCCGAGAGCAGCGCACGAACGGCTCCGGTGCCTGCTGCGTTGCCGACTGACCGAACTTCATCGGGCTCGCAGTCGCCGATGAGTCCGAGCACCATCGCTCGCACCGGATCGATGTGCGCTCCGAATGCGCCAGCGAGCTGCACCCGATCGGGGGCTTCGATGCCGGCGTGCTCACGCAGCAGGTCGATGCCGGCGCGCAGCGCCGCTTTCGCCAGCTGGATGGCTCGCACATCGTTCTGGGTGACGGTGATGGTCGGTCCGTCGGCGCCTTCGGGAGGCTCGTACAGCACGTATGACCAGGTCCGGCCGTCGGAGATCACGCGAGACGCCCGCGCGCCCTCGCCCGGCGGTGCTGCGATGACACCATCGGACGACAGCACCCCGGCGAGGTACATCTCGGCGATCACCTCGATGATTCCGGAGCCGCAGATTCCAGTGACGCCAGCGGCTGCACTGCGAGTGCCGGCGGCGACTCGTCGCTCGACTGCCTCCGCGAAACCAGGTTCGTCGGACCACAGGTCGCAGCCGATGACCCGGACTCGAGGAGCCCACGTCACCGGGTCGATGCGCACCCGCTCGATCGCACCGGACGTCGCACGCTGACCGCAGCTGATCTGCGCGCCCTCAAATGCGGGCCCAGTCGGGCTGGATGCTGCCCACAGGCCCCCTGCGCTTCCCAGCACGATCTCGGCATTGGTGCCCACGTCCACGAGGAGGGTGACGGCGTCGTCGCGATGGGGGCCTCCGGCAAGCACGGCCGCCGCCGTGTCCGCTCCCACATGACCGGCGATCGCAGGCCCGACGTAGACACGGGCCGATGGGCACGGCAGGTCCATGTTCGGCCCGTCCAGCTCGATGGCAGCATCGGTCGCCAAGGTGAACGGTGCCTGCCCGAGCGGGGTCGGGTCGATGCCGAGGGCGATGTGGATCATGATCGGGTTGCCGACGAGCATCACTTCGAGCACGGCGCCTGGCTCGGCTCCGGCGTCGAAGCACAACTCGGTGATCAGCGTTGCGAGGCAGTCTCGGACGAGCGCAGTGAGCTCCCGGGCGCCGCCGGAGTTCATCATCACGTAGGAGACCCGGCTCATCAGGTCCTCGCCGAGGCGGATCTGGGGGTTCATGCGGCCGGCGGAGGCCAGCACGTCGCCGCTGTGCAGGTCGGTGAGGTGGCCCGCAATCGTGGTCGAGCCGATGTCGATCGCGACACCGAGCGCCGCTGTCACCACTCCCGGCCACACCGCCGTCACCATTCCGGTGCGTTCGCGAGGCTCAGATCCGCTCCAGCGAACCGCAACCGTCACCAGCCGGCCGTCGGCGTCGTCGGGGGACCCAGCGGCTACCGACGCATGGAGTCCGGCCAAGGCCTCCGGCAAGATGCCGGCCAGGTGAACATCCCATTCGTCGGCGACGCAGTCGATGATCACCTGGGCCAGCCCACGGCGCTCGTCCAGCGTCGGCGGCGGCACGGTAACGACATGCAGCGTCGCCAGCGGATCCAAAGCGATGTCGCCTACGTCGACCGTCTTGCGCACCACCGGTCCGTGCAGCTGGCTGTCGGGCGGTACGTCCACTACGACGTCGGCGCGGATGCGTGCTTGGCATCCGAGGCGGGATCCCGCGTCCAGCGGGCGCCGTCCGCTGTAGGCAGCCTCTGTCGCGCCCGGAGGGCTGAGGGCATCGGTGCCTGCGGTGATCGCCCACTTGTCAAATGTGCCCAGCGAGGGGGTCACCTGGCAGCGACCGCAGATGCCGCGCCCGCCGCACACACTGTCGAGATCGACGCCGAGCTGGCGGGCTGCGTCGAGCACGGTCGTGCCCTCGCTGACTGCGCCAGTACGGCCGGCGGGCGTGAACACGACGCGCAGCTCAGGCACCTCGACGGGCGGGAGCGTGCCCGGCGGCATCGCGCAACCGCTAGCCGACGCGAGCGCGACGGCCGCCCCGTCGGCGTGGACGTTCGCCGGTTCCGGTCCCTGCTGCGGCTGCTGGCAACCCGACCGCTCCTGGAGCGCCGCGATCACGGTGCTCAGAGATCCACGCTGCACAGTTTTCGTCGTTGCCCGCCAGCACATCGCCGGCCATGACTGCGGTCTTCACCTCCGCGTGGAGAGGATTCATGATGGCCGATGTCAGCCCTGCCCCGATGGCCATCGAGAGGAACGTGCCGGTGATCGAATTGCGGTTGGGCAGCCCGAAACTGACATTGGAGGCACCGCAGGTGGTGTTCACGCCCAGCTCGTCGCGCAATCGCCGCACGAGCTGGAACACCTGCCGACCCGCTGTCTTCATCGCGCCGATCGGCATCACCAGCGGATCGACGACGACATCGTGGCTCGGAATGCCGAAATCGGCGGCAGCGTTCACGATGCGGCGGGCCACCTCGAAGCGGACATCGGGGTCTTCGCTGATGCCGGTCTCGTCATTGGAGATCGCCACGACTGCCGCCCCTGCACGGGCCACCAGGGGCAGGACGCGCTCCATCACCTCGGGCTCGCCGGTGACCGAGTTGATGAGCGGCTTGCCGACGTAGGCATCCACACCGGCCTCGAGCGCCTCGATCACCGACGAGTCGATGCTGAGCGGCACGTCGGTGACCGACTGGACCAACTTGACCGCCGTTGCCAGCAGGGCTGGTTCATCGGCCAGCGGGACTCCGGCGTTGACGTCGAGCATGTGGGCGCCGGCCGCAACCTGGGCCAGCGCGTCGGCCTCCACCCGGCTGAAGTCGCCCGAGCGCATCTCCTCGGCGAGCATCTTGCGGCCTGTGGGATTGATGCGTTCGCCGATCATGACAAAGGGGCGTTCGAAGCCGATCACCACTTCGCGGGTGGCGGAACTGATGACGGTGTCGGTCACGCGAGCACCCGGTCTTCGCTCTTGCGTCCCGGCGCGGCGATCGCAGTCACCGCAGTCTCGAGCTCGCCGTAGCCGGTCTCGACGATCTCCAGCGGCAGCCCGAGCCGCTCTGCTCCCGCACGCGCACACGCCTCGATGCGTGCCCGTTCCTCACCGTCGGGAGTCTGGGTGAGCAGCACGACACGCGCGTAATTGCCGAAGTACATCTCGGCCAGCTCGGGGTGGTCGGCGATGCCGAGGCCCTTCCACACCAGCAACTCGAAATGCCGAGCGAGGTAGTCGGTGAGGTAGAAGGTGGCCGGCTCGGCTTCGGAGAGCTCCTCGAAGCGGGGCGCAGTCGCGAAGAACTCGTAGCAGTGCGCGCCGGGCACCCGGGTCATCGAGGGTCCGTCGCCCGCCGCATGAGCTCGCTCGAACTCGGCGCACAGGTCGTCGATCGCGCCAGCGCTGCCGCAGTCGCCATAGCCGAGGAGAATCTGTTCATAGGTTCGCCCCTGCTGTGCGAGCCGGTCCAGCCGTGCGCGCACTTCCGGCGCAATGAGCGCAGGACGGTTATGCAGCTTCGCCGGCAGGCACTCCACATCGATGTGTTCGAGGCCTCCGCTGCCAACAATCGCCTGCAGCTCGTTGACGAGTGCACCACAGCCAAGTACCAGCACGCGGCGCGATCGGCCTTCTGCTGAGGCGGCCGGCGGCCGCGGCGCGCGCCGCGCGGCCGCCGGTTTCGCTGCGGCTTCGGCTACCCGGCGCTCACGCGAGCGCCGCCGCCGGCGAGCGGTTGATTCCGGAGAGGAGGTGGCTGTCATCTCACGCAACGGCAGCGCGCCGGGCCCTGATGAGGTCTGTCGCTGTCTCCGCCGCGACGGCAGCGTCGCGGCAATAGGCGTCGGCACCAACGGCCTCGCCGAATTCCTGGTTCAGCGGCGCGCCTCCCACAATGACGAGATAGTCCTCTCGCAAGCCTTGCTCGATGAGCGTGTCGATGACCACCTTCATGTAGGGCATCGTCGTGGTCAGCAACGCCGACATTCCCAAGATGTCGGGGTGGTGAGCGTCGAGCGCTTCGAGGAACTCGTCCACATCGGTGTTGATGCCCAAGTCCACGACCTCGAAGCCGGCGCCCTCCAGCATCATCCCGACCAGGTTCTTGCCGATGTCGTGGATGTCGCCCTTGACGGTGCCGATGACGATCTTGCCGATGGGCTCGGCACCGGTCTCTGCCAGCAGCGGTCTCAACACTTCCATGCCGGCCTTCATTGCATTCGCGGCGAGCAGCACCTCGGGCACAAACAGGATCCCGTCACGGAAGTCGATCCCGACGATCCGCATCGCTTCGACCAGCGCTTCGTTGAGGACTTTGTCGGCACCCCAGCCGCGCCCGAGCAGCAGCTCGGTGCCCTCGACGATTTCGGGTCCGAGCCCGTCGTAGAGATCGTCATGCATCTGGGCGATCAGATCGTCATCGTCGAGCGCAGACAGGTCGATTTCTTCATCGACATCGTCGGTCTCGACGGCTGCCGCGTCGGCCATACCCTGCCCCCCTCGCCATCGTCATGACGTGTACCGGGCGTCCCGGCCCGGTCGCCTGTCGCAGATCCGCCCTTGGCATCCTGCGGCGGGAGGCTCCTGCCTACCCCTGTTCCACATAGTGGAACTGTGCCGCAGAATGGTACAGCAGTACGGTACCACGAAGGTCGCTCCGACAGCGACATGCGACGCCGTGCTCTGGACCGATTTCGGAGAAGTCGGATGAGTGCAGCAGCGATGCGCGTCGAGGCCGCTCAGCTGCGTTGCGCAGCGATCTTCCCTGCGATCGCCGCCGCGGCTTCCTCCACAGTCAGCAGGACTGTCTCACCAGTTGCGCGCTCAGTCAGCTCAACATTGCCCTGCGCCAGGCTGCGTGCCCCGACCGTGATGCGAAACGGGATGCCCACCAGCTCGGTGTCGGCCAGCTTCACCCCGGGGCGCAGCTCACGGTCGTCGCAAAGGCAATCGACGCCCAAGTCGGACAGTTCCTGGTACAGCACCTCGCCGGCGCGGGACTGCGACTCGTCAGCAAGATCGAGAATCGCCACGACTGCCTCGAACGGCGCAACAGAGATGGGCCAGCACAGGCCCTTTTCGTCGTGGTGGGTCTCGGCCACGGCGGCCATGGCACGACCGATGCCGATGCCGTAGCTGCCCATGATCGGTGTGCGGGCCTCGCCATCGGCGTCCAGCACCGACACGCCCATCGCCTCGGAGTATTTCCGGCCGAGCTTGAAGATGTGCCCTGCCTCGATGCATCTCACGATCCCGAGCGGCTGGCCGCACACGATGCAGGGCTCGCCGGCACCCACCTCACGCAGGTCCATCCAACGGGGATTGCTGATATCTCGTTCGATGTCGACGCCGCGCAGGTGCCAGTCGTCTTCGTTGGCACCGGTGGTCATGCAGCGTCGCCCGCGCAATGCCTCATCGGCGAAGATCGGCAAGTCGCTCACGCCGACTGCGCCGAGACTGCCGGGTTTGGCGCCGAGCTGCGCCATGGTTTCGGTGGCAGTCGCCGGCCGTATCTCGGCGGCGCCGCTGCCGTCAGCCAGCTTCTGGAGATTGAGCTGATGATCGCCGCGCAGGATCGCGAGCGAGAGCTCGCCGTCCAACACCATCACCATTGTCTTGATCTGGCGGTCCGCAGGTGCGCCGCCTTCGAAGTCGGCCAGTCCGTCGATCGTACGAACTCCGGGCGTGGGAAACCGCTCGGGAGCGGGCAGCGACGGCGGGTCGTCGATCGGCGGCACCGATGCGCGGGCCCGTTCGACGTTGGCCCGGTAGCCGCAGGCATCACAGCGCGCCACGTCGTCCTCGCCGACCGGCGACGCCACCATGAACTCGACGCTCGCATCGCCGCCCATCGCACCCGATGAGGCCTGCACGTCCATCACCTCGAGATCCAGACGCTCGAATATCCGCAGGTAGGCCTCCCAGTGGGCGTCGAACGCAGCATCGAGTCCCGCTTCGTCGAGATCGAAGCTGTAGGAGTCCTTCATCATGAACTCCCGCACTCGCAGCAGCCCGCTGCGCGGGCGCGGTTCATCGCGGAACTTGGTCTGGATCTGGTACCAGATCTGCGGCAGATCGCGGTACGAGCTCATCTCCGCAGCAAGTGCTGCGAATACCTCTTCGTGGGTCATGCCCAGCACGACATCGGCATCGTTGCGGTCCTTCAGGCGGAACATCTCCGCGCCGACCAAGTCCCACCGGCCGCTGCGCCGCCACAGATCCGCCGGGTGCATGGCAGGCAGCAGGAACTCCTGGGCACCGATGGCGTCCATCTCGGAGCGCACGATGTCGGCCACCCTGTTGTGGACCCGCAGGCCGAGCGGCAGCAGGTTGTAGTGACCCGAATGCAGCTGCCGGATGAAGCCAGCTCGCACCAGCAGGCGGTGGCTCGCAGCCTCGGCCTCAGCTGGCGCGTCACGCAGCGTCGGGATGAACGAATCGGACCATCGCACCCGACAGAGGCTATGTGCAGGCGCTCACGGGTCCGCTGCCAATATGTGCCCGATTCCGGCGGCGTTGCGATGCGAGGCCCGTCCGGTACCCTCACGGGACGTAGCCGGAGTCAGCACATCGGTAGTGCAGTCTCGGCTCGCCCACCGAAGCCTCACGAACGAGGCCTCGTACCGGCAGCGGCACTTCTGCCCGCAGCGGGTCCTGTGTCGAAGATTCGGATTGAGCGCAATGCGCGGTCCGGACGGACGATGCGGTTCACCTGCTGATGCCTTCCTATGACCCAATGAGCGACGAAGACGCACGGACACGGGTTCCGAACCATGGCGCACTAGCGCCGTCCGTGACCGCGCCCACGCACAGCGGTGCCTCGAGCGGCGGTCTGGCCCTAGTCGAACGATCAAGCTCCGGCAACGGGGAGACCGCTTCGGCGCTCGCCGCCAAGAGCTGGAACGAGATCGCTCGGCTTGTGTGGGCCGAAGCCCTCGGCAGTGCGGGCTCGGTTGACATCGAGACACTCCGAACCGATCCCCAGCGCTGGGAGCGAGTTCTGCTCGACCTGCTGGAGGAGACCGAGGCGTCCCTGTCCTCAGTGCGCCGGCTGCCGCGGCCGATTCGCCGTCAGGTGGTCCGGGATTTCGAATCCGACTTCAACGAGCTTGCCGCTGCCTACGAACGCCTGACGGGGATCGACGCCACCGTTTCGCCGCCCGACGTCGATGGCCCGAGCGCCACTGCCGACGGTGACGATGCCGCAGCGGGGCCTGCGCCCGAACCGCCCGCTCTGCAGCTGTCGTGGCAACCGGGGCGGATCGTCGCGTGGGCTGCAGGAGCAGGCACCGAGCCCGAGCCCACCGAACGCGTCATGGATCGGCTCGTCGCCACCGGCGCACCCGAGAGCGTGTGGCGTCCGAACACGAACGTCAAGCTGCCTGCCGGCGGCTCCGCCGAAGCCCTCGTGGCCGACATCGACGATGTGCTGGGCTGGCTGGTCGGCCTCGACGGAACCCTCGCCACTCCCAATTCAGCGGCTGGCACACTCAGCGACTCTCACAACGGGGCGGAGGCCACGAATGGGCTCGGCAATGGAATTGACGAGTCGCTGCACGGCAATACCCAGACCGATATGGCCGCCGGCGAGGGCGACGACCGGCTGATCGGTGCCAGTGCGATGTGGCTGCGATCAGCGGCCCGCACCGCTGTCGAGCTAGTAGCCGACGGGCGCACGGTGCCTCGTCTGCATCGCGCCCGCAAGCGCCGCAACCGCAAGCGCCCTGACACCGCCGAATTCTCGGTCCAATGGCAACCGGCATCGATGCCGGCGCAGCGTCTGGCTGCGCTCATCGACAGCCTTCCCAGCGCCGTCACGGCCCCAGAACCGAAGGCCGAGCCCCGCACGGTGACCCAGTCGGCGCTTGTTGGCATGGTCGACGCGATCATGACCAGCGCCGCGAAGCGTCTCGACGTGCCGGCTGCTTCCCCCGAGCCGCGCAGCAAGGCGGAAATGGCCGAGGCTTTCCTGGCCTACCTGGACGGCACCCGTTTCGTCGGATCAGCGACGCACGGCTCGGATCTCGCCCGGCGTATCGAGCTGTGGTCGCGGCCCGTGACCACAGCGGCCCAGCAGTCGCTGGTGGTGCGACTCGACGAGCCAGATGATGCGGGAGCGTGGCACCTCGAGGTTCTGGCGCTGAACCCCGAGGGCGCGACCGAGCCCGTCGAAGTGGCGATGGTGAGCGGGGTCAGCGCGCACCGGACGGAAGTGAGAGACCAGCTCGCCCGGCTGGAGCGGCTGCTGCCGGTGCTGATGCGCCCGGGCGGCAAGCGGCGCGGTGAGGTCATCCTCAGCCAGGACGAAGCCTGGGAGCTGATGTCGGTGACCGGTCCCGCCCTGCAGTCGGCAGGCTTCGCGGTGGAAGTCCCGGACCTCTCACGCGAGCGTCCTGCACCGTCGTTGCGCCTCACCGCCACCGAGGAAACGGACAGCGCACTCGGTGCCCAGCGGCTCACCGCAGTCAGTTGGACCGCAGTCTTCGGCGACGTCGAGCTCACCGCGGACGAGATCCATGACCTGGCCTCTCAGGCTCGCCCGCTGGTGCGTGACCGGGGCAAGTGGATCGCGCTGGACCATGCCGACCTCGCCGAGGCAGCAGCGGCCCTCGCCGATCGTGCAGATGTCACTTCGCTGACGGGCTCCCAGATGCTGCGCCAGGTGCTGGGGCTCGAAGGACCGTCGGTCCGCGGCGGCGTCACCATCTCGGGCAGCGGCTGGGCGGCGGACCTGCTGCGAGCTGCTGCGGAGATTCCCTCTGCACCCTCGCGCAGGCCCGACGGCTTCGTCGGCGAGCTGCGCACCTACCAGGCCGAGGCAGTGGCGTGGCTGGAGTTCTTGGACGGCGCTGGGCTGGGCGGATGCCTGGCACTTGACATGGGCCTCGGCAAGACGCCGACGATCCTGGCGCAGGTTGCGGTTGATCGGCGAGATGCGCCTGCACTGGTCATCGCTCCGCCCGCAGTCGTCGGCAATTGGGCAGCCGAAGCAGCTCGCTTCACGCCCGGCGTGCGAGCGATCGTCCATCACGGACCATCCCGGCGCGATCCTGACGAGCTGGTGAGCGCACTGCGTGACACCACCGGTTCAAACGGAAACACCCGGATCGACATGGTGATCACCACCTACGGCACCGCTGTACGCGACATCGAGGCGCTGGAGGAGATCACCTGGGACCGCATCGTCGTCGACGAGGCCCAAGTCATCAAGAACCACACGAGCGAGACGGCGAAACAGCTCAGGCGATTGACAGCGCGCAGCCGCCTGGCGCTCACGGGCACTCCGATCGAGAACGGCCTAGGCGACCTCTGGGCGATTATGGACTTCTGCAATCCTGACCTTGTCGGCGCGCGGGCACCGTTCATCGCCCAGCTGCAGCGGCCCGGTGATGCCCGAGGCGCGGCCGAGTCGGCCCTGCACGCCCTCAATGGTGTGCTCGTGTTCCGTCGGACCAAAGCAGAACCCCAGATCGCAGCCGAGCTGCCTGACCGGATCGACGAGATGGCCCATTGCGCCATGACGCCCGAGCAGATCGGCCTGTACCAGGCCGTGCTGGACCAGCTGATCGTGGACACCGCTGAGAGCGAGCAGACGGGGGAGCGACGCAAGGGAGCAGTGCTGGCCGCCATCACTGCCCTCAAGCAGATCTGCAATCATCCGCTCAACTACCGGCCCGACGACATCGACGATCGCATCGAGGGTCGCAGCGGCAAGCTGGACCGGCTCAACCAGATCCTCGAAGCGGTATTCGCGGCGGGGGAGCGGGCGCTGGTCTTTACCCACTTCGCCACTTGGGGCGAACGGCTGGCCGGGTACCTCTCAAGGCGGACCGGATTGCACATCGACTGCTATCACGGCGGTTTGGGGCGCGCTGCGCGCGACCGTATGGTGCGGCGCTTCCAGACCGAGGAGGGCCCCGGGGCAATGGTGCTGTCGCTCAAGGCGGGCGGCACTGGCTTGAACCTGACCGCTGCCAGCCACGTCGTGCTGTACGACCGTTGGTGGAACCCTGCTGTCGAGGACCAGGCGCGCGACCGGGCGTGGCGCATCGGGCAGACCCGCACCGTCATCTGCCACCGCTTGGTGTGCCCTGGCACGGTCGACGAGCGCGTGGAGGAAGTGGTTGCCGGCAAGCGACGGATCGCCGACATGGTGCTTCCCAAGTCGAGCTCTATTGGAGATCTCGACGCTGAGCAACTCCGCCATGCGCTGGGCATCAATCCCGATGCGCTCTTGGCTGACGACTTCGACGGGCTGGACGCCGACAGTCCTGAGGTCGGCGAGCTCGTGGCTGCCGGCGTTGCAGGGGCAGGCGGGTCATGAGCTCCCGCCGGCGCCGCAAGACATCGCGTACCCGACGTCTGGGCGGCACCGAAGCGCAGCAGCGGCAGGCCGCAGAGACCAGCATCAAGTTCTGGCATGGCGGCATCTCGGATCCCTCGGCGGGGGAGCAGACAGGCCAATCTGCAGATGCCGATAGCGGTGAACCGTCTGCTGAGGCCATCGTGGTATCGGCAGACATCGAGCTGTCCGCTGAGACCCCTCGCATCTCAGTGACACCCGACCCGACCTCTACGGTGCGCTCGCTCGGCAAACCGCCGCTCGTCGGGCGGGAAATGGTTGCGGAGCACTATTTCGAAGCCGTGTATCAGCGCGCCGTCGCGATGGCAGGCGCGCTCGCTGCCGCCGGAAGCCTGCTCGACGAATCCGACGAGACGTTCACCTCGTCCTGAGCTGCGCCGGATTGACTTCCCGCGTCTCAGCTCAGCTCAGCTTGATGCCGTAGTAGCCGGCGGCTGCGATCTCGTCGACCTTGGTCCGGTAGCGGGGCGCTCCGCCGAAATAGGCCTGGTAGCGGACGCTGCCCTCTTGGTGGCCGGCAACGTTGGAGTTGTAGCCGGTGAACCAGCCCTTGCTTCGACGGAACAGCATTCGTTCATGGGCACGGATCACCTCGTCCACCCATTCCTGCTCGGCCCCGAGCTCGGCCTCGGCCCTGCTGTAGCCGTTCTCGAGTGCATGGGTCACCAAGTCGGTGACCCAATCCACTCCGGTTTCGATCGCCCGGGGAAAGTTCGTCGATCCCGACACGCTCTGGGGTCCGGCCACCATGAACAGGTTGGGGAACCCGTGCGAGAGCACGCCGAGGTACGTGCTCGGCCCATCCCGCCAGCGCTCGGCGAGCGAGGTGCCGTCGACCCCGCGAATCTCCACCCGGTCGTACGCGCCGGTGATGGCGTCGAACCCGGTGGCGTAGACGATCAGATCGAGGTCATAGTGAGCGCCGCTGGTCTGAATGCCAGTCCGCGTGAAGTGCTCGATCGGTGTCTCCCGCAGGTCGACCAACTCCACATTGGGACGGTTGTAGGCCTCGAAGTAGTGCGTCTCCAGCGGCAGGCGCTGGAGCCCGAAACCATGGTCCGTCGGGATCAGCTTCTCCGCCACGGCAGGATCGTCGACCCGGCTGCGGATGCGATCCGCGATGTAATCGGACAATTCCCGGTTGGCAGCCTCATCGAAGAAGATCTCCGCGAAGTTCGCGGCCAGGATGGCGAAGCCGGACTGCGAGTAGAGCTCGTCCCAAAAGGCGCGGCGCTCGGCCGCCGTCTTGTCCCAGAACCCCCACCGCGGCACGTGCTCGAAGCCGCCGGGCGAGGCTGCGCAGTTGGCGAAGATCTCGTCGTAGCGGTCGCGGATGTCACCCATCTCTGCTTCGGAAATCGGCGAGTTGTTGAGCGGCGTGCTCCAGTTGGGACGGCGCTGGAAGACCTTGAGCTCGCCGACCTTGTCGGCGAGCTCGGCGATCACCTGGATCCCCGTCGCCCCAGTGCCGATGACGCCGATCCGACGCCCTTCCAGCGCAACCGGCTCGGCAGGCCAGAAGAAGGTGTGAAATGCCTCGCCCTCGAATGCGTCCATGCCGTCATAGCTCGGCAACGTCGGTGCCGACAGGGGGCCGAGGCTGGTGATGACGAAGCGCGCCGTATGCGAACTGCCGTCGCTGAGCCGCAGATGCCAGTGCCGTGCACTGTCGTCCCACGCCATCCGCCCGACTCTGGAACCGAAGCGCATATGGCGACGAAGGTCGAACTTGTCGACCACGAAGTTCAGGTAGCGCAGATTCTCCGGCTGGGACGAGAAGCGCTCCTTCCAGTGCCACTCGTCGAGTACCTCCTTCGAGAAGGAGTACCCGTACGTGTAGCTCTCGGAGTCGAACCGGCAACCCGGGTAGCGATTGCGGTACCACGTGCCGCCGAGATCATCTTCGCCCTCGAGGACGACAGCATCGATGCCGAGGTCGACGAGCCGCTTGATCTGGTAGATGCCGGACACTCCGGCGCCCAGCACCACGACATCGCTGTGCCGTGCACGTTCCATCGGATCAGTCCGCTGCCGCAGGCTCGAAGCCGACTTCCTTGCCGCGGTTGATGCTCACCCAGTCGCGTGCCTCGAGGTACGGCCTGAAGGTGTCGAAGATCTTCTTCTCGTCACGCGGCATGTGCTGGATCTCATACAAGTGCGGGAACTCCAGCCAGCCCAGCACCAGGTCCCACATGCGCAGCGCCGCTTCGCCAGTGGGCGGGTCGAGCAGCACCGGTCCGAAGATCGCTGTGTCGCCGAAGTACAGCGTGGGCACGCCGAAGCCGCCCGAGTCGATGACCCGCTGGTGCTCGGCCTTGATCTCGTCGTGGGTGCTCTCGTCGTCGATGGAGAGCTCCACAATGCCGGGATCGGCCCCGATCTGTTCCAGCAAGTGCCGGGCGACGTCGGGATTGTGGGGACGGTTGCCGTCGACATGGAGAGCTTCGCCCGACGCCGCGTACCACTGGTCGAGCAGGTCCATCGATTCGCGCCGCAGGATCGCCCCGATGCGCATCATCGACCAGCCGTAGCTCCAGTCGCGCTCCCAGGGATGCTTCTTGCCCTCGCGCAGGTTCACCTCTTCGAGGCTGAAGAACTTCCAGTTCACGGTCAGCCCCAACTGGTCGCGCACGTCGCGCATCCAGATGGAGGTCTGGTATGCCCAGGGGCACATCACGTCGAAGTGGAAGTCGACCTCGGTGGGGCCGTCGTAAGTCTCAGGAGTGATGGTCATGCGGGGGTCTCCAATTCAGCCGTGCTGTGTCTTGCGCGCCGCTCAACCGCGGCCGTGACGCAGCAGCTGGCCAGGTGTTGCGCCGGTGCATTCGCCGGATTCGAAGGTGACCTCGCCGTTGACGATGATCTGGTCGTAGCCCTTGGCCCGCTGGACCCGGCGCCATTCGCCGCCCGGCAGGTCGTGCTCGACGTTGCCGATCCACGGCGGATCGATCTCGAGTTCTTCCATGTCGTAGACCACCACGTCCGCGGCGGCGCCTTCACGCAGCGTGCCGCGGTCCTTGAAGCCCGCAGCGTGGGCCGCCAACGCCGAGAGCCGGTAGTGCGCTTCCTCCAGCGTCACGGTGCCTTCGTCGCGCACCAGCCACGTCAAGAAGTCGGTGGTGTAGGAGCCGCCGCTGAAGAACTTGGTGTGCGCGCCGCCGTCGGAGACGCCGGGGATGGCGTACGGCGACTGCATCATCTCGCCCATGAATTCGGCGTTCGAGCCCTTGTCGGGGCCCAGGAACTCCACGTTGAGATCGCCTTGCAGGGACAGGTCCAGCATGACCTCGATGGGGTGCTTGCCTTGTTCTTCGGCGAGATCGCCGACCGAGCGGCCGACGTACTGCTGCATGTCAGCCTGACGATTGACGCCCTGGACGATCAGGCCCTTGGGGTTGCCGCCCACACCGGCCTGGATGACCTGCAGCCGGCGGTCGGCTTCCTCGGCCTCGTCCACGAGCGCCTTGCGCAGTTCCGGATCGGACATCTTTTCGATCTTGTCCTCCTTGGAGCCCGTGGTGACCGCACGCCAGGCGGGGGAGGCGTCGTAGAGGTTCCAGTGTTCGAGCGTGAAGGCGAAGCCAGCGCGCCCGGTGCCGCACTGTGCATAGATCGGCAGTTCCTGGTTCCAGCACTTGTCGATCCAACGCAGCGGCCGCCGGTGCACCTCGGGATCCTTGCGGGCCGGTGCGACGACGTTGTGCAGGATGGGTCGACGTGCTGCTGCAGCGAGCACTTCGAGGAACTTGATGTCGGCGCGGATGTCGCCGGTGCCTTGGGTGATCTGGATGAAGCCCTCGTCGCGCTCGGCCAGCACGCGCGCCAAGTTCAGGATGTCCTCGTCGCACATGATGTCGGTGACCATGGGGGAGCCGTCGAAGTCGGCCTGCACGCTGTCTGGGCCGAGGCGCTGGATGGAGAAGCCGCACAGGCCCGCGTCCATGCCCTCGTGCAGGAGGCGAGCCATTTCCTTGCGCTCGGCTTCGGATGCCGGTTCGCCCGCCTTGGCCTTGTCGAGGCCCATGACGTAGGTCATGAGCGACGCCGTCGGCATGTACTGGATGACGTTGACGCCCTTGGGGGCGCGGTCCAGCGAGTCGAGATACTCGGGGATGGTCTCCCAGTCCCAATCCATGCCCAGCCGCATCGACTCATAGGGGATCGCCTCAGTACGAGTCATGGTGAGCATGGAGCGGTCGCGGAACTCGGGCTTGACCGGTGCGAAACCGAACCCGCAGTTGCCGAGCACCACCGAGGTCACGCCGTGGTAGCCCGAGATGGTGCACCACGGATCCCAGCGGATCTGGGCGTCGTAGTGGGTGTGCAGGTCGACAAAGCCGGGCGCCACGATTTTGCCGGTGGCGTCGATCTCCCGCTTCGAGGTGCCCTGCGGGCGGCCGCCGAGCTGGGCCACTTTGCCGTCGCGGATCCAGACGTCGCCCTTGTAGCGAGGCACCCGCGTTCCGTCGACGACTGTCCCGCCCTTGATGTGAATGTCGAACTCAGCGCTCATGGCATGCCCCCGGTGTGCTCGCTTCGATCGGTCCGAGCCGGTACCGGCGGCGCCTGTGTCACGCCAGTACCGAACCTTCACGCTACCCAACCGGTTCGAACGCTGCCGGGACGTTGCCGCGTAGTGAGCTCCGCACAGACCTAGGCTGCCGCCTCGTTTGCCGACCCTCTCAGGCAATGAAACTCACTGCACAGCGCAAGCACGTCCTCGCCGCCTCTGCGGCGCTCACCTTCGCGGGCCTCATAGCGGCCAGCGTTGCCGTCCTCGTAGCGGGCGGCGCGGCCGACATCGACGGTCTCGACCAGCATCCGCACCAGCCGGAATCCTCCGTCGAGATCACCGACGCTGTTGCCGGTGTGCTCGAGGAGGCCGCCCCGGCGCCGGCGCCTCCCGTCATCACACGTCGTTACCGCGAGCCCAGGAGCACGACCAATTCGGTGGGGGAGCATCCAAACGTGCTCGCCGAGCCAAGCCAGACCGAGACCGACGTCGTCGAGCCGGTGCACGCACTGCCACTCGAGCTACCCGAGGGCGGGCAGGCCGAGTGTCAGGAATTTCGCGCGCTGATCGGAAACGGCAGGGATTGGAATGTCGATGTCGTGCTGGCTATGGCCTGGCGAGAGTCAAGATGCGACGCCCAACTGGTCTCGATCACTAACGATTGGGGACTACTGCAGCTCAATGCCACTTGCTGGGCCGGCACAGCCATCGACGGATTGCCAGAGATACACAGCCTGCCCGATTCTGTCGCCCCGGCGAATCTGCGATGTGACGGTCGCACACTCTCGACACCCGCAGCCCAGTGGTGCTACCGGGCCAAGGAAGCTGCGTACGACACCGGGGATCTGCCCTCGTCGCCGTGCGACGCCTGGCTGGATCCCACTGTCAATGTCACTGCCGCCTACGAACTATGGGAGCGTTACGGCTGGCGACCCTGGTGCTTCAACGACGAGATGCGCGCCACCCCTGCCTGCCGCGCCGCAGGAGAGTCGCTGTAGGGGGACGGTCTGCCCCTAGTGGGCGGGGCCGTGCGCTCTCTGCGGCAGAATTCCGACAACTTGACATAATGTCTATTATCGGCGTATTCGATCCGGCCCAGAACCAGCCCGAGAGCTCCAGCGATGGCTCACGCCGCGTTAGATGTCGAGTGCTTGGCCGTAGTCGCGACTGTGCTTCACGATGAACTCGCGGCGGGGCTCGACTGCGGCGCCCATCATTACCGAGAACGCCTTGCGAGCCTGTTCCTGGGATCCGCGTGCCTCGCCGAGGCTGATCTTGCGCAGCACTCGTGTCTCGGGGTTCAGCGTGGTCTCGTACAGCTCGCCGTCATCCATCTCGCCCAGTCCCTTGAATCGGGTGAGCCGGTAGCGGCGGCCGGCGGCGTCAAGTTCGGCTACGAGTGCCTCCCGTTCGGCCTCGGAGTACACAAAGCGCTTCTCGGCGCCGATCGTGAAGGCATGGGTCGGCGGCTGGGCCGCGTACACGCGACCCGCCTCCAGCAGCGGGCGCATGTAGTGGTACATGAGGGTGAGCACCAGGCAGCGAATGTGGCTGCCATCGACGTCTGCATCGGCCAGCAGCACCACACGCTCGTAGCGACATCCATCTGCGTCGAAGTCCGGGCCCGAACCGGCCCCCAGCGCGGTGAACAACGCTGTCGCCTCTGCGTTGTCGAGCACGGCGCGCAACGTGCCCTTGCCGGCGTTCACCACCTTGCCTCGCAGCGGCAGCACCGCCTGCCAGGCGCTGTCGCGGGCACGTTTCGCCGGCCCCGCCGCAGAGTCCCCCTCCACGATCAGCAGCTCCCCTTCGGGATGCAGCCGGCAGTCGGCCAGTTTGTCCGGCATCCCGTTGCTGCCCAGTGCGGCTGCCTTGCGTCGCTGGTCGAGCGCCCGTCGCGACTCGACCCGATTCAGCACGGCGTCTGCCAGCTTGTCGATCAGCGCACGCACGTGCACCTTGCGCGAACCGGGAGCGCTGCCGTCGAACCAGGCTCGCAAGCCCTCTCGCACCACGTTGGCCACGATCCGCTGCACCTGTGGGGTGCCCAGTTCCCGCTTGGTCTGGCCGCGGAACTGCGGCTCGGCAAAGGTGGCCCGCACTACCGCGACCAGGCCCTCTTGGGCATCTTCGCGCTGAGCCCGGGCATCGTCCTTGAGGCGTCGCAGCTTGCGAGGATCGGCCTCGGTCAACGCGGTGTTCACCGATGCGGTGAGCGCCCGCTCGAACCCGGCGATGTGTGTGCCGCCCTCGGGAGTCGGGATCGTGTTCACGAAACCGACGATGCGAGTGTGATACGAGCGAGTCCAGCGCATGGCGATCTCGACATCGCAGTGACGTTCGACGTCGGTGAGCTTGCCGTCCACCGGAACTCGCTCGGTGAACGACTCCGAGCCGGTCAGGCGGATCAGCCCGGTCACCGGCTCTTCGTCACCCGACAGCTTGTCGACGAAGTCACCCAGGCCGCCGCTGGACACGACCTCCTCGACAACGGCTGGGTCCCGGCGGCGGTCAGCAATGGTGATCTTGACCTTGGGCACCAGGAAGCAGACCTGTTCGATGCGCTCGCGAACCTCATCGAAGTCCACCGTGGCGGCGGGGTCGAAGATCCCCGTGTCGGGCCAGAAGCGCACGCGGGTTCCCGTGCGCCCTGCCGAGACCCGCCCGACCCGCTTGAGCTTGTGGCTCGCTCGGAAGCGACCGGCGCTGTCGGTGTGGCCGGCGACGCGGTCCTTGAACTCCAGGCGGTGGGTGGCGCCCTTGCGGTTCACGTCGACTTCCATGCGGCTGGACAGCGCATTCACCACCGAGGCGCCGACACCGTGCAGCCCGCCGGAGGCTCCGTAGGCCCCGTTGCCGAACTTGCCGCCTGCGTGCAGCTCGGTGAACACCACCTCGACGGCAGTGATGTTGTCGTGCTTGACGTCGATCGGGATGCCGCGGCCGCGGTCGACCACCTCGTAGGAGCCGCCGTCATGCAGCGTGATCTCGATCAGCTTGCCGTGACCTGCCGCCGCCTCGTCGACGGCATTGTCGATCATCTCCCATAACAGGTGCGTCAGGCCGCCCGAGCCGGTGCCGCCGATGTACATGCCGGGGCGCTTGCGCACCGCTTCGAGTCCTTCGAGCACCTCGATGGCGCTTGCGTCGTAATCGGGCATCTTCCCGGACATGGTCGGTGTGCGGACCCCGCTGGTGGTCGATGGTGACGATGGTGCCATCAGAACCGGTACTCCCCCAGCGCGAGGATGCGTTCGGCGATGTGCTTGGCCGGCCCGTTGCGCCGGGTCGGCGAAAGATCGGGGCGCTGCGGCACCGGGTCGGGGGACCCGATGTCGTCGTGGGGTGCCACGATCGCGGCGACCTGCCGGTTGAGACCCACCCATCCGTAGGCGACCTGCGTCTCGAAGCCGGCCAGTTTCACGGTCGGCGAACCGGCAGTTCCCCGTCCTCGTGAGGGAATGTCGGAGATCTCGGTGACCTTCACTGCGCCTTCGTCGGTCACCAGCACCACCACGGCCCCGAAGGAGACTGATCCAGCCGCCACGACAGTGCTGTCAGCTCGCAGCTTGATGCCGGCGACACCGGCTGCGCCGTGACCTCGCACGGTGAGCGCATCTGCCCCGAACCGCAGCACGTGACCCGTCGTGGACACGAGTGCCAACTCGGAACCGTCGGGAGCGTCGAAGGCAGCAACGACACGGTCACCGTCACCGAGCGAGATCACCGTGTTTCCGCTGCGTACCGAGGCGAGCGACCCAGCATCGAGGCGCTTCGCGACCCCGGTGCGCGTCACCAAGGCGATCGGTGCGCCAGCGTGGCCGAAGAGCGCCACCGGCTGCTCGCCACGCGCCAGCGAGAACATCTCGCGCACGGGTGCACCCCGACTCCCCCGCAGCATCTCGGGAACCGAACGCACCTCGGTGCGCAGGACCCTGCCCCGGTCTGTCACCAGATGTACGACATCGAAGTCCGAGGCGGTCGCCGTCGCCAGGAGCACGTCGTGGCGGCCTGGCTTGGCGTTCAGGGGATCCTCCTCGTGGCGGCGGCCCAGCAGCCCCGACGTCGACAGCGTCACGAGGCTGGTTCGTTCGTCACCGTTGATGTCGCGCTCCAGGTCGAGGGTTCCTTCCGCGCTCCCCTCCCCCACCGCCAGCGCAGAGCTCGCCATCTCATCGCGATGGCTGATCTGGGTTCGACGCGGCACCGCGAATTGCTCAACCAGTTCGTCCAACTCACGCTCGACGATCGTTCTCCGCCGAGCGTCCGACGCCAGGATCTTGCGGTAGCCGTCAATGGCCTCGCGAACGTCGGCCAGCTCATCGCGCAGGCGCTGTGTCTCGAGCGCCGTCAGCCGCCGCAGCTGCATGTCCAGGATGTGGTTGGCCTGGATCTCGGTGAGGTCCAAGCGCGTCATGAGCTCGGCGCGTGCAGCCGCCACGTTCTCCGCGCCCCGGATGATCGCGATGACCGCATCGATGTTGTCGAGCGCAACCAGCAGGCCCGCCAGGATGTGCTCGCGCTCGGTCGCCCGGTCCAGCCGGTACTGGGTGCGCCGGACGATCACATCCAGCCGGTGCGCGATGTAGTGCTCGCACAGTGCCAGCAAACCGAGCTGTCGGGGCACCCCGTCCACCAAGGCCACGTTGTTGATGCCGAATGTGTCCTCGATTGGCGTCAGGCTCCACAGGCTCTCCAGCACGGCATGCGCATTCACGCCCGGCTTGGTTTCGATCAGCAGCCGCAGCCCGTGGTTGCGATCCGAGAGATCGTTCACCGCGGCCACGCCCTCGAGGCGCCCGCTGGCCACCAGCTCGCGAATCTTGGCCTGCACCCGTTCGGGGCCGACCATGTAGGGCAGCTCGGTCACCACGATGCCGTCGCGGCGCGCAGTCAGCGGCTCGATGTGGGCCTTCGCCCGGATGCGAACGGTCCCGCGGCCGGTCTCGTAGGCCTCTGCGAGCCCATCATCGACGATGACGACCCCACCGGCAGGAAAGTCGGGCCCGGGTACGTGGGCCATGAGCTCGGCGATCGTGGGCTTAGGACGGCGCTGGCGCAGTACCAGTCTCAGGACGGAGCAGATCTCGGACAGGTTGTGCGGCGCCATGTTGGTGGCCATGCCCACTGCGATGCCGCTCGCTCCGTTGACGAGCAGGTTCGGCAGCAACGCCGGCAGGCACGCCGGCTCGGTCCGTTCGCCGTCGAAGTTCGGCACCAGATCGACGGTGTTCTCGTCGATACCAGTCACCATCGTCATGGCGGCCGGGCTCAGCCGAGCCTCGGTGTAGCGGTAGGCGGCCGGTGGGTCGTCGAGGCTGCCGAAGTTGCCCTTTGGCTCTACCAGCGGCACCGACATGGCGAAGTTCTGACCCATGCGGACCATCGCCTCGTAGATGGCGCCGTCGCCGTGGGGGTGGTACTTGCCCATGACCTCCCCCACCACGCCGGCTGACTTGCGGAACGGCGTGCCGGGGCGCAACCCCAAGTCGTCCATCACATACAGGATCCGGCGCTGCACAGGCTTAAGGCCGTCACGGACGTCGGGAATCGCCCGCGCCGTCGTGACCGACAGCGCGTACGGCATGAACGAGTCACGCATCTCGTCAGCGACATCGATCTCGTGGATCTCGCGTGCAATCGTCGTCGGTGCGGTCGGTCCGGCCATCGTCGAAGCCCCTTTCAGGGACTGGAGGTATCGCAGAACTGCAGGCGTGCGCGAACACGCCCTCAGCGCCGGAATGAACCGCTGTGGCGCGGGGCGATCCGGCGGCTGCTTCCGAGAGTACGACTGATGCCCGATCCCGTAGCGGTTATTTCTCGCGGCTCTGAGATCCGGCACAGAGGGCACTCGTGCCGTCACCGGGGGGCACACCACTAGCCTGCCGCGGGTGTTGGTGAAGGCGCTGTGAGCCGTCGCCTCGAGGTCGAGTTGACCAGCCGGCGTGACGACGGCTCGTGGACGTGGCGTGCTGCAGGCGCGAAGCAGCCGAAAGGCGTGCTGAATGGCGACTTGCTGCCAGCGGGCGCCGGCGAGGGCGATGTGCTGCGCGTCGACGCCGACTTCGAAGTCGATGGCATCTTCGTTACCCAGGTGCTCCCGCCCAAGGCCCGCAGCGGCAAGCCTCCCGCCGAGCGCATCGAATTGATCGGCCCACCCGATCGCGGAGCTGGGACGACCACTGCCCGGGTCGGCGGCCGCGGGGGACGCAAGCGGGACGGTGAGGGCGGTCGCCCCAAGCGCCGCTCGGGCGAGCGCCGCGACCGTGGCGAGCGCGGACGCCGTCGGGAGCGCGACGGCGAGCGTCCCGCCGCATCCGGGCGTGACGGCGACAAGCGACGGCGAAGGCGGGACCCCGATCGGAGCCAACGCCGGGACGGCGACGCCAAGGGACGCCCACCCAAAGATGCATCCGATAAGCAGAAGGCCCCCGCTCCCGAACGGCCCCCGCGCCCCAAGGCCCGCAAGCTTCGCCCCGGCCGCAAGCACCGTGAAGCGCTGATCGCTGCGCTGCCTGCCGAGCAGCAAGTGGTGGCTGAGCAGGTCGCCCGCGGCGGTCTCGCGGCCGTGCGGACCGAGATCGAGGCGCAGAACCGCAAGGCAACCGAAGAGGGCACACCCGAAGTGCCAGCGGAGGGCGTGCTTGCCCTGGCGGAATCGCTGGTCAGACCATTGCAGATCGCCGAATGGCGAGACCGTGCCGATGCAGCGCTCGCCGGGATCGACCGAGCTGACCTGCGCGACTTGCGCTCAGTTCTGGTGGCCGCCGAGGACTACGCCCGTGATTCCGAGGCTCGGGAACTGGCCGAGCAGATCAGGGCTGGTCTGAACGAACGCGTCGAGCAGAGCCAGCGTGAATGGCACGACGAGCTGCGCTCCACGCTGGCCGACGGTCGTGTCGTGCGTGCGCTGCGACTCAGCTCGCGGCCGCCCAAAGCCGGTGCTCCGTTGCCGCCCGAGATCGCCCAGGAACTTACGTCGCAGGCCAATGCGGCACTCGGAGCCGGCGCCTCACAGCACCGGATTGCGGTGGTGCTCGAAGCGGTGGCCTTCTCGCCCGTCCGTCCCTATGTCGTTCTGCCCGCCATCCCAGCCGAGCCGACCCCCGAGCTGCTCGGAGTAGCTCGGAAGGTCGCCACTCGCCTGCCCGAAGTGGCCACCGCGCTCGGAATTGACCCCGCCGAGGCCAGCCAGCGCAGCCAGCCACGGCGCGGCCGCGGGCGCCGACCGAAGGCGGAGCAGGCGGAGCCAACTGAACAGGCTGAGCAGGCCGAAACGGCCGAACAGCCCGAAGCGGCTGAGCAAGCCGAGGAGTCCGAGTCCGTCGACGCCGCCGCCGCGACCGCAGACGAGTCCGACGCCGAGAGCGATGACAGGGTGCCAGCAGAGGCCGACGACGACGATGCCGACGCTGGAGGCGAACGGCCCCAAGCGAACGAGAGCGACGCGACGGGCGGCGACTCAGCCGCTGAGGACGTGGCGGTCGAGGAACTCACGCATCCCGCCTGAGAGTGGCAGAGCACCCTCCCGTACCTCCGCGAAGCTCACGAACCGGGCTTCCGCCGCATCATCCCCGGCCACCGGCTCGGCATCGGCGTCGCACTCCACCGCGTAATCCAAGATCACGAAGTGCAGGCTCTCGCTGACGTGTTCGGTCACGCCGACCAATTCGCCGCATCTCGCGACGAGCCCGGTTTCCTCAGCCAGTTCACGCTCGACTGCGTCGCTCAGGCGCTCCCCAGGCTCGACACGCCCGCCGGGAAACGCCCACAAACCCTCGCCCGGCGGGCGGCCCCGACGCACCAGCAACACCGAACGCTCCCGGACGGCGATGCCGCCGACGCACACCGTGGGAACCGGCCGGCTCATTTTGTGCGAAGCGATGTCGGAGCATCCGGCTGCAGCGATCGGTGCAGCACCAACAGCCGTGCAGTGAAGCCGAAAGTCTCAAAAAAGTTCTTGGTGGCACGATTGCCGGGTAGCGCGAGCGCGTCCACGCCGACGCAGTTCTGCTGCTCGCACCACAGCAGCGCTTCACCGATCAGTGCCTCGCCGACGCCAACCTCCCGGGCACCCCGAGTGACATACAGATCGGTGACGCGACCCAGCGTCTCGCCGGTCTGCAGCGTCTCGACCGCCGCCACGGCGTAGCCCACCGGAGCGTCGTCGATCACGCCGATCCACACGGCGCAGTCGGGATCGCCCAGATCGGCTGCCAGGCTCTCCTCGAACGGACGCCCCCGCACCTCCCGGCGAGACCAAACCCAGCCCCCTCGGGCGTCTTCCTGTTCGACCACTGCCTCAGAGGCCATCTGCGCGAGCGCGCCCAAGTGCTCGGGCCCGGCAGGGCGGGCAACTATGTCCACCGGACCATTCCCAAGATTCCGGTCTCCATTCGGCGCAATCCTCAGGCAGGTTCGGCAGAACGCCGCCGAGCAGTGGCTTCCTCGGCGCCCAAGCGTCCCAGGATCCCCTCGGACACATCGACGTGCGACAGCATCGCTGCGACTGCGTGGTGACCGGCCACCTCGGAGATCTGCCGGTACATCTCGATCACGATCCGCCGGTAGTCGGTGTGTCCCTGGGGCTGTGACCGCAGCTCGATCATGTGCATGGCCTCGCGGGCGTTGAACTGCATGCTGTAGCGGACGCGGTAGGCCATGGCCACGGCGTAGGACGCCTCCAAGGCGCCGACAGTCTCGGCCACGGTGTCGTAGAGCTCCGCCGACAGCTCGATCACATCGTCGTAGGCCTCCCCCCCACCGGCTGCATCCACCAGTGCGGGAACGGCATACCCGTGCTGGGGTCCCAGCGGCTGCCATTCGATCGTCAGCAGGCGGTGACGCTGCAGGTCGCGGAAACTGCCGTAATCGCCGAGCACGTCGAAGCGATAGTCGAGGCGCTCCAGCCCCCGGCCCGGCCGGTGGCGGCGGTTCGTGCGCTCGCCGCAGTAGCGCTGCACCAGCTCCATGCGCTGGGCTTCGGTCATGTCGGCCACGCGGGCCGCGATCTGCGACTCCGGGAGCGAGGTGTACGGGTACAGCATGGCAGCGAGCATCTTGGTCTCGCCGTCGGGATCCCAGTCGGTGAGCACAACCTCGGCTACCGGCTCGGCGACCTCGTCCGCGAACAGGTCCGCTGCGAACTCCGACATCGAGTTGCGGTTGGCCTCGAGGTAGTCGGACCACACCACCCCCCGATCGGGCTGGTCCACCCGCCTCAGGAACGACGGGATGACCTTGCGCAGCTCGGTCAGCATCATCTGGGCGTAGCTGCGGGCTTCTGGCAGCGGGTGCGCCCGCATCCGCAGCAGCAGCGCCTCGTACGCCTGCCCCGTGCCGAAGATGCCGACATTGGACAGGCTGGCGGCCGGCAGCAGTCCGCGTGCCGAGTCGAACGCCTGCGCACGGATGGCTCGGCGGCGCGCAAGGTCACTCGTGCCGGGCGTCGCGTCGGGATGCTCGGTCAGCCACTCGGTCATCCGGCGGACCATGTCGCCGTAGGCGTCGAACATGCGGTCGACGTCGCCGACGAAACGCGTCCCGGCACGCGAGCTCATCACCGAGGGGGGGCGGTAGTACCGGTAGCGGCCACCGAAGCGCTCGTCATAGGCGAGATAACGGGTTGACTGCTCGAGGTATGACATCAGCCGTCCACGCTCGAGCACCTTGGTCAGCAGGTTCGACGCCTGCTCACACGCCAGGTGCACGGCCCCGAGCTGTGCGACCGAGTCGTCGCCGTACTCGACGAACACCCGCTGGTAGAGCTGCTCGGCCCGTGCGACGCCCACGGTGGCGTCGATGGTCTCGTCACCGGAGATGTCGAGGTCGTCCACGAATTCGTCGAGCAGCAGCCGGCGCAGGCTCTTGTGCGTCCTGGAGTAGCGGGCGAACAGCGCCCCTTTGACCACCTCTGGGAGGTTCACGAGCGCAAAGACCGGTTCACGCAGGTTGGTGACATAACGCCGCAGCACGTCCTGTTCGGCAGGAGTGAAGGTTTCCGCGTGGTAGTGGATCACCGGCGGGGAAGGTTGCTTGGCGGCACCGCGCCGATGGTATGGCCCCAATCGGGTGCATCCGCGGATCGGCGGCCTGCGGTCGCGATGTCAGAAGACGATTTCGGCGCCGTCGGGAACCACCTCCACGGACAACTCCCGGCACCTGCCTACCCGCTCCCCGTCGAGCCACAGCGCCATCGGCCGTTCGAACCGGAACTCGGCGCTCGCCACGCGGCGCACCGAGATCGCCGGGTGCGGTACGTGAGTCCCCGAAGGCAGGCGTCTACGAGCCGCCAAACGATCCCCAAAGCCCAAGCTTGGCCCATTGATCCCGGTTTCGAGCACGTGCAGTCGCCCGTCGTTGGGATGGGCTGCCGGTGCCAGCCGCCACGTTCCGGCGCGATCGGCATTCATGACGGCGACAAGGGATCCATGCCACCACGAATTGCGTGTGATCACCCCGACGCATGCCCACAGGCTGTCACCGTCGGCTGTCACAGCGATGAGATCGATAGGTGCCGTGTGGGCCTGGTCTGAGCGCACGCGTCGCGCGCCGCCGCTGGGTGCCCCGACCACCTGCCACAGGTCGCCACCGATGACGCCAATCGGTTCATGATCACCAGTTCCGGCACGCTGGGAGGTGATTTCCCTGCGCAGCTCGCTGTTGCTGGAGGCAATCGGCGCCCCCGACGGCAACGATGCCGGCTTGCCCCACGGCTCGCCGCGCCGGATCGTCATCGCAGCCTGCGAATACGTGTCGTCACCGCTGTGGGTGAGAATCCCCCGCCCGTGTGCACCTCGACCGGCCCAACCGGCGGTTCGTCGGACACTCGCGCCGCGGCCGCCACCACGTCGCGATCGAGCGCAGCGCGTGCGGCTGCAGCTGCACGGCGGGTACCGGCCGTTGGCGCTACATCCGCGATGCGGTCCACGAGGTCGATCAGCTGTCGCATCTGGCGCACGAAGTCACCTCCCGCGGGCGCGTCGCCGCCTGCGAGGTCGGACCGCCACAGCTCCACATACGTCGCACCCGCAGCCCAAGCATGCGCTGTCGCCAAGAACGCTGCGTCGGGCGGGCGAGAGAGCACGAGACTGTGGCGGCGCTCAGCCTCGGAGATCTCAGCAGCCAGTTCGAAGATCAGCCCGGTGCGTTCCCGGCACTCATCGTCGGGAAAGCGCGGTGCGGGCGGCGGCTGGCTGGAGCGGTGCTCGTAGGTCAGCACCGAAACCAGGCCGGCCATCTGGGCCGGCGTCAGCCCGTCGAAGAGTCCATCTCGCAACGCCAGCACCGTCAGCAGATCTGCTTCATGGAAGACCGAGCGCAGGCACTCGCCTGACGGCGTGAGAGACCAGCCGTCCGCGCACCCGAACTCGTTCAGCACCTGGTTGGTGGCGTCGAGCTGGCGGGCCAACCCTCCCTTGGCAATCTTGATGCGTTCCTTCATCCGGCCGACCCTGGCCCCGACGCGCTCGGCCTGCTGCTCTGCCTCGGCGAGCGCCCGGTCAGGGCGCCGGTCTCCTGGACGCCCGCGTTGCCGCCGGCCTCCGTGGGGGGGTCCCCGGTGCCGGCCGCTCCCCGGTCGGTTCGGGGATCGGCCGCCGCCCATCGATCGCACCCGCGCCCGCGCTTCGCGCAGCGCCCGACGCTCGACCTCCAGAGCTGCAAGCCATTCGTCGATGCGCCGGTCGGCACGCCATTGGGCGAACGAGCTCCGCACCAGCTCGATGGCCTCGGAGTGGGTTCGGCTGGCGATCAGGTTGGCCACCATGTTGTAGGTCGGCCGGAACGACGACTCGAGCTCGTAGTCGTCACTGGCGGCAAGGCGTGCCGTCTCTGCGAATGCCGTGTGCGGGTGCCACAGCGTGTAGGCGTAGCCGACATCGTCGATGCCGCGACGGCCCGCCCGGCCAGTGAGCTGTGTGTACTCGCCGGGAGTCAGCATCGTGAAGCCTTCGCCGCGGAAGCGACTGAGCTGGCTGATCACCACCGAGCGGGCCGGCATGTTGATGCCCAGCGCCAGCGTCTCGGTCGCAAAGACCACGGCCAGCAGCCCTGCTGTGAAGCAGTCCTCGATCGTCTCCTTGAATGCCGGCACGAGACCGGCATGATGGGCCGCAACGCCCGCCTGCAGGCCATCCAGCCAGTCCTCGTAGCCCAGAGCATCCAGATCGCCGCTGCCCAACGCGGCCGTGTGTGCCGCAGCGATCTGGCAAACCCGATGCTGCTCGGCGGCGTCGAGGAATGCCGCTCCGTCCGCCACCAACGTCCGAGCGGCGTCGTCGCAGCCCTGGCGAGAAAAGACGAACACGATCGCTGGCAGCTTGCCGTCGGCTGCGAGATGCTCGACGATCTCCGAACGCCGCGGGCGCGCTGGCCGCGTGCCCCCCGAACGCTTGCGCCGGTGACCTCCCGAGCGTGAGCGGGCCCGCTCTTCCCACCGCTCAATCTCTGGGTTCGCACGGCCGTCCTGCAGCGTCGGAAGATCGATGACGCGCCGGCTGTGCCGCTCGTACAGCAGGAATCGATCCTCAAGCGGCACCGGGCGCGCCGCTGACACGACCGCTTCGCAACGCCCGGCAGCCACGTCAATCCACGCTGCCAGCTCAGCGGCATTGCTGACTGTCGCCGACAAGCACACCAAGCGCATGTGCGGCGGCGTGCCGATGATGACCTCTTCCCAGACGGCCCCCCGGTAGGGGTCCTGCAGGTAGTGGATCTCGTCCAGCACTGCGATGCCGAACTCGGCAACATGAGGCGACGAGGCGTACATCATGTTGCGCAACACCTCGGTGGTCATGACCACCACATCGGCGTTGGGCCGGATGACGTTGTCGCCGGTGAGCAGTCCCACGCGATCAATGCCCAGCCACGATCGCAGGTCGCGCAGCTTCTGGTTCGACAGGGCTTTGGTGGGAGTCGTGTAGGCGGCTCGCTGGCCGGCCTCAAGGGCCCGCGCTATCGCGTACTCCGCCACCAGCGTCTTGCCTCCCGATGTCGGCGCGGAGACCAGCACCGAACTCCCGCGCTGGAGAGCCTCGAACGCCTCGACCTGGAAGCCGTCGGGCGTGATGCCCCGCGCCGCCACATGGTCCGCCAGCAGCGGCGGCAGCGTGGCACCGTTGCCGCCTTCAACGCTGAACGCTGGCTGGTTCTGTGTGTGGGTCTCGCTCACGAACCGGAGTCCGCAACGCTGGCGATCTCGTCCTGTGGTTCGCCCCGGAGATCATCAGGGGGCTCCTGGCCGCGGCGTCGACGCAGGCGAAACGGCCCGGCACCGCCGCGTCGTCGCAGGATCAGGAAACCGACCAAGATCGACAGCTCGTAGAACACGTACAGCGGCACCGACAGCGCAGCGAGCGTGAACGGGTCGCCCGAGGGCGTGATGATCGCAGCACCGGCGACGATGCCGACGATGGCATAGCGGCGGGCCCGATTGAGCTGCCGCGGGGTCACAATCTCAGCGAGCTGTGCGAACACCAACAGGATCGGGAACTCGAAGCCGATGCCGAATGCCAGCATCATGAACGTCACCAAGCCCAAGTAGGCACCCGGCCCCAGCAGCGGATCCACGACATCCCCGCTGACGGAGATCAGAAAGTCCAACGCCCGCTCGAAGGTGAAGTAGGCGAGTACTACACCGGACGCGAACAGCCCGAATCCGACGATCACGAAAGGCACCGCCCAGCGCTTCTCGCGCCGATCCAAGGCCGGGGTGATGAAGCGCCACAGGTGCCACAACAGCACCGGCATGGCCAGCACGACGCCTAGGTACATCGAGACCTTGATGCGGGTGCGGAACCCTTCCAACGGCGAGGTGATGATCAGGCTGCAGGAATCCCCCAGCACGCTCGCCGGAGCGTCGCGGGCTTCCAGCACCCGGCAGTACGGGGGCAAGAAGACTGCCTCCAAGAGCCAGTCGTAGACGATCAGGCCGACGACCATGCCGATGCCGATCGCGACGATGCTGAAGATGAGCCGGTTGCGCAGCTCCGAGACGTGGTCCCAGAAACCCATCACCGACGGCCGCTGACGGCGTCGTGGCCAGAGCCTCACGCAGGTCCGTCGCTCGTCGGGCGATCCGCCCCGGTGTCGGCGGCGGGTTCTTCAGATGAGCCCGCTGCTGCTGGCTCAGCCTCGCCTGGTGTTGCGGTCTCGCTCGGCGGGTTCTTCGGCGGGTCGGCCGGCTCGATGATCGGCGTTGCAAGCGTGGCGTCCATCTCCTGGCGGACCGACGTGGAGAAGTCGCGTACCTGCCGGAAGGCGCGGCCGATGCCCCGGATGGCACCCGGCAGCCGCTTGGGTCCCAGCACGATCAGTGCCACGAGCACGATGATCAGCACCTCGTTGGGCTGCAGGCTCACGGCTCGATGGTAGAACCCGCGCCTGCCGATTCGGTTCTCACAGCCGAAGAGGCAGCACCCTGCGAGCAGCCCAGCGAAGCACGATCCCCAGCGCCCGCTCCCCCGCGACGCGGCGGAGCGACGGCACGTCGAGACTGTCGATGGCATCGCGAGCGCGCACGAGATCGGCCCGCACTGTTGTGACCGCATGAGAAACAACGTCCAGCGATGCGGCCGTGGCTCGCATCTGGGCGGCGAGCCGGCGGATCTGCAACGTGGCCACAACCACGAGCACAGCAAACGCAACAGCCGGCAGCAGCCAGATCAGGCCCACGGCACTCACGATAGAGCGCGAGATGCGGCCCAGATATCGGGCGCTTGCCGTGGATCTTCAACGGATCTGGATGCGTGCCGCTTGGGAGGGCGCCCGAATTGGCACGATAGGGGGGTGCCCCCGCAGCCGCTGCCGTCCCTGCGCACGCCCCCGATCACCTTCGCACATCGAGGCGGGCGCGCCCACGGCCCCGACAATGCGCTCGAGACATTCGCCACGGCGTTGGAGCTAGGCGCGACCGGTCTCGAGACCGATGTATGGCTCAGCAGCGACGGGCACCCGATGCTGGATCACGACGGGGTCGCCTGGCATCGGGGTGTTCGCCGGGCCTTCAGCTCGCTGCGCCGCGAACGAATTGGCGCCGGCATTCCCACGCTGACGGACATGTACGAAGCGTGCGGCGCCGACTTCGAACTCTCGGTGGACCTCAAGGACCCAGCAGCCGCTGATGTCGTCATCGAAACCGCTCGCGACGCAGGCGCCGAGCAGCACTTATGGATCTGCCACCGGGATTGGGGCCTGCTGACCGATCTGAGGAATCGCACGAGCGCCCATATCGTCGACTCGACCCGGGTCCGTCGCATGAAGGAAGGCCCCGAGCGCCGCGCCGCCGCCATGGCCGACTGCGGAATCGACGCGGTCAACCTCCCGGCGAAAGACTGGACGGGCGGGCTCGCGGCGCTCTTCCACCGGTTCAAGCGGTTCTGCTTCGGGTGGGATGTCCAGCACACCCGCTTGGCGGCAGGACTCCGCGCCATGGGCCTCGACGGTCTCTACGGCGACCACGTCGACCGTCTCCTGGCCGGCATCGCCTCCCGAGGCGATCCGCCCCCGCCCCACAGCAACGACGACCTCTGCGGGGCTCAGTCCGTCTGATAGCTCCCGGCGGAGGTCGTGTTCGCCGAGGGCACATCTGCCGAACGGCGTCACAGACCGCCGAGCCGCGTTGGGGGCCAGAAGCGCGCGAAGGCCCGACCGATGATCTCGCTCTCGGGGATCGGACCGAAGTACCGGCTGTCCTGGCTGGAGAACCGGTTGTCACCCATGACGAAGACGTAGCCGGCGGGTACGGGGACTGGCCCGAAGTCGCTCGTATACACCTCAGTCGAGAGATAGTCCTCGTTGACCGGCGTTCCGTCGATCATGAGCCGACCGTCCACCGCCCCGACACTCTGGCCACCGACCGCCACGACTCGCTTGACCAGTTCGGCGGTCTGCGGATCGCGCAGCTGATCGGGGGTGCGGAAAACGACGACGTCTCCCGGGCTGGGGTCACCGATGCGGTAGCTGAGCTTGGAGACCAGCAGCCGGTCGCCGATCTGAAGCTCCGGCTCCATCGACTCGGACGGTATGAAGAACGCCGCGACGAGAAACGTCCGCATCAGCAGCGCGAGCACCACTGCAGCCATCAACACCCACGACCACGACAGCAAGGTGCGCGTGCGCCGGCTCATGGCCCGCCGGATGCGCGGCGGGCGCTCGCGGCCGGACAGGCTGCAGCGGGATTCGGGCCTCACGGGCTCGTCGAAATCGCATGCGGGCTCCTCAGGCTCCGGCCCAGCAGGCTCGTGGGGAAGGTTCACGAACTCGCCGCCAGCCAAGCTGCTGCCGCGCCGAGCCACCCGCAGGCGTGGGCGTCGGCTTCCAGCGGGCGCCCCATGGACGTGACCGCCAGGCCGGTGCGGGACAGCACGCCAGCGATGTCGATCGGCTCACACGAGATCGCTCGATCGCCCAGCGAGGTGATCCATGCGGCCTCGCTCGGCACGGTGGCCACGTCGGCAGGTGCTGGTACCGCGGTCCTCAGCGAAGTCACCTCGACCAGCGTCCGGGTGTGGTGACTCACCCCGTGATGGCGCGCTCGCTGATCATCCGCTGACGCTCGTACCGCGAGCGCCGTGGAAGCACCAAGGCGGTCCAGCGTCCAAGCGTGCCCGCCCAGGTCCAGCGCCGAGAATCCCAGCGGGCTCGCAGTGCCGAGATGTCCGGGCCCGGGCGACACGATCACGCGGGTCACGCGCCGCGATGCCAGTGCAGCGACACCTGAGGCAACGGTGACCGACTCGATGGGTGCACCGAAGGCCTGCCCGGAGCTGACGGCGGTGGCGATCACGCCGCGTTCCAAGCACTCCGCGGCGAGATCGCTGAGCACAAATGGCAGCGCACCCCCGTCGGTCATGACATATCCCGGCGCCATGCCGGTTGCATCGTGCACTGCTGCAGCCAGCGCCAGCGCATGGCTGTGCAGCACGCACAGTAACACCCGGACGCCCGCCAGCGACGGCAATTCCCCAGGCTCGACGCAACCATCTGCGTGCTCGCCGGATTGCTCTGCCGTGACGACCGGGAGCTGCTCTGCCAGGTAGCGCGCCTTCATGACGCGTCCCTCGCCCCGAGCGCCCCCAGACGGCGAGCTCAGGTTGGTGTGCACCACGTGAGCCCCCCCGGTTCCCAGGCCCAGCTCCACCGCCGAGACATTCACGAGCAGTTCGTCTCCGGCTTGGGCCGGTCCGCACAGATCGGTCAGTGCGAACGCCTCGCTGCCGTCATCCAGGGTCATGCGCTGCAGGCCTGGCCTGACGTCATGCACCTCAACGGCCCGCATGCGCGTGTAGCGCGGCATCCGTTGCCCTCAGCCGGCAGCGTCTCGGGGGTCCGTGCGAGCGACGGCACCCATCACAGCGACTCGATCAGCTTGTCCACGCGCTCGTCGTGGGAGCGGAACGGGTCCTTGCACAGGACGGTTCGCTGAGCCTGGTCGTTGAGCTTCAGGTGCACCCAGTCGACCGTGTAGTCCCGCCGCCGGGCCTTGGCCTCACGGACGAACGCCCCCCGCAGGCGAGCCCGAGTGGTCTGGGGGGCTTCTTCGGTAGCTCGGCGGACGTCGGCGTCATCGAGAACCCGCTCCACCAAGCCGCGCCTCTGCATCAGGTAGAACACGCCTCGCGTCGAATGCACGTGGTGGTACTGCAGGTCGAGCAGCGCGATGTGGGGGTCGTCAAGGCCGACACCATTGCGCTCGCCGTACTCGGCGAGCAGCTTGTGCTTGATGACCCAGTCCACCTCGCGGTGGAGCTTCAGCGGGTCGTCGCCGATGACCGTCATGACGTGCTCCCACATCTGCAAAGCGCGCGATTCCTCAGCAGTGAGCTCGTTGGTCTCGGCAAAGCGCAGCGCTCGCTCGAGGTACTCCGACTGGATGTCGAACGCGCTGACTTCCCGGCCGTTCGCGAGCCGCACCCTGCGTCGGCAGGTGATGTCGTGGCTGATCTCGCGGATCGCCCGGATCGGGTTCTCCAGCGTCATGTCGCGCAGCACCACCGCGGGGTCCTCGAGCATCCGCAGCATCAGTGCCGCAGCACCGACCTTGAGGAATGACGTGTATTCGCTCATGTTCGAGTCGCCCACGATGACGTGCAGCCTGCGAAATCGCTCCGCGTCGGCATGGGGCTCGTCGCGGGTGTTGATGATCGGCCGGCTGCGCGTGGTGGCGCTCGACACGCTCTCCCAGATGTGCTCGGCCCGTTGGGTGATGCAATAGCGGGCACCCTTGGCTGTGTTGAGCACCTTGCCTGCGCCGGCGTAGATCTGACGGGTCACAAGGAATGGAATGAGCACCTCGGCATAGTTCGAGAAGTCGTCGGCGCGGCTGGTCAGGTAGTTCTCGTGACATCCATAGCTGTTGCCCGCGGAGTCGGTGTTGTTCTTGAACAGGAAGATCGTGCCGTTGAAGGCCTCTTCCGCCAGCCGGTCGGTCGCGCTGGAGACGAGCTGTTCGAGGATTCGCTCGCCTGCGCGGTCGTGGCATACGACGTCGTAGACCGAATCGCACTCGGGCGTCGCGTACTCGGGGTGGCTGCCGACATCGAGGTACAAGCGCGCCCCGTTGGCCAGAAAGACGTTGCTGGATCTCCCCCACGACACAACGCGGCGGAACAGATAGCGAGCCACCTCGTCGGGACTGAGCCGGCGCTGTCCCCGCAGCGTGCAGGTGACGCCGTACTCATTCTCCAGACCCATGATGCGCCGCTGCACGGCGCTCACCGTAGTTCCGATCTAGGAATCGGCCTGATCGGCCTCTTCGTCGGCTGCAGCGGCGGCATCGTCGCCGAGGGCGATCTCCACCTCGGCATCGTCGAGACGGCGGAAGCAGCGTCGGCGATGAGACGCATCCGGCACGATCGCCTCCAGCACCGCTACCTCAAGGTCCGCAGCAGAGATCTCGCGCTCGTCGCCTGCGAGGGCTCTGCGAGCCAGCCGGATAGCGGCGTCGACGTCGAGACTTGGGTCGTAGCCGTCCGAGACCCGCTCGCGCACTGCGTCGGCGTCGCCGCCGATGCAGCAGTAGGCCTCCTCGTCCATGACCGTGCCGTCGTACTGAATCCGGTAGAGCTGGTTGGCTTCACCGCCGATGCCCACCTCCACCACCACGATCTCCACCTCGAGGGGCTTGAGCTCGTGGGTGAAGAACTGGCCCAGCATCTGCGCGTATTGGTTGGCCAGGCTGCGCGCCTCCACATCGGACCGGGAGTATTGGTAGCCCTTCAGCTCGGCGTGACGCACGCCGGCGATGCGCAGCTGGTCGAACTCGATATAGCGCCCGACGCCGCCGAAAGCGATCCGGTCGTAGATCTCCGACACCTTGCGCAACGTTGCGCTGGCATTCTCAGCGACCAAGGCGATGCCGCCGTCGTATTCCAGCGTCACCAACGAGCGACCGCGGGCGATGCCCTTGCGGGCGTAGTCCGCTCGATCCTGCATGAGCTGCTCTGGACTGACGTACAGCCCGGGCATGCTCATCGCGACGCCTCCGGGGGAGCCATGCGTGCCGCCGTGCCGCCATTGCCACCGCTCGCCAGGCTGGCTTGCAGCGCAGCGAACACCTCGCCCGATTCGGCATCGCTGAGCTGGCGGAAACCGTCCGAACCGATCGCGGCGAGCACCGGATAGATGCCCCGCACCGGATCCGGACCGCCGGTCGCGCTGTCCTCGTCTGCGGCATGCCACAGTGCTTGAACGCTCAGTGCCAGCGCATCGGGTTCGCTCAGATCGTCACGGAAGCCGAGCTTCAGCACGGTTCCCGCGTGCAGGCTGCCCGACCCGGCCGTGGCGTAGTCCTGCTCTTCGTAGCGGCCGCCGGTCACGTCGTACTGGAAGAGCCGGCCACGGCCGTCGCTGGGCTCGAACCCGGCGAAGATCGGCACAACGGCCAAGCCCATCATCGCCTGCGGCAGGTGCGCTCGCAGCATCTCCGCGAGCTGGTTGGCCTTGCCTTCCAGGCTGAGCGGCTTGCCTTCGATCTTCTCGTAGTACTCGAGCTGCAGCTGGAAGATGCGCACCATCTGCACGGCGGGACCCGCGGCCCCGGCAATGGCAACCGCAGAAAACGAGTCGGCAGGGAATACCTTGCGCATGTCCCGGTGACTGATGAGGTGCCCGCTGGTGGCCCGTCGATCGCCCGCCACCACGACGCCGTCAGCGCTGCGCACCGCGAGCACGGTGGTGGCGTGAGAGCCGTCGAGTGGTCCGCTGCTGCTCGGTGAGACCGGTGCCTGGGCGAACCCGGAGAATGGCTCGCTGCCGGTGCGACGCAGGAGTTCGGTAAAGCTCGCCCCAGGGTCGTCGCCCGGAGCGAAGAACGGCATGGCGGTCACTCGCCGCCCTTCTGCACGTAGTTCTTCACGAACTCCTCGGCGTTGGTCTCGAGCACGTCGTCGATCTCATCGAGCAGGTCATCCAACTCCGCCTTCAGCTCCGTCGCGCCCTCGCCTGTCGCTCCCACCGGCGCGGGACTCTCGGTCTCCCGAGGGGCCGTCCGTCGCACTTGCTCGCGTTCTGCCATCTGGGGCCTCCTCCGGTCTGGATTGGGGGTCTCGACTGTGTGTGGAATTCGATCGCCGCCTGCGGTGCGCAGGGCTGGCTCGCGGGCGACCGTCTAGTTGCCCAGCCGGCGCAGCAGGTCGGCCGCGTCATGGCACTCGTCCAACAAGCTACCCACGTGGGTCTGGGTTCCTCGCAGCGGTTCCAGCATCGGCACGCGCCGCAGAGGATCGGTGCCGATGTCGAACACCATGGAATCCCAGTTGGCAGCCACGATCTGGTCGCCGAACTTGTCGAGGCAACGGCCCCGGAAGTAGGCACGGGTCGTCGGCGGCGGCGCCGAGACTGCTTCGTTCACCTCGTCATCGGTGGTGATGCGTTCGAGGCCCATGCGCCGTGAGAGCGACTTGGACGGGCGCAGATCGTGATATTGCAGGTCCAGCGCCGCCAGTTTGGGGTCGTCCCAGTCAAGACCGTGGCGCTGCGCGAATCCCTCGTACAGGCGCAGTTTGGCGACCCAGTCCAATTGCGACGCCAAGCTCGTCGGGTCGGCTTCCAACCCGGCCAGCACAGCCTCCCAGCGGTCCAGGACGTCATTGCCGATGTCGTCGCCGCCGACGGCGTCCAGCCCATGGCTCTGGGCGTATTTGCGGGCCATCTCCAGGTATTCCCACTGGATCTCGGTGGCTCGCAGCCGCCGGCCGTCAGCGAGCTCGATGAGAGTCGACAGACTCGTGTCGCAGCTGACTTGGCGCAGGGCCGCGACTGGCACCAGCGGTGTCAGAGGCTCGGGCACGAAGTCGTCGTCGATCATCGCAAGCACGAGCGACGTCGTGCCCAGCTTGAGGTAGGTCTGAAGCTCGCTCATGTTGGCGTCGCCGATGATGACGTGCATGCGCCGGTACTTGCGCGTATCGGCGTGAGGCTCGTCGCGGGTGTTGACGATCGGACGCTTCAGCGTGGTCTCGAGCCCGACTTCTTCCTCGAAGAAGTCGGCTCGCTGGCTGATCTGGAACGGCCTGTCGGAGAAGGCAGCAGGCTCAGGTTCCGTCAGCGGCACCTCCATGCCGATCTTCCCTGCCCCGCAGAAGATCTGCCGCGTCACGAAGAACGGCATGATGTAGGTCACGATGCGGCTGAAAGGAACGTCCCGGTCGAGCAGGTAGTTCTCGTGACAGCCGTAGCTGTTGCCCTTGCCGTCGCTGTTGTTCTTGTGGATCACCAGCTCCTCGCCGTCGGGCAGGAGGTTGTTCGCTGCTTCCATCGAGCGGATCAGGATCTCCTCGGCGGCCCGGTCGTACACCACGCATTGGCGGGCATCGGAGCACTCCGGTGTCGACAGCTCGGGATGGGCGTGGTCGACGTAGTAGCGGGCGCCGTTGGTCAAGACCGCATTGACAAGGTGGGTCTCGATCTCGGGAGCGAGCGCGTCGAACTCGTTGAATCCCCGCGCATCGGTACCTGGCTGCTCGTCCTCGAAGTCCCAGCTGACCCGCTGGCACAGGAAACCGTTGACGTAGGCGTTGATGATCATCGACGACGCCGCCACCGGATTGGAGTCGCCGTCACAGCGATGGAGAATGCCGAACTCCGTCTCGATGCCAACGACTTTGTGAACCGCCACCGCGCGAGACTTTAGAGGTACTGGCTGGTCTGCACCCGCTCGATCGCCCGGCCGCCCAGCGCATCGCTGTCGTCGGGGTCGACCAGGGTGCGGATGAAGACGATTCGCTCGCCCTTCTTGCCCGAAATCTTCGCCCAGTCATCGGGGTTCGTCGTATTCGGCAAATCCTCGTGCTCGCGGAACTCCTGCCGGATCGAACCCATGAGATCGTCCAGCCGGATGCCGTTGCTGCCGGTCGCCAACGAGCGCTTGATGGCGTTCTTCTTGGCCCGCCGCACGATGTTCTCGATCATTGCACCAGAGGCGAAGTCCTTGAAGTACATGACTTCCTTGTCGCCGTTCTGGTAGGTGACCTCAAGGAATCGGTTGAGGTCATCGGGCCGGTACATCTCGTCGACGGTTCGCTCGATCATGATCCGCACGGCCTTGTGAGGATCGCCGCCGCCGATATCGGTCACTTCCATCGGGTCGATCGGCAGCTTCGGCGTGAGATAGGTGCTGAAGATTGACAGCGCCGCCTGCTCGTCGGGACGATTGATCTTGATCTTCACGTCGAGACGCCCGGGCCGCAGGATCGCCGGGTCGATGAGGTCTTCACGGTTGGAGGCACCGATCACGATGACGTTGCGCAGGCCCTCCACGCCGTCGATCTCGGCGAGCAGCTGCGGCACGACGGTGGATTCCATGTCGGAGCTGATGCCGCTGCCGCGTGTGCGGAACAGCGATTCCATCTCGTCGAAGAACACGATCACCGGCCAGCCCTCGGACGCCTTCTCGCGAGCTCGCTCAAAGATGCGGCGGATCTGCCGCTCGGTCTCGCCGACGTACTTGTTGAGCAGTTCCGGGCCCTTGATGTTGATGAAGAAGCTGCGCGCTCCTTGCTGGCCAGACACCTCCCCGACTTTGGCAGCGAGCGAGTTAGCCACCGCCTTCGCGATCAGCGTCTTGCCGCAGCCGGGTGGTCCGTACAGCAGGATGCCCTTGGGGGCAGGCAGGTCGTAGGTGCGGAAGAGGTCTTGGTGCAGGTACGGCAGCTCGACCGCATCGGTGATCAACTCGATCTGGGTGTCGAGGCCGCCGATGTCGTCGTAGGTGACGTCGGGCACCTCCTCGAGCAGCAGATCGTCGACTTCGGGGCGGGGCAGTCGCTCGAGCACGATGTTGGAGCGCACGTCGAGCAGCAGGTTGTCGCCTGAGCGCAGCGGCTCGCCGCGCAGATCGCCGGCCAGCTCGACGATGCGTTCCTCGTCGGCCCGCCCGGTGACCAGTGCGCGGAATCCGTCGGCGAGTACCTCGTTGAGCGTCACGACCTCGCCGGACGTCTCGGGTCCGCGCGCGAGCACGATGTTGTAGGACTCGTTGAGCACCACTTCGCTGCCCTCGACCAGTTCGGTCTCGGCCAGGTCTGGATGCAAGGCAACGCGCATCTTGCGCCCGCTGGCGTGGACGTCCGCCGTCCCGTCGTCATTGCGGGCTATGAACGTCCCGTACGCGGACGGCGGCTGGGTCAGTTTGTCGACCTCTTCGCGCAGCGCCGCGATGTGCTCACGGGCCTCGCGCAGGGTGTAGGTCAGCTTCTCGTTCTGCGACACTGCCGCGGAGAGCTGCCCCTTGGCTTCGAGCAGACGTTCCTCGAGCGTGCTGACGCGTGCCGGAGTGTCGGCCAGCTTGCGACGCAAGAGTGCGACCTCTTCCTCGAGCGCGCGCAAGCGGCTGCGGAGCACGCCCGCATCTGCTGCGCTGCTGCGCTCTGGTTCGGTGCCGTCTTGGTCCATGCGCGGCCGACACTACCCGCACACTGGCGCGATAGCGTGACGCGCGGCCGCTCGCAGGGCCCGTCCGCGGTACGTTGGCAGTGGGTGCCGTGCAGGACGCGCGCCGAGTCGGTAGATTTCATAGTTGGCTCGCTTCCCCCCTCGGGCTGTCCCACAGGAAGGTTCGGTACACGATGAAGGTCTGGATCGATCAGGATCTGTGCACCGGTGACGGGCTCTGCGAAGAGATCGCTCCGGATGTCTTCACGCTGCTCGACGACGGTCTGGCGTACGTCAAGGAAGGCGACAAGATCTTCTCCGAACCGGGTGGGGTCGAAGGCCTCGCAGAGTTTCCCGACTCGCAGCTCGACGCTGTGATCGAGTCCGCCGAAGAGTGCCCCGGGGAGTGCATCTTTATTGAGGCGTGAGCCTCAATAAAGCGACCAGCACAGCATCGAGGCGTAAGCCGACTCAGCCGATGCGGCACTCGCCGTGAGGCACCTCTTCAAGACTCGCAGGCTGCGCCGCGATGACCGTCTCGCCGCGGTCATTCACACGAGCATCGATGCCCGCCGAGATCAGGAACCGCACGAGTTCTTCGCGGCTGAGCGCAAAGCCGATGTCCTGGGGACCTTGAATCGCAGCGAACACCACGCCGACAACGCTGCCGTCCTGATCGATCAGCGGTCCGCCGGACTGCCCTTTGCGGATGTCCACCGCCAAGACATACACGCTGCGGGTGGTCTCCTGCCCCCATAACCCGCTCGCGCTGACGTAGTGCTCGATGCGTGCCGGTGACACGACGAATTCCGAGCTCCTTTCGAAGCCGAGCACTGCGCCGTTTGTTCCGAGTTGCGCCTGATCGATGCTGAGGGGAGGCACGCCAGACTCGGTCCGGAACAGGGCGAGATCGCTGTCTTCCTCATATCCCACGACATCAACCAGGTGACGGCTCGGCTCAGTCGATTCGCTGGTAGACCACTCGATCTCGACGCTCGGAGCGCCTGCCACCACATGAGCCGCTCCCACCAGCAGCCCCGGTGCGACCGCGAACGCTGTGCCGTTGGCCACCGGACCACAGCCTCTCGCCCGCACGGCGACGACTCCCCTCGCTGCGGAATCCAACACATCGTCATCGATCGTCGACGCTGCCGGCGGCGCGCTCAGCAGCAGCGGACCGTCGCTGCTCTCGATCTGTGATACCGGTTCGGTCGGTGCGTCTGCAAGCTCAGCCTCGCCGCGATCCGACGCACAGGCTCCCAGCGCAGCGCACAGCAGCACTGCACACAGCGTCCACAGCACTGCGACGAAGCGAGTCGATTGCGCCCCACGCAGAGCCTGGGCCTCGATGACGGCAGCGACTGCCCGTCTCACGCCTCGATCAATCGGGCGTGCGTCAAGAACCCGGTGTGGGCGACCATGCGATGATCCGGCCGCACCGAGGCCCCCTTCACATGCCAGCTCCGGTGCAGGACCTCGATGGTCTCGATCAGCGCCCATGGACCGTCGTCGAGCGCCCTGCGCAGCTGCTGTACCTGGGTCACCGACGGGTTGTAGGCAACCAGGATCCCGCCACGTCGCATCGTGGAGACCAGGTGCCCCACCACCCGCCACGGCTCGGGGATGTCCAGCACAGCCCGGTCGTAGCAAGCACTGTGTGCAGTCGCCGCTGTAGGCGTTGCCGCGCCTGCAGTGAGACGGGGAGGATCCACTGCGTCATACGCATCGCGCAGCTGGACGTCGTAGCGACTGAGCGCCTCGCTCCCCGCCGCAGCCGCCACGTTCGCCTGGGCCCGCTCAGCAAAGTCCTGTCGTAGCTCGTAGCCGGTGACCACCGCGCCGCCGCGCAGCAAAGTCGCTGACAGTGCACCCGAGCCGACGCCGGTCTCGAATACCGACATCCCTGCACGCACGTCAGCGAGCATCCAGATTGCGCCGAGGTCTTTCGGGTAGATGACTTGCGCTCCCCGCGGCATCTTCAGCACCTGATCGGCAAGCGTCGGCCTCACCACCACGAACCGTGCTCCTGAGCCACTGCGGAACTGCGAGCCCTCACCGGACCCGATGATCTCGTCGTGGCGGACCACGCCCGCATGAGTGTGGAATTCGCCGCCGTGTTGCAACGCGACCAAGTAGCGACGTTGCCGACTGTCGATCATGAGCACTGTCTCGCCAGACCGCAACTCGCCCGCCGGAGTCTCATCGTCCGCCTCGAGGGACGGGTGCCGGGGGGCTTCGCCGGTGCCGCTCACACGTGATCCGCCGGCGGATCTTTCTCGTCGCCCCCGCGCGGTAGGTGCTCAATGGTGAGACGCTCGCCGGGTGCCAGCTCGCCGCGGTACACCACCTCGCGCTCACGTCGCGACAGCCTCACCAGCAGCTTCAGCCCGCTGGCGGCGATCGCCACGCCGAGCCAGATCCCGCTGCCCGAACGTGCTCGCTTCCACACGGCCCCGAAGGCTCGATCCCGCAGACGCCCTAAGCCAGCCACCGAAGCCATGCTCACCCCCGCCTTGACCCTCTCAAGCCCGGACAACCTCGACGATGGTGCTTCGCTTGCGCCCGCGACGACGCCCGAACAGGAACGCCGCCAGCACCAGACTGGTGCCGACCGCTGCGGCAACGGCAACAGCGGCACTCGACAACTGTTCCGCAGTGTCGCCCGCACCCCCGACGAGCTGCCGCACCCGGGCCGTGATGTCTGCCTGAGTGATGCGCTGGTCCTCGGCTTCCCCAAAGTCGTTGTCAGCCACCGTCGCCCTCTTCGCTGTCGTCATCTGCTGCGCTGCCGGCAATCCCGTTGGCGCCCTGTGCGTCTCGGGTCGGCTTGATCGCCCGCGCCAGCACGATGATCGCCACAATGAGCACGGCCGCACCCGCCAGGTGCGGCACGAATGACCAGTTGGCCCCGAAGATGCTTGTCTCGCTCTGCAAGGCTCGCATCAGGGCGAGCGCAGCCAGCACGATGGACACGCTGACGGCGATCGCTCCAGCCAGACCGAAGAACAGGTAGCGGCCGAGCCCGCGCAGCGGGCCCACCGTCTCCTGCACGACGTACGCCCGCAACATGGCGACCAGTTCGGAAAGCTCGGCTCTCAGGCCGACGTCTCGTCGAGGCACAGTTCGCTCTGGCACCGTCCGCCGGGATCGAGCGGGCCGCCTTGGCCCGCGGGGCGACGCTACCGGCCGCCCATCAGTTCTTCCACGCCGTCGAGCACGCCCGTCATGACCTCAACGCGCCGTGCCGGATCGGGCGCGCACAGCATGGCGTGACGGTCGAAGGGCCCAGCCGGCACCAGTGCCGCGAGTTGGAAGGACCAAGCCGTTGGATCGGCATCATCTTCCGCGAGCTGCGCAAGGCGATCATCGATCGCCGCCGACTCGGCCGCCGTGACGCCGAGCGCGCCGATCTCTGACGCCAGCGCTCGGAGCCGTCGCAGCCGTGCCACGAGCACCCGGCGCTCCGGTTCGCCGATGTCGGCAGGCTCATCAGGCCACCCGGCGGCGAGCGCCTGGGGGTACGGATCGTCCGGCAGCCACTCGAGGATCTGGATTCGCTGGCCGCCTGTGGCGAGCATCACCCAGCGACCGTCAGGCAGTTCTTGATACTGGGAGATCGTGGCGAGGCAACCTACGTCGGAACGCACATCCCCTCCACCGACCTCGCTGCCGCGTTCGATCATGACGACCCCGAACGGCTCGTCATTGTCGGTGCAGCGCCGGGCCAATGCACGGTAGCGAGGCTCGAAAATGTGCAGCGGCAGCACTGCCCCAGGCAGCAGCGGCGAACCCAGCGGGAACATCGGCCGTACGTTGCGGCTGGCCATCTCAGCCTCCCGCGCAGCACCGGGAGCCGTCTGCTCAGGGTCGGGACAGCCCTCAGGAGGAACCATGCGCCAATCCTCGCAGGGCATCGAGGTCGCCGACGGGGTAACGCAGCAGCTGACCGGCCAAGGACTCTTGAAGTTCGAGACCGAGGCGGGAATCAGCCGGCACGTTGTTGAGGATCTGGGCGAAGACGACCGTCCCACTGTCAGTCTCGATGTAGCCCGCCAACGAATTGACCCCGGTCAGCAGACCGGTCTTGGCGTGCAATCTGCCTGCCACCGGGTGCTCGGCGAATCGGTGCGACAGCGTGCCCGTTTGCGCTGCGATCGGCAGTCCCGCCAGAACGGCAGAATCGGTTCCCAGCCGTTCGATCAGGGCGGCCAGGAAGCTGCAGGTCACCAGGTTTCCCCGATCCAGCCCCGACCCGTCCATGACGGTGGGCGACAACTCCGAAGGCAGCATTTCGGACACGATCCGGGCGGCTGCAGCGGCTCCCGCAGGCGTCGATCCTTCCCCCGCGCTGCGCAAACCGATCTCCCGCAGCACTAGCTCGGCGGTGGTGTTGTCGCTCTCGCGCAGCATCTGCTGGATGATCTCGATCATCGGCGGCGACGTCAGGCGCGCAATCTCAGTCATGCCGCTCGGGGCCGTCGACACCACCAGGTCGGCTTCCACAGCGACACCGCGCACCCGCAGCAGATCAGCGAGCGTCGAGACAAACCAGCGTGCTGGCTGCTCGGCTGCGGTGAGCGCAGTGGTGAAGCCGGTGATGCCGTCGTTGAGGCTCAGTGCCGACAGCGGCCCACTGTGCAGCCGGCTGATGTACCGCTGGGGCCACGTCTCGGGAAAGCGTGTTGTGTCGTAGCGCGATTCGTCCGCAATGAGCCGCCCGCTGAGCGACTCGACCCCCAGCCCGACGATCTGGTCCGCGAGATCTTCCATCGGCGTGCGCAACTGCGGTTGGCGCCGGTGGGAGTCCGCGTATGACTGCGTCATGATCAGCGGGTCGCCACCGCCGATGACCCAAACTGTGCCGTCCAGCGCGCCGTCGGCGACCTCAGCGTCGGTGAGGACCTGGGTCACCATCCGCTCGTCGGGATCCGCGACCGCAAGTGCAGCGGCGGCAGTGATGAGCTTCTGTACCGACGCCGGGATCACCGGTTCGACATCGCTGGAGAAGACCTCCTCGCCGTCGATCCAGATCGCCAGGCAGTGCGGCTGAGGCCAATCCGAGCTGAATGCCGTCATCTCCCTGCCGATGATGTGACGCTGCATTGCGCGCCACAGCGCCTGCGGTGCCCGTTCCGCACGCAGCAGCGGCAACATCGCGACTCCTGCTTCGGCTTCGACGGCGACTGCATCTGCGGGTTCGTTTGGTGCAGGCAGCACGGGCGTTCGCAGCGACAGCGCATGCGCCTCTGCCTCGTCCGCGGCTCCGCTCATCCGAACTGCTGCCACCGTGGGCAGCAAGCCAGCCGCTGCTGTCAGCAGCACCAGTAGCGCCGTACGCAGGACTCTCACGCCACCTCGGCAGGGTTGCCAAAGGCGGCACTGTCCCCCTCCGCGCCGCCAAGGGCGGCGCCGAGCGCCGCCGACAGCTCACCAGCCTCCGATCGGACAACCGCCGGCCGCGACTCGGCTGTGCGGCCGATGAGCATCTCTCCCAAGTGCTCGTCGACCGGTCCGGCGAGCAGGTCCCAATCCTCGCTGATACCGCCGCCGATGACCACCATTTCCGGATCGGTCAGGACACAGAGATTCGAGATGCCGAGCGCCAGCCAATGGGAGAACTCGTGCAACACCGCTTGCGCTCCGACGTCGCCCACGCTAGCCGCCGCTGTGACATCGGGGCCTGTGATCCCCGGACCGAGGCGCTCGACTGCCAGCCGATCCAGCGCTGAGCCAGACGCATACATCTCCCAGCAGCCCCGTCTGCCGCAAGGGCAGACACGCCCGCCGGCCTCGACGATCATGTGCCCTGGCTCTCCGGCCAGCCCGCTGGCACCGCGCAAGACTTCGCCGTCAACCATGAACGCCCCGCCGATACCGGTGCCGACCGCCACCATCACGCCGTGGCGGATGCCCTGCGCCGCGCCGAACTGGAGCTCCCATCGGGCAGCACAGTTGACCTCGTTGTCGAAGCTGACTGGCATCCCCAGAGCCGCACTCAGATCGGCTCCGATGGTCGCTCCATCCACCCCCACGAGGTTCGGCGAGACTGTCACGACGCCGGCGGTGGAGATGAGCCCGGCCATGCCGACGCCGATCGTGACCGGCTCCGTTGCCGGCGCAAGCTCATGCGCCATCGCAACCAAGGTGTCCACCAGGTTGTCGGCACCCGCAGGGGTGACTTCGCGCAGCGTCTGTGCCGCCGCGTCGCCGTCAGAGGTGGCTACGCCGAGGATCTTCGTGCCACCGACATCGAAGCCGAGACGCGTCAAGGGGGCGCCCGACGTGCTCCTCACATGTGCCGCCTCGTTCCGAGCGACGCCCGCCTCGGAGGTGGGTCGCCGGCCACGGTGCGGCCCCGCGACTTACAGCTTGCCGAGGATCGAGGCGCAGCTGGACACGGCGACGCCGCCGCCTTCCTCGACCTCGAGTGCCGTCACCGTGCCGTCCTCGATCACTGCGGCGTAGCGGCGCGACCGCATACCCAGCCCGAAGCCCGATCCATCCATGACCAGACCCATGGCCTCGGCGAACTCGCCGTTGCCGTCGGCGGCCATCTCTATTCCCTCTGCGCCCTGCGCCTGCGCCCACGCGCCCATCGTCCATGCGTCGTTCACCGAGACGCAGACGATCTTGTCGACGCCCTTGCCGGCAAGCTCGGAAGCACCTTCGACATATCCGGGCAGGTGGACATTGCTGCAGCCGGGGGTAAAGGCACCGGGCACACCGAACAGCACGACCTTGCCGCTGCCAAGCATCTCGCTGGACTGCACCGGCGCCGGCATGCCGCCGTCGTCCAGCACTCGCAAAGTCACCTCGGGAATCTGGTCGCCAACCTGTACCGCCATCTCGCTTCTCCGTTCATATCGGTCGTTCTTGCGAAGAGTGGCCCGAAGCGTACCGGCACCGCCGCATGCGGATCGGGGTGCCCACGGCAGACCTCCCTAGTTGTGCAGGCTCAGCTCCCCGACGGGCGGTCCGACACTGCGTATCCACCCCAGCAGCTCGTCGTAGTCGTCGGTGCTCGGCAGATCGGGGTTCGTCTCGGCGACCGCAGGGGGGCACCGGAACAGGCTCGCTGCGTCTGCCGCACGCAACATTGTCAGATCGTTGTAGGAATCCCCGACAGCAGTCACGTGATAGTTGAGGCTCCGATAGGACTCCACGGCGCGCCGCTTGGCGTCATCGACCCTGCGACGCCATCCCGCGAGGCGGCCATCGACCACATCGAGCCGGTGACACAGCAGGTGCGGGTAGCCCATCAGCTCCAAGAAGTGATCGTCGAACTGCTCGAAGGTGTCCGACAGCAGTACGACCACCCACCGCCGGCGCAGATCATCGAGGAACTCACGCGCACCCGGCAGCAGCGGCAGCTCGGCGATCACCTCCCTGATCTGGTCGAGCGACACATCGTGATCGTTCAGCACATCGAACCGGTACTGCATCAACGCGTCGTAGTCCGGCTCATCCCGCGTGGTCCGTCGGAGTTCATCGATGCCGGTGCGCTCGGCCACCGCGATCCAGATTTCGGGCGTCAGCACGCCCTCCATGTCCAATGCGATGACCCTCTGCACGAGCGCCGATTCTGTCATGCGCAGACTTGCCTTCTGCATCTTCGACCGGCAACGATCCACGGGACGACTCGACGGCGTCGAGCTGGACCGACAGCGCACGTTGCCATAGGGATCGCAACTAGGGTCACATCAGGACGACTGGCGCGAGGAGGCCGCCATGGCCAAGCCCATCAAGATGGCTCACGCGGTGTTCCGCACCGATGACATCAAGCGGGTTCAGGACTGGTGGTGCACCGTCCTCGAGGCCAAGGTCGTCCACGACGGTGGCTTCATCTCGTTCATCTCATTCGACGACGAGCATCACCGCCTCGCGTTCGTCCAGCGAGGCAAGCCCGGCGACTTCGACGCCCACAAGGGGAATCTCGACCACATCGCCTACTCCATGGGCAGCTTCGGCGACCTCATGGACCTGTATGCGCGGCTGAAGGACGAGGACATCCTGCCGGTGCGCAGCATCAACCACGGGCCGACGACGTCGTTGTACTACGCCGACCCCGACGGCAATGGCGTGGAATTCCAGATCGAGAACTACGCCACGATGGAAGAGTGCGTCGAGTTCATCCAGGGTCCGACGTTCGCCGAGAACCCGATCGGAATCCTGTTCGACCCCGATCTGCTGCTCAAGCGATTCCGTCGCGGCGACCCGCTGGCCGAGCTCGTCAAGCAAGGGTCCGCTCCGGTAGCGGCGAGCTGATTCACCCGACGCGCATGTGAGCGTGCCCCCCGAGGGCATGTTCGTGTGCCGTTCCCGTATCGTGAGATCGAGCCTCGCGGCCGCTCAGGTTGCACACCCCTCGGAGGCATCTGGTGAGCACAACGGTCCATCGCAACGTCTACATGACCGACGAGCTGCAGGCGATCTACGACCAGACGGTCACCTTCGTCGCCAATGAGGTCACACCGGTCGGTGACGCCTGGGAAGAAGACGGCCAGGTGCCCCGCGAGATCTACAAGCGCATGGGCGAGCTGGGGATGTTCTCGCTGCGCGTGCCCGAGCGGTGGGGCGGGCTCGGCCTCGGCCCTCTTGCCTCAGCGACGTTCGCCGAAGCGCTCGGCACCTCCACCTACGCAGGATTCGAGGCGAACATCTTGGTGCACACGGACATGGCGTTGCCGCACCTGCTAAATGCAGGCACCGACGAGCAGCTCGAACGCTGGCTGCCGTCGATCCAGACCGGCGACACCATGATGTGCATCGGCGTCACCGAGCCTGACGCGGGATCCGATGTGGCGGGATTGCGCACGACCGCGGTGCCCGACGGCGACGGCTGGCGTCTCAACGGCACCAAGACGTTCATTACCGGCGCCGTGTATGGCGATGTGATCGCACTGGCAGCGCGCACGAACCCCGACGACCGCTACGGGATCTCCATGTTCCTAGTTCCGACCAGCGCGGACGGGTTCGAGGTGGCCAACAAGCTCGACAAGCACGGCTGGCGCTGCTCTGACACTGCCGAACTCGTGCTGCACGATGTGTGGCTGGGCAGCGATCACCTGCTCGGCGAGGTGCACCGGGGCTTCTACGCCGCCATGCAGAACTTCCAAAACGAGCGGATGGTCATCGTCGGGATGGGCATCGGCGCAGCGCAGGTGGCCATCGATCTGACCAACGCGTACACCCAGCAGCGCAAGGCCTTCGACAGCACGCTGTACGATCTCGGGGCCATCCGCCAGCGCATGGCGATGAATCAGGCCAAGGTGGACGCTGCGCGAGCTTCGATGTATCACGCTGCATGGCTCAAGGAGCAGGGCATCGACGCGACGAAAGAGATGTCTGGGGTCAAGGCGTTCGGTGCCGAGGTCGTGAATCAGGTGATGTACGACTGCATGCAGTTCCATGGCGGCATCGGCTACATGCGTGAGTCGACCATCGAGCGGATGTGCCGCGACGCCCGCCTCCTGCCAATCGGCGGCGGCGCCACTGAGGTCATGCTCGAAGAAGTCGCCAAGCGCAGCTACGTCGACATCTGAGCCGGCCCGGGCGCTGAGGCCCGAAGACGCTGGCCGCCGAAGATCAAGCAGGCTCTGCCGGGCGTGTGGTAGCATCCCGCCATGAGTTCCACCCCTCGGGGTGCCACAGGGGTTCATCGCAGAGGCTATCGTCGGGGGGTCGATCGCGGCCCCGCAGCGTGCCGCATTCAGCAGCGCTGCCTTCGTCGAGGAGGGCGATGGCAGACCGTCCCCCGGGGGGGGGGGGGGTAGCGGAATTCTCTGCCGGCTGGTACGACAGCGGCACGGTCGTGATCAACCGCGGCCCTGAGGAGAGACGCGGCTGCAAGGCGCCATTCAACGACCCGTGCTTCAACCCGTCCGGGTGGCTCGCGATAGAGCGAGCGTGCCAATGACCCGAGGTGCTCACTCTCACGGAGGCATCGGAGCGCTGCGCGTTGCCGCTCGTGCGGTTCTGGTGACCGCCGTTGTCGCAGCAAGCGTGATCGCGTTCGGTGATCTCGCAGGCGCTGACGAGGGTGAACCGGTGAGGGCGGGCACGGACCCGGGCGTGGGCAGCCCGCCGACGCAGCACTCCACCACCGCGGCCGGCGATCAGTGCCAGACTGGCGCCCCGTATTCGCGGCCCCCGGTCCGTGATGGCCGAGCCGACCCCGAGCCGGGAGCGAACCGCGACGCCGACGAGGTCATGTGCGCCCGCGTCGATCTCACCGACGCCATGCAGTCGGCCTACGAGCGTCGCCGAGAGCTCGGCATCAACCCGCGCAACGGCAGGCCAATATTCAAGACAGTCTCGTACACGGTCTACGTCGTGCTGTCCGACGGCATCCGCATCCACACGGACACCATCGCAGCGGGCAGTGGGCGGACGCACTCGGGCGTGAGTTGGGTGTGGTCCGGCGACGACAGCCACTTCGAGTGGGTGGACGGCGGCAAGACGTACACATTCGAGATCGATGTCAAGTTCACGTGCAGCAACGGACCAGACGGGGGATCAGCGATGGACTGCCGCAGCCCGAACGGTGACAGCGGCACGCCGCACCTGCATCGAGAACGCGTGCAGGTGTCCGCTGGACAGCCGGTCAAGCCGGAGTCGGCTCCCGCTGACCCGCCTGCTGCCGAACAGCAGCCCTACGTGCCGCCCCCGCCCGCCGACGCGGACCCCGATCCGGTGACCCCGCCCGGACCCGAGCCGTCGCCGAACCCGCCTGCTGACGACCCGACGCCGGACGCTGAGCCCGACGATCCGCGGCAGCCCGAAGAGCACCAGCCGCCGACCGTCCCCGAGTCGCCCCCGCAGACGCAGCAGGCGGACCCCCCGCCGGGTGAGACGCCGTTCGAGCGGCGCGTGCGCGAGTACCGAGAGGCCGAGCCCGAGCGGCAGGCCAGAGGCGGTACCTGGGAGAACTGCGTCGCCGGTGGTCATGACATCGGCGGTTGCAATGTTCACTTCGGCGACCCGTGCCACAACCCGTCCGGGTGGCTCGCGATAGAGCAAGCGTGTAATGACTGGTGAGCGGTAGTCAGTGCCGGCTAGCGGGACTCGAGCCCGTCTCGTACGGCACCCGCGAAGCGCGCAGCCGGCGCGCCGTCGAAGGCTCGGTGATCCCACGTCAGCGAGAGGGTCAGGACGGGCCGAGGCTGAGGCCCGGCGTCTGCCCACACGGTTTCGTCGCGGATGCGGCCCACACCCAGGATCGCCGTGTTGGGCGGGTTGATGATCGGCGTGAAGGCGTCCACTCCGAACATGCCCAACGCCGTCACGGCGAATGTGGCGCCCTGGTAGTCGTCGTAGCCCAGTGTGCCGTCGCGGGCCCCAGCAGCCAGGCGCGTGGTCTCCGCAGCGATCGCATCGAGACTGAGGCGGTCGGCGTGGCGGACAACCGGAACGAGCAACCCGTCCTCGAGCGCGACCGCAAGCCCGACGTGAATGTCACCCAAGAGCGCAACCGCATCGTCGGTGACCTGCGAATTCACCCGCGGGTGCTCGCCGAGCGCAGCTGCCGCCGCAGCGATCACAAAATCGGTGTACCCCGGCACGACCGTCTCGGTGGTGTCTGAGTCCGTATCGCGGCCGCCAGCGTCGTCGTTGCGAGCAGCCTCGACGAGCGCTGCCCGTTCCGCCACAACTGCGCTCATGTCGACATCCATCGTGAGGGTGAGCTGGGCCATCCAGCGGAGGGACGCACTCATGCGCTCGGCGATCACGCCCCGTATCCCCCGCAGGGGAATCTGCTCGGTCGGGGTTTGCAACAGGGGCGGCGCTGCCGTGTGAGACCTCGCCGATGCGTCTGCAGCAGCAGCCGTCGCAGCGGCAGCGGCTTGAGCCGGTAGTGCTCTGGCAGGCGAAGCTGGACCTTCGTCCGCAGACCGCGAGCTGAGGCCAGCCAGCAACGTACGGACATACGCAGCCACATCGGCACGCGAGATGCGCCCATCCCCCGCGCTGGCAGGTACGCGGCGGAGATCGACGCCGAGCAGGTCGGCAAGTTGGCGCGCCGCAAGCGTCGCCGGGCGCGAGACAGACCCTGCCGGTGCGCTGCCGGCCGACGCCGGATCGATCCCTGGCCCATCCGCAGCAGTCGGCGCGCCTGGCGTCGCCTCAGATGGGGCCGCAGTGGCCGGGCGGCCGGTCGCAGCCGACTCAGAACCAGGCGCTTCGTTTGCCGCTCGCACATCGCGCTCGGTGACGCGGCCCTTGGGCCCGGTCCCGGCCACCACCGCCAGCTCAACGCCCAACTCGCGCGCCAGACGCTTGGCCGCTGGCGACGCCAGGATCCGCTCGCCGGGTGCGCGCACCGGCACGGCAGCGAGAGGTTGCGGGGAGGCCTGAGATGCCGGGACGGCCGCCGCCTGCACCTGCGCCGCTACCGGCGCTGCGTCGGCCGGCGCCGGAGGTTCCTCGCCGGCTTCCAGAAACCAGCCGATCCGCACCCCGCAGGGGTATTCCACGCCGGTCTCGCCGGTCTGAGCAAGCACACCACTGCCCGAGGCCTCGATCTCGGTCTCGACCTTGTCGGTCTCCACCAGCAGCACTGCCTGCCCTGCGGTGACCTCGGCGCCGTCAGGCACGAGCCAGCGCAGGATCGTCCCCGACTCCATCGTCAGACCCAGCTTCGGCATTGCAAACTCGATGGCCATCGGCGTCCCTTTGCTCAGCGACCCGCAACCGCAGGACTGAAGGGGTAGCGCCGTCGTTGTGCTGCCGCAACCGCAGCGCCCACGTCGATCACGTGCGGGCCATCCCGGTTGACAGTGACATCGGCTCGCTCGCCTCGGCCCAGCACGATCTCGCGTTCCCCGTCCAGCGTCAGCACGCCCGGACCCGACAGCGTGACCGGCTGGCCGAAGCGAAATCGCTCGCAGTGCGCAATGTCGATGTCGGCATAGTTGCCGGGCATCACAGCCGCTCGGATGTGTCTGTCGCTCGGTACGTACCGTGCATTCGAGGACGCACACCCCAAGCGGACATGCACCCCACCGGCTTCGTTCCTGCCGACCGCTGCGACGGCCGCAGCGATGGCCGAGAGTCCGACCGAGTCCGGCTCGGCGATGGCAGCCACGATCTCGCTGACCGATGCCTGATCCCAAATGGCGCGTGCTCCCACGAACGCACCACGCACCAGGCACACGTCGACCAGCGCGACCTCGGCGCTGCGGCTCCCCTCCACCGTGACGTCGATGATCTTCGCCTGGGTGGTCACCTCGGCCGTATCGGCATGGCCGCTCGCCACGGCGCCTGCGGCGAAGCCAGCGACGGTGGCCTCCAGTTGGAACGGGAAGACGTTGTTGGTGCCGACTGCCAGCGGCACCAGCGGGGCTGCTCGCCAGCCCGTTGCGACATCACGCTGGGTGCCGTCGCCGCCGAGCGCAACGATCGCCCCCACGCCCTCGTCACGAAACTGTGCAGCTGCCAACTGCGAGTCACGCCCGGTGTGCCAGCCGTGCGGTTCGGCCACCTCCACCGATCCGGGCACTTCCAGTCCCGCCAGCGCACGTTCCCCCAGCCGTGCCCGGTCACCGCTGATCAGCACACGCTCGGCGCCGCCCTCGATCGCACCCACCACGGCGCGCCGTATCGCGCCGATCTTGACGGCGTCCGAAATCGGGGTTGCCCCTGAGGTCAACCGCCTGATGTCTTTGCCGGCCAGCGGGTTGGCAACGATTCCGACTGCCGGGCCGACCGCCGAGTCGGCAGCGTCGCTCACGCGGCTGCGAGAGCCCGGATCCGTTCGCCGATCATCTCGGCGTTGGGAACCCATTCCTTCTCGAGCACGGGGCTGAACGGCACCGGGCTGAATGGTGCGCCGACGCGCTCGATCGGAGCATCCAGGTAGTCGAAGGCTTCCTCGGCGATCTGGGAAGCGATCTCGCCGCCGAGGCCGCCGAACCGAACCGCCTCATGCACCACGGCGACCCGGCTGGTTCGCTGCGCCGATTGGATCACGGTGTCCATGTCCAGCGGCTGGAGGGTGCGCAGATCGATGACATCGCACTCGATGCCTTCTGCGGCCAGCGCATCTGCCGCCGATGTCGCCTCGTGCACCATGCGGCCGTAGGTCACCACGGTGACGTCGTCGCCCGGTCGCACAACTTCCGCCGTGCCCAAGGGAATCTCATACAGGTCCTCGGGAACCTCGCCTTTCAGTCCCAGCAGGCGCTTGTGCTTCACGAATACCGTCGGGTTGTCGTCGCGAATGCACGAGATGAGCAGACCCTTCGCGTCGTACGGGTTCGACGGCATGACCACCTTGAGCCCCGGAATGTGGCACAGCATCGCCTCGAGGCTCTGGCTGTGCTGGGCCGCCGCTGACAGCCCGGCTCCGGCGCTCGTCGTGATCGTCATCGGCAGCGTGGCCTTGCCGCCGAACATGTACTTCAGCTTTGCCGCCTGGTTCACGATCTGGTCCATGGCCACGAGCATGAAGTCCATGAACATCACGTCGACGACCGGGCGAAGGCCGCTCACTGCCGCCCCAGTGCCGAGGCCCACGATGGCCTGCTCGCTGATCGGCGTGTCCACGACTCTCATGTCGCCGAAGCGCTCGTTCAGCCCTCGGAACGAGCCGAACACTCCCCCGGCTCGGCCGACGTCCTCGCCCGCCACGAAGACGTCCGGATCGGCGTCCATCATCTGCGCCAGCCCCTCGGTGAAGGCAGCTCCATAGGCGATGCGGCGCTCCTCGGTGTCGATTGGGGGTGTCATGCGGTGGCTCCTGAGTACGCGGCCTGTGTATAGACGTCGACCAGCAGGCTGTCGGGATCGGGCAGCGGGCTCTCCTCGGCAAAGGCGATCGCAGCTTCGATATCTGCCTCTGCAGCGGCGTGCACTGCTTGGGCGCCGTCGGCGTCGAGCACACCGGCAGTTGCCAGCCGATCCTCGAACAGCTCGATCGGGTCTCGCTGCTTCCACTGTTCGAGCTCGTCGTCGGACCGGTATTTCATGCCGAGGGTCTGCACTCCGTGATGGTTGTAGAAGCGGTAGGTCTTGGCCTCGATGAACGAGGGCCCCTCGCCCCGGCGAGCCCGGCCGACCGCCTCATTGGCCGCTTCCCACACGGCGACCACGTCCATGCCGTCCACGATCGCCCCGGGCATGCCGTAGCCGGCGGCGCGGTCCACCACATCGGTGATGGCCATCGTGCGGTCACGAGGCGTGAACTCGCCGTACTCGTTGTTCTCGCACACGAACAGCACCGGCAGCGACAGCGCAGCCGCCATGTTGGCGGCCTCATGGAATGCGCCGATGTTCGAGGCGCCGTCGCCGAAGAACACCACCGAGACCCGGTCGCTTCCCCGGTACTTGTTGGCGAAGCCGGCGCCTACGGCGATCGGCACGCCGCCGCCCACGATGCCGTTCGCACCGAGCATGCCCAGGTCGAGATCGCAGATGTGCATGGAGCCGCCCTTGCCCCCGCAGTAGCCGGTGGCCTTGCCCATCAGCTCGGCCATCATCCCGCCGTAGTCGCCTCCCTTGGCCACCAGGTGCCCGTGCCCTCGGTGGGTCGAGCTGATCTGGTCGTCATCGTCGAGGTTGGCGCACACCCCGGCGGCCACGGCCTCCTCCCCCACGTACAGGTGCAGGAACCCGGGCAGCCGGTTCTGCTCCGCGAGCCGGCCGGCGGCTTCCTCGAAGTGGCGGATCCGCACCATGCGCCGGTGCAGATCCAGCAATGTCCCTGGACTCGGATCCATGCGAACCCCCTCGTGGCACGGCTCCAGCGCGCTTCACACTAGTTCTGGGCCGGTGCGCCGATCACGGCCGCACGCGGCCGTTCTCTTGCCACGGCGAAGTCAGCGATTCCGTCGCTGCCACAGGCGACGCGTAGTGTGGCCCGGTGGCTCCCGAACCAGATGCATCTCCGACTTCCGAACCCCGTTCGATTCATCCCAGCGGGCCCGATCCAGGCATCGGGCGCGGCGGCCTGCGCTCCGCAGCCTGGTTCGACATCGAGGGCGATCCGCTCATGTCGGCGCTGTACCTCGAGCGCTACGCCAACTATGGATTGACACGCGAAGAACTCCAGTCGGGCAAGCCGATCATCGGCATCGCCCAGACCGGCTCAGACCTGTCGCCGTGCAACCGGCACCACCTCGAGCTGGCCAAGCGGGTGCGCGAGGGCATCCGCGAGGCGGGAGGCATCGCGTTCGAGTTCGGCGTGCATCCCATCCAGGAGACCGGCAAGCGGCCCACCGCTTCGCTCGACCGCAACCTGGCATATCTCGGCCTCGTCGAAGTGCTGCAGGGCTACCCGCTCGACGGCGTGGTGCTCACCATCGGCTGCGACAAGACCACGCCGGCGTGCTTGATGGCGGCCGCAACCGTGAACCTGCCGTCCATCGCACTGTCGGTCGGTCCGATGCTGAACGGCTGGCACGAGGGGCGCCGCACCGGCTCGGGCACGGTCGTGTGGAAGGCGCGGGAGCTCTACGCGGCCGGCGAGATCGACGACACCGGGTTCATCGATCTGGTGGCGTCCTCGGCGCCGTCGGTCGGCTACTGCTCCACGATGGGCACCGCCACCACCATGAACTCGCTCGCCGAGACGCTGGGCATGCAGCTGCCGGGCTCCGCGGCGATCCCTGCCCCGTATCGCGAGCGGGCGCAGATGGCGTACCGGACTGGTCTGCGCATCGTCGAGATGGTGCGCGAAGACCTTCGACCGGCGGACATCATGACCCGCGAAGCGTTCGAGAACGCCATCGTGGTGAACTCCGCCATCGGCGGGTCCACCAACGCCCCGATCCACCTCAATGCGATCGCCGCTCACCTCGGCGTGCCGCTCGACAACGACGACTGGCAGAAACACGGCTTCGCAGTGCCGCTGCTGGTGAATCTCATGCCTGCCGGGGAGTACCTCGGCGAGGACTATCACCACGCCGGCGGTGTGCCCGCGGTAGTCGGCGAGCTGATGCGTGCCGGGCTGCTGCCTCACCCCGAGGCGCTGACCGCCAACGGTCGCAGCATCGGCGAGAACTGCGCAGACGCCGCGATCATGGACACCGATGTGATCCGCGCTGCGGCAGAGCCGCTCCTTGCCGACGCAGGTTTCATCAACCTGTCGGGCAATCTCTTCGACAGCGCCATCATGAAGACCAGCGTCATCTCCGACGAGTTCCGCCAGCGCTACCTGTCGAACCCCGACGATCCCGACGCCTTCGAGGGCCGCGCCATCGTGTTCGACGGGCCGGAGGACTACCGGGCCAACATCGACAATCCCGAACTCGGGATCGACGAGCACTGCATGCTGTTCGTGCGCGGCACCGGCCCGGTCGGCTACCCCGGCGGCGCCGAGGTGGTCAATATGCAGCCGCCGGCAGCGCTGCTGGTACGCGGCGTCCACTCGCTGCCGTGTATCGGCGACGGTCGCCAGTCCGGCACGTCGGGCTCGCCGTCGATCCTGAACGCCGCGCCCGAAGCCGCCGTCGGCGGCGGCCTGGCGCTGCTGCGCACTGGCGACCGCGTCCGGATCGACTTGCGGCGCGGCAGCGCCGACATGCTGGTGGATGACGACGAGCTGGCCCGGCGCCGCGCCGAGTTGGACGACGCCGGCGGTTACCCGGTGCCGCCGTCGCACACCCCGTGGCAGGAGATCCAACGAGGGATCGTCAGCCAGTTCGACGAAGGCATGGTGCTGCGCCCGGCAGTGAAGTACCGGGACACCTCGCGCACGCACGGCACACCGCGCCACAACCACTAGCGGCCGGATGACGACACCCGGCGTGCCAGAACGGTCTCAGCGATGATCTGGGCACTGCTGGCGCTGCTGGCGGGATTGGTCCTGCTGGTGGTTGCCGGAGACCACTTCGTGGCAGGTGCATCACGCCTGGCGACGGCGCTGCGCATGCGACCGGCCGTGATCGGCGCAGTGGTCTTGGGATTCGGGACCTCTGCCCCAGAGATGGTCGTGTCGGCGCTGGCGTCGATCAACGACAACCCGGCGTTGGGCGTGGGCAACATCGTGGGTTCGAACGTCGCGAACCTGAGTCTCGGCCTCGGCGTGGCGGCGCTGCTGATGCCGATCCCGTTCTCCCGCACCGCGCTGCGAAGGGACGTCCCGTGGTCGGTGGCGACCGCCGCCATCTTCGCGGTGCTCGTGATGGACGACTACCTCAGCCGGCTCGAAGGCGGGCTGCTGGCAGCGCTGATGGCGATCACGCTGGTGTGGCTCATCCGCACGTCGCGTGACGACGAGCGACTGCCCGATGCGGATGGCGCTCCCGGCTCGACGGCACGCGATGCCGGGGCCGCGTGGCGCAATCTGGTGCGGGCGGTCCTGGGCCTGTGCGGGGTGATCATCGGTGCCCAACTCGCTGTGGAGGGCGCCATTGCCCTTGCCAAGCATTGGAACCTGAGCGGCGGGTTCATCGGCTTCTCGATCGTGGCACTCGGCACGTCCCTGCCGGAGGTGGCCACCGTCGTGGCGGCGGCTCGCAAGGGCCATACCGAGCTGATCGTGGGCAACCTGTTCGGTTCCAACGTCTTCAACAGTCTCGCCGTGGGCGGGGCAATGGGGCTCGTGGGCGCCGGCGCCATCGACGATCCCTCGCTGACGGGCCTAGGCATCGGGGCGATGATGGCCGTGGTCGTGCTGGCCTACCTGGGCGCCCTGGTGGGCAAACGCGCCGGACGCATCGACGGCGTCGTGCTGCTGGGCATCTACGTCGCCACCATGATCCTGCTCGGCACCGGCTAGCAGGCTGCGGCCCCTACATTCGTGATCGTCGGCGCGGTTTCACGGTCATTACCGATACGCGATCAGCGCGCTGCGCCAGCGGCACGAGATCCTTCACATCCTCGGTGAGCACGGTGCCGCCAGGCTCGGCGAGAGCGACGAGCATCGCGTCAATTGCCGATCCGCAGCCGGCTTCGGTCCTCAGCTTTCCCGCCCGATGAGCTTGCGACCGCGAAATCTCCTCGACTACTGCACAGTTATTCAGCAATCGATGGACAGGCACATCATTGCGTTCCCTTCCCGAGAAACTCTCGGCAAGCACGATCGTCGGGACGATGGGCGGCCAGAGTTGGTTATCAACAAGTGCCTGGATGTCCTCCAGTGCCTGCTCACGGCCATGGGCGATGTGCGACACAGCCCCAGAATCAAGAACGAGAACGCTCACTCGCGGGAGCTCGCTTCGCGGACCCGCTTGATGCCGTCCACCAAAGCACGGGAGCGTCGCCGGTGCTTCTCCGATGGCTCACCGACTTCGGAGCGCAACTCGGCCAAGTACTCTTCGGTCTTTGCGAGCAGTGCTCGACGCTCTTCGTCCGGTACTTCGAGCGGATGCCTCTCGTCCACGTCTTCCGTGCCAAGCGCCGTTTCGACGTCACTGTGGCCAGCATGAGCTTCGCCCGCAGCTGCTTGCTGGGCGGCAGTCTTCGCAACGGGATTCGGCGCCGGCGGTGCAGCTGGGGCGAATTGACCACCCCGCTTGGAGCCTTTCGGGTGTCGGCGCTGCACCATGCGCCTGACAGTACTCAGTGTTCTACGACTAGGGCACTGTATTTTCTTCGGGCGATGCATCAGGTCTGCGAGAGGGCATGACTGATTGACTGTGCGCGTCTGACTTCGACGAGTCCGGTGGGTTTCATCTGCCCTCACCCGAGGTGCAGCGCTGCCAGATCCACAGCAGCACGATGCCGATGAGCGAGCACGCCGCCGACGCATAGAAGGCGCCGACTGTGGCACCGACGAGCCACGCCGAGACGCCCAGGATCGGCCCGCCGATTCCCGCAGAGAGCTCGAAGAACATCGTGAACGTGCTGACGGCTCGCGCACGTTCGTTGGGCGGCACGCCGTCTACTGCGGCGACCATGAGCGCCGGATAGAGCAGTGATCCTCCCAATGCCAGCACCACGGTTCCCGCATACAGCCCGAACGGCGTCACGAAGGTGCCCATGATGACCATGCCGAGCGCCGCCCCGAACAGCGCCACCGTCGCAGTCTTGGTGGTTCCGAGCCGGTCCGGGAGCTTGCGGCCGAGGACTCTCAGAACCAGCACGAGCATCCCGTACAGGAAGAAAACCGTCCCGTAATCGCCGAGATCCTTCTCGACCGCCAGTTTCGGCAGGAAGCCCTGCAACGCCGGGAAGATGATGATTCCCATCGCCAGGATCACTCCGGGCCAGACGGCGTGCCGGTAGAACAACCGGCTCATGACGGTGGCCCCCTGGTCACCGGACGCGGCGACGCTCGCTGGGCCCGGAGGCTCGTCGGCACTCCTCACCTCGAACACCGTGGGCTGAGCGATGCTCGGCAGTTGACGGGCACCGAAGGTCGTCCCGCTGGAATCTGACGAGATTGCCTGGCCGCTCGGCGCCGGAGTTGGAGCCGGGCTCGGAATCAACAGCGATTCCTCCCGGGGCAACAGCATCCCGATGGCCGTGGCAGCCAGCATCAGCGTGCCCGACACGACGAACGCCACATCGAAGCCGTCGAGCGCTGTGGAGGCGTCGCCCCACGCTCGCGCAGCCTCCCCGACGCCTGGGCCGATCGCCATGCCGCCGTAGATCGAGACCGAGAACCAGCTCAAGGCCTCGCCGCGCCGATGCTCCGGTGCAAGGTCGCTCACCATCGCAGCGCTGCCGACAAAGAAGGCGCCTTGGAATGCCCCGATCAGCAAGCGCATGAGCAAGATCACGGCGTAGGTGTCTGCCCACACGTGGCCATAGGTCGTGAGGGCGGTGAGCAGGCAGCCCGACACCACCAGGAACCGTCGACCCTTCTGGTCGCCGAGGATGCCGATGGTCGGCCGCGCGGCAATCGCAGTGACAGCGAACACGCTGATCGCAAAGCCGACAGCCACGTCCCCGCCGCCGGTCTGTTCGACTACGAGCAGAGAGATCAGCGGCAGCAGTGTCGAGAACGAGACAGCCGAGCAGAAGGCGCTCAAGTTCAGGATCAGGAACGGAACGCTGAACAGGCGCGTGGGCTCGCCAAGGGGCGGAGCGGCGGGTGCCGCTGTGAACGTCGTCTGCGACATGGGGCCCTGGCCTCGTTGACGCTGAGCCCGGAATTCGATGCGGGCGGGCGGGTTCCGGTGCGCCATGCTAGGGGCGATGCTTGAATCGCTGCGGGGAATTTCCAGTCGATGAGTGCTGCGATGAACGCTGCGACGTCTGTCGTGCGCGGGGCGTGCCATCACGACTGTCCCGATACCTGCGCTTGGGAAGTCACGGTGCGCGACGGCGTGGCCGTGAACCTGCGCGGCGATCCCCGCCAGCCGTTCACTGACGGCCAGCTCTGCCCCAAGGTGAACCCGTTCCTCGATCGCGTGTATCACCCGGATCGGCTGCTGCGGCCCCTACGACGCGTCGGACCCAAGGGCGAGGGCCGGTTCGAGCCGGTCGACTGGGATGCCGCGATCACCGAGATCGCCGACCGGATCGGCACCGCCGTCGCGCAGCATGGTGGCGAGACGGTGCTGCCGTACTCACTCGACGGCACCCAAGGGCTCGTGCAGAAAGGCGTGCTGGCCGATCGGTTCTTCGCAGCGCTCGGGGCCACGCAGCTGAACCGGCACATCTGCGGTGTGACCGCCTGGCACGGTGCTGCGGACGTGCTCGGCGTGCCGCTCGGCGCAGATCCCACCGAGATCGCGAGCGCCCGCACCATCGTACTGTGGGGTACCAACACGCTGCTCACCAACCGCCACCTGTGGCCGTATGTGGAGCAGGCTCATGGCAACGGCGCCAGCGTCATCGTCGTCGACCCGGTCTCCACGATGACCGCTCAACGCTCCGACTGGCACGTCCAGCCGCGCCCCGGCACCGATGTCGCGCTCGTGCTGGGCATCATCGGCGTGCTGGACCGGGACGGTCTCATCGACGAGGAGCGTGTGAGGGCTGCCGCTTCGGGTTGGCCCGAACTGCGTGCCGAAGCCAGGGCGCTCAGCCTCGACAGTGCGGCCTCGATCACCGGTCTCGCCGAAGCCGACATCATCTCGCTGGCTCATCGCATCTCACACCAGCAACCCGCTGTGCTGCGTGCGCTCATCGGCATGGAACATCGTGAGCACGGCCAGGATATTCACCGCGCCGTGGCCGCCTTGGCGGTCGTGTCGGGTTCGGAGTACATGCGCTCCACGCAGGTGTACTTCGACACGGCATTTGCCGACATCGTGCCGCCGCCGGGGCCGCAGCGGACCGTCAACATGTCAGCCCTCGGTGCGGCGCTCACAGATGCCACCCTGCAACCGCCGGTCACCGTGCTTGTGAACTACGGCTGCAATCCGGCTGCTATCACGCCCGACCAGAACCGAGTGCTGGCGGGCCTTGAGCGCGACGACCTGTTCACGGTGGTGATCGAACAGTTCATGACTGATACGGCTCGATATGCCGACATCGTGCTGCCCACCACCACCCAGATCGAGCATCTCGACCTGATGAACGCGTGGGGCCATCTCTACGTGTCGCTGAACCTGCCGGCCATCGAGCCGCTCGGCGAGTGCCTGCCGAACACAGAGATCTTCCGGCGACTGGCCAGCGCGCTGACCCTCGACGCATCCGGCCTCGCCGACAGCGACGAACAGATGGTGCGGGACCTGCTCGCGAGCGGCCACCCCTGGCTCGACGGCATCACCTACGAACGGCTCCAGCGCGACGGCTGGGCGCGGCTGGCAGTGCCAGCGGGCTGGTCTGCGCTGACCGATCGGGAGGTTCCCCTGGCACCCGCTTCCCCTCCAGGCTCGGGCACCGAGACGGACGCTGGTGATCTGGAGTCTGCGCCCGCGGGCCGCCCGGCCCCGCCGTCGGGGCAAGATGCCGGCAGCGGTGCCGTGGCGCGATCCCGCTCGCTTGGCCCGCTCCGGCTCGGCCCGATCCGCTACCGGCCTGCTGCTGAGTCGGCGGACGGAGATGCCAATCTCGCCGAGCGCTATCCCCTGGCGCTGATGTCGCTCAAGCAGCACCAGCGCTTCCTCAACAGCCATTACGGGGGCTTCGAGCACCACCTGCCCGACCCGCCCCATCCCCGCCTCGACATCAGTGCCGCCGACGCCGAGGCGCGTGGCATCACCGGAGGCGACCGGGTGCGCGTCTACAACGGCCGCGGCGAGCTGTTCACCAACGCCGTCATCTCCGACCGCCTGCAGCCCGGTCTGGTGACGATGCCCTTTGGCTGGTGGGCGGGCGACGCCGACGCACGCACGGTCAACGTGCTCACCAACGCGGCAGTCGGCGGCGACGATCCCGACGTCGGCTCGGCTGGGTTCCATGACACCCTCGTCGAGGTGGAACTTGCCCCCGATGAGCGGCAGACAGCCAACGGTCCATCCTCGTAGCCTGCGATGGCGATGAACGTCGCTCAACTGCTCGAGCGTTTCCCTCACGACGACGCCGTCGTGCTGATCGACCGCTCAGCCACACCGCCCGAGCAGATCACTGCGTCCGCGCTGCGTGAACGAGCTCTGCGCTGCGGCGCGGGCCTCGCTGGCCGAGGCCTGGCGCCGTTCACCCGCGTCGGTCTGCTCGCTGCCAACTGTGGCCAGTACTACGACGTGATGTTCGGGGCCCCCGCTGCGGGGCTGGTGTTCGTGCCGCTCAACACCCGGCTTCCGGCCGAGACGCAGGCGTACATCCTCGATGACGCCGACGTGCGCCTGGTGATCTCCGATGCCGAGCACGCGCCGCTGGTGCCGCCGGACATGCCGCACATTGTCATCGGCACTGCCGAATGGGATGCCCTAGTGGCCCATGAGCCGCTGGGGGCAGCCGCCGCCGTCGACGACAACGACATCGCCGTGCAGATCTACACCTCGGGCTCTACCGGGCGGCCCAAGGGCGTCTTGCTGACGCATCGCAACATCACCTTCACCGTGCTCGAGTACGGAGCAGCGATGCCGGGCGAGGTGATGCTGGTCTCGGCTCCGCTGTACCACAAGAACGCCTCGATGTCGTCCAAGCTGGCGTTCGCAAATGGCGGCACAGTGGTGCTCCTTCCGGGCTTCACGGCTTCGGGCTACATCGAGGCCATCGAGTCCCACCGGGTCACCATGTGCTCGGGCGTGCCCACGATGTTCGCCCTGGTCACTGCTGAGATCGCCTCCCGCGTTGCGTCCGGCGGAGAGATGCCAGACCTGTCATCGGTGCAGCGGGCCTTCATCGGCTCGGCCCCGCTGACGGAGGCCCTGTACGACGACGTGCAGCGTTTGCTGCCGCACGCGGTTGTCTCCAACGGGTACGGCACCACCGAAGCGGTGCTCGAGTTCGGCCCCCATCCCGAAGGCAAGCCCAGGCCCAAGATCTCCGTCGGCCACCAGCACCCGAAGGTGGAGCTGCGACTGGTCGACCCCAACACGGGCCAGGACGGCGACGCCGGCGAGCTGTGGGTGCGCTCGCCTGGTGTCATGACCGGTTACCACAACCTGCCCGACGTCACTGCCGAGCGCCTTACCGACGGCTGGTACCACACGGGCGACCTTATGACTCGCGATGAGGACGGCTGGTTCTACTTCGTGGGCCGCGTGGACGACATGTTCGTCTGTGCCGGAGAGAACATCTACCCCGATGCCGTCGAGCAGATGCTCGAAAAGCACCCCGCGGTGCACCAGGCCGTGGTGGTCCCGGTGCCCGACGAGCTGAAGGGCCAGCTGCCGGCAGCCTTCGTGCGTGCCGAACCCGGCCGCACGCTTACTGTCGACGATGTCAAGCAGTACGCGCTTGCCAACGGTCCCGCGTACGCGCATCCCCGCCACGTCTGGATCGTGGACGAGATCCCGCTGGCCTCGACCGCGAAGATCGACCGCAACGGCCTGGTCGCCCGGGCCGCTGACCTGGTGAAGGCTGACTCCCCCTGAACAGCGAGCAGACCACTGCGGATGGCGCAGCGGAGGACGCCCCGCCACCCCACACGTCAGAGCAACGTCCTGGGCCAGCGAGTCCGACATCGAGGCTCCGCAAGCTGTGTCACAGCGCTGCACGGCTCGCGAACGAGACTCGGAACGACTGGGCTCAGCACCGCATTGCCGGGCTCTCCGCAGAGATCGCTTTCTTCGCCCTCTTGGGGCTCTTCCCTGCTGTCATCGTGTTCGCAGCGCTGCTGGGATCGCTCGATGTGCTGATCGGCCAGAGCGCGGCATCGGGCACCGAGGACTGGCTGCTGCAGCGGATCAGCGACACCTTCGGAGACCAGAACACGCTCGATGCCACCGTCGCCGACCTCTTCGACCGCTCCGATGCACGGGTGGTGACCGTCGGCATCGTCGTGGCTGCCTACGCGTCGTCCCGCGGCTTCATCGCCGTGGTGCGTGCCTTGAACGTGACACGGGGCCATCAGGGCGCTCGCAGCTGGCTGTCGACCCGTCTCGTGGGCTTCGCCCTGACATTCCTGACATTGGTGGTCGCCGTCGTGGTGGCGACCATGGTGGTCGTCGGGCCGCTGTTCGGCGGAGGCTCCGAGCTGGCGGACCGTCTGGGCGCCGGAAGCTCGTTCAGCACGGCGTGGGACTGGCTCCGCTGGCCTGTCGTCTTCGTGGCAGTCGTGGCGTGGGCAGCAACGGTGTACCGCATCGCCCCGCGCCACAAGCTCACCTGGCGGCGAGAAGTGCCGGGAGCCCTCCTGGCAACCGTGTGGTGGCTGGCCGTATCTGGCGGATTCGGTGCCTACCTTCAGCTCGCCTCCAACGGCGTCAACGCCGTCTTCGGCCTGCTCGGCGGCGCGCTCAGCCTGCTGCTGTGGCTCTACCTGCTCGCCATGGGCCTCCTCGCCGGCGCCGAACTCAACAGCCTCCTCGACCGCCACCGCCCGCTCCCGCACTCCTCAACCGAGTGACTCACCCAAGAACCACTGCTCCGGCATGAGACCCGGGTACCGGCAGGAAGTTCGACCCCAGCGAGCGTCAGCGGGCAGCCCACTAGCTGTCGGCGAGCGGATTTTCCCAGCGAACCTCTCCGAAGCGGGCGAAGTCGGTGTCGGCACTCATCACCGTAAGGCCGTGCTCAACGGCGAGAGCCGCCAGCATGGCGTCGGGGACCAGATTGGCTGTGACGTGATGACCGGTGACGAGTGCGCCGAGGATGGCAGCGGTACGTTCGGTCGCCGGAGGTATCCAGGTCGGCTCCGCGTCCAACCAAGCTCGGATGCATCCCCATGCCCGCTCAGCCGACAGAGGGTTCGCGTACACACGGGGGCTGGTGCCGATGCGCAGGAATGCCCCGAGCGACTGCCAGGGGATCCCGACCCGCCGGTCACCGCGCAGAACCGACGTGAGCCATGCGGCGGACCGCTCATGATGAGGACTGGATCTATCGGTGGCGTACAGCAACAGGTTGGCGTCGAGCAGCACGTCACTAGTCCCCGTCGAGCAGGCTCAGCACCTCACCGATGTCTGTGACATCGATCCGCTGGTCCAACTCGTACGAGGTGTGCTCATAGCGCGCTGCCGCCGCCGGTTTGGCCAGACCGTCGCGAACCAACCGGTTGACCGCCTCGCTGACCCCGATTCCCTCGGCCCGCCGCATCCCCTCGACCGCCGCCGCGACATCCGCCGCCAACGTCACCGTCGTTCGCATGCCCAGAATCTAGCATCATGATGCTCTAGCTCCAGCATTACAATGCCGATACCGACTGGAGGCTAACCGGACTCTCGGTCAACTGCCGGGCCGACATCTGTAATGTGACGGGCGAGAGGAGCCCGCACTGTCAGCGGCAGTGCCTGCGATGGCGGGGATGACTCACCGTTACATGCTCCGTCGCGGCCGGCGTTCATCGAAAACCGGGCACAGCATCGAGGCGCCAGTCGCTACCGTGGCACACATGGAGCGGATCAACGTTTCACAGTTGCGGCACAATTGCAGAGAGCTGCTCCGCCGGGCGGGTGCCGGTGAGTCATTTGAGGTCACGCGTCATGGCAAGCCGCTCGCATTGCTCGGACCCTTGCCGGATGACGACAACCCGCTGGAGCGTCTCGTCGAGCGCGGTCTCGTGCAGCCAGGTGCCCGGGGCCTGGCCGCGGCACTGAAGGAACTGCCGCCATTGCCCGCAGCCCCTCCAGGAACGCTGACAGGGAGCGAGCGACTCGCTGAGCTGCGTCAAGATGAACGGTGAGCTTTGGGTTCTTGACGCATCTGCCTTCGTCAAGCTCATCAGGCCGGAAGCCGAGTCCGCGGAACTGCGCCGCTGGGTTCAGCAGCGCCTCTTTGCGTCAAGCGCGTTGTTACGCACCGAAGCACGACGGGCCTTTGCACATGATGACGCAGCGACGCGACACCGCTGCGAAAGATTGCTCGCCGAGACGCACCTAGTCGACTTGACGGCATCGGTGCTCGACGCCGCGGGCCGAATACCTGATCGCCATCTGCGTTCTCTCGACGCCATCTATCTCGCCTCCGCCTTGGAGATCGGCGACGACCTCGCTGGCCTCGTCAGCTACGACCTCCGTCAACTCGGGGCAGCTGCGGCTCTGGACATCCCCACCGTCTCGCCCGGCGCTAACTCAGGGGGCGACTGAGCGTTTCCTCGATCTCGTTAGGTGGCCCGCGAGAGCGGAGATCTGAGCATCAATGTCGCTGGGGCTGCCAGACAGGTCGATGGCGACGACGTGAAGTCGGGTGCCTGCGTGTCGAACGGTGATCGTTGACGTGGCCAACGAGTCCTTCGGCAACTCCTGCTCGACGGCTTCGTTCTCGTTCACGTCAGCGCAATAGATGAGCGTGCCCTCAGGCAGACCCAGCGCGGTGGTGTAGGCCAGCAGTTGGTAGTAGTCGCCGTGCCGGGCGAGAGGTCCGCCGGTGTCGGCTGTGGCCGTGTTGCTGTCAGCAAGCTTGTACTTGAGATCGGCCACGCCCACGCGTCTGCCTTGACACTCGAAGACGAGATCGGGTTGGATCTGCACGAGACGTTCGTCGTCGAGGTGTGGCCGCGTCTGCGCTCGCACCTCAAGCCGACCGCGAAGAACTCGCTGGAGCCGTGCGGTCACAAAGTCCTCGAAAAGCTGATTCATGTCGAGCATGAACGCCGACGCAGCCGTGTCGCCGTGCTGGTCCTGCAGGGTGCAGTTGGCCAGGATCAGCCGAGCCAGCCGCAGTGCGGGCCGGTAGTGCTCGTTGAGCCGGGTGTACTGGATGCGGTCGAGGCGATCCAGCGCCACTGACGCTGTCGGTTCGGCCACGCCGTCGAGCGCCGCGAGCAGTCGACGAAGCCGCCGCCGATCGTCGTGAGGCACGTCAGGCACACGCAATGCCAGTCGAATTGCCGCGGTCAGGCAGCGGTTCTCGTCGACATCGGCGGTGAAGTCGTCCCAGGAACACGCCATCGGCACCAGCACGCCCCCTCGCCGGAACTGCCGCACGAAGTCGATGCGCCCCCGCAGCGCGAGCAAGTCGTCCTCCTCGTGCCGATAGTGATGGAACAGCCCTCGCGCCAGCGTGGTCTCTGCAGTGCGCGCGAAGAACGACACCAGCGCCGACAGCAACTCATCGTTGGTTGCGTAGTCGATGGCTTCGGCCTGCCAGGCCTCGGACGACAACCCCACTTCGAGCAGCAAGAACAGGTTCTCGGGCTTGATCTTCGGCCGAACGATGACCCGCAGGTCACCCAGCGAGAACGCACCTACCCACTGCCGGGTCGACACCTTCCACCAGCCGGCCTCCCGGTCGGTTGCCACCGACACCCAAGGCGTCTCCCCAAGGCGACGAGCCGTTTCGTCGTCAAGCTGCCAGCGCTCGGTGCTCCACTCATGGAGCAGGATCCGCTGACCCTCGCCCGCCTCGCGGACCATTTCGGAAGCGTCTGGGCTCACCGCACCATCGACGATTGACATCTACAGGTCGCCGTCGTTCTCGTCGCTCTCATCGTGGTCGGAACCGGGCTCAGCTTCCTCACCGAATTCGTCCGACGTTCCCATTTCCGAAGCCGACGCGGCCGCGCCGGGACCATGTCGCTTCCAGACCTCGCCAAACCGATAGCTGTCGATCACCTCCCGCCGGCCGAAGAACTGATCCTCAATGAGAGGCTCGATGCTGTACTCCCAGATGCGCTGCAGGCCGCGCTTGTCCAAACCCGTCTTCATGAAGTGACTCGGCCCGATGAGCGCGTGGTCGCTGCCCATCTGCTCGACAAGTTCGTCGTTCACCCGATCCACCAAGCGGGCGACCCATTCGTCACCTTGTGAGTTCCGCTGCATCCACCAATGCAGCAGGCCTTTCGTCGGGCCATGATTCGGGAAGAACGGCACGAAGTGAAACCGACGGCGCATAGCGGCATCGATCAGGGCAATGGAGCGGTCGGCCGTGTTCATGGTCCCGATGAACCACAGGTTCTTGGGCAGCGAGAACTGCACTTCTGGCCGGTACTGGGTATGAACCGCCCGGTTGCGGTACTCAAGCAAGAACAGCAACTCGCCCAACACGCGCGGCAGATTTGCCCGGTTGATCTCGTCGATCACCATGACATAACGCTGCTCAGGATTGGCTCGCGCGCGCTCTGCGATCCGCACTAGCGGACCCGGCGTCAACCGGTAGGTCATGTTTCCGGCATCGTCGACTGCGGGCCGGAACCCCTCGAAGAAGTCCTCGTACGAGTACGCCGGATGGAACTGCACGAGAGAGACGGTGCCACTTTCATGCGACCTATCGCCGTCCGAGGCCCAGCTACACCACCGCAAGAGGTCGTATCGATGGGTCTTCCGAGTGATGTCCTGCCAGTCGGGGTTCAGGTCAGCAAACTGCGCGTAGAGCGATTCGTCCCACGCCGATGGATCAAGCTCACGCTCCAATGCGAACTCGATCCATCGCTTCGCAATGCTGCGGTGCGTTCCCGACTGCACCTTCTGGTCCTGTTCGAGATGCGAGCAGTACGTATCGAGGCGCCGCATCCAGTCGTCATCAACGGTCCCAGCAGCGGATCCGCTACCGACCAGCGCCCGCGCGAGCCGCTGGGCAAGGTAGGTCTTGCCGGTTCCAGGCGGTCCGTACAGGATTACCTGCCCCTTGTCATCTAGCAGTTCGACGATGTCGTAGAGGAAGTCCGCGCCACACAGCAAGTCTTCCGCCGCTTCCCCTAGCGCAACTGCGAGACTCCGACGCGCCGAATCAGCTTCGGCCTCGGGTCGATCGTCATCGGCCGATACTCGGGCTTGTCTGGGGCCGGGGTCGACACCGTATTCTGCAAGATGACGGACTCGGTACGCCGCATCATGCTTGCGCAGGCCAAAAACAGTGCCCGAACTGTCCATCGAGTACAGAAGATCCTGCCCGATGGCATCCCGCTCGATTCCGGTCCTTAGCCAAGTGACCCTTCGGCGCTTCTGCAGATGATCCGGTTGGCCGGGGTCGTATTCGAAAGAGCCGTTGATCCGGCCCACAGCGATCGGGTTTCCGTCCGTCCCCTTCATCGGCATCACGACGAGATCGCCTGCCGCAATTCTTCCGCCGAACGTCCAGATCTGACTGAGGGCGCTCTGCCGGTCATTCTTGGACAGAGCCCCAAACCGCTCGTCGATGAAGTCCCTGAGCGCATCACGGGACCCGCAACCCTCGACGCCACTCCAATCGCCCCACCCGGCCCAGGCGATGGTCACGACGTCGTTGCGGAGGTTGTGCTCGACAGCCTCACCCTCCCGGCCGGCCCGCACCACCCAGCACTTGGTTACCTCGGCAGCGCCACGGCCCCGCCAGTAGTCGCACCACGCCCGAATCAGGCCACTGATGAATTCGCGTTGCTCCGACGTATCTGTTGTTTCCCATTTGTCGAACGCCTCTTCAAGTGCAGACTCGTCCCATTCCGCCGGATTCCGGTGCGTCGAACATGCGAACTTGATCCACTTCTCCAGCTTGGGACGCTTGTTGCCGATCGTGCTCGCAGCCTGCCCACGGAACTCCTCGTCCACATACGCTTCAAGCCGCGCCATCCAAGCGGCGATTCCAACAGTCTCAACTTGAGCATCGGCGGGTGCATCATGGGTCAGTGAGTCGCCGGACGCCCACCGAGTCCAGGCACGCAAGTACGAGGCGTAGTTGCGCCTCGAGCTTTCGCTGGGGTCGCGCCCCTCGTCAAGCATCCGATCGAGCAGTGCTTGGTCGAACGTCGCAGGGTCATGTCCGCGCCGAAGGCAGAACTCGATCCACCGCTTGGCAAATGCCGGGTACTGGCGCTGGCCGCCACTCTCTCGGTAACGGCCCCGCACGTAGTCCTTGAAATCCTCAAGGCGTTGTAGCCAGTATTCGCTCTCGTTCATAGATGGCGAACCTACTGCGGGGGTGCGACACGCCGTCCGGGTCTGCGCCACATGTGCAGGCGGCATTTGGTCACTGCTCGCGTGGCAACATCTGGCCTATGGATGACGAGGCCGATGAAACTCCGCCTTTCACGCCCGCTGTCGTGATGTCGGCGCATGAGGCGGCGTTGCTGCGAAACCCGGACCTGGTGGCGCAGATCGAGGCCGATCAGGCGGACCCGTCTCGGGCTGTTCGTTCCGCAGCGAGGCGCCCTCGCAAGCCCTCAACGGGGTAGCCCCGATTCATGGCGTCGAACGTCGCGCAAACGTGCGGTGCGACGCCTCGCCGATGTGCATTTCGCCAGCTAGCTGATGTCGATCTTGTCAACTATCTGATGTGCAAACCGGTACGCAGTCTTCGGCCACTGCACCGCCGCGTCAGCCCCAGAGGGCTGCGATGGGTACTGCCTCTATGTCTCGGTCGAGCCAGCGGCGGTGACGGCCGGTGTGCAACACCACGCCGCCGGCGAACTGCTCCGCAGGCAAGCTGTCGCGCAGCCAGATCAGATGCCGAGCGTCCTTCGCAGATGGCGCACTGGCGGAATTGATCTCAAACGCAGCCACACGAGACCCGAATTCGGCGATGAGATCGATTTCGTGGTCACTTCGCTGACTGCGAAGGTGATGCAAGTACACAGGAATGTCCGCTGATTCTGCCTCGGCACGCAGCTGGGCGGCGACGTAGGTATCGAGCAAGCGGCCGCGCGCATCGGGCGGATCGTCCGGCACCGTCAAGATGCACCCTATTTCTCCCCAGATTTGTAGATGCATTATTCCCGGTTTCTGCAACGCCATACCCCTCACAAGCGCGCCCCATCGACAGTCCGCTCTTGGTCGAACGCCCGCCGGTGCGGCTGGGGCTGCAAATGGTCGGTTCAGACACTAACTTTTGGCTCATTAGATATTGTGCTTTTGGCTGGTTAGCGGTCATCTCTTTGGCATAATGGAAACTGTGGAACAGCATTCCGACCACGTCGGCACGGCGGCCTACTTGCGGAGGGTCGTCGATGCGGAGATCGCCGACTGCATGGAGGGCCTGCCGGCTGTGCTGATCGAGGGACCGCGTGCCTGCGGCAAGACCACCACCGGGCGCCACCATGCCCGCAGCGAAGTGATGTTCGGCGCCGATCCCACAGCACGCTCAGCAGCCGAGGTGGATCCACGCCGTGTTCTGCGTGGCCCCCGTCCGCGGCTGCTCGACGAGTGGCAGATAGTGCCCAGCATCTGGAACCAGGTGCGCGCCGCGGTCGATGACAACACCCGGGCGGGCAGCTACATCCTGACCGGCTCGGCCTCACCGGCCGACGATGTCACGCGCCACACAGGCACCGGGCGCATTACACGCGTGCAGATGCGGCCGATGTCGCTCTACGAATCGGGAATGTCCAGCGGCGAGGTCGGCACGGGCGAACTCTTCGAGGGCCGCCTCAAGTCTGCGGGGCCGACCGATATCGGCCTCAGCGACATCATCGAGGCGATCTGCCGCGGCGGATGGCCAGCCAGCACCTCTGCGAGCCTGTCCGCCGCGCAGCGCTACTGCCTCGGATACATCAACGAGGTCAGCCGCGCCGACATTCCTCAACTCACCGGCGAGACTCGCGACCCGACCCGAGTCATGCGGCTCATGCGATCGCTCGCCCGCAACGTCGCCTCTGAAGCCTCCGAACGAACCTTGGCCACGGACACCGGCGGCCAGCAGCCGCTGCACCGCGCGACAGTGTCGAGCTACCTCGACGTGCTGCGGCGGCTGTTCGTCGTCGAGGAACTCCCGGCATGGTCAGCCGATCTGCGCTCACGCGCCCGGCTGCGCCAGAGCCCCAAGCGGCTCTTCGCCGACCCGTCACTCGCGGTTGCTGCTCTGCGAGCTAACCCCGAGCGGCTCGACGCCGACCATCGCCTGCTCGGCCTGCTGTTCGAAGCACTTGTCGTGCGCGACCTGCGCGTCTACACCCAGGCCCACGGCGGCGAGCTGTTCCACTACCGCGACAGCACCGGCCTCGAAGCCGACATCATCTGCGAACTCAGCGACGGCCGATGGCTCGCCGCCGAGGTGAAACTCGGCACCCGCGCCGCTGTCGATCACGCTGCTGCGGCGCTGCTCAAGCTCCGCGACCGTGTCGACACCTCCGTGATCGGCCCGCCCTCGGACCTGGTCGTCATCACTGCAACCGGCCACGGCTACCGCCGCCCCGACGGCGTGTTCGTCGCTCCTATCGGCACACTCGGCCCCTGACGGCCATCGTGGCCTCGGGGCACTCAGTCGCGTGACACGTCGTCCCTGCCTCTATTCGGGCGGTGCAGCGGTGCAGCGTCAACCGGGTCATGAACCGCCCGTGAGCATCCACAGAACCCACTTGGCGGGCAGGCTCTAGGGTGGCGCGCATGTGGATTCGTCTTCGTCAGATAGCCGTTACTACTGCCGACTTGGCCCAGACCTCAGCCGACATCCAGTGCGTCCTCGGTGTTGAGCCCTGCCATACAGATCCTGGCGTGGGCGTGTTCGGCCTGAAGAACGTGCTGTGGCCCGTGGGCACACAATTCCTGGAATGCGTCACGCCTGTCCAGGACAACACCACAGCGGGCCGCTACCAGGCCCGCCGCGGCGGCGACACCGGCTACATGGTGATCACCGAGATCGACGACTTCGCCACCCGGCGTGAGCACCTCGACGAGCTCGGCATCAGGATCATCACCGACATGGACTACCCCGACGAGGGCTTCCGGGGCATGCAGATGCACCCCGTCGATACCGGCGGCGCCATGTTCGAGATGGACCAGATGGTCGGCCCCGACGGCGGTACCGTGGGCGGACCGTGGTGGCCTGCGGGCGGCTACTGGGAGCCGTATGTGCGCACCGAGATGGTGAGCGGCATCGCCGCTGCAGAGCTGCAAAGCCCCGACCCGCAACGGCTCGCGGAGCGCTGGAGCCAGATCGCGCAGATCGACCTCGAGACCGATGCCGACGGTCACCCCACCATCCCCATCGACAATGCCATGCTGCGCTTCGTGCCCGAAGCCGACGGCCGCGGCGAAGGCCTCGGCGGCATCGACGTGACCACCGTGGACCGTGACGCCGTGCTCGCTGCTGCACGAGCGCGGGACTGCTACGTGAACGACAGCCAGGTGACGCTCGCCGGCCTGCGGGTCAACCTCGTCGACTGACCGCCGCTATCTCCAGGTGACCGTCAGGGTGCCGCCGCCGGGCACGGCCTGGACGCTGAACGGCTCGAGCCTGCCGTCGCCGGGATGCTGGGGCTGCTGCGGCTCGGGGCTAATCGCCCAGAACCTCCGAAGGGCTTGCGGGGCTGCCTGCGTAGTGGCCCTTCAAGGCTTCGATCTCTGCATCTGCTCTCCACCCCAGCCTGCCAGTATCGGCGGCTATCTCTTCTAGCGGACTCTCTGCTATGTGCTGGTCGAGGGCTCTGGACGCTGAGGCCATGATTGCCAGATCGGCCTCTATCTTCTTGAGCTTGTCTGCCTCTGAGTGCGTCGATGGGTGAACCAGGTCGTCCAATGCGAAATGATTTGGTTGCGTGGCTGTTGTTGCCTCTCCAAGAGGCATGGCCGCTTGTTGCGGCCTGCGGCTGGAGAGCATCGCCGACCAGTTCTTGTGTGACTTCAAGACATACATTCTCGCCACCAGCGCTTCGTCTGTTATGAGGTGGTAAGCGGCTGCGATGTCGTGGAGATCGCGTACCAATCGCTTCGTCTGCCAGCGGCTCAGCTTCTCTGCGATCTGCTCCTCAAGTCTCATGGTTGGGATCGTGGCGCCTCCGTGCCAGATGCCTGCGGGCAGGGCTGGCGACGCAAGAGGCCTGAGTTGCTCTGAGGGCAGCCAGCAGCCGCGGTGGGAGAAGTCCACCTTCACGTCGTAGGCGCCGCTGGGGAGAAGGTCCGAAGTGATCCGCAGATAGCTGTGGCCCCTGCGTTCGCTGACTTCAAAAGTGAAGCCCAAAGACGAGTGCCCGGTGATCTCTTCAGCGATGATCTCGTCAGCCCCTTCTTCGACATCGAAGTCCAGGTCGAACGAGAATCGGCTCTTGTGCCCGAAACGGAGTTTCCGCAAGGCGGTGCCCCCTTTGAACACGATGCGGAACTCCTCAAAGAGCCTCTGCCTGTGCATTTCCGAAAGAAGGACGTCGAACGCAGCGTCAAGAACAGCGGCTTCCAGTACCTGTCTTGATCTCGCGGCCGCTGGGTACGCCCTGAGGACATCCTCCCGTCTTATCGCCGCTTCTGGCATTTAGCTCACAGGTCCCAGTCGTATGCCCAGTGCCGCTCCAGCGCATAGTCCACGACGTTGAATTCAGGGGACCAGACGGGCAGCCAGGGCATCGGATCATCCAGGCCCGGAATGCCGCGGCCGAAGTAGTAGGGGCCGTTGTCGAGGGGCGGTCCCAGCGACAAGAGGGCAGCGGCTGCATCGGGCTGCTCGCCACGATGCATCAGGTAGGCCGTGCGTGCCCATGTGCCCGCAGGGCGGCCCTCAAGCTCAGCAGCGACCAGCGCTGGATCGGCGTTTTCGCATGCCTCCCACAGCCACTCGGCGATGTCCGTCCAAGGGAACCGCCCCGGACGGGTACCCATGTACGCGAGCAGCGTCTCGGGCTTCCACACAGGCAAGCCGTGGAGTGCGTCCAGCGGGATGCGGGGCTGCCAGCGCAGCACAGAGTACTCGGCCAGGCTTCGGGGCAACCGGGCCTCGCCGGGGAATCCGATGGCTGGCGAGGTCGGTCGGCGCAGCCAGCCTCGCACCTCTGCGGTCGACCTGCCTCCGATGCAAGCGGGGGTGCTGGACTTGACCTGAAGCCTCGCCCTCAGGGAAAGGAACCCCCCCATGTGAGGAGCCGGGAATCCGGTGGTGACTCCCCATGCACCGTTGACGGGCAACGGAAACAGCCAGCCCCGCTCTCTCAAGGCGCGGGCCGCCTGTTGGGGGGTTCGGGAGACGCTGAACGAAGCGATCTGGTCAAGGGTCGCAACCTCGGCGTTTGCCTCATAGAGCTGGTTTACCGCCGACACCAAGTCCGCTGGGGGCGCGGCGGTGCCAGGGATACCCCTCAGATTCCCCAGCAGCTCGGCGGCAGATCCCATACAGCTACCGTACCTCTGCCACTGTCATTTACATCCCAATTAGGACGAATCACGGTGCCGATTGCCATCCAGGGAGCCATACGCCGTACCCGACAAATGACAAAGCCGACGTTTCTCTTGTCACTGCTAGTCGCCTCTGGGCCTGGTCGGGGCCGCCCCGGTCAGCCGTTCGGGGGGTTGGGGGTGGTGTTCTCGCCTTTGATGCGTATCCATTTGCTGGAGTGGGGGCTGTCCTCGCCGGTTCTGGTGCCGGTGAACGAGCGGACGAACACGCCGGTGGCGATGCCGTTGGTGAGGCCGGTGATGGTGTAGGTGGCGGTGCCGCCCCACACGACGATGCCGTCGTTGTGGTGGCCTCTGGGTCCGGCGGGGTTGGCCCACACTCCGGCGGTCTGGCTCCAGCGCAGGGCGTGGTGGATGTCGTCGTCGGCCTCGCCGGCGCGCGGCGACACGATCCAGGTCACGGTGAGGGTGCCATCGCCGGGCACGACCTGCACGTTGAACGGCTCGAGCCTGCCGTCGCCGGGATGCTGGGGCTGCTGCGGCTCGGACTGCTCGGGATCCGTCTGCTCGGGGTCCGTCTGCTCGGGGTCCGTCTGCTCGGGGTCCGTCTGCTCGGGGTCCGTCTGCTCGGGGTCCGTCTGCTCGGGGTCCGTCTGTTCGGGCTCCTGGTCGGGTTGTGGCTGCTGTTGGGGCAGGGTGGTGGTGGTGTGGGTGCGGGGGCCTTTGCCGGCGTCGTTGTGGGCGCGTGCCCATATGTTGCAGGTCGTGCCGGGTTTGAGGTTGCGGAACACAGTGGTCGTCTTGGGTGCGTCGACGGTGCGGTGTTTGCCGTTTCTGCCGCACTTGATGTGCACGATGTAGCGGTCCGCAGCGCCGCCGGTGTCGGGAGCCTGCCAGGACACGGTCACGTTGCGCGGCTTGGCGGCCAGCGTCAGCGCGGTGACCGGCCCGGGCAGCTCCACAGTCGTGTCGGTTACCGCGACCGTCACCGAGTCGATGGTGATGGCGTCATATTGGGCGTCGCTGCTCGCGGCCCGGTGGCTGACAGTGACATTCTCGTCGTCGGTGTCGCCGTCGGCCGTGCCGGTGACGGTGAAGGTCCGCGGGATGTCCCAGTCCGCGGGGGTGAACGTCGCCGACGCGGGCGAGATGCCCGCCGCGTCGGGGTCGCTGCTTGCGGGGGTGACGGTCACGTCGTGGGCGGGCTTCGTGTCCAGCACGACGGTGTAGGCCCCGGCCGCGCCCTCGGTGATGCTCAGCGATGCCGGTGTGACGGTCACCGCGGGAGATGGGACGGGGTCGGTGGTGGTGGTCAGCGTGTAGGTGGTGGTGGTGTAGCCGTCCGCGGCGGTCACTGTCACGGTGAGGGCGACGGGCTCATGGAAGGTGTAGCCGGTGCCCAGCGACCACCAGCCGATGCCGGTGTCGTGGCCGGGGGCGGCGAACGTCGCCTCGGGGTGCTCCGTGCGGATCTTGGCGAGCACCGAGATGTGGGAGGCCTGGGAGGCGGTGTGGTGGACCCGGTAGTCGGTCGTGTCGGGGTCGAACGCGGGAGACAGCACCCAGCCGTCGCGCAGAGACAGCCCGGCGAGGCGGGCGTTGTCGGACTTGCCCGGTATCGGCCGCCTGGGCTTGTCGCGCTCGCGCTTTTCCGCCGCGGTCTTCTCCGCGGCGAGGCTGGTCGGCGCGGCCTCGGCCGCGCCCGGCGGCGCGCCGGTGTCGTGGTTCAAGATGGTGATGACCATCCCGCGGCCCTCGAACCCCTCCGCTGTCGGCTTGACGATGATGGTCTCGCCGCTGTCCTCGTGCGCGTCGTCGATGATGCGCAGGAACACCCGGTGGTAGCCGGTCTCGCCCTCCTCGAAGAACACATACGGCGCCGTGGTGACCTTGGCCTGCCGGTCGGCCGGCACGAACGGGTCATAGGAGTTCAGCCACTCATAATCCACCCCCGCGGTCGCCGTGCTCGCCGGGTCCACCTCGAGGCTGACCCGCAGCCCGCCCGGCGGGGCGGGCTCGCTGATCCAGATCGGCAGCGAGTAGTAGGCCCCGGCGGGCTCGTCGGGATCCTTGCCGCGCACGTCCACGATGGAACCCGCAGGGGGGGTCTCGCGCACGTGCATCGGGAACGACCCGAGCCGGTCGGGCCGGTTCGTGGTGGACTCCATCCACAACAGCGGCGTGTACACCAACGCCAGGTCCGCCGTGTCGCCCGCGGACCAGCCCAGCCCGGCGCCGGGCCAGGCGAACAGGTAGGGGGCGCGGCCCGAGACGGCCTCGTAGTTGTAGCTCTCGCCGGTGAGCAGCGGGAACACCTTCCCGTCGGCGACCAGCGACAGGAACATCCACTCGCCCAGCACCGACTCCAACGCGAAGCTCAACGTCCCCGCACCAGAGTCCTGATGGGCCAGAGTGCTCGAGCCCAAGTGGACGTAATGGCCCGAGCCCAGATTCACATAGGCCACACCCACGGGCGAGCCCCGAAAGGCGACCCTGCCCGCCGACATCGCCGACGAGCACACCGGCCCGGAGCGGACGTCGGCTGAGGGCGCGCCGCACCCCAACGCCGACGCCGACCGGCCGTGGCCCAGCCCGAACGACACCTCCCCCACCGTCAGCGCAGACTCCCACACCACCCGCTGGCCCGCGGGAAGCACCCGCACCGCCGCCGGCGACGACCAGAAACTCGGCCCCTCCGCATCGGACGCCCGCACCCGCACCACATAGCGGCCATAGGTGTCCAGCCCGGCGATCCGCTCGGCGGTGCCGGTGCCCGAATGGCCGGTGTCCACCCAGCCGGTGGCCGCATCGCCCGCCGTGGTCGCCGCCTCGTCGGGCGCATCGTGGCGCCTGTACTCCACGTCATAACCGACCACCGCGAAATCCGGGTCGCTCGGCGCGGTCCACGACACATCAATAGCCGTCTCAGAAGTCTCCAAGGTCAGCCCCGTCGGGACGGTGCCCAGCTTGATCTGCAGCTGCACCACCTGCCCCTCCGCCCACGCGGGGCCGCCGCTCCACTGCTTGGTATGGGTGTCGTCGTTGACGTCGGGACTGGCGAACGGGAACTGCGCATCGCCCACCTGCAGCACATAGGCCCTCAGCCCGGCGGGAAGCGCCGGCCCGGCCTGGCCAACCCCGAAAGTGAGGGTGCCCGCGTTGACCCCCACCGTCGTGATGCCGTAGGTCGCGCCGTCGAGCACGAAGTCGTTGTCCTCGATCACCGGCGAGCCGACGTTCTGGCACGACAACGGCGACGTCGGGCCGCCCGGCCAATCGCAGCCGAAGTTCCCCGCGCCCCTGTCGGCCACCACGAGCTTCGCCGCCCACAGAGTGCCCTCAGGCAGCGGAATCGCGCGCACCGCATCAGACCAGCCGCCCGCGCCCTGCGTGTTCGCCGCCAGCACCCGCACCTCATACTGCGTCAAATTGGCGAGACCGGCGATCACATGGGACAGCCCCGACCCCGCCGGGGCCACGCGCCCCGCCGACACCCACCCGTCAGCAGGATCGCCGGTCGGGTTGTCCAGCCGATCCGGCGCCGCGCGCTCCTTGTACGACACCTGATAGAAGACGATCGCCGAACCCCCCACATCGCCCGGCGCCGACCACGACGCCGTCAACATCCCGTCCCCGGCCACAACCGCCAAACCCGACGGAACGCCCGGCGTCACCAACGACTTCAGAATCCGCAGCTCCACCGACTGGCCCGCCGCCCACTCGCTCCACACCAAACCACTCGACAGCCACTGCGCACTGGCCGCGGATGCGAGGCCCTCCGCGAACGAGAACTGCACATCGCCCACCACCAGCGTGTAATCGGACCTGAAACCATCAGCTGCGAGGGACATAGTCAGAGCGTTGTGCGTGTCACACGGCGACATGCCGTCGTCCCCGCACGACAGGTCATTCTCCAAATGCACCAGGTCCACCCCGACAGGCGAGCCCCCCTCCACATCGACCGTGGAGTCGGTCAGCGCCGCCGCGCACTGCGCCGCGGGCAAAGCAGCACAGCCCCGCGTCTCGCCCGCCGTGATCCTCTTGGAAGTCAACGTCGCCGACCACACCTCACGCTGACGCGCCGGCGCCCCAGACACCACCGAACTCCACCGCCCGGCACCGACCGAGCTCACCGCCCGCACCCGCACGTCATAATCCCGGTAGTTGACCAGCGCGGCCCGCCGCAACTCGATCTTCAGCACATCGCCCGCCGACCACGACAAACCATGACCAGACCAGCCAACTGTGTTTCGAGCGTTGTAAAACGTGGCATCACCGAAACTGAACGCCTCGCCATCTATAACCAACACCCAACCATCGGCTTCGGCAGGCATAGCATCAGTCACATCAAACTCAAGGTTGCCGCCGCTAGAGAGGATGCGAAGAGCATTCACACTGTAGGTAGTCCCGCCAAAAGCGAAGCTGTTGGACGAGAGTCCGGTGCTGCACACCCCGCCAGAAGCGCCACCACATCCAACCCCGTTAACGCTGCCAGCAGTTCCAACAGCAGCCGTCAACGTAGAAGACCACACCGCCTCGCCGATCGCGGCGCGGATCCCCGTGCCCGAGTGCGGGACGTCCACCCAGCCGTCGTCGGGGCCTCTGGCGGCTGGGGTGCCGTCGCTGGTGACGAGCGACAGCCGGACCTGCTGGCCGTCGGTCCACGTGACGCCGGAGCTCGTCCAGCTGGTGGAGCTGAAGTCCCGGAAGGGCGACAGCGAGAAACGGGAGCCGCCGACGACCAGCGAATAGTCCGCGAGGGCACCGATATCGGTGCTGAAGCCCATCACCAACTCGCCGGTCGACGAACTGAGATCGAGCTCAATGACTGTGTACTCGACGCCGCCCAGGCTGAAGCCGGCATCGTCGAGGGCGACAGAACAGGCATCGAGGACGCTGAAGTCAGTGCAGCCGAAAAATTGCGCGCTGCGGTCCACGGTCAGCGTCGCGTCCCACAACACGTCAGACCCGCGGTCGGGCGCGGAGGACTCCTTGTACTGCACCTCATAGCCGGTGACCTCCGAGTCGCCCGGGTCGTCGGGCGGCTGCCAGTAGGCGTTGAGCCGCCGGTCGCCCGCCGACACGCCCACATCCTTGGGCTTGTCGGGCGCCTCGGAGGGCTCCAGGCGCATCTGCACCGCGGTGCCCGCGGTCCAACTCAAGCTGGAGCTCCACTGGACGCTAGTGCCGGATTCGCCGGCCAGGGGGAACTTGTCGCCGCCCACGTGCAGCGTGTAGCCCGTGAGCGCGTCGGGGATACTGGCGCTGAACTCGACCTCCAGAAGCTTGGTGGAGTTCAGCACCCCGATGTAGGTGATCGACAGCGTCGTGCTGCCCAGCGTGAAGTTGTTGTCGTCGAGCGTCGCCGCGGCGCTGCACTTGTTGGCCGCAGTCGCATCGTCGGTGTCACAGCCCAAAGCCAAGTTGTTCACGATGCTCTTGGGCGTCAGCGTGGCCTCCCACAGGATCGAGTCGTCCAGGATGAATAAATCCTGGCTCGACGCCGCGCTGTCCACGGTGTAGGGCTCACCCGCGACCGCGGTCATCGAGAACCTGACAGTCTCATTGCGGCCCTCGAAGCCGCCGTCGTCATTGACGAAGTCCGCCACCGCATGCACCGTGAAGGAGGCCTCGGCCGCCCCCGCCGGCAACACCAGATGGCCCGAGGCGTCCAGCCCCGACACCGTGTAGTCCTCAGGAGAGATGGCGTGGTCGCTGCTGTGAGTGATCAGCACACGGCTGTCAGAGGCCAGCGCCGGGCTGATATCAACAGTGATCGTTACGTCGGTGCCCTCAGAGGTGATGACGGTGGACTCGGCAAACCTCAGCGTCGAAGTCGACTGAGCCGCCGCCGGGCGCTCAGCAGGCGCCAGCAGCGCAGCGAACACCCCCAGCACCAACAACGCCGCCAGCGCCCGCGACAGACTCCGACGCGAGCCGTGCGCACGCCGAAGCCGCTTCACACGCCGACGGCGCATTACCGGGGGGGGGGGGGGGACTAGCAACGAACCAGACCCATCCCAAAAAAGAGACGGCTTCATATCAACAAAACCTCATCAGTCCACAGGCCACAGAGCAACCCGCACGCTCAGCACGGCCCAAGCATCCTAGGGGCACACCCGCACCCCACGACACCACACCACCAAGCCACGGACAACGGCTCATGCACGCAAGCACCCCATGAACGCGCGACCCCCGCAGCGATGCTCACCTAGCATCGGGCGCCTGCGGGCTTGGCGCTCGCAGCAGCGCGCGACGTCGCTGACGCTGCGCATCCATCAGCCGCAGGCCGCCGCCATGCTGCAGCCACGACAGGGAGGTTCTTGCCGATGAGCGAGATCGTTGACCAATTCAAGCGCTCCGTTGCGCTCTTCGACTCGGTGGTGGCCGGCGTGCCCGACGATGCCTGGGACAACGACACGCCGTGCGCCGACTGGGATGCGAGTGAGCTGCTGCGCCACCAGTGCGGCGTGCTCGACGCGCTCGCCGGCATCGCCCGCACCGGCGAAGTGGGCATGCCCCAGATGGCCGACGATGCCGGCGATCCGGCCGCCCAGTGGCAGGCCACCCGCGACGGCGTGCTCGCCGCAATCGACGGCGCCGACCTGTCCGCCGAGGACAAGTACTGGTTCGGGCCGATGAGCTTCGAGAACTTCGTGGGCATGGTGCAGTGGGACCCGCTGACCCATGCATGGGACCTGGCCCAGGCCAGCGGCAACCCCATCGACCTGCCCGACGACCTGTGCGAGGCCAGCCTCGCCCGGGTGCAAGCACTGGGCGACATTCCCCGCAAGTGGAGGCTGATCACCGACGCAGTCGATGTGCCCGACGATGCGCCGATGTCGCACCGGTACCTCGGCTACGTCGGACGCCAGCCGTGAACACCGCCGCTGAAGGCGAGTCCTCCCAGGCAGCCGACAGCACGGGCGACGACGACGCCGGCAGCGAACGCGCCGAGCCCCAGCGCTGGCAGATCGGCGAGGTGTCCATCACGTCCATCTCGGAGTCGGCGACGCCGACGTCGCCCCGCTTCCTCTACGACGGGGTCAGCAAGGGCGGCGTGCTGGCCCGCGCCGAAGCCGCGCCGTGGCTGCGCCCACATTTCGTCAGCGACGACGGCTACCTGCTGCAGCGCATCCACACCTGCGTGATCTCGGCGGGCGAGCACCGCATCGCCGTGGACACCTGCGTCGGCAATGACAAAGAGCGCACCAACCCGCTGTGGCACCGCCAGCAAGGGCCGTTCCTCGACGACATGACCGCGGCGGGCTTCCCGCCTGAATCCATCACCCATGTGGTGTGCACGCACCTGCATGTGGACCATGTGGGCTGGAACACCTGCCTGAGCGCCGACGGCGAATGGGTGCCCACATTCCCCAACGCCGAGTACCTGTTCTGCGCGCCCGAATACGACTACTGGGCCAACCACGAGGACCTGTTCGGCGACGCCGTGTTCGAGGACTCCGTGGCACCCATCGCCGCAGCGGACCGCGCCAACATGGTCGAAGCTGTCGACAGCATCTGCTCGGAGGTGTCGTTCCAGTCGACACCGGGCCACACGCCGGGGCACCTCTCGGTGGTGATCCACAGCGGCGGCAAGCGGGCAGTCATCACCGGCGACATGGCGCACGCCCCGATGCAGCTCGCCGACCCCGATCTCAGCTCCATGTTCGACACCGACCCTGACGAGGCTCGCCGCACCCGCCACATTGCGTTCGGCGACTGGGCCGACGGCGAGACCCTGGTAATCGGCACCCACTTCGGGGGACCCACCGCGGGCATCATGGTTCCCCACAAGGGCGCCTACCGTCTCGACTGCGACTGAGGCCCAGAGGCTCAGCCCCGGGCGCTCAAGCGGCCCGTGAGCAGCAGCCTTGGAGACTGCGCCGATAGGCGGGTCAGGCACGCTGCGACGGCCCGCGGGGCGGCTACGAATCGAGTACCGGCGCTACGATACGGACATGGCACAGCTTCCGGCACAGCTTCCACTTGAATGCTGGTTGGACGCCGCGCTTGCAGGGGCATCCACCGAAGAGGTCCGAGACGACGACGGAGTCCTCGTCGGCTGGTGGGCCGAGAACCCGCAGTGCACGGGCGCATCCGCCTTCGGTGCCACACCCGACGAAGCCCGCGACAAACTTCGACAGGTGCTCATCGGCTGGGTTGAACTCGGTCAGCAACTCGATCAGCAGATCCCCTCATTTCACGACGGCATCGTCGCTGCCCCTGCATGAGCCGCCGGGTCTCCCCGGCCACCCGCCGTGAAGTCATCAAGTTCCTCAGCGAGCGCGGCTGGGTCGGGCCGCGGCCGGGCGGCAATCACGAGTACATGATCAAAGGGACCCATCGGCAGGTGATTCCCAGCGACAACGAGATAGCCGGCCCCTTTCTGCTGCGATTGCTCAAGCAGGCCGGCTACACGCGAGACGATTGGCTGAACCGCTGAGGGACTGCGCCGATGGGTGGGTCAGTGTGGTTGCCAGCGGTCGCGGTGATGGTCGCCTGTCCGCGCAGCTCCTCAGTGGCCGCCTCGCAGCAAGCTGGCGATGCCTGACATCAGCCGATCAGGACGATCTGAACGCTGCTCGCGCTGATCGGCTGCGCCGAGCAGAGCGCGGCTGGCCCGCACACCGAGCAGCCAGTTGCGCGGGATGCCGAGCACCCCGCCCCAGCGGTGGGTGACACGCGCCTCGGCGACCTGCGGCAGCATCTCGGAAAGCGCCCGCCAGATTCGCCGGTGCATACCCAGATGCGTCTCGGCAGCGGGCACGATCCGGGAGCCGAAGCTGTACGGCTCCCCGGTGGCGCCGAAAGCGATCCGGTTGTCGGCAGTGCGCTGTCCGTAGGTGACCATGCGGCGATCGTCGGCGAAGCTCGGCCGGTTCGCGAGGCCGATGTCGTCGAAGACTTCATCAGGCAGCGGCTCGGTGACGATCATCCGCGAATAGACGGGCAAGATGTCGCGCCGCAAGCCCTGCAGATCTCTCGTGTACGCCTCGGTGGCGCGCACGATCACCGGTGCACGCACCTCACGGCGGCCGCGACTCATCGGCGAACCACGAGCGCCCTCTGCGGCAATCTGCACTGCACCGCCGTCGAAACCGGTTACGCGTGTTTGCTCGTAGATCTCCACCCCCGCCGCTTCGGCGGCGCAGGCCAGCCCCAGCGCCAGCTTGGCGGGATCCACTACCGCAGAAGGGCCAAGCAGGACACCGCTGCGTACGTCGGTGGCATTGAGCTGGGTGGGGCTAGATTGGCGGGTGCCATCGTTGCCCGGTTGAGCGGCGACCGATTCTGAACCATCCGTGCGCTTTCCAGCGCCGTGACGTGCAGCGAGGGCCGATGACCGCTCCCGATGAATCGATCGCCGTGATGACCGACCAGGCAACCAGTGACGACACGCCATCCCCCGGCGTCGAGCCACGCCCGTCGGCGCAGCCGCCGCCAGAGGCGCCGCCCAGCGCGGAGGCCGCACCCGGAGCGATGCTTGGCACCCAAGCCCCGCACGAAGCGGTGCTCGCAGGTGCGCGGTCACGCGAGCCGAGGTCGGTGTCGCCGAACGCGATCATCGCGCTGCTCGGCACATTGCTTGTGACATCGCTAGGGGCCATGACCGGCCTCATGACATGGCAGATGAGCTCGCTGGGAGACGGCATCGACAAGCTCGACGCCAAGATCGACACGATTTACGACAAGCTCGACACCAAGATCGACACGAAGACTGGCGAGCTGCGGGCGGAGATGCAAGCCGGGTTCCGCGAGGTGAACGCGACGCTGTTGGATCACACCGACCGGCTGGCTCGCTTGGAGACCGCTGTCGGCCTGCTGCGCCCCGCGGACGACGAGACGCTTGACGACGCTGCCGATCCGGGGCCGCTAGACCCACCATCGACCGCGAATTCACGTACCTCGGGCCCCGAAGCTGAGAAACGCCCGAGCTGAGGAGCGCCGGACCGGGTGGGCGTGCCTCAGTTGCGGGGCACGTCCACCCAGGGCACGTCCTTGTCAATGCGGGGCTCGCCCGGCAGGCCGAGCACCTGCTCGCCCAGGATGTTCCGCATGATCTCCGAGGTGCCGCCCTCGATGGAGTTGGCGCGCACCCGCAGGAAGCCGTGCTGGACGCCGCCGTCGGAACCGTCCACCGACAGATCCCCCGGGCGGCGGAACGTGTAGTCGTAGCCGACGAGGCCGTCGGAGCCCATCATGTCGACGGCGCAGGTCATGAGGGCCTGGTTGAGCTCGGCGAACGCCAGCTTGGCGATCGACATCTCCGGCCCGGGGTTGCCCTTGCGCCGGTTGGCACCTGCACGCATGTTGGTCAGCCGCAGCACTTCGGCACGGGTCCACAGTTTCGTCAGCCGATCACGGGTGACGTCGTCGCGCTCGGCATCGTCACGCTGGTTCCACAGCTTCACCAGCACCGAGATGGGCCCGGAGCCTCGCTTGGGAGGGCCGGCACCGCCCGCACCGATGGCGTTGCGCTCGTTCATCAGCGTGGTCAGCGACACCCGCCAGCCGTCGCCCACGTCGCCGATGCGGCTGGCGTCGGGCACGCGCACATCGGTCATATAGACCTCGTTGAACTCGGCCTCGCCGGTGATCTGGCGCAGGGGGCGCACCTCCACGCCCGGCGACTTCATATCAAGTGCGAAGTAGGTCAGGCCCCGGTGCTTGGGCACCTCGGGATTGGTGCGGGTCACCAACATCCCGTAATCACCGAGATGAGCCAGGGTGTTCCAGACCTTCTGGCCGTTCACCACCCATTCTTCGCCATCGGCAACCGCCCGGGTCGCCAGCCCGGCGAAGTCGCTGCCCGCACCCGGCTCGCTGAACAGCTGGCACCACAGCTCCTCGCCCGTGAACATCGGCCGCAGGAAGCGCTGCTTGACCTCTTCGCTGCCATGGGTGTGAATGGTCGGCCCGGCCAGGTGCATGAAAAAGGTCACCGGCTTCATGGGTCGGGCACCCGCCGCCCGCAGCCGCTCCTCGACCCGTCGCTGCAGCTTCGGGCTCACTCCCAGGCCCCCATGGCCCTCGTCGAAATGCACCCACGCCAAGCCGGCGTCGAACTGTGCACCGCGAAACTCGGCATAGCTGAGCTGCTTGGGGTTGTGCGAGGCCAGCAACTCGTCGATGGCAGTATCAACCCGTGCAGCAGCGGGGTCGACGGCCGCGTCGGCAGCCGGGGCGTCAAGCGTGTCGGTCATGGCGCCAGTCTGCCAGCAGTGGGCGGCGCCGAGCGCTGCCCACCATCAAGCACAGGGCAGTGCCGAGCGCTGCCCATAATCAGGTACAGCGCGGCGTCGGGGTCAGTAGCGGTCGCCGGAGAATGACGGGTCGCTCTTGGCCAGGAAGGCCGCCGCTCCGTCAGCCATGTTCCGCGGGATCAGCACCGCCTGGTGTCCCATCTCCACGTCGAGTTGGTCGGTCAGATCACGCTGCGTGGCGCCGTCCACGGTTTCCCGGATGCGGCTCATAGCGGCGGGCGAACTGCGCCGCAGCACGTCCACCACCTGCCCGACGGCCGAGTCGAGCTCCTCGTCATCCACGGTCTTCCACACCAGGCCCCAATCTTCGGCCTGATCGGCAGTCACCCGCTCACCAAGCAGCGCCATGCCGAGCGCACGGGCACGGCCCACCCGCATCGGCAGCTGCCAGGTGGTTCCCAAGTCGGGAACGATGCCCAGCCGGGGTCCGAACGTGGCCACGAAGAACGCCGAGCGCGCCGCAATCGCCACGTCGCACGACAGCGCCAAACCGATGCCGCCGCCTGCGGTGACGCCGTTGATGCGAGCCACTGTCGGCACCGGGCACTCGGCCACGGCCCGGATCGCTGGGTGGAACACGTTGTCCATCGAGTCGGTGGTGGCCTCGCCGGCAGCGTCAGCGTCGAATCCCTCGGCGTCGCCGGCAGCCGCATTCCGCAGGTCAGCGCCTGAGCAGAAACCGCGGCCTTCGCCGGTGAGGATCACCGCTCGCACGCCATCGTCGGCAGCAACCATGCCGAACGCCTCGGTGATGTCGTTCATGAACTCGTCGTTCATGGAGTTCAGCGTCTCGGGGCGGTTCAGGGTGACGGTGGCCACGTCTCCTACAGGATCCCGCTCGACGCTGTAGTCGACCGTCCCATTCGACGGCTGCGGCTGACTGCTCATGATGAACCCCTCTGCAAACTCGATTGCGCCCGCGGCGCGTCGCCGAGCGTAGAGCGCGAGCTAGCTCCGATGCCGGGCTGCGTCAGCCCTGAAGGCGACGGCTACTTGTAGCGATAGGTGATACGACCGCGACTGAGGTCGTATGCCGAGACTTCGACTTGCACCCGATCTCCGGGAAGGATCCGGATGTGGTGCTTGCGCATCTTGCCGCTCAGGTGGCCCAGCACCTCGTGGCCGTTGTCGAGCTCAATACGGAAATGTCCGCCCTTGAGCGCTTCGACGGTCTTTCCTTCGAGCAAGATTGCGTCGTCTTTGACTTTCGGCACGTGGTTTCCCTGGTCGGCGGGCAGAACATGCGTGCCCACCGCGGTGAACATGCAGGCCCCGTGAGGGGCGACACATCATGGTAGCCCAGCGGGTTTGAATCCGCCCACGGGCCCCATCTCCGGCAGGAAACCCGATCCTGGCGACGCCGTCAGTGGCGCTTCACGCCGCCGTACTTCATGCGGGTGTCCGACATCGAGGCAATCTGCACCTCGTCGTCGTTGATGGCCGCCGCCGCCAATTCGCCCATGAACAGCGTGTGGGTGCCCAGGTTGACGCTGTGGCGCACTTCGAGGTCCATCCAGGCGGCCGCATCGACGAACACCGGCGCCCCGGTGGCAGCTTCGTACACCGCCCAGCCGTTCAGCGTCCCGGTGCCCGGGCCATCCCCGCCGGCTGCAGCCTCGTAGGTCGCCGGCTTAGCGAACTTCACGAATGGCCGGGTGTTGGCGGCGTCCCACAGGTTCACCGTGAACGATCCGCCGTCGGTGATCAGCCGGTGAGTGACGGCCGTGTTCTCCACGCCGATGCCGATGATCACCGGCTCCATCGAGAGCTGTGTGATCCAGCTCGTGGTCATCGCGTTGCGCTCGTCGCCGGATCGTGACCCCACGAGCGCCAACGCATTGGGGATCTTCCACGTCACCCGATTGACCAGCTCGTCCGTCAGCTCCGCAGCAGTCATGGCAGCACACTAGGCACCGATTCATCTCGACGAGCGCAGGCTCGACTCAGGGATTGGCGAAGAGCGCGCGGCTAGCGTGGGCGCCACGGCTTCGGGCTGACCGGCCCGAAGGCAGCGAGCGCGTACGCGGCGAATGCGGGGACGGCGACATGGCGTATGACCTGAAGATCACGGGCGGGACGATCATCGACGGGACGGGATCGCCCGGCTACGTCGGCGACGTGGGCATCTCGGACGGCAAGGTGGTGGCGCTCGGTTCGGCCCCGGCGGAAGCCACCGAGACCATCGACGCGACCGGGCGCATCGTGTGCCCCGGATTCGTGGACATCCACACCCACTACGACGCTCAGATCATGTGGGACCGGCTGGTGAGCTGTTCGCCGTGGCACGGCGTCACCACGATCGTGATGGGCAACTGCGGCTTCTCGGTAGCGCCCACGCGGCCCGAGCACCGCGATCTGATCATGCGCACGCTTGAGAACGTCGAGGGCATGAGCGTCGATGCGCTGCGAGCCGGCCTCGGCGACTGGGGCTTCGAGACCTTCCCGCAATACCTCGATGCTCTTGAGTCCAACGGCGCCGCGGTGAACATGGCGGCGCTCATCGGCCACACAGCGGCCCGCATGTACGTCATGGGCGAGGAAGCCACGGAGCGTGAAGGCACCCCCGAAGAGATCGCCGCCCAGCGCGACCTGGTGGCCGAGGCGCTGCGAGCCGGCGCGCTGGGCTTCGCGACCTCCAAGGCGCCCACCCACGTCGGCTACGAGGGTCGGCCCGTGCCGAGCCGCGCTGCCACGACCGACGAGATCGTCGAGATCGCCCAAGCGCTCGGCGACGCCGGCGGCGTGATGCAGGCCACCGTGGGCCGGGGTCTCAGCCACGACGAGTTCGCTCGCATCGCCGAGACCACCGGGGCGCACGTCAGCTGGACGGCGCTGCTGGGCTCGGCACGCGGCCCGGGCAGCCACCGCGCCGAGCTGGAGCGGGCCCGTGAGATCGCCAACCGCGGCCTGCCGGTCTTCCCCCAGGTGGCCGTGCAGCCGATCCAGTTCGAGATGAGCTGGAAGGCGCCCTTCATCTATGAGGCGCTGCGCTGCTTCACACCGGTCTCCCAGAGCGATCTGGAAGGCCGCAAGCGCTACTACGCCGACCCCGACTGGCGGGCCGAGTTCAAGGAGAAGGCCGGCAATGGCGGCAAGATCGGCGACCGCTGGGCTCGTACCGAGGTGAGCTACCTGCCGCACAACCCCGCACTCGAGGGCGGCAACATCCAAGAACTGGCCGACGAGGCCGGTCAGGACCCCGTGGACTGGGTGCTCGACGTGGCCCTCGAAGCCGACCTGGAGATGCGCATCGTCCAGGACGTCATCAATCACGATCCCGACGACATCGATGAGCTGCTGCACGATCCCACGACCGTGATCGGGTTGTCTGACGCCGGAGCGCACGCCAGCCAGCTCTGCGACGCCAAGTACTCGACGGAGTTCCTGCAGACGTTCGTGCGCGACCGGCAGAGCTTCGATCTCGAGACCGCCATCCACATGCTGACCCAGCGTCCCGCCGAGGTGTTCGGCATCGCCGACCGGGGCACGCTTGCCGAGGGCAAGCCCGCCGACGTGGTGGTGTTCGACGCCGACGAGGTCGGCCACTTGGGCAAGCGGCGGGTGTACGACCTGCCCGCCGGCGCTGATCGGCTGATCTCCGACGCGAAGGGCATCGACGCAGTGGTGGTAAACGGCACGATCATCCGGCGCGACGGCGCCGACGCGGTCGATCCGCACGGCCCGCTGCCGGGCAAGCTGCTGCGCAACGGCAAAGGCTGAGCGGCTGAGCTGACCGGATCCGCCTGATCGGCCCGACCCGGGCCCGCTCGTTGCATAGCGCAAGCCGCATGGCAGGCTTGCTGCCGTGATCGATCTTCGCTCCGACACCGTTTCCAAGCCGACGCCCGAAATGCGGGCGGCCATGGCAGCCGCCGACGTCGGAGACGACGTGTGGGGCGACGATCCCACGGTGAACGAGCTCGAGCGCTACACCGCCGAGCTGCTCGGCAAGGCGGCGGCGCTGTACGTGCCCAGCGGCACCCAGTCGAACCTGTGCGGCCTGCTGGCCCACTGCGAGCGGGGCGACGAGTACATCGTCGGCCATCACGCCCACACCTACATGTACGAGGGCGGCGGCGCTGCCGTGCTGGGCAGCATCCAACCCCAGCCAGTGCCCACCGACGAAACCGGCATGCTCGACCTCAAGGCAGCCGAGGAGGCAGTGAAGCCCAACAACAGCCACTTCGCCCGCACCAAGCTGCTATGCCTCGAGAACACCATCGACGGCAAAGCGCTGACGACCGACCAGCATCAAGCGGCGCGCGACTTCGCAGATGATCACGGCCTCGGACTGCACCTCGACGGCGCCCGGCTGTGGAATGCGGCCGTAGCGCTGAGCCTGTCCCCCGCTGAGGTCGCCGCACCATTCGACACTGTTTCGGTGTGCTTGTCCAAAGGCCTCGGAGCCCCGGTGGGCTCGGTGCTGTGCGGCTCCTCAGAGCTGGTATCGGCAGCTCGGCGCTGGCGCAAGGTGCTCGGTGGCGGCATGCGTCAGGCCGGCGTCGTCGCCGCGGGCGGCCTGTACGCCCTGCAGCACCACATCGACCGGCTGGCCGACGACCACGCCAACGCGCAACGACTGGCGGCCGGGCTCGCGGCCATCGACGGCGTCACCGTCACCGGGTGCAACACCAACATGGTGTTCTCGCGCATCGACCGCGACGATCCGACACTCAGCAAGCGCGTCGAGGCTCGGGGTGTGCGGGCCGACTGGCGCTTCGCCCGCTCCTACCAAGAAAGATCCAATCGTGAATCCGCGCCCGGCGACAGTCGGCAGGGCCATGGCCGCTTCGGCCGCTCGCGCATGGTGCTGCATCTCGACGTCAGCGAGGCCGACGTCGACACGGCCCTGGAGGCCATCGCCGCCGAACTGGCGACCTGAAATCCGCTTCGCGCGGATGCGATGCCAGACCTACGGTCACGAACAGGACCAGCCTCTCCGAGTGCGGGCTACAACAAGCCTGCTCTGACCACACTCGGTTGAGGCTGGCCTCCCGCACAACTATAGGCGGAGCCCGAATCCCGGGCTTTCAATTTTCGGCCCGGTCAGTCGGCGATGAGTTCCCGGTCGGCTGCTCGGGGCTCGCAGACGTAGTCGTCGAGGTTGGCTTCGGAGGTCATGGCGAAGTAGTCGACGTTACGCCATGGCGAGTTGACCACGATGCGGCCAGCCTCGTTGCGGTAGTAGCTGGTCATGCCGGGATGCATCCACACCATGTTCTCGTGGGCATAGTCGACGCGGTCGCGATACTCGTCGTGGACATCTCGCCGCACCTCCACCGACCCGAGCCCCTCAGCGCACATCTTGGCGATCATGTCCATGACGTAGCGCACCTGCATCTCCACCACGAAGATCAGGCTGCCGCCATGGCCGGGCTGCAGGTTCGGCCCGTACAGCGTGAAGAAGTTGGGGAAGTCGGGCGTGACCGTTCCCAAGTAGGCGCTGGCGTCGTCGTCGCCCCACGATTCCCGCAAGCTGCGACCCGAGCGGCCGGTTGCCTGGTAGGTGGTGATGAACCGCAGCACGTCGAAGCCCGTGGCCAGCACCAGCACGTCGGCTTCGCGCTCGGTGCCGTCGGCGGTGCGGATGGTCTGGCCTGAGATCTCTGCGATCGGATTGTCGACCAGCTCCACATTCGGATTGCGCAGCATCCGGTACCAGCCGTTGTCCATCAGCATGCGCTTGCCGAATGGCGGGTACGTGGGCAGCACCTTGTCGAGCAGTTCGTCTGCCCGGTCGCCCAGCTCGTCGACGACGTAGCGCGTTAAGTAGGCGCGGTGGGCGTCGTTCTGGGCATTGAGCGACCGTTCGGGGTGTTCCCAATCAGGGTCCTTCTGCAGCGCAGTGTGGATCCGGTCGTTGAATGTCCAGCCCAGCCGTACCCGGTACCAGGCCCGGTACAGCGGCACGGCCTCGAACAGGGTCCGCATGGCGTCGGGAACCGGCTTGCGGAATTGCTCGAACGGCGCGGCCCAATGGTTGGACCGCTGGTAGATCGCCAGCGACTCCACTCCGTGCTGGATCTCGGGAGCTGTTTGCATGCAGCTCGCCCCGTTGCCCACGATTGCCACGCGCTTGCCGGCGACATCGGCATCGGCGGGCCAGCGAGCGGTGTGCCACGTCTCGCCGCTCCAGGTCTCGAGGCCGTCGATGTTGGGGCGGATCGGCGGGTTGAAGATGCCCGCAGCGCTGATGATGACGTTTGCCTCGATGATCTCGGCAGGGCCGTCGACTCCCTGAGTGTGGCCGTTGGCACCCGGCGCCGTGGCCGCGCCGTCGTCGCGGCGCCGCAGGCCGGTCTCGTCGGGCGTGGCGCTGAGGCCGAGCCGCCCGGTCTCCCAGCGGCCCTCGTTGTCGGCCACATGGCGCACCTCGGCCTGCCAGACCTGCCGCTCGGCGTCGTAGCTGACGCGCTCCACCGAGGTGTTGAAGCGGATGCTGCGCCGCACGTCGAAGTCGTCGGCCACCTTCTCGAGGTAGCCGTGGAGCTCGTCGCGCAGGCAGAAGTACATCTTCCAGTCGTGCGGGGCGAACGAGTACGAGTACAGGTGGTTCGGTGTGTCCACGCCGGCACCCGGGTAGCGGTTCTCCCACCACACGCCGCCGACCGTGCCGTTGCGCTCGACCACCTCGTAGGGCACGCCGGCCTGCTGCAAGTTGATGGCAGCGCACAGCCCCGAGGCTCCCGCGCCGATGACCAGTACTTTGAAACCTGGCGGCACGTTGATCGGGTCGTGGTCGAGGAATTTGGCGAGGCCGAGTTGGGCAGCGGTGAAGGCGCCGTACTCGTCGGGCACGTGCTCGCCCATGGCGGTGCTGAGCATCCTGGTGATGAGGGCGTCGTCGGGCTCGCCGATCGCCATCGGGCGGCCGTCCCGCCAGGCGGCAATGGCCTCGAGCGCGGCCTCCCGAACCTCCCGCTGATGCTCGGGCGCCAGGCCGCCGGTGTCGTTGTCGCCGAGTCCCGGCTGGCGTTTCGGCCGGTAGGGGTCGTCGAGCCAATGCAGCTCGCCGGTCATCTGCACCAGCACCATCAGCAGCGTCGGGATGTTCGCTACCGCTACCGCAGCGGCAAGCGTCTCATCGTCCACATCGGGGCGACCCGCGGCCGTCGGGGCGCCGTAGTCGGCCGCATGGGCTCCGTTTGCTGCATTGGTTCTGGACATCTCTGACATCGCTCCCCCTGTTGGCCCGAGGGCCAGCGTAGGACGTGGCGCCGCAGAGGATCGGGTGTGCCGCGGCCGCTGCGTACTGGCGATCTTTCCGCGTGCCGGCTGATCAAACCGCGTCAGGCCTGTTTGGTCAGCTCGCCGCGCAGGTGGTGCAGCAGATCGGCCTGGCCCACGGCGGCCATCCACAGCTCGGAGATCAGCGTCGGGTTCTCGGCGGTGCCCGTCCCGACGATGCTCAGCTCCCGCCGCACCAAGGTAACTTCCTTGGCGGTCGGGGTCAGGCCCACATGCTTGCTCGCCAGCTCGATCGCCAAACCGTCGGACGTGGTGCGCACCCTTCCGAGACAGATCTCGGTGACACCGGATGGTTGTGCCAGGGTGAGCTCGATCTGGCCGTCACCCACGGCGCGCAGGTAGCCCGCCTCGGAGTGCAGCGGCTCGCCGGTGACTGCGTTGCGAGTGCGCTGGGTCATGGACACGAACGGCTTGCCCACATGGCCGAACGTCAATTCCTCGATGTAAGCGAATTCGTCGATGGTCGGGTACTGGCCCGTGCCCCCGCCCTGCCAGGTTCCCAGCAGCGGGGCGAGGGGCACGCAGTGCGGGTGCAGCTCAGCCATAGCCGCAACCTAGTGGGGAGCTCTCCGCGGTCAAGCCTCTAGGGTCTGCGGCCATGAGAGCAGCCTTAGAGGTCGGATTCGGTGTCCACGAAACGCACCGGGTCACCGACGAGATGTCCCCGCCGCACCTGCCCAACAAGGTGCTGTCCACCCCTGACATGGTCCGTCTCATCGAGGGCACCTGCCTGTTCGGCGTCCAGCCGTACCTCGACGAGAACCAGACGACCGTGGGCATCCACATCTGCGTCAGCCACGAGGCCGCTGTCGCCGCAGGCGAAGACGTCGTGGTGGCGGGCGAGATCAGCGATATCGACCGCCGGCGCCTGGTGTTCGACATCAAGGTCACCCACGGCGACACGCTGATCTCCCAAGGCACCCACCAGCGGTTCATCGTGGGCGGGTGAGGAAATGGGCTAGCCCTGGCGCTGCCTCATCTGCTGCACGAAGCGGATGATCCGCATCGTGTCGAGCGCGGTGAACCGCCCGATGGGGCCCGTCGAATAGCACGCTTGGGCGACCTTGCCGCCCGGGGACAGGATGAACCCGGTGGCATGCAGAATGCCCCGCCCCTCCTCGGTGTAGGCACCGGTCAGCGACGACACCTCGTCCATGTCGGCGCTGTGCAGCATCTTCACCGTGCGCAGCTGCAAGCCGTCGGAGAGGCCCTGCGTGGTCTCCTTGTCGTCCACGGAGAGCGCCACGACGCTGGCGCCGAGCGTCTTGAGCAGCGAGCCAGCGCCGTCGAAGTCAACCAACTGTTGACGGCAGTACGGTCACCAGTGGCCCCGGTACACCAGCACCACGCCCCAGCCGTCGCCGAAGACGCCGGGGATCGTGACCTGCTGATCTTCAAGGTCGGCCAGAGTGAGTTCGGGGAATCGATCCCCGCTGTCGAGCTTCATCGCTTCACGCGCCTTCCTGCCGCTGCCAGCGGACGCTACCGCCGAGTGCGTCGTTGAGTCCCACGACCCCTCGCCGCTGACGGCAATACTGGCAGTCTGCGCTGAGGGGCGCGAGAGGGGGCGTGCATCATGATCGACTGGCTCGGCATCGGCCATCTGTTCAAGTTGACTGCTGGTGAGGCGGTGCTGGGATTCCTCACACCGCTGTTCGTCTGCGCCTTTGTCTTCGTGGCGCACATGATCCTGCCCGCCCGGCGCGTGACGGGCTACGCCACCGACCGCGAGACCGGCGAACCCCGCAGCTACCGGCTCAACGGCATCTTGGTGTTCGCGCTCGCGCACATCGTGTGGGCGTTCGAGCTCTTCGGGCTGCCACGGGAATGGTTCTACCGGTCGACCATGTACGCGATCGCAGGCGGCGTGATCATCGCCGCCATCGCGACCGTCTTCGTGGTGTTCACCCAGCCCGAGGGCGAACAGAAGAACCCCTTGATTGCGTTCTATCTCGGACGTGCGCAGGAGCTGCAGTTCTTCAACAACCGCTTCGACCTCAAGATGTACTTCTACATCGTGGGCGGCACGATGCTGTCGCTCAACGCATGGTCCGGGTTGGCATGGCACGTCGACTTTGTCGACGATGTCAACCCAGGCCTGATCCTCTACGTCGTCATCAACTCCTTCTACGTCTTCGACTACTTCGTATGGGAGCGAGTGCAGCTCTACACCTACGACCTCATCCACGAGAACGTCGGATTCAAGCTCGTCTGGGGCGGGCCGTTCGTGTGGGGCTGGATGTTCGTGCTGCCGCTGTGGGGCTTGGCGAAGCACCCCGATCCAGGCTTCTCCGGCGGCTGGCTGTATCTCTGGCTGATCGGCAGCGCAGTGCTGTTTGTGGCGGGCTGGGTGATCTCCCGCGGCTCCAACATGCAGAAGTACACGTTCAAGCGCTGGCCCGAACGCAGCTTTCTCGGTATCAAGCCGGAGATCATCGTGGCCGGCGACCGCAAGATCCTCTGCAGCGGATTCTGGGGCAAGGCGAGGCACTTCGGCTACTCCGGCGAGGCCCTGTACGGGCTGTCCAACGCTCTGGTCTTCGGGCACTTCACCAATCTGTGGGCTTGGAGCTACCTGATCCTCATCGTGACCTTCTTCGTGCCCCGCCAGTTCGAGGACGACAAGGTCTGCGCCGAGAAGTACGGCGCAGAGAAGTGGGCCGAATACCAGGCCCGTGTTCCATACCGGATCATCCCCGGCATCTTCTAGCGGCGACCGGCTGCGCCGGTACCGGAAAGGAGGCCACCGATGTTCGAGCGGCTCGGCATCGGTCACCTGACAGAGCTGACAGCGGGCGAGGCGGTGCTGGGATTTCTCACACCGCTGTTCGTGATGGCCGCGTTCTTGCTGCTGCAGATGGTGATTCCCGGAAAACGCGTCCCCGGTTACGTCATCGACACCGAGACGGGACAGCCACGCAGCTACCGCCTCAACGGCCTCGCCGTCTTCGTCGTGGCCCAGGTGCTGTGGTGGTTCGAGCTCACTGGCATGCCACACGACTGGTTCTACCGCTCATCGCTGTACGCCGTGGCGGGCGGCACCGTGCTGGCCGTCATCATGACGCTGATCGCCGTGTTCAGCCAGCCCGAAGGCGACGTCAAGAACAAATTCCTGGCGTGCTGGTTCGGCCGCGCCCAGGAGATGCAGTTCTTCAATGACCGCATCGATCTCAAGATGTACTTCTACGTGGTCGGCGGCACGATGCTGTCGCTCAATGCCTTCTCCGGCGCGGTCTGGCACTACGACAACGTCGACAACCCCAATCCGGGCGCGTACCTCTTCGCAGCGTTCTTCACCCTCTACGTCTTCGACTACTTCGTCTTCGAGCGAGTGCAGCTCTACACGTTCGACATCATCTACGAGCGCCTCGGGTTCAAGATGTTCTGGGGCGGCCTGTTCGTCTACGGCTGGATGTTCATCATCCCGATGTGGGGCATGGCAGCGCATCCCGATCCGGGCCATGGCGGGGGCTGGCGGACGCTCTGGCTGATCGGCGCACCGGCGCTGTACCTGGCGGGCTGGTGCATCAGCCGTGGCGCCAACATGCAGAAGTACACGTTCAAGCGCTGGCCCGAGCGCAGCTTCCTGGGCATCAAGCCGCAGATCATCGAAGCCGGCGAGCGCAAGATTCTGTGCAGCGGTTTCTGGGGCGCATCCCGCCATCCCAACTACATGGGCGAAGTGTTCTACGGGCTGGGCCTCGCCGTGGCGTGGGGTCACTTCGGCAACCTGTGGGCGTGGCTCTACCTGATCTATGTCTTCGCGCTGTTCAGCTACCGGCAGATGGACGACGACAAGCGCTGCGCGCAGAAGTACGGCCCCACCAAATGGGCCGAGTACCGCGAGCGGGTCCCGTACCGCATCGTTCCCGGCATCTACTGAGCCGGTTCGCGGGCCAATCCGACACGCCAGCATGAGCACGTCGGTGGGCGCTGCAGGACTCGAACCTGCGACCCCCTCCTTGTAAGGGAGGTGCTCTCGCCAGCTGAGCTAAGCGCCCCCGCAGCCGGGATTGGCAGGCTACCGGCCGTCGCCTGACCCAGACCCTGGCTGCCGAGCGTGTCGGCTCAGCCTCTGAGCAGGGCCGCCAGTTCGGGCGTGCTGGCAGCGATGGGCCCCCGGCGCTCGCCGTGGCTGAGGTGAAAGAGCTCCCTGCCGCTGGTCTCGCCGGTCCACGCGCCTGCCTCGTTGCAGATCAGGATGCCGGCGGCGTAGTCCCAGACGCCGTGGTTCGAGTTGAGGTCGATGTACGCATCGAGCCGACCGCAAGCGACCGCACACAGGTCAAGCGCCGCAGAGCCCAGCACCCGCACCTGCCAGACCGGCAGGTCAGCGCCGGGACGGCCCGACACGCCGATCACAGCCCGCTCACCACTCGTCTGCCCGCTGGGCCCGATCGGCGTCCCGTTGCGCTGTGCTCCCCCGCCGGCTACGGCCGTGAACTCCTCACCCGAGACAAGGTGACGCACCAAGCCTGCGACCGGCACCAGCCCGTCGACTGCGCACAGGCTGATGCAGTAGTGCGGGATGCCGCGTGAGGCGTTGGTGGAACCGTCGACCGGGTCGACGATGACGGTCTCGCTGCCCGATCCGGCGCGCCGCCCGGATTCCTCGCTCAGCACGCCGACGCTGCTGGCCTCCAGTACGCCGAGCGCCGCATCGTCTGCGACCTGATCGAGCGCGTACTGATCGGGGCGCTCGCCGCCGTCGCGCCAACGGTCGAAGGCGGCCAGCGCCGCTTCGACCGAGTCGGCAGTGCGCCGCAGCAGCTCGATCCAGTCATCGCTCTCGGAATTCATTCGTCGAATGCTGCCACCCGGCGCTATAACCTCCGCGCATCGTTTCGGCGCCGCGTGGGGAGCGTCCTGATGGCAGCGATCGACATAGCCGGTTACGTGACAAGCCTGAAGGACCATGCGCACGCGCACGGGTTTCACATTCACGACGAACGGCAGTTCATCGAGACATACAGCCTGCGTCAGACCTGGGAAGTCGATCTGCACCCCGCCGAGGCCTGCGGGGGTCCGCTCGATCTGCATCTCACCCTGGAGGTCGATCCGCGGACGATGCTGTCTTTCGAGGATGTGCTGTGGGCGACGCCAGAAGACGATCTCCCGCCCGACGAATTCTGGCTGCCGCTGCTGTTCACCTGGGCCCTGCCGCCGCTCGACCACAGTCCCGACATGCTGGTGCTGGCGACCGACCTCGCCGGATTGGGCGGCACGGCATTGCCGGTCGAGGTGTCAGCGATCGACTCGCTGTCCTCGGTGACGGATCCGGCCAAGCGGACGCTCATGATCGTCGCCCGCAGGGAGCTGTCGCTCCAAGCGCTGCTGCGGGGCGAGGACGACATGTGCGAACCGTTCGACCTCTGCACCAAGATCTGTGACTACCTCCTGCACCACGCGCAGGACTGGTACGACGAGGTGCCGTCCTAGGCGCTGAGACCGGCCAGCCGGCGCGGTCGGATCAGTCGGCGCGGATGACGACGCCGGCCTCGCTCACCCGACCCGAGGCGATGTTGCGCTCGAGCGCCTCGGCGGCATCGTCAGTGCCCACCGGGTAGAAGCAGCGGTACGTGTGAGCAACGTCGGGCTCGCCGCCGTTGCCGCCATCGCTGCCGCCGCCGGTGACGGCTGACCGGGACCGGGTCGGGGCAGGCACCTCGATGAGCGCCGGCTCCTCGGCGAAGCACAGATCCTGCGCGTACTTGCAGCGCGGGGCGAACTTGCAGCCCGGATCGAGGCTGGTCATGGTCGGCGGCTGGCCGCCGATGATCTCGAGGCGGGCATGGCTGTCGTCGCTGACCTTGGGAATCGACCGGAACAGCGCCTCGGTGTAGGGCATCTTCATCTCACCGAAGAGCGTCTTGGTCGAAGCGCGCTCCACGATGCGCCCCGCGTACATCACGATGATCTCATCGGTGCGGCCGGCCACGATGCCGAGGTCGTGCGTGATGAGCACCAGTGACATGTTCCGCTCGGCCCGTTCGGCCTCCAGCAGGTCCAGGATCTGCGCCTGCACGGTGACGTCCAGCGCCGTGGTGGGCTCATCCGCGATGAGCAGGCGAGGGCTGCAGGCCAGTGCGATGGCGATCACGATGCGCTGGCGCATGCCGCCCGAGAGCTGGTGGGGGTACTCGTCGATACGCCGGTGCGGCTCGGGAATGCCCACCTCTTCGAGCAGATCGAGCGCAGCGCTGCGCGCAGCACGCGCCGACAGGTCGCGGTGCACCCGCAGGCCCTCGCCCACCTGCTTGCCGATCTTCATCACCGGATTGAGCGAGCCGAGCGGGTCCTGGAAGACCATCGCGAGCTGCGGCCCCCACATCTCGAGCAGGTCCCGTCGGCCCAGCGACATCATGTCGATGCCGTCGAAGGTGACGTTGCCGGTCGAGGTCACCCGCGACTTGGGCAGCAGCCGCATGATCGACCTCGACATGACCGACTTGCCCGAGCCGGACTCCCCCACCACGCCCAGGCGCGCCCCCCGGTGCAGCGACCACTCGACCCCGTCGACCGCCACCAACGGTCCCGCGGCTGTGTGGAATGTGGTGCGCAGCTCGCTCACGTCGAGCAGCGACGGCTCGCCTGACGGCGAGGTGCCCTGCGCGGCGGTCTCGCTCATGACTCGCCCCGGGCGACCGCCGCCAGATCGACACGCACGGGTGCCTCCTCGCCGAAGAGCGGCGTGTGGCACGCCACGAACCGGCCGGGCGCGATCTCGCGCATCTCGGGCTCCTCGGCAGCGCAGCGCTCGGCCGCGAGCGGGCAGCGTGTGCGGAAACGGCAGCCCGACGGCGGATCCATCGGCGAGGGCAGCTCGCCGCCGATGCGCTCGGTGCCGAGTTCGGCCTCGGGATCGGGATGAGGTATCGCTGCCAGCAGCACTTCGGTATAGGGATGCGCCGGCTGGGAGAACATCGCGTCCGGCTCGCTGACCTCGCAGAGCTTGCCGAGGTACATCACCGCCACCCGGTCGCTCACATTCTTGACCACGGCGAGATCGTGCGCGATGAAGACGAGCGTCAGGCCCATCTGCTTCTTGAGGTCTTCGAGCAGGTTGAGAATCTGCGCCTGCACCGAGACGTCCAGCGAGGAGACGGGCTCGTCGCAGATGATCACCTGCGGCACGCTGACGAGTGCCCGGGCGATCGAGAGCCGCTGCGCCTGGCCGCCCGAGAACTCCCACGGGCGGCGGTCCAAGGCGTCGTCGGGGTTGATGCCGACGTAGTTGAGCACCTCTCGCACTCGTGGCTCGGCTTGCTCGCGCTCGACTTGGCGGTTCGCCCGGTGACGGCGCAGCACCCACCGCAGGAGCAGGGTGTCGACCACGACGGAGGCGACGAGCACGATGAGCTTGGCGTTGTCGTCGAGACCGGCGACGTAGAAGACCTGCAAGACCACCATGGCGCTGAGCGTCGTGGCGACGCCGCTGGCGCCGGCGCGCGCCGGCTGCATGATCGATGCGATCAGCCAGACGACGAGCACGACGGTGAGCAGGCTCAGCCCGCCCGAGTTGAGCCACTGGGCCCAGCCGCCGAAGCTCGACCAGGTGCGCCAGAGCATGAACGCGCTGGCACCCGTGGTGACGGCCACGCCGGCGAGCCCGACGGCGCCCGAGACGTCGCCGAACTGGCGCGACATCAAGCCGAAGGGCAGCATCACTGCCAGCAGCACCCACGTCAGGCCCAGCAGCAGGGCGGTCGCAGCGGCCAGCAGCAGCACCGCAAGCGTCGGGAAGCCGATGATCGCAGCGGGCACCTGCGTCCACCCCAGCCAGGGCTCCGCAGCGCGCTCCTCGACGGCCTCAGAGAGGATCCACAGCACGAAGGCCACCGAGGCCAGCAGGCCCACGATCCGCAGCGGTGCCGCCCGTCTCAGCAAGTTCTGCAGCAGCTCGCCGATGCGGTCCTGCCACATCGCCATGGCGGTGCGCCTCGCCACGTTCTCCAGTGCAATGAACAGCGGCTCGGCGATGATGTCGCGCACCCGACGCCGGGGGTTCAGCGACGAGATCGGATCCTGGTAGATCATCTGCAGCCGCGGACGCACCTCGCGCATGGCGTCCTCGTCGAGCTCAGTCAGCTCCCGGCCGGTGAGCTGCACCGAACCCGAGGTGGGCGTCGGCAGCTGCAGGATCGCCCGCCCCGTGGTGCTCTTGCCGCAGCCCGATTCGCCGACCAGCCCGAGGGTCTCGCCCTCTGCCAGATCGAGCGACACGCCCGACACGGCGTACACCGTGCGGCCGCCGGCTGCGGGGAACTCCATCACCAGGTCGCGTGCGGTCAGCAGGGCGTCCGGGCGCAGGTGGGCGTTGCCGCTGCCGGCCATCAGCGGGCCGCCCTCGTCCGCAGCCTCGCAGCCCCGTCCGCACGACACAGCCTCATATGACCGACTCCCGTGGCTCGAAGTACTGCTGGAGCTTGTCGCCCACGAAGTTGAGCGCCAGCACGGTGACGAACATGACGATGGCCGGCATCAGGCTGATGTGGGCAGCCACGTCGAGGTTGGTTCGCCCCTTGTTGATCATGTCGCCCCAGGTGGGCGTTGGCGGAGGCACGCTGAGTCCCAAGAACGCCACCGAGCCCTCCACCACGATCAGTCCCGCCATGATGATGAGCGAATAGCTGACCAGCGAGGGGGCGACGTTGGGCAGCACCTCGCGGAACAGCACGCGGCCGTCGCGCGCTCCCAGTGTCTTGGCGGCCAGCACGAAGTCCTGACTCGCCACTGACAGCGTGGCGGCGCGCACCACCCGGGCGATGGGCGCGATCGACAGCAGCACGAAGGTGAACACCAGGATGAAGATGCGCCGCCGGGCCTCGCCGTCGAGGAACAGCACCAGTGCCAAGAAGAGGATCAGCGGCGGGATCACCAGCGAGGCGTTCATCGTGGCCGTGAGCCAGCGATCCACCCGGCCGCTGTAGTAGCCCGACACCATGCCCAGCAGGCCGCCGATCACGAGCGCCAGCACGGTGCCGACGGTCGAGATCACCAGGCTCACCTGCGCTCCGTAGATGACCCGGCTGAATACGTCGCGGCCCACGCCGTCGTTGCCGAACCAGTGCGTCAGGCTGGGCCCCTGCTTGGACGTTCCGGCGAAGGTCTCCGCAGGATCCTTGATGGGAAGGATGTCGGCGAAGACCGCCGCGAACGCCAGCACGGCCAGGTACGCCACCGCTATCAGAAAGAAAACGCCCAAGCGCCGACGCAGGTCGCCGATCCACCGGAACATCATCCCGATCATGCGGACAGGCCACAGCACGAACCCCAGCCGCTTACGCACGGGCGCCCGCCTCCCTGCCGCGCAGCCGCGGGTCCAATGCCAGGTACAGGAAGTCGGACATGGTGAGCACCACGATGTACAGCGTCGAGATCACCAGCACGCCGCCCTGCACGGCGATGAAGTCGCGCTGGGTCACGCCCAGGAAGATGTAGGCGCCCACGCCGGGAATGGTGAAGATGAACTCCACGATCAGCGCTCCGCCGATGAGCAGGCCCACCGTCAGCCCGACCACGGTCAGCAGCGTGAAGCTCGACGGCCGCAGCGCGTGCCGCCACAGGATCCGCCGGGTGGGAAGCCCCTTGCTGCGAGCCAGATCGATGAACGGCAGTCGCAGCGTGGAGATCATGTCCGAGCGGAGCAGGCGCATGAACACCGCCGCCTGGCCCATCGCCAGCGACAGCGACGGCAGCAGCAAGTGCTTGAAGTGCAGCACGACGTTCTCGCCGAAGGGCACATAGCGCGCTGCGGGCAGCGCTCGGAATCCGATCTCGTTGCCGGCCACGCTGAGACCGCCGATGGCTAGGAACAGCACCAGCATGACGGCCAGCACATAGTTCGGCGTGGCCAGGAAACCCAGCATCGCCTGGTTGATGGAGCGGTCGGTCTTGGTTCCCTGCCGGTAGCCGGCCCAGATGCCCAGCGGGATGGCAATGGCCAGGGCGATGACGACCGAATACGCCATGATCTGCAGCGTCGGCGTCATGGAGCGTGAGATGCCGTCGGCGATGTCTTCGCGCAGCACGATCGAGGTTCCGAGGTCGCCGGTCACCACGCCGCCCAGCCAGGTGCCGTAGCGATTGAAGAACGGCTCGTCGAGGCCGAGCTCGGTGCGGACGATCGCGATCTGGTCGGCGGTGGCGGCGGGTCCCAGGATGTTGATGGCGGGATCGCCGGGCAGGCTGGCCATCAGCGCGAACACCACGAACGAGACGCCGACCAGCACGGGGACCACGCTCGCGATGCGGCGCAGCGCGTAGCGCCCGTCGGCCACGGCGGCCCCGACCGTGCCGATGACCACAAGCACCCCGAAGGTCCAGCTGAAGGGGGGTCGCCAGAACCACGCCCAGACGATCGTGGCCAGCAGCGCCGCCGCGACGATGCGACCGAGCTGATCGCGGACAGCCTGCATCACGCCAGCCGCGCCCTGTTGGGGGCTTCACTCTGATCCAGTCTCATTGCAGCGTGCCGATCAGCGAGCAACGCAGCCGCGGCGGCACCGACAACCAATCGGGCAATGAGCCCAAGGCTGTCGGTGCCGCGACGGCTGCTGCCGTGCGCGCACGTCTCAACAATGGTCCTGTGAGGGCTGCTCGGCGGTGCTCAGCCTTGGCAGTTCCCGTCTGTGCACCAGATCTGCGCCAGGTGGTGCTTACCCGAGATCACCGGGAAGGTGCCCTCAGCGTTGTCGGGGATCGGCAGGTCGGTGATGTTCTGCACCCGCGGGTTGGCGATGACGCCCCACAGCGTCCAGTAGGTCCACAGGTTCCAGACGTTCTTGCCGAATGCCCGGTTGACGGCCTCCGCCGCGGCTTTGCGTGCCGCGGGGTCAGGATTGTGCCGGATCACCTGGAACGCAGCGTCGATCTCGGGATCCTGGAAGCGGCCGAAATTCAGCGCAAGCTCGGGCACTCCGGGGTTGACCGGACTGGCCGTCGCCGAACTCCACCAGTACCACTGCTCGGAGGGGTCCACGCCGCCGTGGTTGCGCCAGCCTTGCATCTGGAACACGCCGGCCAGTGCAAGCCCGATGTACTGGCCCTGCTCGATCGGTGCGATCGTCACCGCCAGCTCGGCGCCAAAGGCGTCGGTCCACATCGACGCGATCAGCTCGTTGGACTCCACGTTGAACGCGTCGTTGGTGGTGTTGAACGAGAACGTCACCGGGTTCTGGCCGCTGGCGGCCTTGCACTGCTCGAACTCTGCCCGTGCGGCGTCGAGGTCGTAGGTCGGGAAGCCGGTGTCCTCCAGGTAGCCGATGCTGCCCGGCGGGAACGGACCGTTGGCCACCTGCACCAAGCCTTGGTGCCGCTCGTTGGCGAAGCGCTCGCCGTCGAATGCATGGGCCATCGCCTTGCGGCAGCTCAGATGCACCAGCGGGTTGGACTTCTGCGGATCGGTCGGATGGGTATTGATCCCCAGCGGGTCCATCGGGATGAACTGCCCCTCGTCGGGCGCTCCGTCACCGTCGGCGTCGTAGCCGCCCCTCACGAACGTAAGCACCGGGTTCACACCCGACGCGACGTTGATGAGGTTGTGGCTGGTCTCGCCGAAGTCGTTGGCTTGCAGCAGCACGAAGTCTTCATCGCCCTCGTACTTGGCGATCTCATCGGCGTTCGCCGTGTGGATGATGTCGAACTGGCCAGCTTTCAGGCCGTTCGAACGGCCCTGGATATCCACGGCCACGACGAATTCGATCTCGTCCAGGTACGGCAGGTTCTCGCCCGTGATGCCGTTCTCGCCACGCCAGTAATCCGGGTTGCGCTCGGCGATGAAGCTGTTGCCGTTGCCCGGTGTGTAGCTCACGAACCTGAAGGCGCCCAGCCCGACCGGAGCGGAGGGATCGCCGGTGGCGTTCGCGAGGGCCGCCTCGCGAGCTGCCTCAGGCAGCGGAGATGCCGGCGAGACATACAGCGGGTTGTTCGGCAGCGTCTCCATCCACGCTGGGCTGAACATCTGGCCGCAGACCTCGGCGCGTCCTGCCGGGCCGATGCCAGTTGCCAGCGGCTGGCCAGGGCTGGCCGTTATGGTCACCGTCTGGCCCTCGCCGACGACGTCGTCGATGCCCAGCAGCGCCGGGCCGGTGAGCTGGCTGAGGCGGCACAGGTTGATGTTGTAGGCCACGGCCTCACCGGTCAGCGGCGTCCCGTCGTGGAACTTGATGCCGTCGCGGATCGTGATCGTCCACACCATGTAGTCGTCGCTGTGCTCCTCCGATTCCACCAGCAAGGGCACGATCTCGCCGTCGGCATCGGTGATGTACAGCGAGTCGGTAATGGCCCGGAAGATCATCCTGCAGCTGATGGCGCACGACGTGGCGTAGTGGACGAACGGGTTGGCCGAGTCGGCCTCGATGCCATACACGAGCTTGCCGCCGTGGACTGGGCCAGTCTCGGTTTCGCGGACGTCCTCGCCCGTGGCCTCGCCGGCCTCACGTGCCTCGACGACCTCTTCTTCCTGCTCGGACAGCGTGGTGGAAGGCGCTTCCGCGGCGGCCTCAGTGGTGTCCGGCTCCGCCGGCGCTGCGCCGTCGCCGTCGCCGTCGCCGTCATCCGTACCGCCGCACGCGACGGCGATGAGCGCGAATGCGGCGAGGACGACGCCGATCCTGATGCCGACCGAGCGCCGTGACCCTCGGCGCCGCCTGCTCATGAGTTGATCGGCATGGCGCCGCGATTGACTTGTGTGCATCGTGGATGCTCCTCCCCAATGGCGCCACCGCGGCGCTTAGCGCGCAAACTACTAGCCCCTGAGCGCTCCGATGACCTACCCCGCACGGGTACTCAGGGCCGGTACGGTGCAGCCGGGCCGGTAGCTCAGTGGTCAGAGCAGGCGACTCATAATCGCTGGGTCGTGGGTTCGATCCCCACCCGGCCCACACACGCCGACAGCAACCCCAGACAGGCCGGCGCACTCAGTATCGTTGCCCCGCACGTTCGGGCATGTTCGAGCATTCGTCTGCCCGTTCGGTCCGGGGTAGCTCAGTTGGCAGAGCAGCGGACTGTTAATCCGTTTGTCGTGGGTTCGAGCCCCACCCCCGGAGCACCAACGCCCCGCCATGGGATCACGCTGATCAGCCGTCTGGCTCGAAGACGAGATCGGGAATCACGACTTCCCAGCGGTCGCACTTCAGCTCACTTGCATATTCCGGATCGGATTGCTCCTTGCCCCATGTCGCGATGGCTGAGACGTTCGCTTCAACGCAACGCATGCCGCTCGGGGCTTCGAAACTGCTGGCCAGCACGCCGATGACGAGTCCGCGGCGGTCGAGGATCTCCCATCGGTCATTACGGAGACGCATCTGCAGGGTGTCTCCAGGTGACAGCGCCGCAATGCTGTGATGCACGCGGTCAGCATCGGGCATGCGGCCAGCGAAGCTGAGGTAGACGTCTCGGAGTGTGAGGCTGCGGTATCGGCGGGCCAGTTCCGGCGTGGGCGGCGGCAGTGCGACCGGCGAGCGCCACAGCACGGATGACCTGCCGTCGAGCACATCGAGGAATCCACGCTCACCACGCAGGCGGCACAGAGTCAGCGTTTGCTTGGCTCGGGTCATGGCCACGTAGTACAAGCGCCGTGGCGCGTCGGCATCTTCGGCTTGGCTGATTCGGCTCCACCCTCCGTCGAGCACGACCACGTGATCGAATTCCAGTCCTTTGGCTCGGTGCGCCGTCAGCAGCAACAGTCCTCGCTGCTGGCGCCTCGCGCCCCGGCACCATTCAGCCAGCCACTCGATGAACGACTCTGCTGGCACGTCGGCGCCGCCAGTCTCGATCTCATGCTCCTAGATTGCTTCTGCCAGCAAGTCGGTCCACGGCCCATTCTGTTGGCTGGCGATCCACCGGCGAAGATCGCAGCCGTCGACGAGGCCTCGGCGCTGCCGAACCGTCCGCACTAGAGCTTGCGTCTCGCGCAGGTGCCACAGACTCAGATCGCCTTCGTTGGCGAGTTGCGCCGAGATGCCCAGTTGCTCACAGATGCTGCGGACCGGCTCGAGGTGACTCCACTCGCGAGCGATCACGGCGCAGCGAGTCCAGTCCCAGTCCGGTGCCAACCCTGCCAAGCGCCGCAGCTCGACTATCGCGGCCTGCGCCTGGGTGAAAGAGTCCTCACTCGGGTGCAGTACCTGGACCCTGCCGTTCGCGATCGGGTCGAGCGATTCCCAGTGACCGCCTGGCGGGTCCCCTCGACGGGCACGGTTGATGCGGATCGCGTGACCGGCCTTCATCCTCAATGCCGCTGGTGCGATGACCGCATTGGAGGCGTTGATTATGTGGCCGCTGGAGCGATAATTGTCGACCAGGTAGGCGGGCCTCGCGCTGTAGTCCTCCTCGAAACGGCGGATGAACTCGGGCGAGGTGCCATTGAACGCGTAGATGTTCTGATCGTCATCGCCGACACCGAAGATGGTGAGGCGGGTGTCAGCGTCGGGAGCTGTCCGTCCGGCCAGTGCCGAGATCAGCTCGTATTCGTTGTGACCGATGTCCTGGTATTCATCCACAAGAATCCACCGAAAGCCGGCCAGCAGGCGTACACGTGAGTCCTCCGCTTCGTCCGGTTCAAGTTCGTCGCCTCGCAGCAACGCGATGGCCTTCCTCATCACTTCGCTCAGGAGCTCGTCGAAGCTGCTGTTGCTGGACTGTGCAGCGGCGCCCGAGAAGCTGGTGCCGACCAGTCGCATGGCAAGGGCATGACACGTCAGCACCATTACGCCATTGGCGTCGTCGCCGATCAGCTCATGCAGGCGTCGTCGGATGTCCGCAGCGGCGTGCCGGTTGTAGGCAAGCGCCAAGATGCCCCGCGGATTCTCGCGCCTTGCTCGAACCAAGTACGCGATGCGGTGCACCAGAACTCTGGTCTTGCCCGAGCCCGGGCCGGCGAGTACCAGCACGTTCGTGGCTTCACGGTTGTCTGCCACCAGCGCCCGCTGCCGTGGGTTGGACAGGCTCTCGACGATCGCCTGCCACGATTCCGAGGTTGTCTGCTGGTCGATCTCGCCGCGCCGGCCAGACAGCCAGCGACTCACGAACTCGTCGTCGCCGTAGCTGAAGTAGTCAAGCGCTAGTCGCACCGCGTCGGCCATACGGGCGAGGCCCTGCTCGGCATATTCGGCCATCACGTGGATCTGTCGGACGGAGCGGCCGTAGTGGTGCGCCAGCTCGGCGAAGTCCGACTGCCAGAATCCACGTGTCTCGGGTTCGAGCGTGATGGTCATCGCCGAGCGGAACACTGTCAAGCCTCGATTGAGCCTGACCACCTCCTGCTCGTGCAGCCAGAGCGAGGCCCGCTCCATGAGCCTGCGGTCGGCGTCTTTGGACCCGACTTGGAGACTGGGGTCGGCTCGAAGTGCTGCGTCGATGGCGTGCTGCAGCTTGCACAATGTCGTCTCGACGAGTAGGTCGTTGCCCCGGCTTCCGGCAGGCAGTTCTTCCAGGAGATGTTCCAGCAGCGTGCTGGCAGCTGTCCTTCGACGCCCCGCGATGCCAGCCAATTGATGCCAGCTTCGCCTGAGAGTCACTGACACACTCTCGGGGCCGTGCTTCCTCAGCGAGATACTTCCGCCTGAGCCTCCCGGGCCGATCCCGTCTCGGGCGAGACCCTGCAAAATGCGGGTCACGTGCTCAGGCCGCGCATCGGTGAGCCCGGCATCTTGGAGGTGTTGGGAAGCGGCGCGCAGATTCAGCGGGGCCGATTCGCCGATCCCCATGTCGGGCGCCATTTCGCGCGTCTGCTCGATGAGCTGCCGCTCCATTCCTGCAGCTTCGGTAAGGCGGCCGCGGGAAGCTCGGCGCACTCCGACATGAACGAAGGCAGTGAGGACCGTGTCGTTGGTCGCGAGACCGTACCGTTCGAGGTTGTGAAGTGCAACCGACACCTGGTCCGGGCCGAGCCCAGCCGTCGCCATCAGCATGTCGGTGGAGATGCCCTCATCGGGATCCGCGTCGATCAACTTGCCGACGACCGACAAGAGCGCTCGCCGGTAGGCCGGGTCGAGTTCTGCACCGGAGAGCATTCTCTTGGCTTCTTGCACCGTGCTGACGCGCAGCGACGATGGGAACACCATCACTCGGTTCTCTTCGCGGGCCAGCAATTCCGCTTCCTCCAGCCATGCAACCGCTGTGCGGACGCGGGTGTCGTCGGTCGCCGAGTCGCGCTGGAACTCCTGCGCTTCGTCTTCGATGAGGATCTCGCCCGGCGTGGCAACCACCTCGCCGCGCTTGCCGCCACGCCGATTCAAGGCACGCAGCGCCCGCAGCACGCCGTGAATCTCCCGCCGGGTGAGTCGAGACCTCGCCGACAATCCGAATTGACGCTCTACATCTTCTTTGGTGTAGAGCAGCACGCAGTGGGCCTCTTGCTGGTCCCGGCCGGCCCGGCCCGCTTCTTGCAGGTAGTTCTCCAGAGACGACGGGATGTCCGCGTGGATCACCAATCGCACGTCGGGCTTGTCGATGCCCATCCCGAACGCGTTCGTGGCCGCGATGACCCGAAGCTCGCCTTCGATGAAGTGCTGTTGAACGGTCTTCTTCTCTTCCGGCGGCAGACCGGCGTGGAAGCGATCGGCGGCGACTCCTTGGTCCTTGAGGAAATCGGCGACCTCCTCGGTTCGTCTGCGGGTCGCGCAGTACACGATCGCCCCGCCTGCGGCGCGCTGCGGAAGGTGACGATGCAACGTCGCCAAGATGTCTTGCCGCTTGGCGGGGCTTGACGTCGGCATCACGATGAACTCAAGGTTCGTGCGGCGGCTGCCACCGTCGAACACCTTCATGTCGACACCCAGCTGCTCCCGGAAGTACTCACAGATCTCGGTCTTGACCTCCGGCTTGGCGGTCGCGGTCAAGCACAACACCGGAGGCGTGCGTTCATCCTCGGCTCGCTCGCGAATGAAACGACCCACATACCGGTAGTCAGGCCGAAAGTCGTGGCCCCACTTCGAAAGGCAATGCGCCTCGTCGAGCACCCAGGCCCCGATCTCGCGCTGAGCCAGAGCATTACGAACCGACACGCTCCGCAGCTGCTCGGGGGAGATCAGCAAGATCGCTGCGTCGCCAAGACGCACCCGCTCAAGTGCTTCAACGCGCTCGGGCAGCGACAACAGCCCGTTGACGGTCACACACGAGGTGATCCCCAGCTTCTGGAGGCCTGCTACCTGGTCGGCCATGAGCGCCACCAGCGGAGAGAGCACCACGGTGAGCGCGCCCGTCTTGTCGTAGCGGGACAGTGCCGGAAGCTGGTAACACAGGGACTTTCCGGTGCCCGTCGGCAGGATCGCCAATGCGTCTTCGCCCCCCATGGCGGCTTGGACGATCGCTTGCTGCATCGGCTGATCCGTCTCGGGGAGCGTGGGCTCGGCTCGAAACGCGTCGAAGCCGAACAGGCGCTTGAGCTCCTTGGTGGCGTCGTGGCGGCAGCGACACCAAGCGCAGCGATCATCACTGCAGGCCTCGTCGCGCAAGCGCCTTACAAGCCGTCCCGCCTCGGGAAACTGGTAGCGCACCCATGGCGGCATCACCGAATTCCCGTCTGACACCCAGATCCACGCCATCGCGTATGCGAGCGCCCAACCGTGCTCAGCCGCGTCGCCGACCGCCCAACGCAGCTGCGTCCGACACGTATGGCCGCCTAGTGGGCTTCGGATCGCCTCGCGCGCTGTGGCGACATCAGGTCGTGAAGATCCGCGGATTGCGGAGAAGAATTGATCAAAACCGGCCGAATGCTCCCTGCCGGTTGTGAGCCAGTGCCATGCCGTCAGCAGAGGTGCAGGCGCCTCTGCCAATGCCGACCGTTGATCCGACAGCACCTGAAGTGCGAGCTGCGCATCCAGATAGGGATCGTTGAGGTCACTTCGAACGAGTCGTGCATCCTTGTAGTGCTTGACGAGGCTGTGATACGGGTGGCGCGGGAATGCCAGCGGATTGAGCCACAGCGTGTCCAACGCAGGCAGTGTCAGCAGCTGCAACTCAGGATCCGCGGCCTGCAGCCGAGGCAGGTCGAAGTGGATCAGATTGTGACCGAGGACACAGCTCGCTCCCTCAGCCAGGTTGTCGAGTTCAGCGAGTGCTTGATTGGCCGACTTTGCCGTCCTGGTCCAGATGACTTCGTTGCCGTCATAGGCAATGACGCACTCATCGGGCTGATCGACGGTTCGGCTCTTCTTGGCCCACACCACGCTGTGGCCCGTGTCTGCCCGTACGCCCGCAAGGGCGTAGATGCGGTCGCCGTCACGCGCGACTTCCAGATCCAGCGCAAGAACGCGCGATAGTTCTTCTTCACCGGCGGACATGGTTAGGACATCTTGACCAAATGGGGCCTCGTGCAGGCAATCGCTACCTGCGCACTGCCGTAAACGCAAACTCCGACCAGGCGTTCACGGCGCTGGCGCCATTTCCGACGAGTCGCCTTTCCTAGAGGGAGGTCCCCCTTTGATCCACTTCGCGACGACCTGCGCAGCGCCAACTTGATGCTGAGGGTCACGCAATTCACTATCTCGCGCCCTGAGCCAGAGGAGCCATTCTCGTCGATGGTGGTACCGCTCTTCGTCCGATGCATCTGGCCCAAGAGCAGCGAAGGGAACTTCGGCGCCTTCATTTACTCTGCGAATTGCGTCGACAACGAAGTGGCGCAGCTCATTCGCCACCCGTTCCAGCGCATCGGCCGATGACAGATTATTGCCACCTGCTGTGGCTGAATGTAGGAGAACTCGCACGCTGTCATCGGGCTCGTCGGGTGGTGCGGGCCCGCAGCCCATACCCGACTGGGCAAGGGGCGGCACGACGCCCGTGTCGGTCCTCTTGCGGGCGGCGATGCGCAAGAATGCTTCCTTCCCAGCGTCGCTGGCAAACAGTTCCGGACTGATCAAGGACAGAGCATCGCCTTCGGGGGCCATTGCGGCCTCCAGCAGCTCCCGCTCACGCATGGCTCGGTGCCGATTCGCTTGATCGATTCGCACCTGTACGCGCCTAGCCAGCGGCAGCGCAACAGCCCCGAGCCGGGACTCATACGACGGCTCCCAATCCGCTCCGTACTCGACAGCGAAGTAGTCGTCGCCCGGGTCAGGTGGTGGCGGGGCCTCGAGAGGTGCCGGTCGAGTGGGTGGCGGATGATCTGCCAACCGCCTTCGAGCTTCCGTAACACGGCGGCTCAGATCTTCCACGGTCATGGGTATGCGGCTGGCGATCGGTTCGAGGTCGGTATCGCGAAGCACATCGTCCGGATAGACGGCGAGCACTTCGGCTGCCGCGTCTGCAGCCCGGTCACGCCCGCCGGGACTGTTCAGTTCGGCCCGCCGCAGAATGCGCTCGGCGCGAAAGGCGTGCAGGGGTTGTGCTTCGGTCAGCGCACGGCGCAACGCCGGCGGGTTCGTTGCTGACAGGTCGCCCGGATCGGAACCCGCGGGGAGCGCAGCGACGAAGATGTCAAGCCCGTATTCGCGTTCCCACTGATGCACTCGCTCAGCGGCGGTCTGGCCTGCGGCGTCTGCGTCGAAGGCCAGCACGATGCGCTTGGCGGAGCGTGAGAGCGATTCGGCGTGCTGCTTGGTCAGCGCTGTGCCGCAGGTAGCAACGGCCTCGGCGATCCCAGCGAGGTCGCAGCCGATGACATCGGTGTATCCCTCGCACACCACGATCCGGTCCGCTTTGCGTGCGGGCTGCTTCGCAAGGTTCAAGCCGTAAAGCACCCTGCTCTTGTCGTATACGTCGGTGACAGCCGTGTTCTTGTACTTCGGGCCCTTCGGCGTTGGCTCGTTCGGCCGGGGCAGCAGGCGGCCGGCAAAGCTCACCACCCGGCCGCTGGCATCGCAGATCGGGAACATGATTCGGTCCCTGAAGAAATCGGACCCTGCGCCTGCGTATTCGGTTCCTGCACCGCTAGACGCGTTGGCAGGCTCAAATTCCTCCTCGGAGTCTGCTCGGACGCCATGAGACGGTTCACTCGTGTTCCGTGCGTCCGCATAGGCCAGCCCGGCCGCCACAATCTGCCTTGTTGGCGCACCAAGGTGCCGGCACAACTCCTCCCGCAGTGGCGGCGCGTAGCCCAATCTCCATTTCACGACAGTCTCGCGGTCGTAGCCCCGCCGTCGCAGGTAGGCGCGCGCTTCACCCGCATCGGGACTACTCATCAGGCGCTCGTGATAGAAGCGGGCGGCGCGCTCGAGCAGGTCCAGAAGCTCCTTGCGGCGCTGGTTGGCGCGCTGCGCACTGGGAGCGTCGTAGGTGAGCTCGATGTTCGCTGCTGCCGCGAGCTGCTCGACTGCGTCGGCGAAGTCGAGGTGCTCAGTTTCACGCAAGAAGGTGATGGCATCGCCCGAGGCTTTGCAGCCGAAGCAGTAGTAGAAGCCCTTTGCAGGGTCGACGCTGAACGACGGTGTTTTCTCGGTGTGGAACGGGCACAGCCCCACATGGCGGCTGCCGACACGCTTCAGGCTCACCCGGCGGCCGATGAGCGCGACAAGATCGGTCGCTTCGCGCACACGCTGCACGTCGGAGTCCCGAATACTCATCTGATGATGACGCTAGTGAGCGCCTGTGACACGTTCGGGCGATGGAGGTGACCACGGCCGAGCAACATGATCTGTTAGCTCCGCTTGAACGTGCACGTCCGATCGTTGAGCACAAGCTCGAAGAGGCTGAGGAAGTCCATACCCAGCAGCACGTCGAAGTTGGGCGGCGCTGGCGGCGGCAGTTGCCACACGGAAAGTTGCCGACCGTGCGGGACCACCTGGCCGTGTCCCGGGTCGAGTTCGCTGCCCAGCCAGAGCCAGAACGCGGGTGTCGACTGGGCAGAGCTGCCAATTCCACCTACGTCGAGGTACTCAACTGGGTTCCCCGCAAATTCCACCGCGTTGATGACGCGCTCAGACACGGCTGATTTTTGGCTTCCCGTGTCAACGAGCCCCAAGAATCGACGGCCCTGGGCCTCGGGAGTGGCGGCGACGAGCGTCTCGGTCAGAACCTGCCGGTTCTGAACGGCCACTGTCAGTCCATTCAACGCTCCTGGCCCACCATGGGCAGGCTCACGAAGATGGGCTGAGCGCCGATCTCTTCGAACGAGAACTCGCCCGGCCCGTACTGCGTGATGCCAACTGAGTAGGCGGACTCTCTGTCCTCGTAGACACCGACCACGTCACCGTTGTGCAGGAGGGCGATCTTTCCGAAGTGGTCGGCCTCCATCTGCTCACGATGGAAGCGCTGGTAGGCGTCATGGTTTGACAGCGCTTGGGAAGGCATACGCAGCTCCGCGTCGGGCACATGCCGACATCCACACCTTGGCACAGCTGCCCTCCCGACGCACGACAATTTCTTGTACCGATGGGGACGGATTCTCGGGTTGCTGGCGCACGATTTCTCGCTGCAGCACAATGCAATGTCGTCCTCAGGTCGCCCTTGGCCGCTGCCTACGCGGTAAGCAGCGCCTGGGCGGCGGCGAGGCGTGCGATGGGCACGCGGTAGGGCGAGCAGGACACGTAGTCCAGCCCTGCTTGCACAACGAAATCGATGCTGTCCGGGTCGCCGCCGTGCTCGCCGCAGATGCCGGCACGCAGGCTTGGATTGGCTGCGCGCCCTCGCACCAGGGCAATGCGCACGAGCTCGCCGACGCCGGCTCGGTCCAGCCCGGTGAACGGATCGGTCTCCAGCAGTCCGTCCGCGATGTAGGGCGCTATGACTTGCGCCGCCGTGTCATCGCGGCTGAAGCCGAACGTCATCTGGGTGAGGTCGTTGGTGCCGAAGCTGGCGAACGATACGCCGGTTGCCAACTGGCCAGCGATGAGACAGGCGCGGGGCGTTTCGATCATGGTGCCGATCGGCGGTGTCCCGCCGGCATCTGCGCCTTCCCACGCTGAACGTACGGCGTTGACCGCGGCCGTCAGCTCGGCAGCGGTAGACACGAGGGGCACCATGATCTCGACGCGGGGATCGCCACCTGCGGCACGGCAATCGGACACGGCGCCTGCGAGCGCCTCCACCTGCGCGGCATAGAGCTCGGGGCGGAGCAAACCCAGCCGCACGCCGCGCACGCCGAGCATCGGGTTGTGCTCGTGCCACTGTGCGGCTTCGTCGGGATCTGCGCCGGCAAGGAACTCGTGCATGGGCGCATCGAGCAGCCGGACGGTGACCGCCAGCCCGTCCATGGCCGACAGCAGCTCCCGAAAATCTGCTCGCTGGGCCGCTGCAAGCTCGTCGACATGCTCGTCGTGGCCTCGCAGCACGACGTGCTGGACGATCTCCAGCCGGTCCGGCTCCAAGAACATGTGCTCGGTGCGGCACAGCCCGATGCCCTGCGCCCCGAGCGCCCGCGCCGTCGTCGCATCAGCCGCCGTGTCCGCGTTGGCCAGCACGGCGAACCGGCCGGCCGCGACCTGATCCGCCCAATCGAGCACCTCAGCGATCTCCGCCGGGAGGGCAGAGACCGGCCCCGAGCCTTCCCCGACCTCGCCGACAGCCGACCCGGCGATCGCACGGTCTCCCAGCGTCACCTCGCCGGTAGACCCATCGATCGAGATCGGCGTGCCGTTTGCGATGCGCCGCTCGCCGACAACGAAGCTGTCAGCTTCGACCGTGATCTCGCGGGCGTCGCACACGGCGGGAATGCCCCAGCCCCGTGCCACCACCGCAGCGTGGCTCGCCATGCCGCCCCGAGAAGTCAGGATCCCCGCCGACAGACCCATCGCAGCCACATCGGCGGGCGTTGTTTCGGTGGCAACCAGGATCACCGTGCTGCCTGCCGCGGCGAAATCCAGCGCAACGTCCGAGCCGACCGCCACAAGCCCCGATGCTGCGCCCGGCGACGCCGCCAGACCGGTCGTCAGCACCGCTCCGCCACCGCCCGTGAACGTCGGGTGCAGAGCCGCGGTCAGCTCCTCAAAGCTGAGTTCGTCCACGGCCTGCTGCTGGCGAGCGCTCAGCCCCGCTCGCGAGCGTGCGCTGCTCGGATCACCCAGCTGCTGGGCCGCCATTACTTGCCGCTCTTGTTCCCGAATTCAATTGGACACGGGCTCACGGGCCGCTCGGGCCACGGCTTCGCCTGCCGGCGCAGCCTCCGTGCTTCCGCCATGGCGCTCAGAGATCCAGGCGGTCGGTCAGATGTTCGACCAGAGCGCCGATCGGCACACGGTCCTGGGCCATCGTGTCGCGGTCTCGCACGGTCACGCAGCGGTCGTCGATGGAGTCGAAATCGACGGTCACGCACAGCGGCGTGCCGATCTCGTCTTGGCGGCGGTAGCGGCGCCCGATGGCCTGGGTTTCGTCGTAGTCGCACATCCAGTGCGGTTGGCACAGCCCGAGCACCTCGGTTGCCAGCCCGGGGAGCGGCTCTTTGCGTGACAGCGGCAGCACCGCAACCTTGTACGGCGCCAGGCGCGGGTGCAGTCCCAGCACCGTTCGGACTTCGTCGTTGACGGTCTCGGTGCGGTACGCAGCGAGCAGGAACGCCATGAGCGCTCGCGTCGCGCCGGCCGCGGGCTCGATGACGTGCGGCACGTACCGTTCGCCGCTGGCCTGGTCGAAGTACTCCAGCTTCTGACCCGAGTGCTCGGCGTGCTGGCGCAGGTCGTAGTCGCCGCGGTTGGCGATGCCCTCCAGCTCGCCCCAGCCCCACGGGAACAGAAACTCAACATCGCTGGTGCCGCTGGAGTAGTGGCTGAGCTCGTCGGCGTCATGGGCTCGCAGGCGCAGTTGGTTGGTGGGAATCCCCAAGTCGGCGTACCACTCGAGCCGCTCGGCCAGCCAGTACTCGTACCACTGCGGGGCGTCGTCTGGCGGCACGAAGAACTCCAGCTCCATCTGCTCGAACTCGCGGGTGCGGAACACGAAGTTCCCCGGGGTGATCTCGTTGCGGAACGACTTGCCGACCTGAGCGATGCCGAACGGCGGGCGCTTGCGGCTCGTCTCGAGGATGTTCTTGAAGTTGACGAACATGCCCTGGGCGGTCTCGGGCCGCAGGTACACCTCGGCACCGGCGCCCTCGACCGGCCCCGCCTGAGTGCGGAACATCAGGTTGAACGCCCGCGCCTCGGTGAACGTGCCGCGTCGGCCGCACGTAGGGCACACGTCCGGGTCGTCGAGCTGGTCCTGGCGGTGGCGGGTGTTGCAATAGGTGCAGTCGACCAGCGGGTCGGTGAAGTTCTTGAGGTGCCCCGAGGCCTCCCATATCTGGGGCGGGCCCAGGATGGACGCGTCCAGGCCCACGACGTCGCTGCGCAACTGGACCATCGAGCGCCACCACGCATCCTTCACGTTGCGCAGGAGCTGAACACCGATCGGGCCGTAGTCGTAGGCGCTGCGGAAACCGCCGTAGATCTCGGCGGAGCCGAAGACGATGCCGCGGCGCTTGCACAGATTGACGATCTTGTCGAACAGCGCGGGATCGGTGTCCGGCTGTTCGGCTTCGGCGCCGGAGGTACTCGTCACGGGCGGCAAGGGTACTGACGGGCTGCCGAGGCATAGGGGCGAATTTCGCCAAGCGGACGCCGCGGCGGCTGCACGCCCCCATGAGGACGCTCATTAGGATCAAGGCCATGAGGCTGCGTGACACGACAGTGGTCTGCCTGTGTGCGTTCCTCGGGATAACGGTGCTGTTCTTGCCGCTGCCGGTGTTGAACGGGCCGTATGAGGATCTTCGCGAGGGCGAGGTCGACTGGACCTGCTCGACCCCGCTGCTGAGCCTGGCCCCGCCCGACGTGGACATTGACGAGGTGCGGGATGCAGTCGCCGATGCCCGAGCGACGGAACTCGCCAGCGGCCAGCGCTATGTCCCGCCTGAGAGCCGCCATCCGTTGTGCGGCAGCTTGGCTCGCACGCAGGTCGTGCTGGCCCTGCTCGCCTTGGCCGGGGCATTCTGGCGTGGCCGCAGGTGGTGGCGCTCAACCGCTGGCACACGTGCAGAAAAGCGCTTCAAGCGGCTCCACGAGAGCGTCAACAACCCCCAGGGCGGCCCCCGGATCTTCCGCTAGACGGCTCAGCCGAGCAGGTCCGTGCTCCGCAGGCGCCGGACTGAGTTCCCTGGGACCGGCGCCAGCCTGAGCCTCAGCCGAGCAGGTCCGTGCTCCGCAGGCGCCGGTCCGTGTGGTACTCCCACATGCGAGTAACGACGGCCGCGGCTTCGTGGGAGTCTGCCGATGGCGGCGCTCCGAGAACTGCGTTGACCTGCCCGGACATGATCGAGCGCAACAGCTCAAGCGCACCGGGCGACAGCGGGCGGCCTCGCCGATGGGTCTCACAGGTCACGCCGCCGAGCGCCGGATCGAACGCCACCATGGCGCCGCCGTCGCAGCCGGTGCCCACAACGCACTCGTCGAGCATCGGAGCGGTGCCCTCATGAGCCAAGAGGCGCAGAAGGAATGCCGGCAGCAGCATCTCGGCACCCCCACGGTCAAGGCGGCCCAGCGCCCCCACCAGCATCTGGTACGGCACCGGGTCCTCGCCGCGGTCGTGCACGATCTGATCGACTGCCTCGGCCAGCGACATCGCAGTGCCCAGACGGCCGAGATCGTCACGCAGGCTCCCCCAGCGGTCCAGCGTCAGCGCGCCGGTCACGATGTCGAGCTCGCCGCGCCCCCGGTACAGATGCAGGTCGACATGCCGCAGCGGCTCGACATGACCGGCCAGCTTGCTTCGAGTGCGCCGCGCTCCCTTTGCGACCGCACGAACCTTGCCGTGCCCCGAGGTGATGATCGTGACGATCCGGTCGGCTTCGCCGAGCTTGATCGTGCGGAGCACGACTCCTCGATCCCGGTACTGCATTTGGGGGGACACCCCCTCGTCATCGTGCCTCAATGCCGGCGAGCGCCGGACTGACGCCCTGGTCGCCCGACCTCAGCGGTTCAGGCCCCCGAATCGCCGGTCACGCGCTTGGTACTTGCAGATTGCGTCGAACAAGTCCTCCCGCCGGAAGTCCGGCCAGAGGGTGTCGGTGAACACCAGCTCGCTGTAGGCCATCTGCCACAGCAGGAAGTTCGACAGCCGGTTCTCGCCTGAGGTCCGGATCATGAGGTCGACCTCGGGCATCTCGGCGTCGTAGAGATGCTTGACGAGCGCAGCCTCGTCGACCTCGTCTGCAGGGATGCCGGCGCGCACCAGACCGGCCGCAGCGTCGACGATCTCCGCCCTGCCGCCGTAGTTGAACGCCACCGTGAAGGTGAGGCCCGTGTTGGCCGCTGTCAGCTCGACGGCCTCGTCGATGCGTGCCCGCACTCGACGCGGGATACGGGCGTCAGGCCGGCCGACGAAGCGGATCCGCACGTCTTTCTCGTGCAGCTCATGGCTGCGACGCACCAGCAACGACTCGTTGAAGCCCATGAGGAAGCGCACCTCGGACGGCGGGCGACGCCAGTTCTCGGTGCTGAACGCGTACACGGTGAGCCATGGCAAGCCGATCTCGGCCGCACCCTCGACGGTGTCGATCAGGGCTTCCTCGCCCGCAGCATGGCCTTCGGTGCGCGGCAGCCCGCGCGCCTGCGCCCAGCGCCCGTTGCCGTCCATCACACAGGCCACGTGAGTCGGCAGACACGACACGTCGATTCCCGCACCTCGCTTCACACTGCGCAGGGTAGAACCAGAGCGCGAAAGGAGGGAGGCAGATGTCCGACGAACCATGGGATCTTGCCCCTGCAGCCGACGCCGACGATGCCGCTGCGGCACTCGGCGAGGTCATCGCAGGGCTTCCCGGCGGCGGTGAGCGGCGCGACGGCCAAGCCGAGATGGCAGCCGCGGTGGGTGAGGCGATGGGCGGCGGGGGCACGCTGCTATGCCAGGCGGGCACGGGTGTGGGCAAGTCGCTCGCCTACCTGATTCCTGCCGCGCTCGCTGCCGCTGGCGGCAAGCGCATCGTGATCGCCACCGCGACCCTGGCGCTGCAGGATCAGCTCGTCGGCAAGGACCTTCCGCTCGTGGCTGCCGGGATGAGCGAACGACTCGGACGCCCCGTCCGCTGGGAAGTCCTCAAGGGTCGCAACAACTACCTCTGCCGCCATCGCTTCGGCGAGCACGCCCAGCAGCAGTTCGAGCTCGAGGGCGGTGTCGCGACCGCCGCAGAGCTGGCCAGGCGGCAGCAACTCGCCGAGATCGAGCAATGGGTGCCCAGAACGCGTACCGGCGACCGTTCGGAGCTGGTGGTCGCGCCCGACGCGCGCGTGTGGTCGTCAGTGTCGGTGACCAGCACCGAGTGCATCGGCGCCGACCGTTGCCCCGAAGGTCACCGCTGCTTTGCCGAGGATGCCCGGGCCCGCTCAGCGAGGGCCGGGATCGTGGTCACCAACCAGCATCTGTACTGCATCGACCTGTTCGGCGACGGCTACCTGTTCGGGCCGCACGACGCCGTCGTCTTCGACGAGGCCCACCAGCTCGAACCTGTCGTCACCCAAGTGGCCGGATTCGAGATCACACCCGCGGGTTTCACGCGACTGGCCACCGAAGCGCGGGCGGTGGGGGCCGCGGGCACAACTGCGGATGCCGTCGCTGATGTGTCGAACCGTCTGGCCGAGGAGCTCGGCCCTCTGCGCGACACGCGCTTGGGGGCGATCACCGGTGACCTGGCCAGCCTGCTCGAAGCCGCCGACAGCAGGGTCGCCGATCTTGCTACGGAGCTGCGGTCGACGGACAATGACGACGCAGCGGATCTGGAACGACTGCGCGTCGGGCGGCTCGCAGCGGAGTCGCTCAACGCGTTGCGAACTGCGCTGGACCCTCCGCAGGGAACGGTCATCCTGGTCGAAGGCCGCGGCCGGCTCCGCCTCGCCCCGCTCGATGTGGGAGACCTGCTCGCAAGCCGGCTGTGGGGACGGCAATCGTCAATTCTCACCAGCGCGACGCTCGGCCCGCACGTCGTCGGGCGACTCGGCGTGCCCACTGCTGACCACACGTATCTCTCGGTGGACAGCCCGTTCGACTACCGCGCAAACGCGCTGCTGTACTGCGCCCGGCATCTGCCCGCACCCACCTCCGATGCCTACCGGGCAGCGGCGGTCGACGAGTTGGCGGAACTCGTCACCGCTGTGGGCGGGCGCACGCTCGCACTGTTCACAAGCTGGCGAGCGCTCAATGACACGGCGGATGCGCTCACCGAACGATTCAGCGGCATCCGGGTATTGCGCCAGGGAGGCGAACTGTCCAACGCTGCACTGCTCGACGCGCTCGGCGACGATGCCGCGACGGTGGTGTGCGGCACGATGAGCTTCTGGCAGGGCGTGGACGTCGCCGGACCGGCCCTGTCACTGCTGGCGATCGACCGTCTCCCGTTCACGCGGCCCAACGAGCCGCTCGCGGCAGCCCGGCGAGAGGCCGCCGGCAGCGATGCCTTCATGACCGTCGACGTGCCGAACGCGGCAGACATGCTGGCCCAGGGTGTGGGCCGGCTGATCCGCACAACTGCTGATCGCGGGGTGGTGGCGGTGCTCGACTCGCGGCTCGCAACTGCCGGCTACCGATCGCGCCTGCTCGATCCCCTGCCGCCTATGCGCCGCAGCGTCGATCAGGCCGAAGCGATCGAATTCCTCGCTTCCATCCGGGCTCAGCAGATCACCCGAAGCTGAGCCGTCCCATTACTCAGGGCTGAAGGGCGCCTCCGGTGCGAGCATGCGGGCGACTGCATCAGGGGTGCGCTGCCAGTCTGGCTCGACACGGACCCGCAGTTCCAGGTACACGCCGTCGAGGCCGAGCTCGCGCCGCGCCGCCGTGCCGACCTCACGCAGCATGGCCCCTCGGTAACCGATCACGATGCCCTTCTGGGAATGACGCTCAACAGCAATGTCACAGCGGATGCGCTTCGGTTCCCACTCGGTGACGCGCACCGCGATGCTGTACGGGAGCTCATCGCCGAGCCGCGCCAGCAGTTGCTCGCGCACCGCCTCAGAGATGCGCCACGCCTCGGGCAGGTCGGTGATGCTCTCGGGCCCGAAATAGGCCGGCCCCTCCGGAAGACCTGCCACGAAGTGCTCCAGCAGGGCATCAGTGCCCTCGCCTGTGCGTCCCGACACCGGGAAATACGCGCCGGCGTCGAATTCTGCGGCAGCGGCCAGCTGCTCGGCAATCTGCGCCTTCGACGCCCGGTCACACTTGGTGACGGCGACCACCGTCTTGGCACCCGCCGGCAGTGACTCCCAGATCAAACGATCGCCTCGGCCCAGCGGCGCGGTCGCGTCGAGGACCATGCAGATGACGTCGGGCGGTTCCAGTTCGGCGATCGCCGTGCGGGCTGTCTCATTCAATTGCTCGCCCAGTGACGTGACCGGCTTGCCGATGCCGGGAGTGTCCACAAACACGATCTGGGCATCAGGCAGGTGCCGCACGCCCATCACACGCAAGCGTGTGGTCTGGGGCTTGTCAGAGGTGATGCTGACCTTGGTGCCCACGAGGCAGTTCAGCAATGTGGACTTGCCTGCGTTCGGCCTGCCGACCAAGGTCACGAAGCCCGAGCGCATCGCTGGAAGGGCGGCTAGCTAGCGCCGCGGCGGGCCCCGACGAGATTGATGCGCCGGCCCTCGACTTCGAGAGCAGACAAGCACCAACCGTCGAGCTCGACGGTCTCGCCTGGCACGGGCACATGTCCGGCTCGGTCCAGCACGAGCCCTCCGACCGTGTCCCAGTCGCCCTCGGGCAGGCGCAGCTCGAGCACCTCGGCAAGCCGGGACGCCGGCAGCCGGCCCGAGAACATGAACGCGCCGTCGCCGACCTCTTCGACGAGCGCCTCGTCGACGTCGTACTCGTCGGCGATCTCGCCCACTAGCTCCTCGATGATGTCCTCCAGCGTGACCAGCCCTGCCACGCCGCCGTACTCGTCGACGGCTATGGCCAGATGAGACTTCGATTCCTGCATCTCACGCATCAGATCGCCGACCCGCTTTGTTTCGGGAACGAAGTTGGCGGGGCGCAGCACATGCGCGCAGGTTGCCGCCTCATCGTCGTGCTGTGCGATGCCTTCGGGCCGCTCCAGTCCGGGCTGCGCTGATCCGGGGGCGGCCACGCCGTGCAGGTGGGCCGCAACCAGGTCCTTCGCCAGCACGATGCCTCGCAGGTCATCCACGCTGTCGCCGATCACGGGCAGCCTCGTGAAGCCGGAGTCGATGATCGTCTCGAGAGCGTCGGCAACGCTGTCGTCCAAGCTCACGGTGACCATGTCAGGTCGTGGAACCATCACGGCGCGCACGATCGTGTCGTCCAGCTCCATGATCTGGCCGATCAACGCGGCTTCTTCGTCGCGTATCAGGCTGGCCTGCGCTGCGGCAGACGCCAGTGCGACCAGCTCGTCCTCGGTGATCTCGCCGCTGTCGCTCTCTGTTGCTGCGGGGCCGAGCGCTCGTGCGGGGGCGGTCAGCAAACGAGCCAGCCAGACCAGCGGCGCGGCGCGGCTCAGGACACGTGCAACCGGCGCGAGCACCCGCGCCATGCGGTCGTTCGCCTCGACTCCCCAGCGGCGAGGCAGCGCTTCGGTCACCACGAAGAGCGCCACCGTGGTGACAGCGATGGCTGCGATGATGCCGGCTGTTCCGGTGGTGCTCGCAGTGACCCAGGTGACACCGCCCACCAGCGTGACCTGGGTCAGGACGCGCAGCAGCGAGACGGGACCCAGCACGACTTCGCGGTCTTCAACCAGCTCTTCCAGCGAGGCCTTCGGCGGGGCGCTCGGATGGCCGTTGTCGCGGTCGCCGTTGTGACGCTCGCCGTTTCCGTTGGACTCGTCCAGACCGGAGGCGCGCGCTCGACCCAGCCGTACGAAGGTTGCCTCGATCAGGCGCAGGAACATGGCCGCCGTGAGCAGGATCGCAGCCGCGACAGCGCCCAGCACCCAGTTCATGAGCGGCTCCACAGACTGCGCAAGTGCTCAGCCTCGCGGGCGCGCATGGCAGCGGTCGCCACGGGCTCGTCGTGGTCCATTCCGAGCAAGTGCAGCACACCGTGCACGACGAGCAGGTCGATTTCCGCGGTGACGGTGCCGTCGTGTCCCGGGCGGGAACCTCGGCTGGCTGTAGCGTTCACCGCAGCGACAGCGGGGCACACGACGATGTCGCCCGCTAGGGCTGGGCCAGTCGGATCGGTGCCAGTACTCGGATCGTTGTGCGCCCGCAGACCCGGCACGAGATCCAGCGGGAACGCGAGCACATCGGTCGGCCCGGCGTGGCCCATGTGTGATTCGTTCAGTTCCGCCATCTCGTCGCGACCCACGAACGTCACCGCGGTCTCGGTGCCCGGCGGCACGCCTTCGGCTTCCAGCACCTGCCGCACCAGTGCGCGGTAGCGCCCCGGATCAAGCTGCACGTCGTTCTGACGATCCGCTATGAGCACGCCGTCGGCGACGACACTGCCATCAGTCACGCGTTCGCTCGTTGCCGTTGCGTTGTGCATCACGCCGGTCATATGCCGCCACGATGTCGCCGACGATGCGATGCCGGGTGATGTCCCGCCTACCGAGGCGCGCGAATGCAAGCCCGGGAATGCCATCCAGAGACTGTTCGACGTCGATCAAGCCGCTCTTGCCGCCGGGCACATCGATCTGTGTGCGGTCGCCGGTCACTACCACCTTGGAGCCGAAGCCGATGCGGGTCAGGAACATCTTCATCTGCTCGGGTGTGGTGTTCTGCGCCTCGTCGAGGATGATGAAGCTGTCATTGAGGGTGCGGCCGCGCATGAACGCGAGCGGCGCCACGTCGATCGTCTTGCGCTCGAGCAGCTTGGCGGCGGTCTCCACGTCGAGCATGTCGTACAGCGAGTCGTACAGCGGGGCCAGGTACGGGTCGATCTTCGCCATCAGGTCGCCCGGCAGGAAGCCGAGCCGCTCGCCCGCTTCCACTGCAGGCCGGGTGAGCACGATGCGCCGCACGGCCTTCGACATCAGCGCGTCGACCGCAAGCGCCACCGCCAGCCATGTCTTGCCGGTGCCGGCCGGCCCGACCGCGAACGTCACGATGTTGGAGCGGATCATCTCCACGTATCGCTTCTGGCCGGCGCTCTTTGCCCTCACCACCCTGCCGTTGGGAGCGCGCACGATCGGGGCAGACAGCACGTCGCTCGGGCTCTCATCGGCCTCGACCATGTCGATGACGCGGTCGAGCATCTCGGGCTCGATGCGCTGGCCGGCTTCGAGGACTTGCACCATCTCCTCGAAGACCTGTCCGACGAGCGCGGCGCTGGGTCCCGCAACAGTGATCTCGTTGCCGCGCACGTGGATGTCGGCATCTGCGAAATGATCGGCCACGAGCCGCAGGTGCTCATCGCGCTGGCCCAGCACCCCGACCATGAGGTGATTGCCCGGAACATGTATCCGAACCTGGGTGTCGGTCACTGGGCTCCGGCGCAGTAAATCGGGGGCGCAGCGCTCATGAATCGATGGCGCACAGACGGCAATCAGGCTTGCCGACGGTTGGTTCGGTCACGATGGCTTCAAGGCTAGTCGCGTCCGGTGATCGGTCCTTGTCCTATTTCGCGCGGCCCAATTTCGCGCATTACGAACGCAGGCCGGCGTAGATCTCCTTGCACGCCGGGCACACCGGAAAGCGCTCGCCGTCGCGGGTGGGCACCCACTTCTTGCCGCACAGCGCCACGACCGCCTCGCCGCTGACGGCCGAGCGAGTCAGCGCGGTCTTGTTGACGTAGTGAGAGAAGCGATCGTGATCGCCTTCGGTCTCGCGAGTGTCGGGCCGCTCGATGACATCGGGAGCACCCGATCCACTGCTGGCGACAGTCTGTACGGCCACTGCGCTGCTCCCGTTCAGTACGGCATCGGCTTCTGCCAGGGCCAACGGTACGGCAGTAATCTGCCCACTCGCGCCGCTGCTGAATCGACAGCCGACGCGTGCGCCGAAGGGCAGCCCACACCCAGCATGGCCACGACGAATTCCACACCCGCCCCCGGCGGCCGGCTGGACTCAGCGGCCGGGTGGACGGTCGCGCTCTCCGCATCGCTCGCGACGTTCGCCGTCTTCGGCGTGGCCTACAGCTTCGGGGTCGTGCTCGGCTCCATCCGGGACGAGTTCGGCATCGGCACCGGCCTGGCCTCGCTGCTCTTCGCGATTCCGACGTTCCTCTACTTCGTGCTCGGTGTGTTCACCGGTCGCCTCGGCGATCGCTACGGACCCCGACGTGTTCTGATTGCCGGCGCCATCGCCCTCGGGGCCGGCCTGTGGGCTGCGAGCGTGGCTCAGAGCCTGTGGGTAGCGATGACGTCCTACGTGGCAGGCGTCGGGATCAGCGTGGCGTGCGCATATGTCCCGATGGTCTCGGTGGTCGGCGGATGGTTCGAGCGCCACCGCACTGCAGCACTGGGTGTCGCTGTGGCCGGGATCGGACTCGGTCACTTTGCCGGGGCCTGGGGGGCGGAACGGCTCATCGACCTCTACGGCTGGCGGGACACCTACCAAGTGCTGGCTGTCGCGTCCACGGGGTTGCTCATCATGGCTGCGATCCCCGCTCGGCGACCGCCCCACGTGGCGCCCCAGAGCGAGATGCCGTCGCTGCGCAGGCTCATGCACAACCGGCGCTACACGTTGCTCTATTTCTCCATGATGCTGCTGAGCTCCAGCCTGTTCGTCCCGATCATCTACATCAAGGACTACCTCGACGACCTCGGCAAGCCCGGCGGTCAGTGGCTGATCAGCATCATCGGCCTCGCGTCGCTGCTCGGACGGCTGCTGCTCGGAGCGCTCGGGGCCGTGCTGCCGCTCATGCGCCTGTACCAGCTCGCCTTCACGATCATGGGGCTGAGCTACTTGATCTGGCTCTTCGCCGGCGACAACTACACGGTCCTCGTGATCTACACGCTGGTGATGGGCTGCAGCTACGGCGGGTTCATCGCGCTGTCCCCCGCGGTCGCCGCCGAGCTCTTCGGACTCGCCGGTCTCGGCGGCGTGTTGGGCGCGCTGTATACCGCAGCCGGCGTCGGGGGGCTCGCCGGGCCTCCCCTGGCCGGGCTGCTGATCGACAACGCCGGCTTTCGCGTGACCATCGTGGCGGCGATGATCGTTGCGCTCACGTCTGTGCCGTTGCTGATTGCCGCATCGAGAGCCCACGCGGTTCCGCTCGCGACGGTCGGCGGCGGCGCAGCATCTCCCCCAGCGGCGCCTCGCACGCGGCCCGCATCTGGGCCTGCGGCTCGGCCGGGCGATGCGATGCCCGCGGCGACAGTCAGACCCAGCAAGCCGGTGACGGTGCAGCCGATGCGGGCTGCCCCAGCCCAGGCGGCACTGGGGCCCGCGTCGATCGACTCGGTGCTGCTGCTGTCGTTCGGCGGCCCCGAAGGCCCCGACGACGTCCGGCCCTTCTTGGAGAATGTGACCCGCGGACGCGATGTTCCGCCCGAGCGGCTCGCACAGGTCGAGAAGCAGTACCTGCGTCACGGCGGCGTGAGCCCGATCAACGAGCAGAACCGCTCACTGCTGGCGGCCCTGTCGGGAGAGCTCGCCCGCAGGGGTACACCGCTCGCCTGCTACTGGGGCAACCGGAACTGGCACCCCTACCTTGCCGACACAGTCCGCCAGATGGCCGCCGAGGGCCGACGGAACGCAGCCGTCATCGTCACCTCCGCATTCAGCTCGTACTCGGGCTGCCGCCAGTACCACGAGGATCTGGCCCGAGCCGCTGCCGAGGTGGACGGGGCACCGAGGCTCACACGGGTCCGCGTCTACGGCAATCACCCCGGATTCGCGAACGCCATGACCGGGCGCATTCGCGAGGCAGTCGACGGCGCGCACCTGCGCGACGGCGTGCACACCCTGTTCACCGCGCACAGCGTGCCTGTACCGATGGCGGCGGCGTGTGACTACGAAGCCCAATTGGCTGATGTGGCCGAATCCGTTGCTGCTGCGGCCGGGCTCACCGGCGAGACAGAGATCGTGTACCAGTCACGCAGCGGCCCGCCGCAGGTGCCGTGGCTGGAGCCCGACGTCAGCGACCGCTTGGTCGAGCTTGGGTCCGAGGGGGTCGGTTCGGTCCTCACCGTGCCGCTCGGATTCGTTTCCGATCACATGGAGGTACTGGTCGACCTCGACACCCGGGCACGATTCGCCGCAGCGCGGGCGGGCATCACCATGGTGCGTGCCCGCACGGTCGGCACCCACCCGCTGTTCGTCGAGGCACTCGTCGACCTCGTCGAGGAGACAGCCGGTCTGCGCAGCGATCGGCCCGCGGTCGGACGTCTCGGCCCGCGGCCTGACAGCTGCGCCCCCGGATGCTGTGTCCCTAGCCAGCCAGCCAGCTAGCCACAGCCGCTAGTTGCCCCGCAGGACCGGCAGGCAAAGCACGAGCCGGCACGCACCATCCGATCGCCGCACGTCATGCACAGCGGTGCATCGCGGTGCCCGGCCGGCTCGGGAGGCTGCGACGGCGGATCGGGTGCGGGCTCAGCACCGATGGCTGTGGGGACCGAGGCACTCTCGAGGCCGGGCAGCGGCGGATCGGTACGTTCGTCCACGCTGAGCACCCCCAGCTCGCTGCGCTCGTCGAACGACAGGTATTCGAGCGCGAGACGGCGGAAGATGTAGTCGACGATGCTGGTGGCGATCCGCAGCTCGGGATCGTCGGTGAGCCCGGCGGGCTCGAATCGCATGTTGGTGAACGCCTCGACGTAGGAGCGCAACGGCACCCCGTGCTGCAAGCCGTGGCTCACCGAGATCGCGAAGGCATCCATGATCCCGGCCAGCGTCGAGCCCTGCTTGGCCACGGTGAGGAAGATCTCGCCGGGCCGGCCGTCGTCGTACTCGCCGACGGTCATGAAACCATGGCAGTCGGTGACCCGGAACGAGAACGTGCGTGACCGGCGCCTGCGAGGCAGCCGGTTGCGCGGCGGCACCACCGCCCCCTGCAGCGCCGCAGCAGCCGCTGCGGGAGCATCGGCTCCCGATGCCGCCGGCCCGACCGACAGCGGCTGGGATACCTTGCAGTTGTCGCGATAGATCGCCACGGCCTTGAGCCCGAGCCGCCACGATTCGATGAACAGGTCCTCGATGTCGGCGACGGTGGCGTCCTCTGCCAAGTTGACCGTCTTGGAGATCGCGCCCGAGACGAACGGCTGGCATGCAGCCATCATCGCGACATGGCCACGGGGTGAGATCGCGTCGTCGCCGATCGAGCAGGCGAACACTGCGAGATGGTCATCCGCAAGGTGAGGGGCCCCGGCGATGCGACCGTTCTGGAGGATGTGAGCCTCGACGTCGGCAATCTCCGACAGGGAGTAGCCCAGGCGCCCCAGAGCCACCGGCACCGTCGAGTTGACGATGCGCAGGTCGCCGCCGCCGACCAGCTTCTTGTGCTTCACCAGGCCGAGGTCGGGCTCGATGCCGGTGGTGTCACAGTCCATCATGAACGAGATTGTTCCCGTGGGCGCGATCACCGTCGCCTGCGAGTTCCGCACACCGTGGGCATCACATCCGGCCACGGCGTGATCCCAACGCTCGCGTGCAGCAGAGCGCATCTGTTCGGTCAGAGCGCCCAAGCCGGACGCCGTCGGGACAGCACCGATCTCGGCCGAGATCGGCTCGATGCGCTCGAGCGCACCACGGTGCCGACGCAGGACGCCGGCCATCGCCCCGGCATTCGCAGCGAAGCCGTCGAAGGGGCTCAGACGCGCCGCCAGATCGGCGGAGGTGGCGTATGCCTCGCCGCAGATCAGCGCAGTGACCGTTGCCGCAAGTGCCCGGGCCGGCGGCGAGTCATAAGGGGCGCCGGCGGCCATCAGCAGCGCGCCCAGGTTGGTGAAGCCCAGGCCGAGCTGGCGGAAGTTGCGAGACGTCTCGCCGATGAGTGCTGTCGGGTAGTCCGCGTGGCTCACCAGCACGTCCTGGGCGATGAACGTGATGCGCACCGCCTGACGCAAGCCCTCGATGTCGAACTCGCAGCCACCTTCGGGACCCGCGCCTTCCCCGAAGAACGGCAGCAGGTTGACGCTGGCCAGGTTGCAGGCCGAATTGTCCAGATGGACGTACTCGCTGCACGGGTTGCTGGCACTGATCGGGCCATGAGCCGGCGCGGTGTGCCAGTCGTTGATCGTGGTCGAGAACTGCACGCCGGGATCGGCGCACTCCCACGCCGCCTGGGCGATCTGGCGGAGCAGCTCACGCGCCCCCACCACCGAGGTGATCTCGCCGCCGGTACGCGCACGCAGCTCCCACGAGGTGTCGTTCTCCACCGCCGCCATGAACTCGTCGGACAGCCGCACCGAGTTGTTGGCGTTCTGGTACTGGATCGAGAACGAATCGGCACCGTCGAGATCCATGTCGAAGCCGGCCGCGGCGAGGGCTCGTGCCTTGCGCTCCTCACGCGCCTTGCACCACACGAACGCCTCGATGTCAGGGTGGTCGGCGTCGAGCAGCACCATCTTGGCGGCGCGCCGAGTCTTACCGCCGCTGCGGATCGTGCCTGCCGACGCGTCGGCACCGCGCATGAAGCTGACCGGTCCGCTGGCCGTGCCGCCACCTGACAGCGGTTCGGACGACGCCCGCAGTAGCGAGAGATTGACGCCGGCGCCGGAGCCGCCCTTGAAGATGCGGCCCTCGGTGACGTACCACTCCAAGATGGATTCCATCTCGTCGGAGACCGCGAGGATGAAGCACGCTGAAGCCTGTTGCGGTACGCCATTCACGCCGATGTTGAACCACACCGGGCTGTTGAAGGCGACGCGCTGATGCAGCAGCAGCCATGAAAGCTCGGCCTCGAAGATCGCCTCCTCGTCGGGCGAGGAGAAACAGCCGTCGTCGGACGCCCAGCGGGTGATGGTGCCTGCCACGCGGTCGATGACCTGTCGCAACGACCGCTCGCGTTCAGGTGTGCCGAGCGTGCCGCGGAAGTACTTCTGCGCCACGATGTTGACCGCCGTGGGGCTCCAGTCGGCCGGGAATTCGACGTCGGGCTGGGCGAACGCCACCGTGCCGTCGGTCGCGTTGGTGATCGAGGCGTCGTGGCGCTCCCACGTCACCGTGTCGTACGGGTGCGTGCCGGCCGTCGTGAAGTGCCGGCGCAGCCGCAGCGGCGCGCCCAGAGGCCCGCTGCCGGGGCTGGGGCCCTGCACCCGCTGCGCTTCTGTCATCGCCACGAGCCCGCGACCTTATGGCTTCGGCCCTGTGGAACAAAAGGGGTCGACATCGAGGCGTTCATGGGGATATTCCTGTGTACAACTGTGCAGGGCTGTGGACAAGTTGTCCACAGCCCTTGTGGGCAAATGCCGTCATGCAGAGCTTGCTCTGAGGCCCACGGTGGCAGACTCGTCGCGTGCACCGGCTGTTCCCGTCGCCGGCAGAGACTGTCGACCCCCACCAAGCTGCCAGCCTGCCGCGCTCGCCGCACTCCAGCAGGCCTTGGGTGCTGCTCAACATGGTGGCGAGCATCGACGGGGCCGCAGCATTGGGCGGCCTGTCCGCAGGACTCTCTGGCGCAGCCGACAAAGCGATGTTCGCGGCGCTGCGAGCTCGAGCCGACGTCATCCTCGTCGGCGCTGGCACGGCGAATGCCGAACGGTATGGACGGGCTCGACGTTCGGGTGCTCGCATCGCGGTCGTCAGCGGATCGCTCAGCGTCGATCCGGAGCTGCCGCTGTTCGCAGCTGACGCGGAGCCTGCGACGGTGCCGCTGCCGCTGATCGTGACGACCGGCAGCGCCGATGCCTCGTGTGCCGCACGATTCGAGGGCCGCGCCGAACTGCTACGCGCAGGAGACGGGATCGTCGACCTGCGGGCTGCGCTGGCCGAACTCGGCGCGCGCGGCGCCCGCGTGGTGCTGTGCGAGGGCGGTCCGACGCTGAATGCGGGCCTGCTGGCTTGCGACCTTGTCGACGAGATCAATCTCACGCACGCTCCGCTGGCAATCAGTGCCGCGGCGCCACGCATCGTCGATGGGCTGACGACCGGAGCGGCTAAGTCAACCCCGCGAGCGTTCGCGCTGACCCAAGTCGTCACGCACGAGGGCGTGCTCTTCGTGCGGTGGCTTCGCGCCCGCGACTGAGGTTCCGAACAAATGCTCGTAATATCGAACACTTGTTGCTAGTGTAGTGCGCGGAACGAGGGTTCCATCCGCCCGACGCTCCGCTGCAACCAGCAGCACCCCAGGAGGATCACCATGAGAAATGCCAGCGCTGCCGACCAGCGAGTCGCGCATCTGGGAGAACGCCAGCGCGCCATGCTCGAGTTCATCGACGAGATACAGCGCGAGCGTGGCTATCCCCCGTCGGTGCGTGAGATCGGCGAGGAGGTCGATCTCAAATCGCCTGCAACCGTGCACCGGCATCTGCGGGCGCTGGAGGCAGATGGCTGGATCCGGCGAGATCCGTCACGGCCGAGGGCGCTCATCGTCAACTTCGACTGGCAGACGGGGGTCAAGGGAGAACGGAGGCCCACGCGGCACGTTCCCCTCATCGGCGACGTGGCGGCGGGAACCGATGTCTTGGCCCAGCAGAACGTCGAAGAACTCCTTCCGCTGCCAGCGGACTTCACCGGCAGCGGCGAACTGTTCATGTTGCGAGTACGGGGCGACTCGATGATCAACGCCGGCATTTGGGACCGCGACTACGTCGTCGCTCGGCACCAGCCAGACGCCGAGAGCGGCGACATCGTTGTCGCTGGCATCAATGGCGAAGAGGGCACGGTCAAGCGGCTCCGGCTCTCTGGCGACGACATCGTTCTCGAGCCGGCCAATCCCGATCATCGCCCAATCGTCTGCGCCGCCGGCGAGGTCACCATCTACGGCAAGGTCGTGACGGTGATCCGGCGCTTGTAGCGCCGGACCATCAGACACTGCGTCGCCTCTAGGCGACGGAGCATCAAACACAGCGGCGCTTGTAGCGGCCCCGGCCGGGACCGCGGCCGTGTGCTCAACTTGACCCGTGTTCACGGTCATGACGCAGCCGCCCGCAGACCTCGACGACACGTTGAACGTGTGGATCCCGATCCGCTCGGGAACGGTGTACACCGAGCCCGGCGGCGGCCTGTGGCGTGACGCAGTCTCACCCGTCGGAGACGTTGCGGCCCAAGGGGCGTTTCTGGGCGTGCTCGACGGACACGGCGTCTGGGCCGTCGATCTGGATCCTGCCGACGGCCCGCCGCTGGACGAAGGCGACCTCGAACCGGTCCCGCTGCGGAAGCTCTACGGCCGGATTCCTGACGAGCATTGGCAGATCGCAGGGCGTGCAGCGCAGATCGTGGAGTTCGAACGAACGCACCGCTATTGCGGGCGCTGCGGCAGCCCGACCAGCACCAACGCTTCGGACCGAGCCAAGATCTGCGACAAGTGCGGGCACATGGCGTTCCCGCGGCTCAGTCCCGCGATGATCGTTCTGGTCGAGCGAGGTCCTGAGGTGCTGCTGGCGTGGGGCCGGCAGTTCCCGGGTCGCTTCTACAGCGCGCTCGCCGGCTTCGTCGAACCCGGTGAGAGCCTCGAGGACGCCGTCGTCCGTGAGGTTCGCGAGGAAGTCGGCATCACGGTCGGCAACGTGCGCTACTTCGGCAGCCAGCCGTGGCCGTTCCCCCATTCGCTGATGTGCGGTTTCACCTGCGATTGGGAGGCCGGTGAGATCGACCCTGATCCTGACGAGATCGTCGACGCCGGCTGGTACACCGCGGACAGCCTGCCGCCGGTGCCGCGCGGCGGCATGTCGATCTCGGGCTGGCTCATCGAGGACTGGCTCGAACGCATGGGTGCCGGCTGAGGGCCGTCAAACAGCCCATCTGGCCAGCACGCGTCAGCCTCGGTGCCAGGTCGCCCCATCGGGACTGTCGGACACCACGATGCCGCTCGCGGCGAGCTCGTCGCGGATCCGATCAGCTGTCGAGAAGTCTCGTGCAGCGCGCGCCGTTGCCCGCTCTTCGAGGAGTGCTTCCACCTCGACATCGGTCAGCCCGTCGACCGTGGCAGTCTCGGGGCCCTCTTCGCCGGCCTCGAGGCCGAGGACTCCGAGCAGGTGCAGCGCCGTGGCGGCATCACGTGCCGCGCCGTCTCCGGAAGCATCGAGCGCAGCATTGGCACGGCGCACCAAGCGGAAGACGACATCGAGCGCCGTGGGCGTAGCGAAGTCGTCATCCATCGCCGCGGCGAATGCACGTGCGGCCTCGACGTCCAGCCCCACCGCAGCCCCGCTCTCGATGCCAGGCCGCCGTGCCTCGGCCCACCGCTGGGTCGAGATGCCCGCTGCGGCGGCTCGGCGAGCGAACGCGTCGAGCCGGCCGACGGCGCTGCGGGCCGCGTCGAGCGCCTCTGGGCCCATTTCCATCGACCTGCGGTAGTGCGTCTGCAGCACCAGCAGTCGCACGGCGCGAGCGCCGGCTGCGTCGATCGCGTCGGCCAGCTGCGTGTAGTTGCCGAGGGACTTGGCCATCTTCTCGCTGCCGACATTCACCATGGCGCTGTGCACCCAGTAGCGGGCGAACGATTCGCCTGCAGCCGTCACTTGCGCCCATTCGTTCTGGTGATGCGGGAAGACCAGGTCGTCTCCGCCGCCGTGGATGTCAAAGCCGGGTCCGAGCGCGCTGAGCGACATCGCCACGCACTCGGTGTGCCAACCGGGCCGTCCCTCCCCCCATGGGGTATCCCAGCGGGGCTCACCCGGCTGGGCCGCCTTCCACAGCGCGAAGTCGAGCGGCGAGCGCTTGTCGGGGTCGACGTCGATGCGCGCGCCGGCATCGGCGTTGAGCTGGGACAAGGTGCGGCCTGCGAGCTGTCCGTATCCAGGGGCCGAGTCCACCGCGAAGTACACGCCCTTGCCCGCCACCTCGTACGCGGCTCCTATGGACAGCAGTTCGGAGATCACCTCGATCATCTGGTCGATGAAGTGGGTGGCGTGGGGACGAGAATCAGGCGGGAGTACGCCGAGCCGATCCATCTGGGCGTCGTATGCGGCCGTGAACTCCGTCGCCACGGCCTCCTCCGTGCGACCTTCGCGTTGGGCGCGTTCCACGATCTTGTCGTCGATATCGGTGACGTTGGAAGCCAACGTCACCGCAAACCCTGCCCACTCCAGGTACCGCCGGATGATGTCGTAGGTCAGCGCAGTGCGGCCATGGCCCAGGTGCGGCACGTCATAGACCGTCGGCCCGCACACATACATCGAGACCTCGCCCGGCGTTCGCGGGACGAAGGCGGTCTTGCGCCGCGTCATCGTGTCGAAGATCTGCAATGTGCCGAGGGTCCCGATAGCGCTGCAAGGGTACCGATGGTCCGGGCGGCGACGCTGCAGATTTTCCCCAGGACGTGGTGAATTGACTACGACAGCTCGAATTCGCTGAGCAAGCTCGAGACGCCCCAAACAGCCAGGTTGTGGATTGCGTGCAGGACCAAGCCGGCCCACCATCCGTATCGCACCCGCGCGATCGTGAACATCAGGCCCAGCCATAGCTGCGGGCTGACGACGAGCGGCACCACGACGACCGCCGAAGCGGACCAGTTCACGTCGTAGTTGCTGAGGTGCACCAGTCCGAACGCCGCCAATGCGATCCACATGGGCCAGCGCGGGTGCGACGCCCACCAGCGGGCGGCTCCATCGCGCCACGCGCGATTCGCCGGTGCGGCGTCGCGGTCGCGATCGGCATGCGCCACACCGACGATCAGCGACTGGATCCACAGAACACCAGACGCAATCGCGACGGCGCCAAACAGCGCGGCGACGGCCAGTACCGCTCCGTCGCCGAACACGAAGTTGACGAAGCCGACCGCGCCGACGGCCGCCAGCATCCCCAATCGAAGGCGGCCGACCAGCGCGAGCCGGAACAGGAATTCCTCGAGCACGGGCGCGAAGAGCGCCACCAGAAGGAACTGCTCCATCACGGACCGTTCGAGCAGCTCGTCCGCCAGCGTGTTCTCGAAGCCCACGCTTCCCGCCGCGAATGAGACCATCAGCAGGACGATCGAACCGCCGAGGCCGATGAAGAAGAGCACGGCGAGTCCGGCCGGCCATAGGCGTGGGGCCGCCGAACGGTGCCAATCGGGTCGCAGTGCGAATCGCGGGCTGATCGTGCTCCACACGCCCCCTGGCGCGCCGGCGTCAGCGGGTGGAAGCTCGGGGTTGCTCAATCGCCGTCGACCTACCCGACTTACTCGTCGTCTTCGTCAGGATCGTCCGGGCGCGCTTCGGGATAGAGATGCTCGAGGCTTCCCGGTTCAACCCTGCACTGTTCGATGAACTCGTCAACATCGGACAGACGCAAGCGGATGACGCGCCCGAAGCGGTAGGCGGGCAGGTCGCCGCGGTCGATGAAGCGATACAGGGTCCGCGTCGTGATGCCCATGCGATCCGCTGCCTTCAGCGTGGACAGCCAGGTGATGTCCTCATACGCGACTTGGCTCGTTCCGCCGTTGTCGTCTGGCTCCTCCGGCTCGTCGGGCATGATCGCTCCTTGCAGTCCCTTGGCCGTCGACATTGCCGGAACACTGCCGATCTCCTGACGGCAACGCTAGTGGGCACGCTTCGGGGCATCGTGCATTTCGACATGGATCATTGATATTGCGTGCTGTATCGCCATATCTATGCAACATATTGGCATAATTTCTATTTATTTCAATAAATTTCTTGGAGTTTCATTCTAACTTAGCTATGTTCTCGGTGTGTCTCGCGAACCCCTGCCGTCGGCCAGTCGCCACGCCGGGATGGGCGCGACAGAGCCAGGGGGCGGTAGCGGCATATCGAGACGCGCCGTCCGCTCGCGAGTCGCCGCCGGCGGCGCGCTCTGCGGGGTCGCAGCGATCGGCCTGTGGTGGGCGTTCGAGCAATCCGCGGCCGAGCCCCAGACGCACTTTGCTATAGCACGCACGCAACTCGCGCCCGGCGTCATCGTCGATGCCGCCGACGTTGCGCTCGCGCCGATCCGACTGCCGGCCGAGGTGTCGGCCACGGTGTTCGACAACCCCGACGATGTCGTCGGCAGTCTCATCGTGGGCACCGTGCGCCCCGGCGAACTGCTGGCGCGCAGCGATGTCACCTCGCCTCGTTTCGCGCAGGCCGCGCAGGGCGGCTACGCCGTCTCTGTCGAACTCGACCGCCCTCGCGCACTCAACGGCCTGCTCGGACCGGGCGAGCGGGTGGACGTGGTGGCCACCCATCCCTCCGAGTCGCTCGGTGCAACTGTCGTGGCCAGCGATGCCAGAGTGCTCGATGTCGACGATCGCTCCGACGCGCAGCATCTCGCGGCCACCCTCATCGTCACGCTGCAGGTGCCCGATCTCTCGGTTGCGACCGATGTGGTCGCCGCCGCAGACGCGGGCGCCATCACCCTGATCCGGACCTGGGGCATCCCGTGATCCGGGAGGCATTCGCGCAATGACAGAACTCGAGTCGCTTGCGGAGATCGAGCGTTCGGTGTCGGAACGGGCTCGCCACTCCGGGGTGGATCCCCGCGCGCCGGGGGCAGACGCAGCGATCAGGTCGCTCGCTCATGAGGAGATCCGGAAGTGGAATCTCGACTTCAAGCGCGGTGTCCGCAGCCGCGCGGTGACCGACGCCGATGCTCTCGCCGAGCGTGTACGGCGCGACCTGCTGGGGTACGGACCGCTCGAAACGCTGCTCGACGATGCCGATGTGTGGGAGATCATGGTCAATGCGCCGCACGAAGTCTTCGTCAAGCGCCACCACGGACCCTCCGGTCGCCACAGCGAGGTCTTCCACGACAGCGAGCACGTCCGGCGCACGCTGACGCGCATCATCGACGACGCGACTGCGTCGCATCGCAAGCTGGATCCGGGGGAAGGACTCCAGGACGCGCAGCTCGACGACGGCGCGAGGCTCCACATCGTCCACCCCGACATCGGCCGCGGCGGCAACCTGATCTTCAACATCCGGAAGTTCACCGGGATCCCGTTCTCGAGCCTGGAGGATCTGGCGGCCAACGGCACGCTGAGCAGTGACATCGCCGAATTCCTGGGCGCTGCGGTGCGAGCCCGGTCATCGATCCTGTTTGCCGGGGCACCCGGCAGCGGCAAGACGACGCTGCTCGGCTGCTGCGCCGCCGAACTCGAACCGCATCTGCGCGTCGTCACCGCCGAGGAGGTGTTCGAGCTCGACATACCACTGCCGAACGTCGCTGCCATGCAGACCCGACCCGGACACGTCGAGCGCGCGCCGGTGGATTTGAGGCGTCTGGTCACCGGCTTTCTCCGCATGGCGCCAGACGTTGCGATCGTGGGCGAAGTCCGAGACCGCGAGGCCGTCCCGCTGCTGCTGACGCTCTCCAGCGGCGTGACGGGCTACGCCACCATCCATGCAGGATCGGCCCGCCAGGCACTTGGCAGGCTCCGGCTCATGTGTCAGCTCGCCCCGGAGGTGCGCGACATGCCGGTGGCCGCGATCACCCACCTCGTGGCCGAATCGATCGACTTGGTGGTGCACACGCGACGAGGTCCGCGCGGGGTGCATGTCAGCGAGATCGCGGCGACCGAAGACCCCCAGGGCAGCGACGGTGCAGTCAGCTTCGAGACGACACTGCTGTACGCCAGCGAGCGGCCTGGCGAGCCGGCGAGCCGTACGCAGAATGTGCCGCGGCGGATCGCATCACAACTCGGGACCGTCGGCTTCAACTTCGCGAGTGCCGATGGCCGGCGCAATGCGCCGGCACGGACGATGTCGTGACCGGGATTGTGATTGTGGTCTGCGGCGCGTTGGGTCTGTGGCTCCTGACAGCCGCGTATGCGGGCGTGCCGCTTGGTCCGCGCCGAAGATCTCAGGCTCCGGGTTCGCCCGCTGGGGCCAGCGACGCGACGCCGCGGCGCCTGCTGCTGGGTGCGCTCGGCGCTATCGCGGCAGCACTGGCTGGGTGGACCGCGACCTGGGCACTGTTCGGAGGATTCATGGCGCCGACACTCGCTGCTGCCTGCAGCGCTGCACTGCCTGGACGCGCGATGGCGGATCGCCGCCGGAGTCGCGCCGCGAATGCTCGACAGTCGTGGCCGCGCCTGCTCGCAGAGATCCGCATCGGCGTGGCACACCGGAATCAGTCCATCCCCTCAGCGCTGTTCGCCGCAGGGGCCCACGCCCCCGCAGACATGCGCGCGGCGTTCGAAGAAGCGGCTCGAACGTGGGCCTTGAGCACCGACTTCGAGGCATCGCTGCGTGTTCTGAAGCACTCGCTCGCAGACCCGACCGCCGACGCCATCTGCGAGACGCTGCTGGCCGCTCACCAGATCGGCGGGGTGCGACTCGATGCTCGCCTGCGTGCCCTGGCTGAGGCCGCGCACTCTGAGGCTGCTGCCCGCTCCGATGCCCGTGCCAAGCAGGCCGGTGCTCGCTTTGCGCGCAGTTTCGTTGCCCTGGTGCCAGGGTTCATGGCCGTCATCGGCCTGAGCATCGGGCGCGGTCGAGAGGCCTATCAGGCTCCCGACGGCCAGTGGCTCGCGGCGCTCAGCGTGCTGGCCGTGGTCGGCTGCTGGTGGTGGGCGGGCCGGATCATGGCGATCCCGCTGCGCAAACGGGTGTTCCTGCAGTGACCGCCCGTAAGCAACTCCCCCGACGAGTCGCCGCCCTGTTCGACGCGGATGCCGAACTCGCCTCCCGGCTGTCGGCGGCGGGTCTCTCGCGGACTCCAGCAAGCTTTCGCGCACGGCAGCTCGGCGGCGCCGTCGGGGCGCTCACAGCTTGCGCGACAGGGCTTGGCATTGTGGGCGCAAGCGCTGCCCTCGCCCTGGGCGGCGCGCTGACAGCCGGCGGCGCAACGTATGTCATCTTTGAGCAGCGTCTGAATGCGCAGGGAGCAGCCCGGCGCGCGCACATCACGGAGGAGCTGCCGATCGTCGCCGAGCACATCGGCATGCTGCTTGCCAGCGGCATGTCGCTGACCGGCGCCCTGCGAGCGGCAGCTCGGCGCGGCGAGGGATTCTGCGCTGTCGATCTCGAGCGGGTCACCGCCCGGGTGACGGGCGGCAGCTCCGTCGAGATGGCGTTGGCCGAATGGGCAGACGGCGCCGGCTCCGCCGAGATCCGAAGATTCGTCGGCGTGCTCACCCTGCACTCCGATGCGACGGACATCGCCGCACTGGTGGCGGACGAGGCCCGTTCCGCCCGCATGGAGGGCCACCGTCGCCTCGTCGAGCGCATCGAGCGCCGCAATGAGCAGGTGTGGATTCCCGTCACGGTTGCAGCGCTGGTTCCTGGAGCGGTCCTGCTGGCGATTCCCTTCAGCGATGCCCTGCGCGGCTATGCGGCGCTGTGACGGTCACCAGGCCATGCCGACTCCGGCCGGCTCAAGTACCGGCTTCCAGCGAAAGGACATGTGATGGAAGTGACATTGTTGACCATTCTCGGGCAAGCCGCGCTCGCGATTGCGCCCGAATACGGCCTCGCCGCGCTGAGCGCAGTGTGTGCCAGCAGCGGCCTCTGCGTGTTCGAGGTCCACAGCACACCCACCTTGCTGTGGCGACGCCGCAAACCTGGACCCGATGAACACGGGGAGGGGGTGATCTCGGCGGCAATCGCCGTGCTGATCATCGCCTCGCTGGGCGCCCTCATGTGGGTCGGCTTCAAGACGCTTTGGGAAAGCGCCGAGGAGACCACCAATTCCGAGATCGCCAAGATCGGCAAATGATGCGGTCCCGCGGCGAAGACGGCGTCGGGCTCGTGGCGCTGCCCTGGAGCGTGCTGGCGTTCGGCGCGTTCCTGATGCTCGCGGTCCAGGTCGCGGTGCACCTCTATGCCACTTCGATCGTCACCGCAACGGGACACGAGGCAACGCGCCGTGCCGCGTTCGATGGCGGGAGCCCAGCAGCCCTCGCGGATGCTGAACGATGGCTGCGATCCCGCATCGGATCGTCAATGGACATCGAGTCGATCCGGTGGACCACGACCCCCGACGTCGTCGCGCTGGATGTGGTGGCGAGACCCCCGAACCTGCTCCTCGACACAACTGCGCTCTCGAGCCTGCGGAGCATCGAGCGCCGGTTCGAGATGCGTCGAGAGCTGGCTCGTTTCGGCCCGGCTGGGTGAGCAGCGCACGGTGCCCGAGTCGCGAAACGAATCCGGTGTCGTCGGGGCTGAAGTGCTGCCATTCGTGGTGCTGGTGTTTGTCGTCGGCACACTGATTTTCGCCCAAGCCTGGGCGGCACTGGATGCCAAGCTGGCCGCCGCCTCCGCGGCTCGCGAAGCCGTCCGGACATTCGTCGAGCACCCCGGCCGGGATTCAGCGGATGCCACCGGCGCTGCCGTCGTCGCGGGCACGCGGGCGATCTCCGGCCACTCCATCAACGGCGATGGGGCGATCGCTGCGGTCGGCACGCCGCGTCTGCGTCGCTGTGAGCGGGTGACGTTCGAAGCCAGCTTGGAAGTCCCCCAGCTCGCCCTGCCGCACGTACGCCGGTCTCCGGTTGTCGTGCGTGCTCGCGCCAGCGAGATTGTCGATCCGTTCCGGCACGGACTCGGCGGGCGGGCGCCTTGCCGACTGCCGTCTTGAACAACTCGCGATGACGGTCCAACGCGATACCGCAACGACGATCAGCAGCAGTTGTGAGCGGGGCACGGCCCTGCTGCTGGTGCCGGTCGGCGTGCTGATCGTGACGCTGCTGGCGAGCATCACCGTCGACAGCGCCGCCGCCTTCGTTGCCCAGCGCGAAGCCACTTCAGCAGCGTCGTCGCTCGCGAACGACTTGGCCACACTCGCCGTCGACGAGAGTGCCCTGCGTCTCCAGGGCGTGTATCGGCTGGATCCTTCCCGCCTTCGGCACTTGCGAGCATGGGCTCAGCGCAGGATCTCCAACCGTGTGTCTGCAGTCTTCGAGCCCGGCTCGATCACGGTGACCGTGTCGCAGGCAGGCCCTGCGGCGGTGCGTGTCTCCGTCTCCGGCTCGGCACGGCGGATCATCGGTTTGATCGGGAGCGTTCAAGGCTCGGCGACGAGACGCATCGAGGCCGAGACAACGGGACGCATCCGGCTCTCGGGATGACCGGATGCGCCACAGAAGTCATCACTGGTCAATTGATTTGAGTTTGTTCTATAGCTTTTTGTAGTTTTCCATGATGCTGAGGAGTCCGACAGTCCGCGATGATGGGACCGGCGGTGCTGTCCTGGTGAAGCACGCCACGGGGGTCGAACGTTCCCGGCTGCGCCACGAGGCCGAACTGCTCGACACCATTCGCGTCGAGGGAGTGGTCACGGCGGTCGGGTTCGACGATGTCGATGGCCGCTGCGAGCTTCGCTTGCAATATCTCGAAGCGGCCACGCTCGCCGAACACCCACCCCTCGATCTGTCCGATGTGCTCGATGTGCTCATCGCCGCGGGCACGACTCTCGCCGAACTGCACCACCGGGGCGTCCGTCACGGCGCACTCAGCCCTGACCATGTCCTGCTCGCCCGACCCCTGCGTCCCGTGCTGTGCGGATTCGGCGATGCCACGGGGCCGGCCGATCCCCAACAGCATCCGCCCGGAACAGACCTCGCCGGCATCGCCGCGGTCGCCGAGGCGGAACTCACACGCACTGATCGTGCTCTCGCGGTTGCTTCAGAGCGCCGCCACTGCGGCGACGCCCTGATCGCGAGCCGCGATCTCGCTGCCGCGGCGGCTGAAGCACCCCATGACGGCGACGCGCTGCAGTCCTGGATCGCACGCCTCAAAGCAATCCGTCACGCTGCGAGTTCGGCCCCTCATGACACCGACATCCGCCTCCCCCTCCTCGGGACTGAGCGGGGCCTATCGGCGCGGGATCGCCGGTGGATCGCCGCTCCGGCCGTGGCAGTCGCGCTCGTCATCGTCGCCGTCATCGGCTGGCGTGCGCTGAGCGGCGGGGAAATTCCCGAAGCTGTGGACACGCTGCAAGCCGCAGACGATCCGATCGCCCCCATCACCTCGATCGACGCGTCCGAAACGGCTTCGCACGAGCCCGCCGGTGTGCCGCCGACCGAACCAGACGCCGATCACAGCGCTCCGGCGCCTCCTGGCACAATGCCGAGCTCCGATGAAGCCGCCCGCAGCGGCGCGACGCTGCTCTACGGCACCGCCCGCCATGAGTGTCCCCCAGGCGACACGCCTGAGACCGGTGACGACGATGCCAGCAACGTCGACTGCCCAGAAACGCAACCGGGTACGGATCCGGTTCACGACGCCCTCGCGGGCCTCTTGACGCTGCCGAGCGGGCAATGGTCGCTCGCCGAGGCGGGTGACCTGCCGAGCTTGAGCTGCGATGTCGTGGTGGTGCACTACGGCGAACTGAGCATCGAATCTGGGCAATCCGTTCCGCCCCGGCCCGGCAGCGATTCCTGAGGGGTCCTATTCGGCCTCGCGCGGCGAGTGGCGCAGGCGGATGGCGACCTCGTTTGCCAGCAGCCGTCCCCGCACGGTCAGCCGGAGACGGCCGTCGCCGGCCGGCATGACCAGATCTGCCAGGTCGTCTGGCACCGCTTCTGCGGGAACACCTGCCGATGTGCGCAGCGCAAGCTGCAGCGCCTCCAGCCGGCGCTCGTCGGGGTCGAGCGACTCGCTTCCCGCCTCGACCGATGCTCTTGACCTGATCGCATCGATGTAGCGCTCGGGAGTGCGCACGCTCCAGAACCTGCGGCCGTCGCGGTGGCTGTGCGCCGCACAGCCGATGCCCGCGTAGGAGCCCTGCTGCCAATACAGCAGGTTGTGCCGGCATCGCGCGCCGGGGCGAGCCCAATTGGAGATCTCGTACATCTCGAAGCCGGCCCGCTCCAGCATCTCGTCGACGATCACGTACTTGTCGGCCATGTCGTCATCGTCGGGGTGGCGGGAAGGATCGTCCCCCAGGGGCGTGCCCGGCTCAGGGGTCAGCCCGTACACGCTGAGATGATCAGGTCCGAACGCGATCGCAGCAGCCAGCGAGCGCTCGCAGTCGGCGATCGACTCGGCGGGCGAGCCGAAGATGAGATCGAGATTGAGCAGGCCGATGCCGGCGCTCCGGACGGCATCGACCGCCGCGGCAACCATGGACGGATCGTGCTGGCGGCCCAGCGCTGCCAGCACGTGGGGCACCATCGACTGCACGCCGAGGCTGATCCGGTTCACGCCCATGTCGCTGTACGACCGCATCCCCGCAGGCGTGACCAGGTCCGGATTGCATTCGACGGTGATCTCTGCGCCGGGGGCCAGCGGCAGCTCGCCGAGCACGGCAGCAAGCATCGATGGCACAACCAGATTGGGCGTGCCGCCGCCGAAGAACACCGACGTCGCCGCCGGCATGCCCGGGGCCAGTGCTCGTGCCTGATCCCGGCAGCATTCCATGTAGTCGGCCATGAGATGACTGCGGTCGGTCCAGGTCGCAAACGCGCAGTAATCGCAGCGATGGGGACAGAACGGCACGTGGACATAGACGCCGAATGCGGGCGTCGCGCGGTCGACGTCAGTCACAGCACTGAATCGGGCGGGTAGCGCTGCGATGCCGCATGATCCCGATCACTGCCCTGATCATCGTCCGGCAGCAGCTCGGCGGGCTGCACGCCGTAGATCTCTGCCAGCCGCAGCAAGCGGTGTACCGCCACCCCACGTGCGCCCCGCTCGTATGCCCCGAGCACCGAGATGCGAAACTCGCCGCCGGAGGCTGCTTCCACATCGCCCAGCGTCATGCGACGTCGCTTGCGCGCCCAACGCAAGCGCTCCCCGACCAGCGCATCGATGTGCTGGCGGCGACTGATCATGTCAACGTCTGCTGCGACGCTTGCGACGGTTGCGGGCGTGCGCTTCGCCGTCGACTTGATTCACATTCTCCGAGGGCCCTTCAGGGTCTGGCCCTCCCACCACGGTCTCGCCCCGCTCGGCCGCCACCTCTCGCAGCTTCGCAGCCTCGGCCTTCGAGAGCTTCTTGGGGATGTCCACCCTCACGACCACATGCAGATCGCCCCGGCCCCGACCGTTTGAGCGCGGCACGCCCAGCCCGTTCAAGCGGATCATGTCGTTGGGCTGCGTGCCTGCCGCCACGCGTAGTTCCCTGGGTCCATCCAGCGTTTCGAAGGTCAGGGTCGTGCCGAGCGCTGCCTGCAGCATCGTCACCGGCAGTTCGGCCACGAGGCTGTCGCCTTGGCGCACGAACACATCGGACTCCGTCACGCGCAGGTGCACATAGAGGTCGCCAGGCGGTCCGCCACGGGGTCCCACAGAGCCGCGGCCGCTCAGTCGCAGTGTGGCTCCCCCCTCCACGCCCGGCGGCACCCGCACGACCAGCGAGACCTGCTCGGCGCGGCGCCCTTCGCCCCTGCATGATCGGCACGGATCGGCAATCTCTTCGCCGATCCCGCGGCATCGCGGGCAGGGTGCCGAAGTCACCATCTGCCCCAGGAAGCTCTGGCGCACCTGGCGCACCTGCCCCACGCCTTCACAGACGCTGCAGACCGTCGGCACTGTGCCCGGTGCAGCGCCCGAGCCGCCGCAGTCGTCGCATCGCACCTGAGCCCGTATGTCGATGGGACGATCAGCTCCGAAAACGGACTCGGCAAAATCCAGGTCGATGACGGTCTCGTGGTCGTCGCCGCGAGGCGGCCCCGCCGGCCGGCGGGATCGGGACCCCCCGAACGGGTTGCCTCCGAAGAACGACTCGAAGATGTCGCTCAGATCGAAGTCGAAGGCCGGTCCGCCCATGCCGCCGCGCAAGCCTTCGTGGCCGAACCGGTCATACCTTGCTCGCGCTTCGGGATCAGAGAGCACGGCGTATGCCTCGCTGATCTCCTTGAAGCGGGCCTCGGCGCCGGCGTCACCCGGATTCGCGTCGGGATGGTTCTCACGTGCCTTCTGGCGATACGCACGCTTGAGCTCGCTCTCGCCGACATCGCGGCTGACGCCGAGCAACTCGTAGTAGTCGGCAGGCATCCGGCGTGGGCTTAGTGGGGGGCGGTGCGCGCTGCGTCAGCGGGTACGTGAGCGCCGTCGCCGTCACCGAGAGAGGCCGACAGCCTCCGGCTCACCGTGTGCACCGCTGCGAGCGCTTTCGGGTAGTCCATGCGAGTCGGGCCCAGCAGTCCCACGCTGCCGACGGTCTCGCCATCGACCTGGTACGGCGCGACCACCACGGAGCACTCGGCGAGCGGCTGCATGCCGGTCTCTGAGCCGATGGCCACACTCAGCCCCCGATCCACCAGGCCGCGCAGCAGCGTCACCACCATGAGCTGCTCCTCGAGCACCGACAGCACCGACCGCAGCGACGACACGGCTTCGAACTGCTCGGTGATCTTCGCGGTGCCGCCCACGTAGAGCTCACCCGAGGTGGGCTCGTCGGCGGCGAGGGCCAACAGCGCCGCATCCACCAACGCGTCGGTCGCCGCGTCACCGGTTGCGCGGACATCCAGCCGGCGAGACCGTGCCCGACCGGTGAGCGCCTCATTGAGGACCGCGGAGGCAGCGCCGGTCGCAGGCTCCTGGGCAGCGGCCACCAGCTCGGGGCTGCTGTAGACGTCGACGTAGGTGCGCTCGACCGCCCCCGACGACATCACCAATACGACCAGCAGGCGCCCGCCTCCGAGGTCGACCAGCTGGGCAGAGCGGATCGTGTCCCGATCGTGGCTGGGCGCCACGACCATCGCCGCATACTCGGTCAGATCCGACAGCAACCGGCTGGTGTCGGAGAGCAATTCCTCGATCTGTCCCTGTGCATGGGCGAAGAACGCACGCACTTGCTGCACCTCGGCGCTGTCCAGCGAGCCCGGTCCGAGGCCGTCTACGAAGTAGCGGTAGCCCGCCTCGGTGGGAATTCGCCCGGCACTGGTGTGCGGCTGCATCAGGTAGCCGCCTGCTTCGAGCGCAGCAAGATCGTTGCGCACCGTCGCAGGCGACACGTCGAGACGAGTCCCCGAGAGCACGGCGGCTGAGCCGACCGGTTGCGCGCTCTCGATGAAGTTCTCCACGACCGCTCGCAGCACCGTGGCTCTGCGCTCGTCCATCACACCTCCGCAGCCAATCCTGTGCGGACCGTGGCAGCTTGCCTCGCGATGCTACCGATGCCTCTCCCTGCCAGCAGGGGGAACAGCGGAGGAGGCGGCGGAGAACTCTGCGACATTGCGACCTGCTGGATCGCTGGAGCAGAGGGCTCCGTCGCCTCCGCAGCGGGCACCGGTCACTGGTCGAGACGCAGCGCGGAAACAAAGGCCTCGTTCGGCACTTCGACGCGCCCAATGGCCTTCATCCGCTTCTTGCCCTCCTTCTGCCGCTCGAGCAGCTTGCGCTTGCGGGTGATGTCGCCGCCGTAGCACTTCGACAGCACGTCTTTGCGCTTGGCCTTGACGGTCTCGCGAGCGATGATCCGGCCCCCGATGGCCGCCTGGATCGGCACGTCGAAGAGCTGGCGCGGGATGAGCTCGGCCAGCTTCGCTGTGATGGCCTTGCCGTAGGGATAGGCCCCGTCGCGGTGGCAGATGGCCGAGAACGCGTCGACCGGCTCGCTGTTGAGCAGGATGTCGACCCGCACCAAGCGTTCCGCCCGGTAGCCGGCGTGGTCGTAGTCCAAGCTGGCGTAGCCCTGCGTGCGGCTCTTGAGCTGGTCGAAGAAGTCGGTGACAACCTCCGCCAGCGGCAGTTCGTAGCGCAGCTCGACACGCTCAGGTGAGAGATAGTCCATCTGCGACATCGAGCCCCGCCGCGACTGGCACAGGTCCATGACTGCACCCGTGTATGCGCTCGGCGTGAGGATGGACACGTTCAGCATGGGTTCTGCGATCTCGTCGACCTGCGCCGCCGGCGGCAGGTCCGAGGGATTGTCGACCTCGACATCGTCACCGTCGCTGGTCCGCACGCGGTACGCCACTGAGGGGGCTGTTGCAATGAGCGACAGGTCAAACTCGCGCTCGAGCCGTTCGCGCACGATTTCCATGTGCAGCAAGCCGAGAAACCCGCACCGGAATCCGAATCCCAGAGCGCTCGAAGTCTCGGGCTCGAACGAGACCGACGCGTCGTTGAGCCGCAGCTTCGCCAAGGCGTCGCGCAGCTCGGGGTACTCATCGCCGTCGATGGGATACAGGCCGCAGAAGACCATCGGCTTCGGATCGTCGTAGCCCTCGAGCGGAGCGTCCGCGGGCGCCGCAGCAGATGTCACGGTCTCGCCGGACCGGGCCTCCGCGACGTCCTTGATGCCGGCGATGAGATACCCGACTTCGCCGGGACCCAACTCGTCGGCCGGCGTGACCGCCGGGACTCGCACGCCCACCTCCTCGGCAAGGTGGATCCCGCCGGCATGCATGAAGCGCAGGCGATCGCCGGTGCCCAGCCGGCCGTTCATCACGCGCACCGAGGAGATCACGCCCCGGTACTGATCGAAGTGGGAATCGAAGATCAGCGCCTGCAACGGTCCGTGCGGGTCGCCGCTCGGCGGAGGGATGCGCTCGACGATGGCGTCGAGCAGCGAGGGGACACCGTCGCCGGTCTTCGCCGAGACCGCCAGCACTTCACCGGCATCGATGCCCAGCACCCGCTCGATCTCCGACGCGTACAGGTCCGGGTCGGCCGCAGGCAGATCGATCTTGTTGAGCACCGGCACGATGGCGAGATCCGCTTCGAGAGCCAGATAGCAGTTGGCCAGTGTCTGCGCCTCGATGCCCTGCGCAGCGTCGACGAGCAGCACGACGCCCTCGCACGCGGCCAAGGAGCGACTCACCTCGTACCCGAAGTCGACGTGACCGGGGGTGTCGATGAGATGCAGGGTGTGGCCGCGCCAGCCGACCCGCACGTTCTGCGCCTTGATGGTGATGCCACGCTCGCGTTCGAGATCCATCGAATCGAGGTACTGGGCGCGCATGGAGCGCTCCTCCACCGCGCCGGTCAATTCCAGGATCCGATCCGACAGCGTGGACTTCCCGTGATCGATGTGAGCGATGATCGAGAAATTGCGTATCGAACCGGGGCCGGAGGATCCTGAGGCCCCGGAACCCTGCCGAATGTCCGGCTCAGGGGGCACGTTGGGCATTGCAGGCCGCACGGTACCCTGCGGGGCCGGTTCAGCGACAGCTCGGAGCTGCTCGTCAGGCCTCTCGCCTGCCGCAACGACTCGCAGAAGGACTCGCCCGCGTGGCCAACATCAAGAGCCAGATCAAGCGCAACCGCCAGAACGAGGTGCGCCGCGTGCGCAATCGTGCCGTGCGCTCCGAGCTGCGGACCCGCGAGAAGGCCGTCGCCAGCGCAGCCGCTGCCGGCGAGCCCACCGACGAGCTGTTGCGCCTCGCTCAGAAGCGCCTCGACAAGGCGGCCGCCAAGGGCGTCATCCACCGCAACGAGGCCGGGCGGCGCAAGTCCCGGCTGGCGACCCGGGCCGCTCGCGGCGCTTGAGCCCGACCTAGCCCTCGTTCGCCGGGTTCCCAGCCGGCACTAACGAGCGCCGGCAGCGAGCCGGGCGCACAGAATCTCGGTGATGCAGCGGGGGTTGAGCCCTGATCGCCCGCGCAGGTCCACATCGGCGGCTGCCGCCAGTTCGACGGCGCGCGCAATGCCGTCGCTCCCCCTCCGGCGGCAGGCTTCGAGCGCCTTGCGGGCGGGAAACGTGGAACCGCGCAGCCCCAGGATTTCCGCCGCTTCCTTCTCGTTGGCAGCTGCAGTGCCGTCGAGGCGGGCCATGCGGGTGATGTGGCCGGTCACCGACGCAGCGACGGCCAGCGGGTGACGACCGGCGCCCCACATTCGCTGCAGGACGGTCAGCGCCGCGCCCACGTCGCCCCGGTCAATCGCGTCGGTCAGCTCCCACGGCGGCACATCTCCCTCGGCGCCCAGGTAGGGCAGCACGTCGTCGGGGCCGAGGCGCATCCCAGCGCCATAGACGGCTTCGAGCGTCTCGAGAATCGAACCCAGGCGGCTGAGGTCGGAGCCGAGGTGCTCGACGACCGTCGCGCGGGCCCGGGCATCGAGATCCACCGACGATTCCGCGATCCGTTCGGCGGTCCACGTCCGCTGGTTGCGCGCCCCGCCCGGTACGTCCGAGGAGATTCGCTGGCCTCCGGCGGCCTCGGCTGCTTCTGCGAGCTTGCGCGGGATGCGGCCGGCGTCCCACTCCAGGACGAGATCGGTGGTCGGGCATGGATCGTCGAGCCATGCAATAAGAGCTGCAAGCTCGGACGTGCCGAAACGGCTCAGTCCGCGGGCCACGACGACTCGGTGCGTGGCCAGCATGGGCGGCGTCGACGCCGCGATGGCGAGGTCTTCGACCGTGTACTCCTCACCGGAGAATTCGTGGAGCACTTCGGCCCGGTCGGCGTCTCCCACCAGATCGTCGACAGCGGCGAGCACGGCTTCGGCGGTGAGGATCTCGTCGGAACCGCTGATGAGCCTCACGGTTCCGCCTGCCACTCCTTCGACGCTACTGCGGGTGCTGCAGTGAGTCGCTCGCCGGCGGGTGCGATCTGCAGTCCGCTGACGGTGATCGGCTCGCGCACCGGTGCGTACGGAACCCTGCCGCCGAGGCGCTCGGGCGCGAGCACGCTGCGTATCTCATGGCGTGCGGCCAACGCCCGCACAGCTTCGCGGCCAGCCCGGCTTGCCGAGCGGACGACCAGCACGTCGATGTCGCCGATGCCCGCAGTGGCGAGCTGGTCGAGCGCCCTCGCTGCATCAGGTCGATCTATCACGACGACGGCAGGCTCGACATTGTGCACGGACAGGTGCGCGCCCTGCGGCGGCGGCGCCCGGTGGGTGCTTGCCGCTGCCCATACCCCGATGACGAACGCCGCCACGAAGCCGCTGAAGCCTGCGCCGCGGCGGCGTGCCCACAACGCCACAGCCGTGCACAGGCCTGCGACGGCGACGATGCCCGCCAGCTCGGGTGCCTCGATGTAGGGCCAGCCCAGTCCCGCTCCCCAGCGGGCGACGGCGGCGACCCAGCCCAGCATTAGCCTCGTCGGCAGGTGCAGGACTGCCGCGACTGCGTCTCCGGTCACGCCGCCGGCCAGGCCCGCGACGAGGCCCCAGACCATGGCCGGCCCCGCGATCGGACCGGCGAGGACGTTGGCTGGGATGCTGGCCAACGGGAGCGAACCGAACACGGCGAGCTGCACGGGCAGCACGCCTGCCTGCGCCGTCAGGGTCGCGGCGAGCGCGAGTCGCAGCCAGGGAGGGCCTCGGAGCAGTCCGGCGACGCGGCCGGCGCCGAGCACGATCGCAGCGGTGGCGGCTACCGAGAGCTGGAAGCCCACCGAACGCACCAGCAGTGGATCAACAAGCAGCAGCACGATGACAGCCGTCGCCAACAATCGAGGCGCGGACGCCCGCCGGCCGATCGCATGCGCCCCGACGGCCAGGGTGGCCAGCACGCACGCCCGCAGCACCGATGGCTCCCCGCGGGTCAACACGGCGAACTGAGCAAGCAACAGCCCGACTGCGCCGAGCCGCACGGACGGACGCAGTCGCACCATCAGCGGCGCAAACAACAGCAGCACGAACGCCACGTTCGAGCCCGACACGGCGAGCAGGTGGGTCAGCGATGTAGCCCGGAAGTCGTGCACCACTTCTGGCAGCTGCCCGCGATCGTCGCCGTACACGAATCCCGCGAGCAGCGCAGCGTCGCGCTGCGACAGCGACGTTGCCGAGGCGGCAACGCTATCTCGCAGGCGGTTGGCGACACGGAACGGCGCAGCACCGCCGTCGATGCGCTGCGCAGTGTGGATCTGCGCGCCGCCCGCGAGGTGGCGCGGCCACATGAACTTGCGGTCCGCGGCGCCGGCCGGTTCAGCCGCGGCGCTCAAACGCCAGCGCTCCCCCATGGCAGCGTCTTCGAGCTCCCATGCAGCCGGTCCACGGGCCCAGCCCTCCCACCGGAAGCGTTCGCCGTCGACCGTCGCGCTGAAGGGGACGACCAAGGCACCGGCACGCCACCGAGGGTCCGCCGCAAGGACGACGTCGCCCTCGACATCTCCGCCAACGGCTGCGTCAAGCCGGTTGAGCTGAGCGCCCATCGACGCTGCGGCTAGCAGCAGCGCTGCCACCGGTATGAGCACCCGCGCGCGAGATGCGATACCGGCAACGATCAGCGGAGCTCCCCACCACCACGACACGTCGGGCGCCCATATCGCCCCGATCGCAGCGCCGAACGCTCCTGCCACGATCCAGCGATCGTCGACTGCGCTCAGCCCCCCGAACCGCCGGGGTGCCGCCAGCGCGACCCCGAGCGCGTCAGACCTTCGCACGGGTCCTGAGCTGCGACAGCTTGGCCGGCCCGATCCCGGGCACCTCTTCGAGTTCGTCCAGCGTCGCGAACGGCCCGTTCTCGGCCCGGTAGGCCACGATCGCCGCTGCCAGGGACGGGCCGATGCCTGGCAGTTTTTCCAACTGGGGCGCTGTCGCAGCGTTGACATCGACCGGCCCTGCGGTGCCTGTGGCGGCATCGCCAGCGCCGATCACCGGCTGCTCGCCCACGCGCGGCACATAGATCTGCTGGCCGTCCCGCATCCGCTCGGCCAGGTTGACCGCTGCCATATCGGCACCGGCGGCTGGCCCTCCGGCATCGTCGACCAGGTCGCCCACCCTGAAGCCGGCTGGCACCTCATACAGCCCCGGCCGCTCGACGGCGCCGGCAAGATGTACCCGAAGCATCGACGGCTGGGTTGTCGCGACCGGCAGCGGTGCGCCCTCTGAGGCCGCAGGCAGCTCGATCGGCGCAGGCGCACCATGCCGCACGCCCGCGAGGAAGCCGACGCCCACGACAGCAACGAGTGCCCCGGCCGCGACCAGCACTGGCACCGTGCCGGCTCGACGAGCGACACTCGCCAGCTCGGCCAGCACAGAACGCCAGTCGGTCGAGCGCCCATCTGCTGAAGGTCCGTCTGCTGAAGGCCCAGCGCCCGGCGCTCGCATTCAAGCGAACTTAGTGACTCATTTTGATGATCTTTGGTGGAATTTTCACAGCTTTCAGTCTCAACATCGCGATCACCGCGAGAATCAGGCAGGCCACCGCCCAGCCGCCGAACAGCCAACGCGGCCCGAGCTGGCCGTACAGCGGCGGGCCGCCGAATGCGGCGCCGGCCGCGACAAGCAGACCGACAGCTTCCAGTACCCCGGTCCCCATCGCCGCCTGCTCGGCACCCGTGGCCTCGAGCACGAGCACTTGGGCACCCATCACGCCGTACGACTCGGTGACCGCTTCGGCGATGCCGACGGCGATGAAGCTCGCCAGTCCCCCGATCCAGCCATACAGCAGCACTGCCGGGACGAAGAGCAGCAGTCCGGGCACAGCGACGCGACCTCCGCCCAGGCGTTCAGCCAGGGCGCCGGTGTAGGGCGGCAACGCCATCAGCGGGATGCCGATGATGAGCAGCCCAACAGCCAGCTCTCCCGACGACAATCCCACGTCGGTGAGGTAACGGTCGACGGTCGCGTCGAAGATGCCGATGAGTCCCCAGATCCCGACGTGCACGCAGATGGCCGCCTGAACCCGAGGGCGGCGGAGCAGGTTCGAGAGGTCCGAGTAGTCCACCGCGGCCGCAGCGATCGGCGACTTCGAGATCAGCACGGCTGCGACCGGTCCGAGCAACAGCATCAGCGTGCCGGTGAGAAGGAACGGGGCCTCAAACGAGACGCTGCTGAGCGCTGCCCCGATCGCCGGACCGCTGATGAAGCCAGCCACAGCGCACGACAGCAGGCCGCCCACCTTGGCGCCGCTGCCGCTGATGTCCCGTCCGATCAGCGCCTTGCGAGCCACCAGGCCGAACAGCCCGAAGGAGAGACCGGCCAGGGCCCGGCTCGTCACGAGCGACCATGTCTCCTCTGCGAACACGAAGCCGAAAGCGCCCAACACTGCCGCTGTCACCGAGATCCATGCCACGAAACGGTGGTGGCCCCGGTCGACCAGCGGCGAGAGCAGCAACTGCGCCAACAAGCCGGCGACGAAACCGGCGGCGGCGACCATGCCTAGCTCCCAGTGGGAGAGTCCGTATCGATCTTGCAGGTCCGCCAGGTAGGCGAAGATGACGCCCATCGATGCCGTGACGAGGAACTGCGTCGTGTAGATCGTCACGAACAGCACCGGCGAAGCGTATTGGCGCCGGCAGCAGGCACCGCGGCATCGCCGCGGCCATGATGGAGCGCTGCGGGGTCGACTACAGGAGGGAGCGACGGTGTCTGATGCAGTCTCTGAAGCCAGCGGTCCGGTCGCCGGCATCGACCCCGAACCGGTCACGGCCTGGATGGCCGAACGAGTCGAGCTCAGCCCGCCGCTGCAGTTCGAGATCATCGCCGGCGGCCACTCCAACCTCACCTACCGAGTCAGCGACGCCGCGGGGCGCCGGTGGGTGCTGCGCCGCCCGCCGCTGGCGCACCTGCTGGCCGGGGCACACGACATGGTGCGCGAGCACCGCCTGCTGTCGTCGCTGGAGCCCACCGAGGTCCCCACGCCGCCGGTGGTGGGCCTGTGCACCGACGCCGAGGTGAACGGCGCCGACTTCTATGTGACCGACTTTGTCGACGGCACAGTGTTGCGCTCGCTTGACGATGCCGAGGCGCTGACCCCCGAGGCCCGTGGGAAGCTGAGCCGGCGGATGGTCGGGGTGCTCGCCGCCATCCACAGCACCGACTTGGAGGCGACCGGGCTCGCCACCCTCGGCCGGCCGGAGGACTACGTGGCTCGGCAGCTCCACGTTTGGCGCCGCCAGTTCAACGCCATGACCTCGCGAGACCTGCCGATCATCGAACGCGTCCACGACGTGCTGGTGGCCTCAATCCCGCCGCAGACCGAGGCCACCCTGGTCCACGGCGACTACCGCCTCGACAACTGCCTCTCAACCGCCGACGGAGACCTGGCGGCCGTGCTGGATTGGGAGATCTCCACGCTGGGCGACCCGGTCGCGGAGCTGGGATTCCTGCTCGGCTACTGGGTCGGGGCCGACGACGGCTTCAACCCGCTCGGCCACGACGCCACCGCTGCCGACGGCTTCTGGACCCGCGACCAGCTCACCCATGCCTACGCCGAGCTGACCGGCCGCGACGTCAGCAATATCGAATGGCACTTCGCCTTTGCGAGCTGGCGCTTGGCCTGCATCCTCGAAGGCGTGCATGCGCGCTACGTGGGCGGCGCGATCCCCGAGATCCCACCTGAGGTGCATGAGTTCCCGCAGAGCATCGTGTCGCTGGCCGAGCGAGCCGAGTCGGTGCTGGCAAACCTCTAGCCGCTACTCTCCCGGCCATGAAGGTAGACGGCGGCCTCGGAGTCACAAGCGGATTCGACAACCTGATGGAGTCGAGTCGAGAACAAGAAGCATTGGGTTACGACGGTTTGTGGGTGCCAGAGACCAGCCACGATCCGTTCACGATGCTCCCGCTCATCGCGCACGCGACCGAGACTGTGGACCTCGGCACGAACATCGCGGTGGGCTTTGCCCGCAACCCGATGACGCTGGCCTACAGCGCCAACGACATCCAGACGCTGTCGGAAGGGCGGTTCATCCTGGGGTTGGGCAGCCAGATCCGCCCGCACATCACCCGGCGCTTCTCGATGGAGTGGTCCAAGCCGGCGGCTCGCATGCGCGAGATGATCATGGCGATCAAGGCCATCTGGGACTGCTGGAACAACGGCGAGAAGCTGAACTTCCGCGGCGACTTCTACGAGCACACGCTGATGACGCCGTTCTTCGATCCGGGGCCGAATCCCTACGGCGCGCCACGGATGGCACTGGCCGGCGTGGGCCCGCTCATGACCGAGGTGGCGGGCGAGACCTGCGACATCTTCCTGTGCCACGGCTTCACCACCGAGAAGTACCTGCGTGAGGAGACGATCCCGGCGATCGAGCGGGGTGCGGCGCGGGCCGGCCGTGATCCCAGCGAGATCACCATCTCGGGCCCGTCGTTCATCGTGACCGGCAACACCGAAGAAGACATGGCCAAGGCCAAGGACGCCACCAAGCAGCAGGTGGCCTTCTACGGCTCCACACCCGCGTACCGGCCAGTGCTCGACTGCCATGGCTGGGGCGACATGCAGACCGAGCTGAACGCCATGTCCAAGGAGGGTCGCTGGGTCGAGATGGCCAACCTGGTCGACGACGACATCCTCGATGCGTTCGCCGTGGTGGCCGAGCCCGAGCAGGTGGCCACCGAGCTGAAGCGCCGCTTCGACGACGTGGTCGACCGGGTCAGCTTCTATGCCCCCTACAAGGGCGACCGCTCCCGCTGGGAGACGATCTTCAACGACCTGAAGAGCTAGCGCCCGCTAGCTCGAAGCGTCGTTGAAGCATCAAACACGGCAACGACCCGCAGAGCTAGCCCCCGTTGGCTCAGGCGCTGAGCGGCGCGCAGTCTGAACCGCAGTTGGGGTTCGTAGCCGGGGTGGCCGGCGTCGCAGGCCGGTGCAGGACGCCATTGGTCGGCCGCAGTTCCAGCTCCAGCCCGTCGGCCCCGTCGACCGTGCGGGCCACGGCGTCCACGATCATTGAGTAACCGCCGGGCTCGTACGGCGGCCACAGCACCGAGATCGTCGGGCGCTGCGCCACGTTGGCCGCCGCCGATCGGCTGGCGCCGCACCGCAGCACCTCGCCGTCGAGCCGCATCGCCAAGTGGGCGATGTGCGGCGTGGCGTCGTCGCGCACCGTCAGCACGTATGCAGCGTTGCCGAACTGCTCCATCTGCTTGCCGATGTCGCCGGGCTCCACGGGGATGCTCATGTGCCCGACGATATGCCCGCCCCGCACCGTTCGCGCGCCGGATCGGCCCCTCGATCCACTCTCAGTTCTGAGCAGCGCGCTGGTATCGTCGTGAGGCCTCGGGGCTATAGCTCAGTTGGTAGAGCGCTTCCATGGCATGGAAGAGGTCAGGGGTTCAATTCCCCTTAGCTCCACGCTCCAGCCGAAGGTGGATCTCGCGTTGGCCAAGAGAGGGACGCAGAATCCGGGCAAGTGATTGCTACAGCCTCAGGTCCAGGGGTTGACCACCTCGACGCCGCACCCCTCGAAGTCGTTCACATTTCTCGTAGTGACTGACGCACCGATCGACCGAGCGATGGCGGCGATCTGACAGTCGGCATGGCTGATCGGATGGCCGCTGGACCGACGTGCGGCGGCTATCGCCGCGTACATGCGTGCTGCGTCGCTATCGAACGGCAGGACGCGTCCTGCCAAGAGCACATCGAACGCTTGGTCAGCCGCGGCAGCCAAACCACGCTGCTTTTCGCCTTCCGGCAAGATGGCGATGCCCGTACGGATCTCCGCCTCGGTCACATCTGTGACGTAGAGGTTGTCGCTCGGCTGGCGGTCGATCCACTCCACGACGCCGATATGCGGCTGCACGCGCATGATCTCAGAAACGACGTTCGTGTCGAGAATGAACACCGCTGCCGTCCTCAATCGAAGTCAGGAACTTCGCGCATCGGCTCTCTGGGCGGGACCTGCAGAAGTTCGACTTCGAAGGGTCGGAAGAGTTCATGGATGGCGGTGCCCAGATCTCCCGACGAGGCGGTTTCGTCATCCAATGCCGCCGCGAGGATGTCACGGGCCTCTTGCTCCATGGAACAACCGTGCTCAGCTGCTCGAATGCGCAATCGCCGTTTCACTCGCTCATCAAGATTCCGAACCGTGATGCTTGCCATCGGGCCTCCCGCACCTTTTCAGTAGTCAGTGTATGCAATGACAGCATTGCAATCAGCACTGCGCCGTCACGGATGCGTTCGGCTCCCGAACCCTCGGCGACCGGCAGCCGCGATAGCTCCCAGCGAAGCATCTCAGCCCTCCCCCGCCGCTGACGCTGCTTGGTGGCGGGTGATGCGGGCCACTGCGATGGTGGTGTTGTCGATCAGGCCAGCGAATTGGGCAGTGTCCATCAGCGTGTCGGCCGCGGCGTCGGCGGAGCCCCGATGGTCGGGCGGCAACGCGAAGCCGAGGCTCAAGTCATCGGGATCATCGCCGAACCAGCCTCGGTCGTGAGCCATCAAAACCGGGTCGAACAGCCCGTCGCTTGCGAGCACCACCAGCAGCCCTTGGTTGCCGATCCAGCCATCGACTCGCTCGGCGGGCACGTCGTCGCTGAGGCTTTCGAGATGTCCCGGCGGCAGCTCGTAGCTGCCGCCGCGGCTGGCGCGGAACATGCCGATGCCGCGGCTGACGAATCCCATCGGGCCGCCGTGAGGCGTGCTGTGCCAGCCCGGCCCGGCCGAAACCGGCACCAGAAACGCCATCGAATCGCCCACCCACGACACCAACAGGCCGCTTTCGGGAGTCCACGCAGCAACCACCAACGTTGTCAATGCGATTACTGACGACAGATCCTCGTCGGGGCTTCTCATCTCCGGATGCAGCGCCCACGCCGCCGCGTTGGCCGCACCGAACGCCTCCGCCATCTCGGCGGGGCTGCTGATCCGTTCCGGCAACGCATCCACCGCCGCCTGCGCCGCTTCGTCGCCGAACGGGTGACCGCCCAGTCCGTCTGCCACCGCCATCAACCATGACCCGTCGCCGTTCACGACTGTGCGAACGCGATCCTCCTGCCGATCCCGAGGACCGACTTCGCGCCGTGTCGCGATGTCAGTCGAGACGGGGGCTTGGGAGCTCTTGGGCATGGCCGTGTTCCGATCAGGATCGCCTCAACGACCGTACTGAGGTGTTTCGGCCCCAGCAGCATGGTTTTCGAAGTTCTGCGGGGACAGCCGAGCGTCGGGCAGACTTGGCTCATGTCCGACCATGTCCGGCTCGAGATAGACGGCGCCGTCGCCGTGGTCACGATGGCCAAGCCACCGCACAACCTGCTCAACGGCGCCTTCATCGGCCAGCTGATCGGGGCCTTCGAGAGCGCAGCAGACGCCGGTGGCCGCGCGATCCTGCTCCGCAGCGAGATGAAGCACTTCTCCGCCGGCGCCGACGTCGACGGGTTCGGATCGGAAGAAGGCCGTGCCCAGGACGCGGCCGCCGTCCTCGAACGACTCGAAGGCGTGCCGCTTCCCACCATCGCCGCCGTCGGGGGCCTCGCGCTCGGCGGCGGATTCGAGGTCGCCTTGGCCTGCGATTTCATCATCTGCGGGGCGTCGGCCCGGCTCGGACTCGTGGAAGCCACCCTGGGCCTGATGCCGTTGCTCGGCGGAGTGCAACGCGTCGTAGATCGAGCCGGCGCCAGCCGCGGCAAAGAGATCGCAATGTTCGCTCGCCGCCACGATCCTGTGCTGCTCGAGAAGTGGGGCATCGTGAACGTCGTGGTGGAAGACGACGAACTCGAGAACGCGTCTCTGTCGTGGGCCCGCCAGCTGGCGACGGGCCCGAACGTCTCCTACGCCGCCATCAAACGCCTAGCTGCTATCACCACCAGCGAGGGTGTGCGAGCCGCTGATGTGGTCCAGGACGAGGCCGCGAAGCCCGTGTGGGCCTCAGAAGACCTCCAGACCGGCATGACCGCTTTCGCCGAGACCGGTCCCGGCACCGCCATCTTCCAGGGCCGATGACCGCCCCGCTGGACGGCGTCAAGATCGTCGACTTCACCCGGGTGCTCGCCGGCCCCCATTGCACCAAGCAACTGCGCGACCTGGGCGCATCGGTGGTCAAGATCGAGCCCCCCGCACCGGACACGGGCCGAAGCGGCCAGCCCCACGTCGGACCGATGTCGCTCTACTTCGCCCAGCAGAACAGCGGCAAGCGCGCCATCAGCCTCGACCTCAACTTCGTCGAAGCCCAGGACATCGTGCGCCAGCTGGTGGCCGAGGCCGACATCGTGGTGGAGAACTTCCGGCCCGGCACGCTCGACGGCTTCGGCCTCGGATACCAGGATCTTCTCGCCGTCAACCCGACGCTGATCATGGTGTCGATCAGCGGATACGGCCAGACCGGTCCGTGGCGCAACCGGCCGGCGTTCGCCCCGACGGTGCAGGCCGAGTCGGGGTTCACAGAGATCATCTCGCGCCACTATGGCGACACGCTGACCTCGGTCGAGAACGACGCGTACAACCACGCCGACGTCTACACCGGCCTCCAGGGCGTGATCGCCACGCTGGCCGCGCTGGCGCACCGCGACCGCACCGGCGAAGGGCAACACGTCGACGTGGCCATGGTGCACTCGATGCTCGCTGTCAACGACCGCGTGAGCTACGAGCTGTCGGACATCGACGTCGAAGGAGAACCGCTGGCCCTCAGCGCGCCTGAATCGCCGGTGTTCGAGCTCCCCGACGGCCAGCTCATCACGATTGCGGCCAGCCCCGTCGCCACGTTCGTGTTCCAGCGCTATTGCGCCATGATGCGCCGCAACGACCTGCTGCTCGACATCCGGTTCATCACCCCCGAATTCCGGCGCGAGAACTGGGCCGAGCTGCATGCCGAGATCCGCGATTGGGTGCTGACGTTCCGCACCATCGAAGAGCTCGAGGCCCAGGTCAGTGAGGCTGGGCTAGCGGTGGGCACCATCCGCACGGTGTCGGAGATCGCCGAGTCCGAGTGGGCCACCGAGCGTGGAGCCATCCGCGAGGTGGACGACCGTGCCGGGGGCACCGCTCGCGTCCCATCGCCGCCCTGGAAGTTCAGCGCGGGCGAGCTTCCCCCCGCAGGCCTGGCGCCGTTCCAGGGCGAGCACAACCGCGAGGTCCTGGCGGAGCTGGGGCTGTCCGACGAACAGATCGACAAGTTGCACGACACCGGCGTGATGATCGACGGCGTGCCATCGGGCCTCAGCTGACCGGCGAAGCGGCGGCCCGCAGCGGCGTGGCGATCACGTCCTACTGGTCGGGGAGTTCGCTGAACGCCAGACCCCGGGTTGGATCAGGTTCCTTGGGAAGACCGAGCTCGCGCTCGCCGATGAGGTTGCGCTGGATCTCGTCGGTACCGCCGGCTATGGCCATGCCCTGGGCGAACAGTGCCGTCTTCAGGAAGTGGCCGCCGTCGGGCTGATCGTCGCGGCCGAGCTGTGCGGGCATGCCCTTGCCGGAGAAGCCCAGATCACGCAGGGTGCGGCACAACAGCGAGTTGGCAAGCTTGCCGAGCGACGGATTCACCTGTCTGGCGCCGTTCCAGTCCAGGACGGCTCGTTCGATGTGTGCGTTGGCCAACGCCTGTCGCAGCAGCGGATCGGTTCGATCTTCGTCGTCGAGCAACGATCGGACGACCCGGTCTTTCATGGCGCCTGTGGTGTAGCTGAAACCCGAGATGCCGGTGCTGGTGGCCTGCTCATGCTGGACCACCCCGACAGGCGCCGAGAGGTCGACGTTGTTGACGACGTCGCCGCCACCGTCGTGGCCCACGGCATCGAGCTCGCGCTCGACGGCCAGCATCGTCATGGCCGCCCGCCAGCCGTTGTTCAGCCCGCCGATCGCATCGTCGTGACGCACGCGGGCGTTGTCCATGAAGACCTCGTTGAACTCGCAATCACCGGTCATGTCTCGCAAGGGGCGAACCTCGATGCCGGGCTGGCCCATGTCGATGCAGAAGAACGAGATGCCCTGGTGCTTGGTCACGTCGGGGTCGGTGCGCGCCATCACGACGGCCCGATCGGCCGTGTGAGCGGCAGTGGTCCAGACCTTCTGGCCGTTGATGATCCACTCGTCGCCATCTCGCTCGGCGGTGGTCCGCAGCCCTGCTAGGTCCGATCCGGCGCCGGGCTCGGAGAAGAGCTGACACCAGAGCTCTTCACCTGTGGCGATCTTCGGCAGGTAGCGATCGAGGAGCAGGTCGGGACCGTGTTCGAACAGTGTGGGCGCCACCAGCGTCACCGACACCCCGTTCGGAGGCCCGAACGCCCCGACGTCATCTCGGGCGCGATCGGCTTCGGTGGCTTCGACGTGGCTGAGGCCGCGACCGAACCGATCGGCCGGCCAGAACGGGTAGCCCCATCCGGACTCGGCGATGAGCCGCCACCAGTCCCCCACGGGCATCTCGGCATCCCAGTGAGTCGAGTACCACTCGTGCGCTTCGTCGTAGACCGTCATGTTCGAGCCTGCCCGTCCCCGCGGCCTCCGCTGAGACACTAGTGCCGTGGCGTTAGTCGGGATCTTGGGCGCGGGCCTCAGCGGCGTGGTGATGGGCATCCAGCTCAAGCGTCTGGGCATCGACGACTTCGTCGTCTATGAGAAGCAGTCCGATGTCGGCGGGACGTGGCTGCGCAACACCTACCCCGGACTGCACTGCGACCTCCCGTCGCACATCTACTGCTACAGCTTCGAGCCCAACCCCGACTTCTCGATGGTGTTCTCCGGCCAACCCGAGATTCAGGCCTACATCAGGTCGTGCGCCGAGAAGTACGGCATCGCCGACCACATCCGGCTCAACACCACCGTCGAACGGGCATCGTGGCAGCCTGAGGACACCTGCTGGGAACTCGAGTTGGCAGAGGGCGAACGACTCCGCCACCGCTTCGTCGTCTCAGCCACCGGCGGCCTCACCGAACCCCACTACCCCACCCTCGACGGCTTCGACTCCTTCGAAGGCCTGGTGTGGCACGCCGGGTCGTGGCGCCACGACGTCGAACTCGCCGGGCGTCGGGTCGCGGTGGTGGGCAGCGCAGCGGCCGCGGTGCAGGTCGTTCCCGAGGTGGCGAAGGACGCGGCCGAGGTCTTCGTGTACTCGCGCACGCCCAACTGGGTTCGCCCTCGCCGCAACCGCTTCTACACCGATGAGGAGAAGGCGGAACTGGCCACCGACGAGGGTTGGCACCGTGCTCGGCGCCAGCAGTACCGCGACACCATGCTGTGGCAACGGGCGTTCGAGAAGAAGACCGATGCCATCGAGGAGCTGCGCGCTGAGGTCATGGACCAGATGCACGCTGCGATCTCCGATCCCGACACGATCGCCGCACTGACACCCTCGTTCGACCCGGGGTGCAAACGCATCCTGGTCTCCGACGACTACTACCCCGCCCTGGCGCTGGATCACGTGACGCTCGTTCCGCACGGCGTCACCGCGCTGACCCCGAGCGGCGTGGTCAGCGCCGACGGCACCGAGGTCGATGTCGACATCGTCATCTTCTGCATCGGGTACAAGCTGGGCGGGCGACTGCCCCGGCTGGTACCGCGACCGCAACGGTCGCATCCTGCCGTTCTTCCCCGGCAGCTGGGCCCGCTTCCGTCGCGAGATGCGCGACCTTCACCTCGATGCGTTCGAGGTGCGCTGACGCCGCCTCACATCACCGAGCGGCGGTGATGATGGTGATGACACCTACTGCCACGAAGACGACGGCGCCGATCCGGGCGAGTCTCGTGCCCGACAAGCGCTCGGATGCGAGTTCGATCTCCGGTCCCGAGGCTCGCACGAGACTTGGCGCATCGCTAGCCGCTGGCCCCGGTCACATAGGTGCGGTGCCTGCCCTCGTCGTCGATGGTGTGGAATGCCACGAGCTGCCCGTCGGGCGACCACCGTGGAGCGAGCGTGCGCAGGCCCTCGTCGAAGATCACCTCTTTGTCGATGCCCTCCATATCAGCAATGACAATCGATGTCGTGATCCCGTCGCCGCGCACGAACGCCATGCGTGTGCCGTCAGGCGACCATGACAGCCCGCCGTCGTAATACACCCCAGCGCGCACGCGGCGGGCCTTGTCGCCATGGATGTCGGAAACCATCAAGAACCCGTCGCGCTGAAACGCGAGCTCGCTGCCGTCGGGCGACCACGCAGGGCTGTGCTCCCACGGCCCGCCTTCGTTGAGCGCCCGCGGCTTGTTGCCGTACGACGTCATCACCACGATGTGTCGATCGTCGTGCTGCACGTGGCCGTACTCGTCGCGGCCGCTGATCGTCGAGCGCTCATACGCGATCCACTTGCTGTCAGGCGACCACGTAGGCCAGCGATCGACCACCTCGCCCTCGGTGCGCTGATTGTTGTGGCTGCCGTCGATGTTGACCGTCCAGATGTGCGCGACCCAAATGCCGTTCTCGTCGTTGCGCCCGCGCACATAGGCGATCCGCGTGCCGTCGGGCGACCACACGGCGGAGTACAGGTAGGCACCGTCGCTGTCCAGCAGCTTGCGGGCATCGGCCCCGTTGTTGCCGACTGTCCACAGCGAGCCGTCCTGGGTGTACACGAGGCGGCTGCAATCGGGCGACCACGCCGGGTCCTCGGCATTGGTGTGAGCCACCAGCTGGACTGGCTCATCGTCGATGGGGCCCCCGCACGTGCCTGGGGGAAGCACACCAGGCCCGATCTCGTCGGGCTCTGCGGTCTCCGCGCCTTCGCCGGCGGTCTCTTCTTGCATGGCGTCGGGTTCTTGGCCGGCGTCCAGTGCTTGGTCGGCGAGATAGGCGTCGATTGCTGCCCCCGAGACTGCTGCGTCGCCGCCGAATACCCGCAAGCTCACGCCATCGTGCACCTCACGTGCAGCGTCGAGCCAGAATGCAGTGTCGTCGGGGATCTCGTTTGGCTCCGCGAGCAGCAGCGGGGCGCACAGCCTGGCCAGCAGCGGCGCAGCGCTCAATGCGTCGAAGGGCATCTGGCCGCTGGCGACCCCGATCGTGTCAGAGGCGAAACATGGCCGGTCAGGAAGCTCGCCGAAGCGAGCCCCGACAACCAGGGCAGTCGTGCCCGCCGTCTCATAGCGGTTCACGCCTCGGAAACGGACGACAGGAACGTCCAAATCCTCGAGCGACTGCTCCACCCCGTCTGACAGTGCCGCGGTGCCGCCCATCAGCACGACGTTCTCGATGCCGGCGTCGTCCAGATAGTCCGCCACGCCGACGTGCAGCTCATCTGGAGGCGTCAGCAGCACCGGATAGACGCCACGGGCTGCGAACGGACCCGCCGCCAGAGCATGCGCGAACGCCTCCCCGCTGGCGATCACCGCCGTGCGGCCCAGCACTCCCACAACGCCCGGCGTGACCCGCCGAGCGGCCGCCACCCCGGTGCCATAACGATCATCGCCGGCGACGCGTTCTGCCGATATGCCGGCCTTGCCCAGCGCTTCAAGCACCTCGGCACCCACACCACGGCCAGGGCCGTGCGCGCCTCCGCCCGCGTCAGGCCCTACCACCAGCGCCTTCGAGATGCCCACTCGCCGCAGGAAATCGAGCGCGTCGGCCCGCAGCTCATCGGGCTGGGTCAACAGCACCGGCGCCCCGAGCGCGCCCGCCAACGGCGCGGCCACCACGGCGTCAGTCCAGCGCTCGCCCGAGACCAGCACCACCCACTCCAGCGAGCCGCCGGCGTCGGCAGCCACCGCCTCGGCTATCTGCAACGACGTCTCATAGCGATCCGCGCCGCCATAACGCGTCACCGACACGTCCGCGCCGTTGCTCGAGCCGTCGTCCTCAGCCGCTGCTGCTGGGCTCGTCGGCGAGACGACCGCGCTGCCGAACGTCACCAGCGAGGCCAGCACTGCCAGACCGAGGCGACGCATCCGCGGCCGACTCGCGTCGTCCATGAATCGTGACGATCCGCGCACACAGCGAGCTTACCGACCGGCCCGTCGTGGCTAACGTGCCCGCATGGCTGCAATCGATCACATCGTCGTCGCGGCGCCCGACCTCGAGGCCGGGACTGCCGCGGTGGAAGAACTCGTCGGCATGCGGGCCGCGCCCGGCGGGCCCCATCCCGGTGTCGGCACCCGCAACACGCTCATGTCGCTCGGCGACGACGTGTACCTCGAGATCATCGCTCCCGACCCCGACCAGCCCGAGCCGGCTAACCCGCGGCCCTTCGGCATCGACAGCCTGGACGGGCCGAAGCTGGTGACGTTCGCCATTCATGCCTCTGACGGCGAGACCATCGAGGACGTGGTCGCCGCGATGTGCTCCTGCGGCGAGGACCCGGGTGAGATCATCTCGATGAGCCGTGTCAAGCCCGACGGCGAGGAAATCCACTGGTCGCTGACGCTGTCCCCCGCCGGCCTCGCTGCAGGGGCCGGGCTGGCCCCGTTCGTCATCGAGTGGGGCGACACCACCCATCCGGCGACGGTCACGCCGACCGGCTGCACCCTGGTCTCGATGTCAGGCACCCATCCCGACCCCGATCACATCCGGGCGCTGCATCGCTCGATCGGCATCGACGTCGCTGTTGAAGCCGGCGACACGGTCAGCGTCGAAGCCGTGCTCGACACACCCAACGGGTGCGTCACACTGCGCTGAGCACTCAGCGCTGAATCAGTCGAGCAGGCGCCAGTCGACCGGCTGGCGGCCGGCGGCCGCGAGGGCGGCGTTGGCCCGGCTGAAGGGCTTGCTGCCGAAGAAGCCGCTGTGGGCGCTGAGCGGCGACGGGTGGGCTGACTCGATGACCACGTGGCGCGTGAGGTCTACGAGCGATTTCTTGCGACGGGCAAACGCGCCCCACAGGATGAACACCACTCGCTCGGGCTTGGCGCTGACCGCCCGGATCACCTCGTCGGTGAACGTCTCCCAGCCGGCCGAACGGTGCGAGGCAGCTTGGCGGGCACGCACGGTCAGGAACGCGTTCAGCAGCAGCACCCCCTGGCGCGCCCACCCTTCCAGGTTCCCGTGCGACGGCGGCTCGATCCCGAGATCGTCGCGCAGCTCGGCGAAGATGTTCTGCAGCGACGGCGGCTGCTGGATGCCATGGGGCACCGAGAAGCACAGCCCGTGCGCCTGGCGGGGACCGTGGTACGGGTCCTGGCCGAGGATCAACACCTTCACCTCGGCGTAGGGCGTCAGGTGCAGCGCTGCGAAGACTTGGTCGTGGGGCGGATACACCGCTCCCTGGGCACGCTCGTCGGCCACGAACTGCTGCAGGATCGGCCAGTACGGCTTGTCGAATTCCCCCCGGAGGATCGGGTTCCAGTCGGTGCGCGGCATGCCCCGCTAGGAGATCGTCTCGGCGGCAGCGGCCGACAGCTCGATGCCCCGGCCGATGCGTGCCCGGTACAGGTCCAAGTCGACATCGTCGGCAGGCTTCTGGCCGCGCATGTAGCGGGCGTACACGCCGTGGATGATGCAGGCCGACTTCCAGTGGTTGAAGCTGACGTAGTACGCCAGGTCTGACAGATCGGCACCCGTGCGCTGCTCGTATCGCTCGATGAGGTCGGCGCGGCCGACGAAGCCGTCCACCAGCGTCGGCGGGTCGGAGCCTTCCAGGATGTCGTCGCTGGGCTCGGTCCAGCTGTTGAGCGCATAGGCGAAGTCGGCGAGCGGATCGCCGAGGGTGGAGATCTCCCAGTCCAGCACCGCCTGCAGCTCGCCGGCGGGGTTGAACAGGCAGTTGTGCAGCCCGTAGTCGCCGTGCACCACTCGGGCGGGGCCCTGGATTGGCTTGCGCTCCAGCAGGAAGTCGTGCAGCTCGTGGGTGACCGGTGTGTCGTACTGGGCCGACTCGGCCGAGGCGGTCCACGAGCGGTACCACGTGCGGATCTGCCGCCCGACGTAGTCCTCCTTCTTGCCCAGTTCGCCCAGCCCGACATCGTCGGGGTCTACCGAGTGCAGCGCCGCCAGCACGTCCATGAACGACATGCCGACATGCGCTCGGCCCTCGGCGGTCAGGTGTTCGCGGGCGTCGGCAGACTCGAAGAGCGGCTTGCCCTCGACGTAGCTCATGACGTAGAAGTGCGCCCCGGTCACGTCGGGGCTCTCGCAGTACCCGTACGCGATGGCGACCGGCACATCGGTGGGCCCCAAGCCGCTGATGATCGTGAACTCGCGCCCCATGTCGTGCGCCTTGGGCAGCAGCTCCCCCATCGGCGGGCGGCGAACGACGGCGGTGGTGCCGTCTGCAGCGGTGAGCTTGTAGGTGAGGTTGCTGTGCCCTCCCTCGAGCTGGCTCCACTCGAACGGCGGCTCGATGCCGTCCACGTTGGCGTCGATCCACGCCTCCACCGCGGGAACGTCATAACCGAGGATTCCCGCAGCCGCAGCGCCGTCGTTCGCACCGTCCGTCATCTCGCCTGTCCCCCTCTGCGTCGCAACACTCGCTGCGTGCCAGCGCGATCCGCACACACTACGGCAACTGCCTCACGCGGCAGCGGGCTGCGCACGGCGTCGACCGGTGTCCTGCGACCGCAGCGAACAAGAGCGGGAAATGACAGGTGACGCGACGAGAGGTGACGCCAGTGCGCGCGGCGTCTTCTGCAAGCACCGCAGGCGACTCAGAACTGAGCTGCCTGTGTTGGGCCACAAGTAGCGTCGGCGCCATGGACGAGCCCGATCCGGACATGCCCTTGGCGTCGACCTCGCCGCCCTCGCACATGACACCCGACGAGTTCCGACAGCACGGACGGGCGGTCATCGACTGGATCGCCGACTACTGGGAGCGCATCGAGTCGCTGCCGGTGGCCTCGACCGTGCAGCCGGGTGACATCCGGGCAATGCTGCCCGACGCAGCCCCGGATGAACCCGAGCCCTTCGAGCACCTGCTCGCCGATCTGGACCGGGTGGTGCTGCCCGGCGTCACGCACTGGCAGCACCCGGGCTGGTTCGCCTACTTCCCCGCCAACAACTCGCCGCCCTCGGTGCTGGCAGACACGGTGTCGGCGGGTCTGGGGCTGATCGGCCTGCTGTGGTCGGCCTCACCCGCGCTGACCGAGATCGAGAGCCACGTCCTCGATTGGCTGGTGGACTTGACGGGTTTGCCGGAGGGCTGGAAGACCACAGCCGCGGGCGGTGGCGTCCTGCAGGGCAGTGCATCGGACGCGACCCACGTTGCGCTGGTGGCGGCCCGCCACCGTGCCGCCGAACGCAGCGGGCAGCCGGCGACGCAGATGGTCGCCTACACCTCCGCTCAGGCGCACAGCTCGGTGGAGAAGAGCGCCAACGTGGCCGGGTTCGGTCACGTTCGGCTCATCGAGGTCGACGAGCACCAGGCGATGCGGCCTCACGCCCTGGCTGTGTCCGTCGGGGCAGATCTGGCAGCCGGTCTGGTGCCTGCCTTTGTCGGTTCGACCGTCGGCACCACCGGCACCACCGCGGTCGACCCCGTGCGAGCCATCGCTGACGTCGCTATCGGGCACAGCCTGTGGCACCACGTCGATGCGGCATACGCGGGCACGGCGATGATCTGTCCTGAATTCCGCCATCACAACGACGGAATGGAGCTGGTGGACAGCTACGTGTTCAACCCGCACAAGTGGATGATGGTGAACTTCGACTGCTCAGCGCTCTACGTCAGCGACAAGGCGGCGCTGACTGATGCCCTGTCGATCGACCCGCCCTACCTGCGCAACACCCAGAGCGATGCCGGCAACGTGATCGACTACCGCAACTGGCAGGTGCCGCTGGGCCGCCGCTTCCGGGCCCTCAAGCTGTGGTGGGTGCTGCGCAGCTACGGCGCATCGGGGATCCGCCAGATGGTGCGCCATCACGTGGCCATGGCCCAGGAGTTCGCACAGCGGCTCAGCACCGATGATCGATTCGAGATCGTCGCCCCGCACCCGTTCTCGCTGGTGTGCTTCCGCTGTCGAGCTGCGGACGGCAGCGACGCGGCGGCCGAGGCCGCCGACCGCGCCACCGACGCGGTCGCAGCAGCCGTGAACGACAGCGGCGTGGCCTACCTGACTCCCTCCAAGCTGGACGGGCGCAGCATCATCCGGGTCGCCGTGGGCCAGTCGCGCACGGACCGAGCGCAGATGGACATGCTCTGGAAGTTGATCAGCGAGGCTGCCGTCTAGCCGCGGCCTGACTCGACCGGCGCGCCTCAGCTGGTCCGGTCGAACGGCCCCAGAGCAGCGAGCAGCCGGTCGTTCTGGGCCGCGGTGCCCAGGCTGATGCGCACGCCCTCGCCCTCGAACGGGCGGGTCACCAAGCCCTGCTTCTCCAGACGGACGAACAGATCCATCGCCCCGTCGCCGACGGGCAGGTACACGAAGTTGGCCTGGCTGGGCACCACCGGCCAGCCCAGATCGGACATGGCAGCGCTGACCCGGTCGCGCTCGGCCAAGATGCCGGCGACACGTTCTGCCAGTTCCGTGCCGGCCCGCGGCTCCAGCGAAGCCAGCGCCGCCACCTGGGCGATCCCGCTCACGATGAATGGGAGCGCCACCTTGTCGAGCGCCCCGATGACGTCGGGGTGCCCGACGCCGTAGCCGACACGCAGGTTGGCCAAGCCGTACGCCTTGGAGAACGTGCGCAGCACCAAGGCGTTGGGATGCTCGGGCAGCACCGTCGCGATCGGGTCGGCCACGGCCGGATCGGTGACGAATTCCCGGTAGGCCTCGTCGATCACCACGATGACGTCGGGCGGCACCGCTGCCAGCAGGCGCTGCAGCTCCGTCGTGGTGCAGACCGTGCCGGTGGGGTTGTTCGGCGTGGAGAGCACGACGATCTTGGTGCGGTCGGTCACCGCAGCAGCCACGCCGTCGAGGTCGAAAGCGTGATCGACCAGCGGCACCGTCACAGCCTGGGCGCCCGAGATGGCGCAGAACACCGGGTGCACCTCGAAGGAGCGCCAGGGGTACACCACCTCGTCGCCGGGATCGACATAGGAGGCAAAGAGCTGCTGCAGCACGCCCACTGAGCCCGAGCCCACCGTGACCTCGTCGAGCCCGACGCCATGGCGGTCGGCCAGCGCCTCGCGCACCTCCATGCAGCGATGGTCGGGATAGCGATTCATGCTCAAGGCGGCCTCGGACACCGCTTCGGCCACCGACGGGAGCGGGTCATTGGCGTTCTCGTTGGATGCCAGCTTGATGGCCTCGGCCAGGTTGTGCTCGGCCTCGGCCTGCGCTGCGGAGCGGCCGGGCTTGTACTGGGGAAGTCCCTCCACCGCCGCTCTCGGTCGTCCGATCATGCCATCGCCTTTCCGCGTGTCGCTCTGCGCCGAGGCACAGCGATGTGGTCCGGCGGCAACCTATCGAGGTCGCCGTCGGTGCGGCAGATTCCGAAGTCGAACCAGACTCTCCTGCCGAGCACGCCACGTCCGATCACGCCAGCCGCTCCAACAAGCTCGCCACTATTTGTGACACGAGACCGTCCGTCTCCGGTCTCGCCCCCACGATCTCGTCATGTGCAATCTCGCGGTCGAGGCGCCTCACTTCCGACTCGCCGATCTCGACCGTGAACTCGGTTGCCGACGAACGCAGCCACCAGCGCAGATGCAGGTTCGTGCCGACGCTCGGCCCGCCGACGCCCCGGTAGTCGACGAAGTGATAGCGGAAGTCAAATCTGACCAGTTCGTCGTCGCGCAGCCGAAATCCCGGCACGGAGATGAACTTGGCCCGCAACTCGTGCCAACCGGCTTCGGAGAACCACTCCGTCGTCGTGAGATTGGTCTGGCCGCAGCCGAACTTGCCCGATGCCCAGTGCCTGCCGAACAGCTCGGCGCCAAGCCGCTCGCAAGCGGCGCTGACACCATCGATCAGCGGCAGCACATGCCCGCGGTAGACCGCGTCGACCACCCCGACATCCTGTTGACGAGGTCCAGGCCCTCGTCGGCGCTCGATGAACTCGGCGACTTCATGGTCGACGTGCAGCCGGTCGAGCACACCGGCTATGCCGCTCAACGGGACAGCCTCGGCGCCACTGCGTTCCAGGCGCTCGATGCCGCCATATACGACTGTGCGCGACACCACGCCGGGCACCAAGTCAGCGACTGTGTGAAGACCCTTGAAGAACGAACTCGCCACCGTCGCCCCGGACTTGATCTCGACAGCCGCGATGCCTTGGCCGGTCTCGCACAGGAGATCGCACTCGAGTCCGTTCGAGTCGCGGAAGAACCACAGCCGCGGCTCGCGGCCCCGGTTGAGTCGCTGCTTGAGCGCCTCGGCGACCACCGTGTTCTCGAAGAGATGGCCACGCAGGGGGTGCGTCTCGACTTGGGAGGCGTTCTCGATGCCGATCAGGTAGCTGGCCAAGCCGACATCGCAGAAATAGATCTTGGGCGACTTCACCAGTCGCTTGCCGATATTCGCGTGATACGGCGGCAACAGGAAGACGATGTAGCTCGCTTCGAGAATCGTCAGCCACTCGCGAGCCGTCCCGTGCGAGATGCCGACATCTGCACCGAGTGAGCTGAGATTCAGCAACTGGCCCACTCTCCCCGCACAGAGGCGCACGAACCGCCTGAAGTTGGTCAGGTTGCGGATCTCGTTCGAGCGCCGGACATCACGTTCGACGTACGTCTCGAAGTAGTCGGCGAGCGCACGGGCGGCATCGAGATGCTGGTCGTAGATGCGCGGATAGAAGCCGGACGCGATGATCTCGTCGACGTGTCCGCTGGCACCGGTGAGCGCCCGCTCGGCGAGCGAGAACGGCATGAGTCGCAGCAGCGCCGTCCTGCCTGCAAGCGATTGCCCTATTGCGTCGGAGAGCCGGAACTGCTCGCTGCCAGTCAGGATGAACTGGCCGTTGCGCTTGGTCTCATCGACTTCGACCTGGATGTACGACAGCAGATCGGGCACACGCTGGACCTCGTCGATGACTGCCCCGCCCTGTGCTTGAGCCATGAACCCGCGCGGGTCGGTCTCGGCGAAGGCGCGCGTATCGGGATCCTCGAGGTTCAGGTAGCGCAGCCCATCGAAGGTCGTCCTGCACAGCGTTGTCTTGCCCGATTGACGAGGACCAGTGACGGCGACCACCGGGAACTGGCGTGCGAGCCGCTGGAGCAGCGGTGTGATCTCCCGCTCGATCATGACCACGAGGGTAGCAGGCGGTTATGCATTTTGATAATGCTATTTACAGATTACATATTTCCGGCAAACTGCCGGCTACAGGCGACGGTTCGCGCGGTCCCCCGGCGTGGCGGCGGCCCGGAAGTCGTCGGCCACCTGGGCCATGGTGGCGAACGTCACGCTTGGCTGGGCTGCCATGTGATCGATGAGCCGCTCGAGCATCAGCATCCGGCTGCCCCGCCCGATGCACTGGGGATGCATGGTGAGCACGAACACCCCGCTGCCGACGCGGTTGTTCAGGTAGTCGAACTCGGCCGACCACACGTCATAGACGTGATCGGGTGTGCGCAGCCCTTGCACGGTGGGCCCGTCGTAGCTGAAGTAGGGCCAGTCGTCGAGGATCCAGTCGAACGGCAGTTGCACAAGGTCGACCTCGTCGCCGAACTGGTGCGGGCCGTCGGTGGTGGGCACGTCGCCCAGTCGGCACCACGTTGGCGCGTAGTCGTTGCGGGCCATGGAGGAGTCGTAGGAGAAGCCGTGCTCGATGAGCAGGCTGATCCAGCGGTCGCCGCAGTTGCCGCCCGGCACCCGATGCCCGACCGGCAGGCCGCCCGAGAGTCGTTCGAGGCAGTCCATCGATCGGGTCAGGATGGCCCGCTCGTCGGCTTCGTCCCGCTTCGATGACGGGGCTTCGTGGCAGTAGCCGTGGTAGCCCACCTCGTGCCCGTCGGAGGCCACCCGGGCGCACACGTCGCCGAAGGTGTCGATGGTGTGGCCGGGGATGAACCAAGTGGACGGGAGGCTGCGCTCGCCGAGCAGGTCGAGCAGGCGGTGCGCGCCGATGGCGGCGAACTCGCCGCGGGCGGTCAGGTTGGGCGATCGTGACCCTCGAGGGCCGGTCCAGATCGAGACCGCATCGAAGTCGAAGCTCAGACACACGGTGATCGGACCATGAGCGCCGTTGGAGGTCTCGTCGGATGCAGCAGCGCCGTTTGACAAGCTCATCTTCGGACCCTACTCAAGGGGGTCATACGGGATGGTGCCGAACCCTGGACGAGTAGTTCCAAGGGGTTGTGCGGGGACTCCTCGACGCCATTGGGCAGCGGGGCGCAGCGGATGATGCGCTGACGGCAGCCGCGACGGCACGGGGCCGCTCACTCATCGGACGCCGCATCACGACGGAGTGGCCCCGATCTACTCGCCGGCCACCTCCGGCCCCCGGCATCCCGCGTGGCCGCAGCCTCCGCAGAACCCGCCCGAGTCGCACTCGCAAGGGACAGGGCGGGGGCGGGTCGCTTATGGCTAATGCCTGCCCGCGTGGCGGTGGAACCTGCCGTCAGGGTGCGAGTGCCAATCGCCGAAGCCTTTCGCCTTATCGGCCGCGCTTGACGGGGCAGTCGCCGGAGCAGGGGCGACCGGGTTCGGGTCCGGGGTCGCGCGCACCGCTTGGCCCGGGGCCGGGTGACGGTAGCGCCAATCCGGGTGCCGGTGATACACGCCGTCGCCGTGGCAATGCCACAAGCCCTTCTCGGCGCTTTCTGCCTGAACGGCTTGCTTGGCAGCCGATAGGCCTTCCAGGTTTGGTGAGCCGCATGCGCCGGAGCGGCCGGCCGGTTTCCGCGCGTCCTCGGCCGCTATGTCCTCATAGGGCCTGTACAGCGTGATCTTCACCGTTTCGCCCGCCGTGATGGGGGAACCCGACACAGCCACGAATATTTCATTAGCGGCGCTGAGCGTGTACCTAGTCAGCCCGCGCGATGGACCTCTGTTTATTGCCAATTGCCAGCCTTCGACCCGGCCATTCGGCATGCTGGGGGTCGTCTGAATGACTATCGCGCCGTTACCGGCTGCTATGGCCCTCACCCTGTAGGTCGTGCCTCCGATCCTGATATTGGAGTCCGACAGGTGCGTATTGCAGTTGGTTGCGCTGTTTGCATCGCAGCCAAATATGACCCCCGACCCCACATCTTGGACCGTCAGCGTGGCGGACCAAGCTTCCTCCCCGCCATCGGGGGCGGTCTGGGCGACGGCCGGGCTCGATGCAGCCAAGACCGCGGCAACCAGCGCGGCCAGCAGCAGCGCGACCAGGCGCAGGCGGACGCCACGGCGAGCTAGTGCTCTACCCCCCCCCCCGCAGAATCGGCGCGCCCGCGCGCCAAGGGCGCCGCTGCGAACCCCGAAGCGTTGTGTACGGTCCTGGCGGGCATGTGCACCTCCTGAGCGAGAGTCGCGCCGCACATTAGCCGACCGGCCGCGCCGCAGCACACACCACGACAACCACAAGCACCCCAGCCCCCACGCCCGCAGCCCCACACACCAGCGAAACGCTCGACCCGCCGCCGACCCGCTGTGCCGGGGCCGCCGACGGTACGGTGATCCGATGCCCACCTCGGCCGATCGCGCCACTGAAGCTGACGCACCGCCGCTGGCGGGGATGCGGGTATTGGAAGTGGCCACCGGCATCGCCGGCCCGTACGCCGGACGGCTGCTGGCGGGTGCGGGGGCAACCGTGGTGAAGGTGGAGCCGTCCGTCGGCGACCCTGCCCGGCGTCAACCTGTTGACGACATCCCGCTGGGATCCGACGAGCTCAGCCCGCTGTATGTGCATCTGAACGCAGGGAAGCTGAACTGCGCTGCCGACGGCGTGGACCCCTCGTGGCCCGACGTGGTGATCGCCAGCGACACGCTGGCCGGGCTTGCCGACGGACCGTGGGATCCCCAGCGGATGGCCGCCCGTGCGGCAGAGGGCCAACGAGTGCCCAAGCTCGTGACGGTGACGGCCTGGGGCGCCGATGCCCGCGACCCCGGCGTCATCGCCGACGAGCTGCTGGTGCAGACCGCCACCGGCTTCCTGGGCTTCAACGGCGACGAGGGCGCCGAGCCGCTGCGCCTGCCGGGCTGGCAGGCCCAGTACTGCGCAGGCGGTCTCGCCGCGTGGGCTGCACACCTCATCCGCAGGCGGCCCGAGACGCATATTGATGTGTCGTGGCTGGGAGCGCTGCTGACCGCCGTCGAGCTCTGCTACTGCGATTCGCTGCACTGCCAACGGCGCCGCCCGATGGTGGGGCCGCACCCGCCCACGGCATACCCGTCGGGTGCGATCCGCTGCGCCGACGGCTTCGTGTGCCCGGGCTCGATCCGTCGGGACGACTGGGAGATGCAGTGCCTGCACCTCGGCATGCCGGAGTGGATCGACGACCCCGAGCTGAGCCATCGCCACCGCCGGGCCCGCCACATCGACAAGATCCGTGAGGTCATCGAGCCCTGGTATGCCGCTCGGACCAAGCGGGAGCTGTTCCAGTTCGCGCTCGAAACGCCCTGGGCCGTCGGCATGGTGATGACGCCGCTCGACGCGCTGGCGGACGAACATCTCACCGAACGGGGCTTCCTCGGCGAGGTCGAGACACCGGCGGCAACCGCCTTGGCGCCCATCCAGCCCTTCGCCGCGCCAGGCCTGCCCGTGCCGGGTCAACGAGTCGGCGGTCAGGGCGCTGACACATGCCCGCCAGCCGATGCCCCCACGGTGGCGCTGCGACCGGCGCGCGAGCTGCGGGTGATCGAGATGACCATTGCCTGGGCCGGGCCGTACATCGGCAACCTGCTCACGCCGCTCGGCATCGACGTCATCAAGATCGAAGCGCAGAACCCCTTCGACGGCTTCCGCACCCAGCGGCCCTACGACCATGGCATGGCGCCCGGCCTCGAACACCTCGTCCACGACAATCGCTTCTACGAGGCAGGCGGGCATTTCAACGCCGTCAACAAGGGCAAGCGCGACTGCGTCGTCACGCTCGCCACGCCCGAGGGCCGCGCCGCCTTCATGGAGCTGGTGCGCAACTGCGACGCCCTGGTCGCCAACTTCTCGGCTCATGTGCTGCCCCAGCTCGGGCTCGACTTCGAGGCGCTGGCCGAGGTCAACCCCCGCATTGTGCTGGTGCGCATGCCCGCCTTCGGCGTCGACGGCCCTTATGCGGGCGCGGTGGGCTTCGGCTCGATCATCGAGGCCATGGGCGGGATGGGTCACCGGCAGGGCTACGAGCACGAGGGCGCCCGCATCTCCAACATCTACTTCCCCGACCCCATCGCCGGCATCACCGCCGGATTCGCCCTGCTGAGCGGCCTGCACCACGTCGAGCGCACCGGCCAAGGCATCGAGATCGACATCTCCCAGCAGGAAGGAACCTGGCAGCACAGCGGCGAAGCACTCGTGCTGGCCTCGACTGCAGGCCGGGACATAGGCCGCATGGGCAACCGGGAACCCGGCATCCCTTGGAGCGGCTTCATCCAAGGCACCGACGGATACCTAGCCGTCATCGCCGACACCGACCCAGCCCCTCCCGCCGCGGGCCACAACGCGGTCGGCGTGATCCTCGGCTTGCTCGAAGAGATTGAGACCAACCGCGGCGAGCCCGTTCGAACCCGGGCAGACCTGCAGGCCGTACTGCGGCTGGCCGGCGCCCGCACCGAGTTCTGTTGGGACCCATGGACGGCCCCCAACTACCAGCGCGTCGCCGAACGCATCGAGATCGTCGATCACCCAATCACGGGTCCCATGCGCCACATCGCGTCACCATTCACCTTGGATGGAGTCCGCCCGAACCAAGCCGGTCCCTCCCCCCGCTTCGACCAACACACCAACGAGGTCATGACCGAAGTAGCCGGCCTCAGCCCAGACGAGATCGCCAACCTCCGCGCCAACGGCCACATAGGAGGCGAACTGCCGCCCCCGGCCGAACTCGGCTTCATCTACGACTGACAGGCGCGCCTGCCCTCGCACACCCCGGGAGCAAACGCACCCAGCCGACTACCGTGCTCGGATGCAGATCGAACAGTTCCAGATCAACGTCCCGGACGAGCAGCTGGCGGACCTGCGGGACCGCCTGGCAAGAACCCGCTGGCCAGACACCGAACCGGTCGACGACTGGTCCCAAGGCATCCCCCTCGCCTACGTGCAGGAAGTCTGCGACTACTGGGCCAACACCTACGACTGGCGAGCCCGCGAAGCCGCGCTCAACCGGTTCGACCAGTACATGGCCGACGTCGACGGCATGAACGTGCACTTCATCCACGTCCGCTCCCCCGAGCCCGACGCGATGCCGATCGTCATCACCCACGGCTGGCCCGGCTCAGTCGTCGAGTTCCACAAGGTCATCGAACCCCTGGCCGATCCGGTCGCAAACGGCGGCAATGCGTCCGATGCCTTCCACGTGATCTGCCCATCGCTGCCCGGGTACGGCTTCAGCGCCAAACCGACCGAGCCCGGCTGGGGAATCGAGAAGATCGCCGACTGCTGGGCTGAGCTCATGACTGGTTTGGGCTACGACCGCTTCGGAGCGCAAGGCGGCGACTGGGGATCAGCCGTCACCAGCGCGCTCGGCAGCCGTCACCCCGACCGCTGCATCGGCATCCACCTGAACATGGTGATGCGCGGCAGCCGCCCCAAGGATCGCGAGCCCAACGACGAGGAGATCGCGGCCCTCACCAAGGCCAAGCACTACAACGATTGGGACTCCGGCTATTCGAAACAGCAGTCCACCCGCCCCCAGACTCTGGGTTACGGCCTCACCGATTCGCCCGCCGGTCAGGCGGCGTGGATCCTGGAGAAGTTCTGGGCCTGGACCGACTGCGACGGGCACCCGGAGAACACGCTGGGCCGCGACGAGATGCTCGACAACGTCATGCTGTACTGGCTGAACGCCAACGCAGCCTCGTCGGGCCGCCTGTACTGGGAGAGCTTCCGGCAGCTCCCCCGCATGACAGTGGACGTTCCGACCGGCGTTGCCAAGTTCCCGGCCGAGATCATCCCCCCGGTGCGCTCATGGTCTGAGCCGATCTACTCCGACATCCGTCACTGGACCGACATGCCCGCGGGCGGCCACTTCGCAGCCTTCGAGCAGCCCGAGCTGTTCGTCGACGACGTGCGCGCCTTCTTCAGCCTGCTCCGATGAGCGGAGGCCCACGGCGGCTGGCATCGAGTCGTCGCCGATGACGACAGGGCCCGCCGAGCCCCTGCTGCTCGGCGACACCATGGATCGGCCGCTGCTGGTCTCGAGCCTCATTTCCTATGCGGCCCGCAGCCATGCCGGCACCGATGTGGTGTCTGTGGACTCGGCGGGGGTCACCACGCGCAGTACTTGGCGGGAGGTGGCCGAGCGGGCCCGGCTGGTGTCCGGAGCGCTGGTCGCCGACGGCATCGGGCCAGGCGAACGCGTCGCGACCATTGCGTGCAACGACCACCGCCACCTGGAGGCCTACTACGGCATCACCGGCATCGGCGCCGTGCTGCACACCGTCAACCCCCGGCTGCATGACGACCAGCTCGCCTTCATCCTCAATGACGCCGCCGACAGCGTGGTGCTGGTCGACCAGTCGTTTGTCGAGATCGCTGTGCGCCTCGCCCCGCGCACGCCGACGGTTCGCCGCTGGGTGGTGCTCGGCCGGCTCGATGCGCCTGCGGGCCTTCCCGGCGAGATCGCGTACGAGGACTGGATCGCAGCCGCACCGGGCCCTGCGGCGTGGCCCGACTTCGACGAGCGTGCGGCCGCAACGCTCTGCTACACGTCGGGCACCACCGGCAACCCCAAGGGCGTGCTGCAGAGCCACCGGTCGATCGTGCTGCAGACCTGGGCCACCTGCACCGGTGACGGCCACGACGTCCACTCGGGCCACGCCGTGCTCGGCACCGTGCCGATGTTCCACGTCAACGGCTGGGCACTGCCGTTCGCCACCGCGATGAGCGGCGCAAAGCTCGTGCTGCCAGGCCCCGACCTCAGCCCGAGGCCCTCGTGAATCTCATCGAAGCCGAGGACATCACGTTCTCGGCGGGAGTGCCCACGATCTGGCTCGGCGTCGTGCAGTACCTGCAGGACACGGGTCGAAGCGTGCCCTCCTTGCAGAAAGTGGCTGTCGGAGGTTCAGCCGCGCCACGGGTGCTCATCGACACGCTCGAGGACGATTACGGCGTCACGGTCAGCCACGTCTGGGGAATGACCGAGATGACCCAGGGCACGTCGGGTCGGTTCACGCACCGGGTCGAGCGCAGCGATCGTGACGCCCAGCGCGACCGCCAAGCCAAAGCCGGCCGCGAGCTGTATGGCATCGAGCTGCGCGTGGTCGACGCCCAAGGCAACGTCTTGCCCCATGACGGTCGCAGCGTCGGCGAGATACAGGCACGGGGTCCGTGGATGTGCGGCGCGTACTACCTAGGCGAACTCGCCGACCCCGGCGCGTTCGCCGACTCGCACCTGTCGCCCGCCGAGGGCGGGTGGCTGCGCACGGGCGACGTGGGTGCTCTCGACGCCGAGGGCTACCTGACCCTGACCGACCGATCGAAGGATGTCATCAAGAGCGGCGGCGAGTGGATCAGCTCGATCGAGCTGGAGAACGCTGCGCTCATTGCGCCCGGTGTGGCGGCCGCTGCGGTCATCGGCCTGCCGCACGAGCGCTGGGGCGAACGGCCGCTGCTCATCGTCGAGCTCGCCGCCGGTGCCACCCTCGATGCCGGCGCCGTGCTCGACGCGATCAGGCCCCGGGTGGCGTCGTGGTGGCTTCCCGACGACATCGTCGTCGCAGACGAGATCCCGCTGACGGGCACAGGAAAGATCGACAAGAAACTCCTGCGCACCCACTATGCCGACCACGCCTGGCCCTCCGGCTGACCTCTCGCCTGCATTCGGATTGGGGCAGGTCGCCAGTAGCATGGTCCGCTGGACAGACGCGAGGTATTGACATGGCTGCCGGTCGCACAACGTTCGAGAAACTGCAGAGAGACCGGGCCAAGAAGGCGAAGGCCGAGGCCAAGCGCGCCAAGCGCATGGGCAAGATTCCCCAGAGCGGTCCGCTGGTCAACGAGACACCTGAGCCCGAGGGCACGGGCGCTGTGCTCGACGGCAACCTCGATGAGGAACTGTCTGCGGCAGATCTGATCCGCCTTGTCGAAGAGGTGCAGACCCAATTTGACAACGACGAAATCAGCTTCGACGAGTACGAGGAGCGCAAGATCGAGCTCCTCGCCCGCCTGCCTACCGACTGAGCGTCAGCCTGTGAGGCGGTGGACCGACACCGCGTAGTCGCCGCCGTCGAACGGGGCGCCTTCCCACGTTGAGTAACGGGCGTCGAGCTCGAGCCCGTTGCGTTCGGCGAGTGCGTCGTACACATGCAGCGCCAGGTAGCCGTCGCTGAGCTGGAAGCCCGCCACCAGCACGCCACCAGGGCGCAGATGCGCGGCGATGTTGGCCATCACCGCGGCTTCGGTGCCGCGTTCGAGGAAGATCATCACGTTGCCCGCGGCCACCGCAGCGTCGAACAGCCGCCGCTCGCCGGAGTCGCTCGAAGTGCCGATGTCGCTCGGTATGCCCGGGTCGCTCGAAATGCCGGAATCTCTCGAAATGACAGTGCTGGCCAGGTCGCCCTGGATCCACACCAGCTCGGGCGCCTTGTCGCGTGCGAGGTCGAGCATGGCGGGGTCCAAGTCGACGCCCACGACGTGGTGGCCGCGCCGGGCCAGCTCGATGGCGACCCGGCCGGTGCCGCACCCTGCGTCGAGCACGCTGCCGCCTCGCGGCAGCAGCGAATCAACCAAATCGGCTTCGCCATGAATCGACTCGCCGCGCGCCGCCTTGCGGGCCCAGCGGTCGTCGTACTCGGCGCCGCGGGGTATGTCGCCTCGTTCAGCCCAGCGGCTCAGCGGTCCTCCCAGTTCGGGTCACGCCGCTCGGCAAAGGCGGTCGCGCCCTCGATGGCATCGGACGACGCAAAGACATCCTCAAGCGCCGGCTGCTGGAATGCCCAGAAGTCGTCTTCGGACACGCCGAGCACGTTGCGGATCAGCGCCTTGGAGGCACGCACGCCTTTCGGCGCATTGCGGGCGATGCGCTCGCCGAGTTCGACGGCCACGTTCACTGCCTCGCCCTTCGGGCAGACCCGGTTCACCATGCCGTGCTGGTGCGCGACTTCGGCCGTGATCGGCTCGGCGGTCAGCGCCATCTCCATGGCCAGGCTGTAGGGGAGCTGGCGCGGCAAGCGCAGCAGCGCGCCGGCACCTGCGAACAGCCCGACGCCTACCTCGGGAATGCCGAGCATGGTGCCTTCCGATGCCACGATCAGGTCGCACGACAGCGCCACTTCCAGCCCTCCCGCCAGGGCGAAGCGCTCCACCGCGGCGATGAGCGGCTTGGCCGCGCTGCGCTCGGCGATGCCCCCGAAGCCGCGGCCAGCCGGGTTCGGCATCGCATCGATCCCGCCGCCGCTGACGAACGCCTTGAGGTCCATGCCGGCGCTGAAGCCCCGTCCGGCACCGGTGATCACACCGACGCGCACATCAGGATCGGCGTCGAGCTCATCGAGCGCCTCTCCCAACGCTACCGACAAGTCCATGTTGAATGCATTCATCGCATCGGGTCGGTTCAGCGTCAGGATCTGCACGTAGCCACGCTGCTCGACGAGGACGAGGGGTTCTTCGCTCACGGAAATTCCTCCATTTCAGGCGCCGACAGTAGCCTCGCGATGCGACCAGGCACCATACGGAACTCGGAGCGCGTAATGAACGGCAGCGGCGACGAGGTGGGCGACCTGCTGGCGCGGATCGAAATGGCTGAGCCGTCCGAGGCCCCGCTGCTGGTCCAGCTGCTGGCTCGGTCGCCCAACCTGCAGCAGGCCGATGGCCCAGTGGCCCTACGCGCTGCCCGGGCACTCAGCGTCCACGGCGGTCCCCAGATGCTGTCGATCGCAGGCGAGCTGGCCGCTCGCGCACACCGCTCAGGGCAGGCAGGTGCCGGGGTCGTGTTCGCCGAATGCGCCGACAAGATGAGCCTGCTCAGCGGGCGGCCCCAGCAATTCGGCACCGTGGTCACACAGCACCTGGGCGACCTCGTGCTGGCACCCGTCGATGGCTCGGTCGATGACGAGTCCCGCAATCGCATCGGCCTGCCGACGCTGGCTCAACGGCGCGCTGAGATCGATCGCCGCAACCGTGAGCTCAGCCGCGAACGAGCCGACACCCCGGGCCTGCCGCCCGGCCAGCGCATGTGCCGGGTCTGGAGGGATCCGTCGCCGGGGTTTCTCGCCTCGCAGCTCGACGCCGATCCGGCCGGCTGCTGGGCCGACGGCGACGAGCTCACCTTCGTCTGCCGCAGCGATGCCGCCGGTGTGCTGCCGGGGCCGGTCATCGAGCTGCCGATGTGGCGCATCGACGAGAACGGCGCCAATGGCGACGGCGGCGACCTGTGGGCGCTCAGCGTGCGCATCGAACGGCTGCCAGAAGCCGTGATCGGCTATGGCTTCTGGCCGCTCGACGACGCGGGCAGCCTGCTGGGCGGCCAGCGCGGGCCGGTACCCCATCGCTTCCGCGGTCCCGACGCGCCGGCGGAAATGCCCTCACACCCTGATGATGAGCTGCGCGGCACCTCGCAGGTGCACACCATTGACAGCACGGCGCTGCGCTCCAAGCGCACGGTGACGGTGTACCTGCCGCCGGGTCACTCGGCCGCCGCGCGATTGCCGGTCCTCTACGCCACCGACGGCGGCATGATCGGCCCGTACATCAGGCGTCTCGATGCCGGCATCACCAACGAGACCGTGCCCCGCTTCGTGCTCGTGGCAGCACACTCAGCGCCCATGGGCGGCTACGGCAACGAGCGTGCCATGGAGTACCTGCCGGGCTTCGACAACGACCGCTTCGACCGCCACCAGCGGTTCTTCGTCGAGGAGCTGACGGCCTGGGCCGCCCAGACCTTCGGCGTCTCGGAGAATCGCAGCGAGCGCGGCGTGTTCGGCGCATCAGACGGCGGCGGCCATGCGCTCGCCGTCGGCCACATGCACCGCGACAAGTTCGGCCACGCCATGGCCTATTCCACCGGCATGCCGCCGAACGAGCAGATGAACTGGAACGCGGCCGAGGCGCCATTCGTGCACCTGTGCGCCGGCACGCTCGAAGGCGGCTTCCACCAGGCCACCGAGGCATGGGCGGCCTGGCTGCACTTCGCCAAGTCGCCCCACGAATGGACCGAGCGTGTCTGCGGGCACGACCTCATCCAGTGGATCGAGGAGTTGCCCCGCGCTGTTGCACGCGCCTGGGGCTGAGCGGCGATCCCGTGACCGCAGCGGCGGACGAACCCCCGATCCCCTCCACGCTGGCGTGAGCACCCAAGACGGGCGCATCGCCGTCGACGGCGTCGGCATCGCCTGGCGACGCTTCATGCCGCCCGAGCACGCCTTCGAACACGGCCCGGCCGGCGAGCGTCCCACCGTCGTGATGCTGCACGAGGGCTTGGGCAGCATCACCCAGTGGCGCTACCTGCCCGAGGTGCTGGCGCACCGGTGCGGGCTCGACGTGGTGGCTTATGACCGCAGCGGCTACGGGCGCTCCGATCCCCTCCCGCAGACCTATGCCGACGGCTTCATGGAACGCGAGGCCGCCGACGTGCTGCCCGCGGTGCTCGAACAGCTCGACGTGGGTCGACCCATCCTGATCGGGCACAGCGACGGAGCGTCCATCGCCCTCATCGCCGCCGCCACAGGCTCCGTGAGCCCGCTCGGCGTCGCGGTCATCGCGCCCCACACCTTCATCGAGGACGTCTGTATCGAGGGCATCCGCGCCATCGACGGTCAGCGCGAGCGGGTCATCTCGGGACTGGCCCGCCACCACGACCATCCCCGCCTCGCGTTCGAGCGCTGGCGGGATGCCTGGCTGACACCTCGGTTCAGCCTGTGGGACATGCGGCCCTTGCTCGAACGCATCGACTGCGCGGTGCTGGTGCTGCAGGGTGACGGCGACCAGTACGCCACCGACGCGCAGGTGTGGACGATCACTGAGCGGGTAAGAGGGGCCGAAGGTCATCTCCTGGCCGACTGCGGCCACGTCGCTCACTGCGATCAGCCCGAACTGGTGGCGGGCTATCTCGCCGAGTTCGTCTCAGCCTGCGCGCCGGCGCCGAGCCTGCCCGACAGCGCTTCGAGCGCGTCGGCTGCAATGAGATCGGGGTCTTCAAACGGTCCGAAGTGACTCAACTGCGGATACTCAATGAGCCATGAGTTGGCGAGCGCCTCGTGTGCGGGCACTCCGATGTCCGCGTCTTCGCGTGGCGGTAGCTGCAGTCCCCTGCCGATGGCCACGCGTGTCTGGCTGCCGTCAAGCAAGGCAGTCGTCGAAACCCACTCGCCGTCGTAGGTCGCCGCTTCGTCTGCCGCGCGGCACCTCAGCCGGATGGTGCCGTCGGGCAGGTCCTCGAACCCGTTCGCGACATAGCTCGCCAGGGCATCGGCCCTCATGGTGCCGAACGGCGGGCGAGGCGCGTACCGCTCGAAGGCCTCGCCGCGGGACGCGAAGGTCTCGCGCCGCTTGTGGGTGAACTCTGCCAGCGGGTTCTCCCCAGGACCGAATTTGTCTTCGACGCGCCACACGACGGGCTCGTAGCCGTACATCCGCCGGATCGTGCTGGGTCGCCGTGCATCGGCCAGCAGCAGCGTGGCCGCACCTATCGAGTGGCCGACGCAATCCAGCTCTCCAGCGGCGATGCCCAAGTGATCGACGATCGCCAGCAGGTCATCTGCCAGCGTCGTCCACAGGTAGTCGCGGTCCGCGGGCGGCGGGCTCCAGCCATGTGCCCGCAGGTCGGGCGCCCACACGGTGAAGTGTTCGACGAGGCGGCTCGCGAGCGGGCCGTAAACCCGACCGTTGAAGCCGGTCGCGTGCACGAACAGCAGCGGCGGGCCATCGCCCCCCAAGCAATGCAGCGCGAGCTCGACCCCGTCGGCGACCTCGACCATCTCCGGCGCTGCCATGTCGCTGCCGACAGTGGTCATGCCGGGTCCCGGCGTGTGGGGACAGCACATGTGCTAGCCATGCGCGCATGAGTACTACAGACGCCGCCGCGGGCGCTGAGGCACCCCCCGATCTCGAGTTCTTCTGGGATCCGGTCTGCCCGTTCGCGTGGATCACCTCGCGCTGGGTGGAAAAGGTCGTCGCCCAGACCGGCTACTCGGTGGACTGGCGATTCATCTCGCTGCGCATCCTCAACAAACACCGCGATTACGCCACCGAATTCCCTGCGGGATACGAGCAGGGGCACACGGCGGGGCTGCGGATGCTGCGCACCGCCGCTGCGGTGCGGGCAGAGCTCGGCCGCGACGTCATGGGTCCGCTGTACGACGCGATGGGCCAGCACTACTGGGAGATGCCCAAAGGCTCGGGATTGCGCGACCGCATCGGCACCGAATCCCACACCGCAGAAGCACTGGCGTCCGCCGGGCTGCCCACCGACTTCGCATCAGCCGTCGACGACGAGAGCTGGGATGCGGAAATCGAGGCCGAGACCGAGCTGGCGCTCAGCCGCACCGGGCGCGATGTCGGCACACCGATCATCACGGTCGAACCGCCGGACGGGCTGTCGTTCTTCGGACCGGTCATCTCCCGCGTGCCCACCGACGAACAGGCGGTCCCGCTGTGGAATGCCGTCATCGAGCTCGCACGCTTTCCCGGTTTCGCCGAGCTAAAGCGGTCGCTGCGCGAGGCCCCGCAGCTGCGCGTGCTGGGCACCATGTCTGACAACCCCGAGATGGAGGACTGGGAAGCCGGCTCCCGCAAGGCCCACAAGCCCAGCTAGCCCAGCTAGCTCGGCTCGAATCGGTACGCCTCGGCCTGGGGCTTGAGCGGGCGCGACAGCCACAGCGGGCGCCGCAGACCGCCGGGACCAGGCGCAGGCCGGGTCATCTCCAGCCACTCGCTGTACGCCTCCGCCGCACGTGCTGTGTCCACCACCACGTCGCCGTAGCGATCACCGGCCTCAGCCGGCGTCACGCGCACGCGCTGGTGCCAGCACTGCATGCCCGATACGGGATCGGGCTGCACGGAGAAGGTCAGGTTCTGATGCACGCCGGTGTCGTTCCACCACACCCGCTCGGAGTCGGGATCGTCTGATGCGAACGGCGCCATCGACCCCGTGCGCCGCAGCCGCCAGGTAGTGCCGTCCCGATCGATTTCTGCGGGACCGCCGGCCCACGACTTGGGCCCGTCACCGTCCCCGCCGGGTTGCGCGTCGGATTGCGCGGCAGGGTCGAGCCGCCAGCGACCCATGTGGTGCGAGGCGGCCACCACACCTGGGCGGATGCCCTCGGTGCGCCATGCCGAGATGACAAAGTGACCGATCCGGGTAGAGATCCGCACCAACCCGCCGACATCGATGCCGAGCGCCTCGGCATCGGAGGGATGGATCCACAGCGGGTGGCGATGGCTGATCTCCGCCAGCCACTTCGAGTTCGCGGATCTGGTGTGGATCAGCGTCGGGATTCGGAAGGTCGGCACCAGGATCCGCTCGTCTCCGGCGAGGTCCAGATCCTGCCAATGCACGTGGCTGGGAATCCAGCCGGGCGTGGCGTGCTCGGGCCAGCCCCAATCGGCCAGCGTCGTCGAGTAGAGCTCAAGCTTGCGGGACGGCGTCGGGAAGCCCTGCCGAGCCGCGCCTGCCACGTGCACTCCGAGCGCACCGTCGCCCAGCGGCGGCAGCGGCGCTGACGCCGCGCCGACCGTGTCACGTTGCGGCCGGTACACCCCATCGTTGCCGAGCACCGCTCCCAGCAGCTGCGACTGCGCAACGACGCGCTCGTGGTGGCCGTAGGGGTCGCCCTCGATGGCATAGGCGCCGCGGTCTCGCATGAACTCCAGCGGCGACTGGCCAGCCGCAGCGGCATCGTCTGCCAGCCCGGGGACCTCATCGGCGAAGATCGCCCCGTAGTACTCATCGACGCTGATGGGTTCGCCGGGCCTGGCAGGGCTCTCGAACCACTTGCGGATGCCGAGCGAACCGTCGGGGTCGATCCGCCACGACAGGTCGATCCAGAACTCGTTCTCCTCCCACACCTCCCCTGGGTTGAACTCGTGGGTGCGGCTGTGCGGTCCTACGTCTCGCCCGGCCAACTCTGCGTAGCGGCGCATGACCGGCTGGCGGAATCCCAGCCATTGGCCGGCGTGGGTCTCGAAGGACGCCAGGTCGTGGCGTTCGGAGCCGACGCCCATCGGCAGCACGTAGTCGGCGAACCACGCCGTCTCGGACCAGGTGGGCGTCAGCGCGACGTGGCAGCCGACGCGTTCAGGATCGGACAGCGCCTCCAGCCAGCTGAAACCGTCGGGATTCGTCCACACAGGGTTGTAGACGCGGGTGAAGTAGGTATCCAGACGCCCCCGCCCCTCGCGCAGGAAGTGCGGCAGCAGGATCGACATCTCGTGGTGGCAGAGCGGGTACTCGGGCGGCCAGGAGAGCTCATTCCAGTGATCGGACGCCGGCGGCCGCAGCGGAGGTGCCGGCTTCATCTTGTGCCAGCCGGCACCTGTCGTGCCGCCGGGCGTGCCCACCGAGCCGGTGAGCACGTTGAGGAAGAACAGGCAGCGGGCCGTTTGCCAGCCGCCCAGGTTGCCCGCCCCGGCCGCCCGCCAGTTGTGGGATGCGAAGCGACTCTGCGCGTTGCCGATCAATACAGCGATGTCGCGCAGCTCATCCGCATCCAGTCCGCACAATTCCGCAGCCCGCTCGGGCGTGTAGTCGGCGTAGGCCTCGAGCAGCGCCCGCTCGACTGACTCGAAGACGGGCGGCAGATCGGGGCGAGTCTGCGACAGGTAGGTCTGCCAATTCGTCCATCGGTGCACGAAGGCGCGGTCCCAGGTTCCGGCTTCGATCAGCAGGCGCGCCAGGCACAGCAGCAGGACGGGCTCGGTCCCCGGCCACGCGGGCAGCCAATGGTCCGCCTTGGCTCCCGTGTTGGACAGCCGGGGATCCACGCAGATGACCTTGGCACCGCGCTGCTGCCCTTCGATGATGCGCTGCGCGTGCGGGTTGAAGTAGTGCCCGGCTTCGAGATGGCTCGAGATGAGAAAGATCACTTCGGCATTGGCGAAGTCGGATGAGGGCCGATCATGGCCCATCCAACTGGCGTACCCGACGCGTGCGTTCGAGGAGCAGACGTTGGTGTGACTGTTGTGCCCGTCGATGCCCCACGCCGTCAAGACGCGCTCGGTGTAGCCGTCCTCGCCCGGCCGGCCGACGTGGTACATGATCTCGTCGCGGCGGCCCTCGATGATCGCGGTGCGGATGCGCTCGGCGATCTCGCCCAATGCGGTGTCCCAGCTGATCCGTTCCCAGCCGCCGCTGCCGCGCTCGCCGGTGCGGCGAAGCGGGTGCAGGATCCGCTCGGGGTCGTGCACCTGGTTGATCGTGGCGGGTCCCTTGGCGCAGTTGCGGCCTCGCGAAGCAGGATGGGCCGGATTCCCCTCGAAGCGCACCACCTCGTCGGTGTCCCGGTCGATGTACGCGACCAGCCCGCAGGCTGCCTCGCAGTTGAAGCAGGTCGTGGGCACCAAGGAGTAGTTGCGCTCGACGCGTTCGGGCCACGACGCCGCATCCAGCTCGGTCCAGTTGTGCCATTCGCTATGCGGGACGGCTGAGCCGAGGCGCATCGCGGCGCCCGCGGATTGATCCTGATCGGTCATGACAGTTCGTTCATGAGAGGGGCACCGCCTGCGCCTCACGCAGGAATGCTCGATCGTGACGCCACAGCCAGACCAAGACCGCCAACGCTGCCACGGGCGTCCACGAGAAGACGGCAGCATCAGCACGCATCGCCACCAGCGCTCCCCAGACCGCGCCGCCGCCCAGGACAGCCTCGCCCACCAGCCTCCCGATGAGCGCGAGCGCGGGGCGATCCGCCCACTGCACGCGGCCGCGGCACTGGCGCAGCAGCAAGGCGGTATACCCGGCGGTCGCCACCGAGAAGAGCGCCGTCGGCCCGATCAGCACGGCAAACCAGGTCGAACCGCCCCACAGACCGCCGATGCCCCACAGCGTCACGAGCACGCCGTCGGCCATGATCACCCACGCGCCTGCCGTGATCCAACTGCGGAGCCGGCCCTTCGTGAACAGGTACCAGAAGCGCTCGGGCCTCTTCAGGTCGGCGATCAGCAGCACACCGGTCACGGCGAGCGCGACCAGCGCGATGACTGCGGGGCCCGTGGCCAACGCGGCGCGGTCGTCCCAGCCCAGCAGCGCCGCAGCCATCGCCCACAGCATCACGCCGGCAGCCACACCCTTGGTGACGAAGTATGCGGAGACCTTGGCGCCCCACGGCTCTGCGTGAGCCACGGTGTATGCAGTGCGCGACTCTGCGGGGACATCCGGCGACCACGTCGCGCTGCCGGTCCAGTCCGACCAGATCAACCCGTCGGGTGCGACTGGCCGAGCCAGCGGATCGAGTGCCTCGGGGACTGTGCCCGCGTAGTGCACCTTCGGCAGCGTGCGCCGCTCGGGCGCCCGCACGGGCAGGCTCTCGCTTTGGATCCGCTGAGCAACGGGGTCGTTCGGATCGTCATGGTCGACGACGGTGATGGCGCGGGTCGGGCAGACCGACACGCACGAAGGCTCCAGCCCGACCTCCAGCTTGTGCTGGCAGAAGTTGCACTTGTGCGCTGTGTTGGTGCGCGGCGAGATGTAGAGCGCGTCATAGGGGCAGGCATTCATGCAGCCTTTGCAGCCGATGCAGCGAGAGTCGTCGAAATCGACCACGCCGTTGCTCGCACGGAACAGCGCCCCCGTCGGGCAGATCGAGATGCACGGCGCGTCGTCGCAGTGATTGCACCGCATCACCGCGAAGTGCCGTTGCGTGTCGGGGAACTCGCCCGTCTCGACGTAGTTCACCCACGTGCGGTTGACGCCCAAGGGCACGTCGTGCTCGCTCTTGCACGCCACCGTGCACGCGTGGCAGCCAATGCACGCGCCGCTGTCCAGCAAGAACCCGAGGCGCGTCACGCACACAGGATCGCACAGCGAACGGCCGCTGCAACGCACCGCCACTAGCCGAACAGTCAGCCGCCGCGCACAGCAGTCCCGATCGCGCGGGTTACCGACCGCCCGAGTCAGCGCGCCTAACGTGGCACGGGACGAGTCAGGGGGCACTCATGAGCGACGATGCCGCGAACGGCAGTGCGGAGGGCGACGAGATCATTCGCCTGAGTGATGTGTACAAGATCTTCGGACCCCAGCCGCGGGGCCGCGCGTTCGAACTGGCCCGCTCCGGCGTGCCCAAGAACGACGTGCAACGGCTGTCGGGACATGTCGTCGGGCTGACGGATGTGAATTTCTCGGTCAGGCGCGGAGAGATCTTCGTCGTGATGGGCCTCTCGGGCTCGGGCAAGTCCACCGCCATCCGGATGGTCAACAAGCTCCACGACGTCACGCACGGCGAAGTGCTGGTCGACGGAACCGACGTCCAGAAGCTCCAAGGAACTGACCTGCAGCAGTTCCGGCGGGAGAAGATGGGCATGGTCTTCCAGCACTTCGCCCTGTTTCCCCACCGCAGCGTGCTGGACAACGTCGGCTATGGCCTCAAGGTGCAGAAGGTCGACCGCTCCGATCGCAACGAGGCAGCGATGCGGGCGCTCTCGCTCGTCGGCCTCGCAGCCTTCGCAGAGCACCGTCCCGCTCAGCTCTCCGGCGGCATGCAGCAGCGCGTCGGCCTCGCCAGAGCGCTCGCTTCCGACCCTGACATCCTGCTCATGGACGAGGCCTTCAGCGCCCTCGATCCGCTCATCCGTCGACAGATGCAGGACGAGATGATGGAGATCCAGGACGAAGTCCACAAGACCATCCTGTTCATCACCCACGACCTCAACGAGGCGCTGCGCATCGGCGACCGGGTCTGCATCATGAAAGACGGTGCCGTCGTGCAGATCGGTACACCCGAGGAGATCCTCACCGAGCCCGCGACCGGCTACGTGGCCGAGTTCGTCCAGGACGTCGACCAAGGACGCGTCATTCAAGTCCACGAGGTCATGTCCGAGCCGCAGCCGATCCCGACGGACATGTCGCTCAGCGACGCTCTGACCCTCTGCGACGACATCGCCGGCCGATTCTGCTGCGACACCGATGGCCGACCGGTCTCGCTGCTGACGGCTGCCGATGGCTTGCGCGCCCGCAGCATGGGCAGCAACGACCTCGCCAAAGCGCTGCGATCCGACTTCGACAAGTGCAGTCCCGACGCCACGCTCAACGAGCTCTATGCCGCGGCGGGACGAGGACTGTCCATCGCCGTCGTCGACGACGGCGGCAAACTCGTCGGCAATCTTGACCCGCGCCTGATCATGGAGGAGATGGGTCGAGTCGAGCGGCTCATAGAGGGCTTCGAGCGGGAGGTGTTCATGTGAGCGCCATCGCGCTGCTTGCGCAAGCCAACGGCGAAGAGGCCGCAGAAGAGGACACCGGTCATTTTCTCGACAGGTGGCTCGACAACGTCACCGCCCCCGAGGCGGGCGATCGAGTCGTCGACTGGTTGACCACCGGAATCGAGTGGGCATTCCTGATCGCCATCTTCCTCGTCCCCGCACTGATCCTGTTCGGCGGCGTCATGGGGCGTCGCTACGGCCTCGCAGCGGGCGGCTTGGTCGGGATCGTCGTCATGTGGTGGTACCGATTCAGACCCGAGCAGATCGTCGACTCGGGAACCCACCCCTACCTGATCGACGGCGAACGAACGGAATGCCGGGACGCACTCGTCGATGCCGAAGGCGAGTTCTTGGAATGCACGTCGGGCGTCGTCGCACAAGCACGGCAGAACACCGTGCTCGACAACTGGCAGATCCCGGTCGGCGACTGGGTGGAACAGACCGTCTTCTGGGTCGACAACAACATGAAGGCCACGCTCGAGGTGATCGAGTGGCCGTTCCGGACGCTGCTCAACGTCATCGTCGACGAGTGGCTGCTGCAGATGTCCTGGCTGACCGTCTGTTTGGGCGTGTTCCTGCTGGGGTGGCTGATCCGCAACTTCCAGGTCGGCTTCCTGGCTTTCATCGGCCTGCTGATCTGCGGTGTGCTGGGAGAGGCCTACTGGCGTGAGACCGCACTGACGATCGGCTTCATCGGCGTCGCCGTGCTGCTCTGCGTCATGGTGGGGATACCCCTCGGCGTGTTGTGCGGCCGCGTCGACGGCGCGTGGAAAGTCGTCCGCCCAGTCCTCGACGCCATGCAAGTCGTCCACTCGTTCGTGTACATGCTGCCGTTCATCTTCTTCTTCGGCGTCGGTTTCGTCTCGGCGACGATGGTCACGATGACGTTCGCCTTGCCGCCGTTGATCCGGCTCACCAATCTCGGCATCCGCCAGGTGCCGGAGGATGTCGTCGAGGCGTCGCGCGCCTACGGCGCGCCCGAATGGCGCGTGCTCACCGACGTGCAGCTCCCGCTGGCACGGCCGGCGATCATGACCGGCCTCAACCAGACGCTGCTGCTGGCCATCTCGATGCTGGGCATCGCCGCGATCATGGGCGCAGGCGGTCTGGGCCGGCTGCTCTTCCAAGCGATCTCCAACCTCGACATCGCACAAGCGGGTTCTGGCGGCTTGGCGTTCTTCCTGGTGGCGGTCGTGCTGGACCGGCTCAGCCAGCCCGAGGCCAGCGATTCGGGCAATCTCCTCAGCCGGATCACCAACGCGTGGCGGAACCGGCGCACCCCCGAGAGGCTGCTCGTCGAAGCCGAGTCCGCCGAAGCAGCATCGAAGGATCCCGAGCCGCCGGTGCCCGATGAGGCATTCGAGACCGTCAGCGGGCCGGAGCGCGGTGCGGTCATCGCGACCACCATCGGCGCAGCCGTGACGCTTGTGGCATTGCTGCTGCCCTGGAACGTCAATTCCGGACTCGTCTCAGCCTTCGCTCGGAGCACCGACGTCGATTTGCGGCTTGTGGAGTGCTCGGGCGAGTGGTTCGAGGAGCAATCGCTCAACCCGCTCGCTGAAGGCAGCACAGAGCTGGTGTGCGCTGGTGACCTCACGTATATCTCCCAGAGCTACAACGGCGTGTCCGCATCCGGCGGGTCGTGGATAGGCATCTTCATCGGCGTCATGGCGGCAGTCGCATTGCTGGCGGGCCTCAACACCCTGTTCCGGCCGGGTCAGGGTTCGCGTTGGATGTCCGCACACGGTGCCGCTGTGTTCTCCATCGGGACACTCGTCGTGGCAGTCGCGTACCTGCTCGCTCGACCGCCCGACATCGTCGAGGAGCTCGGCATCTACAGCAAAGGAGCGGGCGTCTACCTCGCCGTCGTCGGCGCCCTCATCGCATCGGCTGGTGCAGCCCTCTGGATCTGGCGTGCTCCCATGACGGCGCGTCGCCCGTTGCCCGCCAATATCGGCTGGGGACGGCTGCTGGGCGTCTCGTTCTGCGTGGTGCTGCTGGTGATGGGCGGATACGCAGGATGGAGCTTCGACACGCGGGCCGAGTCAGTCATCGACGACGAACTGAGGGCTGAGCTCGATCAGATCGCAGCGGAGGGCGAGGAGGCTGCTTCGGCGGCCCGGGCAGCCGAAGCAGCCGCCGTTCAGGCAGAGGCCGATGGAGACGAGCAACTGGCGGAGGACCATCGGCGCGAGAAGAACCGGCAACTCGGGATCGAGGGAGTCAAGGCAGCAGACATCGCCGCGAAGATCGCCCAGGCGAAGCGAACCGGTGACGTCATCCACGACGGATTCGAGTCTGAGGGCGCCGGGTTGGGCATCTGGGTCCTGATCGCCGGGATCGCTGCATTGGTGATGGTGGTGCCCGCGATCGGACTGACCGGCATCGACGAGTCGCTGCGCTATCGCTGGAGCGCGCTCGTGGGCGGCGCGGGCATCGGCATCTCCGTCCTCGCGCTCTCGTGGGTCTTGACCATCGTCCGTGTCGCCGATGAGAACTTCGTCTCGGGGGTCGGCTCGGTCTTCGTGCTGACGGCGGGCTTCACGATGTTCGCTACCTCACGCGGAACGCTTGCCGAGTTCGAGAGGAACAAGATCTACGGCGACATCCCGGCGAACGCGCAGTAGACCGAGAACCGCTCAGCGGCATGCGGCGGTTTCCGAACACGCATGCGCGGTCTAGGGTTTAGGACGAGCTATGGGCCCGACTACGCTCCCGGCAGGGAGCCCTCGTCGAGCCGGGCGATCGGCGCCACTCTTGCGTGGTCGCAACACGGAGCGCCGCGCGACGCAATCTGAGGCAGATCAGGGAGGATCTCCGCAATGTTCACCAAACGAATGACCAAGCTGCTGCTGTTGCTAGCAGCGTTCGCATTGTTCGCCGCAGCGTGCGGCGGCGACGACGACGGCGATGGCGACGCCACCGCCACTCAAGAAACGTCGGCACCGGCTGCGGCCGACGAGGACATGGCCGAAGAAGAGGACATGGCCGCCGACGAGGACATGGCCGAAGAAGAGGACATGGCCGCCGACGAGGACATGGCCGAAGAAGAGGACATGGCCGCCGACGAGGACATGGCCGAAGAAGAGGACATGGCCGAAGAGATGTCGATGACCCCCGGCGAGGGCGTCACCGTCACCATGGGCCGTGCCAACTGGAGCACCGGCTACTTCCAGGCAGAGCTGTACCGGCAGATGCTGGAGGAGCTGGGCTACACGGTGACCGATCCGGCTGAGCTCGAGCTCGGTCCCAACAACGGCTACATCGCCATGGCTGAGGGACAGATGGACTTCTGGGCCAACAGCTGGTACCCGGGCCACCTGGCCTGGCTGGCGGGAGAGCTGCCCGACGGTTCGCTCGTCGGCGACCACGTCTCGATTGTCGGCGAGGAGATGATTGCCGGCGGCCTGCAAGGCTTCCTGGTGACCAAGTCGTTCGCTGACGAGTACGGGGTCTACACGATGGATCAGCTGAACAGCAATGCCGAGGCTCTGGCGGCCTTCGATGCCACTGACCCGGTGCCGGGCAACGGCATCGCCGACATCTTCGGCTGCCCCGAGTCGTGGACCTGCGACAACATCATCACCAATCAGATCCTGTTCTCGGGTTGGGACAACATCAACCAGACCATCGCCGGCTATGACGCCATGTTCGCCCAGGCCGTCGACTCCGCCAACGAAGGCATCCCGATGGTGGCCTACACCTGGACGCCCTCGGCGTACATCACCCAGCTGCGGCCGGGCGACAACGTGTACTGGATGGGCGTGGACGAGATCCTCGATGACTCCAACCCGTCAGGCACCGAAGGCGGCGAGGCCCACTCACAGCGTGGGGCCGACGGCACGGGCGGCTATGCGGCGATCGGTCCGGACCAGTGCCCGTCGGCTGCCGACAATGCTGACGGCCTGTGCCCGATCGGCTGGATCGCAGCTGACATCCTGGTCACCGGAAACAACGACTTCCTGGCAGCCAATCCGGCCGCTGCGAAGCTGCTCGAGGTGGTGAAGCTGTCAGTGATCGAGGTGTCGCTGGCCAACGTCGAACAGGGCGAAGGCGCTGCACCAGGCGACCTGGCCACAGACTGGATCGCGAACAACCGCGCCACAGTCGACGCCTGGCTCGACGCTGCTCGCGCTGCTGCGTAAGCAGGTGCACATAGCCGCTGCCTGATCGGGCGAGCGGCGCAACAAGCACTCAGCAGGGGGTGCCGGGCTGCGGCTCGGCACCCTCTGCGCGTCTGCTGCTGGTCAGTCCTCGAGCTCGGGCAGGCGCGCCGGCGTGTTGGAGGCCGTGACGCGAGCCAGTCCGCCGTCCACGACCAGCGTCTCCCCGGTGACGTAACGGGATGCATCCGATGCGAAGAACAGCACCACTTCGGCAATGTCGTCGCCGAATCCCCAACGCTTGAGCGCGATCTGGCCGGCTAGGTCCTCGATCAGACCTGGCACGTTGTTGCGAGCTTCTTCCCAGATGGCCGTGGCAATGAGGCCGGGCGCTATCGAGTTGACCCGGATTCCCTCAGGACCCCAATCTGCGGCCAACGCTCGGGTCATCGCATCGACGGCGCCCTTGGTGCCGGCATACGCCACGCGACCGAGCGGACCGTGCACACCCGCCACTGAACTGATGTTGATGATCGAACCGCCGCCGCGCTCGATCAACGACGGGGCCAAGCCGACGCTCAGCATCACGAGCGACCGCACGTTGATCGAGAACACCAGGTCAAAATCGGCCTCGCTGAGCTGCGCCGGAGTGCGGCGCATCGGAATGCCTGCGTTGTTGACCAGAACATCCACGCCGCCGACCTCGTTCAGGATGCGCCGCGCCAGATCGGTGCCGGCACCTGCGGGCGCAAGGTCGGCCGTCAGCACCACCGGGTCATGCAGCAGTTCTGCGGCGACGCGTTCCAGATCTGCCGTGGTGCGACCAGTCAGCACCATCCGAGCACCCGCGCTGTCCAGTGCTCGCGCACTGGCTTCGCCGATGCCCCGGCTTGCCCCGGTGACCACAGCCACCTTGCCGTCCAGCCGGATGCTGGAGCCGTGGGAACTGTCTGTGGTGGCTGCGTTCATCATGCGCGCAAGCTAAGCGATCCGGCGAGGCAGCGGGGGTCTCCGCCCCGCTCAGGGAGTGTGCTCGGCCAGGAACTGCGCGAACTGCTCCATTGCTGCGGTCCGGGCATCGCCTTCCATCCAGTCCTCGATCATCGTGGAGTTGGGTGCGACCTCGTGAACGATCCGCGACGAGGATTCTGGGTGGTACAGGTCGTTGCCGAGCAGCACCAGCAGCGGCGTCTGTACGGTGGCCACGAAGTCACGGTCGACGTTGAACAGGAAGTTCTCGCCGTCGTACATGTTTGAGCGGAACTGTGTCCAAGCAGCCTCGTCGGCTTCGGGATGGTCGTCGCGGATCGCTTGCGCCCAGTCGTCGAACATGTCGTAGAACGCGTGACGGTTCTCGTCGAGCCCGATGGTTTGGAACAGCGTGGCACTGACCACCCGCTCGGGCGCTGCCTGGATCAGTCCCATGATGTAGGGGCCGCCGATGCACATGCCGGCGAGGTGAAACCGTTCGCAGCCGAGGTAGTCCATGAGCGCGAGCTGGTCAGCGGTGTAGGTGGCCCAGCCGTCGTCGGCAGACACGGGAGCGCTCGAGCGGCCGGCATTGCGCTGGTCCATGGCGATGACCCGGTACTGGTCGGACAGTTGTGTGATCGGGTTCCACGGCATCTGGGGCCAGAAGGAGGCGGCGGATCGCATGCCTCCTGGTGCGATCAGCAGCAACGGGTATCCCGAGCCGTGGTCGTCGTAGTGAATGTCGGCTGTGCCATGCATGAAGTTCGCCATGGTGCCAGTCTGCCCGCGGCGAGCCAGCCCTGTAAGGCGAACCGCCACGCTCCACAACACGACAACGCCAGGGCAGCCCACTAACGTGCCGCTGCGATGATGCGGCTGACCACCTCCGACGGCGAGCACGCCGTGCTCCATGATCTCGGCGGGCACGGCACGCCGTTGCTGCTGACGCACGGGAACGGACTCAACGCGGGCATGTGGGCGACCGTCGTGCCTCATCTGCAGGACAGCTTCCGGTGCTGGGGGCTGGACTTCCGGGGCCATGGTGCGTCGCGCCCGCAGCATGACGGCATGTCGGTCGAGCGGCCACGGTTCACCGACGAAGTTCTGGCCGCAGTGAATGCCCTCGGCGGCGAGCCCATGCTGGCGGCTGGCCATTCGCTGGGAGCGGCGAGCCTGCTGCACGCCGAGCTGCGCCAGCCGGGAACGTACCGGGGCATGTACCTGTACGAACCGGTCCTCGTCCCCGAGGGCTTCCCCATGCCCGATTCCGATCATGAGCTCGTCGTGGCGTCAAGGCGGCGCCGCATTCGGTTCGCGACCGTCGACGAGGCATACGACCGCTTCATGTCCAAGCCGCCGTTCTCGCGCTGCGAACCCGAAGCGGTCAGGGCCTACGTCGAGATCGGCACGTACCCCTCAGGCGACGACGCGGTGCGACTGTCGTGCACGGGAGACACCGAGGCACGCATCTACGAATCAGGCGTGCCGATGGACTTCGCCCAGTTCGGCGCGGTAACCTGCCCCATCGTGGTCGCGCGCGGCGACGCACCCGCACAGTGGAACGAGATCCCGCCTCGGGTCGCTCAGCCCATCGCCGAGGCGCTCGGCAACGGCCGTCTCGAGACCTTCGCCGAGCTCAGCCATTTCGGCCCGATGGAGAACGGCGAGATGGTCGCCAAGTCCATCCGCGCGCATCTCGAGCCCCTCGCGGCGTAGCCGCGAGCATCAAACACAGCGCGGCGTAGCCGCGAGCAATAGACACAGCGCGGCGTAGCCGCGCGGGGCGTCGCTCAGGCAGCGGCAGGCAGATCGTCCGGATCGAGGTCATAGAGCTCGAGGACGTTGCTCCAGACCATCTGTTCCTTCTCGTCGTCAGGAACGCCCGAGAGAATCTCATCCAGGATCGGCCGCGAGTTCGGCCAGATCGAATCGTGGTGCGGGTAGTCATTGCCCCACAGCAGGTTGCTGACGCCGATCGAGTGCCGTGTCGCTACGCCCTCCACGTCGTCCTCGAAGGTGACCCAGAAGTTCCGGTCGAAGTACTCCGACGGCTTCATCGTGAGCTCGTCGGACACCTCCCACGGCGTGCGGTACGCAGCGTGGTCGAGCCGCTGCTTGAAGTGGCCGACCCAGCCGGTCTCGTATTCGGCGCAGACGAAGCGCAGATCCGGGAAGCGCTCCACGACCCCACCGCAGATGAGATCGATGATCGTGTTGGCGATGGTGGTGTGGGCCAGCGTGTAACCCTTCAGGTGGCCGCCGGGCGTGCCCCAGTGCTCGGGCATGCCGCCCTCGAGGCTGGACCCGGTGAAGATGTGCATGGTGAGCGGCACGCCGAATTCCTGGGCCCGGGCCCAGAACGGGTCGAAGTCGGGATGGCAGTACGGCTTGGCAGGATCGACGTGTGCCGGGATGGCGAAGCCGCGCACGCCGAGCTGCGCCGAGCGATCGATCTCGGCGATGGCCCGCTCCACATCGGGCAGGGGCAGGCAGCCGACGCCGATGAGCCGGTTGCGATCCACCGAGCAGTAGTCGAGCACCCAGTCGTTGTGGTTGCGGAAGGCGGCGTCGCGCACCTCGTCGTCGGGAATGGCAAACGTGAACATCGACAGGCTCGGGTACATCACCTCGCCGACGATGCCGTCCTGGGCCTGCTCGTCCAGCCGAGCGGTCGGATCCATCACGCCGGGGTTGAAGCCGTCGTAGCCCTGCTCGATGCGGGCGTGGGTGGCCGGGTCGGACAGGCTGGCACCGGCGATGCCCAGCCGGCCGACCGGCACGGGACGGATGCCGCCGGGCAGCACCAGCCAGGTGCCCGGCTTGTCGTTGTAGTCCTTGCTGATGAACGGTGCCCGATCGCCGAACCTGTCGGTCAGTCCCGCATAGATCTCGGCTGCCTCGACCACGTGCGAGTCACACGAGTAGTACCGCATCGCTTTCCCCTGCTTCTGTCTGAGCGTCCGTACGCCTGGTTGCCCCAGTGCAGACGCACTGCGCGGCCAACAGTACCAGCGGCCTCCGCCGGGCTCCCATGGGTGAACCGGCTGGGCTCAACGGCTGGGCTCAACGGCTGGGCTCGGGCGGTGACAGCGCGCGATGTGCCATCGTGACGCCATGCGTGCTTTGGAAGTGCAATCCCTGACCGGCCCGGCGGGCGTCGCCGTCGTCGATGCTGCGGAGCCGGTGGCCGATCCTGACGGTGCGTCGGTCATCGTCGACATCGTCTGCGGCGGCGTGTCGTTCCCCGACTTGCTGCAGAGCCAAGGGCTCTACCAGTACCGGCCCGATCCCCCGTTCCGGCCGGGCATCGAGGCCGCAGGCGTGATCCGCACGGCACCCGCAGACTCGGGATACGCGCCCGGCGACCGGGTGTGCGTGTGGTCGAACGGATGCCTGGCAGAGGTCGTCGCCGCCAAGCCCCGGGACCTGTTCGCCTTGCCCGACGAGCTCTCCTTCGAAGAGGGGGCGGCGCTGGTCATGAACTACCAGACGGCCGTGTTCTGCATGATCGACCGGGCGGGTCTGCGCGAGGGCGAGTCGGTGCTGGTGCTGGGCGCCTCGGGCGGAGTGGGCACCTCGGGCATCCAGGTGGCCAAAGGTGTCGGCGCCGGCCCGGTCATCGGCCTGGTGTCGACTGAGGCCAAGGGCGACATCGCCCGTGCTGCGGGTGCCGATCACATCGTGCTGATCAGCGATACCTGGAAGGACGAGGTGCGCGAGCTCACCGGCGGGCGCGGCGTCGACATGACCTACGACCCGGTCGGCGGCGATCGCTTCCTCGACGGCATCCGGGCGTTGGCACGCTTTGGACGGCTCGTCGTCGTGGGATTCGCGGCGGGCGAGATCCCGACGGTCAAGGTGAATCGGCTGCTGCTGCGCAACGTCAGCCTCGTCGGCGCGGCCTGGGGCGAAGCCGTGGCGGCGGACCCGACGATTCCCTCCCGAATCCACGAGCGACTGCTTCGGATGATCGAATCGGGTGCGGTGAAGCCGCCCATCGGGCAGGTGCTGCCGTTCGAAGACGCGGCACAGGCCTACCGGCTGCTGGACGAGCGCGAAGCAGTCGGCAAAGTGCTGGTGCGAATGCGTCCAGATCCCAGTTAGCGCGCGAGGAAGTCGCGGGCCAGCAGCGCCATGGCGACGGCCACGCAGGCGGCGTCCTCGCCCACGTTGTGACCGCCTGGACCCTCGCTGCGCAGCAACGCCTGTTCTTCGTTCTCGACGGTGACCAAGCCGAAGCCGACCGGGACGCCAGTTTCGAGCTGCACCGCCATCACACCCTGGGCTGCACCCCCGCTGACGAGCTCGTAGTGCGTGGTCTCGCCACGGATCACCGCCCCGATGACCACGAGGGCATCGACCTGTCCGGATCCGGCGAGCAGCCTCGCCGCCAGCGGGATCTCGAAGCACCCCGGCACGGTCACCTCGGTCGCGTGAATTGCACCAAGCTCGTCGAGGCCCCGTTCGACCCCCGCTGCCAGACGGTCCACGATCTCGGGATTCCAGGTCGCTCGCACGACGCCGATGCGAAGCCCCGCACCGGCCCCCGCCGGCGGTCTGCCGGCCCGTTGGTCGCCGCTCGCCACGCCTGCACGGTACCCCCCTGATCGCAGGGGGCGACCCAAGATGGCGCGCCTACGCTGGGCGGATGGCAGGCGTGCGCGCCCGGCTCGCGGCCGACATCGGCGGCACGTTCACCGACATCGCGCTCGAGGTGGGCGGTGACGGCGGGTCCGGCGAACTCCACACGGCGAAGGTGCTGACCACCCAGGACGCGCCAGCCGATGGTGTGCTCGAGGGCGTCGGGGACGTCCTGTCCGCTGCGGGCGTCGAGCCAGCGGGGGTGGAGGTGTTCATCCACGGCACAACGCTGGCCACCAACGCCCTGATCGAGCGCCGCGGCGCCCGCACGGCGCTGCTCACCACGCACGGCATCCGCGACTCGGTCGAGATGGCCCACGAGAACCGGTTCGAGCAGTACGACCTCTACATGCGGCGGCCTGAGCCGCTCGTGCCACGGGACCGTCGCATCGGCATACCTGAGCGGCTGAGCGCTGACGGAAGCGTGCTGCTGCCGCTCGACGAGGACGCCGTGCGTGCCGCTGCTGCCCAGCTTGCCGACGACGGGGTGACTTCGGTGGCGGTGGGTTACCTGCACTCGTACCTCGACCCGCGGCACGAGCAGCGCACCGCCGAGATCTTGGCCGAGTGCTGGCCCGAGGCGACCGTCACGCTGTCGTCGGAGGTGTGCCCGGAGATCCGCGAGTACGAACGCTTTTCGACAGCGTGCGCCAACGCGTACATCGCTCCGCTCATGCGCCGCTACCTGACCGACCTCGATGCGCGCCTCGAAGCGCTGGGCCTGGGCTGCGGGCTGTTTCTGATGACCTCGGGCGGCGGTTTGGGAACGCTCGCGGAGGCCGTGCGCTTCCCGGTCCGGCTGATCGAGAGCGGCCCCGCCGGCGGCGCACTGCTCGCCTCGGAGATCGCCCGAGGCTTGGACTGCGAGCGGGCGCTCAGCTTCGACATGGGCGGCACCACCGCCAAGCTCTGCATCGTCGAGTCCGGGCATCCGCGCACGAGCCGTGAATTCGAGGTCGGGCGCGAGTACCGGTTCCTGCCTGGCAGCGGACTGCCGCTGCGCTTGCCGGTGATCGAGATGGTCGAGATCGGTGCCGGCGGCGGCTCGATCGCGAGCGTGGACGCCCTCGGGCGTATCACGGTCGGGCCGGCCAGCGCCGGCTCCGAGCCGGGACCTGCCGCGTACGGGCGGGGCGGGGCAGATCCCACCGTGACGGACGCAGACGCAGTTCTCGGCAGGCTGGCACCGGAGCGCTTCGCAGGCGGCACGATGACGTTCGATGCCGAGGCTGCCGCGAAGTCGCTCACCTCAGCGGTGGCCGAACCCGCGGGACTGAACACCACGGTCGCCGCCATCGGCATCTCCGAGGTCGTCGACGAGAACATGTCCAACGCCGGCCGCGTCCATGCCGCCGACCAGGGCTGCGACATCAGCCGCGGCACGCTCATCGCGTTCGGCGGCGCCGCTCCGCTGCATGCTGCCGGTGTGGCCGCCAAGCTCGGCATCAGCGACATCGTGGTGCCAGCCGGAGCAGGTGTCGGATCGGCGATCGGTTTCCTGCGGGCACCTGTGTCCCACGAGTCGGTGCGCACGCGCCATGCCCGTGTCAGCGAGCTGACGGTGACGGCGCTGGCCGAACTGCTGGGCGAGATGGCCGACGAGGCCTTCGGGATCGTGCATGCGGCTGCACCGGGCGCACCCACCAGCACCCGGGTGAGGGCGCTCATGCGCTATCGCGGCCAGGGCCATGAGATCAATGTCGACATCGATGCGACGGCGCTGCTGGGCGCAGACACCGGCGGCGGCGCGCCCGCCCCGACCGATGCCGAACTGCGCGGCCAGCTCCAGACAGCGTTCACCAAGGCGTACCGGCAGCTCTACACCCGTCACATCGGCAACCTCGAGATCGAGGTCCTGAGCTGGCTGCTGGAGGTACGCACCCCAGGGCCCGAGGCGGCGCCGCTGCACACGGAGATCTCCGCCGGGCCCGTCACATCGCCCGTGACGACGCCGGTCATCGACACCGCCTCTGGACGCGCGGTCGATCACGCGACGTTCGAGCGAAGCGCGCTCGCAGAAGGCAACTGGCTGGTCGGCCCCGCCCTGATCATCGAAGACCAGACGACCACCGTGGTGCCCGCAGGATCGGTGGCCACGGTCACTGCCGGGAGGCACCTGCGGCTCACCACTGCACCGGCAACGGACATCTCCGCGCAGATCGGTGCGCATCAGGCCGGCTCCGCGAAACGCGCCAGCGCCAGCGATGCGGACGAGCTGGACGCCGTCCGGCTCGGCGTGCAGTGGAACCGGCTCATCTCGGTGACCGAGGAGCAAGCACGGGCGCTGGTCCGTGCGGCATTCAGCACCTCGACCCGAGAGGCCGGCGACCTCTCCGCCGGGATCTTCGACCCCCAGGGGCGGATGCTCGCCCAGTCGGTCACCGGCACGCCGGGTCACGTCAACTCGATGGCGTACTCGGTGCTGCACTTCCTGGAGCGCTTCCCGGCATCGGAGATGCGTCCCGGCGACATCTTCCTCACCAACGACCCGTGGAAGGGCACCGGTCACCTCTTCGACATCGTCGTGGTGACGCCGGCATTCCGCGAAGGCGATCTGGTGGCGCTGTTCGCGTGCACCAGCCACGTCGTCGACATCGGCGGGGCGGGCTTCACGACCGACTCGAAAGAGGTGTATCACGAGGGCCTGTACCTGCCGATCCTGAAGTTCGCCAGCGACGGCGTGTTCGACCCGACGGTGGTGGCGATCATCGAGGCGAACGTGCGCGACCCGGTGCAGGTCATCGGCGACATTCACTCGCTGGCTGCCTGCAACGAGACCGGTGCTGCGCGCCTCATCTCGATGATGGACGAGTACGGCATGGCCGACTTGGACGAGTTGGCCGAACACATCATCACGTCGTCGCACCGAGCGATGCTCGATGCGATCGGCGAGTTGCCGGGAGGCACGTGGAACTCGACGATGCGAGTCGACGGCATGGAGCAGCCCATCGACATCGTGTGCTCGCTCACCGTCGGCGATGAGGGCATCGACGTGGACTTCGACGGCACCGGGCCGCAGTCGAGCTGGGGCATCAACGTGCCGATGGCCTACACCGACGCGTACACGTCATTCGGCGTGCGCTGCATCATCGGCCCCGACATTCCCAACAACACGGGCTCGCTCGATGCCGTGCGGGTCAGCGCGCCCGAGGGCTGCATTCTCAACGCGCCCCACCCCGCAGCGGTGAACGTGCGCCATGTGATGGGCCAGCTGCTGCCCGACGCTGTGTTCGGCTGTCTGAGCCAGGTCGTACCCGAGCGGGTGCCGGCCGAGGGCACATCGTCGCTGTGGAACTTGCTCGGCACAGGCATGTGGGAGCCCGACACCGGTGTCGGGGCGACCAATCGCTCGCGCACGCCTGTCGGGCACTCCGGCGCCGATGCCGACCGGCGCAAGCCGGAGCGGTACATCCTGATGAGCTTCCATTCGGGCGGCGCGGGTGCGCGCCCGCAGGCGGATGGACTCTCGGCGACGGCGTTCCCCAGCGGCGTGCGCAACATGCCGGTGGAGGTCAACGAGATCGGGACTCCGCTCGTGTTCTGGCGCAAGGAGTTCCGCGCCGACTCCGGTGGGCAGGGCAAGTACCGCGGCGGGCTCGGGCAGGTCATCGAGCTGGAGAACCGCCAAGGACGTGACTTCTCCATCAGCGCGACCTATGAGCGAACCGTGTTCCCTGCGAGAGGTCGCCATGGCGGCGGCCCTGGTGCGCTCGGGCGCCTGTCGCTCGACGACGGCACCGAGGTGCGTGCCAAAGGCCGCTCGGTGATTCCCGGCAATCGCCGCCTGATCGTGGAATTCCCGGGTGGCGGCGGCTACGGCGACCCGGCCGATCGCAGCCCGGCAGCCGTGGCGCGCGATCGGGAGCTTGAGTTCACTTCGCAGGTGCCGTCGCCGGCGCAATAATCCTCCCGTGGCAGAGAAGCGCGAGGCCCCTGCCAGTCCGAACGCAAACGAAGGCACGCACCCATGAACGCATCAGCGGAAACCGGCACCGCCACCAAGCACGAGGACGTCAACGAGACGCTCCACCGCAGCACCAGCGAGCTGGAGGCCGCACTGCCGCACATCCGCGAGGCGCCCGCGGACGGCGGCACCATCGAGCTCATCGTCCGTCGGCCCGCCGTGGACGCCCGGGAGGTGTTGAGCGAGGCCCGCATCAGCGCCGACGAGGGCATCGAGGGCGACACGTGGAACCAGCGAGGCTCACCGTCATCAGCCGATGGTGGACCGCATCCGGATGCCCAGATCACCATCATGAGCGCTCGTGCGGCGGCCGCCGTGATCGGTCCGGTCGAGCGCTGGCCGCTGGCGGGCGACCAGTTCTATGCGGACCTCGACATCAGCCACGAGACACTGCCCGCCGGCGCCCAATTGAGTCTCGGCGATGCCGTCGTGGAGGTCACGGCCAAGCCGCACCGGGGCTGCGCCAAGTTCGCAGCCCGCTTCGGCCGCGACGCACTGCGGTTCGTGAACACCGGCGAAGGCCGCGACCTGCGCATGCGCGGCGTCAACTGCCGCGTTATCGAGCCTGGCACCGTCCGCGCCGGCGACCCCATCACCCGCCTCTGACCCGTCTCCGCATCCCTGCGTGATCATCCTTGCCTGCGCCTTGGGCCGCCGCGTGTTGTATTTAGTCTAGTCACTAGACTAAGTTTATTCTCCTTGTAGCAATGAAAATAACTTGCGAAGGCTGAAACAAAATGAAATCTTCATCGGTTGTGAATGTGCACGAGGCGAAGACACACCTGTCGAAGCTGCTGAGCCGGGTGGAGGCGGGCGAGGAGATCGTGATTGCGCGGGCGGGCAAGCCGTGTGCCCGTCTCGTTCCGTATGTGCCGGCGGCGACTCGACGGATGCCAGGCAGATTCCGCGGTATCGAGGTGCCACCAGAGTTCTTCGACCCCTTGCCCGACGATGAACTCGCTGCGTGGGAGGGTGAATGAACGACCTCTTGCTCGACACCCATGCGCTGTTGTGGTGGTGGGCCGATCATCCATCGCTCTCACCAGTCGCCCGCGAAGCGATCTCCGATTCAGATGTCCTGGTGTTCGCTAGCGCGGTGAGCGCATGGGAGATGGCGACTAAGTCAAGAATGGGCCGACTCGGCGAATTCAGCGAGCTCGTTCCCCATTTCGGCGCATCAGTAACCGCAGACGGATTTCTGCACCTTCCCGTCATACACGAGCAGGCACTCAGGGCAGGCAGCTACGAGGCCGCGCACAAGGATCCGTTCGACCGGATGCTGGCGGCGCAGGCCGAGATCGGGTCCTTGACGCTTGTCACGAGGGACCCCGCATTTGAGGAGTTTCCCGTCGCCACGCTCTGGTGAGGCGGAGAGCAGCGTCCCGGCGGCGTGGCGAATCAGGCGAGCGGGGCGGTGGCGGGGACTCCTGAGGGGCGGCTGAAGACTTCGTCGAGCAGGGGGCGGAAGTCCTCGGCGGCCAAGTTGGGGTAGTTCGGATCGAAGCAGTTCTGGTCGTAGTTCTCGCAGAAGTCCAGGCAGGCGTCATAGTGCGGCGACTCTTTGCACCGCTCGCGGGCGCCGCGGTCCCCGCCGAGGTGGTGGAAGTAGTAGTAGCCCTGAAAGAGCCCGTGATGGGCCACGATCCAATGGGTTCGCTCGTCCACGTAGGGCTGCAGGACGGCTGCCGCGGCAGCACTGTGGTTCTCCGGCGCAAACGAATCACCGATGTCGTGCAACAGTGCCGCCACCACCATGTCTGTCGACTCGCCGCCGCGCAGCGCACGGGTGGCGCACTGCAGGGAATGGTCGTAGCGGTCGATCTGGTACCCCAGCGTGGGGCCACGCAGGTACTGCAGGATGTTGAGCAGGTTGTCGACCAGCCGGGATCGGGTATGCGCGTAGTGCCACGGCATCAAGAGCTCGTAGTCGTCGGCCGTGCCGTGTTCCATTGCAGTCCACGGCACGATGCGGCCGGCGTCCTGGCTGCTCATGGCGTCCCCAGTCCGTCAGCCCTTCACCGGCGTACGCCAGCCGAAGGGATCCGGCGCTGCGCCGACTTGGATGTCGACGAGCGCCTGGCGCAGACGCATCGTGTTGCGGCCGGGCTGCCCGTCGCCCACGGTGAGCGTCTTGCCCTCGTACAGGATCGTGCCGACGGGTGCGAGCACCGCGGCGGTTCCGGACAGGAACGCTTCGCCTCGCTCAGCCCACTCGATCAACTCCTCGGGGTCGATCGAGCGTTCCTCGACCTCGTAGCCCAGGGACGCAGCCAGCTCGATCACCGATGACCGGGTGACGCCGTGCAGGAACGACTCGTCGAGATGGCGGGTCACGACCCGCTCGTCGTCGGCCAGGAAGAAGTTGGATGCCCCGGTCTCGGTGATGTCCCCACCGGTGGCGAACAGCATCTGGTCGATGGCCTCGTTGCCGGCCATGGCATCGAGCGTGGGCGCCAGCGCCATGGCGTAGTTGCCGCCGCACTTCACCATGCCGAACTGCGGGACGGTGCGGGGAATCTCGGTCTCCACCAGCAGGGTCAGGGGCCGGACTCCGCCCTTGAAGTAGTCGCCCACCGGGCAGTTGACGACGTAGAGCAACGCGCTGCTGGTCGGCCGGGCCGCAGCGCCGATGTCTGGCTCGGTGCCGATCAGCGTCGGGCGGATGTACAGCGAGCCGGGCGGGTCGGGCACCTCGCCTGCGTTGGCCTCGACGGCGTCCACGCACATCTGGTGCAAGACGTCGCCGTCGATGGCTGGCAGCCGCAGCCGCAGCGCGCTGGACACCATGCGCTCCACATGACGGTCCAGCCGGAAGATCGCCAGCGACCCGTCCACCTGCCGGTGCGCCTTCAGCCCTTCGAAGATGGCGCTGCCGTAGTGCAGTACGTGTGCCGCTGGGCTGATGGTGAAATCGCCGAATGGCTCAGCTCCCCCGCCGTAGACGTACGGGCCGTGGTCGGCGCGGGCTGTGGTCATCCAGTCACAGAAGATGGTCCCGAACGGGACCGTAAACGGGTCGGGCTTGTCAGTCACCGGCGCTCCATGGGGATGGCTTGGGCGTTGCATTCGTCCAAGACATGCGCAGCGTATCGCCGGGCCCTCTCCTCATTGGGGAGACTTTTCTGGGATTGGCTCGGGTCACTCGATCATCCCGCGCCGTCGTTGCGTACGCTGCGGCCCATGACAACCCAGGAACAGAGCCAGATCACCGAGTCGGTCCGACTCGAGCGCCGCGACGACGTGGCGCTGCTCATCGTGAACAACCCGCCCGTGAATGCTCTCAGCCACCATGTGCGGCTCGGGCTGCTCGACGGCATGGCGGCCGCTGAGGCCGGCGACGCCACCGCGATCGTGCTGATCTGCGACGGGCGCACGTTCATTGCCGGCGCGGACATCACCGAGTTCTCCCAGGCACCGCGCAAGCCCGGCATCGGCCCGCCGCAGGCCGCCATGGAGAACAGCACAAAGCCCGTCGTGGCTGCCATCCACGGCACGGCGCTGGGCGGCGGACTCGAAGTAGCGCTGTGCGCGCACTACCGGGTGGCTGTCAGCTCGGCACAGTTCGGGCTGCCCGAGGTGAAGCTGGGGCTGGTACCCGGCGCGGGCGGCACGCAGCGCCTGCCGCGCATCACCGGTCCGCAGCGTGCATTGGAGATGGTGACGAGCGGCGATCCCATCGGCTCGGCCGAAGCGCTCGAGTGCGGGCTCATCGACGAGATCGTCGGCGACACCGTGGCCGAACTCGAAGCGGGCGCTCTGGCATTCGCCCGCCGGGCCGTGGCCGAAGGGCTGCCGCTGGCCAAGGTCCGCGACCGCAACGAACGGCTCGAGGGGTTCGGCCCCGACCAGTTCGCCGCATTCCGAGCCTCCATCGCCCGACGCACCCGCGGATTCGACGCACCCGAGCGCAATGTGCAGTGCATCGAGGCCGCTGTTGCCTCAGGCGCCAGCGGCAACTTTGACGAAGGCATGGCATTCGAGCAGCGCCAGATCGGCGAGCTGATGGGCGGCTCGCAGGCCAACGCTCAGCAGTATTACTTCTTCGCCGAGCGAGCGGCCCAGAAGGTACCCGACGTGCCCCGCGACACGCCGCCCGTCGACATTGCGCGGGTCGGCATCCTGGGCGCGGGCACGATGGGCGGAGGCATCGCGATGAACTTCGCCAACATCGGCATTCCCGTCACCCTCGTCGAGCGCGACGAGGCAAGCCTCGAACGGGGTCTCGGTGTGGTGCGGCGCAACTACGAGCGCACCGCCGCGCGGGGCGGCATCTCCTCCGACGACGTGCAGACCCGTATGGACCTGCTCCAGGGCTCCACCGACATGGGCGACTTCGCCGACTGCGACCTGATGATCGAGGCCGTCTTCGAGAACATGGCGCTCAAGAAGGACGTGTTCTCCCAGCTCGACGGCATCTGCAAGCCGGGTGCGGTGCTCGCCACCAACACCTCCGCTTTGGATGTGAACGAGATTGCCTCGGCCACATCACGGCCCGAAGCCGTCATCGGCATGCACTTCTTCTCCCCCGCCAACGTCATGCGGATGCTCGAAGTGGTGCGCGGCGATGCCACTTCGCACACGGCCATCACCACTGCCATGTCGATCGGCAAGCGCATCGGCAAGACACCGGTGCTGTGCGGCGTCTGCTACGGCTTCATCGGCAACCGGATGCTGTTCATGCGGGGCATCGAGGCCGAGAAGATGCTGCTGGAGGGCGCCACGCCGGCCCAGATCGACAAGGTCGTGTACGGCTTCGGCTTCCCGATGGGTCCGTTTGCCATGAGCGACCTCGCCGGGCTCGACGTCGGCTGGAACGAGGACACGTCGTCGAGCTCGACGGTGCGCGAGGTGCTGTGCGAGTCGGGCCGCCGGGGCCAGAAGAACGGCCGCGGCTACTACATCTACGACCCCGACACCCGGGCATCGACACCCGACCCCGAGGTCGAGCAGATGATCCGCGACTTCGCCGCCGAGCGGGGAGCGGTGCTGCGGGATGTCACCGATCAGGAGATCCTCGAACGCTGCCTGTACCCGATGGTCAACGAGGGCGCCAAGATCCTCGACGAGGGCATCGCTCTGCGGGGCAGCGACGTCGACGTCACCTGGATCAACGGCTACGGCTGGCCGATGTACACCGGCGGCCCGATGTACTGGGCCGACGAGATCGGGCTCGGCGAGGTGCTGGGCCGCATCCGACACTACGACGAGACGCTGGGCGGCGACCACTGGACGCCGAGCCCGCTGCTGGAGCGGCTGGCGGCCGAGGGCGGCTCGCTGGCCCGCCACCAGAGCTGACGGCAGAGCCCGGCGGCCGGCAGTGGCGGCCAGAATTGCCTGCGACCAGAATCAATGGCGGGGCTGACCGAGGGAGACATCCAGTGCTGACGTTCGAGCCCATTCATCCCGACTTCGGCGCCAAGGTCAGTGGCATCGATCTGTCGAAGCCGCTCGATGGCGCAGCCGTTGCAGCGCTGCATGAGGCCGTCGACACCTATTCGTTGCTGCATTTCGCGGACCAGCAGATGTCCGACGAGGCGCAGCTGGCGCTCACCCGCAGCCTCGGCGAGCCCGAGCCGAACCATGTGGTCTTCGGCAAGACGGGAAGGGTCGAGTACTTCGGCACGATCGGCAACGTCATCGACGCCAACACCAAGCGGGACGAATCACACCCGCTGACCCACAACCAGAAGGGCAACAACCTCTGGCACTCGGATTCGTCATTCCGGCTCGTGCCGTCGTACGTGTCGATCCTGTGCGCCTACGAAGTGCCCGGCGACGGCGGCGAGACGCTGTACGCCAGCCAGCGCGCCGCGTACGCCAGGCTCGGCCCCGAGCGCCAAGCCGAGATCGACGATCTGGTGGTGTTGCACGATTACGTGTTCAGCCGGACCAAGGTCGCCCCGGTCGATCCGAACCACGCCGCATCACTCCCGCCGATCCCCCAGCGGCTGGTGCGCACCAACCCCGGCAACGGCTTGAAGAACTACTACGCCGGCTCGCACGCCCGGTCGATCGTCGGCTGGCACGGCATCGACAGCCGCCGGCTCATCGACGAGCTGAACGAGGCCGCCACCCGTCCCGAAGACGAGTACGCGCATCGCTGGAGCCCGGGCGACACGGTCATCTACGACAATCGCTGCCTGCTGCACCGCGGCGCCGGCTACGACGCCGACCGCTGGCGCCGCTACATGCGCCAGACCCGCGTGCAAGGCGCCGGCCCCACCCTCGACGAGTAGCGCCCAGCAGGACTAGACACGGGCAGCTCATGAAGCTGCGCGCACTGCAAGGGGTCGAGGTTCCGAGCTGGGTTACGACGCAGAGAGGTATGCGTCGAGCGCGTCCCGGATGACTTGGCTCTCTGTGACGTCCTGAGCTGCGGCTTGCTCTTGGATGCGGCGCTTGTAGCTCGGCGGTGCTCGGAACGTGTACACCTCGGCCCTCGCCTCGCCGAGACGCGGGGAGCGTCGGCGGGTCTTGCGGATTGCGGTCAGCTCGGCCGACTCAAACTCCCGGTTCTCAAAGTCGGTGGCAATCGCGTCGATCTCGTCGTCGGTCAAGCTGCTGCGCACCTTGCTGGTGTCGGTTTCGTCGCTCATAGATGTTCTTTGGTGAGATAGGCACGGAATGTCGGTCGTAGCGGCATGGCGTGGATGATGAGGTCGGCGTCTTCGGCTTGCAGGTACAGAACTTCGAGCAGGTTTCCGCCCGGTCGGGTCCGATGCAGAGACTCTTGATCGGCTCATGTTCGATGTCGATGTCAAAGAAGCCCATAGCGTTGTCCCAAGCGTGACGGATCTCGTCGTCAGTCAGGCCATGGCGGTAGGCCGACTCATGGATCCACACTCCTTAAACGTAACACGTTTAAGGAGTTCTCGGTCAAGCTCCGTGTCACCAGCCGGGATGGCTCGCGTACGTCGGGTCAGTTGCCGGCGGCGGCCTCGATCGTTGCTTCGGGGACGCCGGCGGCTCGGGCGCCGCCGCAGATGCTCTCCCACGTCTCGGCGGGCAGCGTGATGCCGTTGGCCACGCGGTGCTGGCGCCGCTCGTGCTCGACGTCGCCGGGCAGCTTGACGGGCTCGCCCGGATCGATCGCCGCCGCCTCGTAGAACCAATCGAGATAGTCGGCCGCAATGCCGTTGTAGCCGTCGTCAGTCTCGCCGACAGCGGCGTCCACCTGGGCCGGGTCAACGTAGACCGAGAGCATGCCGTTGGCGAAGCGAACCCGGCGCGGTCCTGCAGTGCCAGTGCCGGTGAGCGCGCCGGCCAGCAGCTCGCACATCACCGAGATGCCCGAGCCCTTGTGCTCCCCCATCGCCCGCAATGCGCCCGGCCCGTCCATGGAGTTGGGGCGCTGACCCTCCTCGAACGTGTACAGCACCCGCGGGTCGCCGGTGATCTCACCGTCGCCGGACACGAGGGCGTTGCTGGGGACGGCTGGGCCGCCATGCAGCGCCACCATGGCCTTGCCCTCGGCCACCACCGACGTGGCGAAGTCGTGGATGACGGCGCGGCGACCGGCCACGGGCGCGCCATAGGCGCACGGGTTGGTGCCCATCCGGCGGGCCTTGGCGCCGAACGGGGCCACCAGCCGGCTGTTGGCGACGTTGACGAAGTGCACCGAGACCAGGCCTTCGGCTGCGGCCATCTCGGCGTACTCGCCGATGCGGCCGAGGTGGCCCGCGTTGCGCAGCCCCGCCACCGCAACGCCAAGTTCCTTGCATCGCTCGATGCCCAGTTCCACTGCTGCAGGACCGACCGTCTGGCCCATGCCGTACTGGCCGTCCACCAGCAACAGCGCGCCCGAGTCGATGAGCACCTTGAGCTCCTGGTCGGCGAGCTGAATGCCATTCGCCAGCAGATCCACATACAGCGCCGAGCGAATCACACCGTGGCTGTCATGGCCCGCCAGGTTGGCCCCGACGAGGCTGCGGCCGATACGCGCCGCTTCGGCATCGGAACACGCCGTATGCCGGAAGATCTCAGCGATGAACTCCGCAAGGCGTTCATGGTCGATCACCACGTCGCGGTTCGCGGCGTCATTGTTTGTGCTGGATTCGCTCATCGCCGCAGCGTACGCGGCTCCCCCGGTTCGTTTCCGCACCAGAGCACCGTGACTCGGCCGGCCGGCCTCGCTCCCGCATCGTCGGGACGCTCCACATAGGCTCGCTCGGCGTGAATGCGCCTGATCGATCGGCGGCGGCAGGCTCCACGGAGCACTACGACGTGGTGGTAGTCGGCGCTGGCAATGCGGCGATGTGCGCGGCGCTCGCGGCTCACGAGGGCGGTGCCCGGGTGCTGGTGCTGGAACGGGCGCCCGAGGCCGAGGCCGGCGGCAACAGCCGCTTCACCGCTGGTGCGATCCGCTTCGCCTACGACGGCGTCGACGACCTGCGGGCGCTGATGCCCGATCTCACCGACGCCGAAGTGGAGATGACCGACTTCGGCACCTACACCGAAGAACAGTTCTACGCCGATCTGGGCCGCATCAGCGACTACCGGTGCGATCCCGAACTGGCCGACACGCTCGTCACCCGCAGCAAGGGCACGCTGATGTGGATGGCGAGCCACGGTGTGCGGTTCGCGCCGATCTGGGGACGCCAAGCGTTCAAGGTGGACGGGCGCTTCACCTTCTGGGGCGGCCTCACGGTGGAGTCGGTCGGCGGCGGCGAGGGGCTCGTGGAGTCGCTGCGGGCGGCGCTCGCTCGCAACCAGATCGACCTGTGGCACGAAGCCGCTGGACGCTCGCTGCTGACCGACGACGGCGGTGCGGTACGGGGCGTTCGCGTGCGGTGCAGCGGCCGTGTGATCGACGTCGAATGCAGCGCAGTCGTGCTGGCAGCGGGCGGGTTCCAAGCCAACGCCGAATGGCGCACCCGCTACCTCGGTCCCGGGTGGGATCTGGCCAAGGTGCGCGGCACCCGCTTCAACACCGGCGACGGCCTCGCCATGGCGCTCGACATCGGCGCGATGCCGTATGGCAATTGGAGCGGCGCGCATGCCGTGGCGTGGGACTACAACGCCCCGGAGTTCGGCGACCTTGCGGTTGGCGACGGCTTCCAGAAACACAGCTACCCGTTCTCGATCGTGCTGAACCAGGACGGCCGGCGCTTCGTGGACGAGGGCGCCGATTTCCGCAACTACACCTACGCCCGCTACGGACGCGAGATCCTGGCCCAACCAGGGCACTCGGCTTGGCAGGTCTTCGACGCCAACACCGAGCACCTGCTGCGCGACGAGTACCGCATCCGCCAGGTCACCAAGGTGACCGCCGACAGCATCGAAGAACTCTGCGCGCGCATGGAGGACGTGCACACCGAGCGGGCGCTGGCGACCATCAGCGATTTCAACGCAGCGGTCGACCGCAGCGTCCCGTTCGACCCCAACGTGCTCGACGGCCGCCGCACCCAGGGCCTCAGCCCCGACAAGACGAACTGGGCGATGCCGATCGAAACGCCGCCGTTCTCCGCATTCCACGTGACGTGCGGCCTGACCTTCACGTTCGGCGGCCTGCGCATCGACGAGACCGGCTGCGTGATCGACACCGACCTACGGCCGATCAGTGGCCTGTATGCCGCAGGCGAGCTGGTGGGCGGCCTGTTCTACGGCAACTACCCCGGCGGCTCGGGCCTCTCGGCGGGTGCCGTGTTCGGCCGCCTGGCAGGCAGCTCCGCCGCAGCGCACGCCACCGGCTGAGCCGTCTCTGCCGAACGGGCGACGACTCCCCAGCGGGCGGTAGCGTCCAATCGCTATGTCCTCCTCGCCCAACAACACCGGTTCGAAGATCGTCTACACCCACACTGACGAGGCGCCTGCACTAGCCACGTATTCGCTGCTGCCGATCATCACCGCGTTCACCGATGCCGCCGGTGTCAACGTCGAGACACGTGACATCTCGCTCGCCGGACGGATCATCGCAGCCTTCGGCGACATGCTCGAGCCCCACCAGCGAATCGGCGATGCGCTGAGCGAACTCGGCGAGTGGACCCAGTACCGCGGCGCCAACATCATCAAGCTGCCGAACATCTCCGCCTCGGTCCCCCAGCTCAAGGACGCCGTCGCCGAGCTGCAATCGAAGGGCTACGCAGTTCCCGACTATCCCGACGACCCCGCAGATGCCTCCGAGCGCGAGATCCGCGAGCGCTTCGATCGGGTGAAGGGTTCGGCGGTGAATCCGGTGCTGCGCGAGGGCAATTCCGACCGCCGCGCACCCCGCGCCGTCAAGGAATACGCGCGCCAATACCCCCACTCGATGGGCGCTTGGTCCCAGCAGAGCCAGAGTCACGTGTCGACGATGTCCGGCGGCGACTTCCGCTCGAATGAGCAGTCGGTCACGACAGTCGGTGCAGGCTCACTGAGCATCGAGCATGTGGATGACGAGGGGAACGTGCGCCTGATGCGCAAGGTCCCCGTCGGTGCCGACGACGTCGTCGACTCCACGTTCATGTCGGTCGCCGCGCTGCGTGAGTTCCTCGATGACCAGATTGCTGGCGCCCGCTCCGCAGGTGTGCTGTTCTCGCTGCACCTCAAAGCCACCATGATGAAGGTCGCTGATCCGATTGTCTTCGGACATGCAGTGCGAGCGTTCTTCGCACCGGTGTTCGACCGGCACACCGAAGCGCTCGCGGCCGCCGGTGCAGACCCCAATGACGGCTGGGCCAACGTGCTGGCCGCCATCGAGTCGCTGCCTGCAGCGCAGCGCGAGGCCATCGAGGCCGACATCGCCGCCACGCTGGCCGAGCGCCCGGGCATGGCCATGGTCGACTCCGACCGCGGCATCACCAACCTGCACGTGCCGAGCGATGTCATCGTGGATGCGTCCATGCCGGCCATGATCCGGTCGTCGGGCCAGATGTGGAACGCCGAGGGCAACCAGCACGACACCAAGGCCGTCATCCCCGACTCCAGCTACGCGGGCATCTATCAAGCGGTGATCGACGACTGCCGCGCCAACGGCGCGTACGACCCGACGACCATGGGCTCGGTGCCCAACGTGGGCCTCATGGCCCAGAAGGCCGAGGAGTACGGCAGTCACGACAAGACCTACGAGGTGGACGCTGCCGGGACCATGCGGGTCACCACCGAGTCCGGCGAGGTGCTGATGAGCCACCAGGTCGCCGAGGGCGACATCTGGCGCATGTGCACTACGAACGACGCAGCCATCGCCAACTGGGTCGATTTGGCCATCGAGCGCGGTCAGCTCACCGGGGCTGCGGTCGTGTTCTGGCTCGATGCCGAACGGCCCCACGATGCGCAGCTCATCGCCAAGGTCGATGCGCGGCTGGCGGAATGGCAGGCCGACGACGCCTCGATCGGCGAGCTCGACATCACGACCTTGGCCCCGGCCGATGCCTGCCGCTTCTCGCTGGAGCGCATCCGGCGCGGGGAAGACACCATCTCGGTCACAGGCAACGTGTTGCGCGACTACAACACCGACCTGTTCCCGATCCTCGAGCTGGGCACGTCGGCCAAGATGCTCTCGGTCGTGCCGCTCATGGCTGGTGGTGGCCTCTTCGAGACCGGCGCCGGCGGCTCAGCGCCCAAGCATGTGCAGCAGATGGTGGCCGAGAACCACCTCCGCTGGGACAGCCTGGGCGAATTCCTGGCCCTGGCGGTGTCGCTCGAACATCTGGCCCGTGTGGCCGGCAACCCCGTCGCGCAGCTGCTCGCTGACACCCTCGACGCTGCGATCGGCACGTGGCTCGCGGAAGGCCGCGCTCCCAGCCGCCGCGTCAACGAGCCCGACAACCGCGCCAGCCACTTCCATCTCGCCAAGCACTGGGCCGACGAGATGGCCCGCCAGGGCACCGACGCCGACCTCGCCGACCGATTCGCCCCGCTGGCGGCGGCACTGGCCGCCAACGAGGGCCAGATCGTTGACGAGCTGGTGGAGTGCCAAGGAGTGCCGGTGGACCTCGGCGGCTACTACCTGCCCGACCCCGCGCTCGCCGAAGCCGCCATGCGGCCAAGCCAAACCTTCAACGACATCCTCGACGGCTTCCGCAGCGGCGGCTGACGCCGAGCAGCGCCGAGTACGGCGGTGCCCGCAAGCGCCGAGGCTCGAATCAGGTATCGAGCTCGGCCAGCCCGCCGGGACCGAGCCGGCCAGCGTCGCGATAGGCCGCGAGCTTGTCCCTGCTGTCGGCGATGTCCAGATTCGCCATGGTGAGCTGCCCGATGCGGTCGCCTGGCCCGAACGCTGCGTCTTCGACTCGTTCCATCGACAGCCGATCGGATGCGTAGGTGAGCGCTGGGCCAGTTGTGTCGAGCACCGAGTAGTCGTCGCCACGGCGCAGCCGCAGCGTGACTTCGCCCGACACCGACGAGCCCAGCCAACGCAGCAGCGAGTCGCGCAGCATCAGCGCCTGGGGGTCGAACCAGCGGCCCTCGTACAGCAATCGGCCCAGACGGCGGCCCATCGTGCGGTAGTTGTCGAGCGTCGCCTCGTTGTGGATCGCCGACAGCAGCCGCTCGTACGCGATGTGCAGCAGCGCCATCCCTGGCGCTTCGTAGATGCCACGTGATTTGGCCTCGATGACGCGGTTCTCGATCTGGTCGCTCATACCGAGGCCATGGCGCCCGCCGACGGCATTCGCTTCCAGCACCAGCGCAACGTGATCGCTGCCCTCTGCGACTGATGCCGAGAACTCCCGCCCGCCGATGGCGACCGGCCAACCGGCCTCGAAGCGGATCGTGACGTCCTCAGTGTCGATTCCGACCGCCGGGTCCCAGTGGGCGACGCCCATGATCGGCTCCACGATCTCCATCGACGTGCCCAAGTCCTCCAGACGCTTCGCCTCGTGGGTGGCGCCCCAGATGTTGGCGTCGGTGGAATAGGCCTTCTCGGTGGAGTCCCGGTACGGCAACCCGCGCGAGACCAAGAACTCGCTCATGCCGGCCCGCCCGCCCAGCTCGTCCACGAACGCCGAGTCCAGCCAAGGCTTGTAGATGCGCAGCCCGGCGTTGACCAGCAGGCCGTAGCGGTAGAAGCGCTCAATGTCGTTGCCCTTGTACGTCGAGCCGTCGCCCCAGATGTCCACGCCGTCCTCGGCCATGGCCGCCACCAGCATCGTGCCGGTCACCGCTCGGCCCAGCGGCGTGGTGTTGAAGTACGTGCGGCCGGCCGTCGAGATGTGGAACGCTCCGCATTGCAGCGCCATCAAGCCCTCTCGCACGAGCTCGGCTCGACAGTCCACCAGGCGTGCGGCAGCAGCGCCGTAGTCGAGCGCCCGCTGCGGCACCCCCGACAGGTCCGGCTCGTCGTACTGGCCCAGGTCGGCCGTGTAGGCACACACGAGCGCGCCGCGCTCGTTCATCCACGCCACAGCCGCAGAAGTGTCGAGCCCGCCGGAGAACGCGATGCCCACTCGCTCCCCCACCGGAAGCTCGGCCAGCACGCGCGAACCGCCAGCAGACGCAGGACCAGTCGACATAAGCCACAACGGTACGGCTTCGGGCTCCCGGACCGGCTGTGATTTTCGGCGATCGGCACGCCGTCGTTCACTGCGTGGCGATCGCGCTGCGCGTACGCTCCGCCACGAAGGGGTGACTCATGAGCGACGGCGAGGCGATAGGCACGATCAACGGCACCGCCACCGGCCATTCCATTGCCGAGCTGCTGAGCGAGATGGTGCGCATCCCCAGCGTCAACCCGCTGCACCACGGGCCGCGCTCAGGCACTGTCGCCGAGGCCGACATGGCCAACTGGGTGGCCGAACGGGCAGCAGCGCTGGGCGCCGAGGTCGAGCTCGACGAGATCGAGCCCGGGCGTCCCAACGTGTATGCCCGCTTCACCGGCCGCACCGAGCGCATGCTGGCCATCGACGTGCACCTCGACACCGTCGGCGTCGAGCACATGGAGGGCGATCCCTTCGAGGGCCGCATCAGCGAAGGACGGGTCTGGGGGCGCGGCTCGGTCGACACCAAGGCGACCATGGCCGTCGTGCTGGCCGTGCTGGCCGAGATGACTGCCGCCGGCCAGCAGCCGATGTGCACCGTCGAGCTGGTCGGCACGATCTCCGAGGAAGGCGGTGGCCTGGCCGGTGCGGGCGGCTACCGGGACCGGCTGCTCGAACGCGGCGAGAGTCGCGAGCAGATCGTGGTGGCCGAGCCCACGATGTGCGTCCCGGTGTACGGCCACAAGGGCGGGCTCGGGCTCGAAGTCGAGGTGGAGGGGCGTGCAGCACACTCCTCCAAACCCCACCTGGGCATCAATGCGCTGTCTGCAGGCGCCCGCATCATCGCGGCCATCGACGCCGAGCAAGAGCGCTTGGCTAGCCAGCGCGACGTCGGCGTGCTCGGGGCCGGCACGGTGTCGGTCAACGAGATGGGCGGCGGGCGGGCCCGCAACATCATTCCCGACCATTGCGAGATGTACATCGGCAGGCGCATCGCCGACGGCGAGGACTACCAAGAGGAGTTCGCTCGCCTCACCGACTTGGTGCGCGCCGCGGCGCTGCCCGCGCGAGTCAAGGTGCAACTGGCGAACGGCTTGGGCGAGAATGCGTTCTTCCAGGCGCCCGGCAGCGACTTGGTCACCGCCATGGCGGAGATGTCAGGCCACAGCCCCGCCGTGGCCGACTTCGGTACGAATGCGCTGCGTTACGGCGAGGTGGCCGACCAGATCGTGGTGTTCGGCCCGGGTTCCATCGATCAGGCGCACCAAGCGATCGAATGGGTCGAGATCGCAGAGCTCGAACGAGCAGCCGATGTCTACCGCCAGCTGCTCGCCCGCTAAGCGTCTGCTTGCACCGCCGGATCAACCTGGGCGGGCAGAGATGAAGACGGGGATCTCGCGATCAGTCTTTGCCTGGTACTCGGCGTAGGGCGCGAAGGCGGCGACGCACCGCTCCCACCATTCGTCACGCTCAGCACCGGAGATGAGCCGAACCGTCGTCTCGAACGGCTCGGGCCCGTCCTGGATGAGCACGGTCGGATCGGCCATCAGGTTGTGGTACCAGCCCGGGTGCGCCGGGGCGCCGCCCTTGGAGCCGACGATCGCGTACTCGCCGTCGTGCTCGACACGCATCAGCGGGACCTTGCGCACCAGGCCGGTGCGGTGCCCGACCGTCGTCATCACGATGATCGGCAAGCCGGTGTCGCGCAACGTGTTGGCTTCGCTGCCGTTCGACGCCTCGTACGCGTCGGCCTGTTCCCGCACCCAGTCCCATGTGCTGGGTCCGTATTCGCCGTCGAATCTCTCGCTCTGTGTCATGGGAGGCAATCTACGGCAGCGCGCTCGATGCAGACCCGGCAACACCGATGCGACTCAGATTGCATGGCAAGCTCTGCTGGCTGCAGCGTTCGCCTGACAGTCATCTCGCACGCCTACGATCCACAGCGTGCAGATCATGTCCGCCTTGTTCATCGAGCACTTCGACATGCGCCAGGCTGCCGGCGGCGCAGCTCGCATCGATCTCGGCGGTGTGCACTTCTCGATGGCAGCCCCCGGGCCGTTCCCGGTGACCATCACGCCGCACATGATCGTGCTCGTGCGCTGCCCCGCATCCCACACTGGCCTGGCAGCGCTCGAAGTGCGATTCATGCGAGTCGACGAGCAGATTGCGCGCAACGTGCAGCCCCTCAGCGTGGAGCCCGGCAAGTTCGGCTACAACCTGGTCCAGGCTGAGCTGACGTTCGAGGAGCCTTCCACGATCGAGGCCCATTGCCGCGTCGACCAAGGCGAGGCGATCGTCATTCCCTTGACGATGACCCCGCCGGCGGACGACAGCCCGCCGCCGGCCGCAGAGCCAGCCACGGGCGGCTGGACCGGCACACCAGCCGAGCAATCCGGCTAGGCGAGTCGACCAGCGATGCCGTTCACCGTCGGGCTGTCCCAGCACACCGATCCCGGCGCGGCCACCGGCGAGATCGTGGGCCACGTGCTCGAGTCACTCGGCGCCCAGCCTGACGTGGCCCTGCTGTTCACGTCGGGTGAGCATATGAATCACACCGAGGAGATCGCAGCAACGGTCGTCGAGCTGCTCGCTCCCGCCGCGTTCGTCGGCACGACGGCCGTCTCGGTGGCCGCCGGCGAACGCGAGATCGAGGAACAGACCGCCGCGGTGCTGTGGGCAGGGAGCCTCGGTTCGGGCACCGCGAGGCGGGCGCGCGCAGTCCAGCTCCCCGGCGTGCCGGATCCGGCAGCCGACGACGGGGTGCTTGCGGCAGCGATCGACGAGGTTGGCGCCTCTGGTGATCCCTCGATGATCCTGCTGGCCGACCCGTACTCCTATCCCGTTGATGCGGCGCTGTCGCATTGGGCTGAGCGGTGGCCGCAGGTCAGCGTGTTGGGCGGCCTGGCGTCGGGGGCATCGATGCCGGGCGGCAATCGCATTGTCGTGGACGGCGGCGTGCATCGCTCAGGCGCCGCGGCGCTGATCGTCGGCGGCAGCGTGACCGTGACGCACCTGGTGTCCCAAGGCTGCCGACCGATCGGTCAGCCCTACATCATCACCGAGGCCGAAGGGAACGTCGTGCGCTCGCTCGGCGGGCTCCCGCCGTTCGAGCGCCTGCAGCAGATGTTCGCCAAGCTTGACCCGGCCGATCAGCGGCTGATTCAGCGGGGACTGCACGTCGGCCGAGTCACCGATGAGGCCAAGGTCTCCTTCGATCGAGGCGACTTCCTGATCCGCGGCGTGCTCGGCGCCGACCGCGAGAGCGGCGCCATCGCCATCGGCGACGAGGCACCGATCGGCGCGACCGTGCAATTCCACGTGCGCGACGCCGAAACTGCCGACGAAGACCTGCGCGCCGCGCTCGCGCACTCGCCACAGACCGAGGGCGCCCTGCTGTTCACGTGCAACGGCCGGGGCACCCACCTGTTCGACGCTCCCCATCACGACGCCTCGGTCCTCGCCGAGCACCTCGGGGCACAAGTGGGCGGCATGTTCTGCGCCGGCGAAATCGGCCCGGTTGGAGCGCGCTCGTACGTGCACGGTTTCACGGCCTCGATGGCGCTGTTCTCTGACGCCGATGGGCAATGATGAGCCAAGCGACATGAACACCACTCTCGAAGCACGGCAGATCAACACCATCCGGGCGCTGGCGATGGACGCCGTGATGCGGGCCAACAGCGGCCACACCGGCACGGCGATGGCGCTGGCGCCAGCAGCACACGTGCTGTTCAGCCGCATCATGCGCTACGACGCAGGTGCGCCCGATTGGCCCGACCGCGACCGCTTCATCCTGTCCGCGGGCCACGCCTCGATGCTCGTCTACGCCATGACCCACTTGCTGGGCTATGGCGTCACGCTCGACGACATCCGCGACTTCCGCCAGCTCGGCTCGATCACTCCCGGCCATCCCGAGCGAGGCCTCACCCCCGGCGTCGAAGTCACCACCGGACCGCTCGGTCAGGGGTTCGCCAACGCTGTCGGCATGGCGCTGGCCGAACGCGGACTGCGTGCCCGGCTGGGCGCGGACCTCGTGGACCACCGCACGTTCGTCATCGTCAGCGACGGCGACCTGATGGAGGGCATCAGCCACGAGGCGGCATCGCTGGCAGGCCATCAGCAGCTCGGACGCCTCATTGCGGTCTACGACGACAACCGCATCACGATCGACGGCAGCACCGACTTAGCGCTCAGCGACGACGCCGCCCGGCGTTTCGAAGCGTACGGCTGGCACGTCGCCGACCTCGGGGAAGCGGCGGAGGATCTCGACGCGATCGAGCGGGCGCTGCGTTCCGCGATGCTCACCGACGACCGGCCGTCGATGGTCATCATCCGCACCCACATCGGCTATCCGATGCCCACCGCCATCGACACCTCGGCGGCACATGGTGCCATCACGGATGCCGACGAGATCGCCGCGGCCAAGCGAGCCATGGACATGGATCCCAGCGCCGAGTTCGTTGTCGACGATGACGTGGCGCAGGCCTATGCCGCCGCCGGTGCCCGGGGCAGCGCCGAGCGTCTCGAATGGGAAGCCCGCATCGCCGCGAGCGGTCACGATCCCGGCTGGCTGGATGCGCTGTGGTCAGCGCGCTCGACCAACGGCGACCCGGCTGCCGGTCCGATCTTCGAAGCCGGCACCCAGATGGCGACCAGGGTTGCCGCGAACCGCGTCCTGGACGCGTCGTTGGACAACGTGCCTGCCCTCATCTGCGGCGGTGCCGACCTGACCGGCAACACCGGCACCAACATCACCGCCGAGGTGCTGTCTGCCGACAACCCGGGCGGCCGCAAGCTCTTCTACGGCGTGCGGGAGCACGCGATGGGCGCGGTGGCCAACGGCATGGCCCTGCACGGCGGGGCGCTTCCGGTGGTCGGCACGTTCTTGGTGTTCAGCGACTACATGCGGCCCGCGGTGCGCCTGGCCGCGCTGAGCGGGGCCAAGACCGTGTTCGTGTGGACGCACGACTCCATCGGCGTGGGCGAGGACGGGCCCACGCACCAGCCGATCGAGCATCTCGCGTCGCTGCGTGCGATCCCGGGTTTGGGCGTGATCCGCCCTGCCGATGCCAACGAGACCGCACAGGCATGGCAGATCGCGGTCGAACGTGAAGGTCCCACGGCGCTCGTGCTGACCCGACAGAACGTCCCGGTGCTCGACGGCACCGAGCGCGCCGGACAAGTTGAACGCGGCGCCTATGTGCTCATCGACACTCCTGCGCCTGCGGTGATCCTGGCCGGCACGGGCAGCGAGGTGCAGTGCTGCACCGAAGCGGCGGCCCTGCTCGCAGCCGAAGGCATCGCCAGCACGGTCGTCTCCATGCCGAGCTGGGACCTCTTCGAGCACCAAGACGAGCAGTACCGGACGACGGTCTTTCCCGCGGACGTGCCGGTGCTTGGCGTCGAGGCCGCCGCTGCGTTCGGCTGGGACCGCTACGCCGATGCCACGGTCTCGATGAGCCGCTTCGGCGCCAGCGCACCCGGCAGCGACCTGATGACCCACTTCGGCTTTACGGCACACAGCATCGCCGATGCAGCTCGCAAGCTGCTCTAGAAAGAGATTGCGAATCGTCACCTTGAAAGGACGGCCATGAGCGACGGCGTTGCTGGCAGTACGACGAACGGAAGGCTCACCTCGCTGTTCTCGGAGTACGGCCAGAGTCCGTGGCTCGACAACCTGCGCCGCGGCTGGATCACCGGCGGAGAACTGGAGACCTGGGTGGAGCGCGGCATCCGCGGCCTCACCTCGAACCCGTCGATCTTCCAGAAGGCCATCGAGGCGTCGGCCGACTACGACGAGCAGTTCGGCGACCTGGTGCGCGGCGGCTCCCCAGTCGATGACGCGTACTGGCAGCTCGTCACCAGCGACATCTGCGGAGCGCTGGCCGCGCTCGAACCGGTGCACGCGGCCTCCGGCGGCACCGACGGATTCGTGTCGGTCGAAGTCGACCCGTCGCTGGCGCATGACACCGAGGCCACCATCACCGAGGCCCGGGGGTTGCACCAAGGCATTGCACGACCGAACCTGATGGTGAAGATCCCCGGCACGGTCGAGGGTCTGCCCGCCATCCGCCAGATGATCTCCGAGGGTCACAGCATCAACGTGACGCTGATCTTCTCGGTAGCCCGCTACGTGCAGGTGGCCGAGGCGTACCTCTCCGGACTCGAAGACCGGGCCGAGGCCGGTGCGACCGACCTGTCGGGTATCGCGAGCGTGGCCTCGTTCTTCGTGAGCCGCACCGACACCGAGGTGGACCGCCGCCTCGACGCCGTGGGCTCGACCAGCGCGCTGGGGCTGCGCGGCCGGACGGCAGTGGCCCAAGCGCAGGCCGCCTATGGCCGATTCGAGGAGATCTTCAGCGGGCCGCGCTGGGACCGGCTCGCGGCGCTCGGCGCGCAGGTGCAGCGCCCGCTGTGGGCATCGACGAGCACGAAGAACCCGGCCTATCCCGACACGCTGTACGTCGACGAGCTCATCGGGCCGCACACGGTGAACACCATGCCCGACGCCACCCTCGATGCCTTCTGCGACCACGGCAAGCTGCGTCGCACGATCGATGCCGACCAGTCCGCTGCCCGCTACGTGCTGGATGCGGTGACAGCGCACGGCATCGACCTCGACGATGTCGCTGACGTCCTGGAGGCGCAGGGAGTCGCAGCATTCACCAAGAGCTTCGACGAGCTGCTGGTGTCACTGCAGACGAAAGCTGACTCGCTCGCCTGACGGACTCGCTCGCGCCTCTCCGGCCGAGTCAGTTGCAAACCGAAACTGACTCCCCTAAGGTGCGCGGCCGTGACCGTGTTGGATGAGCGATCGGACGAGCGCCAGCCCGCCTGTTCCATACAGGCGACGCTCGACATCGTGGGCGACCGCTGGACGCTGCTCATCCTGCGCGACCTGTTCCGCGGCGTGCGCCGCTTCAGCGCCATGCAGCACGACCTGGGCATCGCTCGCAACATGCTGGCCGACCGGCTGAGCCGCCTCACCGATGCCGGCGTGGTGGCCAAGGTGCCCTACCAGCAACGGCCCGTCCGCTACGACTACGTCTTGACCCCCAAGGGTCTCGACCTGTCGAACTGCCTGCTCGCGCTGATGGCTTGGGGCGACCGCTGGTGCCATGACGGCGACGCACCGACCGTCCTGGTGCATGCCGACTGCGGCACGCCGCTGGAGATCGCCACGCGTTGTCCCGCCTGCGATGAGCCCGTCAGCCCCTCACGCATCCGCAGCCTCGCGGGCCACAGCGACACGTCGCCTGGTCGCGAGCTGGCGGCAGCCGGGGCGACCCGAGCCTTCCAACAGCACCCCACGAACGGAGGGGCCCTGTGACCATCATCGAACCGTCGCACACCGTCGACGACCCAGCAGCCAACGGCGCGCCCGCCAACGGCATCGCCGTGGCACCGCAGCCCACTGCCGGATCGCTGGCACTCGCCAACCGGGCGCTGGCCGAGCTGGCCGAGCGCGCCGCCGAGGTGCGCGACCAGTCGTTCGGCACACGTGTCACCTACAGCCCGAAGGTGTTCATCCCGCTGACGATGCTGTGCCGCGACAAGTGCGGCTACTGCACGTTCGCCCAGCCCCCGGCCCGGCTCGACTCGCCGTATCTCACGCCCGAACAGGTGTTGGAGATCGCCACGAGCGGTGCCCGGGCCGGCTGTCATGAGGCGCTGTTCACGCTGGGCGAGCGGCCCGAGCTGCGTTACCCCGCGGCGGCTGAGTGGTTGCGTACGCACGGCTGGGACTCCACCGTCCACTACCTGGTCGAGATGTGCCGGCTGGTGCGTGACGAGACCGGTCTGCTCCCCCACGCCAATCCCGGTGCCATGACAGCCCAGGAGCTGGCATCGCTGCGGGAGGTCTCGCCGAGTCAAGGGATGATGATCGAGTCGCTGAATCCGCACCTCGACTGCCACCGGGGCTCCCCCGACAAGGAGCCGGCCCGACGCTTGGCGACGCTCGAGGCTGCGGGCGAGCTGGCGATCCCCTACACCACCGGCATCCTCGTCGGCATCGGCGAGTCGCTGGCGGATCGACTGGCAGCGCTGGAGGCCATCGCAGCGAGCCATGCCCGCTGGGGCCACATCCAGGAAGTGATCGTGCAGAACTTCCTGCCCAAGGCGGGCACCTCCATGCACAACATGCCGGCCTGCCCGCCCGACGAGTACGCGCAGGCCATCGCGCTGGCACGCCTGATCCTGCCGGCCGACATTCACCTGCAGGCACCGCCGAACCTCTCCGACGACTTCGGCGGGCTGCTGGATTGCGGCATCGACGACTGGGGCGGCGTCTCGCCGGTCACGGCCGACCACGTCAACCCCGAACGCCCGTGGCCGGCGCTCGATCGCCTGCGGGAAATCACCGAAGCGCGGGCATTCACGCTCGCTCCCCGGCTCACGATCTACCCGGAGTTCGCGCTGCAGCCCGAGCGCTGGCTGGCCGAAGGGAATCGATTCCCGGTCATGGACCGGTCCGACGCCGAGGGCCTCGGCCGTGACGACCCCGGCAGCCAGATGCCTGAACGGACGATGGAGAATCTCGACGCCGGCTCCGGCGCCGACGTGCTGGTGGCCGACGAGAACTCCACCCAGTGGTACTCAGGCGGCGCCGGTCACCTGCCCACGAACATCATGGATGGCCCCTCGCATGCCCGCGGGGCCGTGCGCGAGGTGCTCGACGGGGTGATGGCCGGTCAGCAAGTCGGGCATGAGGAGATCGTCACCCTGTTCTCCGCACGCGGACCCGAGGTGGTCGCCGTCGGCGAGGTGGCCGACGAGCTGCGCCGCGAAGCTGTGGGCGACATCGTGACCTGGGTGCACAACCGCAACATCAACTACACGAACGTCTGCACGTTCAAGTGCAAGTTCTGTGGCTTCTCCAAAGGACCCCTGTCGCTGAACTTGCGTGGCACGCCCTACATGCTCACGCTGGCCGACATCCAGGAACGGGTGATCGAGGCAGCCGAGCTGGGCGCCACCGAGGTGACGCTGCAAGGCGGCATCCACCCCAGCTTCGACGGCGACTACTACATCGATGTCTGCCGGGCCATCCATGACGTCGTGCCCGAGATGCACCTGCACGGCTTCACCGCCCTCGAGGTCATCGAGGGGGCCAAGCGGCTCGGAGAGTCGCTCGTCGACTACCTCATGCGGCTCAAGGAAGCGGGGCTGAAGTCGCTGCCGGGTACCGCCGCAGAGATCCTCGACGATTCGGTGCGGGCGGTGCTGTGCCCCGACAAGATCAACACCGCCGAGTGGCTCGAATGCCATGAGGCGGCTCACGCCGTGGGCCTGCACTCGAACATCACGATCATGTTCGGATCGATCGAGCACCCTGAGAGCTGGGCGAACCACATCGTGGCCACCCGAGATCTGCAGAAGCGCACGGGCGGGTTCACCGAGTGGGTCCCGCTGCCGTTCGTGCACATGGCCAGCCCGATCTACCTGCGCAAGGGCGCCCGGCGAGGTCCGACGTTCCGCGAGACGCTGCTGATGCATGCCGTGCCCAGGATCGCCTACCGGGGGCTCATCGACAACATCCAGGTGTCGTGGGTGAAGATCGGGCCGCCGGGAGCCCAGCAGATCCTGCGGGCGGGGGCCAACGACATGGGCGGCACGCTCATGGATGAGAACATCTCGCGTGCTGCGGGCGCGCAGCATGGCCAAGGGCTCACCGAGCAGGACTTCCGCGATATCGCAGAACCCCTCGGGCGTCGCACCCGCCAGCGCCTCACCGGTTACGAGAACGCCGACGGTGCCCCCGAGGTGCGCAGCCGGATGCTGCGTCCCACCGACAACGCCACCGACCGCAAGCTCATCCCGCTCGAATCGCTCGGCAGTCGCGTCTAGCGACTGCGCATGAGACACAGCAGTCGCGTCTAAGCGGCTGCGCATCAGGCACAGCAGTCGCATCTAGGCCGCTGCGCCGCGGATGCGGTGGAATGGGTGAGGCGTACGCTGCGCGGTGGGATGAAGTCCTCCTACGCGCGCTACGCAGCGCTCGTCGTCGTGCTGGCCGGCATCGCCGTCATCGTCTGGACCGCAGTCGCCAACCCCGACACCGCTCCGACGTTCGCCGAGGCTGCCGATCCGCCCAGCACCCAATCCTCGCCCGCAATCCCGAGCGGCGGCGGCGCTGCCCCCGAGGCGAGAGCCGAGGGCACTTCCGCGCCGTCACCCCCTACGATCTCGCCGGCGGCCACTACGACAACCCAACCGCCCGAGCCGATTCCTGTCTTGGGCACCGCCTTCACGCTGAGCAGGCTCGACGGATGGCTCAACACCGACGCCACGTCACTCGAGGAGATCCGCGAGCGGAACACCCTGACGGTGGTGCAGTTCTGGACGTTCGGCTGCCGGAACTGCAAGAAGACGCTCGACGCGCTGGGCCAGCTTCATGCCGATTTCCGCGATCGCGGCGTCGAGGTCGTGGGTGTGCACTCCCCCGAGTTCGCGTACGAGGCCGATGTGGACAACATCGTCGAGGCCGCGGCTGAGCTCGGCGTGGTTTGGCCGATCGCACTCGACACCACCAAGTACAACTTTCACCACTGGCAGGAAGGCCCGACCGGCTACTGGCCCCGCGTCTACATCATCGACAGCGAGAACCAGATCCGCTTTGATCGCCGCGGCGACGGCGCGCACACCTATCGGGAGCTCTACGCGACCGTCAAGCGTCTCCTCGCCCGAGAGAGCGCATAAGCAGGGCGTCCCGTCGTGGACACGCTCGTCGACACCTTCACCGAGGGGATCAGCGTCATCAGCTGGGCGTGCACGCTGCCCATCGTCGTTCCCGGCCTGGCGCTCGTGCTGGTGGCGCGGCGAGCCCGGCTCACCGTCGGCCTGCTGTATGCGGCCGGGGTCGCGCTGATGGCGTGGGCGCCCGCTGCGGGATACTGGCGCACCGACATGGGCGGCCTGGTCGTCGTGGTCGTCGCCGTGCTGGCGGCAGGCACCTACCTGGCAGCGTGGAAAGCGCCGGCGGGCAACTCGCCGCTCGCGGCCAGCGGCGGATTCGTCGGGGGCGCCATCGCGAGCTGGCTGTGGAGGCCCTGTGTCGGCCCCCGGCTGGGCGACATCCTGAATGACGCCAGCACTGACGAGCTCCGCACGCTGGCGCTGATGGGGGTGTACGCGGCGGGGGCACTGCTGCCGCTGTTACTGCTCGCAGTGCTGCCGGTCGCGGTGCCTGCCGTGGGCCGGGTGCTCGACCGCAGGCCGTTTGCGGTCGCAGGGGCGGTTGTCGGCGGGGCGTATGCGATCACGCTCGCCATCGGCCTGTACGACGACTTGATCGGGGAGCTGTACCGCATCTCGAGCGGCTACTGAGCGGTCTGCCCGGGCGAGGGCCGCTCGTCGGCCTCTAGTCGTCGAAAGGCTCTGACGCTCCCGTGGACTCCCGCAGGATCGACGCCGCCTTGACCGTGGCCCTGCGGGCGCGGGTGACGCTTCGCTCCAGCCGGGATCGCTCGTCGCTGGTGTCTGCATCGGCGAGAGCCCCTTGCAACAGCTCGATGCTCAGCTCGGCCAGCCGTTCAGCCGTGTCGTCGAGACGGTCGGCCAGCTCGGTGATCTCGTCGTACACGAGCTCAAGCCTCCCGAGCGTGCAGATGCTCGGCCACGATCTCCAGCGGGTGGCGCACGTCGAGTCCCACCGCTCGCAGGTGCAGTGTGCACCCGGGGTTTGCGCTGGCCACAACGCTCGCACCGGTGCGTTCTATGGCCGCCACCTTGCGCTCCCGCACTGCTCCGGCAACCTCGGGATGCTGTTGGGAGTACGCACCCCCAGCGCCGCAGCAGAGCCCCTCGTCGTCGAGCTCGACGACCTCGAAGTACCGGCTGAGCACCGTTCGCACGGGCAGGTGCGCCTGCTGGACGTGGCGCAGGTGGCACGGGTCTTGGACTGCGACTTGCAGCGGCGTTGAGCTATCGGCATCTGAGGCATCTGGCGGCAGGTCGTCGACCCGCGCGGCCAGCCACTCGTGCACGTCTTGGACTCGCGCTGCGAAACGTCGGGCCTCGTCGGTGCCCAGCAGGTGGCCGTATTCCTTCATCGTGGCGCCGCAGCCCGCCGAGTCGATCAGGATCGGGGCCTCGCCGGGAAGCGCTGCCATCACCTTGCGCGCAAGTCGTCGGGTGTCAGAGGCCAGACCCGCGTGGAGATGCAGCGACCCGCAGCACGAAGCGCCCGCCGGGGGCAGCGCAACGCCGGCACCGGCGGCCTCGATCACAGACTGCACAGCCCGGTGGGTGTCACGCATCCAGGCGTCCATGACACACCCGGTGAAGAGCCAGACATCGTCACCGCTGGCGGTGAGCGGCGACTGGCGCACCGGCACACGCGGCAGCGAGGCGGTCATGGCAGCGAGCTGACGGAACGGGCGCGCACGGCCCACGAGAGCTACCAAGCGCATCAGGCCGAGCCGTTGGGACAGCCCCAGCAGGCGGGATCCCAAGCCGAGCAGCCGGGGCATGCCCAGCGCGCGGTAGGCGAGCCGCCGGAGGCGGGGCTGGTAGCGAGTCTGGGTCGCCAAGGCCTCGCGGGTGGTTTCCATCATGCGGCCGTAGTGGACTCCGGCGGGGCAGGCCGTCTCGCAGCCGAGGCACTGGATGCACGCGTCCATGAACTCCACGAACGCGTCATCGGCCTCGCCCCGCTCGGCGACATCGCGCATGAGTGCGATACGGCCGCGCGGAGAAGCCGATTCCTCGCCGGTCACCCGGTACGTCGGGCAATGCGGCAGGCACATGCCGCACGCAACGCACGAAGCAAGCGTGTCGCTGTCAATGTCGAGCTGCAGCGGGAACGTGCCCACGGGGCTCACTGCGCCCGACCGTTCGCCCACCGGACTCACCATGCCCTCCGGCCGGGATTGAGCCGATCGTGGGGATCAAGTCGCTGCTTGAGCTGCGTCATCAGCGCAGCATTGGTCGACGAGACCAGCGCAGCTTGTACTGGTTCGTCGCGATGCACCAGACCAACGCCGACCTCAGCAATCCACCCGTCAGGCGTGCCTGCGAGCTCACGCAGACCCGATGGCGTGCGCGATTCGCGGCCGGGCCCGGGAATCGTCGGCGGACCGTCGCTGGGACCAAAGCCCGCAGATTCAAGCTTGGCGGCCTCTGCCGCTACGTCAGCCGGATCGCCTTCCAGCAGGATCCAGGTACGCCTGCCGTCCCACAAGATGCTGCTGGGCCGGTACAGCAGATCGAAGGCGGCAAACGGATCGCCGTCGCCCGTGAGCCACTGCGACGCCTCGGGCACCGGCAGAGTCCGCAGGATCACCTCGGCGAGCAAGCCCAGCGTGCCAAGCGACCCCACCAGCAGGCGAGCCAAGTCGTACCCCGAGACGTTCTTCACCGTGGGTCCGCCCGCGGTGACCACCTTGCCGGAGGCATCCACGTGGCGTGTCTGCAAGACGAGATCGCGCACGTGGCCGTAACGAAGCCTGCGGTGCCCGCCGAACCCGCACGCCAGCACACCGCCCACGGTCGCTGCGTCGTCGGCAGGATCGAGCGGGACCATCTGGCCGGTTCGAGCGAGATGCGCCGACAGTTCGGCCACGGTCGTGCCGGCACCGCAGCGAACCGTCATCTCCGACGGCTCGTGCTCCCATACGCCCGCAGGTGCGCGGACTTCACGCGCCTCCGCATGCGGACAGCCGCCGACGTCCCAATGCGTCCGGGCGCCCACCACGGTGACCGGATCGCAGCTGCCAACCTCGCGGGCAAACGCTGTCACCTCCGCGGCAATGTTCGCGGCGAGGCTGGCACCGACCTCGGGCGGCCCTGTGCTCGCATGCGCGGATGGCGGCGCGCCGCCGCTGCTCGGCTGCGAACTCACACCCAAGCACCTTCGGGCACATGCTGGTGGAATGAGTCGCTGCAACGCGAGCCCGACGGGATGATCTTGAGGGGGTTGGCGAGCCCTTCGGGATCGAACGTTTCGCGCACCACGTCCTGGGTGTACATGTCGTGGGCACTGAACATCATCCCCATGTACTCCCGCTTCTCCAAGCCGATCCCGTGCTCGCCGGTGAGCACGCCACCGGCTTCGATGGACGCAGCAACGATGTCACGGCCCGCTGCTTTCACGCGCTCGTCCACGCCGGGCTCGCGCCGGTCGAACGCCAGGATCGGATGCAGGTTCCCGTCGCCGGCGTGGAAAACGTTGACGGCGATCAAACCGTAGGCATCAGCGATCCGGTACACCTTCTCGAGCACTTCGGTGAGCTTCGAGCGGGGCACGACCGTGTCGTGGAGGTAGTAGTCGGGCTTGATCCGCGCCACTGCTCCGAAGGCGTTCTTGCGACCTTTCCACAGCAGCGCCCGCTCGGCGTCGTCTGCCGCGACTCGCACGTGGCCGACGTGGTGTTTCAGCGCCACCTCTCGCACGATCTCCACGCCCGCCTCGACCCCGCCCGGCAAGCCGTCCAACTCCACCAGCAGCACCGCAGCGGCCTCGGTCGGGTAGCCGGCGTGGGCAAATGCCTCCACGATCTCGATGGCGCGCTGGTCCATCATTTCCAGCGCCGAGGGCACCAGCCCAGCCGCGATGATGGCGCTGACTGCCGCGGAGCCCTCGCTGACATCGTCGAAGTCCAGCAGCAGGGTCCGCACCGCTGGCGCATTCGGCGTCAGCCGCACCGCGGCCTTGGTGGCAATGCCCATGGTGCCTTCAGACCCGACGAAGAGCCCGCGCAGGTCGAATCCCGGCGGCTCAGCGTCCACCCCGCCGAAGACGGTCGTCTCGCCGGACGGCAGCACCACTTCGAGCGCCGAGATGTGCGCTGTTGTCACGCCGTACGCCAGGCAGTGCGGCCCGCCGGAGTTGTTTGCGATGTTCCCGCCGATCGAGCAGACCTGCTGGCTGGAGGGATCCGGTGCGAAGTGGAAGCCGTGCGGGGCCAGCGCGCGGGACAGGTCGAGGTTCAGCACTCCCGGTTCGACCCAGGCAATCCGGTTGGCGGTGTCGATCTCGACGATGCGGTCCATCTTCGAGGTAGCCACCACGACCGGGCGACCGACGGGCACCGCTCCCCCGGTCAAGCCCGTTCCCGAGCCACGAGCCAAAAACGGCCGGCTGTGGTGCCGGCAGACGCGCACGATCTCGGCAACTTCGGCGGCAGACTCCGGCAGGCACACGATCGCCGGCGGGCTGCCCTCGATCGAGCCATCCCGGCTGTACAAGCCTCGTTCGAAGTCGTTGTCGCGGGCCCGGTCGCCGAGCACCCCACGCAGGTCAGCAAGCAGGGCCCCATCGGCCGCGTTGTCCTCGGAAGTCACGCCCCGACCGTACCGTAGGCTCGGGGCGGATGGCTTCTGATATCGGTGTGGGTTCCGATGGCTGGAGCCTGGGCGACGACACCCGGGAGTGGCTGTCGCTGGAAGATCCGCTCGAACATCGCACCTGGCTGTTCGATGTGACGTTTCTCGCCAGCGACTGGACGTGCATCTACGGCGCCGGCTGCCCCGGCATCGACATCGAACCGGCACCCGAGCTGGCGCTGGGCTGCTGCAGCCACGGCGCCTATCTCAACGGCCACGACGACCTTGCGCACGTCCGGGAGATGATCGCCGAACTCGACGCGGAGATCTGGCAGCACCGCCGCGATCCCGCAGAGGCGCTCTGGCAGGACAGTGAAGGTTGGTGGCGCACCCAAGTGGTCGACGGGGCGTGCGTGTTCGCAAACCGAGCCAATTACCCCGCAGGCGCCGGCTGCGCGTTCCACCTGCTGGCTGAGCGCGCCGGCCGGCGGCCGATGGACACCAAGCCCGAGATCTGCTGGCAGGCGCCGCTGCGCCGCGAGGACCACGAGACCGTCACCGGCCACGTCTACACGATGGTGCGGGAATGGGAACTGCGCGACTGGGGCGGCCCCGATACCGATGTCGCCTGGTGGTGCACGTCCGCCGAGATCGCCCACATCGGCACCCAGCCCGTGTTCAGGGCCCTCCGCGACGAGCTGACAGCGATCTGCGGACCGACGATCTACGCCGAGCTGCGTACCCAACTCGACCAGCGCGTCGCCTCAGCCCAGCTACTCCCCCACCCTGCAGTCCGCCGCCCCGGCGGCTAGTCAGGCGCTCTCGCGCTGGGGGGCCTCTTCGTCAGCGTCGGCATCGAAGTCGGCGTATTTGGCTTCGAGATCCGAATAGTCGTCGTACTTGTCGGCAAGATGGCCGTACTGGTCGTCGGGAGCCGATTCCTCGTCGACCATGTCACGATCTCCGGGCTCCACCCCGAAACGGTCGGAGTTGTCGAAGTCGTAGTCCTCGATGGTGAAACGCTCCGCCGTGGCCCGCTGGAACTTGCGAGCCTCTTCATAGCGGCGATGTCGACCCTTCTTCACCGGCTGGCTCCTCGTGCTCGACTGCGAGGCTTCGTTTGCCTGCGTCCGGATGTGCCCCTATCCGCGGCGGATAGGGCATCTGTGTTCTACGAAGTGCCCTGCCACCCTACCGTTTGGGGCGCGGCGCTGCGTGTCATTCGCACTGTTCACCGCACCCCGCCGGGCCGCGGCTCAAGCTGCAGGCCAGCCGACGGATCAAACGCAAGTGCGGCCTCGCCCGCCAGCAGCGACCTGATGCCGTCGCCCACCACTTCGGCCCGCCAGCCCAAGCTCAGCTTCGATGCCGGATCGCCGGCGAGCAGCGCGGCGATGTCGGAGCGGGTTGCCAGCAGGCTGCGATCGATGCCCTCCGAGCGTGCCACTTCGTCGACCCAGGCGCCCACGAGAGGGACTGCCGGTTGCAGCGCAGCATCCACGTTGGGTCCCGCCGGCAGCGCACTGGCTGGGATGTCGCCCGGCGCCATGTCGAGACCGCGCTGCACCTCGGCCATGATCCGATCGCCGGCCGCGCCGCGGAATTGACCGCCGTCCACCCCCCGCAAGCCGCCGAGATCATCGATGCTGCGGGGGCGGCGCTGCGCGATCGACAGCAGCGCCATATCCGACAGCACGAAGCGCACCGGGATGTCCCGTTCGCTGGCCGTGCGCTCGCGCCAGGCAGCCAGCCGGTACGCCACCGCTCGCTGAGGCCCGCGCAGCTGGCGTGCTCCCTTGATCCGGGTCCACGCTTGGGCAGGATCGGGCGGCGGACCGGGAGGTCGTCTCCACTGCTCGCACTCGTCGAGCGCCCACTGCCAGCGATCCCGCGCCGTCAGCCGGGAGCGCAGCTCGTCAAGCAGGGGGATCAAGTACGCCACATCGTCGGCCGCGTAGCGCTGCTGGGCCGGTCGCAGCGGCCGCTCGAACCAGTCGGTCAGCCGGTTGCCTTTGGCCAGCCGCACGCCGAGCAGGCGATCGGCGAGCGCCGCCAGCGACGGTGTACTCATGCCCAGAAAGCCGGCAGCTACTTGAGTGTCGAAGAGCCTCGACGGGATGGCGTCGCACTCTTGGGAAAGCACCTCGATGTCCTGCGCGCACGCGTGCATGACCACGAGCGCATCAGCCGCCAGCACATCGCCCAGCACCGTGACATCGGTGGTGGTGGGATCGATGAGCGCGACCCGTTCGTCGAAGGCAACCTGCACCAGCGCCAACTGCGGTCGGTAGCTGCGCTCACGGTGGAACTCGGTGTCGATGGCCATGCAGTCAGTGGCGAGCAGATCGGCGACCAGTGCCTCGAGGCCCGCTTGCGTGTCGACCCATTCGTGCTGCGATGCATCCCGGCGAGATGAGCCGCTGCGGCGCCGGTGGTTGCGAGACGAGTCCTGGCGAGACGAGTCGCTGCGAGGCGAGGCCTGGCGAGACGAGTCGCTGTGGCGGCGCCGGTCGTTGCGACGTGCCATGTGCGTCAGCCCGCTTCCGACTGGGCCGCTTCACGAGCCGCCAAGACCGCTTCGGCGGCGACGAGATCGGCGGGCGTGTTCACGTTCAGAACATCGGACGGGTTCACCGGCACGGTCGGGACGCTCTCGATGTCGAAGGCCTCCCTCGGCCCGCGCGCACCGGCCTGCAGGCCCGCTCGCAGCATCGAGAGCGATTCGTGGGCGTAGTGGCCGATGAGTGGCTCCGGGCGGTCACTGCGAGCCAACACCACCGGCGCGCGCGTGCTGTGGGCGCGTTCAACCAGGGTGGCAAGCAGCTCGGCCGGCACTGTCGGCACATCGGTCGGGCAGACGAGCACATCGCGGTGGCGCTCCAGCGCATCGATCAGGGCCGAGAGCGGTCCGGCTCGTGGCGAGCTGTCGGGTTCGGCCACGAGCGGCGGCGGAGGATTGCCGCCTTGCGCCACGACAGGGTCCGCGCCCGCGGCCGAAAGGGCACCGGCGACCCACAAGGCCAGGGGTTGGCCCGCCAGTTCAAGGCCGGCCTTGTCGTTGCCCATGCGCGTGGAAGCGCCGCCGCACAGCACGACGCCGGCAGGCTTCACGCCTGCGGCCACTCGCCTGTCGGGGGCTCGCCTCCGGGGTCGAGCTGCATCAGGAAACCGGCGCACCGGTCGGCCTCGTCGTGCTCGCCGATGGCAGCAGCGCAGCGCCCCAGGCCGAGCAGCGACCACAAGAAGCCGCTGTTGGTGGGCTCCGCCCAGCGGACGTAGCCGCTCCCCCGCCATCCGGCGGCGCGCAGCGCGTCGAGCCCCCGGTGGTACCCCACCCGGCAGTAGGCGTAGGCCTCGATGTGGCGGCCCTCGCTCGCCGCCTTGCGCCCCAGCTCCGCCCATGCCTCCAGCAGCCGCGGCCAGCGGGCTGCCACCCCCGACAGCGCAGCGCCCCGCTCGGCCACCGGCTGTGCCATCGCCGCTTCGAATGCCGCAATGGCGTCCGGAGGCGCCGGGTCCAGCACCGTCTCGGGCAGGCCGCCCGGACGAAGGTCTATGGGTGTGGCCGCCATGTGTGAAACCTCGTGGAGCGTCGTAAGAGCCACTTCGACTCTACTGAGCGCCTTGGCGCCGGCCCGGGAGCGGTCCACGGGCACTGCAGCGACGCTGCGTACTCTCTGATGGAGTGCTGCCCGAATGGCTCGACGCCGACCGCCTGAGCATCGCTCTGGTCAGCGGGATCGCTGCTCTGGCTGCAGCGGCCTTTGTTGCGCTTCGGTTGATACGCCGGCTGATGGTGGCCGTGCTTGTCTCGGTGGTGCTGGTGGGCGGCGCAGTAGTGCTGGCCGTGCAATGGTCCGGCTTGCGCGACTGCCAGGACACCTGCTCGTGCGAGGTTTTCGGCCGCCAGGTGGAGGTGCCACAGAATCCACTGTGCGGGCCCGACCGCATCGACCCCTCCCGCATCGACGTCGATATCGACATCGACACCGGTTAGGGGGGCTCAGCCTCCGTCAGGGCACTCGCATGGCGCGCAGGTTGTCGGTGGCGTGCGACTCGGGGCTCGACCCCGACACCACCACCACCATGTCGCCGCTTCGCACTACTCCGGTACGCGTCGCCGCATGCACTGCCTCAAGTGCCGACTCGGCCGGGGTCAGGCGTTCGCCGAAGACAAGCGGGCGCGTCCCCCACGACAGCGAGAGCTGCATCGCGGTGCGAGGCTCGGGCGTCAGGCCCAGCAGCGGCATCGACGGGCGGAACCTGGCCATGCTGCGGGCAGTGAACCCCGAGCGGCTCAGGCAGATGATGGCTTGTGCGCCCAGCTCGGTGGCCAGTCTCGACGCCGATTGCGTGATGCCGTCGGTCACCCGCAGGTAGTCAGCCGCGCGTTCGTCCAGCCTGCGCACCGACAGCAGACGGTTCCACCACGCCTCGTAGTCGAAACGTTCGTCGGCTCGCTCGGTGATGCGAGCCATGGTGCGCACGGCATTCACGGGATCGTGGCCGATGGCCGTCTCGCCGCTCAGCATCACAGCGGACGTGCCGTCGAACACCGCGTTCGCTATATCGGAGGCCTCCGCCCGTGTCGGCACCGGCGAGTGCAGCAGCGACTCCAGCATCTGTGTCGCGGTGATAGCCGGTCGGCCGTGTGCGACACAGGCCTCGATAATCCGCTTCTGCAAGTGAGGCAATTCCTCGATATCGCACTCAGCGCCAAGGTCGCCACGCGCCACCATGACTGCCGAGGACGACTCGATGATCCCGTCAAGGTTCTCTACAGCGGCGTTGGTCTCGATCTTGGCCACCAGCAGCGGGCCGCGGGGGTGAGGCTCGACGCCCAAGCGCCGCATGTCATGCGCCGAGCGGACGAACGACAGAGCAACCATGTCGGTGCCCAAGTCGATGAACGTGTCAGCCAGCTTCAGATCCTGAGGCGTCGGCGTGCTGATGCGCAGTTTGGACGAGTCGACATGCAGGCCCGGCCGGCCTTCGAGATGGCCCCCGTGCAGGACACGCGTCTTGAGTGCATTGGAGGCGCGGTCCTCCACCACCAGCACGACGTTGCCGTCGCCGAACGACAGCTGGTCGCCAGGGCCCACGTCGGTCAGCAGGCCCTCGTAGTCGACCACGATCCGATCCGCCGTGCTGGCGTCTCCGTCGATGGCAAGCGAAAGCACGGCCTCCTCAGTGACGTCGCAGCCGCCTTCGGGGAACGGTTTGCAGCGCACCTTGGGACCCGGCAGGTCTACGAGAATCCCGATGTGCCGCCCGGATTCTGCCGATACGGCACGCAGCCGCCGGAACGTCTCGACCTGCTCGTCGAGCGTGCCGTGGGCCAGCCCGAGACGCCAGACGTCGACGCCCGCTCCGATCATGGCCGTCATGGTCGCCTCGTCGTTGCAGGCTGGCCCGACGCTGGCGATGATCTTGGTCCGTCTTGCCATGTGCTACCACGGTACCGCTCCCGTCAAGGCGCTCAGCCATCGATTGGGGCGACGCGTTCGCCCTCTAGGGTCACCCGCCGTGGAACTCGTCTTCGTCCGCCACGGCCAGCCCGAACGAGTCGTGCGACACGACGGGCAGCCCGCGGACCCGCCCCTGTCGGAGATCGGCCAGCAGCAGGCTGCGGCGATCGCGGGATGGCTCGCCGAGATGGGCGTCGATGCCCTGTACAGCAGCCCGATGCGGCGGGCACTGCAGACCGCCGAGGCCATCGGTGAGGTGACCGGCCTGCAGCCGACGGTGCGCGAGGGGCTGAGCGAATTCGACCGTGACTCCCCCGCCTACGTGCCGATGGAGGTGCTGAAGGAGACTGATCGGGAACGGTGGGACGAGCTGGCGACCGGATCGTTCGGCGACGCCGAACGCACGGCCCAGTTCATCGCGACGGTCAACGAGGCGGTCGACCGGATAGTCGCCGACCACCGCAGCCAGCGGGTCGCGCTGGCGTGCCACGGCGGCGTCGTGAATGCGTATCTGGCTCGCTGCCTCGGCTTCGATCCGGACGCTTTCTTGAAGTTCGACGTGGACTACACGTCGGTCACCCGAGTCTTCGCATCAAGCCACGGTCACCGCAGCGTGCTCTCAGTCAACGAGCGCACCCACCTGCGAGGCCGCCCAGACCTTGCCATCGGCCTCTAGCCCGCTCGCTCAGCATTCGACAACCTGCGGTGCGCATCATCGCGATACACATCGGCACTCGCCAGCAGACGCACTCCATTCGTGCCGGTCGGGTGCCTATGCGGCTGGCGGCACGGTGAACTCCTCGGTCCAGGTTCGCTCGCCCTTGTCCGAGGTTTCCGTGCCGACGGCTCGCACGCTGATCTTGTAGGTCGCGCCGGGGACCAGGTTCCCGAACGTCTCCGACATCTGCTCGCCCGCAGCCTGGGGTCGCCTGAGCCTTTCGTTCGCTTCGACTGCGCTGCCGTCGGCGGGCATGACCTTGACGTAGTAACGGCTGACCTGGTCGGGGGTGTCGGGCGCGGTCCAAGTCACCGTGACGCTGGTTCCCTCGACCGAGAACTGCAGGTTGTTCACGGCGTCAGGAAGGTCGAGCACGTTCGCAATCGTCACGGCCACCGGGTCGATGGCGATGCGGTCGTAGCTGGGGTCGTCGCTGACGGCGGTGTGGCTGATGGTGACGCCGGCGTCGCCGACCGGCTTGGCGCGGACGGTCAAGGTCTGGGCCTTGTTCCAGTTCTCGGGGGTGAAGGTGCGCGTCTTGGCCGGTTCGCGTCCCAGCAATGCCTGCTCGGGGTCGCTGCTGGTCGCGGTGATCGTCACATTGTGAGTGGGCTTGGTGGCCAGCTTCAGCTTGTAGGTGACCGTCTCCTTCTCATCCACGGTCAGCGCGGTCTGGCGCACCACAACCCCGGCGATGTCGTCGTCGACGATCTTGACCACGAGGGAGTCGCCCACGGCGTAACCGCTCGTGGATGTGGTCAGCGTCACCGTGAACGTCTCGGTGTCCTCGGCGACCTTGTCGTTGACGATCGGCATCAGCACATCCCGGTGCCGCTTGCCGCCCGCGATCGTCACCGTGCGCCGGCTGCCCTCGTAGGCCCTGTAGTCGTCCGGGGAGGCGGCCGTGCCGCTGGTGAAGGTGAGGGTCACCTCCACCGGCCTGGTGACGTCGCCAGTGCGCGTGATCCTGACCGTGTGGTTGGGCCCGTCGCGGGTCTCGTCCATCTTGACCTTGGTGCGCTTGAACCTCACCGTCTCGGTCGTGTCGGTGATGGTCACCGTCGCCGTCCCGGCGCCGACGGAGCTCTCGGCCCATTCGGACGCGCCGGTTCCGGCGGGAGCGAAGGCGACGGTGAACGTCTCGTCGTCCTCCTCGCCGGTGTCTCGCGCGATGGGAATCGACACCGTGGCGCTGGTCTCGCCGCTCCCGACGGTCACGGTGGCCCCAGGCGGGGTCACGTCGCCCGAGTCGGCGCCGTCCGCGTCGCTGCCGTAGGTCACTGTCACATCGAACTCGACGCCTCCGGTGGGAGCGGCCTCGCTCAGCGTGATGGAAAGCTCAGCCTCCTCGCCCTCCGCAGCCGTCACTGCGGAAGTGACCGAGAAGGTCTTGGGCTCGGCCGCCTCGCCCGCGGTGCCCTGCGCGATGGGACTCCACGGCGTGGGCGAGCCGATGCTCCTCCAAGCAACCCCATTCACCTGCACCTCATAGGTCTCGCCCTCGGCGAGGCCGGTAAGCGTCACTCCCCGCGTCCTGAAGCTCCCCTCTCCCTGGGCGCTGGGAAGCCACGGACCCTGAGGGGACTTGACCCTCCAACGCCAGTGGTAGCCCGTGTCCACGCCGGGACCCCTCGACCACTTGACCACGAGCTCGCCGGGGCCGCCCGCGACGGCCTCGGTGATCCAGATCGGCGGCGAGGACGGCGTGCCCGAGGCGGTGGCCCAGGCCCCGCCCGGGGCGACGCCGTTGGTGGCCCGCACCCGGACGTCGTAGGAGGTGCCGTTGGCGAGCCCGGAGACGGTGGCGGCAGTGGCCGTGCCGCTGTGGCCGGCGTCCACCCAGCCGGTGGAGGGATCGCCGGCCGTGGCAGCGGTCTGGTCGGCGGCGGCGGTGGTCTTGTACTGCACGTCGTAGCCGTCGATGGCGTTGGCGCCGACGTCGGCGGGCGGCTGCCACGACACGTTCAGTGCGGTGACAGCGGCTCGGGCGCTCAGCCCGGCCGGGGCGCCGGGCACACCGGTGCCGCCCCCTGGTGACCGTGACCGCGTAGGTCTCGGTGCTGCCGTCCTCGGCGGTCACCTCCACCTCGACGGTGTTGGCGCCGGCGCTCAGGCTGATCGCGCTGGTGGCCTGGCCGCTCACCGCAGCGGCAAGCGATCCTTGCAAGCCGGCCTTGAGCGTGGCCTTGCCGGTGGCGGCCACCGTCGCGGTCACTGTGGTGGAGGCGGTGCTGTTGGGCACGCTGAGGGTGTAGGAGGTGATCCCGGCACCGAAGTCCGGGGCGATGGCGCCCGCCGACAGCAGCAGCGCGCTCAGGGTGGCGTCGGTGGACTTGCCCTCGGCCGCGGTCACTGCGAGTGACGCGGTCTCGCCGTCGTAGCGGGGGTCCACGCTGCTGGAGCGGTGGGCGATGGTGATGCTCTGGTCGGACGCCTTGATGCCGTAGACGGTGACGGTCTTGGGGACATTCCACTGCGACGGGAGGAAGGTCACCGGGCCGCTGACTCGCACGGACTGCGGGTCGGAGCTTGTGGGCGTGATGGTCACGGCCCGGCGGGGCTCGGCGTCGAGCACGATGGTGTAGGTGACACTGGCGCCTGAGGGCACCTCCAAGGCGGACTGGTCGAACGTCATGCCGGCTGTCCAGTCGGCGATGGTGACGGTGGCCGCGTCGGGACTGCCGACGCTGTGGCCGTCGGAGACTCCGGTGATGGTCACCGTGAAGGTCTCGTCGTCCTCCCTGTCGGTGTCGCCGATGATCGGGATGGACAACTCCGCTGTGTCGCCCTTCAGCCCTGCGGGCACGACGACCGTGACCGTGCTGCTGCCGCGATAGTCCGATCCCCGGGCGGCGGTGCCGTCGGCCAACGTCAGGGTGACCTCGGCGGCAGTGGGGTTGTGACTGGGCACCTGCCACGGTCAGCGACACGTGGCCCGCGTCCTCGCGGACTTCGACCGCGGTGACGGTCAGCGAGGCAGCGGGCACCGTGGTCGGGCCGTCGACGATGGTCACCGTGGCGGAGCCGGCGCCCGGCGAGGCGGCCGTCCAGCCGGGGACCTGGGCGGTGACGGTGACGGCGAAGGTCTCATCGCCCTCGCTGCTCTGATCGCGCCCGATGGGGACGGCGAACGTGGCACGGCGGGCACCCGCGGGCACCGTCACGCTGACCGGAATGTTGCCGACATCGTCCTCAGAGGCCGTTGCTGCGAAGTCGGGCACAATGCTGAAGGCGACCCCGCCGGAGGGCGCGGCCTCGCTCAGGGCCACTGCCAGCACGGTGTCGCCGCCCTCGCGCACCTTGGCGCCGCTGAGGGAGTAGGTCTTGGCCCCGGCCGCGGGCGTGCCGCTCACCGCCACCCACGACGAGCCTGCGCTGGAGGGGCCCTTGTACTCGCCGTGGCCCGCGGAGGGACGCGCCTTGACCTCGACGGTGTACTGCTGGGCGTTGGTCAGCCCGGTGATGGTGTAGGAGGTCGCGCCCGGCTCGACCAGCACGCCGTTGCCTTGGTCGCCCAGGATGCTGTCGGCGAGCGGGTTCAGGCACGAGGCGTCCTGGCGGTCGGTGCACCGCCAGCGCACGGCGTGGTACACGTCGTCGGGCGGAGCGTCCCACGCGATGCTCAATTCGCCGTCGCCGGGGGTCACCGTCACGCCGGTGGGCGCATCGAGCGTGTCGGGAGTGCCGAACACCTTCACCCACGGTCTAGTGTTGGCCGACTGCTGCCCCTCGGTGCTGTCCATGGCCTGAATCTGGACCGCGTACTCGGTGCCGTTGGAGAGGCCGGAGATGGTGTACTCGGTCCGCTCGTTGTGCGGATGACCGTCGCCTAGTGGCCCCTTGGGGTTCAGCCACCGGCCCGAGCCGGGCACGCTCCAGCGCAGGTTGTACCGGTCGAGGGGGTCGGAGCTGGGCGCCCTGGTCGGGTCGGCGTGGTCCCAGACCACGGTCAGCCTGCCGTCGCCCGGTATCAGGCGCACGTTGCGCGCAGCGGCCTCGCCGGCCTCTTCCCGGGTCACCACGGCGACATAGGTCTTCTCGGTGCCGTCCGGTGCCGACACCACCACGTCGATGAAGTTCTGGCCGGGGCTGAGGGGTATGGGACCGCTGGCGACGCCGTTGGCCAGCGCTTGAGCCGTCCCGCCCCGCAGTCCTGCGGTCATCGTCGCGCCGAGCCGG
>NZ_CBDBDD010000006.1:0-477703 GCF_965203655.1 Candidatus Poriferisodalis sp.
TCGGATGCTGCGGGCCCGCAGCCGTGCGTCTATCACATCCACGGCGGCGGGATGGTGCTGCTGAAAGCATCGGGACAGTCCTATGTCCGCTGGCGGGACGAGCTGGCGGCGCTCGGGCTGGTCGCGATCGGCGTCGAGTTCCGCAACGGCGGCGGCGAGCTGGGCAACCACCCGTTCCCCGCCGGCCTCAACGACTGCGCTTCGGGCCTGCAGTGGGTCGCGGCCAACAAGGATGCCTTGGGCGTGTCGACCATCACTGTCTCGGGTGAGTCGGGCGGCGGGAACCTGACCCTGGCCACCGCGCTCAAGGCCAAGCGCGACGGCTATCTCGAGATGATCGACGGAGTGTTCGCCCAGTGCCCGTACATCTCGGGCATGTACGCGGACCCGCCCGCCGGCCTGCCGTCGCTGCATGAGAACAACCAGTACTTCCTGGACTGCGAGAACATGGGCGGCATCGCCAAGGTGTACGACTTGGGCGGGCCAGACCGCACCAACCCGCTGGCGTGGCCGCTCCACGCCAGCGTGGACGACCTGACCGGGCTGCCCCCGCACGTCATCTCGGTGAACGAGCTCGATCCGCTGCGCGACGAGGGCCTCGCCTACTACCGCAAGCTGGCTGCTGCGGGCAACAGCGTGCAGGCCCGCACGGTCAACGGCACCTGCCATGCGGGCGACGTGATCTTCCGGGGCGCGATGCCCGAGGTGTACGCAGCAACCGCCGCAGCCCTGCGGGATTTCGCCTACTCGGTGTAGCTGCCGCGCCGCGGTGACGCCGCTCGTTCAGAGGCCGAGGACTCGCGCGGCGTGCATTCTTGGGATTGCACACCGCGCAATCTTGGGATTCGACGGCCCCGCACCCCTCAGCGGGTAGATCGAACCTTCTGTGATTCCGAAGGCGGTACATACTCTCAGGTGTCAGCCAATCCCAGCACTAAGTCAATTGCGGTGATCGACTTTTCCATCGAGCGCTCAACTGCATCTTCGCGGTGAACAGCGGCTATCACTTGCAACGCGGATCGCAAGCCGAGCCCCTGAGTCGGGTTACCGAGAGTAATCGTTTGACTTACATCTTCATCCGCTGCCAAATAGACTTCCGGTGCCAAGCACTCGTGGTCGGCATCAGCAAGAGCTCTCCAAGCATCAGATAACTCTTGCCAATAGGAAGAGATCTGAGAACATAGTACTCGTCGCTGACCGAATGCAAGATACTCGTCATGATGATTATTCCAGAATTCCGATGCCTGCTCGGTACTCATCGACCTGTCATCGGCGATGGCCTGCGCATTAAACCAAATGGCCTCGCTTGGCTCATTTCTCTCATGCTTCATTGTGGCGCCCTCTGCGTAAATTGAACGAATTCAGTAGTTGACATTGGCTCTGCATCCCAGCAATATGCCGATCGATAGGCACGTCATCGGATTTGCCGAATGTAACCATCTTCTCCCCACGCTCTATCCGCCGTCAGTACGACAGAATCAAGTCGGCTCGCCAGAGCCAAGCACAACCGATCCGCCAGTGACAATCCCTCGCCGCGAACATAGCGATGAGCTGCCCATTCTGCATCGTCTCGACTCACGGGCACCACGGTTACCAATTGACGATCTAACAAAAACTCTACCACGACTTCGAGACTGCGTCCCTTGTCAAGCACCTGCTGACAAACTTCGGACCAGTTTGCCGCTCCGCAGAGTGCAGTGTTTTCCAATATGGCGCGTTCTACAAGATCGGCGCCCGATTCGTCTTGCAGGTACGCGAGGACAGCTGATGCATCGAGCACGACGCTCATAATTCGTCTTCTTCGGCTGCTGCTTTCCGTCTCGCCTTGAGCAGATCTCCGAGCATGTCGGTGTCCCCTAAGTATTCTCGTAACGAACGTAACGCAGCTGAGTAGTCTCCTTTGTCGCGTTCAGTCGCAGCCATATTCTTGACGCAAGCGCGAATCGCTGCCACCAGAGCCATCACCCGGGCGTGGACAGTTGCAGTGATGGCTGCTTGCGGCCTACTGGCGGGAACCTCGGCGGACGTGGCTTGCCCATTCATCGTGGTGCTTTCTGTTGTGTCGGCTGATGTGATGTATCTCCAAAACTGGGATCTTCCGAGTCCAAGCTAGCTCTGCTGCTGTTGGCGAGTGAGTTGAGCGTAGAAGTCGGCGGCCGCTTGCCCATGACGGACTCGGCGGAGCCTCCCGTTGAGGTCGTCCCGGCTGATCGATGGACTGCCGGGGGTTTGAGGTCGAAACGCATGCACTTGGGCAGCCAGCGGCGCAGCACCCGTTGGTGCGCTCGTCGGACGGACGCCGCCAGCAGAGACAGTGAGAGCCGCAGAACACCACCTTCGTGCCGAGCGCGTCTTCGATGTCGGCACAGCGGACCCTTTCGCGGCCGTCGTCGCTGGAGAGCGCCACACGAGATCAACCCGATGTGCTCGCGGCCGTCATCGAACGGCCCTTTGACTACCGGACTCCCAACCTGACTCCGCGATCCACCAAGCACCGCCGAACTGCTCACGCCCCGCATCCTGCCACGGCAATGCTCGCGCGCCAGCGCCTTTTTCGGTGCGGGCCGCCCACAGCGTTCGGGGCGCAGCTCGCTCGCCCTCGCAACTGAGCACCTCGGCACGGAAAGCTGCCGCAACCGGCGAGGGATGCACCAGCAAGCCCCAGCGCCTGGCGTCTGAAGCGCATGATGCCGGGCTCATCGCCGGCAGGCTTGGCAGGTACATTTGGGCAGCTTGCATAAACAAACAACAGATTCCAAGCGCATCGGTTGAGGCGGCATCCATGTTCACAGCGATGAAACTGCAGAACTTCAAGTCTTGGGCAAATACCGGTGAACTTCGCCTCGCACCCATCACCGGTTTCTTCGGCGCCAATAGCTCAGGCAAGTCCAGCCTGCTACATTCGTTCGTCTTGATGAAACAAACTGCACAGTCAAACGACATCAGTAGCGCGCTTAACCTCAGCGGTCATCACTCAATAATCGACTTTGGTAACCTGTCACAAGTATGTCATGGCAACCTTCTCAGTAATCTGGGAATGATGTTCACTTGGGATGTTCCACCACTTGACGCCGCGCTAGCACTACTCACCTCTCACAGTCCTCCAACCACCAGCGACTTCAACGAAGCGTATAGCAGCATCCTGCTTCAGGACGACGTGCAGTTTCAGTTCCTTATGCCAGCCTTGGGTGGTCACGCCAAAAGTTTGCGATATCAATCAGGGCCCGGCGTCATCGAGTACGCAGAAACTAGCGGACCTACGTTGCCAGAGAGCCACAGGTACCAATTGCGCATGATCGCCGATGAGTCGAGTCCGCCCGACGAGTATATGGAGCACAGCTATTCGGAGTTACCGCCGCCCATAAAGTGCTACGGGTTCTCAAGCGAGGCACGCACGGCTACCAACGCGTCCTCAATACTCAGGTCACTGGAGCACTCATTCGAGCTTCAGTTCCTTCAACGATTGTTCTATTTGGGGCCCCTCAGACAGAGAGCAGCACGCACATACTTGTGGCAGCAATCTGCGCCATTCGATGTGGGCAGTGATGGCTCGCTTGCAATACAGGCTCTGCTGGCAGCACGCGATCGCGGACGTATCAACGCGCGGCAGGTACCAGACGATACAAGCCCGGCTGAACCGATTGCTGTCGACGAACACGTTGCACAGTGGCTACGTGAATTAGGGTTGGCAGAAGTCTTCGAGATTCGCAAGTTAGGCGACAATGATCGCTATGAAGCACTGATCCGAGCGACCCGCGCCGCACGCCCGATATCGCTGACTGATGTCGGATTCGGTGTTTCACAGGTACTGCCTGTACTCGTTCTCTTGGCTTACGCACCCGAAGGCGCAGTAGTGCTCCTTGAGCAACCGGAAATGCATCTACACCCTGCGTCACAGTCTCGGCTCGCTGACATTCTACTAGAAGCGGCCAAGGTGCGGAAGCTTCAGATTCTCGTCGAGAGTCACAGTGAGCACCTGTTGACCCGGCTGCAACGACGTATCGCCGAAGGCAGTGCCAGCAAGGACGACATGGCGCTCTATTTCTGTAGTCATGATGGCCGAGAATCGACTGCTATTCCGTTGGAAGTGAATGACTTCGGCGAAATCGGCAATTGGCCGCCAGAGTTCTTTGGAGACGCTTCAGGTGAAGCTGTGGCGATGGTCGAAGCGCGGACGTATCGCGCAGAATGATCGACTAATCGCCCGCACCACCATTGAGCATGGATCTTCAAGTCATCGACACCAACGTGCTCGTTGCCGCAAACGGCACTATCGACACGCATGCAGACAGCTCGTGCCAGCTGACTTGCGCACAACGGTTGCAGGCGACTCAGGACAACGCTGCCCTCGTCTTGGATGCACAGCAGAACATCATGCGCGAGTACCAGCGACTGGTTGGTGCTGGAAGTCCCAACTCGCCAGCCAAGCGGTTCTTCGTGTGGGCATCGCGAACGGCTCCGAGACTCGATGTGCAGTTGACACCCCACGCGACGCGGACCTTCACTGAATTTCCTGCGAGCGAAGGCCTCCGAGGCTTCGATCCAGACGATCGCATGTTCGTCGCAGCGGCCGCTGTCGCTTCGCAGTCCGGTCCGACAGTCCTTGCCAACGCGCTCGACAACGACTACGCCGAACACCAAACAGCTCTTCAGGAGGCCGGCATCCGGGTTGACGAACTCTGCCCGCAACACATCAAGGTCGAGCCATAACCGCACAGTCACACGGAGTTCCCGACATCGCAGCCACCGCAGCCCTGCGCGACTTCGCCTACTCCATGTAGCTGCCGAGCCGCGGCGGCGGTGCTCACGGCGGACTCACCGAATGCTCAGAGGCCCAAGACTCGGGCGGCGTTGTCGCGCAGGTACTTGCGCTCGATGTGCGGCGGCAGTTCCCAGCCGGCCACGATGCGGCGCAGGTCGGTGAGCGGGCCGCAGTTGGGATAGACGCTGCCGAACAGGATCTGGTCGGGAAGCTGGCGGGCCAGCGCGGTCACGTAGTCCTCCGAGCCGGGGAACCCGTAGTGGACGTACTGGCCGGGCACGATCACCACGTTGGGCTGCTTGTAGGCCACGCCCAGCGTCTCGCGGACGTACGGCCAACCGCCGTGCTGGATCGAGATGGTGAGGCCCCCGAAGTCGGTGGCGACGTGGTCGGCGTATTCCGGGCGGCAGTCGTCTTGGTACGGCCCGAGCAGGCAGCTCATGGTGGTGGACACGATCAGCCCGAGGCGCTGCGCCTCCTCGTAGATCGGGTAGAGATCGCGATCGTCGAACCGGCGGCTGATCTGGGCGGTGGACGGATCGACCGTGACGCCGCGCATGCCCTGGCGGGCCAGCTCGCCGACGGCGGACACTGCGGCCTCGACATCGCTGGGCTCGACCGAGCCGAACCCCACGAATCGATCCGGATGCTCCGAGACGATCTGGCGGATCTCGGCGGAGCCGGTGGGATCCAGCCCGCGGATGCCCGTCGGCCCGGGCACGCCGATGACGCCCAGTGCAATGCCGGCCTCGTCCATCTCGGCGAACATCAGGTCGCGCGACTGGGCCTCGAAGCTGGGGCACGGCTCGAGACCCATCCGCTCGAGGTAGTGATAGGTGGTCTCGGGCGTCCAGCTGCGCGCCCCGATCGGCCGGAACCGGAAGTCGATGACGGCGATGTCGTCCCTGTCACCACCGTCGGCCGGAGGACTCCCGTCGTCGGGCACGGCAGCGATGCTCAGACCGGCGCGTCGGCGGTGATGACGATCTTGCCGAAGAAGCGACGCTCCTCCATGGCCCGGTGCGCTTGCACGCCCTCGGGCAGCGGCACCAGCGAATCGATGACCGGCACCAGCTCGCGTGTCTGCACCATCCGCAGCAGCTCGTCGAGATCGCTGCGCTGCCACCCGTTGGAGCCTCGGATGTCCATCTCGGCGGTCCAGATGAACCGCAGGTCGGTCGGCGGGTCGTAGCCGGCGGTAGCGCCGCAGGTGAGCACGCGCCCTCCCTGGCGCACACAGCGCAGCGAACGGGCCCAGGTGTCGCCGCCGGTGAAGTTGACGACCACGTCGTAGCCGCCCCCGCCGAAAAGGCCGCCGGTCTGCTCGCGGCAGTACCGGGCGATGTCGACTTCGGAGTAATTGATGGTCTCATCGGCACCGAGATCGGCGAGGCGCTGGCACTTCTCGTCGCTTCCTGCGGCGGCGATCACCTTGGCGCCGCGCATCTTCGAGATCAGCAGCGCGCTGGTGCCCACTCCCCCGCTGGCGCCCAGGATCAGCACCGAGTCGTCGGGGCCGACCTCGCCGCGGGTGATCATCATCCGGTGTGCGGTGCCGTAGGCCACCGGCAGGCACGAAGCATCTTCATAGGAAACGTCTTCGTGCAGCGGGATCAGCTGGCTCGCTGCGACCACGACGTACTCGGCGTACGCGCCCCACAGCGTGTCGCCGATCATGGAGAACTTGCCGGTGCCGCGGTCCCACCGCACGGGGTCCACGAGCACCCGGTCGCCCACCGACCATCCCTCGACGTCGGACCCGAACTCGGCCACCTGCCCGGCGGCGTCGCAACCAGGAATGCCGGGCAGCGGCACCTTGATGCCTGGCATGCCCCGGCGGGTGAACACGTCGTGGTAGTTGAGCGAGCAGGCCCGCACCGCTATCCGGACCTCGCCGGGCTGCAGCTCGGGCGTGTCGATGTCGCGGTACGCCAGCACGTCGATATCGCCGTGCTCGTCGAAGACGATTGCCTTCATCACTGAGTCCCCATGTTGCTGGCTGTCATTCCTGTTTCAGGTCGCTGCGGCGCGGTCTCGTTCGATTGAGGCGTCCATTTCAGCCAGCACATCGCCGCGTAGCGCCGTCACTGTGCCGGCATAGGCACGGGAATCCAGAGTCTCGGCTAGCTCTGCTGCTACCACGAGCGCCCTGTCCACCACCGACTCGGGGCTGACGGCTTCGTCCAAGAACCCCGCCTCAGTCGCGCCTGATCCGTCCAGCAGGCGTGCGTTGGCCACGCAGCGCTGCAGGTGACGCCGCGACAGCCGTTCCTTGGAGATGGTCATGGCCCAGTCGGGCAGCGTCAGCGCGATCGCCACTTCGTTCAAGCCGATCTTGACCGGCGCGTCGGGTCCGACGCGGTGGTCGCAGCCGAGCAGCAGCAGGGCGCCGGCGGCGACCGCGTGGCCGGTGCAGGCCGCCACCACCGGCACCGATGCGCCATAGGCCCTCCGCACCATCGCGCCGCCCGCCGAAACGAGCTCGCCGATCGCAGCACGGTCGCCGCCGCGGATCACGTTGAGATCGAAGCCCGCGAAGAACGCCCGATCATTGCCAGCGATGACCACCGCCCCGATCTCATCGTCTGCCTCCGCAATGCCGATCTGGGCATCGAGCGCCGCAAGCATCGGCACCGAGAAGGCATTGGCCTTGCCGTCATCCACCCGGACAAGCAGCACATCGCCGTGCCGCTCTGCCGAAACCGTGCCGTTCCCGTTGTCTGCTGTAGCGCTCATCGCGCGAATGGTACGGCTGCCAAATGGCACCGTGCACGGCCTCGTGCCCACCCCGCAGTCTCGGCATCGACGACCAGCGTCGGCCTCGACCCGATGTCACGGGGCTTCTGTTCGGCGCAGCAGCCATGTGCTCACCGCAGCCCCTGCCCTTGGCGAGCGCCTGCGACACTCGACACGGAGCGTGCGCCTAACGGCATCGCCGCGACGCTAGCCGGATGACGGTGACCGTCTCGAGCGTCGCGCTCGCCGGTTGACACATTCGGCGCGGTTGGCTACGTTGCGCCGCTCGTGACGGCCGAATGCGCATCTAACCTGTCCGGGGGGGGGGGGGGGTAGTCGCGTAGCAGCCGTGCTGCTGCGCCGGCGGCGCGGCGCGGTGTCGGGGCGGGGATGCGCCCGGTGTGGGGGCTGTTGGGACGAGTCGGGTGTGGTGAGCCTGGGCTGGTTGCTGGTGGCGGCTGCTGTGGCGTCGGTTGCTGCTGCGGGCGTGGTGACGGTGCGGTCGGTGGTGGGCGCTGCGGGCGAGTCGGTGGCGGGCCACAGCGCGCGTTTGGCGGCGGCGAATCTGTGGGCGTCGGAGATTCATCGCGAGGCGCAGGCGTCGGCGCCGGGCGATGCCGATGAGGCCGATCGGCTGAACAGGCGACTGGGGTCGCGTTGCGGGCGGGTGCCGCTGGTGTTCGCAGATGCCGGCGGCACGACGCGCTGGAAGCCGGGCATTTTCGCGGGCCGCCCGGGGAATGCGTCGGATCCGCCGAGGTGGGCGGCGTTGCCGTCGTGCGCGTTCTTGGGTCCGCGGTGAGGGGCCGGTTGGGGCTGGCAGCGGCCGCGGTGCTGGTTGCGGTGGGGGTGCTGATGCCGGTGCCCTCCGCAGCGGATGGGGGCGGAACCGCCGAGGGGGCGACGTCGGCGACTGCGCAGTGCGCGCGGGGTTATGTGTACGACTCGGGCAGCGGCGACTGCCACAAGCGCGAGACGGGGCCTGCGGCCGCTGCGTGCCCGGCGAGGATCGGCGGCCATGCGGTGGAGGTGTCGGGCAGCGGGTGCGTGACCAGCTCTGCGCACTCGATGCTGCCGGTCTATGGGTGCGACACGGCGCAGGGATGGGCGCTGGCGGGCGACCCGCCCTATTGTCAGCGCGTCGTGACCCGCAAGGTGTCCACGCGCCGTACGGTCACCGACATGGTCCACTACAGCCAGACCTACACCGTGCGTGTCGCGACCGTGGTGACTGAGCATGTGCGCTATGCGGTGCGCAAGCGGGTGCCGCCGTTGACAGTGCGGGTGCGGGTGCCGCCGCTCACCAGGACCTACATGGGCATGGAGACCTACACCTACACCGCGCGGGTGCGCTACTGCGCGAAATGGGGCGTGGTGCTGGGCCAGTCGGTGTGCACCAAGCACAGCTACCGCAACGAGCAGCGCACCGGAGTGCGCGAGACGCTGCACGTCGAGCCGGCGTACCACTACGAGAACCGGCCTGCGTACAACTATCGCACCGAGATGGTGTGCTGCAAGCCGGTGACCCGCACCGAGTACCACGACGAGACCCGCACCCGTCAGGTGTGCTGCCGGCCGGTGACCCGCACCGTCACCACCACGCGCACCGTGCGTGACACGCAGTCTGCGGTGCCGTCCGCGGCATGCACCGTCGCGGGCTATGCGATGAACTCGTCGTCGAGGTGCGAGCGGCCCGCCGGCGCCCGCCTCGGCGCGGTCGCCTACAGCTGCGCTGCGGGCTGGACGGCAGTCTCGGGCGACCCCAGCACCTGCGAGCGCACCCTCACCGGTGACCCGCGATGGACATGCGCCGCTGGCCAGTCGATCGACCGGGCCACCACGCCGCCGCACTGCCACCCCGACCCAGACGACGACACCGACGACACCGACACCGACGGCACCGGCACCGGCACCGGCACCGGCACCGACGATGACACCGACGATGACACCGACGATGACACCGACGGTGGCGACGGCGACGACTGCTCGGAGGCGCTGGGCGTGCTGGGCTCGGGGACGGTGACGCGCAGCGGGGTGTGGGCTGCGGGCTGCGAGTCGTCCCAAAAGCACACCGACCAGGTGCCGTACTGGGCGTACAGCTACACGCTCTCGGTGACCGCCGCGGCGACGCTCGACATCGACGCGGCCTCGGCGGGGGACCCCCACGTGTACGTCACCAGCAGCGACGGCACGGTGGCCGGCTCCGATGACGACTCGGGCCCTGACGGCCGCGACAGCCGCATCCGCGGCCTGTCGCTCACAGCGGGCGCCTACACGATCGAGGTCACCACCGGCACCGAGCGCGCCACCGGCACATTCACCCTCACCCTCACCACGACCTTCGACGAGCCCCCGGTCGTCATCACCGATCTCGCCGACGGCACCGGCCACGGCGCAGCAGGAACGACGGTGAGCGCGTCTGACGAGTTCACCGTCGAGCCCGCCGCCGCGGCCTGCACCGCCACCGCTGCGGCTGCGGGGGCGAAGCCGAAGGTGACCGCGGGCCCGGCTGCGGACAAGCGCGTCGTGTCACTGGCTCTGGCAGTGCCGTTCAGCCACACCGTCACCGTCGCCTGCGACGCGCCGGGCCGCTCGCGCGCTGCCGCCCGGGCGACCCTGGCGGGGCGCCTGCGGGCGGTGTCGGTCACCGGCCTGGACGACGCCGCTCCCGCCGACGGCGCCAGCTACGCGCTGGACAGGTTCACCGTCAGTCCCGCCTCCGCGCGCTGCGTCGGCACCGCGGCGGGCCGCGGGGCGGGCACACCGTGGGTCAGCAGCCTGTCCGCGACACGCACCGTGGTCGTGCTCCTGCGGCCCGGCGCCGCCGCGGTCGTCACCGTCACCTGCACCGCCCCCGGACACAGCCCCGGCACCGCCAGCGCACTGTTCTCCACCCAGCTGCCCTGCAACGACCACCTCGGCACCCTCGCCGCCGCGCGGACGGTCCGCAGCGGCACCATCACCGCCGACGCTGCCTGCATCTCCGCGAAGCGCAGCCCCGGCACCCACTACGCACGCCGCCACACCTTCACACTCGGCGCGCCCGGGTGGGTCACCGTCGACCTCGCCAAGACCACCACGAGCAGCCTCGACCCCTACGTGCTGCTGCTCAACGGTCACAGCAGCGACGGCTCAGGCACCGCGCTCGCCAGCGACGACAACTCCGGCACAGGCACCGACAGCCGCATCGCTCGCAGGTTCCTCCAGCCCGGCCCCTACACGATCGAGGCCACCACCTCGGGTCCCGACGGCCGAGGCGCCTACCGGCTGACCATTGCCGTCGACTACCGCATCACGATCACCGGCCAGCCCGAGAAGCTGATCGGCGAGGTCGGCAAGCCGATCACGGGCTCGTGGTCCTACAGCCCGGCCGCTGCGAGGCTGTCGGTCGCGTCGGCGGTCCCCGGCGGAATCACCGCGAGGGCGTACGGCGACAGCGGCGACGCGTCGCTGGTCGCGGTCGCGACCCGCGCCGGCGACTACACCGTCACCGTCAAATACGCCAACGGGCCCCGCACCCGCACCCAGCCCACCACTGTCACCGCGGTGGTCGTGGACCGCAGCTGCGCCCACAGCGACGGGCACCGGGCGCGTCGGGTGCATCACCACGACCCCGGCCGCGGCCACACCAACTGCCAAGCCCACACCCCGCCCGCGTGCAAGAACGCGTATTCCAACCCTTGGATCCCCGGCCACGAGCACCTGTCGCGCAACCTGAGCGGCTGCAATTACAAGAACAACAGAGGCATCGTCAACGTCGAGGAACTCCCCTGGACCCCGTACGACGTTGATCTCGGCGGCCGGCCCGTGTTCTGTACGGATGTCTCGCCGATTGAGTTTCCTGACCCTGGGGATCGGCTCAAGATGTGCATGGATCGCCACAATCTTGCGGTGGTGACGTTGACGAGCGGGTTCAACTTGGACATGTGGATTGCCGAGTACACGGCGGACACGCGTCGCAGCATCTCGACTGAGTTGCGCAAGGATCTCAAGGCGATCCAGCACGCGATCGAGAACGAGGAGACGATTCTCGTCGGCACCGGGGACTACACGCGCCCGACCGGGGACAAGGGTCTCGATGACGCGATCGTGAAGCTCATTTGCGGTGAGGTCGTCGAGTTCGGCGTCGATCGAGGCGTCGACGCGGCCGCGAAGCGAGTGGGCGGCTGGGCCCAGAACAGGTTCCCTGCCGGGACGGTGCTGCGGGGCGCGGTGCGGCTGAGCACCGTGCTGAGTTTCGCTCAGACCGCGCTGGGGGTGCTGTGGGAGAACTTCGCGACGGACGCGGCGTGCGGCTGAGATGCCGTTCTGTCCTCGCGAGCCTCGGCTGGATGCACCGCCCGCCAAGCTCGGCGGAGGCATGGTTCTGGGAACGGCGAGTGCATCAATCGGTCTTCGGGGAAGAAGGGCGTTGCGTGAGATGACGGCATGTGAGAGGGCGGACAGATCGTGACCTCGGCAGGCGACTCGGACGGCGGCGGGCTGCGTGATCGCACCGCCGGCCGCGCCGCGGACGGGCGTGTCCGGTGGGTTGTGATCGCCGTGGCCGTTGTTGCGATGCTCGCGGTTGTGCTGGCGGCTTGGATGTGGATGCGTGACGGCGGCGATCGCGTCGCAGCGCTGCCGGACGCGGAGGCTGTGTGGACACAGATCGCATCTGAGGTGCCCGTGGATCCTGATCGGCGCTACAGCGACGAAGAACTCGGGCTGTTTGGTTTGGTTGATCGCGTGATCTTCGACACGCCGTTTTATGTCAGATTCCGTACTGCCGAGGATGCCGGCAAGGCGGACGCTAGTCGCGACGAGTATATTTCATCGGTTGCGTCGGGTCATGAGCGTGAGCGGCTCGCCTTTGAGCGCGAAATCGAGGACGCTGTCCATAGTGCATACAGTTCTCTGCCTTCGGACCTGGGAGCGGGAGGCTTGCTTGAGGCGGCATTCGTAGATGCGATGAGGGAATGCGCGGCAGACCGGGGTTATCCCAATATCAATCCCATGGGAGCGTCGGAGGAAGAACGGGCCTACTATGAATCCGAGTTCGGACTGTCGTCTGAGAGCTTCTACGACTTGCGGCTTGAGTGTGCTCAGCGGGCTGCGAGTTATCCCACTCTCGACTCCGAGGTGCGGGACGAACTGCTCTACCGTGTCAGAAAGCACTATCTCGAAGCGGCGCATGATTATCTCGGCAACTATGACATTGTAGAGATCCCGATCGAGCATGATGAGAGCGTTATCCACCCGTTGGAGGAGTCGTACATCCGGTACTGTCTTGAATGGCTGGCCGCTGATCGGGAGTCGTGCGCTGACCAGTACCGGGTGGAGCTGACCGAGGAACAGAAAGCAGCGCCTGTCCCCGAACGAGAACCAGTCGACGAGACAACGCCGTACCCGCTGGTGGGGCAGCCCTGCGGGTTCTCGCCGATTCCGGGCGATGTCATCATCGATCGCGATGGCCGTTTCTGTGACAAGTTCGAGAATCTGGAGTTCAGGATCAATCATCCCGATACGAAGGAGAGCCGGTCGTATGTGGGCAACTTCTTTTACGGCGGGCCGAGGCTGTTGAACTGTCCCGACAGCTGGGCGATCGACGGCGAGGGAAAGTGCCGCTATCCCCACCCTGAGGACGCAGCGAAGAGAGAGGCTTTCCTCGAAGCGCATCCGGAGGTGGCAGAAGGGCCGCCGCTGATCAGCTCGTTCTATCCGGGCAGGGACTGATCTTCGGCGGAGCATCTGTCGAGCGGCGAGACGACAGAGGCCCCGCGCCGGGAGCTGTGGATCACGCTGAGCCCCGATTCGAGGCCGAGGTCGTTGGGCTGCTACGGCAGCACCGGCCGCCAGAGCCGCTACGCGGGCCGTCACGCGTTCCGTTTGCTGGCTGCGAGGTCCCCTACGGGAACGCGGCCCGGGGAGGGGTTTATCGGTGAGTGGCTGGAAGCGGCCCGCGCCGCCTAGCCCTGCGAAGCTCTCCTGCTCGCCAACGCGTCGTCCGTTCGCTGTTCGGCCTCGTGCCCGCCCACGCAACCTCGGCGTCAACAGCCGTCATCGGCCTGAACTCGATGTCATGGGGCTTCTGTTCGGCGCAGCAGCCGCTCTGGTTAGGGTTCGGCCATGGCCACTCTTGTTGCTGATGTCGACATGCCTGAGGTCGGCCTCGGAGGCGATGAAGGCGAGGACGAGCGGCGAGAGGCGCTGATCGGGCTCGCTGAGCGCAACTGGATCGCCCGCACCCCGCTGGGGTACGTCATCACCCGTCATGCGGACGTGACCGCCATGCTGCGCGACAAGCGCTGGTTCAGCGCCATCGGCCTCATCGCGCAGATGCAGGGCGTCGACGACGCCGAATGGAACCGTCGCAGCGGGCAGAACATCCTGGGCATGGAGGGCGACGAGCACCAGCGGCTGCGCCGGCTGGTCGGGCCGGCGTTCACTCCCAAGGCCGCCGAACGGCTGCGCCCGTTCATGGCCGAGGTCATCAATGATCTGCTCGACCCGCTGTGTGCTCGCGGGCACGGCGATTTCGTCACCGAGGTCTGCGAGCCGTACCCCATTCCGATCATCTGCGAGCTGCTGGGCGCACCCCGCGACGACTGGGAGCTGTTCAGCCGTCTCGCCACCGACATCTTCCGGGTGTTCAACGGCAATCTGGCACGCGACCTGCACACGATCATGTCCGCGCAGGACGAGATGGGCGCCTACATGTCCAAGCTCATCGCCGAGCGGCGGGCCGAGCCTCGCGACGACCTGCTCTCGGACCTGATCGCTGCGGAAGAGGAAGGCGACCGGCTGAGCACCGAGGAGATGCAGTCGCTTGCCAACGCCGTGCTGCTCGCCGGCACCGACACCACGCGTAACCAGCTCGCCTGCGCTGTGGAGCTGTTCGCTCGCTGCGGGGACCAGCTCCGGCTGCTGCGCGACGAGCCGTCACTCGCACCCCAGGCTGCCGAAGAGGTCATGCGGCACTTCGGCGCCATCCGGGGCACCGCCCGCTACGCCAGCGAGAACGTCACCTACCGCGACATCGAGTTCCCGGCCAGCACGCTGATCTTTCCCAGCTTCACCGCCGCCAACCATGACGAGACGCAGTTCGATCAGCCGATGCGTTTCGACATCACACGCCGGTCGAGCGCGCCGCACATGACCTTCGGCAGCGGCATCCACTACTGTCTCGGCGCGTTCCTGGCACGAGCCGAGCTGCAGGAGGCCCTCAAAGCCGTCGCGAAGCGAATGCCGGACCTGCGCCTCGACGGCGACGTGGAATGGAAGCCGGTGTCCAACGGCATCTGGGGGCCGTCGACACTGCCGATCAGGTTCACGCCGGGGCACTGAACCCCCGCAGCCACGCTGATGGGCCGCCTGCCCGACGTCTTCGAGGTCACGTCGGGCCAGGCCGCATCTAGCCCAGCTGCGCACAGCGATGCCACGGCAGCTCCGCGAGGCACTGCGACGGCCAAGCGGCAGTCGATCGCTGCGCCGCCCGATGGCGCCGCTCCCGGCGAGGTCGGGAGCACGCCGCGCGAACGCGTCCGCTGGGGACGGGTGGTGCTGGTGGCTCTTTCGGGGGTGGTGTCGCACGTCTTCGGCCGGGCCACAGTCGGCGTGCTGGTGCCCGCCATGGCCGACGATCTCGACCTCAGCGACACTCTGATCGGCGCGCTCGGCTCGGCCAACATGGGCGCCTACTTCACCGGAGTGATCATCGTCACATTCACTGCCGGCCGAATCGAACCGTTCACCCTGCTGCGCGCCGGCATCATCACTTCCACCGCGGGCCTTGCGGTGATCGGCACGGCGTCGGACCCGGCAGCCGTGGTGATCGGGACTGCACTGGCCGGTCTCGGCGGCGGCGGCATCTGGCTCACGGCACCAGTGATCGCCAGCGAGGGTGTGCCGGCGAGCCGCCGCGGTGCTGCGCTCGGCACGCTCACCGCCACCATGGGCGCCGCGCTCATCGGCGTGCCCATCGCGACCGCTGCCCTGCGCAGCATTGCGGCCGACGATGCGCTCTGGCGGCCCGTCTGGGTGGCCCAGGCTGCGCTGTCGGTGGTGCTGCTTGCGGCCCTGTCGGTCTTCGTCCGAGCTCGACGCACCGAGCGAGTCGCCGGTGCCGGCGGCTTCGGGGCACTGTTCCGGATTCACGGGTGGAAGCGCGCGGTCGCGGCGTACATGGCATTCGCCTACATGACGTCCTCGTTCGCGAACTTCTTGGGGCGAGCGCTGGAGGGCGATCACGAATTCAGCCGCACCGCCGCGACGCTCATGTTCTCGTGGATGGGCGCGGGTTCGATTGTGGGAGCGCTGGCCTTTGGACGGCTCAGCGATCGGATCGGGCGACCCTTGACCATGGCCACGGTCATGGCCTTGAGCTCCGGCGCTGCCGTGGTCCTGGCGACGCGTGCGCCCGGCGCGGCGATCATCGTCGCCGTGGTGATTTTCGGCGCAGCGTCATTCTCGTTCCCATCGCTCACCGCGACGTTCGTGAGCGATCACGTGTCCGACCGCACGTTCGCCGCGGTGCTCGGCTCGATGACGATGTTCTATGGACCCGCGTCGGTCATCGGACCTGCCGCGAGCGGCTGGCTCGCCGACCGGACGGGCAGCTTCAGCGCGACCTATACGGTCATCGCTGCACTGGCCCTCACTGCATGCATCTGCATGGCGACGATGCGCCGCAGGGATGATGTGGCGCCACAGCCGGCGCCGCTGAGCTGAGCGTCAGCTCAGCTCATCAACTGCTTTTTCATGGCAGCAGCGGTTGCCAGCTTCAGCGATCGGCTCGGGCCGATCTCGATGGACTCGCCGGTCTGCGGGTTGCGGCCCATGCGGGCACCACGCTCAGACATGGAGAAGGAGCCGAATCCCGGCCAGGTCACCTTGCCGCCGGCCTTCACTTCGGCTGCAACGAGATCGAAGAATGCCGACAACGTCCGCTCTGCGTCGCTCGCAGTCACACCGGCTTCGGCGGCTACTGCCTTGATGGTCTCTGCCTTGTTCGCCACAGTCCAGTTCCTCTCTGAAACGATTCGGGGTACCACATCAGCACACAAAAGCCCTGAAGTGGTGGAATTGCGGCCCGCTGTCTACCGGCGCGACCCGGTTCTTGCACCCCGCGACGACAGTCGGGGCGACCGTCAGCTGCGGCCTTCACCTCGCACGTCAAACGCATCGCGCAGGCCGTCGCCGACGTAATTCACGGCCAACACGGTGATGACGATGGCCAATCCGGGCGCCCACACCAGCCACGGCTCAACGGTCATGAAGCCCTCGTTGCCTCCGATCATGTTTCCCCATGTCGGCGTGTGGGCAGAGCTGACCCCCAATCCCAGGAAGCTCAGCACTGACTCGGCCAGAATTGCACCCGCGACTGCGAGCGATACCGCGACAGAGATCTCACCGACCAGATTTGGCAGCAGGTGGCGAACCATGATCCGCGTGGTGCTTGCGCCCATCGAGCTGGCCGCCACAACGAATTCCTGCTCGCGCAGCGCCAGCGTCTTCGCCCGGATGATGCGGGCCAGCGCCATCCACCCCAGCAGCGACAGCACGAACACCACATCAGCGGCGCTGTCGCCCAAGATGCGCGCCAGCAGGATGATCATCATGAGCAGCGGCAGCGCGAGCAGCGTGTCGGTGAAACGCATCAACACGGCATCGATGCGTCCGCCCAGATAGCCGGCGACCACGCCGACGGTTGTGCCGAGCAGCGAGGCGATGAGCGCCACCGATATGCCGATGACGAGCGAGATCCGGCCGGCATACAGCGTCTGGCTCAGCGTGTCCCGACCCAAGGTGTCGGTCCCGAGCAGGAATTCCGCCCCGGGAGGCGCCAGCACATGATCGAGATGCTGCTGTCCTGACCGGTAGGGGGCGATCAGGTCGGCACCGGCGACTGCCGCGGCAATGATCACGAGCGCGACGAGCGCTACGACCGACACGCGACGGCTGGCGAAGCGCCGCCAGGCTGCCATCAACGGGCGCTCTGCGAGCTCGTGCTCAGCGAGCGCCACGCCGGATCCTGGGGTCGAGGACGCCGTAGGAGAGATCGCCTGCGAGGTTCACCAAGAAAACCGCTGTTGCAACGATCATCACGGAGGCCAGCAGCACGGGATAGTCGCCGCCGTAGAGGGCGTCGACGAACAACCGGCCCATGCCCGGGTACTGGAACACGAGCTCGGTCACCACCAGCCCGCCGACCAGCTGACCAGCATCGGTGGCGGCCTGCGCAGTCACGGGGAGCAGCGCATTGCGCACGCCGTGACGAACCACCACGGTGCGCTCCGGCAAGCCTCGTCCACGAGCAGCGCGCACGTGATCCGAGTTCATGACATCAAGCAGGCTGGCCCGCATATAGCGGCTGTAGACGGCAATGAGCTGCAGCGACAGCGCCATCGTGGGCAGCACCAGGTGTCGCACTCGGTCGGCGAGGTCGAAGCCCTGCTGGCCGGGCGAGTACAGCCCCGCCGTCGGAAGCAGCGGTGGACCGATCCCCAGCCAGTTTGCGAGGTACAAGCCGAAGAACAGCTGCAGCATGAGGCCCAGCCAGAACACCGGGATGGAAATCCCCAGGAACGAGATCGTGGTGGCCAAGTAGTCGATGAATGAGCCGCGACGGATGGCCGAGATCGCACCGATTGCGATTCCCGCGACCAGCGAGAGCGCGACCGCCAAGCTCACCAGCACCAGCGTGTTCACCAGCGCCGTGCGCACGATGGGCCATACATCCGCACCGTTGCGCACCAGCGAGATGCCAAGATCGGCTTGCACGAAGTCCCCGAGCCACTGCAGGTATCGGCTCAGGATCGGATCACCGAGCCCGAGGTGTTCGCGGTACCTGGTGATGTCCTCTGGCGCGATGCGGGGATTCACCGTGAGCGCGACCGTGGGATCCGAGACCTGATTCGCCGCCCAGAACACGGCGAACGAGATGGCCAGCAGGATCGGGACCGTCGTCGCGAGCCGTCTCAGCACGTAGCGCGCCACGATGTTGAGCCTGCCAGCCCGTTCGCGGACTATGCGTTCATTCGACGTGCACGGTCCAGTCGAACATGTCGAAGAATCCGCCGTAGGGACTCGACACATAGGCGCCCGGTCCCGACACCGCATTGGGGTCCCAGATGATCATGTTGGGCAGCATGTACAGCGGGATCCACGGCACATCGGCCGCCAGGATCTGGCTTAACTCGTGAACCAGCTCCAAGCGGGCTGCTGGGTCCACTTCGGCATCAATCGCGAACGCCAAGTCGCTGGCCTGCTGGCTGCGGTAGGCCGTGAAGTTCTGGCCCGTGTACTCGTTCTCCTCGGTGGGGATGCCGTCGATGTCGTAGAGATTGGCTACGGAGGGATCCGGGTTGGTGCTGTTCGCGAAGAGCGCCACCGGGCCGAAGTTCAGCGCCGGCAGTCGATTCTGGAATAGCTCGCCCGGGTCGTAGTTGATGATCTCCCAGCCGATGCCCAGCGGAGCGGTCATGTCGACGACCAGCGCTTGCACGTCCTCGCGCCGGTTGTTGCCGGCGACGGTGTTCCATGCCAGCACAAGCTCTTCGCCTTCGGCGTTCATCCACAAGCCGTCGGGGTCGGGTCGTGTCCAGCCCTCGGCCTCGAGCAGCTCGGCGACCTTGGCCGCATCCTGCGTGTAGCGGGCGAAGTCGTCCTGGCACCAGGGGCCGAACCCGGGATTCCAGCCAGTGCACTGCAGGACCGGCGGGTCGGCGGTGATCGTGCCAAGCGCAATTTCGGCGATGCGTTCGCGATCCAGCGCATAGGCGACGGCTTGGCGCACGTTGCGCGTCATGTCGAAGCGGCGGTCGGGCGCGTCCTGGTTGATCCAGAGGCCTTCCATGTAGGTGCCCTCAGCGACCTTGTAGGTCAGATCACCGGTGATCCGCTCGCGGGCACCGGGAAACGGCTGGGGGAAGGCGGCCATGGCTTCGCCGGTCTGCAGGGCCAGCAGTTCCGAGTCGGTGTCCTCGCGGGGCACCATCACCACCCGATCCACCAGTGGGATGCGCTCGGCATCCCAGTAGCTGCGGTTCGGAACCAGGATGTGCTGCTCCTGATTCCATTCCTCCTGGATCCACGGACCGCCCGAGACCGTGATCTCGTCATTCCACTTGTCGGCGATATCGGTGTCGGGACCCAGCTCGTGCGCCGGCAGCAAGCCGCCGAACAGCGTCGGCCACGGTGCATACGGCTCGCTGAAGGTGATGACGGCCGTATGTGGGTCGGAATGGTCGATGTCGGTGATCAGATCCAGACCGATGGTGCTGAGCGTGCCGGTGGTGTCGAGCCCGGCGCGCCAGCTGAACCAGACATCTGTGCTGGTGATGGGCGTGCCGTCGCTCCACGTCGCGTCAGGATTCAGGCGGTAGGTGAGCGTGAACGTGCCATCGTCTGCGGTGACGAGGCCGCCGTTCGCCACGGTCGGCTCTTCGGCCAGCAACGACGACGCCACGTACGTGTTGCTCTGGTCGAGCTCCATGAGCCGCGGCAGGTAGTGGATCAGCACCGACCAGATCGTCCAGGTGGCATTGGCACACGAGGTGACGGGGTTGACGCACTCGGGCCACTGCTCGACGGCCAGCACGAGCGTGCCGCCGCTGGGGTCATCCCCGGTATCGGGTGCGACAGTGGTCGCAGATCCGGATGCCGGTTCATCGGGCACCGGCTCGTCGGTGGACGTATCGCTGCCGCACGCTGCGGCAAGAAATACGACGGCCATCAGAGCGATGCCGAAACGTCGACTGCGGCGCCGACGCGGGCCTGACGGTCTCGACGAACCCTTCGAGCTTCCCTGTGCCTCAAGCGTGGTCATGCAAGCAAAGTAACGCTCAGGCTCTTTGCCGAGCGGCAGTTCCGCGGACCGGACACCGCACGCATTGCACGCGTGCGGTGAGCGGTTCTGGCAGAGTTTGCGGGATTCAGCCGGGCACTCCGGCTCATCGGCGACAACTGGGGGCATACCGAGGTGCTGAACGGCTACCGGATACTGGATCTGACCGACGACCGGGGCCACCTCGCCGGAATGCTGCTGGCCCAGCTCGGCGCCCAGGTGGTGCTCTGCGAGCCGCCCGGCGGGCACCGCACCCGACACCGTGGACCGTACGTCGATGACGTTGTCGATCCGGAGCGCTCCATCGAGTTCCTCGTCTACAACCGGGGCAAGCACTCGGTAGTGGTCGACAACCCGGCGCAGATTGCCGAGCTTGCTGCCGGCTGTGATGCGGTGATCTCATGCGGCGCCTTCGACGTCGACCTCGATGCGCTGCGCGCAGCCAGCCCGCAGCTGGTGACGGCAGCCATCACGCCGTTCGGTGAGACGGGCCCCAAGACCGGCTGGGCCGCGACCGACCTCACCATCGCCGCTTCGAGCGGCACGATGTCGCTGACCGGTGACCGCGACCGGGCGCCGGTGCGCATCGGGCCGCCGCAGACCTGGCACAACGCTGCGGTGGACACCGCCGGCGCAATCCTCATGGCGCTGCACGAGCGGCAGACCTCCGGCCTGGGCCAGCACGTCGACACCTCGGCCCAGCAGTCGTTCGTGGACTGCACCCAATTCCAGATGATGGCGGTGCTCACCGGCGGCGAAGTGCCGGTGCGGCTGCCGGGAGCGGTGAACCTGGGCGGCTTCCTGATCCCGTGGGTGTACGAATGCGCCGACGGCTACGTGACCGTCACGTTCCTGTTCGGTCCGATGATCGCCCCGTTCACGAGCAGGATCCTCACCTGGATCTGCGAGGAGGGGTTCTGCGAGCCCGAGCTGCGCGACAAGGACTGGGTGGACTTCGGCATGGCCATCGTGGAGGGCCGCGAGTCGATGGACACCTTCGATCAGGCCATCAAGGCCCTCACCGCGTTCGTGGCCACCAAGACCAAGGCCGAACTGCTGGAACGGGCGCTGGCTGACAACTTGCTGATCGCGCCCATCACGACGACCGCCGACGTGCTGGCGCTCGACCATCTCGAAGTGCGTGACTATTGGGAGCACGTCGAGGTGCCCCGGGCCGGGGGTTCGGCGCCCGTGCGGCTGTGCGGTTCGCTGGCCAAGACCACCGGAGGGCCATTGGCGGTGCTGCCCGTCGCTCCGAGACTCGGCCAGCACACTGAGGCGTACCTGAACGGCGATGGCTCGCCGGGCACTGCCATCACGGCGCGCCCTCGCACCGAGATCGCCCCCACTGGTCGCTCGCTGGAGCGCCCGCTCGACGACGTCAAGATCCTCGACTTCATGTGGGCGCTGGCAGGCCCCGGCGCCACGCGCACGCTGGCCGACTACGGCGCCACCGTGGTCAAGGTGGAGAGCGAGCTGAAGCCCGACGTGCTGCGCGGCGTCCACCCGTTCATCGGCGAGGAGGGCGGGCAGGAGAACGCCCTGCAGTTCCACTCGATCAACGCCGGGAAGATGGACCTGACGCTCGACCTGTCCCTGCCGGAGGCCCGCGACGTCATCCTCGACCTCGTCGCGTGGTGCGACGTGCTCACCGAGTCGTTCTCGCCGAAGGCCATGGAGAACTGGGGCCTCACCTACGACGTGCTGCGCGAGGTGAATCCCGAGCTGGTGATGTTCTCGAGCTGCCTGATGGGCCAGACCGGGCCGATGCGCATGTACGCCGGCTTCGGCACGATGGCTGCAGCCATCGCCGGCTTCTACCCGGTGACCGGATGGCCAGACCGCATCCCGGCGGGGCCGTTCACCGCCTACACCGATTACATCTCGCCGAAGCTGGGCGTGATGCTGATCCTATCCGCGCTGGCCGAGCGCGACCGCACCGGGCAGGGCCAGCACATCGACTTCGCCCAGATGGAGGGGGCGCTGCACTTCCTGGCGACCGAGTTCGCCGACGAAGAGATCAACGGCCGCACGGCGGGCCGGGCCGGCAACGCCGACCGCCACATGTACCCCCACGGCGTGTATCCGGCGGCCGGTGACGACCGCTGGGTTGCGATCGCCTGCGAGACCGACGCTCAGTGGGGCGCACTGGCGGTGATGCTCACTGAGGCTGCGGCCGGCAATGCCTATCTGGATCAGACGCTGGACATGCTGAACGCCAGCGCAGACGGGAGCCTTGCAGGCCTCGATGCAGGAAGCCGTCGAGCGCACGCCGAGACCATCGACGCCGCAGTCACCGCGTGGACAGAGCCTCAAGAAGCAGCCGACGTCGAGGCGGCGCTCCAAGCGGCAGGCGTGCCCGCCCACCGTGTGAACGACGCGGCAGATCTGATGGCCGACCCTCAGATCGTGGCCCGCGAGCACTTCGTGTCGGTGCCGCACGCCAAGCACGGCCACACCTGGGTCGAGGACAGCAACTTCGATCTGTCACGCACGCCCGGCCGGCCGCTGTGGGGCGGCCCGATGTTCGGCGAGCACAACATGGAAGTGCTCGAAGGCATCCTCGGCTACGACGGCGACAAAATCGCCGAACTCGTCATCGCCGGCGCCCTCGCCTAAGGACTCTCCGTCAGCTTTCCACCGAACCCGACCATGCCGAATTGAGGTCAGCATGAGCACAGACAGCGGCGCTTCAGGCGTCGACAGGCAGAACATCTCGAGCGGCGGGCCGCTGGAGCCCGTGGCCGGCTACTCACGGGCTGTGCGGCTCGGCGACTGGGTCGCGGTGTCGGGGAGCACGTCGCTGGGCCCCGACGGAGTGGCGCACCCGGGCGACTGCTACGAGCAGGCCATCTACACACTGGGCGTCATTGAGCAGGCGCTGGCAGAGGCTGGAGCGCAGATGAGCGATGTCGTGCGGACCCGCTCGTTCGTCACGGACATCGGGATGCTCGACGACTTCATCCGCGCCCACGGCGAGGTGTTCGGCGACATCCGGCCGGCGTCGACGCTCGTCGAGGTGTCGGGGCTGATCCATCCCGACCTCGTCATCGAGATCGAAGTCGACGCGATCATTCCCTGAGCGCGTGCGAGCACTGGTGCAGCGGGCCGCCGAGGCCCGGGTGCGAGTCGGCGGCGAGGTGATCGGCGAGATCGGTCCCGGGCTGTGCTGCCTGGTGGGTGCGACGCACGACGACAGCACTGAGTCGGCACACAAGCTTGCCGGCAAGATCTGGAACCTGCGCATCTTCGCCGACGACAACGGCCAGATGAACCGGTCAGTAGCAGATACCAGCGGCGAGGTGCTGGTGGTGAGCCAATTCACGCTCTACGGCGACACCCGCAAGGGTCGCCGCCCGTCGTTCGTTGCAGCAGCAGCGCCCGATCAGGCAACCGGGCTGATCGACGAATTGGTTGCCGAACTGCGTCGCCTGGGCGCCACCGTGGCCACTGGCTCGTTCGGGGCCGAGATGGCGGTCGAGCTGATCAATGACGGCCCGGTCACGCTGATGCTCGAAGTCTGACTCCGGCGCTCCCGCTGAACAGCGGTCAGGCCGGCGTGAAGCGGAGCAGGGCGGGGCCGTCGGGTGTGGGGTCGAAGACCGCCTGCACGGCTTGGCCGATATGGACCGTGTCGGGGTCGCAGCCGACGATGTTGGTGAGCACTCGGGGACCCTCTTCCAACTCGACGTAGGCGAGCACGAACGGGGCCGCCTTGCGCCACGAACCGGGGATGCGGCGGGTGACTGTGCAGCTGTAGACGGTGCCTCGCCCCGAAGCCTCGAACCAGGTCACCGAGGTGCTGCCGGGCCCATCGCAGCGTTCCCGCGGGTACCACACGACGTCACCGCTGTCGTCGCAGCGGGGCAGCACCAGTCGGCCTTCGGCGGTGGCATCCCAGAACCGCTGCGTCTCGAGATTCACCGTCGGCGGCGGCACCGGCAGGCCGAACTGCCCGAGTTCGCTCATGTCGACCTGCCCATCACGAGCGTGGCGCTTCCCATGCGGGTGGCGAGGCTGCCTCCGGTGCCGTGCGCCAGGGCCAGCTCGCAGTCGGGCACCTGCACGGCCGCTTGGGCCTCGCCGCGCAGCTGGCGCACGGCTTCGACCACCTTGGTCATGCCGCCGCGGTTGGCCGGATGGTTGTTGCACAGGCCGCCGCCGTCGGTGTTGAACGGCAGAGCACCGCCGGGCGACTGCAGAGCACCGTCGGACACGAAGCGTCCGCCATGACCCTTGTCGCAGAAGCCGAGGTCCTCCAGCGTCATCAGCACCGTGATGGTAAAGCTGTCATAGATCGACACGTAGTCGATGTCGGCGGGTGTCACGCCGGCTTCGGCAAACGCCAGCGGCCCCGAGCGCGTCGCGCCCGTGTGGGTCAGATCGATGCGCCCGCCCGATGTGTGCTTGATGGCGGTTCCTGTGCCGAGCACGGGCACGCAGTGGCGGTTCAGCGATGCCGCCACCGCTTCGCTGACCAGTACGAGGGCACCGCCGCCGTCGGTGATCACACAGCAGTCCAGGCGATGCAGCGGGTCGGAGATCACGGGCGAGGACACCACTTCATCCACGGTGACCACGTCTTGGAGGAAGGCGTGCGGATTGTGCTGCGCATGGGTCGAAGCAGCCACCTTGACTTCGGCCAGCTGCTCAGAGGTAGTGCCGAACTCGTGCATGTGCCGAGCAGCGGCCAGCGCGTACCCACCGGGCACCGACATGCCGAACTGGTTCTCGAACGATGCCTCCGGCGCGGAACTGAACCGAGCGCTGCCGCCCGGCCCGGCGCCGCCGGTGCGCGGCTTGCCGGCCAGCGTGATCAGCGCCACATTCACGTGGCCTGCAGCAATGGCCGCAGCGGCATGCTGAACATGGACCAAGTACGCCGAGCCGCCGGTCTCGGTGTCGTCGATGTAGGTGAGGTCGAGGCCGAGGTACTCCGCCATCGACAGGGCGCCGAAGCCGGGTGCGTCGCCGGCCGAGTAGTAGGCGTCGACGTCGGCCAGCGTTAGCCCCGCATCGGCCAGGGCGCCCGCAGCTACCTCGGCGTGGATCTGCGGCAGCGTGCGGTCGGGCAGTTCACGGCCGGGATGCTCGTACACCCCGGCAATCAGCGCCTTGCCTCGAATCGTCACCGGCGGCACGCTAGCCGCCGCTCCCGACGCGGTGCCCGATCTGCGCCGGTGCCGGGTCGTCGGTCGGCGTCGAGAGCGAGCGTTAGCTTCGCGGCGATGCTGAAGCCATACCGAGTGCTGGACCTCACCGATCACCGGGGCGCGATGTGCACCTCGATCCTCGGCTCGCTGGGCGCGGAGGTGATCCTCGTCGAAGGCCCCGACGGCCGCGGACGGGACCATAGGGAGACGGGTCCCGACGGGACGTCGCTGGGCTGGTGGAACCTGCGGCGCGGTGCGCAGAGCTGCGTCATCGACGATCGCAACGAGCTCATGGATCTGGTCGCCGGCGCCGACGCGCTCATCGAATCGCCCGACCCCGGACTTGGCCTCAGCTACGACGAACTGCGTTCGGTCAATCCCGGACTCGTGCACACCACCGTGACCCCATTCGGCAGCACCGGGCCCAAGTCCGGCTGGGCAGCGTCGGACCTGACCATTGCGGCGGCGGCATGCAGCGCTGCCATCACCGGCGACGCCGACCGCGCGCCGCTGCGCATCACGGCACCCCAGAGCTGGCTGCACGCGGGATCGCACGGGGCAGTCGGCACGGCGCTGGCGCTTCGCCAGCGCGACCGCAGCGGCTACGGCCAGCACGTCGACATCTCGGCACAGCAGGCGATGATGCAGACGGCATTCCCCGGCATCGTCCACGCGCCCAACCAGTACCCGTCGGCCCGGCGCACCTCGGGCGGCATTCTGCTGCTCAACTTCCACCTGCAGTTCGTGTACCCGGCAGCCGACGGCTACGTCTCCATCACGCTCCTGTTCGGCGACACCATCGGGCGCTTCACCGCCCGGCTGATGGAGTGGGTGCACGAGGCAGGCTGCTGCAGCGACGAACTCGCGGCGCTGGACTGGATCGACTTCGGGATGCGGCTCTTCACCGATCCCGACAGCGCGCCCGGTCAGCTCGAGGAGACCAAGGCCGCGATCACCCGGCTGACCAGTACGCGGACCCGAGCCGAGTTGTTCGCGGAGGCACAGCGGCGCGAACTGCTGCTCGCCCCGGTGTACGCGCCTGCAGAACTGACGGGCGTTGAGCACTTCAACGAGCGCGGCTACTGGGATGCTGTCAACGATCCCGCGTGGGGCAGCGTGATCACAGCCGGTGCTTGGTGCAAGCCCAGCCGCACGCCACTGCGCTCCCTCGGCGCCCCGCCCGATCTCGGCGCCCACACCGCAGCCACCGAGGCGAAGCCGCGCTCGGCGCTGCTGGACGCCGCCGAACAGATTCGGAACGCCGGTGGCGATCCGTCGAGCCCACGGCCTCTGGAGGGGATCAAGGTGCTCGACACCACGTGGGTGTACGCCGGGCCGTTCACCACGCGGGTGCTCGCCGACTTCGGCGCCACGGTCATCAAGGTGGAAGGGCCGGCACGGTTCGACGCCGCGCGTGGCGCGGGCGGCGGCTTGAGAGGCGACATGGGGCCCGACGCCTCGATCCAGTACGGCACACTCAACGCGGGCAAGCTCGGCGTGACCGTCGATCTCAACACCGCCGAGGGCCGCGAGGTGCTGTGCGACCTGGCGGAGTGGGCCGACATCTACGTCGAGTCGTACACCCCCGGCACGCTGGAGGACTGGGGCATCGGCTACGAGACGCTGTCAGCCCGCAACCCGGGCCTGATCATGTTGAGCACCAGCCTGATGGGCCAGACCGGACCGCTCGCCACCTTCGCCGGCTTCGGCAATCTGGCCGGCGCCATCACCGGCTACTACGAGATGACGGGCTGGCCGGACCGGGCTCCGGCAGGGCCGTTCCTCGCCTACACCGACTACGTCACCCCGCAGTACATGGTGCCGTTGCTGCTGGCCGCGCTCGATGCGCGCGACGCCGACCCGGAGGGCCGGGGCCAGCATCTCGACTTCGCTCAGGCCGAGGCTGCCGTGCACTTCCTCGCCACCGAGGTGCTCCAACACACGGTCAACGGCACGGCCGCCACTCGGTCCGGCAACGCAGACGCCTTCAGCAGCCCCCATGCGATGTACCCGTGCGACCCTGGAGACACCGACCCCGACAACCCGCTCGAGCCGCCAGAAGCGTGGATCGCCGTGGTGTGCGAGACCGAACACCAATGGGAGTCGCTGTGTGAGGTGCTCGGCCGCGACGGCCAGCCGGTGCCGGCGGAACTTGCCGGCCTCGACGCAGCGGGACGCCTCGCGCGCAGCACAGAAGTCGACGCCGCCATCGCCGCATGGGCCGCCGGGCGCACCTCAGTCGACGCCGAGGCCGCGCTGCAGGCTGCGGGCGTCCCCGCACACGCCAGTCAGAACAGTCTCGGCTGCTTCGCCGATCCGCAGCTCAATCACCGCGGCCACTGGATGGATGTCGAGCACCCGGTGTACGACCGCATGGTCGTCGAAGCACCCCGCCTCCAGCTCAGCGCGTCACCCCACGAGGTCACCAGGTCAGGACCCAGCCTGGGCGAGCACAACGATCTGGTCCTGCGGGACATCCTCGGTTACGACGACGACCGCGTTGTCGAGCTCGCCGTAGCCGGCGCCATCGGCTGACCAAATCGAGCGCACCTTCGACACTCGGGATGCGAGGTCGCCAATGCCGAGTGCAAGGCCCCAGCAGCAGCCCATCGGCAGTTTCTGATGCTGCAACTCACGAGTGGCAGCCGCCACACATCGAGTCAGCGCGTGGCCGATACGAAATCGGTGAGCGGTGCCAGATCGTGGGCCCAGAAGATCGTCAAGCCACGGTCTTGGGCTTGCACGAGATTGAGGGTCTTGAAGACCCCAGACAGCACCGCTACAGGGACGACTCCGTGACTGCCGAGCTTGTCAATCCAGACATCGGCCTTGACAGCGGCGTCGTTGTTGAGGCGCTTCACGGAGTTCGTGGAGGAATTCGAGACCTTGCACTCGATGGGCATGAGCCGGCCATCGTGCAGTCCGACAACGACATCGGCCTTGCGACCCACAACCGAGCATTCACCGCAGAACTCGCCCCGTGAAGGTGCATCCGATGGCGTCCATATCTCTCGGGTTGGCGCTTCGGCCATTCCCGACGCAGCGAGATGGCTGCGGACGCCAGCTTCTTGATCCGACTTGGCGGTGTTTGCCCGATTCGTCCGCACTCGTTGACTCGCCATCAGTGCAGCCGAGGCCATGGCGGCGGCACTGCGTTCGCCATCGGTGGGGGACCGATCCTCTGCCACCCACGCGAAGCGGCGGCTGTCGAGCATGGCGGCGACTGTGTCGATCACCCGCTTGGCTGCAACCGGGTCGTCCCGTAGGCGACTGACCGTCAACTGCGTCTCGGCCAACTCCATCAGATCATCAGCAGAGACAGGCGGACCCGCCAGATAACGGACCGCTTCCAGCAATTCGGCGTTGCACAGCACCTCTTGGGCGACGTCGTGCAACGACCGAAGGTCACTGGTGTCGTGCAGCAACTGCTCGATGCTTGCTGTGTAATCGTCGAACGCTTGGAGATAGCGCTCAAGCGGCTCGGTGAGCCGCTCGTTGCGGAAGATTTCGACGGCCTTGCGTCGCTCTCTTTCGAGCTCTTCTTCTGACCAGCGGGGTGGGTCTATGAGCGCCACGGCTCGTCCGATTCCAGCCAATTCGGCGGAGGAACCATGATCTGCGCCATCTCCGAAGGCTCGAACTTGGTGAGGCCGCCCGCATACGTGCGACCACCCGCCACAGTGGCGCGCTCACCCAGGGATCTCGTGAGCCTGCACAGCGCCTCGTCTGACAGCGGTTCGGTCGGATAGATGCCGTGCACCGTGTTGAGATTCCTAGCCGCAGCAAGATTGCGCACGAACGTCGGCGGGCGCCGAGCCATGTATGTGGCGAGAATCGGCGCCGGATCACGCAACTTGACGGACCACCAAGGTTTCCTGTGACGGGCGATGTAGCCACTCGCTGCACCCGCCCGACGAGCTGAACGCAAGAAGCGCTCGACGAGTTCCCGACCGTCTGCGTCCAAGACCTCCAGGTCTTCTGGCAGGTCGATCACGGCTCTGAGCTGGCTGTCGTCCCCTAGTACGACAGAGGCCAGATCAATGAGTTCAGAAGCTCTGGTCACAGCGGGGAACAGCACCGAAGCCGGCAGTCTCGGGTCGTTCTGACTGGTCACCCACGTCGCATTCGCTCCGGTGACCGCTCCCCGGTGCACTCGACAGAACTCGCCTAGCGGCACGAACTCCCGCGGCACGGTGACCTTGGGTTCCAAGAGAGACGACCAGCGGCGCGTCGTGCGCAGCCTCTCACGGCTGAACCGCCTGCCGCCCTGCAGACCTCGCAAGTCCTCCGTTCGCCTGATCTTGCGCACGCGAACGCCGCGCTGCGAGTCGCCCACCTCAAACGCAGTGACGGCGGCGGTGGTCGCGGCGTCCGCGAAGGCCTGGCTTCGGGCATCGAGAACCTGAACGGACAGGCCGCCCATCGGCCCGGCGATCAGCTCGCGTGCGAGCTGTCCGTAGCCCACGTCAAGCCATTCAGACGAGGTGACGAAAACGCCGTAATCGCCCGCTCGCGCGTGATGTGCCGTTGCGAGGAGGAAGTGGACGTGCAATCCCGCGAGCGCTGACGCCTTCAAGCCGAACTCCTCAGAACGTTCTCGCAGCCATGCCTTCCATTCGGGCGCGATGTCGTGGTGACGCACGTAGGGGGGATTGCCGATGAACCCCGTGGGGCCGGACACCGGCGATAGGTCCAGCGAGCGGTAATCCGTCGGGTGCACTTGCGATCGCGCATCGAGACCCAGCACGGTGAGGCTGGCGCGAGCCGTCAGTGCTGCCAAGGGATCGATCTCGACTGCGATGAGCTGCGCTTGCGGCAGGTAGCGGCCGACCGCACAGAGGAATCGGGCCGAACCGGCGCCCGGATCCACGATGCGGCTTGCGACCTTGTAGTGGGCCAACCATTCCGACATCGGCCCGACAAGCGACGGCGGGGTATAGGTCGCGCCCAGTGTGCGCCGCGTCGGCGCCGAACGGAGCGATACGAAGGCTGTGCCGAGTGGGTCTTCACCTGCTCGGATGGCTGCTGCGATGCAATCGAGGAACTCGGGCGAGGGCGAAGGACCCGACGCTTCTATGAGACTCGCCTCACCTGCGCTCACATCGGCGAGAGCGCCGTCCCGCGCAAGGCCCCACGCTGCTGCGCACAGCGCTTGCTCGTCCGCGATTTCGTCAACTTCGGCCCTCATGGCCGCGGCGTCGTTCAATATCAAGGCCATCTGCTGGCATGTTCGCATACGCCACCTCGGGCTACGCGGAGCACGGACCCCGCTCCGTGCCGTCATCCTGACGACGAGGTGTGACACGCGCCCGACACGTCGCCGCGCAGCCCCGTTCACTGACACGGCACCTCAGCATCGGGAACGGTCGCCAGCCATCCTCGTGACGCTTGTCGCCGCTCGGTTGGACGTTGGGTCACAAGTAGGGTGTGCGGCCGCAGGCGCAGCACGGGCCGCTTGCGCCGCCGAGGCGATTGAGGAGCCGGGTTGCGCGTCATCATCTTCGGTGCCACCGGCAAGACCGGGCAGCACGCGACCCGTCAGGCACTCAGCGCGGGCCATGAAGCGACAGCGTTCGGACGTTCCGTGGGGAAGCTCAGCGTCGAGAGCGGTCTGACGCTCTCGCAGGGCGATGTCTTCGAAGCTGAAACGGTCAGCGATGCCGTCGCCGGCCACGACGCTGCCATTGTGTGCCTCGGAAGCGCGAACCTGAAGGACCGCTCGACGCTGACGCGAGGCACCGAGCACATCGTCCACGCCGTCGATCGTCACGGCGTCGGGCGGCTCGTGGTGGTATCTGCAGCGGGCGTCGGCGACAGCTGGTCTCAAGTTCCGTGGAGTTCGAAGCTGATGTTCAGGACCATGTTGCGGAACGTGCTCGCAGACCATCAGACGCAAGAGGACGTGGTGCGCGCCAGCACTGCTGACTGGACCATCGTCCGCGCAGCAGTCCTGTCTGACAAGTTGGACCGTCGCACCGTGAACGCTTCCAACACGAACAGAACGAGTCGCATTCACCGCGCTGCACTCGCCGGCTTCCTCGTCAGCCAACTCGACGACGGCAGCTACAACCGGCAGACCATCACGGTGACGTCGTAGGCACGCACCCCCGAAGGCGAGGTTCGCACATGAACGCTGACGAGCGCTTGGCGACGATCCGGGCGATCCACGACTCGCCGCTGCGCATCGTGCTGTCGGTGACCGGCGGCGGGATGCTGGCCCTCAGCGACCTGCTCACGGTGCCGGGCGGCTCGCGCACGATCCTCGAGGCCGGCGTGCCGTATTCGGTGAAGTCGCTCTACGAGGTGATGGGCTCGGAGCTGGAACCGCATGTGTCCGACGAAGCGGCGCTGGCGATGGCCGACGGCTGCCTGACCCGGGCGCAGTACCTCGTCTCGACGCCCAAGCCGGGCACTGAGCCGTGGCCGCTGGCGGGCATCTCGTGCACGGCGGCGCTGGTGACCGATCCGCCCCGACGGGGCGAGGACCGGTCGCACATCGCAGCCGTCAGCGACTCGGGCACGCGCATCGCCCGCAAGATCACCTACGAGACCGACGACCGGATCCAACAGGATCGCGAGACGTCCGACGCGATCCTCTCGCTGATCGCGGAGATCGCCGCTAGCTGAGAGCCAGCTGGTCCAGCTTCAGCGGAACAGACCGTCGCCGATGCCCTCGGCGATCTCCTCTGGCGAGTAGCCGGCATCGGCCCAGACGTCGAAGTTGTGCTCGCCGAGGTATGCGGGGCTGAGATAGCGGGGCGTCCAGCGCTGGCCGTTCCACAGCCCTGCGAACGCGTCGACGGTCCGCTCGCCGAAGACCGCATGGTCGACCGGCTGCCAGAAGCCCCGGTCGGTGTGCTGGGGATCGTCGGTGAACAGCTGGTGTGAGTTCTGCACCGGCCCCGCCGGCACACCGGCACCCTGCAGGGCATCGGCTGCTTGGGCCGCAGTGCGACCGGCGGCCCACTCCCCCAGCACGGCGTCGATCATCGACCTGCGGTCCCGGCGGGCTGCTTCGGTGACGAGCGATGGATCGTCGAGCCGGGGATCGGCAAGCAAGCCGACCAGCCCGAGCCACTGCGCCGGCTCGGTCACCGTCACCGCCACGAAACCGTCGCCCGTCGCGTACACCTCGTTGGGCACATGGTCGGCTATGCAGTCGCGGTTGCCCTCGGGCCGCGGCGGCAACAACCCGGCCGACTGGCGGATGATCGCGGCGCCGATCGCGTACGTGCCCACTTCGAGCTGGGCCATGTCGATGCGCTGCCCCTCACCGGTGCGCTCGCGGGCGTACAGCGCTCCCACGGTCGAGACCGCCGCGGCGAAGCCGGCCAAGTGATCATTGAGCGAGAAGCCCGGGCCCACGTCGCCGCGGTCGGCGAAGTTGGTCAGGTGGGTGATGCCGCACACGGCATGCACGGTGGGCGCGTAGGAGATGACATGCCGCCACGGTCCGTCGTGGCCGCAGCCCGACATGGTCACGTAGACGAGCCGTGGGTTCCACTCGTGCACGGTTTCCCAGTCGAGGCCCCACGAGTCGAGCACGCCGGCGCTGAAGTTCTCGATGAGCACATCGCACGTCTCGATCAGCCGCCGCGCTGCCGCCAGGGCGTCGGGATGCTTCATGTCGAGCGTGGCGCTGCGCTTGGAGCGGTTCCACACGAAGTAGTACGGGAAGTCCGGCGAGTTGACGAGGGTGGATCGCTCCTCGCTCTGGATGCGGATCACATCGGCGCCGAGATCGCCCAACAGCTTGGTGGCCGACGGTCCGGCCAGCACCCAGGTGAAGTCGGCCACACGGATGCCGTCGAGCGGGCGCCGGTCATCTTCACCGGGACCCGATTCGCCGCCGCTCACGGCAGCAAGATCCGATGCGCCGGTACTTGACGCGGCAGTGCCCGGTTCGTCGGCGCCGTGAACACGGGCATCGCCGTTGCGAGCCTCGCCCGCAGGCGCCGCCCACGACGCCAATATCTCCTCGAGCGATGTGTCTTCAGCGGCTGGGGGGCCGGGCGGCACGGAACCGGATCGACCCGAATCACTCCATCGGACCAAGCGCGCCGGCAGCGTCACCGAGCCAGCGGCGCTGCCCGCGCCTGTGTCAGTCGATGGAGTCGAGACCAGCGAGCCGTTCGCAGCGATGCGGCCGGGCGGCAGGATGTCCGCGAAGAACCCGCGGTGTGCGAACTGCGGGTTCGCGCAGACCTCGGCGATGTCGAGCACCCCGCCGAACGCCACGTGCCGTTCCTGCGCTTCCCACCAGACCTCGCGCGCATCCTGCGGGGCGATCCAGCGCCGGACGGCATCCATGACTTCGTCCACGCTGAGCAGCAGCTCGCCGGGGTCGAGGCCGATCCACTTGTCGACATCGTCGGATCCCGTCTCGACCATCCACTCCAGCAGTAGGTCAGGGGTCGGCGTCGGCGTGATCATGACGTATCCGCCGTCGCCGCCTGCACACTCCGCCAAGTCGTAGGCGCGCAGCCAGTGCAGGGCGCCCTGGCGGGGGGCCACCTTGGGCAGCGGCAGCAGGTCGTCGAAGAAGTACTGCATGAACAGGTTCTCGATCGAACCCGTAACGGCCTCGTGAACGGACAGGTCGACGTGCGCGCCCCGACCTGTCGAGCGCGCCGACAATGCGGCCGCAATGCCTGAGGTCGCCGCCACGAAACCCGCGTAGTTGTACGCCTGGCGGCCCCACACGTTGAGCGGGCGGTCGGCGAGGCCCGTCAGCGCCATCATCCCGCCCATCGCAGCGGCCACCAAGTCCGAGCCCAGCCACTGCGCCCGCCGGCCCGTGCGCCCGAATGGCGTGATCGACACCTGCACCAGCGCCGGGTTGTCGGCGCTGATGTCGGGATAGTCGATGCCCGCCTCGGCCAGCCGGCCGGGGCGCTCGGTCTCCACGACGATGTCGGCCGCAACAGCCAACCGGCGGTAGGCGTCTTGACCCTCAGCGGTGCCCAGGTCAACACGGCAGCGGCGCTTGCCGCCGTCGTACCACCAGTCGGCGACGCCGCCCAGCGCAGCCGCAGCCGGATCGGCCAGCGGCATGCCCGCCGCTCCGGTGCCAACCCGCACCACGTCGGCACCTAGCTCGGTCAGCAGCTTCGTCGAGAACCGGCCGGCGTCCCCGGTCAGGTCCACGACACGCAGTCCCGACAGCGCTCCATGGACGGTCGACGAGTCGCGACCATGAGGGTTGACCGGCTGGATCATGACGGCCCGAAGCTAGCCCCGGCGCGCACTTCAGCCCATGGTGACGCGGGTTCCTGCCCAGAGGCTGAGCCGCATGGCGAGGCCGTGGCCCGAGCGGCCCGTGAGCGCAGCGAACAAGAGCGGGAAGTGAAGGCGAAGGTGGGTTAGTCGAACGCTGCCGCCATGAAATTGCGGTAGAGCTGCTCGGCGTCGGCGGCGAAGCCCTCCATGGCGCGGTCGGCGTCGGCGCCAAGGGCGTCGAGCGAGCCAGGGCCGAGCGTCGACTCCAAGGCGTCGCGGTAGGCGTCGATAGCGCCCCAGTTGCGCACCGTGTCGTCCTCCACCTCGACGTGGTACTGCATCGACCACGCCCGGGGTCCGACCCGCATCGCCTGGACCCGGCACTCCGGCGAGCTGGCCAGCACGACGGCGTCATCGGGCGGCTGCGCCACCTGCACCGAGTGCCACTGCAGGGCGTGCTGGCGGTCGCTCATCTGGCGGAAGATCGGGTCACTGCGGCCCTCCGGCGTGAGATCGACGGCCAGCACGCCGATCTCGGGCGGGCGCTGGGGCCCGCAGGTTCCTCCGAGCGCATCGGCCAGCAGCTGGTGCCCCAGGCACAGCCCGAGGAACGGCCGCTGCAGCTCGCGCACCCAGCGCCGAATCGCGCGCTTCTCGGGCACCAGCCAGGGGCAGTCCTCCACGTCCCACACGTCCATGGGGCCGCCCATCACCCACATGGCGTCGTAGTCCTCGAGCGGCGGGATGGGCTCGCCGTCGTCGAGCTCCACCGCAGTCCACTCCACGCCGTCGGCACGCAGAAAGTCACGCAGCCGGCCGGGATGCTCGCAGTCGATGTGCTGAAGGACGAGGAGCCGCATCGCCCCCGTTGCTACCACGTCCCCGTTGCGCGCCAAGGCAGCGAACGAGTCACCGGCGGCCAGTTGCGATGCGCTGTGAACCGCCGAGGTCCCGGCTCAGCCTCTCAGCCGGGGGTGGTGCAGAGCCCGGCGAGACTGCCGATCGCCGTGTCACGCCGGGGCTGGCGAACCTCGTGCTCGTCGTAGCCGTTGGTGGTGTAGCCGAGCGACAGGCCGGTGGCCGGGTCGCCCCAGGCGAGCTGCCCGCCGGCGCCGTTGTGGCCGAACGCCATCGGCGACACGGTGCGGCCCAGCCCGCGCATGTTCGACAACCCGTCGTCGCCCGCCAGGAACAGCCCGATCGAGCGGTTGGCGGGCATGCCCATCGGGTCGGGCATCGTGTTGCGGACCTCGCCGGTGCCGGTGGCCAGCATCTCGAGATCCCACAGGTCGTCGGGGTTGTGCAGCAGGCCTTGGTAGAAGAGCGCCAGGTCGACCGCGGTGCCGAATCCCCCGCCGCCCGGCACGCCCACCTCGCGCACCGACGTCTCGTTGAAGCGCAGGATCGCCTCGTTGGTGACCTCGGTCATGGGCAGTTCCCGCACGCCGAACGTCGCCTCGAGCTCGTCGGGCGTGGCCGGCTCTCCCACCAGGATCAGCTCCGCGATGCCGTCCTGGTTGTCGGGCGCCAGGCCCAGCAGCCGGGGCAGACCCAGCGGACCGGTGACACGGTCGTGTACCTCGTCGCGGAAGTCGTTGCCGGTGACGGCGTTGATGATCTCCGCCAGCACCCAGTGCGCCGAGGTGGGGTGATACTCGTAGCGGGTGCCGGGCTCCCAGTTGAGCCGCCAGTTCGCCATGGCGACCAACCGCGACTCCGACGTATCCCACTCCGGCGGCTTCAGCGGGGCGTGCGGGAAGCCCGACGTGTGCAGCATCACCTGCTCGACCGTGATCTGGTCCTTGCCGTTCTCGCCGAATGCCGGCACGTAGCTGGCTGCTGTGGCGTCGAGCTCCACCACCCCCTCGCTGATGAGCTGCCACATAGTGGAGGCCACGAACGGCTTGGTGGCCGAGAAGATGCAATAGCGGGTCTCGTCGGTGGCGTCGCCGTAGGTGGCCTGCGCGACGATCTCGCCCTCGAAGCCGACTGCAACCTGGCAACTCGGCAGGAGCCCCGATTCGACCTCGCGCTTGCAGCGGTCGAGCAGCGTGTCGATGCGGGATTGCTGGACAGTGGATGCGGCGTCAATTGTTGTGCTCACGGCCTTGGCCTAGCACCCGCGGCTACCGTCTCGCTCCACATGAGCACGAGGGGGACGCAATGAGCGACAGCACGACGGCCAACGGCAAGATCGAGTTCGGGCTGGCAATCCGCCGCAGCGACGACATCGCCGGGCAGGCCCGCGAGATCGAAGCGCTCGGCTACGACTACGCCACCACCGGCGAGCACGTCTTCTTCCACGTGCCCACCTCGAACGGCTTCATCTCGCTGGCGGTGGCAGCTGGCGCCACCACGACGCTGAAGCTGATGACGTCCATCACGCTGATCCCGCTCTACCCGGCTGCGCTGTGCGCCAAACTGAGCGCAGCGCTCGATGTGGCCTCGGGCGGCCGCTTCCACCTCGGCGTCGGCGTGGGCGGCGAGATGCCCTCGGAGTTCGAGGCGTGCGGCGTGCCCGTGCGAGAGCGCGGCGCTCGCACCAACGAGGCGCTCGAGATCATGCAGCGGCTGTGGACCGAGGACAACGTGACCTTCGAGGGCCGCTTCAACACCCTGAACGACGTCACGCTGGCACCCAAGCCGGCGTCTCCCCCGCCGGTGTGGGTCTCGGGGCGGCAGGACGCCGCCTGGCGGCGCGCAGCCCGCTATGGCGACGGCTGGCTGCCGTACATGTACACACCCGAGCGGCTCGCGCAGTCAATCGAGGCAATCGCCGGCTACCGCGAAGACGAAGGCAATCCGACACCGGTGGAGCCCGGCCTGTTCGTGTTCTTCTGCTGTCACGAAGACAACGACACGGCCATCGAGTACGCCGCCCAGCGGCTGTCCAAGCAGTACGCGCAGGACTTCTCCCAGCTCGTTCACAAGTTCGCCATTGCGGGCGATCCTGACCGCTGCGAAGCGCGGCTGCGGGAGTACATCGACGCCGGCGCTCGCACGATCGTGCTCAGCTCTGCCGCACCGACCGGCTACGTCGAACAGAGCGAACGCTTCATGGCTGATGAGGTGCTGCCGCGCATTCGCGAGGCGCAAGACTGAAGACCTCCGGCTAGTCCGGCAGCCGGCCCAGGAAGGAACCCATGTCCGCCAAGCGCTTCTTCGAGACGACGCTCGAAGCCGGGCGCATCGACGAACTGGGCGCCTCGGGGGCATGGCCGAACCGGCTGCTGGACGAGCACGTCGACAAGTGGTCCGTAGAGCGATCCGGCGAACCGGTCATCACCGATCGATTCGGCACCATGACCTGGGCAGAGTTCGGCACCGAGGTGGACGCGGCCAGCAAGGGCTTGCTCGAGATCGGCGTCCGTCCCGGCGCGGTGGTCCAACTGCAGCTGCCCAACTGGCGCCACTTCGCCGTGGCTGCCATCGCCTGCGACCGCATCGGGGCCGTGGTCAATCCCGTCGCCCCGATCTTCCGCCACAACGAAGTCACCGTGATGAGCGAACTCGCCCGGCCGACGGTGGTCGTAACCGCCGACAGCTTCCGGGGCTTCGGCTTGGCCGCAATGCATGCCGAGCTGCGCGAGCGCTGCGACTGGGTGAACGAGTTGGTGGTGGTGCCGGGCCCGTCGGCCTCCCCAGATGACGAATCGTGGCTGCCCGAGGGCGCCATGACCTGGGAGGAGCTGGTCTCCGAGGGCGTGTTCTCGTCCTACGACCGCGCCGCGGTGGACCTGTGCCGCCCGGGTCCCAACGACGTCTGCGAGGTGATGTTCACCTCCGGCACCACGGGCATGCCCAAGGGCGTCATGCACACTCACAACATCCTCGCCGTAGCCGTCGATGTGTACCTGGCCACGGTGTGCGAGGGTCTGAGCCCGCACCCGGGCGCGGGCGCGCCGCAGGCGTACGTCACCCACATGGCCTCCACGCTCGGCCACCAGACCGGCTACCTGTACGGCATGCGGCTCCCGCTCTATGTCGGCGGCCACGTCGTCATGCAGGACGTGTGGGACCCCGTGGAGTTCGTGGGCCTCATCGAGAAGCACCGGATCCAGATGTCGATGGGCGCCACGCCGTTCCTCGCCGATGTGCTGGGGGTCGAGCGGCTCGACGGCTACGACCTCTCCTCGTGGGAGCGCTTCCTGTGTGCGGGAGCGGCGATCCCGCGCGGCGTGCTGGAGCAGGCGGTCGAGCTGCTGCCGGGGTGCACGGTGTTGCCCGGCTGGGGCATGACCGAATGCGGCCTGCTGACAGTCGGGCGGCCGAGCGATCCCTTCGAGCTGCGACTGAGCGACGGTCGCGCTGTAGAGGGAAACGAGGTGCGGGTGGTGGACCCCGCCGGGCAGCCCGTGCTCGACGCCGAAGGCGACCTGCAGTGCCGCGGCACTGCGCTGTTCGCCGGCTACGCAGCCGGCCGGGCCTTCACCGCGGAGCATTGGATCGACGGCTGGTTCGACACCGGCGATCGGGCGATCATGAACGCCGACGGCTACATCAGCATCGCCGGACGTTCGAAGGATCTCGTCATCCGGGGCGGTGAGAACGTTCCGGTCAAAGAGATCGAGGACGTGCTGATGCGCCATCGGGCCGTCGGCGTGGCGGCGATCGTGGCCAAGCCGCACCCCCGTCTCGGAGAGATCGGTTGCGCATTCGTTCAGCCTGTCGGCGAGCCGCCCGCGCTTGCCGAGCTCACCGAGTTTCTCGACGCCCAGAACGTGACCCGCCAGTTCTGGCCCGAGGACCTTGTCATCGTGGACGAATTTCCGATGACCCCCAGCGGCAAGATCCAGAAGTACCGGCTGCGCGAACGCCTCAGCTAGCGGTACGAGACGGGGATGCCCTCGTTGGTGTAGGTGACTTGGGGATCCCACAGCAGCCAGTCGCTGATGCCGAGGTCGGCTGCGGCGTCGATCTGGGCACGCACCTCGGCGGGGCCGTAGTTCACTCGCATCGAGAAGTCCTGCAGCCACGGCACCACCGCCGTGTTGGTGCCCGCAAGGACGCGCTGAAACTGGGCCAGCGACGCCCTGGTGATGTCGTAGGGCTGCGCCTCTGGGTGCACCACGCCGTACTCGCCGCGCCCCCAGTGCGACGGATACACCATGGGCGCCACATAGTCGACGTGTTCGGACATAGCGCCGATGTCCTGCGCCACCCACTCGCCGCGGTCGGCCGCGATGCCGAACACTGAGACACCGTGAAACACCTGCGCCTCGCGCAGCATGGAACCTGCCTCGGCAAGGAACTCCACGATGACCTGTGAGGGGTCGCCGCCGTCCCAACCGGGAATCCGTATGCCGCTCAGGTCGCCTTCGGGCCGGCGCATGTAGTCCCACAAGATGTCGTCGATGCCGGCTTCTGCCGCCTCGGCCGCGATGTCCAGGTTGTACTGCCGCACAATCGAGTGGTTGAAGTTGGTGAACCCGCCGTAACTCGACAGCGGCCTGCCGTCGGGCGTCTGCAGCACCCAGTCGCGGCTGCCGTTGGCCGCCGCATAGCGGGCCAGCGTCGGATCCCTGAACGCCACGATGCGACCGATGACCCGCACGCCGAGACCGTGCAGTTCGTCGACGGCTTCCCGCAAGTCGTAGAGCTCTCGCGACGCGCCGGCCAGCTGGGCGAGCCGGACATCGGTCCGGTGGCCGATACGGCCGTCCTCGTCCTTGAGGTCGAGCTGCACGGTGTTGATGCGACCTTGCTCGATGAGCTCCACCACCGACTCGCGCAACCCGTCGTGGTCCCATGCTGCGGCTGTGACGTGAACTCCCGTGGTGTGCGGGTAGCCGATGGGCACGATGACGTTGAACTCAGTCTTGTTGCCAGCGGTGTCTTCGGCGATCACCGGGACTGGGCCGCCGGGCGGGCTCGGCAGGGTGAGGCTGAACGAGCCCGATGCCGTATCGACCTGCTGATCCCCGATCCGCAGCGAAACACCAGGCTCAACCGACCCGGCCACGACCACCGGTTCGCCCAGTTCCACCGGGTCGAAGACTCTCGGCAATTCCACTTCGGGAGGCGTGCCATCGACGGTGAACGCCACCGCCGCCTGCGCTGTGCCGAAGAAGCGCCGGTCGACATCGAGCGTCACGACGTGGGTGCCCTCGGTCAATCCGGGCACCGGCCACACGATCGAATTGTCGTAACGCTGCACGCCGCTGACCGGCAAGCCGTCGAGCAGCAGCTGCGCCGAAGCGAGGTCGCCGCCGTCCACGGTGAACTCGAGCACGGTCCCCTGGACCTGGTCAGGGCGCAGGATCGCGCTCTCGCTGATCCCGCTGACGGTGATCTCGGTGACACGCACCGCACCGAGGGCCACGATGCCGACCCCGATCGTTGCGGCTACCAGCAGGATCACGAGCAGCAGTCGGCCGCCGCGCCGGCGCTGACGGCGCGGTCCTGCCGTACTGAGAACGGCTCGATCGGCAACGCGTCGAGCGCGGCGGCTCAGGCCGGTCGCATAGAGGGGTGCTTCGGGCTTCGGCGGTCGCCACGGGAAGCCCCAGCCCTCGGCCGGATCGGCGGCCTGCGTCGCTGCGTCGTCGGCGTGCTGCTGAGCGAGGTCGTTGCCGACCAGCGACGGCCCCACCTCGTGACCGTGCTGGGTGAGCGACCACCGAGCACCCCGCAAGCCCGGCACCGAGCCGACCGGCGCCACGATGCCCGATTGATGCAGGGTGGCCAGCGAGGTCTGCACTGCCTCGCCGTCCAAGGCCGTGGCCGCGCTGATCTCGCCGATCTCGGCCGAGCCGCCGCGGGAAAGCAGCTCGCGCAGAATGCGCCTGTCGGCCGGCGCCAGCAACGGCATCGACGCGAGTGTATTGAGGCCGCTCTGCGAGCTTCAGTCAGCGACGGGCTGCTCAGCCGAGCGAGGCTTCGGCGGGATGTCGGGCCGTCACCGTCGTGGTGATCCCGCCCCGCACCAGCCAGCGAGTCTCGACCGTTGCCTGCTTCGGGGCGACGGCCGCTACCAGGTCATCGAGGATCCGGTTGGTGACGGCCTCGTGGTGGACCGGCTCGTCCCGGTAGCTCCACAGGTAGAGCTTGAGCGATTTCAGCTCGACGATGCGGCGGTCGGGAATGTAGGCGATCTCCACGGTGGCGTAGTCGGGCTGGCCGGTCACCGGGCAGACGCAGGTCAGCTCAGGCGTCGTGCAGCGCACCTCGTAGTCGCGGTCGGGGTACGGGTCGTCGAGCGCGATCAGCTCTCGTGACGGTTCGCTTCCCATGTCGGATCTCCTCGAGGGGCGGGCAGGGGTGCCCGTCAGTACGACAGGGTGGCGTGCGGCGTGTTCTCCGCCAACCCGAGCGGCGTCACGGCCACGAAGGACGCCCGCTCGGTGAATTCCGCCAAGGTCCGGGCGTTGGTGTAGCTCATGGCACTGCGCAGACCGGCCATCAGCTCGCCGATCAGCTTGCCCGCCTCGCCCCGGTAGGGCACGGTGCCTTCGACGCCCTCGGGTGCCCGCTGCTCGAAGTACTCGTCGTCGATCTCTTCGCCGTGGCGCTCGGCCCGGGCCTCGATGGCCTCGAAGCTCGCCATGCCCCGGATCCGCTTGCGCAGCCCGTGGGGACCCTGCTCGACCTCGCCGGGACTCTCCTTGGTGCCCGCCAGCATGCTGCCGATCATCACGGTCTCGGCGCCGACTGCGAGTGCCTTGGCAATGTCGCCGGAGTTCTTGATGCCCCCGTCAGCGATGACGGGGACATCGAGCCCCGCTTCTGCCAAGGCGATCACCACGTCGTCGGTGGCGCTGAGCTGCGGAACGCCGACACCGGCCACCAGCCGGGTCGTGCAGACGCCGCCGGGTCCGACGCCGACTTTGATCGCATCCGCTCCGGCCTCAGCCATGTCGATCGCCCCGTCTGGCGTGGCGACGTTGCCCGCGATGACGTCGACATCGTCGAAGTGGTCCTTCAACCGGCGCACACCGTCGATGGCGTGATCAGCGTGGCCGTGCGCGATGTCCAAGACGAGGACATCAGCCCCTGCGGCGACGAGCGCCTTGGCCCGGTCTCCCATGTCGTGGTCGGTGCCGACCGCACCGCCGGCGACAAGGGCGCCGCCGTCGACGTCCTTGACGGCGGCAATCTGGGCTGCCTGGGCCCCGATGGGCATGAATCGGTGGACGATGCCGGCACCGCCGAGACGTCCCATGGCGATCGCCATCTCGTGCTCGCAGACCGTGTCCATGTTGGCCGCGATGACCGGCAGATCCAGCTCGATATTGCGTGACAGGCGGGTGCGGACCGAAACGTGGCTGCGGCTGCGTATCGAAGATCGTTGAGGCACGATCAGCACGTCGTCGAAGGTCAGCCCGGTTCGCAGGTCGCGCAGTTTCATGAGCGGCCCCAAGCTACCGTGACCCGCCATGAGCACCCGTCGCCGGACTGTCCTGACGGTGGTGGTGCTGCTGGTCATCGTCGCCGCGGCGGCAGCTATCGGCGTCTGGCGTGTGCTGGGCGACGCCCCCGACGAGGTCAGCCTTGCAGAGGCGGAGGAGCTTGCCGAGCAGCTGCAAGAGGACGCCGGGTCGGAACCAGCCGCGCCGGCTGCCGGCAGCGATGCCGCCGAGGACGAGAGCGCTGCGCCCGAAGAGGGTGACAGCGGGGGCGCCGGCGCTGCAGACGACGGCGCTGCGGGATCGGGTGCGGGCGACGGAGACGCGCGTGCCGAGTCGGCGGCGGGCGGCAGCGACCCCGATGAAGCCGCGGCGCCTGACGCGACCGTGGCCTCGACCGCTGAGCTGGACGGCACCTGGACCGTCGACGCCGAGACCGGGGAGTTCACGCTGGAGGACGCCACCGGTTCCTTCGCAGGCTTCCGCGTCGATGAGGAGCTGGCGCGCATCGGCGCCTTCACTGCGGTGGGCCGCACCGGCGATGTCAGCGGTACCTTGGAGATCGCTGACGAGCACGTGACGTCGGTGGAGATCGAGGTCGACCTCACCACGCTCCGGACCGACGACAGCCGCCGTGACGGGGCCGTGCAACGCGCCTTGGGCACCTCTCAGCACCCGGCGGCCACGTTCTCGCTCACCACCGAACTGGACATCGGGGGTGCCGTGGAGAGCGGCGAACCCGTCAGCCTCGCGGCACCGGGCGACCTGACGGTGAAGGGCATCACCCAGCCGGTGACCATCAACATCGAGGCCCGGCTGGTGGGCAGCGTCATCGCCGTGGTCGGCTCGGTCGAGATCACCTTCGCCGACTTTGACGTGACGGTGCCGCAGGTCCCGATCGTGCTGTCCGCCGAGGACCACGGGATCATGGAGTTCTTGTTGCTGTTCCGGCGCTCTTGAGCGCCGGAACCATCAGACACAGAAGACGCTCTTGAGCGTCTGAAGCATCAGACTCAGCGGCGCCGTTAGGCGTCTGGAGCATCAGACACGGTCGGAGGACGGGCTGAGTCTCGGTGCATCGCCCTGACGGGGCGGGCATGATGAGGCGCCGATCCGGCTGAACCCCTACAGCACACAGGAGCACCAATGGCACCTATCTCTGCAGATCCGCTGCCCAAATCCTTTGCCACCGTCAACGGCAAGCGCATGGCGTACCACGAGTCGGGCTCCGGCGACCCGGTGGTATTCCTGCACGGCAACCCGACCTCGTCGTACCTGTGGCGCAACATCGTGCCCCATGTCTCGCCGCACGCACGCTGCATCGTGCCGGACCTGATCGGCCAGGGCGACTCGGACAAGCTCGACGACACCGGGCCCGACTCGTACCGCTTCGTGGAGCACCGCGAGTACCTCGACGGGCTGCTCGACCAACTCGACTTGGGCGACAACATCACGTTCGTGATCCACGACTGGGGATCGGCGCTCGGTTTCGACTGGGCCAACCGGCACCGCGATCGCGTCGGCGGCCTCTGCTACATGGAGGCCATCGTGCGGCCGATGAACTGGGCGGAGTGGCCCGAAGCGGCAGCCGGCATCTTCCAGGGCTTCCGCTCGCCCGCAGGCGAGGAGATGGTCATCACCAAGAATCTGTTCGTCGAGGCCGTGCTGCCCGGCTCGATCCAGCGCAAGCTGTCCGATGAGGAGATGAACGAGTACCGGCGCCCGTTCGTTGAGCCCGAGCACCGGCGCCCCACGCTCACGTGGCCTCGCCAGATCCCGATCGAGGGTGAGCCTGCCGACGTGACCCAGATCGTGACCGACTACGGCGAGTGGCTGTCGGGCTCAGACGTGCCGAAGCTGCTGGTCAACGCCGAGCCGGGCGCGATTCTCAACGGCCCGCAGCTGGAGTACTGCCGCACCTGGCCGAACCAGACCGAGGTGACCGTCGCAGGCAATCACTTCTGCCAGGAAGACAGCCCTGACGAGATCGGCCAAGCCATCGCCGACTGGTTGGCGAACCGCTGAGCTAGCTCAGCCCGACTGCTTGGCGGGCTCTGGCCTCGCGCTGCTTGCGCTCGATCTCTTCGCGCTTCTCCACCGGCGTCTGGTTGGTGATCACCTGGTACAGGTCGGTGTCGATGTCGTCGAGGACGATGTCGCCGGCCAGCACTGATGACTTCCAGTCCTGGTGCTCGGCATCGCGCTCGTGGAATTCACCCATGACCTCGGCGGCGAACAGCTCGAGGCTGGAGCAGATGTCCTCGTGGGTGTTCTTGCCGGCCTGATTCAGCAGGATGAGCTGATCGACGTGGGCGTCCTCGTACATCTCCAGCTTGCGGCGGATGGTGTCGGGTGAGCCGACGAGGCCGACGTTGTTGCTGGCCTTCTGGCCCTTCGGCGACTTCTTCCATTCCTGGTACTCGTCCCACAGGTTGACCGAGCCCGGCTCGACGGGGCCGTGGGAGTTGTAGAAGACGAGCGAGAACTGGAAGAACGTCCAGCCCTCGGCCTTGGCTTGGGCTTCCTCGTCGGTCTCGGCGCACATGAACGGGCTCACGACTGCCACACCGGGGTTGGTCTGGTAGTCGCAGAGCAGGTCGAGGTGGTTGAGGTAGTTGTTGTAGTAGGCGTTCACCCAGGCCCGGGCGGCGTCGGCCGATACGAACGAGAAGCCCAGCGCACCCATGCCCCGCTGTGCCGCCATGATGATCGTGTCGAGCTGGCTGCATGCCACCCACAGCGGCGGGTGCGGCTTCTGGTACGGCTTGGGCACCACGTTGCGGGCGGGGAACTTGAAGATCTCGCCGTCGTAGCTGTGGTTGACCTCCTGGAACATCGGCATGAGGCAGCGCACGGCGTCTTCCCAGACGACGCGCTTGTCGCGGAAGCGGCGGTCGAAGGGGTGCAGCTCGGTGACCGACGAGCCCTCGCCGATTCCCAGCTCGACTCGGCCGCCGCTGACGATGTCGAGCGTGGAGACCCGCTCGGCCACGCGGGCGGGGTGGTTGGTGGGCAGCTGCACGATGCCGTGGCCCAGCCGGATGTTCTTCGTGCGCTGGCTGGCTGCCGCCAGGAACACCTCGGGTGCCGAGCTGTGGCTGTACTCCTCGAGGAAGTGGTGCTCGACCTCCCACGCGTAGTCGTAGCCGAGCTTGTCGGCCAGCTCGATCTGGTCGAGCGCCTGCTGGAACAGCACGAACTCGGAGTCGTCGTTCCACGGCCTCGGCAACTGCAGCTCGTAGAAGATCCCGAACTTCATGGACCGCCTCCCGGGGTCTCGGACCGTCGGCCATCCTAGGTGGGGGGTGTCTGCTCGTTCCCGGGGCGCCTCGACAGGGCTGCTCGGGAAGGGAACAAACACTAGTGTTTGGAACAAGACGCGGCGGTGAGGACGTAGCGACGATGGAGACCGTCGGATTCATCGGACTGGGCACGATGGGCGGGCCGATGTGCGCTCGCTTGTCCGGTGCCGGCCACGCGGTCAAGGCCTTCGATCTGCGGCCTGATGCGCTCGATGCTGCGGTGGGTGCTGGTGCCACGGCCACGGGATCGGCCGCAGACGCAGCCGCTGGCGTGGATGTGCTGTTGACGTCTCTTCCTGCGCCTTCCCATGTCGAGGCAGTGATGTGCGACGCCGGTGCGCTCGCAGCGCTGCCGCCAGGATCGACGTGGGTCGACCTCACCACCAGCCGTCCCGAGCTGATCCGGCGTCTGGCGGGCGAGGCACCCGAGGGCGTCGAGGTGGTGGACTCGCCGGTCACGGGCGCCGTGGACGGTGCCCGCAACGGCACGCTGACGTTGTTCGCCGGCGGCGAGCCCGCAGCGGTCGAGCGTGTGCGCCCGGTGCTGGAACGGCTCGGACGAGTGATCGGCTGCGGCGAGCTGGGCACCGGCTGCGTTGCGAAGCTGGTCACCAACCAGCTGTGGTTCGTCGGCGCCGCTGCACTGGCAGAAGGCCTCGCTGTCGGGGTGCGCAACGGCGTCGAGCTCGGCGATCTCTGGGAGGCCATCAAGGCCAGCGTGGGCGACAGCTTCGTGGCCCGTCATGACGCGCCCAGCATCTTCGCCGGGCACTACGACCCATCGTTCTCACTGGAATTGTGCGTGAAAGATCTGGCGCTGGTGGCCGAGCTGGAGACCAACGTCGGGGCTGACCTACCCATGACCGCAGCGGCGCGGGGCGCCTTCGAGCGCGCAGCCGAGCGTTACGGGATGGACGGACCCGAGTTGAGCGTGGCCCGCCGCATCGAGGACGATGCGGACCTGTCGCTGCGACTCGACGGCGACTGGGTCCCGCACTGGGAGGCGTAGCGAGATGAGCACGGCCAGCGAAAGCCCGGCCCGTCCTGACGACCTGATCACCGTGGACGACCTGGTTGACACCCAGCGCTATCCGCTGGTCGGGCGAGACCTGCCCTCTGTCGATGCGCGCCACGCTGCCTACTGGCACGCAGTCGAGACGGCTCGCGTGGGTCTGCGCTCGGACGGCTGTGCGCTGCTGAAGCAATTCGTCACCCCGGCTGCCGTGCGCCTGCTCAACGACGAGATCACTGCTGCGAAGCCGAGTACGCACTTCTCGTCGCAGGTCATCAACCCGTACTTCCACACCGAGGTCAACCCCGAGTTCAGCGACGACCATGCGGTGAACACCTTCACCGAGCGTTCGAGCGGGTTCATCCCTGGCGACGCCTGGCCGGCGGTCTGCGCCATGGACACACTGTTTCGAGCTCCCGCGGTGTGCCGCCTGCTCGCCGATTGCCTCGAGATCGACGAACTGCATTGCTACGACGATCCGCTGGCGGGATTGACGGCGAACATCTTGGATCCGGGTCAGCAATTCCCCTGGCACTTCGACACCAACGACTTCGCCGTGACCGTGCTGGTGCAGCCTGCCGAGGAGGGAGGCCTGTTCGAGTACGCGCCTGCGGTGCGGTCTGCCGACGACGAGGGCTTCGAGGCGGTCGGGAACCTGCTTCGGGGCGGCCGCGAGGGCGTGCACACCCTCGATTTGCAGCCAGGCGACTTGCAGATCTTCCGCGGGCGCTACTCGCTGCACCGCGTGACCCGGGTGGCGCCGGCGTCGCAGCCCCGTCACGCCGCCATATTCGCCTACACCCAGCAACCGGGCGTGATCGGACGCGTCGTGCGCACGCGGCAGCTCTTCGGACGGGTCCTGCCTGAGCATGAGGAAGCCGAGCGTCGCCGCGTACGCGAGGACGACCTGCTCGACTGACAGGACGCTGCGCATCTGCGTCAGAAAATCACCGTGACGGCGGTATGGGCGCCGCGTACGGTGCTGGCGTGAGCGATTCAGACCAGTCAGACAAGAACGGCATCGAAGCTCCTTCGCCGCGCACCAAGTTGCGGCGGATGGCCGAGCGGGGCCGCTACGGCGACGACGACGTGCGGGAGATCCTGGACGCCGGACTCATCGCCCATGTCGGCGTGGACACGCCCGACGGGCCGCTGGTGCTGCCGATGGCCTACGGCCGCGACGACGAGAACCTCTACCTGCACGGTGCGCTGGCGAACCACCTGCTGAATTCCGGCGAGGGAGCGGAGATCTGCGTGACCGTCACGCACCTCGACGGTCTGGTGATGGCCCGCACGCCGTTCCACAACTCCATGAACTTCCGCTGCGTGGTGGTGCGCGGCGTCGCCCGCAGGATCACCGACGCCGCTGCCAAAGAACGGGCCCTCAAGCTGGTGACCGACCACATCGTGGCCAACTGGGACGCCTCCCGGCCGCCAAGTGCCGAGGATCTGCGGGCAACGCTGGTACTGGAGCTGCCGCTGGCCGAAGCGTCGGCCAAGGTCCGCTCCGGCGACCCCGTCGACGACGCCGAGGACATGGCCGGCAACTGGTGGGCGGGCGTAGTGCCGCTGACGACACGCTTCGAGCTGCCCACCCCCGCTGCCGACCTCACCGAGGGCATCCCCATGCCCACGGCCGTCGCGAACCTCGCCCACCGCACGCCCGACACCAGGCATGACAACGCATCAAGGACTGCTGGCGATCCTTGAAGAGCCCATGCTGGTTTCGGGCCGGAGGGATTGAGCGCGGGGCCAGACGAGATCGAAGACGCCATCTACGGCACGTGACGGTCGCCCGCCACCCGCTTACTCGCGATTGACGGTGGGGACGGCCGGATCGAGCGCGTGGTAGTCGGCGGCGTCGTCCACGAAGATCGCCAGCTCGGTGTACAGACCCGAGGGCAGGTCGAGCGTGCCGGCGCAGATAGCGATGCTGTTCATCTGCTCTGCCGAGCCCTCGATCACCTTCCAGAAGAGCGATGCACCGCACTCCCGGCAGAACCCGTATCCCACGTTGGGATCATCGGCTGGGTGGTGCCACGCCAAGGTGGCGTCGGACACGAACCGCAGGTCGGAGCGATCGCATCCCGACGCCGCCATGAAGTGGCCCGTCCAGCGCCGGCATCGCCAGCAGTGGCAGTTCCACACCTGCCGGATCGGTCCGTGCACCTCGTAGCTCACCGCGCCGCACAGGCAGTGACCCGAGGCCACTGGCCCCGGTGCAGTCCCGGCCGATTCACTCATCGCGGCACCTCCGAGATCCCGCCGTGCAGGCGGCGAGGCCCGATTCTCCCACGGCGTGCGCCGCGCCCCGGCGTCAGTTGCAGCGGCCGTCGTCGCTGACGCCCCGATGGCTGTAGCACAGCGGCGTGACCGAGACGCTGCGCAGGGTGTACGGCCCCGCGTCGGCAGCGATGTCTCCGTCAGCCGCAGCAGCCGACCAGTCACCGGCGGCGTCCGCGGCGATGGCCAGCCGGAAGCCGCGCACTGAATCGTCCGGCTGCCCGACGACGTCGATCGTCACCTCCGCCACGCCTTCGAACACGCTGGGCGGCGCGACGGTCCGGACGCGCGACTGCGGGTCGGCGGTGGATGCGAACTGGGCGACGACGAGGCCTGCGAGCTCGGTCAGCGTGTCGGTCTCGAGCACCTCTCCCGCAGCGTCGACGACCTGTTGAGTGACGTCTCGCGCCGCCTGCGGTGCCAGCGGCGCCAGGAAGTTGCTGCTCGCCCAGCCGACCACCGGACCGGCTTGGATCTCGTGCCAGGTGGACGTCGCCAGATCGCGTGTACGACCGGTCGCGATCAGCCCCGCTATGTCGAGCGTTGCGACGTGGCCCACGGCGTCGGGCTCCTGCACCAGCAGCGACGGGCCTTCCGCCGCAGAGTTGCCGATGCGTATCAACAGAGTCGCGACGACGGTCCCGTTGGGCACCTCGCGCAAGTTGAGCCAATCGTCATGGTTGACGCCGATGACGCCGAGCCGGGTGCCCTCCGCTGGGCCGAACGCTGCCGGCGTACCCGGCAGCGAGTCGTCTGGCACGGTCGAAGCGGTCGGCCAGGCGGGTTCGGCAGCGGTCACCGCCGGGGCTGCCGTCACCAGCGGCACGGTTGCTGGAGTGGTGGAGTCCGCGCCAGTGGCTTCGGTCGCTGTGGGCACTTCCGCATCGCGGCCGTCGTCGGCATCAGTCTGAACCGGGGTCTCCGCCGGAGCCGTTGATGCCGCCGGTGTCTCGTCGTCTACTGCACCCAACGCGACGAACAGCGACAGCGCCGACAGCACAAGCGCCGAGAACGCCACAACGGCAACAAATCGGTTCGTCATGCGCGCAGCGGCCCCTGTCAGTCCAAATGCCAGCAACCTCGGGTATACCGCGCCGCAACCCCCAACAGTCGGCAACCTCAACCAAGCCGAGCAAGTCCTGACGACGGATCAGGTCGTCCGCGAGACCTGGAAGTCTTGCCGTCGCCGTCTTCCTACACGTACTCCCCTGACCAACGCCCGCTACGCGCGCTATCCGTCCTCGACCTCGATGAGGATGCGGCAGTGGTCGCTCGGGCCCCATTCCTCCGGCGAGTTCAGCGCTCGAACCTTGACTTGCTCATGAAATCCTCGCGATGCGAAGACGTAGTCGAGTTGATTCGCGGCGTCTTCCGGCTTCCGACCAGCCACGCAGAAGGTCGGCACGTTCTGGGTGTCGGCCGGAAGCCCCTGAGGCGTCGGGTCGGCTCGACGGCCGCCTTCTGGTGCTTGCGGGCCAAGAAACTCCAACCCGAGCGCTTCCATCCGGTCGAAGACCGTTCGGTCACGCGCTGCGAGCACCAGGCGGTTGTCATCAGTAGCTCCGTAAAACGTGTTGAGGTCTCCAGCAGCGAGAATCCGATGGGTGGCGGGATCGGTGTCACCAATGAAGGCCGACAGATCCGAGATGATCCGATGCGCCGAGCCGTCCGAGTAACCCGTACCCCACTTGCTGCGCGTCGACGGGTGCGGCGAAAGCCAGCGGGCGTACATGGACACCACCACAAACGGCTCGGCGCGAGCAGACGAGACTCGTGCCGCCGCGATCGTTCCGATACCACTGACGGCAATCTCGTCGTCGTCTACCCAGCCGATCGGACTGACCTGCCGAAACCACTCGACGTCGACACGATCGGACAGCTTCACGATCTTCGCCCACCGGTCGAAGAGTCGTGGGAAGCGACCCTGCCACCAGTCCGAGTTCCAACGATGTGAATCCCAGCTCTCGGGAGGCCCGGTGTCGACCCTGTCGGCAACATCGGCCGGAAAATTGCCCGCTTCCTGCAGCAGCGCCACGTCGACATCCATCTCAACCAGCTCGCGCCACGGGGCGTGCCGCTTCGCCACGTTCCAACTCACAACCTGTATCGCCATGCCCGGCGACCGTACCCCCAGGCTGTGACAGGCTTCGGTGAACCGACGGTTGGGCCAGACTCGTGGCGGCCGCGACCAACTGCTGCTGAAGGCTCGCCCTGTGAACAAGCCCGCCAAGCTCTGGACGATCGGCCACTCCAATAACTCGGCGGAGCGCTTCGGGGCCCTGCTCCAGCAGCACGGCATCGAGACAGTCGCCGACGTCCGCTCGCAGCCATACAGCCGCTTCTCACCGCACTTCCGTCAGTCGCGCCTGCGAGAACTGCTGTCGGGAATCGGTATCGGCTACCTGTTCCTGGGAAATGAGCTGGGCGGTCGTCCCAAGGAGCCGGAGCTCTACGACGACGCCGGCAAAGTGCTGTACGACCGGGTCGCGCGCACCGAACGCTTCGCAGACGGATTGCGTCATTTGATGGCCGCCGCCGCGACGCAGCAAGTCGCTGCCATGTGCAGCGAAGAGAACCCGGAGTTCTGCCATCGCCGTCTGCTCATCGCCCGAGCACTGCTCAAGAATGAAACCCCACCGTCGGTGGCCCACATTCGAGGCGACGGTCGCCTTGTTTCGGAAGCTGGCATGCAGGCCCCCAACACCGTCGCAGGACCGCAGTTGGCGCTATTCGATGAGGATCCCCACTGAGAGACTCGCCATCCGGTGGACACCTCGGTGATGTCCGCTTATGCCAGGGGTCCAACGATCACTCTCTTGCCGCCCGGCCGATGTTCGTCAACGCCGACGTGCGGTCCGAACCTGCTCAGGAACGGTGAATTGGCGCGGCGTGTGACCACTGTCTCAAGACGTTGGCCAGTCGAAAGTCCACTGCAGGTCTTTGCCTTCGGAGTGCTTCCACCATTCCATGTGCTGCAGCCGCCCGACGACGATGCCGGGGGCCACCCCAATCAAGTGGGCAAACTGCGTGACGTCGGCCGCGGAGTCCAGCCGCCCGAGCTCAGGTTCGTGTTCGCGTGGAATGAGTGCGCGGGAAGCGAACGCATCGGCTTCCTGCTCGACCGGGCCAGCGCTGTCATCGTCATCGATGAACGTCTCCTTCTTGGAGTGCAGCAGTAGATGACCGATCTCATGGAAGAGCGTGAACCAAGCGATGTCGTGCCGCTTGTGGCGGGTACTGAGTAGGACCAAGGCCTTGTTCGGGCCGAGCCACCTCGTCGCGCCATTCAGCCGAGTTCCTCGGATCTCAGGCTCAACCACAAACGCAACGCCGACATCCCGGAACCACTCCTGTGCCGTGGGCACCCACACCGACGGGTCGGCCTCGTTCGTCAAGGAGCGAAGCTCGGGCAGCAGGGCCCGTAGTGCCGATTTGTCGAACTCCTCGCACTCCACCTTCGATCCCTCGATCTCACCGATGCGCAGCCACGCTGCCACCGCGCCCGGGTTCTTGGTGAAGGCCTTCGACGCTCGGTAGGCGGCTGCCGGCCGCTCCCAAAGGTCGTGCCACGCTGCCACGCTCGCAACCCCGAAGAACGCACAGACCTCCCTCACGCGCTCCGCATCCAGATTCCCTTTGCCAATCCGACCTCGCTTCACGAGCTCCGAGACCGGGAGTTCGTTGAGCCAGTCGATGTCTTGCGCCAGTCGCTCCCGCTCAGCGCAGCGAGTGAGATGCGCGCGGTAGTTCAGCTCCAAGTTGTTCCAGAACTCTGCGGGCACTTGGGTGACCTGCTCCAGACCCAACGCCGTTTCGGTGGTGATCGGTGCCGAGCCCTTCGTGATCTGATTGACGTGCTTCGCCGACAGGCCCAGGCGAGCAGCGAGTTCGGCCTGGGTCATCCCATGCTCATCCAGCCATTCGACCAGCGTCTCGCCCGGCGCATATACGAGGTCGGGTTCGTAGACGTAGCGGGTCTCCGTACGGGTGCCCATGTTGCGGTGCTCCTGAGTGTCATGGTCAGTGGTAGTCGTCGATGTCGGTCACAGTCACGCTGTCCACAGCGGACCAGTCGAGGCCGCCGTCTGAGGTGCGCGGCGGGGGCTCTTCGGTGGGCCGGAAGATCAGGCGGTATGGCTGCACTAGGTCGCATGCCAGGGCACCTTGCAGGTCGCCGGTCAACTCGTGCCAGCGCCCCGGCAGGTTGCGAAGGTCGCCCAAGTGGCGGGCGGCACTCATCTGCTGCAGTCGCATTGCGATCTTCTTGGCCATCTGGTCGCCGTACGCCTTGCGCGCCTCGGCGTCGGAATTGATCCGTCGCTGCAGTTTGCGCGTCGCGAACTGGACTTCCACGTAACGCTCCTGAGGGCTGAAGCGGACGTGTCCGCAGCGAGGCCGAGTGCTTGACGGCCAGTCCAGAGCCTAGAGGTGCATCATGCTGCACTAGATTGATACACCTATTAGGTATATTCGATTACACTGAAGCCAGTGTACCCCCATCACCAAGAAAGATAGCATCATGAACGCACTGACGACGCTTGAGACCATCCGCAGAGGCGTCGCCGCCGACTCGTCATCGCTGAAGGAGGCGCGCGAGCGGCTCGCTGCAGTATGTGCAGCGGCCGAGGTCCACCGAGACGCGCTGCGCACCTACAGATCAGGATCGCTCGCGTCCAAGTTCACCAACCGGCCGGTGGCTGACGCAGACGGCGGTCTCGTCATCGATCGCCGCAAGCATCCGAGCCTCGGGCCAGACGGTGCCGGGGAACTGCCCCGCCGGCTGGTGAACGATGTGCACCGGCTCATCCGACCGCAGCTGGTCCGGCAGTACCCCCGGGTACGCGTCGAGACCATGAAGCGCGGCCTTCTGGTGCGCTTCAACAATCCACTCCCTTCTGGTGAGGATCCCACGGTGGACTTGGTCGTCGCACTCAATCGCGTCGACGCACCCGGATTGTGGATTCCCAACCTCGATCGAAATCGCTGGGATCCGAGCCACCCCGAGCGCCATGTCGAACTCTTCACTGCGGGCTGGCCCACACTGAGGCAGACGCGTCAGCACGTGGTGCGTGTGGCCAAGGCTCAGGCGAAGCAGTTCGCTGATCCCGCGGTGTGCTCGTTCAACATCGCCGCACTCGCCTGGGAGTGCATCGAGTTAGCCGAGCCGCTTGACCGTGCACTGTTGCGCTTTTACGAATACGCCGCCTCCTCGTTGGCGCGACACCTGACGAAGGACCCAGCAGGCGTGAGCGCGCCGATCAAGGTGTCTGATCGCAACCTTGCGGTGACACGCTTTCGCAAGGTGGCGGACGCCATCTCCTTGGCCATCGATGCCGGCGATGACAGCGAGAAGGTCCACGACGCTCTGGCTGCATTTGGCGTCTTCTGGAAGCTCATCCAGCCACCGCTTGGCCCAGAAGCCGCTGCCGTGCATGAAGCGATCTCTGGCGGCGGTTCCCTGTCCATCACCACGAGCGGAACGCTGGTCGCAGGCACTGTGTCCCGTTCGACACCCGTCAAGTCGACCCGGTCCTACGGCGGCCATGGTGTACACACGGCGTAGTTCGGGACCCTGGTACGGCCGCTTCGCGGACCGCCTGCGATTCGAAGGCGACGCTCGGCGGCACGTGATTGGGCTGCAAGTGCCCCGCCGCGCGAGACATGGTGGAGTGCGATACCGCTGGTGCGTCACCCCACCGGGATGCGAACGTCGGCGCGTGCGTATCGAGTTTCCGATTACCTCGCCGCGAATCCCACGCGTCCACGTGGACGGACCTGCTGATTCTCCACATCGCTACGACGACGGATCGCTGTGCATGTGGTATCCGCGGGATCCATTACAACGCCGCTGGGTGTTCGACGATGGACTGCTGGCACTCTTGGGCCAAGTTTCCGCGCACCTAGTCAAGGAGCACCTATGGCGCACCACCGGTCGCTGGCCAGGTGACGAAGTGTCTCATGCTGAAGGCGTCAAGGTTGGGTAACGGTGGGTTCTGCACTGTGCGCAGCTGGCACCGGTATCGGCCGGTGGGAAGCCATCCTCATCGCAGCTGTCGTCTCCGCCTGCGTCGCTCTGCTCGGGATATGGCAAGGTGCCCGAACCGCACGCCAAGACAGGCAGCGTCGCCTCTTCGGCGAGGCCTTGGCCGCCGTCATGGAGTACCGCGAGTACCCATACATCGTGCGTCGCCGAGCGAGCGACGCGGAACGCAGTGACATCTCCAGAGCCCTTTCCGGCGTTCAAGGATCACTGAATCGATATATCGCCATCCTCACCATCGAATCACGACGCGTCGGTCAGGCATACGCACTGCTCGTCGAGCAAACCCGATCAGTCGCAGGACCTCCAATCGCAGAGGGATGGGACCAGCGGCCCCGTGCCGAGTGGGCCGATATGCGTGTCAATGACGTCGATCTCTCCGAGCTCGAGCCTGTGACAAACGCCTTCGTCCGAGCAGCCAGACAGCACCTGCGGGTGTTCCCGTCACTCAAGGGCAACCGATGAACTGATTGCGCCGCGGCGATGAAGGGCAGCGCACCGATGGGCCATCGTTCGCTCCGTAGCCTGCGTATTCACAATTGTCGGTGTGGAGTTGACGACTCATGCACGGACGGGCGACCCACAACTTCAACCTGTCATTTGCTAGCGGAGCCCGCACGATTTCAAGACAGATGCGGCATCAGTTCGCGCTGGGTTGCAGCACGCGGATTGGCTGCGTTCCGAGAAGGTGACCGAGGTCGATGCCAGGGTCGTTCACAAACTCGGGCGGCTCGCACACCGGATCAGTCAGAAAATAGAGATTCCACGCGGCTTGGCGGACTGCCGCTTCAAGCTGCGGATGCGGATGCTGCTTCTCGGTGAGCATCCCCGCCCAGAACGGCATGTAGCACAGGTTCCAACCAGCAGTGAAGGCGGCGGGATCCCAAGGGTTGCCCCAGATGTGACGCACCCCGAATCCGGAGCCCCGCTCGATCGGGCGTCCCGTGTACTTCACCCACGCGTGCTGCGCGTAGGAATTGTCACCGAGCGTGACTGTGCGATCTCGCCACATAGCCGAGTCGCCCCGGTCGCGTCCCGGATAATGCTCGCGGCTGGTCCTGGCTCGCTGCGGGTACCACGGCGTCTTGCTCCGTACCGCATCGGGGTGAGCGAAGAACGAGTACTGAAACGCCGCTCGCACAATGGTGGTGCCACCTTCCTGCAGCAGTTGTTCCAGAGCATCGATCGGAGCCGGCAGCGGTCCCTGCCACGAGTCGATCCAGACCTGTGATGACGCCGGCCGAGTCGACGGCACTCTCGCCTCCGCGTGTCCCCTCTGCTGCCAACGCTGTGGCGCAGACGAAGACGCGACCGCTCGCGGCGGAGGCCGGTGTGACGGTGCCCGAGGTCGCGGGGCAGAGGCCCAGTCGCAGAACACCTTCAGATTGGATGCGTAGCTCAGGCGCGAACCCGCTGCCAAGACGCCTCTGCTGTTTCTGTGAGCTCGATGGTCAAGAAGCGAGTCGACGAGCGCCTGGTCGAACACTGTCGGATCGTGATGGCGCACCAGTGAGAACTCGATCCAGTCCTTGACGATGCTCCGATACTGATGCTGCGCGCTCGACCCAACTCGCCGCTCGCGCTGCAAGTACTCGACGAACTGCTTGAGCCGCTGCGCCCAATCCGTCATGTTGTGCTGATTCAGCGGCGCAGATCGTCGCGGAGAGCCGTCACCAAAGCAGCGAGGTCGGCGATCGTTCCATCACGAGCCACGCGCCGAACGGTGTAACCGAGGGCGTCGTCTTCGGAGATGTTCTTTCTGGCGTGATCTATCGCGTCGTCTACGCATACTCCGCGGTCCAGCGGCTTCGGCGACGAACTGCTCGCATCCTTACGGGCAGAGTGTGATTCGCGACGAGCTGCCCTCTGCGGCTTCGCTTGCGGCAGGTCGATCTTGTTGCCTGCGCTGAGTTCCCGCAGATTTGGCCGCCGTTTGATAAGCAGCGATTGACCGAACGTTGTCTTCACCCATTGCCAGCCGAAGTCATTGCTAGCCGCGCGAGCGATGTCAGCTGCCAACTCCTGTACTGGCCCAAGTCCCTCTACCACCAAGCGGCCGTCGCTCGTGACGAGCGCATCCGCCTGAGCTCTCGGTGCTGTCCAGGTGAGCACGTCTGGATAGGCATGTGCCTTGACCGCCTCGCCTCGACTGAGGGCAGCTAGACGGCGCGCTTCGCTCTCCAGATAGTCGCTGTCGAGAGGCATCTCCGGCGGATCGTCGGCGCCTATGCAGGCACCCCGCAAGGCCCCTGCCATGGTGGCGATGGTGTCAGTGTCAGTACCAACGGCATTCGCTGCCACGACAACCGCCTCATGAACGTCGGATGCGACTTCGGCTATAGCCGCCGCGGCGACGGTCGTGAGGATCCCGCTTCCTCGTTGGCTGGCATCGGACAAACCCAGACATTCGACGATGTCCATGTACGCCACTTCGGCGTGCCTCGCCCTGCCAGAGCAGGCCTTCGCGTCATCGATGGCATGGTGCAATTCTCCGATTGCCGTCTGCCAACCGTCACTGAAGCGCGCATGGGTTGCTTCTTCCCAGCGGCCGACCCAAGCAGAACCGAGACTCTGATGAGTCTCGATTAGCGAGAGCGAGACGCCGACCCTGACCGCGATGTGGTGACACTCGTTGGGGTCCGGAACCGCACCAAACATCATGCAGTGGGCGAGAGTCGCAGCGTGGAAACACGCACCAACGATGGCGCGAGGGTGCCCGTGAGTGCAGACACTGTCGGCGATCACGGCGGGCAGAAAGTCGTCTAACAGGTCCTTGGACGCCCATACGTGCGGTTGAACGCGCATGGCAGCACCGTTGCCGCCCGCATCAACCCATCCACGAAACGTGTTGGCATACCACAACGCCCGAGGCTTGCCCAAGTTCTTTGCGGCCGCCTTGGAGGCCCGGCCGCCTCCCAAGGAATACGAGGGCCAGACCGGAAGTTCGATCCGCGCGAACGTTTCGACGTCGAATCCGCGGCTCGTCAAGGACCTGCTTACGGCCATTCGAAGCTGAGTGTCATCCGACCAACAACCGGGGGGAAGCTCGACGTCAGTGCCTTGCCTGCCGCCGACTCTTCGCCGCCAGGCCATCAACCGATCCAAGGGCTTGCCATGCGTGCGGCGCTCTAGGCCCTTACGGTCGGTCAGCTCGCTGATGAACCCAAGCGCGTCCCCGTAGGCCGCCCACAGCATCGAACTCCGAATTCGAGATGCCGTCGCGTCTGCTGCCCTTGGGCCGGGAGCCGAAGGTTCTTCGATGGCGTCGGCGAAGAGCCTCACCTGCCCGCGTTCGGCGTGCGCTGCCTCAGTCATCGAAACGCCTCCGGATCGATCACAACCCTAGGTTCGTGCGAGGAGTGAGTCAGTGCAGCGATAGCCGCTTCGTAAACATCGTCGACGGGCGCCGAGATCGTGTGCAGGTGGGTTAGGGGCAGTTCGAAGGGGTACAGCACCTCCGCCTGCGGATCGGTGGTGCGATTCGCCGGTTTGCTGTTGCGCTGAGTCACACGTCCGTAGCGGCCAGCAACCCTTGGTGCAAAGAGCCGCTCGAAGCCGGGGAGATCGGCCCAACGCAGCGCAGCTGGGTAGATGTTGTTCGTCGTGCAGAAGACGACGCCAGGATCGCCGAGGATCTCCGGGCCGAATTCCAAGATCACCCATTCTTCCTCTGGGCGCCTACGACTCGAGAAGTTGAACATGTGGAGGTTGATGGCCGTCACTGACAGGTTGACGTAGGTATGCCAACGCTCGTCGAGGTGCCGATCGACGGCATTCGGTTCGTAGACATGCTGCACCAGTTCGTCCACTGGAAGGTCCTGGCGGTTCTTCACAGCCTCGCTGTACAGAATCCCCACGAGGCTCTTGACCGTCGTGAAGTGCACAATGCCAGTGATGCCACGCTCAATCGCGGCCTTGACAACATCTGGGCACCGTGGAGTGTCCCGTACCTGCTCGCGCGTCTGCGGCTCGGCGTCCGGCGCGCGCTTGCGTGCATTCATGTGCTGACCAACTCATAGGTCGAGGGGTCCAACAGGCCGATCAGCGAGGATTCTTCGCCAGGCTTGTATCCGACCATCACGGACGTGCGGGCTCTGCCTACGGCCATCGCCAGCATCCGCCGAAGTCGCTCGAGGTCGGCGTCGCCTTCGTCGGCGCCATGCGGCGTCACCCGTTGGCTCAAGCCAGGAAGCAGTACGTGATCGAACTCGAGTCCCTTTGCAGAGTGCATTGTGCAAAGGGCAGCGACCTCAGGCCCGGTAGGCCATTCGTTCTGTCTCGTCAGTTCGCAGAATGGAATTCCGCGCTCGGCTAGCACCTTGCGGGCCTCGCTGAACCAACCGCCGCCACGCGGCTGCAGCAGGACAACAGACTCTTGTTCCAGATCGGCGACACTCTCGAGACGATCGAGCATGACTTCGAGCTGGTCGCTGTACTTACCAGCCACCACCAACGGCTTGGCACCTGATCGGCGACACGCTTCGAAGTCCGGCAGCGTGCCGTCGTCCTCTAGCGGGAGCCCTTCCACCAACGGGTACGCGAAGGCCGCGATCTCGGCTGTATTGCGATAGTTCGTCTTGAGGGTGTGAATGATCTCTGGACGGGCACTGATGCCGACCTCGCGCCACTTGAAGTACTGCGGGTAGATGCGCTGCACTGCGTCGAGCACAAATGTCGTGTTGTGCGGGTCCTGCAGGTGTTGCTGGATGGCGCGTATCTGGTTGGCTGAGAAATCCTGTGCCTCGTCGACGATCACGACGTCATAGGCCTTGTAGGAGCTAGCCGCGGAGGCGAGCATCGTGAGATCGCTCCAGTCGATCTTCCCGCGTTGCCGCTTCGAGTCCATGTAGGTGGGTATCACCCCATAGATCAACTTCTCACGCGTCGGCTGAGCAACACGCGGAGCCTTACCCCGGCCTTCCCGGTCGACCGTGAGGTAGCCCGAGAGATCATCGGGGTCGAAGTCGACAGGGTCGTACTCGAAACGGCCCATGACGTACTGAACCTCGTCAACGAAGAACTCATGCTGGCGCTTCGTAGCGAAGCTGTCGATGTGTGGCCGGAGCATGGCCACGATCTCGTCGCCGTCGACGATGTCGACATTGCCTACGAGCGACCTTGCCCAGCGGCCGAAGGTCTTGATCTCGAGGTCCAGCGCATCGTCCTGTGGCGTCGAGTTCCGAGCGAGTTCAGCGATGTAGCCCTCAAGTGTCCTGTTGAAGGTCAGGACAAGCACCCGCACCGGCGCTTCGTGGCCGAGGCGCTCGCGTCGATCCAAGCGAACCCGGATCTGCTCCTTCAGCCTCAAGAGAGCCGTCGTGGTCTTGCCGCTTCCTGCAGCACCCCGAATTATTCGGAACCCCGGCTTGACATCGGCGAGCACCTTCAGCTGCTCGGGTGTCGGGGTGACGGACGGCAAGACGCGCATCTCGATAGCTCTCTGTTGTCGGCCCCACTGCCTGGGACCACGTGATAACGAGAATACCGCGCCAGAGCATTTCCCAGTGTGCGGCCATCGCGCGGCCTGAGTCCCGGTAGGTCACCGCGACGAGCTAGTTGGCGGGGCAGAGGGCTGGGATCAGGGTGGCGGCCAGGGCGTCGGCCTCTTGCAGCGATTGGGCGAGCACTTCGCCGTAGAGGTTGTTGCAGGTGAACCAGACGCCGTTGCGGTCGTCGCCGCGGGTGATGGCGGGCATGTCGGAGTGGGTGTTCTCGATGGCGTCGAAGACGCCTCGTGGTTCGGTACGGTCGAACGCGACCCATGCCTCGACTGCCGTTGCGGCGGCGCGGCCTCTCATCACGAACTCGGCCTCGACGTCGACTGAGTGCTGTGCGCTGACCTCGCTGTACCCGGCTGCTTGCAGCACGTCCTCGACGGTGGCCAGCGCTGCCCAGTACTCGGGCGGGCGCGCCGGTTCGGGCACCACGACCGAGTACGCCCAGTGGCTGCCGGGCGTGTCCGCGGCGTAGAAGAAGACGCGTCGGCCGTCAGCGCTCCACTGCAGGCTCGGCGCCGCACTTGGCGAGAACGGCTCGAATCCTTCCACCTCGATCACATGCTCATCGCCCGGGTACAGCCCCGGCAGGTCGCTGACCACGATCATCGTCCGGTCGTCGTGCCAGTGGCGGAACGCCGCGACCCGCGAGCCATCGGGCGACCACGCTGCACCCCGCCCCGCGGCGTCGGCCAGCATGACCCGTGCCACGCCGTCTCGCGGGCGCAGCGCCATCAGCGTGATGCCTGAGCCGTACGTGAGCAGCTCGCCGTCGGGCGACCACGACGGCCGCGAATCGGGTCCGACGCCGGAGGCAAGCACCTGCTCGTCGCCGGTCGCGATGTCCACCGCGACGAAGAAGTGGTCAAACTCGCCGGCACCATCACCGGACACCCGTGCTCGCCGCGAGAAGACCAGCCGCTTGCCGTCGGGCGACCACGCCGGGTCGCGGTCGAGCACCACACCGTCGGTGATCTGGCTGAGCCCAAGGCCATCTGGCTGGACAAGGAGGATGTGACTTGTCCGCTCCCCGTCGACGATTGCGTCCTGGGAGAACGCGATCCACTCGCCGTCGGGTGACCATGCCGGATCGCTGAGCCCGTACTGCGCCGTCAGGAACGGCATGTCCCCGGTGCCATCGCCGCCGGCCAGCCACAACGCGGGGCCAACTCGGAACACCATGCGTCGGCAGTCCGGCGACCACGACACGTGATCGATGCCCTCGGGCTTGGTGCTGGCGAAGCGCAGGGGAAGCTGGATGCGGTATGCGGGCAGCGTTCCCAAGCACACCTCCGCAGGCGGACCGAGCTCCGCAGGCCGCACCCGGCTCGGGATGTAGGGCTCGACACCGGACACCGGGTGCTCCGGCTCGCCGAAGGCCTCCGACAGCTCTTCAGTGTCTTCGGCATCGGCAGGCGGTGGCTCGCCGGCCGCGAGGTCGTCATCGGATTGCTCCGCCGGCGTCGTGAGATCCGCCGACGCTTCGTCGGCTGTCTCCTGAGCCTCCGGTAGCGCCGCATCGGAAGTCTCCGCAGCCTCATCGCCTTCTGCGGCTGCGCCCTCTGCAGCGTCGTCGGTGAGCGGATCCGGTCCAGCCGGCAGGCTCACAACGACTGCGGCAGCGCCCACAACCACTACCAAGGCAATGACCAGCCACCATCCCCGTCGAGGCCGAGTCGGGCCTCGGGGATCCTCGCTGGCGGAGGGCTCGCCCCCCACTGGTTCCAACGGAACCACAATCATCGATCTGTCGTGCTCAGCAGGCACGCCAGAACCGCTCCTTCGCCCCCGTGGCGTTCACGCAGCCACGGCGATCCGGGCACTGCACCACCATGTGCCCGACCGTAGCTGTGTCCGGCGAACCGCCCGCAGACAGACGCAACCCGAGGACGCCCCAGGGTGCCCATCTAGGGTGGTCGGGTGCAGAAACCGCTGATCGGGGTCGTGGGCCGACGACGCAAGGGCTCACGCATCGGCGGCTTCCCGTCGAACTTTGCTGAGATCGATGTCGATCTCTATGTCTGCGCGTACGCCCGTGACGTGGCAGCAGCCGGCGGCATCCCCGTGTTCCTGCCGCTCGAATCCGATCCGGAGGAGCTGGCGGCGCGGCTCGACGGTCTGCTGCTCACCGGCGGCGAGGACATCGCCACGTGCCTATATGCAGACCGGTTGGAACCCGGATCAATCGACCCCTCGATCGGCATACCGGGCAGCGCGTTCGACACCCCCGCCGATGCGCTGACGGGGGGCGAGGAGATCCCGCTGCGAGACGCATTCGAGCTGGCGATGCTCGACGCGTCCATCGCGGCCGATCATCCGGTGCTCGGCATCTGCCGGGGCGCCCAGCTGTTGACCGTCGCTGCTGGCGGCACGCTGCACCTCGACCTGCCGGACCACGCACGCACCGACGCGCCCGCTGACGCCACGCCTCACATCGTCACCACCACCCCCGGCAGCGAACTGCGCCGGATGTACGGACCCGAGCTGGCCGTGAACTCGCTGCACCACCAAGCTGCTGACCGGCTCGGCGAGGGCTACGTCGCCACCGCTCACTCCCCCGACGGCATCATCGAGGGGTTCGAGCATGTCGATTTGCCCGTCGTCGCCGTGCAATGGCATCCCGAGCTGATGACGGGCGCACTGTCGGATCCCTGCTTCGACTGGCTGATCGAGCACGCCAGCCGCTGACGAGCAGAGCCCGTCAACTGCAGTCTCAGCCGCCCTCGACCGCGGCGCGCACCCGCGGGATCACATTGCGTCCGAGGCGCTCCAGCGAATCGTTCATGACCGAGGGCGGCAGGCCGGGCGGACCGCCCCAGGTGCACACGTCGGTGAAGCCGTACTGCCCGATGAACTCGATCAGCTCGGCCGTGCAATGGTCTTCGTCGCCGACGATCCAGCCTTGGGGAATCGCACCCTTCGACGGGTCGAACGCAGTGAAGGTGTCGGGGGTCTCGTCGAAGAGCCGGGCGTACACGCCCGCCCGGTAACGCTCCGCAGCCCTGATCTGCTGCCAAGCACCCTCGCGATCATCGGTCACGAAGATCGAGCGGATGATGCCCACCCGGTAATCGTCGGGATCACGGCCCGAGCCACGAAGCTCGTCCTTCCAGGGCTCCAACACGATGTCGGGAGCGCCCTGCGGCAGCAGGTGCGTGTCGAAGCGGGCCGCCCGCACGGCGGCGTTGCTGCTCATCCCGGCAATCCACAGCGGCGGGCCGCCTGGCTGCACCGGCGCCGGGGTCACCAGCAGATCGTCGAAGCGCCAGCGCTTGCCCTCGAAGCTGAACGGCTCGCCCTGCCAGGCCAGCCGCAGGATCTGCACCAGCTCCTCGGTCAGCGACACCCGGCGCGACTGCGGGATGCCGAAGCCGCGGAATTCGTGCGCCGCGTAGCCCATGCCGATGCCGAGCTCGATGCGCCCGCCCGAGATGTTGTCGAGCACGGCGAGATCCTCAGCCAGCCGGACTGGGTGGACGAACGGCGCCAGCAGGATGTCGGTCGAGATGCGCAGACGGGACGTGCGCGCCGCCACCGCTCCCGCCATCGGGACGAAATTGGGCAGGTGGCCGTCGTCGAGGAAATGGTGCTCGGTGAACCACGCCAGCTCGAATCCCAGCTCGTCCGCCATTTCGAGCTGGTCGAGCGCCTGCGCGTACATCTCCGGCAGCGTCACCTCGCTGCCGGGCGGGCTGCGCAGATCGTGGACGACGCCGAATCGCAGAGGTTGAGCCATGGCCGGAGACTAGGGCCGAGCCGGGCCGGCTCACCGGGCCGGCCGTTCGACGCAGAGCAGCCACGAAATTTCCTAATGCGCGTTCGACTATTGTGAGGAGACGGGTCCGGAGCGCCGGCGACGACACCGGCGGATTCGCAGCCGCTCGATCCGGCGATGCGCCGTACGATCTCAATTTGGGGGACACCAGACATGGCAGCAGCAGCGACCAACGGAACCTCGAACGGCAGCGCCGACAGCACCAACGACTACGAAGTCATCATCATCGGCGCGGGCGTGGCGGGCATCTACCAGATGTACCGGCTGGCCGAGCGCGGCGTCCACGCGACGGTGCTCGAGATGGGCAGCGACCTCGGCGGCACCTGGTTCTGGAACCGCTACCCCGGCTGCCGCTTCGACTCCGAGAGCTACACCTACGGCTACTCCTTCTCCGACGAACTCCTCGAGGAGTGGCACTGGAAGGAGCGCTTCTCGGGCCAGCCCGAGAACCTGCGCTACCTCAACTACGTGGCCGAGAAGTTCGACCTGCGCCAGTACATGCAGTTCAACTGCACCGTCGAGTCGGCGCACTTCGACGACGAGGCAGGCAAGTGGCGCCTGCACCTGGCCGACGGCCGCGACCTGAGCTGCCGCTTCCTGCTGACCGCGCTGGGCCTGCTGTCCGCGCCCACCTACCCCCGCATCGAGGGCGTCGACTTCGACGGCACCGACGTGTTCGAAGGACCGTCGTTCCACACCTACCACTGGCCTGCGGAACCGGTCGAGATCAAGGGCAAGCGGGTGGCTGTCATCGGCACCGGCGCCACCGGCGTGCAGGCCATTGCGGCCATCGGCGAGCAGGCCGAGCACCTGACGGTCTTCCAGCGGCGCCCCAACTGGTGCGCCCCGCTGCACAACAGCGAGATCTCCCCCGAGGAGATGTCCACCATCCGCGCTCGCTACGACGACATCTTCGACCTGTGCGCTCGCACGCCGGGCGGATTCGAGCACGAGCCGATCCGCACCGGTTTCCACAACGTCTCTGCCGAGGAGCGCCGTGCGATGTGGGAGAAGCTCTACGGCGAGCCCGGCTTCGGCATCTGGATGGCCAACTACCGCGAGATCTTCTTCGACGAGGAGGCCAACGCCGAGCTGTCGGCGTTCATCGCCGACAAGATCCGCGAGCGGGTGGACGATCCGGTCATCGCCGAGAAGCTCATCCCCAAGGACCACGGATTCGGCGTGCAGCGGGTCCCGCTCGAGACGCACTACTACGAGACGTACAACCGGCCGAACGTCTCGCTGGTCGATCTGCAGGAGACCCCGATCGAGCGGATCACCCCCACCGGCATCCAGACCAGCGACCAGCACTACGAGTTCGACCTGATCGTGTACGCCACCGGCTTCGACGCCATGACCGGCGCGTTCGACCGCATCGACTTCCGGGGCAGCGGCGGTCAGCGGCTGGCTGACAAGTGGAAGGACGGCCCGATCACCTTCTTGGGAATGATGGTCAACGGCTTCCCGAACCTGCTCACGATCGCCGGCCCGCAGAGCGGCTCAGCCTCCACCAACTACCCGCGGGGCATCGAGATCGGCGTTGAGTGGATCACCGGCCTGATGGACTTCGTCTGGGAGAACGGCTATACCCGCTTCGAGGCTGACGCGGATGCCGAGCGGGAGTGGACCAACCACGTCATCGAGATGTACAGCATGATGCTGATGCGCAAGGCGCAGGGCTGGTTCACCGGGTACAACTCGAACATCGACGGTCACGAAGCCGGCACGATCCGATACTTCGTGTACAACGGCGGCGCCCCCAAGTACAAGCGCCGCATCGACGAAGTCGCCGACGGCGACTACCAGGAAGTCGCCTTCAGCTCTGAGCGGGCGCTGGCCGGAACCGCTTAACTTCGCCCGGACATCTCGTTGTTGATGGATTGCCTCGCATCTTCGCGGGGCGACATCGCAGCGAACCACGACGCAACCGGAGGACTGACGGGCCCATGAGCATGATCGGCACGCGTGTCGTGCGCAAGGAAGACCCTGCCTACCTGACCGTCGGCGGCACCTATGTCGACGATGTGGAATGCGCGGGCGCACTGCATGCGGTGTTTGTCCGCTCGGTGATGGCTCACGCGGACATCACCGCCATCCACACCGCCGACGCGGCCCAGATGCCGGGCGTGGTCGGCGTGTACACCGCGGCCGAACTCGATCTCAGCGCCGACCCGCCCTCGATGCCGGTGCTGAACCAGCAGATGCTGCGCTCGCCGCTGGCGGAGGACCGGGTGCGCTACGTGGGCGATCCCTTCGCTGTGGTGGTCGCGGAGTCGCGTCATGCAGCCACGGATGCCGCCGAGCTGGTGTACGCCGACTACGAACCGCTCGACGCGGTCATCGATACCGCCGAGGCCGCCGGCAACGACAAGCTGCTGTTCCCCGAAGCTGGCACCAACACGGTGTTCGCCATACCCCGCGGCGACGAAGACGGCCTGTTCGACGACTGCGAGGTCACCGTCGAGCTGGCGTTCGACAATCCCCGCCTGAACGGCGCCCCGATCGAACCGCGTGCCGCCCTCGCCTCGTGGGACCCCGCCGAACAGCGCCTCACCTACTGGGCATGCACCCAGTTCCCGCACCGCTCACGAGATGTCCTCGCCGGATTCTGCGGTCTGGAACAAGACCAGGTGCACGTGATCACGCCCGACGTCGGCGGCGGGTTCGGCACCAAGAACGCCAACTACGTCGAGGACTTCGTCGTCGCCCGGCTGACCTGCCGCCTCGAACGGCCGGTCCGCTGGACCGAGACCCGTTCGGAGAGCATGCTCGGCCTCGCTCACGGAAGGGCCATCTCCTACGTGGCCCGCCTCGGCGGCAGCCGCGACGGCAACATCACGGCCTACTCGGTGGACGCGCTGCAGGACTCGGGCGCCTACCCGATGATCGGCGCGCTGCTGCCGATGTTCGTGCGGATGGTGGCGAGCGGCGTGTACGACATCGACAAGGTGTCGGTCAACACCAACTCGGTCACGACCAACACGGCACCCATCGGCGCGTACCGCGGTGCGGGGCGCCCCGAAGCGACGCTGGCGATCGAACGGATGATGGACGTGTTCGCAGCCGAGATCGGGATGGACCCCAGCGAGCTGCGCCGCCGCAACTTCATCCCGCCCGAGTCGTTCCCGTTCACGACCCCCACCGGCAGCGAGATGGACTCAGGCGAGTACGCCAAGGCCCTCGACGCGGTCATCGAAGCCGCGGATTACCCGGCGCTGCGGGCCGAGCAGCAGCGGCGGCTCTCCCAGGGAGACACCAAGCTGCTCGGCCTCGGCTGGTGTGCGTACGTGGAGATCTCCAACCCCGTCGTCGGCCCGGAGTTCGGCAGCATGGAGGTGCGTCCCGATGGCTCCGCGCTGGTGCTGACGGGATCGTCGAACCACGGCCAGGGACACCACACGGCCTATGCGCAGATCGCCAGCGATGCCACCGGCATCGCATTCGATCGGATCGAGGTGCGCCACGGCGACACCGACGAGGTGAAGCGCGGCGGCGGCACCGGCGGCTCGCGTTCGCTCCAGTCGGGCGGGGTCGCTGTCTTCGAGGCAGCCGAAGCAGTCATCGAAGTCGCCAAGCAGGCAGCAGCCGCGATGCTCGAAGCCGACCCTGCCGACATCGTGCTCGACGCCGATGCGGGCACGTTCGCCGTTGCAGGCACACCCGCCCGCTCGCTCGACTGGGCCCAGGTCGCGGCGCACGTCAACGAGTCCGACGGCCGTGAGCTGCAGGCCGAGAGCGACTTCCAGCCGCCGGGTGCGACCTTCCCCTTCGGTGTTCAACTCTCGGTCGTGGAGGTGGACCGCGACACCGGCCAGGTCACCGCGCTGCGCCACGTGACGTGCGATGACGCCGGCGTCATCGTGAACCCGATGATCGTGGAAGGCCAGGTGCACGGCGGCGTGGCCTCCGGCATCGCCCACGCGCTCGGCGAGGTGTTCGTCTACGACGACGACGGCAACCCGCTGACCGCCAATTTCATGGACTACGCCATTGCCTCAGCGGCAGAGTTGCCGAGCATCGAGCGGATTCCCATGGAGACTCCGACCGATCGCAACCCCCTCGGCGTGAAGGGCATCGGCGAGTCGGGCACCATCGGCGCCACGCCAGCCGTGCAGAACGCCGTGGTCGATGCTCTGTCGCATCTCGGCGTGCGCCACATCGAGCTTCCCTGCACTGCCGAGCGCGTCTGGCAGCACCTCCAGAACGCCTGACGCCCGCCGTCCGGGTACGGCATCGGCTCGGCTGACTCACCTTTGGCCGGAGGTATCGATCCGGCTGGCCAGCACCGTCACGACAGCCATCGCGCCCACTACTGCGGAGCCGATGTAAGCCCCCGCGGGGCTGAAGGCGAACACTGGCAGCCAGATCACCGCGCCGAGCGCATGACCGCCGAAGCGGAGCGAGAGCGTGAACGACAGTGCGCCGGCGCGATTGTCGGGTGCCGCAACCGAGGCGAGCGACTGGAAGCTGACCACCACGGACTGGGTCGCGGCGCCGGTGACGAACCAGAGCACGGCCAACTTCCAGGCCGCGCCTGCGGCGGGCAGCAGCGCCACCAGGCCCGAGCAGACGGCAATGGCAATGGTGGCCGCCCGCAAGCCGCCCAAGCGGTCGAGCGCGATCCCCCACAAGGGCGCGGCTGCCATGCCGGCCAGCCCGCCGGCCAGCAGGAGCGCTCCCACCTGCGAGCCCGTCAATCCGACCACGTCGCGGCCGCTCAGGCTCACCAGGATCCTGGCCCCGATGGGTCCCAAGGCACACAGCAGCGCGGTAGCAGCCACCAGCAACGTCGGGCGTCGCATCAAGGACTGGAATCGAGGCGGAGCATCTGCCTGCCGGCGATCGTCTGGATCGGCTTCGGGTGCGCTGGCCGGCAACAGCAGTGCAATCACCGCGCCGATAGCGGCCGTAGCCACGTAGGCGAAGCGCCAGTTCGTGTCCGCGCCGATCCCGCCCAGCATCGGTGCGGCGAGCTGGCCCAGCGCCTGGCAGGCCGCGTAGCGGCCCACGATGCGACCGACCCCTCCGGTGGGTGCAGTCTCGGTCAGCGTCGCCAGCAGCAACGGGGTGATGAACGCGTTCATCACCCCCTGACCGGCACGCGCCGCGAGAAACCACCCGTAGTTCGGGGCTAGGGCACACCCGAGGGTCGCTAGCGCGTACAGCGCGACGGCAGTACGCAGCGTGCGTACTCGACCCCACTTGTCGCCGAGCGTGCCCGACACCAGCAGCAGGCCGGCGAAGGGCACCAGGTAGACGTTGAGCGCCCAGCCGATCTGGCTGGTAGTGACCGAGAACGTGTCGCGCAGCTCCGGGATCATCGGCAGCATCACGAAGGTGCCGAGCGGCCCCATCATCCCGCCGATGTACAGCAGCACCCGGCGCCACTCGCCGTTCACTGCCGTCCCCCCATAAGCCCCCGCACGCTACTTCCCAACCGCTGGCAGGGTCCGAGCGCTTTGCGGCTGGCTCATGACACGCGGACTCGCGCATAGCATCGCCGCGCAACGACAGGGGGCAGACATGGCTGCAGAAGTGACGATCAACTCTGGACGACTCGCCGGCGGCGACGATCAAGGGGTCCACGCCTACAAGGGCATTCCCTACGCGGCACCGCCCGTGGGCGATCTTCGGTTCCGACCGCCAGCAGCCCCAGCGAGCTGGGACGGTGTGCGCGACGCCTCCGACTATGGCCCCGTGGCATTGCAGCAGCCCATGCCCGGCATCTTCGGCGAGCTGGGCACACCACCCAATCCCGCTGGCGACGACTGCCTGCGGCTGAACGTGTGGACGCCGGACCCGAGTGCCGGCGGCATGCCGGTGCTGGTGTGGATCCACGGCGGCGCCTTCTATGCCGGCAGCGGCGTCGACGACGTGTACAACGGCGCAGCGTTCGCCCGTGATGGCGTCGTGTGCGTGACGATCAACTACCGGCTCGGCGTGCAGGGCTTCATGAACTTGGGCGGGCACTTCGGCGAGTACGCCCAGTCAGGCAACCTCGGCATGCTCGACCAGGTCGCTGCCCTGCAATGGGTGCAGGAGAACGTCGCTGCTTTCGGCGGCGATCCGTCCAAGGTCACCATCGCCGGGGAATCTGCCGGCGGCATGAGCTGCTCCACGTTGATGGCGATGCCTTCCGCCAACGGCCTGTTCCGGGCCGCCATCCCCCAGAGCGGCGCCGCGCACAACGGCCTCAGCGCCGACACGGCGTCACTCATCAGCACCTATGTCATGGAGGCGGTCGGCGTCACACCCGGCGACTCGGCTGCGCTCGCTGCCGTCAGCAACGACGATCTGCTCGCCGCGCAGATCGCCATCACCGACGATCTGGGGGCGACACGTGACCCCGAGAAGTACCGCGAGGCAGCGGCAGTGCCGATGGCGTTCCAGCCCACCTATTTCACCGAGGAGCTGCCGCAACGACCGATCGACGCCATTGCCGGCGGTTCTGCCAAGGACGTGTCGGTCATGGTCGGTTCGACCAAGGAGGAAGCGCTGATCTTCGTCGTGGATCTCAAAGAGATATTCAACGAAGAACTCGTGCAGGCCACCGTGGGGGCGGTCTTCGGCATGGCCGGCAAGGACGGCGGCGCTGCGCTGCAGCTGTACACCGACAACCGGCCCGGGGCTGCGCCGCACGAACTCGCCGCAGCGATTGAGACCGACCGGATGTTCACCGTGCCTGCCATCCGTCTTGCCGACGCTCAATCGGCGCAGAACGCAGATCTGTGGATGTACCGGTTCGACTGGGAGAACCCCGAGCGCGACGGCGAGTGGGGTGCACACCACTTCATCGAGGTGCCGTTCGCGTTCGACCAGGCCGACAACGACATGGGTCGCGGCTTCGTCGGCGACAACCCGCCGGCGGACCTGATTGCGGCCACACACGACGCCTGGGTCCGGTTCGCCACAGACGGCAACCCCAACCACGGCGGCCTGCCCAACTGGCCACGCTGGGATGCGAGCAGCCGGCCGACGATGCTCTTCGACAACGAATGCCGCGTCGAGAACAACCCCGCTGCTGCGGAGATCGGCCTCTGGGACGGCGTCCTGTAGCGGCAGCCAGAACTAGGTGAGACGGTAGCAAGGCCGTTGTATGACGTTATGCATTGCGTCTTGTTGGACTCAACATATGACGCAATTGGTGGCACGAATTGACGACGGCCTGCTTGCCCAGCTTGACGAACTCGTAGCGAGTGGGGACGCACGGTCCCGTTCCGATGCGGTGCGGCGAGCACTCGAAGAGATGCTCGACCGGCGGCGACGGCGCCAAGTCGGCGAGGCCATCGTCGACGCGTACCGCCGAATCCCCGAGACCGACGACGAGATGGAATGGGCGGCGCACAGCACCCGGACGATGATCGCCGAGGAACCCTGGTGACACCTGCTCAGTGCGACGTTTGGTGGGCGGAGAGCGAGAACGAGGTTCGGCCGGTGCTCATCGTCACCCGCAACGAGGCGATCGGAGTGCTCAACAAGCTGGTCGTCGCCCCGATCACGCGTACTGTTCGGGGCATCCCGACCGAGGTAGCGCTCGACGCGGACGACGGTCTCCCCCACCCAAGCGCAGCTTCGTTCGACAACCTTCGCGTGGTGCTCAAGTCACACTTGACGGAGCGCATAAGCGCCTTACCCCACCGCCGGCCTGAAGTCTGCGCCGCGCTCGGCGCCATGGCGGACTGCTGACCTACTAGACGCAGGACAAACTCAGGCGGTGGCGGCCGCTTGGACTGTGGTCGTGACTTCGGGCGTCAAGTCGAGGTTGTGGAAGTTCTGGAGCCGCTCGATGGTCTCCGCGTAGCGCTCGCGCTTGCGGGCTTCCCGCTCGGGGGCACGCTCGGCGAATTCGGGCATGACCTCCCGGGCGAACAGCTCCATTGACTCGCAGATGTCCTCGTGGCGGTTGCGGCCGGCCTGGCTGACGAAGATCAGCTCGTCGACTCCGGCGTCCTCGTAGGCCCGCACGAACTCGCGGATCTGGCTCGGAGTGCCGATGCAGCCGCGCAGCGAGTCCAGCCCGCCTTCTGTCACCAGGTTGTCGGCGCCGTCCGAGCCCACCGCCGCCTGCACAGAGGCGGTCAGCTTGGCGAACCCCATCTCCTCGCGGTTCTCCTCGAACTGGCTCCAGATGTCGGTGGCGCCCGGCGTGTGGGTGCCGAACGCGTAGTAATGCAGCAGCGAGTAAGCGAAGAAGTGGAAGCCGTCGAGGCCCCGGTCGAGCGCCGTCTGCTCGTCTGGGTGGCACATGAAGCCCGTCGTCACTGCGATGTTGGGGTTCGGTGCCAAGCCGACCGGGTCGGTGCAGGCCTCGAAGGCCGCGTAGTAGTCCGACACCCACTGGCGGGCCTCGTCGGGATCGATGAACGAGAAGCTCAGCGCCCCGAGGCCTCGCTGGCCCGCCATCAGGATCGTGTCGCGCTGGCTGCACGCCACCCACATCGGCGGGTGCGGGCGTTGCAACGGCTTGGGAACCACGTTGCGCACCGGCATCGAGAAGAACTTGCCGGTGTGACCCTCGTACGGTGACTGCGCCATCATCTTGGCGATCTCGGGGACCGCCTCTTCCCACATGGCCCGCTTGTCGGCGCGGGCGATCTCGAAACCGCCCAGCTCCATGTCGCTCGACGTCTCGCCGGTGCCGAACTCCACGCGGCCGTTCGAGATGATGTCGAGCGTGCCGATGCGCTCGGCCACCCGGGCCGGATGGTTGTAGCCCGGCAGCACCGGCACGATGCCGTGGCCGATGCGGATGTTCTGGGTGGTCGCGGCGCATGCCGACAGGAACACCTCGGGCGCCGAGGAGTGCGAATACTCCTCCAGGAAGTGGTGCTCCACCTCCCACACGGTGCTGAAGCCAAGCTTGTCAGCGAGCTGCACCTGCTCGAGTGCCTCGCTGATGACGCGGGCCTCCGCCCCCTCGTCCCACGGGCGCGGCAGTTGGTGTTCGTAGAAGATGCTGAAGCGCACGGTTGACCCCTTCGAGCGGCGACGAGCGGCTCGCTAGTTTGCCGTGACTGTCGCTACTTGGGGCAGCCCCAAGCGGGCGGCAGCGGGCCAGTGTGCTCAGCCCGCCGCAGCGATGCTGGCGAACGCAGCATCCACGATGCGGTTGCCCCGGGGATCGCCGGTGATGGTGCTCTCCATGCGGTTCATCACATAGGCGACCGATGCCCGGACGTCGAAGTCGACGACGGCCACCGAACCGCCCCAACCGCCCCAGAACATGTGGTTCGGGTTGGGACTGGTGACCCAGCCGTCGAGATCGCGGGCGAAGCCCAGGCCATGGCGCATCCGCATGTACAGCACGTCATCGACGTTGTCGATCTGCTCCTCGAGGGCCTTGCGCGCACCGGCCTCGGACATGATCCGCACGCCGTCCACCTCGCCGCCGCAGGCCAGCATCGAGTGAATCCGCGCAATGGAGCGGGCGTTGCCGATGCCGCCAGCCGCGGGGATCTCTGCCGCACGCCATTCGCGGGTCTGCGGCTCGGAGGCGTCCAGCATGCAGCTCATCAGCGTCTTGGCGCAGAGCGAGTCGAGCTCGATGGGCACGCCGTTCATCTCGAGGGCTTCCAGGTTCACCTCCGGCGGGATGAGCTCGCCCATGCGGCCGTCCTCGGAGGCGGGCAGGCTCATGTGAAAGTCGGCCCCGAGCGGCTCGGCGATCTCGTCGCGGAACCAGTCCGCCATGCGCTTGCCGGTGATGCGGTAGAGGATCTCGCCTTCGAGGTTGCCCTGGGTGACGGCGTGGTAGGCCGATTTGCTGCCCGGCTCGAACCACAGCTCCTGGGCGGCGAGCCGCTCGGCGATGGCGTCGAGGTCGTACAGGTCTGCTGCGGTCACCGGCGGCACGAAACCCGGCAGTCCGGCGGTGTGCGCCATGACGTGGCTGACGAGCACGCCTTCCTTGCCGTTCTGGGCGAACTCTGGCCAGTACTGGCACACGGGAGCGTCGAAATCGAGCTCGCCGCGGTCGGCGAGGGCGAGCATGCAGGTGGCCGCCATGGTCTTGGTGCTCGAGTACACGTTGACGATCGTGTCCCGGTCCCACGGCGTGCCGTTGGGGTCCGCGTCTCCGGCCCAGATGTCCACCACAAGCTCACCGTCGACCGTCACCGCCGCCGCTGCGCCGACCTCCAGCCCCTCTTCGAAGTTCTCCACGAAGCCGTCGCGGACCGCCTCGAAGCCCTCCTTGCACATCCCGTGAACTTCCATGGCTGTCCCCCTTGTGGCGCCGGTCCGTCCTGCCGGCAATTCAGGGCTCATCATTGCAGCAACCGCTAACGGCCGCCGCCGATGTGACATAGGATCGGCGCCATTCGCTCGGCGCGACGACGGTCGTGCGGGCTCCCAGCGGTGCCTGCCAAGAGCGACTCAGGGATCAGGGGACTCCATGAATTCACGACTGCTTCGGCTTCTCGCACTGCTGTTTGCGTTCAGCCTCATTGCCGCCGCCTGCGCCGATGACTCGGACGGCGACGGTGCAGCCGACGACGCCCCGGCAGCAACGGCGGCCGATGACGGCGACGACATGGCTGACGACGATATGGCCGACGATTCCGATGACGACATGGCCGACGACAGCGACGACATGACCGATGACGACATGGCCGACGACAGCGACGACATGACCGATGACGACATGGCCGACGACAGCGACGACATGACCGCAATCGACCGCACCGGCGAGGTCATCAAGATCGGCTACGTGAACAACGAGGGCGCTGCATTCGCCCTGCCCGAGTTCCGTACCGGCGGCGAGGTGGCGATCCAGTTCATCAACGACAACGGCGGCATCAACGGTGCGATGATCGAAACCGAGCTCTGCCTGTCCGACGGCACGCCCGAGAGCGCCATCAACTGCGCCAACCAGCTGATCGAAGCCGACGTCGTGCTTGCCTACATGGGCATCGAGGTGGCGTCGGAGGCCGCGATCAACCTGTGGGTCGAGGCTGGCATTCCATACATCTCGTCACACGCGTGGGGTGTCACCGAGCAGAACAGCCCCGGTGCGGTTCTGATGCATTCGGCCGCGGGCGCGTATGCAGTCGGTCCGGCGAAGACGTTCGCCGATCTCGGCATCGACCACATCGCTGTGATCCTCGAGGACACTCCTGCGGGCAACGCCTTCATGGATGCAACCAGCAACCCGATCATGGCGCACCACGGCATCGAATGGGAGGGCATCTTGGTGGACCCGGCAGCGCCGGACTGGACTGCGGCGATCGCCACTGCGCAAGCGGCGGGTGTCGACGGCGTCTGGGGCCAGCTGACCGAGCCCGGCTGCATCGGCATGGTCGGTGCTGCTGCCGCCAGCGGTTACGACAAGCCGGTGTTCGCGGGCTCGTGCAGCTTCTTCATCCCGATCTTGGGTCCCGCCGCGATCGGCGCATACACCCAGAGCGACGTCTTCTTCCCGTCGACGGCCGAATTCGCGCCGCCTGAGATCCAGGCACAGATCGCCGAGTACGTCGATCTCATGACCGCCGCCGGATACGAAGACCACATCGAAGGCTTCGCTGTTGCGCCGTATAGCGCGTGGCGCGCGATGGAAATCATCCTCGAGAGGATCGAGGGCCCGATCACCGCCGAATCGGTGCTCCACGCCTTCAAGAATGCTGGCGAGACGCCCGGTTGGTTCGGCCCGAATCATCGCTGCGGCGAGGCGCCCTGGCCGGCTGAGTCGTCCGCCTGCAAGTCGGAGATCGCGGTGTGGCAGATCGCCGAGCGAGACGACGGCACGATCGGGCGCGTCCTGGTCGGCGACGGCTTCATCGACGCTTTCGCATTCAGCGGTTTCTAGGCGGTTGAACCCAGCCGCCAACAGCTTCGCCAAGAGCTGAGCACTCGACCTACACGACGTGCAGCAGTATCTCCTGTTCGCCATCGTCGGGCTCGGTTTCGGCTGCATCTACGCGGCCATCTCGATGGGCGTGGTCATCACCTACCGCGGAACCGGCATCATCAACTTCGCCACCGGCGCGATGGCGATGTGGGGCGCCTACGTCTTCGATGAGCTGAACCGCACCGGCGACCTAGTGTTTCCGGTCGCGATCATCCCGCACAAGGTGAGCCTCGGCGACGGCGTGGGCTCGGTGCCCTTTGCGCTTGCATTGGTGCTGGCCGTGCTGTCGTGCAGCCTCATCGGGCTGCTCGTGCACTTCCTGGTGTTCCGCCCGCTGCGACGGGCACCGATCCTGGCGCGCGTCGTGGCATCGGTGGGCGTGCTGCTGGCCATCCAAGCCCTCATCGTGATGCAGTTCACCAGCACACCGCGAGCGGTGGCACCGATCCTGCCGAACGAGCCAGTGGATTTCGCGGGCATCAGCTTCTCGCGCGATCGCCTGTGGCTCACCGGCGTGGTCATCGTGATCGCCGTGGCGATGTGGGCGTGGTTCCGCTTCACGCGTCTGGGGCTGGCCACGAGAGCATCTGCAGAGAACGAACGGGCCATCGGCTTGGCCCGCTTCTCACCGCAGGTGCTTGCCGGTTCCACCTGGGTGCTGTCGAGCACCGTTGTCGGCTTCATCGTCATCCTGACCTCGCCGACGGTGATCCTGAACCCGCTGACCTACGTGCTGGCCATCGTGCCAGCGCTGGCTGCGGCGCTCATCGGGCGACTCTCGTCGATCGCCGTCACGGTGACTGCGGCGCTGGCGCTGGGAATGGTTCAGTCCATCGTGGTGTTCCAGACCACCAAGGCCTGGTGGCCTGAGTGGGCGAAGGCGGGGCTGTCCGACGCCCTGCCGTTCGTGGTCATCGTCATCGCGCTCTTCGTGGTCGGTGATTCGCTGCCGAGCCGCGGGGCGGTCGAGTCGGATCCGCTGCCCGAGGTGTACCGACCGAAGATGCGAACCGCCGTGATTGCCCCGGTCGTGATCGGCGCAGGCGTGGTGGCCACCCTGACTTCGGGCAGCTACCGCTTCGGAATCATCACCAGCATGATCGTGACCATCATCATGCTGTCGCTGGTGGTGCTCACCGGGCTCGTCGGGCAGATCTCGCTGGCGCAGGCCGGCATCGCCGGCACTGCCGGCTTTGCCCTCAGCAAGCTGGGCGACGCGGCAGGCATTCCGTTCCCGATCTCGCCGCTGCTGGCCGCGCTGGTGGCGACCGTCTTCGGCGTGCTGATCGGTATTCCCGCGTTGCGGATCCGTGGCGCTCAGCTCGCCGTGGTCACCCTGGCGGGCGCCGTGGCGCTGGAGAAGTTCATCTTCCGCAACACCCAGCTGGCCGAGGCGGCAGGGAACCCCATCGCGGACCCGACGCTGTTCGGCCTCGACATGGGCATCCGGGAAGGTCGCACGATCGCACGCGTCGAGTTCGCCATCCTCGTGCTGCTCGTCGTCACGGTGTGCTCGATTCTCGTCGGGAATCTGGCACGCAGCGCGACCGGCCGGCGCTTCCTGGCCGTGAGGTCAAACGAGCGTGCCGGCGCATCGGTCGGCATCTCCATTGCGAACACCAAGCTGCTGGCGTTCGGCATCGCGTCGTTCCTCGCAGGCGTAGGCGGTGCGTTCCTCGGCTACAGCCGTGGGCAGCTGTCTGCGGACAGCTTCACCGTCATGGTCGGACTGAGCTTCTTGGCCTTCGCCTACTTGGGCGGCATCACCACGGTGTCCGGCGCGATCATTGCCGGCACCTTCGCCCCGCTGGGCATCGGATTTGTGATCTTGGACCGTGCCCTCGACATCGGGACGGCATACCAGATCCTGGCGGGCATCGGCCTGGTGCTGACAGCAATCTTCAATCCGGAGGGAATCGCGGGCGCGAACCGCAAGAACTTCGACAAGATGCGCGCCGGGCTGGCTGCCCGCGCCGCCGCCAAGGCCGCGCCCGTCGACGGCGACGACGCCGCTGGCGCGGGCACGGTTGGGCCCGAGGCGGTGCCCACCGCGGCTGCGCCGGCACCTCGCGCCACCCAACGGCCGAGCTTCGACGATGCCCCGGTCGTGCTCGCAATCAACGAGTTGACCGTGCGCTACGGCGGCCTCAAGGCCGTCGATGACGCGTCGCTGCGAGTCCGCGAGGGCGAGATTGTCGGGCTGATCGGGCCGAACGGCGCAGGCAAGACCACGATGATCGACGCGCTGACGGGGTTCATTCCCTCCGAGGGGCGGATCGAATTCTGCGGGGCTGAGCTCACAACCGAGCAGCCGTACCAGCGGGCGCGCCTGGGCCTGTCGCGTACGTGGCAGTCGCTGGAGCTGTTCGGGGATCTGTCGGTGCGAGAGAACGTGCAAGTCGCCGACGAGCGAGCCACCGTCGGCTCGGTGCTCGCGGACTTCGTCAAGCCCGCGAGACCGGTGGACCTCACACGCGTGGACTCGGCGCTCGACCTCGTCGGTCTCGCAGGCGATGCTGACGTCCGGCCTGGCGACCTGCCGCTCGGGCGCCAGAAGCTGGTCGGCGTGGCCCGGGCTCTGGCCAGTTCTCCGCGTGTGATGCTGGCCGACGAGCCAGCAGCCGGTCTCGACACCGCCGAGAGCCGGGCACTGGGCCGTGAGATCATCGACATCGCCGAGGGCGGCGTGTCAATCCTGCTGGTCGACCACGACATGGGCCTGGTGCTGGAGGTCTGCGACTACATCTACGTCCTCGACTTCGGCCAGATCATCGCCGAGGGCACCGCCGCCGACATTCGTGCGAACGAAGCCGTCATCGACGCCTACCTTGGTTCTGAGGTCCACACATGAGCGCGTTCACATGACCAGCACCGAGACGCAGATGCCGGGCAACGATGCCTCGACGGCCCCGGCGCTGGACGTGCGGAACCTCGTGGCCGGCTGGGGCGGCGTGCCCGCCGTGCGCGACCTGTCGTTGCACGTCCATCCCGGCGAGGTGGTGGCGCTGCTGGGGCCCAACGGTGCCGGCAAGACGACCACGCTGCTGACCATCGCAGGGATACTGCGGCCGATCGACGGCGAGATCGATGTGCTCGGCGAGCCGCTCGGCGGGGCCAGCGCGCACCAGGTGGCCCGCAGGGGCGCCGCGTTGCTGCCCGAGGATCGCGGCATCTTCTTCCAGCTCAGCGTCGCGGAGAACCTGCGCCTGCACCGCCACCGTCGCAGCGAGGTGACCGAAGCCGACATCATCGGCTGGTTCCCCGCGCTCGAGGCGCTGCTGGATCGCCGGACTGGGTTGCTTTCTGGCGGCGAGCAGCAGATGCTGGCGTTGGGCTGCAAGCTCATCGCCGATCCGAAGCTGCTCATGGTGGATGAGATGAGCCTCGGGCTCGCGCCGATCATCGTGGAGCGCCTGCTGCCGGTCGTGCGGCGCATCGCCGACGAAACCGGCACCGCCGTGCTGCTCGTGGAGCAGCACGTGCATGCCGCACTCGCCATCACCGACAGGGCGTACGTCCTCAATCACGGCGAGCTGGCGCTGTCGGGCACCGCGGACGAGTTGGCGCAGCGGCCCGAGGTGCTCGAGGCCAGCTACCTCGGGGAGCGCACCCTTGACCAGGAGTAGCGTCGTGGCCTCTATGGGTTCACCACTGACACGATTCCTAGAGGCTGAGCCGACAGGCGAAGCCGTGGCCCGTGCGGCCCGTGAGCGCAGCGAACAAGAGCGGGAAGCGACAGGTGTGACAGCGAGACGGATCAGCTATCGGCGCAGCCTTTCGGTGCTGCTGCTGGCTGTCGGGCTCGTTGCTGCTGCATGCGCAAGCTCGGACGGCGATGGCGACGGCGCCCAGCCGGCGGCGACCACAGCCGAAGCGCCTGGCGACGCTGCCGGCACCTCCGCCGGCGGCGACACGCCGGACGATGAACCCACCGGCGGCGAACCAGCACAAGACGGCGACGACGGCGCACCCATCGACCGCACCGGCGAGGTCATCCGGGTCGGCTACGTCAACAACGAGGGCGGCAACATCTCGCTGCCGGAGCTGCGCATCGGCGGCGAGGTGGCCATCGAGGTGATCAACGACGCCGGCGGGATCCACGGTGCCATGATCGAGCCGGTCGTCTGCCTCTCCGACGGCACGCCCGAGAGCGCCATCAACTGCGCGATCAAGCTGATCGAAGAAGACGTCGACATGGCCTACATGGGCGTCGAGCTGGGCTCCGAAGCGGCGTTCGGACTGTGGCTCGACGCCGGCATTCCCTACGTCTCATCCCACTCGTGGGGCCAAACCGAGAGGAACAGTCCCGGCTCCTTCCTGCTCCACGTGGCAACCGGGGCATTCGCCGTGGGACCCGCCAAGACCTTCTCCGAACTCGGCATCGACCACATCGCAGTCGTCGTCCAGGACTCCTCCACCGCCTTGGATTTCATGGACAACATCATCGCCCCGGTGCTCGAGCACTACGGCATCGAGATGGAGCGCGTCGTGGTCGACATCGCGGCGCCCGATTGGACCGCCGCCATCGCTGCGGCGCAGTCCGCCGGTGTCGAGGGCATGATGGGCCAGCTTGACGAATTCGGCTGCATCGGCATGGTCGGATCGGCCGCCGCGAGCGGCTTCGACAAGCCGATCTTCGCCGGGTCCTGCACGCTGTACATCGGCGTGCTCGGGTCTGCCGCCATCGGCACTTACACCCAAGGCGACCAGTGGGTCCCGTGGGTTGCCGAATTTGCGCCGCCCGAGATCCAAGAACGCCTCGCCGAATACGCCGACCACATGACATCGGCCGGTCACGAGCAGCTGATCGAGGGCTTCGCCATCGCCCCCTACGGAGCATGGCGCGAGATCAAGTTCATCCTCGAGACCATCGAGGGCCCGATCACCTCGGAGTCGATCACCGACGCGTTCACCAACGCCGGCGAGACTCCCGGATGGTTCGGCCCCAACCTGCGCTGCGGTCAAGCACCATGGCCGCCGGAGTCCTCGCACTGCATGTCGCACATCATGGTCTGGCAGGTCGTCGAGGCCGACGACGGATCGCTGCGCCGGATCGTGGTCGGCGACGGACTCTTTGACGCGTACGAGCTGAGCGGGTTGTAGGGGAGCGTGGACCAATACCTGCTGTTCGCGATCATCGGCTTGGGATCGGGCTGCCTCTACGCGGCACTGTCGATGGGCTTGGTCATCACCTACCGGGGCACCGGCATCATCAACTTCGCCACGGGCGCGATGGCGATGTGGGGGGCGTACGTATACGACGAGCTCAGCGACACCGGCGATCTCGTGCTGCCGCTGGTGATCATTCGCAGCCGCATCAGCCTCGGAGGCAGCTCAGGCAGCGTGCCCTTCGGGGTGGCAATCATCCTTGCCGTGCTGTCGTGCAGCCTCATCGGGCTGATGGTGCACTTCCTGGTCTTCCGGCCGCTCCGGCGAGCCCCGATCCTGGCTCGCGTGGTCGCGTCGGTCGGCGTGCTGCTGGTCATCCAAGCCCTGATCGTGATGCACTTCATGAGCAGCGCCCGCGTCGTCGCTCCGATCCTGCCCAACGAGCCAGTGAGCTTCGCGGGGGTCAGCTTCTCTCGCGATCGCCTCTGGCTCACGGCCGTCGTGCTGCTGACCGCCGCGGCGGCATGGGCGTGGTTCCGCTTCACGCGCTTGGGGCTCGCCACGCGAGCCTCTACCGAGAATGAGCGGGCGGTCAGCCTGGCCCGCTACTCGCCGCAGGTGCTGGCCGGCTCGACGTGGGTGCTGTCGAGCACCCTCGTCGGCTTCCTGCTGATCATGGCCTCGCCGATCGTCTCCCTCAGCCCGTGGACATACCTCTCGATCGTTCCGGCACTCGCCGCTGCGGTCATCGGTCGGTTGCTGTCCATCGCCGTCACGGTGGCGGCCGCGTTCGGGCTCGGCATCTTCCAGTCGATCGTCGTGTACCAGACCACCAATCCGTGGTGGCCCGATTGGGCAATCACCGGCATACCCGACGCGCTGCCGTTCGGGGTCATCGTGATCGCCCTGTTCGGCCTGGGCCACAACCTGCCGACCCGTGGTGCCGTCGAAGCCGATGCCCTGCCCGAGGTGGTACGGCCGAAGATGCGACCGAGCGTTGTCGCATCGGCCGTGGTGGCGGCCGGAGTGCTGACCGCTGTGGCGCAGGGCAGCTACCGCATCGGGATCATGACCAGCATGATCATGACGATCGTCATGCTGTCGCTGGTGGTGCTGACCGGCCTCGTCGGCCAGATCTCGCTGGCCCAGGCTGCCATCGCGGGAGCCGCGGGCTTCGCGCTCAGCAAGCTGGGCGATTCGGTTGGCATCCCGTTTCCCATCTCGCTGCTGCTCGCAGCGCTCATGGCCACCGCTTTCGGGCTCGTGGTGGGCGTCTCCGCCCTGCGCATCCGCGGTGCACAGCTCGCGGTCGTCACACTGGCCGGTGCAGTCGCGCTCGAGGAGTTCGTGTTCCGCAACTCCGCCATCACTGGTCTGTACGGCAATCCCATTACAGGTCCTTCGTTGTTCGGCGCGAACCTCAGCATTCGCGAAGGCAGGAACTTCGCCCGCATGGAATTCGGATTCCTGGTGCTGGCCGTGGTGACCGTGTGCGCCATCGCGGTGGGCAACCTGGCCCGCAGTGCGACCGGGCGCCGCTTCCTGGCCGTCCGTTCCAACGAGCGGGCGGGCGCGTCAGTCGGCATCAATGTTGCGGGCACGAAGATGCTGGCGTTCGCGCTCGCGTCGTTCCTGGCTGGCGTGGGCGGCGCGTTCATCGGCTACAGCCGGGGCCAGCTCTCCGCGGAGAGCTTCGCCGTGCTCATTGGCCTGAGCTTCTTGGCGCTGGCCTACCTGTGCGGGATCACGAGCGTGCCCGGCGCCATCATCGCCGGGCTGTTCGCCCCGCTCGGCATCGTCTACATCACCGCAGATCGGATTGCCGAACTAGGCCGGTGGTACCAGTTGGTGGCTGGCGTCGCCCTGGTAGCAACTGCGATTTTCTTCCCCGAAGGCGTGGCCGGCGCGTACCGCCAGAACCTCGCACGCTTGCGAGCATTCCGGTCACGCAGGCGGGCCCGGGCCGAGGCGCGCGAGCGCAGCGAACTCGGAGCGATGCCCACCGAACCTGCCGGCGGGGAGTTCGGCGAGACGGTTCGCTTGTCCGAGTATCGACGCAAGGAACGGCAGCGGAGCTTCGAGGGTGAGCCGGTCGTGCTGGCAGTCGAGGATCTCACCGTGCGCTTCGGCGGGCTCAAAGCACTGGACCAGGTGTCGCTGCGAGTCCGCGAGGGCGAGATCGTGGGATTGATCGGACCGAACGGCGCCGGCAAGACGACGCTGATCGACGCGCTGACCGGATTTGTGCCGTCCCGTGGGCGTGTGACGTTCTGCGAGGAACGGCTCTCCCGTGAAGCCCCCCATGTGCGCGCCCAGCGGGGGTTGGCGCGCACATGGCAGTCGCTGGAGTTGTTTGATGACCTGACCGTGCGCGAGAACGTGCAGGTCGCCGCCGAGCGATCCTCGATGCGCTCGGTGCTCGCCGATCTCGTCATACCCGAGCGGCCGACGGACACATCGCGGGTTGATGCAGCGATGGAAATCGTCGGCCTGGTCGGTGACACTGAGACGCGACCAGCCAACCTCCCGCTCGGCCGCCAGAAGCTGGTCGGCGTTGCGCGGGCACTGGCCTCGGATCCTCGGGTGATGCTGGCTGACGAGCCGGCCGCTGGGTTGACCACTGCCGAGAGCATCGCGCTGGGCGTCCGGCTGCTGGACGTGGCATCTGAGGGTGTGTCGATCTTGCTGATCGACCACGACATGAATCTCGTGCTCGACATCTGCGACTACATCTACGTGCTCAACTTCGGCCAGATCATCGCTGAGGGCACTTCAGCGGAGATCCGGGCCAACGAGACGGTGGTCGATGCCTATCTGGGTTCAGGCGCTCACACCTGAGCGACGCTGAGCCCGGTTGACGCCTCGAACGAACGGTTCAGACCGACTCGGGATCGCGGCGCCGGGAAACCTCAGCGGCAAGCAGCAGCGTGGCGATCGCAGCAACGATGCCGATCACCAGCACGATCACCCGCGCATCAGGTTCGTTGGCATCGGGATCGAGAGCGGCAGCGTCGGAGAGAACGTCGTCAAGCAACGTGTCGATGCCAGCTTGCAGTTCGAGCGTCGCTTGACGGCTCGACTCGATCAGCTGCGCTTCTTGAGCGATGAGCGGAAGGCGGTGCCGCAGCGAGTCGAAAAAGTTCGCCTCCCCGTTGCCGAAGGCAATGAACTGGCGAGCCAACGGGACCAATTGAGGATGTACCTCGCTGCCGCCTTCTTGCTCCAAGTACCCGATGCTCGACTCCAGGCGGTGCGCCGCGGTCGCAAACCTCTCTTCGGCTTCGGCGATCAGCGTCGGCTCGGAGATGATGATGGCGATGATGAGGCCAGAGAAGGTCCGGAAGAGCGAGTTGAAGATCAGCGTCAGGTGCCGGTAGCGCAAGAGCTCCTCACGTGACAGCGGTTCAGAGCCGCTCGCCCCGCCGTCGGCAAACTCGCTGCGGCCGGTCAGCATGTAATACAGCTGGTTGTCGAGGCTCGAGACCACCGCCGGCCGAAGCTGGTAGTCGAAGAAGGCCCTCAGCTGCGCCCGCTGACCTGCTGCGGACTGCAAGGCCTCAACCAGCGCCGGGCGGCCATCGTGGACATTGTCGACATTCGACTGCATGCGGTCGACCGACGTGCGCATCGGCGCGACCACATCGCTGTGACCTGCGCCGTCGAGCACGTCCAAGTGCTGGCGAACGCCAGCGAAGCCGGCCGCGGCAGCATCGCGGACTGCCGGCATCTCACCCAGTGGCGTCGTCGGGGCGCTTCTGGCCGTGGCAACTGCCGCAACTGCGCTCAGATGCCGGTCGGTCGCCAGTGCAGCGTCCAAAGCATCAGCGATCCCGCCGTATCTATCGACAGATCCGACGCTGTCGATGGTCTGGGCCAGGAGCGCCGTGGCCTCAGTCTGCAGCGATACCAAGATCCCTTCGAGCGCAGCGATGTTGCGCGCTTCGGATGCCGCCAAGCCCAAGCGGGACTTCATCATGTCGATCAGGTTCGCGTCGCCGTAGGCAGCGTCCACGAGGTCTCGAGAAAGCGGGATCAGCGCGGGCTGCAGATCTTGCTGGGTGTCTTCGGCAAATACGTCGAGGCTGTCGGAGAGCTGGTACATCACCAAGTCGACGTTCTCCTCGACGGTGGCAACGAACGCGATGTCAGACTGCCTCGCCGCAACCTCCAGCAGGACAGAGCCCTGGTCGACCTGTTGCGTCAAGAGCGCGAGGCGCGAATACCGCAGCAGATCGTCAGGGGTGACGGCATCGCCGCCGTCGGTGATCAAGCGATAGAACACGTCGTCCTCGCTCGCTACAGAGGCGGGCAGGAGTTGCCAATTGGTGGTCGCGATGAGCTCTTGGCGGCGTCGCTCAGACTCGCGTCGGACCTCCGCGAGCTCCGGGCGACGGTTTTCGATCTCCGCCGATCTGCGCGCCAGTTCAACGGTCATATCCCGCATCGCCGCCGCGGCCTGCGCGTACCCAGCGGTTTCCAGAGCGTCGAGCTGCCTGTGCAGCACTTCGATTTCGGCGTCCAGGGAGGCCCGTGACTCGGCCAAGTCCTCCGGCGTCATGCTTGCTTGCGTGCTCACCGTGGCGGCGTCCGCCACCGACTTCACTTGCCGTACAAATGCCAGAGCCGACGTCACCGCGCCGATGTCGGGTTCTTCGTCTGGTTGGCCTGCTGAATCCCCGACGGCAATCCACGCCACGGCCGTGCTCGCGGCGATGATCGCAAACGCGACCAGCGTGACCGTCGCCAGCCGAGCCGACACCCGCAGGCGGTTCATTACTGCGAGTCGCCGAGGTTCGTCGCCGGAACGAACCTGCCGTCGTCGTTGATCACGGTCAGGAGAACTTCGTCTGAGCCCTGGTTGTCACCCGGGCCGTACTCGAGGCTGACGCCGGACAGGTCGACGGCACCCAACTCGGAGAATGCGCTCAAGAAGCACTCGCGGGTCAGGTCTGCTCCGCACGCTTCGAGTGCGACGATGGCCAATCGCCCTGCGAGGTACCCCTCCAGCGAGACGAACCCGGGCGCAGCGCTCGGATCGAACTCGCTGAGCGCCTCCCGGTACTCCGCCACGACCGGGGTCCCGGCATCATCTGGAATCGGAACCACCTGTGTGACGTACACGCCGGGCGCATCATCTCCCAGCTCCTGTGCGAGCGCATTACTTCCCACGAACGAGACCGCCATGAAGACCGGATCAATGTCCATGCGAAGCAGCGTGATCGCCTTGGCCACGGGCTGGTAGGCACCGATGAAGATGACCGCTTCGGGATCTGCGTCACCGATGTGGAACACCGCAGCCTTCACGGCGCTCGAGTTTCGCTCGTAGTACCAGGTAGCGACCGGTGCAAGCCCGCGCTTGTCCAGAGCCTCGATCACCCCGTTGAGGCCGGACTGCCCATACGAGTCGTTCTGGTACATGACCGCGACCCTGGTGACGCCCAGGTCTTCGGTGAGACGCTCCACCATGTGCTCGGTCTCCTGCGCGTAGGAGGCTCGCAGGTTGACCACCGAGTTGAGATCGGGATCGCGTAGAAAGCCTGCGCCGGTGAACGGAGCCACGAACGGCACGGCCCGCGATTCGGCAAGGGGAACAGCGGAACGTGAAGTCGGCGTTCCCACCTCTCCGATCAGCGCGAACACTCGCTCTTTCGTAATCAGGTCGCGGGTGTTCGCGAAGGCGAATCCCGGCTCGTACCTGTCATCTGCCGTGACGAGCTCAAGCATGCGGCCGTGCACGCCGCCTGCTTGGTTCTGTTCCGCGAACGCGGCCTCGATGCCCAAGCGCATGGCATGTCCCAATGCCTGCGCCGGGCCGCTGAATGCCGCAGACTGCCCGAACAGCACACGATCATCGGAGACACCGGGGCTCGCCTGGTCGCTGGACGCCGGTGCTGTCGCCGGCGCAGGAGCCTCTGATGTATCGGCCGTCGCATCATCATCCGGCGCGGCACCGGTGCACGCCGCCACCAGGATGGCCACGCCCGCAACCAGAGCTGCCAACCGCCCAGTTGCCGGGGGGAGGTAGGTAGACATGGCGTCCTTCCTTTGCTGAGAGTCGCGGGGAGCGCCGCATCCATCGATGGATACGAGGAGCGTAGATGCGCACGGTTCGCCTATACGCAATGCGCGCTCCTTGGCGCATGCAACAGGTGCACAAAGGTCTGCAGCGCGTACAACGCCCGCATCTGTGCAGTGAGGTCGTCAGGCGAGCGCCGGATGGTGCGATCTATGACTGGGAGCGAGCTGCGGCGATTGCTGCGTGGATGCGGGCGGGGCTAAGGGGCAGCTCGTCGATGGTGATGCCCAACGGTGCGAGGGCGTCGCAGACGGCGTTCGCGATGGCGGCGTAGGGGCCGAGGGTGCCGCCCTCGCCCACGCCGCGGATCTGGTTGAGGTTGTGCGCCGGATCGGCGATATGACCCAGCTCGATCGACGGCATCCGGTCGGCGGTGATGGCCAGGTAGTCCATGAACGTGCCTGAATGGAGCTGGCCGTCGGCGTCGTAGACGAAGTGCTCGTACAGCGCGCCGCCCACAGCTTGGGCGATGGCGCCGTGCATCTGGCCTTCCACGATCATCGGATTGATCACGCGGCCGGTGTCCTCCACGCACACGATGCGCTGTAGGTCCACCTCGCCGGTGTCAAGGTCGACCGCGACCACGGCGGCTTGCGCGCCCGCTGCGAACGTGCCGGTCATCGGGTCATAGAAGCGCATGGCCTCCAAGCCGGGCTCCAGGCCGGGCGGCAAGCGGTGGGGCTCGAAGTACGCCACATGGGCGACCTCGCCGAGGGTGACGCCGACCGCGGGCGCGTCCTGTGTGTGGATCAAGCCGTCGTCGATGCTCAGCCACTCGGGCTCGGCTTCGAGCAGGTGAGCCGCGATGACCAGTGCCTTTGCCAGCACAGCGCGAGCGGCCAGCGTGGCGGCGCCCGAGCCAATCACGCCCTGGCGGCTGGCGAAGGCGCCCATCCCGAACGAGATGCGATCGGTGTCGCCCATCTCGACGGTCACCTGTTCGACGCCAGCGCCAAGCTCGGCGGCCACGACCTGCGCCATGGTGGTTTCTAGGCCCTGGCCTTGCGAGGTGACGCCCATGGCCGCGGTAATCGCTCCCGACGGGTCCACCCGCACCTCAGCCGACTCGTGGCCGGTGCGGAACGGCAGTCGCGGACCCGCCGAGGCCTTCTGGCCGAGACCGGTTAGCTCGTTGTAGCAAGCGAAGCCGATGCCCGTGAGCCGGCCGTCCGCGTCGGCGCGAGCAGCTTGCTGTGCCAAACGAAACGCGTCGTAGTCGATGAGCTCGACGGCTTGTTCGAGGCAGTCGAGGTAAGTGCGCGAGTCGTGCACGAGCCGCGTGGGGGCGGTGTAGGGCAAGTCGTCGGGTGCTACGAGGTTGCGACGGCGGATGTCGAGGGGGTCCATGCCGAGCTCGGCGGCTGCATCATCGAGCAGGCGTTCCATCACGAACACCGTCGCGGGCCGGGCTACACCCCTGTACGGGCCGGTCGGCGTGGTGTTGGTGGCCACGCCCAGCACCTCGCAGCGGTAGTGGGCGAGCTTGTACGGGCCGGTCAGCAGACCACCGGCCATCAGCGGCTCGATGCCCGCCGTCCATGGCGGCGAGCTGTACGCGCCCACGTTGGCATGCAGCACCGCATCGATCGCCACCAGCGTGCCGTCGGCCTCGAAGCCGGCGCGCACCGAGTAGTGGTGGTCGCGGGCGTGGAGCGCGGTTGCCATGTGCTCTGAGCGGGTTTCCACCCAGCCGACGGGGCGGCTGAGCCGTCGTGCGAGCTGGCTGACCACGACATCTTCGGGATACAGCGCTCCCTTGACGCCGAAGCCGCCGCCGACGTCGCCGACCACCATGCGCACGGCGCCGTCAGCCAATCCGAGCACCTTGGCCAGGCCGTTGCGGTGCAGGTACGGCACCTGCGAGGTGGCGTGCAGCGTGAGCTTGGTGCCGCCGCTGTCCCAGATCGCCACCGCGCCGCGGCCCTCCATGGGCGTGGCCCCGTGCCGGTTGGTGCGGTAGTGGCGTTCGACCACCAGGTGCGAGCCGGCAAGCGCCGCGCCGGCGTCGCCAGCATCAAAGGTGCGGGTGACGATGAGGTTGTCGGGCGCGATGTCGTGCACCGGTTCGGAGGGATCTGCTGCGGCAGCGACAGCGTCGACGTGCACCCGGAGCTCGTCGTAGGTCACCTCGACGAGTTCGGCGGCGTCGACTGCTTCTGACCGGGTAGTGGCGACCACTGCCGCGACGGCCTCGCCCTGGTAGCGCACCTTCTCGGTCGCGAGCACCGGCTGGGGGGTGTTCACATGTGTCTGCAGTGCCGACTCGGCAATGAGCGCCAAGCCGGCGAAGTCCGGGTCGGCGCCGGTCGCGACGTCGACCACGCCGGGGGCCTGCCGGGCAGCGGCGACATCGACCGAGGCAATCCGCGCATGGGCGACGGGACTGCGCACGAACGCCACCGCGAGCTGCCCGTCGTAGCGGACGTTCGCGATGTAGCGGCCGCGTCCTCGCAGCAGCCGGCCGTCCTCCCGTCGCGGCACGGGCTTGCCGAACGGACCGCCCTCGGTGGGCGCTGTTTCATCCAGCCGGAACGACTCGTCTGCCACGCTGCAATCTTCCCGGTCGGGGTGTCGGCAGCGCCTCGTCTGCCGTCCGGCCTGACGCTCAGACCATCGAGTAGCCGCCGTTGACCGAAACGGTCTGGCCGGTGATCCAGCTCGACAGCGGCGACGCCAGCAGCAGCACCATCGGTGGCACGTCGGCGGGCACGCCGACCCGGCGCAGCGGGTACATCTTGGCGATACGGGCCATGCGCTCGTCGTCGGCATTGCCCGTGTGGTGGGCGAACCTCTCAGAGCGCACCAGGCCCAGCGACACCGTGTTGGCGCGGATGCCGTTGCGACCGAACTCCTTGGCGACCGATTTCATCAGGCCCATCGTGGATGCCCGGGTCGCTGCGACACCCGCCAAGCGGCTCTCGCCCACCCGGCCTGAGTCGCCCATCAGCGACACGATCGAGCCTTCGACACCGGCATCGACCATGTGCCGCACTACCGCTTGAGTCATCCGCAGGGTGCCCATCACGGTCACGTCCACCATTCGGGCCAGATCGTCTGGATCGGCGTCGACGAAGGGGCCGGTGTCGGTGTAGGCGGCGTTGTTGACGAGCACGTCGACCGTGCCGAACTCGCTGACCACCTCGCTGACAGTGCGGTCCACCTCCTCCTGTTGCGTGACGTCGCAACGGATCGCGAGCGCCGCCCGGCCTGATTCCTGCGCGGCCGCCGCTCCCTTCTCCGCCCCCTCGCTCGAAACGTTGTAGGCGAAGGCCACGTTCGCACCCTCGTCAGCGAATGCCGCAGCGATGGCCAACCCGAGTCCCTGGCCCGCTCCCGTCACGAGGACGTTCTTTCTTGCCAGTTGCAGATCCATCTCGCACTCCCCTCCGCGCCCCGGCGCCCGATGCGGACGGCGTCAGTCTGCCTTGAGCGGTAGCTGCGCGCCTGCAAAGTCGGTGCAGCGAAAGTCTGGGCTAGGGGTATGGTGGCGACCGTGGGGTATGAGCCGACTGAACACCATCCGGCCTTCGAGGAGTACTCCGAGACGGTGTACGAGCTGGCGGAGGACGGGGTCGAGGTCATCCAGGCGCGCATCGCCGAACGGCTGGACGTCTCGCGGCCGGCGGTGTCGGAGATGATCCGCCGCATGCAACGTGAGGGCCTGGTGAGCGTCGATGACGACGCCCATATCAGCCTCACTGACGAGGGACAGGAGATCGCCACCACCGTGGTGCGAAGGCACCGGCTGGCCGAGCGGTTTCTCACCGACATTCTCAAGCTCAACTGGGCAGTCGCCCATCACGAGGCCGGCCGCTGGGAGCACGTCATCTCGCCCGTCGTGGAGCGGGCGATGATGGACGTGCTCGACGATCCCAACACGTGCCCTCACGGCAACCCGATTCCCGGCACCGACTATGTGGCCCCGCCAGATGCGAAGCCGCTCGCCGACGTCGGCACCAGCGGCGCCTTCACCGTGGAGCGCATTCCCGAAGAACTCGAATTCGAGCCGGGGCAACTGGAATTCCTCGAGCACTCGGGGCTCATGCCGGGCCGCGCAGGCGAGGTCATTTCGGTTGCTCCCGACGGCACCGCCACCGTCCGGATGCCCGAGGGCACTGTCGGCGTGAGCGCATACACCGCCCAGCGAATTCTCGTCACCGCGGGCGACTGAACGACCCAGCGACATACCGCGCTTGCGCGCGGTCACACTCCGCGCTTGCGCGCGGTGCGTTAGCAGTGCCTAACATGGGCCATAAGGAGTCGTGCACCACGGTGGTGCGCGCTTCAGCACTGCACCGAAGTTCCCGACATCCATGATCGTCTGCCAATGTCTCGCGACGAATGAGGCCGCCATCCGGCAGCTTGCCGCGCACGGCGGCACAACAGTCCGCGACGTATCGATGGCGTGCGGGGCCGGGACCGACTGCGGCAGCTGCGTCGCCATGATCCAAGCGGTGCTCGACCAGTGCGTGCTCGAGGCAATCGACCCCGAGCATCACCCTGTCCACTCGATCGCCTTCGAAGCGATCGCGGTGGGCGCATAAGCTGGAGTTCATGCAGGGATCACCCGAGGTCATCGAGTTCTTGAACGAAGCGTTGACGGCCGAGCTGACGGCCATCAACCAGTACTTCGCTGCCTCCAAGATCGCTGACAATTGGGGATATCACCGACTGGCCTCCAAGTATCACGAGGAGTCCGTCGAGGAGATGCGCGACGCCGAGAAGCTGATGGAGCGCATCCTGCTGCTCGATGCCCTGCCCAACATGCAGCGGCTGGGCACCGTGATGATCGGCGAGACCGTGCCGGAGCAGCTCGCGCTCGACCGGCAGCTTGAGGAACACGCCATCGAGCGGTACCGCAGCGGTGTGCGCCTGTGCCTCGACCAGGGCGACGCCGGCACCCGCGAGCTGCTCGAGCACCTGCTGGTCGGCGAGGAAGAGCATCTCGACTGGATCGAGACCCAGCAGAGCCTCATCCAGGACATCGGCATCGAGCGCTACCTGCTGAGCCAGATCGGCGACGACTAGCGCTCGACGCCGACGCTGGGTCTTCTACAGGCTGCCGATGTAGGAGATTCCGGGGTCGAAGGCGGCGGCTGCGAACCAGAACGTGTCGATGTGCTCGATGGGTGCGAGCTGCGCTCCGGCCAGCGGGCCGGCGAGGGCGCGGCCGAGCAATGACCATGTCGAACCCGTCTGATCGTCGACGAACGCTCCGGGCTCGACCGAGCTCGCAGCATCCGGCTTGCGAGCGAACGTGAGCTGCTGATCGTCCACCGTCGGGTCATAGACGGCCGTTGCGCCCACGTCCCGGCCGAAGGCCACTTGGGAGTTCTGGATCGGTGTTGCGGTGCCCGGCAGGTGGAACGCCACCACCCCGGTGCCGCCGACATCGACCGTCATGACGCCCTCGGACCGCAGCGTTTCGTGCACCACTGCGATGGCGTCCCCGGCGTGGCGGATGACGAGCACGCGGGTCTGCGGCGGCAGTCGATCGTCAGGCTCGCCGGCGAAGAGGAACGGGATGCCATCGGGCGCGTCGTAGTTCACGTACGGGTTGCTGCCGTAGGACCGCCCGAAGCCGGCGGGCCGACTCAAGACGAGCCCGTCGGGATGTTCGGCCTGGAAGGTCTCGAAGGCGACCGTCGCCATGGGGATCAGCTCGAGCTGGGTCCCGGTGAGCTCGCCGGCGATGGCTTGGCCGGTGTAGTGCGTCCACAGGCTCTCGGTCTGGCGGTCGTACATGACCAGCGCCGAGTTGTAGAGCTTGCCCGAGGTGCCGAAGTCGAAGATGCGGTCGCCGAGCCGGCGGTGGTACGCGATGGCGGTGTTGCACAGCGGGCAAAAGGTGACCGTGACCGGCTCCCCGCCGATGGTGTCATTGACGATCTCGTGCCAGATCATGACCTGCGCCGGGTAGGCGCGGGCATCGCCATTGATCGTGAGCGTCACGACGGCCTCCTGAGGCTGCAGGTAGCCGACCTCGGAGGCACGTTCGAACTCGGGTGACTCGATCGGGGGGATGCCGTCGGGCGGAGGTCCGCCGGAGATGATGTCCAGCGGCGAGACGAGCGGCTCCGGCAGCGACGGCGCCAAGATGCCGTCGCGCAGCGCAGAGACGGTGACCTCCGGTGGGTCGCCGGGGATCTGTTCGACCTGCAGTGGGATGATCGCCAGCGTTGTCACCGGAGCTGCCGTGGGTGCAGCGGTTGTCGCTGGCGCGGAGGTGCTCGTGGCGGTCGCCACGGTCGCCCCGGGGGCGGGTTCCGCCGTCGCCTCGGGGGCGGCCGCGACATCGCTGGATGACGTGTCTGAACATCCGAATGCGACACACGCGAGACCTGCGGCCACCGCGGTGGGAATCACGGCGCGGGCGGCCCGTCGAGATGGCAGCCACCTCAGCCGGAACGGATGCCGCTGCTGTGAAGCCATCATGCGACGCTATCCCTATGCACCGCAGCGGGGCATTCACCAGCCGATGCATCGACCTTCGGGTAGGTGCCACAGCGCCCACGATGCTGCAGGCTCGTCGACGAGATGCCGGGCGTTCGAGCAGCGCGCCGTCAGGTCGTCATGGGCGATGACCATCGCCGAGCACGGCCGGTCGCCGGTAGTGATGTCGACGCGCTCGTGGGTGATGTCGGGCAGCTCCAGCCGGTAGAGCCACAGCGCATAGTCGGGCACCTCGGTGCGGTCGTGGGCGAGACAGGCCAGCCCGTCGTCCTCGACAGCGTCGGACACCGTCGCGGCTGCAGTGACCTGATCGCGTGCCACAGCGCCGACATCGGCGAGATGGCGGTGGTTCAACACGGTGGCCGTCGCCCCCAGCGCCAGCACTGTCGCCACGAGTACGCCCATGGCAACTGCGGGGGTGCTCGCCGCACGCACGCGGGCAGTGGCAGATGCTGCGTCTGATGTCGGCGGCGAGGCCGATGGGACCGTCTCGCCGTGGCCAGCCGGCGCACGCCCGCGCTGGGTCACCGCGGCGAGCAGGACTCCGAACAGTGTCACCACGAAAGCCGCGACGGCCACTGCACCCAAGCGCTCATCGAGCCAGCTCCACGCAGGGCTGAACGACAGAGTCATGATGCGGCGCGCCGCGGCGCCGTAGCCGCTTGCAGCACCCACGACCACGACGCATGCGACAGCGGCCACGACCGCGCTCGCTCCGAGCAGTGCAGGTGCGTCGGGGCGGCTTCGTTGCCGGGTCGCGAGCCGTGCGAGCGCCGCGACGGCCAGCGGCACGGCCCACGGGTCGACATACCGCCCGTAGAGCATCGCATCAGGGCGTTCGCTGCCGGTCAGCGTCCAGCCGCCGAGCATCACGGCTCCGGTCGCTCCGAATGAGAGGCACAGCAACGTGGCAGTCAGCGCGTCGGGGCGGGCCAGAGCAGTCCCCTGCTGCGGCTGCAGGGTCTGAGACATCGAACTCGACGACCCGACGGGATCGCCGACGCGCCATCTGCGGACCAACCAGAGCGTCGCAGCGAGACCGGTGACCAAGCCGACGAGGCCGAGGCCGAGGGTTCCCCCGCCCAGCGCCAGGAGCTGGCCCGAGACGGTGGCGAAGGGCTCCGCTCCCCTGTCGAGCTGAGCTGCCTCGCTCAGCCGTTTGGTCGGCCAGGTGTCGGTGAGCGTCAGGGCTGCTGCCGTCGCAGCCCCGCCGACGAGCAGGCCGGCGGCGAGGGCCGACCATGCTCGGCGGCCGATCCGGCACAGCAGTGCTGTCAACACGACCGCAACGACCAGCACGATCATGCGGGCATGCAGTGCCACAGCCAGCGTGGCGATCAGGCCCGCACGTGCCCACGCTCGCCGGCTCGCTGCCGAGCCGTCAACCGCCACAGCGAAGCCCACTGCGAGCGCCACCGCGAGCACGACGAGGGTGAGCAGGGTCTCGGGCCAGGCGATGCGCGAAGCGCTCGACAGCGACGGGTGCACCGCCGCGAGAAGTCCCCCTGCCCCAGCCACCCACCATCGCTGCGATCCCACCAGGCCGAGCCGGGCTGCCACCACCACAGCAGCGGTTGCCGCCAGCGAGTTGACGACCAGAGCCAGGTAGTGCACTGCCTCGCCTTGGGTCTCCAGCAGTGAAACCTTCGAGACGGCTACCAGCGGCGCAATCAGCAGCCCGTACCCCGGCTGGAACAGGACATCGCGGAGCGCGAGCCCATCGCCGCCGACCCATTGGGCGATGCCCAGGTAGGCCGGGATGTCGGGAACCGCGACCGGTCCGCCGGCCGCGATCGCCGTGCGCAGGTGCACAGCGAGCACTGCGAAGAGCACAACGGCCCCGGTGAGGGCCCACACAAAAGTCCGCGGCGTGTCGCGCTGCATGTCTCTGCGAAGGCTGTCACACCCCGGCGCGCCGGCGGACGCCTCCCCTAACATCGAATGGGGCATTCACGGAGGTCGCACCATGTCAGAGGGCCAGGTGGCAACAGACGCGGGCGGGCGCCCGGCGATCAGCATCGATCCCGCGACGGGTCGCAAGATCTTCAACACCAAGGCGGCGAAGGCGTCCGAGAAGATCGCCGGCAAGGGCTACTCGGTCAATGCCGATGAGCAACTGAAGGAATTGCCCCCGCCCCCGCCGGGTGCCGTGTTCAACGCCGAAGAGCAGGCCAAGTACCGCGACTTCAAGGAAGCGCGCCGGGGCGCTGCCGACTACATGGCGATGGAGGGCGAGTTCAAGCGCTATCTCGACGACGTTTATTCCGAGCCGCCGATCGAGCGCGAGGCGCTCCACGACGAGTGCGATGTGCTGTGCATCGGCGCCGGGTTCGCGGGGCTGCTGCTGTGGCACAAGCTGAGCAGCGCCGGATTCACCGACGTGCGCTTCTGCGAGAAGGGCGGCGACGTCGGCGGCACCTGGTACTGGAACCGCTACCCGGGCATCGCCTGCGACGTGGAGTCGTACAGCTACCTGCCGCTGCTCGAAGAGATGAAGTACATCCCCACGATGAAGTTCGCCTCGGGCTTCGAGATTCTCGAGTACTGCCAGGCGATGGCCGACAAGTTCGGCTTCTACGACCACTGCCTGTTCCACACCACCGTCGACTCCACGGTGTGGGACGAGGAGACCGGACGCTGGACCGTCTACACCGACCGCGGCGATGCCATGAAGGCTCGCTACGTGATCCTGGCCAACGGCATCCTCACCAGCCCCAAGCTGGCCCGCATCGACGGCATGGCCTCCTTCGCGGGCGAGTCGTTCCACACGTCACGCTGGGACTACAACATCGACCTCGAAGGCAAGCGGGTGGGCATCATCGGCACCGGGGCCACGGCGGTGCAGGTCATCCCCGAGATCGCCAAGGTGGTCGGCGAGCTGTACGTGTTCCAGCGGACGCCATCGTCGATCGACGTGCGCGACCAGCGCGAGACCGACCCAGAGGAGATCGCCGAGTGGTCGAAGGAGCCCGGCTGGGCACGGGCCCGCCGCAAGCGCTTCTCCCGCATCTCATCGGGCCGCACCGCGATCAAGGCCAATGACGACTACCTCGCCGGCCGGGTCGACGATTTCAAGGAGCGCAAGCAGCACGCTCGCAAGCTGTCGCCCGACGAGCTGGTGCAGAAGCAGCTCAACACCAACTTCCGGATCATGGAGCAGATCCGTGCCCGGGTGGACGCGATCGTGGAAGACCCTGCGACCGCCGAGGCGCTGAAGCCGTACTACCCCTACGGCTGCAAGCGGCCCACCTTCCACGACGAGTACCTGCCCACGTTCAACCTGCCCCACGTTCACTTGGTGGACACTGCCCCGATGGGCGTGCAGGAGATCAACGAGCGGGGCGTGGTGCACGAGGGCATCGAGTACCCGCTGGACGTGCTGATCTACGCCACCGGGTTCCAGTGGATGGCGACGTCGACGTTCAACATGATCTCGGGCCGTGAGGGCGTGACGCTGAGCGAGAAGTGGCAGACCGAGGGCACCCGGACTTTCCTGGGCCTGCACAGCCACGGCTTCCCGAACCTGTTCATCGTGTCGGGCCCGCAGGGCGGCGGCGGCAGCTTCAACTTCACCGACGCCATCGACACCCACGGCGACTACATCATCTGGATGCTCACCGAGATGCGCGACAAGGCGTGGAACGTGGTGGATATCACCGAAGACTCAGAGGTGAACTACGCCGAGCACTGCCGCGTGGCCGACATCACCACCGCGCCGCTGCGCGACTGCCTGTCGTATTACAACGGTCACGGCGACGCCGAGCCGGGCAGCTTGGCGTACTACGGCGGCGGCTACTGGCACAAGTGGCGGATCGCCGCCCAGGAATCGCTCGACCCGTACCTGTTCGAGTTCAAGCCGGACCAGGTGGCCCAGCCCGCCGGCTAGCCCAGCGCCGGGGATGCGCTTGGCAGCCCGAGGGTCGACGATCTGTCGACCACCGGTTGCTCGACGATCAGTCAGATGCGCGGCCAGCCCGCGGATCGGATCAGGCGTCGCGTGCCTCGGTGCCAGCTGTGGACGATCCATCAGCCTCTCCGAGAATCACTGCGATCTCCTTCCAGAATTCGGCTCTCGCGAGCCACTTCTCGGATTCGGTGAGGCGTCGGCTCAACCCTTCGGCCGCGACTCGCAGCATCCAGCCGTCCGTCCGCTGCGGGAGTCGTCGATTCGCAACGGCACGCCGCTCCTCGGTTTCGAGATAGGCACGTTCGTCAGCATCGGACTGCGACCAATACTCATGCGCGACCTGCCTCGCAGCGCCCCGAACAATCTCATCGCCATCTGGTGTTGACTCGGCGTCACTGTCGCCGTCATGTACTTCCGACTGCTGATGAGCGCCAGACCGATCCGCTGAGGGCGGCTGCGAGGATTCGACGCTTCGCTTGCGATGCATGAGCGGCTCAAGCTGCTCGCGCTGAAAAATGTAGACGGCATCCGCGGCGTGGCGAAGCGCGTCTGATTGGTTGCTCCGGTTGGGTTCGATTCCAATCAGGCTGATTCTCACGCCGAAGTCCTTCGCCGCGTTCACGCCTTCCAACAGGTCCTCATCGCCGGCTACCAAGAAGATGTCGCTGACTCGGCCGGACTGCGACAGCGTGAACAGATCTCGGTAGATGAGGGAGTCAACGCCCTTCTGCAGTCCGGCATTCGACAAGCGGCCAAGGCGAAGCTGAACTGCACGCAGGCTCGCAATGTGGTCATGCTCGGGGGTCGGCATCCGATTGGGAGCGGCGTCGTACCAGTACATCCGCAACATTGAGACGCCAGTCGTCTCGCGTCCAAAGGACTCAAGATGGTCACGTAGCGCACCGTGATTCAGCAACAGTTCGTGACGGGCTTTCGTGCCATGGACGAGTGTTCCTGCAGACGCGTACACGTAGCCCGCGTCAACCAAGATCAGAAAGGAGTCCATCGATCCTCCGAACGCAAAAGCGGGAGCCTTTTCGGCTCCCGCTCAGCACCTCATCAGAAGCGCCAGTTCTATGCGCCGGGCCCTGAGACCCGGCCAGACACCTCATCGGAGGCGCCAGCTCTATACGCAGCAGCATACCGAAAGCCGAGCCGGCGTGACGACGGGCGCGCATCTGATCGATGTGCTGCAGATCGCCAGCCAAGCGTGGTGATGCCATGTGGGCATCACAGCATGGCGGGTGCGTCGAAGACGAATCAGTTTCGCGCTGCGAGCGCAGCCCGGCGCTGCGTCGACCCCGGCGTCGAGCGGAGTCGAGTGCGGCTGTTGGCTGACTAGCGCGCCGGGCTGCCGACGGCAATCCGGGTCAGCGGTTGGACCACTTCACTTGGCGGCGTTCGAGGAACGACGCCATGGCCTCTTTGCTGTCCTCGGTGAGCGAGGACATGATCTGCGTGCGGTTCTCGAGGTCGATGCCGGCGCGCAGGCTGCCGATCTCGAGGTTCGACCACATGACTTCCTTGGTCATCCATACGCCGAAGGGGCTGTTGGCGGCGATCTCGGCGGCGACGCCGAGGCAGGTATCCATGAGGTCGTCGTCGGGGACCACGGCGCTGACGAGACCGATGCGGTCGGCTTCGGCGGCGTCGATCACCCGGCCGGTGAGCAGCAGCTCCCAGGCCCGGGAGGCGCCGATGAGACGGGGCAGCATCCAGCTCACGCCGATGTCGCAGCCCGAGATGCCGAGGCGCACGAAGGCGGTGCCGAACTTGGCGGTCTCGGCGCAGTAGCGGACATCGGACGCGCAGGCGATGGCGAACCCGCCGCCGGCTGCCGCGCCGTTGATGGCTGCGATGATCGGCTGGCGCACGTCTCGCATGTGGTGGACCAGCTCGGCGATCTCCTGCTGGACAGCCATGCCGCGCTGAGGGCCGCCGTGGTCCTCGGTGCCCGGCACCGTGCCGTAACCGGTCAGGTCGAGCCCGGCGCAGAAACCTCGGCCGGCGCCCGTGAGCACGATGGCGCGGGTGTCGTGGTCGTTGTCGACAGCGCTGAGCGCGTCGTGGAGATCGCTGACCAGCCCATGCGTAATCGCGTTCAGCCGTTCGGGCCGGTTGAAGGTGATGCGGGTGACGCCGTCGGCGGGCGCATCGATGCTCAGGTTCTCGTAGCCGTCGGACATCGGGGCATCCTCTCGCTCAGCAGCCGCTGTGTTGCGCAGCGACAGCACAGTAGCCAGCGGGATCGAAGCCCTCTCGGGCGGATCAGACTGGTCCTGCTTGGTTCGCAGATGCGGCGGCGCACGTACGGACTGGCGGCGCCGACCTGTGCTGTGGTCGGCGTCGGGCACGGCGACGCGAGACGTAGCCCAGAATGTGCCGATGGCTGGCGGAGGTGGCAGCGAACGCCGCACACGGCGGGGGCGGTCGAGTCGGGTCGCGGCACGCACTGCTGCGCCGCTGCCGTCTGCGGAGCAGCTCACGCCGCGTCGGCGCATTCCCACCTACGAGCTGCTGGACGATGTCGCACTGGAACAGCTTGAGGCGCACGCCGACTGGATCCTGTCCGAGATCGGCGTCGAGTTCCGTGGCGACGACGAGGCGCTAGCGCTGTTCCGCTCCGCCGGGGCGCACGTCGACGGCGTGCGGGTTCGCTTCGAGCCCGGCTTGGCCCGGCAGCTCTGCTCGACCGCTCCACGCCAGTTCTCCATGTGGGGCCGTGACGGCCGGCGCATCGAGATCGGCGGCGATCACGTGCTGTTCACGCCGACGTACGGCCCGCCGTTCGTGACGGATCTCGACGAAGGCCGCCGCTACGCCACCATCGACGACTTCCGGAACTTCGTGAAGCTGACCTGGATGTCGCCGTGGCTGGCGCATGGCAGCGGAACGGTGTGCGAGCCGGTCGACGTGCCGGTCAACAAGCGCCACCTCGACATGGTGGATGCCCACCTGCGCTGGTCGGCCAAGCCGTTCATGGGCGCAGTGACCGCACCCGAGCGGGCCGAGGACTCGATCGCAATGGCCCGCATCGTGTTCGGCGCCGAGTTCATGGAGACGCACTGCGTCATCCAGGGCAACGTCAACGTGAACTCGCCACTCGTGTGGGACGCCACCATGAGCGGTGCCCTCAAGGCCTACGCCCGGGCGAACCAGGGCTGCCTGATCTCGCCGTTCATCATCGGCGGCGGCATGGGGCCCGTCACCCAGCCCGCCCTTGTCGCACAGGCCCATGCTGAGGCCATGACCGGCATCGCGCTCACCCAGCTTGTGCGGCCCGGCTCGCCGATGATCTACGGCAACTTCCTGACCACGATGGATCTCCGCTCGGGTGCGCCCACGTTCGGCACTGCCGAATCGACGCTGGCCACCTACGCGATCGGACAGCTCGCTCGGCGACTCGGCCTGCCGTTTCGCTGCGGTGGCCACTACACGGCCTCGAAGGTCGCCGACGCGCAAGCCATGCAGGAATCAGCCGATGCGATGACGCCGGGATTGCTGGCCGGAGCGAACTTCATCCTGCAGGCGGCTGGCTGGCTGGAAGGCGGGCTGACGCTCGGGTACGAGAAGTTCGTGATGGACGCCGACCGCTGCGGCATGCTGCATCGCCTCATAGACGGCCTGTCCGTCGACAGCAACGAGCTCGGCGGCGAGGCGTTCAGCGAAGCCGGCCCGGGCGGCAACTACCTGGCAACCGCCCACACCATCGCCAACTTCGAGACAGCCAACTTCGAGGCCACGCTGTGCGACACCCGCTCGTTCGAGCAGTGGTCAGAAGAGGGTGCGCTCGACATGGCCCAGCGAGCTAACCAGCAGTGGAAGCAAACCCTCGCCAACTACGAGCCGCCCCCACCCCTCGAGGGCGCAGTCGACCGCGAGCTGCAAGCCTTCGTCGAAGACCGCAAATCAGCCGTGCCCGACGCCTGGTACTGACCCGAACGAGCCCGGGCCGGCCTGGGGCTGCCCAACTAGCTTCGCCGCATGGCGCAATCGCTCAGGTTCGGGATCGTGCACGACTTCCGCTGCCCGGCGGGCAGCGACGTGACGATGCCGCAGGTGTACTCCGAGACGTTCGAGCAGGTGGTGCTGGCCGAACAGCTCGGCATGGAGCTGTGCTGGTTCACCGAGCACCACTTCATGGCCGACGGCTACTTGCCCAACTTCGTGCCCGTGGCGGGTGCGGCAGCGGCCCTCACCAGCAGCATCCGGTTCTCCACCGACATCTGCCTGATGCCGTTCCGCGACCCGGTGCGGCTGGCCGAGGACCTGGCCGTGCTCGACAACATCTCCGATGGCCGCATGGAGCTGGGCGTCGGCATGGGCTATGCCGCGCATGAGTTCGCCGGCTTCGGGCTGCCGCTCAGCCGGCGGGTGTCGCTGACCGAGGAGGCCATCGAGATAGTGCGGCTGGCATGGTCTGGCGAGCCGTTCAGCTATCAGGGCAAGCGGTACAGCTACCAGGATCTGCGGGTCACGCCCGATCCGGTGCAGCCCGGCGGGCCGCCGTTGTGGGTGGCGGCCACGAGCCGCGCCGGGGCGCTGCGGGCTGCCCGCTTCAATACGAACCTGCTGCCCCAGGGTCCGAAGGCTGCCGTGCTGGACCCGTGGAAGGAAGCGCTGGCGGCGGATGGCCGGGATCCCGGCGACAAGCGGGTGGGGATCATCCGCGGCGTGTATGTAACCGACGGCTCGGACCCTGCCGACGACCCCGTCTGGGAGGCGGTGGCTGCGGCCGAGAAGTACCGCCGCGATGTCTATATCGGCATCATCAAGGCCAGCGCCGACCACAAGCAAACGGACCGCGAGCGTGCGGCCCGCACCGGTCCGCGCCAGCCCGATCCGCTGAACCCACTGGTGTGGACCGTCGGCGACGCCGACCATTGCGTCGCCGAGCTGACCGCCATGATCCAGGACCACGACGTCACCGACCTGGTCACCTGGGGCGGCCCGCCCGGCCTCCCCCCGTCGGTGATGAACGCCTCGCTGGAGCGCATGGCCCGCGACGTCATCCCCAGGGTGCGCGCCAACCTCTCCCGCTGACGGTCCGGTCCGGAAACTGCGGCCTCAGGCCGGATTCCCCGGGGAACGCATGCGTCGAGTGGCCTATGGTCCCGGCATGGACATTGCTGACCGTCTGGAACTGCACGAACTGCCGGGCCGCTACGGCGACATCATCGACGACCGCGACTGGGACCGGCTGGGGACGGTCTTCACCGACGATGCGGTGTTCGACCTGACCGATCTGGGGGCACCGCGGCTGGAGGGCTTGACGGCGATCCGCGACTTCATGGCCGATGAGGCAGAGCACCCGCGCACGCACACCATGACCAACATCTACGTGAACGAGACCACCGACGGCGTGGAGCTGAAGTTCCGCATCCTGGCGCTGCTCGGCGGCGGCAAGGTCGGCACTGCCTCGTATCACGACCAAGTGGTGAAGACGCCGGATGGCTGGCGTGTGCAGGACCGCATGCTGAAGCGCCGCCGCACGCAGGTGTACCCCGACTGAGTTGTCGCAGGCCCTGTTTCGGGCCAGCGGGAAGACAGTCGAGACGTCAGTCGGTCGCCGGGGCGCGGCTGTCGAGCCAGGCGCGCCAGCGGGCGTCGTCGCGTTCGGCGGCGACTGCGCCGTCGGGGCCGTAGAGATACAGCCACACCGAGACCATCGTGAACCCGCCCCCGTCCTCGGAGGTCAGGAAGCCGGTGCCGGGTGCGGGGGTGTCGAGCAGCAGGCTGATGCGACGCGGGCCGGTGCCGACGACCGTGCCGCCGAGCTTCGTGTCGTCGTCGGTGGCCACGTCGAGACGGTCGCCGACGCCGGGCATCTGGCCGATGCCGAGCCCGCCGGCGAGGATCTCCCAGCCCTGCTCGGGCGTGACCGGCCACATCACCATCGGAAGCGCGGAGGTGGCGGTCTGCCCGGCGAAGTGCTCGAGGTGGAGCTGCAGGTTGGACATGAACAGCTTCCAGCCGTCCACCATGGCGTCGTACTGAGGGTCGTCGTCGCCGAAGCCTGCGTTGTGCAGCCGCACGGTGCAGGTGTTGTCGTCATGCGGTTCGACGGTCCACTCGAACGACAGCCCACCGACACCCTCGCCCCCGTCGAACACCACCCGGCGCGGCGGCTCCCAGACCGCCACCCGGCCAGCAATCTGCATTTCAGGCTCGGGGCCGAACGAAGCCACGCCCGCTCCCCCAGCGCGCTCCTCGACAGTGTGAGGCACGTACCACGCCGAGATCCCGGGCCCGGTCGCCACTGCTCGCCACACCGTCTCAACGTCGCCGATCACCTCGACCGACAAATCAATCACTCGTCCCGAGTCCGCCATGCGCTCATTCTGCCCTGCTGCCGACGCAGGTACAGCCCTCGGTTCGCGTCGGGCCGCACTGCTGCGTACGCTTGCCGGACTATGGCGACGGGCACCGGATACATGCCGCGGCTTGAGTCGCGCGAGGCGTACGTCGATCACCTCGAGGGCTACACCGAGCCCGCTGTCGCCGAGCTTCGCGACGGCAAGCTGAGCCGGAAGCTGCTCAAGACGTACATGCTCGAGACGGCCCGACACGACCACGACACGCCCGGCCTGGAGTCGATCTTCCCATCCCGTATCCATCTGCATCGCATCGACGAAACGCTGTACCGGGTCGAGGACGAAACGCACGAGGGGCAGATAGTCGGGCTGCTGGAGATGCTCGAAAAACGGCACCCCGTGCTCTATACGACGCTGGACGCCGACGACAGCAACAAGTGGGTCCGGCAGGCGGTCGACCGGAACCCGTGGCTGGACCGTCTCTGGCTCTCGTCGCCGATCCTGTTCGAACTGTGGAACTACGTGCAGCGCAACACCCCGGCCCATCGCTACGTACGCCTCGGGTTCGAGCACGAAGCCTGGTACGAGGCCACGCCTGGGCTCGATGAAGGCGACGACGAGCGCATAGAAGACGACGAACCCGCGAGCGACGACTCGGCCCGAGGGCTGGCGGAGCGGCGCCGGTCGCGGGTGACGTTGACCGAACGGCTCGGCGTGCTTCAAGACAAGCTGCCGCAGTTCCTCGATCTGTACGACCCGATGCACTCTTTGGTGCAGTTGCAGATCCCCGGCGGCAACCGGGGCGGCCACCTGCTGTACCACGACGGGCACGCCACCAACCGAAGCGATTCATTCGTCGAACACCGCCAGGAGATCGCCAAGGTGCTGAACCTGTATCGCGGCGTCACCCAGCACTCCGAAGACCAGCTCTGGCTGGACACCACCGAGGTCGGCGACGACGCCTTCACGGTGAAGGGTGCCCCAGTCACGATCCGATTCAGTCAGCCGCTGAGCGAGGACACGTTCGCGCTCTTCGTCGATCTCGGCCTGAAACGCCGGACGAGCCGGCTTCGCATCGGCGGGTACATCACATGGCGAGGCCCTGCCAAGGTCCATGTCGCCGCCATCGACCGGCATCTCTGGCAGCCATTCTTGCTGGAAGCCACGAGCCGTCAGCTCACCGCTGTGTTGCCGCACGGCACCTGCGGCAACACGATCCACCGTCTCGTGACCAACGTCCAGCGCTGGCTCGATCCGAACATCGAGGTCTGGCTCGGCAGCGAGCCCTATGCGACCGCCGTAGCGAACTCGATGCGGGCAGCCGCATAACCGGTTCTCCGCGATTTAGGGGGGAGTGAGGGTTTTGAGGAGGGTCCAGTCGGGTTTTCCGGCATAGAGCAGCGCGCGGATTCGGAAGTTGTCGAAGTTGGTGAATCCGAACGCGACTCGTTTGACGCGTTTTGCGAGGTTGTTGGCTGCCTCGGTGGGTCCGTTGGTGGCTCGGGAGGCGTGCCAGTTGGTGATCTGGGGGCGCCACGCGGCCAGGGTGCGTCCGAGACGGTTCAGCTCGGGGCTGTACGCGTCGTCTTGGAGATCGCGGGCGAGCTCGTCGAGCGCGGCTGTGGCCCAGCGGCGTGTGGGCACCTGGTAGATGTCCCGGACGGCCTCTTTGGCCAGCCATGCGTCGCGCACCTCGCCGTGGGGGTCGCCGGCGGCGAGCAGGCCCTGCAGCTTCGCCTGTCCGGCTCGGGCGACGCGTTCTTTGGCCATGACGAGCAGCTTGCGTATCCGATACAGCGGATCGTGCTTGGTGCCGCGTCCGCCCAGGGTGTCGTTCTGGACGCGTCGGCGCACCTCGTCGAGGACGCTGTTGGCGAGCCGCACGACATGGAACGGGTCCGCGACCTGGCGGGCGTGCGCCAGCGCGTCGCCGAACGCCTTGCGGTAGGGCCCCGACAGGTCCAGCACCGCCCAGCGCACCGCACGACGCCATCCCGGAGGCCGGCTGCGCAGCCACGCCGCGGCGGCGTTGGCAGTCCGACCAGGGAAGACATCGAGCAGGCGGCCCCTGCGGACGTCCACCGCGGTGGTTGCCCACGTCTTGCGCCGATAGCGGCCTCGCCGCACGACGAGAATCTCGTCCATCCCCAGCGCGGTCACCCCGTCGAGGCGGCCCCGGTCAGCGTTGAGCAGCGCTTCGCCCCAGCGCCGCACCGAGGCCATGACCGTGTGCCAGCCGCAGCCCAGCTCCGCGGCCACCGCTGCGATATCGCGTCCCGCGCCCGCCTGGCGGGTCGCCCAGCGAGCCGCCCGGGCCGTGAGCAGCCCACGCGCAGCCCCGATCCGGGAGTCCTGCTCGGTCCACGACCCCACAGCGCAGGCCGCATCAGGACAGCGCCAGCGACGCTTGTGCCACACCAGCCGCACCGGCCGCCCGAACACCGGCAGATCCACCAGCACCACACAGCGGGACCCCTTCGACCACGCCCGCCTGCCGCACGACCCGCAGCACGGCCGGTCCCCGCCCAGCCGCACATGCACCCCCAACGGCCGCCCAGCCCGGTCGACAACACCGACCACCTCCACGCCGGGGCCCAAGCCCACCAGCACACGATTGACACGCGTAGGGTCAGCCTCCACAGGGATCCTCCAGCACTCGGAAGCATCAACACCTCCGATTCTGGGGGATCCCTCCCATTCAGGCCCGCACCCTCACACCCCTACTGCCCCCTCAAACGCGAAGAGCCTGATTCCCTCGATCGCGCATGGGCACTCGTTCAGCGCGGCCGTTTCCACGCCGATCGCGGCGACTTCGGCCCAGCTCAAGATGACGTATCGATGGCACGGGAACTTCTCCGCTTGGTTCATGACGATGAAGAGGTCTCGGCACCCATGGTGTCGGCAATTGCCGCGGGCGCTGCGCGAACCGCCGACGTCATCGTCACAACGAGGCGATTCCGAGGAGGCGCGGGGGATGCTGAACCCACCGAAGCCTGGATCGCCAGACAGCAGGAGGCCTACCTTGAGCTACTCAAGGCGTCTGACACCGCAGTCTCGTGGTGGCGGAGCCAAGCTACGGCTCTTGCACTGGGGCGAGAGCAGGACAGCGACTTTGAGTCATGGGCGGAAGACGATCCGCCGCAGTACATCGGCGGAAGTCCGATGCCTGAGACAAGGCTCCAATCTGCTGAGCTCAATGCCGACATCACCGGGGAGCACGGGCAGTGGAAGGCACTGTCCGCACGTCGTGGCATTCAGACCCTCATGCGCGCGCCGTCCCATCCAAATGCAGCTGCTGAACTGGAGAACGGCATTGACGCACTTCGACGCTGCGGCGATTCGAGCCGCCTCACGAAGGCCATGCGCCACCTGCTCAAGGTCGGTCCCCTCGCACCGATTGCCGCCTCGGTGGCCAAGGTCCCGACATCAGGATGGACTCATACGACCGCACGAACGAACTTCGAAGCGCTCGCTTTGGCCGGGGACCTCCTCGAACATGCAACTGCGGACCAATTGCTTGAGCAGTGCGCTCGAGCCGCTTGCGGTGAGGCGACTGACCTCGGATGCACTCAGGATGAGGGCTATTTCAACCTTCCTTCATTTGCAACGGAAGCAGCCGCTGGCGTACTTCCGGCTGCGTCTCGTAGCGCGCATGACGACTTCGCTGGCCACCTTGCCAAATTGCCGGAAGTGCTACCCGTTACGTTCCTCCGCGGCCTAGAGCGAGCCTTCTTCTTCCTCGACTACGCCCAGGTCAGCCACCCGACCCGACAACAGTTGCTCTCGCTCGCGGACCGCGGTCATGCCCGACTGAGCAGCGCTGTCTGGGGTTGGTTCGCGAACCATGGCAGCGCCGCCGCCCTACGTTCGCTCGCGGAAGCTGCTGCACAGGGCGACATCTACGCACTGGCCGAGATCAAAGACGTGTCTGCATTCGAAGAATCCGAAGGCGCCGAGCTCATTGACACTCTTGTAGAACGAGTTGAGCATGCCCGCGTGGACGCGCTTGCGGGGGGAGGCAACAGTGGGAACAGTGCTTTCTGTCATGCACTCACTTGGCTGAACCTGAGACTTCCCGAGGTTGCTCGGTGGGAACCGGTCATCGCGTTTCTCGGCGAGGCGCGAACATTCATCGAAGACAGAAGCGCCATCTGCATTGCCCTCGCTACGGATGCGCAGCTCATTCCGAGGGACGTACGAGACCAACTTGCTGCCGTCGTTGATGTCGCAGCTTCAGGGTCTGCCTCATTCTGGCCGGGTGCGGAAGCAGCGGGCACAAGACTCAGACTCCAGATCGCACTGGGTCTGATTGACGCCACGGGGGTCGACGACGCCGTGGCCCGACTCGCGCTGGGTTCACCTCAAGAACGCGAGGACGCATGCTTGATACTGCACGCATCAGCCTGCACCAATCGTCGCCTGCTATTGAGATTCCTCGTTCGCGACACCGACTTCTCTGTGCGCTACCAAGCGGCACAAACGATTGGCTATCTGGTTGCCCTGGGGGCGAGCGATGCCGACATCGACCTCGCTTGGGACGTGGCCGGCGACGACAGCCGTCAGTTGCCAATCGCGCTTCTTGAGGGCTTCGCAGCGGTTCCAGGTATCCCGGGCGTCGCTGCCCAAGAAATCGGCAGTTCCCTTCTACAACACCCCTCCGCGGCGATGCAACACCATGTTGCTCGGGTTCAGCAGCTTTGCTGACCACCAATGGAGCGGTCGGAGCGACGAGACCGATGCCGTCACCCGACCCAATGAACCGTCGAGTCTCCGCCTCATCTGGCAGCGCGACCTGCCATCAGTGCCCGGCGACCACGAGGGGATTCGCAGGTGTCGGGCCTGCCAACGACGCAAGGGCCCGCCGAAGCGGGCCCTGCACCCAGCCACCGAAGCGGCTGGGGGAACTGGCGTCAGGCTATGACCTCCTCTGACGACTGCGACAACACCGCAGGCCACGCAGCGCTCCACCGGCGAAAATCAGGCAACTGCCAGACAGGCGCCCAATACAGTCGGCGGCGTGATGAGGGCGAGGGTGCGGCTTGACAAGGAGACCCGGCTGCTGCTTGAGCGAATCGCGCCCGAGTTCGGCGGTCGGGAGGCGACCGTGGGCGAGGCGTTACGGCGACTCGCAGCCGATCACGACCGCAAGCAGGCGCTCAGCGACTTCCTCGAAGCGTGGGAGGCCGAAGCAGGCCCGCTCAGCCCTGACGAGGTCTCGGCGCTGGCCGAGCGCCACGGCTTGTGACTTTGGAACCCTTATCACTGGTGCGGACGACATCTCTCGCGGGGACACGTGGTCCAACAATGACAACAAAAGACAACAACTGCAACAAGAAACAACAAGTCCAACAACAGCGCTAACGTCAACGACATAAGACCCGCCGCCGCCGGCATCTGATGCGCTCGGCCAACCCCTTCGCTCCGACGGACGGCACTCGCCGAGCCCTTCCGCCAGCGAGGCGGCCGCATGTCGCCCGAGGCGATCGATCACGCCACCGAGGCTGCTGGCGGCTACCCGTTCATGGTGTAGTTGGTCGGCTTCCACACTTGGGAAGCTGCCGCCGAGCCCGACACCGCCGTCGCCTTGAGCGATGTCGTCGAGGGCGCTCAGGTGGCTCAGCAGCACATCGGCCAGTTGGTTATCGCACCGCTGTGGCGAGATCAGCCCGCCGCTGCGCGACGATTTCTTATCGCCATGTCCCACGACGACGGCGAATCGCAGCTCACCGACATTGCACGCCGCATGGACGTGACCAGCGGATACGTCAGCGTCTATCGCGCCCGCCTCATCAAGTCCGGCCTGGTGGCCGACGTCGGCAAACGAACCGTGGCGTTCGCGCTGCCGAGCACAAGACGCTGGATCAGAGCCCTCGACGAGTTCTCCTACATCAGCGAGAGCCTGCACCTCACCGAAGAGCGCAACGTTGGCTTCACCCTGCCCCACGACTGACACTGAGCCGCCGAGCACGGTTCCACCGCATTCGGCGACGCCAGCGAGTGACAAGTTCTTGACAAGATGGTTCACGTCATGAAACGGACACGGGCGCAGCGGGCAGCAGCGCTGGAACGCTGGGCGAACCGGGTCGCACCGGGCGATCTGGTCGAAGCCGACAGCGTTCGGCGGACACGCGAAGGCGAAGCGATTGCCGAGTCCTACCGGCAGATGCCGCAGGGGCCAGACGAGGACGCCGCAGCGTTGGCCAATTCGATCGCCATGACCGAGGCTGAGCCGTCGTAGCTCGGCGTGAACTGTGGCTGCTCGAGGCGCCGAATCAGAGAGCTAGGCCTGCGCTCGTGGTCACGCGACACCAAGCGATCCCGGCGCTGCAGTCGTCGCGATCGAGAACAGGTGCCGCAGACGGAGCGACCGAGAAAACGATTGCGTCCGAGCGGGAGATCGCTTCTACGGTCGCGAGGATGGTTGAGTCGAGGACAGCACTCGGCACGTCAGACGCCACGCATCCAACTCGGCAAGGTTTGCGACAAATGTCGCATATATGCGACACTTCCATGATGGAGGAAGTTGCTTCGCGAGATCTGCGCAACCAGACGCGGGCCCTGTTGGATCGAGTGGCGGCCGGCGAGTCGATCTGCATCACTGTGCACGGCAGGCCGGTTGCCGAGCTGCGTCCCATCGAAGAACGACCTCAGTGGATGAGCCGCGAGCGCTTCATCCGCGACGTCCTGGCACATCAGGCAGACCCCGGTCTGTCTGACGACCTGGCAGATCTCAGGTCCGAGACGACGGACGATCTGCCATGGCCGTGAGTCGCGGGCTGGCGGACACGTCCCTGTTCATCGCACGGGAGACGGGTCGCCCCCTGAGAACCGATGCAATTCCTGATCGTCTGAGCGTGTCGGCCATCACCATCGGCGAGCTCCGCGTCGGTGTGCTGAGAGCAACCGACACCGTCGTGCGCGATCGCCGACTCTCGACACTGGCCAGCGCAATGGCACTGCATCCCCTTCCGGTGAATGGCGAGGTGGCTGCCGCATGGGCACGGCTGCGAGTCACTCTTCGAGAGCGAGGCCTGGCGATGCCGATCAACGACTCATGGATCGCGGCCACAGCAGTCGCCCATGGCGTTCCTGTCGTCACTCAGGACGCCGACTTTCCTGAGCTCGACGACCTAGCTGTGGTCCGCGTATGACCACATGCGGGCGTCCCTAGGAACTCCGGGGCCGGTACGCATCGCGCCGGTGAAGAACACGGACAACCTCGACCTGCCGATTCGCATCGTCGATTCGATAGATGACGCGGTACGTTCCGAGCCGGGCGCTCCAGAGCCCGTCGTATTCGTCGCGCAGAGCCGCTCCGATGCGCCGGGGAGCATCGATCAGTGAGCCGGTGATCAGCTCGATGGCTGCCGATGCCACAGATTCGGGAAGCCGGTCGGAGAGATCGATGGATGCAGGCCGCGTAACGACGAGTTCGTCTGGTGCGGCGGTCATTGAGGCCGTAGCGCTCGTACGGCGTCAACACCTCGCACCACATCGCCGCTCTCCAGAGCTTGCAAGCCCTCGGCGATCTCCTTCATCGCATCGGGGTCGCTCAGAATTGCCAAAGTCTCTTCGAGCGACTCGAGATCTTGCGGGCTGATGAGCACCGCTGCGGGTGTGCCGTTGCGCGTGACTACGACACGTTCGTGGTGCCTGCACACACGATCGACGAAGTCGGAGAAGCCATCTCGTACCGTTCGCAGCGATTCGGTTGTCATGACCACAATTGTGCCACGCTGCGGTAGCCAGCTCCAACCGGACTTGTGACAGCCCCTTCGTACGTTGCGGGCCATGACACAACACACCACACGCATCCTTCCCGACTACGACTCCGCCGAGCGGCCGGCTTGGCTGGTGCACGGCGCCCATGAGGCGTGGCGCGCAGCGCTGCCGACGAACGAGTCCATCGATTGGTCCGAATTCGTTGTACGCGCGTGCGACGAGATGGCCACTGCCGCCGATGGGCTTCCCGGCATTCCCGGACCCGGCAGCGACCCTCCCGACGATGGGCTGCAGGTCGCCATGGCCGCGGCGCTGCTGGGCGACATCGCGACCCGGGCCGTCTCGCCGTACGACTCGAACGAGCTGTGCCGCAGGGCATACCCGCGCTGCTGGGACGCGACTTTGGACGGACTGGCGAGCCGCCCGCACGCAGCACCAGAGGCTGACCCTGTCCTCTACGACCACGGCGTTGCGCTGCGATCGTTCAGCAACCCTGATGTGCGATGGCCTTCAGGCATGCACGAGGCCCTCCAGGCAGTCGTGGAGCTAGCGAACGAGGTGAGCGCTTCGAGCTCGCTCGGGTTGTGCCTCACCCATGTCGTTCCCGGCCCGGTGGTGTGGCCGCCGCCCGCGGCTCCACCGGCGCTCGACCGTGAAAGGTGCGACCTCGACGCCGCAGTTGCGGGAACGCTGGTCAGCCATCAGTAGCACGCCGACATGCTGCACACCTACCTGTCAGCGCGTGATGATCCCGACGTTCCGGATCCGTCACCGGCCGAGACCGACCAAGTGCAGGCAGCAGTGCGCGACTGGTCGGCCGAGGTCGTGCCGGCCGCCGTGCGTGTTGCCACAGCTACGTTCGCCCACGCCTACGAGTGGGCCAGCACCGACACCGAGCGCTGGGATCCATCGGTCGTCGCCTACGCCCACGCCGAGGCCTACCTGTCGATCTACCATCTGCGCCAGATCACCGACTCGTACGACCTCACCAACGGTGCCGTGTGCAGCTACGCCTGGTGGTGGTGCCAGGACCGCCGGTTCGAACTGACCAGCCTGCGCGAACTGGCGCGCACTTGGTAACGCCAGTCTGGCTCAGCAACACGCGCCGCGGGGTCAGGCGCTGCGGCACATCCTCAGCGAGCGCGTCGGCCTGACTGAGGCCGAGATACGAGACCTACTATGGAAGTAGGCGCAATGCCACTGGAGAGGCAGATGCACACCGTGCGCGTGTACCGAAACACCGAGGACGGCACCAACTGGTGGGCGGAGGACGATCTCGGCTTCACCGGCGGGGCTGACCAACTGCCGGATCTCATGGATGCCATCCGTGAATGGGCCGAGGCCGAGGGCGTGCTCGACGACCTGTCCGTCAATTTTGTTGACACAACGACTGGGGTGGCACCGTAAGTCTCCCCGGTGCGGTCAGCGACCATGTGATGTGCCGGATCATCGGGTTGGGGACATGACGGCGGTCCAGAAGGTCAGCATGTCTTCTGTGAAGAGGGGGGCGAGTTCGGGGGTGCCGCCTATGTGGGCGCCGCGGATGCCGTAGCCGGCGTTGATGGCGTAGAGGAAGCCGTCGAGATCGACTATTGACGGGTCTGGCTCGTCGGAGGTCGGCGGGATGAAGGCGCCGTCGTCGGCGATGTAGACGGTGGGTGCTCCCGGTGTCACGGCCGCATCGGGAATGTGCTCCAGCGGGGTGGAGCGGTCGAAGCTGTGATGGGCGTCGGGCACGATTCGCACCGTGGCGTCGCCGCCTGCCACCCGCATGGCCCCGATATGGGCTTGGACCTGCATCGGCGAGCACCAGTCGTCTTGATCGCCGATGATCGCCCGCACACGGGTGCTGCCGACAGACGGATCCACGAACTGGTGGCCCGACCACGGATAGGCGGCATATGCGCCGGCGAGCTTGGGGGCGCCGGAGGCTGCTGCGAGGTGCACCGACGCCGCGCTCAGCACCGCCGAGCCGCCCCGGCTGTGGCCCTGCGCGCCGATGCGCGTCGCATCGATATCGGGCCGGGCCGCAAGCACCTCGGCGGCCGCAAGGACATCCCACGCACTGGCCGCGAAGGAGTACTGGACCTGGTTGGCCACGGTCGAGGTGACGCTGCGGGGGCCGAACGGGTCGAGGCCGCACGCGGCGATGCCGGTGTCGACGATGGCCGATGCGTGGGCGAGATGGTGGGGCTGCAGCCCGAGGCTGCCCGGGACCACGATGACCACCGGGAACGGCCCGGGTTCGTCGGGCAGGAAGAGCTTGGCCCAGATGTCCTGGCCGGGCATCGCAGCAGTGTCCGAGATGGCCTGATGGAAGTTGGTGGGGTTCGCCGACGGGATAGTCAGCGCCTCGCCCGCCAGGCCGTTGGCCAAGCGGTAGTCGTCGTCGTACACGGCGTCGTCGGGGCCCGCGTCGTGGTGGCCGGCATCCTGAGTTGACTGGGCCGGCTGATCGGTTGGGCGCGTGGCGTCCGCCATCCGCACAGCCTGCCGTGTCCCGACGCATCCGGCATGCACGCGACATCGATCACAGCGTCGAAGGTGGCGCGCTGACAGACTCCGCTCGTGCCCGGGGAGCCTGAGCCGCCAGACGACCGCTCGGATCCTGACGGGATGGCCGCCACACTGGCTCGCCGCCTCGGTGCCATCGCGCTGGACGCTGCGATTCTGATGTCGGCCTTGGTGACCTGGTACATCGTGATCGCCTATGCCGCGTGGTGGCTCCTCGCCCTGACGCGTGGGCAGACGCCCGGCAAGCAGGTATTCGGATTGGCAGCCGTCACGCCTGACGGTGAGCGGTTCGGCTGGGGTCAGATGTTCGTGCGCGAGATCTTCAAGCTCATGACCTGGGGCTTCACGCTCGGCCTCGGCATCGTCATCGACATCACACTGCTCGCGCTCAGCGACGAGCCCCGAACGGTTGCAGACCGAGTCCGCAACAGCACCATCGTCCACACCTCGGCACTGCGGTCCTAGCCCCGCCCGTCTAGCTTGCGGGCGTGTCGAGCTTTGAGGTAGCGGTTGTCGGGCGGGGGCTGATCGGCAGTGCTGCCGCCCGCCATCTCGCGGAGGCCGGGCATTCGGTCGCGCTGATCGGGCCGGGTGAGCCGGAGGACTACGCCGCGTCAACCGGTCCGTTTGCGAGCCACTACGACGAGGGCCGCATCACTCGCATGATCGATCCGGATCCGGCCTGGTCACACTTGGCGATCCGCTCGATCGGCAGGTACGCCGACATCGAGGAACGCTCCGGCAGCGAGTTTCATTCGGGCACCGGGCTGGTTTATTCGGGTGCTGATCCGCATGCGGACCTCGCCCACGCGCTCGAACTCGATGTCGATGCGCGTGAGGTCACCGCTGACGAGATCGCAGAGCGCTTCGGAATCGACATGTCGAGCGCGGACGCGATCATCCTCGAAGCCGCACCGGCGGGGCATATCAACCCGCGGCGGATGGTCGCGGCACAGAGCAAGCTGACGGGCGCAGCCGGCGGGACCGTCATCGACGCGCCCGTCTCGGCGGTCGCTCCGACGTCTGACGGCGTGCAGCTGACCGTCGGCAACGACGCGGTGCTCGCCCAGGGCTTACTGCTCTGCACCGGCGCGTGGGCGGCCGAGCTCGTCGGGGTCGACCTGCCGCTCGAGCGCAGCCTGCGGACGATCCTGATGGCCGAGCTCGACGACGGGCCCGCGCTGCCGAGCCTAATCTCCCGGACGGACCCGGCCACCTGCGAGGAAGATCCTCGCCACGACGTCTACTGGGTACCGCCGGTTCGGTTCCCCGACGGTCGGGTCATGCTGAAGATCGGCGGCTACGACCCCGCTGCCACCATGGCCGACGATGTGCCCACCGTGGTCGACTGGTTCCGCAGCGGCGGGGGCATAGCCGAGGCGGACGACCTTGAGGAGCGACTGCGCGAATTCCTCCCCGACCGCACGATCCGCTCTCGCGACTTCAAGCCCTGCGTCGTCACGAACACGCCGCACGATCTCCCCTGGATCGACTGGGTGGACGATCGCGTCGCCGTCGCGGTAGGCGGATGCAGTTCGGCAGCCAAGTCAGCAGATGAGATCGGCCGGCTCGCAGGGACGCTGTTCACCGACGAAGGCTGGACCGACCCAGTGCTGAAACTCGAGTCGTTCCGGCCGTCAAACGGCGCGTGAACCGGACGTCGGGAACCAGACGCCTCGATCAGAACGCTGCGAACCGGGTGTCCCGAGGTGGGCACGACCTCGCGGCTCAGGCGTCGGGCTCCAGCAACTCCAAGCGGTTGCCGAAGGGATCGTCCACATAGACGCGGTCGAAGCCTTCGAGCGGTTCGTCGGCCCGGACGGTGACACCAGCGGCACGGAACCTCTCGACAAGTGCCGGAAGATCCTGCACCTGCAGAGCGGGGTGGGCCTTGCGGGCAGGGCTGAACGGGTCCTCGACGCCGAGGTGAATCTTGACGCTGTCGCTTTCGAACCAGCACCCTCCCCGGCGCTCGAGCTGCGCTGGCTTGGGCACTCGCGGCAGCCCGAGCAGGCCCTCGTAGAACGCTTGGGCCGCTGCTTCCTCGCCAGCTGGCATCGCCAGCTGCACGTGATCAATAGCGACAATTCTCACGACACCGAACCGCCCCGCCGTCCGACTCCGCTGGCCGAACCGACGCGAATGCGGAGCGACGCCGGGAATGCGCCAGCAGCATCGTGCCGATGAGCCATGCTGCAATCCTGCCAACTGCGGCGGGAGACCGTGGCGGAGGGGTGACTGTGAGCAGTGTGGTGGTGACGGGGGCGAGCTCGGGGATCGGCGAGGCGATTGCTCGGCGGTTCGTGGCGGACGGCTGGGAAGTGCTGACTGGCAGCCGGCGGGAGCCCGATCTCGCAGGCGCCGAGTGGCTGCAGACCGATGTGGCCGATCCGGCGGAGGCCAATGCGCTGGTGGCTGCCGCCGTCGAGCGGTTCGGGCGGCTGGATGTGGTGGTGAACAACGCCGGTGTGCAAGTGGAGAAGACCGTCGCCGACACCACCGATGAAGAGTTCGATCACGTCATGAATGTCAACGTGCGGGGCGTGTTCAACATGTGCCGTGCTGCGATTCGTCACATGTCGAGCCAGCAGGAAGGCCAGCGAGCCGAGCAGCCCGACGGCTGGCGAGCTGGTCGGCACGACGGCGGCGTCATCATCAACATCGCGTCGATCGCCGCGACCCACGCTGACGCCGGCATGGCCGTCTACAACGCGTCCAAAGGTGCCGTCGAGGCCCTTACCCGGGCCATCGCGATCGATCACGGCCATCAAGGCATCCGCTGCGTCGCGGTCAGCCCCGGCTGGATCGCCACGGCGCTCGCCGATGCGGTGTTCGACCTCGAGGCAGACCCCGCCGCGGCCCGGCAGGCAGCCGTCGAGCGCCATCCCGTCGGCCGGCTCGGCACCCCCGATGACGTCGCCGAAGTGGTCGCGTGGCTGGCGGGGCCGGCGGCCAGTTTCGTCTCAGGCAGCGTGTTTACTGTGGACGGTGGCCTCACAGCACAGAGTCCCATCGGCGGCTGACTTGGCTGACAGTCCGGTGAGACGTGTCTGCCCGGTTGCGGCGGTCGAAGCCCTGATCGTGTCGGTGCCCGCTGTCGGGAACGCCTTCGCCGAAGGCTCCGAGGAAACGCTGCTCGTCAAGGTGACCGACGAGGACGGGCGGGTCGGCATCGGCGAGTCGGTGTGCACGCCCGCCGTCGTCAAGGCGATGATCGACCAGCGCACCATTCACTTCTGGAGCCAAGGCATCACCGACGTGGTGGTGGGTGCCGACCCGATCGAAGCCGCAGCACTGTACGACCGGGCGTACCACGGCAGCTTCTACCACGGGCGCCGCGGCACCTACATCCAGGCGTACTCGGCCGTGGACATCGCGCTGTACGACCTCGCCGGGCGCCAGCTCGGCCTGCCCGTGTACAAGCTGCTCGGCGGCGCCCGCAGCGAGCGCATCCGGCCCTATGCCACCTGCTACCCGGGCGACATCTACGACGGGCCGATGTCTGCGGTGCTCGACGAGATCACCCGTCAGGCCGCCATCGCCGCCGACCAAGGCCTCACCGCGGTCAAGGTGCCGGTGCTGTTCGGCTCTGAGGTGTCCGACCGGGCCGTCGTTGACTTCGTCGGCAGCTGCCGGGAAGCGCTCGGCGACGAGCTCACCATGGCGCTCGACTTCGGCTACCGCTGGTGGGACTGGCACGACGCCGCTTGGGCGCTGCGGCGCATCGAAGACTTCGACGTGGCCTTCGCCGAAGCCCCGCTGCGGCACGACGACCTGGCCGGCCATGCCCGCCTCGCCGCCGTATCGCCCATCCGGGTGGGCGGTGCCGAGTTCGCAGCGGGACGCTGGGAGGTGCGGGAATGGCTAACCACCGGCGGGGTGTCGTTGGTGCAGCCCGGCGTCAGCCGCGCCGGAGGGTTCACCGAGCTGATACGCATCGCCGAGCTGTGCGAGCTGCACGGCGCGCAGCTCATCCCCCACAGCTTCGCCACCGGCATCACCGACGTCGCCAACTTCCATCTCCAAGCAGCAGCGCTGACCATCCCGATGGTGGAGTTCCGATCGTCGCGGCTCGGACCGTCCCGTTTGCGCACCGAGCTGGTGCACCCGCCCGAGCCCGAGATCGTCGACGGCTACGCAGCGCTGCCTACCGGTGCTGGGCTTGGCGTGGAACTGAACGAAGAACTTGTGGCTGCCCACACACTCGATACAGCCGGCGACGGGAGCGATTGACCAGTGAGCGAGCACGGTGCTGTGGGCGGCATCACCACCTACAACCCGCATCTCGGCAACCGGCTCGGCATCGCTGACGCACCTGCCGTGATCGGCACGGTTATCGACGGGCGCCATGTGCATGTCACCTTCGCCGACGCCCGCCAACGCACCTACTCGGCGCAGTGGCTGCGGCACTGCTGCTGGTGCCCCGAGTGCGGCAACCCCGCCGACGGCATCCGCTTCACCACCGTGGCGAGTATCCCGCCCGACATCGCACCGGCGCACGCCGGGGCCTGCAATGGCGACCTAGTGCTGACGTGGCCGGACGGGCACTGTTCCACCTATGGCAGCGATTGGCTCGCGGCGAACGCCTACGACGACGAGGCTCGCCAGCGCAGGGCCGACTGGCAGCCCACCACCTGGCGGGCCGAACTCGCCGACGACTTCCCCACCGTCGACTGGGCCGACGCCAGCGACGGCGGCGCCGGCCAACTGCACGCCTACCGGCTCTTGGCCAGCTACGGCATCGTGCGCATCGACAACCTCGGCGGCGACCCCGCGTGCACCGAGCAGCTCGCCAACCTCGTCGGCCCCATCCACGAGACGACCGTCTATGGCCGCATCTACGACGTGCGCGCCGAGCCGGTGGCCAAGCTGGGCGCCAAGACCGGCATGGCCCAGGCGCCCCACATCGACGACGCCTTCTACTACTCCCCGCCCGGCATCGACATCTTCCACTGCCTGGTCAACACCGATGTCGGCGGCATGAGCACCTACGTGGACGGCTTCGCCATCGCCGAGTCGCTGCGTGCCGCCGAGCCCGACGCATTCGAGGCCCTCACCACGCTGCCCGTCACACATGTGCGGCGCCACCCCGGCGAGATCAACCTGCGCAGCCGCAGCCCGGTCATCCGGCTCGACGAGTTCGGACGCCTCAGCGGCATCCGCTACTTCGACCGGGCGCTCGGCCCGCTCGACGTGCCGCCAAGCGATGTCGACCGCCTCTACGACGCCATCCGGGCCTACAGCAACCGCATGCTGAGCCCCGAGTTCACCGCCGCCATCCGGGTCGAGCCCGGCCAGGGCGTGCTCATCGACAACCACCGGGTCATGCACGGCCGCACCGAGTTTGACCCCGCATCGGGCCGCCACATCCGCCTGTGCCACGTGCCCCGCGACGAGTTCCACGGCCGCCTGCGCGAGCTCAGCCTACGGCTCGACCCATGGCGCCACGACCAGCACCTGCCGCAGGGCTCATGAACGATCACCGATCAACAAAGGGGGCCGCCACATGATCAGCGCCGATCTCACCGGCAAACGGAGCATCGTCAGCGGCGGGGCCAGCGGCATCGGCCTCGGCGTCACCCGTACGTTCGCCGAGAACGGCTCCACGGTGGCCATCGCCGACCTGCCCGGCGAGCGGCTCACCGGCACCGTTCAGGCGCTGCGGGAGGACGACCTCGACGTGTTCGAAGCGCCATGCGACCTGCGCGACAACGAGTCGGTGGTGGCCATGGTCGAAGCTGCCGCCGACCGGATGGACGGCATCGACTACCTGCTGAACATCGCCGGGCATCCCGTCACCCTGCAGACCATCCCCGCCGGCGACCTCGAATCGCAGACCGAGGAACTGTGGGCAGAAGCGCTGTCGATCAACCTGCTGTCGGCGTTCCGCACCGCCAAGGCCGCTGCGCCGTACCTCGCCGAAGCACGCGGCGCCATCGTGAACACCGCATCCATGTCGGGCTGGCGGGGTGGCGGCTCCAGCTCGCCGTACAGCGTGGCCAAGGGCGGCCTCATCACGCTCACCAAGGAACTGGCGCGCGGCCTCGCCCCCGAAGTGCGGGTGAACGCCATCTCCCCCAGCTACGTGCACCCCGACTCCACCAATTTCCCGATCCGCTGGGCGACGGTCTTCGAAGACTCCGAGTCGCTGCCGCTGGGCCGTCCCGGCACTGCGGCCGAGTACGCCGACGCATGCCTGTTTCTGTGCGCCGGCGCCAGCTACATCACCGGCCAGACGATCCACGTCGACGGCGGCTGGAGCGCCTGAATGCCGGCCCGCTGCCGCACGTCCTCGCCCCAGACCCGGCAGAGCACCGGCACAACACCAGCCGCGAGGAGTCACATCCGGTGAGCACGCCCATCAAGCCGGCCAAGTGGTCTGACCCGGCGAAGAAGCTGTTCCCGCACCAGGTCGGCTTCACGGCGCCACCGATGGATTTCGACGCCGCTCCCACCGACTTCCTGCGCATGTGCCCGCCGTCGGTGGGCGTGCACGGCCGTCTGCTGCACGCCCCCGGCTACGCCCACCGGCTCAGCGACCGGGCCGGGCTGTTTCACCTGCTCGAAGAGACAGTGCACTGCCTGTCGGGCAGCGGCGCCGACGTAGTGGGTCAGGTCGGCACCAACTGGGTGCACGCAGCCGGCACCGACTGCGCCGATATCCGCCGATTCACCGCCGAGATCTCCGAGAAGTACGAGACGCCGTTCCACATGGCCGGCCTGACGCTCGTGGAGGCCTGCGAGGCCCACGGCTACGAGCGGATCGCTCTCAACGCCGTGTACTTCTGGCCCGACTGGCGCGACGGCGTCGTGCGGTTCCTGCGCAGTGCTGACATCGACGTCGTGTGGGCCGGGAACTTCGTCGATCAGGGCTGGTACGCCACCCAAGACGAGGTGAACGACTGCACTTGGATATTCCCCGGCGAGCTAGCGCTGCGATCCTGTGAGCACGCCCTGGGCCAGGCGCCCGACGTGGACGCAGTGCTGGTCAACGGCATGTCCAACTACCGCGGCACCGACGGGCTGCCGCGCCGCTTCGTGAGCCTGGCCGCCGACATCGAAGGGCAGCTCGGCGTGCCGATCATCGCCTCCGACATCAGCCTGTACTGGCGCATCTTCCGCACGCTCGGCGTGGAGCCGCTGGGCCAGCAGGGCTCGCTGCTGGCCTCGCTGCAGAGCGATCCCGCGGCCGGATAGTTCTCGGAGACAGCGCCGCATGTCTGCACCATTGACGTACGCACACCGTACGCGCGCAGCTCGAAGCGAGGCCCGACGCCGCGCACTCCGATCAGCGATGCCGGTCGCCTGCGTCGCGCTCATCGTCAGTGCATGCGGTTACTACGACGACACCACCGAGATCGTCACCCCAGCACCGCCGGGCGCCGACGCGTCGGTGCGCGGCACGATCACCTACCGCGAGCGCATCGCGCTGACGCCCGACGCCGTCGTGACGGTGCAGCTGCGCGACACGTCCCTCGCCGATGCAGCCTCAGTGCTCATCGCCGAGCAGATCATCAGCAGTCCCGGCCAGGTGCCCATCGATTTCGACCTGCGCTACGTCAGCGACGAGATCGACGACCGCAACGTCTACTCAGTCTCGGCCACGATCACCGAGGGCGACGGTCGGATGGCGTTCACGAACGACACCGCGTACGACGTGATCACCCGGGGCAACCCGCGCCGAGTCGACATGACGCTCGTGATGGTGGAGCCGCCGCCAGAGCTGGCGCCCGACGGCTGGAGCCCGACCGACCCCGACCGAGTCGAAGCGCCAGTGCACGCCACCGATGTGGGAATGATCTGGGAGGGCTCAACCGGCAGCCAGCGCAGCGGGTACCTGCGGGTTGCGTTCGTGACCTCGAGCGAGGACGGCTGCTACCACATCGGCAGGGAGGAAGCCGTGCGCAACGGCAGCCGCTTCGAGGTCGCCGTGACGGCATGGGTGCCGGCACCGGTGCCGTGGGCGCAGGACTGCTCCGAGCGAGATCTGGAACTCGACGCCATGGTCCACCTCGACGACGGGTTCATCTCGGGCGAGACGTTCGAGGTTGTCCTGAACGGCGAGCGCACCTTCACCTTCACCGCGCCCTAGCGAGCGAAGCCGCGCACTGCGCGCCCCGGTCGGCCTTGCAAGAGCATTCCGTCCAGCAACCCCTGGACGAGCGGCGCCCCGGCGGCGCTGTGGCTCAGCCGCCGACGGCGACTGCGGGCTGCTGGCGGCGGGGTCGGCGCATCGCCCGTCGCACGCCGGCGTAGGTGAAGAACGTCACCAGCACCAGCGCCACGCCGAACAGCGCATTCGCGTAGTTCACACCGCGGTACTGGAACGTCTCGTACAGCGCGCCCGAGCTGAGCCCCGCCAACGCACCGGCGCCGAGCATGGCGAAATCGCCCACGCCCTGCACCGACACCCGCTGATGGATCGGGTACAGCTCCACCAGCAGGCTCGACGCCGCCACCACGCCGAAGCACCAGCCCAGTCCGATCAGGAAATTGCCCATGAACACGCCGAGCACGCCCGCGGGCGGCGTCACCGCCGCCCACCACGCGCCCCAGGTACATAGCCCGCCAGCGACATACAGCATCGGGTACTTGCCGACCGAGTCGGTGAGCCGGCCGATGAGCGGCGACAGCAGGTACATGCCCAGGATGTGGAAGCCCATCATGTGGCCGATGACGTTCTGGGACTGATCGCCCGCGTTCATGTGCAGCGGAGTGAGCGCCATCACCCCCACCATCGTCACCTGGGAGACGATCATGGCGAACACGGCGAGGCGGGCCTGGCTCTGCTGCATGATCAGCGAGACTGCCTCGCGTACCGTCGGCCTGGCCTGGGCCTTCTGCGTGCCGTTGGCGACGCCCTCGGCCGCCAGCTCATTGGCCATGTGCAGCGGGTCGGGGCGCAGGAAGATCTCCACGATCGCCGCTGCCAGCAGGAACATCACGCCGGCGAACACGTAGGAACCGGTCTTGTCGGGCAGGCCCAGCGAGACGCCGACTTCGCTCGCGTAGCCCGACACCACCGAGCCGGTGTACGAACCGAACGTGGTGGCCCACACGATCATGCTGATGGTGCTGGCTCGCCGGTTCTCCTGCGCCAGGTCCGACGCGGCGTAGCGGGTTGCCAGATTGGCGGCGTTGCCAGCGCCGGCGCCGAACACGCCCAGGCACAGCAGCGGGTAGCTGAGCAGGATCGCCCCCAGCACCGCCAGCGTGGCGCCGCCCGCGCCCACCAGGTACCCGAAGCGCAGGCCCGAGCGGCGGCCGTACTTGTTCATCAGCTTCGACATCGGCGCGGCGACCGAGGCCGAGCCGATGGACAGGCTGCTCGCGGCGATCGTGGCCAGCGTGGAGCTGCCGGTGATGTCCTCGGCCAGCAGGGCGCTCACGATGTAGGTGGCCACGAGGCCGAAGCCGCCGGCGGCCTGGCTGGCGATGAGCACCACGACCGTGCGCCGCTGGACGCGCTCCTGGTCGGCACGCGTGTACGCGGAGGCGCGCTGCACCGAGAACACAGCGTCGCTCACGGCGATCTCCCCCCAGGCACCGCAACAGCTTGGCGCACCGGGCCGCTGCATGCACGACTGCGCGGAACCTGGCCCGGCAGGCTGGGCGAGCTCGGCGGGCTAGTGGCTCGGCAAGCGGAATGGGATAGCCGGCAGATCGGGCCGGCGAAGCCGCCAGCGGGGCCACCGGCACTTGCTGCGGGTGTTGCGTACAGTCCCGCAGATGCACGTCGGCATCACCCCCATCAACTCGGCTGCCTACCTCGACCCCGGGTACTTGCGGTCGTTCGCCCAGCAGCTCGAGGAGCTCGGCTACGAATCGGTGTGGACGTTCGAGCACGTGATCGTGCCGCACGACTACGAGAGCCGGTACCCGTACAACCCCAGCGGCAAGCTGGGCCTCCCAACGGACGCTGGCTTCACCGACCCGTTCATCGCGCTGACCTTCGTCGCCGGGGCCACCGAGCGGTTGCGGCTCGGTACCGGCGTCAACATCGTCACCCAGGCCAACGCCCTGTACTTCGCCAAGCAGGCGTCATCGCTCGACCACCTGTCGGACGGGCGGCTGGAGCTCGGCATCGGCGTGGGCTGGCTGGAAGAGGAGTTCGACGCGCTCGGCGTGCCGTTCGACCGCCGGGGCGCCCGGGCCGACGAGTACATCGACGCCATGACCGCCGCGTGGACCGGCGAGGATGTGGACTTCCGGGGCGAGTTCCTGGACTGGACGGGATTCTCCATGCTGCCGACGCCGGCCCAGCGGCCCCGCATGCCGCTGCTCATCGGCGGCACGACCCCGCCGGCCATCCGACGCTTGGTGGCGCGGGGCGACGGCTGGTATGTGATCCACAAGGATCTCGACGACTTCAAGCGCCTGATCGGCGAAATGCGCGCCGAGTGCGACCGGCAGGGGCGCGACCCGGCCGAGCTGGCGCTGACGGCGTACTGGAACTACCACCGCGAGGGGCTTGAAGGGCTCGAGGTGTACCGCGACCACGGTGTGCAGCGACTGCTGATCAACACTGCGGCGCTGCGCATGGGCCGGCCCGAGGATGCGGTCGTGCAGTTCGCCGATGAGGCCCTACCAGCTTGCAACGAGGCATAAGCGGCCACGCGGGAGCTCTCGCTCTTGCCCATGTATCCGACAGCCACGTGGTCGAGGTGATTGATCGCCCGGCCCATCGCCGTCCACCCGCACGGTCTCCAGTTCCAACGACTCCAGCGACATGCCCGCTCCCCCGTTCCGCTGCCGTCCACGAGGCAGTCCGACACGCCGCTACGAGTTCCCGTCTTCCGGAGCGGTGGCTGAAGCCTCGCCGAAGTCGGATCCCATCAGATCGCCAAATTCGCCGACGATCTCGTCCGCCGGCGGTGCCTCGATAGTGATGTCAGCGCCGTAGTCGTAGAAGTTGAGGACGTTGGATACATCAGACAGGAGGAGCTCAAGAAAGTCGTCAATCTCCTCCTGGGCGTCCTCAACTTCGGGATCGTCCAGGTTGTCGAGCATGTCTCGCATGAGCGAGCCGATGTCGATGCTCATCCGCCTCGTCAGTCCGTCACGGTCGATCCAGATGTCGTAGGTGACCTCGCCGGGCAACATGTCTCCCACGAACGGGATCGAGCCGTCACCACCCGCTGGCTCAGCAACGTAGTCCTCAAGAGCAGCGGCGTAGTTCAAGGTGGCACGCACCTGCGTCGTCGCAATGCCGCTGATGTCGGCTTCGCCGACGATCTCGGCGCTCTGTACATGCTCGATCAGGTACAGGTTGTCGTTGGGCAGCCGGCACAAGCCGTCATTCGGCGTAGCGCCAAGAAGCGGCGACGGGCACACGATGCCCATCTCGGCGGCAGTCGCGGCATCGAGTGTGAACCAGCCTTGGGGCATCGCATCGTCAGCGAGATCTCGCATCTCCTCGGGGACCGCCAATGACACGTAGGCGGCACCCTCGACGAACCGCATCTCGAAGCCGAAACCGGTCGCATCCTCATCCAGCATCTGGTCGAAGCTCATCACCATCGAGAAGTTCCCGCTGCCGTCACTCCAAAACTCGGCGGACACACTGAACAGAATGCTCATGTTCATGTGCATCTCACCGCGGACAGACCGGGTGGCACTGTTCTCAAATGCGGTTCGGAGCAGTTCCGTTGCATCGGTCGGAAGTGCAGCCGCGGTCGTCGGCGGTGCCGTGCTGACGGGCGGCACTGTGGTGGGTGTGGGCGGTGCCGCGGTGGTCGTCGGCACCGCCGTGAGCGGCGCCTTAGTGGTGGATGGCACTGTGGCCGTTGCAGGCACCTCGGTGACCGCGACCGATGCCTGGTCGGCAACTTCGCCGACTGCCTCGTCTTGGCCGGTGCCGGTGCCGCATGCCGCGGCAAGAAGCAAGACGCCCCCGACCAAGCCCGCAGAAGCCTTCTTGAGGGACCAGCTCTTTCGGGGTGACCGCTGGGTGAGCAACGAAACTGAGCGTCTGCCTTCCCGCACTGGCCGCGTGGCGATCAGCTGTGAGCGATTCATCCGGCTCATGGTCCAGTCTCTCAGCAGTTCATGTCTGCGAACGGTGCCTTGTTTCACGCGGCGACCCACGCAAGCAGCGTCGCTTGCGTTTATCACTCCCATAGCGGTGTCGGCGCAATCCTCGGGTCCGACTGCCAGTAGCCCCAGCAGACAATGTCGCCATCGGCGCGTAGCCCGCACGAGTAGTTGGAGCCAGAGGCGACTGCAGTGAACGAACCCTCCGGCGCGTCAAGCTGGCCAGCGTCGTTCCTGCCCCAGCAAGCGACCTCCCCGCTAACGCGCAATCCACACGAATAGCCGAAGTCAGCTACCACGGCGGTAAACGAGCCCGCTGGCGCGTCAAGCTGGCCGAACCCGTCGTCGCCCCAGCAAACCACATCGCCATCAGCGCGCACACCGCACGAATGGTTGAAGCCGGCGGCGACAGCAACGAACACACCCTCCGGCGCGTCAAGCTGGCCGTCTTCGTTGTCGCCCCAGCAGACAATCTCGCCGCTGGCGCGCACGGCGCACGAATGATCGTCACCCGCAGCTACGGCGGCGAACGCACCCTCCGGCGCGTCAAGCCGACCGTGCCAAGAAGCGCCCCAACAGGCAATCTCGCCGCTGGGACGCAACCCGCACGAATGAAAACCGTCAGCGGATACCGCGGCGAAGGCGCCGTCGGGCGTATCGAGCTGCGCGTAGCGGCTCTCGCCCCAGCACACGGCCTCGCCGTCGATGCGCACCGCGCACGAATGGTGCTCGCCGACGGCCACGGCGGCGAACCGACCTGTCGGCACGTCAAGCTGTCCAAACTCGTCGTCACCCCAGCAGACAACCTCCCCGCCGTGGCGCAGCCCGCACGAATGCTGTGAGCCAGTGGCCAGGATCTCGAACGGACCCCCTGGCACCTCAAGCTGGCCGTCGTAACGGGAGCCCCAGCAGACGACCTCCCCACCGACGCGGACCCCGCAGACATGGTCGAAGCCGGCGGATACCGCGGTGAACAATCCATCCGGCACATGCCGATCGCCGTCAACCCAGACGCCCCAGCAGACGACCTCTCCACCGAGACGCAGCCCACACGAAAAGTCGAGGCCCACAGACACTGCGATGAACGAGCCTTCCGGCACGTCAAGCGGCCCGCCGTGGTCGGCACCCCAGCAGGCCACCTCGCCGTTGGAGCGCACGGCGCACGAATGGAGCAGGCCAGCAGAGATCGCGGTGAACGAACCCGCGGGCGCATCAAGTGACCCGAACTCATCGTCACCCCAGCAGAGAATCGCGCCACCGGCGCGAATTCCGCACGAATGGAAATCGCCGGCGGCAACAGCAACGAACAAACCCTCCGGCGCGTCAAGCTGGCCGCCCTGGTTGTCGCCCCAGCAAACCACCTCACCACCGACGCGCAACCCGCACGAATGGACACTGCCGACAGCGACAGCAGTGAACGAACCCTCCGGCGCGTCAAGCTGCCCGAAGTAGTTGCGGCCCCAGCAGACCACCTCACCGTCCGGGCGCAACCCGCACGAATGGCTGCCGACGGACACGGCCGTGAACGAACCCTCCGGCGCGTCAAGCTGGCCGAACTCGTCGTCGCCCCAGCAAACCACCTCACCACCGGGACGCAGCCCGCACGAATGGTCAAAGCCGGCCGACACGGCAGTGAACGCGGCCGGGAACCCGATGTCTGCGAGCGCGGTCCAGCGATCCTTGACGGCGAGCACCGGCCCGTCCGGGCGTTGTGCAGCGGCAGGCAGGGCCAGCAGTGCCACCACCAGCAGCACTGCGGCTGCGCCCACCGTGCCTGTGCGCAATCTCATCGGCCCATTCTGACCATGTTTTGGTGAAACCGCTGCACAGCGCATCGTTGACTGGCAACGACATCGCTGCCCTCGTGTCAGCCGGCTCTCATTCCGGCCCCCATCGTGTCGCCAAAATCGCCTACGTCGTGGAGATCGGATCCTCGATGAGGCTTGGGAATCGCAGATGCTCGAGCAGCTGCGCTCCGAGGGCGAGGCAGTCATCTCGTGGCGCGGGCCTTCAAGCGCTCTATGAGGCGATCGGTGAGCACGGCAGGGCCGCCGATAGCGAGCAGCTCGAGCGAGTCTGAGTCGTGCACGAACCTCGGCAGGTACGCCGCGACGGCTGCGGGAATCTGATCTGCTGGCTCCACCAGCAGGGTCGGGCCCTGCACGAACGCGAGCAGCGGACCGGCCACCAGAGCGTCCGCGAACGTCGTGCCGATGGCCACGCCGAGATGACCGTTGCCGAGGCAGCGATCCGGGGCGGGCGACGCGGGAAACACCACATGCTCGGCGAGCAGGGTCGCCGTCTCGTAGCGGTCGGCCCCACCGACGCGGGTGACACGCACGCCCATGTCGACGATGGCCCGGACGACATCGGAGGAAATGGCATCCTGCCCTCCGACAACGAGCACCTCATCAATCCAGCCGTATCCCGCATAGCTGCGCAGATGATCCCGAACGCTGGGCGGCAGAGCGTCGGGCCGCGTCAGCAGCAGCGGGTGGGGGCCGACCGCGGCGACAGGGGCGGCTGCAAGCGCGTCGGGGAACTTCGTGCCCGTTGCCAGCAGCACTGTGCGCCAGGTTCTGTTGCAGAAGTGACGCGGGACACCGACCTCGCGAGCGATCAGCATCGAGGTCTCGTAGCGGTCAACACCGCCGAGACGGATGAGCGATTCGACCGGTTCGAGCGCCTCCAAGGACCGCTCGACGCCGAACGACACCGCTTCATGCCCGCCCATGATGTACACGCGCGAGATCGAGTGGCGCTCAATGAAGCTTGCTACTTCCTCTGAGAGCCGATCTCGATCAGTGAGCAGGATCGGTGCATGCACCGTGCCCGCCAACGAGGATGCCGCGAGCCCATCAGGGAACTTCCGGCTCGTCGCCACGATGACGGTGTCCACCTCGCCGCCCGACGCCTCGATCCGCCTGCGATATTCCTCCGCTACATCCACCGATGTCGTCGTGCGATCAGGACCGCCCACACGCGTCGTCGACACGTCACGCTCCGTGGTGTCATCCGGATCACCACCAAGCAGATCGTCATCAGGCGGGTTGTCATCAGGCGGATCATCATCAGGCGGATTGTTGATCACCCGATCATTCGGATCGTCGTCGTCAATGGTGATCGAGGTGCCGTTGACCGTTGTGCCGCTCGGCGTCGTGCTGGCCCCCAGATTCGCAAGCTCCTGGCCCTCGACGATGTCGTCGTCGACGATGGCGATCTCGGCGTCGGCAGAGGCGTGGCACCAGTCGATCGTGAAGGCAGCGGGGAGCGTGTAGTCGTCGGTGGCCGTAGCGGTACTGCCCGCGGCGGCAATCAAAGTCACCTCCATGCCTCCGGCGCTCGAGGGAGTGGCCGCGTTGTCGAGCCGGGCAGTCACCGTGACCTTCGCGTCAGGACCCTCGGTCACCGACGCAGGGCTGGCAGACAGCGTGAGAGTAGGCAACGAGGAGCGTGGAGGAGTCTGCGGCGCGTTCTTCACCCTCGCATTGGGAGAATGCGTCCATCTCCCGTCGTCAGCAGCACACGCGGTGACAGCCACGTGGTACTCGGTGTTGGCAACCAGGCCGGGGATGTCGTACGACGTTGCCGTCGCGGGCAGCAGCGGACCTGCGAATTCCTCCGAGGGGGTGCTCCACTGCACCCGATAGCCCGTGATGTCCACGGAGTTGTTGCCGGTGCCGGGATCGACCCACGACACGGTGAGTCGTCCAGCGCTCTGGGTGATCGTCGGCCAGACAGGCGGGTCGGGCAAGCCTCTGTCCTCATAGTTCTGAGCCCATGCCGTGTTGAGACCGTGCCCTGCTGATGTCGTCCAAGGGCTGTATCGACCGCCGATCCAATAGCGAACTCGAACCTGGTATTTCCTTCGTGCTGTCAAGCCGGTCAGCAGCGTGTATGTGGCTGTTCCTGTGTGATCCCTCTCATGCCACTGGCCCCACGTCGAGCTGCTGTCGTCGTATTCGCGCCACTCGATGTCGTAGTCGGTGACGCCGCTCTTGTACGGCGGGTGCCAGTACACCTGAAAGCCATTGTGGATCGGGTACATCAGGCTGATCTCGGCCAGGTCGTCGGCCAAGTCGTCGTCCGGTTGGGCGCCCGCGGGCGCCACGAATGCCACAGAGAACGCCGCAACCGCCAGAGCGACTGCGCCGACTGCCGCCCCTACCCGGACGACTGCGCACGGGCGGTCAGACCGCATCAGCACGAGCGCCTGAAGAGCCGCCGCGAGAGCTAGACGGGCCCGTCACGAGCGGCCATTGTTATCACATACCCCCCCCCCCCCGACAACCCGTCATTTTCACATCTATACCCCAATAACTGCCATATTCATACGGCTATGCATTGACGATCCCCGTCCCGGGTTTACTCGCCGATGGAGATGCTGATGCTGCCGGAGGGGTGCAGCGAGCAATAGGCGCTGATGGCAGCCACCTCGTTGAACGAGTGCTCGGATTGCTCGCCGGGTCCTATCTCGAACGGGCCGATGGTGTGCGCCACCGAGTCACGGTTCACGATGATCAGCACGTCCCGAAGCGTGAGGCCCAGTTCGTCGGGAATGACCTCCACGTCCTCGCCGGCCGCGATCGCGGCGGCCGTCCCCGGCGGTATGTCGATGGTGTAGGTGTCGCCGGCGGGCTGGTCGACGAAGCGCGCCACGACGACGGGGATCGCCGCGATCAGCAGCCCGCCCACCAGGTACAGCAGCAGGGTGCGCTGGTTCGGCCAGCCTCTGTCGCGCCGGCTCGGCCCGCCGGCATTCGAACCTGGGTCAACCGGTGACGAGTCGTCAGGTCCAAGACCGTCCGGTTCGACGCCGTCAGACTCAGCGCTCCCGGACCCAGCCATCGCCCTGCTCAGTCGTCAGACCAGGTGCGGGCGTCGGGATCGTCGCGGTCGAAGTAGCTGCGCACGGCCGTGCGGGAGCTCTCGCTCTTGCCCATGTAGCCGACGGCCACGTGGTCGAGGTGGTTGATGGCCCGTCCCAGCGGCATCGCCTGCGCGTTGATCGACGCCTTCGAAGACGTGACCGGCACCGGCGGCTGGTTCACGACGGCTGCGGCCAGGCGCTCGGCGGCGGGCACCAGTTCGTCATCGCCGGACACGGTCTCGGTGAAGAAGCCCCAACCGTCGAGCTCTTCCATGCCGTAGGTGCGCCCGAGGATCAGCATCTCCTTGGCACGATGCGGCCCCACCAGGTTCACCAGCGCCGGCACCGAGTGCCAAGTGAGGTTGAAGCCGATGCTGACCTCGTTGAGCGTCAGGCTCATCGACGGGCTGCCGATGCGGAAGTCGCACGCGGCCGGCAGCACCCCTCCCCCGCCGATCATGTAGCCGTGGCAGAGGCAGATCGTGATCGCGTTGAGATTCATCAGCGTGTCGTACATGCGGGCGCCCGCCTTGGAGCCGAGCATGGCGTCGAGGCTGGTGCCCCGCCGCTGCTTGAGATCGGCACCCGAGGACAGGCTGCGGCCCTCGCCGCGCACGATCACCACCCGCACGCTCGGGTCGGCATCCAGCGCCAAGCACGCAGCGTGAACGTCGGCGATCAGCTGGGAGTTGACGGCGTTGTGAACCTCGGGCCGGTTCAGCACCAAGTGGCGCACCGGCCCATCGCCGTCCACCCGCACAGTCTCCAGAACGATCCCCGAATCTGCCGACATCGCTGCTCCCCGTTTGGACTGCTGTTTACGCGGCAGTCTGACACGCGCCGGCTACACGACGTTCGGGCGCACCGCTGCAACGAACAACGTCCGTCAGCCGGCGCCGAATCCCGCTCCCATCAGATCGCCGAAGTCGCCCTCTATCTCATCCGGCGGCGGCGCCTCGATCGTGATGTCCGCGTCGTAGTCATAGAAATTCATCACGTTGGAGATGTCGAACAAGCCCGCAAGCTCCTCCTCCATGCCCTCGGTCTCGGATTCGTCGAGGTCACCCATGAGCTCCTCCACGAGCGGGCCCACGTCGACGCTGATGCGACGGGTCAGGCCGTATTGGTCAATCCAGATGTCGTAGGTGATCTCGCCGGAGAACATGTCGCCGACGAAGGGAAGCGAGCCGTCTGCGCCCTCGGGCTCCGTCACGAACTCTTCGGTCATCGCTGCGAAATCGAGGGTGGAGCGGAGGTGGGTCGTCGAGCGGCCGTCGATGAGCTCCTTGCCGATGATCTCCGCGCCAGTGACGAACTCGATCTGATTCGTGTAGTCATTCGGCAGGCGGCACGCCCCATCCACCGGTGTCTCCCCCGGCAATGCGGACGGGCACACAATCCCCATCGCCGCGGCAGTTTCTGCGTCAAGGGTGAACCACCCCTCGGGCAGCTCGTCGCCGACCAGTGCTCGCAGCTCCTCGGGCACCACGAATTGCAGGTATTGGACACCGTCGACGAACCGAATCTCAAACCCGAATCCGGCGGGACCTCCAGCGCCCATCATCTCGTCGAAATTCATCGTCATCGAGAAGTTCTGCTGGCCGTCGCTCTCGAAGTGCATTGCGACAGTGGCCAGCTCGCCCATGTCCATCTGCATGTCGCCGCGCACCGACCGCTCGGCGCTGTTCTCGAATGCCTGCACCAGCAATTCCATGGCATCTGCCGGCAATTCCGCGACGGTGGTCGGCGGTGCCGTAGTGGCTGCCGCGGTGGTTGCAGGCGCCTCTGTGGCGGCAACCGTCGCTGCCGTGACGACATCGTCGGCTGTCTCGTCATTGTCGGTGCCGGCACCGCACGCCGCGGCTGCGAGCACCAGCGCCACTAGTCCCGCGGCACATCTCGCCCAACGAGCCTTCACATTCATCATCTCCTTGCCGGAGCGACGGTGCCGGCTGTTGGGCACCGCGGACACGAACCGGCCTGCGGCCAGTATCTCAGTTGGTCATTCCCGCACTTGGTCACATGTTTGAGCCCGTGCCGGCGCTGACAGCTATGTCGTGGAGATCGGATCGGACATCCGATCCTCGAGGAAGTCCGCGAATCCCAAGTCGTCGAGCCACTCACCGAATTCACCGACGATCTCGTCCGCGGGCGGTGCCTCGATGGTGATGTCGGCGCCGAAGTCGTAGAAGTCCCCCACAATGACCACCGTCGGTGTCTCGTCGATCTCTTCCCCGAACGCTTCACCCAACGCTTCGAAGTTCAGCGTGAGTTCCATGCTCATGCGATGTGTCCGGAGATCATCGTCAACCCACATCTCGATGGGCACCTCACTGGGCATCGATGCGAGCGCCAGTGCCATCAAGCCGCCATCGACGGCTTCGCCGAGGGCCTCTTCCATGAGCGACTTGAAGTCGAGCGCGGACCGAACCCTGATCGTCTCGACGCCGCGCACAGTCTCGCGGCCGACGATGGTGGCCTCGAGTACGAAGTCCGTCATCTCGGAGAGATCGTTCGGCGGCACACACTCGTCGCTGTCAGGCCCCGAAACCGGCACTAGAGGGCCGCAGTTGAGGCCCAGCAACTCCATCGTTTCACGGCCCATCGTCAGCCAGCCGTCGGGAAACTCGATGCCCAACTCGTCGAGCAGCTCCTCGGGAACGTCGTCGTACAGCTCCTCGGGCATGCTGACCCGGGCGTACACGACATCATCAACCATGAGCATCTCGACGGAGGCCTGCGCTTCAGGGTCGTCCAATCCCACCCCAATATGCGTGATCGTGCGCGTGTTGCCGTGCTCGTCGATCTCGGAGTACTCCTCCTGCGCCCCGCCCTCGGCGCCACCCGCGTCGGTGGTGGTACGGACTCGGCTGGATTCGGTGTGTTCGGCGTTCATGGCCGCTAGCACGAGTTCCCGGGCGCTGAGCTCGGATGGATCCGGTCGGTCTACGTCGGCCAGACCGTCGGCCTGGCTGCCTGCGATCACTTCTTGGTCGGACGAACCACCGCACGCGCTGATGGCGAGGACTGCTGCGGCGATGAACGGCGCGAGCAGCGGCCGCCTTGACCGCCTTTGCGTGGGTCGCATCTTCATCGTGTTCCCTTGCACTGCGCTGCTATGTCTCCGCGGCACATACTGCCAGACAACATGAAGTTTTCTGCTTACAGCGGGTGGGGGCCGGGGTCCATGCCGAGGCGGGTGCGGCCGTAGGCCTCGCCGACTGTGTCGAGATCGGCGACCTGGTGCTGGGAGGCCATCGTGACGTCCCGGAAGGCCTGCTGCAGGCGGCTGCCGTCGAAGACTGCCCGCCCGCCGGCGGCCGTGGTGACCCGGTCGAGTGCCCGGCGGCACAGCTCGATGGCGTAGCTGCCCTGGTACTTGGCGTGAGCCCGCAGCGCCTTGGAGTCGTCGCCCTCGGCGGCTTGGCGCAAGAGGCCGATCGTGTCGGCGATGAGCATCTCCGCGGAGCGCACCTCGGTGTTGGCCTCGGCGAGGCGCATGTGCAGCCCGGGCCGGCGCGACTTGGCCGTGCCCATGTAGCGATCGTCCTGAACGCCGAAACGGTCGGCGGCATCGTCCAGCCCGGCCCGGGCGAGCCCGAGGGCGGTGGCCGCGACATGCACCGAGAGACCAGGCAGGATCGGCGTGTGGTACAGCGATGTGCGGTGGCGGGCTGACCAAGGCGAGCGGGCGCCGAGCAGCTCCCCGGAGTCGAGCATGCGGTGGGTGGGCACGAAGGCCTGCTCGGCGGTGACATCGCACGAGCCGGTGCCGCGCAGGCCGATCGCATACCAGTTGTCGTCGACTTCGATGTCGGCGCGGGGCACAACCACGTGGATCAGGCGCGGCCGCTCCCCCGGCTCGAGCACCTGCGAGCCCAGCAGGAACCAGTCGCCCCACACCGCGCCGCTCGTGAACGGCCAGCGCCCGTCAACGAGCCAGCCGCCATCGCACTCGGTGGCCGAGCCGACCGGGGCCAGCGAACCCGGCACGATCGCGTCGAGATCGGCCCCGTACACCTCGTCTTGGAGGTCTTCGCTCATCGAGCCGATCATCCAGCTATGGCCGACCAGCACCATCAGCACCCAGGCTGCGGCGCCGTCGGACAGAGCCGCCTCGCGCACGTTGGCCACCATGTCGGCGAGCGTCAGCTCGTCGCCGCCGACCCGTTCGGGCACCAGCAGCCGCAACGCGCCCGAATCGCGCAACGCCGAGATCGACTGCTCGGAGAGGTGACGGTGCTCTTCGTTCCAGGCGGCGTGCTCGGCCAGCACTGCGCCGGTGCGCCCGTCGATGCGCAGATCGGGCTCTGCCAGTGCCTCCGTCACAGCACTATTCCTTGGGCCCGCAGCGCCTCAATCTCAGCAGGGTTTGCCTCCGCGCATCTTGAGCGGCGACCACGCGAGGAACCGCGTGCCCCGGATGACGCCGAAGGAGTTGAAGCCGCCAAAGGTGATGAGGCCACCCGAGCTCAATCCCCCGAACGAGATCACGCCGAGACTGTTGAGCCCGCCGATCGAGATAACCCCGATGGAGTTCGCGCCTCCGATGGCCACGATGCCGATGGCATTCCACCCGCCGAATGCGACAATGCCGACGCCGTTGCCGGCACCTACGGCAATGGCCGTGACCTCGCTCATCGGGACGTCGTCGAGCAGGCCCCACTGGGTCAGGGCGAACATCAGCGCCATGCCGCCAACCAGCACCAGCACCCACAGGAACGTCAGCCCCCGCATCTTGTCGAGCTCATGGCTGTCCATCTCATCGGCCATCGCAATCCCCCTCGTCAATGCGCCACGCCAGCGCCGAACCTAACCCACCGTCCCGACTCGCCGCCCGGCCACTGTTCAACCGAGAAGCCGGCGTCCGCGACCCCTGCGCCAGCAGCCGCGCTCAACAGCGGAGTCGGCTGGTGGCACGCGTGCGGGCTGCGCGAGGATGGCACGCTGTCCTGCCGGTGGACCCGGTTCAGGCGGCGTCCGGACTACGTGCGACGGGAGCAGGGATGGACATCCTCGTCATCGGGGGGACGGGGCCGACCGGGCCCCACATTGTGAACGGTCTGGTCGACCGTGGTCACACCGTGACGATCCTGCACACCGGACGCCATGAGGTCGACACCATCCCCGACCATCTCGAGCACATCCACACCGATCCCTTCGACGAGGACGCCTTCCGGTCGTCGATCGAGGGCCGCAACTTCGATGTGGTCTTTGCGATGTACGGCCGGCTGCGGTCAATCGCCAAGGTGCTCGTCGGCCGGACTCCCCGCCTCATCTCCATTGGCGGCGTGCCGGTGTACAGCGGATATGCGGAGCCCGCTGTTGAGTTTCCCGAAGGGATGGCCGTCCCGACAGGTGAGGACGCTCGGCTGGTCGGCGACGAGCGCTCGGGGCCCAAGCCGCTCAAGATGGCCGAGTCCGAGGAGCTGACGTTCTCGCTGCACCCCGATGCGACGCACTTCCGCTACCCGTACATCTACGGCCCCAACCAGGTGCTGCCGCGGGAGTGGACGCTGGTCAAGCGTGCGCTCGACGGCCGGCGCCAGATCATCGTGCCCGACGGCGGGCTCACCGTCGCCACGTCGGCGTTCGTCGAGAACGCCACCTCCGCGGTGCTGCTCGCGGTGGATCACATCGACGGCTCGGCGGGCGAGATCTACAACGTGGGCGACGATCGGCAGTTCACGTACGGGCAGATTGCGCAGATCGTCGGCCATGAACTCGGCAACCCGTTCGAGCTTGTCTCGGTGCCCGGGGAGCTGGCCGCGACCGGCGGACCGTTCCTGCTCAACCACTCGTCGGCGCACTCGATCCTCAGCACCGAGAAGATCCGCCGGCAGCTCGGCTATCGAGACAAGGTGGACCCCGAGGAGGGGCTGCGGCGGACAGTGCGATGGCAGGCGGAGAACCTTCCCGGCGACGACGGCGCCGCGACCCGGCTGCAGGATCCGTTCGACTACGCCGCCGAGGACGCCCTGATCGCTGCGACCGAGCGCTATGCGGAGGCGGTGGGGCGCATCGAGTGGGAACAACTGCCCGGCTGGACCTTCGGCTACTACGGACCTCGCGAGAACCCCGGCGGCCGCCGCGGCAGCTTCCGGGCGTGAGGGGACTGGCCGGGGCGCGAGACTGCTCGCTGCGATGAGGTCGGAAAGTTGGGGACAGCGTGACGTCGACGATTGCTGAATTGGCGGCGGGCTACCGGGATGGGTCCCGGTCGCCGGTGGAGGCGACCGAGGAATGCCTGACGGCGGTTGCGTCGCTGGACGGGCGGGTCGGGGCCTGGCAGGCGGTGTATGCGGACGATGCCCGGGCGGCGGCTGGGGCTGCCGAGGCGGCGGTGGCGGCGGCGCGGGACTCGGGAGCGTCGCTGGGGCCGTTCTTCGGGGTGCCGTTCGCGCTGAAGGACATCGTGGACGTGGAAGGCCGGGTGACCACGGCGGGATCGGCCGAGTGGGCCGACCGGGTCTCGCCGGCGACGGGCACGGTTGCGCAGCGACTGTTGGATGCGGGCGGAATCCTGCTGGGCAAGACCAAGACGGTCGAATTCGCCATGGGCGGCTGGGGCACCAACCAGCACATGGGCACGCCGTGGAACCCGTGGGATCGGAATGTGCTGCGCACGCCGGGCGGCTCGTCGTCTGGGTCGGGTGCGGCGGTGGCTGCGGGCATGGCGCCGTGCGCTGTAGGGACCGACACGGGCGGGTCGGTGCGGCTGCCGGCGGCACTGTGCGGGATCGTCGGGCTCAAGACCACCGAGGGCCTGCTGCCGATCGACGGCATCGTTCCCCTGTCGCACACGCTGGACACGCCGGGGCCGCTGACCCGATCGGTGCTGGACGCAGCGCTCATGTTCGACGCCATGCTGGGCACGCCGCCAGCCGAGGTTGAGCGGGCCTGGCTGGCCGGTCGCGGTCGCTACGGGGCAATGCGGGCGGCAATCGAGGGCGGTCTGGGCGGGCGGCGCATCGGCTGCCTGAGCGATGCCGAGCGTGCCGGGGTGGATGCTGCGCAGCTCGCCGCCTACGACGCTGCGCTCGAGGTGCTGGCCGGGCTGGGTGCCGAGGTGGTGCCCTTCGACCCGCCGACGTCGTTCGAGGAGATGAAGAACACCCGCTTCGTGATCGTGACCGCCGAGTCGTACCACCACTACGGCGAGATGATGGAGAATCCGGCTTCGAAAGTGGACGAGCGGGTGCGGGCCAGGGTGCTGCCGGGGGCCGGCATCTCTGCCAGCGAGTACATCGCGGCGATGATGCAGCGCCGCATCGACCTGGCCGAGTTCGCCGAGGCGTTCGAAGGCTTCGACGCAATGGTGACGCCCACCACGCCGATGCTGCCGCTGCCCGTCGACGAGGCCGACGAGACGAACACCCCGGCGCTGTTCACCCGGGCCGGCAACTTCCTGGCGCTGTGCTCGACGACCGTGCCGACGGGCGTGTCACCGGCCGGACCGGGGGGCGGCTTGCCGACCTCGATCCAGTTCATGTGCCGGGGCGGCGACGAGACGTTGTCGCTGTCGCTGGCAGCGGCGTACGAGGCAGCTCGCGGCCCAATGCCCACGCCGCCCCTGTGGGCCGGCGGCTGAGGGGCGCCGTTCGATGACCAGCACGGTCGGCCAGCGTCAGACGGACGGCGACCAGATCAGGAGCATTCGCCCATGAAGATCACCTGGATGCGCACCGGCGCCGACGGCCGGACCACGTTCGAGGATCTGCAGATCGCCACGACTCGAGGTGAGCGGGGCGACGAGACACCGCTGCTGCAGATCGACGGTGTCTTCTTCCGCACTGGCCAGCCAGCACTCGACATGGATTTCCACAATGCTCCGCGCCGGCAGCTGGTCATCCCTCTCGGCGGTGAACTTGAAGTCGAGGTCGGCGACGGGACGGTGCGCCACATCGGCACCGGCGATGCCCTGCTGGCCGACGACTTGGACGGCCAGGGCCACAAGTCGCGGTTCATCCCCGACGGCGCCACGGTGGTGTTCGCAGTACTGCCCGAAGACGCCGATCCGTCTGCTTGGCGCGCCTGACGACGGCGCTCAGGCAGACTCAGCCGGCGACAACCCCGAACTAGCGAGGAGCACGGCCATGGGCAAGGCAACGGTGATCGGCAGCTTCGACTGCCAGGACGGCAAGGCCGACGAGATGGAGGCCGTGCTGGCTTCGATGGTCGAGGCCGCCCGCGACGAGCCGGGCGTGGAGATCTACTCGTACCACCGGGGCGAGGGCAACACGTTCTGGTTCTTCGCGCTGATGAGCGATGCGGAGTCGATGCAGCACCACGGCCAGACCCCTGCCATGCAGGAGGCGATGGCTGCGTTCGGTCCGCTCATGGGTTCGCCGCCGCAGATGCAGATGACGACACCGGTCGCGGCCATCGGACTCGATCTCTAGGCGCGTCGCACGGGCGCCGCGCAAGGCGCGCCGAGCTCCGCAGGCAGCCGCTCAACTGCAAACGCTGACGGTTCGGGTGACGAGGTCGTCGAGGGCGAGTTCACCGACACCAGCCAGCGTGACCTGCACGCGACCGTCCCAGGCGTCGGGCCAGTGCGCGGGGATCGGGCGGCCGGTCAGGCCCCACAGGGCACCGACGGTGGCGCCGTTGCAGTCGGTGTCACACCCCGCTGCGACGGTGTCGCCTATGGCGGTCGAGAAGTCGTGATCGCCGGAAAGGAGGCCCCATGTGACCAGTGCCAGATTGTTCACCGTGTGCACCGGCGACATGCCGTCATAGGCCGCGTGGATCGGCGCCGGGCCGTCGCCTGAGGTGGCGCAGCGGATGCCGAGCGCCATGGACGCGACGCATGCCGAGTCGGCCGGCAGCAGCTCCATGGCGGTTTCGATCGCAGCCAGCACGGTCGGGCTGGACGGGATGGCTGCGCCGATCGCAGCGACGGCTTGGGCGCCGTAAACACCCTCGCCGCGGTGGGACAGGCGGGCGTCGCGGGCGGCGAGTTCGGCTGCCAGGGCGGGATCGCCGGGTGCCACCCAGCCGTACATGTCGGCGCGGATCTGTGCGCCGATCCAGTCGTTGAACTCGTTGTCGCTGCACTCGTCGAGGTCGAAGCCGGCGGGCTGGCCGAAAGCGAATGGCGTGGAGGCCTTGGCCATCAGCACGGCGTAGGCGGCCCGCTCGGCAGTGAAGGTGAGGCCGCCGGGCAGCAGGCGGAACCAGGCCCGGGCCACGTCCTCGGTGGTGAAGCCAGTGCCGTGCTCTTCCATCAGCATCAGCGACAGGACCGTGTAGTTGATGTCGTCGTCGGGCACGGCTGCGATGAGGCGGTCCTTGCAGGCGTCGGCGTTGCGTTCGACGGCAGACGGGGCGCCCGGCAGCAGCGGCACGTAGTCGCGCAGCGGCAGTGCGCCCGCCTGGGCGAGGTAGTCGCTGAGTGCTGCTGGACCTTGGCGCATCGAGAGCAGCTCGACGGGCTTGCCGAGCATGCAGCCGCTGATGCGGCCGATCCAGGCGTTGCGAATCCGCTGTTCGTGGTTCGGACTGGTCACGGCGTGGCCTCCCGCCATCGGCAACTTCGGCTCCGTCCCATGACGCCTGACTACCACTCCCGTTGGACCGCTGCTCCCGGGGGCTGCGGCTCGTGCCCGGCGTACCGCACGCAGCGGGGGGCGCGGTCACCCAGACCGGAGCCAGCCGTAAGGTGAGCAGGGTGCGGGTGCGACTGATTACGTCGCTGGTGCTGTTCGGCATGGTGGCAACGGCGTGCGGCAGCTCGACGGGCACCGCTGGCCGCGTCACGGATGGCGTTGGCGGGCAAGACGTTGCAGGCGCGCCAACGGCGACGGCTTCCGTCACCAGCGCGACCGCTGCGGAACCGACTGTCACCACAGCCGTCGAGCTGGTCGCTGATCGTTTGCCGGCTGACCCTGACGCCCCGACGGCTGAGTGGGTCTCAGGAGTGAATGCAGCCGGATGGGACTTCCACCGGCATCTGGAAGGCAACGCCGTGTCGAGCCCGATGAGCATCGGTGTCGCGTTCAGCCTGAGCCGGGCCGGCGCTTCAGCCAACAGCGCTGCAGCCCTCGATGCGATCTTCGGGTTCCCCGAGCAGGGCAACCACAGCGCCGCAAACGCGGTTGGCCTATTGCTGGCCGAGGCTTCGGTTGAGCCGAACACCGTGGAAGTGGCCAACCGCCTCTTCCCCGACGACCAATTCTCGCCGCGGGCCGAGTTCCTCGAGACGGCCGCCGCGCACTACGGCGCGACGACGCAGCCGGTCGACACCGCCAACGGCGACGAGGCGGCTGGCGTCATCAACGACTGGGTGTCCGGGCGCACCCGCGGACTCATCCCCATGATCGTCGACCAGCGCACGGTCCAAGGTCAGCAACTGATCCTGGTGAACACCGTCTATCTCAAGGCCGATTGGCTGAAGCCCTTCCTGGCAGACCTCACCGGCGACGGCCAATTCACCACCGACATCGGCCAGACGGTGACGGTGCCGTTCATGCGCGATCACAGAGCGAAGGATCGCCGCTACGTCCTGATGGAGAGCGCCGATGCCGTGGAACTGCCCTACGTCGGCCGCGACTTGGCGATGTGGCTCATCGTCCCCCACGAACGCGATGGCCTCGAGGCCGTCGAAGCATCGCTCGACGCTGCCGCTCTGGCTGAGCTGGACAGCGTTGCCCAGTCGGGCACAGTCAAGCTCACCATGCCCAAGTGGGAGCAGACACTGCCGCCAGCCGATCTCTTCGAGTGGCTGTGCCCGCAGGGCTTCTGCGCCGGAGCGGGATTCGACGGCATCGCCCCCGGCATCTTCATCACCTCCGCGCTGCACAGCGCCAAGGTGATCGTCGACGAGAAGGGCACCGAAGCGGCGGCAGCGACGGCCATGGCGTTCCTCGAATCCATGCCGCCGCCGCCCGACCTCACCGTCGTTGCCGATCGGCCGTTCCTGTGGGCGATCATTCACCGCGAGACCCAAGCCGTCCTCTTCGTCGGGCGCCTCGTCAATCCGGCCGCGTGAACCTGGGGGCCTGGAAGGCCTGACTGAGGGCAGTTGCCGGACGGCCGTATGGTGGACGGCGTGCTGGCGGTGCTGATTCTCCTGCTCGTGTCGGTGCCGCTGGTGGAGCTCTACGTGATCGTGCAGGTGGCCGGCGGGCTGGGTGTCGGCCAGACCATCCTGCTGTTGCTGGCCGTCTCGGTCGTGGGTGCCTGGATGGTGCGCCGATCCGGGCTCGGCGTGCTCAACCAGATCCGCACCCGCCTCGAACGGGGAGAGCTCCCCGGCAACGAGCTGGTCGACGGGGTGCTGATCCTGGTTGCGGGCACGCTCATGCTGACGCCGGGCTTTCTGACCGACGCGGTCGGCTTGGTATTGCTCTTCCCACCGACCCGCATAGCCGTACGCTCGGTACTGGTGCGCCGCTATTCCAAACGCATCACGGCCACCGGCTGGACCAGCGGGCCAGGCGCACCTGGTGGGCGCCGCCGTTCGGGGCCCACCCTCGACGCCGACAGCTACCCGACAGACATGGACGACTGACACGAATGACCGATCCCACTGAATTCCCAGGCCCCCCAGACGGCGGTCGTCCGCCCGGTGAGGGGCTCATCGCAATGCGAGATCGACTTCCGCTCGGCATCTCGCTGCTGGCGCTGGTCGTGGCGGTCGTCGCGCTGGTCATCGCCGTCGACGACGGCGATGGCGGCGACGCCCAGACAGCCGAGTCCGCAACCGTGGCCGCGACGACAGCGGCACCCGCACCGGCGACGACGCCGACGGCGCGCACCACCACCACCCTGGGACCGGTTCAGACCCTGCCGCCCACCCCCACGACGGCTGCCGCTCAGCAGATCGTCACGGCAACCACGACCGCTGAGGGTGACATGGCCACTGATGAGCCCGGCCCGTTGGTGCTGTCAGTGGTCGGCATCGGCCATGACAGCAACCTGAATCTGCGCAACGCTCCCGAGGGCCAGGTGATCGGCAGGCTGGATTCGCAGGCGACCGGCATCGTGCCTACCGGCACGACCCGCTCGCAAGCGGACACGATCTGGCTCGAAGTGCAGGTAGACGAGACCGTCGGCTGGGTCAGCGCCGAGTACGTGGCGCCGTTGGGGACGACGTTCGATATCACGCCGCAAGTCGTCGCGATATTGGGCGAGTCGCCGAGCGCCGAGACGCTGACGGGCCTCGGGCAGCTCGTGGCCAACGCGCTGGCGCCGGCAGAGCCCGAGCCGCGGGTCAGGATTTCGGGAGCGCCGGTGGCGGGCGTGGTCTCGGGGATCACGATGGACGTGGTCGGATCGCCGGACGACTCATTGCGAGGTCTGCGGCTGCGCGTGTTCGCCCAGGCAAGCGAAGGCGGCGACGGCTACACGCTGCGCAACGTCGAGGGCACCTTGATGTGCTACACCGAGCGCGGCGTGAGCGCCGAGGGCTTCTGCAACTGAGTTCCGATTCGGAGCACTGCTGCTCGGGAGTCCGGGTCGTGCCGGCTGATCGCGCAGTCCTCGTTCGAGTCATGCAGGCAAACGAATGACACCGTGGATCCGCGTCGGCGCACCCGGGTGGGCCGGGGTTGTCGTCATCGGCGCGGCTGCGGCGGTACTCGGCGCGACCATTTATCCCGACATCGACCATCCGCTCGTCGGCACTCCGTACGGCGTGGCGCTGGGTGTGTGCACTGCGTTGGCAGCTGTGTGCTGGATGGCGTCGATCCTGACGCGGGACGCCTCGTGGGTCGACCGGCTGTGGTCGATCGTGCCGACGCTGTACTGCGGGATCGTGCTCGCCGACGTGGGATTCGGCTCGGGCCGGGTCGCCGTGATGACAGCGCTGGCGTGCGCGTGGGGGGCGCGGCTCACGTTCAACCTGATCCGCCGGGGCGGGTGGCGGCCCGACAGCGAGGACTACCGCTGGAGCTACCTCCGAGAGCAGATCAACCAGCGGAGAATCTTCGGCTGGCAGATCGGCGAGGTGGGCTTCCAGACATTCAACGTGCTCTTCGTGTCGTACGGCCAGATGGCGCTCGTGTGGTGGTTTACGTCGCCGGTCCACCAGGCGTGGCTGCACGCGGACGTGCCGCTGGGCTGGCTGGACTACGTCGCGATCGTGGCGTTCGTGGGGCTGCTGGTGATCGAGACCGTCGCGGACCAACAGATGTGGCGCTTCCAGCAGGACAAGCAACGGCGGATCGCGGCGGGCGAGCCGGTGGCGAAGCCGTTCTTGGACACGGGGCTGTTTCGCTGGTGCCGCCACCCCAACTGCACAGCCGAGCAAGCCATGTGGCTGGTCTTCTACCTGTTCGCCATCTCGGCGTCGGGAGACCTGTGGCACTGGACCGCGGGGGGCTGCCTGGTTCTGTTGCTGCTGTTTGCCGTCTCGACGCGGCTGACCGAGCGAATCTCGGCGTCGAGGTACCCCGCTTACCGGCAGTACCAGGCCGCGGTGCCGATGTTCGTGCCGAACCCGCTCAGCCCGCGTCGCCGCCGGTCACGGGCGGCGTATCTGTAGCTCACGGATCGGGCATCTCGGCGGTGCCGTAGCCACCGTCCACGACGCCCTCGGTGAAGAACGCCTCCCACCACAGGCCGTTGGGGTCGGTGACCCACGACTTGTGCTGCAGCTGGTAGCCGCACACCATGTCGTCCTGATCGGATCGGGGCAGGTCGGCCGCGTCGATGTGAGTGCGCATCGCCGCCAATTCTTCGGGCGATTCGACTTGGATGCCGTAGTGGGCCGAGCCGGGCGGCCCGTCGCCGTGGACATCGAGCGAGAAGTTGACCCGGGGGTCGTCCAGCATCCACTTGGCGTAGTCGGCGCGCCGCAGCGTGGGCTCGCAGCCAAACAGCCGGGAATAGAACTCGATCGACTCGTCGAGGTCGTCGACCTGCAGTCCGATGTGCATGCGCCGCATAGCCCGAACGTTACGGCACCCCATCGTTCGAGCGAAAGGACACTGCCGGACAAGTCTCTGAGCTATCCCTGACCCGCGGTGTGCCGACTGCCTACCGGCGATGTGACGGCGTGCTGAGATTGGCCTGAGCAAGCAGTTCGTGCGGCAGACTCATCGCCATGCCCATTGCGCCAGTCAACAGATTCGAGCCTGAGCAGTTCGGCTCGAACGAGGTCGGCCCGACAGAGATCGAGCTGTACTACGAGACCCACGGCGATCCGGCCGATCCAGCGCTGCTGTTGGTGAACGGGTACTCGTCTCAGATCCTCGGCTGGCGGGCGGGCTTCCGCGAGCAGCTTGCGCAACGGGGTCGGTTCGTCGTCAGCTTCGACAACCGCGATGTCGGCCTCTCGACGCACTTGGACGGGGTCGAGGTGGACGTCGTGGCAGTCACCAAGGCCGCTTTGGCGGGCGAGCCGGTGCCGCCGGTCCCCTACACGCTGTCGGACTTCGGCGACGACGGCATGGGACTGCTCGACCATCTCGGAGTCGGGGCCGCGCACATCGCCGGTGTGTCGATGGGCGGGATGATCGTGCAGCAGATGGCGATCGATCATCCCGACCGGGTGCTGTCGATGACCTCGATCATGTCGACCACTGGCGAGCGGGGCTACTTCGAGGCGGCGCCCGAGGCGCTCGAAGCGCTGACCGCTCCGCCGCCGGTTGACCGGGACGAGTTCATCGCCAACGGCGTGGCGTCATCGAAGATCTGGTCCAGCCGCCGTCACTACGACCCCGATGCGATGGCCGGGTTCCTGGCTACTGCGTTCGACCGAATGTTCTATCCCGAGGGACTCCCCCGCCAGATGGCGGCCGTTCGGGGCTCGGCGCCCCGGGCCGAAGCACTCGGGCAGCTTGACGTGCCGACGCTGGTGATCCATGGGCGGGACGACACGCTCATCCTGCCGAACGGGGGCGAACGCACGGCCGAGCTGGTGCCCGGCGCACACCTGCTGCTGCTCGGCGACATGGGTCACGACCTGCCCGAGCCGCTGTGGCCCGTCATCGTCGATGCCATCATCAGCCACACTGCCCACGCGGAGAGATCATGAAGCTCTTGGCCTTTGCTGCCTCCAACAGCAGCCAATCGATCAACCGGCAGCTTGTCGATTACGCCCTCGGATTGCTGCAGGGCGGCGAGATCGACGGCGTGGACCCCGATGCGCTCGAGGTCAGCACGCTCGACCTGAACGAGTTCGAGATGCCGATCTACAGCCTTGACCGGCAGGAGGCCGGTGGCATCCCGCAGGCAGCTCACGACTTCTACGACACGATCGGGGCTGCCGACGCGCTGCTGATCTCGTTCGCCGAGCACAACGGCTCGTACACGGTCGCGTTCAAGAACGTCTTCGACTGGGCGTCGCGGATCGACATGCGCGTCTACCACGACAAGCCGATCGTGATGCTGTCCACATCGCCCGGCGGTGGCGGGGGCGGGTTCGTGCTGCGGACCGCCGGCCATCTCGCGGGCTACTTCGGCAATGAGGTGCTGGCCAGCCTGGCGATCCCACGGTTCGGCGAGAACTTCGACACCGAGGCAGGCGCCGTTTCTGACGCCGAGCTCGACGCGGAGCTGCGCGCCGCTCTCGCCAAGCTGGCCACGGTCTTGCAGAGCTAGATCTCCGGGGTCACTGCCTTGACCGCCGCTGCCGACACCGGTGCGCCCGATACGACGGTGCTGGTCGTGGGTGCGGGGCCGGCTGGGCTGTCGATGGCGATCCTGCTGGCTCGATTCGGGCTCGACGCGATCGTCGTGGAGCGTCGCGGCGGTGTGAACCCCCACCCCCGAGCGCGGTCGGTCAATGTGCGGACTGCGGAGCTGATGCGGCCGTGGGGTGTGCTGGACGAGATCGAGGCCGCGAGCCTGCCGCTGCCGTGGACGGAGCAGTTCGTGTACTGCGAGACGCTGGCGGGCACCGAGATCGGCCGGGTGACGACGGGGGTGCAGCCGGTTGTGGACGGCGTGGAGCTGTCGCCGGCGCCGTGGCTGCTGACCTCGCAGGATCGGATCGAGGAGATCCTGCTGCGCCGCTTGGGAGACATGCCGCAGGTGCAGATCCGCTGGGGCGCCGAGCTGGTCGAGGTGGCCCAAGACCGTGAGCGGGTCACGGCCGAGGTGCGCGGCCCATCGGGCACGCAGCAGCTGACGGCGCGCTGGCTGGTGGGTGCCGACGGGGCCGGGTCGAAGGTGCGGCGCAGTCTCGATATCGAGATGGACGGCATCGCCAGCTTCGGCACCATGATCAACTGCCAGTTCTACGCAGACCTGGGGCCCTGGACCGACCATCGGCCTGCTGCCCTGTACTGGACGACGAACCCGGCCCGAAACGTCTTCCAGAAAATCGACACCGACGACCGGTGGCTGTGCCAGCTCAACTACGACCCGTCGATGCACCGGCCGGAGGACTTCAGCACCGAGGTAGCGACTGAGTGGATCCGGCGGTCGATCGGTCCGGACTTGCCCGCGGACTTCGACCTGCGAGTCACCGATGTGATTCCGTGGGTCATGTCCTCGACGGTGGCTGAGCGATTCCGGGACGGGCGGGTGTTTCTGATCGGCGATGCTGCGCACCAGCTGCCGCCGACGGGCGGCTTCGGCATGAACACGGCGATTCAGGATGCCCACAACCTGGCGTGGAAGTTCGCTGCGGTGGCCGGCGGCGATGCCGGCGAGGGGCTGCTGGACACCTACGAGGCCGAGCGGGCACCCATCGCCCAGTACAACGCTGACCGCTCCCGTGACAACTCGCGCAGCGTGGGACGGATCCGGCGGCTGATCGAGTCGGGCACGGCGACCGTCGAGCAGAAGCGCGAGGCCATCGGGGCTTCGGCGCGCTACGGCAACTGGCTCGGCATGGACCTCGGGCTGCACTACGACGAGGGATGCCTGATTCCCGACGGCAGCGACCCCCCGCAGGTGGACGACCCTGTGTCGGACTACGCGCCGACCGCTCGTCCAGGACATCGGGCGCCCCATGTGCCGATCCGATTCGACGGTGCGACGTCGACCTTGGACTTGTACGACACGCAATTCGTGATGCTGTGCGGCGCTGAGGCTGGGGGTGCCGCAGATGACGCCTCAGTTGCTCATCCGATGCTGCGCGTGCTCTGGCTCGGGGCTGATCTTGCGGATCCCGGGGGCCGGCTCGCTGAGGCTCACGGCATCAGTGCGCACGGCGCTGTGCTCGTGCGGCCCGACGGTCACGTCGCCTGGCGCGACGCGGGTTCTGCAGGCACGTCGAGCATGGCGAACGCGTTGGCCGCGCTCGATGCACTGCTGATGCGATAGCGGGCTCAGCTCACCAGCGGCCGCTGGCCTCGAGGACCCAACCGATGATTGCGGCGAGGGTCATCACGAACAGGACGATCGTGATCAGGCTTGACCGCCGCTTGTACACCGGTGGCCGTCCGCCGTAGCTGGCGACGGGGCGCGCTGAGCCAGGGTCGCCATGCAGCTCGATCTGGTGTCCCTTGGAGATCTCGGTTGCCAGGAACTTGTCGGTGGCGGTGGTCCCCGAACCGCGGCGAGACACGTGCATGGCTTCGCGGGCCATCCCCGTGTGGCTCTGCGGCACTCGCGGTCCCCGCAGTGGCATGCGGACGAGCAGGTAGAAGAAATTGGCGAAGCTGACGAGAGCGTTGCGAATGGCTCGCCAGATGCTCTTCATGGCACGTGCGCTCTCGGTAGGTGCCCGATCCGGGACGACCGGGCGGGAGTCCTCGCTTCGATGCTAGGGCGATCGCTCGGAGCACCGTCCGCTGGCGAGCCCGAATACCCTCGCGGGCAGTGTCCTGCTCGTCGGCAGGCCCCGGGGGGTTGCCAGGTGTTCCGTCTGACGTCGCTCGACCACATCGTGCTGCGAGTCGCCGATGTCGAGCGCAGCATGGCCTTCTACACCTCGGTGCTCGGCTGCACCGTCGAGCACATGAACGATGAGATCGGCCTGTACCAGCTGCGCGCCGGCGATTCCATCATCGACCTCGTCGACGTGGCGGGCGTGCTCGGAAGGGAGGGCGGCCCGCCTCCGGGTCCGACGGCGCACAACGTGGACCACTTCTGCGTTCGGATCGAGCCATTCGACGAAGACGATCTGCGCCGGCACCTGACTGACCACGGTGTCGAGCCCGGCCGCGTGTACAACAACTGGGGTGCCGACGGGCGCGGGCCGTCGATGTATGTGGACGATCCCGACGGCAACACCGTCGAGCTCAAGGGCCCGCCGACTCATCCCTACGACCCGGCTGTCGGCTACATCGCAGCCCCGTAGGGGCAGACATACAGGGACGGAGTGTCCCGCCCCAAGAGTTACTGTTTTCTTGTGTCGGCGTCCTTTCGCTTCTGGACGACCCTGCTCATGCTGGTCGGCGCCATTGTGCCGGTCGCCGTAGCCGCGACGATGATCGCCGATCGCCCTGCACTGGCGCTGGCCATGTTCTTGACCGGCGCGGCAGTGCTCGTCATGGCTCGGTTTGCTTTCCGATGGATGCTCGAAGCCTCAGATTGACGACCCTGGACTAGGGCGCGCCCGCGAAGCAGTGGCCCAGGAGATCAACCCGCGTCAGACCACAGCGTGGCTTCGTAGCCAGCTTCCAGGTCTTGATCGATGGCGCTTGGCTCAGCCTGCAGCTCGTGCTGGGAGGCGAGGATCTCGCCCGCCGTGGGCACGTCGCTATCCGGCCACGTCGACGTGTCCCAGAGGTCGGCGCGTATCAGCGCCTTCCCGCAGTGGAGAAAGCACTCGTCGACATCGACGACCACGGCCGTCTTGGGCACCCGATCCCCCACCGCTGTCGCCGCACAGACGTCGGGATCGGTGGTGAGGGAAGCAGCGCCGTTCACCCGCACGGTGTGGTCGCTGCCTGGTACGAAAAAGATCAAACCGACCTGGGGGTTGTCCAGAAAGTTGGTGTACGAGTCGAGCCGGTTGTTGCCGGCGAGATCGCCGAAAGCCAAGCGTGCACCGTCATCGAGCACCCGGGCGAACCCCGGAGGCCCGCCACGGGGCGACGCGTCGGTCCCGCCCGGGCCATGGGTCGCCAGCACGCACAGCGGCGACATCGCCAGGAATCGAGTCGACTCAGCATCGATCGCCGGCACGTTCTTGTTGGCCACCAGCTTGGACGGCTGCCGGTAGATCTCCCGCAGTGCCGTGGTGTCGCTGACCTGTCCATTCATCGCCCGTCCCTTTGCTTGTCTCATTCGTTCTGCCGCGTGGACCAGTTTGGCGGTCCCCGGACGCTCAGTGCTTCGTCAAAGCCCGCTGCCGCCGCCCGTAGCCGGTTGCGAGGTCGAGGCCTATGCCGATGCCGAGGTGCAGGTCGAGGTCGATGCCATCGCCGTAGGCGGCGTCATCCCCGTGTCCCGACCCTCTGCCCTGCGGGGCCGCTGCACCTCTCGCATGCGGCACATCAGACTCACCTCGGCAAATTCGAGCGTCGCCGCATCGCTAGGCAACTGCGCACGTTCGGCAAGCCGGCGGGCAGGAGATCCACCGCTCAGCAGTTCTGACGGACGTGGTCTCCCGTTGGGGTGCGGGGCTTGCGGGGCGGGGCTGGTGTGACCGACCAGCCTTCGCCGGGGGGTGCCGGCGCCGTCGGCGGGTGCAGCACCAGGTTGTACTCGTGCAGCCGCTGGTGGTGGCTGTGGCACAGCAGCGCCAGATTGTTCAGGCTGGTGGGACCGTCGTCGAGCCAGTGCTGGATGTGGTGGCCGTCGCAGTGGATCGGCGCCCGGTCGCAGCCGGGCCACACGCAGCCTTGGTCGCGGGCGATCAGCGCCCGGCGGATGGCCGGGGGGATGGTGCGCTTGGCGCGACCCACGTCGAGCACCTCGCCAGGGCCGCCCATCACCACCGGTATGACCTGAGTGTCGCAGGCGATCCTGCGCAGATCGGCCGCGCCGAGCACCGTGCCGGTCTCGGCAATCGCCGCGGCGCCCGGCACCGCCAGCAGATCGTTCGCAGGTCTCGACGCCGCGCATGTGCACTCGGGATCGGTTGCGCTGTGCGGAGAACTGCCGCGCAGGTTGTCCAGGGTGGTGAGCACGATCATCTGCGTCGGACTCGGCACCACCCAGCCGTCGTCACCCGAGCCCCCGCCAGCGACAGTTGACCTATCGGGGGCTGCGGGTGTCGCTTCGAGATCACCTGGGGCCGACACAGCATCTCGAGCCGCAGAACCTGCGTGTCCTGCCCAGCTGGGGCTCGAAGCGTCACCGCTAGCGGAGTCCGCGCCCTGCGCTGGTCCCGCGCTGCCGGTGCTCCTGGAACTCGCGTCACGTTCTTCCGCGCAATCAGCGCTCTGCGCGCCGGCGGCGGTGAGCAGCCACACGAGCGCATCGGCGGCGCGCTGGGGGACGCTGCGCCGCTTGGAGTCGGGCAGGTCCTTGTCGCTGCGCCAGTTCCGCTCGATCGCGGCCACCAACAGGCGGTTGACGGCGTCGCCGGTCAGCGCATCGAACTTCGCACGCAAGTGCCACATGCCGTCGTGCGGGTCGACCCACATCGATGCCGACCTCGCGGCGCGCTGGCGAGCCCGCCGCTGCGCGTCGCTCTCGCGCCGCCACGCCGCCTCTGCGGCACGCACGGTCTGCCGTGTCTGATCGGCTGTCTGGCTCCTCGCCTGCTTGCACAGCTCGCGCCGCACGTCGTCGGGTACTTCTGCCGCGGCCACCATCGCGGCTTGATCGGAGTTGATGTCACCGCGCCCCAGCGCTTCCGCAACCGGCGGCTGGGCGTTCACAGCCTGAGCCTCGCGTTCGATCCGACGCGCCAGCGCACCGCTGACCGCGGTGGCATTCACCAGCGTTTCTGCCCCCGATGCCTCCCCGCGGCGCGCATGCAGCCGACGCCGTACCGCTTCGGCAGCCAGCGCGCTGCGTGCCCCTTCAAGCACGTTGATGGCGCGCTGCACCGCCTGCGCGCACCACACCAAGTCCTCATCGCCCACAGACCGAACCGCTGCCGCATCCACCAACGGATCCCCACCAACCAGCGGCCCCACCGCAGCATCGACCGCGCACCGAACTACAGCACCACCGCCGCCATCCACGTCACCGCCACCGTCGCTACCGTCACCACCGCACCGCAGCGCCAACCGCGCACGCATCTCCGCCAGGCAGGCCTTCCCCGCAGGGCGACCGCCCGGACCACGCCGGACGGTCGCTGGTCGGCTTCCCACGGCGGAGGTCATGACGGTCAACGTAGAAGGGGGGTGTGACATGTGTTCGTGGCACCGACTGCCGCCGTCGCCCTACCGTTCGGTCATGGCCGAAGCGACCCGAGTGAGCCGCCTGCCATGACCATCCGATGCGTCGTGCTGCCCAAGGGCATCAACGTGGGCGGGCACAATCGGGTCCCCATGGCCGAGCTGCGCCCCAAGCTGGCCGACGCCGGCTACACCGACCCCGTCACGATTCTCCAGAGCGGCAACATCATCGTCACCGCCGACCAGCCCGACGATGCCCCGGACCCCTCCGCAGTAGCCGGCGCAGTGGCCGCCTCCGTCCAGCAGCTGCTGGCCGACGAATTCGACGTCCACGTGGCCTGCGTGGCCCGCACCGCCGCCGAGATCGAAGCCATCCTCGAGCGCAATCCCCTCCGCCACCTCGCCGATGACGGGTCGCGCTACCTAGTCAACTTCCTGTCGGACGAACCGAGCCCCGAGGCCGTGCGCGAACTCACCGAAGCCGACCACACCCCCGAAGTCCTCCATGTCGAGGGCTCGGAGGCATACGTCTGGGCCCCCGAGGGCATCAAGGCGCTCCGCCTGACATACGCACATCTCGAACGGCACTTCGGCGTGACCGCCACGGCCCGCAACTGGAACACGCTCGAACGCATCGCAGCCAGGCTCTAGCCAGCCAGCCCCGCGCAATGTCGGCCGACCACCTCGGGCGGCCAGAATGTCGGCCGTGACGCTGCTGGAGGTCGAATCGCTGACCAAGCGATACGGCTCGATCACCGCCGTCGACGATCTGTCGTTCTCGGTGGCCCCCGGCGAAACGCTCGGGCTGCTGGGCCCCAACGGCGCCGGCAAGACGACCACGATGGGCTGCATCGTCGGCCTGCTGGAACCCGACGGCGGCCACATCGCCGTCGACGGGCTGGCGCCGAAGTCGAAGACGGTCAGCGCCATGGTCGGGTATGCAGCCCAGCGCACGGCGTTGTACCTGTCGCTGCGCGTGTCAGAGAACCTCGCCTACTTCGACGGCCTGTACGGGCTGCGGGGCCGGGCGCTCTCGGAGGCGGTGGCGAAGATCGTCGACCTGTTCGACCTCGACTCGCTGATCGGCCGCCGGGTGAACGACCTCAGCGTGGGGCAGGCGAAGCTGGTGCACCTGACGTCGACCGTGATACATGAGCCCACGCTGCTGCTGGTCGATGAGCCGACCGCAGGCCTCGACGTGTCGGCGCGACGGCGGGTGATCGACGCCATCCGACGGCTCGCGGCCGGCGGCACTGCGGTCATCTTCAGCACCCACTACCTCGAGGAAGCCGACGAGGCGTGTGACTCGCTGGTGATCATCGACCACGGCCGGCGGGTCGCGGCCGGTCCGCTCGACGACCTGCTCGCTGCCGACCCCGACCCGGCGACGATCATCCGGCTCGGCGATGTACGTCGCCATGGCGATCGCAGGCGCCGGCGGGGCCATCGCCAAGATCGCAGCGCTGCCGGGCTGGGTGCAGGCCATCGCCCCGGCCAGCCCTGTGTACTGGGTGATCGACGCCTACCGCAGCGTGCTCAACGGCGAGCAGGGATTCGGCCGCGCCATCGCCATGCTGGTCGGGTTCGCAGCGCTGTTCACCGCCATCACCCTGTGGCAATTCCGAGCCCACAAGCCGAAAGAGGGCCTCGCCGGGTGACCGATTCCGCCTCAGCAGCCTCAGCGGCGCAGTGAGCTGGACAGGCCGAGCGCCAGTCGGAGACCGTCGTCGATGCGTTCCATCGTGGCCGGGCCGGCGGCGCCGACCGCTTCGGACAGTTCCGCCTTGTCGATAGTGACCACTTGGGACACGTTCGCCACCGAGTCGTGGGGCAGGCCCGCTTCGGCGGCGGGCAGGCTCACGTTGCCGGGCGCGTCGAGCAGCTGCAGATTGCTTGTCACCACTACCCCGACAACCGTCGCTATGCGGCTGCGGTTGAAGCTGTCATCGGAGACCACCACCAGCGGGTGCCGATAGCCCGGTTCCGAACCGGCCGGCTCGCCGAAGTCCACCCAGCAGACATCGCCCCGCTGAATCACCGGCGGCCTGACAGCGCCCGAGCCTGCGCCTCACGAAGGCCGGCCCCGAGATCGGAGCGCTCGGCCTCGTACACGGCATTGAGCTTGGCCGTGACCTCCTGCCGCTCCGCCTCGGCCAGCAGACGCCGCAGCGCCTCCGCATACAGGCTTGAGCGCGAGCAGCGCTCACGCGCCGCCAATTCCTCCCCTGCCCGAAACACATCGTCCGGAATCGAAACGGCGATCTTCATGCCCGCAGTATAACCAAGTCATACCACCGCTCATCTCGCGGGCGAAGGCTGCTGTCGACGGGTCGAAGCAGATCGGCGCAGCAGACGCCCTGGGGCCCTTCAACCCTGACCAAGGTTGATCGGCACTAGGGGCCGGCTGACGACGGTCGCGTGGAATCTGCCCGTGCCCTCCGCGATCCAGTCGGCCGGGCGAATGGCGTCCTGCACCGGACGACCGAGTCGTTTCTCGGCGACGGAGAGCGCTGCGTAGAGCCGGTCGCGGTCGGGCGCGCCAAGCACGAGGACATCTATATCGGCGACGGGACGATCGGCTCCCTCTCCAGCCCAGCGGGCTGCCCATGAGCCAAAGATGTGCGCGGCTTCAACGCCGTCGACGTCGTCAAGAACCTCAGCGAGCACTTGCGGCGGGCCGAACGCCTTGACCAGCACGTCGGCGAGTCCCCGGTAGTAGGGACTGTCGGTGTCGGCTCGCACGAGCCGGACATTGCCGATTCTGCGGCTCGTGACGATGCCGGCGGCTTCGGCTCGCTCGATCTCACGGTGCACGGAGCTGATCGGAACACCCGCCATGGCTGCGATGTCCGTGACGCTGGCTTCGAGCTCGGGATCGCCCAGCAGCAGAGCAAGAATCTCGCCCTGCTGGCGCGACCGCAACAGCGGCAGCAACTTCGGCGCCTCAGTCTTTCCCATATCTAGAGAAGTTTATTCCATGACACAGAATCGCAAGCGCTTGTCGACTGATGGTTCAGGTCTCAATCACAGGCGAACTCACGGCCGCAGGCCTACTAGCTTGTCTAGTGCAATAGACACGTGGGCGGCAACGGAGTAGGGCGATGAGCAGTTACACGGTGACCTACCGGCGAGATCCGGGCGACGATGCTTGGATTGTGGACATCGAGGCCATGGCCGACGTCCACACCTTCGGCCGGAACCTCGATGAAGCGGCGACAAACGCCCGCGAGGCCATCGCCGTCACGGTCGACATCCCAGAGTCCGCCGTGGAGCTCGACGAGCGCATCGAAGTTGCCGACGTCGATGTCGGCGAACTCGCACGCTTGCGCGACCAGGCGCTGGAGGCGCACGAGCTCTACTTGGCTCGCCAGCGGGCCGCCGCGTTGCGTCTCACCGAGGCCGGCGTCTCACGGCGGGATGCGGCCCGGCTCCTCGGCGTGTCACACCAGCGGGTCCAGCAACTCGTCGCCGGCTGACGTGAGTGGCACGAACCCCCGCGGCGTCGCTCGCCGGCGGACGCAGCCGACAGCTCCCCACCCTGAGACCGAGGAGCAGCCGCAGGAGCTGCAAGCGGCTATTGATCTCGCCCGCACGGTCATCAGCGACGACGCCGTCAGGCCGTGGCTGCAGTCTCCCAACCCGAACCTCGGCGACCGAACACCGCTGGACGTCATCGCCTCCGGCGAGCACCAACGCGTCGTCGATTTGCTGCATGCGCTGGCGGAGGGCGTCACGTCCTGACCAAACGCTAAACAGCCCCGACCGAAGTCGGGGCCGTCGGACCGGGGTTACGAGCCCCGGTGGGGTGCGCTCATAGTACCGGTCGCATCGGTCGCTGGAACAACTGCCGCACGTCGCCTGATGCGCAACTACGGCCGCCCGAAGGCGGCCGTAGGACGTGGCGTTCGGCCTCGGGCCTAAGCGCCGTTGAAGAAGTACACGGGCACTATACGGCCCGATCCGAGCCCCAGCCAAATCGGTTCGAGTCGCTGCCTGAGCAGGCCTTCACAAGCCGAGCCGACGTTCGATGGCCTGCCAGCGTGTGCGGGCTGCCACGTGATGCTCGTCGTCGATCTGCTCGCAGACCGCACGCGGCCGGACGGCTTCGGACTCAACCAGGCCTACGACAGCAGCCTCGACATCGTCCCAGCTGACCTCGACGTATCGAGTGCCGTCGCGCATCAGCTCGATCACCGCGACTTCAAGCGGCTCCAGCTCCCGGAACCGACGCTCGACAGACCTCGCCGCAAACACCACTCCTCGGGGAGGCCGATGAGCACGGCCGGCGACCGCCACCGCCTCCACAGAGGGAACCTGCGTCGTCAAGCCCAGTGCTGTTGCAGCCGAGAAGCCAGCTGGGCCGGCCCCGGCGCCCGCCACTGCCATCCCGACCGCGAGCGGCGCCGGAGGCACCATCCCAGCCCGTGTCTGGGGCCCCTTCCAGTACAGGCCCTTGTGGGCGCGCATCAGCTCATTCCGGCCTGCCAGCCGCGCCAGCTCGCAATCGACTGCGTGACCTGGTGTCGGCAGATCGCTTCGCGACAGAAACGACCGCACCGGCAGGCGCTCGACATGCTCACGGACCGTCTCAGCAACGCTCATGAGAAGAAATCGTATTGATAATTTCTCAAAGCTGCTAAGCGAATTTGTCGGCATCGATTCGGGTTTCCGCTCCGCCCTGAAGCACCCCCGCCAGCGATGCGACACACCGAACAGTGACATGCATGTCCAATCGAACCGCACAGGGGTTCAGTCGACCGACCCGCTACGCTGCGGGCATCTGCTCCCCGCCCGCTGGGCTGCAACTTCGGTTCAGCCCCCGGGCGGGTGTTTCTTGTCATGCGAGCACTCGTACAGATTGACGGTCAAAACCTGCTGCACTTGGCCCGCGTCGCGTGGGCGCCAACACCGCGCCGTCGTAGCTCGCCGTACGAATGGCCGAGCTACGACGTGGTGAAGCTCGCGCAGGCTCTCGTTGACGCTCGCACTGGACGCGAGCTCGTGGAGGTGCGCTTCTACACAGGCGTGCCCGAGCGAGCGGCCAACAGGTTCTGGCACGACTTTTGGACCAACAAGCTTCGCCACTTGGCGAATCAGGGCGTTCACGTTTACCGGGGCCGAGTCAGCGCAGGGCGCCAAGAGAAGGGAGTTGATGTCAGCCTCGCCGTAGATCTTGTGCAGGCAACCCACGAGCAGCGTTACGACGTCTCCATCATTGTCAGCCAGGACACCGATTTCGGCCCGGCAGTTCGGCTGGCCAAGACGGTTGCTCAAGCGCAGAGTCGGCAACTCGTCTTTGAATCTGCGTTTCCCTCCAGCCGCCGCGTGCGATCGTCGAGGGGCGTTCCAGGCACCACATGGCTGCCTATCGACAAGGCGATGTACGACGCTTGCCGCGACCTCCGCGACTATCGAGCGCAACGGCACTGACGCGTTAGGGCAAGGCACGCCATATCGGAGCCCCTCGAACGATGACCAACATCCATCACGACCCGACGACGTTCGCTGCCTGAACGCTAAACAGCCCCGACCGAAGCCGGGGCCGTTGGACCGGGGTTACGCGCCCCGGTGGGGTGTGGACACGGTCTCGAAAAAACGGCTTCAGCCGACGCTCGCATGCTGCCTACGGTCAGCTCAGAACCGCTGATCGCTCGGTGAGGGCGTGGCCGAGGTCTCCTCGAAAAAGCATTCGGGGGGCGCCGCCGCAGTTGGCGTCGCCCCCAAGTTCTGCCCCAAGCAGCTTCAACGAGAGGCCGACGAGGGGCTTACAACACCCACAGTATTGGCACTCCTGCGACGCAGGCAACGCAATTCTGAATCTGCCCATTTCAGCGGATGCCCGGTCGGCGCCGACACTCCAGTCGGAAGCGCCGCTGGCCTAGCCGGCCGCCCCCACCGGCAGCTCGTCCCACAGCTTGCCCTCGAGTTCGCGGCCGCCAGCCTTGGGCGTGCGGCCTCCCCACTGCTTGAAGAAGAACGCCACGCCGGCCGAGATGCAGGCGTCGCGCAGCTCGGTGACCCAGCCCAGCTCCATGGGCCGGGCGCCGGCACCGGACTCGCCGCCGGCGATCACCCAATCGATGCCCGCAAGATCGAGCTCGCCGAGCGGGCCGAGCAGCGGCTCGGCGCTGACGAACCTCACCGCTGCGGGAACCTGGCGCAGGTGGTCGATGCGGAACCCGTACCGGCGAGTCTCGACGCTCACGCCCATCGGTAGGTTCGACGGCCAGTCGAGCTCAGGTGCGATCCGGCTCAGCCGCTGCGCTCGCTTGGTGAGCACCTGGTAGGTGTGCTGGGGCGTCTCGCGGATCACCTCGAAGACCTGCGCGATGAACCCCTGCGGCACATCGTCGTGAAAGAGATCGCTCATCGAGTCCACGAACACGAGGCGGGGTGCGCTCCAGCGTCGAGGCACATCGAGCGATGACCGATGCAAGGTGAGCCCGAAGCCCGGCCCGCTCGTCGACGGGTCGCCGTCGTTCTGGTACTTCGGCGACCCCATCGCCTTGAGCCGCTTGGCCAGCGTCTGCGCATAGCAGCGGTCGCAGCCCGGCGACACCCGATCGCAGCCCGTGGTCGGGTTCCACGTCGCCTCGGTCCACTCGATCCCCGACCTGTCAGCCACGCTCCAACCGTAGAGACGGGGTGTCACAGTCATGACGTTGGATTCGGTTTGCTGCCGCGACCCCGCGCAGGGCGCGACACGCTAGCGGCCCTGAACGGGCTCCAGTAGCACTCGAAACTCGGAACCGTTCTCAGCCAGCATCAACGCGAGCAGCATCATCTGATCGACCAAGGAGTACTTCCACCGCGCTGTCCTTGTTCCTGATGCACTAGGAGTGGCACGCCTGAAGGTGGTCCACCTTGTGCAGCCAAATCTCGCACCGAGTGCCTTACTCCACGTTGCCGACCTAGTTGGTGTCGGAATAAGTGGGGCTATTCGCGGCGATGTACTCCAAGTAGTGGACTATTGCAGCAGGCTACTCACGCTTGTGTTGGCGACTATCATCCGCTACTCGTTCTCGTGGTCGAGATGTATTGAAGTCAGTATCGGACGGTCAAATGCGGAACCCCCGAGAGCCGGTCCCAGTCGGTATCCACCCAGTTCAATTCCCGCATCCGCGAGTTGTCTTGCTGCTTGGTCGCAGCGTTCCATAGCCTTCTTATCCACATTGCGATTGGCATCTAGGGTTTCTTCAGGATGTTGCCGTTCCATTGTTCCTATCCTATTCTAGTGCTAAAAGAAATTGATGGCATGCACGAAAGAATCGCTGCCGTTTCCTACCATATGGTCACGAATAAACCAGAAATAGTTCCACACAGCTTGCTTCAAATCCGGTTGCTCATTGAGGTCATCAATCTTGAGGTGAAGCTCATCCCGTAGCGTATTCATGTCAATTCCGCGACCGTGTGTCAACCAGCGCGTTTGATCACTCAGCTTTCGCGCAATGTCACTGGCCCGATCTTCTTTCATCTCCTTCGTAACGGGTATGCCTCTAGTCTCGGTCGTCGTCCAATCTTTGAATTTGTAGCTAGTAAGCCACTGCTTCAAGAGTTCGATCGACAGATCGCGTGCCAGCTGAAATTGATGGAGCTCTGCTAAGTCGAGCTTCTGTAGCAGTACGAGTTCAGCAGTGGAAAGTGAGCCGTTCTCGCTCTTTTCGATTAAGTGCTCATATTGCGCGAGATACGAGAGCGCCGGTACCAAGCGATCATCAAGTACAAGTTGTGGATCGATTGGCCCCAGGCATGAATGGTAGTCCATCAGGATATGGTCACCTGACATGACTAGTACTGTGCCAGCAGACATCGCTCTATCCGGAACGATGAATTGGACTTCTCTGTAGTGTTCCCTAAAGACTCGCACAATCCGTTCAACGACCTCCACAACGCCGCCGGGAGTATCAACAATTACAAAAAGATTGTCTCTGCGATCGTGTCTGGCCTCGATAGCAATCTTAGCACGATGCTCGACCCCATGTTGCATGGGCGAAATAATCGTTAGGCCATCCGCATCTAACATATCTTCGATTGCTATCAAACGGTTTGTGGCCCATTCTCGGGCGCTGTCCTGTGTCGTCGGGGGCAGCGGGACAGTTGGCGTCGTCGTCATTCTCCAAACTCCTGCTCCACTACGCGCACCTCAATCAGCGATCGTCGAGATTCGGAAAGATACTGGAAGTGAACCTATCCCGGTTCCTTGTCGGTCCGGGGTAGCGGATGCTCGCGCGTCGGGCTTCCTCTCGGCGGAGGTTGCCAAGACTTGGGCACCCATCCTGTCCCGATCGTGCGATGCTCACGGACGATTGCTCTACCTAGCTAACGACAAGAGGGAACATGGCCCTTCGGTGCTAGGGATACCGGCCCGCGATCTTGAGCACACGTGCGAGCGTAGCGAAGATCCGTCGACATCGAGCAGTTCGACACAGCATGCAGGTGAGGCCACGTCGCTGCACTGTCAGACGGAGGCGGTGTTGTGGAAGTGCTTGACGATCTCGAAGAACTCGTCGGCGTCGCTTGAGCCGTAGAGCAGTTCGGGGCCTTGGGGGGCGACGCTGGTGAAGGGCGAGTCGTAGACACGTCGCTCATCGATGGTGCCGTTGACGGCGAGGTACTCGATCACCATTTCGACAAAGCGGATCTGGTTGGCGCTGTAGCGCTTGTCGTCGAGGAACTTGGAGAACGCTCGCATCGCTGCGGCCCGGTCCAGCCCGACCAAGGAGCGAATGAACAGCCCAAAGCTGCCGGCGCGCTTCGACGCCTCGGCGAAGGTGTCGGTGTCGCCGATGCCGGCCCCAACCAACACCCGCTGCAAGGCCTCCATGTCCACGAGCGTCAATGTCTCGCCGCTGCGCACCTTGGCCACCACGTCTTCGGCCAGGTTCTCCTTCAAGAAATGCTTGGCCTTCAGTTGGAACCGGTCGAACTCGTTGCTGACGGCCGCTCCCCCGGCACCCGGCAGCACGACCTCTTCCGCATCGCCGAGCTCGTCGGTGAAGTCGCTGTAGAGCACGTTCTTCTTCGTGCGCTCGATCAGGTGGACGAGGCCCCGGAGATGCTTGCGAGCGTCTTCGAGCATGGGATAGGTGGCATCCACCCACCACTCATCGGTCTGGATGGCAGTGATCAACTCCAGCTGCTTGACCACATCAGGAATCGTCGTGCCCAAGTCCTCCAGGGCCGACGCCACACCGATGATGCGTCTGCGCTGCCGCTCGAACGACTCCCGCCGCAGCAGGCTCAACTCCGCGTTCAACATCACAACGTCAAAGCGCTTGGCGTCCTCATCGTCGGCGCGTAGCTGATCGGGCAGCCTGGCGACCCGGTCATTCAGCGCCGCGAGGTCCGTCACCGAGACCGCCTCCCACGCAGCCAGCTTGCTGAACCGCTCCACCAACTCCAAGTGAGGCCGCACCAAGAAGTTGTTCGGGTTCATCGATGCGACCGCCGTATGCAGCGTCGCCGCAACCTCAGCCCGTTCATCGCCGTACGCCTCGATGGAGCCCAGCGCCTGCAGCAGCTCCAGCCGCGTGCTGAACAGCATCTCGCCGAGCGATTTCACGCCCGTCGTGTCCGCCGGCACCAGCTCCTGGCTGAAGTACTCCAGGTTCTGGCAGAAGTCGAACACCTTGAACTCGGTCTTGTCGTCACCAGGCCCGAACAGGTCCGCACATAGCCGAGTGCCCCGCCCCAGCATCTGCCAGAACTTTGTCTTCGACCGCACCAGCTTGAAGTACACGAGGTTGGCCACCTCGGGCACGTCGATGCCGGTGTCCAGCATGTCCACGCTGATCGCAATGTGTGGCGGCTTGGCCTTGTTGGAGAAGTCGTCGATCAGGCTCTGGCCGTACTTGACCTGATGGGTGATGACCCGGGCGAAGCCGCCGGCATCGAGCGACGGGTAGTTGGCGTCGAAGCGTTCCTTGATGAAGTCGGCGTGGCGCTGGTTCTTGGCGAAGATGATCGTCTTGCCCAGCCGGTCGCCGCCGGCCACCTTGATGCCGTCGGTCATCAGGTACTTCAGCACCTGGTCGACGGTGTCCTTGTTGAACAGCCACTTGTTGAGCTCAGCAGCGTCGACCTCCTCGGGCGGGTCGAGCGGGTTGCCCTCGTCGTCCTCGCCCCAGTCGAGCTCGTCCCAGTCGTCCTTCTCGTCCTCGCTCAGGTCGTCGTACTTGATGCCCTCGCGCACGAACTTCAACGGCACCGACACACCCCGCGGCGGCACCAGGTAGCCGTCCTTGATGGCGTCGTCCAGCGAGTACGCGTCGGTGGGCACGCCGGTCTCGAGGTCGAACAGGTCGTAGGTGTTCTTGTCCACCTCGTCCTTGGGAGTCGCCGTCAGGCCCACCAGCAGCGAGTCGAAGTAGTCGAAGATGCCCCGGTACTTGCGGTACACCGACCGGTGCGCTTCGTCGATCACCACCAGGTCGAAGTGCCCCACGCCGAACCGGCGGGTCCCGTCGGGCCGGTACTCGTCGATCTTGCCGACCATCGTCTGATAGGTCGACACGTACACCCGGCCGTCCTCGTTGCCTTCGGTCACCAGGTTCACCGGCGCCGAATCGGGCAGATGCGTCTTGAACGCGTTCACCGCTTGGTTCACCAGCGCAGTGCGATCGGCGAGGAACAGCACCCGCTTGACCCACTGGGCGCGCATCAGCAGGTCCACCAGCGCGATCACGGTACGTGTCTTGCCGGCACCGGTGGCCATCACCAGCAATGCCTTGCGCTGTTTGTCGTTGTCGAAGTGCTCGGCGATGGCCCGGATGGCCCGCTCCTGATAGTGACGGTTGACGATCTGCTCGCCGACATCTAGCGATGCCAGCGCCTTGCGCGACGTGCGCCGCTGGATGAGCAGTTCCAGTTCGTCTCGGGTGCAGAACCCCTGCACCGGTCGCGACGGGTACTGGGTGTCGTCCCACAGCCAGTGCTCGTAGCCGTTGCTGACGTAGATGAGGGGCCGCTGCCCGAAGGCCTCCTCCAAGCAGTCGGCGTAGAGCTTGGCCTGCTGCTCGCCGACCTTCGGATCCACGAGCGCCTTCTTGGCCTCCACCACTGCGAGCGGCCGCCCGTCGGGCCCCCACAGCACGTAGTCGACGTAGCCGACGCCCGACCCCGACGGCATCCGGTGCACTTCGTACTCAGTGTCGCGGCCTTCGATTAGGTCGGTCCAACCGGCTTCCGCCAGCAGCGCATCGATCTTGTACTTGCGCGTCTCGGCTTCGGACCAGTCGTACGCCTCCGGCGGGACCGTCTCGGCCGCCTGCTGCTTCGCCGCGGCAACCTCTGCTCGCAGCTTCGCCAGTTCGGCGCTCAGCTCATCGGCAGTTCGGGTCGATTCGGCCAATCGCAGCTGAGCGGAAGCAAGCTCCGCTGTCTCCCGCTCCAGCCGTTCCTCAAGCTCCTGGCGCTCGCGCAGCGACGCTCGCTCGGCCTTGCCCGGGTCGAGCAGCTTGTGCGGATTGAACCGCAACACCGGGTCGGGCTTTGCCGAGCGCCCGTAGTTCAAGGCGAACCAGAAGCAGAACTGAAACAGCGCCGAGACGATCTCGACCGCCTCCAGCTTCGACGGTGCCTTCGACTCGTGGACAGCACGATTCCCGGCTAGCTGGATCTTCCGCGCCACGTTGAAGACCCGGCCGCCTTCCAGCGCCTTGAACGCCGCTTCGTTCAGCCGCGCTCCGAGCGTGTCGTCGTACGGCTCGGGCAGCGACCGGTCGTGCTGGTACGCCCACTTGACAGCAGATTCGAGACACTTGCGCGCATAGATGACCGCGGCGCCCGGGTCCGACAACGCATACCCCTCGGCCCGCGCCGCCGATCTGAACTCCGGCTCGAACTCAGCTTCGAGGAACGAGAACTGCGACTCGCTCACAGCTCACCCCGAAACGCCCGCTGTTGCAGCGACGCGAACAGGGTGCCATTGGCGTCAAGCGACTTGGACGAGCACCTTCGCATAGTGCGGACTTGCTCAGCGACATCGACAAACGTGTCCTGTTCATTGAGCGGAGGGACTAGCACCTCCACGGCCGCCAGCGCAGTCTTGCTGACCATGCCCTTCATCGAGTCCGTCGACGCACGCTGTACCAAGCGTTGGGCAGTCTTGAGCTGGTGAAACAAGAAAAGCGCGCGAAGTTCCGGACCAGGCACGACGGCGTTGATCTGCTGATTGAAGGCCGCCCTTCTATCCAATAGGCCAACACGACCGATGCTGCTTGGACTTCCTGCGATGCACACGACGAGGGTCGAGCCGGCAGGGGCTTCCCGGCCCTTTGCTCGGCCGGATTCGGACAGATGCTCAGCGGCACGTTCAATTTCACCCGACGGTCTGATGTTGTCCGTCTTGAGCCACTCGATGTGATCACCAAAATAAGCCGGATTTGAACGGGATGGCGTGTTCCCAGTGACCACGCTCGCCAACGAGCCAATCGGGGCACGAGCAACTGCGTCGCTGGTCAACGGGTCGCCGAACATGTCATGGAAGATGGCTTCAATCAGTTCGTCGAGCTTCGCAACCGCCCGTCGGCGCTTCGCACGGAGCGCCTCGGCAGCATCCAGCACGGACGCAATCCGTCGCTGCTCTCCAAGGCGCGGCAGCGGAACGAGGAGCTTCTTCAGCTTCGACGCGTTGACACCCTTCTGAACCCCGCCATCTGACGCGCTCGCGATCTGTCGCCAGTAGCCCGGGGATCGAAAGAAGTGACTTACGTAACCGGCGTCGGCAACCTCAGGCTGCACCCGCAGTCGAATCAAGTACGACGCAAAAACGGCGCCTTCCGGACAATCGCGAATCAGCAGGCTGTTGCCCGTTGACCCAGTTCGGGCAAAGACGATGTCCCCGACTTCGAGCTGGCGGTCCTGCACGCCCTTCGTCGCACTGGCGCAATGGGGCACCGTCGACCAATTGACGCTGGTGCCGTGGATGTCAGTGATGCGGAGCATTTTCGGACCGATCGGGTCCCTTGATGCGGACGCAGTGACGCCGTAGTCGACCCGAGCAGCAAACTCACTAACGGGGACGGCCTTCATCCAAGAACTGTCCTGAGTTCGTGGAGACCCGATTGGATCTCGGCCTCCAGCGACAGCAGTTCATCGATGATCAAGACCGGCGAATCGTGCGGCACCTCATCGAAGACGACCTCCTTGTACCGGTTGATGCTCAGGTCGTAGTTGTTGGCAACGATGTCAGCCCTCGCCACGCAGAACGATTGCTCGGTCGGCTCCCGCTTGGTTTCCGAACCGTCGCGCTGGTGCCAGCGGGCAAGCACGTCGGGCAGGTTGTTCTTCTCGTGTTCTTGCTCGCTCAACCGCCAGTCGCCAAGAACACCAAGCCAATCCTCGTCGAGTAGCGGCGTGCGCTTGTCGTCGAGGCTGTAGCCGTCGGCTCGGAGGTCGTAGAACCAGACGAGATCGGTGCCTCCGGAGTTCGTCTTGGTGAACAGCAGGATCGCCGTGGACACTCCGGCGTACGGCTTGAACACACCGGCGGGCAGCGAGACGATGCCGTCGAGCTTCTGATCCTCGACAAGGATCCGACGAAGTTCCTTGTGCGCCTTGGTCGAGCCGAACAGCACCCCATCGGGGACAATCACCGCTGCCCGACCCCCTGGCTTGAGGAGCCGCAGGAACAGCGAGAGGAACAGCAGCTCGGTCTTCTTCGTCCTGGCTACCTGCAGGAGGTCCTTGGCCGTGCCCTCGTAGTCCAGCGATCCGGCGAACGGCGGATTGGCAAGGATCAGGCTGTAGGCCTCGGCGTCGCCGGCGTGGTCCTCGGCGAGCGAATCCCGGTAGCTGATGTTCGGGTTCTGCACTCCATGGAGCTGCATGTTCATCGAGCCGATGCGCAGCATCGTGTTGTCGAAGTCGTAGCCCGAGAACATCCCGTTGTGGAAGTGCTGCTGCTGGCGGTCGTCGGTGAGGGCACCTGGATGCTCGCGACGGATGTACTCACCGGCACCGACCAAGAACCCGCAAGTACCGCTGGCAGGGTCGCAGATCACGTCATCGGGCTGGGGCGCCATCATCTCGACCATGAGCTCGATGATGTGCCGAGGCGTGCGGAACTGGCCGTTCTGTCCGGCCGTAGCGATCTTCGAGAGCATGTACTCGTAGACATCGCCCTTGGTGTCGCGGTCCGCCATCTCGACGGCATCGAGCCCGTCCACCGCTTTCAGCAGCAGGGCCGCTGTGGGGATCGTGAGCCGGGCATCACGCATGTGCTTGGCGTGGCTGCTCTCGCCGGCCCGCTGCTGCAGGAACGGAAACACGTAGTTCTCGACGATGTCGAACATCTCGGCGGCTGGGCGATTCTTGAACCGCGACCAGCGCAGGTCGCCGTACGGCCGGCCCTCGGCGCGCCCCTCGGGCCGGAATTCCCGCCCGTCGGGGAAGATGTCGTCCTCGGCCGGAATCGGCTCGTGCGTGCGGTTCGCCTTGTTCTCCGCCAGCGTCTGCTGTTCGTCGAGCGCCTTCACGAACAGCAGGTAGGTGAGCTGCTCCATCACCTCCAGCGGGTTCGAGATGCCCCCCGACCAGAAGTCGTTCCACACCGCGTCGATCTGCCGCTTCAGCTCACCCGTGACCATGGCCGCCCATTGTGCTCTGGGAAAGCGGCCATCGCCTGACGCCCAACTGTGGCTGTTTCACCGGCCGCGACATGCGCCGGTGACGATGCAGGGATCCATTCGGGGCCCCAAAGCGCTAGAAGGGCTCCTCTTCCGGCACCGGTGGGCTCGTGTCGGTCAGCGGCACCCACTTTTGTGGCTTGACGTACAGATCGTCGACTAGGTCTTCGATGGCAACGAAGAGCCAATGGACCGTGTCCTCGTTCGCGGGCTGACTGATGCCGTAGGCGTCGTGCACGGCCTGGTTTCCCTGCACACGAATCGCGCTGAGCCCATTCCGCAATGTCGCGGACAGGTTGAGATGCTCCACGGCAAACTCGATGAGCTCAACCAACCGCTTGCGGCCGACGTCGTGGCCGCGTGACGTGATCTCACGCCGCAGAAAGATCTCCAGCAACACGCGGAGCAGCGCGCACGCGGCACGAGGTGACGCAGAAGCAACCGTTGTGGCCTGCCGATAGAGATCCGCCTCGTCTTCGTTCAAGCCCTCATCTGGAGGCTGCCGCAAGTCGTAGTGAAAGGCGACAAACCGTGGGTCCAACCACAGGTATTCATCTTGGAGATCACGAGTTCGCAGCCAGTAGCTCAACTGCCCACAGTGCAGATTGTTGCAACGAGCGAGCCAGACGCGGCTGCGGCCGGTATCAATCTCAAGCCTCGGCGGCAGCCCGTCGAGAAGCTGGCTGACCGTCATGTTCACCTGGCCGTACCAGTCCTGTGTATTGGCGCGCTCGCATGCGGGACACATGCTCAGGCTCTCAAATGCGTCGAACGCAGCTGTCGTCGAAGGCATGTCTCCGCTCGCTTCTTGGTCGCTACGGCTGAGAATCCTAAGGAACCCACTGCTCGGTCCCGGTAGGTATCGCCATCGGACCCGACGGCGCATGTCACCCATACAGTCGTCGGGGTGGACGACGCGCTGCTGACGAATCGCGAGATCGCGTCTCTCGTCACGCTTGCGGCGTTTGTGATGCTGGCCATTGTCGCCGTTGTCCGCGACGGTTCGGGTGGGCAGATACTTCAGGCTGGCCGCTCAGCGTTCGCGACGCTCGTGAGCACGAAGATACCGCTCCTGTTCGCCGGCTACGTGGGCTGCGTCGCCGCCACTGTGGCATTGGCGAGCCGCTGGTGGCTTTGGGACACCGCCCTGTTGAAGGCGACAGTCGTCTGGTGCTTGATCTCGGGCATCGGCCTGTTCGGCAAGGCGTTCAGCGCCGTCGAGGAAAAGGGCGTCTTCGTCGGAGCGCTCAAGCGGGTCGTCGCGGCCGTCGTCGTCTTCGAATTCATCGCGAACTTGGCCTCGTTCCCCCTCTGGGTCGAGATCCCCGCGGGGTTGCTCGCCTCCCTGTGCACTCTCCTCGCCGTGTTTGGCTCGCAGGACGCAGAACACGCCGGTGTCGTGAAGATGGCAAACACCTACTTGGGCATTTTCGGTGTGGCGGCGATCGGATGGGCAGCGTGGCGGCTGGTGGACGACTGGTCGGACATTGACAGGGTCCTGCTCCTCCGCGAGTTCTTGTTGCCGCTGTGGCTGACACCGGTCGCACTGCTGCTCATCTATCCGTTGTCCTGGTTCGCGGCCTATGAGGGCGTTCGAGCCAGAATGCGATTCGCTGCAAACGGTCGGCCGATTCGCCCCCAGCGACTGGCTGTGATGATCCGCAGTGCCGGACGGCTCGGTGCGCTGCGCGAGCTGCAAGGGACCGATTCTTGGCGCCTTGGACGCGCCGACGGATTCCGTGCCGCTTGGCGAGAGATCGGCGATATCAAGCAAGATCAACGCGAGGAACGCGAAGCTCAGCTCGCAGCAGAACGGCGGCTCGAGCTCAACGCCGGCCTCGTCGGCACAGACTCAACCGGCAAGCAGCTCGATCAACGAGAGCATGCCGAGACCATGCAAGCGCTTCGCTGGTTGGCGACCTGCCAGATGGGCCACTACAGGAACCGAGGCAACCGGTACTACGAGGGCCTGGAGATCATCATCGACGATCTGTCCGACAAGTACGGCCTGCCGAGGCCCAACGGCGTCGTGATGCACATCAGCCGTGACGGCCAGAGTTGGTACGCAGTCCGTCGGACGATCACCGGGCATTGGTTCGCCATCGGCGCCGCCGGACCGCCCAGCGATCAATGGCTCTACGACGGGCCCGCGGCCCCCAGCGGCTTCCCCGACGAAGCCGAATGGGAGCAATGGGCACCCGGCGACAACGCCCCCAACTGGACCTGAGCGAAGCTGGCCGAAGTGCTGCCTCCTCGTTCGAGACTACAGCTATTATTTCATCAATGGCAAAATCCAAACAGTGCGAGTGGTGCGGAGGGCCCCTGAAGGAGTCGGCCGGCCCTGGACGACCGAGCAAGTACTGCAGCGCCTCACACCGGCAGATGGCGTATCAAGCACGTCAACAAGATCAGGCGGTCAGCCGACAGATGTTTGAGACGGGGGCCAGTGTCGCCTCGCATCTCCTCGAAGCGGAACGCATCGCGACGGCGATGCAGGGCTCCGTTCGGTGGCGGGACGGCATCGCGGCGATCGCTGCGGAACACAACAAGGCCATGCAGACGATGCTGGGCAGCGCCACGGCCGTCGCAGCCACCCATTCAACGTTCGCGAACATCAGCCACCTCACCGAATCGCTCGGAGCAGCAAGAGCAGCGATGGGACCAAGCGTGGCCACCTCGCTGGAGGCCGCCGTCAAGCACAACAACGACATCCAGAAGGCGCTCCGCACCACCAGCATCGGCGTCCCCGATCAATCGACGTTCACAGACATCGGCCACCACACGGAATCGCTCGCAGCGGCCAGTGCGGCGATGCGACCAGACGCCGCGACCACACTGGCAGCCGCCGTCAAGCACAACTACGACATCCAGAAGGCGCTCGGCACCACCAGCATCGGCCTCCCCGCTCAATCGACGCCCACAGGCATCGGCCTCAAAGCCGACTCACTCAAGGCCCTCGGGGCAACAGTGGACCTAGGCGTGGACAAACTCGCAAGGGCACTGCACAGTCAGTTCGACGGCATTACCAATGCGCTCAAGTCCTATCGAATTGATCCAGCATTGCTGCCACATAGGCAGATGTCCGAGATCATGCGCCAACTGTCCATGAGGCCCGACCTCTCCGCTGTGGCTGAGTCAGCTGCAAGCTTGGCCCGGTCGGTCGGCCTGTCGCGAGAACTCGCCGCTGACATTCAGCACATCGCACGTGCCGCCAACCGAGCCGATGTGGCCGCTGACCTCGTGGGTCCACGGGACCGTGACCCGATCAGCCATGACGGTGACCTCCACGAGATCGTTGAACCGAGCCTCGAAGAGGCCGACTTCAGTTTGCTGCTCATCCTGGTGGTAGTGGCAGTGTTTCCGGCCCTACTGGCCACGTCAACGGCTTACGTGACTCAAGCGGCGCAGGACCTGCTGTTCATGTTGCGCTTGCTGGGCAAGCTCACCCAGGTAGACGACGCCATACCCGGCGTGCTGCTGCTGAACGCGATCATGCGCTCCATTCGGCGACCTCGAGGGGGGCCGTAGCGCGACGGCGAGACCAGCGAGCGCACGTCGCGCTGCTTCTACGCCAACGGTTCGTAGGTGAGCTTTCTGGCGGCGAGGTCGCCTTGCAGGACGCCGCCATCATTCGCGCGTAGTTCGCGCCATGCGGCGAACCCTTGGAACACCGCCTCCTCGACCTCCGAGAGGTGGCGCTGCGCGACCTCAAGGCCGGCTGTGAAGATTCGAAAGGTCCTGAGCGCGTTGTAGTCGAGGTGTCGTACATCCTGGAGGTCGTTGTGCTGGCGGGCGTATTCGAACATGAATGCAGCGAACGCCTCTTCGACCACGATTGCCCGGCCACCGTCTTCGACGGCATCGGCCATCGTTCCCTTCGGACGCTTACGCCCGAAGATCTGGCCGCGGGCAACCGGTGACCAGCCGAGAACAGCGGCGTTGGCCAAGTGGAAAGCGTCGTGATACCGGTAGCCGCTGTCGCCGTAGGTGTTATCTCCGAGCCTGCTGGCGACGCGCCGGTTCTTCCAAATCACCTCGATCATCGGCTCGGGCCCATCGTCGGGTACCGGGCGAATCGTCACCTCGAACGTCCGAGGCAGCTGATGTTGCTCCGGGAGATCGGCGTCAAATTGCTCTGATGGCCTCCGGTTCGTCGGCGAATGGCCGTCCTGCACCGGCCATCGATCAGAGGTCTTAGCCAGGTTGCGCTCAGCTACCTCGTCGAGCGAGAGGCCAGCCTTCTCAGCTGCATTGGCCAAATACCACAAGATGTCCCCGAGTTCTTCAGCGACATTGTCCTGGAACAGCTCGTACGCGGCCCCGTCTCGCAACCGCTTCTTGTAGGCGGCGAGCAGAGTTCCGACTTCGCCCGCAAGACCGAGCAGGGGGCCCAGCAGGGGGTCGTGACCTTCATCGTCGGGCTGTGGGAAGTGGTCTGTCTGTCGGGATCGCCGCTGGTACTCAGCAAGGGTGAGCGGATCGTGTGTCATGAGGCGACGGCCTTCCGTGAGTTCGGCTGCGCGGTGCTGGTGAGGCTCGACACGTCAATCGCGCCGGCGCGCGCTCCGAACGCGATGAGGTAATCCACAGGCAACCAGCCGTAGCCACCCGCGCCCCACCCAGGTCCCCAACTGTTTCGGACGAGCAGGACCCGAGCCTGTTCATGCGTTCGCGCTCCGACCACTAGGACGGCGTGGTACGAACCTTGCGGTGCCGTCAACGGAGGCACGGCGATGGCGCCATCGGGTGCGGCCCGTTCGAACTCAGTCGTGACTTCAATGAGCAACGCAACCACGGAGCCACCCGCGAGCGCGTCCTCGACCTCGTCCTCGACGCCGTCGTTGGCGACAGGCAACGGCGCCAAGTCGGCCTGGTGCCAGATGGAGACCTGAGCCGCTGGAGGGATGCTGTCAGCTTCGTGGCTGATCGCGTTGTTGAACGGCCAGTCAACGAGGGTTGGCTGGCCGTCTTCGCGAAGCGCGTCGCTGACGGCTTCGAGTGTTGTGCCCTCGCGAGACGCTGTGCCGTCAGCAACGCAGCGTGACCACAAGGCATCGGGTGCAAGCGGCTCGGGCGGCTGGACGCGACACGCTTCATGGGCGGCAGTTACGACGATCGGGATGCAGAGGGGCCAGATTCCCTGGTCGAGCGCCGGTGCGAGCATCGGCCTCAGATCGACCGGCGGCCGGGCCAAACCGCGCTGGCGCCTCGCATCGTAGGAAACCATCGCCTAGCGGGTTTCATCTGTCGGCACTGCGGCGGTCGAACGTCGACGATCTCGCGCTTCGCTCGCCGAGCCGTCGCTGAGCTGGTCAATGGTGAATGCCTCTCGCCGCGCTTCGACAGTTGCGGTGAGCAGATACTCCTCGACCGGGTCGGCATCGCTGTACTCGTTGCGTAGCTCAAGCCGGAGTTGCGTCTCGCCAGGCTCGCTCAGCCGAATGCCCAGCACCCGACGGCCTGCCGTGCCCGCGATGATCCTCTCGTTGCGGACATGCTCAAGGGCGTCCTGTGCCTGGGAGGCACCAAGTCTCGCCAAGCGGCGACTCCGGATAGCAGCGTTGGTCAACGCCTGAGAAGCATCGTCCGCGAGGTACACGTCGCCAACCACGACTGCACGTCCGCCGGCGATGGTGAGCGGCTTCGGCTGTGCCGTCGGCAACGGCTGACGCGCCCGTCGGACGGCCTGATGCGGTGGCGCGCTGCGCGGCGTTGCTTGCCGTGCCGCTGCCACCAGCTCTGCCGAGCCTCGGAGGCTGCTGTCGGCGAAGGAGGGAGGCGGCGGTGCCGGAGATCGTGGCGCGTATCGCTCGGCGTCAGCGATTGACCATCGATAGCCGGTACTGCGGTTCTCGGGCAACGAAATGATGATCTCGTCGTCGGTGCGGACACTGAGCCGCTGGCCATGCCATGCCAAGTCGACCGGCCATACGTCCGCGTCGCCTTCGGCGGGCCTGCGCCCGGCACCGATGGCCTGCTTCAACTTCAGCGGCTGCACCTTGAGCAACTCTCGCAGTTCGTACCGTGTGATCCGGTCGAGGTGATGCAACTGCCTAGCCGAAGCCTCGTAGCTGACTCCCGCTTCACGAGCGACGGAATAGACATCCAGCGGGCCGAGTGTTGTCGCGTTGCGCCGCGACAGGATGCTGTGGACCAGCGGAGGCGGCATCAGCAGCGCTCCGGCAAACACCTGCGCGAGCGTCTCCTGCTCGATGCCCGTCCGCCCCAGCACATCAGACTCCGAATCGAGCGCGCCGTCGTGGCCGCCATCGAGCCGCCAGTGGCCGAGTTCGTGAGCCGCCGTGTAGCGCTGGATCGGAGTCGAGCGCTCAGTAGTGACGAGGATGCCACCGACGCCCTCAGGCAGGTAGGCCCCCAAGAGTCCATCGAGCGGGAAGAAGGCGAGCCAGAGTCCCAAGCTCTCGATCAGGCCGAACACGTCCACTTGGCGCGTCTGATCCACGCCGGCCTCGGTCAGCAGCCGACTCGCAGAGCTGGCTGCCGCGAGGCGTCGCGAGTATTCGGAGGCCACGGATTACTCCGTTCGCTCGGCTCGGGCGGGTCCGGGCCGTCCCGCGCCGGCGAGGAATTCGGCGAAGCGCAGCACTTGTTCTTTGTCTTGATCCGACAGCGCCGCGGTGGCTCGGTACAGAGGAGCATCCATGTCGAGCTCGGCGCCTTCTTCGCCGAGCAGCCAGGCCACCGGCCGGCGGTACAGACGCCCGAGGCGCCGGAGCTCAAGTGATGACACGCGACGTTTGCCCGACTCAAGCGCCGACACGCTCGCTCTCGGGATGTCGAGCGCTGTGGCGACATCCTCCTGCAGCAGACCGATGTACTCGCGCGCTTCCCTCAGTCTCTGCGCAAGCGCCATTTCCTCGCTGGCCTCGGACTCGGGCGTGTCGGTGCTCATGGTCCCTCCTGTCGATGGATTTCTGTTTCAGGGTGTTGCTGTCGCGTCCCGGACGCGACCACTGCGATTGCGGCAGCCCAGCCGCCCTCATGGGAGGCCGAGACGTGGATCTTCGAGATGCCAAGCCGTCGGGACCACTCGGCAGCGGCGCCCCTCAGCCGAGCACTCGGTACGCCCGATTCTGATGAGTCGACTTCGATGTCTCGCGGGTCGAGGTCGCTGATCCCTAGGCCAAGGCACTTCATCACCGCTTCCTTGACCGCCCACCTTGCCGCAAGCCGCTCAGGGTCATCGTTGGCGTCGGAGCGCTCACGCTGTGTCCAGCCACGCTCAAGAAACGCCGACCCGCCCGCGGCTAGGAGCCGGCTCATCTTCGGTACGGACACGACATCGAGCCCAACACCGACGATGCCATCGCCCTCGGCCAGTGCTGAGGCTTCGAACGCTGCGACGAGTACCGCGGCCGGCGCTGTCTTCATCGCGTCGGCACCAGTCACAGGAGCGCTCCGATCGACAGCGCGAGCTCCCGTGGCCGCGCGCGATGGCCGAGTTCCGCGTCGGCCATCGTTGCGTGGACGACCAGTTCGCCGCAGGTGGCACCCGTCTGCTCACACAAGAAGTTCATCAGTCGGCTGAGGCCGACAAGGTTCCCGTATGCCTTGGTGACGAGGTAGTGGTGGCGGTACACCGCCGTGCAGTGCAGCGCGCCTTCGTGGAGAGTCAGATCGACGTGCACCAAGCAGGGAAAGCCACGCGTCCGCTGGTCCGTGGGCGCATAGATCTGCACTCCCCGCAGCGGTTCGGATTCAAGCGCATCGGCACCGAGGTCGATGTCGAGGGTGTTGTTCGTTCGACGGCCCGCCCGGAACTCGCCGCGAATGCGCGAGATTCTCAGGTCTAGCTGATTCGTTCCGCCAGGTTCCTTGCCCGGCCAAGAGATCATTCGCGAGAAATAGGTTCCTCGATTGTTCGCCTGGACCCTTCGCAGCACGGGCAACATGCTCAAGTAGCGGTCGTAGAGCGCTTGCGCTGCCGCATCCAGGGCATCACCGGATGGATCGTCAGGATCAGGAGACCACGAGCACCCGGGACTGGGGTACAGCGCCGCAGGGAAGATGGTGTTCGCGACAGTTTCCACACCCGGCGTTTCGGCTGCATCGAGGGCTTGGTCGAGGGCCGCGCGGACAGCCTCGTCTTCCGCGCCGGGGTTCGCGATCGTCATCACTACGTGAATGTCGCGTCCACCCCGCTGGTTAGCCGTGTGCGTCAATGCCTGGAGCCACGCTTCGCTCAACGTCTTGGTCGGGTCGAGTAGAGCGCTCATGACTCCACAAGCGGCAGGACCCGCTCACGGATCTGCCGGTGCAGCATTCGGCTCAGGGCCGCAGGCGTGGCGAAGTCGTCTTTGGTGAGGTCCTGGGGGTTGACGAGGCGGCCTGCTCCGCATGCCTCTTCGACCTGACTGATCACCCAGACCGCCACCAGACTCGCCACGCACGCGCTGGGGCCGCTCGGAACTTCGCCGACGCTCTTGAGCAACGTATTCACATGAACCTCAAGCTCGCTCTCCGTGAGCCTGCGGACATCGGCCGCCGCTTCGGTTCGGGGTTGAGGTGGGGCGATGCTCCCCGTGTCGATGTCGTCTGACATGACACAAATGTTAGAATATCCGACATCAGGCGTCAAGCCCTAGAAGTCGTGGCACAGTGACGCCCGCCAACGGAGCCGCTGACCAGTCGCACAAAGCGGTCGCCGGAATCCGTGAAGCCGCAGGTCACGGGCTTGGCGAGCCGATGACCGCGGAGGCCTCTCGAGCAGGTTTGCGATGCCGGCCGCTAGTCGGCGACGCCGAGGCAGGAAGGGGCCTGCGCGGAAAACGGCAAACCCCACTTGGGCGGGTAGCCCAGCGCCACGGGACGGCGGTCAGCCCTATACACCTGCTTGATCCGACCAGGCCCGTCCACTGAGTGCTCAGGGTGAGCAACCCGCGCGTACTTGTCGACCTCGCAGAACAGGTTCTGACAGTCGATGAGCTGAAGTGGACGGCCCCACAGGTCCCGAAACGGTGTCGGCATCGGGGTCATCTCGAAGAACTCGCTGGCTGAGTCGGCCATTGCCGCGATCAGGCTGGCCGCGTTGAGGCCGCCCACGTCCGCGAAGCACTTGCGGATGCCGCGAACAGCTCCTGGACCGGCGACGACGAACTCCATCTCGTCGAAGTCGAAGTGCGGCGAGTAGTTCAGGTCGATGGCGTACTGAAAGGCGAGGAATGGGCCGAACGACGGCACCTCACAGAGCCGCTCATACAAAGATCGCAGCGAATGAGCTCGCTCGAAGTCGGCGAGCACACCGGTCCGCAGCAGCATCTCCAGCAAGGACAAGTGGTTGCGGTGCTTGCGGTCTGCGCCAAGCCGTGGGTCCGGCATGATGTACGCCGCCGAATACACCCGGCGGCGGCGGTCAAGCAGCTCGTCTATCGCCGGCGCGTATTCCTCAGCGCTGAAGCCGGCCACTGTCGGCTGCCCGACACGCTCGACCAAGTGTTCCCAGGTGTCGATCCGGTTGAAGATCTTGAACAGCAGGACCCGCAGGATCGTGTCGTGTACGTCACGCTCCTCGTCGTAAATCACGTGATGAAGCAGGTACTGACTGACGCGATCCGAAGCCCGATACGCATTGGTGAACCTGTGCCGCGCTAGGACGCGATCGCTGGTCCACGGACCAAGCTCACCTGCGGCCCGGCTGAAGAAGATCGCCTGCCGTTCCGCCGCCAGTCGCCAGTATGACCAGAAGACCTCGGTCACCTCCACTTGCCGCCCGGCAAGTCGGATCGTGCGGTTCTCCGCGAACGGAAGCTGGCCTTGCTCAGGCTCACGGACATCGAGGGACACTGCGGCTCACAGTACTTGTGGCATGGCACACGGGCGCTGAGGCCGGTGGCGACACCGAGACGTCAGCGAAGTTGGTTTGCGCCTGCGGCCGAGCCACCCACGCTCGCCGGCCAGCGAAACGCTGACGGGACCGGCCCGAATTCCCAAACCGCCAGGTAATGGGGGGGCCGATCCCGTAGCCAAGGCAGTTTCAACGAGGGGGAATCACCCCCTCTCCACTGCCCGACTTGTTCTGGACCGTATCTGCGCTGGCTACCGCCGACAAGCGTCGGCAACGTCTGACAACCGTGCTCGCGACCCCATCGGCAAGGCAAGAGAGCGAGAAGGGACCGCGCCTTCACTCGGAGGTCACGAATGCGTGACGATGAGACGCTCGACCGACGACGAGCTAGCCGTAATCGAAGAACACCTACGCGCTGGCTGCGTCATGTCGGCGTGCATCGAGTCGAGCGAGCGCCGCAATCTGGACCTCATTGAGTTCGGCATCGACCGTGTCGAGGTTGCGGGGCCCACTGTTGACGCTTGTGACGAGGATTCCGAGAACGTCGTTGAGCTTCTGCTCCATCCAGTAGAGCCGCTAACAGACACCGCAATAGTCGTACGGGTGACCGTGGTGATCGATACCGGCGAAGTTGACGCATCCACGGGTCTTGCAGGTGATCGGTGCTGAATCGGACATTCGGCATCTCCCTCGTTCTCTCGATTGTGTGCATGGAGAGAGCCGCGGAACGCGGATACTGGAAAGGGCGGATGAAGCGCGGGTAGTTCCAGGACACGCACGCTTGCGTCGCTACTACGTGGTTCAGCGCATGGGGCGACGGCTAGGCAGACTGCGCGCGCGCCGGCAGACTTTGCCAGCGCTCGTCGGCCGTGGCAGGCGGGGAGAGGTCGATTCTCAGGCGGGCGGTCAGTTGCAGCAGTTCCTCGCCGGAGCGGTCGGCGCTGAGGAACTCGACCAGTTCTTCTTGGCGGGGTTGGCCGAACGCGAGGCGGTACGCGGCGAGGGACTTGCGTAGCTGTGACACGGCTGCTGCGTCTCGGCTGAACGGCAGCACGGGCACGTGGCGCTGGATCTTCGCCGGGCCGTCGTTGAAGACCCAGTAGGGCACGATTGCCCCGTCGGCGCCCTGGCTCTCCTCCACAGCGGTGTCGAAGAGCTCGTCCCACAGGTCGCCGTTGGGCGCCGCGCCGTTCGCGAGCAGGTCCGGCCCATGGGTTGCGGCGAGGTTCCGGCGCACGGCGTGACCCTTGTATCGGTGCACGCGCCCCTCGCGCTGCTCTAGGTCGACCGGATTGGTCGGCAGGTTCCAGTGGACGACTGCGTGACACCACAGGTGGAAGTCGAGGCCCTCTTGCCCGACCGATGTGGACGTGAGCACGAACGGCCAGAACGGGGAATTGAACGCCCTCGAAACGGCCTCGATGCGAGCTTCTCCACCCTCATCGAGTGTCTGGTTGCCGAAGGCGACGGCGAATCTCGTTCGCAGGCGGTGTTCGTCCAATACGAACTCTTGGCCGTTTGGCGCTCGGCGGGGAATGTCGACGCGGAACAGCGAGGTCCGAAGGTCGAGCGCCTCTTCCACCTTGTAGCCGATGTCGTCGGCTGCTGCCGTGCGCTGATCGTCATCGCCAAGGCTCAGGTGGCCGAGCCAATCGCGCAGCACGTGGCAATGCTCATCGAGCACCGCCTGGAGATTGCCGTCAATCGAATGCCGCACGACATCGCGCCAGTACCGCTCGACACCGGCCTCACCGTCGGCATCTCCGGACCGCCCGCCAACGATGACGCCAGTGATCTCGGGTGCGTTGAAGAAGTGCCGGAACGCCTCAGCGATCCAGGCAGCATTCAGCACCGTCCACTCATGCGAGATCGGGAGGCCGACGGTCGAGCTGACCGCCCGCAATGCACACTGCGCCGGCCCGCCGACCGCGACTTCGGCCAGCACTTCTGCGAGATCATCGGGTGGGCGACCGAGCACCGACGGGCCATGGCTGTGCATCGCACGCGCCTCGGCGAGATGGGCGATGAACTCGCTCCCCGCGTCAGCGCTATCCCCGTACCAGGCAGCGCTATCGGCGAGCAGCAGATCTACCGTCACAGGGTGCCGCTCCCGGTCGAGGAACAACGGCGCGGCCCAGTACCAACGTCGATCGACTACGCCTTCCGCCGGTGCGGGCTCAATCAGCGGCGCTATGGCATCGGCCAGCTGCGCCGTCACCTCTGCAAGCAACTCCGAGACATGGCGTCGCCCGCCTTGGGCCCGCAGCCGGGGATCACCCAGTTCGGCAAGGCTCGGGCTGGGCCACACAAGCAGAAACGACGTCATCGCCGCGGCCCGTCGGGCACCCCTGGCCTCCCCTGCACGTGTCTCGCTCGTCGTGCGCTCACTGGTACGGAAACTGAGGCGCTGTCCTCCCCGCCGGCGGTAGTCGGCGCTGTAGTTGTGGTTGCGATCGGCGAATGCGTGCCGCTCGGCCTCCAGGCTGACGAGCGACGACACGACCTTCGGCACCACGGCCCAGCCCGAGAAGATCAGCCGTTTCGTAAAGCCGTCTGCCTCGGGCGATTCGTACACCGAACCGGTGTCGTAGTAGCGCAGCGACGGCGGCACCCACAGCATCTCGAACGCTCGGCGCTGCTCTAGGTCCTCGAGCAGCCACCGCAGCCGGCCGTTCTGGGGATCGATGCGTTGGTACGCCTCGACGTCCTCCCAGCTCAACAAGCCGGGACCAGGGTCGAGCCGGTCCTCGTCGGCGAGCCGGCCGTCGGCTGCGGCTTGCCGGACGGCTTCTTTCAGCTTGTACTGCTCCATGAAGTTGACGAGATACGGGCCCGACTTCCAGTACTCGGTTGGCTCGTGATGCTCGACCGTCTCCGCGAGATTGCCGATGCGCAGATACGCACGCAGGTCGTCGGGCGCCACCGTCACCTGAGTCTCATGCTCGGCGAGCATCCCGTCACGGCTCGGCGTGGCTGCGAGTCGTTCGGTCCGCGCCATCACCTTGCGGAGGTCTGAGCTGATGTCGGTGCAGATCGCTTCGGCGCTCGGGAGCGACTCGGCCGATGTGAGTGCAGACCGAAGGCCGGCGAAGCGGTGCCTCAGCCGGTCGACTCGCTCCTCGTCTTGGATCAGGAACCGGCACGTGTCGAGAAAGTCCGCGTAGTGGTCGCTGTCGATCTCGTCGGCCGTCGTGTACATGCGGTACGGAGTGGCCGACAGGAGCAGCGTCCGCGTCAGGCGACCGGTGGCGCTGTCCTTGTAGTCGAACAATCGGTGCGCCAGCTCGGCGGCGAAGTTGTCCGGATCGGGTCGCAGCAGGTCCTTGAAGCGCTGGAACTCGTCCAGCACGACGAGATCGGGCTCGAGCGCTGCGATGCCGACGATCGCCAAGATGCGCCGAACCTCGCCGATCAGCACCCTGCGGTCGTCCCACAGTTCGTCGGGGAACGCCCGCTTCCACTTCAACCCCTCGACCAGCCGGTCGAAGAGCGTGCGCAGCGTGGGTTTGCCGTGGCGACGGCGTGATTTGTCGACCTCTGCAAGCTCTTCGGCGAAGGCCTTGAGCGAACCGGTGATCTTCGGCCGGTACCAACGCTCCCACGAGCGCAGGCGCCCATCGGGGTTTCCGGCTGTGATGCCCTCCCAGAAGATCCTTCGAGCCGGCGCGGTCATGACCTCGGCTCCCCAGTGCTCCCGCAGAAATGTGTACGCCAAGCAGCGTTCTCTGAACTGGCCGGTGCTGCGACCGAATTTCAGCGACGTGCCGGGCGTTATCGCTATGAGGTTGATGCCTGGTTGCCTGCTGTTGCCCTCGTTCAGGGCAGTGAGCGGGAGCATGGCGAGCCGGCCGACGTCTTCGAGCGGCTCGATGCCCTTGGGGACGAGCTTGCGAAGGTTCTGGCGGGCGATGGCCGCGTTCGAGCAGACGTAGACGATGTCGTGGCGTGGGTCGTCGATGCTGCCGAGATGCTCGATGACCTGTGCGATCACGCCCTTGGCGATGTGGGTCTTGCCAAGACCGACTTCGTCGGCAACCAAGAACCGGTAGGCGGGATCGTGCTCGTCGAACATCCGCCGGAAGGTCCAACGAGCAGTCCGCTGCTGGAAGTCCTTCAGGTCGCCGAGGACTGCTTCGACGTCGACGTGACTGCCGGTCATCGGACTGTTGCCTTGTCGGCGGCTCCGGCGATCGCTGCATCGAAGATCGCATTCCAGAGTTCGGCGAAGCCCGGCGGCAGCGCATCGTCGGCCGCGAGGTCTGACACGAGGGGGTGGAGGCTTGCCAGCTTCGCCGGGTCTCGGCGCATGGTTCGCAGCAGCTTCTCCAACACTGGAAGGTTGAGGAAGCCTTGCCCGTCACCCGCGGCGTCGGCGCTGGCTCGCTCGACGGCGTCCAGCAGTTCCATGTGACCCGAGTCTTCGTCGAGCAGCGCCAGCAGGTACCGCAAGAAACGCTCCGCGTTCCCGACCAGCGTGCGCAGCAGGAACCGGTCACGGTGCTCCGGCACGCCGGTCAACGTGACGGGAACCACGAATTCGGTCTTGACGCCATCGCAGTGAGCAAGCTCGAAGGCCAGAAAGCCGCTGAGTGCTTCAAGGCTGGTCTCGAAGCGCTCCTCGAAAGCGCTGCCCCCGGCAACCGGCCGTCGATTCCCTGGTGATGCAAGCGGCCAACAGTGGACGGTCACGTCGTCCAGAGTCGGCAGCGATTCCTCTGACCGGTAAGTGACGGCCCATTCGTCGCCGCTCGGCTCGACGATTCCCTCTAGCGGCAGCCGTGCGATGGCGAGGCGCGCCGCGTCGAGTGCCGAAGTGTCAGGCTGCGCGATCGGCGGGTCGGGTGGTTGATACGAAATGAACCAATTCCGCAGCCCGGGCTCGTCGTCGTTGCCGTCGCACAGCCGGTCGATGCCGAGCGCTGCTGTCGAACCGGTCAACTCGACGAGGATCTCCACGCTCCTGTGGAATGCCGACCAGGTCGCATTTGCAGAGCCGACAAACAGACGCGCCCGGCCCTCGTGCTCGAAAGCAAAGACCTTGGCGTGCAAGCCGACAAGCGGTCGGCCTGGATCGTGCGGCGACAACTCATCCTCCGCAGCGTCGAAATCGACCGCGCTGCCGTCGTCAAACGCGTACGTGGTGCCGACATCGGCGAGGGCGCCTTTCTGCAGCGAATCGAGCGATTCCTCTCTGGCGACCAACTCGCCGATCGAGTGCGGGTGCACTGACTCGAAGAACCCGTCGCTCACAAACGGCGAGATGACCAGCGAGCGTTCAGCATCGTGCGGCAAGGGTGAGCCCGTCGGCGACAAACCCGGTCGGCCGAGGCCCAGCACATGCACTCGCAGGTCGTCCACGCCATCGGGCAACGCGAACGTTGCTGTCCGCAGCGCTGCTGCAAGCGAGTCGACGCGCTGCCGGTGTACCTCGTCGACGGGACCGACAGCGGCGTCGATCAGGCCTTCGAATAGCTCCCCGACCGGTTCAAGCCGCACACCGCTCGCATCCGGATGCTCGTCGAGTCGGAGCACGGTGTCCCAACTGGTGTCGAAGGTCAGGTTCCTGCTGGCGACGAGCACCCGCAGGCGCTGTTGGTGGCTCTGGCCGTCCAGCAGTGCCTCACGCGACTCGTAGCGCAGCACCCACACCTTGGGATGCACGATGCCGCCGAGCGGCCCATCCACCGGAACGACCGCACCTTCGAGGAAGGCGAATACCCGTCGAGATGGAGGCAGCGCGATGTGGCCGACCTGACTGAACACGGTGATCTTGTCGGCGTGGGAGCGCAGGGCGTGCAGCAGCTCGATGGGTTCAAGTTGGTCACTGCCGGCGACGGTGCCGTCGGGCCCGGTGAGCGCGAATGCTGCCGGCGCGGCTAGCAGTGCTCGAAGGTCGAGCGTGAAGGTGACGGCCATTGCCGACTCGATGCGGAAGCCCGCTGGCGGACGCATCGCGTCGATGAGGGTCAGGCGGTTGGTGGGCTGCAGCATCAGCTACCTGCCCGCAGTCCGTCGGCGATGTCGGTCAGGAATGACTTCGTGATGCCCCAGCGGTAGTCGAACTGGCCGCCGACGCCAAGGCCGTTCCAGTTCTCTAGCGCGGATCGGTGTGCCAACCGTGCCCGTTTCGATTTCAAGCGGAGCTCACGCTTGCCGATGAGTTTGTGAACCTCACGATCCTCGGCGAATCCCTCGGGATCCTCCGCAGCACGGGTGACGATGGCGTTCACGAATTCTTGGACGCTGTAGCTGATGTGATGCTCAGCCAGGAGCGCCCAGAATCTCGGCATTTCTGCCGCCCAGGAGCGGAATACGTCGAGGCGCTTGCCGATCCGCTCGGACCACGCTTCCAAGCGGCCGAGCTCGCTCTCTTCGAGATCACCCGTTTTCCAGCCGAACTCTTCTCGGGCCCGACGCGCCAGCAGCATGTTGTAGACGTGCTGAGGTCCAGCCGTCAGCTCGGAGAAGTTCCGGGCGTGGCCGAGGGTCTCGACAAGCTGGCTCGGCATTCCGTGCGTCGGCAATTCCCAGGGGTAATCGACACCGGCTGCTGCATCCGGTGTTGCACACAGCACGGCCAACAACGTGCCTTCGTGGTGCCGCCGGATGTTGTCCACCAGCACCTGCGCCTCCTCCTGGGCAAGGTCGAAGGTGATCTCTGCCTCCAAGAAGTCGTCCGGAGGCGGTGGCAACGACGCCCACATCGAAACGTTTCGCGTCATCGCGTTGCCGTCGTCGTCTCGCTCGGGCCGTGTCCTCCCGAGCGCCGCTACACGCTGGCCGTACTCAAAGATGCTGAGATCGAGCTGACGCAGGCCCCAGGTCCAGAGGCCTCCCCAGTAGGCATCACTCGGCATGCGTTTGAGGTTCCGGCCGGCGGCGTAGCCAATGACGCCTTGGTTGTGCCCGAGATGACGGAGGCAGTCGATCAGCCGTGCCTCGTCGTCGCGTAGCCTGCGCGAGAAATCCGCTGGAGGCACGCGCTCCGCTTCGAGCCTGGCGCAAATCCAAGGGATGAAAAGGAAGTAGCGGAGCCTGGTCTGAATGGTCGAGGTTCCGGGATTGAGCATCCCCGAGAACGCATCCCGCACGGTGCCCAGGCCCAGCACATCAAGCGTGCCCGGCTCGTCAAGCGCCCGCAGCAGCTCACCAACCCGTTCGCTCGCCGCACGGTCAAGATCAAGCCACCCCAGCGACGACGCAGGCGCGTATGCGGTAGTCGTCTCCAATGCCGACCTCCCGCGGTCACATCACAAACCAACTGGCCGCCACGAATTCTGCCCCAACACGACTAGTCCTGGCTCGGAGCCGCGCCCCGACGCTCTCATCAGCCTCACCAGCCACTGCCACTGGTCCACCGCCGGCGAGGTCCGCGCCGCCCCATCGCCGACGGCTTCGGCATCGAGACCGAATACTGGGTCTCCGATTGACCGACCCATGTGCGGCGCTGAGCGCCTTCGACTCAGCGCCTCCTGGCCTCAAGGGTGAAGAAGCGGCTGTGGTGATTAGCGCTCGCGCCGCACGCCCTTGAACGGACCGCCTGATTTCTTCATCGCCATGAACCGGCCCGAGGCTGTGTCGCGCTTGGTCCAGTTTCCGTTCTTCGGGTTCTGGAATTGACTGCGGCCCGTTACTGCACCGTGCCGGCCGCCGCCCTTCGCACCGTTCTTGGCCATCGCGTCTCCCGCCTCCGAGGGGCTCAGCGTATTCCTCAGGTGATTGAACTGGGAGTGATCTCCGCGGTGGCCTGTGCGGCATCGCTGAGATTGGCCGGCGGCGCTACGTGGTGCCGGCGTGGGGTCCTTCGGCCCATTGCGAAGTGGTCGGGTCCCAGATGTCGTGCTGCCGACCCGGCGGTCAAGGCGCCTTCTAGCTGGCAGCCAACACGGGCGTCTGCATTTCGGCATCGGACACTTCGACGCTGGCGTAGAGCGCATCGGGGTCCTCGTGTCGCCGTGTTGCGGCCTCGTCGAACAGGTCGCGAGGATCCTGCGGTTGCGGCGCACGCGGTCTCATCCAGAAGACTCCCGTCGCCCCTGCCTCCACGGCATTGACCGCAGACGGCAGGTCGAGGAGCAGCGCACCGGTAGCGCGCAGCGGATCGTGGCCGACTCCTTCAATCGCGAAGACCGTGAGCCCAGTCTTGATGACAGCAGCCAGCTCACTCGGATTCCGCAGCATGCGGTAGTTCAGTGTCACCAGTCCCTCAAACCCGAGCTGGCGCAGAGCGATCAGCAACGGCCGGTCGTCGAGATGGGTCAACCGGTCATCGATCTGACGAATGGGCAACAGTTCCAGCGAGCCCATCCAAGGCTTCAGGGCGTTGACGATCGGTTCAGGGAAGTTGTGATCCAGCGGGAGCTGCATCACGCAGCCAGTGAGCTCTCAAGCTCGACTGCGTCCCTGAATGCTGCCGTGTCGAAGCCCGGGTAGAGACCGGCGACCGCCTCATAGTCGCCGAGGCTCTTGTAGAGCGCGGCGGCAGACAGGGTCGTGATGCGCGAGCCGGCCAGATGCGGCTCGCCCGAAACCCGGCCCGGAACGATGCGCAGGTTCGGGCGCGGGCGGATGAGATCGGGCCCTCGGCGGTCGGCGACATCGAACGGACCCAAGAGATCCATCGACTCGAGCATCGCCGCCTGTCCCGACTGATGCGGGACGCCATCCACGTCAACCCAGATCTTGCCGGAGGCATCAACCCGCAGCGGCGAAGTCAGCCGGCCGCCACTGTCGTCCCAGATGTCCAAGCCGAGCCGCTCCAACTCGGCCAAGGCCTCGCGCACACGCTGCATCGGGCTCGCTGGAACGCTCTCGTCCATCTCGAACTTCGGATGCCGCAGCCAATAGACGATGCGCAGCGCCATCAGGTCGGCGTAGGACCACAGCTTCACCCGGGTGAGCGACACCGACGGGGTCACCAGCCCGTTGCGAGCCCACAGGTACACCGTCGATTGCGGCACGCCCGACAGGGCCGAGGCGCGGTGGGCCTCGTAGCAGCCGTCGAATGCGGCGTTCAGGCGTGCAGAGAGCGGCTCGTAAGCGGTCATCGATCTGATCTGGCTCCGAGTCCCGGCCGCGAACGGCGCTCACCAGTGCCGAACTGCGCCTCAATGTACCCATGGCGGTAAGCGGCAAAGAATGGTTTTCGGGCGAGGCGCGGCCCGGTGATGTCGCGGCGACCCGATGGGCGACATCGCGCACGAGGTGTGGATCGGCGACGGCGGCAAGCTGGTGCCGGCGAGGCTGCGCGACACCATCAAGTCGTACTGGCCGGACTCGCCCGACGACAGCGCCCGCGACCTGCTCGGCAAAGCGCTCGAATTGCTCGGCGGCTCACTGCGTCTGCTGAATGAGCCCAGGTTCCGCCCCGCCTGGGGCGAGAACTGGCATGAGGAGCTCTGCAGTCGGTACAGCATCCTTGGGAGCCACCGGTTCCGCGTCTCTCCCAGCGATCCCTATGTTCACTTGAAGATCCTCCAGAAGGAGCGGAAGGCTGCGTCGGCTCTGCTCGGGAGCGAGGCTGACCAGAGACTCCGCAACTCGTTACGTGCCCGCAATCAGTGGGCCCACTTCGCCGGCATCAGCGGAGCGCAGGCACGCGACGATGTCGTCGAGATGATCGATCTCATCGCCCATGGCCGCATGGGCGCCGAGGCCGACGGACTCGCCGTCGACAACGGGCGAATCGACCAGAACCTCGCCCGGCTTGAGAACATCCGCCGCGCGCTCGACTTCCAGATCAGCGGGCACTGATCGCCGGCCGCAGTCGCCCCGGACCCGGGCGCATCGACGCTCACGGCCACTGGCACCAACAGGATCGCGAGTTGACGGACGAGACCTGCCATGTGCTCCGGTCCAGCCGTGCTGCTGCCGACGTCGATACCGTGCAGTTCGGTGCCGCGGCCTCGGAGGCCACCATGGAACGAGCCGACGTGCTCAAGAACTACGCAGCCTTCGAAGCCATCCGCGCGGAACTCGAAGCCAGCCACCTCGGACAGTTCGCCGTGCTGCACGACGGTCAGCTCGTCGGCATCTACCCGAGCATCCGCGAGGCCCGCACCGCAGGCAGCGCGCACTGCGGGGTCGGGAACTTCAGCACCCAGGAGATCCGTTCCGAGCCGATCGAGCTGAGAATGGCCGCCGGTGTCCCGGCCTGACCCGGCTGACCACGCTCGTTGCGGGTTCAGGGTTGAGCCAGGTAGTCGGTGTCGTCGCGCACGGCGGCGAAATCAGCTGCGTCTAGGTAGTGGTTCCACAGCGAACGGCCAGGGATGTGCAGCGCCCGGCGCGGCAGGGGTGCTTTCCACCAAGATGCGGTCTCGACCCTCTTTCCGATTCTGACGGCTTCTTCGATGGCGGGGAGCAGATCTGTATCGGCCGATACAACGACGGCCACGTCGTACTGGTCATCGCGGGCACCGAGCGCTAGATGCAGCGCCAGCAGCACGTCGACACCCTTCTCCTCACCGCGCCAGCGCACGACCCTGCCCTCACGCGAGCGTTCTGCGGGCGAGTAGCGCAATGGACGTGTGTGAACGCTCACATCGTCAAGCGCCGCCCAACGAGCGGTCTGGCGATCGAACGCCAGTCTCAGCTTGTGATGACTCCGCAATCCAGGCTGACCGCGGTACACGCGGACCTCGCTGAGACTCCGTGCGGGATCGATCCTGCGCCCGAGGTCGCACAACCGCTCCCCGAGACGGCGAGGATGGACATGGCCCATCGTGGGCGGGGCGCTCGGCGATCCGAACAGTTCGCGGGTTCGGTGCCAACTGTTCTGGTAGTCCAAGAACACTGCGATGCGCGTAGTCGCTACCCGCTCGGACATGGGGGCAAAAGATAACCCCGCCATGCCCGGCAGAGCCGGCCAGGCGGGGAGGAATGCACTAACTGTACCACGCTGTGGTACCAACCCGAGCCCGGTCTCCTCAAGGCCCCCGCTTGGCCGCGCTTTTTTTGCATGCGTTCAGATTCTCCGTCGTCAGAACCGGTCGGCTGGCGCAACACCGTCTGCAGCGGGTGACAAGTCTTGCCAGTACACGAACGCATCGCGGGGAGTGCCGCGGCGCTCAGGCGGGGCCTCCCCGCTCGCCAGCAAGGGTGGCTCGAAGGCGCCCGGCGGGACGTCCTCAGGCCTAATCGATGCCCTCGGTCTGTACCCCAGCGCCAACTCGCCACGGCGCTGCCGCTTCGGCCGATCATCGGCATCGTGCCGGCGCTTGCGTCGAGGCATCGGCGTGACCTTCCCCCGGCAGCGGCGATCACGACGAAAGCTAGCGACTCGACTTCGAAGCAGCAGCGAAAGGCGGCACCGAAATCGTGAATCTCAGGCAGCCCGAAGCTTCAAGCGCTTCGGTCGACAAGTGAGGCGGCCCAGCGGTCGGCACCAGCGAGTCGCAGGCCCGGCTTGCCGTCGGCTGCCGTGAAGACCTCTACGTCGGAGCGGTGCCAGGCGCGCCAGTCGGGATCGAATTCGTCCAAGACCTGTTCGGGGCCGCCGGGCCGGTCCCGAGCCAGCGCGAGAACGAGATCAAGACGCTCAGCCTCTACAAGGTCGAGCCCGGTGAGCGGCGCTTCGGGGTGCAGCGGCCTTTCGAGCCAAGCCGCGATGTCGGCGATGTGGCAGCGCTCTGCTGCGACCTCACACAACGCCACGAATCGGGCGACACGCTGGCGGCCAGCACTCGTAGCCCACTCGCCTCTTCGCCACTTGCGCAGCTCAGGCACCGAGACACCGGCGACACGGGCGATGTCCCGCCATGAGAACCCGAGCGCGGCCAACCGGTCCAGCAGCGATGCCAAACGTTCCCCGGCGTAGCGCACCGTCAACGAGCGCAGTGCCTCGTCGAGGCTGTCCAACAGCAGCGCCCCGGTGGGCGCATCATCACTGTGGCGCACGGTGCTCACGTCAGGTCCCCCGCCGGCCGATCAGACACTTCCGTGCGCAGTCTGCCGGTGACGACACCTCGAAGAAACCGTTTGCCGGCCGAGAACCCCGGTCGCAACACGCAAGGGTGTCAAGGCCGGGAGGAGCCGCATTCGGGCCGCTCCTCCCTTTGTCGTCCTGCACGCGTATCGCTTCGATGAGCGACCACACGCTCCAATTGGGATTCAACTGGGGCCGTCCAGAAGCAGCTTTTCTCAACGGTTGCCTGTCGCCTCAAGTGCGACCGCCGATGCGAACTCCCCATGCGACAGGACCGGCGTCGCCCCGTACCTGCCCGCGAGATAGCGCTTGCCGATCGCTTCTTGCTTGCGCGGCTCAAGATCGACAAGCGGGTACAGGCGTGTGCCGCCGTCGCTGCGCTTCTCGGCGAACCAGATCTGGTCCCTTCCGAGCAGCCGGTCGCCGGCGGCGTCGCCCAGCAGCGTGGCGTCGTGCGAGTTGAAGATCAACTGCGCTCGCCGCGGATTGGTGCTGGGGTCCTGAAACAGACGCACCAGCGCGGTTACCAGCGCCGGATGGAGGCTGGCGTCCAGCTCGTCGGCAAGGAACACCGACCCCGACTCGAGGGCCTGCACCACCGGGCCGATGAGGCCGAACCAAACACGGGTGCCGAGAGACTCGTCTTCGGCATCGAGGTCGACCTCCTCGCCATCGGCGCCACGATGGGTGAGCCGGACGCCGAGCTCCTCGAACGCCGGCCCGTCGTCGCTGTCGGGGTCACCGTCGGTGCCCTCCAGGATGCGGATCGCTCGCCGCAGGCGCTCGTGCATGACCGGATCGGGCTCTTGCTTGCGTGTGCCCGTCACGCCGAGGTCCGCCGCCTGCAGCAGCGCCAGCACGCGTTCCCGGTGCGCCCCGTCGCTCAGCATCTCGGTCGTGAGCGCTTGCCGGAACGGGCGCGAGTCGGCCTCGGCAAGCACGAGATTGCGACTGAACCACTGGTACAGCGGAAGCAGCGCGGCGTGATTGGCAGAAGCCGCGGCGGACAGGAACAGCGCGTTCGGCCGTACGAGCTCTTGGACCGCCCGAGTCTTCTGGCGTTCCACACTGCCGGCGTCGACCTGCTCGTTCGTGCGCCGGAACAGGAGAGCCGGCCGTCCCTTGGGATAGTGGAATGCCCACTCGTCGAGCACCCGGTCGTCGTCGATGCTGAAGCCGTACCGGTGCCGCACCCCGTCGAGTACAAGGTCGACCTCGTACTCCGACGGCTCGGCGCGCCGGGCCCGGTCCAGGACGAACGGTCGACGGGGTATGCGGCCCCCGGGATCGCCGCGCCGAAACGAGTGCAGCACGCAGCTGCGCATGTCGTCCATCGCCTTGAGCAGGTTGCTCTTGCCCGATCCGTTGGCACCGAACACCCCAGCAGCAGGCAGCACGTCGACCGACGCACCGCCCTCCCGCCACTCGACAGGCCGAACGACTCCACGCTCCGACATACGGGTAGCAAGCATCGAGAATTCGAACTCGTCCCTGAACGACCGCGCGTTCACCGCGCGAAAACTCAGGAGAACAGACGGCTGAGACGCAGTGTCACTGCTATTCACAGGTGCATTATCGCAGGAAACTTGCAGAACTGTCGCCGAAGACCGCTTCGCGGGCGGTTTCGGCCACCACTTGGCCGTGGTTGCACACATTCGTCGTCTGCGATGAACAGTCGCGAGAGCAGTCGGTCGTATGTGAAGTGGCGCCGTATCTCGCTCGCTGCGATGCCGCCCTCGGCGGCGCAGTCGGCAATTCGAGCGGCGAGGGCTTGGCGGAATGCCTCGGGTGTGCGATAGCGCTGGGCTGGAGTGTCGCCGACGGCCGGGTCAGCCATGAAGCGCCGGAGCCGGGTGCTGGGCAGCTTGGGCTATCAGCGCTTCGATGTCGTCGTGGCTGACGGCGAGGCGGTGGGCGAGTTGGTCCTTGGTGACAGCGCCGACGCGGAGCGCGTCGTCAAGGAACCGGCCGATGTGGCCGCCGTCGGTGCGCGCAGCAAGCAGGTCAACGGCTGTGCGGGCCACGGTGGTCACCGCGAACCCGTCCTTGACCTCCCAGTCCGCTCGCGGCACGCCGCCCACGCGGCGATGCACCGCCACAAGCCCGCCGGTCTGGATGCGCCGCGCTGACGCGAACGTGTGGCCGGCGCCGGCAAACACCCCCAAGCCGTGAACCCGGGCCGCGGACCCAAGCGTGACCCACACCGTGGGCTGCATCACCCGCTCGCGAGGGCCGCGGGCGGGGTCCAGACGCAGCCATGCGATACGCAGGTCCGCGAGCGGGTCGTGCCCCGCACCAGCCACCCGGTACACGCCGTGGCCGACCCGCTCAATCAGCCCGCGCTGCACCGAGCGGGTGAGGTCGCAGTCGGGCACGCCGACCTCTGCCGCCTGAGCACGGGTGAAATAGCCATGCTGAGCTGCGGGCACGTCCCCAAGACGGCCGACCACGGTTGCGCCCAACGCTCTGTCCTTTCGCCACAGGCCGCCGGTGTCCACGGTGGCACTCGAAATTGTACTGAATACCTTTCATAACGTGCAAGGTTTTCAGCAATCAGCGACACCAGCGACGATTCCGGTGACACACCTCAAACATCAAAAAGGGGGTGGCCAACGATCGCGAACGGCTTCTGCCGAGGGTGAACTGCGCCTCAATGTACCTATGGCGAGAAGCGGCGAAGAATTGTTTTCGGGCGAGGCGCGACCCGGTGCGGGCTTTGCCCAGTCGGTGTGTCACGCTGGCTCATGGCGCGAATCGAGATGATCCCCGACGACTCCTGGGACGGCGAGCTCGGCGAGCTGCACCCCCGAGTCGTGGACCCCACCCACCGCCGGGTCGACAACATCCTGGCCGTCCACTCGCTCAACCCCCGCTCCATGGCCGCACACCAAGGCATCTACGAATCGGCCATGGCCGGCACCGCCACGCTGCGCAAGGTCGAACGCGAGCTCATCGCCCTGGTCGTCAGCCTCACCAACCACTGCCACTACTGAGTGGTCCACCACCGGCGCGGTCTGCGCCGCCTCATCGCCGACGACGAACTGGTCGCAGCCGTCGAGCACGACTGGACCACCGCCCCGCTGTCACCCAAGCGCACCGCCATGCTGGCCTACGCCGTCAAGCTCACCACCACACCCGCCGACATGGACGACGCCGACGTCGACGCCCTGCGCCACGCCGACTTCTCTGACCGCGACATCCTCGACATCACCGAAGTGGTCGGCTACTACGCCTACGCCAACCGCATCGCCGACGGCCTCGGCATCAAAACCGAACACTGGATCCCCGACTGAGCGGTCTAGGTTCGGCCTGATCGGCCGTCAAGACCTAGGACGCTCATCCCCACGAGATGCCGCCTCGGCGGAAGTTCCGTGCAGCTGGATGCAGAGCGAATTCCGTCACAGTCTCTGCGCCCGGATCGCCTCGATGAGCGACCACACGCTCGAGCTCGGATTGGACCCGGGCGGTGAACCGTCCCCATCGTGCTTTGCGTCGAGACGCCGCGCACGGTCTCGCGCGTCCTTGTAGCCGTTGTACAAGAGCTCCATCGCCGGGCGCGTGAGAGTCTTGCCGCAGCCCAACAATGCGCTCGCCGCCGACTGCGCCTCGTGGCGGCTGAGGTATGCCGTTTGGTCTCGAAAGTGGAGAATGAACCACAGCTCGATGCACGGGTTGGAAATCGCCAATCCGATGCCGTGGGCCTCGGCCAGCTGGATGGCTTCGGGGACATTGGGGTGGGAATTGATGTCGAAGACACACCAGATCTCGTCGTGCGCTCGACCGCGCCCACGTCGCTCATCGCGTGCTTCCGCCTTCTTGGTCGCTACCGCCCGTTCGACCAGAGACAGCGGTACCCCGTGAAACGGATCGATCTCGAGAAGCACTGCATCGCGGTAGGCCCGGCGCCACGGAAGCAGGTAACCGTCCTCGGTTTTCTCCCCTTCCGTGAAGACAAGGATCTCCCGCCGGGCAGCGCTGCTCGTCACTCGGCGTGGCCGCCCAGGGCTGCCCTTTCTCAATGGACGCCTGCGGGCTCTAGTGCCACGGCCGATGCGAATTCCCCGTGCGAGAGGACCGGCGTCGCCCCGTAGCGGCCGTCCAGGTACCGCTTGCCGATCGCCTCTTGCTTACGCGGCTCAAGCTCCATGAGTGGGTACAGGCGAGTGCTGCCGTCGTCGCTCTTCTCCGTGAACCAGATCTGATCCCGCCCGAGGAGTCGATCGCCGGCGGCATCACCGAGCAGCGTGGAGTCGTGCGAGTTGAAGATCAGCTGCGCCCGCCGCGGGTTGGTATTCGGATCTTGGAAGAGACGCACAAGCTCTGCCGCAAGTGCCGGATGGAGACTCGCATCCAATTCGTCTGCGAGGAAGACCGACCCTGTTTCGAGGGCTTGCACCACCGGGCCGATGAGGCCGAACCAAACGCGGGTCCCGAAGGACTCATCCGCTGCGTCCAGTTCGACCTCCTCCCCATCCGCGCCGCGGTGGACGAGGCGCACGCCCAGCTCTTCAAATGCGGGCCCATCGTCGCTGTCGGACTCGCCGTCTGTGCCTGCCAAGATTCGGATCGCTCGTCGCAGGCGTTCCTGCATCACTGGATCGGGTTCTTGCTTACGTGCATCAACGATCCCGAGATCCGCCGCCTGCAGAAGCGCGAGCACACGATCACGACTCGCCTCGTCGCCCAGCATGTCGGTGGTCAGGGCTTGTCGAAACGGGCGTGAATCTGCCTCAGCAAGCACAAGATTGCGACTGAACCACTGATACAGCGGCAGGAGCGCTGCGTGATTGGCGGAGGCTGCCGCCGACAGGAAGAGCGCATTCGGCCGCAACAGCTCTTGGACTGCGCGAGTCTTTTGTCGCTCGACACTGCCAGCGTCGACCTTCTCGTCAGATCGCCGGAAGATGAGTGCTGGCCGCCCCTTGGGATAGTGGAATGCCCACTCGTCGAGGACGCGCTCGTCGTCGATGCAAAAGCCGTACATGTGCCGGATCCCGTTGAGGATGAGATCAACCTCGAACTCTGTCGGCTCAGCCCGCCGCGCCCGGTTCAGGACAAACGGCCTCCGGGGAATGCGGCCCTCAGGATCACCACGACGAAATGAGTGGAGGACACACCCGCGCATGTCGTCCATCGCCTTGAGGAGGTTGCTCTTGCCGGAGCCATTGGCGCCGAACACACCAGCAGCTGGGAGTACCGGAATCGGTGTTCCGCCCTCTCGCCACTCAACACGCCGGACAAAGCGACGCTCGGACAACCGGGTAGCGAGCATCGAGAATTCGAGTTCGTCCCTGAACGAGCGCGCGTTGTCCGCGCGGAACGTCAAGAGAACAGAAGGCTGGGATACTGTGATTTGGCCCGTCACAGGCGCATTATTGCAGGAAACTTGCAGCAAGTTTGACGTGGGTTGCCGTTGTGCGCGATGATGGCCATTGCAGCCTTGTAGTTACAGCAGTGTGATGAGGTAGATTGTTCTCATAACCAAGAGGGGCCGGCCATACGGCCGACCCCTTGCAGAATCTGGAGACCTGTCGGTCGCCACGATCCATGCTTGAACGCCCCGGATAGTACGCGACCGACTGGTTCTCCGCAACGAACGGAGCCAGCCGACGTGGCGATACTCAACGGAATAACCGATTACCCCCCACCATGGGAAGGCCGCTGTCAGGTCTTGTCCCTGGACGGAGGCGGACTCCGCGGGATCTTCTCCGCCGCAGTGCTCACGGCTCTTGAAGAGGACTTGGACTCGCCGGTACTTGACCACTTCGACCTGGTCACGGGCACGTCCACGGGCGGCCTCATCGCCTTGGCACTCGGTGCCGGCGTACCTGCCCGATCGATCCTCGAGTTCTTCGTCGAGGAAGGCCCTCAGGTGTTTCGGGCCCCGCGCGTGCGAGCGATCCGTCATCTCGCGCGGTCCAAGTACAACGGCCGGGCGCTCGATTCGGCTTTGCGACGCCTCTTCGGCGAGAAGCTGCTTGGTGACAGCAGCGTGCGCCTCGTCATACCCACCTTCGACATGACCCGGAATGATGTCTACCTGCTCAAGACACCCCACCACCCCCGTCTGCGGCGCGATTGGCGCGTTCAGATGTGGGAGGTGGGGCGTGCCACTGCCGCAGCGCCGACGTATCTGCCCGCTCACGTTCTCAGCGAAGACCGGACCGTGCTCGTGGACGGTGGGGTCTGGGCCAACAATCCGTGCTTGGTGGGCGTCGTGGAAGCGATGAGCCTGCTGCGGGCTCCTCTCGCCAACGTTCGACTGCTCAGCATCGGCACGACAAGCGAGTTTCGAGGCCTGCCTCGCTCACTCATGCGAGGCGGTGCCTTCCAGTGGATCCGCGATTCCGCATTGATCGACATCCTCATGACGGGTCAATCGACGGGCGCCTTCACTGCTGCACAGCTCTTGCTGGGCGCAGACAACGTCGAGCGGATCAACCCGCCAGTACCCCGCCGACTCCTACGCCTTGACCGTCTGCGTGCCGATGACGCGATCGCGTGGGCCGCGAGCGAGTCCCGTCAATTTGCACCGCGAGTCCAAGAGCGCTTCTACGACCACGTTTCCACTCCGTACCAAGCACCAACCACGCCTAAGGAGGCTTCTCATGCTTGATTCCGCTGAAGAACAGCTCGCAGCCCTGCTCACGGGGGCGATTGCGCAGCTCGACATCTCTCCCGACATGTACCGCCAGGCAGTCGCCAAGTACCAGAGCGTTGCCCGCTTTCTCGGTGCGGGGGACGAGAAGGAGGACAAGGACCTGCTGATCTATCCGCAGGGTTCCTTCCGCTTGGGGACGGTGATCCGGCCGGCGCCGGATTCGGACTACGACATCGACTTGGTCCTCAGAGTGTCCGCCACGAAGGAGCAGACCACGCAGGCGAACCTCAAGCAATTCGCCGGGCAGCGGCTTGGGCAGTACGCGGCGCACTCAAGCACGGGCGTACGTCTCAAGGAGGGCAGCCGATGCTGGACCCTGCGGTGGCCGAGTTTCCACATGGATGTGCTGCCCGCACTGCCGAGCCCAGAGAACCCTCCCACCGGCATCTGGTTGACCGATCGGGATCTCTACCTGTGGCAATGCAGCGACCCCATCGGGTTCGCTGCCTGGTTCCACGACCAGATGCGTGACCAGTTCATTCGGCGGCGCGCACTGCTGGCTGATGAGCGGGCCGCTCAGATCGACGATGTACCGGTGTGGGAGGTCAAGACGACCCTGCAACAGGCGGTCCAAGTGCTGAAGCGGCATCGTGACATCTACTTCGCTGGTCGACAGTCGCTGAAGCCGCCGTCAATCCTCGTGACGACCGTCGCTGGCCTCGCATATGGACGTGAAGACAACCTCTTCGAGGCAGTCCTGCACATCGCTTCGCACATGACGCAGTCCGTCAAGAGTCGCAACGGTGTGATCTGGGTCGCCAATCCCGTATTGCCGCAGGAGAACTTTGCCGACAAGTGGAGGGAGCACCCGGAGAGGGCAAGGGCCTTCTTTGGGTGGGTCGCCCAGTTGCAGCGAGATCTCAACGAAGCTGCCGGTTGCCGTGGCCTCGACAGTGTCGTCGACCGTCTGGAAACGTCCTTTGGGCCCGAAGTTCGCATGTCGGCCCAAGACTTGGGGCAGACCTACAGGTCGAGCCGGGAGGGCGGCAAGCTCGCTTCCGCTGCTGGTACCGGTGGTTTGGTGGTGGGGTCTGCTCGGCCAGCTGCCGCTGTCCGGCCCCACAAGTTCTACGGACGGGCCTGAGGTGCGTCGGCGGCTCACGTTGGCTCAGCAGGCATTCGGCCTCCGCGGCCGCTTCAGTGACGCCCGTATCCAATTCAGCCCGCCCGGACTTGTCTGCGTCCTTGATCTCAAGCCCACTCCACTGAGTAGGTCCTACACCGTGAGGGTCGAATACAACGGCTACTCCCGCCCGGTAGTCAAGGTGCTATCACCGCCCCTTGAGGGCATCCCGGGAAAGGAACTGCCCCACACCTTTGAGGACGGTGACCTGTGCCTGCACCTCCACGAAGAATGGGGGCCTGAAGACCTGATTACGACAACGATCGTCCCTTGGGCATCTGAGTGGTTGTTGCACTACGAACTCTGGCTTGCGTCAGGAGGAACCTGGAGCGGGGGCGGACACGAACCCGAGACCGAGGCCGCTTGAACGCACCAAGCCATCGTGACGACGCCGAAGTCGTCGGCACTTACGTGTACGCCTACCGCCTCGGCGTCCAATCCGAACATCGGATCCCGATTGAGCCACAGTTACGTTGCCCACGGACTTGCCTGCACCGATGTGGCCGGATGAAGCGTCGGTGGTTCCGGGACACGCGTGCCGGCGTCGCTACCGTGCAGTTCAGCGCCGCAACCTCGGAGGCCGCGATCAAACGAGCCGATGTGCTGAAGAACTACGCAGCCTTCGAAGCCATGCGGGCAGAACTCGAAGCAGGCCATCTCGGGCAGTTCGCCGTGCTGCACGACGGCCAGCTCATCGGCACCTACGCGAGCATTCGCGAAGCACGAACCGCCGGCAACGCACGCTGCGGAGTCGGAAACTTCACCACCCAAGAGATCCGTTCCGAGCCGATCGAACTGGGCATCATGGCCGCCGCCCTGGCCTGACACGGGTGACAACGTTCAACACCGACATCGTGGCCGGCATGGACTTGCTTTCGAGGCTGTGCTTCACCATGTGCGACGGCCGCTTCGAGATGTACTCCTGAACGGCACCCTGTCCAAACCGACTGGCTGGCAGGCAAATGAAAACCCGGCCCCTCAAGGGCCGGGTGGTCTAGGTAGTGAGCATAGCCACCGCACTCGGCTAAGCAGTGCGATTTCCTCTGAGCAGTGTTGCCGGCGCAATGCCGGCGACGGTCGCTGCAACGAGCTGACGTTCCGAGTTGCTGGCGGACGCCGGCTGGCGGAGTAGCGCATCTCATCCGTCTTGACCGCGACGACACGCGGTTCCTAACGTTCGTCGCGTCGGCGCCGACGCTCGGTGTTGACCACACACAGGGGGAAACTGACATGGCGGACATGAAGCTGGCGCTGTACTTGCCGAACTTCCGCGACCGCGTGACCGTCCAGGAACTCGAAGAGCTCACCGACCTCGCCGAGGAACTCGACTTCGATTCGATCTGGACGCTCGACCGCATCGTCGTGCCGGAGTCATCCGATCGCGGGGAGCTCCAGTACCCGTTCGGGATGATGGAGCAGTTCCCCACGCAGCTCCCCGTTTCGGCCCGCGGTCAGTGGTTCCAGGGCTGGCCGCTCATTCCTTGGCTCGCTGCGAAGACCTCGAAGTGCCGGATCGGCATGAGCATCACCGACACGCCATACCGCTCGCCCGGCGTGTTCGCCGCCGAGATCGCCACGGTGGATCACCTGTCGGGCGGGCGAGTGAACGTGGGCGTCGGCTCGGGCTGGATGCCCGAAGAGTTCGCTGCCGCGAGCGCATCGCACCTGTTCCCCAAGCGGCACAAGCACGTGCGCGAGACCATCGAGATCTGCCTGGGCATCTGGACGAACGAGCTGTTCGAGTACCACGGCGAATTCGCAGACTTCGGCCCCAGCGGCTTCGGCCACAAGCCGCTGCAGGATCCGCATCCGCCGATCTTCATGAGTGGCCTGCGCAGCCCGGCCATCTCGGCGAAGCGAGTGGCCCAGTACAACCTCGCCGGCTGGATCGGCATCCAGGACACGCCCGAGGAATTGACGCAGTGGCTCAGCGCGATCGGCGAGGAGCTCGACAAGCTCGGCGGGTCGCACAGCGTGGACGACATGGAGATCTCCAGCATGTGCTGGTTCGTGATCACCGACGAGCCGACCGATCAGGCCCGCAACGGCAAGCTGACGAACCTGCTGGCGGGCACCGCCGACCAGATCACGCAGAACCTGATCGAGCTGAAGGCTGCCGGCATGACCATGCCGCTCATCTGGCCGCCGTTCGCCGATGTGCCGGTCTCGAAGACGCTGGAAGATCTCCGCCAGCTCAACGACGAGATCCTGCCTCAGGTCAACGCCGCCTAGCCGCGGCGCCGAGGAGGTTCGCCGCCACTGCGGTGCCGCACTCCGCCGTCAATTGACTCCCGGGTACCCGGTTCGCCGTGGCCTAGCGTGGTCGGCGCTTGCAGCTGGAGAAACAGTCAGGACCGGGTATGCGCTTTCGGAGAACGATCACTGCGTTGGCGGCGGGGCTCCTCGCCTTGTCAGGGCTTGCCGCCTGTAGCAGCGACGACGGCGACGAGATCGCCGGCGTCGGCCAGCGAGCGACAGCGGCAATGGCTGGGCCCGACGGATCGCCGATGGGCACCGTCACCCTGGAGCAGGGTCCGAACGGCGTGCTGGTGTCTGCCGACGTCAGCGGGCTGACGCCGGGTCCGCACGGGTTCCATATTCACGATGTGGGCGCTTGCACACCGGACTTCTCCGCAGCCGGCGGCCACTTCGCCCCCAGCGGTCACGGCCACGGGTTCATGTACGGCGATGACCAGCACGCCGGTGATCTTCCCAACCTCTACGCCGCCAGCGACGGCAGCGCTCGGGCAGACGTCTTCACCAGCAAGGTCACGCTCGCGGCTGGCGCGGACACCACGGTGTTCGACGCCGACGGCTCAGCCATCATCATTCACGCCCAGCCCGACTCCTACGGTGCCGAACCCGGCGCCGGCGACCGCGCGGCCTGTGGCGTGATCGAACGAAGCTGACCCGCCCGGCACCGGCGAACCGCCATTCGGGCTGCACATGACGCAGGGCAGGGCCGACCGGCCTGCGTCACTCAAGGCTGGCCCGCGCCGCTGGCTGGCCGCCATCGCAGCGCCGGGACTATTCGCATTCTCCGGGCTGACGGGTTGCACCGGCAAACCGCCGGTCTCGCAGGAGCGGCAATCGGACAGCCCCGCCGCAGAGACACTCGTGCGGTACGGGTTCTATGCCTACTTCGAACCGGTGAGCGCGCTGGCCGACGGCCAGAACGATCAGCACGGCGAACATGACGCTTCGGGCAGCGGCCAGCAGCAGTCAGACCGAGGCGGCCACATCGGGTACGAAGCCGACCTGCTGAGCGCCATCGAGGCGATGGACGGGTTCGGGCTGCGTTTCGTCCGAAGCCCGATCACCGAGTGGCCCGGCATCTGGCTCATGGCAGCGTCGGATTCCTTCGACATGACTGGCGGCGGCATCACCGCGCTCGACAGCCGCACGCGTGACGCCGATGGCGCCGCCGTCATCGCCTTCACCGAACCGCACATCGAGTTCCGCCAGTCGCTGCTGGTGCGTTCCGCCGATGCCGAGCGCATTCGGAGCCACGGCGACCTGCGCGCCACCGACCGTGTGGGCGTGCTCACCGGCACTACCGGCGAGGCACGGTTGCTGCAATTGCTCGATATCACCGACGACGGCCGACTTGCCCCAGGCACCCGTGTCCACACGCCGGCAGGCGTGGTGCTCGTCGGTGATGACGGGCGGCACAGCATCACGGCAGCCGGTGCTTCGGCCGATCTCGCTCACCGGACCCGCATCGAGCCAGCTGACCCGAACCTGCCCGATGTGGTGTATCCGGACGAGTCGGCGGGCGAGCAGGAGCTGCTCGACGCGCTGTCCCGCGGCGACGTGGATGCCGTTGCCGGGGGCGCCATCGGCAATGCCGCCACGGCGTTCGACTCAGACGGGGAGTTCGCAGTCACCGCACTCGATCACGCCGTCGAGCACGGCGGCTTCGCTATCGACGTAGCCAATGCCGAACTGCGTTCGGCGATCAACTCCGCAGTCGCCTGGCTCACCGACAACGGCCGTATCGGCATCACCCACTGGCTCGCCGACAACACGGTCTTCGCCACGCGCGCCCGCCAGTGGCAGCCCCCGGCCTGAGGGCGGTTGCGGTGCAGGCGCGCAGACTGCTCGGGGGGCGCATGCAGACCGAACGACGTGAATTGGATACTGGCGACGGGCGGCTCGGGCTGTACGTAACCCGGCCGCACCGCGACGATTGCACCGGCGGCTACCAGCGGGCGGCTCGGTCGCGGCGGCGCTTGTTCAGGCGGTAGCGCACGGCGAGTGCGAGCACCAGCGCAAACAGGGCAATCCCGATCACCTGGGGCAGGAATCCGCCGCCGGCCGTGGCCGACTCGGCGTGCAGCACCTTGGGGATGCCCTCGAATTCGGCCAAGTCGATGACCCAGACATGGGTCGACCCGTCGGTGGTGTCGGCGTTGCTCTCGACCAGCGTGCCGGGCAGCGCCAACGACAGCGTGAACGTCGGATGCAGCTCGCCGACCGCTTCGAACAGCGGCCCGCCGGCTGCCAGGTACTCATCGACGAATCGAGTCTCGAAGTCGAAGCTCCAGCCGCCCCCGGTGATGCGCCGGATTTCCGGGCCTTGATTCAACGCAAGCGAGGCCAGCACGTCCTCTGACTCGTCCGCGGACCACGTGATGTTCGAGGCATAGCTGCACACGCCGTCGCTGTGACGGGTCTCGACTCGCGTCGTCACAGCAGCGATGTGCGGCCGCACCGGACCGGCGCCGTCGAACCGCCTGAGAAACCGCTCGCACGCCGCATGCGGCGTCAGGTCGTCGCCGTCGTCGCTTTCCGCATCGAATGGGACCGCGGCGTCGTCGAAGGTGTACCTCCACTCGAACGTGCCCGACCCGTCCTCGTGTATCTCGACATCCCACGCGGCCTCGACGCATCCGGCGACCAGCATCGTCGCCAGCGCCAGCCCGCACGCAACCGCAATCCTGCGGATCGGCACGGGATCAGGTGTATTCGCCGTACTTGTCCAGGAAGCGGATCGGGCGCTTGAGCGCATCCTTGCGGAACGGGTCGCCCAGCTCCATCGTGCACATCGCCTCGATCACCGTGGTGCGGCCGCCGTTCATCTGGGCGTCGATGGCCCGCTCCAGCGCCGGGCCGACATCCTCGAGCTGGTTGACGCGCACGCCCTCGGCGCCCATGGCCTGGGCAACCTCCGACCAGTTCTCGCCGCCATCCAGCTCGCCTGCCACGAACCGGCGGCCGTAGAAGTCGACCTGGTTCTTCTTCTCCGCGCCCCACTGGCGGTTGTGGAACACCACGGCGGTGACCGGGATGTTGTGGCGCACCGCCGTCATGATCTCCACCATGCTCATGGCCCACGCCCCGTCGCCCGCATAGGCCACCGCCGGCCGGTCCGGCGCCGCCTTCTTGGCCCCGATCATCGTGGGCAGCGCGTAACCGCAGTTGCCCCAGCTCATCGGAGCGAGGAACGATCGGGGCTCCTCGAAGCGCAGGTAGCTGTTGGCGACCGAGTTGATGTTGCCGATGTCGGTCGACACCATCACCCGCTCGGGCATGGCGTTCTCGAGCTCGCGCAGCACCTGGCGGGGATGCATCCAGTTGTAGCTCTCCTCCGCGGCCTGCTTGATCATGTCGACGCTGAAGTCGTCGATCTCGTGGATCCAGTCGTCCAGCTCGGCTTCCCAGTCGGCCTTGTCGGCCGCGAGCTCCGCGGCCCGCTGCTCCCGGGTGGCGTCGCACGCCAGCTCGCGGCCGGCCAGCCGCTGGGTGAGCGCCACGGCCGCCGCGCCCGCATCGCCGCAGATGCCCACGTCGATGCGCTTGACCAAGCCGAGCATCGTGGCATCGGCATCCACCTGGATGATCTTGGCCTCATCGGGCCAGTACTCCAGCCCGTGCTGGGGCAGCGTGCCGAACGGTCCGAGCCGGGTGCCCAGCGCCAGCACCACATCGGCCCGCGAGATCAGCCGCATCGCCGCTTTCGAGCCCTGGTACCCCAGCGGCCCGCACCACTGCGGATGCGACGCCGGGAACGAATCGTTGTGCAGGTAGCTGTTGACCACCGGGCAGCCCAGCCGCTCGGCCAGCGCAATCGTCTCAGCCATGGCATCGCCCATCACCACGCCGCCGCCGGAGATCATCACCGGAAACTCGGCCCGGGCCAGCAGGTCGGCAGCCTCGTTGAGCGTGCGCTCGCCGCCGGGGCCCCGATCGACGATCTGCGGCTGGGGGATCTCCACGTCGATGTCGCCGTAGAAGCGGTCACGGGGAATGTTGAGCTGCGTCGGCCCCATTTCCGACAGCGCCCGGTCGAAGCACCGGCCGGTCAGCTCGGCCATGCGGTGCTCGTTGTTGACATGGCCCTGGTACTTGGTGAACTCCTCGAACATCGGGAGCTGGTTGGCCTCTTGGAAGCCGCCCAGGCCGATGCCCATCGTGCCGGTCTCGGGGGTGATGACAACCACCGGGCTGTGCGCCCAGAACGCAGCGGCGACCGCCGTCACGCAGTTGGAGATGCCCGGCCCGTTCTGGCCGATCACCACGCCGTGGCGGCCGCTGACGCGGCTGAAGCCGTCGGCCATGTGGGCGGCGCCCTGCTCGTGCACCACCGGCACTAGCTCGATCCCGGCCGGCTCGAAGATGTCCATGGCGTCCATGAACGCGCTGCCCATGATGCCGAAGATGGTGTCGACCCCGTGGGCCGCCATCGTCTCCACGAACGCTTCGCTAGGGGTCATGCGGGTCATGTCTTCACCCTTCGTTGAACGAATTCCCGACTGATCGACGCCCACCCCGCCGCCGTGTTAGAGCTTATAACCGATAGCGGAAGGCGTCGAACAGAGGTTGAGCAGGGGCGGATGACGCAGTTATCGCGCGCCCTTTGAGGCACCTGCAGGGGTACGCGAGAGCCGGTGAATGCCGGCGCACAGCAGCTGGACCAGATGCTCGAAGGTGTCCTCGGGGTCGTGCGGCAGGGGGTGACCGTCGCCCGACTCGAGGTGGCTGAACCCGTGGAACGCACTGCGCATCGTGCGGGCCGCGTGCACCCGGTCTTCGGGGCTGAGGTCGTAGCCCCTCAGGGTCTGCCCGAGCACGGCCAGCACACGCTCGACCGCGGCCTCCAGCTCGGCATCGCCGGCGCACGGGTAGCGGTCGGTGGCGGCGTAAATGCCGGGATGGTCTCGCACCATCGCCCGCCAGGCGTGACCCACCGCGGCGACCGAGTCGTCACCCGACAGGCCGACGGCGGCGTCGGTCAACCGCTGGGCAAGTATCTCGCGGCCCTGCAGGCTGAGGCTGCGCAGCAGATCGTCGTACCCGTCGATGTGGCGATACAGGGCCGGCTGACGGACGCCCAGTCCTGCGGCGACCCGCGTCAGGGTCATCTTGTCGAGCCCCTCGGCATCGGCAATCTCGGCGGCGGCTGCGACGACCTTGCCGCGGTCCAGCGGTCGGCGGGCTATGGAGCGGTCCCCGTTGCGTCCGACCATGCCGCCCCGCTTCCTGTCGCTGCGCCGCTGCCGAAGCCGATTGCACGGCACTCTCACGCGGAAGTTAGCAGCTATATCGAAACTGTTAGATATAGCGGACGCTACTGGCGGCCCTGCGCGGCCTGGCAGGCCGCGATCAGCGCCACCGACACGATGTCGTCCGCGTCGCAGCCGCGCGACAGATCGTGCATCACCCGCGCGGTCCCCTGCAGCAGCGGACCGTAGGCCCGGGCGCCGGCCAGCCGCTCGGTGATCTTGTAGGCGATGTTGCCCGCATCGAGGTCGGGGAAGATGAACACGTTGGCCCGGCCCGCGACTTCCGAGTCGGGGGCCTTGGCCGCAGCCACGCCGCTATCCCAAGCCGCGTCGAACTGCAGCTCGCCGTCGATGGCCAGCGAGCCCATCCGCTCGCGCACGAGCCGTGTGGCAGCGCGCACCCGATCCACACCCGCACCCTCGGCGCTGCCCTTGGTGGAGTACGACAGCATCGCCACCCGCGGCGTGTCACCGGTGAGCTGGGCGTGCGTGGCCGCGGTTGCCATGGCGATCGAGGCGAGCTGCTCGGCGTCGGGTTCGGGGATCACGCCGCAGTCGCCGTAGGTGATCGGCGTTCCGTTGGCCAGCACCATCAAGAAGCAACTGCTGATGGTGTCGATGCCGGGCGCCGGGCCGATGCAGAACAGCGCCGCCCGCACCACGTCGGCAGACGCACGGCTGGCACCGCCGACGCAGGCATCGGCCTCGCCCGCGGCCACCATGAGCGCCGCCACATGGAGCGGGTCGTGCAGATCGATGCGCTCGCGAAACGGCGATGCCTCAGCCTGGGCCCGCACCGCCGGCGAACACGCACTCGCAGCGTCTTCGAGCAGCACCGGATCGGCCAGTCCCTCCGCAGCCAGCCGGGCCGCCGCGACCCGGGCACGCTCATCTGCCCCATCGGCGAGCACCACCCGCATCTGCGCCGCTCGTGCTTGACGCCGCCACGACTCGGCGACAGGTTCCCGGCCAGCGGCCGGCTCGGGGGTTGTCAACCCTTGCCCCGCCAGGGGATCAGCCGCTTCTCCGCCATGCGCATCGCCACGTCCATGGTCACGCCCAGGATGCTGATGAGGATGACGGCCGAGAGCATGAGATCGAGCAGGAAGAACTGCCGGGCCTTGAAGATGGTGAAGCCGAGCCCCGAGCTGGCGCCCAGCAGCTCGGCAGCCACGAGCGTCCCCCAGCACACCCCGATGGCCACCCGCAGCCCGGTGAAGATCTCGGGCAGCGCATTGGGCAGGATCACGTGGCGCAGCACCTGGGCCTTGGACGCGCCCAGCGAGTAGGCGGCGTGCACCTTGGTGGTGTTGACAGCGAGTACGCCCGATCTGGCCGCGATCACCATGATCCAGATCGCAGCGAACAACAGCAGGTTGACCTTGCCCTCCTCGCCGATGCCGAACCACACGATGAACAGCGGAATCAGCGCGAGCGGCGGGATGGGTCGCAGCAGCTCTACGACCGGGTCGAAGATGCCCCGCCAGCGGCTGGACAGCCCCATCGCCAAGCCGATCGGCACCCCGATGACCACGCCCCAGAACAGCCCCTTGGCCAGACGGCTGAAGCTCAGCCACAGGTGCTGCCAGAGGGTGAACCCGCTGTAGCCGTTGCGGGCGAAGTCCCAGGAGGCATCCCACACCTGGATCGGACTGGGCAGCGTGGATTCGCTGAGCCACTGCGTGTACGAGCACGCCGGCAGTTCGGGGAACAGCGAGGGATCGTCCTCGGCGGCGTCGCAGTCGCGCAGCAGGTCTCGCTGGCCGTAGCTCTCGTCCGCCGACAGCCCGGCACGGACCTCGTCCGCGTGGTCGTACCACTGCTGGGGCAGCCCCCACACCGTGGTGGAGATGAACCACAGCACCAAGATGACGATGAGGCTGACGACGGTCCACCTCAGCGCCCCGCTCACCTCGGCGGCGTCGCCGAAGGTGACCGTCTTGCGGGTGCCCTGGCCGCGCTTCGAGAACAGCCAGTTGAAGGGCCAGTTGGCGATCCGGTTCTGCTGGTCGATGTTGTCGTCGAGTGCGTGCCCGCCGGGTCCTTCGGCCATCAGCCGCCCTCCCCGGTGCCCATGATCTGTTCCTCCATCTCCCAGATGAGCGAGAGGATCTCCTCGCGGGCTTCGATGAACTCCGGCGACGCCTTCAGCTCACGGGCATCGGCGGTGAGCGCCTGCTGGGCGAAGGGCAGGTCGTAGACCCGTTCGATGCGGCCCGGGCGGGGCGCCATCACGAAGAGCTGGTCGCCGAGGTACAGCGCCTCCTCCACGCTGTGGGTCACCAGCACGATCGTCTTGCCGGTCTGGTTCCACAGGTTGAGCACCAGGCTCTGCATCTTCTCGCGGGTCAGCGCGTCGAGCGCCCCGAGCGGCTCATCCATGAGGATGATCGTGGGGTCGTTGGCCAGGCACCGGGCCAGCGCCACCCGCTGCTGCATGCCGCCCGAGAGCTCGTAGACGGCCTTGTCGCCGAACTCCGACAGGCCCACGATGCGCAGCAGCTCCTGCACCGCCTCACGCGAGGCCGGCCGGGAGCGGCCGTTCATGCGGGCGCCGAAGCCCACGTTGTCGTTGACGCTCAGCCACTCGAATAGCGCACCCTGCTGGAACACCATGCCGCGGTCCTGGCTCGGGCCGGTGATCGGCGTGTCGCCGAGCTTGGCCTCGCCCGATGTGGGCGCCAGGAACCCGGCGATGATGTTGAGCAGCGTGGTCTTGCCGCACCCCGACGGCCCCAGCAGCGTCAGCAGCCGGCCCGGCTCGAGGGTGAACGACACATCCTTGAGCGCCTCCACGGTCCCGCCGTCGGGCAGCTCGTACACCATCCCGAGGTGCTCCACGACCAGCGGGGTCTCGGTGCGGGACTCCTCGGTGATCTCCACCTCGGAGGCGTCGAAGCGCACCTCGGGGCGGGCCAGCACCAGCCAGGCCCGGGCCTGCAGGCACGCCACGGCGAGCAGACCCAGGTAGACGATCGAGCTGCCCTCGATCTGCATGATCGCCAGTACCACGGCCACGGCGGAGCTCGCGGCCAGCGACAGCCACAGGTAGCGAACCAGCGCCGCCTGGCGTGCCTCGTCGGCCCGGCGGTAGGCAACCAGCAGCGCCATCAAGGCGACCCCGCCGACCAGCGCCGCCGCCGGCTGCCACGGCGATGCCGTGTCGCGGAAGATCAGCACCACGCCGCCCGCGAACGCCACTCCGGCCATGAGCTGGCCGATGAAGATCATCCCGTTGGTGGGATGCGCGGCCCGGTCCGCCTGCTTGAAGCGGCGCGACGGGGTGATGAGCAGGTCGACGATCATGGCCGCCACCCCGAGCCCGGCGACGAACAGGAACACAATCGAGATCCAGTAGGCACCCCGCGCCACCACGTACGTGATGCCGTCGTAGATGTCTGCGAGTACGTCGACTATTGAGTCCATGCCGTGCCGTTGAATCCGCTGTGTGGGTGGCGGCCCTGAGCAATCATGCCCGTTGGTGCAGATATGGGCGGGCGCCTGGGGAGGGACGGCGCCCGCCCATTACCTGCTCTGCTACTCGACGCCTTCGAGGAAGCTCGTGTCGACGAAGTTCGCGTAGCTGGACAGCGCCGAGGCGATCTCGCCCTGGGCGACGAAGAAGTCCATCTGGTCCTTCATCACCTGCTGCACGGTCCCGCCGAGCCACGCCTCAGACAGCTGCACGTCCTTCTCGGGGAACGAGAAGGCATCCAGCAGGGCGATCGTCGGTGCGCGGTCCATGCCCGCAGCCTCGGCGATGGTGTCGATCAACGGCGCCCGGTCGCGGTTGTAGGCCCGGTTGGCGTCCTCGGTGACCTGCAGGAAGGTCGTCAGGACGTCGGGATAGGTCTCCGCGAAGTCTCCGGTGGTGGAGATGATGTCGAAGACGCGGATGCCGATGGCCTCCTGCTCCGAACCGGTCATCACCAGGTTGCCGCCGTTGGCGATCATCTCGTTGACGGCTCCGCCGAATGCGCACGCCATCGCCACTTCGCCCGAGTCCAGGGCCGCGACGGCCGCGGGGCCGCCCTCGGACTGGATCAGCTCGACCGTGGAGGTGTCCACGCCGAGATGCTCGAGCATCTTCAGCAGCTTGAAGTGCGTCACGTTGCCCAGCGGCGTGTAGATGCTCTGGCCCGCCAGTGTGTCGGCCGCGTTGTCGGCGGTGACCCCGTAGTCGGGATGGGCGACGCAGTTGTCTGCGTCGGCGTAGCTCACTGCCACGCCGATCAGCAGCAGATCAGAGCCGCCGGTCACGAAGTTGGCGAACGGTGTCAGGCCCTGGGAGTAGGAGATGTCAATGTCTCCGGCTTCCATCGCCTGGGCCATGTCGCCGCCTGAGGCGAACGGGATCCAGTTCACCGTCACGCCGAGCTCGTCGTCGTAGGTCTCCTCGAGCTGGGCTACCTGGTTGGCCGTCGGCCACTCCAAGAAGTAGGCGACGTTCAGCTCCTCGGGTGCGTCATCGCCGCCACACGCGGCAGCGGCAAGCGCGAGCACTGCGGCCAATGCCAGTAGTCGTTTCATTGGGGTCCCTCCATGTTGATGGATGTGTTCTGCCTCACCTCGAGGCATGGAGCCAACCGCTCGTGCGGTCCAGCACCTTGTCGACCCGGCTCAGCAGGTCGTCGATTACGGCAACGTCGGCCACCAGCGGCGGCGCGATCATGATCATGGCGGCGCCCCGGGCGTCGGGCCGCACCAGCACCCGTTCGGACCGGACGAAGCCGTCCAGCACGCCGCCGGGCAGCAGCGATGCGAACTGCTCCTCGGTGAGCTCGGTGCCCGACGCCCGGTCGAACATCAACTCCACCGCGTAGAAGTAGCCGGCCCCGCGGATCTCCTTGACGCAGGCGTGGGCGTCCATCAGGTCGGCCAGCCCGCCGGCCAGGTGCGCCTCGTTCGCCAGCACCCCGGCGAACACGTCTTCGTCGCGCATGGCGGTCATGTTTGCCACGGCGACCGCGGTGGCAACCGGGTGGGCGCCGAAGGTGGAGCCGTGGGTGAACATCGCCAGCGGCGAGTCCCACACGCGCTCGACCAGCGAATCCCTGGCGACGATGCCGCCCAGGGGGGCGTAGGCGCTGGTGACGCCCTTCGCGAACGTGATGATGTCGGGCTCGGCGCCGAAGCGTTCGCTCCCGAACCAGTAGCCGAGGCGACCGAAGGAGTTGATCACCTCGTCGGCGCACAGCACCACGCCGTAGGTGTCGCAGATGCGGCGCAGTTCCTGCCAGTAGCCGTCGGGCGGCACGAGCGCGCCGCGGCCGTTCTGGACCGGCTCGGCGATCACCATCGAGACGGTCTCGGGGCCTTCGGCCACGATGGCTTCCTCGACCTCGGTCACGCACGGCAGATCGGCGACCGACTGGCCCGGTTCGAGGTGCCAGTCCAGCGTGTTGGCCACATGGCGGACCGTGTCGGTGATCATCGGCAGGAACGGGTCGCGCACCCGGGGAATGCCGGTCAGCGCGAGGGCGCCGAGGGTGGTGCCGTGATACGCCATCTTGCGGGCGATCACCTTGTGGCGCTGCTCCTCGCCGTTGGCCAGGTGGAAGCAGCGGGCCAGCTTGATCGCCGACTCCACCGACTCGGATCCTGAGTTCACGAAGAACACCCGGTCGAGGTCGGCGGGCGCAAACTCGGCGATCATCGCCGCCGCCTCGATCGCGGCGGGATGGGCGAACCCCCAGTTGGAGTAGAACGCCAGCTGGTCCATCTGCTTGGCGGCGGCTGCGGTCAGGTCGCTTCGGCCGTGGCCGAGGTTGGTGCAGAACAGGCCGGCGAGCCCGTCGAGGTATTCGTTGCCGTCGGCGTCGGTGAGATAGCAGCCCTCGCCGCGTTCGATCACTACGAGATCGTCGGCGTTCCAAGTGCCCGCAGACGTGAAGTGAGGTACGAGATGGCGGCGAGCCAGCTCCCGGTCGTCCGACATGTACACCCCCCAGGTTTCCCATGAGCGACGCCGACCTAGCGGTTAGAGAGTATCACACTCGGGTTAGGCCAATTTCCACCGCGGAAGCAGTCCTTCACTGAGCGGGCAGTGCACTTCACCTCCGTGCCCCTCGACGCGGATCAGCACCTCGTGCCTTCGATTCTCGCTGCGACCGGCTCGGCACCGGCCCTGAACTGCTGAGGGTTACGGTGCGGGGATGCACCTGCAGCTCGGCGGGAGGCTGCGTCCATGAGCGCTCAGCGGGTCGTCATCGTGGGCGGGGGGTTCGCGGGGCTCAGCGCCGCCTACACGCTGATGAAGCGGGGCATCACTCCCCTGCTGCTCGAGTCGTTCGAGCGTGCGGGTGGGCGCGGCAAGGGCGAGCAGATCGACGGCTTCTCGGTGGACATGGGCGCGTTCGTCTTCACCGCCACCTACGACACCGCGTTCCGCATCTGCGAGGAGTTGGGGCTGCCGCTCGTGCGCTCGCAGATGAAGTTCGGCCACTTCCGCGGCGGGCGCTGGGTGACCACCTCGCCGGAGGGATCGCTGGGGAGCTTCGTACGCCAGATTCCTGCGGCCATCGCCTTGGGCTTCATGTCGCCCAAGGGGTTCCTGTCGGGCTCCAAGGTGATGCGGCAGATCCATCGCCAGTCGGAGTACATGAGCTTCGCCGGCGACAGCCCGCTCGCCGAGATCGACGACGACGAGGCCTTCGGCGATTACCTGCAGCGGCTCGGCGTGCCCCACAAGCTGCAGGTGACGCTCACCGGACCGCTCAAGATGGTCCTGGGCGACCCCATGCCGGCCGGACAGGCGCTGATGCGGGCCTACATCGGCGAGACGATGCTGAGCGGAGGTGCGGTGTCGATGCCCGAGCGAGGCATCGGCTCGCTGAGCGCAGCACTGGCCGCCAAGTGCGCCGATGCCATCCGGGTCTCCACCCCCGTCAGCAGGATCGTGGTCGCGGGCGGGAAGGCGACCGGCGTGGTCGCCAACGGCAAGACGATCGATGCCGACGCGGTCATCTGCGCCGTGCCCGGCACCAAGGTCGCCGAGCTGGTGCCAGAGCTGCCGGAGGCGGTGCGCCGGGCGCTCAGCACCATCAACTACTCGACCGGCTGCAGGGTGGTGATCGGCGTCGAGGGTTCGCCGCTGCCGGCCGGCTGGCATGGTGCGCTCTACCCCGAGGACGACGACGCTCCGCTCCTGATGGACCGATCCAAGTTCCTGCCTGACTGCGCGCCGCCGGGCAAGAGCATCCTCGACCTGCTCATCGGCCGCGACCGTGCCAAGGAGCTGATCCCGCTCGACGACGAGACGATCAAGCGCGAGCTGCTCGCCGCCGCTCGCCGCAATGCGCCGCCGGGCTCAGCCCTGCCCGGCGATGACGAGGGCCACTTCTTCCGCGTGTACCGCTGGGAGGAGGCGCTGTGCATGGGGATGCCCGGGATGCTCGCCGCACTGGCGGATGTGCCCGGGCAGCTCGCGGGCAACATCGACAACCTGTTCCTGGCCGGCGACTACATGGGCATCCCCTCGGTCAACGGCGCCCTCTCCACCGGCGAGAGCACCGCCAACCACGTCGCAGACCTCCTGGCGTCCGGCGTCGTCTAGACGCTGACGCCGACGGGCTGGCGAGCGAATGGGCGTACATCCAGCGCACCTTCGAGCTGTTCGGCGACGGCCAGCAGATCGTGGTCGCTTCCGTGGCGCCCGACGAGCTGGATCGCTGCCGGCAAGCCCTCGACGAACCCGGCGGGCAGCACCACCGCGGGATGCCCGGAGACGTTGAACGGCACTGCGAACGGGAAGGCCCCCCACAGCTTGGATACCGGCTCGCCGGCGATGGCCGCCGGACGGCATCCGAGCTCAAAGGCGGTGGTGGCCGTCGCGGGGGTGGCGATCACGTCGTAGTCGCCGAACCAGCGATCCACGCGCTCGCGGTACGCCCGCTGGGCGGAGCGGGCCGCCGAGACGGCGGCGGGATCGAGTCGTTCCGCTGCTTCGAGGGACCGGCGGCAGTACCAGGTCAGCTCATGGGGGCCGTTCAGCAGGTGTCCGCGGCGCTCGCCCTCGTCTGCCAGCACCAGCGGGCCGAAGATCTCCTCCCAGCCAGCGAGATCGAGATCCACCGGGTGCACCTCGTGCCCGCAGGACGCGAGCTTGTCCACCGCCGCCGAGGTCACCGCGCCGATGCCGGGATCGATCGGGCGACCCTCGGGCTTGGCGCACCATGCGACACGGCGGGGTTTCGGATCGTCGGAAGCATCCTGGGCGCCGTCGCCTCCGTCGGACAGCACATCGTGCATGCGACGAGCGTCATCGACGCACCGCGCCAGCGGGCCGACCGAGATGAACGGGCTGAACGCACGGAACCCTCCCTCGTCGTGGACGGTTCCGTAGGTGGGCTTGAATCCCACGAGGCCGCAGAACGACGCAGGAATGCGGATCGATCCGCCGCCGTCGGACCCGAGGCCGAGGGTGCACATGCCGGCGGCAACCGACGATGCCGCGCCGCCGCTGGAGCCGCCGGCAGTGCGGCGAAGGTCGAAGGGATTGGCCGCGTCGGGACCCAGCAGGTTGTCGGTGGTGGCCGACTGGCAGAACTCCGGCACGTTGGTCTTGCCGACGACGACCGCCCCGGCGCGGCGCAGCCGGCGAACGGCGCCCGAGTCGTGCGGCATCACTTCGTCGGCATGCGCCAGCGAACCGAGCGTGGTGACGTGACCTTCGAGATGAAAGGCGTCCTTGATCGACACCGGGACGCCGGCCAATGGGCCGGCAGTACCGCTGCGATACGCCGCCTCCGCGGCCACCGCCTGGCTGCGGGCCAACTTTCCGGTGGTCAGAACGACGGCATGCAGCAGGGGGTTGAGCTGAGCGATGCGCTCCTGGGCCTGTTCACAGACATCGACCGGCGACAGCGAGCCGCTGCGGTACGCATCGATGAGCTGGCGCACCGGCCACCACAGGGGCCCCTCATCCACGAGCCGACACGCCGCCCGAGACGGTGAACACCTCGCCGGTGATGTAGCTCGACTCATCCGATGCCAGCAGCGACACCATGGCGGCAACATCGTCGGGCTTGCCGATGCGACCCAGGAACGCCTTCTCGGTCAGGTAGCTCGTGAAGAACTCTTCGGGGTAGATCCTGCGCAGGAAGTCGTTGTAGATCAGGCCCGGGGCGATCGCATTGACCCGTATGCCGTGGGCGCCGTTCTCGGCGGCGGCGACGCGGGTGAGCGCGAGCACGCCAGCCTTGGCTGCGGAATAGGCCGCGCCGTGTTCGGCCGACATCTCCCAGGCCGCGATCGACGAGATGTTGATGATCGAGCCGCTCCCGGCGGCGATCATCTGCGGCAGTGCAGCGCGCATGCACACGAACGTGCCGGTCAGGTCGACATCGAGGCAGCGCTGCCACGTCTCCACCGACATCTCGGCCACCGGCTCGATCTTCGACCAGCCGGCGTTGTTGACCAGCACATCGAGCCTGCCCTTGTCCGCCACGGCTGCCTCGATGACGCCCTGCACCTGGGCGTGGTCGGTGACGTCGAGGTGGTACGCGCTCACCTGCCTCCCCACTTCGCCGGCGAGCGTGTCGGCGAACTCGTGGCAGCGGCGCTCGTGGACATCAGTGACCACGACGTCGAAGCCGTCATGGGCGAGCCGCCTTGCCGCTGCGGCCCCGATGCCGGCGCCGGCGGCTGCGGTCACCAGCGCCACTCGCGGATCCGTAGTCATCAGCCTGCTCCCTCTGCTTCGACGTTGGCGATGAGGTCGTCGGCCAGTTGCGCGAGGCGTTGGCGACGGCCGCCCGACAGCAGCGCGAACGTGATGCGGTCGATGTCGAGCTGCCAGAGCTGACGGATCCGTTCGACGCAGGTGTCGCGGTCGCCCGCCAGCGCCACTGACGTGACGAAGTCGTCAGACACGATGTGCTTGTGCTCCGCCTGCAGCGACAGGTGGTCGACCAGGCCGTACGCGTCTGCGGCGCGCTCGAACTCGGGGCGGAATCGCTCCCACGCCGGCGGCATGCGCTTCCACGGATGGAAGGTGGCCGCCTGGCTGACGGCCCAGGCCCTGACGTCGTCGACGGCGGACTGGCAGTCGTCGTCCATCGACATGGTGACGAACAGGTCGACGGTGAGCTCTGAGCGGTCACGACCGGCTGCGGCCAAACCCTGGTGGATGAACTCGAGCTGCCACGCGCAGAATTCGGGGTCGGCAGCGCCCATGAGCACGATGCCGTCGCACGTCTGTGCGGCGAGCTGCAGCATCGCGGGCTGCGACACGGCCAGGTAGATGGGGATCTGGCGCGTCGCGGTGGCCAGGCGAACCTGGCTCCCGTAGAGATCGCATGGCTCACCGCTGAAGAGCTGCCGGAACTCGTCGATCCCCGAGCGCAGCTCGGCCAGCTTGGACGGCGCTCCCCCGGCGCCGAGCACCGCTGACCAGCCCGCACCGAGACCCAGCACGGCACGGCCGCCGGACAGCTCGTCCACAGCGGCGGTGGCGTTGGCCGTGACGGTGGGGTGACGGGTGACGAGATTGGTGACGCCCGCCCCAATGAGCAGGTTGTCGGTGGCGAGCGCGGCCAGGTTCATGGCTGCGTACACGTCCTTCATCCCGAGCTGGAAGTCGATGAACCACAGCGCCTCGAAGCCGCTGTCCTCGATTGCTCGGGCCAGTTCGCCCGCGCGGCTCAGGGGCTCGCGCGGGCTGACGCCCATCGAGATCCCGTAGCGGCGCCTCATGCTGACTGCCTCTCGCCCAGGAGCGTGGCGATCAGCGTGCCGTACGCATCGGGCTGGTCCACGGAGATCAGATGTCCGGCGCCGGCGATCTCGTGGTAGCGAGAGCCGACGACACGCTCGACGATGATGTCCGATGCCCGCCGGGGGCAGAAGACGTCGTCCGACGCCCCGATGACGTCCACGGGAATCTCGATGTTCTCCAGCAGGGGGTTGAGCGGCTCGGACCGGATGCCGATCATCGCCCGGGCCGCATTGATGTAGCCACGGCCGTCGCCGATGGCTTCCAGTCGCCTCGCGGTCACTTCGTCGATGTCGGCTGGGGTGACGATCTGGGCGGCCGTATCGTCGCGCAGGCCGGCGGCGAAGCCGGTCGCTTGGCTGGCTTCGAGCTGGGCGACACGTCCTGCGAAGAACTCGGCCGCGGCCGAGCCGACCACCGACGAGGTGGCAATCGCGATCAAGTGGTCGATCAGGTTCCCCGGCTCAGTCGCTGCGTGGAGCCCGATGGTGCCGCCCAGCGAGTAGCCGACCACTGCAGCGGGGCCGGTCACGCTCCGCAGGAACGCGTCGAGATCGCCGCTCAGCTGTGCCAGCGTGCCGGCGCCCTCGCCGGCTGTCGTCCGACCGTGGCCGCGCAGGTCGAGCGAATAGACGGCGAACTCGCGGAGATGGTCGGCCACGCCGTCCCACGACTGATGGTCTTCGGCCAGTCCGTGCAGCAGCACCACGGGCGGCCCCGAGCCGTGCCGGGAGTAGTTGACGGTGATGTCGGCCAGCTCGACGGTGCTCATCGGCCCGAGTCCCCATCGGGGCCGGCGCCGCTGCCGGCCGTCGCTTCAGCAGGATCGCAGGCTGCGACGAGCTCGTCGCGGAGTTGCTGCTTGCGGATCTTGCCCGCTGCTGTGCGCGGGAAGCCGTCGACCGGCACCAGCCGCTCGGGCCAGTACCGGCGTGGCAGCTCCTGTTCTGCGCAGAAGGCGAGCACCTCGTCAAGGTCGAGCGGTGTGCGGGCGTGGACGACAGCGCAGATGCGCTCGCCCAGTCGCTCGTCGGGCCATCCGATCACGGCCACGCCGACCACGTCGGGATGGGCGGCGATCGCGTTCTCGGTCTCGACGGGCGAGATGTTGACGGCGCCGCGGATGATCAGGTCCTTGAGCCGTCCGGTGATCGACACGTAGCCGTCGGCATCGATTCGGGCGAGATCGCCGGTCCGGAAGAAGCCGTCGCCGATGACTTCGGTGGCGTACAGCTCGGGCTGGCCGTAGTAGCCGTTGAACACGCCGGGCCCGCGCATGACCAGCTCGCCGCTGCCCTCATCGCCCAGCGCCCCCTCGGCGTCGAGGATGCGCAGCTCCAGCCCGGGCAGTCCCACCCCCACCGTGGTCTCGAGCTGCGACTCGGTCGACGTCGGAACACAAGTGGTGAGACCGCCTTCGGTCATGCCCCACAGCGGGGTGACGAACGTGTTCGGCAGCTCGTCGCGGCAGCGTCGGATGAGGGCGGGCGGCACCTGGGCGCCGCCGCAGAGGAAGCTGCGCATGGATGCCAGCTTGGGCTCGCTGCGGTCCCAGTGGGCGTTGGCGAGATCCAGCAGGAACGGTGTCGCCGCGGCCGTGAAGTCGGCTCCGTGGCGGGCTACCAGCTCCAAGGCCGCCTCGGCGTCCCATTCGTCTTGGAGAATGAGCGGCGCGCCCACGAACAGCGACAGGCGGCAGCCGTGAATGGAGCCGACGCTGTGGCCGAGCGGGGACGGCATGAACACCGGCGTGTCCTGGCTGAGATCGAAGCGCTCGGCGAAGTGCAGGTTGAGCGCGGCCAGCGAGTCCTCGCTGTGGCTCACCGCCTTGGGAGGGCCGGTCGTGCTCGAGGTGAACATCAGGTGTGCGGTGGCCTCGGGCACCTCGGCGGCAGTAGTCGGGCGGATGGGCGGGCCATCCGGCGCCAGCCGGCCCCCTTTCGCCAGTGCGACGGCGATGGGCCCGCAGGCTGCGGCAGCGGCGGCTCGCCGGACGGCGTCCGCGGAGCGGCTGGCGCGGTTCTGACCGTCGCAGACGACCAGGGCCGGACGGGTGAGCTCGAAGATGTGGCGCAGATGGGCCTCGGGCGTGGTGACAGGCGTCGTGGCCGGGACATGGCCCGCCCGCAGCACCGCCAGGAACATCACCATCCAGTCGGTGCGGTTGGGAAGGTGGATCACGACGGGTCGCCTGGCGGTCCCGGCGAGCGAGCGGATCTGCTCTGCAGCCTCGCCGGCCGCCTGCCACAACTCGGACCGTGAGATGGCGGTGCCATCGCTGACCAGGGCCAGCCGGCCGGGGCTCTCGCCGACATGGGTCTCGAATCGATCGACCAGCCGCCGGCCCGTCCACCATCCGGCGAGGCGGTAGCGCTTCGCCCGGTTGTCGCTCACGTGGCTCCTCAGTTCGCGGCAGGGTCCGTTCTCGGGAGTATTGCAGGCTTGCCGAGCTTTCACTAGAACGACTTCACTTTTACTTTTAGTCCGTTGAAGATGTGCAGGTAGGCTTGCTCGCTGCGGGCCTCCCGAGGGGAGTCGGCCCGCAGATGAAACGCTGACGCGGGGATCAGTCACGTGCCTCATTCCGTACGCAGGCCTTCGGGCCGCTGGAGCGAACATGGCGATTGAGCCCACCACCCCGAAGGGTCGTCGCACACGGCAGACGATCCTCGATGCAGCGTCGAGGGTCTTCAGCAAGGACGGCTACGTCGACGCCCGCATGAGCGACGTCGCCACAGAGGCCGGTCTCTCGCTCGGCGGCCTCTACCGGTACTTCGAGAACAAGGAAGACCTGTTCAGCAGCGTGATCCGCGACATCCATGAGGAGCTCTTCCGGCGGAGCAGGTCGTCGACGCCGATCAGCGACGACCCCGAGGCTGCGCTGTTCGAAGCCAACCTCGGATACCTGCAGCACTACCACGACAACAGCGGCGTGATGGGTGCCTTCATCGCGGCGACCACCGTGGAGCAGCGCTTCACGACGATCTGGTGGACCATGCGCGAGCGTCACGTGGCCCGGTTCGTGCATGCGATCGAGAACGACGACCGTGTCCAGCTCGATGGGCTCGACCCGACCACGATGGCCCGGGCGATGGCCTCGTTGGTCGAGCAGACCGCGTACACGACGTTCGCCCACGCTGCGCTCAACACGACCACGGTTGACGTGGAGACGGTGGCACGAGTGGTGACGCGAGCCTGGTACCGCAGCTTCTACGGCGCGCCCGACGGGGGCTGAGCGGGCCCGACCGGCGGTGCCGCTGTGGGTGCCGCGACTGCGCGGACGTCGGGCGATCATCTCAGAGCTCTGAGCCCAGGTAGGCGGCTGCCAGCCGCTCGTCGGCGAGGAGCTCCCGGCTGGTGGCCTCCAGCGACACCTCGCCGGACTCGAGCACGTAGGCCCGGTCGCAGACCTCAAGCGCCTGATGGGCGCGCTGCTCCACCACGATCATCGCCGTCGTCTCGCTCTGCATCAGGCGGGTGACGCCCTCGAAGATGTCGTCCGCGGCCCGTGGCGCGAGCCCCATGGACGGCTCGTCGAGCATGAGCAGCCGGGGACACGCCATCACGCCGCGCGCCACCGCCAGCATCTGCTGCTGGCCGCCCGAGAGTGCGCCGCCGTCGCGGCCGAGCATCTCGGCCAGCGCCGGGAAGATCTCGAAGACGAGATCGCGGCGTTCGTCATGCCGGTTCTGTGCAGCCCTGCGGTGACTGCCGAGCCGCAGATTGTCGGCCACGGTCATCGACGCGAAGATCATCCGCCCTTGCGGCACATGCACGATGCCGTCCTCGACCCGCTTGTGCGGCGCGTGGGCCAGCAGATCCTGGCCATCGAAATTGATCGAGCCGGAGTCGGGCAGGACGGTGCCGCTGATGGCCTTCAGCAAGGTGGTCTTGCCGGCGCCGTTGGGGCCCAAGATGGCCACATGTTCGCGGGCGCCGACGCGGAAATCGACTGATCTCAGCGCAGGGATGCCGTCATAGCCGGCGGACAGGTCACTGATCTCGAGCACGTTCCATCCATTTCGAGCCGAGGTAGGCCTCGATCACACGGGGGTCGGACACGACGTCGTCGGGCGAGCCCTGCGCAATGATGTGGCCTTCGTCGAGCGCCACCACCGTTTCGGCGTAGCGCACCAGCGACCGCACCGAGTGCTCGATCACCACGATCGCCGTGTGCGGTGCAACGAGGTCGTCGACGATCTGAAAGAAGCGATCGCGCTCGGCCTCGTTCAGGCCTGCGAGCGGCTCATCGAGCAGCAGCAGATGCGGGTCGCTCACCATGGCCCGGGCCAGCTCGAGGCTCTTGATCTCAGCGACGGTGAGGGCGCTGAGCTGACCCAGCGACTTGCTGGTGAGGTCGACCCGTTCGAGCATCGCCATCGAAGCATCCACCGGGTGGCGCACCGAAGCGCCGATGGCGGCGACGACCACGTCGTCGAGCGGCGACATTCCCCCGAAGCCCTGCGGCACCTGGAACGTGCGGGAGATGCCGAGCTCGTAGCGCCGCGGGGCGCGGATCCGGTCGATCGGCATGGTCTTGAAGCGGACGCGGCCGGCATCGGCGCGCAGGTGGGCGGTCATGATGTTGAACAGCGTCGTCTTGCCGGCACCGTTCGGCCCGATGATGCCGACCCGCCGACCGGCGTCAACCGTGAACGACACGTCGGTCAGGACCTGGTTGGCGCCGAAGCTCTTGGCCACGCTTTCCACCTCCAGCACCGGCGCCTCGCCCGCTGCGGGCAGCGCGGCCGGACGGCGTGGCCTGCGCGGCACGCTCAGCAGCGGCGAGGGCCTCGGCGGGGGCGCCAAGGCCCGCTGCAGCAGTCGCCTGGCCGGTGAGCCGGTCGCTGGGGCAAGCCGCGTTGCGAGCCAGCGGCAGCCCCGCCCCGCAGCGGGCAGGATGCCCAGCGGCATCAGCAGTGCCACGAGCACGAGGGCCGCGGCATAGACCAGCTCCTGCGCGCCGGGCACTGCCTCGCCGATCGAGTCGTCCAGGAACATCGCCAGCGGGATGAGGAACGCCGCGCCGACGACCGGTCCCCAGGTCATCCCGACCCCGCCCACGAACGCCACCGACAGCATCACGATGACGACGGTGATGCCGAAGACCTCCTCGGCGACTGTCACCCGCAGCACTGCCTTCACCCACAGCACGGCCATGGCTGCCGACAGGGCTGCCGAGATCATGAAGGCGGCGGACTTCCACGCCACCGTCCGAATGCCGACGGCGCGTGCCAGCACTTCGTTGTCTCGGATGGCTCGCAGGGCGAATCCGAATGAGGTGACATCGATCAGCTCGCTGATCAGCAGCGCCACGATGAGCATCCCGAGACCGACCCACACGTAGGTGTGCGCGTTTGAGAACTCCATGAACTTCCACTGGTTCTCCGGGTGGAACGGCACCGTGAGCTCGGGCTCGCCGTAGTGGGAGACGAGCAGTTCCAGGATGAGCGGGAACGAGATCGTCGCGAGCGTGAAATAGAAGCCCTTCAGCCGGAAGGTGGGCAGGCCGATCACGAAGGCAACCACCGCGGCGGCGCCCATGCCGATGGCCATGCCGGTCCACGGCGACATGCCGCCCTCGCGCAGCAGCACGGTGAAGCCGTACGCGCCGATGCCGACAAATGCGCTGTGGCCGAGCGAGATCTGCCCGGCCTTGGCCATGAGGTTCCAGGCCACGCCGGCCAGTGCCCACACCACGGCCAGGGTGAGCACCCGCACATGGAATCGCTGGTACAGCCAGCCGTTGAGTATCGCCACGGCCGCGACCAGCACGACGAACGGGATGAGGCGTCGCGTCATATGGCCCGCTGGACCTTGCCGAACAATCCGTTGGGCCGCACATACAGGATGAGCAGGAACAGTGCGAACACCCAGACGTTCTTCACCGCTGCCGACGTCCAGACCTGCGACACCGACTGGATGATCCCGATGAGCACTCCGCCCACGAAGGCGCCGCTGACGCTGCCGAGGCCGCCGAGCACGACGGCGGCGAACATCACCACCACGAACCGCAGACCCACGAACGGCGTGATGCTCTGGAACGTGACGAGGGCCGCTCCCCCCACGGCGGTGAGTGCCACGCCCACGCCGAACGCGATGCGGTTGGTGCGGTCGATGTTGATGCCCATGTAGGTGGCGGCTTCCCAGTTCTCCGAGGCGGCCCGGATGGCGCGGCCGGTGCCGGTGCGGTTGAGGAACAGGAACAGCAGCGCTGCCACCAGCAGCGAGAGCAGGAAGGCGTAGAGGCGGGCCCGGCTGATGAAGATGTCGCCGATGAAGTCGCCCGTGTTGGCGTAGGACGGCGCCACCACGCGTGGCTCCGAGGAGTACCTGATGAGGATGAGGTTCTGGAAGATCAGACCGAGCCCGATGGTGAGGATGACCTGCGCGTCGTGGTTCTCGTGCCGGCCGATCACGAAGCGGATGAACAGCCAGTGGATCGCCATGCCCAGCAGCAGGAACACGGCGAAGATGCCGGGCATGGCCAGGAACGGGTCCATGCCGATGCCGCCCGCGAACAGCGCCCACGAGAGGTACATGGCCAGCATCATGAAGTCGGCCTGGGCGAAGTTGACCACGCGCATCACGCCGAAGATCAGGCCGAGCCCCGAGGCCAGCAGCGCGTAGACGCCGCCGATGAGGATCCCCGGTACGAGGAACTGCAGGAATTCAGTCATCTGTGGGCGGGGTTGAGCTCGGCGCTACTCCCACACCGGGTCGCAGATTGCGAACTCCTCCGGATAGACGGTGCACGGGATGAGCCTCCCGTCCACTTCCTGCCATTGGGCCAGCACGCCGAAGTGCTGGTCGACGCGGCCGGTGGCGCTGAAGCTGATGGCAGAGGCCGGCATGAGGTCCACCGCGACGCCCTCGGTCAGCTTGACGGTGTTGAACGCCTTGGCGACGGCGGCCGGCGATGGGTCGCCGGACTGCTCCAGCACGGCGGCGATGAGGTGCACCACGAAGTAGCCGCCGATGTGGTCCTGGCGGGCGTAGGGCTGGTCGATCGCGGCTGCCAGCTCGTCGAACGCATCGCTGCCTGCCAGCGGGTTGGCGTAGACGAAGGTCGACAGCCCGGCCACCTCCGGTCCCAGGTCGGCCCATGCGGGCAGCAGGCCCTGGCCGCCGTTCTGGATCACCGGCGCGGTGACGCCTCGGGCGATCAGCTCGTTCTGCAGGCCGCTGACGTCGCTGAATGCGAATGCGATGTTGAAGATGACGTCGACATCGGCGTTGGCGATCTTGGTGGCCACGCCGGAGGGATCGTCGAGCCCGCCGGGCGCCCAGGTGTCGGTGACGGCCACCTCGATGCCCCGATCGGCGAACTCGGCCAGCAGTGCCTGTTGCAGCGGCACGGCTGCAGCCGAGGTGGAGCCCACCACTGCCACGGTCTCCATGGTGATGCCTGCCTGGTCGAGCCCGGGCTGGATGGCGTCGAGGATGAGGCCCTTGATGGCCGATGCCGGCGGCGAGTAGCCGAACACGTGGGTGAAGCCCTCGCGGTCGGTGACCGAGTCGGCGAAGCTCTCGGTGACAAACGGGATGCCGGCTCGCTCGGAGACCTCGGTCGCGGCCAGGCTGAACGACGACAGCCATGATCCGGCGATCGCCGACACGTCGGGCTCGTCGTCGAGCAGGCGCTCGACGGCGGTGGCTGCCTCTTCGGCGGAACCGCCGGCGTCGTAGATCGCGAGTCGCAGCGTGGCGTTGCACAGCGATTCGATGCCGCCGGCTGCGTTGATGTCCTCCACTGCCTTGCTGGCGCCGGCGATCTCGGCGCTGCCGACGAAGCTGAAGGTTCCCGACATCGGCCACACCGTGCCGATGACCACCTCGTCGACGCAGTTGCGCTCGTCGACGGCTGCCGCGGCAGCGGCCGCTTCGGCTTCTGCCTCGGCTGCGGCGGCGGCTTCGCGCGCCTCTTCGAGCTGCTGCTCGAGGTCGGCGACGACTTCGGGGTCGACACCTTCAGCGGCTTCGGCCTCGGCCAAGGCAGCCTCGGCTGCTGCAGCCGCGGCGGCGGCCTCTTCGGCTTCGGCCTGTGCGGCTGCCGCGGCGTCCTGTGCCTCTTGGAGGGCTTCGGCGTCGGCAGTCGAGTCGGTGTCGGTGTCGTCGGCGCATGCAGCCGCGAGCAGCCCGCCTACGGCGAGCAGAACTATCAGTAAGCGCCACGTCGTTGCGGATCGCGTTCGGTTGCGGGGCCGGGTTCTAGGCATAGCCGCTCCTTGGGCTGCCAGGGCCGGTCTCCGGCTGTCGCATTCGACCGACCGAGATCGATGTGCGCCCGACACTAGGCAGCCCCAGACCCCAAGTCAAGAGACCGATGTCGCTTTTTTATTATTGCTGCTATCGGACGACAATCGTCCCGAGATGACTGGTGCTCAGAGCCGCGAGCGGTTGACGCCGTCTAGGGGCTGTCGCTGCCGGTGTAGAAGGCGAGGGTGCGCGCTGCGGCGGCGCGCGTATCGTTGGAATTACCTTCGCGTGCGCCCGGCTGGGCGCCAGTCGAGTCCTCACAGACGCGGAGATCATCCATGGCCACTCAGGCTCTCAAGAACTTTGATGCGTACGAAGCGCGACATCGCGCCGAGCTCGAACCCGAGCACAACGGCAAGGTCGCACTCATGCACGACGAGGAGGTCGTCGGCATCTACGGCGACTGCGAGTCCGCGTTCGCGGCCGGCATGGAGAGGTATCGCAGAGGCGAGTTCTCCTTCCAGGAGATCGGCGCGGAGCCTGTGTTCGTCAGCGCGCTCAGCCTCGGTGAGCCGGGGTGAGCGAGCGGGTCGTCGAGATCCACCAGAGCCAGATCGTCACCGAGATCGAAATCGCCATGGACATCATCGAGCGCTTCGCCGTCAATATCGATAGGGGCATCTGCACTCTTCAACGGCGCTGACCCCGCAAGAACGGAACCGAGCCTTCTCGCCGTCGGCGGCACCCCGGCAGTGCTCGCAGTCATCGCACGAGTCGAAGGACGAGTTGTGAGACCCGATCTCAAGAACAATATATAACTTGTCGTCGCACTCATTTCTCACTATATTTACATTGTGATAATGTGCACTTTAGGGCAAGGGCCTGTGAGGACCACGATGAAGAGTCAACGAGCTGTCGCCCGCAACCGTCTCGACGCGCGCCTCGCGGGCGTGCCTGATCTGGCGCGGCCAAACAAGGGCTGGATCCGGGCGCTGCGCGACGCCCTCGGCATGTCCGGCGCCGACCTGGCGCGTCGCATGGGGGTCAGCCAGCAGCGCGTGCCGGCGATCGAACGCGGCGAGCAGGACATGACCATCAAGCTCGACACGCTGATGCGCGCGGCTCATGCACTCGACTGCAAGCTCGTCTACGCGCTCGTCCCTCGCACCAGCCTCGACGACATGGTCCACGATCAGGCACGACGACGAGCAACCGAGCATGTGCGCCGCGTCACGCAGCACTCCCGACTCGAGGATCAACAGCCCACCGAAGCCGACCTCGCCGAGCAGATCGAAGAACTCGCCGCGGAGCTCGCCGAGCGACGCGGACTGTGGAGCGACGCCCAGAACTCATGAGCGATTGGCGGATTCCCCAAGACAGCGGGCATACCCCGCTGTCCGAAGAGGACCGACACGGTCTCCTGCTCAGTCATATCGCGACCCGCGACGACCTCAACGACGCTGAACAGCGCAACCTCACCAAGGCACTCCGGCGCCGAGCGCCCTCCGCCGACAGGCTCCTCGACGACATGTACCTGCGTGACCTGCACAAGGCGATGTTCGGTGACGTTTGGGAATGGGCAGGCAAGTACCGGCAGCGCGTCACGAACATCGGCGTCGCCCCGGCCCACATCGCCACGGACTTGCGGATGCTCACAGGCGATGCCGCAGAATGGGTTGCGCGCGGTCACTTCGAACCTGACGAGCTCGCCGTGCGCTTTCACCACCGGCTGGTCACCATCCACCCCTTCCCCGACGGCAACGGGCGACACAGCCGCATCAGCGCCGACTACCTCGCTCAAGCGCTCGGACGCCCGCCATTCAGTTGGGGCGACCGCCTCCAGCTGGAGACTGACGCGCTCCGGCGCACCTACCTGAGTGCGCTGCGCACCGCTGACCGCGGGGATGTCTCCCCGCTGCTCAATTTCGCCCGCAGCTGACTCATGGCACCCAACAACCCACGATCTCGCTGGGTGATCTTGGGAGCAACCACCGAACCTCAAGTGGCCGTGACCAGTCCGGGCCGCCTTGGAGTTGCTGGCCGATAATCGCTTGGACCTACGATTGGACAGGGTTAGGTTCCGCGGAGACCGATGACGATGACCGAGGCGAGAGCTGAAACGGCGCTGCTGACCGCAGCCGACTTGCTGCGGCTCGACGGCTCCGGCGTACGTGGCGAACTCATCGAAGGGGTGTTCTGCGAGACGATGTCGGCGGGCCAGATGCATGGAGCGATCGTCATGCGGTTAGGCGCGCGACTGGTCGACTTCGTGGCGCCTGCTGGCCTCGGCACCGTGGTCGGCTCTGATTCGGGGGTATTGCTCGAACGCGATCCCGACACAGTGCGAGAGCCCGACATCGCGTTCACTTCCGCACGGCGGCTGGCTGTCGGGCAGGAGCTGGCGGGGTACGCCGAAGTCGTGCCGGATTTGGTGGTCGAGGTGGCCTCGCCCAGCGAGCGCCGTGGCGAAACGCACGACAAAGCTCGCATGTGGCTCAGCTTCGGCGTGCGGTTGGTGTGGGTGATCTATCCCGAGTCACGCTCGGCCCGGGTCCACCGGCTCGACGGACCGGTCGAACTGCTGGCGCCCGAGGCTTCGCTCGACGGGCACGACGTGCTGCCCGGTTTCAGCTGCCCCCTCGCTCAGATCTTCGCCGAACCCGGCGATTGAGGCAACGCTCCCCCGCCGTGACCCGGTGGGGACGTGCAGCAACTCACTCCCACCCCTTGGTGGCGGGGGCAGGATTTGAACCTGCGACGCACGGTTTAGGAATTCCCGCCCGCCGGTGCGGTCCGCTCCCGTCGAGTGCCGGGTTGTGCTGAGTTCTGCGGGAATCCGCGGAGGGGGGGTCCGGCTGGTCCCGGGCTGTGCCGGCGAATCGTGAGAAGTCCGTTACCCAAGCGTTACCCAGGTAGGCCGTTGTGGGTGGTGCCGATGAGCGTGACCACGATGACCGCGGGTTCGTCGAATGGGTTGCGCCATGCGTGCCGGGTGCCGTTCTGGACTACGGCGTCGCCAGGGCCGAGTTCGACGGCCGCTCCGTCGTCGAGTTCGAGCACGACGCGACCCGACACGACGTAGTCGAAGTCGATCGAGGCGGTGGTGTGCATTCCCGGGTTGTCGGGCTCCATGTGGCCGGCCAGGCCGGGCAGGCGCTCCTCCATCTCCGCCGCGGCCGCCTCGAAGTCGATGTCGTCGAGGTCGACGACCTGGGTCGGCGGCACGGTGAAGGTCGCGAACCGGATCCCGCCGGTCGGCGGGAAGTAGTCGTGACTTGGTCGTGGTTGGCCGGCGTCGGGGAACTCGGGGATGGTGTCGGCGCCCCAAATGCGGCGGAACTCGTACCCGGGGGCGACGGCGGACGCGATCGGTTCTACGACCTCGTTGATGGTGAAGACGGCCTTGCCCTGTTCGTTGTGGCCGGTTACGACGCGTCTCGTGTGCATGAGCTGACCTTTCTGGCTCTACTCGCCCTCGATGATGGCGAGCTGGTTGGCGATCGCCTCGAAGGACTGGGCGTTGAGGAATCCGCCGGCGTCGTCGATCGATTGCCGGAGGTACTGGGCGGTGTCGGTCACGAGACCGCGTACCTGTTCGAGATCGTGGGTCAGTCGTCCGCTGCGTTTGCGCCACGTGCCACCGACCATGACCGAGTCGACGACTCCGGGGTGGCCTTGAAGCACGACGTGGCCGGCCGCGTCGGCGCCGGTCCAGCCGCTCATCGAGATGTCGGTGCCGTCGAGCAGTACGAGGTCGGCAGCCATACCCACGGCGATACGGCCGACGGTTGCCTCGAGGCCGCACGCTCGCGCACCGTTGACGGTTATCCACGCGAGCGCGTCGCCGGCCGCAACCGTGGTGCCACTGAACATCTCGCCGGATGCGATGCGGGCCTCGTTGGCCAGGGCCCGTTCGACCTGGAGCGCGAGCCGGGCCGCGAAGAACATGTCGCCGTTGTTGTTGGAGACGATGTCGGTGCCGATCGTCGGCGCCATGCCGGCGGATCGGACCTTCTCGGTTGACGACATGCCCATGCCCATCTGGAGTTCGGTCTCGGGGGTGAAGACCACCGACGCACCGGAGGCCGCGACGGTCTCCCACTCTTCGTCGGTGCTGAAGTTCATGTGGACGAGCAAGACATCAGGGCCAAGCAACCCCCGGGGACCGAGGTGGTTGCCCACCTCGTGGCCGCCGGCGGTGCTGTTGACGTGATGCATGATGCGCAGCCCATTGGATCGGGCGAACTCGTATTGATCGGGCACGTCGACGGGCCGCGCTATACCGAACTCCTCGGGGCAGATGCCCATCGTGATGAGCGGATGGTCGGCCGCCGCGGCGGCGAGATCGACGAGCCGCGCCGCCCGGTCGGCATTGGATCCGTAGCGGTCTGCGCTTCCCGGCGGGACGTTGAACCCCGCTCCCCACCACGCGCGGATCCCGGACTCGGAAAGGCCCCGCAATGCGGCCGCGCCGTGGGCCGGGCTCAAGATGTTGTGGCTGTAATCGGCCACCGTCGTGACGCCGCAGCTCAACGCGTCGAGCGCCCCGGCCAACTGCGCGATGTAGAGATCTTCGGGCCGGTACGCGTCGGCGGCCGTGGTGCGAATGCCGATCACATAGTCCATGAGCGACCAGTTCGCCGTCACGCTGCGCAGCGGAAGCTGCCACACGTGACGGTGGCAGTCGACCAGCCCTGGGATGAGGATCATCCCGCGAGCGTCAACCCGCTCCGCATCACGTGTTGTGGCTTCGTCGACCGACCCGACCGCGCTGATGGAACCGTCCCGGATCAACACGTCGCCCACGACCGTGCCCATCTCGGCGTCCATCGACACGATCGTGGCTCCCTTGATGACCACCGCAGCGTTCTCAGCCATGTCGTCGACCGTAGTAGTTCGAATATGGGCACGCCCCCCTGGCCTGCCTTCGGTGATTGGCGATTAACGCCTGCACCCCGCGCAGCTGGCGCAAACCCCCACCAGGACTCAAAGGCGACGAGCTCCAGCAGTTCTACACAGAACGAGCCCAACGATTCGCGCTGCGAGTCCACGCGCACATCGAAGGCGGCGCCAAGCGGCTCTCGTCGCCCACCCGAGACGGACGGCTCAACATCGACCCCGACCAGAACGCCGGACCCAGTCAACAGCCGCTGTACCCGCCGCCGGCAGATCTCACCAGCATCTTCAAGAACCTCCCCCAAGGCATCCTCCACCAAGGACTCATCACCGCAATCGTCGAAGACCTCGACTACTTCCAGTGGCCACCATGGGGCACACCGCTGCACGACCAGGTCTACGGACAGCGCAATCCCGCCGAGAACATCTTCGCCCAGATCAAAGACGAGAACGGCCTCTCCAAAAAGGTCAACCGCATCATGGGCATCGCCGCCCGCCACATCATGTGCCTCGCACAAGCCGTCTGGTACAACCTCAAACTCACCCGCAACGGCGAAGCACAACTCGAAGCAGAACTCACAGCCGCCAAACAGGCCCGACGAGCCGCCAACAAGACACAACCCACAAACAACACACCCCAACAGCAGCCGGACACCGACCAACCGGCCTCAAGCCCGCCGACCGGCGAGGCACCCGACTTCCGCGCACGACCACCCCCATAGCGGACCGGCGACCCGCCAGCGAAGCAGACGGCCACGAAGCCGTCTGCTTCGTCGCGTGCGTCCACACGCACCTCACCGCCTAACGAACGCGAACCGGCAAACCACCACCAAAACAAGCCCTGAACACGGGCCGAAACGCGCAAAATCGGGCCAAAAAGGCCCGATCTAGGTGCAACTGGCCAACACAAATGGGGTGCACTGGCCAAGACCCCTTGGTGGCGGGGGCAGGATTTGAACCTGCGACCTTCGGGTTATGAGCCCGACGAGCTTCCAGACTGCTCCACCCCGCGGCGAGAGCGTCAACACTACCAGCGGCCTCCCGAGGCCAGCAAGGTCGCGGTTCTCCCATTGGCAACCCCTATGGTGAATTCCCCATAATGGGTTGAGGAGGGATGGCCTACCTATGTCACTTCCCTACGAAGAGGTCGTCTCAGCACGCCGGGCACGACTTGCCCCTGAGGTCGCGGCTCAAGGCGAGGTGTTCGCGCGGGCGTACGAGATTGCGATGCAGGTCGTGGACCTGCGTGAGAAGCACGGCTTGACCCAGGGCCAGCTGGCCGAACGCTGCGGTGTGAATCAAGCCGACATCAGCAGGATCGAGCGCGGCTCCACGAGTCCGACGGCGCGCACCCTCCAGCGGATCGCTGACGCTCTCGATGCCGATATTCGGCTCGTAGCACGCGCCTCCTGATCAGGCCCGAGGCCCTATCAGAGACGGGCTGCGGGCTAGCCGCCGGTGGCGGCTTGTTGGAGGATTCGGGCGGCTCTGGCTATCAGGCGCTCGGCTTCGTCGACGGCCTCTTGGTAGGCGGCCAGGTCGCCTTCTCGCAGGGCGACGTCGGCTCGCTCGAAGGCCCTCGCGGCACGTTCGAGCAGGTCGCCTACGTCGTCGGTGTCCGGTGCGGTGTCGGGCTCGTCGTCGGGCACAGCTGCGGCTGGCTCGTCCTCGGGTTCGTCGGGTGTCGTGGGCGCCGCAGTGGTCGATCGGATCGTCCCGTTGCCGATGTCGATCTCGGCCCCGCCGATCGCCTTCTCGAGCGCCCCTTCGAACGTCTCGGAGATCACCACTCTCGAGCCGATGCCGGCAATCACGAGCTGCAGCTCGGGCACGGCCGTCGGCCCAGTCGCCGCAATGAACAGCGGCCGCACGTACAGCAGCGAGTTCTCCACCGGGATCAGCAGCAGGTTGCCGGGCCGCACCACCGAGCCGTTCTGGTTCAGCAGCGTCAGCCGCTCGGAGATCTCCTCCTCGGTCTGGATGTTCGAGTTGAACAGCGCCGGACCGTCGATCGGCTGGTCCGACCGGATCTCGAACACCTCGATGTCGCCATAGCGATCGGGGTCGTTGTGGACCACCATGAAGCCTTCGAGGTTCTTCCTTGAGTCATCCTCGGAGAACGGCACGAACGGCCGGAAGATCACGAACGACTCGGCATCGTCTCCCGGCAATCGGAACAGCAGGTACTGCGGCGAGATGCGGGCCTCGACCGTGGCGATCACCTGACCGGTCGTCTCGTCGCGCACCGTCTCGACGGTGGTCTGGCCGATCGAGTCGCCCGGGTCCTGCGCCACCGCCCACGCACCCGCGGCGTCGTAGAACTCCGACGGGTCGCTCAGGCGATACCGGCCCCAGGCATCGGTCTGCACCCGGAACAGATCCTCGGGATAGCGGAAGTGCTCCTGCAATTCCATCGGCGGCGGTCCGTCCGCGAACAGGTCCGGGAACTGCTTCTTGTACGACTGCACGATCGGGTCGTCTTCGTCGACGATGTAGAACGTGACCGTGCCGTCGTGGGCGTCCACGGTGGCCTTCACCGAGTTCCGCACGTAGTTGATCGTCTCGCGCAGGTCGCTGCCCAGCGTCGCCGCCCGCGGGTTGGTCCGCTGCGCATACGGGAACTGCGTCGTGGTGGTGTAGGCGTCGAGCACCCACTTGACCTGCCCGTCGATCACCACCGGGTAGGGGTCGTTGTCATACGACAGGAAAGGAGCCAGCAGGCGCACCCGGTCCTGGATGTCACGGTTGTAGAGGATCCGGCTGTCGCCCTGGATCTCCCCCGACACCAGCAGGTTCGGCTCGGCGAAACGCACGGCAAACGCCAGCCGCCGGAAGATGCCGCCGATGCCGACGCCGTCTTCACCGTCATAACGGGTGGTCTCGGTGCGGTCGTCGTCGTCCTGGAAGTCGACCTCGGCACGCTGGGCGCCCACGATGGCGTAGCCGGCGAGGCCCTCGCCCACGTACAACCCCGGCTCGTCGAGCTCGAGCGTCTCGGCGCCAGGCTCGGTCACGCCGGGGATGTCGCCCAGCACGTACGCGGGGCGGCCGTTGGCGTCCACCCCGTTCGCCGGCGCCGCCGCCACGCCGTAGCCGTGGGTGTAGGCGACGTGCTCGGTCTCCCAGGTATCGGTGGGCAGCTCGGTGGGTCGCAGCTCACGCGCTGCCAGCACGATTTGCGTCACCCGGCCGTCGATCTCGTAGCGGTCGACGTCGATGTCGCGGAAGTCGTAGAAGCTCTTGATGCCCTGGGTCTGCTGGAACGTGTCCTGCATGACGGCCGGGTCGAGCAGCCGCACGTTGCGCACCGTGTCGAAGTTGTTCTCGATGTCCTCGGCGGTCAGCTCCGGCTCGTACTGGAACTCGCTCTGGGTGACGTTGTCGAGCCCCAGTGCGATGCGGGTCATCTCGATGTTGCGCTCGATGTAGGGCGCCTCGCGGGTCGATTCGGACGGCTCCACCTGGAAGCGCTGGATGATGGCGGGGTAGGCAGCGCCCGCCAGGCCCGCGACGACGGCCCACAGCGCCACCGCGATCACGGGGTAGGTGAAGCCCCGCCGCCAGATGTTCACCACCAGCAGCACGAAGCTGAAGGCGCTGATGACCATGAGCAGCTGCAGCACCGGCAACTGAGCGTTCACGTCGGTGTAGGTGGCGCCGTCCACGAATCCCCGGGTGGACAGCGTCAGCTCGAAGCGGTCGAAGTAGTAGCCGACGGCCTTGATCAGCGCCAGCAGGCCCAGCAGCAGCGACAGGTGCGCCTTCACCTGGGGCGTCACCCGGTTGCCCGCGGGCGCCTGGACCCGGATGGACCCGTTGAGGTAGTGCCAGATCGCGGTGAAGATGAACGTGACCAGGATTGCCGCGAACGCCCAGCTGACGAGGAAGTTGAAGAACGGCAGGCGGAAGACGTAGAAGCCGATGTCGCGGCCGAACTGGGGGTCTTCGAGGCCGAAGTCGGTGGCGTTCACGAAGAACAGCCACGATTCCCATTGGCCTGAGACGCCCGCCCCGACCATGAAGGCCAGGATGAGCGCCACCGCGGTGCGGATGAGGAAGCGGCGGCGGCCGCTCATCTGGCGCCAGCGGGCTGCGATGTCCTCGGGAGGGCCTGCCAGTGCGGCACGGCCCGCCAGACGTTCGGCGATGAACAGGTTCACCCACAGCAGGACGAAGAAGATCGCCGTGAACAGCAGGCCGAGGCCGATCTTGGCCCACAGCACCTTCCACCACACCGAGGCGTAGCCCAGGCTGTCGAACCACAGGTAGTCGGTCCAGAAGCCGGCGAGGCCCCGGACCGACAGCAGCAGGATGAAGCCCGCCGCAACGATGATGGCGATGATCAGCCGGAAGCGCGTGAGGCCCCGTGGGCGGCCTGGCCTGCCGGGCCTGCCCGGACCCTGCGGGCCTTGGGGGCCTTGGGGACCTTGCGGTCGCTGGGGACCCCCCGATCCGGGAGGTGGCTCGGAGGAGGGAGGCGGCATGTCCTCGGGGGGACGCATACGGCAGCGAGGCTACTGGGGCGCGTCGTGCCAGCAGGCGGCGGACCGCCGGTTTGTCGGGCGGGGCGCGTAGGTTCGGCGCGGTGCGGCTGGCGGTACTGGTCTCGGGAACCGGATCCATCCTCGAAGCGATGCTCGGCGGCGGGCTGCCGGTGGACCTGGTGGGGGCCGATCGGCCGTGCCGGGGGCTGGGCATCGCCGCCGATGCCGGGATCGAGACCGTGCTGGTGGCGCGTGCGGACTGGATGGGCGGGGCCGGCGATGCGGCGCAGCGGCGCTTCGATCGGGAGGGCTACAGCTGCGAACTGGCCGCCGTGCTGGCCGAACGAGGCGTCGACGTGGTGGCGATGGCTGGCTTCGGCACGGTGCTGGACGGGTCGTTCTTCGAATGGGGCGACGGGCGCTACCGGGGGCGCGTGCTGAACACCCACCCGTCGCTGCTGCCGGCGTTTCCCGGCTGGCATGCGGTGCGCGACGCGCTCGAAGCCGGGGCCGCCCAGTCGGGCTGCACGGTGCACGTCGCGATTCCCGAGGTGGACGCCGGCCCGGTGCTGGCACAGCAGGCGGTGCCGGTGCTGGCGGGCGACGACGAGGCCACGCTGCACGAGCGCATCAAGGCGACCGAACGCGAGCTCTACCCGGCGACGATTGCGGCGTTTCTCGAGCGGTGCACCCAAGAACGGATCCCGGAAGGACAGACCAGATGAGGGCGTTGATCTCGGTATGGGACAAGACCGGCGTGGTGGAGTTCGCGACCCGGCTGTCGGACCTCGGGTGGGAGATCGTGTCGAGCGGCGGGACTGCCGCGGCGCTGGCCGAGGCCGGCGTGCCGGTGCTGGCGGTGGAGGACGTCACCGGCAGCCCCGAGATGCTCGACGGCCGGGTGAAGACGCTGCACCCGCGCATCCACGGCGGGATCCTGGCGGACCGGTCGAAGCCGGCGCACCTGGCGTCGCTGGACGAGCACGGCATCGCGGCCATCGACTTGGTGGTGTGCAACCTGTATCCGTTCCGGTCCGACCCGGGGCCCGAGCTCATCGACATCGGCGGGCCGGCAATGGTGCGCGCTGCTGCGAAGAACCACGGTGACGTTGCGGGCGGCGTGGGCGTGGTGGTGGACCCCGCCGATTACGAGGCGGTGCTGGCCGAGCTGGATGAGGCAGGTGCTGGTGGGCTGAGCGCGGCGACGCGGCGTCGGCTGGCGCGGGCCGCCTTCGCCCATACGGCTGCCTACGACGCGGCGATCGTGAGCTGGCTGGACGAGCCCGCCGAGGGCGAGATGGAGGCGGGGGCCGGTGAGTCAACTCCCCTGCCGCCGACCGTGCACTTGGCGCTGGAACGGGTGGACGAATGCCGCTACGGCGAGAACCCACACCATCGCGGCGCCCGCTACCGGCCGGTCGGCGAGTCGACCTGGTGGGACCACGCCTACCAGCACAGCGGGCTGGCGCTGAGCTACCTGAACTTCTTCGACGCTGATGCGGCGTGGCGGATCGTGCACGACCTCGGCGCCGCTGAGGGCTCTTCGGCGGTCGCGATCGTGAAGCACGCCAACCCGTGCGGTGCCGCGGCCGGCGACGATCTCGCCGACGTGTACCAGCGGGCGTACGACTGCGATGCCCGCTCGGCATTCGGCGGCATCGTGGCGTTCAACCAGATCGTCGACCTCGACACGGTCGAGCGCATCGAAGCCGCCGCCCAGGCCGATTTGATCATCGCGCCGGGCTACGAGGACGGCGTGGTGGAGCGTCTTGAGGCGAAGCGGCGCAACACCCGGGTGCTGGAGGCACCGCGGCCCGACGAGGCCGGCCTGTCATTGCGGCAGATCAACGGCGGATGGCTGGTGCAGTCGCCCCACACGTTCGCATCGGCGCCTGAGAACTGGCAGGTGGTGACTGAGCGCAAGCCCACGGCGAGCGAGCTGGCCGACGCCCGTTTCGCCTGGCGGGTCTGCGGGCACGTCATGTCGAACGCGATCGTGCTGGCGCGGGACCGCACAGCCTGGGGCATTGGTGCCGGCCAGCAGAACCGAGTGGAGTCGGGCAGCTCGCCGCCGCGAAAGCCGATGGGCGGGCTGCCGGCGGCGCCTGCGCCAGCGACGCGTTCTACCCCTTCGGCGACGGCGTCGAGGCTGCTGCGGAGGCCGGCGTGGCCGTGGTGGTGCAACCCGGCGGCGCCCTGCGCGACGACGATGTGATTGCCCGAGCCAACGAGCTCGGCCTTGCCATGCTGTTCACCGGCGAGCGGCAGTTCCGCCACTAGTAAGTACCTGAACGGAGGTCGGCGGAACGTGGGAACGCCAAGACGGCGGCGACGCTGTACAGCGGTCGCAGCGGCAGTCGTGTTGTCGGCAGCGCTCAGCGTGCCGCTTGCGAGTCCAGCGGGCGCACAGGCGACTGGGTCCGCAACGTTGCCGCCGCCCGAGGTGCTGGGCGACTGCACCGATGCGGTGCCGGTGGTCGTCGCATCCGATGCCGACGCACAGTCCGACATCTACTCGGCGGTCACGCTCAAGGGTGTGCTCGGGGCGGCGAGCTGCATCGTGCTGGCCGGGGGCCGAGACGAGCCATTCCCGCAGAACCAGCTGAAGCGGCTGGCCGCGGCCGCTCCGGGCGGATACGTGGTGGGCGGGCCCGCAGCGGTGCCGGAGGCAAAGCTGCCGAACCGCGACATGACCCGCGTGTACGGCGCAGATCGATGGGAGACCGCAGCCGTTGTGGGCGCCGTCGCTGCAGCGCTCGCAGCGGGAGAGGATCCCGCCGACGCTGTGCCTCAGCCCGACAGCAGCGCACCGGCGTGGCAGCAGCGGCTGACAACCGAATTCTCGGCCGCTCTGCAATCCAGCGAAGCGCCCGAGGACATGTGCATGTCGCTGTACCGCAACGACGAGCCGATCTTCGAGCACGAGCCCCACATGCCGCTGCTGCCGGCATCGCTCATGAAGCTCGCGACCGTCACCGCTGCGCTGAACGAGCTCGGCGCGAATGCGACGTTCACCACACGGGTGGTCGCCGACGCCAGCGAGTTCGCTGCGGCCAGCGACGGCGTGCTGCAGGGCGACCTGTACCTGATCGGCGGCGGCGACCCGGTGCTGGCCACTCCCGGCTACATCAACCGCATTGCCGATGCGCGCCCCTACACCGACGCGAGCGAGCTGGCGGACCGCGTGATGGCAGAGCTCGATGCTGCGGGCATCGACACCATCGATGGCGCGATCGTCGGCGACGGATCGTGGTTCGCCGATGGCGAGCGGACCTATACCGACCAGTTCCCGCCCGGAGCGACATCGGAGACCCCGGCGGTGTGGAAGGAGTCGTACCTGTCAGGCAATTTCGTGGGCGTCTTGTCGGGGCTGATCATCAACGATGGCTACTCGCCCTACACCATCGACCGCCGGAGCCACACCCGCAGCGTCGACCCCGTCCAGGCCGCGGCATCCGACTTCGACGACTTGCTCGAAGAACGTGGCCTGGTCATCCGCCATCGGCCCCGATCGGGCAGCGCCCCCGCAGCCAACGACTCGACCGCTCTCGGCCGCATCGTCTCGCCCACGATCGCCGAGATGCTGGTGCGGATCCTGCGCTATTCGGAGAACACCCCGGCGGAGATGCTGTTCAAGCAGATCGGTCGGCATCACGGCGACTCGTCACGGGCGGGCTCGGCAGCAGCAGCAACCGCCGCCCTCGGCGGCCTCTTGGGAACCGCGGCCGACGAGATCACCCTGGTGGACGGCTCCGGGCTGTCGGTTCACAACCGCATGAGCTGCGAGGCCGCGGTGAGACTGCTGCTGATGGCGGGCAGCGATTCCCGCTTCGTGGGCTCGCTGTCGATCGCCGGACGGACCCCGACACTGCAGAGCTGCGGGCCGCGGCCTCCCGGAAACGGGCAGGGCCCCGCCAACACGGTCTTCGCCAAGGGCGGACAGCTCAACGACAGCTCGGCCATCGCCGGGGTCAGCACCGCGGCCAACGGCGACGTGCTCACCTTCGCCATGATCGCCAACGAACCGCTCATCATCCGGATCGGAAGCTGCAACACCCTGCGCCAGCTCACGCTCGACGCCATAGGCCGCTACACCTACGGCCCCGCAAGCTGAGCCGCTGGCGCTGGCGCCCAAGGGCGCTGGAACTCCCCTTCAGGCGCTGATGCGCTCCTTGTCTGGGGGTGGCATGTAGGTGCGCCGGCTCGGCTTCAAGCCCATCGAGTGCAGTGTGAGCAGGAGTCCGAGCGAAGCACCGGTCGGGTCGACAACGGGAACCCTCACGCGCTCCGCTGCGAGCTGGGACTGCAGTGCCGCTGCCACGCCGAGCATGCCAGTGCACCCCAGCACCAGCACATCGGCACCTTGATCCAAGGCACGGTGTGACGCTTGGGAGAGACTCTTGAGGAGGGCGTCGCCGTCGTGCAATTCGAGGACAGGCGTGTCCACCACTTCGACCGAGACCATGCGCTCCCGGATGCCCATTCGTGTCGCGAGATCCGAGATCATGGGCACAACGTTCTCGAGCACGGTGATGACCGAAAAGCGAGCACCCAAAGTGAGCGCTGTCGCGATGGCCGGTTCGAAACCGCCGACGACGGGGATGTCCACCAGCTCGCGGGCCGCAGGCACAGCCGGGTCGCCGAAGCAGGTGATGAACACGCTGTCCGCCCCGGAGTCGGCTGCGCGGCGCACCTCCTCGACAATTGCTGGGCCCGCCAGCACCTCGTCGTAGAACGACTCGATGGAGGCCGGCCCGTAGCGCAGATTCGAGACCTCAATGTCGATCTCCGGCCCGACGAAGCTTCGAGCTTCAAGGGTGATCTGTTCGTTGAACGTGTCCGAGGTGATCGGAACGACGATGTGGATCTTCATGGTGAGTCCTTTCGTATGCAATGAAGAGACAGAAATCAGGATCGGCGCGAACGGGACCAAGCGTCAGCGGCGACCGCAACAAGAATCACAACGCCTTGGATGACTCGCTGCCAGATCGGGTCGACCTGGTGCAGGTTGAAGCCGTTGACCATGAAGGCGATGAAGAGAGCGCCGAGCAGTGTCCTCCACACGGCACCGGTGCCGCCGGCGATCGATGTGCCGCCGACAACGATGGCGGCGATGACGCCGAAGACGAAGCTGAAGTCATCGGAGGGGGTGGCGCTGATCGTGCGGGAGGCCGCCACGACACCGGCCAGGCCGGCTGCGAGCCCCGACAGGGCGAAGACTGACACCACGATGCGCCGGGTGCGCACACCTGCGAGTCGCGCTGCCTCTGCGTTGCCGCCTGTTGCGTATACGTGGCGGCCGAAGCGGGTGCCTGCGAGCGAAACCCACGCCACTGCCACCACGGCGAGCGAGATCCATGTCGCTGTGGTCAGGCTCAGCACGCGAGTCCGTGCGATGTCCCGGAAGTTCTCGCTGACCGGTCTCAGGATGCTGCGCTCGCTCACGATGTAGCCCAGTCCGAACACGATGAACGACATGGCCAGCGTCGTGATGAATGAGTTGATGCGTGCGAACGCCACGATCGACCCGTTGGCGAGCCCCACCGCCAGACCGAAGGCGCACCCGGCAATCAGCGCTACCACCACCGAACCGGTGGCGTTCTCGACCCGCAGCGCAACCAGCGGCGCTACGACCGCCACTGCGGCGATCGACACGTCGAAGCCGCCGGCGATCATGGTGAGCGTTGCGACCGAGGCTGCGATCAGCAGGGTCGCCTGCTGATCCAGCACATTGCGCAGATTCGGAGCAGTCAGGAAGCCATCTGTCGTGATGGCCAGCACGACGAAGAGCGCAAGGGTGACCCAGACGATGCCGAAGCGCGCCAGGACGCTGAGCTGGTGCCTGGCACCCGATGTCGACGGAACGGATACTGCGGCATCGGCCACGGCAGGCCCCCCGGCTCTCACGTCGCTGCGCTCAGGGAGGCTTCGCCGAAGGCATGGCGCAGCAACTCGGCCTCGTCAAGGTCAGGGTGGGTGAACTCGCCGACGAAGCTGCCGTTGCGCATCACCAAGATGCGATGGCACAGGCCCACCAGTTCCTCCAGCTCGGACGACACGACCAGCACGGCGAGACCGTCTGCGGCAGCGGATGCGATGAGGTCGTAGATGGCGCGCTTGGAGCCCACATCGACGCCTCGGGTCGGCTCGTCGGCAATCAGCACCCGCAGCCCCGGCACCAGCCAGCGTGCGAAGAGGCACTTCTGCTGGTTGCCGCCTGACAGCAGCCGCATGGGGGTTTCCATGCCGCCGTCGCGCACCCCGGCATCAGTGCTCGCGGCCCGGACGAAGCGGCGCTCGGCGATGCGGTTGACGACGCCCGCTCGGGTCATCCGTTCCAGATGAGGCAGGCTGACGTTCTCGCGGACGCTGCGCTCAATCAGCAGCCCGTGGTCCTTGCGCGACTCAGGGATCAGGCCCACACCCGCTCGGATAGCCCGGTCTGGACCCGAACCCCGCAGGGACTGTGTGCCAACCACCACTTCGCCGCCATCGCCGGGGTCCGCCCCATAGATCGCTCGCAAGAACTCGGTGCGACCTGAGCCGACCAATCCGGCGATGCCGACGATCTCACCGGCAGCCACGTCGAGATCCAGGCCTGCCGGCGAGCCCACGCGGACCGAACCTGTGCACCGCAGTCCCCGCACACGCAGCGCGGGCATGCCAACGAGGTCAGGCAGTGCAGGCTTCGGCGGGAACGTGGCCTCGAGCTCCCGGCCGATCATGGCCTCGACCAGCGAATCAGCCGTCTCCGACGATGGAGTCGTGGTACGCACGACCCGCCCGTCGCGCATGATCGTCACCTCATCGGCCAACGCCAGCACCTCGTCCAAGAAGTGCGAGATGAACAGCACGGTGATGCCTTGATCGCGCAAAGAACGGACCAAGCGGTGAAGCTGATCGCGCTCCGCAATCGAGAGCCGGGCCGAGGGCTCGTCCATCACCACCAACTCGGTGCGGCGCGCAACCGCTCGCAGAATCTCGACGCACTGCTGGTCGGCAACGCTGAGGTCGCCCACCCTCGCGGCGGGGTCGACGTGGATGCCAGTGCGCTCAGCCAGCGCCCGGAACCGCCTGCGCTGCTCCTGGGGTCGCACCCATCCCCATCGCGTGGCCTCCACGCCGAGGAACACGTTGTCCACCACGGTGCGGTCGGGAACCAGCGCCAGTTCCTGGGCAATGGCCGTGATGCCGGCGTCAAAGGCGTGCCGCGGCGACCGAAACCGGACCGGCCGACCGTTCGCAGCCACCGAACCGCTGTCGGGGCCGTACAGCCCCGAGACGACTTTGCCGACCGTGGATTTGCCCGCACCGTTCTCGCCGACGAGGGCGTGGATCGCGCCGCGGCGGACGGCGAGGTTCACGCCGTCCACCGCTTGCGTCGATCCGAATCGCTTGGAGACGCCCGTCAGCTCAATGTGGACCGGTGCTTGGACTGGGCCCTGAGCCGGCTCGACGATCACCCATCCCACTCCGCAGTGAACTGATCCACGTTGGCGGAAGTGACCAGACCCTCATCGAGGAAGTTGGCATTGGGGTCGATGCCGCCGGTCATGGTGCCGTCGCGCAGGGCGGCGATCATCGCCTCCATCGCCAGGCGGCCTTCGCTCGCTGGCGCGTAGTACACGGTGGCGAACCAGCGGCCGTCGCGCACGCCTTCGATCGCAGGTGAGGAGCCGCCCAAGCCGATCAGGGCGACACCGTCGAGCTTGCTCTCGTCGGTCAGCACCAGCTCAACGCCCTGCAGCGACTGGTCGGCGCCGACCACCACGTCGAACTCTGGCTGCGCCTGCAGGATGTCCTGGATGGCGTTGATGCCGCCCTCGGGCCCCAGGTACAGGCCCTCGCCTTCAGCGACTACTTCGATGTTGGCGTGCCCGGCAACAGCGCTGTCGAAGCCCTGCCGCAGCGCCACGTCCAGCGGGATCCCCCGGATGCCGAACAGGTACACGACACGGCACGGGTCGAGTCCCTCGCATGCCTGGATCGTGAGGCGGCCCGCGCGCTCGCCGGTCACGACCGGAGGCGCCATCACCGAGGCTGCGATGCCGTCGACTTGCGGCTCGTTCGTCGAGAGATCGTCGCCGACGATCTGGTTGAACAGCACGACCTGCAAGCCGCTCGCCAGCGCTGCCTCGACGTCGGGAACGAGCCCGGGTCCGTTGAGGGCAACCAGGATGATGCCGTCGTACTGACCGCTGGCGATGGCGTCCTGCAGCTGGGTGGTCTGCAGCTCGGCGTTGAACTGGGCGTCGAACTCGACCAACTCGATGTTGTTCTCGTCCGCGAGCCGCTGCATCTCGCCGACTGATGCCAGCAGGAACGTGTTGGCTGAGCTAGCCGAGAGGTAGGCGATGCGCCACGGCTCGGGATCGGGTTCGTCAGCCGGTTCGGCGGGCGCCGCGGTGGTTGCCGGGGCGCTGTCGTCGGCTTCGGTCGCGGCGGTGTCCGCGGTGGCGTCGGGCTCGTCGTCGCTCGCCGCGGGTTCCGCGGCGGTCTGCGTGGGCGCGGCGGTGACATCGGCCGTTTCGCCGCCGTCGTCGTCACCGTCGCCGCATGCGGCGGCAACGAGCATCAGCGCGAGCGCCGCGCCGAGCAGTCTCATCAAGGTGCGTGCCTTCATCGGATCCCCCCTCAGGGCCTCGTTCCGGCCTGTGGAGGCGAACGTAAGGAGGAGGACTTCGCCCCTCAATGGGCAGATCGCTGCGATTGGAGGCCCTAGTGGTGCAGATCACGCATGCCCGAGGCGGGGCTTCACGTAAGGGAGGCAGCTAGACGGCGGCAAAGCGCTTCGGACTGAGTTGCGACTCGAGCGCCCCCAAGTCGCCAGCAGGAATCTCGCCCCCAATGAGCGCAGCCGTGAGCCGGGCAACAGCCGGCGCTGTCTGGATTCCGGTCCCGCCTTGGCCGGCGCACCAGAAGAAATCCGGCACGCGCGGGTCGAATCCGACGACCGGGACGCGATCGGGCGAGAACGTCCGCAGTCCCGCCCATGTCGAGCGAACGGCTCGGATGGCGAGCGTGGTCGCCCGGTTGACGGCCTCGATGCCGAGCGCGACATCGACCTCGCGCGGCCGTGCATCGCCCGGTCGATCAGGGTGCTCGTCGGCCGGCGATCCCAGCAGCTGCCGTGGCCCTTCGGGCTTGAAGTAGAAGCTCTCGTCGGCCGAGATGACGAGCGGCCAGTCGTCGCAGTCATGGCTCGTCGCGAAGGTGAAGACAGTCCTGCGGAGCGGGCGCATGCCGAGTCGGCGTGCGCCCGCGAACGTGGCCACCTCGTCGGTCCAGGCGCCAGCTGCATTCACGACAACCTTGCAACGGATCTCGCCCGCCTCGGTGCGCACCCGCCAGCCGTCGCCGGCCGGGTCGAGGCCGCGGACGCCGTGCTGCCGCAAGATCCTGACCCCACGCGAGCGGGCGCCTCTCACGTATGCCTGATGCAGACCCGCGACGTCAATGTCGAATCCGCCATGCTCAAGCACAGCCCCAGCAATCCATGCGGGGTCGAGTGCCCCACACACCCGCAGCGCTTCGCTGACGTCGAGCCGATCACAGGGCGTGCCGGTAGTGGCATTGGCTCGTAGCCGCTCCTCCAGATGAGCCTCGTGTCCTGCCGGAGCGATCCAGAGCACGTTGCGCGGCAGCAGCACATCGCTGTCGGCGAGTCCATCGGCTCTCGAGTCCAGGAACTGCCGAGAGGCCGCGCTCAGCCGTCGATTGGTCGCTTCGCCGTAGGAGGCCAGGAACTGGGCTGCGGAACGACCGGTGCTGTGCGCTGTCAGCGTCGGTTCGCGCTCCACCAGCACCACCTCGTGCCCGGTCCCCGCGAGCTCGAAGGCAGCCGAGATGCCCGCAATGCCGCCGCCGATGACCACGACATCGGCCCCGTCTTGGGGGCCTGTCACTGCTGGGTCCGGTCCAACCGGTGCTTGCGCATCACGAGCTGCAGGGCCAATCGCTGATCGGGATCCGCGAGATTGACGTGGAGTGCCTCGGAGATGCGGTCGATCCGTTTCATCACCGTGTTGCGGTGCACGCCGAGCATGGCCGCGGTGTTCGTGGCTGAGGACTGGCAGTCCAGGTACGCCTCCAGCGTCCGCAGCAGAGTCTCATCGGCATCGGTGGCCTCCAGCGGTGCCAGGAATGCATCGACCACCCGGCCGAAGTCGGCGGAGCCGTACCAGCCGAGCATGATCCGCTGGATGCCGAGTTCGTCGATGTGGCGCACTGCGACCCGCCGTCCGCCGGCGCCAGCCAAGGTTGCGGCCTGGCGCGCATCGGTCAGGCTGGCGCGCAGGCCTGGCAGGCCCGCTGCCGGCCGCCCGACGCCGCCGTGTGCCATCACGTCGGCTGTCTCGTCGGTGAGCTGGGTGACCGCGTCCCGCAGCCGGCGGGTCATCGCCCGGTATTCCTCCACGGGGGGCTCCGCGCGAGCGCTGACCCAGCCCGACCAGCCGTCGGTGCGCTCGATCAAGGGGCCGTCGATGCCGCAGGCGCTCAGCAGCTCGCCCAGCGTGTCGGTGTTCACCAGCACCCATGCCGCATCGACCGCGCCGGACACCTCGACGTGGAAGGCAGTCACCCATCCCGCGGCCGACCAGCCGGCGGTGGCCATCTGCGCCAGCACGGTCTCATCGGGCAATTCACCGCCGCCCACGATCTCGTTGAGCAGCGCCAGCCGGTGACGTGCGTCGCGCTCCATTACCAGCCGATCCCGAACCAGATAGGCGCCGACCGCCCACGACGCCACGCCCATCAGCTCCAGCCCGGTGCCCATGAATGCCTCGTCGGCTGCGTCGAGTACACACACCAGCCAGAAGCGGGCCGGCTCGCCCGGTACCACGATCACAGGACACGTCATGCCCGCCGCGCCTTCGCCACCCACACGGGGAGAGCTGAAAGCACTCTGGCGCAGCGCGCCAGCTTCGACGGCGACATCAGGACCGGCAACCACCGCGCCGGTGGCCTCTACCAGCGAGCACGGTCGGCCCAGCACGTCGGTCACCAGCGCCAGCGTGTCCGGCACGGTCTTGGTGCCCATCAGGCCATGCAGCAGCTTGGACACCATCGCTGCTTGACGGACGGTGGGCTGCAGCAGCAGTTCGCGTGCCGCAGCTGCCATCGACAGCACATCGGGCGTGCTGACCTCGACGAGGGCCGTGGAGAAGCGATCGGCCAATCGCCGCGTGGCGAGTCCTGGTGCTGCCACGGCGTTGACCGCCACCAGTCCGGCGCCGCTGCCGTCGCGCACCGCGCGCAGAGCGATGTCCAGCGCGTAGGAGTTCGGCGCCAGCGAACTCGCGTCCAGCACCACCAGGAGCCCGCTGGAGATCGGCGTCGTCCGGTCGCAACGCTCGGTTACGGCGATATCGGCAACCACACTGTCGAGCCCTTTGGCACCGGCCACCACATGCGACTCGCCGAGCACGCCTGCCGCCAGCAGTTGCCGCAGGGTCAGCGGTCGAGCTTGCTCGCTGGATTGCAACACGCTGGCTCCTAGGCGTCGGCGGCCCCGGCAGCTCTATTCTCCGCGACCTCTTGCGGTCGGCGGGACGGCAGATTGGCCAGGACGAAGTCGATCCAGTTGTCGCCCGCGACACGGCACGCGATCTCGGGGCCGAGTTTCGCCACCAGCAGCTCGACGAGCGGCGCCAGATCGGCCGGCGAGCGCAGCTCGTCCACCAGCGGCAGGCGGTCAGGATCGACGAGGCCTGCGCCCAGGATCGGGTCGATCGTGTGCAGGAGATCGTCGATGAAATCGGGACCCAGACCAACCGCCCCGTCACCCGCAACTTCGAGCGCATGGGCGATGTGCGCCACATAGTCGGCCAGCGCAGGCTGTTCATCAGCGAGGAAGCCGCCGAACGCGTTGATACCGATGACGCCGCCGGCAGCTGCGATCTGGCGCATCTGCTCGTCGCTGAGATTGCGCGGGTGGCCGCACAGCGCCTGGCACGACGAATGGGTCGCCACGAAGGGACGGGTCGCAATTTCGGACACGTGGGCCACGCCGGCCGCCGAGAGATGGCTCACGTCGACGATGATCCCGAGCCGTTCCATTTCGGCCACAGCATCGGCGCCGAGGCTGGTCAGCCCAGCACCGGTGGCGGCCTCGCCGACGCCGTCAGCCATCATCGTGCGACGGTTCCACGTCATCGACATGCTGCGCACGCCGAGCCGGAAGAACGTCTCGAGCAGCTCGAGATCAGCGCCGAGCGGCTCGGAGCCCTCGAGGGCAAGCAGCAGCCCGATCCGGTTGGATTCCAGCGCCTGTTCGAGATCAGACGGGGTCTCGACGATGGCGACATCGGCAGCGTGGACGTGAGCGATGCGTCGAGCTTCTTCGAGCAGCAGCAAGGCGCGCCGCAAGGCGCCCTCGCCGACGTGCTGGTCCTCGGTGAAGATCGGCAGGAACTGCAGGTCCACACCGCCGGAGCGCAGCTGCGGCAGCCAGTAGTCCCCGAAGGGGTCGGAACGGCCGCGTTCTCGTTGATGCAGGACCGCGAGCAGCAGGTCGTTGTGAGCGTCGGCGACGCGGACCCCGGCGTGGCTCACGCGGCGAGCGGCCCGACCGCCTTGACGATGACCCGGCACCCGCCGCCCGGCACGTACGTCATCGGGATCTCCACGACGCTCGTGATCCGCACCTCGCCGGCGTTGGCACCGGCGCGGATGGCGGCGTCTGTTGCTTCCTCCCGGGCGCTGCGCAGGCAGTCCTCGCGGCTGGTGGCGTCGTAGCTGTACACCTTGTCGATCGATCCCGCGGCTTCGGCGATGGCCGCGCCGAACGCGTTCGCCACCGAGTGATGCGGCGGCCAGATGACCTCGCTGAAACCAGACAGCTCCGCCGGGACCAGGTGGGCGCCGCCTCCCACGGCCATCAGCGGCAGCGGTGTGCTGGATGCCTTCATCCGCTCGCCCAGCACCCCGATCCGCTCGTCGACCCAAGTGATCGCCGCCTCGCAGATCTCGTTCTCGACGCCGCGCAGCAGCGACGGATCGCCGAACCCGTCCAGCCGTCCCACGGCCAGCGACACATCGGACAGCGTCAGCGTGGGACCGCCCATGCACATCGCATCGCTGATGACCCGGTAGCCCACCGAGTCCGGACCGACCGTCACGCCCGCGCCGTCAGCCTCGCCGTCGTGGCGCACGATGGTGCCGCCGCCGAGACCCACCGAGATCAGGTCGGGCATGCGGAAGTTGGTGCGCACGCCGCCGACCTCCACCGCGGCAGTGGACTCACGGGGGAAGCCGTTGACCAGGATGCCGATGTCTGCCGAGGTGCCGCCGACATCGATCACGAGCGCATCGGTCAGTCCCGCCAGCGCGCACGCGCCGCGCATCGAGTTCGTCGGGCCTGAGCCGACGGTGAGCACTGGGTAGCGATCTGCCTCCTCTACCGTCATCAGCGTCCCGTCGTTCTGGGTCAGGAAGCTCTCGACGTCGAGTCCGAGGTCGGCGAGCGTGTCACGGAAGCCGTTCACCACCCGCCTCGCGACCGTCAGCAGCGATGCATTGAGGATCGTGGCGTTCTCACGCTCGAGCAGGCCCAGCGATCCGACCGTGTGGCTCAGCGAGACCGGCAGATCGGCTCCGCATTCGGCTTCGATGATCGCAGCGGCTTGCAGTTCATGGTCGGTGCAGGCCGGGCTGAATGCGCACGACACCGCAACTGCAGAGACGTCGCCCGCGCACTCGCCGGCGAACCGGCGGATGGCGTCTTCGTCGAGGGGTGCGATCGGCGTTCCGTCGTACTCGAAGCCGCCCTCGATGATCTGGCTGCGCCCGATGACCAGATCCCGCAAGTCATCGGGCCAGTTGGCGCTGGGCCGTACGCCCAGCGATGAGGGTGCCGCCAGCCGGAGCACGCCCACCCGGTCCAGGTCGCGGCGCCGGATGATGGCGTTGGTCGGGTGCGTCGTACCCAGCATGGCCTTGCCCAGCCGGGAGGTGTCGTCGATCTGGTCGATGACTGTGGTGATCGCATCGATGATGCCGTCGATGGGATCCGGAGTGGTCGCAGTCTTCGTCTCGACGATGATGTGGCCGTTGCCGTCCACCACGACGGCATCCGTGTTCGTTCCCCCGACGTCGACGCCAAGCCGCAGGTCCTTCGAGGAAACGCGGATCGAAGGATCTTCTCGCTGAGTCACCTATTGTCTCCCGCTCTTGTTCGCTGCGCTCACGGGCCGCTCGGGCCCCGGCTTCGCCGTTCGGCTCAGCCTCCGCATCGCGTGCGCTCCCGGAAGTCGACGTAGTCGATGTCGTATCCGAAGGCCCTGGGCCCCACGAGGTCCAGCATCCCGTCGCGGTGCCACTCGGGTGCGCACGGCATGGCCAGCACATTGAGGCGTTGCCCGTAGGCCAGTCCCTCGGTGGTGATCGGATCGGCCGACTCGTAGTCGAGCAGGCAGAGCAAGTCGGGCACGGTGACGACCGCGTCGCCGTCTTCGAACGCAACAAGGTTCTCGTTCTGTATCTCGACGCGCATCGTCCGGCCGAGATCGTCGAGGTGCTCAAGCACCACCGTGCCGCGGGCGAAGCCTTCGGTGGTCCGGCGGTCGATGTCGATCACCTTGCCGCTGAAGACGTGGGCCGCATCGGTGTAGTCGAGGAGTTCGTCCCACGCTCCTTCGGCACCCCGCTTTACCTGGGCGAGCCGCTTGCCGACCTCGGTGCAGTAGCTCATCGAGCCTGCGATGCCGGCTCGCCGTACGTCGGCCACCTTCATCGGGTAGCAGCTGATTGCGTCGGCGAGGCCGAGCTGGATGACGGCAGCGCGGGCGAGCGACTCGGCGATCTGGTTGGTGTTCGCCTCGAACACGCACATGTTGCCCTTCTCGTCCGCGATCGACAGCGGGCCGGCGGGCAGGTCGTGCAGGGTGAAGACGGTCATCTCGATCTGGGGGAATGCTCGACGCATGCCGTCGGCGTCGACGACCGGCAGGCCCATCTCGACGGCGGTGGCGATCGGCACGAGGGTGTTGACGCCGCCGACTTCGATCGGCATGAGCGCCACCGGGTCCTCGCCGAGGTAGGCAGCCAGTGCCTGGATGCCCGACCGGAACTCGGTGCCGGCGGGGATCTTCTCCAAGATGACCGTCGGCGCGCCGATGATGGCGGTGGTCAGCACCAGGCCGTCGTCGGGGAGCTCGTCGGCGCTCACGACACGGGCGGGTCCGTGGTCGGCGATGGCTTGGGAGACCAGCAGCTTGCCGACGTAGGGGTCTCCCCCGCCGCCGGTGCCGAGCAGCGTTGCTCCGAGCGCCAGGTCGTCGATGTCGTCGAGGGTCAGTTCTCTCACGCACATCCTTCCGCCGGGACGGCTCGACCGCCTGGCCAGCGAATGTAGGTGGCCGCTGCGCCGGCCATCGATGGGCACATCGCAACCCCAAGCTCACCCAACCACGCACTCTGCCCTACGCACGTCGACGTCTGGGCACGACCGGTGGGACGCTTCCCGAAAACGATTGCGCCCGTGGTCATCGCACGCATCACACTCGCCGAATGAAATCTCTCGGAACCGTTCGACCCCACCGGCATTGGGAGCCAAACAGCGCGCTTGGTCAGCCTTGTAGATCGACATGGTTACCTTGTAAACTAAGACTATGGCCCTTGCGCACTATCGAGTTTCCGAGAGAGGCCAGATGGCGCTGCCGGCTGAGACACGCCGCCGCTGGGGAATCGCTGACGGCGGCGCAGTCGAGATCGCCGATCTCGGCACGGTGCTGGTGGTGGTGCCCGCAGGCCGCGGCGGATTGCGGGCAATGCTCAGCGAGGCCCTCGAGGACGCCGGCGGCTACCGGTCGCTCGCGCGTCGGGTCGCTGCCAGCGAGCCTGATCTCGCTTGAGCCTGTGGCTCCCCTATGCCCGAGTCGTCCGTGAACGATGTCGTTCTCGTGGACGACCACATCCTGCTGAGCCTGCTGCTCGGCGAGGAGCCACGAGAGCTTCGGCCCCGTGGCGGCATCATCGCCACAACCGGGCTGTGGTACCACCGGCTTTGCCGTGCGCTCGCCGCTCAAGACGTTGTCGGGTCGATGTCGCGCCGGCTCGGAGGCGTGTCGCCCGAAATCGCGGTCGACGTCATCGCGACCGTCATCGAGCTGCCGGAATCGATCGAGCTGATGTCGCTTCGCACCCTCGGCTGGCCGATGGGCGAAATCGTGCGTGACGGTGCGCGCCTCAACTTGCTCTCGCTCGAAGCCCTGGCTGCCGCTCGCGTTCTTGGTGCGGAGATCTGCTGCGCCCAAGGCAACGACAACGAACCCCTCCAAGACGCCGCTCGCACACACGCAATCCCAATTCGCAGCGTCCACCTCTGACCAGGCATCGCCGCCGAAACGCGCCGGCCCACCGCAGGCGCTGAATCCCAAGTCGGCGAGCCTCACGAAATCGACTTGGTGCTGCATGGCGGCGCGTGTGATGCTCCAGGTATGAATTTCATTACTTTCTCTGCTTTTTCAGACGAGGTGTCAGGCATAGTGCATGAATATTTCATGCTAGATTCATGCAATGGCGAATCTTCAAGTGCGGAACGTGCCCGATGAACTCCATGAGCGGCTGCAGCGCTGCGCACAGCAGCGCAACTGTTCGATGAGCGCAGTCGTGCTGCAGGCCCTCAAGCGCGAACTCGAGTGGTCCGAATGGCAAGAACGATGGGAGTCGATTCCTCCGCTGGACATCGAAATCGACGTCGTCGCCACCCTCGACGAAGTGCGTCGCGAGCGAGATGAGGAACTCTTTGGACACCTACGTAGTTGACTCGTCCGCTGCGATTGAGTACCTGCTGCGCACTCCTGCAGGACTCGTGTTTGCGGACACGATCGCGGAATGTTCGTTGGCTGCGCCCGAGCTGTTCGATGCCGAAGTCGTCTCGGCGATGCGCCGCTTCGTGGCCAACGAAGCCATCTCCGTAGCGCGCGCCGAGGCGCTGCTCGACAACCTCGCCGCGTTTCCTATCGAGCGTGTCTCACATCGCTTCCTGACACGGACGGCATGGCGCTACCGCGACAACGTCACGGCCTACGACGCCATGTATGTCGCCGTAGCTGTCACCAGGGGTGCACCGCTGCTCACGGCCGACGGCAGACTCACCCGCGCACCGAATCTTGGGATTGCCGTTCATCACATCCAGCTGAGCTGAACGGCGGTCGGGTCAGCCGAGGAGGCCCATTCCTCCGACGGTGTCGCGCTCTTCGACCAGTTCGGCCCAGGAGGCTTCGATGCGGGCGCGGCTGAAGTCGTCGAGGTCGAGGCCGGTCACGACGTGGTATTGGCCGCCCGAGACGGTGACCGGGTACGAGGTGATGATGCCCTCGGGGGCGCCGTAGTCGCCGGTGGACGGAATGCCCATCGACACCCAGTCGCCGCCGGGCGTGTCCGAGGACCAATCCCGCATGTGATCCACCGCGGCCGACGCGGCCGAGGCTGCCGAGGAGGCGCCGCGGGCGTTGATGATCGCGGCGCCGCGCTGCTGCACGGTGGGGATGAAGTCGTCCTCCAGCCACGCTTGGTCGTCGACCAAGGCCGCTGCGTTGTGGCCGCCGACCTCGGCGTGGAAGATGTCGGGGTACTGGGTGGCGGAGTGGTTGCCCCAGATGGTCATGCGGGTCACGTCGTTCACCGACACGCCTGCCTTGGCGGCGAGCTGGGCGACGGCCCGGTTGTGGTCGAGCCGGGTCATGGCGGTGAACTGCCCGTCGGCGATGCCGGGCGCATTACGCATGGCAATCAGGCAGTTGGTGTTGGCCGGGTTGCCCACTACCAGCACCCGCACCGAGGGGTTGGCCGAATCGCTGAGCGCCTTGCCCTGCACTGTGAAGATGCCGCCGTTGGCCTCGAGCAGATCGCTGCGCTCCATGCCGGCCTTGCGGGGCATCGAGCCCACCAGCAGCGCGTAGTCGGCACCCTCGAAGGCTTCGTTGGGGTCGGACGTGCCGGTGCGGGACGCAAGCAGCGGGAAGGCGCAGTCGTCGAGTTCCATCATCACGCCGTCGAGCGCGCCCATCGCCGGGGGGATCTCCAGCATCCGCAGCTCAACGGGCTGGTCGGGGCCGAGCATGGCCCCCGAAGCGATCCGGAACAGCAGGCTGTAGCCGATCTGGCCCGCTGCACCAGTCACCGCAACGCGTACGGGATCGTTCACTGCGCTCTCCTGGTTCGATGCGCCGGGCACCCGCCCCGGCCGCGTGCGTTTCTAGCGCAGCAACCTTCCTTCTGCACCCCGCTGAGGCTGTCAGCTTCAGCGGGTCTCGCCGGTAGCGGCCGGAGGAAGCTTGGCCCGGTAGGCATCGAGGAACCTGGGCCACCAGCGCTGCCAGAACTGCTCGGAGGTCTCGTCGAGCGACCGGAGGATCTCGGCGACGAATGACGACATCGAGTGCGAATTGCGGTAGAGCTCGCTGTGAGCGCTCACCGCGGCGTGGGCAGCCATGAACGCTTGCCGCGCCCGGCTTCCCGCCCAGTCGTCGGGCAACACCTCGGCCGGCAGCAGCGGGTCGTCGCGATGGACTGCCTCCGTTTCTGCTGCGGCAGCGAACATGACAGCGGCGAGCTGTTCGCCGCCGAGACGGTCGGCATCCGCTTCGATCGATGCGAGCCTGCGTTCGAGAACGTCGTAGCGATTGGCAAGCTCATCGAGGGGCCAGATACGTCCCGCGAACTCCGCCGGATCGTCGTCTGAGGGCTCGCCGCCCTGAGCCGCGGGAAGTCCTGTGCGGATCGACGGAGTGACAAAGCTGCGCACCGCGTCAGGCACCTCGAGATGCTCGGCGAGCTGGGACACCAGATCGAAGAGATCGTGCGGATGCACGTACAGCCCCGACTGGATCGGTGCGGCACCGAGCTCGATGAGCAAGCGACGCAGTGCATCGCGTGCGGCTCGACGCCGCTCGGGCACCTCGAAGGCCGTGAGATACCACGATCGGTCCCACGGTTCGAGACCTGCATCGACGCGGTGCGCGTAGGCGGCCCACCCGATGTCGCTCTCGATGGCCGCACGGCCCGCAGCAGTCACCCGGTAGCTGGCGCCGCGGCCCCGCCCAGCATCGCGGACGAGCAACCCCTCCCCGGCAAGCCGAGCCAGGCAGTCACGCACCGCCTTGTCGCTGTGGCCGAGCAAGGCCGACATGACGAAGATCGGCTCGGCGTGCAGTGCGCCGTCAGTACCGACCGTCGACAGCACCAGCGCGCGGGTCGGGAGCGTGATCTGCTCCCCCGCTGCGTGATCGCTCAATGCTGACTCCTGAAGACGTGCGCGGACAGGCGGAACTTGCCCTCGCGTGACCTCTTGATACCCGCTCATGTTCGCTGCGCTCACGGGCCGCTCGGGCCACGGCTTCGCCATACGGCTCAGCCTCCTGCTCTTATGCCGTAGATTATCAACGGCCGTTGATTTAATGCGGCATTTGGCCTATGCTGCTCGCATGAGCCTCGGCCAGATGGTGTTCGACCCCGATTCGGCACTGCCCAATGTCGCCTTTCGTGACCCGATGATCTTTGCCTCGGAGCTGGATGCGATCTGGCACAGCGACTGGGTGTTCGTCACCACCGCCGATGCCGTGCCCAATCCCGGCGACCAGTTGCCGGTGATCATCGGCCGGCAGCCGGTGCTGCTCCTCCGCCAGCAGAACGGCGATCTCGCTGCGCTGTCGAACTTGTGCGCCCATCGAGGCACGCTGCTGGTCGACCGGCCGTCCAACACCAAGCGGATCCAGTGTCCGTACCACGCATGGACCTACGACGACGGCGGGCGGCTGCTGTCGGTGCCGCACGCGCCACGCGATGCCGTCGACAAGCCGGCGCACTGCCTGCCGACCTACCGGGTGGAGTCGTGGCATGGCCTGATCTTCGTCAGCCTGAACCCCGATGCTGAGCCGCTTGCCGAGCGGTTCGCCGCGGTGGAGCCTCACGTCGCCGCACACGGCCTCGACGCCATGGCACACCGGTCCGATCAGCAAGAAACGCAGGAATGGGCCTGCAACTGGAAGCTCGCGATTCTCAACGCGATGGAGAGCTACCACCTGTTCCGGGTGCATCCCCAGACCCTCGAGCCGTTCTCGCCGACTAAAGGGGCCTACTACATCACCGGTTCGGCTCGGGCGACTGCCACGGGCGGCGCGACCTCCTCCGGCGACGACTACCTGCTGATCAGCCTCCCGCCCGGGTTTGTCGGCGTGTTCAACTCGGGCGCCTTTCTGTGGCAGGCCGTCCACCCCATCGATGCCGAACGATGCGCCGTGAGAACCGGCGCTGCCTGGGGCACGGCATCGAGCACCCGCCCTCGCAGCCGGATCGCGAGCTGGTTCAGCCGCCAGGTGAGCGGCGCCGCATACGGACTGCCCGACTTCCTGCCGGAAGACAAAGCGATCTGCGAGCGAGGACAGCGTGGTGCGATCGGCGAATTCGCTCCCGGACCGCTCGTTCCCATCGAACGGGTCGTTGCCGATTTCGGGCACTACCTCAACTGGCGCCTCAACGGCGTCGAGCCGCCGGCCGTGCACACGGCCCCCGACACAGGAGAGAACCGATGATCCAGAGCTGGGACGATCCACCACTGACCCGCCTCCGGCGTCCTTGGATGACGTGGGCCGGGCTCGTCGCCCTTTGGGTGCTGACGTTCTCCGGGCAGTACTGGATGTGGTCGGTGCTGTTCTTGGGCTGGGCCGCCTACGACATCATCACGGGCGAGAGCAGCTTCATACAGCGCGTCACTCGGCGAGGCGACCCGATCACCTATTGGCTGATCGTCGCTTCCTGGGTGGCGCTGTCGTTGCTGTGGCTGCTCTATCCCGACGGATGACGAGCGCCTCGCCACGCTGACTTAGCCGGTTGCAGCGGCGGCGTCGACGGTGTTGGCCAGCAGCATGGCGCGGGTCATCGGGCCGACGCCGCCGAGGCGGGGAGTCACCCAGCCGGCCACCTCGCCGACTGATTCGTCCACGTCGGACAGGATCTTGCGGCCCTCGCGGGTGATGCCCCCGCCGACGACGGCGGCGCCGGGCTTCACCATGTCGGGCGTGATCAGGCCGGGCACGCCGGCGGCCGCGATCACGATGTCGGCTTCGCGGGTATAGGCGCCCAGATCCGCCACGCCGGTGTGCACGACGGTCACCGCCGCATTCGCCACCGGCCGCTTCAGCGCCATCAGCAGCGCCATCGGGCGGCCGATCGTGAGGCCGCGGCCCACCACCACCACGTGGCGTCCTTCCACCGGCACGCCGTAGTGCTCGAGCATCACCTGGATGCCCCGCGGTGTGCACGGCAGCGGGCCGTCCACGCCCATCACGAGCCTGCCCAGGTTGACCGGGTGCAGGCCGTCGGCGTCCTTGTCGGGATCGATGGCCAGCAGCGCCGCTTCCTCGTCGAGCTGGCGGGGCAGGGGCAGCTGGACGATGTACGCGTGCACCGCGGGGTCGTTATTGAAGCGCTCGATGACCGCGTCCAGCTCGGCCTGGGTGATGTCGGCAGGGAGCTCCTCGTGGATCGAGGAGATGCTCACCTCGCCGCAGTCGCGGATCTTCGCCCCCACGTAGCTGTGCGATGCCGGGTCGTCGCCGACGAGGATCGTGCCGAGTCCCGGTTGCAGACCCTCGGCTTCGATCCGTGCTCGCAGGTCGTCCTTGATCTGTTCGGCCAGCGCTTGGCCGTCCAATAGCACCGCAGTCACGGGCTGCCACCGTAGTGGCGCTGCGCCCGGACGCTTGCCGTCAGGCGTTGTCGGTCGGAGCGGGCCCGGCCGAGGCAGCCCTGCGCGAGACGGGAGTGCGGGCGGTGCGGCGCTGGTGCAGCTTGCGCAGGGTGGGCGAGGCTGCGGCGAGGGCGCGGTCGGCGACGCCGAGCACCCGGCCCGCAGTGCCAGGGGTCTCGTTGTCGATGAGGTTGCCCATCACTTGCAGGGTGAGGCGGGCGATGGCGTCGGTGCCGACTGCCAGTCGCAGGCCTGCTCGCAGGATGCGGGGGTGGCCGATGAGGAACGAGAACCGCCGACCCGTCCGCAGGAAGGCGTCGAACTTCTCGGCGACGATGCGGTCGTAGGTGTCGGCAACCGCGGGCGGGTCCTCTGAGAACAGGTCGGCAACCAATATCCCGGTCTCGAGGCCGTAGTCGATGCCCTCGCCGTTCATCGGGTTGATCAGCCCTGCTGCGTCGCCGATGGCCACCCAGCCGGGGCCGTGGCGCTTGGTGGCGCTCATGGGCAGGCGCCACGCCCGGGGCCGTTCGAGGTACGGGCCGAGCTGCCAGCTCTCGGCCACCAGGTCGCGGTAGCTGTCGCAGAGCCGGTTCAGGTTCAGGTTGGCGAAGCCCTTCATGGTGTTGAGCGCCCCGACGCCGATGTTGACCGTGCCGTCGCCGGCGGGGAACAGCCACCCGTATCCGGGCACCGCGGTGCCCTCGGCATCACGCAGCGTCAGGCAGGCTTCGAGGTACTCCTCGGCGTGGCGGGGCGTCTCGGCATAGGTGCGGATGGCCAGGCCGAACGGCTCGTCGGGATCGCGCAGGGCACCCAGCATCCGGGCGGCCTGGCCCTGGGCACCGGCGGCCAGCACCACCAAGTCGGCAGTCCAGCGTTCGCCCGCGGCAGTCACGCCTACTGCCCGGCCGTCTTCGATGATCGGCAGCGCCTCGGTGCCGAAGCACAGCTCGGCCCCGGCGTCAGCCGCGCCGTCGCACAGCGCGCTGTCCAGGCGGCGGCGGGGCCACACCGCTCCGTAGGGGCCGAACTGGCCGTTGGCGGGCCAGTCCAGCTCGCGCACGCGCCGTCCGGCGATCATCCGCAGCCCCGCAATGCGGTGCGCTTCGTCCAGCGACACTCCCAGCTCGTCCAGCGCGGCCACCGCCCGCGGCGTCAGGCCGTCCCCGCAGACCTTGTCGCGCCCCGCAGGAGCCTTCTCGAACGCCGTCACCTTGATGCCGGCGCCCGCAGCACGCATGGCCGCCGCCGCACCGGCGGGACCAGCCCCGATCACGATCATGTCCCGGTGCGGCACCGCTACAGCCTGCCGCCGCCGACTGCGGATCGCTCACCGGTCGCTACGTTCTTGCCATGACCGAAACGCTGACGGGCACCGACCGCTCGGCTGGGATCAGCTACGACGAGCTGTTCGACAACGACACGCACCCGGTGTCGGACGTTCTGCGGCGAGTCGGCGAACACCTGCCGGGCAACACGCGGTTGCCGGCCCGGGTGTACTACGCGCAGGACGTCCACGACCTTGAAGTCGAGCGGCTGTGGAGCCGCGTGTGGCAGCTCGCTTGCTTGGAGGAAGAGATTCCCGAGGTCGGCGACTACCACGTCTACGACATCGCGCACCTGTCGTTCCTGATCGTCCGCACCGCCCCCGACCAGATCAAGGCCTACCGCAACGCCTGCCTGCACCGGGGCCGCAAGCTGCGCGAGCACCACGGGCGGGGCGCATCCAGCCTCCGCTGCCCGTTCCACGGCTGGTGCTGGGAGCTCAACGGCTCGCTGCGGGAGATCCCCTGCCAGTGGGACTTTCCCGATGTGGACATGGCCGACTACGGGCTGCCCGAAGCCCTGGTCGACACCTGGCACGGCTTCGTGTTCATCAACCCCGACCGGAACGCCGCGCCACTGGCCGACTACCTAGGCGACTTAGCCGACCACTTCGAATTCGTGCCGTTCGAGCGCCGGTACAAGGCGGCGCACGTCTCCAAGCTCATGCCGATGAACTGGAAGACCTGCCAGGAGGCCTTCATGGAGAGCTACCACGTGGTGGCGACCCATCCCACGCTGATGGAATCCCTCGGCGACGCCAACAGCCGCTACGACACCTTCGGCAACTACAGCCGTGCGATGACCGCCACCGGCGTGCCCAGCCCGCATCTCGACGGGCAGCCCCGCTGGGAGCGCATCGACGACGGCAAGGAGTACGGCCGCTGGCGGCATCCGATGAGCGGCCATATCTACGAGCGCAATGACGACGGGCAGGTGGCCGTCACCGACCTGGACGGCAACGTCAGCACCTTCGACGAGCACGGCAACCACATCGACGGTGCGCAGACCCAGGCCGACCCGCACCTGTGCAAGTGGATCGGCGGCCCGCTGCCGCCGGGCCTGGAGGAGATGCCGCTGATGACGCCTCATCCCCCGCCGGAGGTGACCAATGTGCGGGGCTGGCTGGCGGACCGCAAGCGGGCCCAGGTGCAACGGCAGGTGGGTGACGCCGTCGACGTCGAGGCCGTCAGCGACGCGGAGCTGATCGACTCGATCTTCTTCTCGGTGTTCCCGAACTGGTCGCCGTGGGGCTGCTTCAACCCGATCATGTACCGGTTCCGGCCGAACGGCGACAACCCCCAGGAGTGCATCTTCGAGGTGATGCTGTTCCCGCTGGCCCCGCCCGATCCGGCCGATCGACCGGCACCGGCGCAGGTGCGTCACCTCGGCTTCGACGACGACTGGACGCTGGCGCCCGAGCTGGGGCCGCTGTCCAAGATCTTCCAGCAGGATTCGCTCAACCTGCCGCTGGTGCAGCAGGGCCTGCGAGCCCAGGAGCAGCAGGAGGTGATCTTCGCCTCCTACCAGGAAACCAAGATCCGGCACTTCTACGAGCTGTACTTCGACGGGTTGGGGCCGCGAATCGACCGTTCGACGGGTGCGGTGGCTGTTGCATCGGAAAGCGCCGTGGGCGTGGGCACGCGAGAGAACGGCAGCCCTGGCTGAGCTTTCAGTCGCGCTCGCTGCCGAGCCTTCCGCCTGACCACCACGACTCGAAGCGCTGTTCGATCGCCGACCAGACCAGCTCGACGATCGGCCCGCTCGGGGGCACGACGTAGGCGAACACGCCGTAGCCGTCGTCGGGCGGCGCGGCCGCTGCGGCAACGTGCCAGCCAGCCTGCAGGCAGCGCTCGGTTTCCGCAGCCACGTCGTCGACCCACACGCCCACGTGATGGACCCCGGGCTCGTCCAAGCCGTCCCAGATAGTGCCTGGTTGGCCAGCCAGCAACTCAAGATGCTGCGGCCCTTCACACGAGTAGGTGAAGGTCAGCTCGACTGATTGCAGGCCCTGCTGCGGCGTCCACACCTGCTGCGCCGCGTTGTGCTGCACCGACGCCCAGCTCACGCCCAGCGTCTCGCCCATCTCTGCCATCGCCGCATCCAGGTCTGGCACCCGGATCCCCGTGTGGAAGAGCCGCTGGTAGTCGATCATCGGACAGTCCTCCCGAGAGCAGCCATACTCGCGCAGGGGGTGTCAGGATGAGCCGCGAGACGCTTGTCGAACTCACACGCAGGACGCTCGCGCACGCCCGCGCGGGAACGGTGCCGCTGGCCGGCGACATCGGCCGGGTGCCGGCATCCAACTACTACGACCCCGATCGCTGGCAACTCGAGATGGCCCGGGTGTTCAAGCGCACTCCCCTGGCGCTGGGCTTCACCTGCGAGCTGCCCGAGCCCGGCAACTACAAGGCGCTGGAGGTCGCAGGCGTGCCTGTCCTGCTGTCACGGGGCGCCGACGGCCAGATGCGCGCGTTCGTGAACATGTGCAGCCACCGCGGCTCGATCGTCGTCGCCGAGGGAACCGGCACGGCCCGCCGCTTCACCTGCCCGTACCACGCGTGGAGCTACGACAGCGAGGGTCGGCTGGTCGGAATCCTCGACCGAGACGAATTCGGCGACCTCGACCCGGACTGCCATGGCCTCACGCCGCTGCCCGTCGCCGAGCGAGCCGGCATTGTCTTCGGCGGCTTGACGCCGGGGGCGCCCTTCGACATCGACGCCTACCTCTGCGGCTACGGCGAGATGCTGGCCCATCACGAGTTCGCGAGCTGTGCCTACGTGGGCAGCCAGGCCGTCGACGGTCCGAACTGGAAGGTGGCCTACGACGGCTATCTCGACTTCTATCACCTGCCGATCCTGCACCGCGAATCGTTCGGACCCGGCTACTCCAACAAGGCCATCTACGACGCGTGGGGTCCGCACCAGCGGGTGACCTCACCCGACCGCCGGTTCCTGGCGCTCGACAGCCTCCCCGAAGACGACTGGCCCGCCGACCTGCTGACCGACGGCGTGTGGACGATCTTCCCGCACACCTCGGTCGCCGGCTTCCAAGTGGGCGCCGACGAGGTGCCTGGCGGCGGGCGGATGTACATGATCTCGACGCTGTTCCCCGGCGACACGCCCGACACGTCTCGCACGGTCCAGCACTTCCTCGCCACATTCGAGCTCTTCGAGCAGCTCGAAGGGCTGATCGAAGCTCAGAAGGCCTTCCTGCTGCATGTCGTGCGCGACGAGGACTACTACAACGGCAACCGCATCCAGCGGGCCGTGAAGACCGGGGCCAAGACCGAGTTCTTCTTCGGTCGCAACGAGGCCGGCGGTCAGCGCTTCCACGGCTGGGTAGATCGCCTCGTGGCCGCAGAGACCGACGACGACTTCACCCAGCTCTTTGTTGGTGCTGAGGTGTCCTTCCAGCGCTAGCTGGAAGCACCAAACACAGTCAGCGCTAGCTGGAAGCGACAGTCCAGTCAGCGGCAGCTCGCGCGTGGCTCAGTCGCTGCGCGTGGCGAGCCAGTCGGCCGTGGCCTTGGCCATCTTCGAGCCGTCGTAGCCGATGCGCTGCATCGGCTCCACCTCGAGGATCACCCGCCGGGGCGAGTCGAGGAACGAGACGAACGCGGCTTGGCCTGCTTCGTTGCGGGGCCAGAGCGCCTCGGCGAGGGCCGGGTAGAACCAAGCCTTCGTCTCGGCGTCGTCGTGCACGGTGCAGGTGCCCTTCCATGTGATCGCCTTGTTGCGCGGCATCGGCGAGCCCGTGCTGGTGACCACGACGCACACCCGCGGATCACGTCGCACGGCGCTGATGCGCGCCCGCTGGCTTGATGCCGTCAGCCAGAAGCGGCCATCGCGCCAGACATACGACATGATCACGCCGACGGGCCAGCCCTCGCGGTTCGCCCAGATGAAGGTGCACTCGTTGTGCGCCATCAGCAGCTCTTCCTCGACATCGGCGTCGAGGTCGTACACCGTGACGTCTTCGTAGTTCTCCTCGGGATGGGCTTCCGACGATTGCTCAGCCATGGCGTGACTCCGTTCGGCAGCGTCGGTGGCGACCGGCGGCAGCGCCGGTCGGCTCGTGTGCTTCGCGCTCTCGCTCACCGTAGTGACACCCGGCGACGAACTGCATGGCCTGCTAGACCGGGCGGATGCCTGCGTATCTCATTGCGAACTACGACGTCGTCGACCCGGACAAGTACAAGGAATACCAGCGCGGCGCCGCGCCCATCATGGCCGGCGGCGGCAAGCTCCTCGTGCTCGACCCGGCGTCGGTCATCAAGGAAGGCGACGCCGGAGCACAGACGGTCGTCATCGAATATCCGACGATGGAGGCCGCCCGGGCCGCGTACGAGTCGGACGACTACCAGGCCGTCGTGGGCATCCGTCTCGGCGCGACCGCGAACGGCCGGGCGGTGCTTGCCGACGGCATGGGCTGAGGCGACCCTCTTCCCTCCGAGACACGCGCGGCGCCCTTCCCGGCGCAGCCCCAGAGCCACTGCCGAAGGCTGAACCGGGGATGCCGCTAGGTGGCCGTCAGGTTCACGTCGAGCCGCTTGAGCCCCCGCAGCATGAAGCTGGGGTGGTACTCGAACGTGTTGGCGGGGTCCAGCTCGAACGACGACAGTCGACGGGCCAGCTCTTCGAGGGCCACCTTGCCCTCAAGCCGTGCCAGGGCCGCCCCGACGCAGTAGTGGATGCCCCGGCCGAACGCCAGGTGATCGGTGGCCCCGTCACGCTCGGGGCAGAACGACTCCGGCTCGTCGAACACGCTTGAGTCACGATTCGCGGCCGAGTACATCGCCACCACTCGGGCACCGGCGGGGATGTCGACCCCCGCGACGGTCGTGTCATGGCGCACCACTCTGAACATGCCTTGGACCGGCGTCGATATTCGCAGTGTCTCCTCGATGATCGATCGGGCGCGCTCGGGATCCTCACGCAAGTGCTGCCACTCGCCGGGATGCTCGCCCAGCAGGCGCATCATCTCGGTGAGCATCTTCGTCGTGGTCTCGTTGCCGGCAACCAAGAGTTGCTGGATGATGCTCAGCATCTCGGCCATCGTCAGGTGATCAGCCTCGGTGTCGTAGATGCCGTCGGTGTCCCGGTCGATCCGGGCGCTGAGCAGGTTCGTCAGCAGGTCGTCCTGCGGTGATGTCTCGCGGTTCTCAAGTTGGTGGGCGAAGTACTTCTGGAATTCGATCACCTCGCGTTCGGCGTCGAGCCGCTCTTCGATGCTGATGTTGGTGCCGATGCCGGCGATGGAGGCATCGCTCCAGCGCTTGAAGTCGGCGAGCCGGTCATCGGGAACGTTCAGCGCCTTCGCGATCACCGTGACCGGCAGCGGCACGGCGAACGCCTCCACGAAATCGAGCGATGAGCCGTCAGCCGTTGCGGCCAGCATCGCGTCGATCAGCCCGGTGGTGATGTCGCGGATCGTCGGCTCGAGATCGGAGATGACCTTGGGTGTGAACGCCTTGCTGATCAGGCGCCGGAAGCGGGTGTGCGCCGGCGGATCGGCGGTCAGCATGGTGCGCACGGGCGGGTAGCCGCCTTCGCTGCGGTACAGGTCGGCCATGCGCTTCGCCAGCTCGCTGCTCATGTGGCTGCTGGTGTCGAACTGCGAGGAGAACGTGTCGGTGTCGCGGACCACTTCGACGACATCGTCGTAGCGGGTGATCAGGTACAGCTCTGCGCCCGGCGTGGCAGCCGCAAAGACCGGAGCCTCCTGCTGCATCTTGGCGTAGTAGGCATGCGGGCACTGCTGGATTGCGGGGTCGAACAGCCCGAAGTCCTCCAGGTCGACGTCAGGCGCCTCGCTCGTGTCTGCGGAGCTCAGGTCCCGTTGCGGCACCGCTACAGCCTGCCGCCCCCGACGCCCGTTCGCTCAGCCGACACCGTCGTCGGTGGAGGCTGGTTTGCGTCGTCCGGCCGCCGTGGCGAGCGGGAGCAGCACCAGTTCGTGGGCGAACTCGAGCACACGCACCGCAATCGCGAATGCCGCTGCGTCGCCGACTCCGAAGCGCTCGGCCAGCAGGGCCGCAACCACGACCTCGCGCACGCCCAGCCCCGCCGGCGTGATGCCGACCATGCCGACGACGATGCCGGCGGCGGTGGCACCGGCGATCAGCCAGATGTCATCAACGCCGGCGGCAAGCAGCGCAGCGGCCAGCACTGCCGCGGCCATGAGGCGCTGTGCCACTGCCAGTCCGTAGATGAACGCCGCTCGCCAGACGGCTGGCCGTTCGGCGCTGAGCGCATCGGGAGGAACCCGTCCTGAGAGCCATCGCAGCACCGCCGCTCGCCGCATCAGCCCATCGATGCGGCGCCACCACCTGCCGGCGCCGGCCAACGTCCATGGCAGCGTCACCAGGCCGGTCGCCGCGCTCACGCCGATCACGACGCGGGCGAGCCAGCCCCCAGCGGTGCCCAGCCAGTCGGCTGGCGCCCACAACGCGGCGAACACGGCCGACCAGCCGACCAGCGTGGCGGTCTCGACTATCACCGATGCCCCGGCGGCGGCCCGATTCACGCCTAACGGGGCAGCCAGGCCGGCTCGGGCGACGACCGGTGCCAGCCCGGTCGGCAGGTAGCGCGTTGCCTGGGACAGCATCCAGATGCGCAGCGCCGGGCCGTGCGCCAGCGGCGTGCCATAACCGCCGATGAGCTCCCGCCAGCCGAGCGCCAGGCACCACGTGGCAGTCATCGACACGATGACTGCGGCCAGCAGCCCGACGGCATCCACCTGAAGGTCGATCTGGCGCAGGTCGTCCCAGTACCGGACGGCAAGCCAGACGATCATCGCCGCAGTCGCCAACCCCAGCGCCCACCTCACGGCGGTGCCTGATCGCTGCCGTTCGCCGAAACCGCCGTCCGACCCCGTCACGACTGCACGCCCGCGCTGCTGAGCGTCTGGCATGTCCGGCGCACCCGGCACATCTGGTGCCCAGCCAGCATCCCGCCGAGCGTACCGGGGCTGTCGAGAGCCACCCGGAGCCCCCTCGGGCGGCACGCAGCCGCAACATTGCGAGACTGGGCATGTGCGAGTGGTGCTGGTCACTCCTGGGTTTCCGACGTCGCTGGACGATCATCACAAGCCGTTCCTGGCTGATCACGCACGGGCGTTGGCCGGTGCCGGTGCCCAAGTGACGGTGGTGTGCCCCGCTCATCCGGATGCGCCGAGCCGTCACGAGGTCGGTGGCGTGGAGGTGCGCCGGGTGCGGTTCGCTCCGGCGAGCGTGGAAGCGCGGGTGGCGCTCGGTGAGAGCTACCGGGTGTTCTCTGGACTGTCGGCGCTGTGGGTCGTCCCGATGATCGCCCGGCTCACCTTGGCCGCAGCCCGTCACGCACGTCGCCGTACCGGTGACGAAGCAGTGATCCATGGCCACTGGTGGTTTCCCTGCGGGCTGGTGGCCGTTGCTGCCGCAGCCCTTGCCGGACGGAGGACGGCCAGCGTGGCGCACATCCACGGTTCGGACGCCGCCGTCACCACGAACGCCATCCACCGGTGGTTGGGGCGGCGGGTCTTGCGCCGTGCGGCTGCCGTGGTCACGGTATCCGAGGAGCTGAGTGACTGGGCGTCGTCGCTGGCGCAGCGACGCGGTCGGCGGCTGCAGGTTGTGTCGATGCCGGTGGGTGTCGACCGGCTCGGGCCAGTCACACCGACTCCGGCCGACGGGCCCGTCGTCGCCGTCGGCCGTCTCATGGCCGAGAAGGGCTTCGATGTGCTGATCGAGGCTGTCGCGCTGATGGATGCGACCCAGCGACCAGACGTCGTCATCGTGGGCGATGGACCCGATCGCAGCCGGCTCGAGGCGCTGGCGCTGCGGCGCGGCGTGAACGCGACCTTCGCCGGAGCCGTTGCACCCGGCGAGGTCGGCGAGTGGTACCGGCGAGCCCGCCTGGTGTGCGTGCCCAGCCGGCGCGAGGGCTTCGGCATGATCACCGCCGAGGCGCTCGCTGCAGGCCGACCCGTGGTCGCCACCGCCGTGGGCGCTGCACCCAGCCTCATCACCGACGGCGTGAACGGCTGCCTGGTCCCGCCCGACAACGCCGAAGTGCTGTCGGCAGCGCTCACCAAGGCCCTGCGGTCAGACTTCTCCACTTCGGCTGCATCAAACGCTGCAGCGCCGGCACCGTTCGGCCCCGAGGCCCATGCCGCAGCACTGCTAGAGATCTACGCCGAACTCAGTCAGAACTGACACGTATCGAGTACGCAACTCCGGAATACACGGGGCCCAAGCTCTAGAGCCCGGCGACGATCTCGGCCATCAGCTCGCCGGCCTCGGTGGGGTTGAGCCCGACCCGCGCACCGGCGTCGCGCAGCGCTTCCATCTTGGCCTCGGCGGTGCCCTTGCCGCCCGAGACGATGGCACCCGCGTGGCCCATCTTCTTGCCCGGGGGCGCAGTCACGCCGGCGATGTAGCTCGACACCGGCTTGGACATGTGGTGCTTGATGAACTCGGCCGCCTCTTCCTCGGCCGAGCCGCCGATCTCGCCGATCATCATCACGGCCTTGGTGTCGGGATCGGCCTCGAACGCCTCGAGGCAGTCGATGAACGAGGTGCCCGGCACAGGATCGCCGCCGATGCCCACGCACGTCGTGACGCCGATGTCCTTCTGCTGCAGCTCGTAGAGCGCCTGGTAGGTCAGGGTGCCCGACCGGCTGACGATGCCCACCGGGCCGCCCGGCTTGGCGATGTGCCCCGCGGTGATGCCGATGTTGCACTCGCCCGGCGTGATGATGCCCGGGCAGTTCGGGCCCAGCAGCCGGACGTGGGGATAGTCGCGCTTGAGCATGTTGAAGAAGCGGGCCTCGTCGTGGGCAGGCACGCCCTCGGTGATGCAGGCCACGAACTCGATGCCCGCCTCGGCGGCATCCATCACGGCGGCAAACACACCCGGCGCGGGAATGAAGATGCACGACGCGTTGGCGCCCGTGGCTGCGACGGCCTCAGTGCAGTTAGCGAACACCGGCACGCCTTCCACGTCGGTGCCGGCCTTACGGGGATTGGTGCCCGCCACCACGTTGGTGCCGTAATCGCGGTTCAGCATGCCGTAGTAGCGGCCCTGCGAACCGGTGAGGCCCTGGTAGACGACCTTGGTGTCCTTGTTGACAAAGATGCTCACGTCACGCTCCCGTGATCAGGCCGCGGCCATCGCGACGGCTCGACGGGCAGCGTCGAGCATGGTCGGTTCCATCACCAGCTTCTCGTTGAGGTGCGGTGCGAGGATCTCACGCCCCTCGGCGGCGTTGGTGCCGTCGAGGCGCAGCACGATCGGCGCTTCGATGTCGACCGCGTCGAGCGCCCCGATGATGCCGTTGGCCACTTCCTCGCCGCGAGTGATGCCGCCGAAGATGTTGATGAAGATGGCCCGCACGTCGGGGTCGTTGTTGATGACCTCGAGCGCATTGGCCATCACCTGGGCGTTGGCGCCGCCGCCGATGTCGAGGAAGTTGGCGGGCTTGCCGCCCACCTGGTTCACCACGTCGACGGTGCTCATCGCCAGCCCGGCGCCGTTGGCAATCACGCCGACGCTGCCCGCCAGGCCCACGTACTGCAGGCCCTTGGCGTGGGCAGCCTCCTCACGCTCGTCGCGGGGCTGGGTCTCGTCGTACTGCGTGTAGTCCTCGTGGCGGAACACGGCGTTGGCGTCCAGCGTCACCTTGGCGTCGAGCACGTGCACCCGGTTGTCGGGCGTCAGGATCAGCGGGTTGATCTCGACGAGGTCGGCGTCGCCCTCGACATAGGCCGTGTAGAGCTTGCGCAGGATGTCGACGGCCTGATCGGTGGCAACAGGGTTGAGGTTGGCGCCCTCCACCCACGCCCGGGCGGCCTCTTCGGTGAGGCCTTCGGCAGGGTCCACCAGCACCCTGCTGATCGCGTCCGGGTTCTCGGCCGCCACCGTCTCGATCTCCACGCCGCCCTCGGCGGACAGCATCCCGAGGTGCTTCTTGGCCGACCGGTCGAGCGTGAAGCTGGCGTAGTACTCCTCGGCGATGTCCGACGCCTTCTCGATCCACAGCCGCTGCACGATGTGACCGTTGATGTCGAGCCCCAGGATGTTGGCGGCGTGCGTTCGGGCATCGTCGGTCGTGGCCGCGAACTTCACGCCGCCCGCCTTGCCGCGGCCACCCGTGTGCACCTGCGCCTTCACCATCACCGGCGTGCCCAAGCGCTCCGCCGCAGCAACGGCTTCGTCGACGCTGAAGGCGACCTCGCCGTCGGATACCGGCATGCCGTAGCTGCGGAAGAACTGCTTGCCCTGATACTCGAAGAGATCCACGGCGGGGAGCATAGGAGCCGAGCCCTGCCGCCCGCTGCGAAGCCAGCAACGGATTCGGGCGCTCTAGGAGCGGATGCGGCGGAGGTTGGCGAAGCTGGCGACGAGCGTTTTCGGGCCGATGTCGGCGAAGTGAACGGTGACCTCCCAGTCGTCGCCGTCGGGGCGCACGTCCTGGACCACGCCGGCCCCGAAACGGTCGTGCAGCACGTCGTCGCCGACGCCGTAGCCGAGGTCGGCTGAAGGAGCCGGCTTCGGCTCGCCCATGCGGGCGGCGACCCGGCGGCGGGCCTCCTCGCGGCGGGACTCGCGCCCCTTGGCAGTGCTGTCGTCGTGGCGGGCGGGATCGCTGCGCTTCTGGCGCCGCTCGGCCAGCTCGGCCTCGCCGAGTTGGCTGTACTCGCTGGGCTCGCTGGCGCGGCGATTGGCGCCCCAGTCGCTCGTGGCGGGCCGCCACGACGAGCCGAGACGCTGCGAGTCGTCGGACCGGTCATCGAGCAGGTCCAGCGGGATCTCGTCGATGAAGCGGCTGGGCGGGTTGTAGCTGGTCTGGCCGTGCAGCAGCCGGCTCCATGAGTGCGTCAGGTAGAGCTGCTTGCGTGCCCGGGTGATGCCCACGTATGCGAGGCGACGCTCCTCTTCGAGCTCGAGGGGATCGGTCATCGAGCGGTGATGCGGGAATACCCCGTCCTCCATGCCGGTCACGAACACGATGTCGAATTCGAGCCCCTTGGCCGAGTGCAGCGTCATCAGCGCCACCTGGGAGGCATCGCTCATCTCGTCCACGTCGCTCACCAGCGAGACCTGCTCCAAGAACTCCTCGCAGTCTTCGAATTCCGCAGCAGCCCCGAGGAGCTCCTCGAGATGCTCCAGCCGCCCGTCTGCCTCGATCGTGCCCTCGTCCTGCAGCGACCGGATGTAACCCGACTCGGACAGTGCCAGCTTGAGCACGGCGCCTGGGCCGTTGGCGACCTGGGCCCGGGCCTGGTTCATCAGCTCGCGGAATTGCAGCAGGCCGGCACGGGCCTTGCCGCGGATGCCCATGGCCTCGACCGCCTCGATCACCTCGGCCAGCGATCCGTCGGCCCGCGCCGCGGCGTCGTCGAGCTTGGCCACCGTACGGTCGCCGATGCCGCGCACCGGCAGGTTGATGACCCGCTTGAGCGACACCTCGTCAGACGGGTTCACCGCGGCTCGCAGGAACGCCAGCGCGTCCTTGACCTCGCGCCGGTCGTAGAAGCGGGTGCCGCCGATGATCTGGTACGGCACGTCGTTGGCGACCAGCTCTTCCTCGATCACGCGTGACTGCGCGTTGGACCGGTAGAACACCGCGGCATCGGACCAGTCGATCTGGCCGTCGCTGTGCAGGCGGCGCAGCTCAGCGCACACGTAGTGCGCCTCGTCTTCCTCATCCCGGCCGCGATAGCGGATCGGCTTCGCGCCGCCGGACTGGTCGGTCCACAGGTTCTTGGGCGGCCGCCCGAGGTTGTTGCGGATCACCGAGTTGGCCGCGTCGAGGATGGCCTGGCTGGAGCGGTAGTTCTGGTCCAGCACGTAGGTGGAGGCATCGTCGAAGGTGGCCCCGAACTCCAGGATGTTGGTGATGTCCGCGCCCCGGAAGGCGTAGATCGACTGGTCGGAGTCGCCGACGACGAACACGTTCTGGGCGGACCCGCTGAGCAGCCCGATCAGCCGCACCTGCGCCAGGTTCGTGTCCTGGTACTCGTCGACCAGGATGTGCTCGAATCGCTGCCGGTAGTGCTCGGCCACGTCGTCATGACTCGCCAGCAGCTCCACGCCCAGCATCAGCAAATCGTCGAAGTCCATCGCGCCGGCGCGGCGCAGCCGCTTCTGGTACTCGGAATAGACACGGGCCACCTCACGGGCGAACGGGCCGCCGCCGTCGGGTGACTCGGCCAGATCGACTGCTCGAAGCGGGGTCGTGAGCTGGTTCTTCAGCGTCGAGATCGCTGCGTGGACGGCTCGCTCGTTGAACTTGCGGGGGTCGAGGTCGAGGTCGCGCACCACGTACCGGGTGAGCCGCCGCGAGTCGGCTTGGTCGTAGATGCTGAACGCCGAGGGATAGCCGAGCACGTCGGCGTGACTGCGCAGGATGCGGGCACACGCGCTGTGGAAGGTGGAGATCCACATCCGGTGTGCCACCGAGCCGACGAGGCTGCCGATGCGCTCGCGCATCTCGCCAGCCGCCTTGTTGGTGAAGGTGATCGCCAGCAGACCGAACGGGCTGACATGGCGGTGAGCCAGCAGGTAGGCGATGCGGTGGCTGAGCACGCGGGTCTTGCCCGAACCTGCCCCGGCGACAACCAGTGCCGGGCCGTCGCCGTGCAGCACGGCGGCCTGCTGACCGGCGTTCAACGGCGCCAGGATCGGATCGCTGCTCAGGTCGTCATTCACGGGCGGCCATGGGGATCGATTACGTCGTGTAGTCGGCGTTGATGCGGACGTACTGGTCGGTGAGGTCGCAGCCGTACACGGTGAACGAGCCGGCTGCGCCATCGGAACGAACGCCCAAGTCCACCGAGATCAGCACCTCCTCAGATGCCAGGTACGCCTCCAGCTCGGCAAGTGCCTCGGGTGTTGCCGGTGTGGGATACACCTCTTGGTCGCCGAAGCGGATACGGACGCGATCGGGGTCGATGTCGGTCTCGTCGCTGCACTTGCCGATCGCCATCGCAACCCGGCCCCAGTTGGGATCGCGACCATGCACGGCGGTCTTGACGAGCGGCGAGTTCACGATGACCTTGGCGACCCGCTTGGCCTGCGCTTCGTCGCGGGCACCGTTCGCCGTGACCACGATGAGGGTCTCGGCACCCTCGCCGTCGAAGGCCAGCTGTCGTGTCAGGTCGAGGCTGACGGCGCCCAACGCCGCCTCCAACTCAGTCTCGTCGACCGGCCCGGCAGCGCCGTTCGCCAGCATCACCACCATGTCGCTGGTGGAGGTGTCGGTGTCCACGCTGAGCGCGTTGAACGTCACATCGCAGACCCGGCGCAGCATCGCGTCGAGCCGGTCGGGAGCGATCTCGGCGTCGGTGGTGATCACCGAGATCATCGTGGCCATGTCGGGCTCGATCATTCCCGAGCCCTTCGCGATGCCCACCACCGTGGCGGCGCCCGCCGGAGCGCTCGCGGTCTTGGGATGCGTGTCGGTGGTCATGATCGCCGTTGCGGCGGCCACGGCGTCGTTGCTGTCGAGCGCCGGTCCAGGGCCGGCGATCAGCCGGTCAAAATACGTGTCCACTTTGCCTTCGGGATACGGCACGCCGATCAGGCCGGTGGAGCCCACCAGCACCTGATCGGGCTCGCAGCCCACCAGCTCGGCGACGCGATGCGCGAGGTTCGCTGCGTCTCGCTCACCCTGCTCGCCGGTTGCAACGTTGGAGTTCTTCGACACGACCACCACGGCCTGCACCCGTCCGTCGGCGATGTTGGCTTGACTGCGGCGCACGCTGGCGCCAGAGAACAAGCTCTTGGTGAACACGCCGGCCGCAGCCGACACCCGATCAGCCGCCAGCACCATCACATCGTCGGTGTCGTCCTTGATGCCGATGTTGCCCACATGGCAAGCGAACCCCGCCGGCAAGTCCACCGATGCCGCCGCATTTCCGGCCCCTGCTGAAGTCATGATCAGCCCTTGTCGCACGCTCGCCGCGGCACGGCCGCGGTTGTGGGGCCAAGGTAGTTGCGCTTGTGCCGGGAGCCTCCGCCAATTTTGCGATCGGGCTCAGCGATCGCTGTCGGGCACGGGCGCTAGCCGCGCGGCTGCTGGCCGCGGATCGGTGGCCGCATGATGTACGGCCACGGGAACGGCACGTCGCCGAACGGCACTTCGATGACCGTCGGCTCGTCCGAGCTCAGCGCCTCGCGCAGGCACGGGCGCAGCTCGTCTGGCGTGGCTGCGCGCACGCCCTGCACGCCGAATGCGTCGGCCAACTTCACGAAGTCCGGGCTGGTGAGCTCGCTGGCGATGACCCGGCCGTCGAACCGTTCTCGCTGGATCCGTCGCACGTTGCCGTAGGCATGGTCGTTGAACACGATCGTCGTCAGCGGGATCCGGTGGTGCGCCGCGGTCGCCAGTTCGTTGATCGTGAACAGCGCTCCCCCGTCGCCGACAATCGACAGCACCGGCACGTCGCGCCGGGCATGTGCCGCGCCCAGCGCGGTCGCGAACCCGTAGCCGAGGGTGCCCTGGTAACCAGCGGTGAGGAACGTCCGGGGTCGGTAGACGTCGAACCCGAGCCAGGACACATAGCCGCACTGGGTCATCTCGTCGACGAAGACGCCCTCGGGCGGCAGCTCCGCCCGGATGGCCCCCAGCCAGCCGTACTGGGGCGCGAGCGCCTCGGCGGTCGCGGTCTCGGCATCGGCCCGGGCGACCTCGAGCTCGGCTCGCCATTCGGAGCGGTCGGCTTGGGTGGCGTCGAGCGCATCGGCGAGCAGCGGCAGCGCGTCGGCAAGGTCGGCGTGGATGCCCAACGTCGGCGGTCCGAAGCGACCGATCTCATCGGCGTCGATGTCCACGTGGATGATCTTGAGGTCGCTGTCGACGCCCCACACCGACTGCTGCATGGCCATCCTGCTGCCCAGCCCGATCACCAGGTCGACGTGCGGCCAGAGCTGGTACGCGGTCGGCGTGGTGATGCTCAACGGGTGATCCGAGGGCAGGACACCGCGCCCGCTGCGGAAGGCGACCACCGGCGCTGACAGCCGCTCGGCGAGCTGAGTGACGTGCGCTGAGGAATCCTGTGCACCACCGCCCACGATGATCATCGGACGCTGCGCGCCGGTCATGAGCTGTGCCGCATCCGCGATGGCTGCGGTGTCGGGCTCGGGACCCGGGCGCACCGGAGCGACAAGATCATCGGGTACCGATTCGACGGCCGCGCTCCAGGCATCGGTCGGCACTTCCACGCCGACGGGTCCCCGGCGGCCCGAGCGCAGCGCGGTCATCGCACGCTGCAGCACGGCGTGAGCATCGGCGCCGTCACTGATGCGTTCGGCCTGCCGGGTCAGCCGCTCCAGCACGCCCAGCTGGTCGGGCAGCTCGTGCAGGGCGCCGTACCCCCGGCCGATCCCCGACGAGGGGATCTCGCTCACCAAGGCCAGCACCGGCGCATTGGTGGCGTACGCCGTGCTAAGCGCCGCGGCGGTGTTCAGCAGGCCGGGCCCCGGCACCACGCAGAACGCCTGCGGCTCACCGGTCGCCAGCGCAGCGCCCAGCGCCATGTAGGCCGCGCCTTGCTCGTGGCGGGTCTGGATGGGCGCCAGGGTGTCGCGGCAGTCGTACAGCGAGTTGAAGAACGGGTCGTTCTGCACCCCAGGCAGGCAGTACAGGTTGTCGAAGCCGTTCGCGATGAGCGTCTCCACCGCCAAGCTCGCCACCGACTGCGTCATCTGGCTGTTCCCGTTCGCCTCATTCCCATTCGGCTATTCCCACTCGGCTATTCCCACTCGATGGTTCCGGGGGGCTTGGAGGTGATGTCGTAGACGACACGGTTCACGCCGGGCACTTCGTTGACGATCCGGGAGGAGATCACTTCGAGCAGGTCGTGGGGCAGGCGGGCCCAGTCCGCGGTCATGGCGTCCTCGCTGGTGACCGCACGCACGATGATCGGGCGGGCGTAGGTGCGCTCGTCGCCCATCACGCCGACGCTGCGGATGTCGGCCAGCACGGCGAACCCCTGCCAGACCTCGCCGTCGAGACCGGCCGCGGCGATCTCCTCACGCACGATGACATCGGCGGCCCGCACCGTCTCGACGGCTTCGGGTGTGACCTCGCCGACGATGCGCACTCCCAGGCCCGGCCCGGGGAACGGCTGGCGCTGCACGATCTCGGGGGGGAGGCCCAATTCGGCGCCGACAGCCCGCACCTCGTCCTTGAACAGGTGCCGCAACGGCTCCACCAGCTCGAAGGTCATGTCTTCGGGCAGCCCGCCCACGTTGTGATGGCTCTTGATCTTCGCTGCGGTCGGCGAGCCCGATTCGATCACGTCGGGATACAGCGTCCCCTGCACCAGGAAGCGGGCATCGGTGATACCGCCCGCGGCCCGCTCGAAGATGCGCACGAACTTCTCGCCGATGATCTTGCGCTTGTCCTCGGGATCGGTCACCCCCGCCAGCGCCTCGAAGAACTCGTCAGCCGCACGCTCGTGGATCAGCTCGATGCCCTGGGTGCGCCGGAACGTGTCGGTCACCTGGTCGCCCTCGCCGGCGCGCATGAGCCCCGTGTCCACGAAGACGCATGTGAGCTGGCTGCCGATGGCCCGCTGTGTCAGCGCTGCAGCCACAGCGCTGTCCACGCCGCCCGACAGCCCGCAGATGGCCCGGGCGGAGCCCACCTGGGCCCGGATGGCATCGATGCTCTCGGTGATGACGTTGGCCATCGTCCACTCGGAGTTGATCTCACAGATGCCGTGCAGGAACCGCTCGAGCTGCGCCTGGCCGCTGGGCGTGTGCATCACCTCGGGGTGGTACTGCACGCCGTAGAAGCGCCGCTGGGGGTCTTCGATCACCGCAGCGGGGCTGTCGGCGGTGGATGCGGTGACCGTGAACCCCGCCGGCGGCTCGGTGACGGCATCGAAGTGCGACATCCACACGGGCTCGGTCGAGCCGGCACCATCGTCGGGCTCTCCGAGCAGCTCGGAGGGCACCCCAGCGTGTGTCATCGTCGTGCGGCCGTACTCGCCGCGTCCGCTGCGGTCCACCTGTCCGCCCAGGTCGCGGGCCAGCAGCTGCGACCCGTAGCAGATGCCCAGGATCGGCACGCCCAGCTCGTACACGCCGGGGTCGATGCCCGGGGCGCCGTCGACATGCACCGAGGCCGGCCCGCCGCTGAAGATGACGGCCGCCGGCGAGCGCTCGGCCAGCTCAGCCGCCGTCGAGGTATGGGGGACGATCTCGGAATAGACCTGCGCCTCGCGCACCCGCCGGGCGATCAGCTGCGCGTACTGCGCGCCGAAATCCACCACGAGGACTGTCGGGTGGGCGACCGGGCCGGCCGCCGGGGAGTGTGGGGACATAGGCCGCAGCCGCGCCAGGTTCGGGAAAACTACGAGGGTACCGCTGGGTCCCCGACGCCTTGCGGGATCTCACACGCTGGCAACGCCCGACAACGGCGCAGGACCGGCGCGAACGCCGGCCCCGTGCCTGTTGTTTGGGAGGAGTGAGGAACTACATCATTCCCGGCATGCCGCCCATGCCGCCGCCCATAGCAGCAGCGGCTGCAGCGGCAGCGGCGGGATCGGCCTCCTCAGGCTTGTCGGTTACCAGCGTCTCGGTGGTGAGCAGCAGTGCCGCGATCGACGCCGCGTTCTGCAGCGCCGCACGCGTCACCTTCGCCGGGTCGATGACGCCCGCCGACACCAGGTCCTCGAACTTGCCGGTGTCAGCATTGAAGCCCGTGTTGCCATCCGACGACTCGATCTGCTGCACGATGACAGCACCCTCGTAGCCGGCGTTCTGCGCGATCTGGCGACTGGGGCCTTCCAGCGCACGATGCACCATGCGAGCCCCGGTGGCCTCATCGCCGTCGAGATCCAGCCCTGCCACGGCGGCACGAGCCCGCAGCAGCGCAGTGCCGCCACCGGGCACGATGCCCTCTTCGATCGCAGCCCGGGTGGCCGACACCGCGTCTTCGATGCGGTGCTTCTTCTCCTTCAGCTCGACCTCGGTGGCCGCGCCGACCTGGATCACCGCAACGCCGCCGGCCAGCTTGGCCAGCCGCTCCTGCAGCTTCTCGCGGTCCCAATCGGAGTCGGTGTCCTCGATCTCACGCTTGATCTGCACGACGCGACCCTCGACGTCGCCGCCGTCGCCGCCGCCGTCCACGATCGTGGTCTCGTCCTTGGTGATGATCACCTTGCGGGCAGTGCCCAGCAGGTCGAGGGTGGTGTTGTCGAGCTTCAGGCCGACCTCCTCGGAGATGACCTGGCCGCCGGTCAGGATGGCCATGTCGGCCAGCATCGCCTTGCGACGCTCGCCGAAGCCCGGGGCCTTCACCGCTGCCGATGAGAACGTGCCGCGGATCTTGTTGACCACCAGCGTGGCCAGCGCCTCGCCCTCGACGTCCTCGGCGATGATCACCAGGCTCTTGCCGGTCTGCATGACCTTCTCGAGCACCGGGACCATCTCGGCAACCGCGCCGATCTTGCCGTTCACGAACAGCAGGTATGGCTCGTCGAAGACAGCTTCCTGACGGTCGGGATCGGTCACGAAGTACGGCGACAGGAAGCCCTTGTCGAACTGCATGCCCTCGGTGAATTCGAGGTCGACGCCGAACGTGTTCGACTCCTCGACCGAGATGACGCCGTCCTTGCCGACCTTGTCGAAGGCCTCGGCGAGCGTCTCGCCGATCGTGGTGTCCGCCGATGAGATACCGGCGACGCTGGCGATCTTGCCCTTGTCGTCGGAGACGTCGGTGGACATGTCACCCATCGAATCGACCGCTGCAGCAACGGCGGCTTCGATGCCGCGCTTGAGCTCCATCGGGTTGGCACCGGCGGCCACATTGCGCAAGCCCTCGCGCACCATGGCCTGGGCCAGCACCGTTGCCGTCGTGGTGCCGTCGCCGGCGACGTCGTTGGTCTTGGTGGCCACTTCCTTCACGAGCTGGGCGCCCATGTTCTCGAACGGATCGTCGAGCTCGATCTCACGGGCGATGCTCACACCGTCGTTGGTGATCGTCGGCGCTCCGAATGACTTCTCGAGCACGACATTGCGGCCCTTGGGGCCCAAGGTCACCTTGACGGCATCAGCCAGCTTGTTCACGCCAGCTTCGAGACCGCGCCGGGCCTCCTCGCTGAACTTCAGGATCTTCGGCATGTGTTGGTTCTCTTTCTTGTCCGCGCAGTCAGCGTCAGGCGACGATGGCCAGCACGTCGCGGGCGCTCAGGATGAGCAGGTCCTCGCCGGCCACGGTGATCTCGGTGCCGCCGTACTTGCTGTAGACGACGGTGTCGCCGACGCCGACGTCCATCTGGATGATGTCGCCCGACTGATCAGAGCGTTTGCCGGGGCCTACTGCGAGCACCTCGCCCTGCTGGGGCTTTTCCTTGGCGGTGTCGGGGATGACCAGCCCGCTGGCTGTGGTCTCCTCGGCGTCGCTCGGGCGCACAACGATGCGGTCCTCAAGTGGCTTCAGATTCATGGTCGGATGTGCCTCCTGTGGCTCATGGGAACGCCCGGCAGCACTTAGCACTCTCACCGGGCGAGTGCTAACGATACGAGCCCTCGCGATCAGCCACAACCTCGGATCACCAGCGCCGCAGCGGGTCCGCGGCTCAGTCGCTGAAGTCCATCCGGAGGTTGGGATCGGCGCCGCTGTCGAGTGCTGAAGGGCCGTCGCTGGCGAGCCGGTACCAGGCCAGCGCAGCGATCATCGCTGCGTTGTCGGTGCACATTGCACGGCTCGGCAGGTAGGCGTTGATGCCGTCCTCCACGCAGATGTCGAGCGTTCGCTCACGCAGGGCGCTGTTGGCCGCGACGCCCCCGGCGAGACAGATGCCGGCGGCGCCCGTCTCCCGGGCCGCCTTGCGCGCCTTGTGAGTGAGCACATCGGTGACACAGGCCTGGAACGAGGCCGCCACGTCGGCGGTCTCCACCTCGGGATGGGCCCGCACCCAATTGATGACCGCTGTCTTGATACCCGAGAAGGAGAAGTCGTAGCCGTCGTCGAGCATGGCCCGGGTGAGCGGGACGGCAGTGGGGTCGCCCTCGGTCGCGAGCCGGTCGATGACCGGTCCGCCCGGGTAGCCCAGCCCCAGGTAGCGGGCCACCTTGTCGAACGCCTCGCCCGCGGCATCGTCGCGAGTCGCGCCCAGCAGGCGGTAGCGGCCATGGCCCTCGAACGAGATCAGCATGGTGTGGCCGCCCGAGACCAGCAGGGTGATGAGCGGGAACTCGATGTCGGTGTCGTGGGGGTCGAGCAGTGCCGCATAGAGGTGCGCTTCGTGGTGGTTGACGCCGATGTAGGGGACATCCCACACCAGCGCCAGCGCCTTGGCGGCGGCGACTCCCACCAGCAGGCTGCCGATGAGGCCGGGTCCGCAGGTCGCCGCCACCGCGTCGACGTCGCTGTCGGCAGCGCCGGCTTCCACGAGCGCCTCAGCCACCACCGGAGTTATGAGTGCTTCGTGGGCCCGGCCGGCGATCTCGGGGACGACGCCGCCATAGCGGGCATGCAGATCGACCTGGCTGCTGACGATGCTGGAACGCACCTCGCGCCCGTCGTCCACCACGGCCGCCGCCGTCTCGTCGCAGGAGGTCTCGATGCCCAGGATCGTGGTCATTCCACCCCCATGCTGGTTGCTATCTCGTCCAGCCGTGTGCCGTGTTCGTCGCTGTCGATGTCGTGGCACCACATCACCAGGGCGTCCTCTCGCTTGCCGCCGGGGCCGCCCCGGTAGTAGTTCGTTCGGCTGCCGACGGGCGCGTAGCCGAACCAGCGATAGAGCCGCTGCGCCGCGTCGTTCGAGACACGCACCTCGAGCGTGAGGGCCTCGAGCCCCTCGATGCGTCGCGCCTCTCGGTGAAGTGCGAGCATCAGGCGAGCGCCCACGCCTCGGCCCTGGCACTCGGGATGCACCGCCACCGAGGTGATGTGTCCTTCGCCGGCCACGATCATGAAGCCGCCGTAGCCGATGACCCCGCCGGGACGGCCCGCTGGATCGGCGTGGCAGGCCACGCGATACACCCGCTCGCCGTGCCGCTGCAGTTCATCCAGGTAGAGCGCCATCGACCACGGCCGCGGGTACACCAGCCGGTCGATGCGGCGGATCTCTCGCAGGTGCTTGCGACGCATCGGGACGATGATCGGCGCCGGGTCCGCGTCAGCGCGCTTGTGCCCTGCCGGGATCGCGAGGTGCGGTGTCACCTGAGTGCTCACGATCGCTCCCGTTGCTGCCAGTTGATGCGAGCGTCGGGCGCACGCAAGTACAGCGGCAAGATCTCTGACGGGCTGACGAACTCCTCGCGCAGCGCCCTGGCGTGCGCCAGCTCCACCAGCGCGCCCGCATTCGGATGCCGCAGGCCCTCCCGACCGATCTCGGCCCCTCGCACCGCTCCCAGCACGTCGGCGTAGCGCTCGGCGCCGTCGCCCACGATCAGTGTCTCCGAGCCCAGGGCCATCAGCTGATCTGCCACATCGGCCGGCTGGTCGACCGCGGGCTCGCTCAAGAGCTGGATCCCGCCCGGGGCACGGCGGTAAGTGGCGTAGAAGATCTCGCCCCGGCGGGCATCGACCGTCGAGACAATCAGCCGGTCGCTGAAGCGAGCCGGAAACGCCGTGAGATCGAGGCTGGACACGCCGATCATCGGGACCCGGCAGGCATGCGCGATGGACTTGGCAGTCGCCAGGCCCACCCGCAGACCGGTGAACAGCCCGGGACCGACATCCACTGCCACCAGGCCGATCTGGGACAGCTTCATCTGCGCTTGCTCGCACAGGAACCGGATGGCAGGCGCCAGCGTCTCGGCATGCCGCCGGTCTCGCGTCGTGTGGAACGAGGCGATGATCCCCTCGTGGCCGCCGATGGCGACGCCCACCTGGGGCGTCGCGGTCTCAATGCCGAGTACTAGCACGGCGCTGCCTCCGCGCCCGAAATGCATGCGGTCTCGACGGCAAGCGCACGGCTTCGCCAGCTCTGTCCCACCAGCTCGATGTCGAAGATACGCACATCGACTCCCTCGTCGGGATCTGCGAGCCGGATCCGCAGGTGCAGGAAGTCGCGCGGCAGCTCGGGAATGACCACCTCGCCCCACTCGACGCAGACCACAGCATCGTCATCAAGCAGTTCGGGCAGGTCCAGATCGAGCACCTCGCCCAGATTCTCCAGCCGGTACACGTCGAGGTGATGCAGCCGCAGCCGACCCTCGAAGCTCTGCGCCAGGGTGAACGTGGGGCTGGTCACCTGCTCGACAACGCCGAGCGCAGCCGCCAGCCCTTGGGTGAACACGGTCTTGCCGGCTCCGAGATCACCCGACAGCAGCACGACATCGCCGGGTTCCAACAGCGGTTCGAGCGCAGCCGCAACCGCACGCGTCCGGGCGGCGCTGGTCGTTCGGAACTGCATAACGCAGCCTGTCTAGCGTCCGCCGGCTGCGGTTTCGACAGACGGAGTGTCGCTGGCGCGGCGGTAGACCCGCGGGACGCGTGCCGATACTGACGTGAGGACCTCATACGGGCTGCGGCCCGACCAGCGCGCCAGGTCCACCGCGGTGATCCGCTCGTCGCCCTGGCCGCCGATCAGCGTGACGAGATCGCCGTTGTAGGCACTGGCACCGCCGATGTCGATCATCGTCTGGTCCATGCACACGTTGCCGACGACTTGGTGGCGGGCGCCGTCGATGAGCACGCTGGCGGGCGGCGTTGCCGCGCCGGTGCCCAGCGAGCGCGCGTAGCCGTCGGCGTAGCCCACCGGCAGGGTCACGACCCGGGTCTGGCGCGGTGCGGTCCACGTGCTGCCGTAGCCCACCGAGGCGCCTTCGGGCACCACCTTGAAATAGATGACCTCGCTGTGCCACGACATCACCGGCTCGGTGGGCAGCGCGGCACCTATCTGGGGAATCGGGTGCACGCCGTACAGCACGATGCCAGGGCGCACCCGGTCGAAGTGCGCTTCGGGCAGCCGGGCGGTGGCGGCCGAGCCGGCCATGTGGCGGGTGGGCGTGGGCAGCGAGCGCCGCTCGTAGAAGCTGGTTGCTTCGCAGAAGCGCTCGAGCTGGAGCTTGGCGTCGGTGAGATCGTCGGCGTCGGCATTCGCGAAGTGGCTGAAGACCCCTTCGATCTGCACTGATCGGCATGCCAGCGATGCTTCGATCAGCCGATCGGCGTTGTAGTGATGGATGCCGATCCGCTCCATCCCCGTGTCGATCTTGAGATGGGCCCGCGCGGTGGTGCCTGCAGCCTGGGCTGCTTCGTCGATCTGGTGCAGCTTGTCGATCGACGGTGCCGTGAAGATGAGATCGTGCCGCAGGAACAGTGGGATCTGCCTTACGACGGCACCGCCCAGCACGTGGATGTCGATCGTGATGCCGGCAGTGCGCAGGGCGATGGCTTCCTCGACGTAGGCCACGGCCAGCGTGGCCGCACCAGCCGCTTGCAGGGCACGACCCACCGGGCCGATGCCGTGGCCGTAGGCGTTGGCCTTCACGACCGGCGCAACCTCGGCATCGCCCACGAACGCTTGGACCGTCGCCAAATTGCGCCCCAGCGCAGCGAGATCGATGTCGCACCAGGTAGGACGCATCTCAGATGCGTCAATCGAGCCCGGACGCATCGCTGACGCGTTTATGGGCCCCGGATGCATCGCTGACGCGTCGAGCGGGCCCGGCTGCATCTCTGATGCGTCGGTCATGTTTGCGTTGGCTCCGGCTGGGGTCGGCGGAGCGCGGCGCGGGCGGCCGGGAGCGCTTCCACCTGGGCGGTAGCCACCAGCGGGATCATGGCCGGCTGGGACGCTGGTGCTCCGACGCTGGCTGTGCGACCGTGCCAGTGGGCCGCTGCCGCGATCGACGCCGAGGCGTGGTGCGGGACGTGACCGCCAGACAGCACCGCCGCGATGACTCCCGACAGCACATCGCCCGAGCCTGCCGTTGCCAGTCGTGCAGTGCCCGAGTTGACCGCGAGTACCCACGGCGCCGTCGGCGGACACGGAGGAGTGGCGATGAGCGTTGTGGGGCCCTTCAGCAGCACAAAAACGTTGAACGAGTCGGCGGCGCCCCGGATTGCCTCGAACCGGTCAGCTGCGGGCGGCGCACCCGTGAGCCTGGCGAACTCGCCGTCGTGCGGCGTGAGCACCGTCAACGAAGCCCTGCGCCGCAGGCACTCGGGATGCTCCGCGACTGCGGTGAGGGCATCTGCGTCGACCACCAGCGGCAGCGGGCACTCCGAGATGAAATGCGCCATCTGGGCCGACGATGTGGGATCGGTGCCGACACCCGGGCCGATGACTGCCGCGTCGAAGCGCTCGATGCCCTCCAGCGCAGGCTCTGCCCAGGCACCCGGTCGAAGGTCGCGAGCGACTGCCTCGGTGGGCCGGGCGATGTCGCTCGAGCGCACACCCGGCGAGCTGATGACGACCATGCCCGCGCCTGCCTGCTGGGCCGCAGCACAAACCAGCGAGCCGGCCCCGCGCATCTGGGGCGATCCGGCGATCACCCGCACCGAGCGCCGCCACTTGTGCGCAGCCGGTTGCAGGCCGACCAATGCGTCATCGGCATCGGCATCGGTGACAAGCCAGGACCCAGCAGCACTGGCATCGAGGCCGATCGGCGCCAGCCGCACCTCGCCGACGGCCGCGGCGCCGGGCTGCAGCAGCAGACCGGGTTTCAGCGCGCCGAACGTGACGGTCTCGGCCGCGGGCCAGCAGCCGTGATCCTCACCGGTGAGCGCGTCGATGCCGGACGGGATGTCGACGGCCAGAACCGGCACGCGGGGCGGCTGATCCGCGCCCCATGACCCGCGCAAGCCCGTGCCGTACGCGGCATCGATCACGAGATCGAGACGGTTCGAGCCGCTCGAGGTCCCAGCAGCGACGATTTCCAGCGCCTCGGAAGGCGTCGCGACACGGCAGCGGACACCCCATCGCTGCAACACCCCCGCAGCGACCCGACCGTCGGCGCCGTTGTTGCCCTTGCCCGCGGCCACCAGCACCCGGCGCCCGTAGGTTCCGCCCATGATGCGGCGGGCCGCAATGGCTGCCTCGGCACCGGCGCGCGCAATCAGCACGTCGGTGCCCTCGGGCGCCGCGGCGTCGATCTCTGCCATCTCCGCCGGCGTCACGATCGGCAGCACTGCGTCGCTCCGGACCTATTGCGCCAGCACCATGGCGGCTGCCACTGAATCGGTGTGGCTCAGCGATACGTGCCAGTCGGCCAGACCGGCTGCGTCCGCGCGCTCGGCGGCGAGACCGTGCAGCAGCAGCTCCGGGCGCCCGCTGGCGTGGCGGATGACCTCGATGTCGCGGAACTTGCACGCGCCCAAGCCGACGCCGAGCACCTTCATCACTGCCTCCTTGGCGGCGAACCTGGCAGCGAGGCGGGTGTCGGGGTCGACCGTGGCCATCGCGTACGACAGCTCCCCTTCGGTGAACAGCCGACGGCGCATGCCGGCGCGCCGTTCGAGCACGGCGGCGAAGCGGCGCACATCCACCATGTCGAGCCCGATCGCAGTGCTCACCCGGCTACGGCCTTTGCTCGTCAGGTGTGCCCGCAGCACCGTCGGGGTGGTCGGTGCTCGCCGCCTGGCCCAGCCAGTGCTCGGCCAGCACGTACACCGGGCGGGTCAGCAGATCGAACACATCGATCATGCCGAGCAGGTCGTCCCGGAACCACGGCAGCGTCTCGGTCACCGCGTCGGCGAGCGCGCCGTAGCGGCCGCGGTAGCCCATCATCACCGAGCGCATCGCCGGCGCGGCCAGCCGCTCAGTGAAGCGGCAGTGCAGCAAGGTCAGCCCGGTGGCGGTGCCGTCCTTGGTCTCGGGAATGTGCAGCACCGTCCGGCCGTCGCTGCCGCGGGCCACGGTGACCTCGCGCTCGTACGCCGCCCGGTGCTTGCTGCCGCGCAGCTGCGGGTTGGCCAAGGTGCGCGATTCGATCCCGAGTGCGGTGCCGCCGCGATCGGTCAGCCAGATGGTGACCTCGGGGCTGCTGGCGGAGCCCACGTCGCCCTCGATGCGGTAGCGCGACCAGCCGGTGACCTCGGCCACCGCCGGGTCCAGCGCGGCCAGCGTTCGCAGCGCGCTGTAGGAAAGCCGATCGCGCGGTGCCCCGGCGTCGAACGCTGCGGCCACGAGCATCGAGCCCAGCAACGTCTCGTCAGCCCGAGATGTGCCCACGGTGACGGTCTTGGCCTGATGCTTGATGGTGTCGATGGGTCGGGTGAGCTCGTCGATCGCGATGTTGAGCGCATCGGTGAAGTCGTCGATGACCACCGACGGGCGGCCGACCTTGCCGAGGTCGAGCTGGTACATCTCGAGCGGCGCCAGCCCGGCCGCGTAGCGCAGCACGGCACCGAGGCGAGCTGCGGTGCCCGCCCGCAAGTGCCCGTCGTAGTTCCCGGCGCGGACACCGTCGCGGAAGCGGTTGGCAGCAGGGCGGAGCCGCTCTGCCAGCACGCCGAGCAGGTCTCCGTCGCTGCGGCCAGCAGCGAGCAATGTCCCGTCGCTGCGGGGGGCGGCGAGCAATGTCCCGTCGCTGCTCTGAGCAGCGAGCAATGTCTCAGTCTCGGCGCGCATCTCGTGCAGCGGATCGGCCAGCGCGTCGATGGTGAGCGCGGCCTCGTAGCCGTACAGGTGGCCGGCGGCAGTTGCCAGCACGAAGTCCAGGGCGGGATGGACGGCGGGAACCTCCAGCAGGTCTGCAGCTGAGTCGAATCGACCGGTGCCCGCCGAGGTCACCACGATCGGTGTCGCCCGGTGCGCCCGGTAGATCGCCACCTCCTTGGCTGCATCGTCGGCTACCGAACCCCGTAATCCCGTGGCGCACACCCAGATGAGCGGCTCGCACGAGAGGTCGATGTGCTTCTTGTCCTCGGTGCCGTCCTCGGCAACGGCGTGGTAGCAGACCTCAGAGAGCTTGATACGGATCTCGCGCGAGGCGATGCGGTTGGCGCCGTTGCCCACCACCGCCCAGTGGCGATGCGATCCCACATGGCGCCGTGCGACACGCGCGATCTCGTCGTGGCTGGCCAGGACTGCTTCGAGCGCCGCAGGCATGTCGCCGAGAGCTGCGAGCAAGTCGCTGGTGGCCTGCGCGGTGCCAGGGTCGTCAGGCCGGACCTCCTCCGCAATCGCGGCAGCCAGCAGCGCGCAGGCCGCGACCTGTGCATAGAACGCCTTGGTGGAGGCCACCGACATCTCCACGTCACGACCGTCGGACGTGTACAGCACGCCATCTGCCCGATCGGTGAGGTCGCTGCCTCGCCGGTTGACGACGGCGATCACCGATGCGCCGCGCGCACGCGCTAGATCGACCGTGCGGTTGGTGTCGGTGGTGGTGCCGGACTGGCTGACCGCAACGACGAGGGTGTCGGACAGGTCCGAGCGCAGGCCGAAGCCGCTGAACTCGGTGGCGAGCGATGCCACTGCCTCGAGGCTGCGCTGATCCTGGGAGTGTTCGAGCAACGTCTCGCAAAAGTGCGGCAGCGATGCTGCAGCAGTCGCCGCGGTGCCTTGGCCGATGGCGACGATGCGCCGGATGGAGCCGTCGGCCAGCCGAGCGCGCACGTCGGGCGGCAGGATCTCGGGTCCGAGCCGGGCGCGGAGGTCGGCTTCTGCTGTGTCGATGCGGCCACGCAATGTTGCCCGGAATGACCTGGGCGCCTCGCGGATCTCCTTCAGCAGGAAATGCGGGTTGTCGCCCCGGTCGATGTCACGGGTGGTGACCTCCGCATCGACGATGTCGTCGGGCTCGACGGGCAGCGTCGTGCCGTCATAGGAGAAGCGGCGCAGCGCAGCGAGGTCGGCCGCCGTCTCGGCGGGTGTGTGGACCAGCATGATCTGGCCGCGGCTGCCGACAGGATTCGATGGGTCCGAAGGCGTCTCGCCGTCGAGACGCACATAGGTGCGGCATTCCTCGACCAGCCCGTAGGGCTCGCTGGCGATGACATACGACGGTCCTGCCGATCCCACGTACAGCGCCTGCCCGCTGCCCCGCAGCGCCAGTGCCAGCACATCGGGCACCTCGGCGGCATGCGCCGCGATGGCCACCGAGCCTTCGAAGCCGCTGACTGCGTCGACGAACGCCCTCCCGAGCCGCTCGGCGCCGGCGACGCCTCGCTCGTTCGACTGAGCCAGTGATTGGCGCAGCATCGTAGGGATGACTCGGGCATCGGTGGTGATCTCGGACGGGATCTGCAGGCGGCGCTGGGCGATCAAGTCCGCGTAGTTGTCGACATCCCCGTTGAGCACAGCGGCGACGTGCGTGACGTCGCCGCCATCAGACCCAGCGGCGTACGTGACGTCGCCGCCATTGGGTGCCCACGCATCGAGCGGATGGGTATTGGGCACCGAGACGATGCCGACGCTGGCCCAGCGGGTATGCGCCAGCACCACGGCTTCGGCACCGTCGGCGCTCAGCGCCCAGCGCAGCAGGCTGTCATCGCTGATCTGCGCTCGCAGTGCGGCCGTATTGTCGCCCAGCTCGCCGATCTCCGAAGCGGTCTTGTAGACGAATGCCAGCCCGTTCGGCGTATCCCGGACTGCGCCGGCACCAAACAGCGGATCGTTCACTCGCGTGGGCTGCGAGCCGGCGGCGCTGCCGGAGGCGTCGGGGTCGAGCCGTGCGCCGCGTACGAACACCTGCAGACCAGCCGAGTCACGCCCCCGAACCTCCAGCCGGTCCAGCGCCGACAGCGCGACCTGGATCGACCAGAGCCCCTGCACAGCCGCCGGCGGTGGCGTGCCACCCCACAGATCGGCGATCTGGCGAGCCGTCCGCAGTCGATCGCGCTGCACGGCAAAAGCGTGGTCCTTCAGCTCGCCCAAGCCTGCGTTGATGCGCTCGAACTGGTTCTCTGCGGCATGAGCGTCAGCGCCGCCAGCGCGGTCGCGCTCGCCGCTCAGTACCTCTCCCATCTCGACCAGACGGTCGATATCTGCGATGTGCGCGTCCACTGTCTCCAGCGCAGCCTCGATGTCGAGCGCGCATTTCGCATCGGCGACCAGCAGGCGGACCCCCGGCAGCGATCGCAGCGATTCATCGGCCCGCCGAAGCGAGTCCGCGGCGGTCTCGATCAGGTCGATGAAGGAGCTGCCGGCCCCGGCATCGGATCGACCGGTGGCCTGCGCATCGGCAAGCAGCGCCGTGGCGTCGTGCAGGAGCGGGACAACATCCGCTGCCTGCAGCGCTTCGATGTCGTCGCGGCGGCCGACAACGGCCACGATCCCGCACACACCAGCGAGGGTACCGAGCACTTGGCAGCCATCTCGCCCGCGAAGGGTCACGGGCGGCGGGTGTTCGGGCTGCGTGATTAGATATATGAACCTGCTCACAAATTGGGGGTACCGCCATGGCAATCAGGGGAGTCATGCGAGCTGGCTATGTACAGATCCGCTCCACCGACATCGAAGGATCGATCGAGCACTACCGCGATCGAGTCGGCCTCTCCCATGTCGGGACCGGCGACGACGGTCGTGAGTACTTCAAGGCCTACGACGAGTTCGACCATCACAGCGTGGTCCTGCGGCCAGCCGACGAGCCGGGCATGGACTTCATGGGCTTCAAGGTGCGCAACGACGCCGACCTGACCGAACTCACCGACCGGCTGTACAACCACGGGGTGCAGGTCGACCATCTCGAGCCGGGATCACAGCCGGGACTGGGCCGTGTGGTCAGCTTCCAGATTCCGGCTGGCCACACCATCCACCTGTATTCGGAGATGGCGATCGCGGACAAGACGCCGCCGACGCACAACCCCGACGTGTGGGATGAGGAGCCTCGCGGGATGCGGGCCACCCGAATGGACCACTGCCTGCTGTACGGGCCCAACATCGCCGAGACGGTGGAGCTGTTCACCGAGGTGCTGGACTTCGAGCTGGCCGAGGTCGTGGTGGCACCCGACGGGTCTTACATCGCGCCGTTCATGACGTGCGCCAACAAGGCCCACGACGTGGCGTTCGTCGCGGCCGAGGAGCCGGCCATCTTCCACCACGTGTCGTTCTATCTGGAGAGCTGGAACGACGTGGCCCACGCCGGCGACGTCATGAGCCGCTACGACATCCCGGTCGACATCGGCCCGACCCGCCACGGCATCACCCGCGGCCAGACGATCTACTTCTGGGATCCGTCCGGCAACCGCAACGAGGTGTTCTCGGGCGGCTACATCCATTACCCCGATGTCCCCCGCCGCACGTGGGATGCGGAGCAGCTCGGCAAGGGCGTGTTCTACGTCGATCGCCGTCTCAACGAGGCGTTCCTGAACGTCTACACCTGATCGCCACTCAACAGCTCGACGAGGCGGTCAGCGAGGGCCGTCGCATCGCGCTCGGTCGCGGCTTCGACCATCACCCGGATGACCGGTTCGGTGCCGCTGGGGCGCACCAGCACGCGCACGTCGGGGCCCGCTTTCCGAGCCATCTCGTCGATAGCAGCCCGGGTGTGCTCATCGAGCGTCGCTGATTCGGCGGGCACGCCGAGCAGCACCTGCGGGGCGTCCTGCATCGCCGCGCTCGACACAGCCGCACTCGTCCGCCCTGGCTGGGCTGATCTGCTGCGTGCCAGCAGGTCGGCGAGATGCACGGCGCTGCGCAGCCCGTCGCCAGTCGTGGCCTCGTGGCGGAAGATCAGGTGGCCCGACTGCTCCCCGCCCAAGCTGTAGCCGCCGGCGTCCATGGCTTCGAGCACCGACCGGTCCCCCACCGCGGTCTCCACCAGGTTGATTCCCACCGCGGCCATCGCCCGGCGCAAGCCCAGGTTGGACATCACGGTGACGACGAGCGTGTTGCCGACCAGCAGACTTCGCTCGGCGAGATCCGCCGCGAACAGCGCCATCTGGCGGTCGCCGTTGATCAGGCCGCCGTCGCTGTCGACGGCGATCAGCCGGTCGCCGTCGCCGTCGAAGGCAAAGCCCGCGTCGGCGCCCTGTGCGGTCACCGCTGCCTGCAAGGCCGCCGGATGGACCGAGCCGCAGCCGTCATTGATGTTGCGGCCGTCGGGGTCGCAGAACAGCTCGGTGACCTGCGCGCCGAGCCGGCCCAGCAGCGCGGGCGCGTGGGGTGCGCTCGCCCCATTTGCGCCATCGACGACGAGGCGGAGTCCGGCGAGGGTGCGCCCCTCGATGGCTGCGCGCAACGACGCCTCGTAGGCCGCCAGCACACGAGGCGCCTCGCGGGCCGATCGAGAGCCGGGCGCCTGAGCGGCCAGCTGGGGTCGGCGCGCCACCTCCGCGACCGACGGGCGATCGCCGTGCGTCAATCGCAGATTTTCGAGACATTGCACCACGGCCGCCTGGGCAGCATCGTCCAGCTTGGTGCCGCCGAACCCGAACAGCTTGACGCCGTTGTCGTGCCACGGGTTGTGAGAGGCGGAGACCATCGCCCCTGCCGCTCCCTCGAGCTGGGCCGCGAACGCCACGATCGGTGTGGGTACGACGCCGAGATCGGAGACGTCTGCACCGGTCGCGCGCAAGCCCGCGGCCAGTGCCCCGGCGAGGGCGGGACTCGACTCGCGGGTGTCGCGGCCGACGACCCATCGGCCTCCAGTCGTGCCGCCCGATACGGCTCGTCTTGCCGCGCGACCCAGCGCGTGCGCGACAACTTCGTCGATGTCGCTAAACGCCCGCCCTCGAATGCCGTCGGTTCCGAAGGTGGGTTCCACGCTGGGCAGAGCCGCTAGCGCTTGGAGTACTGCGGCGCCTTGCGGGCCTTCTTGAGCCCGTACTTCTTGGATTCCTTGATGCGGGCGTCGCGGTGCAGCAACCCGGCCGACTTCAGCGCTGGCCGCATCTCCGAATCCAGCACGAGCAGCGACCTGGCGATGCCCAGCCGGATCGCACCGGCCTGTCCAGCGACCCCGCCGCCGTCGACGGTGGCGTCCACGTCGTAGGCCTCAGAGGTCCCGGTCAGCCGCAGCGGCTCGGTGATGTTCATGCGGTGCACCGAGGAGGTGAAGTACTCGTCGAAGGGGCGGCCGTTCACGGCGATATTGCCGCTGCCTTCCCGGAATCTCACCCGGGCGACGGCTCGCTTGCGGCGTCCGGTGGTTTGCGTCAGCGGTACGGGCACGAACTCTGTGTCTTTCTGGTCGGATATTGCGTCGTCAAGGCGGCGTCAGGACAGTCTGGCCCGGATTATCTGGCTCAATGCGCCATTGCGTCGGGCAGGTCCAGCGGCTGGGGCTGCTGGGCGGCGTGGGGATGGTCGGGGCCGGCGTACACCTTCAGCTTGCGCAGCTGCGCTCGGCCGAGGCGGTTGTGCGGCAGCATGCCGCGGATCGTCCGCCGGACCGCATCGGCGGGCCGGCGAGCCAGCAGATCGCCGTACTTCTCGCTGTGCAGGCCTCCGGGATAGCCCGAATGGCGATGCACCAGCTTCTTGGTGGCCTTGTCACCCGTCAGCACGACCTTGTCGGCATTGACCACCACCACATGGTCGCCGCAGTCGATGTAGGGGGCGAAGGCGGGCTTGTGCTTGCCGCGCAGCACCTTGGCGACCTCGGTGGCCATCCGGCCCAGGACCATGCCGTCGGCATCGACGACGAACCATGCACGCTCGATCTCAGATGCCTTGGGGGCGTAGGTACGCACGCTGGAACTCCGCTTGAGGTCTGTGAGGTCGGCCGCGAGCTGCCTTCGGCAGGGTGAACGGCCCCACGAGGCTACCGGCGCCCGGGCCGGATGCCGTCATGCAGTCGCTGCAGCCGACCCCGATGCTCGAACGGGCTCGGTGTCGCGGCCGGCTCGCAGCAGCGTGCCCGGACGGGCGTCGGTGAAGGCACCCCCGCTGACCGCAACCTCGCCGTTCACCAGCACGGTGTCGACTCCTTCGGCTTCGCCGTAGAGCCGCCACGCGCCGCCAGGAAGGTCCTCGCGGACCTCGATCGGCTTGGGCCCCACCGCGTCGGGGTCGAACACCACGACATCGGCGTGCCAGCCCTCGGCCAGCCTGCCGCGACCCGCGAGGCCGTAGAGGCGGGCGGGGATGTCGGTGAGCTTGTGAACGGCGTCTTCCAGCTCGAGCATCTCACGGTCACGGGCGGCAGCCAGCAGGTAGGTCGAGTAGTTGAAGGTCGCCAGGAAGTCGAGGTGCGCACCGGCATCCGATGCCCCGATCACGCAGCGGTCGTCATTCCACAGCTCCTGGCGCATGGTCCAGCTGTCGGGGTCGTCGCCGGCGGCGCGCGGGTACAGGCCGGTCTTGAGGTCGTCGGCTACGACCAGCTCGCACAGGGCATCCCACGGCGTGGTGCCTTGGCTGTCGGCGATCTCGCCGATCGTGCGACCCTCGAAGTGCGCCAGCTCCGGCTTGGTGACCTCGCCCACGGTCAGGCGCTCCCAGCGAGCCACGCCCCGGAACGCGCTGGGCTGCTGCGCCAAATCGTTCAGTTCGGCCCGTCGATGGGGGTCGGCAAGCAGCTTCATCTTCTCGGTGGGCGGCAACGCCATCGGCTCGGCCCAGCCGGCCAGCGTGTCGAGCAGGAAGCCGCTCTCGAAGCACAGGCGGCTCACCGCAGGCATCGGGGCCGTGAGTGCCACCACGCGCCCGCCTTGGCGCGCCGCGTAGTTGCTGGCTTCGAGTTTCTGGTCGATGACATCGCGGTGGCGGCCGTTTGCGAAGATCACGTTCCAGTTGAGCGGCCGGTCGGCCGCCACCGACATGTCGGCGAGCAGCTGGTACACGTCATCGTCGAAGCGTTCGATGGTGGGGATGAACTCGATTGCCACCGCAGGAGAGGACCGCAGCACCGAGCACAGCTCGATCAACTCGCCGGTCGAAGCGTGGCGCGACGGCACCGGTTCGCCGGCGGCGTCGTTGTGGGTCTTGGCCCACGACGAGCTGAAGCCCAGACCGCCTGCCGCGATGCTGTCGGCCAGCATGCGCTTCATGGCGTCGAGCTCGTCGGGCGTGGCCTCGTGGCCCACCGAACGCTCGCCCATGACGACCCGGCGCAGCGCGCAGTGCCCCACCAGGAAACCGGCGTTGGGCATCAGCGTGCCGTCGATCGAGTCGAGGTATTCGCCGAAGCTGCGCCAGTCCCACGGCACGCCCTCTTGCAGCGACTCGAGCGGCATGCCTTCCACCCGGGCGAGCATCCTCATGAGGTAGTCGCCGTGGTCGGGCTCGAGCGGTGCGATGGTGAAGCCGCAATTGCCGCCGATGACCGTGGTGACGCCGTGCAGCGGTGACGGCGACAGGGTCGTGTCCCAGAACACCTGCGCGTCGAAGTGCGTGTGGATGTCGACGAAACCGGGTGCGACCACCTGGCCGGAAGCGTCGATCGTGCGATCGGCGGGTCCCGCCGCGGCGGTGGCTTCGTCGCCGACGGCCACGATGCGGCCATCGCGGATGCCGATGTCGCCCTCGGTGCGCGGCGCACCGGTGCCGTCGATGATCGTGCCGCCCGCAATCCTGATATCGAGCATCTGCCGTGTCCCCCTGTGACGTGCCGGTGCGTTCCTGCCGAAGTCCGGCCGTGCCCGAACCGCTTCCAGCGAAGTTACCGTGCCAGCGGTGAACGAGCATGGGGCGGCCGCAGACGCCGGGCAGCGGACGGTGCGGCTGGATCTGGCCTACCGAGGCACGGCCTTTCGCGGCTTTGCGGCCAATGAGGGCGTGAGGACGGTCGCAGGCGATCTGGGCGCTGCGCTGGAGCGAATCCTCGGCGAATCACCGGTGCTGACCGTGGCCGGTCGCACCGATGCGGGCGTCCACGCCACCGCGCAGGTGGTGTCGTTCCGGATCGGCGGCGAGGGGCTCCGGCGGATCACCGGCGACGCGCCAGCCGCGGCTGATCCCGGCCGAGCGCGATTGGCGTCGGGGCTCAACCGCCTGCTCAACCCCGACATCGCGGTGACGACCGCTTCGCTTGCTGACGACAGCTTCGATGCGCGCCGCTCGGCAACCGCCCGGGCCTACGAATACCGGGTCCGCTACGCCCCGCATCTTGACCCCCGCCTTGCCGACCTCGAATGGCACGTGACGGCGCCGCTCGACATCGTCCAGATGAACGCAGCCGCGGGTCACATCATCGGCGAGCACGACTTCTCTTCGTTCTGCCGCCGGCCGAAGGGCCGTCCCGATGCCTCGCTGGTGCGCACCGTCACCCGGGCGCACTGGAGTGCTGACGGTGCTCAGTTGATATTCGACATCGAGGCCAACGCCTTCTGTCACCAGATGGTGCGGGCCATCGTGGGCCAGTGCGTGGCTGTGGGACGCGGCGACCGCGCGGCCAGCGATGTGCCAGCCGTGCTGGCTGCGCGCAGCCGGGATGCTGCGGCGGCAATCGCGCCGCCACAGGGTCTGACCCTTGTCGCAGTCAGCTACCCCGACTCTGCGTGCTGATGCGGCCGGCTATTCGGCAGTGCGGAAGGCCTCGATGCGGTTGTCGAGGTTGAAGAGCAGCGCGATGAACTGCTGCACGTCAGCAGCGGTGACATCGTCGAGGGCGGCGCGTCGACGATCCGGAGTGGCCACGTCAGCATCGTCACGGTGATGGCGGCTCAACAACGTGTTGATCAGCACCGGGTTGGTCTCCAGCACGTAGTTGTCGCGGACCACGGCGATCGCCTGGGCGAGGTCGCGATCGGCAGGTCCATCCGCGATCAGCTCAGTCAGTATCGCCAGCACTTCCGCATGACCGGTCTCGAGGCCCTCTGACGGACCGGTGGATCTGATGCGCGCCTCCCACGTCCCGACGGCATCATTCGGCGACACCGACGCGCCGACCGAGTAGGTGTCGCCGAGCTCTTCACGCACCCTCACGGTCAGCAGGTTGTTGACTACCGCCGCCGCCACGTCGGCAACGACCCTGGTCTGGGTGGAGATCGGCGCCTCGGTACCGAACATCACGTCGAAGCCCGATGCGCCGGCATCGGCATCGACCGCGATCGTGAGGCGCTGAACTCCCCGAGGGAAGCCCGAGTGGTGATTGACGAACGTGTCGCTCTCACCGGCGGGCAGGGTGCCGATATAGCGCGCCGCCAAGTCGGCCACCGTGGCGCGGTCGATGTCACCGACCACGGCAACGACCATGTCGTCCACGTCGCTCAGCCGCGCTTGGTACAGGTTCAGCAACGAGTCTGGTGTCGTCGCGTCGATCTGAGCTTGGGTGGCAACGAACTGGTACCACGGGCTGCCCTCGTACAGCGCACCGAGCAATTCCAACTCGGAGATCCACAGCGGGAAGGTCTCCGCGTTGGCAAGCCGTGTCTGCATGGCTTGGATCTGCTCGCCGACGGCGACCTCAGTGATGCGTGGCTCGGCGATGTACAGGTGCATCAGCGTGAACAGCGCCTCGAGATCACCTGCTCCGGACCCACCCGAGAAGCCTTCGGACAACTCTCCGATGTACGGGCTGACCCATGCCGTCGTCGTGGCGAGATACTCGTCGAGCTGGGTCGCTGAGGCACTCCCCACGCCGCTGGAGGCCACCGCGCCGACCGCGTGGCGCACCAGCGCCGAATCGCCCTCGGTCAGCGTCGACCAGCCACCGAGACTCTCGGCCACGACGTTCACTTCGCCGGCTGCGATGTCCGATGGAGCGAACACGACCCGGGCGCCGTTGGCGAATTCCCATTCGTAGGCATCGTCGAACAGGTCAACAGCGGCCTCGGCGACGGGCGCGACCGGGCTGGGCGCCTCCATCAGCGCGTCGACGGCTTCTTCTGCCTGCGGCGGGGCGATTGGTCGCGCCGCTTCGACAGCCGAGAGCAGCTCGTCTGCGGCCGGCACCGCTGATGGGTCGGGTCCGATGGAAACGACCAGCGGTGGTGCGATGTCGAGCACCCAACGCAGGTGCGCCGTCAACTCCTCGATCGAGTAGGTGTCCAGCAAGCCTTCGAGGCGGGCGACACGCTCGGCAGTGGACGAGATGTCCGATCCGGACAGGAAGTGCTGGACGTAGCCGATCGCATACGCGTCGTCCTGTCGCGTCTCGTCACTCTGCAGCTGGAAGTCGAGCGACGTGCGAATCGCGCTGACCGCTTGCTCGAGTTCGTCCCGGGTGAAGCCGTAGTGGGCCGCGCCCTCGACGACCGACAGATAGTCAGTGGTGGCCTGCACCAAATCGGAACCCTGGTAGTTGGTGCCATACAGCCGCAATCCGCGCGCAGCCGCAAACGCGCTGAAGTGGGGCTCCGTCGCCTGGGCCATCAAGCCGGCCTGATACGCGGCGTCCAATCGGATGTCGAGCATCTGCGCGATCAGGTTCTCCATGAGCAGCAGCCGCTCGCCGCCACGGGTGTCCGTCGGCCACGCGGGCAGCTGCCAGTCCAGCGAGATATAGATGGGGCCGTGATCGGGGTGCGTCACGACGTCAGTGACCGGCTCGGTCACGAACTGCACCGTGAACGGATTCCGATCCGGCTGGGCAGGCGGAGCATCGGCACGCGCCGGCAGGTCTGCGAAGTGCTCGACGACGAGCTCCTCCATCTGGCTGACCGGCAGGTCGCCCACGACGACGACGGCCATGTTGTCGGGCCGGTACCACGTGTCGTAGAAGTCGCGCAGAACCTCAGCGGTGATCGACGAGTTCGACTCCTCGTTGCCGCCGAGTTCCATCCCCTCATACACGGTGCCCTCGTAGTAGATGGCATTGAGGAAGTTGGAGATCCGGCCGGATGCCGATTCGTCCCGCAGCCGATACTCGTCGAGGATGATGCCCCGCTCTTGCTCGACGTCGGCCGAAAGGATGGTGGCGGCTGACGCCCATTCCGCCAGCACGGTGAACGCGAGATCGAGTGCCTCGGGATCATCGAGCTGGAAGTCGAGGATGTAGACGGTCTCGTCAGGGCTGGTGAATGCGTTGAGGTCGTGGCCGAAGTCGGTGCCGATGTCGCGCAGCACCTGATCGAGCTCGTTCTTGGAGAACTTCTCGGTGCCGTTGAACAGCATGTGCTCCAAGAAGTGCGCTGCGCCCTCGGCGCCTTCGGGGTCGAGCACCCCTCCCGCATTGACCGCGAGGTGCATGACGACGGCATCGCCCGGCGAGTCGTTCGAGCGCAGGTAGTAGGTGAGGCCGTTCGGGAGCTGGCCGATCACCACGTCAGGGTCGATGGGCAGCAGCGACGGATCGAGGTCGGCAGGCTCGTAGTCGTTGAACTTGCCTAGATCGACCGGGTCGCCGATGGGCTCTGGGGTGGATTCGTCGGCAGGCTCGGTTTCGTCGGCGGGCTCAGGCTTGTCTGCGGGCTCAGGCTCGTCTATCTCTTCAGTCTCTTCGGCAGCATCATCGGCTTCTGGTTCGTCCTCGTGGACTTCTGCCATCTCGTCATCGGCCGCTTCGGGTTCGCGGACCGCGTCATGTTCGTCAGGTGCGCACGCAGCCGCGAACAGGGCGGTCGCAAAGAGCAAGGCCAGAAATCTGCGCCAGAGGGCTGGTTTCATCGAAGAACTCGTCTTTCGGCCGACAGCGTGCGGCATCGGACGGTACTCGCCGATCACCTGCCCGCGGCCGCGGTCGCTGGACAAGTTCTCATGCAATCTCAGCGTGCGCTGAGTCGCTTCAAGAGCTTCTCAGGAAACCCTGCACACGCCTCGATGTCAACCTTGGTCATGACTTGGGACCAACCCTCGCCATCGTCGGCCACGATGGCGGGCAGTTCCGCGGCAGCAGCGAGCTGAGAGGTCGAGGCTTCGTCACGGTGCACGAGCTCCAGATCGACGCTCGACGCCACGCAGGCCTGCTTCCACGACCGTGAGCCCAGCGGGTTCCAGCCATAGGTGAGGTCGCACAGGGCGCAGGTGTTGCGGCCCCTCAGCTTGCTGAGCGCATAGCGGAACTCGCCAGCGAGCCCGCCGTCTGCGTCGTATATGCCCACCAGCCGCACGCGCCGCACCATATCGTTCGGCGACTACGCCCCTGCCGCGGGTTGCATGCCCGAGCGACGCTGAAGAGCTGGCTTCCGCTGGCATACTCGCCCGGGCCGGTGACCACGTGGGAAACAGATGACCATCCAGCTGCCAGACCTTCCATACGCACCTGATGCGCTCTCCCCGCACATCAGCGAGCGCACGATCAGCTTCCATTACGACAAGCACCACGCTGGCTATGTCAAGGCAGTGAACAACGGCGTCGCCGGCACGCCCGACGAGGGTCGAGCGTTGGAGGACTTGGTGTGCTCGCTGCCAGCGGGCGGGTTGTTCAACGCGGCAGCCCAGACGTGGAACCACAACTTCTACTGGCAGTCCATGTCGCCTGGTGGCGGTGGCGAGCCCAGCGGCGACTTGGCGGCGGCGCTGGAGGCGAGCTTTGGAGGCGTGGACGCGTTCCAGGCCGATTTTGCCGCCGGAGCGGTCGGCAACTTCGCGTCGGGATGGGGCTGGCTCGTGTTCGACGGTTCGGGCGGCGACCAAGGGGGATCGCTGCGGATCGTCCAGACCGACGACGCCCAGACGCCCCTGACCGACGACCTGACTCCGCTGCTCGTGATCGACGTGTGGGAGCACGCCTACTACCTCGACTACCAGAACGCCCGGGCCGCGTACGTGGATGCGTTCGTCGAGCACCTCATCAGCTGGGAATTCGCCTCCGCCAACTACGGCGCCGCGCTCGACGCCCGCAGCCGATGACGGGCACCGCAGAGCCCAGCGATCGAACCAAGAGCGCGACCGCCTTCGAGCCGACGCCGCCGCATCTACCGTCAACATGGCGCGAATCACCTACTGATGGCGGCGGAAATCACATAGCGAAACGCTCGGAAAACCTATAGCACGAACGCCGGAACGCCGTCGGCAGTCATGCCATGCAGCCCGGCTTGCATCGCTACCCCAGAATCGGCGAGCGTGTCTTGCGCGATGACCTGTTGCGCGACTTCGCTGCCGTCCTGATCGTCGGGCCACCAGGGTGCAGCAAGTCCACCTCAGCGGCAGAGTTCGCCGACGCAGCCGTTGACCTGTCACGCCTCGGTGCCGCTCGCGCCGCTCGCGAAGACCCCCGACGGTGTGCTCAGCGCCGTCTCCGGCTGCCTTGTGATCGACGAATTGCAGGAAGCACCGGAGATCATCGGCGCCGTCGAGCGCGCTGTCGATGCGGGCGGCCGGCCCGAGCCGCAGAAGCTGCGGGCTGTCCTGTCGTCGTGCGCCGCACGTACCGGCCAAGTCCTCAACAAGCAGGCGACAGCCCGCGACGCCGGCGTGACCGCAGTCACAGCCGATGCCCATCTCAGCCTGCTCGAAGATCTCTCGATGGTCGTGCGGGTTCCGGCCTGGCACGAAAAGCGCCTCTATCGCCTCACGCGATCACCGAAGGTGCACGTAGCCGACCCGGGCATCGCAGCACATCTCCTCGGACTCAATGCCATCGACCTGTCGCTCGATGCCTCTGCGGTGGGCCAGCTCGTCGAGACGTTCGTGGTATCAGAACTGCTGCCGCATCTCGAAGCCGGTTCCGATATGACGTTCATGCACCACTTCCGCGACCAGTCGGGCCACGAGGTGGACGTTCTGCTCGAACGACGCGGCCGTTTCGTGGGGGTCGAGGTCAAGTCCGCCACCTCCGCGGGCCGCGACGATGCCAAGCACCTCCGCTGGCTTCGTGATCGCTTGGGAGACAGCTTCCATGCGGGCATCGTCCTGTACAGCGGACAGCTCCCGATTCGGCTCGGCGATCGGCTGTGGGCGCTCCCGATAAGCACGCTGTGGCAGGCATCGCAGTGAACTCACGCACTCGTGAGGGTATGCTGACATACATGATGCGGACCACCGTGAAGCTCCCCGCTGAACTCGACGCCCGGCTGCGGCACGAGGCCGCCCGGCGCAACATCACGATCTCCGAGTTGACGAGAGAAGCCATCGAGTGCCATCTCGCTCCGAGACGACGTCTGGGTGCAGCGGCGGCGGGCCGTAGCGGTCAGTCGGACATCTCCGAGCGCATCGAGGAGATCCTCGCCAGTGAGGTGACGTCATCGCGCTGATCGTCGATGCGGGTCCGTTGTATGCCTATGTCGATGCAGACGACCGGCATCACGCAGCCAGCCTCGAGTTGCTCTCAAGCCATCCTGGGCCGCTGATCGTTCCCACATTGGTGATCACCGAGGTGGCCTACTTGGTGGGGACTCGCATGGGCACCGCAGCCGAGGTGCGTTTCCTGGGCGATCTCGCCTCGGGTGACCTGATCACCGAACCGGTAGCTGCCAGCGATTGGCTTCGCATTGCCGAACTGGTGCATGCCTATGACGATCTGCCGCTGGGCACCGTCGATGCATCGGTCATCGCCCTGGCAGAACGCCTCGATGTGACCACTGTTGCGACGCTCGACCGGCGGCACTTCGGCATCGTGAGGCCGAACCACTGCGAACGGCTGGAACTACTCCCCTAGCTCGGACGCGAACGAGACCGTGAGCAGACGGAGTTGCGCTTGCAACTGCTTGCCCGTGCGTTTAGTTTGTGATACAAACTAGTTTGCATCGCGGACCTAGGAGGTTGTGATGTCGACAAACAGCGGAGAATCGACAGCTCTGAAACCCGACGAGGGTTGGGAGACCGTTCTCAGCACCATGCATGGCGCTCGCAGCGCCATGTACACGGCCGGAAGCACGGCGATCCTGCTGTTGTGGGCAGGCGTCATCACGATCGCCTACCTCGCCCAGTACGCCGTGTCGACGTTCGCAACCGACTTCGCCGACAGCTACCCGTGGTTCCCGGGACCACTGTGGGCAATCATCACGTCCTTCGGCGTCATCGGCAGCATGACCATCGGCTATCGCGCCGGCCGTGCCCTGTCGCCGGGCCTCGCCATGCAACACGCCGGGATCCGCGTGTTTGCCTACTGGATGACCGTCACTGCGGCCGCTGGACTGCTCCCAGGCGCGGCGGGCCTGTGGAACGAGTCCGGCGCAGAGAAGATCCCCTTCGTCTTGATGGGCGTCATCGCGCTCGGCTACGTGCTCTTCGGCATCCTGAACCGGACCGTGATCGCCGCCTTCGGCGTGGGCATGGCCGCGGCCTTCTACGTTCCGCATTACCTGTTCGATGACATCGCACCAGCAGTGTCGGGTTTCGCGATGCTCGGACTGCTCGGAGCCATCGCCATGTGGGTGCGCAGGACCGGCGAATGGTAGATCCCAGCGCCGTGCCCGACGGCGGTGCCATCGACCTCGACGAGATCATCCACCAGCCGGCGCGACTGCAGATCATGTCGTTGCTCGTGTCACTGGACGAGCGGGACCGGCTCGCCTACGGGTTCGTGCAGAAGCAGCTGGGCTTGACGCCCGGCAACCTGACGACTCACCTGCGGAAGCTGGAAAATGCCGACTACGTGGCGACGACCAAGGAGTTCCGCGGCGCCAAGCCCCGCACGTGGATCGAAGCCACGGTGACAGGACGCAAGGCGTTTGCCGGGTACCTCGTCAACCTCGAGCGGGCCCTCGGCGTGCGCACCAGCTTTTGACGCCGAGATCGCCCGTTGCGGCTGACGGTTGGCTTCGGCGCGAGATCCTCATGGCTCGGCACGTCCTGAACGGTGGGATTACATCATTAGGCTCCATCCCGCATGGTGATTGGCGAAGCCCGATGCCGGTAGAGGCTGATGCCCGGACGCTCGCCGATCTGGAGCCGGAGGTTGAGCGACTCCTCGCGCGCCATCTTCGGCAAACCAAGGAATGGCACCCCCACGCGCTCGTGCCCTGGAGCCGGGGCCAAGACTTCGCGCCCGACTACGAATGGTCACCTGAGGAAGCCAACCTCACCCCTGAGGCTCGCAGCGCCCTCTTCGTGAACGTGCTCACCGAGGAGAACTTGCCGTACTACTTCCGTGACAGCGAGCGGCTGTTCGGCCGTGAGGGCGCCTGGGGCGAGTGGGTTCGCCGCTGGACGGCGGAAGAGGGACGGCACGGCCGGGTCATCTACGACTACCTGTCGGTCACCCGCGCTCTGGACCCCGTGGCACTGGAGCGGGCGCGCATGGCGCAGGTGCAGTGCGGGCAAGTACCCCAGCCGCCGAGCCTGCTGGAAGGCCTCGCCTACGTGACGCTGCAGGAGTTGGCCACCCGCATCGCGCACTTCAACACGGGGCGCCACATCGACGACCCTGCCGGCAAAGCCATCATGCGGCGGGTCGCCTTCGATGAGAACCTGCATTTCCTGTTCTACCGCGACGTCATGAGCGCCGCGGTCGAGATCGACCCCTCCAGCGCGGTGGTGGCCATCGCCAACCAAGTCAAGAGCTTTGCCATGCCCGGAGTCGGCATCACCGACTTCGACGCCCACTCCCGCATCATCGCCGAAGCCGGGATCTACGACCTGGCCATCCACCATGACCAGATCCTGCAACCGGTCGTGCTGCGCGACTGGAACCTGCCCGGCCTGACCGAGCTGTCGAGCATCGCCGAGGTTGCACGCGACGGCCTGATGAAGATGATCGATCGGATCGGACGCGTCGGTCAGCGCCTCGCGGAGCGTTACGCCGAGGCACGAGAGTCGCTGCGCCGCAACGCGGCGCTCGTGCGATAGACCCCCAACTGCACCCAAGAGCCGAGCGGGCCCGGTGGGGCTAGTGGTCGCCCTTGGGGTCGAGCAGCGACGTGAGCCCCTCGATGCCGAAATCCGGGCTGCGGGCAGCGTCGATGAGGACACGCTCAGCGGCTGCGATCTTCGCGGCCCCCGCGGGAACCTCAGCCGCTACATCGACCGGCACCACGACCGCACCATGGCGGTCGGCGTGAATGAGATCGCCGGGCTGCACCGACATGCCGTGCACCGTCACCGGCACCGCAAACTCGACCACGTGCACCCACGCATGCGAGGGACCAATGGAGCCGGCCAGCGCACCGAAGCCCGGTGCCCAGTCGGCCAGATCCCGGATGGACCCGTTGGTGACGACTCCGAGCGAGCCCAACCCCGAGTGAATGCTGCTGTTCACCTCGCCCCACCAGGCGCCGTAGCCCGGCGCCGCATCGATGTCCTCGATGACGGTCACGGTGGGATGGGGGCCTTCGGCCATGTGGCGGTAGTAGCCGACCCGCATCGCGAGGTCATCGTCGCCGCTTCGACCCGACGGCGCTGCGGCTCGGATCGTCGCCGTGCGGGCGTAGCCGACCATGACGGTGTCGGGATCGGGGCAGACGAGCGGCGACGTGGTGTAGCCGTATGCCCGGCGGTGCGGTGCAACGATCTCGAGCGCGTTGCAGATAGTCGGAGTGTCCAGCGCCGCCAAAGCGTCGAGCACCTCGGCACCCAGCGGATCGGCGGTCATGTCATTCAGCGACGAGGGAGTCAGACCAGCTCGATCAGCGCCATCGGGGCGTTGTCGCCGCGGCGCGGGCCCAGCTTCAGGATGCGCGTGTAGCCGCCCGGGCGTCCCTCATAGCGGGGACCGATCTCGTCGATCAGCTTCTGGGCCATTTCCTGGTCGCCGTTGAGGCTGGCGATGATCTGGCGATGGCGTGCCAATCCGCCCTTGCGCGCCTTGGTGATGAGCTTCTCGGCATACGGCCGCAGCGCCTTCGCCTTGGCCTCGGTGGTCTCGATGGCCTCGGCGGCGAACAGCGACGCCGCCAGGTTGGCGAGCATCGAGCGCTGGTGGCTCGGGCTACCGCCCAGCCGGCGGCCCTTGGTGGGCGTGGGCATCGTCAGCTCACCGCCGCCGGTTCGGCCGACCCGTTCTGCTCGGACGGCTCCTCGGTGGGCGTCGGGCTCATGCCACGCAGTGCCAGGCCTCGCTCGTCGAGCTTCTCGATGACCTCGTCCAGCGACTTCTGGCCGAAGTTCGGCACGGTCATCAGCTCTTCCACGGATTGATCGAGCAGCTCGCCGATCGTGTTGAACTGCGCGCGCTTGAGGCAGTTGCGTGCCCGCTCGGACAGACCCAGATCCTCGATCGGTCGCTCCAGGTCGCTGGTGCGGCCGTCGCTCACCGCCACATCGGCGATGTCAAGTCCGAGGTTCTCCGGCGAGAGCTCGGCAATCATAAGCATCAGCCGGCACAGCGTGTCGCCGGCCGATGCCAGCGCTTCGCGCGGGGTCATTGCGCCGTCGGTCTCGATGTCGAGCACCAGCCGGTCGAAATCGGTGGACTGCTCCACGCGCACCGGCTCGACTTCGACGGCCACACGCCGCACCGGGCTGAACAGCGCGTCGATGAGAATCACGCCGATCGCGCCGCCGATGCGGTCGCTGTCGGGGGCCGAGTAGCCCCAGCCGCGCTCGACCGTCAGGTCCATTGCGAGCCGTGCTCCCTCGCCCAGCGTTGCGATGTGCAGATCGGGCGTCAGGCACTCGACATCGACACCCCAGTCGACATGGCCAGCGAGCACCGGACCCACGCCGCGCTCGTCGAGACGCACAGCAACGGGCTCGTCGCTGTGGCACCGCAGCACGATGTCCTTGAGGTTCAAGACGATGTCAGTGACGTCCTCGACCACACCTTCGATGGTGGTGAACTCGTGGAGCGCATCGTCGAACTGGACCTGAGTGATCGCGGCACCGGGGATCGACGACAGCAGCGTGCGCCGCAGCGAGTTGCCCAGCGTGTGCCCGAAGCCGGGCTCCAACGGGCCGATGGCGAAGCGCTGCCGATTGGGATCGGGCTCGCCCAGGATGTCGATTGTCGGTCGGTGCATGACCAAGGTGTCGGAGACGGACACATTGACCCCTTCGTGGGTGATTACTTGCTGTAGAGCTCGACGATGAGCTGCTCGCGCACCGGGATCTCGATCTGAGACCGGATCGGCAGCTCGCGCACGGTGACCTGCTGGGCACCGTCGCTCGCCTCGAGCCACGGCGGCGGCGTGCGATCCAGCACGTCGAGATTCCACCGGATGGTGACGATCTCGCGGGACCGCGCGCGCAACGAGATGACGTCGTCCTTGCGGGCCCGGTAGCTGGGAATGTTCACCCGGCGACCGTTGACGTCGATGTGGCCGTGACTCACGAACTGGCGGGCCTGCGGGCGGGTCGCGGCCCAACCGACCCGGTACACGATGTTGTCGAGGCGCAGTTCCAGCAGCCGCAACAGGTTCTCGCCGGTGACGCCCCGCTGGCGGGCGGCTTCCTCATAGAGATTGCGGAACTGCCGCTCGGTCATCCCGTAGGTGAAGCGGCACTTCTGCTTCTCCTGCAGCTGCATCAGGAACTCGGAATTCTGGCTGCGCCGGCGTCCACGGCCGTGCTCGCCGGGCGGGTACGGGCGCCGGTCCAGCGCCTTCGTCTCGCCCTCAGTGCCCCAGATGTTGGTGTTGAGCCGCCGCGAGACGCGTGCCTTGGGACCTGTGTAGCGAGACACGTCAGACCCTCCGGCGCTTCGGAGGCCGGCAGCCGTTGTGCGGCACCGGTGTCATGTCACGGATGCCCTTGATCTCGATGCCGGAATTCTGGATCGAGCGGATCGCAGTCTCACGACCCGAGCCGGGGCCCTTCACGTGCACATGCACCCGGCGCACGCCATGTTCCATGGCCCGCTCGGCGGCCTGCTCGGCGGCCTGCTGCGCAGCAAACGGAGTCGACTTGCGAGAACCCTTGAAGCCGGCATTGCCCGCCGACGCCCACGACACCACGTTGCCCTGCAGATCGGTGAACGTGATGATCGTGTTGTTGAACGAGCTCTTGATGTGCGCCACGCCGTCGCCGACGTTCTTGCGCTCCTTGCGACGCCCGCGGCGAGCCGGCTGCTGCTGGTTCACTTCAGCCCGCCCTTCATGCGTCCGGTCTGAGGTTGCCGACAGATTCGGCCGCGCACGTTCACTTGCGTACCTTCTTCTTGCCCGCGACGGTCTTGCGCGGACCCTTGCGGGTGCGTGCGTTGGTGTGGGTCCGCTGGCCTCGCACCGGCAAGCCGCGGCGGTGGCGCACGCCCTGGTAGCAGCCGATCTCGATCTTGCGCTTCACGTCCTGGGCGACGTCCCGTCGCAGATCGCCCTCGACCGTGAGGCTGGCGTCGATGTGGTTGCGGATGCGAGCCACCTCGGCATCAGTGAGGTCGCGCACACGGGTGCGCTCAGCGATGTTCAAGTCCTCGCAGATCTGCTGGCTGGCGGAACGGCCGATGCCATAGATGTAGGTCAACGCGATCTCCACACGCTTCTCGCGCGGAATGTCAACGCCGGCAATTCTGGCCATCGATACGGGACTCCTGTCTCAGCCTTGCCGCTGCTTGTGCCGCGGGTTCTCACAGATCACCCGGATCCGCCCGTGGCGACGGATCACACGGCACTTGTCGCAGATCTTCTTGACGCTCGGACGGACTTTCATCGGTGGACCTGCGCTGTAGACGAGCGAGCAAGTATAGGGGTCACGGCGCCGCCTCAATTGCCGCCACTGTGCTAGCTGGTGCGGCCTCTATGGCCGCCACGATGCGCTGATGCACCTCGGCGGGGGTGCCGAGGCCGTCGACGGTGACCAGCACGCCTCGATCGGCGAACAGCTTGCGCAGCGGCGCCGTCTCGGCTTCGTACAGCTCCAGCCGGCGGGCAATCGCCTCGGGAGTGTCGTCGGCGCGGCCCCGATCCAGCATGCGCCGCGTGACGATGTCATCGGCCACATCGAGGTCGATCGCTCGGCTCACCGCGTGCGGCGCCAGCAGGGCGAACAGCCCGTCGGCCTGAGCTTCGGTACGCGGAAAGCCGTCCAGCAGAAAGCCGGCAGCGGTATCGGGCGCCTCGAGGCGCTCGGCCACGATTCCCAGGATCAGCTCGTCGCTGACGAGCTCGCCTGCATCCATCACCTCTTTGGCCTGGCGGCCCAAGGGGGTGCCGGCGGCGACCGCGGCACGCAGCATGTCTCCCGTGGAGATGTGGGCCACGCCGTAGCGCTTGACCAGCAGCTCGCACTGGGTTCCCTTGCCGGCCCCTTGCTTGCCCAAGATGACCAGCCGTCGGGCGGCGGAGCCCGACATCAGGCCAGGAACCCTTCGTAGTTGCGCATCAGCAGCTGGCTGTCGACCTGCTTCATGGTCTCCAGCGCCACGCCGGAGGCGATCAGGATCGACACGCCGCCGAAGCCGATGGCCGCACCGGCGCCGCCCGAGCCCAGCGCATCGAGGTCGCTCGTCAGCGACAGCAGCACGCTGGGCAACAGTGCCACCATGGCAATGAACAGCGCGCCGGGCAGCGTGATGCGGTTGAGCACTCTGGCCAGGTACCGCTCGGTCTGCGGCCCGGGCCGGATGCCGGGAATGAAGCCGCCCTGCTTGCGGATGTTGTCGGCCTGACGCACCGGGTCGAACGTGATGGCCGTATAGAAGTAGGCAAAGCCGACGATCAGCCCGCCGAAGAACAGGATGTAGGCGATGTTGTCGGGCTGGGTGAGGTAGTCGTCGACGGCGGTCTGCAGCCAGCCCCAGTTCGCCACGTTCGACAGCAGCACCGGCAGGAACAGGATCGAGCTGGCGAAGATGACCGGGATCACACCCGACTGGTTGACCTTCAGCGGGATGTAAGTGTTCTGCCCGCCGTAGAGCCGCCGGCCCACCTGCCGCCGGGAGAACTGCACCGGGATGCGACGCTGGCCCTGCTCGATGAAGATGATCGCGACCATCATCCCGATGGCGACGATGATCGCCGCCGCGAGATACACGGTGCCCTGCACCGCCATCAGGCGGGCCCCGTCGAAGGGGATCGTCGACACCACCGAGGCGAAAATCAGCAGCGACATGCCATTGCCCACACCGCGCTGGCTGATCAGCTCGCCCATCCACATGAGCAGCGCCGTGCCCGCCGTGAGCGACAGGATGACCAGCGCCACCCGGTTGAACGTGAAGTCGGGGATGACGATGACCCCCGCCGTGTTGCCGAGCGCAGTGCCCTGACCCCGCCCGAAGATGAAGGTGATGCCGGTGGCCTGCACGAAGGCGATGCCCAGCGTCAGGTAGCGGGTGTACTGGGTCAGCTTGCGCTGGCCCACGGCCCCCTGCTGCTGGAGCTGCTCGAAGCGCGGGATCGCGACGGTGAGGATCTGGATGATGATCGATGCCGTGATGTACGGCATGATCCCCAAGGCGAAGATCGCGAAGTTGGTGAGCGCGCCGCCCGAGAACAGGTTCAGAAGCGCCAGCACGCCGCCGGTGGATGAGGCCTGCTCGCGCAACGACACGATGGCGTCAAAGTCGATGCCCGGCACGGGCACCTGGGAGCCCAGCCGGTACGCCGCAATGATGAACAGCGTGAACATGATCTTCCGGCGCAGATCCTGGATCCGGAAGATGTTGCGCATGTGGCCGAGCACGACGAGCCCCTAGCGATTGGTGTGCTGGTTGCCCTGAGCGGCTGGCCGCGGGCCCTTGAACGTGGGCGGCAGGATCTCGATGCTGCCCCCGGCGGCCTCGATAGCCGCATGGGCCGAGGCGGAGGCTGCGTGAGCCTTCACCGTGATCGGCCGGGTGATCTCGCCGCGGCCCAGCACCTTGACCATCGAGCCCGCCGACACCAAGCCACGCCCCAGCAGTGCCTCAGGCGTGATGTCGTCGAGGCCGCACGCATCGAGCGTGTCGAGGTTCACCGGCTGGTAGGCCACCCGGAACGGGTTCGTGAAGCCCTTCCGCTTGGGGATGCGCACCTGCAGCGGCAGCTGGCCGCCTTCGTACCAGACCGGCACGGTTCCCCGTGCCCGGGTGCCCTTGGTGCCGCGGCCTGCGGTCTTGCCGCCCTTGCCGCCGGTGCCGCGGGCCACCCGCTTGCGCTTGCGCCTCGCACCCGGCGGCGGGGTCAGGTCATGCAGTTTCAGCATCGCCGACCTCTCCTGGAATCTCTTGAACGGTGATCAAGTGGCTGACCTTGCGCAGCATGCCGCGGATCTCGGGTCGATCAGGAAGGGTATGGCTGCGGCCGATCTTCCCGAGCCCGAGAGCCCGCAAGGCGCCACGCGCTTTTGGCTTGGCCCCGATGGCCGAACGCACCTGGGTCACGACGATCTGGGTCATGCCTGCGCTCCCGCATCCGCATCGGTCAGCTTGCGGGTGCGCTCGGTCTCGCGGTAGGCCTCGAGCAGGCCGGCGGGGATGCACTCTTCAGCCGACAGCCCGCGCAGCTTGGCGACCTCGTCGGGACGCTTCAGCGCAGCCAGCCCGGCGATGGTCGCACGGGCCACGTTGATGTGGTTGGACGAGCCCAGGGACTTGGCCAGCACGTCGCTGATGCCCGCCTCCTCCAGGATCGCCCGCGCGGCGCCGCCGGCGATGACGCCGGTACCGGGCGCGGCGGGTTGCAGCAGCACCTTGCCGGCGCCCATCACGCCCAGCACGGGATGGATGATCGTGGAGCCGGCCAGCGGCACATCGAACAGGCTCTTGCGCGCCTCCTCGGTGCCTTTCTGGATGGCCAGCGGCACTTCTTTCGCCTTGCCGTAGCCCAGGCCCACCCGGCCGGCGCCGTCGCCGATCACCACGAGCGCGGAGAACGAGAAGCGGCGCCCGCCCTTGACGACCTTGGCCACACGGTTGATGTCGATGACCCGCGACTCGCGCAGGCCCTCGTCGCCGCTGTTGCGCGGGTTGTCGAACTGCCGCTCGCGCGGGCGCCGGCCGGCGCCGCGCTCCCGTGGAGCCTCGGTCGTAGGTGCATCTGCCACGAGTTCTCCCTCAGAACTTCAGGCCGCCCTCGCGGGCAGCATCTGCAAGGGCCGCGACGCGGCCGTGGTAACGGTTGCCGCCGCGGTCGAAGACCACGACTGTGGTGCCGGCCGCCACGCCGCGCTCGGCGATCAGCCGTCCGACTTCGCCGGCGGCGGACACGTTGCCGCCGCCTGCAGTAGCCAGCGCGGCCTCGCGAGTCGACGCGGCAGCCAGCGTGCGACCTGCGTCGTCGTCGATGAGCTGGGCGCCGATGTGCCGGTTCGACCGGAAGACCGCGAGGCGCGGGCGCTCGGCGGTGCCCGACACCCGCTTGCGGACGCGATTGCGGCGTTTAGCTCGCCGCGCTGCCTTGGGGGGAACGCTCACTTCGCCGCCTTTCCGGCTTTGCGCTGCACGCGCTCGTTGATGTAGCGGATGCCCTTGCCCTTGTAGGGCTCGGGCTTGCGCAGCTTGCGGATGTTGGCCGCGACCTGCCCGACGAGCTGCTTGTCGATGCCCTTGACGATGATCGACGTCTGGCTCGGCACCTCGAACTTGATGCCCTCGGGTGCTGTCACCGGCACCGTATGGCTGAACCCCAGCGACAGCTCGAGCGCCGAGGGCCCGCGGGCCGCGGCCCGGTAGCCCACGCCGACGATCTGCAGCTCCTTGGAGAAGCCCGTCGAGACGCCTTCGACCATGTTGGCCACCAGTGCCCGGCTGAGCCCGTGCAGCGACCGCTGCGAGCGGCTGTCGTCGGCTCGGCCCAAGGTGGCGGCGCCGTCGTCGACGTTCACGGTGATGCCTGCGGCCAGCTCACGGGTGAGCTCACCCTGCGGGCCGCTGACCGTCACCACGGCACCAGCGGTCGAACCGGCGGCATCGGGGGCCGGCTGTGCGGTCACTGTCACCCCGTCGGGGATCGAGATGGGCGCCTTGCCCACGCGTGACATCGTCGCCTCCTACCAGACGTAACAGAGGACCTCGCCGCCCATGCGGTTGCGGCGGGCTTCGCGGTCGGTCATCAGGCCCCGGCTCGTGGACAGCACGGCAATGCCGAGGCCGCCGAGCACGCGGGGCACCTTGTCGGACTTGGTGTACACGCGCAGCCCGGGCTTGGAGACCCGCTGCAGTCCCGAGATCGTCCGATCCCGGTCCGACGTGTACTTGAGATTGATGGTGAGCTTGCGGTCGGGGCTGCCATGGGAGCCTTCCACCTTGAAATCGCTCACGTAGCCCTCGCGCTTGAGGATCGCCGCGAGGCGCTCCTTCTGCTTCGAGGACGGCATGGCCACCTCGTCCTTGAACACCAGGTTGGCGTTGCGGATGCGGGTGAGCATGTCCGCTATCGGATCAGTCATCGACATGTGCGCACCTCCCTCATCTGCTGGCCCCTCACCAGCTGGCCTTCGTCACGCCGGGCACCTCGCCGGCATGGACCATCTCTCGTAGGCACACTCGACACAGCCCGAACTTGCGGTACACCGACCGCGGTCGACCGCACACGCGACAACGCGTGTAGGCGCGCACCTTGAACTTGGGGGTGCGCTGCTGCTTGTTGATCAGTGCCTTCTTGGCCATCAGTACTGCCTTTGCTGGAGGTGTGAAGAGGGGTGCTAGGGGGTGGGACCCTGGCGGAACGGGAATCCGAGCGCATCGAGCAGGGCACGTCCGCCCTCGTCGTCGACTGCCGACGTCACGAGCGTGATGTCCATGCCCCGGATCTGGTTGACGCTGTCGTAATCGATTTCTGGGAAGACCAGCTGTTCGGTGATGCCGAACGTGTAGTTGCCGTGCCCGTCGAAACTGCGCGGCGACAGTCCGCGGAAGTCCCGGATGCGAGGAATCGCCAGCGACACGAGCCGGTCGTAGAACTCCCACATGCGATCGCGGCGAAGCGTCACCCGGGCGCCGATGGCGTTGCCCTCGCGCAGCTTGAACCCTGCGATCGAGCGCTTGGCCCGGGTGATCGCCGGCCGCTGACCGCAGATGCGGCTGAGGTCGTCGATGGCTCCTTCGAGCAGGCCCCGGTTCGTGAGTGCCGCGCCGACACCCATGTTGACGCTGATCTTGCTGAGCGCGGGCACCTGCATGATGTTTGCGAGCCCCAGTTCTTGCTGGAGCTGGGCGCGCACGGAGTCTCGGTAGAGCGCCTTCATCCGCGGCTCGGGCCGCGCGGACGGGACGGCAGCCTCGGGAGCTTCAGTCACGCTCATGACGGCAGTTCCTCCCCGGAAGCCCGGTGGTAGCGCACCTTGCGTTCGCCTTCGAGACGGAACCCGACCCGACCCGGCTGGCCCGTGCGGGGGCACACGACCGCGACGTTCGACACGTCGATCGGCAGCAGGTAGTCGATGATCTGGCCTTCCTGGTTCTGCTGGGAGGGACGCTGATGCTTGTGGCCGACGTTGACGCCCTCGACCGTGAGGCGGCGGCGCAGCGGGTCGACCGAGACGACCTCGCCCTCGCGGCCCTTGTCGGGGCCTGACATGACGCGCACGGTGTCGCCCTTGCGGACTCGCAGCCGGGGCAGCTGGTTTCGCTGACGTGCCATCTCCACTCCCCCCTCAGAGGACCTCTGGCGCGAGCGACACGATGCGCATGAAGCGCTTGTCGCGCAGCTCGCGGCCGACGGGACCGAAGATGCGGGTACCCCGCGGCTGGCGGTTGTCGTCGACGAGCACGGCGGCGTTCTCGTCGAAGCGGATGTAGCTGCCGTCGGGACGCCGGCGCTCTTTGCGTGTGCGCACCACGACGCAGCGCACTACGTCGCCCTTGCGCACCGAGGCGCCGGGAATCGCGTCCTTCACGGTGGCGATGAACACATCGCCGATGGAGGCGTAACGACGACCCGTGCCGCCGAGCACGCGAATGCACAGCACCTCGCGGGCGCCCGAGTTGTCGGCGACTTTGAGTCGGGACTCTTGCTGGATCATCAGGTACGCAGTTCTTCTCTGGCTCGGGGCTCAGCGGGCCCGCTCGGTGATCTCGACCAGGCGCCAGCGCTTGGTCTTCGAGATTGGGCGGGTCTCCATGACGCGCACCCGGTCGCCCGGACGCGTGTCGCCCGCGGGGTCGTGGACGTAGAGCTTCTTGGTGCGCTGCACGGTCTTGAAGTAGCGGGGGTGGCGCACGCGCTCGACCACCGAGACCACCGCGGTGCGGTCCATCTTGGTGGAGGTGACGATGCCCTCACGGATCTTGCGCCGGTTGCGCTCAGCGTCGGGTGCCGACTCTGTGTTCATGAGGGGTCTCCTGTCTCCGCAGTGTCGACTGCGGCCGAGCCTTGCGAGGCGCCAGTGGACACAGCCGAGCCTTGCGAGGCGCCAGCCAGCGCGTCGGCGGCAGCGATCTCACGCTCACGCAGCACGGTGTGAATGCGTGCGATGTCACGCCGGGTCGCGGACATCTGCGCGGAGTTGTCGAGCTGCCCGGTAGCGAACGCGAACCGCAGGTTGAAGAGCTCCTGGCGAGCGCTCTCGAGCTCGTCGAGCAGCTGGTCGTCTGACAGCGTGCGAAGCGTCGCGGCCTTGGCCATCAGATGGCCTCCTCTCGCGAGATCACACGTGCCCGCACGGGCAGCTTCTGGATGGCGCGCTCCATGGCGCCACGAGCCAGCTCGGCGTTCACGCCGCCCAGCTCGAACATCACCCGACCCGGCTTCACCACGGCGACCCACTTCTCGGGGTTGCCCTTGCCGGACCCCATGCGGGTCTCCGCGGGCTTTGCGGTCACCGGCTTGTCGGGAAAGATGTTGATCCACACCTTGCCGCCGCGCTTGACGTGGCGGGTCATAGCGATACGGGCCGCCTCGATCTGGCGGGCCGTGATCCAGCCTGGCTCGAGCGCTTGGATGCCGTAGTCGCCGAAGTGCACGGCCGTGCCGCCCTTGGTGCGGCCCTTCATGCGGCCGCGATGCGCCTTGCGGTGCTTCACCTTGCGAGGCATCAGCATCAGTCGTCTCCCGGCCTGAAGTTGGGCGTCTGGGACTGGTCGCGCGTGGCCCGCTCGATCTGCTCTTCCTCTTCGAGCAGGCGCTCGAACTCGGGGTCGGCCTCACGCAGCAGCGGGACCGGTTCTTCGGGCACTTCATCGAGGTCGTTGCGCCGGCCGGCCGATGTCACGACCCCTGAGGGCGGCGCACCGTCACCGGAGGTCTGCCCGGTTGCCATGGCGGCCTCGCGGTGAATGCGCTCGTCGGAGGACACCTTGTAGGGGAGGATGTCGCCCTTGTAGAGCCACACCTTGACGCCGATGCGCCCCGCGGTGGTGCGGGCCTCGCGGAAGCCGTAATCGATGTCGGCACGCAGCGTGTGCAGCGGCACGCGGCCCTCGCGGTACCACTCGGTGCGGGCCATCTCGGAGCCGCCGAGCCGGCCTGAGCACTGCACCCGGATACCGAGCGCGCCCGCCTTCTGCGCGTTCTGCACGGCACGCTTCATGGCCCGGCGGAACGCGACACGGCCGGCGAGCTGATCTGCCACCCCCTGGGCGATGAGCGCTGCTTCCAGCTCGGGCTGCTTGATCTCCTGGATGTTGAGCTGCACCTTGGGATTGCCGGAGATCTTGCCGAGCTTGGTGCGCAGGCGGTCGGCCTCGCTGCCGCGGCGCCCGATGACGATGCCGGGACGGGCGGTGTGCACGTCAACCCGCAGGCGATCCCGGGTGCGCTCCACCTCGATGCGGCTGATGGCTGCATGCGGCAGCTCAGTCCGCAGGAAGTCGCGGATCTTCCAATCCTCGATGAGGTAGTCCTGGTACTCCTTGTCGGCGTACCAGCGCGACTTCCAATCGGTGGTGATTCCCAAGCGGAAACCGTACGGGTTGACCTTCTGACCCATGATCAGTTCTTTTCTTCGGGGTCGGCAGCTTCGGGTTCAGCAGCTTCGGCCCCGCTGATGTCGCTGTCGCTGGCTTCGATGGTCTCGACGTCGTCATCGCCGTCTGTGTCGTCGTCTGGAGCAACGGCCTCTGGCTCGGTGCCGGCATCGGCATCGGTGCCGACCGCCGCGACCGCTTCGATGACTTCTGCTTCATCGAGATCTGTCTCGGCGTCGGGCTCGTCATCGCCCGTATCGGCTGCACGGCTGGCGGCCACACGGGCCGCGCGGGCCGCCGCGGCGGTCTGCGAGCCCGAGGCCGCCAAGCGAGCCTCACGCATCTCGAGCTCCTCGGGGCTGAGCTGCGCAACGATCACCGTGATGTGGCAGGTCTGCTTGTGGATGCGCGTGGCGCGTCCCCGTGCCCGCGGGCGCCAGCGCTTCAGCACCGGTCCCTCGTCGGCCCAGCACTCGGCCACGTACAGCTCATCGGCGTCGAGTTGCTCGTTGTTGGTGGCGTTCGCCACGGCGCTCTCGAGCACCTTGGACACCACTTCGGCCGCTCCGCGCTCGCAGAATCGCAGCCGGTCGCGAGCCAGGGCCAGGTCCTCGTCGCGGATGAGATTGAGCACCACCCGGGCCTTGGATGCCGACAGTCGGCCGTAGCGAAGCGTCGCCTTGGCTCCTGCGATGACGTCAAGATCGATGAGGCCGCTCATCGCCGGCCCCCTCGCTCCTGGCCGGCGTGGAACTTGAACGTCCGTGTCGGCGCGAACTCGCCGAGCTTGTGGCCGACCATCGACTCGGTCACGTACACCGGCAGGTGCTTGCGCCCATCGTGAACCGCGATGGTGTGACCGATCATCTCGGGGATGATCGTGGAGCGCCGGCTCCACGTCTTGATGACCTTGCGCTCGCCGCTCTCGTTGAGTTCGTCCACCTTCGAGAGCAGGTGGTCGTCGACGAACGGGCCCTTCTTGAGACTGCGCGGCATCGCTCTACCTCCGGGACCCGCGCGTCCGGCGGCGGCGGACGATGAGGTCGTTGGACTTGCGGTTCTTGGAGCGGGTGCGGCCTTCGGGCTTGCCCCACGGCGACACCGGGTGGCGCCCACCCGACGACTTGCCCTCACCGCCGCCCAAGGGGTGGTCGACGGGGTTCATGGCCACGCCCCGGGTCTGGGGGCGGACGCCCTTGTAGCGATTGCGGCCCGCCTTGCCGATCTTGATGAGGTCGGCTTCGGCGTTGCCCACCGAGCCGATGGTGGCGCGGCAGTCGATCGGCACCCGGCGCATCTCGGTGGACGGCAGGCGCAAGGTGGCGTACGCGCCCTCCTTGGCCACGAGCTGCACGCTGGCGCCGGCCGAACGGGCCATGCGGCCGCCGGCGCCCGGCTTGAGCTCCACGTTGTGCACGGTGGTTCCGACCGGCACGTACCGCAGCGGCATGGCGTTGCCGACACGCACCTCCGCCTGGGCTCCGTTGGCGAGCTTGTCGCCCACCTCCAGCCCTGCCGGCGCCAGGATGTAGCGCTTCTCGCCGTCGTGATAGTGCAGCAACGCGATGCGCGCGTTGCGATTGGGGTCGTACTCGATGGTGGCGACCGTGGCGGGCACACCGTCCTTGTTGCGCCGGAAGTCGACCACCCGGTAGCGCTGCTTGTGACCGCCGCCACGGTGGCGAGAGGTCTTGCGGCCGTGGTTGTTGCGGCCGCCGGTGGAATGCTGCTTGGCAATGAGCGAGCGCTCGGGCTTGGTCGCGGTGATGTCGGCAAAATCCGAAACCGTCTGGAATCTTCGGCCGGGACTGGTCGGCTTGCGTACTCGAATACCCATGACGCCCCGCCTAGGAATTGAAGATCTGGATCGAGTCGCCCTCGACGAGGGTGACGATGGCCCGCTTGGTGTCCGGCCGCTTGCCGATGGTGTTGTTGCGCCGGTTGCGCCGCTTCTTGCCCTTGCGGTTCAGCGTGTTGACCTTGGCGACCTTGACGTCGAAGATCTCCTCGACCGCTTGACGGATCTCCGGCTTGCTTGCGGACGGGTGGACGCGGAACACGTAGATGCCCTCTTCGAGGAAGTCATACGACTTCTCCGAGATGACGGGAGCGATCAGCACATCGCGGGGATCCTTCACTGGTCATCCCCCTCGCTCGCTGCCCCGTTCGTGGTGGGCCCAGTGCTCGTGGGAAGGGTGTCGCGGGTGAAGACAAGCCAGTCCGAGCGCAGGATGTCGTAGGCGTTCAGCTCGGCCGCGCTGACCGAGTGCACCGACGAAAGGTTGCGGAAACTGCGATCGGCCGTCTGGTGTGCCGTGCTGTCGCCCAGAACCAGCAGAACCTGTCCGGAGAGGGACAGGTTCTCGAGCACTGCGATGGCGTCCTTCGTGCGCGGCTGGGCAAAGTTCCATTCGTCGATGACCATCACGCGTTCGCTGCGAGCCCGGTCGCTGAGAGCGGAGCGAAGCGCCAGCCGCACGGTCTTGCGGTTCACCTTCTGGCGGTAGTCGCGCGGCTTGGGACCGTGTGCCACGCCGCCGCCAACCCACTGCGGCGAGCGGATCGAACCTTGGCGAGCCCGGCCGGTGCCCTTCTGCCGCCACGGCTTCGCGCCGCCGCCGCGTACCTCGGCACGAGTGAGCGTGCTGTGAGAGCCGCTCCGGCGGGCGGCCCGCTGGGCCGTGACGGCCTGGTGCAGCGCCGCCATGTTCGGCTCAATGCCGAAGATGGCCGCGTCGAGCTCCACGGTGCCGGCAGTGCCGCCGTCGGGGGTGCGAACGTCAAGCGTGAGCGGCATCAGACTTCAGCCGGCGCTTTGACTGCGTTGCGGACGACGACGGTGCCGCCCTTGGGCCCGGGGACTGAGCCGCGCACCAGCAGCAGGCCGCGCTCGGCGTCGGCCTCGACCACCGCGAGGTTGAGCGTGGTGACCTTCGCGCCGCCCATGCGGCCCGCCATGCGGGTGCCCTTGAACACACGTGAGGGCGTGGCGCAGGCGCCGATGGCGCCGGGGGCCCGGTGAACCCGGTGCGCGCCGTGGCTAGCGCGCTGGCCTGAGAAGTTGTGCCGCTTCATGGTGCCCGCGAAGCCCTTGCCCTTCGAAGTCGCTGTCACATCGACGAGCTCTCCAGGACTGAAAAGGTCGGCACCCAATTCGGTGCCGACCGATACTTCGCTCACATCGTCGAGCCGCAGCTCTACGAGCCGTACGCCGGGGTCGATGCCGGCTCGCTCGTAGTGGCCGTTGGTGGGCTTGTTGACCTTGCGGGCCTCGCGGTGGCCGTAGGTGACCTGCACCGCGGTGTAGCCGTCTTGCTCGTTGGTGCGCACCTGGGTGACCCGGCAGTCATCGACGCGCAGCACAGTGACCGGGACGACGCGGTTGTCGTCGTCCCAGAGCTGTGTCATGCCCACCTTGGTGGCGACCAGCGCCTTGTTCGCCATGGCCGTCTCTCTCGTGCCTTCGTACCCTCACGCCGCCCCGGGAGCGGCTTTGCCAGATGCTCCGCCCTGCCGGGCGGCACGTAAACGCTCCGCACGGCGCTGCCGGCGGAGCGGTGTTCTGGTTGTGCCGACCGGTTCCGAACACCCGACCCGTTGCGGGGAGGCATCCGGCCTTGCCGGACGTCAGTTCGGCGCAGGAAGTCCGCGCCGCGAATGAAACAGGCTACCGAGGGTCCCCCACTGCCCCAACCCTCGCCCGAGCCCCACGGCCCGGGCGGGGCCTCGGAGGCTTCGGACACCCAGGCCGCTGAAGCCATCCTGACTCTGCTGCAGTACTCGACCGAACTCAGGGACCCCCACGGTCTCTGCCAAACCTGGCGTGATTCGTCTCAGACGAGCGTCGATCGTCGTCTATAGATCGGCGTCTATTCTCCGCAGTCCGTTTGGCCTCGTGAGCGACCAAACCGCCGGACCCGGTTGCTTGCCGATGCTGTCGACAATCTCCGACCAGTGATCGTCGATCAACGCAGCAGCTGAGAATTTGTAGAGAGTCCCGGGCGGAATCTCTGGAACGTCGGGGTGTCCGACGTAGTACACCTCGCCTGGACGCAAACGAGCGAGTTCGTGAGCCACGCCGAGGATGTCCTCGTCGACAAACACCCCGTCGAATGCGGCCCGTTCTGACATGAAAGGAGATCAGGCAACGCGGGAGCATCGCAGAGCGTCATCGACCATTTCGTCAGTGATGCTCCAGAGGCTCTTGATCTCCTGTCGACTCTCGCCAGCCTCGAGTGCTTCCGCGATGGCTGACACCCGCAGTCGTCGGCCCTTGATCGTGGGTTCGCCGAAGCCGTACTCGGGGTCCATGACCACCGTCGAAGTGCCGAGAAGCCGCAGTCTCCGGACTTCAGGAGAGTCTTCGTAGTCGGCATCCTGCTGGAATCGCCGCACTTCCATCGACAGATCGAGCAACGACTGCTGATTGCGGACGACGAAGCACAGCGACGGACGCAGGCCCGTCTCGCCTTGCACTCGCATCACAAGCTCTCGGCCCTCGGTGCTCAGAAACGGCTCCGCTGTGGCAAGCGGGTAGGACGTGCCGAACTCCTCGCGCAGCGCCATGATCGCAGGGCGCATGCGGGCGACGTTGACCCCGTGTCGGCGGTACTCCGCGATCAGACGGGTCTCAACGAACTCGCCCCACGTGACGATGTCCGAACCAGTCGGCTCAGACCGAACCAACGGCTCATACATCTGGTCACGCCGCTTGTAACCGTCGATCCAGCGCTTCGCCGTGCCAGAAGCGATGTCGAGCAGGCGGTCAACCTGGCTCAGGACATACACCTCGCGGTCCAGCAGCGAGACAACGTCACCCACGAGAACCTCCGCTCCTCTGCACTTGGCTCGAGAACGCCACGACTCCCGCGTCCGATCTCAGCCCGCGCCCTGCACCTCAGCAGCGACCCTAGCCACAGGGTGTCAGGTTGACAGCATCAGCCCGAGCCGGACGATCCGGGCCCAGGCCCTGCTGCGCCAACCGTGAACCTACGAGCCGGGGGCTTGGGGGGTGGTGTTGGGGCCTTTGATGCGTACCCATTTGCTGGTGTGGGGGCTGTCCTCGCCGGTTCTGGTGCCGGTGAATGAGCGGACGAACACGCCGGTGGCGATGCCGTTGGTGAGGCCGGTGATGGTGTAGGTGGCGGTGCCGCCCCAGATGACGATGCCGTCGTTGTGGTGGCCTCTGGGTCCTGCGGGGTTGGCCCACACTCCGGCGGTCTGGCTCCAGCGCAGGGCGTGGTGGATGTCGTCGTCGGCTTCGCCGGCGCGCGGCGACACGATCCAGGTGACCGTCAGGGTGCCGTCGCCGGGCACGACCTGCACGTTGAACGGCTCGAGCCTGCCGTCGCCGGGATGCTCGGGCTGCTGCGGCTCCGGCTCGGACTGCTGCGGCTCGGGCTGCTCGGGGTCCGTCTGCTCTGGGTCTGTCTGTTCGGGGTCTGGCTGCTCTGGGTCTGTCTGTTCGGGGTCTGTCTGTTCGGGGTCTGTCTGCTCGGGGTCCGTTTGTTCGGGGTCGGGCTGTGGCTGCTGTTGGGGCAGGGTGGTGGTGGTGTGGGTGCGGGGGCCTTTGCCGGCGTCGTTCTGCGCGCGTGCCCATATGTTGCAGGTCGTGCCGGGTTTGAGGTTGCGGAACACAGTGGTCGTCTTGGGTGCGTCGACGGTGCGGTGTTTGCCGTTTCTGCCGCACTTGATGTGCACGATGTAGCCGTCTGGGGCGCCGCCGGTGTCGGGAGCCTGCCAGGACACGGTCACATTGCGCGGCTTGGCGGCCAGCGTCAGTCCGGTGACCGGCCCGGGCAGCTCGACGGTGGTGTCAGCGACCGCGACCGTCACCGAGTCGATGGTGATGGCGTCATATTGGGCGTCGCTGCTCGCGGCCCGGTGGCTGACAGTGACGTTCTCGTCGTGGGTGTCGCCGTCGGCCGTGCCGGTGACGGTGAAGGTCCGGGGGATGTCCCAGTCCGCGGGGGTGAACGTCGCCGACGCGGGCGAGATGCCCGCCGCGGCGGGGTCGCTGCTTGCGGGTGCGACGGTGACGTCGTGGGCGGGCTTCGTGTCCAGCACGACGGTGTAGGCCCCGGCCGCGCCCTCGGTGATGCTCAGCGATGCCGGTGTGACGGTCACCGCGGGCACCGGGACGGGGTCGGTGGTGGTGGTCAGGGTGTAGGTGGTGGTGGTGTAGCCGTCCGCGGCGGTCACTGTCACGGTGAGGGCGACGGGCTCATGGAAGGTGTAGCCGGTGCCCAGCGACCACCAGCCGATGCCGGTGTCGTGGCCGGGGGCGGCGAACGTCGCCTCGGGGTGCTCCGTGCGGATCTTGGCGAGCACCGAGATGTGGGAGGCCTGGGAGGCGGTGTGGTGGACCCGGTAGTCGGTCGTGTCGGGGTCGAACGCGGGAGACAGCACCCAGCCGTCGCGCAGAGACAGCCCGGCGAGGCGGGCGTTGTCGGACTTGCCCGGTATCGGCCGCCTGGGCTTGTCGCGCTCGCGCTTTTCCGCCGCGGTCTTCTCCGCGGCGAGGCTGGTCGGCGCGGCCTCGGCCGCGCCCGGCGGCGCGCCGGTGTCGTGGTTCAAGATGGTGATGACCATCCCGCGGCCCTCGAACCCCTCCGCTGTCGGCTTGACGATGATGGTCTCGCCGCTGTCCTCGTGCGCGTCGTCGATGATGCGCAGGAACACCCGGTGGTAGCCGGTCTCGCCCTCCTCGAAGAACACATACGGCGCCGTGGTGACCTTGGCCTGCCGGTCGGCCGGCACGAACGGGTCATAGGAGTTCAGCCACTCATAATCCACCCCCGCGGTCGCCGTGCTCGCCGGGTCCACCTCGAGGCTGACCCGCAGCCCGCCCGGCGGGGCGGGCTCGCTGATCCAGATCGGCAGCGAGTAGTAGGCCCCGGCGGGCTCGTCGGGATCCTTGCCGCGCACGTCCACGATGGAACCCGCAGGGGGGGTCTCGCGCACGTGCATCGGGAACGACCCGAGCCGGTCGGGCCGGTTCGTGGTGGACTCCATCCACAACAGCGGCGTGTACACCAACGCCAGGTCCGCCGTGTCGCCCGCGGACCAGCCCAGCCCGGCGCCGGGCCAGGCGAACAGGTAGGGGGCGCGGCCCGAGACGGCCTCGTAGTTGTAGCTCTCGCCGGTGAGCAGCGGGAACACCGTCCCGTCGACGACCAGCGACAGGAACATCCACTCGCCCAGCACCGACTCCAACGCGAAGCTCAACGTCCCCGCACCAGAGTCCTGATGGGCCAGAGTGCTCGAGCCCAAGTGGACATAATGGCCCGAGCCCAGATTCACATAGGCCACACCCACGGGCGAGCCCCGGAAGGCCACCCTGCCCGCCGACATCGCCGACGAGCACACCGGCCCCGAGCGGACATCGGCTGCGGGCGCGCCGCACCCCAACGCCGACGCCGACCGGCCATGGCCCAGCCCGAACGACACCTCACCCACCGACAGATCCGACTCCCACACCACCCGCTGATCCGCCGGCAGCACCCGCACCGACGACGGCGACGACCAGAAACTCGGCCCCTCCGCATCGGACGCCCGCACCCGCACCACATAGCGGCCATAGGTGTCCAGGCCGGCGATCCGCTCGGCGGTGCCGGTGCCCGAATGGCCGGTGTCCACCCAGCCGGTGCCGGGGTCGCCAGAGGTGGTGGCCGCCTCGTCGGGCGCGGTGTGGCGTCGGTACTCCACGTCGTAGCCGACCACCGCGAAGTCCGGGTCGCTCGGAGCGGTCCACGACACGTCGATGGCGTCCTGCGTGGTCTCCAGGGTCAGCCCCGTCGGGACGGTGCCCAGCTTGATCTGCAGCTGCACCACCTGCCCGACCGTCCAGGAGGGGGCGCCGCTCCACTGCTTGATGTTCGTGTCGTCGGCGACGTCGGGATTCGCGAACGGGAACTGCGCGTCGCCGACCTGGAGCACATAGGCCCTGATCCCCGCCGGGAACGCCGGCCCGGGATCGCTAATCGCGAAAGCGAGGTTGCCCTGGTTGACCGAAACCGTGACGACCCTGTACGTCGCGCCGTCGAGCACGAAATCGTTGTCCTCGATCACCGGCAAGGCGAGGTTCTGGCACGACAGGCTCGACATCGCGCCGCCGGGCCAATGACAGCCGAAATTCCCCGCGCCCAGGTCGGACACCGCGAGCTTCGCCGCCCACAGAGTGCCCTCGGGCAGCGGAATGGCGCGCACCGCATCAGACCAGCCGCCCGCGCCCTGGGTGTTCACCGCCAGCACCCGCACCTCGTACTGCGTCAAATTGTCCAGACCGGCGATCACCAAGGACAGCCCCGACCCCGCCGGGGCCACGCGCCCCGCCGACACCCACCCATCAGCAGGATCGCCGGTCGGGTTGTCCAGCCGGTCCGGCGCCGCGCGCTCCTTGTACGACACCTGATAACGCGAGATCGCCGAACCCCCCACATCCGACGGCGCCGACCACGACGCCGTCAACTGCCCGTCGCCCGCCGCAACCGCCAAACCGGCCGGAACGCCCGGCGTGACCAACGACTTCAGAATCCGCAGCTCCACCGACTGGCCCGCCGCCCACTCGCTCCACACCAGACCGCTCGACAGCCACTGCGCTTCCAAGCTGCTATGGAAGCCCTCCGCGAACGAGAACTGCACACCGCCCACCACCAGTGTGTGATCCCGCCGGAAACCCGCGGACGCGAGGGTCATGGTCAGGGCGTTGTGCGTGTCGCACGGCGACATGCTGTCGTCCCCGCACGACAGGTCATTAAGCAAAAACAGGTCGAACACGTCGACAGCGGTCCCCCCCTCGACATCGATGGTGCTGTCGGTCAGCGCAGCCGCGCACTGCCCCGCGGCGCTGGCATCGCAGCCCCGAGCCTCGCCCGAAGCCACCCCCGCCGGCGTGACCGCCTTGGAAGTCAACGTCGCCGACCACACCTCACGCTGACGCGCCGGCGCCCCAGACACCACCGCGCTCCACGCGCCCGCGCCGACCGAGTTCACCGCCCGCACCCGCACGTCATAACCCCGATAATTCACCAAGCTCCCGCCCGAGGGCACCAGCTTCAAGCTGACCGCGCTGCCCGCGGTCAAGATCTCGTCTGCATGCGCCCACATGGCTATGGTGCCGCTGCCGCTGATCGTGGCGTCGGCCAGAGCGAACTCGTCGTCGCCCACATGCAGGACAGAGCCCTTGAGCGTGTCGCTGATGACGTTGTCGAAGGTGACCCACACATTCCTGGAGGAGCCGTACTGGGCGATGCGGGTGACCGAGAACGCCGTCCCGCCCAAGGTGAAGTCGTCGTCGGACAGCGTCGCCGCGGCAGTGCACTTGTTCGCCGCGGCCGACTCGGCGTTCTCACAGCCAACGGCCGCGAGGTTCCGGATGTTCTTGGGCGTCAGCGTCGCCTCCCACACCGGCTCCGGCTCGCCCAGCACAGCGGCGCGGATCCCCGTGCCCGAATGCGGGACGGGAACCCAGCCGTCGCCGGGGCCTCTGGCGGCTGGGGTGCCGTCGCTGGTGACGAGCGACAGCCGGACCTGCTGGCCGTCGGTCCACGTGACGCCGGAGCTCGTCCAGCTGGTGGAGCTGAAGTCCCGGAAGGGCGACAGCGAGAAACGGGAGCCGCCGACGACCAGCGAATAGTCCGCGAGGGCACCGATATCGGTGCTGAAGCCCATCACCAACTCGCCGGTCGACGAACTGAGATCGAGCTCAATGACTGTGTACTCGACGCCGCCCAGGCTGAAGCCGGCATCGTCGAGGGCGACAGAACAGGCATCGAGGACGCTGAAGTCAGTGCAGCCGAAAAATTGCGCGCTGCGGTCCACGGTCAGCGTCGCGTCCCACAACACGTCAGACCCGCGGTCGGGCGCGGAGGACTCCTTGTACTGCACCTCATAGCCGGTGACCTCCGAATCGCCCGGGTCGTCGGGCGGCTGCCAGTAGGCGTTGAGCCGCCGGTCGCCCGCCGACACGCCCACATCCTTGGGCTTGTCGGGCGCCTGTGACGGCTCCAGGCGCATCTCGACCCCGGTGTTCGCGGTCCAACTCAGCCCGGTGCTCGTCCAGGAGGCGGTGTTGTTGGTGAGGCTGCTGGCTGAGGTGATCGTGGCGTCGGCCAGCAGGAACCTGGCGCTGCCGACGTGCAGCGTGTAGCCCTTGAGCTCGTCGGAGATGGTGGCGTCGAACTCGACGAACAGGTTCTTGGAGGAGTTGACCAAGCCGATGTAGCTGACCGAGAACGTCGTGCTGCCCAGGGTGAAGTCGTCGTCGGACAGCGTCGCCGTGGCGCTGCACTTGTTGGCCGCCGTCGTATCGTCGGTGTCGCAGCCCAACGCCGCGTTGGAGTTCACGCTCTTGGGCGTCAGGTCGGCAGTCCACAGGAGCGAGTCGTCCAAGATGAGGACCTCCGTCGTCGACCCGCCGCCCACGGTGTAAGGCTCGCCCGCGACCGCGGCCATCCGGAACACGACGGTCTCGTTGAGGCCGCTGAAGGTGCCGTCGTCGTTGACGTAGTCCGCCACCGCGTGCACCACGAAGGAGGCCTGGGCCGCTCCCGCCGGCAGCACCAGATGGCCCGAGGCGTCCAGCCCCGACACCGTGTAGTCCTCAGGAGAGGTGGCGCCTTCGGGGCTGCTGTGGGTGATCAGCACGCGGCTGTCCGCGGCCAGCGCCGGGCTGATCCCAACGGTGACTCTTATGGCGCTGCCCTCGCTGACAAGATAGGTGACCTCAGAGAACGCCAGCGTCGAAGTCGACTGAGCCGCCGCCGGGCGCTCAGCAGGCGCCAGCAGCCCCGCGAACACCCCCAGCACCAACAACGCCGCCAGCGCCCGCGACAGACTCCGACGCGAGCCGTGCGCACGCCGCAGCCGCTTCATACGCCCACGGCGCATAACCGGGGGGGGGGGGGGATACCAAAGAACCCGACCTATCCCACAAAAGAGACAGCTTCATATCAGCAAAACCTCATCAGTCCACAAACCGCAGGCGCAACCCGCACGCTCAGCACGGCCCCAGCATCCTAGAGGCTCAGCACGCAGACGGATCACGAACACGCCGCTGGCTGTCCACCGACGTGCCGCAACCGCTAGATTCCGGATTGGCCCGGTGCGGATTCCGAAATAGCCCGGAGCACATTCCGAATCGGACGGCGCCTCATGCCGAACCAGACCGACCAATGCGGAGCGTTTGTCGCCCGGCATGCCGAGCCTCTCGTCCGCGCAGCCCTGGCCGACACTCGCATCGTCGCCATTGTCGGGCCGCGCCAATCGGGCAAGACGACGCTCGCCCGCCGTATCGCCGACGACGACGGCCGACAGTTCGTCACCCTCGACGACGAGCAGTCGAGGCGCTTCGCGCAGGATGACCCAGCCGGATTCACCCGCGGCTTGAACCGAGTGGTGATCGACGAGATCCAGCGCGCCCCAAACCTGATCCTGGCCTTGAAGCGAATCGTCGACGAGGACCCTCGCCCCGGAAGGTTCCTGATCACTGGCTCGGTCGACTTGTTCGCGGGGTCGCTGTCGCCGGATTCTCTCGCCGGGCGGGTCGAGACGGTCGAACTCCTGCCCTTCTCCCAAGCCGAGACCGCCGGCACGGGGCCCTCCTCGTTCATCGACCGGGCCTTCGCGTGCGACTTCGCCGGCCTCGACATCGCCGGACCGACCGATGATCTGGTTGGACGGGTGGTGGGCGGCGGTTTCCCCGAAGCGCTGTCCCGCACCGCTTCGGCCAGGCGCCAATCATGGTTGCGGAATTATGCGCGCATGGTCGCCGAACACGATGTCCGCGACATCGCGCAGGTCTCCAAACACGGCGAATTGCCTCGCTTGATCGATCACGCAGCCGTCGCAGCCGGCGGGCTGGCAAACATGTCGGCGCTCGGAACTCGTCTCGGCGTCGACGGCAAGACCGTGGATCGCTGGCTCGTCCTGCTCGAGCGCATGTTCCTGATTCGCCGCGTACGTGCATGGCACCGCAGTGGCCTCAAGCGCCTGGTGAAGGCACCGAAGCTCCAGTTCCTCGATTCCGGCCTGCTCGCCGCGCTGCAAGGTGTCGACGCGGCGAGCATCGCCGATGATCGCCAACGTCTCGGCCCTCTGCTCGAGAGCTTCGTCTATGGGGAACTCGCCAAGACCGCAGCGCTCAGCAGCGACATGACGACCGTCAGCCACTACCGCGACAAGAGCGGCGCCGAGGTCGATTTCGTGCTCGAGCGCTCGCCGGGCGCCATCGTCGGCATCGAGGTCAAGTCGCGGGCCACAGCACACCCTCGGGACTTCACCGGCCTGAGACGTCTGCGCGATGCCGCAGGCGACAGCTTCGCCTGCGGGATCCTCCTGCACAACGGCGATCGCATTCAGCAAGCTGCCCCCGGCCTGCACGCCATGCCCGTCAAGACGCTCTGGGAAGCCTGAACCCCCAGCCGGCCATCGCCGACGGCCGGTCCAAGTCGGGGCCGGCGATCGACACGACTGACGCTTCGCTGCATCCCGCGGTCGAGTCATGGCTGCGGAGGCTGCACAACAGCAATCCGCTGAAGGACGAGCGCGGCGCTAGTCTCGGCTGTATGGCCGCGCCTGATCTTGTGGCGGCTCGACGTGCCGCCGGTGCGATGCTCGATGCAGGAGTCGGCCGGGTGCTGCTGTTCGGCTCGTTGGCTCGAGGCGAAGCCTCCGATGCCAGCGACATCGATCTGGTAGCCATCTACGACGATCTCGACTACGCCGAACGGGGGTCTCGTCGCTGCGCCCTGGAACGGCGAGCCGAGGCTGCCGCCGAGCGCCGCGTCGACGTGTACGTGACCGACGCACCCGAGTGGGCCGTTCGCACCAGCAAGGTGCCGTGCTCGCTGGAAGCCCGCATCTCGACCTACGCAATCGAGTTGGCTGACGCCGGCACGCATGACAGCATCGACTGGGACAAGGAGATCGGATTGCCCGCAGATCCTGCCGCCGAGTTGGCGAGCCGCCTCACAGACGTGTCCGATGCCGTGGTGCGTCTGGAAGGAAGCCTGCGGCCTTCGCGCGCCGAAGTCGACGCCATCGCCGACGGCGACGCAGGCGAACTTGCCGCTCTCGAGGATGTGCGCTTCGCTGCCGCGATGGGCGAGATCGCGATGATCGTGGAATCTGCTGCCAAGGCCACCCACATCGCCCGCGTGGGGACCGCACCTGCGCACTCGCACAGCATCCCGGCCCTGGTCGCGCCGCAGCCTGAACAAGTGGGCGAGACGTTCGCAACGCTCGCCCAAGGCGTGCTGGATCTGGGGGATCTGCACGAGTGGCGTCAAGGCTCCGCCTATAGCGCCGACCGGCCCGAGGCCCGCTTCGACGAAGAACAGCTTCGAAACCGCGCCGCGGCGGCGCTCGCCATTGCCGAGTTCGCAGTGGATCAGTGCCGTGACAGCGGTGTCGCCGAGACGACGCTTGCACGCTGGGACCGCCGCAGCCGGCGCTGCCGCGACGTGCTCACCGACGCCCTCCGCCTCACGCCCTGACCCAACCTCATGACCGTTCAGCCGGCGGGTTGGGGGCGCCGTCGTTGGTAGGCCGCGAACAGCATCACTTCGCTCGCCAGGACCAAGTGGAATGCCGTCGGCAGGTAGGCAGTGAACCACTTCCCGGCAGCGAAGACGGCGAATGCAATGTCGCCCAGGGCGTCCAGGTGCGCTGTGCACTGCTCGGGCGTCTCCCAGAGGTTGTTCGCATCGAGGCGAACCGTCGCGGTGCTCGAGCCCCGGGAGACGAACGGGGCCAGCTTGGCGCGGTCACGCCGCGGCGAGCCCGAGAGCTTCACCTTGAAGTCGGTGAATCCGCGCACGCGGAAGCCGCGCAGCTGCCATCGATACAGCAGCAGACCCATGTCGCCCAGGACCGCGGTGTAGGCCACGTCGGGCGGGCCTGAAGCAACACCCAGCAGCTGCTCGATGTTGCAGCCGCCCCCCTTGTCGAGGGGAATTATGTATATGAGTAACCACGCCGGTGATTGTGGCAGCCAGAAACCCGGCAACTGCTAGAGCCGAGTCAGACGGGTCCGACCCCGCCGCTCTCGTAGGGCTGAAAATCCGCACTGACAAAGATCGGGCTTTCAGAGCAGGACCGCACGTTCGAAGCGATGAGCATGAATCCTGCCATGTGGGATGTCAGCACTTCGGGCCGGTGGTCGGACGAAGTTGCGTCCCACAGTGTCTCGCCTAGCACACAGGGCTCGCCTCGGTCACGCCGGGCTCGGTCGATGGCCTCCACAACCCATACATAGCGTGGGAGTGACATGAGCCGGTAGGCCACCGCCACGTCACTTGGGACCCCTCGGGTTGGGAGTTCCGACTTGAAACGGTTCGACCGCATCGCGTAGGAACGCACAGAAAATCGGCCGTTTGCCACGATGTCATGCAACTGGCTTGCGACCACACTCTGCTGGTCATTGCCCAGCAGAGTCGCCTGCCTATGGAGAAGAAGCCCCCCTGCTCTTTCGGCATGTTCCGGCCCCAGCCACAGTTTCTCTGGGGCTGGGATATGGATCGTCGACCATGGCCCGTAACTGTGGCCGGTATCCGGGTCGATATCAGCAAGCACATCGTCAACACGGAGGTACGGGCCACGTTGGTCGTCGTGCCTGACGAACTCAACCCACCGCTTGCCGTCACGCGTTGTCCGCTTGTAGCCGCACAGAACGAACGCATGCCCGTTGGCTCTGTCGGGCCCGATGGCCCCGACAAGTACCGGCAGACCTGAATTCAAGAAACGGCACACAACCGGCACGATGCGGTCATCCCATGTCCCAGGTGGAACGGGGTTGCCCCCAGACGGTGGTGTCGGGTCAGAGCGTTGCCATGGCAGTCCAGGGCTGGGCAACGAGCCCACTTCGTAGGCATAGGCGGGCAGCCCCAAGTAGCGGAAAAGTTCACTCAATTGCAGGACGGTCAGGCCCTGAGTCGGGATCGGGCGGCTTGTATTGAGTTTGGAGTCGACGCACTCAGCGAGATAGCCAGTTGTCTGGCGAGCAGCGTCCCCGCGCAGAGCAGCGGTGTAATGGCACATCCACGCCGATGCATGGGCGCACGACCCCATTTGTGCGTCCTGTTGCGAGAAGGGCACACCGCTCACGGCTAGATCTTGACCGCAGAGGTTGATCTTGTCGACGACGGATGTGCGGACGGCACCAGCGACACTTGGCGGTGGCTGCAGCATCGCTCGTGAAACGGGGCCGGTCTCACAAGGGCGCAAGACGACGTACCCCAAGTACGAATCTGGGCTTGTCCCTCGTTCGATTTCGTCGAGGGACAGCCGTTCGGAGAAAAAGTGCAGCCGGTGGGCAGTGTCCGGGCGGTGTCGGAATTGGTGCGCGAAGTAACTGCCGTATTCGCTGCGGTAGTCAGCGTCGATGTACCCGGTTTCCGCGACCAGCGTGCTAGCGCCAGATTCACGCGCTACCGCTAAACAGCGAAGCAGCGGCAAGTCATTGCGAGCTTCTAGGTATTGGCCGAGAGACGCTCTCCACTCTTCATCTGTCGAGGGCTGCTGTGCATGGAGCAGCGGTTGCTCGTCCCATGTGTCGATGTCCACCGTACGGTCGGCCTGGTCAGCCCACGAACATGTTTGCGGCGTTCGCTGCAGCGCGGCGACGCAGTTGGGCCATGCGTTCGAGATCTTCGTAGAGGTCCTGCCACTCCTGCTGTGTGAGCAGGTCACGAGGGTCGCTGGGCAGCCCCGCAGGGGCAGAACGCGGCACCGATTTACTCATGCTGGGCTCCCCTTCTCAGCACCATGAGCCATGCGGCTTGCGGTGAACCAACACGCAAAAGCGTAGGGGTTAGTACGACGATTCCCAGTGATCGTGGGTGATCGTCCAGATTCGGCGTCTGGTCTGACCTGCATATTTCTGGCGGAGCTGAGAACAGATGTACAGGCGACGACCCGGCACCAGTCGGCGCGCTTTTGGCTTCCACAAACGACCCCGCAGATTTCCCCAAGATGTCCACTAGCGATCCCCGTGCCGCGCTCGGTACGGTGCCTCCAGCGCCGACACAGGTGCGTGATTTGATGCAGGGGCTACCCGCAGAAGGAGGCAGGACGATGCCCAAGAAACCAGCCATCCATACCGTCCCTCATGGGGACGGCTGGGCGAACAGACGGGAAGGCTCCAGCCGGGTATTCGACACGCACCCCACCAAGGCTGAAGCCCAAGCGGCTGGCCGTGAGGCTGCCATGCGGGACTCGACTGAGCATCTGATCCACAAGCAGAACGGTCAGATCGGTGAGCGCAACAGCTACGGCAACGATCCGTACCCGCCGCCAAACTGATCGCAGTGGGGCTGGCCTCGGCCCGCCTGCGAAAATTGGGGTCGTGTGAGTCAGGTTTGTACAAGTTTGCGCTGCCGTCGTTTCCACCACCGACCGCCGAGCTCGTACAGCGCAGCAACACCGGCCAGCACCACCATGTACCAACCGAAGCTGATCAAGTCGTAGCCGATCAGGTACAGCGGCATAGATGCCGACTCCCAGCAGGATCACGGCCGGGTACGAGACCCGGACCGCGAACCTGCCCGCTGCGGTAGGCCGCTCGGTGTAGTGGGCCAGATGCTCGGCCTCAATTCGCCCAGGCGGATCGGCGGCCGTCATGAGCCGAGCCTATGTATCGGTGCACTCGACTCCGGTGAAACAGCCGATGCACGCGCACTCAGTCGCCGAGACGGACGACGGTGGTGCCGATGGTACGGCCGGCGATCGGCTCATCCGCAAGATGAGCGAGAAACTCCTCATCGGTGCCATAGATGACGCCCGTGCTTTGTCCTGCAGGAAGTGACGCCAAGCCTGTCGCCGCGTCGAGGTCGTCAAGCGTGACCGCATCCATGTCGAGTTCTGCTGACATCGGCTGTGCCGTCACGATCCCCTCTCCCGTCCTGTCCTTCGTCGCCGAAGCTACTGGCCTCGGACGAGGTTGGACAAGCAGGTTTAATCGCGGAGGCAGCGCCGTTCAGTCGCCGAGGCGGACGATGGTGGTGCCGACGGTGCGGCCGGCGAGCAGATCGACGAAGGCTCCGCCTGCCGATTCGAGGCCGTCGTAGGTGACATGGCGGGGAACCAGCGAACCGGCTTCGATCCACTCGCGCATCTGCGTGCGAGCTTCGTCATAGCGATCGGCGTAGGAGAACACGATGAAGCCCTGCATGCGCACCTGGTTGTTCACCAGCAGGCCCGGGATGCCTCGCGGGCTGGGATCGGGGTTGGCGGTGTCGTAGGCCGAGACCGCGCCGCAGCACACGATGCGGCCGAACGTGGCCATACGGAACAGCGCGGAGCCGAGGATCTCGCCGCCCGTGTTGTCGAAGTACAGGTTGATGCGGTCGGGTGTGGCCGCGCGGAATTCGGCTCGGAAGTCGGGCGAATGCCGGTTGATCGCCACGTCGAAGCCGATCTCGTCGACCAGCAGCGAGCACTTCTCATCCGAGCCGGCCACGCCGACGACCCGGCAACCGAGGGACTTGGCGATCTGCCCCGCAATGTGGCCCACCGATCCCGCTGCGGCGGATACCACCACGGTCTCGCCTGCGGTGGGCCGCCCGACGTCGAGCAGGCCGAAGTAGGCGGTGAGCCCGTTCGTGCCCAGCACTCCGAGATGCAGGGCCGGATCGAGCGTGCTGTCTGCGACGCGCAGCTCGTCAGCGGCCATCACGGCATGGCGGCGCCAACCGGTCCAGCCCACGACCGTGTCGCCCGCGCTGATGCCGTCGGCATTCGATGCCTCCACGATGCCCGCGCCCGTGCCCCGCATGACCACGCCCGTTTCGGGGGCACCCGCGTAGCTGGCACTGCCCTGCAGGCCGGCCCGCTGCCCCGCGCCGATCGTGATCGCCTGGACCCGCACGAGCACCTCGCCTGGCCCGGGTTCGGGCACTTCTTCGTTCCGCAGCGCGAAGTGCTCGGCGCTGAGCGGTCCGTCGGGAACCTTGGCCAGCACCACGCAGTCCGACACCCGCGCCGTGTTCGTATCTCCAGCCATCATCCGCTCCTCGTTCGTTGCCGGGCGTCGCCGCCGCCCGACATGATTGCTGGTTTCGAGCGGCGTTTCTTGGTCCGACAGCGGCTTGCGGCATACCGGCTGCAGCACGCCTTCGGTTTCTGGGACGGGTATTGATCCGGCGACCCCGCGGCGCCTCAGTTGGGGCGTTCGGCGAGGTTCGACGCGGCTCCGGGATCCACGATGACCGTGACCTTGGGATGCAGTTGCAGCGCAGACGCGGGCACCAGCTCGCTCACCGGCCCAATCACAGCTCGAGCGAGCGCGCATGCCTTCGACTCGCCGCATGCGACCAGCAGCAATTCCTGCGCGGCGAGGATCGTCGCAATCCCTTGCGTCATCGCTGTCGCGGGCGGCGCAGTGCCCTGCGGGAAGAACCGGGCATTGTCGGCTCTCGTCTGGGGGCTCAGCTCGACCACACGAGTCGTGCTCGTCAACGCCGACCCGGGCTCGTTGAAGGCAATGTGGCCGTTGGTTCCCATGCCGAGGAGCTGGAGCCCGATCCGCGCGTCGCGCACTTCGCGTTCGTACCGGTCGCATTCGGCCCCCAGGTCAGCCGCATGCGGATCAGGCGAGTGCACTGCGGCAGGCGGCAAGTCGGTCTGGCATACCAGGCGCCGCTCGACGGTGTGCCTGAACGTGTCGCGACCACCGGGTTCGAGGCCGAGGTACTCGTCGAGCAAGTACACCTGCAAGCTGGCCAGGCTGAAGGCGCCGCGCCGGTGACGTCGCACGACTTCGGCGAGGGGTTCCTCCATCGTCGCACCGGTCGCGATGCCCAGCGCGGCCGGCATGGCCGTGCTCACAAAGGGCTCGATGAAGTCCGCCGTGAGCTGCGCGACCGCGGCCCGGTCAGGCGCCACGATGAGCTTCATCGACGAGGGGACCGACTCGCCGAGGAATCGAACCGTCGGGCTGCGGCAGCCGCACCCACAATCCCGGCATGCACGCCGAGATGGGCCGCGCTCACCGGCCTGGACAGATCGAGCCGGGATGCGTACTGCTGGAAGTTCTCCGTGAGGCCGCCGCCCAGAACCCAGCGGCCCGGGTTGAGGAGCGTCTCGAGCAGGTCAAAGTACGGCTGGGCACGCTCAGCCCATTGGGCAGGCGTCAGGTCATGCTCGGAGATGGCGCGCCCCGACGCAACATCCTCGAACCGGTCCGCGCCGCTCGTGATCCCGCCGAGCTCGGAGTTCGGGATGAGATCGCCATTGTGCAGCAGAGCGCTGCCGATGCCGGTGCCGAAGGTGAGTACGACGGTCAGGCCGTCGTCGGAGGGCTGGGCGCGTCCATAGATGAGCTCGGCGAGGCCGGCGGCGTCGGCATCGTTGATCAGCACGGCGGTGGTGTCTGCACCGTCGAGCAGGCAGTCCAGCGCACCGTCGCTCTCCCATGCGCGCGAGAGGTTGGGCGCATGACGCAGGCGCGATCCCGCGATCACACCGGGCAGGGCGATGCCGACACCGTCAATCCAGCCTTCCGCTGCGGCGATCTGCCGCACGAGCGCGGCGACATGCTCGGGCGTTGCCCCCTCGGGCGTCTGCGCGTTGTGGATGGGCCCGGCGAGCTGGCCGCTGCGCAGATCGACGATCGCGCCCTTGGTGCTGGTTCCGCCGACGTCGACGCCGAGCTGCATCTGCGGCTGATCGCCGTCGACAGTCTCCGCGACGGCCGGAGCGACCGACGAGCCAGCCGCCGGGCGTGCGCCTTGACCGCTCATGAGGGGGCCTGCTGGGACTTGGCACCGGTGATGTAGGCGACGAGGTCGTCCTTGGTGACATCGCTGATGTTCACTTCGGCGGTCTTGCGGCCTTGACGCAGCACCACTGCGCGGTCGCAGACCTCGCTGACCCGATCCATGTTGTGGGTGATCAGCAGCACCGCTGCGCCGTCGCTGCGCAGCTTGCGGATCAGCTCGAGGACCCGTGCGGCCTGTTCGACGCCGAGCGCGGCGGCGGGTTCGTCCAGCATCACGATCTGGCGGCCCCAGGCCGAGGCCCGCCCGATGGCGACCGCTTGGCGCTGCCCGCCCGACAGCGCCCCCATCGCATGGCGCAGCGACGGGATGCGGATGCCGAGCCTGTCGAGTATCTGCTCGGTCTCGGCTCGCATGCGTTTCTTGTCGAGCACGCCGAGCCAGGCGCCGACCCGCCCACCGCGGGTCTGCTCGCGGTTGAGGAAGAGGTTCTCGGCAACGTCGAGCGTGTCGACGACCGCGAGCGTCTGATGGACCGTCTCGATGCCCAGCGCCCGGGCCGCATCGGGCGAGCCGACCGTGGTCTCGTCGCCGTCGATCCGCATGACTCCCGCGTCTGGCGTGTAGACGCCGGCGACGCACTTCACGAAGGTCGACTTGCCGGCGCCGTTGTCGCCCAGCAGGGCGGTGACCTGGCCGTAGCGCAGCGTGAGCGCCACGTGATCGAGGGCCTGCACCGCACGGAATGACTTGCACAGGCCCTCGACTTCCAGCGCTGGCGCGGCGGCGTTCATGCGTGCATCCCGAACTGCACTGCGTCGCCGAACCCATTCCAGATTCCGGCAACGTGAGGTTCGCCCCGTGCAGCACCAGCGACTCCGGCGACGAACGCGCGGGTCACGAAGGCTTGGACACGGAAGCCGAAGATGACTGTGGCGCCCTCGCGCAAGCGCCGTTGCGGCGGTGGAGCGAGCGGGGCGTAGTAGTCGATTGCGGCGGGGCTGGGCATCTCGACGGGCACCGGCTGGGTCGAGATCTCCGAGGGGTCATCAGCCACCACAGCGCGCACCTCGTAGTCGCCGAACACCGGGTCGATGTACAGCCCGCCCCCGAAGCACAGCGGCCTGCCCTGGTGGATGTGCGCGATCTCGCTGAGATACAGCACCGCAGGCAGCTCGGGCAGTTCTCCGACAGCGTGCAGCGGAGTCGTGCCGCTGAGACCGTGGCCCGGCTCTACCTGGGTCGCACCCGCTTCGGCCAGCATCGGCAGCACCTGCGTGGATGTGGTGCCAGGCGCATTGAGGTGCAGCTGCTCAGGGCATGCGGGGTGGCGCCGGGCAACGGCCGCAGCTCGTGCCAGGGTGTCCATGTTCGGGGTCAGCCGAGCCGCCTGGGACTCGGCGTCGTACAGCAGCGCAGGAAACGTGGTGAGCCCGGCGAATGTGGCGCCGTCGAGCGCGGCGATGTGGTCGATCATCGAACCGAGATCGCTCAGCGGGATGCCGCCTTCGTGGCCGGGGTAGAACTCGTCGCCGTCGTCGAACACGCGCACCAGCAGCGGCTGGGAGCGCCCGAGCGCATGAGCCGCCGCGGCGGCCTGCGATGCCTTGTTGCGCGAGAACACCGTCCAGCAGTCGGGCTCGAGCGCGGCCGCCTCGGCGGTCTCGCTGGGGGCCACTTGGACGAGATGCCCGAGGTGCCCCACGCTGTGCCCGGCCCGGGCGATGGGGCGGGCGCATGCCATGTCGACAGCTACGAATCCGTCAGCACCGCCGGCGTCGATCGCGTCGAGCGCGGCGGCGGCGCGCCCGATCTGCTTGGTCATCGCGTACACCGTCAGCCCCAAATCGCGCGCGGTGCGGCAGAGTCCTTCGGTATTGGACCTGAGCACGTCGAGGTCAACCACGTAGCTGTTCGGCGGGATCAGCCCGGCCTGGTGCAGCTCGACGGCAGCCTCGACGAATCGCGGGTTGCGTTGCAGCAGAGATCGCAGGAACACCTCAGGTCTCCTTCTGCTCGCGCATGCTCAACGCCACGGCGAGGATGATGATCACGCCCCTGGCGATGAGCTGATCGGCGACGCGCAGGCCCATCAGGATCAGACCGTTGTTGAGCATCGCCATGACGATCGAGCCTGCGATGGCCCCCACGACCGACGCCCGGCCGCCGAACAGGTTCGTTCCCCCGATCACGACGGCGGCGATGACCGTCAACAGGAGGTTCTCGCCGAGGTCATGGCGGCCGATGGCGAGCCGGCCGGCAAGCAGCATTCCCGCAAAGGTTGCCGCCGTGGCACTGGCCACCAAGGCGGTGATGCGGACTCGGTCAGTGTTGATGCCGACCGCCGACGCCGCGGCCCGATCAGCGCCCACGGCGAGCACATGACGGCCCCAGCGCAGCTGGTGCAGCACGAGATGCCCGACGATGCCGATGATGATCGTCCAGATCAGCAGCGACGAGATCGGGCCGACCGAGCCGGCACCGAACACGCTGAGAAACGCGTCGTTGCGGATCGGCAACGACTGGAGGTTGTTCAGGTTGCGCGCGATGCCGCTGACGATGCCGAGCATCCCCAGCGTGACCAGAAACGACGGAATGCGGACCTTGACCGCGATCAAGCCGTTGACGGCGCCGATCCCGACGCCGACGGCCAACGCGATCGCGACCCCGGCGACAAAGCCGAAACTGCCTACCGCGTCAGCCACCACGAGCGACGACAGTGCTGCAACCGACCCGACGGACAGGTCGATCTCCGCAGCGCCCAGCGCGAACGCCATCCCGACGGCCATCACGGCGATCGGCGCGGCCTGGCGGCCGATGTTCAGCAGATTCGACGCCGACACGAACCCGTCGTCTCGCAGCACGATGGCAAACAGAGCGAAGATCAGGGCCGCCGCCGCATAGACGACGTAGTGGCGAGGCGCCACCAGCTGCCAGCGCTGCATGAATCGTGTGATCGCAGACTCAGTCAAGTGGATGACCGCAACTCAGGGGCGGAACGGCAAGGCAATCCTCGCGTCCCGCCGACGGCACCCGCCGGCGGGACGCGAGCCACGGGGAGGAATCCCGAGTCAGCGATCCAGGGCGTCGAGCACCTCTTGGGGCGGATCTGCGGCCAGCGACTGCTGGTACCCCTCGACGATGTTGTCGGCGGTGACGCCGATCGCCGGCACGACAGCGAACGCCGGCGCCGACTTGCCCAGCAGTCCGTACGCGCCCTCCAGCGCCATCGTGCGGCCGAGGTTGTAGGCCTCATCGGCGGCGATGCCCACGACATTGCCGCCCTCGACCAGGTCCAGCGAGACGTTGGTGTCGAGGTCCATGGTGACGAGTGCGACATCGGAGGCGCCCGCTGCACGCAGCGCTGCCAGCACCCCGTCCGCGGGTCCGGCGGACCACGGCGCGTAGATGCCGTCCAGATCTGGATGGCGGGTCAGCATCGCCGTGGCGATCTCCTCAGCGGCCGCTGGGTCGGCGAGGCCCTGCTCGACGACGATCGTGATGTCGGGGTAGTTGATCTCGATCCACGACTTGAATGCCTGATCGCGCTGGTTGGTGACGTAGTACGCGGCGTCATGGAAGATGAAGCCCACTTCGCCCTCGCCGCCGAGTGCATCAGCGAGCAGGTCTGCCGCGGTGATGCCCATCGCCGCCAGGTCGTCGGTGACGATGCCGACGTAGTCCTCGCCGTGCACGTAGCCCTGCGGGATGTTGGACAGGAACACCAGCTGCACGCCTGCATCCACCGCGGGGCGGAATGCTTCTGCACCGGCATCCGGTCCGATGGCGAGGCTGATGATGATGTCCGGCTGCTGCGCCATGACCGTCTCGACGTCGTTGGCCTGCTGCGCTGCATCGAAGTTGGCGTTGGTCTCGGCGATCACCTCGATGCCGAGCTCTGCGAACGCGTCGCGGGCACCTTGGCTGACGGCGTCGGTGAACGCCCCAGCCGTGTGCCACAGCAGCGCGGCGGTGTAGCCGCCCTGCTGCACCTCGGCGATCTCGTCATCGCTCAAGGTGATCTCGCTCGACGCCACTGCCTCCTCACCGCCGGGTCCTTGGGTCTTCGGCGGCTCAGGTGCCGGTTCGGGCTCTGGCACCGGCTCAGGCTCGGGTTCTGGTTCGGGTTCCGGCTCCGGTGCCGCAGCGGTGGTCGCCGGGGCTGCACTGTCGCCGTCATCGCCGCACGACGCGGCGACCATGGCGAAAGCTGCCAGCAGCGACACCCATAGCAGCAGCCTGGATGCCAGTCTGTTCTTGATCATGTCCCCCTCCCAGGGTTTCGGTTACTGATCAGCGGCCTCGCACCACTGCGCGATGAAGTGGGCGAGGGTTCGGGTGGCTGTCACCAGCTCGTCGATGTCGAGCCGTTCGTGCGGGGTGTGACAGTTCGAGATGTCGCCGGGGGCGAAATAGACGCTCGGGATTCCCATGTCGCGCAAGAAGGGCTTCTCGGACCAGTAGGGAGCGCCTTCGATGCGCGCCGGCTGGGCGCTGACGGCCTCGATCGAATCAGCCAGCGCCAGCACGCCCGGATGGTCAGCGTTCACTTCGTCGGGAGTGCCGCCAACCCGGTGGTCGCGAGGGGCGCTGAAGCGGACGTCGCACTCCACGCCGCATTCGTGGGCGGCTTCAGCGGCAATCGAGCCGATCTGCTCGGCGGCGCTGTCCAAACTCTCGCCGGGCAGCACCTTGCGGATCAATGACAGGTCGAAGCGGCCCGGTACGGCGATGTTGCCGCCCGAGCTCACTGAGGTGACAAGCAGGAAGGCCTCGCCGAGCAGTTCGTGAGCCGGAACCGATCCGCGTATCTCGTCGGAACAGGCCCACAGGCGCTCCAGCAGCACATGGCCTGCCCGCAGCGCATCCACGCCCAGTTCGGGTCGGCCGAAGTACGCCGACACGCCGGTGTAGGTGATGTCCGCGATCAAGAAGCCCATCTGCGCGGTGTAGATCGCCGATGTCGTCGGCTCGGTGTAGATCGCGAAGTCGGCCGCAGGGAGCGGGCCGCTGCGCCCTTCGGTTGCCGCGCGGATGCCCGCCGACACGCCGCTGCCGGGCTGCCCGGACTCTTCGTCGGACACGAACAGCGCCGACACCCTGCCGGCGGGCCGCAGTCCAGCTCGCCGCACGGCACTGACCGCCTCGATGATTGCGCAGATCCCCGCCTTTTGATCAGCGACTCCGCGGCCCCAGATCTCGCCGTCGATCACATGCGCGCCGAACGGGTCTTCACGGTCGGTGCCCTGCCAGTGCTGCAACCAGTCGTCCGTCGCCACCGTGTCCAGATGACCGGCGAGCAAGAGCGACCTGCCGGCGTCGTCGCCCGCGAAGCCCCACACGTTTGCCCGGCCTGGCTCGAACGCGACAAGGCCGGCATCATCGAATCCGGCGGCGGCGTTCATGGCATCGAGCACCCACCGGCCGAACGCCTCCTCGTTCGGCGTGACGCTGGGGATACCGACGGCCGCTCGCACGAGCCGGACGATCTCGTCGCCGTCCACTGCGGCGGCGGCCCGGTCAGCCATCGAACTCACTGCTGCTCTCCGAGCACTTCTGAGATCAGCGACTCGCGGACGTGTCGTTGCGACACGGACGCGGCGCCGATGAGCGTCGCCCGCTCCCCCAGGCTCGACGCCATCAGGGCAGGCGGGACCGTGACGAGGCTCCCGAGACGATCGCGCACCGCGTCCACGAACAGCTGGTCCGCCCCGATCGGGCCGCCGAACACGATGCGAGTGGGGTCCGCGATGAGGCAGAGATGCGACACCGCCAACGCCATCGCATCGACAACTTCACCGAATACGGCAGCAGCGGCCGCATCGTTGCGGCTCGCCGCGACGATGATCTCGGCGACATCGGCACTCAGATCCAGCGCTGACTCTCGGCCTTCCTCTATGGCCTGACCCAGGCGCTTGCGAATCGACGGCGCCGACGCCACGTCCTCGAGCGTCACCGGCGCCGCATCGGGCTCGGGCATCGCCACCACCAGCGACCCCAGCTCGCCCGCCGATCCGGTGCCGCCGCGGTACAGCTTTCCCCCGACCACCAGGCCCAGACCGATGCCGGTCCCGGCAAACACTGCGGCGAAGTCTCCCCCGCCGTCTTCATCGTCCAGGCAGGTCAGCTCGCCCAGGGCAGCCAGATTGACGTCGTTCTCCACGAACACCCGGGCGCCGAATTCGTCGCCCAGGAGCTGGGCCACCCCCACATCGTCGAAGCCGGGCAGGCTGAGGGACTGTTCGACCCGGTCCAGTTCTGGCCGGTAGATCCCCGGTACGCCGACACACACTGCATGACACGGCGATCCAGCCGCCTCGAGCATCGGCGACACCGCCTGAACCAGCCGCTCCAGGGCCGTGCGCGCATCGGGGCCGGTCTCGACGACCGCCTCTGCGACGACGTTGCCCAGCAGATCAGCGAGACCGGCTCGCAGCGTTGTCGCGCCGACATCGGCAATCACGCAGTGTCGAGCCGAGGGCACCAGCTCGTACAGCGCCGCCGGTCGTCCGATCGAACCCGAACGGGCGCTGTCCTCAGCCAGCCGGACCAATCCGACCGACTCCATGTCTGCCATCAATGCCGACACCGTCGGCTTGGACAGTCCGGTCGCGCGAGCAATCTCAGCGCGGGACATGCGCCCCGGATGCGCTGTAAACAGCGCGTCAGCGATCCGCTGGCCGCTCAGCAGCCGCAACATCGCGGAACCTGATGCCGCTGCCCCCGCTACTTCCGGCATATTGTTAGTAACACTACCTTACAAATAGCGCATGTCAAGACCCGGTTGGCGAACCGAGTCGCTCTCGTCTGGATCGTGCCGACAGTCGCTGGCGCAACTATCGTCCGCTGCCGGGAGTGCCGCCGTCTGTACGGCAGCGCTGCCGAATCCGCCGCTATCCGCCGCACACGAGGGAGATGCGCCGCATGAGATACGCCGCGCCGACCACCATTGACGAGGCCAGAGCCCTGCTGGCTGCCGACGGCGACGCCATCGTGTTTGCCGGTGCCACCGACGTGGTGCCGCAGATGCGTGGCGGCCGGCCCGAGCCGTCGTTGGTGATCGATCTCAAGAAGATCGACCGGCTGATGTCAGTGAGTCTCGAGGGCGAGACCTGGAGCGTCGGCGCAGCGGTGCCGACCTCGGTGCTGACCGCAGACGCCGCTTTCACCGCCGACTTCCCGGGCCTGTCGGAGGCTTCGGGCCTGATCGGGTCGGACCAGATCCAGAACCGCTGCAGCCTCGGCGGCAACCTGTGCAATGCCTCCCCTGCCGCCGACTCGGTGCCGGCCCTGGTGGTGAACGATGCCGTCGCCGTCATTGCGGGTGGCGGCGGCGAGCGGCGGGTGCCCGTCGCCGACGTGGTGACCGGACCCGGCCAGACATCGCTGGCGCACGACGAGATCGTGGTGTGCCTCGAGCTCGCCCGGCCAGCCGCCCGTACCTCCGATGCCTACCTGCGACTCATCCCTCGCACCGAGATGGACATCGCCGTGGTGGGTGCGGGCGTCCGGCTCACGCTGGACGACAGCGGCAACGTGAGCGCAGCTGCCGTTGCGCTCGGAGCGGTTGCGCCCACCGTCGTGCGGGTGCCCGCCGCGGAGGCAGCGCTTGTGGGCAGCAGCCTCGACGACGCTGCGCTGGCGGCCGCTGCCGCGGCGGCGAGCGATGCCTGCAACCCCATCGACGACAAGCGGGGCACGATCAACTACCGGCGCCAGGTCGCCGGCGTGCTCACCCGCCGAGCCGCCGGCATCGCCGCCGACCGGATTCGCACACGCAACGGACAGACCAGCAATCAAGAAGGGGTCTCCTGATGAGCCGCACCCATGTGAACTGCGAGGTCAACGGCGACGCTGTTGATTTTCTGACCGAAGACGGCGAATCGCTGCTCAACGCCCTGCGAGACGAGCTGGGGCTGATCGGGGCCAAGGAAGGCTGCGGCACCGGCGACTGCGGCGCGTGCTCGGTCATCATGGACGGCCGCTTGCAGTGCGCCTGCCTGATCTTCGCTCCGGAGGCCCACGGCGCCTCCATCACCACCTGCGAGGGTCTCGCCAGCGCAGATGAACTGCACCCGCTGCAGCAGTGCTTCCTCGAAGGCGCTGCGCTGCAATGCGGCATCTGCACGCCCGGGTTCCTCATCGCCGCCAAGGCACTGCTCGACGAGAACCCGGACCCCACCGAAACCGAAGTGCGCTACGCGCTCGCCGGCAACCTGTGCCGCTGCACCGGGTACGACAAGATCGTGCGCTCGGTGCTCGAGGCCGCCGTCCAGATCCGTACCCCAGCCTGATTGACGTCGGCTGGCTGAGACTCACCCGACACCGCAGAAGGACACCAGAACATGAGCACCACTGAAGCTGCAGCGAGCACCGGCACCAACGGCAACGGGGCCAGCGGATACCGCTGGGTCGGCACCCGCCCCGTCCGCCACGACGGACTCGACAAGGTCGCCGGCAAGGCCCGCTACGCGGCCGACCTGAACCTGCCGGGGATGCTGTACGGGCACATCCTGCGTTCGCCCCATCCCCATGCACGGATCGTGTCGATCGACACGTCGGCCGCCGAGGCGATGCCCGGCGTGAAGGCCGTGGTGACCGGTGCTGACTTCCCCGAAGCGCCGCCCAAGGGCGCGACACGCAACCTGATGTGCACGGTCATCGCCCGCGACACGGTCCTGTACAGCGGCCACGCCGTGGCTGCGGTGGCGGCGTCGACGCGCCGTGAGGCCAAGGCAGCGGCGGAGGCCATCGAGGTCACCTACGAGTTGCTGCCCCACGTGCTGAACATCGCCGACGCGATGGCTGACGACGCACCGGTGCTGCACGACAACCTGTTCACCCGCGGCGTCGAGCCGCGGCCCACCGAGCCGTCGAACATCGCGGCCCGCACGGTGTACGAACGCGGCGATGTCGAGCAGGGGTTCGCCGAGGCCGACATCGTGATCGAGCGGGAGTTCTCGACCCAGGCCGTGCACCAGGGTTACATCGAGCCGCACGCCTGCGTGGTCGACTGCGACCAGGAAGGCAAGGCGGTCATCTGGGCCTCCTCCCAGGGCCACTTCATGGTGCGCTCGTCGACAGCCACGGTGCTGGGCTGGGACACCTCGCGCATCAAGGTGATCCCCGCAGAGATCGGCGGCGGCTTCGGCGGCAAGACGACGATCTACATCGAGCCGGTGGCGGCGCTGCTCTCGACGAAGGCCGGCCGGCCGGTCAAGATCGTGATGAGCCGCGAGGACGTGTTCCGGGCGACCGGCCCCGCACCTGGGGCCATCATCAAGATGAAGGTGGGCGCCCGCGACGACGGCACGATCACCACGGCGAAGGCTTGGCTGGCCTACGAGAACGGGGCCTTCCAGGGCATTGCCGCGATGCTCGGCTGCATGTGCGTCGTGTCGGCCTACACCCTCGATCACCTCTATGTGGAGGGCTTCGACGTGGTGCTCAACCGGCCGGTCAACGTGGCCTACCGGGCGCCGTCGGCACCCGCGGCGGCCTTCGCGATGGACTCGGTGGTCGACGAGATCGCGGCGCGTGTGGGCATGGACCCGATCGACCTGCGCATCCAGAACTGCCCCTCGCAGGGCGACCCGACGCCGTACGGGCCCAAGTGGCCGATGATCGGCCTGCGGGAGTGCCTCGAGGCGATCCGCGACAGCGACCACTACCAGTCGGACTTGCCCGACGGGCAGGGCCGCGGCGTGGCCAGCGGCTTCTGGTTCAACATCGGCGAGGCGTCGAGCGCGACGGTCAACCTGAACGAGAACGGCACCGCCACGGTGATCACCGGCAGCCCCGACATCGGCGGCAGCCGGGCGTCGATGGCGCTGATGGCCGCCGAGGAGCTGGGCCTCGACGTGCACCTGATTCAGCCGGTCGTGGGCGACACCGAGGTCGTCGGCTTCACCGACGTGACCGAGGGCAGCCGCGCCACATTCGCGACGGGCATGGCCGTCGTGGAGGCCTGCCGCGATCTCAAGGAGCAGCTGCGCAAGCGTGCGGCCAAGACCTGGGATTGCGATGTGGAAGAGGTCGAGTGGGTGGACGGCTCGGCCGTGCACGGACCTGGCGAGCAGGAACCGCTGACGCTGGCCGCCATCACCGGCAATGCCAAGCGCACCGGCGGCCCGCTGGGCGCCACTGCGTCGCTGAATGCCCGGGGCGCCGGCCCGGCCTTCTCGGTTCAGGTCGCCGACGTGTCGGTCGACGAGGAAACCGGGCGGGTGACCGTCGAGCGCTACACCACCGCGCAGGACGCCGGCACAGCGATTCACCCGAGCTACGTGGAAGGCCAGATGCAGGGCGGCGTGGTGCAGGGCATCGGCTGGGCGCTCAATGAGGAGTACATCTACTCAGACGACGGCAACCTCGAGAACCCGGGATTCCTCGACTACCGCATCCCGGTGGCATCAGACCTGCCCATGATCGAGACCTGCATCGTGGAGGTGCCGAACCCGTCGCATCCCTATGGCGTGCGCGGTGTCGGCGAGGTAGGCATCGTGCCGCCGCTGCCGGTGATGGCCAACGCCGTGGCCGATGCCACCGGCGTGCGCATCGGTGACCTGCCGCTCTCGCCACCGCGAGTGCTCGAAGCGCTGACAGCCGCCGAGAGCTGATCAGCACCCGAGCTCGCTGAGCCGATTCGTCGAGGCAACTCGATGGCGGTCGTTCATTTCTCGACCGACCAGCGCCAGCACACCGGCGGCACATCTGAGGTCACCATCGACGCGGCGAATGTGCGCGACCTCGTGCGGCAGCTCGCAGAGCGCTACCCGTCGCTCAACGCACACCTCGTCGAGACATCGTCCACCGCAGTCGCAATCGACGGCGAGATCATCCCCGACCCTTGGTTAGAAGCCCTCACCCCAACCTCAGAGGTGCACTTAGTCCGCCCGCTCGCGGGCGGATAGAGCCAGCACTGCGCCCGCTCGCGGGCGGGTAGCGCGCTAAGGCTGGACTTTGAGTTCGATCTCGACGCCGGCGGGCAGGTCGAGACGCTGGAGCGAGTCGACCGTCTTGTCGGTGGGGTCGATCACATCGATGAGACGCTTGTGGATCCGCATCTCGAAGTGCTCGCGCGAGTCCTTGTCCTTATGGGGGGACCGCACGACCGTGTAGCGATGCTTCTCGGTGGGCAGCGGCACCGGGCCCCGCACCTTGGCGTTGGTGCGCAGCACCGTCTCGGTGATCTTCTGCGCCGACTGGTCCACGATCTCGTGGTCGTAGGCCTTGAGGCGCATCCGGATGCGAGGTGCTGCCATCGATCTGTTCCCGCCTGTCCTACTGGATGATCTTGGTGACCCGGCCGGCACCCACCGTGCGGCCGCCCTCGCGGATGGCGAAGCGCAAGCCTTCGTCCATCGCGATCGGGTTGATCAGCTCGACCGTCATCTCGGTGTTGTCGCCCGGCATGCACATCTCGGTGCCTGCGGGAAGGTCGACCACGCCGGTGATGTCGGTGGTGCGGAAGTAGAACTGCGGCCGGTAGTTCGAGAAGAACGGCTTGTGCCGGCCGCCCTCCTCCTTGGTGAGCACGTACACCTGCGCCTCAAACTTGGTGTGCGGCGTGATCGCAGCCTTCTGGGTGCAGACCTGGCCGCGCTCGACCTCGTCCTTGCCGGTGCCTCGCAGCAGCAGACCGACGTTGTCGCCCGCCTGGCCCTGGTCGAGGATCTTGCGGAACATCTCCACGCCGGTCACGGTGGTGGTCTGGGTGTCACGGATGCCGACGATCTCGATCTCGTCACCGGAGTTGATGACGCCCTGCTCGATCTTGCCGGTCACCACGGTGCCGCGGCCGGTGATCGAGAACACGTCTTCGATCGGCATCAGGAACGGACGGTCGGTGTCGCGCTCGGGCTCGGGCACGTACTCGTCGACCGCGTTCATCAGCTCGACGACCTGTTCGGCTGCTGCCGCGTCGCCCTCCAGCGCGTTCAGCGCGGAGACACGCACGACTGGGACGTCGTCGCCGGGGAACTCATACTCGCTGAGCAGCTCACGCACCTCGAGCTCGACGAGCTCGAGGAGCTCCTCGTCGTCAACCATGTCGACCTTGTTGAGCGCGACCACGATGTAGGGCACGCCGACCTGACGAGCCAGCAGCACGTGCTCACGCGTCTGGGGCATCGGGCCGTCAGCAGCGGACACCACCAGGATGGCGCCGTCCACCTGGGCGGCGCCGGTGATCATGTTCTTGATGTAGTCGGCGTGACCGGGCATGTCGACGTGCGCGTAGTGCCGGTTGGCCGTCTCGTACTCGACGTGAGCAATCGAAATCGTGATGCCACGCTCGCGCTCTTCGGGCGCCTTGTCGATCTCGTCGAACGCCGTTGCCTGGCCGCCGACCTGTTCGGACAGCACACGCGTGATGGCAGCCGTCAGTGTCGTCTTGCCGTGGTCGATGTGTCCCATCGTGCCCACGTTGACGTGAGGCTTGGTCCGCTCGAAACGCTCTTTTGCCATGTCGTACCCGCCTTTCGGGGTTCTGCTCGCCTATCGGGTGTGAGTGAGGTGCAGGGTTGTCTGTTTTCTTTGTTTCTTCACCGTTATGAACGGTGTGAGGCTAGGGATGCCGTGGCCCAGTTCCAATAAGCCCGGCCGAATTCGCCCGCAACGGGACCGGCCGCGGCCCGCCCGCCGGCGGCTGGCAGGGTCATTCACCGCGGATGCGCTTGATGATCTCCTCGGCGATGGTGCGCGGCACTTGCTCGTAGTTGTCGAACTGCATGCTGTAGGTGGCTCGGCCCTGGGTACGAGACCGCAGGTCGTTGGCGTAGCCGAACATCTCCGACAGCGGCACCTTGGCATCGATCACCTGATTGACGCCGCGCAGCTCCATCTGCCCGACACGTCCACGGCGGGAGTTGAGGTCGCCGATGACGTCGCCCATGTAGTCCTCGGGCGTCACCACCTCGACCGACATCACCGGTTCCAGCAGGACCGGTCGCGCCAGGCGGGCGGCGTCGCGCATGGCCATCGTGCCGGCGATCTTGAACGCCATCTCTGAGGAGTCGACGTCGTGGTGATTGCCGTCGATGAGATCGACAGACACATCGACCAGCGGGAAGCCGGCCAGCGGGCCGTTCTCCAGCGACGACTGCAGGCCAGCATCGACCGAGCTGATGTACTCACGCGGGATCACGCCGCCGCGGATGCTGTCCTCGAACACATACCCCTCACCGGGCTCTGACGGGCGCAGGTTGATGACCACTACCGCGTACTGGCCCGAGCCGCCGGTCTGCTTGATGTGGCGGTACTCGAACTTCTCGACCGGTGAGGTGATCGTCTCGCGGTAAGCCACCTGCGGCTTGCCGATGGACGCGTCCACCTTGAACTCCCGCAGCATCCGGTCGACGAGCACCTCGAGGTGCAGCTCGCCCATGCCCGAGATCACGGTCTGGCCGGTCTCGTGATCGGTCTTGACCTGGAAGGTGGGGTCTTCCTCGCTGAGCGCGGTCAGGGCCCGGCCCAGCTTGTCCTGGTCGCCCTTGGACTTCGGCTCGACGGCGACATGCACGACCGGATCAGGAAAGTCGAGCTGCTCGAGCACGATCGGCTTGGACGAATCGCACAGCGTGTCGCCGGTGCGGGTGTTCTTGAGCCCGATCCCGGCAACGATGTCGCCGGTCGCGATGTTCTCGCGGTCTTCGCGGTTGTTGGCGTGCATCTGCAGGATGCGGCCGATGCGCTCGCGGTTGCCGGTAGTGGTGTTGAGCACCTGACCGCCCCGCTCGAAGCTCCCGCTGTACACCCGGAAATAGGTCAGCTTGCCGACGTGGGGATCGGTCATGATCTTGAACGCGAGTGCCGAGAACGGCTCATCGTCGCTCGGCTTGCGCTCGAGCTCCTCGCTGCCGTTCAGCGAGCTGCCGCCGATCGCGGGAATGTCCACCGGCGAGGGCAGATAGGTATTGACCGCATCGAGCAGCGGCTGCACGCCCTTGTTCTTGAATGCGCTGCCGGTGAGCACCGGCACGATCTGACCGTCGATCGTGCCCTGCCGGATCGCGCGGCGCACGGTGGCAACGTCGACATCGTCGCCTTCGAGGTACGCCAGCATGATGTCCTCGTCGACATCAGCAAGACGCTCGAGCAGCAGGCTGCGATATTCGGACGCCTGATCGGCCAGATCAGCGGGGATCTCGATCGTGTCGTAGGTGGCGCCGAGGTCGTCGCCCTTCCACACCACTGCGTTCATCTCGACAAGGTCGACCACGCCCTCGAAGCCGGCCTCGATGCCGATGGGAAGCTGCAGCACCGCCGTGTTGGGCGTCAACCGGTCCTCGATGCTGGCCAGCGAGCCGAAGAACGACGCTCCCGTGCGGTCCAGCTTGTTGATGAAGCACATGCGGGGCACGCCGTAGCGGTCGGCCTGCCGCCAGACAGTCTCGGTCTGCGGCTCGACGCCGGCGACGCCGTCGAAGACCGCAACGGCCCCGTCCAGCACCCGCAGCGAGCGCTCCACCTCGACGGTGAAGTCGACGTGGCCCGGCGTGTCGATGATGTTGATGACGTGGTCGTTCCAGTGGCAGGTGGTGGCAGCGGAGGTGATGGTGATGCCCCGTTCCTGCTCCTGCTCCATCCAGTCCATCGTGGCGGCGCCGTCGTGGACCTCGCCGATCTTGTAGTTGACGCCGGTGTAGTAGAGGATCCGCTCGGTCACTGTGGTCTTGCCCGCATCGATGTGGGCCATGATCCCGATGTTGCGGACGCGGTCGAGAGGTTGCGTTCGAGCCATTTCAGACGTGCCTCAATTGATCAGATATCCCGATCAGATCACCAGCGGTAGTGCGCGAAGGCCTTGTTGGCCTCTGCCATGCGGTGCGTGTCCTCGCGCCGCTTGGCCGCCGAGCCGGTGCCGTTGGAGGCATCCATCAGCTCGTTCGCAAGACGTTCGGACATGGTGCGTTCGCGGCGCTCGCGGGCGAAGCCCACGATCCAGCGGATGGCCAGGGCGGTGGCACGGCGGGGCCGCACCTCGACCGGCACCTGGTATGTGGCGCCGCCCACCCGGCGGCTCTTCACCTCGACCTGGGGTCGGGTGTTGTCCACCGCACGCTTGAGGATCTCGAGCGGCTCGCCGCCGGTGCGCTCGCCGACGAGGTCCATTGCCCCGTACACGATGCGCTCGGCCAACGAGCGCTTGCCGCGCCGCAGCACCTTGTTGATGAACTGGGTGACCAGCGTGGACTCGTAGACGGGATCGGGGTCGATGTCGCGGCGGGGCGCTGCGCCTCGGCGGGGCATGTCAGGACTCCCGCTTGGCGCCGTAGCGCGAGCGCGCTTGCCGGCGGGAGTTCACGCCCGAAGCGTCGAGTGCGCCACGGATGATCTTGTAGCGAACGCCGGGGAGGTCTTTCACGCGGCCGCCGCGGACCAGCACGATGCTGTGCTCTTGGAGGTTGTGTCCCTCGCCGGGGATGTACGCCGTCACCTCGACACCGCTGGTGAGGCGTACGCGAGCGACCTTGCGCAGAGCGGAATTCGGCTTTTTCGGGGTGTGGGTGTAGACGCGGGTGCAGACCCCTCGCCGTTGCGGCGATCCCTTCAACGCAGGCGTGCGCACCTTCGTCGACTTCGACTTGCGGCCCTTGCGGACCAGCTGCTGGATCGTCGGCACGAAGACCTCTGCGGGTTGGGGCTGTCAGGGGACAGGCTCATGGACAGGAGCCGGCAAATCTGCGCATTGCCCCACCGGCAACGCGCCGAAACCGGCGCTCAAGGCTAGGCAGCGCGTCCCAGCGCCACAACTGGCAACCGCACGCGCAGGGGTCGGTTCAGCTGGCGTCGACGATCGACGCCACGTTGTCCGCCGAGCCATCCGGATTGAGGCCATTCGGGTCGAGGCCATTGGGGTCGAGGCCAGCCTCTTCGCCGATCGACGCGAGCCACGCTGCTGGGTCTTGGGCTTCCTCGGACGACCAGAACTCCATCGGCTCGTACTCGGGGGCAATCGTGTCGATGTTGCGGTACACGTCCTGACCGGTGCCCGCCGGAATCAGCTTGCCGATGATGATGTTCTCCTTGAGGCCCTTCAGGCTGTCGCGACGCGACTCGATGGCAGCCTCGGTCAGCACGCGGGTCGTCTCCTGGAAGGAGGCAGCCGAGAGCCACGACTCGGTCGCGAGCGAAGCCTTCGTGATGCCCATGATGATCGGGCGTCCCTCGGCGGGGCGGCGGCTTTGGGCCACCAGCTCGCGGTTGGCCTCGCGGTAGTTCCGCTGGTCGACCTGTTCGCCGGGCAGGAACGGCGAATCGCCCTGCTCGCCGACGAGCACCCGCCTGGTCATCTGGCGGATGATCAGCTCGATGTGCTTGTCATGGATCGACACGCCCTGCTCGCGGTACACCTTCTGCACCTCGGAGACGAGGTACTGCTGGGTCTCGCGCACGCCACGGATCTCGATGAGCTCCTTGGGATCGCGCGGTCCGTCCACGAGCGGGTCGCCGGCGCGGATGTCCTGCCCGTCGGTCACGGCGAGCCGCGACATGGACGGCACCGTGTAGGTGTCCTCGGAGCCGTCATCACCGATGACGTCGATCTGGCGCCCCCGACCGTCGTCCTCGCCGATGCGCACCACACCTGAGCGGCGGGCCAGCACGGCCTTGCCGCGCGGGGTGCGAGCTTCGAACAGCTCGACCACCCGGGGCAGACCGCCGGCGATGTTCTCGCCGCCGATGACGCCGCCGGTGTGGAACGTCCTCATGGTCAGCTGCGTGCCCGGCTCGCCGATGGACTGGGCAGCGATCACGCCGACCGCCTCGCCCACCTCGATGAGCTTGCCGGTCGCCAGCGAACCGCCGTAGGCCATCGCCGACACGCCGAATTCTGAGTCGTCGGTGAGCGGGGACAGCACGCGCACCCGGGTGACCTCGGGATCGTCACGCAGGGCAATCAGCTCGTCCTCGCCGATGAGGCGACCGGCTTCGAGCACGCTGCCATCGCTGAGCGCCACCTCTGACGCCAGACAGCGGCTGAACAGCCGAGTGTCGAGATGGGTGCGCCTGTCGGGACGGTCAGCGAAGACATCCTCGATCCACAGCCCGTTCACGGGGCCAGATCGTTCGAAGGGGTCCTCGCTGTTGATGATCAGCTCTTGGGCCACATCGACCAGCCGGCGAGTGAGATAGCCCGAGTCGGCCGTCCGCAGCGCGGTGTCGACCAGGCCCTTGCGGGCGCCAGGCGTGGAGATGAAGTACTCCAAAGTGGCGAGACCCTCGCGGTACGACGACTTGATCGGGCGCGGGATGATGTCGCCGCGAGGGTTGGCCACCAGGCCGCGGATCGCCGCGATCTGGCGCACCTGCATCATGTTCCCGCGGGCGCCGGACCCGACCATCATGTCGATCGGGTTGAACGTCGTGCGGGCCAGCTCAGCCTCGAGCGAGCGGCGCACCTCGTCGGTGGCGTCGGTCCAGATCTCCACTTCCTTCTGACGCCGCTCGCCGTCGGTGATGATGCCGCGCCGGAACTGGGTCTCGACCCGCTCCGCCTCGCTCTCGTGGCGTTCGAGGATCTCGGCCTTGTCCGGCGGCGTGCGCACGTCGTCGACCGAGATCGTCAAGCCCGATCGGCTCGCGTACTCGTAGCAGAGGTCCTTCATGTTGTCGAGGCTGACGGCGATGTCGCTGGTGGAGTAGTTGTCCGACAGGGCTCGCACTATGCGGCCCATGTCGCCCTTGCGCACCGGCCGGTTTACGTACTCGAAGTCGTCGGGCAGCGCAGCATTGAACAGCGCTCGGCCCGCCGTGGTGGGCTCGTAGCCGCCGTTGCCGTCACTGAGCTCGGGAATGCGCCACTCGATCAGCTCATGAAGCCCGACCTGGGACCCTTCGAGCGCCCGCTGGATCTGGTGCAGGTGGCGGAAAACCGGCTTGTCGGCGTCCGCTTCGGCAGTGCCGTCGCTGCCGCGCAGCTCGGTCAGGTAGTAGCTGCCGATCAGCAGGTCCTGGCTGGGCACCGTCATCGGGCGGCCGTCCGCGGGGCTGAGAATGTTGTTGGCCGACAGCATCAGCACCCGGGCCTCGGCCTGGGCCTCCGAGGACAGCGGCAGGTGCACTGCCATCTGGTCGCCGTCGAAGTCGGCATTGAACGCAGCGCACACCAACGGGTGGATCTGCACGGCCTTGCCTTCCACCAGCAGCGGCTCGAAGGCCTGGATGCCCAGCCGGTGCAGCGTGGGCGCCCGGTTCAGCAGCACCGGGTGCTCCTTGATGACGTCCTCGAGCACGTCCCAGACGTCGGCGCGGCGGCGCTCCACCATCCGCTTGGCCGACTTGATGTTCTGGGCGATCTCGGAGTCCACCAGCCGCTTCATGACGAACGGCTTGAACAGCTCCAGCGCCATCAGCTTGGGCAGCCCGCACTGGTGCAGGCGCAGCGTGGGCCCCGCGACGATCACCGAGCGTCCCGAGTAGTCCACTCGCTTGCCGAGCAGGTTCTGGCGGAAGCGCCCCTGCTTGCCCTTGAGCATGTCCGACAGCGACTTGAGCGCCCGGTTGCCGGGGCCTGTCACAGGCCGACCGCGCCGGCCGTTGTCGAACAGCGCATCGACGGCTTCCTGCAGCATGCGCTTCTCGTTGTTGACGATGATCTCGGGCGCCCGCAGGTCCAGCAGCCGCTTCAACCGGTTGTTGCGGTTGATGACACGCCTGTAGAGGTCGTTCAGATCCGAGGTCGCGAACCGGCCGCCGTCGAGCTGCACCATCGGGCGCAGGTCTGGCGGGATGCAGGGCACCGCGTCGAGGATCATCGCCCGCGGGTCATTGATGCGGCGGCCGTGCTCGTCGCGGCGGTTGAAGGCGCTCAGGATCTTGAGCCGCTTGATCGCCTTCTGCTTGCGCTGCGCAGACAGCGGGCGCCGGCCGTCGGACGCCTCGATGGCGGCGCGAAGCTCGGCCTCCTCGACGTCGAAGTCCATGTTGGCCATGAGCTGCGCTATGGCCTCGGCGCCCATGCCGCCCTCGAAGTACTGGCCGTAGCGGTCCTCCAGCTCGCGCCACAGATCCTCGTCGTCGACGATCATCCGCTCGTGCAGCTCGGAGAGCGCGCTGAAGGTCCGCTCGACGAGGTCCTTCTCCTCGGCGGCCTCCTCGTCCAGCGCTTCGAGGTCCCGATCGGCCTCGCGCTGGCTGGACTTAATCTCGCGGTCGCGCGCACCCTCGGACTCCAGCGATGCGAGCTCGTCTTCGAGCTCCTTGAGTCGCTCAGCTCGCCGTTCGGCCAGCTCCTCGTCGATGACCGTGAGCTCCTCGGCCTTCTCGGCTTCGAGCTGGGGCAGGTCCGCGTGCAGTTTCTCGCTGTCGACCTTGGTGACGAGATTGGCGGCGAAGTAGATGACCCGCTCGAGCGCCTTGGCCTTGAGCTCCTGGCGGGGATCGAGGCCCGTCAGGAAGTACGCCAGCCACGAACGGGTGCCCCGCAGGTACCAGATGTGCACCACCGGAGCCGCCAGCTCGATGTGGCCCATCCGCTCACGTCGCACCTTGGAGCGGGTGACTTCCACGCCGCAGCGCTCGCAGATGATGCCCTTGAACCTGACGCGCTTGTACTTGCCGCAGCCGCACTCCCAGTCCTTGGTGGGACCGAAGATCTTCTCGCAGAACAAGCCGTCCTTCTCGGGCTTGAGCGTGCGGTAGTTGATGGTCTCGGGCTTGCGCACCTCGCCGTTGGACCATGTGCGGATGGCGTCGGCAGTAGCCAAGCCGATCCGGATGTCAGAAAAGTCGTTGACGTCGATCATGTGAGTGTTTCTGGCCCCGTGTGTCTGGCTCGTCGAGTCTCGGTCAGTGGTTGTCAGTGCCGCTCAGACGCGCTGGCGGCGCAGTTCGTCTTCTTCGTCGCTGCCGCGTTCGGGTCGGCTGATGTCGATGCCCAGCGACTCCTCGGCGCGGAAGACGTCCTCGTCGAGGCCTTGAATGTCGATCTGCTGGCCAGCCGTCGACATCACCTCGACATTGAGGCAGAGCGCCTGCATCTCCTTGATGAGCACCTTGAAGCTCTCGGGGATGCCGGGCTCGGGAATGTTCTCGCCCTTGACGATCGCCTCGTACACCCGCACCCGGCCCAGCACGTCGTCTGACTTGATGGTGAGCAGCTCCTGCAGGCAGTACGCAGCGCCGTACGCCTCAAGCGCCCACACCTCCATCTCGCCGAAGCGCTGGCCGCCGAACTGTGCCTTGCCGCCCAGCGGCTGCTGGGTGATCATCGAGTACGGACCGGTGGACCGGGCGTGGATCTTGTCGTCGACCAGGTGGGCAAGCTTCAGGATGTAGCTGTAGCCCACCATGATCGGCTCGTCGTACGGCTCGCCCGTGCGCCCGTTGTAGAGCGTCGTCTTGCCCGTGTCGGTCATGAGCCTGTCGCCGGTGACCGACTCGGGACGCAGGTTCGCCAGCGTCTGCTGGATGGTGGGATGGCGGCCCGCGGCCTCCTCCTCGTCCCAGCGGGCGCCGTCGAACACCGGCGTGGCGATGAACACCGACGGCTGGGTGGTGGGCCGCGTCTTGCGGGCAGTGTTGCTGACGGGCTCGGCGCCGACCATCTGCTCGTTGCCGCTCGCGTCGGTCGCTTTCCAGCCCCAGCGGGCCGCGTACCCCAAGTGCGCTTCGAGCACCTGGCCGACGTTCATGCGGCTGGGCACTCCCAGCGGGCTCAGGATGATGTCCACCGGGGTGCCATCAGCCAGGTACGGCATGTCTTCGACCGGCAGGATCTTCGAGATCACACCCTTGTTGCCGTGGCGTCCGGCCAGCTTGTCGCCCACGCTGATCTTGCGCTTCTGGGCCACATAGACGCGCACGAGCTGGTTCACGCCAGGCGGCAGCTCGTCGTCGGCGTCGCGGCTGAACACCCGGATGTCGGTGACCACGCCGTTCTCGCCGTGAGGCACCTTGAGCGAGGTGTCGCGTACCTCGCGGGCCTTCTCGCCGAAGATGGCACGCAGCAGCCGCTCCTCGGGGGTGAGCTCGGTCTCGCCCTTGGGGGTGACCTTGCCGACCAGCACCGCACCCGGCTCGACTTCGGCGCCGATGCGCACGATGCCCTGCTCGTCGAGGTCGGCGAGGATGTCGTCGGCCAGATTGGGGATGTCCCGGGTGATCTCCTCGGGCCCCAGCTTGGTGTCGCGTGCATCGATCTCGTACTCGTGAATGTGGATCGACGTGAGCACGTCGTCCTTCACCAGACGCTCGGACAGGATGATGGCGTCCTCGAAGTTGTAGCCCTCCCACGCCATGTAGGCCACGAGGAGGTTCTTGCCCAGTGCCAGCTCGCCGTGGTCGGTGGAGGGACCGTCGGCGATCACCTGGCCGACCGACACCTTGTCGCCGGGGCGGACCAATGCCTTCTGGTTGATGCAGGTGTCCTGGTTGGAGCGCCGGAACTTGAGCAGCGGGTACACGTGCTCGTCGCCGTCGGCGGATTCGAGCACGACCTGATCGCCGGTGATGTCGGTCGCAACGCCGTCGGTCTCCGACAGCACCATCTCGGCGGCGTCGGCCATGGCCAGCCCCTCGATGCCGGTGCCGATGTAGGGGGCCTCGGCCCGCAGCAGGGGCACTGCCTGGCGCTGCATGTTGGCGCCCATGAGCGCCCGGTTGGCGTCGTCGTGCTCGAGGAACGGGATCAGCGCGGTGGCCACCGACACGATCTGTTTCGGCGAGACGTCCATGAGCTGGACTTCCGACGCCGGCACGTAGCTGATCTCGGTGGTGGCCGCGAAGTAGGTGTCGCGCTCCATCTGCAGCCGCAGATCCTCGAGGCTGGCGCCTTGGGGGCTCTTGCGGACCAGCACGCGGGGGTTGCGGAACGAGCCGTCGGGATTCAGCGGCGCGTTGGCCTGCGCGACCACGAACTCCTCTTCCTCGTCCGCGGTCAGGTAGCGCACTTCGTGGGTCGCCTTGCCGTCTTTGATGACCCGGTAGGGCGACTCGATGAAGCCGAACTCGTTGACGCGGGCAAACGTGGCGAGCGCTCCGATGAGCCCGATGTTGGGACCCTCGGGCGTCTCGATGGGGCACATGCGGCCGTAGTGGCTGAAGTGCACGTCGCGCACCTCGAAGCCGGCACGCTCACGCGACAGGCCGCCCGGGCCCAGCGCGGACAGGCGACGGCGGTGGGTGAGCCCTGAGAGCGGGTTCACCTGGTCCATGAACTGGCTGAGCTGGCTGGTGCCGAAGAACTCCTTGGTGGCCGCCACGACCGGCCGGATGTTGATGAGCGTCTGTGGCGTGATCGCCTCGACGTCCTGGGTGGTCATGCGCTCGCGCACCACCCGCTCCATGCGGCTCAGCCCGATGCGCACCTGGTTCTGGATGAGCTCGCCCACCGAGCGGATGCGACGGTTGGCGAAGTGATCCTGGTCGTCGAGCCGGTAGCCGGGCTCGGCGTTGGCCAGATGCAGCAGATAGCTGGCGGTGGCGAGCACCTCGCTGCGGGTGAGCACTGTCGACTCGGGATCGGGCCGGATCAGCTCGGGATGGTCCACTGCGCGCGCATCGTCAGCGTCGACGAAGTCCAGGTCGAACAGCTCGGCCACGCGGTCCAGCTCAGGGCCCAGCTTGCGATTCAGCTTGTAGCGGCCCACCTTGGACAGCGAGTAGCGACGATCGTCGAAGAAGGCGTTCTGGAAGTAGTTGTTGGCCGCATCGGCGGTGGCCATCTCGCCGGGACGCACTCGCTTGTACAGCTCGATGACCGACTCTTCCTGTGACGGTGCGACCAGGCGGTCCTTCTCCCACTGCGGCTCGAGGAAGTCGAAGTGCTCGACGAAGCGCTCGAGCAGCCCGGGGTAGCGGTCCTCGCCATAGCCCAGCGCCCGCAGCAGCGAGAAGATGCTGAGCCGGCGCTTGCGGGCGACACGGCTGCCGGCGGTGGGGTCCTTGCCCGGCTTGTGCTCGACGTCGAACTCGATCCACTCGCCGCGGTAGGGGTGAATGGTCGCGGTCACGAGCTGGTGCTTGGACATGTTGCGCAGCCGGTATCGCTCGCCGGGCTGGAAAATCACACCCGGCGATCGCACGAGCTGGCTGACCACCACGCGCTCGGTGCCGTTGATGATGAACGTGCCCTTGGGGGTCATCATCGGGAAGTCGCCCATGAACACGGTCTGCGCCTTGACCTCGCCGGTGTGGGCGTTCTTGAACTCGGCGCGCACGAAGATCGGCGCCGAGTAGGTCATGTCGCGTTCCTTGCATTCCTCCACCGAGAACTTGGGCGGGGGACGAAGGTCCTCATCGTGCGGATCGAATGAGAAGACCAGCTGCAGGTGCCCACCGAAGTCGCTGATGGGACTGATATCAGCGAAGGTCTCTGCGAGTCCGACGTCGAGAAAACGTTGGAAGGAATCCTTCTGGATCGACACGAGGTCCGGGAGTTCCAGGACTTCGTCGAGGTTGCCGAACGAATAGCGTTCGCGGCCGACACGAGACGACAACGGACTCTCCTAGTGGTTCAGTTGTGCGGGATGGGTCGCGGGCGACTGCCGGTGGCAACCAACGGGGGGTTGGAGGCGCGCGCAGTCGCGAGGGTCCGCAGCGATCAGTGACCTCAACGCTCGGTCTCGATGCTGGGGACTGGTGGGGTGCGCGAGAAAAGAGGCCACCTGTGCCACGGCTGGATCAACGCTATCGGGGACCCCGCTGGCGCCACAACTGCGACGCCCGGGCTGCGTTGGAGGTGGCCGTGATGGATCAGGCGACTTCGACGGTGGCGCCGACTGCTTCGAGGGCCTCCTTGGCCTTGTCGGCGTCGGCCTTGGGAACGCCCTCGAGCACGGCCTTCGGCGCCGCCTCGACGAGGTCCTTGGCCTCCTTGAGGCCGAGGCTCGTGAGCGAGCGGACCTCCTTGATGACCTGGACCTTCTTGTCGCCGATTGCAGTGAGCGTGACGGTCACCTCGTCGACGGCGTCCTCGGCGGCTTCGCCCTCGCCGTCGGCAGCAACGGCTCCCGTTGCCACCATCATCGGGGCCGCCACCGCTGCGGTGACGTCGAAGCGCTCTTCGAACGCCTTCTTCAGTTCGACCAGCTCGAGCACCGTCATGTTGCCGATGGCGTCGAGGATCTCTTCGGTGGATGTACTCACTGGTTGTTCTCCGTGTCTGTAGGGGCGGCTGGGTCTGTTGGGTCTGTTGGGCTTCGATCGATCAGGGCTTGTACGAGGCCGGACATCTCGCCGATGAGGTTGCTCATCATCGAGGCGAGTGAGCCCAGCGGCGCAGCGAGCACTCCGAGCATCTGGGCCATGAGCTCGTCGCGCGACGGCAGGTCGGCGAGGTCGCGCACCTGGCCGTCGCTGAGCAGGGTGCCGGCCAGGATGCCGCCCTTGATGACCAAGGCTTCGTGCTCGTCCGCGAACGTGCGCAGGGCCTTGGCCGCCGCGGAGGGATCCTTGCCGCAGAAGGCCAGCGCTGTCGGGCCCAGCAGCAGCTCCATGACCCCGTCGGGGGCATCGTCGGTGAGCGCACGGCGGACCAGCGTGTTCTTGAAGATCTTGTAACGGCAGTCGGCATCAATGAGACGACCGCGCAAGTCGGCCATCTCAGTCACGTCAAGGCCTCGGTATTCGGTGAACAGCACCGCCTCGGCCTCGGCGAATCGCTCGCGCACCTCGTCGACGACCGCCACCTTGTCGGCCCGCGGCGGTCGTGGGGGCGCTGCAGTGGCTGCGGGCACTCGGGGACCTCCTGGTTGGTGAGAGTCGTCGTTGTCGGGCGGGTAGTTGCTCCCGGCCCCGGATCGGGCGCCGGTCCGCAGACCAGACAGAACCGCACCCCGACGCTGACGCGCACAGGAAGCCAGTCCGCCTCGTCAGGCTCGACCCGTGCCGCTTGCTCAAGTCGAGCAAGCTCCTGAACTGGGTTCAGACGGGGCCGATTTCAGGCCGGAGCCACCGGAGATCTACGGCGAGCAGGTTGTAGAAGCCAGAACGCTACCGGCGGTCGCAGTTGTGTCCAACCGCCGCGATCAGCCGAAGTCGGCGGGGTCAATCTGAACTCCGGGACCCATCGTCGAGGAAACCACCATCTTGCGGACGTAGCGCCCCTTGGCGCTGGCGGGCCGCGCACGAGTGAGCTCGTCCATGACCGCCGCGAGGTTCGCATTCAAGTCTTCGGCCGAGAAGCTGACCTTGCCAATTGCGAGGTGCACGTTGCCGTAGCGATCGGTGCGGTATTCCACCTTGCCGCCCTTGAACTCGCCGACGGCCTTGCCGACATCGGGGGTCACCGTGCCCGACTTGGGATTGGGCATGAGCCCCCGCGGGCCAAGCACCTTGCCCAAGCGGCCCACCACGCCCATCATGTCCGGCGTTGCGATGGCCACATCGAATTCGGTGTATCCGGCCTCGACCCGCTCCGCGAGATCGGCACCGCCCACGATGTCGGCGCCCGCCTCGGAGGCTGCCGCAGCCGCGTCGCCCTGTGCGAACACCGCAACGCGCACGTCGCCGCCGGTGCCCGAGGGCAGTGCGACAGTGCCTCGGACCATCTGGTCGGCCTTGCGCGGATCGACGCCGAGGCGGACCGACAACTCGACCGATTCGTCGAATTTGGCGGTGGCGAATGTCCTCACCATGTCGATCGCCTGGGCCGGCTCGTGCATCATCTGCCGGTCGTAGCGGCGAGTGGCGTCCGCGTACTTCTTTCCTGCCATCTGAGACTCTCCTGTAGCGCGGGCCAGCTCAGCCGGCGACTTCGATGCCCATCGAGCGTGCGGTGCCGATCACCTGCAGCTTGGCGGCCTCGATGTCACGGGCGTTGAGGTCAACCATCTTGACCTGCGCGATCTCGGCGACCTGGGACTCGGTGACGTGAGCCACCGTCTCGCGACCGGGGTTCTCGGCGGCCTTCGTGAGCCCGGCAGCTTGGCGCAGCAGCACCGACGTCGGCGGCGTCTTTGTGATGAAGGTGAACGAGCGGTCCTCGAAGATCGTGATCTCGACCGGCACGATGGTGCCTCGCTGGCTCTCGGTCTTGGCGTTGTAGTCCTTGCAGAAGTCCATGATCGCCACGCCGTGCGGGCCCAAGGCGGTGCCCACCGGCGGCGCGGGCGAGGCCTGGCCCGCGGGGATCTGGATCTTGACGACTGCAGCGACACGCTTGCGCCTCGGTGCCCGTGCTGCGTTGTCTGCCATGTTGTGCTCCTGAATCTGGGGTGAGTCTGCGCTGGGGCTGCAGCTCAGATCTTTGCGACTTGAACGAAGTCGAGCTCGACGGGAGTCTCCCGGCCGAAGATGTTCACCAGCACCTTGACCTTGAGCTGTTCCTCGTTGATCTCGATCACCTGACCTTGGAAGTCCGAGAACGGACCCTCCTTGATGCGCACGCTCTCGTCGATCTCGAAGATCATCGACGGCTTGGTGCGGCGCGGCATCTCGGGCCCCTCGTCGGGCTCTGCCAAGAACGCCTCGACCTCCCTGCGGCGCAGCGGCGAGGGCTTGCCGCCGGGCCCGGCGTAGCCCGTGACACCCGGCGTGCTGCGAATCATGTGGTGGGCCTCATCGCTCGGGCGGCAGCGGATCAGCAGGTATCCCGGGAACACCTTCTTCTTGGCAACCACCTTGCGGCCGGCCTTGAACTCGATCACGTCCTCCATGGGGATCGCGACCTCGTGGATCTGGTCCTCCATGTCAAAGGTGCCGATCCGGGCTTCGAGATTCTGCTTGACCTTCTTCTCGTAGCCCGACTGGGTGTGGACCACGAACCAGCGGCCGGGCCGGTCATAGGGCGATACACGCTTCGGCTCGGGCTCGGGCTCGGCGGGGGCGAGCAGTTCGTCCTCGGTGAGCACGTCGGCGAGGGCGCCCTCGGCCGCGGGCTCGTCGACGCTCTCGACTGCGCCGGTGTCGTCTGCGGCCTCGGCGGCTGGCGGGGCCAGGGTGGTCGCGGATTGCGACGTCAGCAGGCGGCGAGCCGCGGCCATCGGGTCGGACTCGGGTGCGGTGGAGGTTTCGGTCAGATCACTCATGTTCGTCAGCTCGGTTTCGGTCAGTTCACGTCGAAGAGGCGCAGCACAGCCTCGCCAAGAATCCAGTCGAATCCTGCGATCATCGCCGTCAGGATCACGATCGTGATGAAGACGACGATCGAGTAGTTGACGAGCTCGGAGCGGGTCGGCCAGATGACCTTCTTCAGCTCGGAGCGAACCTCGCCTACGAACTGAGCCGGTCCCGCCCGTTCCGTCGTCGGCGATGCCGCGGGAGCCTGGCGCCGCTCGCGCCGGCCCGCGGGTGTGCCGTCCGCCGTCATCTCGCCCTGGCGCTGCAGGTGACGGCGTGTCCGTCGGTTCATGGCCATCGGGGATGTCTCCGGCTTGGGTTGTCGTGGGTGTGGGCGTGGCTGATCCGCCCTGCTGGCGCTCAGCGGGGCGGCGGAAGCGCAGGGCAGGAGGGACTCGAACCCGCAACCGCCGGTTTTGGAGACCGGTGCTCTACCAAATTGAGCTACTGCCCTCGGCATTGGCGTACCGCAAGCGGTGCGCGTATGACACAGGTGCGGGCTGTATGTCCGCCGGAACAGGCTACCGGCAGGCATCTGGGTCGCGTCCCAGGGGCTTGCGGTAGCGGGACTGGGACTCGAACCCAGGACCTCACGATTATGAGCCGTGCGCTCTGACCAACTGAGCTATCCCGCCAAGAAATCGCATTGCAGCCTACTGACCGCACCAACAACGCCTGCAGCCAGGACCTCACGATGCTGCGTCCAATGCGGCGACCGCAAGCGGCCGCCGCTGCCGTGCGCTCTGACCAACTGAGCTATCCCGCCGAATTGTGCCGCAGGGTAGCGGCGAGCCCCGTGCCGGAATCGAACCGGCGACACCAGCCTTACCATGGCTGTGCTCTGCCTACTGAGCTAACGGGGCAACGCTCGTGCGCCATCGCCAGCGATGTGCGCCGAACAGTGTGGGGTCCGGAGTGTATCCGTGGCCCTTCGGTAGCTTCGCTGCCATGCGAACCCGGCTGGCCACGATGGCCGACGCCGATGCGATCGCGGAGATCTACAACCGCGAGGTCACCGAGGGCACGGCCACGTTCGACATGGTGCCCCGCTCATCGACCGAGCAAGCCGCCTGGATGCGGGAGCACTCGGGCGCCTACCCATGCCTCGTCGCGGTGCCCGGCGACGACGATGCCGAGCCCGACGGCACCGTGCTGGGCTGGGCCTGCCTGTCGCCCTACCGCACCCGCCCGGCGTACTCGACCAGCGTCGAGGACTCCATCTACGTGCATCGCGACCACCAGGGGCGCGGCGTGGGCAGCCTGCTGCTCGGCGACCTCGTGGCACTCGCCGACGACCACGGCTTCCATGCAGTCTTCGCCCGGATCGCCGATGCCGGCGCTGCATCGGTGGCGCTGCACGCCAAGCACGGCTTCGATCTCGTCGGCGTCGAGCGAGAGGTGGGTCGCAAGTTCGGGCGCTGGCTCGACGTCACCCTCATGCAGCGCCTCCGTCCCGCCTGAGGCTGAGCCGCGGGTCAGAAGTGCCAGGGGAATTGCTCGTATTCGGGGTCGCGCTTTTCTAGGAAGGCGTCGCGGCCTTCGGCGGCCTCGTCGGTGCCGTAAGCCAGGCGGGTGGCCTCGCCGGCGAACACCTGCTGGCCCACCAGGCCGTCGTCGATCAAGTTGAACGCGAACTTGGCCATGCGCTGTGCGGTGGGTGAGCGCGACACGATCTCGGCCGCCCACTCCAGCGCCACAGACTCCAGCTCGGCGTGGGGCACCACTGCGTTGACGTCGCCCATGTCGAACCGCTCCTGCGCGGTGTAGGTGCGGCCGAGGAAGAAGATCTCGCGGGCCTTCTTCTGGCCGATCTGGCGGGCGAGATAGGCCGAGCCGAAGCCGCCGTCGAAGCTGGCCACGTTGGTGTCGGTCTGGCGGAACCGGGCGTGCTCAGCCGAGGCGATCGTCAGGTCGCACACCACGTGCAGGCTGTGACCGCCGCCTGCCGCCCAGCCGTTCGCCACGCAGACCACCACCTTGGGCATCATCCGGATCAGCCGCTGGCACTCCAGGATGTGCAACCGCCCGGTGCGAGCCGGATCGATGTCGGCAGCCGTCTCCCCGTCGGCGTAGCGGTAGCCGTCCTTGCCGCGGATGCGCTGGTCGCCGCCCGAGCAGAACGCCCAGCCGCCGTCGGCGGGTGCGGGGCCGTTGCCGGTGAGCAGGATGCAGCCCACGTCGGGCGATTGGCGGGCATGGTCGAGCGCCCGGTACAGCTCGTCGACGGTGTGCGGGCGGAAGGCGTTGCGCACATCGGGCCGGTCGAACGCGATGCGCACCGTGCCGTGCTCGTTGCTGCGGTGGTAGGTGATGTCGGTGAAGTCGAACCCGTCGACCGCACTCCAGCGAGACGGGTCGAAGATGTCCGAGACGTGTGGCAAGAACGGCATAGGTGCTCCGAGACCAGTGGCTTGGAGGCACGGTATTGGATCGAGGCGCCGCACCGGTCAACGAGCGGTGCGGCGCGCGAGACTGCGGGCTCGGTGCCCACCGACGGGGCCGCACTGAAGGGACTGCGACATGAAATTCGGGCTCAGGTATTGCAACACGGGCCGATTCGCCACCGACACCGCGCTCGCCGCCGAACTGGTGCAGGCGGGCGAGGCGGCCGGATTCGAGTCGGCATGGACGGTGGAGCACACCGTGATCCCGTCGGGCTACCAGTCGCAGTACCCCTACAGCCCCGACGGCAAGATGGCCGGCGGCGTCGAGGATCTGCTGCTGCCCGATCCGCTGATGTGGATGGCCTACATGGCGGGCGTCACGTCCACCATCAACTTCGGCACCGGCATCCTGATCGTGCCCCAGCACAGCCCGGTGGTGTGCGCCAAGCAGATCGCCACGCTCGACCACATGTCGGGCGGCCGGGTGCTGTTGGGCATCGGCGTGGGCTGGATGCGCGAGGAGTTCGAGGCCATCGGCGTCGGCGATCACTTCGACGACCGAGGCCCGCGCACCGACGAGTACGTGGCCGCGATGCGCGAGCTGTGGTCGGCTGATCGGCCCACGTTCCACGGCGAGTTCGTGAACTTCGACGCGGCGTACTGCCGGCCCCAGCCGGTGAACGGCTCGGTGCCGATCATCGTGGGCGGCGATTCCAGGGTCGCGGCCCGGCGAGCCGGACGCCTCGGCGATGGCTACTTCCCGGCGCGCGGCGCCCCATGGGACCTCATCGACCTCGCGCGCCAGACCGCCGCCGAGCACGGCCGCGATCCCGACGCGCTCGAGATCACCGTTCAGTTGCCCAACGACCTCGACGAGATCCCTGAGTTGGCCCGCCGCGGCGTCAGCCGGATCGCGGTACCCGTGTCACCGATGGCAGGGCTGCAGACCGTCATCGCGACGCCCGACGACGCCAGCGGCTGGGCCGAAACCATCGAGCGCTTCGCCGACCTCTAGCAGAAACGGAATTCGACGAGGTCGTCGCGGGCGTACTGGTCGGGCAGGGCGACTTCCCAGACCAGGTAGGCCTCCATGGCGGCTCGTGCCACCTCGGCGTCGGCGGGGTCGTAGGGCAGCGGCGGCTGGCGTGAGCGGATCGCGGCCGCGGTCTCGTCCGCGGCACTCTCGACGAGCTGGGCATCGTCGAGCCAACCCGGCTCCAGCACGCAGGCGTCCCAGCCCATCTGGACGAGCCATGACGCGGTCATGGTGGCGCCGATGCCGTCGCCGTCGGCCAGCACGACCCGGGCCCCTCGAGTCGCCAGGTACTCGTCGGTTGCCTGCACCAACTGGCCGCCAGGCGCACCGGTCGCGCCCGGCAGGTGCCCAGCGGCGAATTCCTCGGGCGTGCGCACGTCCATGAAGTAGGTCGTGCGGCCGTCATCGGCGAGCCAGCCGTCGAGCTGGGAGCGGTCGATCGTGCGAACCCCGCAACGTTCTGCCACGGCCTGCGCCGCCACCGCGGCCTGGGCTCGACCGGCCTCGCTCGGTTCGGGGGCCAGCTCGTCGCGGCCATGTTCCAGCTCGAGACCGGCCAGCTCCCAGCCCATCGTGCCGTCCTTCAGCGCGTACACGGCGTTGGGTAGCCCGGCCGAACGCAGCGACTGCGCGCCCATGATGCTGCGGGTCCGCCCGGCACAATTCACCACGACCGTGGTGCCGTCGTCGATCAGGTCGCCCACCCGGCGCACCAGCTCACCGCCGGGGCACGACCGGCCGGTCGGGATGCTCATGCGGTTGAACTCGCGGCGGGTGCGCGAGTCCACCACCACCAAGTCGCGGCCGTCGGCCAGCCAGCCCGCCAGCTCGCTCGCCGTCACGTGCGGCGTGCCGAAGTGCTCCTCGACCAGCTCGCCGAACAGCTTGGACGGCACGTTGATGCCCGAGTACAGCTCGCCGCCCGCTGCCGCCCACGCATCGATACCGCCGTCGAGCACCGCCGTGTCGGTGTAGCCCAGCACCGTGAGCTCCAGGGCGACAGCCGCGGCCTGTCCCCCGCCGTCATCGCACACCACGACCGGCGTGCCCAGCCGCGGGATGCGCGCGGCCACTTCGAGGCCCACGTGGCTTGGCGGCAGGTTCGCTGCGTACAGCAGGTGCCGCTGGGTGAACTCGGTCGGCTCGCGAGCATCCACCAGTGCCAGCTCAGTGCCGTTGCCGCGCAGCAGGCCGCGATGCCGCTCCACCAGCTCAGCCGCTGTGATCGTGCGAACGTCGGCCATCACTCTTCCTTCACAACCGCGGCACGCCGCACCCGGGAACGGCTCGGCCAACAGCCGTCGCCCAGCGAACGCGCCGCCACCCGACCGTGTCCGAGTGGCTCAGGCAGCGGCCGTCGCTGGATAGCCCGGGCGGGCCTCGACGATGCTGCTCGAGTCGGCGAAGACCCGCCACTCGCCTTCGTCGGCATTCCAGTACCGGCGACCGATCATGTTCTCCATCGCCAGGCCGTAGCAGTGGAAGTTGGTCGAGGCGCCCTCGATGTGGATCGAGTGCACGTCGTGGCCCAGCATCGCCACGCCGGTGCCGCGCTCGACCAGGGTCTCTCGCTCAACGTGCGGCTCGCCTTCGCCGGCACAGCAGTCGTAGAAGCGATTCAGCTCCCGGCCGCGCATGCCCACGATGACCGCCCAAGTGAGGTGCTCATGCGGCGGGGCCGACGTGCCTTCGCCCACGCTCTGGACATACAGCGCCAGCGTGCCGTCATCGTTCTGGGCGAGGCGGTAGTTGTGCGAGCCGCGCTCGCCGTCGGGCGCCGGGAAGTCCTCCGCCGGGAACAGGTGCTCGTGGGTGGCCAGCTCCAGCAGCCGCTCCTTGATGCGGGCGATGCCGGCCCGGTCGATGCCGCCGTGCTCGCGGCCATGCGCATCGATCTTGGCAATGTCCTCCATCGCGTCCGCGACCGCTGCGGCCCGCTCGGCCGCCCTCTTCTCCCCGGCGTCCGATGCACTCATGGGTTCATCCTCTCAGAACAGGGTGAGGTATTGGTCGACCTCGCCGGCGGTGACGACGCTGTGGTGGGCCAGGAATTCCGCCTTCTTGGTTTGTGCGAAGTAGTCGCGGTAGGGGCCCTCGGCGGTGTCGCCGAGCCCTGCGGCGAGCACCTCGCATCCCTCGAGCTCCTCGGCGGCGTGCAGCAGCGTGGGCGGCAGCACCGCAATCCCCTTCGCCGCCACGTCTTCGGCAGACATGGCATGCAGGTTGTCCATGTTGGGCGCGCCCGGGTCGATGCCGTTGTCGATGCCGTCGAGCCCGCAGGCCAGGTACGCAGCGAACATCAGGTACGGGTTGGCGGCCCCGTCGCCGAGGCGGATCTCGATCCGGTCGGGCTCGGGGATGCGGATCATCTGGGTGCGGTTGTTGCCGCCGTACGCCGCATAGGCCGGCGCCCAGGTGGCCCCCGAGGTGGGCGCACCCACACCCATGCGCTTGTAGGAGTTGACGATCGGGCACACCACCGCCACCAGCGAGCGGGCGTGGCGCAGCAGCCCGCCCACGAACTGGTAGGCCAGCTCGCTGAGGCCCAGGCCCTTGGTGTCGGGCCCGCCGGCGGTGCCGCCGATGAACAGCGGATCATCGGTGTCAGCGGTCCACAGGCTCAGGTGGGTGTGCAGCCCGTTGCCGGTCTTGTCGGCGAACGGCTTGGGCATGAACGTGGCGTAACGGCCGTCGCGCTGGGCCAGCGTGTGCACCATCAGCCGGAACAGGATCAGCCGGTCGGCGGTGGTGAGGGCGTCGGAGTACAGCCAGTTCTGCTCGTACTGTCCGTTGGCGTCCTCGTGATCGTTGGCGTAGTTGCCCCAGCCCATGGCATCGAGGTTCTTCGACACCGCTTCGAGGTGCGGCAGCATCCGGGTGAGTCCCCGGGCGTCGTAGCAGGGCAGTGTCAGGTTGTCGCGCTCGTCCGCCACGGCCAACGAGCCGTCCTCGTTGCGCACCACCAGCGAGTACTCGGCCTCCACGCCGCACTTGAGCACCAGGTTGCGCTCGGCCGCTGCCTCCAGCGCCCGGCGCAGGATCACCCGCGGCGCATAGGGCCACAGCTCGCCCTCCACGGTGGGATCGCACTGCATGGCGGCCACGTTTGGCTGCCACGGCAGCTGGGTGTACGACGCCGGGTCGGGCAGGGCCAGGATGTCGGGGCTGGAGGGATCCTGGCCCATCGGGCCTGCGGCGAAACCGGCAAAGCCGGCGCCGTCGCTCAACAAGCCCTCCAGCGCGCTGACCGGCACCAGCTTGGCGCACGGCTTGCCGTGCATCTCCACGAACATGGCGTAGATGAACTCCACGCCGTCGGCCTCGGTCTTGGCTCGGATTTCTTCGAGTGCGTCGATCGCGCTGCTCATGATTCGCCCCCCCGGCGTGTTCGGATCGAGGCCGTCAGATCGTCGGCCATGCCCCCGCGCGCACAGTAGTCAACGAAACCGATCAGCCCGGATGGACCGTGCAGGCATCTGGCCGCAGGAGGCGAAGCGCTACGGTGCGGGAGGCCCGACGGACAGACGCAGGGACTGCGGGGCTGGGGGTGCGCCATGTGCGGGATTGTGGGCCTGTTCTGCAAGACCGAGACGCACCGGCACGAACTGGGACGGCTGACCGAGGTCATGCTTGCCGAGATGGGCGACCGCGGCCCCGACAGTGCGGGGTTTGCCGTGTACGACGCCGGCGTGCCAGGCCGCACCCGCATCACCGTGCTGGCCGAGGGGCTCGAGGTGGACTGGGGGCCTGTGGCCGCTGCCCTCGAAGCGACCCTGGGCGCGGAGGTGACCGTCGCGGCGGTGCACGACCACGCGGTGTTCTCCACCGACGGCGACGGCCGGATCGCCCGCCAGTGGATCATCGACAACGTGGCGGGCGCGACCGTGCTGGCCCAGGGCAACAAGATCGAAATGTTCAAGGCCGTGGGCTACCCGGATCTCGTCGCTGAGCGCTACGACCTGGCGTCGCGCACCGGCACCCATGCGCTGGCGCACACCCGCATGGCCACCGAATCGGCGGTCACCACCAACGGCTCTCACCCGTTCTCCACCGGCTCGGACACCTGCCTGGTGCACAACGGCTCGCTGTCGAACCACAACCGGCTGCGCCGCCAGCTCGAAGGCCACGGCGAGTCATTCCAGACCGAGAACGACTCCGAGGTCGCCGCCGGTTACCTGGCCTGGCGGATGCGCTCGGGCGACTCCATCTCGGAGGCATTGGAAGGCGCTCTCGGCGACCTCGACGGCTTCTACACCTTCGCCATCGGCGTCGCCGACGGGTTCGCCATCCTGCGCGACCCCATTGCCTGCAAGCCCGCAGTGGTGGCCGAGACTGACGACTGGGTCGCCATGTCGTCTGAGTACCGCGCGATCGCCCGCCTGCCCGGTGCGCTGGACGCCGAGGTCTGGGAACCCGAGCCGGCCCGCATCTACACCTGGAGCCTGGCCGCGTGAGGGGCCGCGCGAAGTGAGCGAGCCAGCATGAGCACGCCGGGCCGCATCTTCGACCTCGCCGAAGTGAGCGGGCGCGAACTCAATCAGGCGCTTCACGATGCCGCTGGAGGCGAATCATTCGAGGTGGTCAACCCGCGTGGCGCCCACGCGGTGGCCTGCGGGATCACTGCCGACATCGACGTGGTGGTGCGCGGCTCGGTTGGCTACTACTGCGCCGGCATGCATCAGCAGGGCAGGGTGCGAGTGGAAGGCAATGCCAGCACCGGCCTCGCTGAGAACATCATGTCGGGCGAGGTGCACATCACCGGCAATGCCACGATGTCGGCGGGCGCCACCGGCTGCGGCGGCCTGTTGGTGGTGGGAGGCAACTCGGGTGCCCGCTGCGGCATCTCCATGAAGGGCGTGAACATTGTGGTCGGCGGCAACGTCGGCCACATGAGCGCGTTCATGGCCCAAGCCGGGAATCTGGTGGTCTGCGGCGATGCCGCTGCCGACTTGGGCGACTCCATCTACGAGGCCCAGATCTTCGTGCGAGGCGACGTGGAATCGCTCGGCGCCGACTGCGTCGAGAAGGAGGTCCGTCCCGAGCACGTCGACACCGTGAGCAGGCTGCTTGCCGCTGCTGGTGAGCCGGCCAGCGGGGTCGACGCCGGCGACTTCCGCCGCTACGGATCGGCCCGGCGCCTCTACAACTTCACGATCGACGACGTGGATGCGCTCGCCGCAGCACAACGCGCGGAGCGCTGGAACATCCCGATGGGCGGCGCTTACGGCGAAGAGGCGGTTGCGGAAATGCAACGCGACCGGCGCGCTGAGCTCGCTGAGTTGCTCGACGAGGAACAGGACGGCGGCGGCCGATGACCGAGATCCCTCACGACCCCGGCACGCTGGCCGCTGACCGCACTGCACTCGACGGGTCCGATCCCGACTACTGGCACCTGCGCGAGTCGTACACGTTCGATCGCAACGTGATCGCGGAGATCCGCCGGGCTGCCAACACCGGCATCTACCGCATCCGCGGCTGGGGGGCCAAGCGGCGCCTGCCCACCCTCGACGACCTGGTCTTCCTGGGAGCGTCGATGTCGCGCTACCCGCTGGAGGGATACCGCGAAGCGTGCGGCACCGACGTCGTGATCGGCGAAGACCGGGCCGAGCGCCCGGTGCACCTCCGGATTCCCGTCACGATCGCCGGCATGAGCTTCGGCTCGCTGTCGGCCCAGGCCAAGGAGGCGCTCGGTCGGGGGGCATCAGTCGCCGGAACCTCGACCACCACCGGAGACGGCGGCATGACGATGGAGGAACGCGAGCACTCGTCGGTACTCGTCTACCAGTACCTGCCGTCGCGCTACGGCATGAACCCCGATGATCTGCGGGCCGCCGACGCCATCGAAGTGGTGGTGGGCCAGGGCGCCAAGCCCGGCGGCGGCGGGATGCTGCTCGGCCAGAAGATCACCGAGCGCGTGGCCGAGATGCGCACGCTGCCCACCGGGATCGACCAGCGCTCAGCCTGCCGCCACCCCGACTGGACCGGGCCCGACGACCTCGAGATCAAGATCGGCGAGCTGCGCGAGATCACCGACTGGCAGGTGCCGATCTATATCAAGGTGGGCGCGGCCCGCCCGTACTACGACACCGCGCTGGCGGTGAAGGCCGGTGCCGACGCCGTGGTGGTGGACGGCATGCAGGGCGGCACCGCAGCCACCCAGGACGTGTTCATCGAGCACGTCGGCATCCCGACGATCGCTGCCATTCCCGAGGCGGTGCGGGCGCTGCGCGAGCTCGGAGTCCACCGCCGCGAGGTGAAGCTGATTGCCGCTGGCGGTTTCCGATCGGGCGCAGACGTCGCCAAGGCGCTGGCGCTGGGCGCCGATGCCGCGTCGATCGGCACCGCCGCGCTGATCGCCATCGGCGACAACGACCCCGCGTATGAGAGCGAGTACCGCGAGCTGGGCACCTCGGCCGGCTATTGGGAAGACTTCCAGGCCGGCACCGATCCTGCCGGCATCACCACGCAGGACCCGGAGTTGTCGGCCCGGCTCGATCCGGTACTGGCGGGGCGACGCTTGGCCAACTACCTGCAAGTGCTCACCATCGAGACCCAGATCCTGGCCCGCGCCAACGGCAAGTCGCATGTGCTGAACCTGGAGCCCGAGGATCTGGCCGCGCTCACGGTCGAAGCCGCGGCAATGGCCAAGGTGCCACTGGCCGGCACCAGCTGGGTGCCCGGCGCAGACTGAACTAAGGATCTGCCACAGGACAACTGCTGCCGTTGGAACGCGCGATACCCGCTGCCCTGCTGCCTTTCGAGGCCCCCAGACACGCGAGTTGTCACGCGGCGGGCCCTAACTCAGTGGTTCGAGTCTCGGCCGTATCAGTAGGTTGACGCGCCGGTGCGTCGCCCCTGACACCGCTCATAGCAGGGAAGCGCTTGGGGGCGACGCACTTGCAATCGCAACTCTAGAAGCTGCAGGCGGGCTAGCGGCCCTGCCATTGGGGCGGGCGCTTCTCGGAGAATGCCCGCGGGCCTTCGATGTAGTCGGCGCTGTTGTTCATGGCGCGCACCGCCTCGTAGCGACCTTCATGTGCAGCCTGAACGCTGGCCTCGTTGAGACCAGCCATGGCGGCCTGCTTGGTGGCCCGGATCGACATCGGCGAGCACTCCAGCACCATTTCAGCCCAACGGCGGGCACATGCGAGCGCCTCGCCCTGGGGCACCACCTCGGCGACGATGCCCAGCTCCTTGGCCTCGGCTGCGGGCACGTGACGGCCGGTCAGCATCATGCTCATGGCGCGCTTCAGCCCGATGTGGCGCGGCAGTCGATGCACGCCGCCCGCCAGCGCGGCGAGACCTACCTTGGGCTCAGGCAGCGCGAGCAGCGCGTTCTCAGAAGCCACGATGATGTCGCAGGCCAGAGCGATCTCGAAGCCGCCGCCCATCGCCACGCCGTTCACGGCCGCGATGACGGGCTTGTCGAGATCCCAGCGCGAGGTCAGGCCGCCAAAGCCTGACGACGGCATCGCCGAACGGTCGCCGCCCTCGGCTTGGTACCGCAGGTCGTTGCCCGCCGAGAAGGCACGGTCGCCCTCTCCCGTCACGATCGCGACCCACAGCTCCGGATCGTTCTGGAACTCGTCGAACAGGTCCGACATCTCCGCATTGCCCGGCGGGTGCAGCGCATTCATCCGCTCCGGCCGGTTGATCGTGACGACGAACAGGTGCCCGTCGCGCTCCGCATAACAGAATTCACCCATGCCGCGGCAACCTAGTGGTCAGGCGGCCGCTGCGCTGAGAGGTCCCATGGATAGGCGGCCATCCACGGGTCGTCTGGTTCCCCGGTGCATCGGTCGGGTTGCCCTGACAGTCCCCTGGGTCCGACTGAGACAGCAGAGTCATGGCACGCGTGGTGCGAAACGGCAGCAACGCCGGGCCGCTCCCCGTGATCGAGGAACAGCCCGGCGAAGCCGTCAGCGTTCTATTGGGGGCGGCAGTTGTAGAACCGCCAAATCGAGGCTTGCCTGCCTGTGACAGGGTGAGGGGCGCTGCGGGTGCCTTCACCGCCGTCTACGCAGATGGGGTCGGGTGGGTAGTTGGGGTACCACTTGATCGCTTGAAACCGTATGCCAGCGCGTACCCCGGCTTCGACCTGTCGCCTGTGTGCCGGGTCCCAGAAACACGGGGTGCGATACCACGATCCGGTGTTGTCCTGTGTGGCACGCCAGTGGCCGTGGTACTTGAGCACAATCGCATAGCAGCCGTCGCCGTGGTTGCCGCTTTCCTCGGCGTACTCGCAGTCGCTCGGGTTCTGGAAGCAGCGCAGCACCTCGGCAAGCTCGGGTTCGTTGCTGGCGTCGGCGATGGGCACGCAGCCGGATTCTGACGGCGAGGAGCAGCGCATCAGTACCGGCTGGTCGGCTTCGTCGGCTTCCGTTACCGGCTCGACGTCGAGCCCTTGGGCTTGGGGCCGCTGCCATGTCGTCGCGAGCTTGTCGCTGCTGCCTGCGCTGTGCTGGGCCTTGACCCACACCTTGTAGGTGTCGCAGTGCTTGACCTTGCCGAACGTGACGGTGAGCGTGTCCGCGGCGACGGTCTTGGTCTTGCGCGCGCCGCAGTCAGGGTTGACGCGCACCTTGTAGCCGGTCGGCGTGGTGCCGGTCGTGGCGGCCTGCCAACTCACGGTGATGCCGTCGCCTGCCGCGTCCACCAGCAGCCCGGTAGGCGGCTCGGGCGGCGACTCGACCGGCTCGGCAGCACCGGCTGACGCTGTCGGCACCAGCGACAGCGCTGCGACCGCAGCCACTGCGGCTATGCGCCGGCGGATCACGCCGACACAACGGGAAGGGCTAGCCTGCCCCCCCCCCCCCGGCAATAGGCCTTCCCAGAAGCTTCATTACGATCTCCGATTTGTTCGTGAACTCTCGTGAGCCGCCCGCGAGCGCACGCAGTCGGCCCACCGGCCGCCACATGCTACGCGACACGCACTGCCACCCGCTCCTGCGGCCCCTCGCCGCTAGCGCGACTGAACTTCTTCAACAAGACGTGGCCGTGGTTCATGCGGCCCGCGTAGTGTTCAGCTGGCCAACCCGCTCACCAGCGGGAACGTCGATCTCGGGAGCAGCAGATGCAAGCTCGGGGGTACACCCTCTCGACGCTGCGCGGCGACATCTTCGGCGGTGTCACCACGGCGGTGGTGGGCCTGCCGGTCGCCTTGGCCTTCGGCGTGGCCTCGGGACTCGGCGCAATGGCGGGGCTGTACGGCGCGATCGCTTTGGGCTTCTTCGCGGCAGTGTTCGGCGGAACTCGCTCGCAGATCTCCGGGCCCACCGGGCCGATGGCCGTGGCCATGGCGGTGGTCATCACCGACCATGCGTCGACGCTCCAGGAGGCGCTCACGGTTGTCGTGATGGCTGGGGTCATCCAGGCGCTGCTCGGCGTGCTGCGATTCGGGCGCTTCGTGTCCTACACCCCGTACTCGGTGATCTCGGGATTCATGTCGGGCGTCGGCATCATCATCATCATCCTGCAGACCCTTCCGGCTCTCGGCGCCGAAGCGGCGAACGGCGGTCCGCTCGATGTGATGCGGGCATGGCCCGATGCAATTCTGGATCTGAATGCCAGCGCAGTCGCCATTGCAGCGGTCAGCTTGGGCGTGTGCATCTTCTGGCCCGGCCGGCTGCATCGCTGGTTCCCGGCGACGCTCGCCGCCCTCGCGGTGGGGACCCTGATGGGAGTGCTGTTTCTGGGCGACGCCCCGTCCATCGGCGAGGTGCCCACTGGTCTGCCCGGCTTCGAAGAGCCTGCGCTGTCGTTGGGGATCCTGGCCGGCGCAGTGCAGCCCGCCATCACGCTCGCCCTGCTGGGCGCCGTCGACAGCCTGCTCACCTCGCTGATCGCCGACTCGATGACCCGGACGAGGCACAACCCGAACCAGGAGCTCATCGGCCAAGGACTGGGCAACATCGCCGCCGGCCTGGTGGGCGGGCTGCCGGGCGCGGGGGCCACCGTCGGCACGGTGGTGAATATCCGGGCCGGCGGGAGCACCCGGGTCTCGGGTGCGCTGCGCGCGCTGGTGCTGCTGGCGCTGGTGCTGGGCGCGGGGAGCTACGTGGAGTCGGTGCCGCTCGCGGCGCTGGCGGGAATCCTGCTGAAAGTAGGCTGGGACATCGTGGATTGGCGCTTCTTGAAGCGCATGCACCGGGTGCAGCGCGAGCACCTGATGATCATGGGCATCACGATGGTGCTGACGGTGGTGCTCGACCTCATCACCGCGGTGGCCATCGGCCTGATCGTGGCGGCCATGTCTGCTGCCCGCCAGTTCGAGCGGCTGCAGCTCGACAGCGTGGTCTCCGTGCCGCTGCTCGACCAGAGCTTCCTTGCCGAGGGATCGGACGGGGCCGACGCTGACGGCTTCTCGGCGCGGGTCGGTCTGGTGGCGTTGCGAGGCACCTTCACCGTCGCCTCGTCGAAGAGCCTCATCGACATCTTGGGCGCAGACATCGCCGAGCACGAAGTGGTCATCATCGACTTCACCGACACCGTGCACATGGACGACAGCGCGGCGCTCGTGGTTGAGAACCTGCTCGAGACTGCCGCCGACAGCGACACCGAGGTCATCCTGCTCGGTCTCGAGGGCGCCCCCGCGACGAGCCTGCAGGCGCTTGACGTGCTGGAGCGCGTGCCGCGGGATCGGATAGTGGACTCGCTCGATCAGGCCCGGGAACTTGCTGGGGACCTGCTGGGGACGCCGGATTCGGGCTGAGCGGCTCGCTTCAGCCGGTTGGCGAATAGATGGGGTGTGTCCCGAACTGGTTCTTCGTGACGGGGGTGCCGGTCTCGGCGTAGTAGCCGGCGCCGCGCACCACCGAGTCGAGATATGACGGCAGCGGCCGGCGGATCATGTGCTCGGCATAGTGCTCCCGCTCAACTGCAGGCACGTCGTCGCGCAGCAGCGCGACCACCTTGATGCTGAAGTCGCTGCCGCTGGGCTCGCCGTCCTGGGGGGTGATGCGCCATCGCACCAAGGCAGTCCGAGCCCCCGGCGGGCCGAGCACCAGGTCGTAACCGACGCCGTCGAACCAGTCGCAGAACTCCCGCTGGTAGTAGACGCCGCTGTAGTAGTAGACGTGGTCGCGGCTGCGGGCGCCGTCCCAGACGTTCACCTCGTTGCGCTCGCAGAACGGATGGATGTTGGTGAGGTTGCCAGCCGGGCTGATGGCCGCCCAGACGTCGGCTGGCGGGGCTGCCACCGCGACGCTGCCGATGATCGGCGCCATCATCTCGTAGCCGTCGCCGGCGTGCCGCTGCACCAGTGCTTCGTCAGAAGGCGTCAGTGCGCCGTTCGTCGCTTCGTCCATGCCGCCATTGTGACCCACAGCCCGCAGCGTCGCGGCTCAGGCTGAGCGGGGCCAGACCACGGGGTAGCGGTCGAGCTCCATGGTGGAGCCGGCGTCGAGCCCGTCCACGTGCAGCACCTGGGCGGTGCCGATGCGGGGGTCGTAGCGGACGTCGGTGCCGATGTAGCGGGCGGCGTAGCCCCGACGCGCCCGGCCCTGGTCCGCGTTGCCCTGCGAGCCGTGCAGGATCATCGCCCAGAAGGCGACCGCGTCGCCCGGTTCGAGATCGAACGAGATGATGTCGTAGCTGTCGCGGTCGGCCTCGATGTCGGGCATGAGCTCGTAGTCGGGATTGCGTTCGTAGTCGTGGGCGTTCGTCGGAGCGAAGGTGCGTGGCTGGAACCAGCGGTCCCAGGCGTGCGAGCCGCGGACGTACTCAACCCGGCCGTTGGTGGCGTCGACGGTGTCGAGCGCGATCCAGAACGACATCACCTGGCGACCCGAGATGGGCCAGTACGGCTGGTCGTTGTGCCACGGCACCGGCTGGCTGGAGCCGGGTTCCTTGACGAACAGCTGGTCGTAGTACATGCGCACGATGGGCGAGCCGAACATGGCAGCCGCCAGCTCGCCGAGCCGAGACTGCGTGACGAATTCTTCGAACAGCGGATGGAAGCGCCACAGATCCAGCGAGCCGAAGAATCCGGTGGACTCGTAGTTGTGCGCCGTGGGGCTGGGGTTGGCCATCTCGTCGGCAACGCCGCCGCGCAGCCGCTCCACCCACTCGTCGTCGACCACATTGCGCAGCGCCACCACGCCGTCGGCGCGGAACCGCTCGATCGTGTCGTCATCGACGAGGTCGTGTGCTGGTCGGTCCAGAACCGTGTCGCTCATCGTCGTCCCCTGTCGCCAACGTCGCGTCAACAGTGCCAAGTCAACACGATGAATGCACTGCAGTGCCACCGGTCGCACTGCCAGCCATGGCACGGCGCGACGCCGCACTGCCAGACTCGCGGCCACAGACTGAGACCCGGGCCCGAGCGGCCCGCGCGCAAGGCGAACGAGATCGGGAAACAGGGCGGGAACATGAGCGACGATCACGGCAACGACGGCGGCGATTTGGGAGTCATCCCGGGGCTGCCGCCCCAGCCGCACCGGGGCTGGACATTCGACGAGCAGCCGGTCGGCAAACGCTGGAGCACCAGCCGGAGGACCATCACCGAAACCGACCTGGTGGTGTACGCCACCCAGTTCGGCTTCGGCGAGGGCCTGTTCCTGGATGCCACCGCCGCCGAGCGCGCCGGCTACAGCGGGCGGCTGGTGCCCGGAAGCCTGGTGATGTCGCTGGCGGAAGGGCTGGTCATCAGCGGCGGCGCCATAGCCGGCACCGGCGTCGCCTACCTCGGCGCCACCGTCGAGGTGAAGGGCCCCACGTTCGTCGGCGACACGCTCCAAGTGGTGGCCGAGGTCACCGCCGCCCGCCTTACTTCACGCGGCGACCGCGGCATCGTCACCACCCGCAACGAGGTCTTCAACCAGCACGGCAACCTCGTGATGGTCTACTCCCCCACCCGCATGATCCTCTGCCGCCACGCCGACTAGCCCCCGCGCAGGATCTGTCGCGGCAGTACGGTCGGCGGCTGGTGCGGCGGGCTGGTTCTTGGGCTGTCGGCCGGAATTGCGGGAGGACTGATGAGCAGGTTCACGGGACGGGTGGCGATCGTGACGGGGGCGGCCGGCGGAATCGGGCTGGCGGCGTGCGAACGGTTCGCGTCCGAGGGGGCGACAGTTGTGGCGGTGGATCTGGCCACGACTGACTTGGGCGCGGCGGTGGCGACAGCTGAAGCTCAAGGTGCTGCGGCGCTCGCCGTCGGGGCTGATGTCACCCAGTCCGACGAGGTGGCTGGTTATGTGCAGGCGGCCATGGACAACTTCGGCCGTGTCGACGTGCTGTTCAACAACGCCGGCATCGAGGGCACCTACTACCCGATGGTCGACTACCCCGAAGACGATTTCGACCGGGTCATCGCGGTCAACGTGCGCGGCGTCTGGCTGGGCATCAAGTACGCCGCGCCGGCGATGATCGCAGGGGGCGGCGGGGCCATCGTGAACACGGCATCGGTTGCCGGGCTGTTCGGATCTCGCGGCATCTCGCCGTATTCGGCCAGCAAGCACGCCGTGGCCGGGCTCACCAAATCCGCAGCCTTGGAGCTGGCGACGTCGGGCGTGCGCGTGAATGCCGTCTGCCCGGCGCCGATCGAGACGCGCATGATGCGCTCGCTCGAAACCTTCATCGGCGGCGAGAACGCCGACGACATCCGCAAGGCGTTCGCCGAGCGCCTGCCGGCTCAGCGCTACGGCGAGCCCCACGAAGTCGCCGCACTGGTGGCATTCCTGGCCTCCGACGAGGCCAGCTACATCACCGGCAGCCTCTACCCCATCGACGGCGGCTTCTCCGCCGGTCGTTGAATCGCGCTGGTGGGCCGGGGAGGATTCGAACCTCCGTAGGCGAAGCCGACGGGTTTACAGCCCGCTCCCTTTGTCCGCTCGGGCACCGACCCAGATGAGCAGCAAAGCCTAAAGCGTCGCGGCATCGCAACAACCAGACCATCCTTCCTCGCTAGCTTGCGGTTATGGCTTCATTCGATGTTGTGTCCAAAGTGGACATGCAGGAGATCCGAAACGCCGTGGATCAGGCGTCCCGTGAGATCGCCAACCGCTACGACTTCCGCAACACGGGCAGTGCCGTGGAGCTGGGCGAGGGTGCCATCAACATGCGGTCGAGCACCGAGGATCGGCTCACCGCGATGCGCCAGGTGCTGGAAGAGAAGCTGGTGCGCCGCCAGGTCAGCCTGAAAGCCGTCCACTACGGCAACGTCGAAGAAGCCGGCGGCGGCACGGTGCGCCAGGCGGCTGCCCTGCAGGCGGGCATCTCGTCGGATCGGGCCCGCGAGCTGAACAAGTTCATCAAGGGCCTCGGGATCAAGGGCGTGCAGTCGCAGACCCAGGGCGATCAGCTGCGGGTGAACTCGAAGAAGCGTGACGACTTGCAGACCGTCATCGCCGAACTGAAGGCCGGAGACTTCGATGTCCCCCTGCAGTTCGAGAACTTCCGCGACTGAGTCCGGCCCGCGTCGCGCAGGCGGCCGGCGTTCGACAGCTGTTGGCCAGGTTCAGATCGCTTCTTGCCAGGAGCCGTCGCGCAGGCGGCGGATGCGCTCCTCCATCGGCGGGTGGGTGGTGAACAGTCCCTTGAAGCCCATGCGGCGGCTGGCCAGCGGGTTCGCGATGTACATCTGCGCCTGATTCGGGTCGGCCAGGCTGGGCACCGTCTTGGAGGCCACGTCGAGTTTCTCGAGCGCCCGGGCAAGCGGTTCGCCGTCGCCGATGAGGCGCGCAGCAGTGCGGTCGGCCTGGTATTCGCGGCTGCGGCTGATGGCCATCTGCAGCAGGGTCGCCGCAATCGGCGCCAGCAGGATCAGCAGCAGCTCGCCGAGCGGGTTGCGATCGTCGTCGCGTCCGCCGCCGCCGAAGATCATCGCCCACTGGGCCATGTAGGCCGCGAAGGTGATGGCTGTTGCGACGGCCGCCGCGACGGAGCCGATGAGGATGTCGCGGTTGCGGATGTGGGCCATCTCGTGGGCCAGCACACCCCTGATCTCGTACCAGCTGAGGTGGCGGATGAGCCCCTCGGTGACGCACACGGCGGCGTTGTTGGGGTTGCGGCCGGTGGCGAAGGCGTTGGGTTGCGGATCGGGCGAGACGTACAGCCGAGGCATCGGCAGGCCCGAGAGCTCGGTCAATTCCTGCATGACCCGCCAGTAGTCGGGAAGCTGGTGCGGCTGGACCTCTTGAGCCCGGGCGGAGCGGATCGCCAGCTTGTCGCTGAACCAGTAGCTGCCGCCCACCACGGCCAGGGCGACGATGACGGCGAGAATGAGGCCGCTCTGGCCCCAGAAACTGCCGATCCACAGGATCAGGCCAGCGAGCAGGGCCAGAAGAAACGTGGTCTTGAACGTGTTGCGCACTGTGCTTGACGCCCCTTTCGCGTCGCGCGGGAGCGGGTGATGATGCCCGGATTCAGGCTAGTGACGGGCAATGTCGCCGCGTTCGCGGGCATCGGACGGGCGCACAGTCTGCGGATGGTCACGGTCACGAGCGCAAGCTGAGTTGTGCAGTGGACAGGACGGCCGCGGTGGCGAGGCCGGCGGACCAGCGAGGCTTTGGTACGGCGACTAGTTCTTGGCGTCGACGAGGCGCCAGTCGTCTGAGCCCGGGCTGTAGCGGCCCCGGAAGTCGGGGTCGTAGGCCGCGGCGAGCTCGGCAGCGTGCCCGATGGATGACCGGTATGCGTCGATGATGGCGTCCTCGGCGTCGTAGTCGAAAGGGTCCTGCATGCGGCGCTCTTTCGTGCTGCCGCGCCGGACCGGATTCTCATACAGGTCGCGGGCCGTCATGCCGACAGCTTCGACAACGCCGACCTTGTCGCGGTAGCCGAGCTCGGCGATCATCAGGTCGGGCGCCATCGACCGGTGCAGCGATTCCTCCTCCCCGAGGAAGGGACGCGCAGGCGTCGCCAGGTCGCCGGGCAGGTTGACGATGTCGAGTTCGACGTCGAGCGCAGCCGCGATCACCTCGATGGTCTGGCGGGCTGTCAGGGTGTGCTCGTCGCTGATGTTGTACGCCTTGCCGGCGGCGATCTCCCGATGATCTGCGGCCAGCGTGAGGGCGTGGCCGGCATTCGGGCCGTACGCCGCAGCACGGAGCGTGAGGCCGCCATCAGCCACGATGATCCGGCGACGGCCGTCGATGATGCGCCGCACGATCAGCCACTCGCGGGGGTTGATCTGGCCGGGCCCGTAGATGAGCGGGTAGCGGAACATGGTGGCGTCAGGATGGTGTTCGAACAGCACGTCCTCGGTGGCGACGATCTTGGCCACCTTGTCGTTGGCATCGTTCACCGCCCGATCGGACGACTCGCGCAGCGGTGTGAGCAGGCCGCGTGGCCAATTCTGCGCCGGACGTGCGTAGCCCTTGTAGACGGGGATCCCGCCGACGGCGATGAACTGGCCGCAGCGGCCGACGAAGTACGGCGCCAAGTCGCGCAGCCGGCCGTACATGGCGTACACGACGTCGAACGTGGCGTTCCCGAGCGCCTCGGCGACTTCGTCGATGCGGAACGGGTTGGTGTGGATGTGCGGCACTTCGGACTCGGGCGGCAGCGTGTCGACCTCATGGCGCCCGGTGTGCAGGACCGTGATGTCGTACCCGCGCTCGAACAACCCGTTCACCACACCAGGCCCCGTCGGCCCCGTGCCGCCGATCACCAACGCCGTAGCTACCATCTGCTCATGCTGCCAGCTTGGCCCGGTAGTGACAGGCCGACCCAGCGACGGTGGATCACGGCCGCCATTTGGCTCGGGCTTGCCGTGATGCTTGGCAGCTGGCTCCTCGAGGACCAAATCTCGTCCGGCTCGGCGACGACGCTTCCGCTTATCGGACTTGTTGTCGGACTTGGGATCATCATCGTCAGCGTCATCCCGTACTTGTGCAAGCAACAGGAGTGGAAGCGGAGTGCTCGAGAAGCGGGTTTCTCGCGGCGCGAGATTCGGCGTTCCACGGGACTGACTGCCGGCTATTGGATCACGATGTTCGTAGCGATGTGGCTCGTCCGATACCTGATCGACTTCGTCGCATCCTCTCCACATGATGCGGGCCGGGTTGTGCTTGCCGTCACAGTCGTCGTTGTAGTCGGCGTCATGACGGGCAAACGTCTCGAGGTCATTGCCGCCGCTGCTCGAACTCGGCAGGGAATCACACTCAGCGGATGGTGGACATCGACGGCAGGAATCAGGACGACGTTTGTACTGAGTATCGCGGCGATCATCGCAGCGCTCTTGGCGTTGTTGGCTTGGCCGGATCGCTCAGGGCTCCGCATCGTCGCGATGATCGTTGCGGTCAGCGCAGCATCCGGCGGGAGGGCCGCGATCACCCGGCTGCGCTCGCTGCCTGCCGACGAACCAGTCGACCCACCTCAGCTTCCTGACGAGTCGGTCGCCGGGCGGCCCTAACCGAAGACTCTGCGCAGCCAGTCCAAGAACGACCGCGCCGCAGGTCGCCCCAGGTCGAAGGCTCCGGCCCGGACCGACGTTCCCATCTGGCTGCCCTCCGTCCGGACGGCCAGCCACGCGTGGACCTCTGCCTTTGCAGGCTGAGGTGGCCGATCGTCGGACAGAAGCCCGGCGATGTAGTCCTGCGCGTGCGGCCAGACGGTGTCGCCTACGGGAATCAGATCACTGACGAAATTCTCCAGCTCACCGGAATTCACATTGTCGGGCATGAGCCAAACGCCGACAGTGGGTTGGCCTGGCTCACGCGGCAGCACGACGGTGCCAGACGGGTCGGGCTGAGGCGGCAACTGGATCTTTGCGTCTGACAGATGGTCACCGATGCTCTGCCAGCGTGCGGGGACACTCGAATTCGCGTCCACAACGATGCCCAGCGCTGTCCGGCCCGGGAGGACTGCCTCCGTTGCCAAACTGGCTACGACCTGCTCAACGCTGTTCTTCTTGATGATCTGGAACTCCAAGGATGACGGGGACCTGTCGTTGAGATGCCAGATCACGCTGTCATCGTCGGGTCCCTCAACGAGCAGCACGCGTCGAGAGTCGGCAGTCGGTATGGACATCGCGGCAGTTACCGGACTTCGATGCCTTGGTCTGCAGCGACCTTCAGCATGCGCTCCGTGTACTCGACGGCGCGGACGCCGCCCTTGTCATCGACTTTCTCAAGCCGGACTGCTAGGCCCTCGGATTCTTCGTCGTCGTAGGCAGCCTGGGCGAATCCCGCAACGCAGTCCCAGCTGTGGGTGGTTGCCAGTACTTGCACGTTGTACTCGCGGGCCGCGCACAGCACCATCGCCCAGTACTCGCGTTGCAGCGTGTGATGGATGCCGTTCTCCGCCTCGTCGATCAGGAGGAATCCGTCGACGGCACCGGCAAATGACGTCGACATCCCAAAGACCCGCACCGCGCCGTCACCCATGCTGCGCAGCGGCACCCGACTAGCGAGATCCGGCTTGACCAAGATGCGGCGTTGGCGGGACTGATCCCGCCTGCCGACGGCCGCGACGCCCTCCATGTCGGTGCCCGTCACCAACTGCAGCGCCGAATTGGCCTGCGCCTCACCGGGCGTCAGCGCAACGTCGTCCCATTGCTCTGCGAGCGTCGTGCTGTCTGGCACATCGGGTCCGAGGCGGCTGCAGTTCAGTTGATCGGGCCAATCGGCTTGACCGGTGTTGGCTGGTGCGTCAGCGAAACTGGTCATCGGCCACGGTCGCTCCCGCACGATCGGACTCTCGCCAACCACGCCTCCAAACAACGGCTGGCGCCGTTCTTGTCCGTCGAAAGAGATCTTGAGCTCGGGACCGACTGGAAGGAACGCACCGGGCTGAAACGGGGTGCCGTCGGGCGTGGTGAATGCCTTCCACTCGCGAGGCCGGAACGGCAGCACGTACTCGACGCCCAACTGCGCCCCTTCCTGGCATGGCGCGACAGTGAATTCAGTGCCGAGTTCCGGCTCACGGCCGTAGAAGAGCGACTCGTAGTCGGGAAGCTCTCTCGCCTCGCCCCGACTGTCAGTGAAGAGACGATGTTCCTCGTGGTGCTGCACGATTCTGACCAGCGCGGGCGGGTCGCCGCGCGCCGCCAGAAGCTCGACTGCTTCGAGGACCGTGGTCTTGCCCACACCGTTGCGGCCTGCCAGCAGCGTGACGCGGCCGAGGCGTTCGATGTCGAGGCGGTTGATGCCGCGGAAGCCGCGGATCGACAGCGACGGCAGGTGCAAGCTGTCTGCTGTGGAGTCGTCAGGCATGTCGCACCGCCAAGGCCGCCCGTAGCGGCAGGGTACCGCGCCTCAAATCGGCGACTGCAAGAGATTTACTGCAGACGCCGAGGTCAGTGGGGGTGGTAGCCGCTGTCGATGTAGAGCGTCGGCAGGTCGAGGTCGCGGTACATGCGGACGTTGCGCATGTCGTCGTCGATGGCGAGGCGGGGGGTGTAGCCGCACTTCAGCAACGCTTGGGTCTGCTCGCCTTTGAACAGCGGCGACGGCTGGAAGTCGCCCATCGGTCGCATGATGAGCAGGTCCCAGCGGACCTTGTGCTTGACGAGCCAGTCGAGGGTCGCGCCCGACACCCAGGTCGGCCGGGAGGTGAGGGCCACCACCACCAGCTCGGGATTCAGCAGCACGAGCAGCTCGAAGACCTCGTCGAGCACGTCGTCGTCGCCCACGTCTGCGAAGAACGAGTCCCAGTCGCGCCACGGGCCGTCGAGGTGATGCTGGCGGTGGGAGGCATCGGCCAGCACGCCGTCGATGTCGACGATCACGCAGTCGCCCGGCGGCACCGGCCCGTCCCGCCACCACCAGTACGCCGGCCAGTCGCCCTCGGAAACCGACGCGGCAAAGGTTCGCCTGTGCCTCGGGCCCTTCGCCATGTCCAGCTCAGTCTTCGCTGGGGGCTTCGGCGGCGCGGGTGCGGATCTCCTCCACCACGCCCGCGTCGGCCAGCGTGGTGGTGTCGCCGAGCTGGCGGCCCTCGGCCACGTCGCGCAGCAGGCGGCGCATGATCTTGCCCGAGCGGGTCTTGGGCAGGTCCGGCACCAGCACCACCGCCTTGGGCCGGGCAATCGCCCCCAGCTTGGTGGAGACGTGCTGGCGCACTTCCTCGCGCAGCTCATCGGTGGCGTCGTGGCCGCCTCGCAGGATCACGTAGCCCACGATGGCCTGGCCGGTGGTGGCATCGGTTGCGCCCACCACGGCTGCCTCGGCCACCGACGGATGGTCGACCAGCGCCGACTCCACCTCGGTGGTGGAGATGCGGTGGCCCGACACGTTCATCACGTCGTCGACACGACCGAGCAGCCACAGGTAGCCGTCGTCATCGAGCTTGGCGCCGTCGCCGGCGAAGTAGCGGCCTTCGTACGTGCTCCAGTAGGTCTCCCGGTAGCGCTCGGGATCGCCCCAGATGCCCCGCAGCATCGACGGCCACGGCTCGGTGATGGTCAGGTAGCCGCCGCCCCGCTCGACCGGGTTGCCGGCGTCGTCCACCAGCTCCACCGTGATGCCCGGCAGCGCATGGGTGGCCGAGCCGGGCTTGGTGGTGGTGACGCCCGGCAGCGGGGTGATCATGTGGCCGCCGGTCTCGGTCTGCCACCACGTGTCCACGATGGGGCAGGTGCCCCCGCCGATGTGGGTGTGGTACCACATCCAGGCCTCGGGATTGATGGGCTCGCCGACCGTGCCGAGCACCCGCAGGCTGGACAGGTCATGCCGCTCGACCTCGCCCGCACCCCATTTCATGAACGTGCGGATGGCCGTGGGTGCCGTGTAGAGCTGGGTCACGCCGTAGCGCTCGATGATGTCCCACAGCCGGTCCTTGGGCCATGACGCCCGGTCGCCGTCGCGGAAGTCGGGGCGCGGGGTGTCGGGCGTGCCCTCGTACATCACCGACGAGGCGCCGTTGGCAAGCGGCCCGTACACGATGTAGCTGTGGCCGGTCACCCAGCCGATGTCGGCCGCGCACCAGAAGACGTCGACGTCGGGCTTGAGGTCGAACACGTAGCGATGCGTGAACGCCACCTGGGTGAGGTAGCCGCCGGTGGTGTGCATGATGCCCTTGGGCTTGGCCGTGGTGCCCGAGGTGTACAGCAGGTACAGCAGATCCTCGGAGTCCATGTGCTCCGGCGGGCAGTCTGCCGAAGCGCCCTCCATCAGGTCGTGGTACCAGTGGTCGACGCTGTCGTTCCAGGACACGTCCTGGCCGGTTCGCCGCACAACGACCACGTTCTCGATGGTGGTGGTGGCCTCGACGGAGGCGTCGGCGGTGTCTTTCAGGCCGAACGGCTCACCGCGCCGGTAGCCGCCGTCGGCGGTGATGAGCAGCTTGGCCGATGCGTCGTCGATGCGGTCCGACAGCGAGTCGGCCGAGAACCCGCCGAACACCACCGAGTGGGCAGCGCCGATGCGGGCGCAGGCCAGCATCGCCACCGGCAGCTCGGGGATCATCGGCATGTAGATGCACACGCGGTCGCCGCGCTGCACGCCGAGGCCCTTCAGCACGTTGGCGAACTTGCACACCTCGTCGAGCAGGTCGGCGTAGGTGATGGTGCGGATGTCGCCGGGCTCGCCCTCCCACCAGTAGGCCACCTTGTCGCCGCGGCCAGCCTCGACGTGGCGGTCGAGGCAGTTGTAGGACACGTTGAGCGTGCCGCCCAAAAACCACTTGGCGAACGGCAGGTCCCACTCGAGCACGGTGTGGAAGTCGGTGAACCAGGTGACGTGCTCGCGGGCCTGGCGAGCCCAGAACGCCAGCCGGTCGGCGGCTGCTTCGTCGTACAGCGACCGATCAGCCGTCAGCGCCGCCGAGCGGAAGTCCCCCGCGGGCTCGAAGACGCGGTCCTCGACGTAGTAGTCCTCGATCGTCGCCTCGGTGCTCGTGCCTGTCGCTGGTGTCGTGGCCATCGGTGCCCCTGTCTCGTCGTGCTGGCGGTGTGCGAGTGCGGATCGGGCCGGCGTCGCGTGCGAAGCCCGGACCTGCTCAGCCAGATTCGCAGAGTAGTGGGCCTCCGTCCGACGCCTCACGGGCGTGCCGGCCAGCCGGCGGGTTGGCTGCCGGCGGTCAGCCGACTCGCCACTCCGCGGCCCAGAAGGCACCCATGCCGTCGGGGTCGGTGAGCGCGACTGCTGCGTCGAGCAGCGTCCGGGCCGCAAGCGCCTCAGCCGTCGGCTTGGATCGCTTCCGCTTCCACAGTGCCCGCGCGTCCGCCGTCATCGAATCGATGCCGGCTGCAGCGAGCCACTCGGCTTGGGTGCTCAACGTCGCACCGGGCGGCATCTGGTCGAAGGCCACGTCGCAGGTGATGTCCGCACTGCCTGGGGCGTCCAGCGGGTCATGCCCTCGGCGTTGGGACCGGTACGTGCGCAGCCACTCGCTCTGGGGACGCTGTGCCAGCTCGAACGTGCGGCGCACGCCGTAGTCGAACGTCAGCAGCCGACCGTGTTCGAGCAAGCGCAGCCCCCGGCGGACCCAGACCGCAGCCTTCAGCTGCAGCGGCACACGCGCGCCCGGCGCGGCGTCCGGGGCCATCGTCTCAGCCATGGCCGCCGCATCGGCCGGAGCATCCCGCAGCACTTCGACGGCGCCGTCGGGCGGAACATGCACCTCCTGCCAGCCAGTCTCCGAGCGTGCGAGCAGGCGGAACGGCAGGTTGTCGAGCAGCTCGTTGGCGAGCACGACGCCGACGAGCTGGCCAGCGGGGAGATCAGGCGCCGCGACGACGCACTCCGACATACCGGCATCGGCGATCCGGGCGAGCGCCTCATCTCGCTGCCAGTCCACCCGCTCGACCATCACGTAACGCACGGCATCGCGGCACGCCGCAACATGCGCGAGCACATCGCGGCACAGCGTCCCGCGGCCAGCGCCGCCCTCGACCACTACGAACGGATCGGGCCGGCCGAGCTCATCCCACGTGCGATCCAGGTAGCCCGCGATGCACCGAGCGAACAGCGCGCCCAGCTCGGGCGACGTTGCATAATCACCGCCCCGCGCCGCCGGTCGACCCCCGCGCACGTAGAAACCCGAAGCGCCGTACAGCGCTTCATCCATGAACTCGTCAAAACGGTGGACCTCAGGCATGCGGTTGGACATCGGGACCACGCGCCCCGCCAGCGCTCAGCCGCCGAGGTAGAACGAGGCGACTTCGCCGAAGTGGCTAACCAGGCCGGGGAAGATGCCCAGCAACATGGTCGCAATCGCAGTGATCGCCAGCGCAGCGGCCAGCGCCCCGGTCATCGGGATCGGGCCGGGTGTGAAGCTCACCATCGTGGTCTGGCGTGTCTCGGTGGCCAGGAAGCCCTCGTGCTCGTCGGCTTCGGCGCCCGCTGGCTCAGGTTCGAGCTCGTCGCCTCGGGCATCGACACCGAGCGCCACCGTTTCGGGCACCGGCTGGAACCACATCTGCACCAGCACCCGGGCGTAGTAGCCGAACGCGATCACGGCGTTCACCGCGACGATCGCCGCCAGCACCCAGCCGGCAGGCGTGCTGGCATCGGCCAGCGCTCGGAACACCACGAACTTGGCGAACCACCCAGCCGCGGGTGGGATGCCGGCCAGTGATGCGAGGAACACCGTCATCAGCACCGCCATGCCCGGCGCGTACCTGAACAGTCCGGCGTAGCTGTCGATCTCGCCCGAGCGGGTGCGGCGAGCCACCGCCAGCACCACGCTGAATGCCCCCAGGTTCATGAAGGCGTAGATGATGGCGTAGACGATCACCGCCTCGTACGCGCTGGGCAGCGTCGTGGTGGTGATGCCGGTTCCCGGGACAGTCCAGGCATCGCCCTCGAACGCCACGGCGAAGGGCACCAGCATGAAGCCGCCCTGGGCCACGCCCGAGTAGGCCAGCATTCGCACGATGTTCGTCTGGCGCAGGGCGATCAGGTTGCCGATGGTCATCGTCACCACGGCCAGCACCCAGAAGAACGGCTGCACCACGTCGGCCGCGCCCTCGAAAGCAACGAACACCAGCCCAAGCAGCGCCACCAGGCCGGCCGCCTTGGAAGCCACCGACAGGAACGCCGTCACCGGCGTCGGAGCGCCCTCGTAGGTGTCGGGTGCCCAGGTGTGGAACGGCACCGCCGACACCTTGAAGGCGAAGCCGATCAGCACGAACAGGATCGCCACGATGACGATCGGGCTCGCTCCCTCGCCCGTCAGCGCGGCGGCAATTGTCCCGAAATCGGTGCCGCCGGACACGCCGAACACCAGCGACATGCCATAGAGCATCACCGCCGAGGCGAACACCCCCATCAGGTAGTACTTCAGGCCCGCCTCGTTCGAACGCGGCCCGCCCTTGCGCCACGCTGCCAGCATGTACGCCGGGATGGACAGCAGCTCCAGCGCCACGAACACGCTGACCAGGTCTCGCGAGCTGGCCATCATGATCATGCCCAGCAGCGACGTCAGCAGCAGCGTGTAGTACTCGTTCTCGTAGTAGTCGCCCTCGCGCACGTAGTCGACCGACATCAGCACGACCACGTAGCCGGCCAGGATGAACAGCGCCTTGAGCACGAGCGAGAAATCGTCGACGACATAGGCCCCGCCGAACATCGACCGCTCCGCGCCGTCGGCCGCCAGCGTCAGGATCGGGATCAGCGTCACGAGCAGGCCGACGCCGGTGAGCGTCGGCATCATCCGCTTGGCCTTGTCGTCGAGCGCTATGTCGGCAACGGTCACCAGCGTGCCGACGGCCAGCAAGGTCAGCTCGGGCGCGAGCGCGTGCCAGTCAAGGTGCGGCCGGACGAATCCCACGAGGGAAACGAGGTCCATCGTCACCCCCCGCCCACAGCGGCAGAGATGCTGTCCGCGATGCCGGTCGACACGTCATCGACCACGCCGAAGATCAGCCCGGGCACGATGCCGAAGAGCACCATCGCTATGATGAGCGGCGTCCACGCCGCCCACTCGTAGCGGTTCACGTCAGCGATGGCGTGGCCCTCCCATTCGGGCTTGGGCTCGCCGAAAGCGCTGCGCTGGAACAGCCACAGCAGGTAGCCCGCGGCGAACACCGTGCCCACCGCGGCGATCACCATGTAGGTGCGGAACGTCTCTTCGGACAGTCCGGCGCCGGGGTTGTAGGCGGACAGGATCGCAGGGAACTCGCCCCAGAACCCGGCCAGGCCGGGCAGTCCCAATGACGCCATGGCGGAGATGCCCAGGATCCAGCCCATGCGCGGCGCCGACTTGAGCAGCCCGCCCAGCCGGCTGATCTCGAGCGTGTGGTAGCGCTCCTTCACCGAGCCGGCCAGGAAGAACAGCATCCCGGTGATGATCCCGTGGGCCACCATGCCGAACACCGCAGCGTTGATGCCGATGTCGGTCAGCGTGGCGATGCCCAGCATCACGAAGCCCATGTGGGCCACCGAGCTGAACGCGATGAGCCGTTTCATGTCGGTCTGCGCCAGACATCCCAAGGCGCCGTAGATGATGCCGATCACCGCCAGCAGGCCGATCCACGGCGCCCACGCAGCTGCGCCTTCGGGCAGGAAAGGCAGCGCGATCCGCACGAAGCCGTAGGTGCCGAGCTTCAGCAAGATGGCCGCCAGGATCACCGAGCCCACCGTGGGCGCCTCGGTGTGCGCGTCGGGCAGCCACGTGTGGAACGGGAACATCGGCACCTTGATGCCGAAGCCCATGAACAGGCCCGCGAAGATGATCGCCTGGGTGCCCCGTGCAAGGTCGCCGCCGGCGGCATCGGCCAGCGCCCGCATGTCGAAGGTGTTCAGTCCTATGCCGGCGTCATTGGTGGCCACGAAGTACAGCGCCACGAAGCTGACGATCATCAGCGCCGAGCCGAACAGCGTGAACAGGAAGAACTTCAGCGAGGCGTAGCGGCGGTTCTCGCCGCCCCACACGCCGATCATGAAGTACATCGGCAGCAGCACGACCTCGAAGAAGACGAAGAACAAGATGAGGTCCTGCGCCACGAAGGTGCCGTTCATGCCCGACCCCAGGATCAGCATCAGGATCAGGAAGGCCTTGGCGTTGCCCGGCTCGGGAATGTGCTCCCACGAGTAGATCACGCACAGCGGCACGATCACCATCGACAGGATCAGCAGCGGCAACGACAGACCGTCGAGCCCCATGATGTAGTCGGCGTCGATCGCGTCGATCCAGCCCTTCTCCACGACGAACTGCAGCGCCCCGGAGTTGCCGTAGTCGAAGGCGAACAGCAGGTACACACCGACCGCCAGCGACGCCAGCGACGACACGAGCGCGATCGTCTTCAGCTCGAGCTCGCGCGCACGGGGCACCGCCATCATCACGAGCGCGCCGACGGCCGGCAGGAATACCGCCAGCGTCAGCGCCCAAGCGTCGAATCCAGTTGCGTCCACTACGAAGCTCCCTCTTGGTTACGAACCTGCTTGCCCATCGCCGGTCACAGCACGATCACGAAGACGATGGCAACCACGGCCGCTGTGCCGAACAGCAGCGAGCCGTAGTTCTGGACTCTTCCGGTCTGCATCACCCGCAGACCCTGACCGCCCGCGTCGGCACCGCTGCCGAGCGCATTGACGGTGGTGTCGATGGTGCCCTGGTCGATCCGGCGGTAGACCCACCTGCCGCCGTCGCGCGCCCCCTCGCCGGCGCGGTTGACCACCAGGTCGATGACGTTGTCGTTGAACCAGTTCGCGGCCCGGGCGATGGGCTTCTTGATCGAGCCGATCACGATGTCGGTGTAGAGATGGTCGAGGTAGTACTTCTGCTCGATGAAGGTGTAGCCCGCCTTGGCGTAGCGGTTGCGCTCGGTGAGCCCGTGCGGCCCGGTGTTGCGCCAGAAGTACATGAACGCGATGGCGATGCCGGCCATCGCCAGGCCCAGGCCCACCAGCGCCAGCCACAGCGATGGGTCGGGGTGCGACAGGCCGATCGCATTGAGGTAGTGCGTGGGCTCGGCGTAGGTCTGCACGAGGTGGGCGAGGCTCTCGAGGCCGAACACTTCGAGCACCGGCGTCGGCAGGTTGAAGGCGCCCGCCACGACGGCCATCACCGCCAGGATCCACAGCGGCACGGTCATCACCTTGGGTGACTCGTGGGGGTGGCCGTGGCCCCGGTACTCGCCCCAGAACGTGTACCAGATGACCCGGGTCATGTACGCAGCCGTCATCAGCGCCACCACGCAGCCGAAGATCAGCATGAGGGGGTAGGCGCTCTGCTGGCCCGCGAAGGCCCCGAGCAGGATCTCGTCCTTCGACCAGAAACCGGCGAAGGGGAAGATGCCGGCCAGCGCCAGCGTCGAGATCACGAACGTCTTGTAGGTGTGCGGCATGTACTTGCGCAGGCCGCCCATCTCTCGCATGTCGAAAGTGTGGTGGGCGGCGTGGCTGACCGAGCCGGCACCCAGGAACAGGCAGGCCTTGAAGAAGGCGTGCGTGAACAGGTGGAACATGGCGGCGGTCCACGCACCCACGCCCAGCGCCATCACCATGTAGCCGAGCTGGCTGACGGTGGAGTAGGCCAGCACCTTCTTGATGTCCCACTGGGCGAAGGCCAGCCCGGCGCCGATCAGCGCCGTGAAGCCGCCGATGAACGCCATCAGGTTGATCGACGAGGTGCCGATGGAGAAGCCCTCGAAGAAGACCGGGTACAGCCGGCCGATCATGAACACGCCCGCCACGACCATGGTCGCCGCGTGGATGAGCGCGGAGACCGGCGTGGGCCCCGCCATGGCGTCGGGCAGCCAGGTGTGCAGCGGGAACTGGCCCGACTTGGAGCACACCGCCGCCATCAGCGCGATCGACGCCATCAGCATGGCGAAGTGGACTTCTGAGCCCATCTCGCCGACCATCCGGTTGATGGAGTCGATGTCGAAGGTCTTGAAGGTGCCGAACAGGATGATGACGCCGACCAGCAGGCCGATGTCGCCGACGCGGTTGGTCAGGAAGGCCTTCACGGCCGCGTCGGTATTGGGGCGTTCCTCCCACCAATGCCCGATCAGCACGAAGCTGCACACGCCCACCAGCTCCCAGCCCACGATCATCTGGACCAGGTTCTGGGCCATGACGAAGAAGAGCATCGAGGCGGTGAACAGGCTCAGGAAGGCGTAGTAGTGGACGAAGCGCCGGTCGCCCTTGACGTACTCGGCGGAATAGATGTGCACCAGCAGCGAGATCGACGTGACCACGATGAGCAGCAGCACCGTCTGGCCGTCGACCAGCGTGCCGACGGCGAAGTCGATGCCGCCGCTCGACCACCAGCCGTCGACCTTGGAGATGACCGGTTCGGTGGTGGCGTAGCCATGCCCGTCGTCACCGTGGCCGTCGTCGCTGGCGGCGAGTTGCAGATCGCCGTCGAGGGTGCTTGAACCGGAAGCGCTCAATCCTTCGTTGACAGCTATCTGGGCGTGCTCAGCGTCGTACGACTTCGACGACGTGCTGTCTTCCACCCGGGTGATCCACGCCACCGCCGCGATCATCGAGAGCACCCACACGATGCCCACCGCCGTGATGCCCACCTTCTGGACACGCTCGACGCCGATGTACTTGCGTCCGAACAGCAGGATGACGACGAAGGAGACCGCCGGGATCAGCGGGATGAGGAACGCGTTCTCAAGGATCCACATACGCGCTCAGCCCTTCATCAGGTCGAACTCGTCGACCGCGATCGACTTGCGGTTGCGGTACAGCAGCAGCACGATGGCCAGGCCGACGCCCACCTCGGCAGCGGCGACCGCGATGATGAACAGGGCGAAGACCTGCCCCGAGACGACGTCGTGCTGCACCCCGAACGCCACCAGGTTGAGGTTGACGGCATTGAGCATCAGCTCGATCGACATCAGCACCATCACGCCGTTGCGGCGCGCCAGCACGCCGTAAACGCCGACCGCAAACAGCAGCGCACCGAGCAGCAGGAACTGGTTCAGCAGCATCGAGAGAACCCCCGCCTCAGTCGCGCCGCGCCAGCACGACGGCGCCGATCAGTGCTGCCAGCAGCAGCACCGAGACGGCTTCGAACGGGATGATGTACTGCGAGAAGACCGAGTCCGACACGTCGGCGGTGCGGAAGACGGTGCTGTCGGTGGCCAGCGAATCGGTGCCGAACCGATCGAGCAGCGCATACACGGTGACCCCGCCCAACGCGAGCGCCGACAGCGCCGCGACCGGCCAGGTCGCCCCGGTCATGCGGGGTATTCGCCCGATCGGCGCTCGGGTGAGCATGATGCCGAACAGGAACAGCACCATCACCGCGCCGATATAGACGAGCACCTGGGTGGTCGCGATGAACTCGGCGGTGAGCAGTACATAGTTGGCGGCCAGACCGCCCAGCACTGCCACCAAGAACAGGGCTGCGTGCACGATGTTGCGCGTCGAGACCATGCCGATGGCAGCCGTCACGGTGATTGCCGCGATGATGCCGAAGGCGATGTTCTGCGCAACCATCAGAGCGTCCCCTACCGGTCCGCCGCCGGAGCCGGCGTCGGGGTTGCATCGTCGTCAGCGAGCTGGCGCATGGGCAGGAAATCGTCAGGGCCGAAGTCGGGAACCTTGCGCACCTTCTGCTCCGAGCCGGGCTCGTAGTCCTCGAACTCGGGCACAGTCTCCATCCACTCGCTGAGCCGGATGCGGTCGTGGAGGAGGTCGGCGATGTGGGGTTCGGAGTACTCGTACTCGGGCGACCAGAACAGCGCGTCGAACGGGCACACCTCCACGCAGATGCCGCAGTACATGCACAGCGCGTAGTCGATGTCGAACCGGTCGACCACGTTGACCGAGCGGACGGCACCGCCGGCGCGCCGGGGCGGGGCCTTCACCTTGTGGCCCTCGATGTAGATGCACCAGTCAGGGCACGAGCGCGAGCACAGCATGCAGGCGGTGCAATTCTCCTCGTGCAGGGCGATCACGCCGCGGGCGCGATCGGGCGGGGCTTCCTTCTCGTGCGGGTACTGCACGGTCACCGAGCCCTGCTGCGGCGCAGGAATGAGCGTGCGCAGGCCCCGCTTGGGGAACAGCGTGCGTGCGGCGGTGCGTGCCGTCACGCCGAGGCCCTTGAGGAGTCCGGGAAGTTGTGGCATCTACAGCACCACCTTGAAGATTCCGGTCACGACGATGTTCGCGAGCGACAGCGGGATGAGCACCTTCCAGGCGAACTTCTGGAGCTGGTCCTCGCGCAGGCGGGGGTAGGTGAAGCGGATCCAGAAGATGATGAAGGCCACCACCAGGATCTTGATGAGCATCACGACGGGGCCGAGCACGTTCAGCGCCGGGGCGTCGAAGTCGAAGCCGGGGATCCACCAGCCGCCCAGGAACATCACCGTGGCCAGCGCCGAGAATGCGAACGCCGTGGCGACCTCGGCCATGAAGAACAGCAGGAAGCGGAAGCCCGTGTATTCCACGTGGAAGCCGCCGACCAGCTCGGTCTCGGCCACCGGCATGTCGAACGGCGTCTGGGTCAGCTCGGCCTGGGCCGAGATCATGAAGATCAGGAAGCCGATGAACTGGGTGAGGATGAACGGGTTGCCGATGAGGCCGAAGCCGAAGATCTCGCCCTCGGCCTGCGCCCGGACGATCTCCTGCAAGTTGAGCGAGTCGGCCTGGATGACCACGCCCATGACGGCCAGGATCAGCGGCAGCTCATACGCGATGAGCTGGCCGGCCGCCCGCAGGCCGCCGAGGAGGGCGTACTTGTTGGCCGAGGCCCAGCCCGCCATCAGCACGCCCAGAACCGACAGCGACGAGACCGCCATCGCGTAGAAGATCCCCGTGTCGAGGTTTTCCACGACCGCGTCGGGACCGGTGGGCAGCACCACGAACAGCAGGAACGACGAGGCGAGCACCACCACCGGCGCTGCCCGGAAGACCCGCCGGTCGGCGGTGGCCGGGTGGATGTCCTCTTTCTGGAGGAACTTCACCGCGTCGGCGATGAGCTGCAGCGTGCCGTAGGGGCCGACGTCTTGGGGGCCCAGCCGGCTCTGCATGAACGCCATCATTTTCAGCAGGAAGAGGTAGCCCAGCAGCAGCGCCGCGGTCGGGATGACGATGAGCGCGACACCCAGCTTGATGCTGGTCTCGGCCCAGTACGCCAAGCCGAGCGCGCCCGACACATCGATCGCCGTCAGGCCCGTCATCGGTCGATATCCCCGAGGATGAAGTAAAGCGATCCGAGGATGGTGATGATGTCGGGCACGTACGTGCCGCGCATCACCCACGGCACGACCGAGATGTTGCTGAAGCTGGGGGTGCGGATCTTCACCCGGAACGGCTCCAGCCCGCCCTTGGAAACCACGTAGTAGCCCATCTCGCCGAGCGGGTTCTCGGTGGAGACATACGCCTCGCCGGCCGGCACCTTGATGATGCGCGGCACCTTCGCCATGATCGGCCCGGCGGGAATGCTGTCGAGCAGCTGATCGACGATCTTGGTGGCCTCGCGGGTCTCCTGCAGCCGCACCCAGTAGCGGGCGAATGAGTCGCCGTCGGGGTGGGTCCACACCCGCCAGTCGACTTCGTCCCAGGCCAGGCCCGGGTTGGCGTCGCGGCGCAGGTCCCAGTCGACGCCGCTGGCCCGAAGGTTGGCGCCGGACAGGCCGAAGTCGAGCGCGACCTCACCCGGGATGACGCCCACGCTGCGGCAGCGCGTCTGGAAGATCTCGTTGCCCATCAGCAGGTCTTCCATCTCGTCGCAGAAGCCCCGCATCTTGGCCATCACGGCGTGGGTCTCGTCGATCCAGCCCCGCGGCAGATCGTCCTTGAGTCCGCCGATTCGGTCGAAGTTGGGATGGAACCGGCCGCCGGTCACCGCCTCGATCTGGTTGAGCACCCGCTCGCGGTCGCGGAAGGCGAAGAACACCGGGGTGAGGGCACCCACCTGCACGCCCATGTCGCCCAGGAACAGCGACACGTTGGCGATGCGGCTGAGCTCGAACAGGATGGTGCGGATCCACTGGGCACGGGGCGGGGCCTCGATGCCCATGAGCTGCTCGGCGGCCAGGATGAACGGCACCTCGTTGGCGAAGCTGCCGAGCCAGTCGATGCGGTTGATCAGCGTGGTGCACTGCGGAAACGTGCGGACCTCGCAGAGCTTCTCGTAACCGCGGTGCATGTAGCCCATCAGCGGCTCAGCAGAGATGACCTGCTCGCCGTCGAGCTGGCAGGCGATGCGCAGCGTGCCGTGGGTGGCGGGGTGCTGCGGGCCGATGTTGAGCGTCATGTCGCCGGTGTCGAGCTCGACGTTCACCCGGGCGTCAGCGGCCTGCGCCGCGACGTACGCCTGTTGGGAGCGCAGATCGGTCGCAGCAGTCGCAGGACTCACGCGCCCGCTCCAGAAGCTTCGAACTCGGCCATCACCTCGGCCTCGAGCTGCGCTTCGAGCTCGGGCGGGATCTCCTCGATGTCGACCACGCCCGGCCACGGTTTGACGGCACGGGCCAGCAGCGGGAAGTCCTTGCGCAGCGGGTGGCCCTCGAATTCGGTGGGCAGGTAGATGTGCTCCAGGTTGGGGTGCCCGTCGAAGACGATGCCGAACATCTCGTGGGCCTCACGCTCGTGCCAATCGGCACCGGCGAAGACATCGACAATCGACGGCACTGCGGCCGGTGTGCCGTCGGTGTCGGGCAGGTCGGCCTTGATGAGGACGGCTGCGTGCCGTGCCGGCGCATGGAGCTGGGCGAGCATCTGGAAGCGGGTCTCGCCGCCGCCGCGCCGCACGGTCTCGGCGGCCGTGGCGCTCGTCGCGTCGTCGTCCTCGCCGATGCCGGCAGCGTCGAATTCGGTGTCCTCGTAGCGGCCTTCGGGTGCGTCCGACCAGTCGATGGCCGACAGGAAGCCGAAGTAGACGAAGCCGTGCTCACGCAGTGCCGCGAGCGCGGTCCGCCAGTGCTCGACTTCGATGCGCAGCCAGAGGTTCTGGCCAGCCTCGATGTGTGTCTCGACCACCGCGTCGCCCAGCAGCCCGGACAACTCGGCCGCGAGCGCTTCGCGGGCCTCGTCGCCCGGCGCGGTGTCGTCGGTATGAGCGTCGTCGGTCTCGTCGGCCATCGGTCTGCCTACGCCGATCCCGCCGAGGCAGACGGCGCTGTGCCTGACCGTCCCGGCGAAGCCGGGACCACTATCGGCTCGCCGCGCCAGCGTTCTTGCATGTCCTCGCGCTGGATGCGCTCCTGCAGCAGCACGATGCCTTCGAGCAGGGCTTCGGGCCGCGGCGGGCAGCCCGGCACGTACACGTCGACGGGGATGACCTGGTCGACGCCCTTGGTCACCGAGTAGCTGTCCCAGTACGGGCCGCCGCAGTTGGCGCACGACCCCATCGAGATCACGTACTTGGGCTCGGGCATCTGCTCGTACAGGCGGCGGATGACCGGTGCCATCTTGTCGGTGACGGTGCCCGAGATCACCACCAGATCGGCCTGGCGCGGGCTGGCCGGAAACGGGATCACGCCCAGCCGCATGACGTCATAGCGAGGCGAGCCGAACGCGGCGCCCATCTCGATGGCGCAGCATGCCAGACCCCACTGGTACACCCACAGCGAGCGGGCCCTGCCGAAGTTCAGCAGCCAGCTGAGCGGCTTGGGCAGTTTGACCTTGTCGACCAGTGCCATCGCGAGATTCCCTCAGCCCCTCACACCCAGCGCAGGACGCCCTTGCGCCATGCGTAGAACAGGCCCAGCACCAGGATGAAGATGAAGATCGCCATCTCGACCAGGCCGAACAGGGCGTAGACCTCGAGCCGCGTCGCCCAAGGGAAGATGAAGACGGCCTCCACGTCGAACAGGACGAAGAGGACCGCGAAGACGTAGTACCGGATTTGGCTCTGGGTCCAGTCGCTGCCGACCGGATCGACGCCGCTCTCGTACGCGATCAGCTTCTGCGGTGTCGGTCGTTGCGGGCGCAGAATGCGGGCGACGCCGAACATTGCGAAGGCCATCAAGACTGCCGCTGCGCCGAAGATTGCGACGGTCAGATAGCTCCGCAAGAGGTCGGACACGGACCGCAACGCTAGCGACTCTGCGACCCCCTGCGCCGAATCACGGCCAGCCATTCGCGACGACGAAATCCCGCTCAATTGTCATGCTCAACCACTCCGCAGAGGTGCAGCGATGAGTCCTAATCGAAGACCGGCGGGGTTCCGTCGTGAACCGAGGGTTCGCAGCACCAGTTGTTGGCGAGATCGCGCAGAGACTCTGAATCGGGGATTCCGAGCAGGCGCGCGGCAGCATCGTCCACCGCCGCACGGGCGGTGTCGCGGTACGCATCACGGGCCGGCATAAGTGCCATGCGCAACAGCTCAGGTTCGGTCTCAAGCAACTCACGGGCAGCGGCATACGTAGAGGGTTCGTTGAAGTTGGGGCATGGCATCTGCCGGATGCCCTCCAGTTGCGCACTGCTGCGGCCATGCTGCTGGCGTTGCGCACGCGACCAGTGAACGACCATCCCGAGCGTCGAATTCGCCCAGATTGCGAATGCGAAGCGGATGATCGGGTCGTCGTGCAATAGCGCGCACCAAGCTCTCCCGCCCATGACGAGCTTGTCGGTGACAGCCGCAAGCGCAACCTGAGACGGCCAGAAGATGCCGCGCTGATAGAAGAGCGTGGACCGGCAGCGTCGCATTTCGGTAATGGCGTCTTGTGAGCGGGCACGTTCGGCAGCCTCGGCTTCTGCCTGTGCCTTCTCGATTGCTGCGTCGCTGGGTTTGCCGCCATTCGTCTGTGACAGCTTGCGTTGCAACTGGACGAGGGCGCGTTCACGCGCATCGCTGAGCCGTGGACCAACGACGTGGCCGTAATGCGTGGGGTCAACGGTCAAGGTGGTCTGAGCCTCAGCATCGGATGCCCACAACGACGTATCGGGGCGTACTTGATCGTCAGTGATCGACCACAGCTCGAAAGCACCAATTGGCTCATTGCCCGCAACATGGCCGATGCGGTGATGCGTCGGACCAAGTTCGAACAGCTCGCCGATTGTCGTCATGGCTACCCGACATACGGGTTCGTGAGCGTCGAGCGGCATGAACTCGCCTCGCCGGGTCAGCCGCTCGGCGACGGCTACTGCACCGAAGCTCGCCGCCCCGACAGCGGCCCAAGGCCCTCCATCGGCTGCTGGCAGGACGGTCCAACGGCCGGTCACGCCAGTACCCACCGTGACGTTGCCCTCCCGCTGTTCCTCTCGGCCCCGGAGCGCGGTATCAACGGACCGACCCGTTTCGGCGGCGACGGCGATACTGCCGAAAGGCTCATCGAGCGCCACCGTCATGATCTCGGCCGCTGTGAGATCGGCGCGGGGTTCGGATCGCTTGGTGCCGGCGATGATCATCTCGCCCATGGCGGTGTCGGCCGAGAGCGTCTTGTCTCCGCCGCGGGTCGCGCCCGGAAACGCCACGAGCAGGAGGTCGTCGAAGTGAGTCTCGAACATGGCCCGAATGTCCGACCACGCAGGTGATGCTGCAGCGGTGATGGGGAGCACCATGCCGACCCGTCCACCGGGACTGAGCTTCAGGCGCGCGAGCTCACAGAACACAGCGGCAAGACCCGCCTTGAGATTCGCGGGCGTGTCGCGTACGAGGGTCGCTGCCCGCTGCTGGGCGCGCTTGCGTTCGGCCTCGGTCGCCCCAGCGATGTCGAAGAGGGCCTGACCACCGCGCGATCGCGAGTAGGGCGGGTTCATCATCACGATGTCGAAGCGCTCATTGGGGGCATACAGACCTTGCGCGTCCGCTTCGGCGCCAGCGCGAGGCGCGGCTCCTGTCGTCGATGCCTCGTATCCGAAGAGATCAGCGAGATACTCGGTCTGCAGATACTCGACGGAGCCGGTAGCGCCCCGTGGTCCACATGCCCGCGCGACGCCGATGTTGGTGTGGCGGTAGTCGGCACCAGGCTCAATGTTCGAGAGACCTGATGCGGTCAGGTGAGCGGCGATCGGAGAAATATCGACTCCGCAAAAGCCTTCCTCCATCAAATGCGTATGCAATGCCGCCAAGCCCAGTGGCTGCGCTCCCGCGGATCGCGCCAGCGAGCGGACTCGGCGGTACGCAGCCCGCAAGAGTGTCCCCGTACCGCAGGCGAAGTCAGCTATGCGGAATACCTCGCCGATGTGATCCGATTCGCCCAGCGCCAGCGCGCGAGCAGACTGCGGGAGCCGCACACTCTCGTTGACCGTGATGTGGGCGAGGAATTCCGCTACTTCCGGTCGGGTGTAGTAGCTCGCTGCCTCGGACCTGTCTGAGATGAGGCGCTGGAAGAGCTCACCGCCAATGTCGAACAGGCCGAGGACACCCGATTCGACGCGGTCGGCCATGAGTGCTGCCCGCCCGAGCAAACCGGCAGTCAGCGCGGTTCCGATGTCTTGTTCGACGATCCCCATGGCAGCGGTCGCAGGGTCGAACACCGATCGATAATCGATAGCTCGGATCGCTTCCCAGGCCTGCGCAACCAACTGAGGAATGGGATTGTGGTCGGGGGCTGCTTCGGATCGCGTCGGTACTTCCTCATGGGACTGCGCGATCCGATCCTGGAACAAGAAGGCGTTCAGCCAAACCACTCCGACCACGTTGAGGCTGTCCGAGCCCGACGGCCGCCCCATGGCGATCGCCAGGCGAAGCTTGGCGTCATCGCTGAGGTTGGTATCGAGGTCCTCTGAGATGCCCCGCATCTTGTCGGCGGCATCTGCGGCGACAAGCTCGACCTGCCCGGGTGGAACGGAGACCATGACTGCGAGTTCGGCAAGCGACTGCGCCGTGCCGGAGAGCCAGCCGGAGCGAGGCCATCGGATCGGCTCGTCCGGGTCGTCTGTCCTGGAAAGGACGGCGTACTGCAACGGTGCGCCGCCGACGAGGCGACTCACTGCGTCGGAGTGATCCTTCCACTGCTCGGCGTGCCGGGGCGCCAGCACCGAGATCGCCGACTCGATCACCCGGCCATCAGTGGCGAGTTCAAGGCCAAGCCGTGCGGCAGCGTCGCGGTCAGGCTGGGCGCCGGGGCGGTCGTACTCCACTTCGACTGCAACGGGCAGCAGGTTCGCGGCGCTCACCAATACGTCCACGCGCCGCGAACTGCCCCCAGCAACGGGCTTGAGCACGCCAACGCGTTCGTGTCTGAAGGCGATGCGATTGTCAGCATGCATTCGCTTCATCGCCTCGGCAAGCGCGGCGTTGAAGTCGTGCTCGTGGAGCTTTCCTTCAGGCATCGAAGCATTCCACTCGTTCAGGACGGCTGATGAACACTCAGTCTTGGTTGCTTCTGCGAATTCGCCGATCACTCTATGGAGGGTTGACTGATGCCTCGCGCATCCCGTACGGACCTCGCCTCGTTGTCTACGGCACAGCCCAGCACGAACCCATCCGAATGCGAGAGCGGCCCACACGTGACGGGACTGCGGCGGCGAGTGACGTTCGGCCCTGGAGTCGGCAAAAAGCTGGTTGTGAACAGAAGGCTGCTCACTCGTCGGCGTTGGACGGCTCGTCAGCGTCATCGGAAGCCGAGTAGCCCGAATCCGGTTTGATAACGACCCTCGTGCTGAAGTGCGTAAGGACGACCCCGAGCCGACGCAGCAAAGGGCGAAGTGGAACCGCTGCCGCGAAACGCGTCAGGTTGCGACAACTGTCGAAGATGGGAGCCCCTACCCGGTTGCGGTGCTCGCCGGCAGCAACCTGTTCAGCCTCGGCAACAGCCTGCGGGCAGCTCCGATACCGCGGGACCTCCGTTGCTTAACGGCTGCGGGTGTCGATCGGGTTCGCGACCTTGCAGGATGAACGGCGTTCGGACACTCGATCAGACAGCAACGACCAAGAGCCCTTGGGCGACTGCACGCACGGCTTCGGGCGCCATCTTGCCTATGAGACGCCGGAGCTTCTTGAGCCGCTTCTCGTCCGGCCCGCCGAGGTGTAGTTCGATTGCGTTCTCAATCGCCTTGAGCAGAGCAGCAGTCGGATCGCTCGGCCATTCGCCGATGACGCGTCTGCCGTTGGCCGTGATCCGGAGGCTGATGTAGTTGTGCGGGTTTCCACTACTGATGGCATTGCCCATCCTGATGAGGCCAGCTTCCTCAAGCGCCTCGAGCTGGCGGCCTACCCGGTTGACATCATCGATTCCGAGTGCCCTCGCCACATCGCTCGTGTCGTACTCGAAGGCGTTCTCGTCGTCCTCCCACGCGTGGATCTGCTTGAGAGCTGGCAGGGCGATCTCGTCCCATTCAGTGGTCATGAGTCCTCCTCGGGTTCGTCGCGGATGATGTCGTGCTCGCGGAGCGCTATGACCAGCAGCCGGTATTCGTCCGAGTCTTCGAGTCCGGTGGATTGCGCCAGGACTTCGCCGATGTCCGCTGAGATGCGGTATCGGGTCCCTGGTTCCATGTAACCGCGGACGATGGCGTTGAGCACGGCCAGCTTGGGTTGTGTCGGAGGGAGCTGCATGGCGCGGTTGGCGGCACCGTAGAGCCAGCGACCTCTGTTCGTTTCGTCTGCGAGTGTGCGCTGGGTCAGCTGCGCCCAGCGTTGTTCGTCCAGAGCTGCGGCTCGGTGCATGTTGCCGAATCCGGCGAGCGCGGATGCGGCCGGCGAGTCGAGCAGTTCTTCCCACAGTCGCACTGCTGGTTCGAGATATCGCTCTTCGATGTCGTCGTGGCTGACGATGCGGCTCATGCTGATACCTGCTCGGGACGCAAGATCGGGGTACTCGTCCAGGTTGCGCACGATGAATCGGACGATGTCGTCGAGCTGGAAGCCGGGCCAGTCGCCGAGCATGGCGATCATGAGGTGGTCGATGGCTTCGTCGACGTCGCGCAGGACTGCGTCTCGGACCATGTCAGGGACCGTCTCGAACAGCCATCGGTGCGGCCAGCCCCATCGGATTGCGAGGTCAACGGTCAGTTGCGCAAGGTCGGCAGGTGCGTCGTCGCCGAAGATGAGTTCGAAGTTGTCGTCGGCCCAGTCGGCCATGGAATTGCGAAGCCAAGCGAGACGGCGCGCCACGATTGCCCGGAACTCCTCGCCGTCGTTGCCCTCGCGGGTCAACGCGAACCTCATCAATTCGGCGAACTCGGCGCGGACGGGCTTGCCTGAGCGCAGCTCGGCAGCAACGAAGAGCACTGCTGCGTCGAACGCGCGGGTGCAGTCCCGGTTGATTGCGCGGGTGAGCGAGTCCATCTGTGCCCACGATTCCGCGGAGGTGTCGATGGCTGCGTGGAGGAGCAGGTTCCAGGCCTGGTCGGAGCGGTCGCCGAATTGGACGTCAGCAACGGCCATCGCTGCGATGAGGTCTATGCCGGCGCGTCGGGCGGAACGCCAGTCCGTTTCGAAGTCGCGGGGGCTGTCCGCGAGAGGCTCGACGTTCCACGGGCCTGTGTCGACGAGCCCAAGCACGTCGAGCAGCGGTTCGACGGGAATGTCGCAGTCGGGGACGGATTCCTTGATGCCCAAGAGGTACGCGCTGATATAGGTCGGGTGGTAGAGCTTGGCGGCAAGCCCGACCGGGTCGCTCAGCCAATCGTGCGGGGCTTGCTGCACGACGCGTTGCAGGGTGCGGGCCAACTCCCTGGGGCCGCGATCCCAGTCCTGCGGTCCCGCTCGCCACGCGGCGACCTGAACTGATGCCTGTTCTGGTGACAACGCGCCGAGTTCATCTTCGGTGAAGGGGCTTGTGACGACGAACGACTCGGCTCTCCGTCGTGTCGAGATGTAGTCACGGTTAAGGGCGCCGTACCTTGCTTCGATCAGCTGCGTCGCGTTCCTCCAAGCACTGGTCGCATCGTCGGGCAGGAAACGAACCCAGCTCGACCGGCACAGCCACTCGCGCGGCACCGAGTCAGACGCCATCGACTGCCCGATCTGCTCTACCGAAGGCGGTTCCCCCAGCGCCTGTCTCCAGCGGTTCGCGAGGCCATCCGCAGGCACCGATTGCACTGCCCGATCCACGACAGCGGCATCGTCGCCCGTGATCAGGCGCGCACCGACAGCGCCCGCCACCTCGCTAACGAGCAGTTCCGGGTCGACATCGGGCACCTCGGAGAGCACCCAAGCCCGTGTGCGTTCGCGCAGCCCATCGGGCAGCAGCCGCAGCGTCTCGAGGAGATCACGAATCGGCACAAGCTCCCACGCACGGCGCAATGCCGACACCAGACACGACACAAGAACGGGCGAGCGCTCTTCGCCCATCGGCTCGACGAACTCGGTGAGCGTGCCTTGATGATCCCATCGCAGCTGCCCCAGCAGGAAATCGTCGGGGTCCCCGGCCCGCAACTTGAAGCACACCAGCCTCACCCGGGCATGCGCGTTGTGCTCATCGATGCCTTCCACGAGATGGTCCGCTAGCTCCTCGGGCATGAACAGGTGCGGCCAGCACGCCTCGTTGAACAGCGAGTCGACGAAATCGGCCACCAGGTCCGTCGAGGGATCGAGTTCGGTCGCGACTTGCAAGGCCTCGAAGACGACAGCACCGTTGTCGGGGTGCCGCTTCAGCACTTCGAGCATCAGCGGCGCGCCCGCAAGCCCCATGCGCCGCGCTGCGTCTGCCACGCAACGCAATCGTTCGGGGTCCTTGTCGTTGCGGTTCCACAGCCTACTGAGAAATCCCGACACCGACTCAGCGTGCGTCGGCCCGAGACGCTGCGCTGCCGCGGCGATGGCCCACCACACCTCGATGTGCTCCTGATCGAACACGCTGGCCGCGTCGAGCTGCACGAGCCACTGGGAGGTCGCCATGCTTCGGACGAATTGGGCCATGTGCACTGGCGTCGCTACCAGCTCCAGCAGTTTCTGCACGTCGCCTCGGTTCGGCGACTCGACAGCGGCAAGCGACCTCAGTTCGCTGTCGCGCGATTCCATCGGCATGAACAGCCGGCGCACGAGGGCGACGCACTCCCCGTACATCTCCCGCGCCAACGCGACGGGGCAGTCGCCGTGCAGAGCATCGTTGAGACGGTCGAACAGGTCCTGGAATGCCGAGACGACTCCGCTGCCCTCCGAAGGCGGAACGCCAGCTCGCTCGACGATCACCGCAATGAGCTGCTGCTGGTGGCGGCGGTCGCCCTCATCGTGGAAGCGCCTGACCTCATCGATCCGGCTCAGCAGCTCCCGAAGCAACTGCGCAGCATCCGCGTCGTGTGTCTGCGCCGCGTTGACGTATCGGTCAGCGGACTTGACGACCTCTCGGGACAATTCCCGCCATGGGCTTCTGACGCCGGGGCGACCTGCCTCTGTGATCGACTCCAGCGCTTCACGACACTGATAAGCCACTGTCTCGCCGACTCGGGGCCCCGAGTCGGTCGGGGCTTCGAGCACACGTCGGGCCGCATCAAGAAACTCCACCGCGCGCGAACCATGCGCGCCGAACTCGACACGCAAGTGCTCGGCTAGCTCAGGCTCAAGACTCGGAACTGGCACCAGACGATCCTCGCGCGCGAAGTCTGCGTCACAACGTCATTTTCTCGGCGGCAGTCTGGGCACTACGGCAAGAGCGTGAACGCGAAGCGCTGATCGCGGGCACCCGGGCGGAGGGTGCGCTGCGGCCGCATCAAGCCGCCGAGACTTGATATGTCCCGGGCTACACCTGGTGAAATGAGTTCGGCGTCTGGCGTGCGACCGCGTCGCGGTCGGCTGGGCCGTGTGCGATGGGCAGCACGATGGTGTCCTCGGACACGGGGCAAGAGTCCCAAGTGTTCACTCCCACGTTGATCTGGCGGCCTCGCTGGCGCCATTTCTCGTGGATATGGCCGTGCAGCAGCCAACTGCCGTTGTCGCGAGGGCGAAGATCGAGGCACTTGAGGTCATACGCCTCGTCGAGCACGTACGGGAAGTGGCTAACTCGCACCTTGTTGCAGCCAATTCGCACCGGCATAGGCGCGTCGACCATCTGTTCGAACCCGCCGAGCTTGAGAAAGGCGACGCTGTTGCTGTGTCGGCTGTGGCTGCCCCCGGAAGCTCCGCAGTTAGCCTTCAGAGCGCTGCCGGACGAAGAGCGCATCATGCAGAAGGCCAACCTGTTCGAATTGCTGGGTCGTCCCGTCTCGGATACAGCTCGTGATGAGGGCACTCTCGTGACCGATTCTCCTGAGACCTACGACGACAACGGACAGTTGCCGTCGGTCTTGGATCGCAGCACCTCGATCACAAGAGTGACTGGGGAAACCTACGACGACGACGGCCTGCTGCCGCTGCACTAATGCCCCGGAAGGCGTTGCTGGTCGGCAGCGAGTCGGACAGTCATGTAGGCGCAGTTGCTGAGAAGCTGAAGAGCCGCGGCGTTGAACCGGTGGTTTTCGATGCGGAGTCTCTGCCTCACATCGGTTACTCGCTTTCCCCTAGAGAGCTCACAATCGGAGGGGTCGAGGTGGCCGATGCGAGTCGGGGCTGGCTGCGGCGCGTGGCGTCGAGCAGGTGGACGACGGGTGATCTCGTGGGCTCTGTCGCGGACGTCTCGCTGCGGGCCCGTGTACGTCTCGTCGCGGCCATCGCCCGGCACGGCAGGCGCAAGTGGCTGACTGGCATCGATGCGTTGCAGGCAGCCGAAGACCGCATTCACCAGTTGGCTGTCGCTCACGGACTCGGGATAGCCACGCCTTCGACGTTCGTGTCGTCGGACCCTGATCGGATTCGGCGCGTGTTGGGAAGCGATGCAGTCCTCAAGCCGCTCGCGACGGGTGCCTTTGTCGATGCCGAGGGCCGACCAAGAGCCGTGCACACCACACAGCTGACGACAGACATTCTGGAGTCCGGCGACTTCGCCGCAGCTCCGTTCGTGACGCAAGAGCGCATCGAGGTGCACCGACACCTGCGAATCGTCACTGCCGTGGCCTCCGCGTGCACGGCTGCACTTGATGCGGAATCGTGGCCACTCGACTGGCGAGAGGCGGACGAGGCCCACACCTCATGGCAGCGATGCGAGGCACCAGAAGTCGAACGCCAAGCTGTGCGCCTCGCCAAGGCGCTCGGCGTCGGATTCTCAAGCCAGGACTGGCTCGTCCCGAAGTCGGGTCCGGCAGTGTTCATCGACTTGAACCCGGCCGGCCAGTGGCTGTTTCTGCCCAAAGACGTCGCCGATCCAATCACCGACCGCATAGTCGACTTCTTGGCCGGGCAGCGATGAGACCCGAGACTGCCCCGGACTCGGCTGATCCGACACCGTCCGAAGCACGAGCGTCCGACCGCTCCCGCTGGTGGACCCATCATCACGCAACGTTCGTGCTCGCGGTATTCACCCGCTACCGCATCAACCATTACAGGGACCGGCGCGCCCACCAAGGACGTCTCGGCGACGGCATTGACTCTTGGAGCGACGACGATCACCAACTCGCCATCGAGGAAGGCCGAAGGCAGCTAGACGAACAGCGCGTCCAGCTGCAGTATCTGACCCGGCGAGCGAGCGCGCTCCTGCCAGTCGGACTCGCCGTCACGGTGTTCCTCCTCACCGCCCTCAACGACCTCAGCAGGCTGGCGCAACCTGAGAGGACGATTGCTCGAGTCCTAATCCTGTTGGGACCGGCAATGACGATCTGGGGCACTCTCGTCATGGGAGCGCTCATCGCGGGCAGAGCATCCTTCATGAAGACCGACACCCTCCAATTGACGCACGAGTCCGCAGATCTGAAGGGGTTTCTCGCTCGGGACTACGCCGAGAATGTGGGCGTGGGCGAGAACACCAACGCTGCGCGACTGACCCACCTCGGAACCGGTGTCGTCTGGATCGTCATCGGTGCGACCGTAGGAGCAGTTGGGCTCTTGATGATCCACTGGTGATCGCCTCATCCGCCGTCGGCATCCAGTGACGTATGCACTGGACCCATGGGCGCGGCCAGCAGTTACGGTTCGAGCGCGTTCCGGACTTGGCACTTGTGGGTTCCAAGCCCCCGCCGCGCAAGGCCTTGGCTTGAGCGCCCGCCTGATCGCACCAACCCTGGTGTCAACCGCCTGCGTCAGCAGCGCACCTAACCCTGCATGAGAGGATTGAATCATGCCCATGCGTCGATTTGCTGCCTGTTTCTCAGTCGCCCTCTTCATCGCGGGCTGCTCCAACAGCATCGAGGCCGACGCTCCGCCCGAACCGTCTCTGACCACCTACGCGCTGACCGTGGGGTTCTACAACGTGATCACCTACGAACCGCTCTTGGAGCCGCAGTGTGACCGGGTCACCGGTCGAGGCAGCGCCTTCGACGACGTTCCAAACGCCACCTACTCGCTGGTCGGTCAGACTCGCAACATCATCGGCATCCTGTACCCAGTCGCCGAGCGACAGCCGAGCTGCACGTTCGTCTTCACGGGCGAGTTCGAATCGCTGCCTGACCTGCTGCTAATCCAAGGCCCCAGGATGCAGCAGAATGGCTTTCCCGTGCGAAGTATTGATTGGTCCGAAAATCGCGCCGTGGCAGGAATGGCCGAAGTCACGGTGCTGGCCGAACTGGAATTGACCGTGAACCTGAGTGACTTCAACCCATACGGTTAAGGTCCCATGTGATTGCGACATCAGCGAACTGAAGGGGCGGCCACATAGCGCGCAGTGCGGCGCTCGCCGATGAGGTCCAGTGTGCCTTCATCGCGCATCTCCCGAAGCAATCGGGCGGCGACTGCCGAATCGACCTGGCACAGCTCGGCAGCTTCGCGACGAGCAATCGAGCCGTGCGCGCGCACATAGCTGAGGATCATCTGTTCCTGTTGGAGGCGGTCGTAGCCGCGCGTGCGCACATAGCGCGGTTCCTCATGAAAGCGGCGATACAAGGAGGCGGACAGGTGGTACTCGCGGCCCCGACCACGACCGCGAGGCTCGATGAGTCCTTTCTCGATGAGTGTTCCGAGCAGCCCGCGAGCATGGGCTTGATCACGCTGGATCAGTTCGGCGACACGTCTGGCGGACACGATGCGCTCGCGGCGCACCTCGTGCAGCACTTGCAGCTCGTCGAGTTCCAATTCGTTGCCCTCGCGCCGAGCTTCCTCTGCATAGCCCGCGAACTCGCGGTCAGCAGGGCCGGCACGCACTCGCACCACGACTGACGCCGGATTGCTGCCGGCATAGTCGGGCGGGGGGTGACCGAGCCGCAACTGGCCCCAGAATGCCAAGCCGATCCCGCGGCTCATTCGCTCGACCAATCCGGCGCGCTTGAACACGTCAGCGAGGAGCGGGTTGCGAGGCCGCGGCGGCGCGACCAGCATGTTGGCCAGCGTGACTCCGACAGGAAATCCTCCTGGATTGGACACTTCGAGCCCGGAGTCGGTGAGAACGACTTGGGTTGGGCCGAGAGCCGAGTAGTCGCGGTGTGTGAGAGCGTTGGCGATCAGTTCGCGCACGGTCACTTCCGCAAATCGCGGGATCGGCACACGGAACATGCCCATTTCCAGCTCTTCCTGGCTATTGCGCGCCTGCACCCGCTCGAACAGCTCCGACATCGCCCGAAGAAGCGGCACACAGCTGATGTCGTTCGCCAGAACATCCAGCGCTGCGCTGACATGCTGGAAGGCGACTTCGGCGACGGGGATGTGACGGCGCACTGCGGCCTGCGTGCCGAACAGCAGCACGCTGCCGACACACAGCTGACCTGTGAGGTCGACGAGTTCCAGCGCACGCAGCAGCGCTTCGTCATCCAGAGAAGCCAGCACTGCGTCGCCGTCCTCGCTGATCGCCATATCGCGGAAGCGCTGGATCTCCAGTGGGTCCAAGTCATCGGACGTCGCGGCGGGCAGCGGCATTCGGGTGAAGTCGCGCTGCCCGGTGCTTCCCGCTCGTGACAGCACCTCGCTCGGCCGCATCGGCAGGCACTGTGGCCTGCCGTGGACATCAAGAGCGCGTCGCACGAACTTGCCCTTGCTTGTAGCCACGACGGTATCGGTGGGCGGTACACCGACAACCACCACCGGGCACGCTCCGTCATTGACGACCTCGACGGACACACGGACAGACGGCTCGGTGTTGGCAGCGACATGGGCTTCGATGCGAGCCGGGATCAGTTCCATCCTGGGCCACGGTTCGGCGCCGACGATCTCGCGGGATTTCTCGTCGATGCCCACGAGCACCTGACCGCCGTCCGTGTTGGCGAGACAGACAACGGCCTCGACAAGCTCGGTCGCATCGACTTGCATCTTGAACTCGACGGTCAGAGACTCGCCGCCCGCGATGAGGTCACGTACGTCGCTGATATCCATAGGACCAGTCTAGTTCAAAGTTTTGAACTTTAGAAATACTTTGACTTCTCGTTCAAAACATTGCAATAACAGGTGCCGTCGGACTGCCGGGCGCCTCGCTTGAGGTCGCGGGGCGATGTTGTGGAGTCAAAGTTTTGAAATTTGCCGTGGGTTTGACTTCTTGATCAAAACTTTGCAAAGCTGCGAGCTGGGCTAGGGGAAGATCGACAGGGCGGCGTCGGCGCTCCATTCGAGGAGCGTCTGCGGGAGGACGCCGACGACGAGGGTCACCGCCACCGCGAGGGCGATGGCCAGCACCGTCGTCAGGGGCAGGTCGCCCCAGCGAGGGCGGCTGACTCGGGCGGTCGGAGCATCATCCCCAGCGGCGGTTGCGCCCTCCGGTGCGTACATCGCCAGCACGACGCGCAGGTAGGCGAAGGCGCTCACGACCGCGGTGACCATAGCAACGGCCGCCAGGACATAGATGCCCTCGCCGACGGCTGCGCGGATGACTTCAAACTTGGCCACGAACCCCGCCGTGAGCGGGACGCCAGCTTGCGCGAGCAGGAGCACGGCGAAGGCGAGCGACAGCACCGGCCGCCGGCGGGCCAGCCCGCTGTACCGACTGAGATCATGGCGGCTGGTGCCGTCATCGGGATCCGCCGACGATCCGACGACTGCCGACAGCACGGCAAAGCTGCCCAGCGCCATGAACGAATAGACGACGAGGTAGAAGACGGCCGACGAGACGCCGTCGCCGAGATCGGCGGCAACGCCGACCCAGCCGGCGAAGTTCGCCCAGAGCTGGTCCGCGATTTCGGGATCGATGGCCGCCAAGCCGACGAGGACGAAGCCGGCGTGGCTGATCGAGCTGAACGCCAGCATGCGCTTTACGTCGGACTGGCAGATGGCCATCACCGCGCCGACCGACAGCGATGCGAACGCCAGCGCCACGATGATCGGCGACCAGACGGTGCCCTGCTGGAATACCGCCACATACAGCACCCGCGCCAGCGCCGCGAAGCCCGCGGCCTTGGCGATCGACGCGAGGTAGCCGGTGACCGGGCTCGGGGCGCCCTCGTACACATCGGGCGCCCAGAAGTGGAACGGGACGGCGGCGATCTTGAATCCCAGGCCCACCAGCAGCAGCGCCACGCCGGCCAGCAGCAGGTAGTCGTTGTCTCGGACCGTTCCGAAGAGGAACTCCGAGATCCGGCTGAGATTGGTGCCGCCGGTGGCGCCGTAGACCAGCGCGATGCCGTACAGGAAGAACGCCGAGCTGAACGCTCCCAGCACGAAGTACTTCATGGCGGACTCGCGGGCGCTCGCACGCCGGCCCGCCAGTGCAATCAGCACGTACAAGGCGATCGAGAGCGATTCGAGGCCCAGGAACAGCACGATGAGGTCGTTGGCGCCCGCCATCACCACGGCGCCCGCGGCAGACGCCAGCAGCAGCGCCGCGAACTCCGGTGGCGCCATGGAGTAGCGGTCGAGGGCGGAGTGCGCGACTAGGGCGGTCATCACCACACCCGCGCCGATGAGCACGGTGATGAGCAGGCTGAAGCCGTCGCTGACAAATGCGCCCTTCAACGTGGCGCGCGGCGCGGATCCCCAGTCGGTCCACTGAATTGCAGCGGTGATGGCGGTGGCAGCGCCAGTGGCGATCGTGACGATCGTGGACGCCCAGGCGGGCAGCGCTCGCGGCGCCAGCGAAGCCACCAGCAGCAACCCGAGCGCGGCACCGACGAGGATGATCTGCGGGACGAGCACCCACCAGTCGACGCCCGGCGACACGAAGAGCGGCGGCATCAGTGGTCGTCCCCGGCTGTGTCATCGACGCGATCGCCGATGCCGTCGCCGGCCGAGTCGGCGCTGTCACGGATGTCGCACCCGTCGAAGACGACGACGGGATCGGCAGGGTCAGGCAGCTCGTCGGCGCTGTGCACGGTGACGTGCATCACCAAGCACTTGGCGGCGGGCTCGGTAGCGGTGAGAAGCGGTTTGGGATACACCCCGAGCGCCACTACAGCGATGACGAACGGCGCCAGCGTCATCAGCTCGCCCCGGCGCAAGTCGGCTGTCTGTCGATCGGCTGCGGCAGGGGGCCCGTGGAACACCCGCTGGTAAGCCCACAGCAGGTACAGCGCCGCCAGGATCACCCCGGTTGCAGCGATGATCGTCCATACGGGCCGCGTGTCGAACGAGCCGATCAGGATCAGGAACTCTCCCACGAAGCCGTTCAGGCCCGGCACGCCCACCGACGACAGCATGATCAGCGTGAACACCCCGGCATAGACCGGCGCTGCCGACTGGATGCCGGCCAGCTCGTCGATCTGCCGTGTCCTGCGCCGTTCGTACAGCATCCCCACCAGCAGGAACAAGGCGCCGGTGCTGATGCCGTGGTTGACCATCTGGATCACCCCACCGCCGATGGCCGTAGTGGTGAACGCAAAGATGCCCAGCACGATGAAGCCCATGTGGGCCACCGAGGAATAGGCCACGAGCCGTTTGAGGTCGCGCTGCATGGCAGCCGTGATCGCGCCCCAGATGACGCCCACCACGCCGACCGTCACCAGCACGGGCGCCGCCCAGTCGGACGCCTCGGGGAACAGGTACAGGCCGAACCGCAGCAGGCCGTAGGTGCCGAGTTTCAGCAGCACCGCGGCCAACACCACGGAGCCCGCTGTGGGTGCCTCGGTGTGCGCATCGGGCAGCCAGGTGTGCAGCGGCACTACCGGCACCTTCACGAGGAAGGCAATCGCGAACGCCACGAAGCAGAGGCGCGCTGTGTTGGTGGCCAGCCCCTGTTCTTCGGCGAGTGCCACGAGGTCGAACGTGATGCCGCTCTCGGGCGAGCCGAGCACGGCCGTGGCCACGATCGCCACGAGCAGCAGCGCGGAACCGGCCATCGTGTAGATGAAGAACTTCGTGGCGGCGTAGCGGCGCCCGTCGTAGCCCCAGCCCGCGATGAGCAGGTACATGGGGACCAGCACCACTTCGAACATCACGAAGAACAGGAACAGGTCGAGGGCGACGAACGCGCCGACCGAGCCGGCCTGCAGCAGCAGCATCCATGCCGTGTAGGGCTTGGGGTCGTGGTGGGGGTCGACGCCGGCCAGCACGATCGGCACGATCACGCTGGTCAGCACCACCAGCCACAGCGAGATGCCGTCGACGCCCACGTGCCACGAGATTCCAAGCTCCGGGATCCATGACTGGTGGCTGACGAACTGGAAGCCCTCGCCGACGGTCGCAGCCTTCGCCGCTGCGGCGGTGTCGAACTGCCAGGCGAGCGCGAGCGCCAGCGCACCGGCGATGCCGGCAAACAGCGCTCCCACAGGGCGGGCGAGGTCGGGCCGGCTGCGCGGCAGCAGGGCAACCACCAGCGCCCCCACCGCGGGCACGAAGATCAACGCGTTCAGTATCGGGAAGTCGGTGGTGCCGGAAGCCCCGAGCAGTGCCGCCGCGTTCATCGCTCATCCTCGCGGCACGCGCATGAAGAGACGGCGCTTGCCGGCAGTCGCGCGACGGCAACGCCCGCACGATGGAACCAGCATCGATGCACCCTCATGCCGCGCCTCGCAGCGCCAGCCAGATGACGAGGATGATCGCACCGACAGCCACGCCCGATGCGTAGTGCCGCAGGTAGCCCGACTGCAGCGGTCGCACCGCTTGGCCCAGCATCTGGACGAGCCGTGCGACACCGTTGACGGCACCGTCCACGAACCGCCGGTCGGCCGTGGCGGCGGCCTCGAACGCCTTGGTGCCCGGGCCGCCCACGAAGTTAGAGATGGTCGAGTCGACGTAGAAGACGTTCTCGAGCAACGCCGGCTCAAGCCGGTCGGCAGGGATGCGCGCCTGCAGCCACGCCCGGATCGCGAACGCGATGCCCCCGAGTGCAGCCACGACGGCAATGAGTGCAAGCAGCAGCTTGGTGCCGGTGCCCGAGGAGAAGTGGTGCGGGTGAGCCAGCACGGGCTCCAAGAAGTGCTCGAGCACCAGCCAGTCCTTCACCAGCGGCAGGTTCATGACGCCGCCGATGGCTGCTGCTCCTGCCAGCAGCACCAGCGGCAGCGTCATGGTGGGCGGCGACTCGTGCGGGTGTGCTCCGTCGTCCCAGCGCTGGCCGCCGAAGAACACCAGGAACGTCTGGCGGCTCATGTAATAGGCGGTCAGCAGGGCAGTGACGAGGCCCACGGCCCACAGCAGCGGACCGATGTCAGACTGCTCCCACGCCGCAAGCAGGATCTCGTCTTTGGACCAGAAGCCCGACAGCGGCGGCACCCCGGCAATCGCCAGCCACCCGACGATGAAGGTGACCGCCGTGATGGGCATGACCGCCCGCAGCGCGCCCATCCTGCGCATGTCCTGCTCGTCGCCGAGACCGTGGATGACCGAGCCGGAACCCAAGAACAACAGTCCCTTGAAGAACGCATGGGTGACGACGTGGAAGATCGCCGCCACATAGGCCTTTGAGCCGATTGCCAAGAACATGTAGCCGAGCTGGCTGACGGTGGAGTACGCCAACACCTTCTTGATGTCGTGCTGGGCCACCGCGGCGAGCGCGGCGAATAGCGCGGTGGCTGCGCCCACGATGGCGATGACGAGCAGTGCTTCGTCTGTCAGCACCGGGTTGAGCCGCACCAGCAGGTACACGCCGGCGGTCACCATCGTGGCGGCATGCACCATGGCCGAGACCGGGGTGGGGCCCTCCATGGCGTCGGGCAGCCACACGTACAGCGGTAGCTGGGCCGATTTGCCCGCGGCCGCCAGGAGCAGCAGCAGCGACACCGCGGTGGCGGTTCCGGTTGCCAAGCCGCCAGACGCTTCCGCGATGCCTGCATACGACACCGTGCCGAGCGTGGTCCACAGCAGGAACGTGGCGATCATGAAGCCGAAGTCGCCGATGCGGTTGGTGACGAACGCTTTCTTGCCCGCGGTGGCAGCGGTAGGCCGCTCGTGCCAGAACGAGATGAGCAGGTACGAGCAGGTGCCGACGCCCTCCCAGCCCAGGAAGGTGACCACGAGGTTCTCGCCCAGTACCAGCATGAGCATCGAGAACAGGAACAGGTTGAGGTACAGGAAGAACTTGGAGTACTTCGGGTCGCCCCCCATGTAGCCGACCGAATAGAGATGGATCAGCGTCCCGACGCCGGTCACGAACAGCGCCATCGTCATCGACAGCGGGTCCACCAGCAGCGCAGCGTCAACCTTGAGGCCGCCGATCGGCATCCACTCGAACAGCGTCGAGACGTCCTCGCGCCCGCCGCGCCCCCCGGCACCGCCTTTGCTGACCGACTCGAGCCCCAGCAACCCGGCGAACGTGATGAGCGTCAACAGGAACGATCCGGCACTGGCGGCCGTGGCCAGCCAACCCGCCCGGGGCTCGCCGAGACGTGGACCGGCCACCAGCAGGATCGCGAAGCCAGCCAGCGGCAGCGCCGGAATGAGCCACACCAGTTCCACCATCGCTGTCAGCTCCCTGCGCCGGTCGCCGGGCTACGCATTGGCAGTGCCGGATGTCGCACTCTTCGAGGCTCCATCATGAGCTCAGCCCCTCAAGGCAGACAGATCGTCCGCCGTGGCGCGTGGCGAGGCACGCAGCACCGCGACCACCAACCCGAGGCCCACCACGACTTCGGCGGCGGCAACCACCAGAACGAACAGCACCACCGTCTGTCCATGCACGTCGCCGAAGCGATCCGCGAACGCGATGAAGCTGAGATTGACGCCGTTCAGCATCAGCTCGACGCACATCAGCATGATCAGCGGGTTGCGCCTCACCAGCAGCCCGGTGCCGCCGATGATGAACAGCAGCGCGCCGAGGACGAGGTACCAGCTCGTCACCACCTCGAGACCGTTCATTGGCCGGCCTCGCTCGACGTTTCAGCCTTGGCGGCCTCCGACGCATTGCCGTTTTGCTGGCTGCCGCCGTAACCGCTGCGGCGGGCCAGGATCACCGTGCCGATGACGGCTACGATGAGCAGCAGCGAGGTCAACTCGAACGCATACACATAGTCGGAGAACAGCGACCGGGCGAGGGCGCTGACATCTGCGACGTAGTCGGTGGGGTCGCTGCCCGCACCGGCGTCCGTGACACCTGCGGTGTCGAGCGCCAGCGACTTGGCGCCCTTGAACAGCCGGTCGACGGCCGCCACCAGCCAGATCAGCACGGCTGCACCGCCGAGACCGAACGCAGCGGCAGTCCAACGCTGCGCCGGCAACGCACCCATGGACAGCTCGGTGGCCCGGTCGACGCCCAGCAGCATGATGACGAACAGGAACAGCACGACGATCGCGCCCGCATAGACGATGACCTGCACGGCCGCGATGAAGTGCGCCTGCTGTGCCACGAACAGCACTGCGATGCCGAACAGCGTCATCACCAGCATGAGCGCTGCGTGCACCGGATTGCGCGAGAGCACCACGCCGATCGCGCCGACGAGGCACGCGGCGGCGGCAACCGCGAACACCACCACTTCGACCATCAGTGGCCGCTCCCGTGGCTGTGCTGATCGCCGGCGGCGCCATGATCGTCGCCGACTGGTTGGTCCTCGAGCTCGTCGTCGTCGGGCTCGGCGTGCTGGCCCTGCTCGGGCGCCCGCACCCCGTACCCCAGCTCGCCGCTCCACGCGACACGCCCTTCATAGGCCGGCTGGCCGGAGGGAGACGTCGCTCGCATCCAGCCCGAGGTGTGCTCGTCGTCACCTTCGTGCCACAGCTCCCACGGCTGACGCCGGGGCTGGCCGTCGTCGTCGGTGAGGAGTTCATCCTTGGTGTAGATGGCGTCACGCCGGGTGGGAAAGCTGAACTCGAAGACCTTCGTCTCGGTGATGGCCTCGGTGGGGCAGGCCTCCACGCACAGATCGCAGTGGATGCAGCGCAGGTAGTTGATCTCGTAGACGTAGCCGTAGCGCTCCCCGGGCGCGACCGGGTTGTCGGGGGGGTTGTCCGCGCCGCGCACGTAGATGCAGCGCGCTGGGCATACCCCGGCGCACAGCTCGCACCCGATGCATTTCTCCATGCCGTCGGGGTAGCGGTTGAGCACGTGGCGACCGTGAAAGCGAGGTGGCTTCGGTCGCTTGTCGTGGGGGTACTCGGTGGTGACACGCTCGTCGAAGAGCTTGCCGAAGGTGACCACGAACCCGTCGAGATAGCCCATCAGCTCCTCCCTGCCGTATGAGTCGGGAGCGGCTCGGTGTCGTCATCAGCGGAGTTGCGCTTGGCTGCTTTCAGCGCGGCCGCCAGCAGTGCCCACCCCAGCGCAAATGCGGCAGCGCTTACTCCGAGCGTCACCACCAGCTGTTGCGCCCAGCTCCAGCTCTCCTGGTCGAACACGAGCTGTCGCAGGCCCAAGAACATCAGCCAGAACAGCATCACGGGGATGAGCACTTTCCATCCCAGCGACATGAGCTGGTCGTAGCGCAGCCTCGGCAGCGTGGCCCTGAACCAGACGAACATGAACAGGAACGCGACGACTTTGGCCAGGAACCACACCGTCGGCCACAGCCAGGTCCAGCCGAAGAAGACCGGGCCCGCCGGTCCGCCGAAGAACAGCGTCACCATGATCGCCGACATCGTGATGACGTTCATGAACTCGGCCAGGTAGAACAGGGCAAACCGGATAGAGGAGTACTCGGTGTGGAAACCGCCGACCAGTTCCTGCTCGGCTTCGACGAGGTCGAAGGGCGGCCGGTTCAGCTCGGCGGTGGCAGAGATGAGGAAGACCAGGAACGGCACGATGCCCGTGGTCAGCAGCAGCCAGGTGTTCACTCCCCCGGCTTGGGACGCCACGATGCTCTGCGTCGAGAGCGATCCCGCCACGATCACCACCGCGACCACCGACATGCCCAGCGCCGCCTCGTAGGAGATCGCCTGCGCCGACGCGCGCACCGATCCGATGAGCGGGTATTTCGACCCCGACGACCAGCCCGCCAGCATCACGCCGTACACGGCGACCGAGGACATCGCGAGCAGCAGCAGGATGCCGACCGGCGGGTCGGCCACCTGCAGGATGGTCTCCCTGCCGAACAGCGTGACCGTGCCCTGACGGCCAGGCTCGTCGGCGAACACGCCGCCGACGGGCACGATGGCGAACGCCACGAACGCGGTGACCGCCGAGACGTACGGTGCCAGGCGGAACACCAGCGGATCTGCATTCGCAGGGCGCAGATCTTCCTTGAAGAAGAACTTGACCCCGTCGGCGAACGCCTGCAGCAGGCCCCACGGCCCGGCCACATTGGGGCCGATGCGGTGCTGCATGTCCGAGATCAGCTTGCGCTCGAACCAGATCATGAACATGGTGGCGACGAGCAAGGCGGCGAAGGCCACGACGACCTTGACGCCCATGACCGCGATGTCGCCCCAGTCGACTCCATCGGCAAAGAGCGGGTCACCAGTCATGACAACGCCCCATCAGGCGCCGCGGTGCCGCCCTGCCCTTCGGGGCCATCCGCAAAGAGCGGGTCACCAGTCACAACGCCAGCTCTTGGGTGACGCGGGTCTCGATGCGGACATCGGTCACCATCGCCGTCGCGTCGATGAGCGCCCCCACGTCGAGCTCGGGTGACGGGAATGCCAGCACTGCGTTGTGGCGGCCGACACCGGAATCGGCCACGATCGGCAGGCGCAACGCGCCTCGCTCGGAGTGAACCTCCACCTCGGTGCCCGATGCGACGCCCACCCGCTCGAGATCGATGGGGTGCACGCGCAAAGCGGTCTCGGCCCGCAGCGACGCCAGCGCCGGGGTCTGGGCGACCGTGACACCCCCGTCGTAGAGCTTGCGGTTGCACACCAAGCGCAAGCCGTAGGCATCTCGGGGCGGTGCCACGTGCGCGGGCGGCAATGCAGGTTCGAACGCTGCACCGCGCACCAGCACGCCGTCGCCGTCGGCCGGCGATCCCATCGCTTCGGCATGCGTCTCGCAGACTGCGGCGATCTCGGCCGTGATCTCGGAGACCGACACGAATCCCAGGTCGGCGCCGCAGAGCATCGCCAGCTCGGCGGCAACCATCCAGTCAGGGCGGGACGACCCGGGCGCGGTCACCAACTCGCTCAGCGCGGAGACGCGGCCTTCGATGTTGGTGGTGGTTCCGGACTTCTCGCCGAATGCAGCAGCGGGCAGGAAGACGTCGGCCTCGACCGTCGACTGGTTCAGGAAGGTGTCCACCGCGACGACGGTGCGCGCGCCTGCCACGCCGAGCCGTGCGAGCACGCTGTCGGGAAAATCGGTCAGGGGATCGGCGCCGAGCAGGAAGAGCACATCGATGTCTCCGGCGGCGGCTGCCGCCAGGATCCCTGCCGCGTCGTGTCCCGGTTCGGGCGGCAGCTCGCCCCACGCTGCTGCAAGCGCGGGCGTCGGGTCGGCGCTCAAGCTGCGCCCGGGCAACAGGCCCGGTGCGAGGCCCATGTCGAGCGCGCCCCGGATGTTCCCCCGCCGGGCGGCGACCAGGTACTTGGCGTGGGGCACGCGATCGGCCAGGACCGACGCCACCTCGGCGGCTGCGTCAGCGGACTCCGCAACCGAGGAGCGCCCCAGCACCACCACCACCGATCCGGCGGCCAACTCGTCGCTCAGCGGGTCATCGCCGTCGAGCAGATCACGCAGGACCGAGGCTGCTTCGCCGCCCCGGCACCGCTCGCTCCGTGCGGCATCACGGGTGAGGCCGGTCTCCGTCGGGGAGATCTCGACCAAGCGCGTCGAGCCCGACCGCGCCGCTCCCCGCAGGCGCAGCTGCAGCACGGGCAGTTCTTCCCGCAGATCGCCGCACACCAGCAGCGTGGTGTCGGCAGTGCAGGCGTCATCGATCGTCGCGGTGCCGAGGCCGACGGTGATGTCCGCGGGCAGCCCGTCGCCGAGCTGTGCGTCGACGTGGTTGGTACCCAGCACGGTGCGAGCCAGCTTGGACCAGGCGTACGCGTCCTCGTTCGTGCCGCGGGCGCCTCCGAGCACGGCAATCGCCCCGGGCCGAGCGGTCCTGATGGCGCCGGCAACAGCGTCGAGCGCCCTGGCCCAGTCCGACGGTTCGAAGTTGCGCATCGGCTCGACTTCGGCTACGTCGGCGGCCCGGCCCCCCGAGCGCGCTTGCAACGGCCGCGTGACACGCTCTGGGCTGCCGACCGATCCGTAGGCGAAGCGACCCTTATCGCAGAGCCAGCCATGGTTGACCGGATCGATGTCAACCCCTAAGTAGCGCACCAGTTCGTTGCGCGACGACTGGACTGCAATCCGGCAGCCGACCGCGCACGTCGTGCAAGTGGACTCGGTCTGGGCGAGGTCCCACGGTCGCGCCTTGAAGCGATACGGCGCTGCGGTGAGCGCGCCCACGGGACAGATCTGCACCGTGTTGCCCGAGAAGTACGACGAGAACGGTTCGCCGGGAAAGGTCAGCACCTGGGTGTCGTTGCCTCGTTCGGTGAAGTCGATGAGCGGGTCGCCGGCGATCTCGTCCGCAAACCGGGTGCAGCGGTCGCACAGGATGCAACGCTCCCGGTCGAGGTGCACCAACTCGGAGATGGGGATCGGCTTCTGGAAATGCCGCTTCTCCTCGACAAAGCGGGACTCGCCCGGGCCGTACGCCATCGTCTGGTCCTGCAGGGGGCATTCGCCGCCCTTGTCGCACACGGGACAGTCGAGCGGGTGGTTGATGAGCAGCATCTCCAGCACGCCTTCTTGGGCACGCTGGGTACGCTCGCTGGTGGTGTCCACCACCATCTGCGGCGAGACCGGGACCATGCAGGACGCCTGCAGCTGCGGCCCGCGGCCGGTGTCGATCTCGACGAGGCACATGCGGCACATGCCGACCGAGCTCATCCGCTCGTGGTAACAGAAGCGCGGGATGTGCACCCCGGCACGCTCGGCTGCCGCGATGACGAGTTCGCCCGGCTGTGCATCGACGGCGACGCCGTCGATGGTCACCTCGACCGTGCTGGGTGCCGCCTCCGCAGCAGTCGCGTCAGACACTGACCGTTACCTCCGAGACGGGATCTCCCGACAGCTCAGCGTCGAGATGGGCGTTCGCAGCCACTCTGGCCTCGAACTCTTCGGGAAACAGCGTCAACGCCGAGTGCACCGGAGCGAATGCCGACGGGCCGACGAAGCAGATCGTCGTCATCTGGTAGGGAAACGGCTTCGCCTCGAGACCGCGCTCGGGCACCGCTGCATGCGGGAAATCGCCCGGGCTGATCGAAGCACCGACCTCGAGCAGCACGTCGAGGTCACGCGGCGTGCCGGTGCCGTCGCAGACGCGCCGCAGCACCCGCTCCAGCCAGGTGGCGCCCTCGCGGCATGGCACGCACTTGCCACATGATTCGTGCGCGTAGAACTTCGTCAGGGTCAGCGCCGCGGCTGGGATGTCGGTGGTGTCGTCCATCACCATCACCGCTCCCGATCCCAGCATCGAGCCCTGCGGGCCCACCTCGGAGGCCTCGAAGGGCAGGTCGAGCTGTGCAGGCGTGAACCATGGCGCTGAGCCGCCGCCGGGCACGAAGGCCTTCAGCTCGCGGCCCGGATGCATGCCGCGGCAATAGTCCTCGCCGTAGATGAGGTCCCGGAACGTGGTGGTGCCGTTGGTGATCTCGTACACGCCGGGCCGCTGCACGTGGCCGCTGACGGCGATCATGCGCGTGCCCGGCGAGGTGGAGGTGCCGATGGCGGTGAACGCCTCAGCGCCGTTGCGCATGATCCACGGCAGGTTCGAGAGCGTCTCGACGTTGTTGACGATGGTGGGCTGGCCGTACAGCCCGATCGCTGCGGGGAAGTAGGGCGGCTTGAGGCGCGGCATGCCGCGGTTGCCCTCGAGACTCTCGATGAGCGCCGTCTCCTCGCCCACGACATACGCACCGGCACCGGAGTGCAGCACGATGTCCACCGAGAAGTCGGTGCCGCAGATGCTGCGCCCCACCCAGCCGGCCTCGTAGGCCTCGTTGAGCGCCTGGGCCACACGCTCCTGCGCCAGCGCCATCTCGCCACGGATGTAGAGGAAGCACTGCGACAGGCCCACCGCGTAGCAGGCAATGAGGCACCCCTCGATGAGCTGGTGCGGGTCGAGCTCCATGAGGAGGCGGTCCTTGTAGGTGCCTGGCTCGGACTCGTCGCCGTTGACGACGAGATAGCGGGGCCACACTCCCGGCGGGCAGAAACCCCACTTCACTCCGGCGGGAAAACCGGCGCCGCCGCGGCCCAGCAAGGTCGCGTCGCGCACCTCGCTGTGCACCTCGTCGGGCGGCCGCTCGAGCGCGGCCCTCAGGCCGTCGTAACCGCCGGTGGCGAGGTAGCGCTCGAGCGTGAAGCTGGCGGGATCGTCGAACCGCTCGGTGACGATGCGCGGCGCGTCGTTCGCCACGAATCCGGGTGCATGGGGAATCGTGTACGACGCCATCAGCCGAGCCTTCCGCCGTCCGACGCGGGCCGCACGCCAACGCGGCGGCTACCAGCCCTCATGACGAACCTGCTCCGTTGGGGGCCGGCGCCGCCAGCCAGACCGGCTGCTCATTGACCGATTCGGGAGGCACGGCCCCGACCGCTCGGTCGGCCGGGATGTGCTGGCGCACGCGAGCAGTGATGCCGTGCTGAGGGATCTCACTGTCGAGACTGCCCGATGCCAGATCGTCGATGAGCTGATCGAACCCCTCGGTGTCGACCCGGTAGCGGTACCGGTAGTTCACCTGCAGGCACGGCGCCTCGGTGCAGGCGGCTTGGCATTCTGCGGATGCCAGGGTGAACATGCCGTCGGGCGTCGTGCCGCCGGCGCGCACCCCGAGGCGCTCTTCGGCGTGCTCCATCAGCTCGACCGCCCCGGCGAGCGCGCACGACATGGTGACGCAGACGTTCACGAGGTACTTGCCGACGGGCTCACGCTTGAACATCTCGTAGAACGAGCAGGTGCCGAGCACCTCGGCGGGTGTTGTGTCGACGAGCTCGGCGATCTCGATCATCGCCTCGGGCGTGACCCAGCCGGCCTGTCCTTGCGCGACGTGCAGCAGCGGGATCATCGCGGAACGGCGCTTCGGGTAGCGGCCGATGATCTCGCCCGCGAGCGCCCGGTTCTCCTCAGTGAAGAAGCTCACTGCCGGCCTGTCCCTTCGCCGTCCGGCGCGGTGTCGACGCTGACGCGGCGGTCGCAGACCCTCACCGGTCTACCTCCCCCATGATCGGGTCGACGGAGGAGATGACGGCGATCGCGTCGGCGATCAGGCCGCCGTACATCAGATGAGGCAGGCTCTGGAGGTTGACGAACGACGGTGCCCGGATGTGCACTCGCTGCGGCTTGGGACCGCCGTCGGACACGAGGTAGCAGCCCAGCTCGCCGCGCGGCGACTCCACCGCCACGTAGGTCTCGCCGGGCGGCACGCGGAAACCTTCCGTGAAGATCTTGAAATGATGGATCAGGGCCTCCATCGACTCGTCGATGCGGGCCCGCGGCGGCGGTGTGACCTTGCGGTCCTCGGTGCGGTACGGGCCCTTCGGCATCATGTCGAGGCACTGTTCGACGATGCGCATTGACTCGCGTATCTCGTTCAGCCGGATCGCGTAGCGATCGAAGGTGTCGCCGTACGCGCCGACCACGACATCGAACTCCACCTCGTCGTAGGCCAGGTACGGCATGGTGCGGCGCAGATCCCACGCCTCTCCGGTGCTGCGCAGCAGGGGTCCTGTGGCTGACATGGCGATGGCCTCATCAGCCGTGATGACGCCGACACCCTGGGTGCGGTCCCGCCAGATCGGCTGGCCGGTCATCAGCGTGTCGAACTGCTCCAGCCGGTCCGGCAGCACGGCCAAGATGTGCTCCACATCCGCCTGCCACCCGTCCGGCAGGTCCGCCGCGACTCCACCCGGCCGGATGTAGTTGTGGTTCATCCGCAATCCGGTGACGCTCTCGAAGAACCGCAGGATTTCCTCGCGCTCCTTCCACCCGTAGAGCATCATGCCGACCGCGCCGAGGTCCATGCCGTTCGTCGCCAGGAACAGCAGGTGCGAGCTCATGCGATTCAGCTCGCACATGAGCATCCGGATCCACGTGGCACGGGGCGGGATCTCGGTGCCGAGCAGATCTTCGACCGCCAGGCAGAACACCAGCTCGTTGAACAGCGGCGAGGCGTAGTCCATCCGGGTGACGTTGGTCGGCCCTTGCAGGTAGGTGAGATCCTCGGCGGTCTTCTCCATGCCGGTGTGGAGGTACCCGATGATCGGCTTGGACCGCAGCACGGTCTCGCCCTGCAGTTCCATCGCGATGCGCAGCACGCCATGGGTGGAGGGATGCTGGGGGCCCATGTTGATGAGCATCGGCTCATCGGCTGGATCTGTGTCTGATTGCGCCGATGGAACATCGGCGGTATCTGATGCCGCCGATGCCGCCTCGGTTTCGTCGTCGACGACAGCGGCGGCGAGTGCTGCCTCCTCGGAGATGCGCAGCACGGCATCGGTCGGCCGGCGCACGGGAGTCGTGGAGGTGCTCATCGGCCTTCGACCGCCTTGAACTGCACCGGGATCGCGCCGATCGCGTAGTCCTTTCGCAGCGGGTGGCCGACCCAGTCGGGCGGCATGAGAATCCGGCTCGGATCAGGGTGATCGATGAAGCTGATGCCGAACAGGTCGGCCGCTTCTCGCTCCGGCGCTTCGGTGCCCGGGTACAGATTCACTGCCGAGGGCACCTGCGGATCGTCCGCGGGAACCTGTGTGCGGATGCGCAGCCGCCGCCGCCCTCGCATGTCCAGCAGATTCACCACCACCTCGAACCGCTCGGGCTCGACCCCCGGGGGCACCACCCGGCTGCGATTCGTGAGCGCGTCGACAGCACACAGGTCGACGCAGAGCTCGAAGCCGTCTGCCGCAGCCAGAGCGAGCACATCGGGGTACTCCTCGCGGCTCGGATAGATCACCACCTGACCGCGCTCGTCCGTGCAGGGCACGCCGAACATCATCGGCTGATCGCTCGCTTCCCCTTCGGGCGCGGCATCGTCGGTCTCTGCGGCGTCGTCGGCCATCAATTCGCCGCCAGGCCGGATTGCGGCACTCCATGTGCCGCCAGGTCCACCGCAGCGCCGCCGCGGTGCTCGGCGCGCCGCTGCATCAGCTCACCGGTGCGGATCTTCTCGTGCAGAGCCAAGATGGCGTGCAGCAGCGTCTCGGGCCCCGGCGGGCAGCCAGGTGCGTACATGTCGACCGGCACCACCTGATCGACGCCCTGCACGATGGCGTAGTTGTTAAACATCCCCCCGCTGGAAGCGCAGACGCCCATCGACAGCACCCACTTGGGCTCCATCATCTGGTCGTAGATCTGGCGCAGCACCGGCGCCATCTTCTGGCTGACACGGCCCGCCACGATCATCAGGTCGGCCTGGCGAGGCGAGGCCCGGAACGTCTCCATGCCGAAGCGCGCTAGGTCGTAGTGCGCGGTGCCGGTCGCCATCATCTCGATCGCGCAGCAGGCCAGTCCGAACGTGGCCGGCATCAGGCTCCGTCGCCGAGCCCACTTCACCAGCTCCTCCACCGGTGCGGTGAAGACGTTGTGCCCGAGCCCGGCGAGGCCGTCGTCAATGCCGAGGCGCGACTTGAGGTCGTCGAGTCCCGCCATCAGCCCGCCTCCGCCATCGCCGCGCTGGATTGATCGGCGCCGGCGGGCACGAACTCGCGGCCGGCCAGCCCGACCGTGCGCACGCCGGTCACACCGCTGCGAGTGGCCGGCGGCAGCGGCATCATGCGGCGCTTGCGCGGGCCCCACTCCAGCCCGCCCATCGCCAGCTCATAGACAAACGACAGGAAGAAGATCACGACGAAGATCAGCATCGCCATGAACCCGAAGAGTCCCAATTCGGCGTTCGCGACCGCCCACGGGTACAGGAAGACGATCTCGATGTCGAACATGATGAACAGCATCGCCACGAGATAGAAGCGGACCGGGAATCGCTCGGGAATGTCCGCCTGATCGACGATGCCGCACTCGTACGACGCCAGCTTGGCGTTGGTGGTGCGCTGGGGAGCCAGCAGCCGCGAGGCGACGATGCTCAGCAGCACGAACACCACGGCAAGCACGCCGAGCACCAGCACCGGCAGGTATTCCGCCAAGCCGCTGTTCATGACCCGGTCCCCCTCTGCGCGTCGCCGATCAGATGCCGATCCCAGTCTGGCCCAAGCGAGGCCAGACCGTCACTGGCCCGCAGCTTCGCGTACCGCCCAGATGGCCTGGTCCCTGCGATGCAGGTGATAGCAGCCCAAACCGAACAGCAACGCCGAGAAGATCGTCAGCAGGGCCGGTCGAAGCCTGACGCTGCCGTGGTCGCGCACCATCACGACGGAGTACACGGGAGCAGCCTCGTCGACGACCGGAACGACCTTCACGATCTCTCCCTTCGCATCGAGGAGGTTCGGATCCAACTCGGCCCTCGGCTTGTACGGCTGGATCTGAACGACCGCGTAGTGCGGTTCGCCCCTGCTCGGGAAGAAGTACTGCGTGATGACGTTGTCGGGAATGCCCAGCGGCCGGTAGCGCTCGCCACCCCGGATCAGCACCCGGTGCGTCTTGTAGTGGTCGGCCGCCGTGAACAGACAGGAATTCACGGCGAGCAGGCGCCTCGGATCGGTGTCGTCGCATACGACGTGTCCGTCTGCCGCCGATCGAACATCAGTCACGAATGCCTGCGCCGCGAGGATCTCGGGATCTACGACCTCGTCCTCGCTGACCGCCGTTTCCTCCTCATCGTCATCCTCGTTGCTCGTGACGACGATCTCGGTCCAGTCGCGAGGTGGCTGGCCGACGCCGCGGTACGCCGAGAGTTGCTGCACTTCGGGAATCAACGACGTCTGCGTGTCTCCGGTGACCTGCAGCACGTTCCATCCAGGCTGGCTGCCGATCCAGCCGATGCCGAACACCCACCACACGATGGCCATCAGCAGCATCCAACCCCATAGCCCCGTCCACGCTACGAGGAAGCCAAGCCGGACGCCCAAGTTGGTCGCCAGCAGCAGATACACAGAGCCGCACAGCACGGCGATGCCGATGAGTACCGCCAAATAGCCAGTAAGGACCGGATCCCAGCTGACAATGCCGAGAACGTGCACGGCACTCATTCGTCGTCTCCCGCTTCATGGAGCATTTCGAAGCCCATAGTCTTCTGGCGTTCTGGATCGAGACTGCGCTCATAGGCGGCGATCTTCTGGATGTCTTCCTCATCCAGCACCTTCTTGAAACCCGGCATGCCGTAGTTGCCGAGGCGAGCGAACTCGCCGTACGGCACGTTGTCGTCGGCACCGTTGGAGATGAACGACACGTGATCGTTGAAGTCGGGGAATAGCCGTCGGAGGCTCACACCGTTGAGCGCCGGCCCGTAACGACCCGCTCCGTCGGGACCGGGAAGCACTTCAACCGTTCCTCCATTGTTGGGCAATCGAGCCGTGCCGCGGGCGGGCCAGCGCGGCGTGTGGCAGCGCGCGCAATGCAGGTCGAACAAGATCTTTCCGTCGGTCGCTCCTTGGTACTCATCGGACGCCTTCGCGGCCTCGAAACGTGCCTCGGCTCGAGCCCTCGCCTCTGTGTTGTCTTCGTCGTCTTTGTCGATCCTGGCATCCCACAGCCACGCCACCAGGTCATCGATCTCCTGGTCGTTGAGCGGGCCACCGCCATCGAGTCCCCACGCAGGCATGACACCTCTGCCGTACACCAAGATCTGCCGCACCTCGCTGACCTCGTCCAGCGTCTCGGCTTCGGTGTCGAATCGGGTAAAGACATCGTCAAGAGATGGGGCTTCCCATGTCGTGTTGATGGTGAACGACGTCTTGTCGATGAACTGGTGACCGATGTCGAGCACCACCGGTGCGAACCTCGCGCCACCCAGGTCGGCACCGTGGCAGTCGGTGCATTCCTGCTCGGCAGCCAGCGCTGCACCACGACTCACAGCCGACTCGGAGAACGAGGTCTCTGCCCCTGAACGACGACCGCCTTCGAGCATCCAGTACACCGGCAGAACCAATGCCATGATCAGCAGCATCAAGACACCGAACGCCTGCACCTTCTCAAGACGGCGGCCCTCCAGTTCTTCGTCATCGGGCAAGCTGCCGCGATTGGGTGCCAGCTCGATCTCGCTGCCCACCTCTGCCTTGGCTTGGCGAATGTTGACGAAGACGTAGATCGCCCAGCCGACGACCACGATCGTCAACAGCACGATCGCGATCGATCGCTCCGTGCTGGCAGCCAGCATGTGGCTGAACTCAGGCACAGTGCGGCCCCTCAAGACCCTGACCCGTGGTGTCAATACCGATGGCAGGGCCTTGGGACACGCGCCCGGTATCGACGAACACGCTCCCGTCTTCGATCGTCACCGGGAACCGGTCCATGCCGCGTGGCGCGGGACCCGACTTCTTTTCGCCGACACGGTTGTACTTCGAGCCGTGGCAGGGGCACTCGAACCACTGCGAGCTGCCGCACACCGGCACCTTGCAGCCCAAGTGCGGGCACACCTGCCACAGCGCCACATATCCCAGCTTCATGCCCTCGAGCACCGATCCGCCGTAGGTTGCCTCGGCGTTCTCCAGAGTCGCGGCATCGGTCGGATATGGCTGGATGTAGCTCCGCGCCTCGGAGAAGTACGAGAAGTTCTCCGCGGGAGTCCCCGACGCAATCGCCTCGTCCACTGCGTCGACCGTGCCGATCTTGATCTTCGAGCCAAAACCGGTCGTCGGGCGGGGCCACAGGAAGGCGATCATGGCGGCGTTGAAGGTGCCCAGACCGGTCGCCATCAGCAGGACCGACGACCGGTTCAGGAACTGCCGGCGCGTGACCCCGACTTCCGCGGCAGGCGGCGGCGCCCAGTCCTGCGGCAGCTCGGGCTCGTCGACCGCGACAGGCGGCGGGCGGCGTTCAAGCGCCACAGAGCGCTCGAGCTCGCGTGCCTCTGAGCTGACGCCGAACGCGCCGGCGTCGTCGTCGGGGGGTGCCTCGCCTGCACTGGCGGCCGCCATCTCGTCACGACGGCGGGTCTCACGCGACAGGTAGCCGAGCCCCGAGACGTCACGGCGACGCAATGACACAAAGCCGACCACCGCACCGAGCACGACGATGACCGGTATGGCAATCGCGAGGATGGTTCCGGTGGACATGCCGACGTGCTCCTACAGGTGGAAGATGCCGTGCAGACCGGTGTCCCACGGGTAGGTGAAGTTGAATCCCTGCCCGCGGAAGAACGAGCCGATGATGACCAGCACCGCCCAGAACATGAGGTGGATCGTCTGGACGGAGATGGCGAACTTGCGGTCCTCGGGCCGCTGCGACGGGTTCTTGTCGATGTAGGGCGCAAACCCCAGCAGCACCAGCACAACGCCGGGAATCGTCACGCCCGCGATCATCGGGTCGAACATCGTGAGCAGTTCCTGCAGGCCCAGGAAGTACCACGGCGCCTTGGAGGGGTTGGGCGTCTCGTTGTGGTTGGCCAGCTCGAGCAGCGGCGCGTTGATGAACAGCGAGAACACCAGCGTGAAGGCCGTGATGAACAGCGCTGCGGTGAACTCTGCGGCCAGCAGGTGAGGCCAGACGTGGACCTTGTCGCCCGGGGAGGCCTTGACGTCTTGAATCGAACCCGACTTGACGACCGTCAGCAGACGGTGGGTGTTGCCCGCCGGTCCCGCCATCAACGGCGGGAGCGTCGTGGCCACGCCGCCGCCGGCCGCAGCCGGTCCGCGGGCGCCAGCCATGCCTGCGACAGCGGGCGCTCCGCCCGGCTGCTGGCTGGCCTCGAGCAGCGAGCGCGGGATCGTGACGCCGTCGTCGTCATCCGGCTGCGCAGCTGCAGGAGCATCGCCTTCGCCGGGCGCGGGAGCGCCCGTAGCGCGAGCCCTGGCTTCGGCGCTGCGCCGCAGGAGGTGTTCGGGGATCTCAGTCATCTGCGTGTACTCATCGGCCTGTGTTCACCAAGGACTTACAGGGGTCCCGATATACCGCCGTCCTTTCTGACTCTCCAGAAGTGGATCGCCATGAAGATGACGATCACGAACGGCAGCATCAAGACGTGCAGTACGTACCAGCGCAAGAGCGTCTCTGATCCGATGTCTTGGCTTCCTAGTAGCACGAATCGAACTTGGGACCCGAAGACGGGCGTGAAGCCCATCATGTTCGTGCCCACCGTCACCGCCCACAGGGCCAACTGGTCCCACGGCAGCAGGTAGCCGGTGAAGCTGAGCAAGAGCGTCAGCTTCAGCAGGATCACGCCGATGACCCAGTTGAACTCTCTCGGTGCCTTGTAGGCGCCGTGGTAGAAGACCCGGGCCATGTGCAGGAATACGGTGAGCACCATGAGGTGCGCGGCCCATCGATGCATGTTGCGCACGAGCAGGCCGAACGCGACCTGCGTGTGGAGGCTCTCGATGTCGGCCCACGCAGCTGTGTCGGTGGGCCGGTAGAAGAACATCAGGAAGATGCCCGTGATGGTCAGCAGGATGAACAGAAAGAAGCTGAGCCCGCCGAGGCACAGCGTGTAGCTGACCTTCACCGCATGCCGCTTCACCTTCACCGGGTGAAGGTGGTAGAGGACGCTGTTCATGATGACGTAGGAGCGATTCCGCGGGCTGTCGGTGTAGCCCTTGCGGAAGATTGACCCCGGCCGGAAGATCGATGTCCAGAACTGGCTGTCCTGCATCCAATCGGCCGCCTGCTGTTGCGCGTTCTGCATGCGCTGGGGCAGGTTCGGCTTGCTCTTGGGAGACTCGAGGGTGTTCGCCATATCTGTTCGATCTAGGTGGATCGGATCCTTCGCGGTCGCAGCACTACAAGCATCGGACCCGGACTACAGCCGCATTCCGTAGGCGTAGCCGTGGGTGTGAGTCCTGCCGTGGACATCGCCCGACGGCGGTGGATTATTGCTGACCCGCCCCAAGGTGATCACGCCGGTCGGGCAGCGGTCGACGCACAGCGCGCACCGAGTGCATACGTCGTCGTCGATGATGAAGATGGCGTTGTCGGTGGGATCCAGCCCCGGCAGGTCCACGCCTACTGCCTCATCGACGGCTTCGGTGGAGACGTACCAGATGCACTTCCACGGGCAGATGTCGACACAGCCCTCGCATTGGATGCACTCGGACTGGTCGATGTTGATGAACTGTTTGGGCTTGACCGCGGCGTCGAGGTAGCCAGCATCAACCTGATGCAGGACGTAGTCGTCCCGGAACTTGGGCATAGGCGGGTTTGCGTCGGTCGAAGCCATGAGATCGCGCTCTCAGTTGCCCTTGATGAGGGGTCGGCCGTAGTCCGAGGTCGGCTCGGCAGTGGGCTGGGCCTTGTCGCGCCGCTGCCACCACATCCACAGCACCGGCAGGCCCACCAGCGCAGCGACGTGCTCGATCACGACGACCATGTCGCTGACCTTCTTGAGGTCGATGCGCATCGGAGGGAAGGTGACAGGCGAGGTGAGGAACTGCCCCTCCGTAACCAGGAAGCGCTCGACGGACCAGCCCCACTCGTTGTCGGTGAGACGGACCCAGCGATCGGGAACTATCCCGAAGACCATGAGCAGGATCATGAAGACGTAGGCGGCGCCGAGCATGGCTTCGCCCCAAGTCGTGGGACGGTCGGACGGACGGCGCTTGCCGTACCACACCACTCCGTAGATCATCAGCCCTGTGACGAGGATTGATGTGACGAGTGCGACCACTCCTGCGCTCCTCCCACGTTCTCCCGTCGGCGACTGTCGGCTGCTGATCGCCGACACATCCGATCATGCATCGGGTGCGGCGGCGGCAGCAAGACCGGGGCAAAGATTACCGGCGCCCCGGCCATGGCGCGTGATGTTCTAGCACGGCAGCGTGCGCTCGCCACAAAACCTCAAGCCCGACTCCGGTGGCCCAGTCCGCGCCATCGGCGCGACTGCGATGACCGACTGCATTGGCACTGTCTGCGCCATCGGCGCGAGTGCATGGCAGACTTGCGCCTTGGTGTGCCGGGGCGCGTATCGTGCCCTGCGAACCAGGCGCCGCCGCCGATGCCAGACCCCCAGGGGGCAACCCCGCGGAGGAACCCGTGACCGAAGTTCCCGAGTACCTGCTGGAGCGCTCGCGACAGCGTCGAATTGCCTTGGGTGTACTCGAAGACGACGGCAGCGGCGAGAGCGGCGCGGCGGCACCTGCGGCCGCGGCGTCAGCCGAAGCTGCAGCAGCGGGACCTTCGCAGGCGCAGATGATCGCTGCTGCCAAGGAAGCCGCGCTGCTCGAAGTCGAGCCCGAGCCCCCTGCCGATCCACAGTGGGTGCTCGCGGCGCAGACCCGGCACCGGATCCCGATCTGGGTGCTGCCCGTGCTGTTCTGCCTGCCGCTGTGGGCCTTCGTGTACGTGAAGCTCACCGAACCGCCGCCCGAGCCGATCACGGCCATCAACGAGGGCGCGGCAACCTACGCGGTGCGCTGCGCGAGCTGCCATGTCGGCGATGGCTCCGGCAGCGACGGCAGCGGTGTGGGGCGGCCGCTGTGGCAGGGCGAAGTGCTGCTGACGTTCCCGAACCTGGAGGATGGTTCGTTCATCGAGTGGATTGCCGTGGGCTCCGAGGGCATCGGATTGGGACAGCCCTACGGCGATCCGGACCGGCCCGGCGGCGCTCACATCTCGGGCGAGACAGGCTCCAACATGCCTGCCTTCGGCGAGGTGCTCAACGAACACCAGCTCTATTCGGTCGCGCGATACGTGCGCGAGGTGATCGGCGGTGAGGACATCAGCGACGAAGTCGCCGCTGAACGTGACGCAGAGTGGGAGCACCTCGGGGGCGGCGCGGTCACTGGCGGGGGCGGTGGCGGGGGGCACTAGCGCCCGAAGAGGGGTGCAACGACCCGCCTGTCACGCCCCACGCGATCCCGAACCGACATCGTGACGCAGACGCTCTCGTGCGATGTGCTGGTCGTGGGCGGCGGTCCTGCCGGCTGCGCTGCCGCGTACTGGTCCGCGCAACAGGGGCGTGACGTGCTGCTCATCGAGCGCTCGTCGCACCCGCGTGAACGCGCGTGCGGTGATGCGCTCACACCGGTCGCTGTCGGCGAGCTCATCGCCATGGGCTGCGATCCGCTCGTTGCGCGCTGGCATCTGCACCGGGGGCTGCGCATCACGGCACACGGCCAGAGCCTCGAGGTGCTGTGGCCGCAGGATGCTCAGTGGCCGAGCTACGGCGCGGTCGTCCGCCGGCCACGACTGGACGCGCTCATGTTCGCCCGTGCCCAGGCGGCTGGGGCGCGCACCCTCACCGGCACCGAGGTCACTGCGCCGCTGATCAGCGATGGGCACCTGCGGGGCTGCCATGGGTTTGCCCGCCAGAGCAGTGACGGCGGTTGCGGGGAGCTGACCGCACTCGCCCGGTACGTCGTGATTGCCGACGGCCCGCGTTCGAGCTTCGGCCGTGCGCTCGGCACCGTGCGGACGCGCACCTACGCGCAGGGTTTGGCGATGCGTGCGTACTACCCCACGCCGCGCCATGCCGAGCCGTGGATCGAGTCGGTCTTCGCCCTCACCGATTCGGGCGGCGAGCAGCTGCCCGGATACGGCTGGGTGTTCCCGGTCGGCGACGGCACCGCCAACGTCGGCATCGGCCTGCTCAGCCATCACTATGGCAACGAGGCCATATCGCTGGAAGGCCTCTTTGAACAGTGGACCCAGCAGATCCCCGACCGCTGGGAGATCGACGCCGACGGGCCCGGCAGCCCACCGGTCGGCGGTCGGCTGCCCATGGGGGGCTCGGTGAGGCCCCGCTCAGGGCCGAATTGGGTTGTCGTCGGCGACGCAGCGGGCAGCGTCAACCCGTGGAACGGCGACGGCATCGGGCCAGCGCTGGCAACCGGTCGGCTGGCGGCCGAGGTCATCGGTCACGCGCTCGACGCCGATGACGGCCTCATGCTGCGCGGTTACGAGACCGCGCTCGCCAGTCGCTGGGAGCGGTACCACCATCTGGGCCGCCTGACGACTCGCGCCCTGGGCCGCCCCGGGCTGATGCGGAAGCTGACCCAGCTCGCCATCCGCTCGCCTCGCATGGGCGACCTGGCGATGCGCGTCTCGACCGATCTGCTGCAGAGCAGGACTGGTCCGCTCGGATCCCGCGGCGTCTACCGGGCGGCCGCCGGAATGGCAAGGCTCTGGCGAGATCGCACCTGAACGCCGCCACGCGTCCAGTCGAGGCCGCTTGGCTGCATGCTGATTGCAGCCGTTCAGGACGCTGTCGCAGCGGTTGAGGCGGCGGCGGCGATGGCGGAGAGGGCTTCGTCGATGGTGTCGGGGGTGTGGGCGAGGCTGACGAAGATCACCTCGTAGGCGCCGGGGGCGAAGGCCACGCCACGGCTGAGCAGCTCGGCGTGGAAGCGGGCGTAGGCCTGCTCGTCGGTGGAGCGTGCGCCGTCGTAGTCGACCGGAACCCAGTCGGCTTCGGAGGACGAGCCGCAGTACAGGCCGACGAGGGTGCCGACCTGGGTGACCACGGCGTCGAAGCCTGCTGTGGCCAGCACACCACGCAGGCCATCGGCGAACTGGCCGGCGCGTGCTTCGAGCTCGCCGTACGCGTCGGGCGTCAGCAGGTCCAGCGCGGCGAGGCCGGCTGCTGTCGCGAGCGGATTGCCCGACAGCGTCCCGGCTTGGTACACCGGACCGGTCGGCGCCAGCGTCTCCATGATCTCTGAGCGGGCGCCGAGCGCGCCAATGGGCAGACCGCCGCCGATCACCTTGCCGAAACAGGAGATGTCCGGCGTGACGTCGAAACGCTCTGCCGCGCCTCCCGGGCCCAAGCGGAAGCCGGTGATGACCTCGTCGAAGATCAGCAGTGCCCCGGCGGCATCGCACGCCTCGGAGAGGGATTCGAGAAAGCCTGGCGCCGGCGGGACGAGTCCCATGTTCGCCGCCACAGGCTCCACCACGACCGCGGCCACCTGATCGTCGAGTTCTGGCACGACGTTGTACGGCGCGACGACCGTGTCGGCCACGGCGCTGGGCGGGACCCCGGCTGAGCCGGACAGACCGAGCGTGGCGACACCGCTCCCGCCTGCGGCCAGCAGCGCATCTGCATGGCCGTGATAGCAGCCAGCGAACTTGACGATCTGCGGCCGTCCGGTGAAGCCCCGCGCTAGCCGGACCGCGGTCATCGTCGCTTCGGTGCCGCTGCTGACCAGGCGTACCTGCTCTACCCCCGGCGCGGCACTCGCGATGCGCTCGGCCAGCGCCACCTCGCGTTCGGTGGGGGCGCCGTATGACGTGCCGTCGGCTGCAGCCTTCGCTACAGCCTCGGTGACCACCGGGTGAGCGTGACCCAGGATGATCGCCCCGTAGGACTGGACGAAGTCGAGATACCGGCGGCCTTCGACATCGAAGACGTACGGCCCTTCGGCTCGCTCAACGAAATACGGCGTGCCACCGACCGAACCGAAGGCACGCACGGGCGAGTTGACGCCACCGGGAATCACCCTGCGCGCAGCTTCAAACAGTTCGGCGTTCGTGGTGTTCGGCCCGGTCACGGCCTCGCAGCGTAGGCCACGCCTCAGCGGGCAGTCATCGTCGAACTACGGGCCGAGCCGACAGCCGAAACGGGACCGAAGCGGCCCATGACCGCCGTCACACCGGGACTGCATCAGCCATGCACCGCGGCAACGACAGCCTCGACGAGACCTGCGTCGGTGGGGCCGTCGGCAACTGCGGCGACCGGAAGCTCGGCTTCGTGGCAGGCCGCCGCGGTGGTGCGACCGATGCACACCACTTTGCCCGTGAGGGAATCACCGCCGAGCTGTGACAGATGGCCGCGCACGGCGGAGGGCGAGGCGAATACCACGGCATCCGCGCTGGACACATCAGCGGCCAGATGATCAGACAACGTAGGCGTGACGGTGCGGTACGCGTTCACGGCATCGACGCTCCAGCCGCGAGCGCGCAGGCCGTCAACGAGCTCGGGGCGGGCCTGTGCCGATTGGGGCACGAAACACCAGTCGTCGGGACGGGGCTCGGGGAACGCCGAGGCGAGCCCGACAGCATCATGTCGTTCCGGCACCAGCGTGACTGGGCGGTTGATCTCGGCCTCGACGCGGGCTGCCGTCGTCGGACCGACGGCTGCTGTGCGGACGCGGGCGAAGCGGCGGCGCACACCGCGCCGGTCCGCGCGAGCGAAGGTGGCCGCCACGGCGTTCGAAGAGGTGAATGCGACCCAGCTGTACTGCTCAAGCCGCAACAGCGCATCGTCGAGTGGCTGTCCGCCGTCGAGCGGAGGCACCACCGCAATCGCGGGTGCCACAACCACAGTCGCCCCTCGCTCACGCAACGCCGCCGCCAGTGACGCGGCCTGGTGCGATGCGCGCGTGATGACGACGGTCCGGCCAGCGAGCGGGTCGGAACGGCGGTCAGTCATATGTGCCGCCGGTGCGAGTGATCAGCTCACGCGCCAGCGCGATGCCGAGCGCGTCGCCATCGGCACCACTGCCCGAGGCGCGCTCGACGCTGCTGCCGTCGGGTGTCGCCAGCAACGCCGTCATCTGCACGCGCCCGTCGGCGTCGACAGTGGCGTGAGCCCCGGTGGGCAGATCGCAGCCGCCGCCGAGCGTCCGCAGGAAGGCGCGCTCGGCTCGGACGCACCGTGTCGTCACGGCGTCGGCGATCGCGCCGACGGCGACGGCAATGTCTGCGTCATCGGTGCGGTGCTCGATCGCGATGGCCCCTTGCCCGACCTGCGGCACCAACTCATCTGGGCTGAAGCGCTGCGCGATGCGGTGGGACTCGCCGAGGCGCTCCAGCGCCACCGCAGCCACGACCGCCGCGTCGATATCAGGATTGTCGGCCGCGGCAATGCGACGAGCCATGTTGCCGCGCAGGCCGACGAAGCGCAGATCCGGGCGCCTGGCCGCGAGCTGGCACTGACGGCGCTGCGATCCGGTCGCCACCACCCCGCCGTGCGGGATCTCGTCGAGCGCGAGCCCGACGAGCGCGTCGCTGGCGTCGCCTCTCGCAAGGCAGCCCGCCAAGATCAAACCCGACGTCGGCTCAGAGCGCATGTCCTTGGCGCTGTGCACCGCCAAATCGGCGCGGCCATCGAGCACCGCCGCCTGCACTTCGGTCACGAACACACCCCGACCGGACATCTGCGAAATCGGTGTGGACAGGTCCTGGTCGCCGGAGGTGGACACCGGCACCAGCTCGATAGGAGCTCCGGACCATCCGGCCGCCGCCAGCGCTGTCCCCACGGCGCGCGCCTGCCAGGTCGCCAGCGGGCTCGATCGTGTCGCGATCCTCACGCAATCGCGATCTATAGATCGAACAGGTCGCGTACCGAGTCGGCGAGCCGGTCGCCCTTGGCCTTGCCAGCGGCGGAGCGCAGCGCCACCGTGGGCTGATGCAGCAGCTTGTTCACGAAGGCCTTCGTGGCCAGTTCAAGTGCCTCACGCGCGTCATCGTCAAGCTGGGGATTGGCCGCAAGCGCTCGCTCGACTTCGTTCTGGCGCACCGCTTCGGCTCTGCCGCGCAGCGATTCGATCAGCGGTGCCATCTGCCGGGCGGTGCGGTCGGTCGAGAAACGTTCCGTCTCGTCAGCCAGGATCGACTCGACCGCTGCCACCTCAGCCTGCCTGCTGGCTTCGCCTGCATGTGCAAAGCGGGCCAGGTCGTCCATGTCGAGCAGGGTGACACCGGCGATTCGGGCAACCGCCGGATCGACGTCGCGTGGGACCGCAATGTCCACGATCAGCAATGGACGCCCGGCACGGCGCGCGATGACCTCTCCCACGCTGGCGTGGTCGACGATGACCGAGCTAGCTCCCGTCGACGTCAGCAGCAGATCGACCTCGACGAGCGCGTCCTCGAGGTTTCCCAGCGGCAGATGACGGCCGCCGACACGAGCGGCCAAGGCCTCGGCATGCGACGGCGTGCGGTTCGCAACCTGCACCGACGCTGGGCCGGCTGCCGCGAGCGCAACGACCATGCCGTCGGCCATCTCGCCGGCGCCCACCACGAGCACATGGCGATCTGACAGCGAGCCGAGGTGGGTGATCGCCATGTGGACTGCTGCGTGGCTGATCGATGCGGTGCCCCGTGCGATCCCGGTCTCTGTGCGAGCACGCTTTCCGGCGCTGATGCCATAGCGGAACAGCTGATTCAGCACCGTGCCAGCGGTGCCCTCAGCACGGGCCGCGTCCCACGCAGTGCGAACCTGGCCCAAGATCTCGTGCTCTCCGAGCACTGCCGATTCGAGGCCGCTGGCGACCCGGAACAGGTGGTGCGCCGCAGCGTCGTCGTAGTGCACGTAGAGATGGTCGGCCAGCTCGGCGGGCGCTGCCCCCGACAGGGTGCAGAAGAAGTCGCGCAGCTCGCCGAACGCAGCATGGAATTTCTCGGCGAAGACGTACACCTCGGTGCGGTTGCAGGTTGAGACGACAACCGCCTCGCTGACGTGCTCGCAGGAGGCGAGATCGCTCAGTCGTTTCGGCACGTCGGAGGCGGCAACCGTGCAGCGCTCCAGCAATTCGAGCGGCGCGCTGCGATGGCTCACGCCCATGACAACGATGGACACGTGGATTACCCAGGGTTCGGGAATGCGGCCCGCACAGTCTCGCCGATGCAGCACCCGGTTTCCACGCGTTCTGCCCAACGTCGCGGGAGAATGTTCGCTCGGCCGTTCAGGCGAAGAAGAAGACCAGCCTGATCGTCGCCGCAATCAGGATGAGGGCCGCGAGCGCGCCGAGCACGATCGCCGTGCGCAGACTCATGTCGCCCGGCGCAATCGCACCTCGGTGCCCGCGGCAAAGCCGAGGTGCTCCGCACTCCCGCCGGCGACCGTGAGCTCCAGCAGGCCGTAGGGATCATCGGACAGCGCCAAGCCGGCGGCTGGAGCCGAACCGGGCGGCGCGAGCTGGACCGTCTGGGAATTCGCCTCTGCTGCGACACCGGCGCGGGCGGTCGAGGTCCATTCCGCGACCAGCACGCCGCCGAGCGGGGCCAGCACCTCGCGATCCACGTTGAGCTGCACCGTGCCCCAGCGGGTGATCGACAGGACCTCCGCCGTCACCGATCCGTCGTCGGACGAGCGGGGAACGGCGACCAGGGACGGCAGCAGCAGCGTCGGATCGATCGGCTGACCCAGCGCTTCGAGCGGCACTCCCGCTGCCAGCCGGCCCGCGGCCGGCGCCAGCACGTCCCGCGCGGGGTGCAGTGCCTGCCCGCCGGCAGCGCCGTTGTCTGCGCCGAGGCGGACTGCCGCATCCGCGCCGCCTACCGCCGCCGTGGCTGCGGCCAGCACACCGTTGTCGGGACCGACCAGCATCGACTGTCCCTCGCCGACAGACACGGCGATCGCCCCTCGATCCAGCCGCTGACCCACCGATGCCAGCACCACCCCCGGCGCGAGATGCGGCACGCTGCGCACGAGCATCAGCGCTGCGGTGCGGGTGTCGTGCGGGTCGATGTGGTGGCACAGGTCGATCACGGCGGCATGGGGTGCTGCCTGGCGGATGATCGAGTGGATGAGTCCCACTGACTCGTCGGCGGTGCCCAAGTCGCTCAGGCACGTGACGGTGTCAAACCCACTCATCTCGGTCCGCCGTGAATCGGCTCGCCTTCGGTCACGAAGCGCCGAGCTCGGTGGACCGGCGCGTGGCTGCCTCGACTGCGGCAGCGAAGGCCGCCCGCACGCCGTGGCGCTCCAGCTCGCGCAGACCGGCTGCGGTCGTACCTCCCGGTGAGGTCACGTCGGCGCGAAGCTCGGCCGGCAATCGGCCGTCGGCGAGCAGCGTCGCGGCGCCCAGCAGCGTTTGGTTGGCCAGCTCGGACGCCACCGGGCGAGCGAGGCCCATGAGCACGCCCGCCTCGATGAGCGCTTCGGCCACGAGAAAGACGTAGGCGGGCCCCGAGCCAGACAGTCCCGTCACGGCATCCATGAGGTGCTCGGGAACTCGCACGACGCGACCCACCGAACCCAGGATCTCCTCCGCCCATGCGAGGTCGGCGTCGGTGGCCTGGCTGTTGCCGCAGATCGCCGCGGCGCCCTGGGACACGAGGGCTGGCGTGTTGGGCATCGCGCGCACAATCGGCGTGCCGGCACCTGCCGCGCCGTCGAGCGTTGCCAGGGTCACCCCAGCGGCAATCGACAGGATCCGGTCGGTGCCTGCGGCCGCGACCTCCGCCGCAACCGATCCGATGACATCGGGCTTGGTGGCCAAGATGGCGCCGGCCGACGCGACGACGTGATCCGAGGTTGAGACGCCGTAGCGGCTCGCCAGCTCATCTCGACGAGCAGCGATGGGCTCGGTCACGCCGATGCTCTGCGCGGAGCGGCCGGCTGCCAGCAACCCGCCCAGGAGCGCTTCACCCATCTTCCCGCCGCCCACGATCAGCAGTTCGACTCCAGATGCCATGCGCGTCACGGTACCGGACTGCATCCGGACCGCTGCCGAGAATTCGCCTGCTGCCGGGGAAACTCGGAGGCACGCGGCACCGGATCTCACGAGCATCCCACCCGACTGATGGTGCCGGGGCATTCGCTGAGAATGGGGCACGTCCCTGCATGCCTGCCGTCGAATGCCCCGGCAAGCACAGAATTAATCAGAAATCACTGAAAGTGGTCAAATTGATTTCAATGCTGCTTGGAGAAGCCCAACCGCAGCAGTGTCGAGAAGTCCCGTTCGATATAGGCCCACAGCGAGCCCACGATGCGGTCCAGCTCGTCCTCGTCGACGCAGTGGGTCCCGATCTCGCCTGTCAGGAACAGGGCGTCCTCGGGTCCGATGCCGTACTGCGCGCCGACCAGCGAGTAGTTGCGGCGCAGGACGAAGTCAGCCACGTCCAGCGCTCGCTGCGGCGGCGTCGGCAGCACGTAGGACTCGTAGGCCAGCGTGCGCTGCCGCAGCGTCAGCCACACGGCGATGACATCTCGCGAATCCCCTGCCAAGCGCACGTACCAGCGGCGGGGCACCTCGTCATCTCGCGTCACATCGAGCAGCAACGGGCGGTCATCGGGCGCGCCGGATTCCTGCGAATCGGCCCACGCGGCCAGCCAAGCGTCCATGCGCGCTTCCAGCCGGTCGAGTTCGGCGTCGGTGGCTGGGCGGCGGGTCATCTGAACGCAGCCGTGAGGCTCATACGCAGACGACAAGCTCGTGACGTGCAGCGGCGTCCAACGCGTCCAGTGCCGCTGAGGCGCTGGCCAGCCAGCTGAAGCGCTCCGCCCGTTGCGAGCCTGCATCTCCCAGCCGCAGCGCCAGCAGCGGATCGCTCAAGATGTCGGAGACCCGCCGGGCGTACGCGTCACTGTCGCGACCCGCTACCAGATACCCGGTCCGGCCTTCGGACACATTGTCACGCAAGCCTCCGACATCGGAGGCGACGACGGGCGTCCCGCAGGCTGCTGCTTCGAGGGCAACGAGGCCGAACGACTCCGAGCGGCTCGGCACGAGACAGACATCGGCCGCGCGGTAGTAGGTGGACAGCAGGTGGTGCGGGAGCGGATCTACGAACCGCACGCAACCGGCAAGTCCCAGCTCATCGGTCATCGACCTCAGCCGGGCGAGCGTGGCGTCGCCGTCGGGCCCGCTCGGACCGCCCACGATGACAAGCTGTGCATTCCTGCCCGCCGGAGTGCTTGCCCTGGTCGCTGCGAGGGTCTCGACGGCCAGTTCGGCGCCCTTGAGCGGCTGGAGGCGGCCGACGAACAGCAGGACCGGCCCAGGCGGAAGGCCGATGGCCGCGCGGGCCGCGTGACGCTGACCTGGTGCGAACATCGCCCGGTCCACGCCCGGCGTCAGCCGGTGGACCCGCTCCGGCGGCAGGTCGTAGAGCGAACCCAGCAGAGCTGCTTCTGCGTCACCGGAGGTGAACACGGCATCCGAGCAATCGATGATGTGCTGCTCTGCGTCACCGCGGTGCCGCGGCTCGAGATCGCCGGTGCTGGTCTTGACGCGACCCAGCGTGTGGAACGTGACGGCCAGCGGGATGTCCAGACGGTGCTTCAAATCGTGGCCGGCCAAGCCGCTCAGCCAGTAGTGCGCGTGGATGGCATCGACGGGCCGTCGAATCAAGTGCTCGCCAACGCGATCTGCGAAGGCTGCAACGACGGCGGGAAGGTCGTCCTTGGCGAGTGACGGCCCGCCGGCGTCGACGTGGGTGACGCGCACGCCGGGCTCGACGTCGACGGTCTCGGGCTGCGAGCGCTCCGTGCACCTGGTGAAGACCTCGCAGTTCACACCGTGATGCGCGAGCGCGGCGGTCAGCTCGCGCACATAGACGTTCAAGCCGCCTCCGTCGCCGCTGCCCGGCTGATGCAACGGCGAGGTGTGCATGCACAGCACCGCAACCGATGAGACGCCGAGGGGGTCGCGCGCCGCGCGCAGGCTGGCGGGATCGCGTCGGGGATCTTCCGATGTGGTGGAGGCCACGGCCGATAACGCTACGCAGATCGTCGCTGGCCCACGATCTGTCGCCCCATCACGACCGCTCCGGCGTGCAGTGACCACTCAGATGACCAGCAGTCCTAACCCCCACATCCAAGCGGGTGCAGTGAAGCTGAGCGAATCGAGCCTGCGCACGGCCCAGGGCGAATCCAGCCGCGATCGCATTCGCTGGAGCGCTGGACGGCGCCCACGATCGGCTGGATCGCCGGAGACGGGGTGCGCCGTGGCCGGCGCATCCGGCAGTCGAGAGTCGGGCGTGGTGATCGAACGGGCCAACGCCGGTCCCAGCGGCAGCGTGAGTGCTGCGAGCACGCCGTAGCGGATGACGTCAGACGGCGCGAAGGGCGGAACGCTCACGCCGGTCAGTGCGAAGACGGCTGCGACCGCTGCCACTGCTCCCGCGATGGGACCTCGCAGTCCCGGTCGACGGTCCGCCGCGGTGACGTACGCGCCGGCGTCGTAACAGGCCGCTGCGCTTACCAGCACGAGGGCCGCTCCCGTCGAGTACCGGGCCACCGCCGCCGCGCACGCCGCAGCCACGCCGACCTGCATCCAACAGCGCACCAGCAGACCCGCCCGCGCCAGCACCGGCGGCGGAACGACCTGCTGAGGCCGCGCGACAGCACCCGCGGGACGGCCGCCGCCCAACGAGGAGACCACGATGAAGCTGGCGGCAACGGCTGCACCGAGCACTGCGCCCGCCAAGCGGGTGTCAATGACGCCGGCGATTCCGACCGCGCCCGCAAGCACAGCAGCCGGCAGTCGATAGCGCGTATCGCCTCCCGCGACCGCGGCCCCGCTCTGGGATGCCCGCGTCGGGGAGGCCCCTTCGCTGCCGCTGTGCACGCTCGCTGCCTGCCAGGCGCCGAGTGCAGCGACAGCCGACACTGCCAGCCCGAACGCGGCGGCGCCCGCCCAAAGCGCAGCGATGAGCGCGGCGAGCCACACCACTCCCGCCGTGATGCTGGCGTCGCCCCTCGCAACGGGCGGGCCGAGCCACAGCGCCGCCGAGAGAATCCGCGGTGGATCTGGCGGCGGCGACGCAGGCTTCACGCCACCGCTGTCGCTGCTCAGCCGCCCGACACGGGCGGCAAGACGGCGATCTCGTCGCCGGCGCTCAACTGCGTCACAGGATCTGCAGGCTCGCCGTTCAGCCAGACCCGACTGGCCGCCAGCACGGCGCTGAAACCCTCGCCGAAGTGTGCCTTGGCCCAATCCAGCGCATCCGCGACCGATGACGCCTCAGTTTGCGTGGTGCCGACACCGGCCGCCTCGCGCGCCCCCGCGAACAGGCGGATCGTGACGGTGGGCATCGCCGCGATGCTACCCATCCGTGCTGGTCAGGCCAGCTACGGTCGGGCACCGTGACACAGCATTCAGAGTTGCTGGCGGTCCGCCACGGGCAGTCCGAATGGAATCTGCGCGGGCGCTGGCAGGGACAGGCCGATCCCCCGCTGACGGGTCTGGGCGAGCGCCAGGCCGAGATTGCTGCTGATGCCCTGGCGAGACGGCTCGCCGAGTCGGACAACAGCTGGCGCACACCCGCCATGGGTGGTCACGATCTGCACACCGCCCGGCATGCCTTCGATCTGCCGCCGTTCGACCTGATCGTCTCGAGCGACCTGCAACGAGCGCGCAGGACGGCCGAGATCATCGCGAAACAGCTCGGCGTCAGCGAGGTGATCGCCGACGAGTCGTTGCGAGAGCGCAGTGCGGGTCCGTGGGAGGGTCTCACCCGGGCCGAGATCGACGAAGGCTGGCCGGGCGACGTCGCAGCTCGGCGGTGGCCGCCCGGCTTTGAATCCGAGGAGAGCATCGCTCGCCGGCTGCTGCCGGCCTTGCGCCGCCACCTCTCCGTCTGCGGTCGCGTACTGCTTGTGGGTCATGCGGGTGTGCTCAAGACCATCGACGCGCGAGTCGGACTCGGCGACGAACGGGTGCCCAACCTCGCTGGTCGCTGGTTCTGGCTGGACGGGGCTGCCGCGGACGCGAACTGGAGCTGGGATCAGCTGGAGCCGCGCAACCGGGTCGAGCTCGTTTCGAGCGACATCGACCTCATGATCGAGTAGCCGCGCCTGTCGCGTCCTGGGGATCCGGTGCCGAGGGCGCGGCGATCCATGCAGACGCAGCCGCCGGATCCACATCGTTGTCCGCGAGCAGGCTCAAGGTTCGCTCTGCCCGTGCGAGGTCGTCCTCGATGGCATCGAGCTCGTCGTCAGTCAGGAACCCCGAAGGGTTCTGCGGATCGGCTGGGGACGGCTCGTCGGGCACCGCTGCAAGGCTAGGGCCGCGAGCCGGACCGGATCGGTACATCCCGCTCTAGCCTCGGGGCGAGTGCCGGAGCGCCGCAGGGATGCTCTCGGATGTGGGGCCGCTAGCTCATCGGGTAGAGCAGGGGACTTTTAATCCCAAGGTGCCGGGTTCGAGCCCCGGGCGGCCTACCGCACCGAGACACCACACCGCACCCAGCCCTTCGTGCTGTCCCGATCGCGCTAGGCCAGTTACCGTCAGCAGTGGTGGCCAACAAGGAAGTACTGATCATCGCCGGCCCCAACGGCGCTGGCAAGACGACCTTTGCGCACACCTACCTAGAGTTGTCGGAGCGCCACATGCCGTTCGTGAATGCCGACAGCATCGCCCCAGATCTGCCGTCGGGAACGGCTCTGCACGCCGACTATCGAGCAGGTCGCCTGATGCTGGCCGAACTCGACCGGCTCGCTGCGGAAGGCCGGAGTTTCGCCTTCGAGACCACGCTGTCGGGCCGCGGTTATCTCCGCAGGATCAGGCAGTGGCGCAATGACGGCTACCACGTCACGCTGCTGTTCCGCTCGCTTCCGTCGGCCGACGACGCAGTCGAGCGAGTGCGCCTGCGAGCGTCCCAGGGAGGTCATGACGTACTCGAAGACGTGGTGCGTCAACGATTCGAGAAGGGGCTGCGGAACTTCCGGGAGCTCTACCGCGAAGCCGTTGACGAGTGGATACTGTTCGACGGCCTACACTTCGATCCAGTGCCCATCGGCAGGAGCACTGACCTTGCCACACATGCCATCAGCACCACCCCGCAGCACTGAACCGGCCCTCAATGGCCTGAGAATCGGCCAGAATGGCGCCAGCGATGGCGAGGACTTTGTGGAACTGGTGACTCGGGCAATGCAGCTTGCGGCTAAGCGGGCCCATCTCGTGGCGCACCAGACCGGCACCGGCGTGCTCTACCGGCGCGATGACGGAGCTGTAGGCGTCTTCAAACCCGATCCGGCCATGTACGAGGATCTGATTCCGCCGCCATTCGAAGACGAGCAGATCCTGCGTATGGAGTCCGTCGAGGCCTGACACCGGCACCACTTCGCGTCGGCTGAACGCACACACCGTCAAGCTCAACTACCAGCCACCTGCCCGCAATTCCTCGCGGCAAGCGGAGAACGTAACTGTGTCTTCCGCTGTGGAAGGCAGCGCGCCGGTTCCCACCACAACAGTTTCTTCCTTATCGACCGGCTGCAACCCGGAGCAGCCCTGCGGCTATGCCCGTGTCACCAGAGTGCCGGCGGCTTTGTCGTGCCAGCCTTGGCGGTCACGATCCCAAGTCAGGCTCACATAGCACAGCAGGCTGAGCGCACCCCCGAGGTAGGGAACGAAGCTCAACACGAGACCCAACGCGTATGGCACCGCCCAGCGCCGAAACGCTCGAGACCACCCGGGCACCGCACCGCTGCGACGGCTGATGACCCTGATGGCGGCCCAACGCTTGCCCGGCGTCCGGCCTCGCAACGCGATCAGTGTCACCTCATAGCCGCCATCTACGACTGCCCACAGCGCCATCAGGCCAAGCTGCCCGACCGCCAAGGTGCCATCAGCACCAACAGCATCAGCACCCGTTGCAGCAGCCCACGCCAAGTACAGCGCCAACCAGGCGAATCCCACGATGAAGATGTCAACCACCCGCCCGGCGAGCCGCGCAGCAGGCCGCGGAAGCTCAACGGTGGCACCCGAGCCCAACTCAGCGAACCGCGCACCTCCGCGCTCACCCCGAAGCTCTTCAGATCCGCGAACAACCCCGACCCCGAACCCGATCTACCAGCCATTCGCACGCAGCTCGTCGACCTCGTCCTGATACTCAGGAGGCACCTCCACAAGCGGCAACTCATTGTCGAGCCGGTCCAGAATCTCACGAGCGAAATAGGCCCGCTGGGGAGCCAGCAGATCGTCACGCACCGCCGGGTCGAGCGTCGGATAGGTCGCTGCATATCTGCCGCACACATGCAGCAGTTCGCGGTACTCGTAGAGCGAGATGCCCAGCTCGGGGTCTAGATACAGGACATCGCCTGCAGCATTGCCGTTTCTCTCGAACATCTTCACATCGGGCCACGGCGACTCCCGACCGCACTGCTCAAGCACCTCGAAAAGGCGTCATGCAGCAGATCCACACCTGTTGGCGCGGGCGCACGGTTCAGAGCATCGCCGTCAAAGGCAATCAGCACCGCCCGCTCGAAGTCCCGCAACAGTCCCGCTTCGGCATCTGCGCCGCCGTGCAGGAGCCGCGATACAGACATTGCCGCTTGCAACTCGAAGTTGACCAGGAAATATGCCCCGATGGGAACGTTGACGAAATAGCTGTCGAGCAGTTCGATTAACCCTCCCTCGCCCAGCTGCCGGGCGACTCCTAGATGCCGCACTGCAGGACCGTCGCGCAGTTCGGCGCGCCCCAGATCGTGAAGATCAGAATCTGCGTCGTCCACGAGGTCTGGATCGCTTCCCGGAGCGTTTTCGGCCACCAACGACAGTGCATCTTCGTAAGCGTCACCACTGCCCGAGCAGCTCACCAACAACCCAGTCGCGGCGAACAACAGAGCTACGACGTGCCTCCACGCACTCCTGCGAACCGAGCCGGTGCCCGCCATGGCGCTCGTCCCGCTGATCGGCTGTCCATAGACCATCTGCTCACCTACTGCCACAAGCGAGGTGGAATCACTGCCGTCGTGCCGCCGTGCTGTGGGTCCTTCGCCGATGATCAGTTCTTGTCGGGATAGTTCGAACTCAGCAGGCCCATGCCGTATACACCTGCTTGCTCGGGATGGGCCTCGATGAAGGCTTCCCTCAATTCGGCCTCCTCGGGGTGGGGATAGCGGCACTTGTGCTGCTCATCGATCAGCCAGTGATCGGGGCAGATCAGCAGCCTCCTTCCCCCGAGGAAGGGGTTGGACACGTGAGTCTGGCTCTCAGATGTCTCGGGATGATTGATGATGAACTCCAGATTCTCGAACATGTCACAGAGACGTCCCTCGTGATCGACAACCACGAGTCCCGGTGCATCGCTGAACCCGCAGGGCTGGCCCACCAGCGGATACGGCCGAGTCTCATCGACCGGTTCCCGCTCGGGGACAGGCGCAGATTTCTGTTCCTCGGTCAGCTCCACCCGGTAGTACTCAGCGCACGACTCCCGCTCGTCGACCTCTAGCTCAAGGCAACGCTCGATATACGACTCCTCCAACGGATGAACAACCCCCTCATCGTGCTCAACAGGAATCTCGACGATGTCGGAAAGATGGATGAACTCGTGTGCGGCCTGCAGGTAGTGCCGCCTCATGCGGGCGAGCATCTCGTCGCGTACATCCGGGTCAAGCGTCGGATAATTCACAGCCTGCTGAGCGCAGCTCTGGCGAAGATCCAGAAAGTCCTCGTACGGCAGGCCGAAGTCCGCCTGGTAGCCGCTCGGCTCCACTGGCAGATCGAAGACGATGTTCGGAAAGCCCGCATCAACAGCGCATCGGTCCATCCACTCGACAAATGCCCGCTCCAGCGGTCCTCCGCTCCCCAAGTCGGCTGGCAAGTCGTGATACGCCCGCCGGATGGCATCTTCGACTTCGCTTTCGAATCGCAATCGCTCCCGCTCGTGCCCCCGCGCTTGTAGAGCAACATACTCACTGTGCTGGGAACCGTGTTCCAAGAGGTCCTCTTCAGTGCGGAATCGCACGTAATACGGCGATGAGAACGCGATCCTGTCGACGAGTTCGTACAAGCCGAGTTCCTCGTCGCTGTAGCGGCGCTCGGGATCCGCGGAAACCTCAGCCGCTATCTCTGACCACACTGCGCCCGCATCCGGCAACGGAACGGCCGGTTCACCGTCATCGGCCGACCACAGCACGAACAGCACAACGCCTGATACCACGAGCAGCGCGACGACACCGGCTAGCGCCCATCGCATACGTCCAGACGGCAATCCGCTCCGCCTGTCTGCGCGGCTCGTACCGCCCCTTGACGCATCCGTCGAATCGTCACCTGAGGACATGGCAGTCCCTCCTCCCAGGCGAGACCGCACCACCCGCGCGAGCCACCGCCTGCTGCCCATCGCGCAAGACGGACTCCCGCCGGGCCGCCCCAAGACGGCTCCGTGCCTCAGTCACAGGCGGCGTCCGTCCCGAAGTTCGTCCACAGAACGTCCAGCGCTATCTGGGCAAAGCCCAACAGCGTGTTCAGCTTCAAGACCCCCGACAGCACCGCACCCGACGGGAACCGCTTCTGGGCCCAGCCCCCCACCCGTTTCGCGGCCGCGTCAACGCCTCGATCGACGCCGAACTCGACGACTTCACCGCAGATGAGCTTCACGATCGCGTCATCGAGAACCCTGTCCCCGATCGGACGCGTGTAGTCCTCAGTGCCGACGAGGATCGTCTCCTCGTTCTCAACCGCGCGCTGGATCGCCTCCAGATCTCTGCGCAACTCGGCCGAGACGCTGCGACGTGTGTCCGCCGTGTACTCGGCAATCCACGTGTTCATGTCGAACCCGCTGTTCCACGTCAAGATCAAGAGATTGTGTTGTCGCATGCATTGCTGGAGCTTGGCCAGCGGCGTGGTGGCATTCATGTGGTCGTGCTCATTGCACAGCACGGGCCTGCCGCCGCGGTCGACGTCGTAGGGACTCCATGGCAGGTATTCGGGGTCAACGATGCCGCTGTTGTTCTTGTCGTTGCAGCCCTTGAGGTTTCGCGGCCGATGACCGCCGCCCGCGGGGGTCCACAGGTTTGTCGGCCCATCCTCGCACGGCGGCGGGGTGTGGGCTTGGCAGTTGGTGTGGCCGCGGCCGGGGTCGTGGTGATGCACCAGACGCGCCCGGTGCCCGTCGCTGTGCGCACAACTGCGGTCCACGATCACAGCGGTGACAGTGCTGGACTGGGTGCGGGTGCGGGGCCCGTTGGCGTATTTGATGGTGACGGTGTAATCGTCGGCGCGGGTCGCGACCGCGACCAGCGACGCGTCGCCGCTGTCGCCGTAAGCCCTCGCGGTGATTCCGCCGGGGGCCGCCGACTCGACCGACAGCCTGGTGGTGGCCGGGCCATAGGACCACGAGCCCGTGATCGGCTTGCCCACCTCGCCGATCAGCTCCTCGGGCTGGCCGGTGATCGTGATGCGGTAGTCGACGGCAATTGTCAGCCGGTACGCGCCTCGGCCGCCGGGACCGGAGGTGGTGGCCTCGATCGTGTAGGGGCCGGGCTGGAGGAACCTGCGGGCGATGCGGCTGTCGGTGCTGCTGGCGTGGTTGTCGTTGTGGGCCAGCGCGGTGCCTGAGCCGTTGCGGCTGTGACCGTTGAGCAGCAGCACGTAGGGGTCGAGGCTGCTGGCGGCGGCCTTGGCGAGGTCGACGGTGACCCATCCGGCCGCGCCGAGTGTGAACGTGTGCCGGCGCGCGTAGTGGGTGCCGGGGCTGCGGTTGGCGGAGACGCAGGCTGTGTCGGCGGTGATAGTGCCGCTGCGGACCGTCTTTCCGGCGGCAAGCGCGCCGAGGTGCTCTGAGCAGGGCAGCTGGGCGGTGAGGGTGACCGTGCGGGTGGTGTCGGCGTAGCCGGCGGCACCGCAGGTGAGGGTGACGTGCAACGTGTCGGGGGCGTCGAGGCGAGCGGACACGGTGCGCTGGGCACCGGACTCGGGTTCGACGGTGGCCGCTCCGGGTGACGTGGTGCAGGCCGCTGTGGCGGGCAGCACCACGAAGCCGGAGGCGACGGTGGTCTTGCCGGTGCCCGTGGCGGTGGCGGTGGCGTCTGCGAGGCCGTAGATGCGCACCGGGGCCTGGCAGTCGATGCCGATGTGTGTGGTGTGGGTGTCGTCGGCGGGATGCCGGCCAGCGGTGACCGTGGCGGTGGCGGCGCCGTCGGCGGTGCAAGCCAGTGCGGCGGTGGCGGTGATCTGCCAGTTGCCGACGGCGGCGTTGTCGGAGCCGATGACCGGCGTCGCTGCGGGCACGCTGCCGGGCGTGGCGGTGATGGTGCTGGTGGTGTCCCAGCTTGCGGCGATGGCGGCGCTGTCGGCAGTGGCGGTGAGTGTGACGGCGAGCGTGCTGCCTTGGGCGAGGGTGCAGCTGTGAGCGGCATCCGCGTCCTGGGCCGCTGTAACGGTGCAGGCGTCGTCGGGTGCGAAGGTGGCGGTGACGGTGCCGATCTGCGGTCTTGGCTCGGCGGAGAACACCGCTTCGGCCACCCCGGGGCTGTAGTCGGGGGCGGTACAGGTGACCGTGACGGTGGCGGCTGCGCCGGGGCCGAGACGCACCAGCACGGTGCGCGTGGCGGACAGGCTGCTGACCCACGGCGTGCCCGCCCCGCGGCCCGCGGCGGTGCCTGTGCAGCGCGCCGTGGCGGGGTCGACGGTGAAGGTGTCCAGCGCGTAGCTCGCACCGCCGACGGGCACCGAGTCCTCCAGGCCGGTCACCGACACCACGCGCAGGCGCCCCGCCAGGGTCGCCTCGGCCGTTGTGGGCGACCGGTCCTCGGCGTCGCAGGTCACGGTGACACGATGGCTGAACGGCGCCGCCAGCGTCAGGCTGACGGTGCGCTCGGCGGGGGTGCCGGTCTTTGCCACCGACAGGGTCACCCCCGCCGCCGCAGCGGTGGCGGCGCAGGTCGCATCCGCGGGCTCGACGGTGAATGTGTCGGCGGCGGTGAGGGTGCCGCTGCCGGTCACGGTGGCGTCGGCGAGATCGGTGATGACGACTGGGGGCTCGTCGAGCGCGGTAGTGACGGTCAAGGTGAACGCGCCGGTGGTGCGTTCGGTGCCGGTGGTGACCTCCACGGTGTAGGCGCCCGCTGTGAGCGACAGGCCCCGGATGCGGCTGTCGCGGCCGTCAGGGCCCGAGTCGTCGTCTGAGCCCACCACCGTCCCGTCGCTGTCGATGACGTACACGTGGGGGTCCCCCGCCGAGACCGCGTCGATGTCCAGCGTCGCCGCGCCGGCGACCGAGAACGTGTAGCTGTACGCCCAGTACGGCACCTGGTCGGTGTGCTTTTGGGACGACTTGCAGCCGGCCGCCCAGGTGCCCGTGCGCGTCACGGTGCCTGAGCCCAGCGCGCCCAGCGCCTCCGAGCAGTCATCGCCCTCGCCGTCGGTGTCGTTGTCTTCGTCGCCCGGGTCGTCGTCGGTGTCGTCAGTGTCGTCGGTGTCGGCGTCTGGGTCGGGGTGGCAGTGCGGCGGCGTGGTGGCCCGGTCGATCGATTGGCCCGTGCTGCATGTCCATCCCGGGTCACGGGTGAGGGTGCGCTCGCAGGTGCTGGGGTCGCCCGAAACCGCGGCCCAGCCCGCAGTGCAGCTGTAGGTGACCGTGCCGAGACGAGCGCCGGCGGGCCGCTCGCAGCCCGACGACGAGTTCATCGCATAGCCCGCGACGGTGCACACCGCGCCAGGCGTCTTGGACTGCGTTTCGCGCACGGTGCGCGTCGTGGTGACGATGCGGGTCACGGGCCGGCAGCACACTTGGCGGGTGCGGATCTCGTCGTGGTACTCGGTGCGGGTCACCGGCTTGCAGCACACCTGCTCGGTGCGATAGTTGTACGCAGGCCGGTTCTCGTAGTGGTACGCCGGCTCGGTGATCAGCGTCTCGCGCATCCCGGTGCGCTGCCGTCGCGGTAGCCGTACTTCGTGCACACCGACTGGCCCAGCACCACGCCCCATTTTGCGCAGTAGCGCACACGCGCCGTGTAGGTGTACGGCTCCATGCCCATGTAGGTCCTCGTGAGCGGCGGCACCCGCACCCGCACTGTCAACGGCGGCACCCGCTTGCGCACCGCATAGCGCACATGCTCAGTCACCACGGTCGCGACACGCACCGTATAGGTCCGCTCATAGGGCACCATGTCGGTGACCGTATGGCGCTTCACCACCTCACGAGTCACGACGCGCTGACAATACGGCGGATCGCCCACCAGCGCCCATCCCTGCGCCGTGTCACACGTGTAGGCCGGCAGCATCGAGTCCGCAGACACGGTCACACACCCGCTGCCCGACACCTCCACCGCATGGCCGCCGATCCTCGCCGGGCACGAAGCGGCCGCAGGCTTTGTCTCGCGCTTGTGGCAGTCGCCGCTGCCCGAGTCATACACATAGCCCCGCGCGCACTGCGCGGTCGCCGACGTCGCCCCGTCAGCGGTTCCGCCCGCATCCGCTGCGGAGGGCACCGGCATCAGCACCCCCACAGCAACCAGCACCGCGGCCGCCGCCAGCCCCAACCGGCCCCTCACCGCGGACCCAAGAACGCGCACGACGGCAACGCCGCCCACCTCGGCGGATCCGACGCATTCCCCGGGCGGCCCGCGAAAATGCCCGGCTTCCAGTGCGTCGTGCCGCCGGTATCTGCGAACACCAGCGGCACCCGGCCGCAGCGCGACCCCAGTCGCCTGTTCAGCCGATCGGCCTCATCGGCATCGCCCGGCACCGACGCCTGCGCCTCGCGATGAATCTCCGACGCCCACAGATTCGCCGCCGCCAAACGCGCGCTGTGGCCCGCCACCGACTCGCCCGCACCACCCACCACCGACCGCACCGTCACCACGCCCCCAGCAGCAACCGACGCCACAGCAGCCGCCACCAGCAACCAGCCCAGGCTCACCAGACCCGACTCGTCCCAATGGCCCCGACATCGGGCGCATTCCCGCCCCGACGCCGCTCTGCGCGGGCGGGCCGCTGCTACCGCACGCGGCCGGCCACCCGACGCATCCCTCCGCCGGCCGGCATCCGCCAGCGACGCCTCCGACCGGGCACAGACACGGCAGCAGACGCCGGTTGTGTGGGCGCCGCGCCGCCGATGCAGCAGCGCGGCTACTACGCGACCCCCCCCCCCCCGGGGACAGGTTCGATGCGCATTGGGCGGTCACGAGCGGGGCAACGTAGCCAACCGCGCCGCGGGTGTCAACTACTGAGCGCGACGCTCAAGACGGTCATCGCCATCCGGAATGTGTCGAGCCGCTGCCGTTGATCGCACGCCTACAGTGCTCGACGTGGTGGTTGTGCCCATTCGACGCATCGACCCCGACTTGCCGCTGCCGGCCTATGCCAAGCCGGGTGATGCGGGCTGCGACCTGCTCGCGGCCGAGTCGGTCTCGCTGGCCGCGGCCGGCGGCAGGGCCATGATCCGCACTGGCATCGCCGTGGCCATCCCGCCGGGCTATGCCGGATTCGTCCAGCCGCGCAGCGGGTTGGCGTGGCGGCACGGCATCACTTGCGTGAACTCGCCCGGACTGATCGACAGCGGATATCGCGACGAGCTGCGGGTGCTGCTGCTGAACACCGACCCCAGCGAGCCCTACGAGATCCAGCGCGGCGACCGGATCGCGCAACTGGTGATCCAGCGCGTTGAACAGGCAGAGTGGGAAGAGGTCGATTCGCTCGACGAGACCGAGCGGGGGCTTGGAGGGTTCGGGCACTCAGGTCGCTGACGCCGTGCGCCCCGCGCCAGCACTGTCACACCCCATCTGTAGCCATGACGGCATGGCCACGAAGCCGCCGACGCAGCCACCGCTCACCCTGTTCGATGTTTCTCAGTTCGAATTCGAGACCGATCACACGGCCAAGACGCCATCCCGGCCCCCGTCCGCAGGGCTGGCAGCCAGCGGCCTTGTTGCCGCAGGCGCTGGCCGAAAGATTGCAAGTGCCGCAGCCGTGAAGGCCCGCAGGCGCCGCGCCCGTGCGCGGCTGGCGAAGCGTCGTTACCTCGCTGACACCGAGGGTTACGAGCGCATCGAGCAAACTCGCCGCGCCTTGAACCTCGTGGCCGACTAGCGCTCGCCGTCGCCGGCTGCGTCTTGGCGCAGGGCAGCCTCGGCCATGTGTGCTCCGCCGATCTGGTGCGGGTTGATGACGCGATCGGCACCGGCTTGTTGCAGCTTCGGCAACGCGTCGCCCGAATTGGCTCTCGCCACGATGAACAGCTCGGGGCACAGGGCGCGGGCGCTCAATGCCACATAGAGATTGTCGGCGTCGGAATCCAAAGCCACCACCAGCGAACTGGCCCGCTCGAGCCCGGCATTCCGCAAGGTGCTGTCGTGGGTGGCGTCGCCGGGCACCAAGTGCAGATCACCGGGATCGACGTCGGAGTCGCTGTCGATCAGCACCACATCGGTGCCTGCGTCGATCATTGCCGCGGCGATGGCTTGGCCGACCTGGCCGTAACCGCAGACCACGGCGTGACCGGAAAGACTGTCGATGGAGCGCTGCATGCGTCGCCTCCTGATGTGGTCGTCGAGCCGTCCCTCGAACAGCATTTCAATGACAACACCGACGGTGTACAGCGACGTGCCGGTGCCGAGCAGGATGAGGGCGATCGTGAAGATCTGGTAGCGGCCTCCTGTGCCCGCTGGATCGCTGTAGCCAACCGTCGAGACGGTGATGACCGTCTGATACAGCGCGTCGAGCAGACCGAGGCCGAGCAGTACATAACCCGTCGTGCCGGCTGCCAAGATGACCGCGAGCACCGTGAGGCCGGCAATGAGCCGCTCAACGGGCTCAAGTCCACCGGAAACGAGGCGCCGCCGCGATCCGCCGCGAGATCGCTGAGCGCGGCGCGCCTGCCGTCGTCCCAACACGACCTTCATCGATGGAACGCTATTGCGACCAGCAGCCCGGGTCGTGCCTACCATGGCCGCCGTGCTGGTCTGGCTGGACCTCGAGATGACCGGGCTGGATCATCGCCGCCATCGCATCGTGGAGATCGCAACCGTGATCACCGACGACTCGCTGGAGCTCGTCGCCACGGGTCCGTCGCTGGTGATCGGCGCCTCGCAAGCAGATCTCGATGCCATGGACGCCGAGGTCCGCACGATGCATGAAGCCACGGGATTGCTCGACGAGATCGCAGCATCGAACATCACCGTCGCCGACGCGCAGGAACGCACGCTCTCGTTCATCACCGAGCACGTCCCCGAACCGGGCACCGTGCCGCTGTGCGGCAACTCCATCGGCACCGACCGTCGCTTCTTGGACCAGTACATGCCGGCGCTCGAGCAGCACTTGCATTACCGGGTGGTCGATGTGTCCACCATCAAGGAGCTCGCCAAGCGCTGGCAGCCCGAGGTGGCCCAGGCGTGGGCGGATCTCAGCAGATCGCGTGCCGGGTCCACCAAGCACCGAGCGCTTGACGACGTGCTCGAGAGCATCGACGAGCTCCGCTACTACCGCGACCGGTGGCTCCGACAGGATGCTGCGGACGCAGCCTCAGCGTGAGCTGCTGTCGCTAGATCAATAGGCAGATCGGGTGTCGCCGGTTGGGCTGGCGAGTGCTCGTTCGAGTGCGGTGAACAGGTCGAGCACTCCAGTGGCTTCGAATACTCGGTAGCGCTGGCGGCCCGCGTTGCGTTGTCGCAGGATGCCTGCTTCGGCAAGCTGGTTGACCGCATCGGCCGTGCGCGCCTTGGAACGGCTGATGAGGCAGCTCGCGGATTCGACGGTCACGATCGGCGCGCCCGGCAAGACCCCCAACAGCAAGTCGGTGCTGGAGTTGGCGCGGACACGGCCGAGCTTTGCATGCCAGCCAGCGGTGACGGCACTGATGTCGGCGCTGTAGCTCTGCGCATCCCGGCAGGCCCGGTTGGTCGCGACGGCGAAGATGCGCATCCATTCCGCCGCTGCGGCGGATCGCTCGGCGCTGTGGGGCTCGCTGAGATGGCGAAACGTCATCAGGCCCCCGACGTAGTCGTCCGACAGCGTGGCCAAGGCCAGGCTGATGGGCGGGACGAATGTGGGCGCGAGACCGCGTCGCCTCAGAACGACATGAATCAGCGCGCGGCCCGTCCGGCCATTGCCATCGGCAAATGGATGGATGGTCTCGAACTGGGCGTGCGCAAGAGCGGCTTGTGTCAGCGGTGAGTGATCGTCGCGATTGACGTAGTCGAGGAGATCGGCGAGCAGCTCGGGCACGCACTCGGGAGGCGGCGGGACGAACGCCGCGCTGCACGGGTTGTACGAACTGCCGCCGATCCAGTTCTGCTCCTCCCGGACGACTCCCCCGAGTTCGGGAGCAGGCGATCTGTCCATCAAGGTGCGATGCACCCGCAGCAAGTCGTCAAGCTCGAACCGCGCGCTGCTGAGCGCGAGCTCGAGAGCAGATTCCATCGCTGCGATGTTGGCGAGCACCTCCGCGGCCACTCGGTCTCCCGCCTCCCCGCCGAGCGCAATCGCCGCCTCCGCGAGCGCCAGCCGACGGGCTCCCAATTGCAGACCTTCGATCCTGGATGACGCAACAGACTCAGCTCGCAACAAGAACCGCGCGAGACCTTCGAGACTCACATGCGATGCGTCGGCAACATTCAGCGCTCGCACCGCCGACTCGGCATCTGCAATGTCCGCGGCCACATCCGCGGTGATCGACGGATCCCACCCCACGAGTGGGTCGGCAACGTACGCGTCATAGAAACAGCCGCGCCGATCCTGCCGGCTCATCCCCTCGAATCTCGGATGCCAACGCTTTCGCAAGTGTGACGCCATCGATCACCTAAGTATCGGTTATACCTCAACCGTAACTTAAACTGTGCCGAAGGCCAGCAGCAACTCGGCGCCGCCGCTCAGCGCGGCGGGACGGCGGGAAGGGTTATGCGGGCGTGGGTGCGCTCGCCCTTGCCGGCGTCGTTCTGCGCCCGCACCCACACCTTGTAGGCCGTGCCGGGTTCCAGGTTGCGGAAGGTGGTCGTGAGCTTGCCCGCCTTGGGACGATGCGTCTTCCCGCTGCCGCCTCCCACCGGCTTGAGCTGCACGATGTAGCCGTCGGGGGCGCCGCCCGACTCCGGGGCCTGCCAGGTGACGGTGACCGTCTTCTCGGTCGCCGACAGCGCCAAACCGGTCACCGGCCCGGGCACCTCCGCAGGAGCATCCGGCACCTCCTCGGGCGGCTGGGTCTCCTCCTCGGGCGGCGTCTCCTCGGGCGGCGTCTCCTCGGGCGGCGTCTCCTCTTGCGGTTCAGGCGTTGTGCCCATCGCCGAGGCCGACCATTCGCCCGGGCCTACCGAGTTGACCGCCCGTACCCGTATCTCGTAGCTGGCGCCCTTGTCGAGGCCGGTGATCTGTGTGGTGGTTCCGCTGCCGGTGTGGCCGGAGTCCACCCAGCCGGAGCGGGGATCGCCCGGCGTCGCAGCCGCTCGATCCTCGGCTGCGCTCTCCTTGTACTCCACGTCGTACCCGGTGACGGCATCCCCGCCGTCGTCGGCCGGGGGACGCCATGCCACCGTTAGCTGCCCGCTTTGCTGGCCGTTGGGATTGGCCGCTACCACGTCGCGGGGCACGCCGGGAACAAAGTGCCCCTGCGTCACCGTCACGGCTACATCCATGAAGACGCCGTCGTATTTGGGGTCGCTGCTGGCGGAGATGTGAGAGATCAACGTGGCGCCCGACGCCACCCCGGTGACGGTGAGCGTCTGGTTCCGGTTCCAGTCCGATGCAGTGAAGGTGAGCGGGCCGCCGCTGACCACAGCCACGCCCGGGGCCACGCTGGCGGCTGCGATCGTCACGTCGGCCGTCGGCTCGCTTGCCAGCCTCACCGAGTAGGTGTCCTTCGGCACCACGGTCGACACGGTGAGCGCAGTCACGGTTCTCAGCTCCGCCGTCACCACGTCTCTGGCCCAGTCGTCACCGGTGACGCCGGTGTCGTGCAGCTTGACCAGCAGCACGCCCGCCGTGTCGTCGTCCTCGATGGTGAGCGTCTGGCGCTGCGCCCGGATGGTCCTCGCCACGCCCTCTTCGGTCCGGGTCGCGCGGGCGTCGACCACGATCGTCTCAGAATCCTCGGCGATGTCGTCGTCGAACACCGTCAGCATCGTCGAGACCGACGTCTCGCCTACGGCGATCGTGAGGGCCCGCGGCACGAACCAGGAGTAGTCCTTGTGGCGGGTTGCGGTGCTGCTGTTGTCCACCGACAGCGCGACCGTCGTCTCTGCCGCGGCCGCCTCGGTGAGGGTGGCCGTCACCCGCACCGTCTGCCCCCGTTCACCGGCGGCCTCCTCTGAGGCGACCGCGTCGAAGGCCAACTCCAGCTCCGCCTGCGGCGTGCCTCGGGCGGCGGCCCAGGCGCTGCCGGGGTCGATGCCGTTGCGGGCCCTCACCCGCACGTCGTAGCTCGTGCCGCCGGTGAGCCCGGCGATCTCCGCCCTCGTGCCCGTCCCGCTGTGGCCCGCGTCGACCCAGCCGGTGGACGGGTCGCCCGTGGTGGTGGCCGCCCGGTCGGCGGCCGAGGTCTCCTTGTACTCCACGTCGTAGCCGGTCACGGCCGCGCCCGCGCCGCCGGCGTCCGTGGGCGCCGCCCATCTCAGCGTCAGCTTGCCCACCCCGGCGGTCGCCGTGGGCGCGGGCGGCGCGCCGGGCACGTCCCAGGTGGTGGCCTCCACCGACGGGCTCGACCCGGGGTTGGCCGCCGGGGTGGCGCCCTTGGACACCAGATGGGCCCGCACCGTGTAGGCCGCGCCCTTCTCGAAGCCGGTGAACACGTCCGAGCCCGCGCTGCTGGCCGCCGCGTCGCGGGAGACGCCGTCGGGAAGCTGATGCGACGTGGCCCGGCTCGCCGGCCAGCCGCCCGACGACTCTTTGATCTGCACCACCACATCGAAGCCGGCAGAGTCGGGGTTCGACGTGACCACCGTCAGCGCGGGCTTGCCGCCGACCGCGCCCGCGGTGACCGACGTGAGGGTCGGGACGGCGTATGTCGTCACCGTGACGGTGTAGTCCTTCTCAGTGCCGTTCTCCGCCGTCACCGTGACCGTGATCGCGTTGTCGGCGTTCTGGGCCAGCGCGATGGCCGACGTCTCCGAACCGCTCATCACCGTAGAAAGGGCAGAACCCGCCTTGCCGGCCTTCACCGTGGCCTTGCCGGTGTCGGCCACCGTCGGCGTCAGCTTCACATAGCCCACGCTGTTGAGCACCGAGGCGGCATAGGAGGTCTTCGCCGCGTCGAACGCAGGCGACAGCGCCAGCGAGGTGTAGGTGCCGTCCTGGGCGGTCGAGCTCGTGGCCGTCAGCCCGCTCAGGTTCGCGTTGGCGGACTTGGGATCGTCGTTGTCGGTGATGGTGATGGTGGCGGTGTCCTGGCCGGGGCCGGCTTTGGCCCAGCGGGAGTCGCCGGCGGCGATGGTGACGGTGAAGGTCTCGTCGTTCTCGTCGAGGTCGTCGTCGACCAAAGGCACGGTGACGGTGGCTGTCGTCTGCCCGGAAGCGACCGTGACCGGGCTGGTGATCGACCCGACGTCGGCGGAGGTGGCGGTGGACGGGTTGGTGTAGTCGGCGGTGACGGTGAACTCCACCCCCGAGGCGGGCGCGTTCTCGCTCAGCGTGACCGTCAGCGAAGCGTTGGCGCCCTCTGTCGCGGTCGTCGCCGCGGTGACCGCGAAGGTGCCGAGCTCGGCGGGCAGCACCAGCGAGGTGCCCTGCCACAGGGCGGGGCCGTCGGTGTAGGGGGCGATCTGCACGCCGTAGGCGCGGCCGTTGGTGAGGCCGGTGAAGGTGAACGACCGGGCCGCCGGGTCTGCCAGGGTCTGGACGGTGTAGGCGCCGGAGGGGTCGGAGCGGTCGCGGTGGCGGACACGCCAGCCGTTCACCGAGGGCGCGGTGTCGGGCCACTGCCAGCTCAGCGTGGCCCGCGTGTCGCCGGCTGCGGCCGTCAGGCCCGTGGCCCTGGTCTGGCCCCGCGCGTTGACCGTGAAGTCCTCGGCGTTGATGTTGTGGGTGACCCACCCCAGCGGGGTCACCGACAGGGTCGCGGCCCGCCCGTTGGTGCTCCAGGCCACCGTGCCGGTCGCGTTCAGCTCGTCGCCGGTCAACAGGCCGTCGCGGTTGGTGTCGACGAACCGGAACGAGCCGACGCCGCGGCCGTTCACCGAGGCGTTCAGCACCACGTCGCGAGAGCTGCGGTGCGGCACCACCGCGGTGGCCGAGCCGTCGAGGCTCAACGCGGCCGAGAACACCAGCGCAACGCCCAGATCAGTGACAGTGTCGCCGTGGGCGACAGCGGAGCCGTCGGCGGTCGCGGAGACGACCAGGGTCGCGGAGTCGTTGTCGGTGATGGTCAGCGTCGCCGGACCCGACACGTCGTTGTAGCCATGACCGAGGTTCCCGCCAAAAGACACCGCCAGCGTCTCGTCGGGCTCCACCAGCGTGTCGTCGCGGGTTCCCAGCGTGTACGTCGCAGAAGTCGCCCCCGGATCCGCGGTGAACGACGAAGGCCGCAGCCCCAGATCAGCAGAACTGGTCCAGCCGTGCACGAACGACAGCGGAATCGGCAGCCCGCCGGCCCCGGTCACCGCCGGAGCGAAAGACGCCACCACCTCCAGATCAGCGCCCTCGACGGCCTGCGCGTCGGCCAGACTCGCCGTCTTGGCCGGCTCGCTGTGCGCCACACGCACCGACACCGGCAAAGAACTGAAATCCTTGGCCGCCAAACGGGCGCGCTCACCGGGGTTCTCCTTGAACACGAACGAAAACGACGTCCCCGGCGCCGCGACCGGGTCAGGCACCGTCCACGTCGCCGTCGCGGTCCGCTCCGCAGCCGTGTTCAGCCACCGGTCCTCGCCGCTGCCCGCGAACGTCAACGTCACCCCGCTGGCCGCGTCATGGAACGACACCGACGACGCAGCGTCGCTGTCAGCGGTCAAACGGCCCACCTCGATCGAACGCGACGACAACAACCGGCCCGTGAACGTCACCTGCTCGCCCGCCTGCGCCCGAGCAGGCGACACCGACACCACCAAAGCCGCAGCATCATCGTCCACCACCGTCACCGACACCTCGCCGTAACCCGCCAGCACCTCCCAGCCCAGATCGGCACCATAGCCATCGGGCAAACCCCCAAGCGAGAACACATAGGTCACATCACCGGTCACGAACTCGTTCTGCGCCGCCCGCACGATGTAGTACGCGGCCGGATTCGACGGCGTCAACCGCACCCTCTTGAACAGACGCCCATCACGCAGCAACGGCACCACCACCTCCTGGGCCGGCCGCGGACTCATCTCCACCAACAAACGAATCAACCCGCCCTCACCAACCGACCCCGACTCAGCCGACAACGCGAAGTACTTGTCCGGCAGCGGCGTGCCCGAGGCCGAAACCCAAGCACTCTCGCCCACCGCGTTCTCAGCCCGAACCCGCACGTCATAGTCCACCGCGTTGGTCAAAGAAGTGATCTCAACAGAAGTGCCAGTGCCCGAATGCGCCACAGCCACCCAACCAGTAGACGCATCCCCCGAAACCGTCGCCGCCCGATCAGCCGCCGAAGACTCCTTGTACGCCACGCCGTAGCCGGTGATCGCCGCGCCCCGGCCGCCGGGGTCGGCGGGCGCCACCCATCCGACGGTCAGCTTCGCGTCGCCGGGGGTGACCGTCGGGGTGTTCGAGGGCGCCAGCAGTTCGACGGTGACCTGCTGGTCGTCGGTCCATGTCGGGCCGCCGGTCCAGAAATAGAGTTTGCCGGGGCCTTTTGTCAGCGGGTAGCTGACGCCGTTGGTGCCGCCAATGCGCAGTTTCGCGGCCCGCAGGCCTGCGGGGGCGTCGCCGGCGGTGGCGATCTTGAGGTTCAGGTTGCCGTCGGCGTCCACATACAGCTCCGTCACCTGGAGCGTCTTGCCGCCGAAGGAGAGCTGGTCGCTGCTGAGGGCGTCGGCGCAGTCGTCGAGGCCGCCCGCAGCGTTGTCGCAGCCCAACAAGCCGCCGTCGGCGTCGACGGTGAGCGTCGTCGACCATGCCGCTGTGTCGGGGCCGCCGGGCGCGCCGGGATCGTCCCAGGCGATGAACGCTTTCTCAGATGACGAGTCCGCTATGACAACAGGGGTGGCGGCGGTGGTGACCAGATGGGCGCGCACCGAGTAGGCCGTGCCTTTGGCCAAGCCGGTGAACTCGTGGCTGTCAGCGGTGCTCGACGACGCACGGGACACACCAGCCGGCAGGCTGTGAGCCGCGGCCCGCGCCGGCCACACAGCCGACGCTTCTTTGACCTGGACCACAACCGTGTACGCAGCGGCGTCGGGGTTGGAGGTCACCACGGTGGCCTTCGGTGTGCCGTCGCTGTGGGCGCCCTCGGCCACCGACACCACCGCCGGCACCGGGTAGGCGCGTTTCGCGGTGATCGTGTACGTCTTGGCAGTGGTGCCGTCAACCGCGGTCACCACCACCGTGACCGTGTTGTCGCCGTAGCCAAGAGCGACCACCTTGGCGGCGCCGGGGGTGCCGTCGACAGTCACCGCCGCGCCGGCAACGGTCGGCACGGCCGAGACCTTCACCTCTGTGACGTCGTCGTCGACACGGACCGTGAACCTCGACCCGAGCGTCAACCGCCGCGGCGTCAAGGGAACCGGCGTGCCCCCGGCGTCAGTCAAAGCCACCTCCAACGACTTCAACGACGCATCAGTGGGATCCGCGGCAACACCCGAGCCCGACACCCAAGAACTCGCGCCGGCCGCGTTCTTGGCCCGGACCCGCACGTCATAGGACGTGCCGTTGACCAGGCCGCCGATCGTCGCAGCCGCCGTCGCGGGGCCGGGCACGACGTCCACCCAGCCCGTCGACGGATCCCGCCCCGGCGACGCCCGATCAGGCGCCGAGTCCGCCTTGTACTCCACCTCATAGCCAGCAAGGCTCACACCACCGGTATCAGCGGGCGCCGCCCACGACAACACCAGCTTCGAGTCGCCCCCAGCCACGACCAGATCAGTGGGAGGCCCCGGATCGTCCCACGTCACGACCCTGGTCTCAGCGCTCGACGCCCCCACAACCGAATTCGTCCCCTTCACCACCAGATGGGCACGCACACCGTAGGCGGTGCCCTTCTTCAAACCCACGCCGACATACGTCCTGCCAGGACCCAAACCAACACCAGCACCACCAACACCCCGGGCAGCCCACTCAGCCGATCCCTCGCGCACCTGAACCACCACCGCGTAACGGCTCGAATCAGGATTGGTGTAGCTCACCAAAAGGAACGGCAACCCACCAGTGCCCGCCCCAACCCTCACCGAATCGACAACAGGCACAGCCAGCACCGCGCGGTTCACAGTCACCACATACTCAGCGGTGGTCGTGCCGTCCTGCGCGGTCACCGTGATCACTATCTTCACGGGCTGCTGACCCAAGGGGAAGGCGTCGCTCGCCTCGCCGCCGGCCAGCGCCTTCTTCGCGCCGCCGGCCAACCCCACCGTCATCGACGCGCCCGAATGGGTGGTGCTCGCCGTCAGCGTGACGCCGGCGGTGCCGCTGGGCACCGCCAAGGCGTACGCAACGGTGCCCGACGCGAACGCCGGCGACAGGCTCCCCGCAGAAGCCGACAGGGCGCTGAGAGTCGCGTCGGTGGAGAGCACCCTCACGTCCACCGACGGGTTGCCGCCCGCGCCGATCCGGTAGCCGACGTCGCTGCTCGCCGCCACATGGGTGATGACAGACGTGCCCACAGCGACGCCGCTCACCGTGAACTCACGGGCCGTGGCCCAGTCCACCGGAGTGAACGTGTAAGAAGCAGGCGCGAACGAGGCGGAAGCACTGCTGCTCGAAGGCGTGACGGTGACGTCAGCCGCCGGCTTGCTCGTCAACGCAACCGTGTAGGAACCCGTCGCGCCCTTCGCGACCTCCAACTCGGACACAGACACCGCCACCCCCGCGGTGTCGTCATCGAGGATGGTGACCGTGGCAGTGTCCTTGCCAGCCCCCTCTTTCGCCCACCCTGAGGCGCTGGTGGCGATGGTGACGGTGAAGGTCTCGTCGTTCTCGTCGAGGTCGTCGTCGACCAAAGGCACGGTGACGGTGGCTGTCGTCTGCCCGGAAGCGACCGTGACCGGGCTGGTGATCGACCCGACGTCGGCGGAGGTGGCGGTGGACGGGTTGGTGTAGTCGGCGGTGACGGTGAACTCCACCCCCGAGGCGGGCGCGTTCTCGCTCAGCGTGACCGTCAGCGAAGCGTTGGCGCCCTCTGTCGCGGTCGTCGCCGCGGTGACCGCGAAGGTGCCGAGCTCGGCGGGCAGCACCAGCGAGGTGCCCTGCCACAGGGCGGGGCCGTCGGTGTAGGGGGCGATCTGCACGCCGTAGGCGCGGCCGTTGGTGAGGCCGGTGAAGGTGAACGACCGGGCCGCCGGGTCTGCCAGGGTCTGGACGGTGTAGGCGCCGGAGGGGTCGGAGCGGTCGCGGTGGCGGACACGCCAGCCGTTCACCGAGGGCGCGGTGTCGGGCCACTGCCAGCTCAGCGTGGCCCGCGTGTCGCCGGCTGCGGCCGTCAGGCCCGTGGCCCTGGTCTGGCCCCGCGCGTTGACCGTGAAGTCCTCGGCGTTGATGTTGTGGGTGACCCACCCCAGCGGGGTCACCGACAGGGTCGCGGCCCGCCCGTTGGTGCTCCAGGCCACCGTGCCGGTCGCGTTCAGCTCGTCGCCGGTCAACAGGCCGTCGCGGTTGGTGTCGACGAACCGGAACGAGCCGACGCCGCGGCCGTTCACCGAGGCGTTCAGCACCACGTCGCGAGAGCTGCGGTGCGGCACCACCGCGGTGGCCGAGCCGTCGAGGCTCAACGCGGCCGAGAACACCAGCGCAACGCCCAGATCAGTGACAGTGTCGCCGTGGGCGACAGCGGAGCCGTCGGCGGTCGCGGAGACGACCAGGGTCGCGGAGTCGTTGTCGGTGATGGTCAGCGTCGCCGGACCCGACACGTCGTTGTAGCCATGACCGAGGTTCCCGCCAAAAGACACCGCCAGCGTCTCGTCGGGCTCCACCAGCGTGTCGTCGCGGGTTCCCAGCGTGTACGTCGCAGAAGTCGCCCCCGGATCCGCGGTGAACGACGAAGGCCGCAGCCCCAGATCAGCAGAACTGGTCCAGCCGTGCACGAACGACAGCGGAATCGGCAGCCCGCCGGCCCCGGTCACCGCCGGAGCGAAAGACGCCACCACCTCCAGATCAGCGCCCTCGACGGCCTGCGCGTCGGCCAGACTCGCCGTCTTGGCCGGCTCGCTGTGCGCCACACGCACCGACACCGGCAAAGAACTGAAATCCTTGGCCGCCAAACGGGCGCGCTCACCGGGGTTCTCCTTGAACACGAACGAAAACGACGTCCCCGGCGCCGCGACCGGGTCAGGCACCGTCCACGTCGCCGTCGCGGTCCGCTCCGCAGCCGTGTTCAGCCACCGGTCCTCGCCGCTGCCCGCGAACGTCAACGTCACCCCGCTGGCCGCGTCATGGAACGACACCGACGACGCAGCGTCGCTGTCAGCGGTCAAACGGCCCACCTCGATCGAACGCGACGACAACAACCGGCCCGTGAACGTCACCTGCTCGCCCGCCTGCGCCCGAGCAGGCGACACCGACACCACCAAAGCCGCAGCATCATCGTCCACCACCGTCACCGACACCTCGCCGTAACCCGCCAGCACCTCCCAGCCCAGATCGGCACCATAGCCATCGGGCAAACCCCCAAGCGAGAACACATAGGTCACATCACCGGTCACGAACTCGTTCTGCGCCGCCCGCACGATGTAGTACGCGGCCGGATTCGACGGCGTCAACCGCACCCTCTTGAACAGACGCCCATCACGCAGCAACGGCACCACCACCTCCTGGGCCGGCCGCGGACTCATCTCCACCAACAAACGAATCAACCCGCCCTCACCAACCGACCCCGACTCAGCCGACAACGCAAAAAACATCCCCGCCACACCCGAACCCGACACCCAACTGCTCTCACCGGTAGCATTCGTCGCCCGCACCCGCACGTCATAGGCCCTGCCCGCGGTCAAACCAGTGACCTCAACAGTCGTGCCCGTACCAGAATGTGACACCGGCACCCAGCCCGTCGAGGGATCACCCGGAGTCGTGGCGGCCACATCAGCAGCCGCAGTGGTCTTGTAAGCCACGTCATAGCCGGTCAAGGACGCGCCGGACCCGCCGACATCAGCCGGCGCGGTCCACGACAACGCCAGCTTCGCGGCCCCGCCGGTCACCATCAACGCGGTCGGAGGGCCCGGATCGTCCCAGGTGACGACGCTCACCTCGTTGCTCGAGGCCTCGATCACTGTTCGGCCCGATTTCACCACCAGATGGGCACGGACCAGATATTCGGTTCCCTTCTCCAGACCGGTGCCGAAGAAGAACAAGTCATGGTCAGTGCCCCGGGCGCCCCAGGCATCGGTTTTCTTCTTGATCTGGAATACCACCTCGTAGACATTGCTGTCGGGGTTGGCATAGCTGAAAGTCAGCCTGGGCGTCTTGTCTGAGTACACCCCGGCGCGAACCCAATGGACGACAGGAACAGGCCGAGTGTCCGCCGGCGTTGCAGAACCGGTGATCCAGACGCTGTTGCCGACCGCGTTGGCGGCCCTCACCCGCACGTCATAGGCCGTGCCGTTGGTCAGGCCGGTGATCTCGACTGTGGTGGCGGTGCCGGTGTGGGAGGCGTCCACCCAGCCGGTGGACGGGTCGGCGGGGGTGACGGCCGCCTGGTCGGCGGCCGAGGTCTGCTTGTATTGGACCTCGTAGCCGGTGATCGCCGCGCCCTGCCCGCCGGGGTCTGCGGGCGCGAACCAGCCGACAGTCAGTTTCGTGTGGCCGACGGTCAGTTTCGGGGTGCTCGACGGTGCGAGCAACTCGATCTGCACAGTCTGGCCGTCGGTCCATGACGGGCCACCGCCCCAGAAATGGAGTTTGCCGAGACCCCCTGTCAGCGGGTAGCTGACGCCGCCGGCGCCGCCGATGCGCAGTTTCGCGGCCCGCAGACCCACAGGGGCATCGTCGGCAGTCGCGACCTTCAAGTACAGATTGCCGCCGGTGTCCACATACAGCTCTGTCACCTCCAGCGTCTTGCCGCCGAAGGAGAACCCGTCGCTGCCCAGCGCGTCGGCGCAGTCGTCGAGCCCGCCCGGGGCGTTGTCGCAGCCCAACAAGCCGCCGGCGGCGTCGACGGTGAGCGTCGTCGACCACGCCGCGGTGTCGGGGCCGCCCGGCGCTCCCGGGTCGTCCCAGGCGGTGAACGCCTTCTCAGAGGACGAGTCGTCGACCACAGCGGGGGTGGCGGCCTTGGTCACCAGATGGGCGCGCACCAGATACGCCGTGCCCTTCGCCAGGCCGACGAGCACATGGCTGTCGGCGGTGCTCGACGATGCACGCGACACGCCCGCGGGCAGGCTGTGAGCCGCGGCCCGCGCCGGCCACGCAGCCGACGCTTCTTTGACCTGCACGACGACGGTGTACGCGGCGCTGTCGGGGTTGGAGGTGACCACGGTGGCCTTGGGGGTGCCGTCGCTGTGCGCGCCCGCCACGGCCGAGGTGATCGTCGGCACCGGGTAGGCGCGTTTCGCGACGATCGTGTACGTCTTGGCAGTGGTGCCGTCAAGAGCAGTCACCACCACCGTGACCGTGTTGTCGCCGTAACCGAGCGCCACCACCTTGCTGCCGCCCGAGGCGCCGTCGATGGTGACCGTCGCTCCGGCGACCGTCGGCACAGCGGTGACCTTCACCTCTGTGACGTCGTCGTCGACACGAACCGTGAACCTCGACCCCAGCGTCAGCCGCCGCGGCGTCAACGCGACAGCCGTGCCCTCCGCGTCGGTCAACGCCGCCCCCAGCGACTTCAACGACGCATCAGACCGATCCGCGGCAACACCCGTGCCGGACACCCACGAGCTCGCGCCGGCCGCGTTGGTGGCGCGGACCCGCACGTCGTAGGACGTGCCGTACACCAGACCGCCGATCGTCGCCGTCGTCGTCGCGGGGCCGGGCACGACGTCCACCCAGCCCGTCGACGGGTCCCGCCCCGGCGACGCCCGATCAGGCGCCGAGTCCGCCTTGTACTCCACCTCATAGCCGGCAAGGCTCACACCACCGGTATCGACAGGCGCCGCCCACGACAACACCAGCCTCGAAGCATCCCCGGCCACGACCAGACCAGTCGGAGGACCCGGATCATCCCAAGTCACGACCTTGGTCTCAGCGCTCGACGCCTCCACAACCGAATTCGTCGACTTCACCACCAGATGAGCGCGCACCCAATACTCGGTGCCCTTCTTCAAACCCGTGCCGACATACGTCCTGCCAGGACCCAAACCAACACCAGCACCAGCAACGCCGCGGGCAGCCCACCCAGCGGCTCCCTCGCGCACCTGAACCACCACCGCGTAACGGCTCGAATCAGGATTGGAGTAACTCACCAGAAGGAACGGCAGCCCCCCCCCCACAGCAGCCCCCACCCTCACCGAATCCACAACCGGAACAGGCAACTCCGCCCGTTCCACAGTCACCACATACTCAGCGGTGGTCGTGCCGTCCTGCGCGGTCACCGTGATCACTATCTTCACGGGCTGCTGACCCAAGGGGAAGGCGTCGCTCGCCTCGCCGCCGGCCAGCGCCTTCTTCGCGCCGCCGGCCAACCCCACCGTCATCGACGCGCCCGAATGGGTGGTGCTCGCCGTCAGCGTGACGCCGGCGGTGCCGCTGGGCACCGCCAAGGCGTACGCAACGGTGCCCGACGCGAACGCCGGCGACAGGCTCCCCGCAGAAGCCGACAGGGCGCTGAGAGTCGCGTCGGTGGAGAGCACCCTCACGTCCACCGACGGGTTGCCGCCCGCGCCGATCCGGTAGCCGACGTCGCTGCTCGCCGCCACATGGGTGATGACAGACGTGCCCACAGCGACGCCGCTCACCGTGAACTCACGGGCCGTGGCCCAGTCCACCGGAGTGAACGTGTAAGAAGCAGGCGCGAACGAGGCGGAAGCACTGCTGCTCGAAGGCGTGACGGTGACGTCAGCCGCCGGCTTGCTCGTCAACGCAACCGTGTAGGAACCCGTCGCGCCCTTCGCGACCTCCAACTCGGACACAGACACCGCCACCCCCGCGGTGTCGTCATCGAGGATGGTGACCGTGGCAGTGTCCTTGCCAGCCCCCTCTTTCGCCCACCCTGAGGCGCTGGTGGCGATGGTGACGGTGAAGGTCTCGTCGTTCTCGTCGAGGTCGTCGTCGACCAAAGGCACGGTGACGGTGGCTGTCGTCTGCCCGGAAGCGACCGTGACCGGGCTGGTGATCGACCCGACGTCGGCGGAGGTGGCGGTGGACGGGTTGGTGTAGTCGGCGGTGACGGTGAACTCCACCCCCGAGGCGGGCGCGTTCTCGCTCAGCGTGACCGTCAGCGAAGCTGACGCTCCCTCAGCCGCCGACGCCGATGCCGTCACCGAGAACGTCCCGGCCAGCGGGGTGCCCTGGACGGCAGCCCAAGCGCTGCCGGGCTTGACGCCGTTGGTGGCTCTGACCCGCACGTCGTAGGCGGTGCCGCCGGTCAGCGGGGCGATCTCCGCGGTGGTGGCGGTGCCGGTGTGCCCGGCGTCCACCCAGCCGGCGGCCGGGGAGCGATCTTTGCGAACCAGCGACACCCGGACCTTCTGGCCGTCGCTCCACGACAGCGAGCTCCCCCAACGCGCGGCGCTGAAGTTCCTGAGTTCGTGGTTGAGCGGGAAACTCGAGCCGTCGATGACCAGCGAATAGTCCACGAGGTCACCGAAATCGGAGTCCGTAATCAGCTGCAACTCGCCGCTCTGCGAGTTGCGGCTGATGGCTCGGACTGTGTAGTCCACGTCGCCCAGGCTGAAATCGTCGTCGTCGAGAGCGACGTCACAGTTGGCCAGGAGGCTGAAGCTCTCGCAGCCAAAAATAGTGTCGCGCTGGTCCACGGTCAGCGTGGCGTCCCACACCACGGCGTCGCGGTCGGGCGCCGAGCTCTCCTTGTAGCCGAGGTCGTAGCCCGTCACGGCCGCGTCCGTGCCGCCGGCGGTCGCGGGGGCCGCCCAGTTCACCGTCAGCTTGCCGACCCCGGCAGTCACCGTGGGGGCGGACAGCGCGCCGGGCACATCCCAGGTGGTGGCCGTCGTTGCGGCGCTGGAGGCCTCGAGCGCTGTCGGAGTCGCGCCCTTGGTCTTCAGGTGGGCCCGTATGTTGTAGACGGCGCCCTTCTCGAGGCCGGTGAACACGTCGGCGCCTGCGCTGCTGGCCGCCGCGTCGTGCCCGACCCCGGAGGGCAGCTGGTGGGAGGTGCCGCGGCTCGCGGGCCAGACGGCGTCGGACTTCTTGATCTGGACGACCACGTCGTAGTCGCCAGGTGACGGGTTGGAGGTGACGACCGTCAATATGGGGGTGCCCGACGCCGCACCCGCGGTGACCGAGGTGATGCCCGGAACCGGGGTTTCCGGAGTGCCGTCGCCGGACAGCCAAGAACTCTCGCCCACCGCGTTCTTGGCGCGAACCCGCACGTCGTAGCCGGTGCCGTTGCTCAAAGAGGTGATCGCGGTGCTGGTGCCGGTGCCGCTGTGGCCGGCCTCCACCCAGCCCGTCGACGGGTCGCCCTTCGTCAACGCCGCCCTATCAGCCGCCGAGGACTCCTTGTACTCCACGTCGTAACCGGTGAGCGTCACCCCTGTGCCGCCGGTATCGGCAGGCGCCATCCACGAGACGCCCAGTTTCTTGTCGTCGGCTGTCACGACCAAACGGGTCGGCACGCCCGGGTCGTCCCAGGAGGTGACACTCGACTCGGGGCTGGAAGCCGCGACGACCGTACTGTCGGATTTCGCTACAAGATGGGCGCGAACGTCATAGGCGGTTCCTTTCGCCACGGTCAGCACATGTCGAGTCGTGGTGCTGGCCGACGTGCGGGCAACGCCGGCCGGAAGCGAATGCGATGTGGCCCGAGCAGGCCAGCCGGTAGTCGCAGACGTCTTGACCTGCACCACTACGTCGTAAGTGCTCGAGTCCGGGTTGGTGGTGACGACCGTCAATATGGGGTTGCCCGACGCCTCACCCGCAACAACCGACGTGATGCCGGGAACAGGGGGGGCCACCGGGGTGCCGGCGCCGGTCAGCCAGGGGCCTCCGCCCACCGCGTTCTCGGCTCGGACTCGCACGTCGTAGCCCGTGCCGTTGGTCAAGCCGGTGATCTCGGCGCTCCTCGCGGTGCCGCTGTGAGCGGCATCCACCCAGCCGGTGGAGGGGTCGCCGGCAGTTATGGCGGCTCGGTCCGCGGCCAGGGTCTCCTTGTACTCCACGCCATAGCCGGTCACGGCCACCCCGGGTCCGCCGGTGATTTTGGGCGCCTCCCAGCCCACCGTGAGGCTGGCGTCACCGGCGGTGACCGCGGCGTGGTCCGCCGGTGCGATCAGTTCAACAGTGACCCTTTGGCCGTCGGTCCATGACGGAGGCGCAGGATTGTCCCAATACCACCAATTGCCGCCCTGGCGTCCCTTCGACAGCGGGTAGACAACCCCGCCGACTCCACCAAGGCGCAGTCTTCCCTTGTTCAAGGCCCCAGGTACGTTGTTCTCCGGCTCGAAGTTCAAGTTCAGTCGTGGTGGACCCGGTGGAAAACGCGGATTTGCCTCAACGTATACGGCAAAGACTTCAAGGGTCTCGCCACGGTAACTGATCTTGCCTGCGCCGCAGGGACTAAGCGGGACAAATCGGCTTGCACAGCCTTGAACCCCACCGTCGTCGTCGCTCACGGAGACGGAGAACGTGTGTGACCACACCACATCATCCGGAGCACCCGGAGCACTTGGCACATCCCAAGTCCTCACACGCTGCGCGGCACTGGAGGTGAATATCTGACTCGCAACCAGGTGGGCGCGGACGTCGTACGAGGCTCCCCTCGCCAAACCGGTGAACACATGGCTGTCAGCGGTGCTCGCCGCTCCGTCGCGGGACACGCCGTCCGGCAGCGAATGAGACCGGCCCGGCACCGGCCACTGCGCCTCGGCCGCCTTGATCTGGACCACCAGCTCATAGGTGTTCGCATCCGGGTTGACCGTGACAACGGTCAGCGTCGGTGCGCCGCCGGCCGCGCCCGCAGTAGCCGACGTGACCGCAGGAACCACGCCCAGCGGGGTACCCGAGGCAGTCGCCCAGGAACTGGCCCCCAAGCTGTTTCTGGCCCTGACCCGCACATCGTGGCTCTCGCCGTTCGTCAGGCCGCTGAGTACCGAGTGCCAGCAGAGGACGCAAGAGGGATGAAGGGCTGCGGTGCCGTCCACCCAACCCGTCGACGGATCATTGGGTGTCGACGCCGCCTGGTCGGCCGCCGAGGTCTCCTTGTACTGGACCTCGTAGCCAGTGACGGACAGTCGTTTTTCTAGTTGGTTTCCGCCTATGAACTCGTGAGGAGTAGCCCAAGAATCGCCGACCGAATGATAGAGAACATCCAGCCCCGCGTCCCGCGCAGTCACCACCGGGGCCGTCTGGTACCCGTCAATGCTGATCTCCACCCGCTGATCGTCGGTCCATGAGGGACCGCCGCTCCAAGTCGCAGTGCTCCCATTCAACGACAGCGGATAGACAATCCCGTCGTTCCCCCCGACTCTGACGAACGCCGCAAACCCCGCAAGGCTGTCCCCAGCCGCATCCAAGTCCATGACCAGATCGCCGTCGGCCTCCACATGGAGAGACGTGACCTGATAGGACGCGCCGCCGAAACTGAAGCTGTCGTCGACGAGAGCTGTGCTGCAACCGTCCAACCCGCCGGCATCGTTGTCGCAGCCCTTCAAGCCTCCGTCGGCGTCGACGGTCAAAACGGTGGACCACAACGACTCGAGGGGACCTCTCGGGGCATCGGGCACACCCCAGTTCACACTGAACTCCGGACTGGAAGAAGTGCCGACGGTGGAATCACCGATCGTCACGAGATGGCTGCGAACGACATATTCGGTTCCCGTGGTGAAACCCCTGAAACTGGCGATGTTCCGCACAAGGGGCCCCGGCAGGACACCGGCCGGCAGCGAGTCTCCGGCTGTTCGCGTCGGCCAGGATTCCCCCGCGACCTTGATCTGGATCACCACGCTGTAGGCAGACGCATCAGGGCTTTCGGTTTCAAGCCCCAGTACGCCTTTACCGTCGGCCGTGGTCATACGGCGTACGCGCAGTCCCGGAAGCGGCGGAGGCCCGGCCGATGAAGAGCCGAATTCCCTGTCTTCAACGGTGACGGTCACTGAACGACTTGCACCCGCGGTCACGCCCGGTGGCAGCGTGCCCAATTCCACAGTGGCCGACTCGCCTTCGATATTGAGATCGGCGACCGTGGTGATCGTGCCGGTGCCAGTGGTCTCGCCGCTTTTGATCGTGATCGACGTGAGCGAACCCAAGCCATCGGGGGCTGTCACCGTCACTGGAATCGACAGGTCGCGCGCGGCGAATGGGGCCGACAATGTGGCCGTCACCGAAATGGGCGAGCCCTCCGGCGGGTCATCGGCTTTTGACAACGACACGGTCCGCGTCGCAGTCGGATCGGGAGTGCCGGCGCCGGTCAGCCAAGAGCTTGCGCCCACAGCGTTGGTGGCCCGAACCCGCACGTCGTAACCCCTGCGGTTGGTCAACCCCGCTATCTCGGCGATGGTTGCGGTGCCGGCATGGGCGGCATCCACCCAGCCGGTGGAGGGGTCGCCGGAGGTCGCCGCGGGCTGGTCGGGCGCTGAGGTCTCCTTGTACTCCAGGTCGTAGCCCGTCAAGGTGGCCCCGGGCCCGCCAGTATCGGCGGGCGCCTGCCAGCTGACGGTGAGGTTGGCATCGCCCGCGGTAACTTGAAAGGCCGTGGGGGCATCCGGGTCGTCCCACATCGTCACTGAACGCGTGGAACTAGAGCCAGGAGCAATTGCATTATCGGACCTACGCACCAAGTACACGCGGACCTCATAACGAGTGCCCTTCTTCAGGCCCGTGAACACATCGCTGAAAGCGAAAGTCCAGTCGTCATAAGTGCTCAGCGCGCTGTCATGGGACACGCCGGCCGGCAGCGAATGCTGCGAGCCTCTCGCGGGCCAACCAGCCGATGCCTCCCTAATCAAGACCACAGCCCTGGAAACGCGCCCATCCGGGGAGGTAGCAACTACGGTCAGCGTCGGCTTGCCGTCAGCGCCGGCCCCCGCCGTTATTGACCTGACTGATGGCCAACTGGAGAAACTCTGGGCCGACGCAGGCGCGGGCGGCAGCGCCAGCACCATCACCGAGCTCACCATCAACACGGCCAGAGCACCGGCGAAGCAGCGCCGCGGAGACAGAGCCGGGCGCGACGCACCGGCTTCGGCGCGAGGTCTCTTGGTGAATCCGGTCATCTGCTAGCGCTCCTTACTCTGGCCCCAAGAGCGGCGGCAGGGTGACGGTGGCGTGGACGCGCTCGCCTTTGCCGGCGTCGTTCTGCGCCCGCACCCACACCTTGTAGGCCGTGCCGGGTTCGAGGTTGCGGAAGGTGGTCGTGAGCTTGCCCGCCTTGGGACGGTGCGTCGTTCCGTCGCCGCCGCCGACCGGCTTGATATGCACGATGTAGCGGTCGGGGGCGCCGCCGGACTGGGGGGCCTGCCAGGTGACGGTCACGCTCTTTTTCCCGGCTGCGAGTTGCAGGCCGGTCACCGGGCCCGGGCCGGGCAGCTCCGGCGGCGATTCGCTCTGCTGCGCCTGCGGTTCGCGCTCCGGCTCGGGCTGTTGAGGATCGGGCTCCTGCGGCGGCGGGTCGAGCTCTTGGAGCGGCGGGTCGTCCTGCTGGGGTGGCGGGTCGCCCTGGTCGGGTGGCGGGTCGCCCTGGGGTTGGGGTTGGGGTGGGGTTTGGGTGATGTCGATGCGGTAGTTGGTGCGCTTGCCTGAGATGGTGACCATGAACCACAGCTCGGTGGGGCCGCCGTCTGGTGCGAGGGCCAGCTCGACTGGCGTGCCGGAGGGGCGTATGCGGGTGGGGCGGGTGTAGGTGGCGGCGCCCCAGCGGGATCCGCCGAACACGCTCGTCCCGTCGGCAAAGACCGGGGTGAGCGTGACGCTCGTCGTGCCCGCCGGGACCGCGGCCCGGTACGACGTCGTGTCCGGGGCGAAGTCGGGGCTGAGCGCCACCGCCTGCGACCCCGCCGACAGCGCGATGCCGCACAGCGGGCCGCTGTCGGGCTCGCATTCGGGCAGCTCGGGCTGCTGTTGCTGCTGTTGTCGGGGCTGCTGGTCTTGGCGGGGCCGTTCGACGCGTCGGGGTTCGCGGTCTGTCGATGCGTCGCCGCGTGTGACGGTGAGGGTGTACTCGCGCGGTGCGGGGGCTTTGGGTGCGTCGACCTCGACGGTGATGACGTTGTCGCCGATCTCGAGGGGAACGTCGACTGCGGCGCTGTCGGTGTCGAGGGGTTTGCCGTTGACTTTGGCTGTGGCGGCGGAGTAGACGGTGGCGGGCTTGACGGTGATGCGTGTGACGTCTCGGGGGACTCGCAGCCCGAAGCTGTCGCTGGGCGAGGAGATGTCCACGTCGCTGGTGGGCAGGCTCTGGGAGGGGTCGGCGGGGTTGACGGTCAGCGAGCGCAGGCTGAGCCCGGCGGGTCCCATCAGCTTCAGTTCCTGCGCGGACAGCCGCGGCGCGTCGGTCCACGCGCCGATGGAGAGGTGTTCCACGTCGAGCCGCAGGCACAGCTGCGCCGTTGCCTGCTGTTGGCCGGGGGGTATGGCCAGGTTGTGTCTGCCGTAGAGCCGCGCAGCCGACAGCGCGGTGCCTGCGGGCAGGCAGTCGCCCCAGTAGGCGGCGCCGACGCCGTTGATGCTGAGATGCACGGTGATGCCCGGCGCGGTGGGCCGGTCGAGGCGCGCGGTGATGGTCACGGCGCCGCCCGCTGCGGCGTCTTGGGGTTCGACGCTGAGGGTCAGCGCGGTGGGCGGGTTCGGCCCCAGCACCCGCACCTTGACGCCCGCCTTCACGACATACGGGCCCGAAAATCCCGCAGTGACCGTCATCGTGCGGCCCGCGGCCGCCGCGGTCGCGCACAGCTTCACCGTCGTCTCCTGCCCGCCGGGGGCAATCATGCCGGCCGTGCCGTGCTCCCAGGCGCAGTCGGGCCCCCAGCGCGCCCCGCCGCCGTCGCCTGAGGTGTCGAACCACACCTCGGTCAACGTCAACGCGGGCCGGTCCAGGCGGGCCGTCACCGTCACCGAGCCGCCATGCGCGATGGCGCCAGGGGCCACGCCCAGCGTCAGCGCCGGCGGCGGCGGAGGCGGAGGCGCCGCCGACGTGCCCGCGCCGGTGGACCAGCGGCTCGCCGCCTGGCCGCCGGAGAACTGGCGCACCCGCACGTCATAGGCCGTGCCGTTGACCAGCCCCCCAACGGTGTACTCGGTGCGGTAGAGGTACTCCGTCACCCACGTCGAGCCGTTGATGAGCGCCCTGGGCGCCACCCAGCCGGTCGACGGGTCGCCCGGCGCGGTCGCGTCCGCATCGGGCGCCGAGGACGCCTTCCAGTTCACCTCGTAGGCCGTGTTCGGCCCGACCGGCTTGTTCCACGTCAGCGCCAGCGCCCCGTCGCCCGACTCCACCGACAGATCCAGGCCGGTCGGGTCGCGGTCGCGGTCCCATATCTCCACCGTTTGCGATTCCGGGTAGTCCTCGTAGTAGGGACTGAAGATCTCTTCCGCGCGCTGGGTCGGGTACGCCTGCGAACCCCTCAACAACCCCGAGGGCAGCGGCGAGCCCAGCGCCACCGTGAAGGTCTCGTCGTCGTCGTCGTCGTCGCGCACCGTGGTGATCGTGGTCTCGCCGATGATCTTGCCGGCTTTGATCGTGACGGTCGCGGGTGAAGGCGCCACGTAGTCCCCGGACTCCGCCGTGCCCGCAGTCACCGTCAGCGGTATCGTCACGTCGCTCGCCAGCGCCGCGGTCAGCACAGCCTTCACCTTCACTGTGTCGCCCTCCGCCACGCCCACGGTGGCAATGACTGAGACCACCCGGCGGTGGGAGACGGTGAGCCGCTCCGTGTCGGACAGGCTCAAGTCGGCGCACTCGACCGTGTAAATGAGGTACGCGTCTCTCGGTGGGCCCAAGACCCGAAGCGCAATCTCCGCGCTCGTCTGGCCGGCCGCGATGACCAGTGTGCGAGTGTCCGTCCCGCGTTGGACCGAATAGTGTACGACCGAGTAGCTGATGACGCAGTGGGTGTCGGTCAACGCCGGACGGTCCAGCGTCGCGATCAGGCTGAACGGTATGCCCGGGCTCAGGGTCGTGCCCGTCCCCGTGCTCAGGGTCACCGAGGTGGGCTGGTTCTCCACCGAGGGCGTGCCCACGGCCTCGGTAGACCATGGACCGGCCCCAGCCGAGTTCACCGCCCGTACCCGCACGCGGTAGGCGACGTCGTTCGCCAGCCCGCCGACAGTTGCCGTCAGGCCGCTCACGTCGGTGTCTGAAGCAGGCCAGACGGCGTCCGAGACCCGCTTGCGCTGGACCTCGTAGCGGATGATCTCCGTCGCGCCGGTGTTCACCGGGGCGCTCCACGACGCCCTCAGCTCCGCGTCCCCAGAGACCAGCTTGAGCCCGACCGGCGCGTCCGGCAGAGGCTGCACCGGCGTGATGACGACCGAGTAGACCGAGACGCTCAGGAAGTCCGCGGAGTTGACAATGATAAGCAGCGTGGTCGCTTCGGTCGTCGACAGCGTCACGCTCTGCGAGGCGCCGGAGCCGGAGAAGACTCCTTCGCCGATCTTGGTGTCGGAGGGATTGCCTTGGGCCTTCCAGAACACGGTGTGGCCGCCGGTCCACGACGGCGTGACCGTCACGCTGGTGGCGGTGCTCAGGACCTTTGCGTTGTAGCTCGTGGTGCCGCTGCTGAACGCCGGGTCGAGCGCCAACGCGGTCCCGTCCGCCGACAGCGTCAGCCCGGTCAGGGCGGCCCCCGTGGTCGCCGAAGCGGGCGGGGCAGCGACCACGGCCGCCGAGCCCACCAGCAGCACGGCGAGAACCAGGGCCAAAAGGCCCCGCGGATTCATGGTGCGGCGGGGTGGGCGAACCTCAACGAGGCGGCGAGGCCCCCCCCCCCCAGGGTGGCGGCGGGCGTCGCTTGACTGCGTGCGGCCTAGCTTCATGTGGACTCCCTTTGAGGTTCCCCACCGGTGATTCCGACACGAGGACCCCACCACGTTCTAGACGATGCCGAACCGGTGGTTGGAATGATGGCGGCGGCGGATTCCGCGCGCCCTGCGGCTACACCTACCGCGGCGGGGTGGCGGGAAGGGTTACCCGGGCGTGGGCGCGCTCGCCCTTGCCGGCGTCGTTCTGCGCCCGCACCCACACCTTGTAGGCCGCGCCGGGTTCCAGGTTGCGGAAGGTGGTCGTGAGCTTGCCCGCCTTGGGACGATGCGTCTTTCCCTTGCTGCCGCCGACCGCCTTGAGCTGCACGATGTAGCCGTCGGGGGCGCCGCCCGACTCCGGGGCCTGCCAGGTGACGGTGACCCTTTTGCCCTTGGCCAGCAGTTGCAGGCCGGTCACCGCGCCGGGCCGCTCCACTTGCTCCTGCGGCTGGGACTCCTCTTCCGGAGGCGCCTCCCGCTCCTGCGGCTGGAGCTCCCCCTCGGGCGGCGGAGCAGCCGGTGGGTCGGCCTGCGGCGTGGTTTCGGGACCCTTGATCCGCACCCAGCCGCTGGACTGCGCGCTGAACTGCATGTAGTTGCCGCCGGTGAAGGAGCGCACGAACACGCCGGTGGCGACCCCGTTCTCGAGTCCCCTGATGGTGACGCTGGTCGCGCCGCAGGGTGCGGCAACGCCGTCGCCTTGGCTGAGGGCGTTGGGGTCGGCAGGGTTGGCCCACACGCCCGACACCTGGCTCCAGCGCAGGGCGTGCTTGATCTCGCCGTCGGGCACGCCCTCGCGAGGCGTCGGCGTCCAGCTCACGGTCAGCGTCCCGTCGCCGGGCGTGACCCGCACGTCGGACGGCTTGCTCTTCTCGGGGTCCACCACCGGGTAGTCCCTTTGCGCGTCGACGGCGTGGCAGCTCTCGTCCGGCCCCGGCTGCGATACCGCGGCCTCACCGCCCTGGTACTGCCCCTGCTGCTGGGAGGCGGTGGTGAAGGACGTCGCTTCGCTGGCGGGGCTATAGCAGGCGTGGATGGTGCGGGCCCGCACCCTGGCCGTGTAGGCGGTGCCGGGCTGGAGCCCGGTGACGGTGTAGTTTCGGTAGTTCTCCCAAGGCCGCAGTGCGGTGAATAGCGTTTCTGAGACCCACGAGCCGCCCGCGGTGAATATGTAGACGGTGTAGTCGGTGATCAGGCTGCCCCGCTGCTGCGAGCGGGCCCAGGAAAGGGTGACGGATGTGGCCGACGCGCTGGGGCTGCCGGAGAAGGCGGGCTTGGTCGGCGGCGTCATCGACTCGAAGTGGCACCAGCCGGTATCGAACCGGGCCTCGGACTGAGCTTCGGCGGGCCGGGGCGCAGGCACCAGCAGCGTCGCCGCCCCGACGAGGACGGCGACCAGAAGTGTCGCCAGCCGGCGGAGGACCCGGCGGGCTGGCTCAGCGGGCCGGGAGGCGGAAGTGCCCGGGCTTAGAGGCCGCGCGGAGTGACGGAGCGGCCCCATACCCCCCCCCCCCCCCCCGAAAGGTGCAGCGCCGGGCTTCGCGGAATTGCGGGCGGCCTCGCAGAACATGTGCACTCTTCTTCCCCGCGGTGATCCCGACGTGTAGATTTCGCCACATCCTAGGCGACCCCGCATAACCCAAGGCACGCCGTCAGATCCCAAGCCGAACGCGAAGCCTGGGCAATGCTGCGAGCACATCAGCGCACTATGGACCGGGTTTATGTCACATTTGCCGGGGACTTCATGCTCGATTTGCCGCAGCGAGCGTGCCTGTTTCGCCGATCCATCGTCAAGCCCAAGTCACGGTTGAGCGGCGGGCAGGGTGGTGACGGTCGCGTGGGTGCGCTCGCCTTTGCCGGCGTCGTTCTGGGCTCGCACCCAGACCTCGTAGGCGGTGCCGGGTTCCAGGTTGCGGAAGATGGTGGTGAGCTTGCCTGCTTGGGGGCGGTGGGTTTTTCCGTTGCCGCCGCCGCCGGGTTTGATGTGCACGATGTAGCGGTGGGGGGCGCCGCCGGACTGGGGGGCGTGCCAGGTGACGGTCACGTTCTTCTTGGCGGCGGTGAGTTGCAGGCCGCT
>NZ_CBDBDD010000007.1:0-72426 GCF_965203655.1 Candidatus Poriferisodalis sp.
CTTGTTCGCTCCGCTCGGGCCACGGCTTCGCCTGCAGGCTCAGCCTCTTGTTGACGTGATCCGTACAGGTCCGTACGGTTCGATTGGTGATCCCAATCGTGACAGGTACGGTTCGACAGCGACGTAGCGACGATGACGCGTCGAGGTCGTAGACGCCAGGCCGCAGCCCCCGCTGCAGCGGCGCCTCAGCAGCAGGCACGCAACACGTTCACGCCGCTCGAGCTCATCAGCGCCGACGAGGTGGAGCGCATCCACGAGGCGTCCCTGCGGGTGCTGTCCGAGACGGGCATGAACTTCCTGCTGCCCGAAGCAGTGCAGATCCTGTGCGCGGCAGGTGCGACATCCGACGACGGCGTGCGGGTGCGGTTTGATCCCGAGATGGTCGTCGAGCAGGTGGCGCTCGCACCGTCGCAGTTCACCCTGCACGCGCGCGACCCCGCCAACAGTGTCCAAGTTCGGGGCCGACTGGGTGGTCTTCGGCATGGTGGGCAGCCCACCGAACGTGTCCGATCTCGATCGTGGCCGGGTCACCGGCAACTACGTGGACTACTGCAACATGCTGCGCCTGCAGCAGTCGCTCGACGCCGCAGACGCGTGCACCGGTCACTCCGTCGAGCCGATCGACCTCGAGGTGCGCACCCGCCACCTGGACGCGGTGTCGGCGATGTACACCCTGTCGACCAAGCCCGGGTTCTGCTACTCGCTGGGACGCGCACGTGTCAGCGACGCCATCGAGATCGCCCGCATCGCCCGCGGCATCGACCATCAGACATTGCTGCGCGAGCCGTCCATCCACACCGTGGTGAATGCAAATTCGCCGCTCGTGTACGACAAGCCGATGCTCGAGGGCGCCATCGAGCTCGCCCGCCACGGCCAGCCGGTGGTGTACACGCCGTTCACGCTGGCGGGAGCGATGGCGCCCGTCACGATCGCCGGCGCGCTCACCCTGCAGAACGCCGAGGCGCTCGCGGGCATCACCCTGTCGCAGCTCGTGAACCCCGGCGTCCCGGTCGTCTACGGCAGCTTCACGTCCAACGTCGACATGCGATCGGGAGCGCCGGCGTTCGGCACGCCCGAGTATGCGAAGGCCACCATCATCAGCGGCCAGCTGGCGCGCCGTTATGGCTTGCCGCTGCGGGCCTCGAACGCGAACGCCTCCAACGCCCCCGACGTCCAAGCCGCCTACGAGTCGCAGATGTCGCTGTGGGCGTGCATCGTCGGGGGCATCAACTACGTGCTGCACGGCCTCGGCTGGATCGAGGGCGGGCTGTGCGCCTCGTATGAGAAGGTGATCATCGACGCCGAGATGATCCAGATGATCCGGGCGATGCTGCAGCCCGCCGTCATCGACGATGCCTCCCTGGCGGTCGATGCCATCGCCGAGGTGGGCCCGGCGAACCACTTCTTCGGTGCCGCCCACACGCTCGAGCGCTACAACACGGCGTTCTACGAGCCGATGCTGTCGGACTGGCGCAACTTCGAGACGTGGTACGAGGACGGCGCGCTCGACGCCACCCAGCGGGCCAACCGCATCTGGAAGCAGCTGCTCGCCGACTACGAAGAACCGCCGATGGACGACGCCATCCGCGCCGAGCTCACTGACTTCGTAGAGCGCCGCCGCTCAGAAGGCGGCGTCGAACCTCTCTAGCTGTCGCAGCGGTGGCGCGCTAGTTGATCTGCTTCTCCATGCCCTCCCAGTACGGGGCACGGAGCTTGAACTTCTGCAGCTTGCCCGTGGCCGTGCGGGCCAGCTCCTCGCGGAACTCGACGCTGGTGGGGCACTTGAAGTGCGCCATCCGGTCCCGGCAGAAGTCGATGAGATCACGATCGGTCACGGCATCGGCTGCGGTGTCGACGACCACGAGGGCCTTGATGGTCTCGCCCCACTTCTCGTCGGGCACGCCGATCACTGCCACCTCGGTCACCGCGGGATGGCTGAACAGCACGTCTTCCACCTCGATGGACGACACGTTCTCGCCGCCGGAGATGATCACGTCCTTCTTGCGGTCCGAGATGGTCACGTGGTGCTCGTCGTCCATCGAGCCGCCGTCGCCGGTGTGGAACCAGCCGTCCACGATCGCCTCCGAGGTCGCCTCGGGCTGGCACCAGTAGCCCTCGAGCACCACGTTCGCCCGGGCCAGGATCTCGCCCTGGTTGTCCACGTCGATCTTCACGCCGATGGCCGGTGCGCCGGCCCGGCTCAGCTTGCGAGCCTTCTCGTCGGGCTCGAAGTCGTCCCATTCGGGCCGGCAGCGGTTCATGGTCAGCAGCGGCGCCGTCTCGGTGAGGCCGTAGATCTGGATGAACTCCCAGCCCAGCTCGGTCTCCATCCGGGCGATGGTGCGCGTGGGCGGCGGGGCGCCCGCCACCACCATCCGCACCCGTCCGCTGCCAGGAATGGGTCCTTCCCACTCGGCCGCTGCATCCAGCACGGCGGCCACCACCGCAGGCGCGCCGCACATCAGCGTCACGCCGTGCTGGTCGATGCGCTTCAGGATCTCGGGGCCGCGCACCTCGCGCTGCACCACGTGCTTGCCGCCCATGCCGGTGACGGCATAGGGCATGCCCCAGCCGTTGCAGTGGAACATCGGCAGCGTGTGCAGGTACACGTCACGGTCGCTCACGCCCGAGTGCCAGCCGAAGGTGGTGGCGTTCAGCCACAGCGCCCGGTGGGTCTGCTGCACGCCCTTGGGGCGGGCGGTGGTGCCCGAGGTGTAGTTGATGGTGGCGGTGACGTCCTCGTCGGGCGTCCACGGCGCCGGCTCGGTGCCCGGCGCATACATCTGGTCGTCGGCGTCGGTGCCCATTACCACGAAGTGCTCCACGTCGATGTCCTTGCAGGTGTCCTCCATGGAGGGGTCCACCAGCAGCATCGTGGCGCCGCAGTGATCGATGATGTAGCTGATCTCGTCGTGGCTGAGCCGGAAGTTGATCGGCACGAAGATGCGGCCGTAGCCCGACACGCCATAGAACGACGTCATCAGCCGGCCGGCGTTCTGCGACACCATCGCCACCCGCTCGCCGTGGGAGATGCCGAGCTGGTCCAGCTTGGCTGCCTGGGCCCGTACGAGGTCGCCGAACTGGGCGTAGGTGATCTCCCCGAGCCCGCCGCCAGGCGCTTCGGGTTCGTCGGCCAGCGCCACCCGGTCCGGGTACACGTTCTCGGCCCGGTACAGGAAGTCGGAAACAGTAAACGGAACCTTCATGTCGTCCCCTCGGGATCATGGGTTGTCGTACGCGGCGGTCGCCGTGGTGTGCGGTGCCCCGCCGGAGGTGTCTCCCGGCGGATCGGCCGCGCCAACTCTAGAGCGGGCTGCCGCGGCAGTGCCCTGCGGAGGCTGAGCGGCCTCCTAGGGTCGCGGCCATGGAAGGATCAGCGGGAGCGCCGTCCGCCGCCGGCCAGGTCGATGTTCACCTGATCGACGGCACCTACGAGCTGTTCCGCCACTTCTTCGCGGTGCCCAGCCGCAAGGCGGCCGACGGCAGCGAGGTCGGGGCGCTGCGGGGTGTGCTCGGCAACATCGTGATGTTGCTCGAGGGAGGCGCTACGCACGTAGCTGTCGCGACCGACCATGTCGTGGAGTCGTTCCGCAACGACCTGTGGACCGGGTACAAGGACGGCTCGGGGATCGAGCCCGACCTGCTGTCGCAGTTCCATCCCACTGAGGAAGCGCTGCGGCTGCTGGGCGTAGCCGTGTGGCCGATGATCGAGTTCGAAGCCGACGACGCCATGGCGGCGGGCGCCGCGATGGCTGCCGACGACGAGCGTGTCCGGCAGGTGCTCATCTGCACGCCCGACAAGGACTTGGGCCAGTGCGTCGGCGGCAAGGTCGTCCAGTGGGACCGCCGGGCCGACGAGGTGATCGACGTGGCGGGCGTCGAGGCGAAGTTCGGCGTCAGGCCTGAGTCGATACCCGACTACCTGGGCTTGGTCGGCGACAACGCGGACGGATTTCCGGGCCTCCGGGGCTGGGGCGCCAAGTCCACATCGGTGATGCTGTCGCACTACGGCCACATCGAGAACATCCCCGACTCGCACGACGACTGGGCGCCGAAGGTCCGGGGCGCGGCCGGTCTCGCTGCAACGCTCGCCGGCGAGCGTGATCTCGCCCTGCTGTTCCGCCGCATCGCCACGGTGCGTACCGATGCGCCAGTGTCAGACAGCGTCGACGAGATGGCCTGGCGCGGCCCGCATCGGGGTTTCGAAGAACTCTGCGAACGGATCGGCGCCGAGAACCTGTTCGACCGGGTGATGAACCTCGCGGCCTACCGCGCGGACATGTAGTCGAGGCTCACCGGAGTTGAAGCGAGGCTGGGCTCAGGCGGGCTGGTTCAGCTCGATCATGTTGCCGGCCGGGTCGAAGAAGAACGTCTGGCGGGCGGTCATACCCGGCAGCGCCACTGGGTCCTTGACCTTCACGCCGGCGTCGCGCAGCTCAGCCACCGTGGCATCGATGTCGTCCACCTTGAACGCCCAGTGCTGGCCCTTCGGCGGCACCCAGTCGGCCACTTCGATGAGGTGCACCTCACCGCCGCCAGGTGTCTGCAGCCAGCGTCCGTTGAAGCCGAGGTCGGGCCGGTCGAGCTGCTTCATGCCCAAGATCTCGGTGTAGAACGGCGCCGCTGCATCCACATCGGCGCAGTTGATCGATACGTGATGCACGGGCCCCAGTTCCATGCCCGCAGCTTAGGCCCGCCCCCTCACCGACGTCCGTCGACGATGCATGCTCGGCTATGCGTCGGCACGCGAAGAGCGATCAGCGTGCATTCTCCGCAGCAGCCCTGCAGGCGGCTGCCGCGATGACACACATCAACATGCCGACAAACAGCACCGCGACCACGCCGAGCCCGAGCAGGAGCACCACCGCATCCCATTCGGTCGTGCCGTAGGCGCGCGTGTCAGTCGCAGCGAAAATCGTGCCGAGGAGTGCTGGGATCAGGCCTGCGGCGCACAGTGCCGATGCCACGACTGCCAGCGTCTGAGCTGTGCGCCACGTCTCCCGCCTGAAACTTGCCGCCCCGCGAGACTCACCTGTCACCGCATCCTCCCTGGTCTGGCCGAGCAATGTCGCGCCCGAACTCGGTGATGACCCTATTTCATGACTCTCGGTCGCCAATCTCGACTCCATGCGTATCGCATCGCAGCCCTCAAGGGTGAAGCGCTTGGTTTGGCTGAGCGATTAGTGGATGCGCCAGATATGCGCTGCCTGAGAGATCGCAGTCCCCTGCGAATGAGCCGGGCTTCTCTGGGATCGGCGGAAGCCTTTCTCCTAGGCTCTGATGAATGTCTGAGCCGACCATGGACCAACGCTTGGAGGAGCTGGCCCGGCGCCGGGACGAGGCGCTGAACGCCGGTCCGGAGCGGGCCGTCCAGCGCCAGCACGACAAGGGCAAGATGCTCGCCCGCGAGCGCATCGAGTATCTCTTCGACGAGGGCTCCTTCCACGAGCTCGACATGCTGGCTCGCCACCGGGCGCACGACGTGGGCCTCGACGAGCGCCCCTACACCGACGGCATCATCACCGGCTGGGGCAATATCGACGGTCGCAAGGTGTTCGTGGCCAGCCAGGACTTCACCGTGTTCGGCGGTGCCCTCGGCGAGGTGTTCGCCGAGAAGACCCACAAGGTCATGGACCTCGCCGAGTCGGTCGGCGCGCCGATCATCGGCCTCAACGACGGCGCCGGCGCCCGCATCCAGGAAGGCGTGGTCTCGCTGGCGGGCTACGGCGGCATCTTCCGCCGCAACGTGCTGGCCTCGGGTGTCATCCCGCAGATCAGTGTGATCATGGGGCCGTGCGCCGGCGGCGCCGTCTACTCGCCCGCCATGACCGACTTCATCTTCATGGTGCGCGACTCCAGCCACATGTTCATCACCGGGCCCGACGTGGTGAAGACCGTCACCGGCGAAGACGTCACGCTCGAGGAGCTCGGCGGTGCCGGCTCCCACAGCACCAAGTCGGGCGTGGCGACGTTCGTAGCAGCCGACGAGAAGGCCGTGCTCGACGACGTGCGCTACCTGCTGTCGTTCCTGCCGTCCAACAATCTGGACGCGCCGCCCGATGTCGAGCCCACCGACGAGCCCGACCGCTCGTGCACCTCGCTGCGCGACCTCATGCCGCAGAGTCCCAACGTGCCCTACGACATGAAGCAGGTGATCTCCGAGGTCGTCGACGACGGCGAGTTCTTCGAGTACCACGCCGCGTGGGCCGGTTCGATCGTGTGCGGCTTCGCCCGGCTCGGTGGCCGCTCGGTGGGCGTGGTCGGCAACCAGCCCATGGTGATGGCCGGCGTGCTCGACATCGAGTCGTCCGAGAAGGCCGCCCGGTTCGTGCGCTTCTGCGACGCTTTCAACATCCCGCTGCTCACCTTCGTGGACGTGCCCGGCTTCCTGCCCGGAGTCGACCAGGAGCACGGCGGCATCATCCGCCACGGTGCCAAGCTGCTCTACGCCTACTGCGAGGCCACCGTGCCGCGGGTGCAGGTCATCACCCGCAAGGCCTACGGCGGCGCCTATGTGGTCATGGACTCGAAGTCGGTCGGCTGCGATGTCAGCTTCGCGTGGCCCACGGCCGAGCTGGCCGTGATGGGCCCGCAGGGCGCGGTGGAGATCCTGTACCGGCGCGAGCTGCAGCAGGCGGCCGACCCAGACACCCGCAAGGCCGATTTGGTCGACGAGTACAGCCGCAAGTACGCGAATCCCTACATCGCTGCCGAGCGGGGCATCGTGGACGCGGTCATCGACCCCGCAGAGACCCGCCAGAAGGTCATCGCCGCGTTCGAGCTGATCGGCGCCAAACGAGAAGAGCTGCCCCGCCGCAAGCACGGCAACGTGCCACTGTGACGGAGTCACAGGTTGAGGCAGTGACGGATCACCCGCGCTTCGACTCGGCGCAGATTCGCACGACGCCTGCGGCCACGCCCGAAGAGACAGCCGCGATCGTGGCCGCGCTCGAGCTGCTGTGGCCGCGCCCGGTCCCCGCCGCTGCGCACGCCTCTCCGCCCAGCAAGTGGCGTTTCAGCGGCCGTCCATGGCACGCCCCCGTCTCCTGGCCGGCGGTCCGCTACCGCTAGCCGTGCTCGCAGGCCCGAACCCCGCTGCGGCCATGCCGCTCGACGGCTTGAGGGTCGTCGATCTGTCGTCGGTCTTCGCGGGGCCGCACTGTGCCCGTTACCTGGCCGACTTCGGCGCTGATGTCATCAAGGTGGAGCGCCCGGGCGGCGACACCGTCCGCAACATGGGATGGCGCGACGCACGGGGCGAGACCCTGTGGTGGCGGCTCGTCAACCGCAATAAGCGCTGCGTCACGCTCGACCTCAAGGCGCCCGACGACCTCTCGCTGCTGCGCCGGCTGCTGGCCGTCGCCGATGTGCTGGTGGAGAACTTCCGGCCCGGCAAGCTCGAAGCGCTCGGCCTGGTGCCCGACGAGCTGATCGAAGCCAACCCGAAGCTGGTGGTGGTGCGGCTGACCGGCTTCGGCCAGGACGGCCCGTACCGCGACCGGCCGGGCTTCGCGACGCTCGCCGAGGCGATGAGCGGCTTCGCTTCGATGAATGGCGAGGCCGACGGCGCGCCGCTGCTGCCGCCGGTGGCGCTCACCGACGAGATCGCCGGACTGGCCGGAGCGTTCGCGGCGATGGTGGCCCTGCGCAGCGGCGTCGGCCAAGTCGTCGACGTGAACCTGCTCGAATCCATGTCTCAGGCGATGGGTCCGCTCATGACCGCATGGCATACCGAGGGCTACCTGCAGCCCCGCCTCGGATCAGGCATTCCCTACAGCGTCCCCCGCGGCACCTACCAGGCGTCCGACGGCAGATGGCTGGCTGTCAGCAGCTCCACCGACTCGGTCGCTGCACGGGTCATGGAGATGATCGGCATCGGCGACGACGAGCGCTTCACCTCCTTCGAGGGCCGCATGGCCCATCGCGCCGAGTTGGACGAGGCAATGGCCGACTGGGTGTCACAGCGCACGCTGGCTGAGGCAGTCGAGGCATTCGACAACGCCCAGGCAGCCGCAGCCCCGGTGCTGGACATGAGCCAGCTGGCAGACGACCCGCACGCCACATCCCGCGAAGTGTTCGTAGAGGTCGACGGCCTCATGCAGCAGAACGTGATCGCCCGCCTGAGCGCCACACCCGGTCAAGTCCGCTGGACCGGCCGCAATGAAGGCGCCGACAACAACTGCCTCGCCGACATCGGTGACGACGCCGACCCCTGGCCCGACCCCTGATCAGCCGTCGGACGAAATCGGCGCCACGCCCTTCAGCTTGAGCAACACCCAACGCCCGGCCTTCATCAGCGGGTACGTGAAGCGCGAGATCAGCGGCGAGCTGAACGCCAGCCGGTTGAACTTGTTGAAAGCACCATGGTCGGTGGACAGCAGCGCGAGCACGTTGAGCGCTTCATGACCGACGAAGTGCCGGTCGCCGATCCTCACCACCATCCCGTCATTCAGATCGTGCGGCAGCCGCCGGACCTCGTCGACGATCGGGCCGCCCTGGCGCGCATCGACCAGCACGAATTCGCCCACAGTTTCCTGCAGCCGCAAGTACTGGGCGTAGTTGTTGCACATCGGGCACTCGCCGTCGTACACCAACCAGACCCGATCCGTCTCCTGAGGCCGTTGCGACCGCTGCCGCCGCTGCATGAGACGGAACGGTATGCCCACGAGCGGCAGCGAGCGCACGGTCCCCGACAACGAGAACCGGTCAGGAGCAAGAGGAGACAGCAAGAAGAAGAGACCCAACAGGAAAATACTGTATTCGTTGAAAATCCTGAGTGTCCAACCGCTCAATAGATGGAAGAGGATCAACGAGATCCCATACAGACGATGCAACCGGGGGCGGAATACAACCAGCAAGGCCGTTACTTGAACGTAGAGTAGCCCCAGCCACATCACGTAGCTCAAGAGTTCCCATCGCACGACAAACGGCAGGGCCGGAGGTATGTCGCCAAGCTGATCTAGTGCCCGATTGAGCGCAGTGCGCGTCAGGGCGCTGGGAGACAGTGCATCGAGACCGCTGAAGTAGAGCTTCTGAATCCCGGACAGCGTGTATGGCAACAGGACGAGAGCTTGTGCAAACCAGAATACGGTCAGAATTCGAGTAGCCCTGCGATACGTCGACTGCCGTCGCTCGCTGCCTGTGGGCAAAAAGATGAGAGCGAAACTGGTGAACAACAGAACATGCAGGCCGTGATTGATGGCTCCGTATGAGTTGCTGAGTGCCACCTGCAGCAGGACATAGAGAAATGTCCCCAATCTGGGCAGGGCAGTTCGATGAGATATGGCGGACCACAGCGCAAACAAGACTCCTGCAGCCGTAAACGCCGTCGCATGTGTGAACCACGCCGGGTTCAGCAACCACTCAAATATGCGAATCGGCCAGAGCGGAGCATGCGGAGCTGTGCCCGTGTATGCCTGAGTAAATCTCAGCGAGGAAACGGCAATGAGCCATGCAACATAGAGATAGAAGACTCTTGCGAGCCACATGACTCTGGTCGTGGCTGATATCAAGTCAGACGGCGACCGTCGCTCGGTCGTGCGCAGATTCAACACAGACCTGCGAAATTTGCGCAGTCGCGCCCTTGTCGCTCGGTGCAGATGCTTGCCGGTACGCAAGCGTCCACTGTCTGTTTCCTTCATCGCAGCAGTCGAGTCGTCAGTAGATGTCAAAGAGCATTCCGCCGCTGCATGAGACGGAACGGTATGCCCACGAGCGGCAGCGAACGCACGGTTGCCGGCAGCGAGAACCGATCAGGGGCCAACGGCGACAGCAGCAGGAACAGTCCCAGCATGACGATGTTGAGCGAGAACGAGATGTTCATGAGCCAATCGCTGGTGATGTGGAACAGCATCAGCGCCGCGCCGAACGGCCGGTGCAGGTGGGGCCGGAACACCACCAGCAGCGCGAAGACTTCGATGTAGAGCGTGAGCCACCACATCGACTGCGCCAACCAGTTGTGCTGCGCCACGAACGGCAGCAAGAGCGGGATGTTGTCTGCTTCGAGCAGCGCCCGATCCAGCAGGATTCTCGACATCGCGTCAGTCGAGAACACCTCGAGGCGGCTATGCCAGAGCTTCCAGAAGCCCGACAGCGTGTACGACAGCAGAATCAGGCCCTGCGCAAACCACAAGACCGCGAGACAGCGGAGCACGCTCTTGCGTGCCATGAGGCGTCCCTCGTCGCGGCCCGGCAGGAACAGCAGCGCGAAGCCGACGAAGAGCATGATGTGCGAGCCGTGATTGATGGCACCGTAGGAATTGGCGAGCGCCACGTGCACCAGCAGGTAGGCGAAGCTGCCAAGACGCCACAGCAACAGCCGGGGGAAGCCCGCAGCCCCGATGGCAAACAGCAGCCCAATCACCGTGACGACGCGGTCGTGTTCGAACCACCCTGATCCGGTCAGCCAACCCACGGCGTCGATGGGCCACAGCGGCGCCGTGGGCGGCTGCCCCATGTAGGCATGGGCGAACTGCAGTCCTGAGGTGCCGATGTTGAAGGCGAGGAAGAGGTAGTAGAAGCGGCCGAGCATGATCACACCGGTGGCTGCCGCCCTCAACTCAGCCTCCGAGCGTCGCTCGGCTTCACCGACCTGCAGTACTGACTTGCGGATCCGACGCATCGGCGCCGTGGCGCGCACGGCCGTCTACTCCGATTCCGCGGACGGCTCGATCCGGCCGGTGTCGGTGTTCCAGCGGCCGATGACGCTGACCGGCCGGTAGAAGTCGGTCCTGAGAGCGGTTCCGTCCGCGAGATCGTCGACACCGTCCCGAACATCACCCAGGTCGACTTCGGCTTCGATGATGCTGAAGTCGATGCTGCGATCTCCGAGCGTTCGCCGCACGATCGGTACCAGCACGTCGGAGACCGTGCCGTCGCAGGGATCGCCCCGGCGGCACGCCCAAGCAGTGCTGCTCAGCACCTTCCAGTCCCTGATGTCGGTGCTCGGGATCAGGTAGAAGCCGTCTTCGGCTGGCTCACCGTCGATCGCGTCGATGACCAGCCCGAACTCGGTTGTCTGCCAGTCGGGGATGTTCGCGAACAGCTTCCACCTGAAAAAGGGGAAGACCTCAGAGTGGTCATCCTCGATGACTCCGTTGAGCGGGATCATGGCGAGATAGAGGACGAAGAACGCCGGAACGAGCAGCTTCCACCGACGGCGGCGCCTGATGCGTGAGGCGGTGCCGGTCACAGGATCCTCAGGTCTCCGGCGGGTGTTGTCGTCGGCGTTGCGTGCAAGACATCAGCGTGGCGCGCTGTTCAGCCGGTGCCGGTGCGCGACTGCTCGGCCAGGCCGGCGATGTCGGCCATGATCGCGGCCAGCTCGAAGTCCTTCGGGGTGTAGACCGCGGCCACCCCCGCGTCGCGCAGTGCCTGATGGTCCGCGGGCGGGATGATGCCGCCGACGACCACCGGTGCGCTCACGCCCTCGGCGTCGAGGCACGCCAGCACCTCGGGCACCAGCTCCAGGTGACTGCCCGACAGGATCGACAGGCCGATCACGTCGACGTCCTCGTCGCGTGCGGTAGCGGCGATGTGACGCGGCGTCAGCCGGATGCCTTCGTACACGACTTCCATGCCGGCATCGCGAGCCGCGACCGCCACCTGCTCGGCACCGTTGGAATGGCCGTCCAGGCCTGGCTTGGCAACCAGCACCCGGGGCGGTCCGCCCTCCATCGCCGCGCACCGCTGGGCCACGGTCGCCAGTGCCGTCCCTCTCGACGCCCCGCCGACGCCGCCCAAGCCGGTCGGTGCACGGAACTCGCCGAACACCTCGCGCAATGCCTGCGCCCACTCGCCGGTCGTCACCCCGGCATGGGCGGCCTCGATGCTCGGCCCCATGATGTTCACATCGCCTGAAGCGGCCACCCGCAGGTCGTCCAGGGCTGCGACGACCCGGTTCGAGTCGCGGGCGCCCCGCCAGCGTTCGAGGTCGGCAACCAGCTCGGCTTCGGTCTCGGGATCCACCCGCAGGATCGACTCGTCGCCCTCCAGCGGCGACGGAGCCGTCTCGGTGAACTCGTTCACCCCCACCACGGTCAGCTCGCTGGCCTCGATCTGGCGCACCCGCTCGGTGTGGCTCGCCACCAGTCGCCGCTTCAGCTCGGTGATCGCGGCGAACGCGCCCCCCATGGCGAGCACGTCGTCCAGCTCAGCCTGCGCAGCGTCGACCAGCTCGGCGGTGCGACCCTCGACCACGACCGAACCGTCGAAGATGTCGCCGTACTCCAGCAGGTCGGTCTCGTGCGCCAGCACTTGTTGGATGCGCAGCGACCACTGCTGGTCCCAGGGCCGCGGCAGCCCCAGTGCCTCATTCCAGGCAGGCAACTGCAACGAGCGGGTCCGCGCCCGCTGCGACAGCGTCACGCCCAAGGCTTCCAGCGTGATCCGGGCCACGTTGTTCTCGGGCTGCGCCTCGGTGAGCCCGAGCGAGTTCACCTGCACGCCGTAGCGGAACCGCCGCAGCTTGGGGTCGGCCACGCCGTAGCGCTCAGCGCAGATCTGGTCCCACATCTGGGTGAAGGCCCGCACCTTGCAGACCTCTTCGATGAAGCGGATGCCGCCGTTCACGAAGAACGAGATGCTGCCCACCGTGGCGTCGAAGCGCTCGGCGGGCACCTTGCCGCTGTCGCGCACCGCGTCGAGCACGTCGATCGCGGTGGCCAGCGCGTAGGCGATCTCCTGGGTGGGCGTGGCGCCGGCTTCCTGCAGGTGGTAGCTGCACACGTTGATCGGATTCCACTGCGGGACATGGGCCGCGCAGTACGCCACGACATCGACGGTGAGCCGACGGCTGGCTTCGGGCGGGAAGATGAACGTGCCCCGGCTCAGGTACTCCTTCACGATGTCGTTCTGGGTGGTGCCCCGCAGCGCCTCGGCCGCCACCCCGGTGTTCTGCGCGTTGGCGATGTACAGGCTCAGCAGCCACGGCGCGGTGGCATTGATGGTCATGGAGGTGTTCATGGCATCGGGCGGGATGCCCTCCATGAGCTGGGCCATGTGGCCCAGGTGCACTACGGGCACGCCGACCTTGCCGACTTCGCCGCGCGCCATCGGATGACCGGGGTCGTAACCGGTCTGTGTCGGCAGGTCGAAGGCCACCGACAGCCCTGTCTGGCCTTTGGCCAGCATCGACCGGTACAGCTCGTTGGATGCCCGGGCCGTGGAGTGCCCCGAGTACGTGCGCATCAGCCATGGCCGCGTGCGCTGTGGCGCATCGGATGCTGTCATGGGCGTCAGCCCTCGAGCATGCGGAAGACCATCGGGCGCAGCCAGATTTCGGGCAGCGGCCGCGTGATGGCCTCGGCCAGCAGTTCCAGGTATGCCGCCCGCTCGACCTCCACGGCACCCAACCCGGCCAGGTGCGGGGTCGTCCACTGCACGTCCAGCAGTGCTCCGCCGGTCACTTTGAGCGCATCGACGAGGGCGACCAGCGCCACCTTGGAGGCGTCGCTCTCGGTGTGGAACATCGACTCGCCGGCGAAGAAGGCGCCTACCGCCACACCGTAGAGACCGCCGACGAGTTCGTCGTCGAGCCAGGCCTCCACGCTGTGGGCCCATCCCAGTTCGTGCAGGGACAGGTAGGCGCTGTGCATGTCGTCGCTGATCCAGCCATGGGGCCGGGCGGGATCTGCGCACGACTCCAGCACCTGTTCGAAGGAGGTGTCGATGCGGATGTCGAAACGTCGGCACGCCCGCCGCAGCGAACGGCTGACGCGGAGGTAGCTGAGCGGCAGGATGCCGCGCGGGTCCGGCGACCACCAGCCGATGCTCTCGCCCAGCGGCATCGGGAACAGCCCCGTCCGGTAGGCGCCGAGCAGCGTGCCAGCTTCGAGATCGGCGCCGGCGCCCACCAGTCCGTTCTCGTCCGCCGTCGATGCCGGCGGGAAGGACCATCCCGACGCAGGCGGCTCCGTCGGGCCGTCTTCTGACTGGCGCTGCATCGGCGCGAGCCTACGCCTGTTGCGGGCGGACCGTTGGATGCGCCGCAGGGCGCTGCTCAGCCGCGCGCATCGCTGTACGCGTTGACCTGCGCCAGGGAGGCCTCGGTGACCGTCACGCTCTTCACCACGACATCCTGGACCGGCACGTCGCCCGCTCCGGTCTCGACGCCTTCGATCTCCATGACGATGTCCATGCCCTCGACGACTTGGCCGAGCGGCGAGTACAGCGGCGGCAGCCCGGCACCGTCGGGGCCGGTGATCACGAAGAACTGCGAGCCGTTGGTCGCGGGGTTCCCCCGGTTGGCCATGGCAACGGAGCCGACCCGGTACCACTCTTCGGGCGGGAATGCGCCGGTGAACTGGTAGCCGGGGCCGCCCCTGCCGAAGTCGATCTGCACATCGCCGCCCTGGATCACGAAGTCGGAGATGATCCGGTGGAAGAGCGTGCCGTCGAAGGCCCCCCAGCGGGCCAGCACCACGAAGTTGTTGACGCTGTCGAGGTCGAGCGTGGGGTCGAGCACCATCGTGAAGGCGCCCATGTTCGTGTCGAACACGGCCGCGTACATCGTGTCGGCATCGATGCAGATCGGGGGCGGCTGGTCGAATTGATTGCGCGGGCCGTCGCTGCCATCAGCAGCGGGACAGGCGGTCGGATCCGGCGCAGCGGTGTCAACGGGGCTGTCGTCGGCCGCAGGTTCGGCCGCGGCGTCGGTAGCCGGAGGCGTCTCATCGCTCGGCTCGTCGGTCTCGAACGCGGTGACCGGGGGTGCCTCGGTGGCCACGGTGGCGTCGTCGCTGCCTTCGTCGTCACCGCCGCTGAACGTGCTCCACAGCCACAGCGCAATCAGCACTGCAGCCACGACGAGCACCACCCGGAACACCTTGCGCCCCGTGGTGGAGCGCTTCTTGACGCGTTCGGCTTCGGCAATCGCCCGCATCCGGTTCTCGCGCTGGCGCTGTCTCTTCTCGCTGCCCATGAGCGGCGCTCTCCGTGTAGCTGAGGGGGCTGGTGGTGAATCCTGCCGACGGTCACACTACCGAGGCTCACCCCTCGGCCTGGTTGGGCGCATCGGCAGCGGGAATCGACTGACCGTGTTGTCATGGCCGGAAAATCCCGAACGAGGCGTCGCGGCACCCCGGTACCATCGCCCGACGTGCCCTTGGTCGTGCAGAAGTTCGGCGGAACATCGGTCGCCAGTGCCGCGCGCATGCGCGAGGTCGCCGATCACGTCAAGCACTGCCGCAGCCGCGGCGATGAGATCGTCCTCGTCGTCAGCGCCATGGGCTCGGAGACGGACGAGCTCATCGGACTCGCCGATCAGATCACCGATGAGCCGTCGGGCCGCGAGATGGACATGCTCATCACGGCTGGTGAGCGCAAGGCGATTGCATTGATGTGCATGGCCCTGCACGATGTGGGCGTCACGGCCGACTCGTTCACCGGCAGCCAGGCAGGTTTCCTGACCGACACCAACCACCGGAACGCCAAGATCCTCTCGGTGACCCCGAAGCGTGTGATCGAGTCGCTGGAGGCTGGACGTGTCGCCGTGGTCGCCGGTGCGCAGGGTGTGTCCACCGACAACGACGTGACGTTCTTGGGCCGTGGCGGTTCGGATACCACCGCGGTGGCCCTCGCACACGGCCTCGGCGCCGACGCCTGCGAGCTCTACACCGATGTCTCGGGGGTCTTCACGACGGATCCCCGGGTGTGCACCCGTGCCCGCAAGCTGGCGTGCATCGGCTTTGACGAGCTGCTCGAGATGACCGCTATGGGCTGCCCCAAGCCGGCCGCCCGCTCGGTCGAGGTTGCCCGCACGTACGGCGTTCCCCTGCACGTGCGCTCGGCATTCACGTGGGAACCAGGAACGTGGGTCGTCGACCCGGAGTCAGGCATGGATGCGAGAGAGATGGAGCAGCCGATCGTGACCGGCGTCGTGCCGGACGCATCGCAGGCCAAGGTGACGCTGGTGGGTGTGCGGGACGAGCCGGGGATCGCCGCCAAGGTGTTCCGCACCCTGGCGGACGCTGCGGTGGTCGTCGACATGATCGTGCAGAACGTGGGTGATCACGACCGCACCGATATCTCGTTCACGGTGCCCGCCGAGAGCGCGGACGAGGTGCGGGCCATCTGCGAGGGGATGGTGCACACCGTGGGCTTCTCGTCGGCCAACACCGACGTTGACATCGCGAGGGTGTCGCTGGTCGGCGCCGGCATGGCAAGCCATCCCGGTGTGGCCGCCACCATGTTCGAAACGCTGGCGGCTCAGAACATCAACATCGAGATGATCTCCACCTCGCCGATCCGCATCTCCTGCGTAGTAGCCGAAGCCGACGTAGACCGAGCCACCGTCGCCCTGCACACAGCCTTCGGCTTGGACTGAAAACCACAGAAGCCCGCTCAGGGCCGCTAGGTAGCCTCAACCCCATGCGAGTAGGAATCGTAGGAGCCACCGGCCAAGTAGGCGGCGTCATGCGAGCCATTTTGGCCGAGCGGGCTCTCCCCATCGACGAGCTGCGCTTGTTCGCATCGGCCCGCTCAGCCGGCCGCAAGATCGGCTGGAACGGATCCGAAATCACCGTCGAGGATGCCGCCGAAGCCGACTTCGCCGGTCTCGATATCGCCCTCTTCTCCGCAGGCAAGACCACCTCGCGGGCCATCTCCGAGCGTGTCGCCTCGCAAGGCCCGACGGTCATCGACAATTCGTCTGCCTGGCGCATGGACCCCGATGTTCCGCTCGTGGTGCCCGAAGTGAATGCCAAGGAGGTGTTCAACGCGCCGAAGGGGATCATCGCCAATCCCAACTGCACGACGATGGCGGCGATGCCCGTGCTGGCGCCACTGCACGCCGAGGCCGGCTTGGTCTCGATGGTGGCGGCCACCTACCAGGCGGTGTCCGGCGCTGGCCTGGCAGGTGTGGACGAGCTGGACCAGGCGCTGTCGGCAACGAGGGAGGGTGCTGCTGCGCTCACCTACGACGGCGAAGCTGTCAGCCATCCCGCGCCCGACAAGTTTCCAGGTCCGATCGCGCACAACGTGCTGGCACAGGCGGGCGGCTTCGTCGACGACGGCACCGGCGAGACCGACGAGGAGCAGAAGCTCCGCTTCGAGAGCCGCAAGATCCTCGGCATTCCCGGCTTGGAGGTCTCGGGCACGTGCGTGCGCGTGCCGGTGTTCACGGGGCATTCGCTGGCGCTGAACCTGCGCTTCGAGCGGCCGATCTCCCCCGAGCGGGCCACCGAGCTGCTGGCGGAAGCGCCAGGCGTCGAGCTGGCCGACGTGCCGACGCCGCTCGAAGCGGCAGGACGCGACCCGTCCTATGTGGGCCGCATCCGCCGCGACCTCACGGTCGAGCACGGCTTGGCGCTGTTCGTGGTGGGCGACAACCTCCGCAAGGGCGCAGCGCTCAACGCTGTTCAGATCGCCGAGGTGCTCTCGGCGACCTGAGACACAGTGCCGAGGTTCTCTCGGCCGGCTAGCTGCCGCGCACCACCACTTCGGCGCCCGGCACTTCGGGTTCGTCGTCGACGATCTCGGCCGGGAAGCCCGGTGCTGTGATCGTCCGGCCGGTGGCGTCCTCGAGGCGCCGGATGATGTTCGGCGACCATTCCCGCTCGCCGTAGCGAGCGGCGCCGTCGGCGAAGACGTCCACCAGTACGGGCGACAGCTCGAGCGGGATGCCGTGCTCCGCGGCGATGTCCGCGAACAGGCCGATGTCCTTGCAGACGAGGTCCATGGTGAAGTTGATGTCGCGCGAGCCGTTCAGGATGACCTGGCTCTCGGTCTCGTGCACGAACGAGTTGCCCGAGCTGATGCGGATGGCCTCGTACGCGGTTGCCAGGTCCATGCCGGCGGCGTCGGAGGTGACCAGCGCCTCGCACAGCGAGACGAGGTTCGCGGTGGCTAGGTAGTTGGTCACGACCTTGAGGATCGACGCGGAGCCGAGCGGGCCGGTGTGCAGGATCCGCCGTCCCATCGTGGTGAGCAGCGGCAGCATGGCGTCGAAGGTCGAGCGGTCGCCCCCGGCGAAGATGGCGATGTTGCCGGTGGCAGCCCTGTGGCAGCCGCCCGATACCGGGCAGTCGATGGCGGCCCCGCCGGCAGCCTCCACCTGGGCGCCGAGCCGGCGCACCTCGTGATGATCGGTGGTGCTCATCTCGGCCCAGATCTTCGGGGCCGGCGCCTTGCTCGCGGCGAAACCGGCCAGCACGCCGTGGTCGGCTTCGAGCACAACCGCAGAAGCAGCAGGGGAGGGCAGGCAAGTGATCACCACGTCACAGCGTTCGGCCAGCTCCGCGCCCGAGGCAGCCGTCGAAGCCCCCGCATCCAGAAACGGCGCCATCGCCTCAGGGTCCAGATCGCGCACCACAAGCTCGACCCCGTTGCGCAACAAAGACCCCGCCAGCTTGCCGCCCACATTGCCAAGCCCAACAAACCCCACGCGCTGCGCGGTAGCCGACCCGGGAGGTACCTCAGCCATAACGCAAGTATCCGCCGCCCGCTACCCAGAGCGCGTACGCACCGAGACTCTGCGCCACCCGTTGTCGAGAGCGCAGGCGGAGCCTGCGCTCTCTGTTGTTGCGAGCGAGGGGCGAAGCCCTTCGAGCTCGCACTAGACGTCAGTAGCGCAGCGCGGCGCGGGACCGGTAGCTTCAGCCGGAGCGATCAGCCACCCGATCGCAAACGGGCAGTGGCGCAGGTTGGTAGCGCGCTTCGTTCGGGACGAAGAGGTCGTGGGTTCAAATCCCGCCTGCCCGACTGTATTTTGCGAGCACGAAGCTTCGCCGTGCTCGCGACAATAGAAATGCTCGAAGGGCTTCGCCCCACGCTCGCAACAACAGAAAAGTACGAAGGGTTTCGCCCCTCGCTCGTCGCTGGGCTAGTTGGTTGTCGCCGTGTCGCGGTGCAGCAGCTCGTGCGCCGTGCGACGAAGCAGCAGCGGGTTCAGCGGCTTGACCAGCCAGGCATCGGCCTCTGAGCGCCGGGCCAGGAACTCGTCTGCCTCCCGGTCGACCAGCATCAGCACGGGCACCCGCGGCAGCCGGCCCATGCCGGATTCCAGCCGCAGGTCCAAGCAGGTGGCCATCCCGCCCATGTTGCCGATCTGGAAGTCCAGGATCACCAGGTCCGGGGTGCTGGATTGCACCGCCGGCCGGACGTCGTGCCCGGAGCGAACGACCCGGAACGTGACATCGCCGCTGGCGAGCGCAGCCGCCACCTCTTCGACCACCCAGTCGGCGTCTGTGGCCAGCAACACCTCGGTCACGGGCCGCAGGGTAATGGCGCGAGCCAGCCCATCTGCCACTGACGTCGTGCCGGCACTCGCATCGGGCCGGAACCGCACCGCTCGGGGACGCTCCTAGAGTTCGGGCCGATCACTTCTCAGGGAGATTGGGTGCACGTACGACGGACTCGCCGCCGGCCGCTTGCGCGTCTCGCAGCAGGAGTGCTGCTGCTGGTGGCCTTTGGAGGCCTCGTTGCGGGGCCTGCGTCGGCTCACGACGAACCGGGCGCCCACGACGGCGAGACCGAGACTCCCGCGCCCGCCGGCGACGGCTCTCCCCGCCTGATCGTGGTGGTGGAGGTCAACGGGCTCATCGATCCGATCATGTCGTCGTACATCCGGCGGCAGATCACCATCGCCGAGGGACGGCACGCCATCGGTGTGGTGCTGCACATGGACAGCGCAGGCACCACGCTCGACGACGAAGCGCTCGTGAATCTGCTCGACAACGTGCGGCTCGCGCACGTGCCGGTGGGGGTCTGGGTCGGCCCGAGCGGTGCGCAAGCGCTCGGCGGCGCAGCTCACCTCGTCACCACGGCCGACTTCGCGGCGATCGCGCCGGGCGGCCGCATTGGCGACTTCACCGCGGTGCAGGGTCTCACTCATGCTCATGGTTCTCCGTTCACTTCGGAAAAGGTGCATCGTCACGACGACGACGGCCTGCACTCGGGTCCGAGCGTCCGCTACTTCAGTGCGGATGTCGCGATGGGCGCGGGTTTGACACACAGCACGGCGCCCACGATCGGCGAGTTCATCTTCGCCCTGTCTGACGACGGTTACCTGCCGCCGATCACGCAGGAGGTCACCGGCGACGACGGTGTGGTGCGGCGCGCTCCGGCTCCCGACGTCGTCGTGTCGTTTGTGAGCTTGCCGCTGATCGACGGCCTGTTCCACACGGCTGCGAGCCCGGCGATCACCTACCTGCTGCTGCTCGCAGCGCTGTCGATGCTGCTGCTCGACTTCTACACGGGCGGCATCGGCGTCGCGGCGGCGGTCGGGGCGGTGTGCGGGCTCCTGGCGGCGTTTGGCCTCGGGACGCTCGACATCCGCCCGTGGGCGCTGGTGCTGGTCGTCGTGGCGTTTGTGGCGTTTGCCATCGACATCCAGGCGGGCGTGCCGCGCTTCTGGACGGCCGTCGGGGGCGTCTTGGCGCTGGTCGGCTCGTTGGGGCTGTTCGGCCAGCACTCGATGAGCTGGATCCCGCTGCTCGTCGGTCTTGTCGGGGTGGGAGTGTTTGTGCTGTCAGGCATGCCGGCGCTGGTGCGGACCCGCTACGGCACCGCCACCGTCGGCCGCGAGTGGATGATCGGAGCCGACGGAACGGCGGTGACTGATATCGATCCCGATGGCACGGTCGAGGTGCACGGCGCCCGGTGGCGTGCCCGGGTCAACCGGCTGACTCCGCTGGAGGCGGGGGAACCGCTGCGTGTCAGCGGGTTGAGCGGGGTCGTGCTCGAGGTGGAGCCGCTCGAGGGAGCCGCAGTGGACTATCGAGAGATGCGCCGAAAACGGGGTGAATCGACGGTTTCCGAAACCGAATGAGATTTCGTTTAACTCTTGTCAAGCGCTTTTCTGTCCTCTAGTGTCCCCCCCGACAAGGGGGACATATGAGCGCTTTGCTGGTCGATGAGTGGCAGGACAAGGCAGCTTGTCGAGGACCTCAGGCGGCGGTTTTCTTCCCGCCACCCCGCACCGAGCGGCGCGATGAAAAGGCTGAGCGCGAGGCTCGGGCCAAGTCCATCTGCGGCCAGTGCTCGGTGGTGACCGACTGTCTGGAACATGCGCTGGACGTCGGTGAGGCCCACGGCATCTGGGGCGGTCGCAACGAGATCGAGCGCCGCAACATGCTGCTCCTGCGCACCAACGGCATCTAGCAACACCCCGCGTCCCGACGGGCGCGGCACACCGACCAGTTCACGGCTGCACGCGGCGCTCTCCCGCTCAACAATCGTTTATTCAGATGCCTGGGGCATTCGCGGCCCGGCGATGCGCAGGTCCCCCCGCCGGCGCGTCACGCCCGTCCGGTCCAGGTAGCCCACCAGCGGCAGCGCGTACTTGCGGGTCGTGCCGAGTGCTTCGCGGATCTCTGCCACGGTGACGCCGTCAGGCTGACCGGCCAGCAGTGCCGCAATCTGCTCCGCTGCGCCCTCGACTGCCGCAGCGGCGAACCAGATGCCGTCTGCGTGAATCAAGTCTCCCCGGCGGGCCAGCGCCAGCAGTTCTTGCTGGGTGACACCGCTCGGCTCAGGCGGCGAGAACGGAGACGCTGCGAGCGCTGCGATGACGGGATGGTCGGCCAGGACATCAGCAGCATCGGCCTGCCGGGCACGACCGGCATCGACCGCGATCCCGTCCAGCGTCTCGATCGCCAGTCGCTGGCGTTCGTCCAGCCCGGCCATGTCCAACCCCAGCGGTCCGGCGCCTGCGACCTGTTCTCGCAGCTCGTCGAGCAAGGCGTCCACGAGTTCGGGCGGTGCAACCCAGTCGCCCAAGACGGGCTCGAAGCGCTGCCCGGTGAGGCGCTCGAGCTGTGTCGTCTTCGCCCAGCCGCGCTCGGCGAGCATGCGTTCGGGACGGGCGTCTGGCTTGGCGACCGAGGCTCGCAGCTGCGGATCGGGGTCGAGCACGGTGCCGCCGCCGATGGTTTGGCCCCGGCCGAAGTCCCGCAGCACGAAGCGGTCTCCCAGCACGAGCGGCAGCGCGACCGGCAGGTGCAGCCGGGCGTATCCGGTCTCGCCGGGGGCGATGCGCTCAGGACCGAGCACGCGCAGACGCACCGGCCATTCGCCCGACCCGAGGTACAGGGCGTAGGCGCCCCGCCGGGTCACATCGCTGCCGAGGCTGTCGAGCACGGTCAGCTCCACATCCACGCTGCGGGTGTGATGCCACTGGTCGGATCGCACGAGCGCGATGCCGCGTCCCAGGTCGTCGGCGTCGACGCCGGTGAGATTGAGCGCGACACGATGTCCCGGACCGATGCGCTCAACGGCCGTGCTCTGGGTCTGGATCGCCCGCACCCGCGCCGCCCGGCCGCCGGGCGCCGTGCGCAGCGCGTCGCCGGCCGAGATGCTGCCGCCCGCGAGCGTGCCGGTCACGATCCGCCCCGCCCCGGTCGCGGCGAATGACCGGTCGATCCACAGGCGGGGCCGGTCGCGGTCGGCTGCGGTGGGCGTGGCAGCGCACAGGTCGTCGAGCGCGCCGCGCAGCTCGTCCAGCCCGGTGCCGTCGATGGCATCTGTTGCGACCACCGGTGCGTCAGCCAGGAACGTGCCCTCGACGTGGTCGGCGATGTCGAGACGGGCCAGTTCGGCGAGTTCGTCGTCGACCAAGCCGATCTGGCTGAGCACCACGACGCCGTGGGAGATGCCGAGCAGTTCCAGGATCGCCAGGTGCTCGGCCGACTGCGGTTTCCAGCCTTCCGGCGCTGCCACCACGAACAGGGAGGCGTCCACCGCTCCCACGCCGGCCAGCATGTTCTTCACGAAGCGGATGTGCCCGGGCACGTCCACGAAGCTGACCTGCCGGCCCGACGGCAGCGTGCAGAACGCGAAGCCGAGGTCGATGGTGAGCCCGCGCTCCTTCTCCTCGGCCAGCCGGTCAGGGTCGGTGCCGGTGAGGGCGCGCACCAGCGTCGACTTGCCGTGGTCCACGTGACCTGCGGTGCCGACGATGTGCACGCCGCCAGCTTGCCCCGCCCGGACGACGAGCGTGCGCGGACCGGCGCCTGTTCGTCGCGCCGCCATTACTTCCCGCTCTTGTTCGCTGCGCTCACGGGCCGCTCGGGCCACGGCTTCGCCATCCGGCTCAGCCTCTGGGTGTCGAACCGCCCGACCGTCACCTCGGCAGCAAAATCGACTTGTGTATCCTGCCGGTGCGGCCGTAAGGTCGCTGGTGGAGCTAGACGGAATCGAACCGTCCGAGGCCAGGTTTCAGGTCGGCTCGCCGCACCAGCGGTAGCCCCACGAGAGCCGCACTCTTCGGGGTGCGGCTCTCGTCATGCTGGCAGACAGAACGCCAGCAACTTCTGTGAATGTCTGATCTCACGCAGGCGCGCGTCGATGCAGCCTGCGGGTCAGAAGCCGTAGGGCTCTACTGCTGGCTGAGCGCGTGGCGGACGGCAGCCGCCACGACGGTGTCGTCGGCGGGGTCAACCGTGCGCAGGTCGAGCACGGTGGTCTGCTCGTTGACACGAGCGATCACCGGCGGATCGAACGCTCGCAGCGCAGCCGCGTAGTCGCCGTCGAGCTCGATGCCGGCTGACGGGATCTCCTGGCCGGGCAGCGACCCGGCACCGGCCAGTGCCGTCGTTTGCGACGGTCGGCCCACGCCGAGCGCCTCGGCTCGCTGGGCCAGCTCCTCGACCGGCACCCGGGCCATGCGCCAGAACGGGATCGCGTCAGCATCGCGGCGCAGGTAGGCCAGTGCCACCGATTGCAGCGCGTCCAGCACCAGCGATCCGGGCCGGAAGGCCCGCATCAGCGGGTGCGCCGCGCAGGCTGCGATCAGGTCGGCCCGGCCGCAGATGATCCCGGCCTGAGGCCCGCCCATGAGCTTGTCGCCCGAGAACGTCACCAGCGCCGCGCCCGCTGCCAGTGTCTGGCGGGCACCCGGCTCACCGGCCAGCCAGTCGGGGCGCTGCCCCAGCCAATCGCAGCGTTCATCCAGCAGGCCCGAGCCCAGGTCGGACACCACCGGCGGCCCGATCTCCGCGAGGTCCGCCACGTCGGCTTCCTCGGTGAAGCCGGTGATGCGGTAGTTGGACGGGTGCACCTTCAGCAGCAGTGCCACGTCGTCCCGCTCGGCGGCGGCTTGGTAGTCGGCGGCACGGGTGCGGTTGGTGGTGCCCACCTCCACGAGCCGTGCGCCTGACTGCTCCATCACCTCGGGCACCCGGAAGCCGCCGCCGATCTCCACGAGCTCGCCGCGCGACACGGTCACGCCGCGGTCACGGGCCAGGGCCGCCAGCACGAGCGTCACTGCGGCAGCGCAGTTGTTGACCACGAGCGCCGCCTCGGCCCCCGTCAGCGTTGCCAGCAGCAGTGACGCGTGCGTCGTACGCGAGCCGCGCCGACCCGATGCCAAGTCGAACTCCAGGTTGCTGAACCGCACCGGGCTGCTATCAGCCTCCGAACTGGACAGCGATCGACTGTGTTGATTCCCGAGCGGAGCGCGGCCGAGATTCGTGTGCAGCAAGACGCCGGTCGCGTTGACCGCAGGCCCCAGCAGGCTGCGGCGAAGCCGGTGCGCTTCGTCGACCGCCGAGTCGGGGTCGCCGGCGGCGATGGCCGTCCGGGCCGCGATGACCAGCAGCGGGTGCGGCAGGCCCACGTCCGCAATCCGCAACGCCAGATCGTTCACCGACGGCGGCCTCATCGCCCCGACTCGCTTCAGCCGCGGCGAGCGCTCAGCGTGACGGGGATGGGCCCGTCCATGCGAGCGGTGCAGGTGCCCATGTCCACCGGCGGGCAGATCTCGGTCACCAGCCGCTCGGTGATCGCCTCGAACACGCCCGCCGCCAGCCCGCCTGGCCCATTGCCAGTCACCGGCTCGCCGGAGTCGCCGCCAGCAGACACGGCCGGCTCCAGCGGGATCGAGCCCAGCAGCGGCACGCCCAGATCGGCCGCCAGGCGCTCGCCGCCGCCCTCGCCGAAGAACGACCAGCGCTGTCCGTCGGGTGCGGTGAACGCACCCATGTTCTCCACCACGCCCACGATCGGCATGTGGCTGCGACGGGCCATGTCGGCCACGCGCACCGCCACCTTCTGTGCGCTCAGCGCAGGCGTGGTCACCACCAGCATCTCGGCTTGGGGCAGCAGGCGGGCGAGCGCCATCTGCACATCGCCGGTGCCGGGCGGCATGTCGATGAGCAGGTAGTCCAGCTCACCCCAGTCCACGTCGTGCAGGAACTGCTCCACGGCCTTGGCGAGCATAAGACCCCGCCACATCAGGGCGGTTTCCTCGGTTTCCACCAGCAGCCCGGTCGAGACCACCTTCAGCAGGCCCTCGCCGGCAGGGCGTTCGTCGGGCACGATCTTGCCCCGCTCCTCGCCGTCGGCCGGGGGGCGGGCGCCGAGGCGGCCTTCCATGCCGAGCATCCGGGGGATGCTGAACCCCCAGATGTCTGCGTCCAGCACGCCCACGATGAAGCCGCGTGCGGCCAGCGCTGCAGCCAGGTTCACCGTCACCGACGACTTGCCCACGCCGCCCTTGCCGGACGCCACGGCCAGCACCCGTGTGCTGGCGTGCACCTGCGTCGGCGCGGCGTTGTCGCGCGCGGTGCGCCGGGCTCGTTCCATCACCCGGGCCTTCTCGGCGGCGTTCAGCTCGTCCCAGTGCAGCCGTACGTTCTCGATGCCTGCCAGCCCGGCCACCCGCGTCTCGCAGTCTCGCTTGATGGTGGCGCGCAGCGGGCAGCCGGCGGTGGTCAATGCCACGGTCACGTGCCCGGTGGTGCCTTCGCGGTAGGCGTTGCGCACCATGCCCAGGTCGACGATGTTGTCGCCCAGCTCGGGGTCCATGACGCCCCGCAGGATGGCGATCATCGCCTCGTCATTCGCCGGAGCATCGGTGGGCGCGCTCACGGAGCGCAGGGTAATGGCGCTGCGTGCAGGCCCACGAGTCGGTGCATCCGGTGGCCCCGCGGCCGGGCCCGCCGGGCAGCATCTGCGCACGGCGCTCGCCGGTGCAATGGGGCCAGATGGCACTAGCATCGGTCTCAGAACGTTTGCCCCTGTGGGGCTGATTCGGGAGTCGCTGTTGTGATCACCCTGACCGATACCGCCGCTGAGAAGGTCCAGGAACTCATCACCCAGGAGTTGTCCGAGGCCGGTGGCGAGACCGAGTTGGCGCTGCGCGTCGCCGTCCGGCCGGGCGGCTGCTCGGGCTTCAGCTACGAGATGTTCTTCGACTCCGAGGTCGCCAACGACGACATGTCGCACGCGTATGGCGACATCAAGGTGGTGTCCGATCCAATGAGCGCCCAGTTGCTCGAAGGTGCCACGCTTGACTTCACCGACGGCTTGATGGGCTCGGGCTTCGCGATCGACAACCCGAACGCGCAGCGCACCTGCGGCTGCGGCAACTCGTTCAGCTGAGCCGCCCCGAGTCCAAGCCAGTACTGCCCGAGCCTGAGCCGGCCCGGGCATCGGCGCTCACCGGCGACACACTCCAGTTCACCGTCGACGGCCGCGCCGTCGAGGTTCCCGACAACGGCGACACCCTGCTCGGCGTGCTGCGCGACCGCCTCGGCATCGAAGCGGTGCTCGACGGCTGCAGCCCGCAGGGCCAGTGTGGCTGCTGCACCGTGCTGGTCGACGACGCACCCCGCGTGGCCTGCGTCACCCCTGCCCGCCGGGTGGCCGGACGCCACGTCACCACTGCCGCCGGCCTGAGTGCCGCAGAGCAACAGCGATGGTCTGACGCATTCCTCGCCTGCGGCGCAACCCAATGCGGCTTCTGCACCCCAGGCATCGTCTGCCGGTTCGTAGGCCACGAACGCCGCGGCGCCGACCTCTCCGATCGCACCACGGTCGACAAAGCCCTGGCCGCGCACCTCTGCCGCTGCACCGGCTGGCAGACCATCCGAGAAGCAGCGGCGCACGCCGCCGCGCTGTCGCCCCAAGCTTCAGTGCGCGATCCCGCGGCCACTGCCGCCGCTCCGCCCGTGCGCGATGCCGCTGCCCCCGTCGCCGCACCCCGGTCTGCGGATGCGACGGACCGCGATCCCGACGCAGCAGCCCGCCGCGCGTCGATCGAGACCGGCGGCCCCCAGCGGTCGGTGCCCGGCAGCGTCCTCGGCGGGTTCGACTTCGGTGCCGACGGCGCACCGCCAGGCACGCTCACCGCCATCGCCGGCCCGACTGGCGATTGGCACACAGCCGAGAGCCTGACCGAAGCCCGCCGCCAAGCCGGCAAAGTGCAAGGCCGCCGAACCACCCTCGAACCCACCCCACCCATCGAGATCCCCGAGCCCCCGCCCGGCACCGAATGGGCCGTCCAGCTCGCCACCTGCTGGACCGAACCCGCCTACCTAGAAACCGACGCCGCCTGGTGCGAACCCGGCGGCAACCCGTCCGATCCCTTGGCAAACGGCGGAGCCTTCGGCGGCAAAGCCACATCACCAGTCCGCGACGAGGCACGGCAGCTCGCCGCCGACCTCGACCAACCAGTCCGTGTCCTCTGGTCAAGAGAAGACACCGTCCGCCGCGGCCCCAAGCGCCCACCCCTAGCAGCAGGCCTGCGCACCGACGGCACCGGCATCATCCGAATAGCCCGCACCCCCGGCGCAGCCCAACTCCTCCATTCGGTACTGCCCCAAGCCAAGATCGAGGAAGTCGACATCCCGGGCCCCCCAACGTCGACCCAGCTGCGCGCCGCGGTCTGGGCCGAAGCCCAGATGCTGGCCGCAGCCCTGCAGTGCCTGCAAGCCGGCAATCCGCCAAGAGCCACCACGGCCACCGTCGAGGTCACGTCACCCGAAGGCGCCAAAGCAAGCGCCACAGTCAGCCCAGACGGCATCGAAGTGCACATCGAAGCCGGCAAGCCCCTCGACGAGATCACATTGCGCAGCTACGCAATAGGCGCCACCCACATGGCCTGGAGCTGGGTCACCTCCGAGTCACTCACAGTCGACCCCAAACGCGAAGTCCAAGACCTCACGATCCGCAGCTTCGGAATAGCCCGCTCAGCCAACACCCCCCACATCAACGTGTCGATCGAGTCCTCGCAAAGGCCACCAGTCGCCGCAGGCAACGCCGCATTCGCAGCAGTAGCAGCAGCCACCTGGCTAACCCGCGGAGCTCCACCCCACCTCCCCACCGACTAGCGGCACGCAAGCAGCACAGCGCAAGAGGCATGGGACGGGGCGGCGTGCCCGCGCGCAGTTATGAAGCGCCCCCAAGCCACGCCCAGCAAGCGCAGAAGGCGCTTCATCTGTTTGAAGCACGGGTGCGCTGCCCCGTCCCATGCCGCCCGACGACTTGAGCAAAGCAAGGAAGCCCCACCCCGTCCCATGCCGCCCGACCAAGAAGCGACTGCGAGCGCTAGCGTCAGCCAGCGATGGCTGAACCAGCAATTGACAAACTCCGCCGCCTAGTAGCCGCCGAAAACGGACTCTGCACCTTCGCCTGCCTAGACGGCAGCGGAGCACCCCACGTGTCCATCATCAACGCCGGCGTCATGGATCACCCCGTGACCGGCGAGACCAGCGTCGCCTGCGTCGTAAGGGCTAACGCCCGCAAGGCACGCCTGCTGCGCAGCGACCCGCGAGCCGCAATCGCGTTCCGGCACCGCTGGGACTGGGTGGCTACCCACGGCACAGCGCAGCTCATCGGCTTGGACGACCCCACCGAGGGCGTCAGCGATGCCGACATCCCCGAGCTGCTGCGAGACGTGTTCCGCTCGGCGGGCGGCACGCACGAAGACTGGGACACCTACGACCGGGTCATGGCCGCCGAGCGTCGCCTGGCGATCTTCGTCTCGCTGGATCACATCACGTCCAACACCGGCAGCATCACCTGAGCGCTGCAGCAGAAGGGAAGTGCCAGATGGCCGCACCCGTCGCTCACTATTCCAAGTGGTACCGAGCGGGCGATTTCGTCTTCGTCTCGGGCCAGATCGGCCTGCGTGACGGAGCGCTCGTCGAAGGCGTCGAGGCGCAAGCACGTGAGGTGCTCGCGAACGTCGCTGAGGCGCTGGCCGAGGCAGGCGGCGGATTCGACGACGTCGTCAAGTGCCTCGTGTTCATGACCGACATCGGCAATTTCTCGCTGATCAACTCGATCTACGCCGAGGCCTTCGGCGAGCACCGCCCTGCCAGAAGCGCCATCGGCGTGGCAGCGCTGCCGCTCGGCGCCGAGGTCGAGATCGAGGCCATCGCCTTCCTGCCCGAATAGCAGCCAACTACGCTTCGAGTCATGGCCGGCGCCATCGTCATAGTGATCGTGCTCCTGCTGAGCCCCTTCATCATCACGATCTCGCTCGCAGCAGTGGCAGCAGCCCTCGGCAAGCTCCTCACCGACGACGCCGAGAAGCGCCACGAAGGCAGCTCCCTCGTAGAAACCAACTTCTGACGACTAGCGCCAGCGATACGTCCCCAGCCGATAGCCAACCGAGCGAACCGTCTGTATCAAGTCGGCATTCTCCTCGCCCAGCTTCGCCCGCAGCCGCCGGATATGAACATCCACGGTCCGCGCCCCGCCGTAGTACTCGTACCCCCACACCTGGTTCAGCAACGCCTCGCGCGTGAACACCCGCCCGGGCTGCGATGCCAGGAAGCGCAGCAGCTCGTACTCCATGTAGGTGAGGTCGAGCGGGCGCTCGTCCACGACGGCTTCGTAGGTGTCGAGGTTGATGCGCAGCGGCCCGTACGTGATGATCTCGGTGGATCCGTCGCCCGAGCCCGCGGCCAGATGCGCCAGCCGGGCTTCGAGTTCGCGCGGGTGAAACGGGTCCAGGCAGAAGTCGTCGAACAGCTCGTCACGCATCGTCAGCTCGTCGAGGGCGTTGCCGCGCACCAGCAGCAGCACGGCCGTGCTGGCACTTTCTCGCAGCGATTGAGCCACCGCCCATGCTGCGTCGGTGCCGTCACCCGTGCCGCTGTCGAGACGGATGATTGCCCCCGTCCACCCCTCGGACGGAGCATCGGCGGTCACTTCAGCAGCGTCGGCCACCGGCTTCCAGGCGTAGCCGCCGAGGTCCAGGAACTGTGCCAGCTCGGGGCTCACGGTTCCGGGATGGACGGCGTACATGCCCAAAGTCAAACTGCAGCGAAGTAATTGTCCAACTCGAATTGAGTCACCTGGGCCTGATAGGCCGACCATTCGCGGCGCTTGTTGCGCAGGAACCAGCGGAACAGGTGCTGACCCAGCGTCTCGGCCACCAGCGCGCTGCCTTCCATCTCGTCGAGCGCTTCGTCCAGCGAGGCGGGCAGGTGATGGCCATAGGACGGGCCTCCGTGGTCGCTGTAGCCGGTGATCGACGGGGGAGTCTCAGGCGGCAGTTCGTAGCCCTGCTCGATGCCGGTCAGGCCCGCCGCCAGGATCACCGCAAAGGCGAGATAGGGGTTGCAGGCGGGGTCCGGTGCGCGGTACTCGACCCGTGTGGATTCCTCCCGCTCGGTGCGGGTCGGCGGCACCCGGATGAGCGCCGCGCGGTTGCTGCGTGCCCACGAGATCGCCACCGGTGCCTCGTACCCGGCGATCAGCCGCTTGTAGCTGTTGACGAGCTGGTTGGTGACTGCGGTGATCTCCCGCGCGTGGGTCAGCAGGCCCGCCACGAAGCCCCGTGCCACGTCGGAGAGTCCGTCGGCGGCGCTGGGGTCGCTGAAGGCGTTGCGTCCTTCGGAGAACAGCGACAGGTGGGTGTGCATGCCGGAGCCCTGCACGCCGGCGAGCGGCTTGGGCATGAAGGTGGCGTGCACGCCGTGCTCGAAGGCGATCTCGCGCACCAGCAGCCGGAAGGTCATCACGCTGTCGGCCATGGTGAGCGCGTCGGCATAGCGCAGGTCGATCTCGTGCTGCGAGGGGGCATCCTCGTGGAACGAGTACTCGACGGGGATTCCCATGGTCTCGAGCGCGCTCAGCGTGCGATGGCGAATGTCCGACGCGATGTCAGCAGTGGTGAGATCGAAGTAGCTGCCGCCGTCGAGCGGCACGGGTTGCCCGTCGACCCGATCTGGTTCGAACAGGAAGTACTCCATCTCGGGCGCCACATAGAACGTGTATCCCGCGGCGTGCGCCCGGTCCATGACCCGGCGCAGCACACCCCTGGGATCACCATCGAAGGGAGTGCCATCGGCGCCGGTGATGTCGCAGAACATGCGCGCCGAGATGTCCTCGCCGTTCTGGCCGCTGCGCGAGGCCATCAGCTCGAAGGTCTCGGGATCGGGCCGCGCCACCATGTCCGCCTCGGCGATGCGGCTGAAGCCCTCGATGGAGGAGCCGTCAAACACCATGCCCTGCTCGAAGGCCGTCTCGAGCTCGGCCGGCGAGATGGCGAACGACTTGAGCTGCCCGGCGACGTCGGTGAACCACAGGCGGATGAGTCGCACGCCGCGCTCGGTGACGCGGTGAAGCACGTAGTCCTGCGGTCGTTCACGACTCGAGATCGTCACGGCGGCCTCCCCTGGCCCGGGTGCCCTGAGGCAGTTGGCTGAGGCCCCATTGTCGGCGGCGCGCTCTCGGCTGATCCAGAGTCCGCAGCCAGCTTCACGCGCTGTTCACATTTGGGCAATGGCCCGGAAACCCTGGCTCGTTTGTATCGTGCGCACGGACATTGGTGTCAGCCGCCAACCGGGCCAGCCGCTCGCGGGCTCGCAGGCACAGTGACTGACTTCCTGTTCACATCTTCATTCCCGCAACCGAATGCAGCGAAGGAGCATGCAGTGACCTACCGCGCCGAGTACATCTGGACGGACGGCACAGAGCCCACGGCCGAGGTTCGTTCCAAGACGAGAGTCCTGGCCGACGGCGAGGAGCCTGGCATCTGGGGATTTGATGGCTCCAGCACCAATCAGGCCGAAGGCAGCGACTCCGATGTCGTGCTGAAGCCGGTCTACAACTGCCCCGATCCGCTGCGGGGCGGCAACGACATCATGGTGATGTGCGAGACCTTCCTGCCCGAGACGATGGAGCCGCATCCGACCAACATGCGGGCCAAGACCAGGGCGATCCTCGACAAGTACGGCGGTCAGGACTTCTGGTTCGGTCTCGAGCAGGAGTACACCATGCTCGACCCGGTCACCAAGTGGCCCTCGGGCTTCCCGCCCAACGGTTTCCCCGGTCCCCAGGGGCCGTACTACTGCGGCGTGGGCGCACTGCGCATCCACGGCCGTGACGTGGTCGAGCAGCACACCACCTGGTGCATCGAGGCGGGCTTGAACATCTCGGGCACCAACGCCGAGGTGATGCCCGGCCAGTGGGAGTTCCAGATCGGCCCGTGCGATGCGCTGACCGTGGGCGACGAGATCTGGCTGGCCCGCTACCTGCTGTACCGCGCCGGCGAGGATCACGAGATCGAGATCAGCCTGGCCGCCAAGCCCATGCAGGGTGACTGGAACGGTGCGGGCATGCACACCAACGTGTCCACCCAGGCGATGCGTGAGAACTACGACGCTGTGGTGAAGGCAGCGGAGTCGCTGGGTGCGCCGGGCAAGCCCGAGCAGCACATCGCCGGCTACGGCCACGGCATCGAGCTGCGCCTGACCGGCGAGCACGAGACCGAGCGCTACGACACGTTCAGCTTCGGCGTGTCCGACCGTGGTGCGTCGGTGCGCATCCCGTGGCAGGTCCACCAGGACGGCAAGGGCTACATCGAGGATCGCCGGCCGAACGCCAACGCCGATCCCTACGTGGTGACGGCCCTGCTGAGCCAGACGATTGGCGAAGCGCTGGCCTAACGGAAAAAGTTCGTGATCGGCATCCGCCGGTCTTTGCCGAAGCTCTTCGCGGTGATGCGAGGGCCGGGCGGCGATTGACGCCGCTTGTACTCGGCGATGTCGACGAGTCGTGTCACACGGTGCACGACGTCGGGGTCGGCGCTGAGCTGCTGCGCGACGTCGAGCATCTCGGCGGCGCTGAGGTCGCCTTCCACGTAGGCCTCCACCAGCGGGTCCAGCAGTTCGTACGGCGGCAGGCTCTGGTCGTCACGCTGGTCGGGCCGCAGCTCGGCTGAGGGCGGCTTGTCGATGCACGCCTGCGGGACGCGTTCGCCGTCGCCCTGGCGGTTGCGCCAGCGGCACAGCTCGTACACCAGCAGCTTGGGCACGTCCCGGATGACGGCATACGCGCCGGCGGTGTCGCCGTACAGCGTCGTGTAGCCGACGGAGGTCTCGGTCTTGTTGCCGGTGGTGAGCACCAGCCAGCCGAACCGGTTCGACAGCGCCATGAGCAGCACGCCACGGATGCGGCTCTGGAGGTTCTGATCGGTCAGATCGGCCGCGGCGACCTCGGCCGCGGAGCCGCCCGGAGCAGCGGGTGCGTCCAGCATCCCGGCGAGCGCAGCGTGCGCGGGCTCAATCGGCACAGTGCGGAAGTCGATGCCGAGGTTCTTTGCGAGCTGCGCGGCATCGGTGCGCGATCCGTCGCTGGAGTAGCGAGAAGGCATCGACACGCCGTGCACATGCGCCGACCCGAGCGCATCAGCGGCGATGGCGGCAACCGCACTGGAGTCGATGCCGCCCGACAGCCCGACCGCCACGTCAGTGAAGCCGTTCTTGCGCACGTAGTCACGAGTAGCCACCACCAGCGCCTGCCAGACCTCCTCCAGCGGATCGGGCAGTGCTGCAACGACGCCGCCGCCAGCAGAGGGTTCGCCCGCCAAGGGAACCTCGCAAACCGCAACCTGGGGCGTGAAAGCATCAAGCCGGCAGATGACCTGCCCGGAGGCATCGGTCACAAACGAGTTGCCGTCAAAGACCAGCTCGTCCTGCCCGCCCACCTGGTTGACATAGACAACAGGAACCCCCAGCGCCGCGGCCCGCGTCCGGGCAACAGCCTCCCGGTCAGCCTGCTTGCCCCGCCGGTAAGGCGACCCGTTCAGGTTCACCAGCACCTGCGCGCCCATCGCAACCTGCGCCAGCGCCGGACTCGTATCGGCCTCGCCCCCCACGACCGAAGGCAGCCCGCCGTCATCAGCGGTCGCATCAGCAGTACGAGGCGGCCCCCAAAGGTCCTCACAGATCGAAACACCCACCGCCACCCCGTCGACAGTCAGCAACGGCCCCGCGTCGCTGCCAGGCACGAAGTAGCGCTGCTCATCAAACACGGCGTAATTCGGCAGCAGATGCTTGCGAAACACCCCACGAACCGCACCGTCCCAGCAAAGAGCAGCCGAATTCCACAACCGAACCGGCCCACCCCACCCCGTGTCCTCAGGAAACCCCACCACCGCAGGCACCGCCCCCGTATGGGAAGCAATCCGCGACAGCGCCTGCGCAGCCCCCTCCACAAAAGCAGGCTTCAACAACAAATCCTCAGGCGGATACCCACTAACCGTCAGCTCACTGAACACCACCACCTGCGCCCCCGCGCGCACAGCCTCGTCGTAGGCAGCCAAGACCATCTCAGCGTTCCCATCCAAATCACCAAGCCGCAAATTGAGCTGAGCCAGCCCCACAAGCACCGCCACCAGAAAAACCCTACGCAAGCACAGGCGCGCGGAGGCATCGGAGCAAGTCATAGGTACGCTGCGCCCTCACCGGGGGAAGCAACAGCAACCGCCGGTCGTAAAGGCAAGCGGGGGACGACCAGCGAGGTGGCGCGGTGGCCAAAGAGAGGGTCGAACGTGACGAGGAAGACCTCGTCCGCCTGTACCTGACCGACATCGGCCAGTACCCCCTGCTGAACAAGGACGACGAGGTCCGGCTCGCGCAGCTGATCGAGAAGGGCATCGCCGCCAAGGATTCGCTCGAATCTGCCCGCGACATTTCCAGCGCGCAACGCCGCCGTCTCATCCGAGCGCAGCAGCAGGGCGCCCGTGCCGAGCGCACTTTCGTGCAGTCCAACCTGCGGCTCGTGGTGTCGATCGCGAAGAAGTACCAGGCGTCGGGGCTGCCGCTGTTGGATCTCATCCAGGAGGGCAACTTGGGCCTGATGCACGCGGTCGAGAAGTTCGACTGGCGCAAGGGCTTCAAGTTCTCGACCTATGCGACATGGTGGATCCGCCAGGCGATCACGCGCGGCATCGCCAACACCGGCCGCACGATCCGGCTGCCCGTGCACGCCGGCGACACGCTGGCCCGCCTGCAGAAGGCCCGCTCCCGGCTCGAGCTGAAATACGGTCGCCCTGCCACGCTCGGCGAGCTGGCGGTCGAGGTCGACATGCCCGAGCAGAAGGTCACCGAGGCGCTGCGGTTCGCTGCTGAGCCGCTGTCGCTGTCGGAGCCGCTGCGCGAGGACAGCGACGCCGAGCTGGGCGATGTCGTCGAGGACCGCGCGGCGGAGTCGCCGTTCGAGGTCGCGGCCACCACGCTGCTGCCGAGCGAGATCACCCGGCTGCTGTCACCGCTGGATGAGCGCGAGCGCGAGATCCTCAAGCTCCGCTACGGCCTCGACCGCGGCGAGCCCCGCACGCTCGAAGAGGTGGGCGAGCACTTCCAGCTCACCCGCGAGCGCATCCGCCAGATCGAGGCCCGGGCGATGTCCAAGCTGCGCCATCCCAGCACTGATACCGGCGCACGCGACCTGCTGTCGGTCTAGCGAGCCACCTGTCGGTCTGGCCAGCAACGCGTCGGTCTAGCGGGCCACGCGACGGTCAAACCAGCCACGCGACGGGGCCGACAGTGGTCGCGAGCGCCTGAACGCCGCGCCGGCCGGCTTAGGCCTCGGACAGGCGGCGGACCACGATGACGATCAGGGCGCCGACGATCACGGCGAGCAGCAGCTTCTTCATGGTGCTTCGTCCTCTGTGAGGGGTGAGCCGACGGCATCGGCACAGCGAATGTTATGCGGACACGTCGTGAACTCCGCACGCGCCCGGCGAGATGATTGGCGGAGGTGGACGGGAATCGAACCCGCCGGACGGGGATCACCCGTCCCGCCCGCTTTGAAGGCGGGGGAGCCCACCAGGCGCTCAGACACCTCCGCCGGTCATCTTTGCCCACCGCCGGTCGTCGCGCCACTCGAAATGGGCCTGAGCGCCGAGATAGGCGGACTGTCCCGAAAACCCATTTGATCGCGCTGCCTCGCATCGGCAAGGGTGAGCCGGTAATGAAGTTTCAGTCAATCTGAATGATTATCGGGGATACCAATGATCTATGCTTATCTCGGCGCGAAAGGCGGCGTCGGCAACACCGTGACAGCCCTGCTGGCTGCAGTCAGCGCGAAGCGTTCGGGCCGCGACGTCGTGCTGGCCGACCTCACCGGCGACTTCGGCGTGGTGCTCGGCACAGCGCCCGACCTGCCCGGCATCGCCGAATGGACCGCAGCATCGGAGCTCTCGCTGGGGTCCGCATCGGCATTGGCGGTCGATGTCGCGCCGGGCATCAGCCTGCTGCCACGCGGCAGCGGCGACATCGACGCATCCCGGCTCGCCACGCTGTGGTCGCTGCTTGCGGGCAAGCCGAGGGTCAACATCATCGACGCGGGCCGCGGCCGCACTGCCCTGTCGCAGGTGTCGGGTCCGCGGGTGAGGCGCCTGCTCACGATGACCTGCTGCTACCAGGCCCTGCACCGGGCTCGTGAACTGGTGCCGCAGGTCGATGACGTCATCGTGCTCACCGACACGCAGCGGGCATTGGGCCTGGCCGACATCGAGGCCGCACTGGGCCGTCACGCCGACGCAGTCCTCGCCGTCGACCGCTCCGTCTCACGCTGGGCCGACGCAGGACTGCTGCTGGATCGCGGCGCGAAGCCCGCACGGTCGCTGGACGTCTTCTTGTGAGCCGCCGCAGCCGGGCGGTGGGCACTCACCCCGCGAGCCGGACGTTCGTCGAGCAGATCCACGAGCGATTCCTGCCGGCACCTGCGCCCGAGCCGCGTGACGTGGCCGCGGCGGTGGACACCGCTGCGCCCCTGCTCGACCGCAACGACGCGGCCGAGCTCGTCTCGGAGGTGCTGGCCCGCCTGGCCGGCATCGGCCCGCTCGCGGACATCTGGTCCGACGACGAGGTGACCGAGGTGATGATCAACGGTCCGGGGCCGATCACGATCGAACGGCGCGGCGGCCTGTCGGTGGTGGGCCGGATCAGCGCAGCCGAGGTGCATCGCCTGGTCGAGTACCTGCTGGGGCCGACGGGGCGGCGTGTGGACCGTCGCCTGCCCATGGTGGATGTTCGGCTCGACGACCGCACGCGCTGTCACATCGCCGTGCCGCCGGTTGCGGTGGACGGCCCGTACATCACGCTGCGGCGCTTTCCTGCCCACGTGCGCCAGCTCGACGAGCTGGCCGCGCCGCCCGAAGCAGCGTGCCTGCGCGGGCTCGTCGCGCAGCGTGCCAACCTGATCGTGTTCGGTCCCACCAGCACCGGCAAGACCTCGCTGCTGGCAAGCCTGCTGGCTGCGGTGGCTTCCTCCGAGCGACTGGTGGTCGTCGAGGAAGCCGCGGAGCTGCCGCGCCTGGGCGACGGCACCGTGCGGCTCGAGGGTCAGCCGCCCAATGTCGACGGGGTCGGTGCAGTGACCATGGCCGAGCTGGTGGTTGCGGCACTGCGGATGCGGCCCGATCGCCTGGTCATCGGCGAGGTGCGCGGCCCCGAGGCAGCGGCGTTGCTGCAGGCGCTCACGACCGGGCATCGGGGCTCGGTGTCCACCCTGCACGCCGACGATCCGTCCCATGCGCTGTGGCGGCTCGAACAGCTCGCCCGGGCCGGCGGCGCAGTCGGCGACGTGTCAAGCCATGTCGCGTCGGTCCTAGACGGTCTGGTCCACATGAGCCGCTGCGCCGACGGGCGCAGGACCGTCTCGGCGATCTACGAAGTACACGCCGATGGCTCGCTGCGTCGCACCGCGACCGGTGTGCAGGCCGTGGCCTCCTGATGGGGGCGGCTGGGCGTGGTGCGGATCGTCGTGCTGCTGGCGCTGGCAGGGATGCTCACCTCGCCCGCCGCGCGCCGCCTGTACCGGACGAGGCGCCGCAGACGGCACGAGCGGGCTGCCCTCGCGGCGCGCTCGGAGCGCATGGGCGACTTCTGCGCCGCGGTCTCGCGCCGGCTGGGCGGGGGAGACACGCTGCTGCAGGCGCTGGGCAACGCTGCGGCAGACGGTCCGATGTCGGGGCCGCTCGGCCGGATCACCGAAGAGCACGAGCGCGGGGTCACCCTCAGCCGTGCCGTGCAGCGCTGGGCCGCGCGCGAGCAAACCTCCGAAGCGGCGCTGCTGTCGACTGCGGTCACGCTGGCGTCGGACCGGGTGGGGGCCCAGCCGCAGCTGTTCGACCGCGTGGCGGCAACCAGCCGCGCGCGGGCCGACATGACCGCCGAGGCTCGAGTGCAAGCCGCTCAGGCGCGCGCGTCCATCTGGGTCGTCGCGGTGCTGCCGTGGGCGGTCGCGCTGGCGCTGCTGGCCGAAGGGGGCGCCGCCGCACGGGTGCTCACCTCGACGCCGCTGGGCTGGTTCTGCATCGGCGGGGCGCTGCTGGCAGAGCTGGCAGGCGTGGCGTGGATGCGCACCCTGGTCGGGCGGGCGCTGAGATGAGCGTGTTCTCCAGCGTCGTGCTGACGAATCCGGTGGTCGTCGGGGCGTTCGCCGCAGTCGCTGCCGGCTGGGCCGGTTTCGTCGTTCGGCCCGAGCCTGCTCGCCGCCGCACCCGGCTGCTCGCTCTCAGCGCCGATCGCGGCCCCGGCGGTGTCGGCGCCCCGCGGCCGCGCCCGACTCGGCTGCGCTCCGGCCCCCGGCCGGAGCGTGTGGCTGCCGAGCTGTCCGCGGTCGTCGAGGTGATGGGCGTGGCCTTGGCATCGGGTCTGTCGATCACGGCGTCGCTGCAGCTCGCACTGGCCCACTGCGACGCTGCACACGAGACCAGACACCGCCTCGCCGCCTCGCCGGACCGACCGCTGGACGAGGCCCTGGACGACTTCGGCAGCGCCTGCGGCCCGCGTGCCCGGGCGTTCGCCGAAGCAGTCTCGGGCTCGCTGCGCACCGGCATCCCGCTCGCGCCCGAGCTGGACCGTCTCGGGCGCGAGCTGCGCGAGGACATGCGCCGCCGCCTCGAGCACCGGGTGCGCCGCCTGCCGGTGCTGTTGCTGTTCCCCCTGGTGCTGTGCGTGCTGCCGGCGCTCGGGCTGGTCGCGATCGTGCCCGTGCTGGTCGCTGCGTTCGGCGCGTGAATCACGCATTGCCCCATCCCCCTACCGCCAATGACACATCCCACAGGAGCTCCCATGACCGTCACACCCGCAACACCCCTCACACCCGTCACATCCCATCGACGCACGCACCGGCTCGCGCCGGCCCAAAATGCCGACGAATCCGGCCAGACCACCGCCGAGTACGCGCTGCTCACCGGGGCCATCGCCCTGCTGGTCGCGGCAGTCACTGCCTGGGCCACCAGCACCGGCAAGATCGGCCGCCTGCTCGACGCCGTCTTCAACTACCTGACGAAAGCCATCTCCTGACCACGACGCAGCCGGCGCAACCCGAGGCGCAGCAGGGCCAGGCCACCGTCGAGCTGGCGCTGCTCATGCCGTTCTTGGTGCTGCTGCTCATGTGCATCATCCAGACGGCACTCGTCGCCCGCGACGCCGTGCTGGTGTCACATGCCGCGCGGGTGGGTGCGCGCATCGCCAGCGTCGATCAGTCGCTCAGCGGCATCCGCAGCGCCGTGACGGAGGCGACGCCGCTCGACCCGGCGCGCCTCGACGTCGGGCGGGAGGTGGCTGGCGACCTCGTACGCGTCACGGTGCAGTACCGCTCCCCGACCGAGGTCCCGCTGGTCGGGGCCCTCGTCGGCGATGTCGGCCTCACCGAATCGGCCGCGATGCCCATCGAGCGCTGATTTGTTGCTGAGTTCTGCCAGCGTTCTGCCGGCGTTCTGACAACCCGCTGCGCTCCATCAGCGGCGACGTTGCACGGCGCCGAAATTGCCGCTTGCGCATGTCACACCCATGGGGTTCAATGGCAAGTCACACACCTGTAATTACAGATCAGGAAGCTCGACACCTGCACACCTGTCGAGAAACTGCCCGGGAGGATCAATGGCATTCGCAACTGAAGAAGACGTCGACGTATCAGAAGGGAACTGGTGGGACCAGGCCAACTGCCTCGGCGTCGATCCCGACCTGTTCTTTCCCGAGCGCGGGGCCAGCACACGCGAGGCCAAGGCCGTCTGCCGTGGCTGCATCGTGAGCGACGACTGCCTCGAGTACGCGCTGCAGAACAGCGAGAAGTTCGGCATCTGGGGCGGCATGAGCGAGCGTGAGCGCCGTCGGGTCCGCCGCCAGCGGGCGCTCACGAGACGAGCCGCCGCCGGCTGACGCCTCTCGGCTGCATCAAGCCGGTGAGTCCAGCCGGCTCTCCGTCTGAGCGAGCACTGGTACGCTCGCGAGCGTGATGGCGATCGCGCTCGGGCCTCCCGAACTGCTCATCCTTCTCATCATCGTGCTGGTGCTCTTCGGCGGAGCCAAGCTGCCCAAGCTGGCTCGCTCGCTGGGTCAGGCACAGCGCGAGTTCCGCGAAGGTGTCAACGACGAGGACAAGGAAGCCGGCGGCAGCTCATCGAGCGACTCCAAGTCCAAGGACGCCTGAGTCAGGCGGCCCTGGCCGCACGACGACGGTCTCGCAGTATCCGGCGGCGCTGCCGTTCTGAGGTGCCGCCCCACACGCCGTGGGTGATGTTGTTGGCGAGCGCGTACTCGCGGCAGGGGTCCTTCACCGGGCACTCGGCGCACACCTTCTGAGCAGCGATCACGCCGGCGCCGTCATTGGGGAAGAAGACGTTCGGATCGATGTCGGCGCAATTGCGTCGTGTGACCCACTCGGCCGCGACGCTCTCGGAGCCCGGGCCTGGACATATCTGCGGTTGGTATATCGGATTGACCTGCAACATCATGAGAACCAACGCCGCAGGACCCCGTCCGGTTCCCCGTTGAGCCGACTTTCATCAAACTTTCATGTTGAGACCGTCGTTGAAGCCGTCGGACCGGCCGGTCTCAGTACCCTTCCCGTCGGCCCCGACACAAGAGGAACTCCGTGTCCGACATCGCCACCGAAGAAGAGCAGCTCCCCCCTGAGGTCGGCATCCGCATCGTGTACCTGGGACCCGTCGCTCCCCACTGGGAGATCGAGGGGATCTACGGCGACCAGGCCGCCGTCGAGGAGTTCAGCCGCCGCACCAACGCACGCCTGCAGCTGCTGCCGCCCCACGATCCGCAGTTCCGCCGCAACCGCGAGCGGGTCGTGCGCGACGCCGAGCGAGAGAACTACGAGCTGCACTGGGATCTGGGCATGCCCGAGGACGAAGAAGACGCTGAGTAGTTCAGTCGGGTAGTTCAGTCAGGCAGCCCCGTCGAGCAGTTCACCGGTTGTTCACGGCATCCGTGGCGACCGTTCACCCCGAACCCGCGCTGCTGTCACCGGCCGTTCGTAGCGTGCGCGGACATGCGAAAGACCCCCCAGTCATCCCGCCGCGGCACGAAGCTGCTCGTGGCATTGCTCACTGCGTTCGCTCTGGTAGCCGCTGCGTGCGGCAGCGACGACGACTCGTCTGACGACGGCGCCGCCAGCGCAGCTGCAACGACAGCAGCGGCTCCCGCCGCGACCCAGGCCCCTGCAGCCGACGATTCGGGCGACGAGATGGCCGACTCGATCAGCGGCTCCATCGACGTCACCGGCTCCTCGACGGTCGAGCCCGTCACCAACCTGCTGGCAGAGGCGTTCTCCGAGAGGCACCCAGACGTGGCGTTCTCGGTCGCAGGCCCCGGCTCGGGCGACGGTCACAAGGCCGCAGCGGCAGGCGAAGTGCCCATCTGGAACAGCTCCCGCCAGATCAAGGACTCCGAGGCCGAAGACATCAGCGCCGCCGGCATCGAGTTCATCGAGCTGCGCGTCGGCATCGACGGCATCTCGGTGATCACCGCCGCCAGCAACGACTCGGTCGACTGCCTCAGCTTCGAAGACCTCTACAGCTTGGTCGGCATCGAGTCGACCGGATTCAGCTCGTGGGCAGATGCCAACAGCCTGAACGCCGAGCTGGGCGGCACCGGCCCGTTCGGGCACGGCGCTCTGGAGATCTTCGCCCCGGGCGAGGAGTCGGGCACCTTCGACAGCTTCATCGAGATCGCCCTCGAGGGCGTGTGGGAGCACCGTGTCGAAGAGGGCCATGCTGACGAGAACTTCGCCGTGCGTCCCGACTACAACGCCTCGGCCAATGACAACGTGATCATCGACGGCATCGCCGGCAACCAGTCCAGCCTCGGCTGGGTGGGCTTCGCCTTCGCCGACGAGAACCGCGACAAAGTGAAGCTGGTGGAGGTCGACGGCGGCGACGGCTGCGTGGCGCCGACGCCCCAGACCATCGCCTCGGCCGAGTTCCCGATCGCCCGCTTCCTGTACACCTACATCGACGCTGCGCAGGCCTCCGACCCCGCCATCAAGGCGTTCGTCGACTTCATGCTGAGCGACGAGGGCCAGACCTACGTGGTCGACGCCGGCTACGTCAACCTCGACCCTGCCGACCTCGAGCAGTCGCGCAGCAACTGGGTCAACCTGACCACCGGCAAGACCTTCTAGCCGCACGCAGGTCCAGCCCGCAGATCCGGGACCCCTCCCTCCCGCTGATGGTCCCCCTCAGGTGCACCGAAGTTCCTGAGGGGGACATCGGCGGGTTTCTAGAATGACACCGCCCATGCCACCGGACACCTCCAACCTGAGCGTCGCCGACTTGCGGACATCGGCAGGCCGGCGGGCCTGGTCGGCCGGGGCACGCTGGGCCTTCGCGCTCGCGGCCCTCGCCACCGTGCTGGTGAGCGCACTCATCATCTGGACGGTCGCGTCGGGGGCGTGGACGTTCATCAGCCAGGTGCCCTTCGACAATCTGACCGAGATCGGCTGGTTCCCCCGCCGGGGCCTGTTCGACCTCAGCACCTTGCTGGTCAACTCGGTGCAGATCTCCGTCATCGCCATGCTGGTGGCAGTGCCGTCGGGCTTCGGCGCTGCGATCTACCTCTCCGAATACGCGCATCCCAAGGTGCGCAAGGTGATGAAGCCCACCCTCGAGCTGCTGGCCAGCGTGCCCAGCGTCGTGCTCGGCGTGTTCGCCATCAGCTTCATCACCCCGTCGATCCTCACCAACTTCTTCAACGAGATCAACTTCTTCAACAAGCTGGCGGCGGGCATCGCGGTCGGCCTGCTGGTGATCCCGCTGATCGCCTCCATCTCCGAGGACGCCCTGCGGGCAGTGCCCTTGGCGCTGCGGGAAGCCTCCTCGGGTCTCGGCGCCCGCAAGGTCACCACCTCGATCCGGGTGGTGCTGCCCGCCGCGATGTCGGGCCTGATGGCGGCCATCATCGTCGGCTTCAGCCGCGCCATCGGCGAGACGATGGTGGTCACGATGGCGTCGGGCGGCGGCGACACCTCGCTGTTCAATCTGGCGCTCACCGAATCCGGCGGCACCTTCACCTCCGCGATGGCGGCGCTCGGCCTCGGCACCGACCAGGTGGCCGGCAACAACTTGGCGTTCCAGAGTCTCTACTTCCTGGGCGCGCTGCTGTTCGCCATCACGCTGGTGCTCAACATGCTCGGCGATCTCATCGTCCGCCGACTGCAGAACAAGTACTGATGGCTCCGTTGACATGACCGTTCTCACGACACCTGCAGGCATCGCCACCGGCGCAGCCGACGCCCTGCGCAAGCGCCCCGGCGCCGATGTGGCCGGCTCGGCCTTCAAGTGGCTGCTCATCGGCGCCACCGTGTTCGCCACGGGCTTTCTGGCGGTGCTGCTCGCCGTGATGATCGTGGACGGCTGGGATGTGCTGTCGGGCAACCTGTGGTACTTCCTCACCCACGGCTTCTCCCAGCGCTCTGCCGGCGAGGCCGGCGTGTGGCAGGGCATCCTCGGCAGCCTGCAGGTGGCGCTGGTGACCGGGGTGTTCGCGATCCCGACCGGCGTAGCCACGGCCATCTACCTCGTCGAGTACGCACAGGGCAACCGCTTCGCCCGCATCGTCGAGCTGAACATCCGCAACTTGGCCGGCGTGCCCTCGATCGTGTACGGGCTGCTGGGCCTGGCGGTGTTCGCTCAGACGCTGCGGGGATTCAGCGGTGGCACCACCGCGATTGCAGGCGGGATGACGCTGGCGGCGATGGTGCTGCCGATCGTGGTGATCACCTCGGTGGAGGCGCTCAAGGCTGTGCCGGACTCGCTGCGCGAAGCCGCCTACGGTGTGGGGGCCACCAAGTGGGAGGTGCTCTCACGCCAGGTTCTGCCCGCGGCACTGTCCACGATTCTCACCGGCACGGTGCTGGCGCTGGCGCGCGCCCTGGGCGAGGCCGCCCCGCTGATCTTGGTGGGGGCTGCGACCGGCTTCATGAGCTTCGGCGACGCCAACGTGTTCGAGACCTTCACCGGGCCCTACACGGCGCTGCCGGTGCTGATCTTCAACTTCGCCCGCCAGCCCGGAGCGGACTGGGGGGTGAACGCCGCCGCGGCGAGCGTCATCATCCTGGTGCTGGTGCTCGCAGTGAACGGCTTGGCTATCTATCTTCGCAACCGATTCGAGAAGCAGTGGTGATGACACAGGTGGCGCCTTCATGACACCCGAAGAGGCCGTGATGACCCAAGAGTCCGACGCATCAATGCCCGACGTGGCCCAATCCGGTGTGAGCGGGCCCGGTGTGAGCGAGCCGGGCGCGGTCGTCGACGGCATGACATCGCCTGGGCCGCGCATTGACGTGAGCGGTGCGGCGATGGGACACACCCGCGCCGACACCCAGACGGTGTTCCGCTGTGACGACGTGCACGTGTACTACACCGACTTCCTCGCCTTGCGCGACGTCTCGCTCGACATCGCTGCGCACGAGGTGACGGCGTTCATCGGTCCCTCGGGCTGCGGCAAGACGACGTTCCTGCGCTGCTTCAACCGCATGAACGACCTCATCGAGGGCGCCCGGGTGGAGGGCTCGATCAACTACCACGGTGTCGAGCTGTACCAGGACGAGGTCGACCCGGTCGAGGTGCGCCGCCGGGTGGGCATGGTGTTCCAGAAGCCCAACCCGTTCCCCAAGTCGATCTACGACAACATCGCCTACGGCCCGAGGCTGGCGGGCGCCAAGCGGTCCGAGCTCGACGACATCGTGGAGCGCTCGCTGACACGGGCGGCGCTGTGGGACGAGGTGCGCGACCGGCTCAAAACATCGGCCTACGGCCTGTCGGGCGGCCAGCAGCAGCGGCTGTGCATCGCCCGGGCCATTGCGGTGCAGCCCGACGTGGTGCTGATGGATGAGCCCTGCTCGGCGCTCGACCCGATCGCCACCGGCCGCATCGAGGAGCTCATCGCCGAGCTGAAGACCGAGTACACGATCATCATCGTCACCCACAACATGCAGCAGGCCGCCCGCATCAGCGACATGACGGCGTTCTTCTCGGTGCAGGCGAATGAGATGGGCCAGCGCACCGGCGAGCTGGTCGAGTACGCACCCACCAGCCTGATCTTCACCAATCCCGACGATCCCCGAACCGAGGCCTACATCACCGGGCGGGTGGGCTGAGCCGCAGAACAGCGACCGGGCAGCGCAGATACGCCACACTGCATGACATGACCGAAGAAGTACGGACCGAGTTCCATCAGCTGATGGACGAGGTTCGTGCCGATCTCGTGCAGATGGGCGGCATGGTGGCCGAGGGCATCTCGGCGGTGACAGCCGCACTGCTCGCGGGCGACATCGGCGGGGCCGACCAGATCATCGCCGCAGACGACGAGCTTGACCTGCTCAGCATCGAGACCGAGGAGAAGTGCGTCCGGCTGCTGGCGCTGCAGCAGCCGGTGGCGGTGGACCTGCGCACGATCCTGACCGACCTGCGGATGATCTCCGAGATCGAGCGCAGCGGCGACTTGGTCACCAACATCGCCAAGGCGGTGGCGCGGCTGCACGGCGCCGAGCTCGAGCCGCGGGTGCGGGGCCTCATCGACCGGATGCGCCAGCAGGCGGTGAAGCTGACGGCGATGGCCATGGATGCCTACGCCGAGCGCGACGCCGGCCTGGCGTCGGTGCTCAACGACATGGACGACGTGCTCGACGACCTGCACAACGAGTACATCGTGTCGGTGTTCGCGTCGCACGAGCTCGGCAAGATCGAGATCCAGCACGCCGTGCAGCTCGCAGTGGTGGGCCGCTTCTACGAGCGCATCGGCGACCACGCGGTCAACGTCGCGGAGCGGGTCGAGTTCTTGGTGACCGGGGAGCTGCCCGAGCACCTGGGTGCTAACCGGGCCCGGGCCCGGCGGGAGCAGGACGAGATGTGATTGCAGCGCTGGTGGCGATCGCGTCCGCTCTGGCGCTGGCACTCGTGATCGTCGTGGTGACGGCTGTGCGAGCGCGCCGCTCGGCGGCTGAGCGCCTGGGCAGGGTGGTGCACCAGTTCGTGGCGCACGATGGCGAGCGGCCGCGGCCTGCCGAGGCCGAGGTCGATGGGTACAAGCTCGACGACTGGCTCACCTACCTGGAGTCGGTGGCCACCACGGCGGCGATGACGGCCAACCTGGCCGAGCGGGACCGCGCCCGCTGGCAGCTCGCCATGGACGAGCTCGCCATCGGTGTCGTGCTGGTGGACGAGGACGGCACCGTGTGCGCTACCAACGCACTGGCCGACGAGATGATGTCGGCGCGCGATGCCATGGCCCTGGTCGGCGCGGGCGTGCGGGAGTTGCTGGAGCAGGCAGGCGCGGGGCACGCACGCTTCCGCACGGTGAAGCTCACGGGCCCGCCGCCGCGGGTGCTCGAGATCAGCGCGCATCCGGTGGCCAGCGACAGCCATGCGCTGGGGGCGGTGGCGGTGATTGCTGACCGCACCGAAGGCGCCCGGGTGGACGAGGTACGGCGTGACTTCGTGGCCAACCTGAGCCATGAGCTGCGCACGCCGGTGGGCGCGATCGCGCTGCTGTCCGAGACGCTGGAGCACGAGGACGACCCGGCGGTGCGGGGCCGGCTGGTGGGCCGCATCAGCGCTGAGGCCGAGCGGGTCCGGCTCATCATCGACGACCTGCTGGAGCTGAGCCGGGTCGAGCTGGAGGGTTCGATGCGGCAGGAGGAGGTGCCGGTCGTGCCGCTGCTGAGCGAGGTGGCGCACCAGTATTCCGAGCACGCACGCACCCACGACGTGGAGCTGGTGCGACCCGAGGCCTCGAACGGGTCGGCGATCGTGCTGCACGCCGACCGCGGCCAGCTGCTGCGGGCCGTGGGGAACCTGGTCGACAACGCCATCAAGTACAGCGACCCCGGCTCGGAGGTGCGCCTGAGCGTGCTGCCGAGCTCGGGAAACGACCGACCGCCCTCGGAGGTGCTCGCAGAGGCGGACGCGGCCGTCGCTCGGATCGGGCCTGCAGAGATGTCGGGATCATCGGATGTGCCTGCACCGCCGGGCAGCCCGGAGCTGTTCGACCCTGAGCGGTCAGAAGCAGGGGAGCCGGCGTGGGTGGACATCGTGGTTGCCGATGAGGGCATCGGCATTCCCGCGGACGAGACCGAGCGGGTCTTCGAGCGCTTCTACCGGGTCGACAAGGCCCGCGCCCGGGCCACCGGCGGCACCGGCTTGGGCCTCAGCATCGTGCGCCACGTGGTGGCGAACCACGGCGGCGAGGTGATGCTGCACACCCGTGAGGGCGTCGGCACGACCTTCACGCTCAGATTCCCCGCACCCGACGACACGGGCACACTTGACGAGGCAGACATATGACATCGGTACTGGTAGTTGACGACGAGCCGTCCTTCACCGAGGCGCTCTCGGTGGGCCTGCGGCGTGAGGGCTTCGAGGTGCGCACCGCCGCCGACGGCCGCGCCGCGCTGGAAGAGATCAGCGAGTCCGAACCGGACCTGATCCTGCTCGACGTGATGCTGCCGGGCATGTCGGGGCTGGACGTGTGCCGGGAGATCCGCAAGACGACACGGGTGCCGCTGATCATGGTGACCGCCCGCGGCGAGGAGATCGATGCCGTGGTGGGCCTCGAGGTCGGCGCGGACGACTACGTCTCCAAGCCGTACCGCATGCGCGAGCTGGTGGCACGCATGCGGGCGGTGCTGCGGCGCGCCTCCCCGCAGCCCTCCGAGCCCGAGGCGACCTGTCTGGTCGAGGGCGATGTGATGCTCGACATCGACCGCCACGAGCTGCGTGTGCGCGGCGAGCTGGTGTCCCTCGCGCTGAAGGAGTTCGAGCTGCTGGCCTACCTGCTCTCCAATGCCGGCCGGGTGGTCACTCGCGACAGCCTCATGCAGAACGTGTGGGGCTACAACTACGTCGGCGACACCAAGACGATCGACGTGCATGTGAAGCGGTTGCGGGCCAAGATCGAGGACGATCCGTCCGACCCGCAGCGCATCACCACCATCCGGGGCCTGGGCTACCGCTACGAGCGGAGCGTGACGAACTGAACCGGGGTAGCCGCTGATGCAGCCCTTCACGTGGCTTGCCCGCACGCATCTGCTGTCGGCCGCCGGCGATGCGCTGATCGCGATCGCGCTGGCAGGGTCGCTGTTCTTCAACCTGGATCCGGCGGCTGCGAGACCCAGGGTGGCGCTGTACCTGCTGGTGACGATGGCGCCGTTCGCGGTGGTGGGGCCGCTGATCGGGCCGTTGGTGGACCGTGCCCGTGGCGGCCGCCGGGGGATGATCATCGGGGCGGGCATCGCCCGGGCGATCCTGGCACTGCTGATGGTGCGGCACCTCGACTCGCTGTGGTTGTTCCCCGAGGCGTTCGGTGCGCTGGTGGCGGGCAAGACGTACCACGTGGCCAAGAGCGCCGTGGTGCCGGGGCTGGTGCGCGAGGAGCGCGACCTGGTGGAAGCCAACTCCAAGCTGATGCTGCTGAGCGGGCTGGGGGGTGCGCTGGCGGCCGGTCCCGGTGTGCTGCTGAGCCTGGCCTCGTCGCGCTGGGTGCTGGTGCTGGCGGCGGTGGTCTTCGTGCTGATGACGTTCCCTGCACGGCGGCTGCCCCGCTTTGCCGTGCGGCCGCGGCGTGTGCCGCCGAGCCCGCCGCCCCAGCCGCTCCCGTCACGCCCGCCGCACGTCGCCCCCCAGCAGCCCCCACCCGCCGCGGCCACCAGGCGTCGTGGCGCGATGCTGCTGGCCGGCTCGGCCATGGGCGTCGTGCGGATGATGACCGGCTTCACGCTGTTCCTGATCGCGTTCTGGCTGCGCACCGACGACGCTGCCCCGTGGTGGTTCGGCTTCATGTTCACCGCCAGCGCCATCGGGCAGCTCATCGGCGCGGTGGGAGCGCCGTGGCTGCGGCGCCGTGTCCGCGAGGAGATCCTGCTCGCGTGCACCTTGCTGCTGGCCGCCGCCATGTCGTTCTACGTCGTGACCTCGCCCGACCGCGGCTCGGTGCTGGGGCTGGCCTTGGTGATCGGGCTGATGTCGGCGCTGGGCAAGCTGTGCTTCGACGCCATCGTGCAGCGCGACGAGGTGCCCGCAGACCAGGGCCGCACGTTCGCCCGCTTCGAGACCCGCTTCCAGCTGATGTGGGTGATCGGCGGGCTCGTGCCGGTGGCTGCGCCGAGCGGCATCCTGCCGTTGCGCGCCGGGGTGATGCTGCTGGGCATTGCCGCCACGGTGGCGGTGGTGCTCTACGCCGGCGGCCTGTGGGCGCTGGCCCGGGGCCGGCGTCCCCCCTCGGAGATCATCGTCACGCGGGTGCGCACCCGCATCACCCAGACCCGAGTCCGCCGCCGCAGCCAGATCCGGGGGCAGCGTCAGCCGTCAGATCCGGCTCGAGGCGTCGGCCGGGCCCCGGGTCTCGACTAGTCCAAGGGCAGGTCGAGGCGGGCCAGCCACAGGCCCGGCGCCGCGACTTCGTTGGGCGTGGGCAGTGAGCCCGGCTCGAACAGGCGCGCCAGCCCGTCGCGTCCCGCCCGTTCGATCACGCCGACGATGAACGCCTCGCCCCGGTCACGGGCCTCGGCGCTCAGCCGCACGCCGAGCAGGCGATCCGCAAAATCGGCGCCCTGTGTGAGCTGGCGGCGGCGCACCGCCTCGCTGAGCGCGCCGAAGCTGCCGATGAGCCGCGAGCCCGCCTGCGCGACGACGTCGTCGATGTAGGCGTTCACGACGCTGAGCAGCGTCTCGAGCCGCTGCACGATGTCGTTCTGGCTGTCGTCGCGTGACACCCCCAGCAGCAGCTCGGGGTTGCCGAAGATGCGCTGGAGCTGCGAGGTGAGCTGGGAGGGGTCGCTCATCATGTCGGGGTCGAGGTCGAGCATCTCCTCGAATGCCCGGTCGCTGCGCTGGAACCCCTCCACGTAGCGCAGCAGCAGCCCGTCGAGTTCTGCACGCACGTGGGGCACGGCCAACATCGAATGCATGGCGTGCTCGCGGATGGCCACCCACAGCATGACGTCGTCGACGTCGAGGCTCCATTCGGATGCGAAGTCGGTGATGTTGGCGGGCACGATGAGGATCCGTCCCATCGGCACGCCGAGATCGGAGTTGCCGAATGCCTTCGTGGCGAGGTGGCCCGCCATCATGCCGGCGGTCATCGCCACGGTCATCGGGCTCATCATGCGGAGCAGGCCCGCGAAGGGGTCGTCGACCGATTCGTTGGCGAGACGTTCGGACAGCCGGTCCATGAGCGGGCGGATCGCGTCGAGGGCTGCCGCCGCCCAGCCCGAGCGCGTGACAGGCTCGGTGCGTGCGGGGACGATGTCGAGATGGGTCACGTGGGCCGTGTGCAGCTCGGCGACACGGCTGATCTCGCTGAGGCGGTGCCGGATGACCGGGTCGACGTTGTGCTCAGGCGTGCCGCCGGTGGCGAGCTGGGTGGCCGTCTGGCGGGCGCCTTCCCACAGGGATGCTTCGTTGCCGAGCATCCCGGCGATGTCGCCGAGGAAGGGGATGCCCTTGAACGGGTCGGCCCCCGGGTCGTCGGCCCCGGCGTCGTCAGCCACAACCGAATCGTACGGCTGCGGTGCGGGCGTGTGGCCCGCGGCCCGATTGACTGAGGACAGTGATCGTGGACTCAGGCGCTAGCTCCAGCCGGGTCGCGGTGTCGGGCACGGGCGGCGTGATCGGCGCCCGCGTGCTGCAGTGGCTGGCGCAGTCGTTCGACGTGATCGACATCGACCAGATGATCGACGCCGACCAGGCGGCGCACGTGAGCGAGGCCGTCTCGGGCGCCGACGCGCTGGTGCACCTGCGGCTGACCCGCGAGATCACTTCTGACCGGCTGCGATGGGTGCTCGCCGCGGCGGATGTGCCGCACCTGACGCTGGTGTCGAGCGCCAGCGTGTACGGGGCGTGGCCGAACCATCCGACGCCGATCTCGGAGGACATGCCGGTGCGGCCGAACCTGGAGTCGTCGTTTGCCGTGCACCACGCCGATGCCGAGCGCACCGTGCTGGAGTGGCGCGACGCTGCGGGGGAGCGGTCCGGACAGTCCGGGCGGCAGGTGGCCATCCTGCGGCCGGCGCCGGTGGTGTCGAGCGGTCTCGGCGGCCCGATCGGCGAGGCGATGCTGGCGGCTGCGCCGATCCGCACCGGCAGCGATGACCCGCCGGTGCAGTTCCTGCACCTCGACGACTTGGCGTCTGCGGTGGTGCTGGCGGTGCGGCAGCGTCTCGCGGGTGTGTTCAACGTGGCGCCCGACGGCTGGCTGGCACCCAGCGAGCTGCGGGCGCTGCTGGGGGCTCGGCCCAAGGTCAGGCTGCCGCTGCCTGCACCGGAGCGGCTCGACCGCTACGTGGCTCGCCGGGTGGGTCACGCTGCACCCGACGGCCTGCTGCCCTTCACCCGCTTCAGCTGGGTGGTGGCCAATGACCGGCTCCGTGCCGCCGGCTGGGAGCCCCGCTACAGCAGCGCGCAGGCGTACGTGATCGCAGACGCCGGGATGCCGTGGGACGATCTCAATGCACGTCAGCGCCAGTACGCGATGCTGGCGGGCGCGGGGGCTGCGCTGGTTGTCGGCGGCTGGGCTGCCACAGCCTGGCTCCGGCGCTCCTACGCTTTGCGATGATGACCACTTGGATCGAGCTGACGCCCGACGAGCTGCCCATTGCGGCCGTCTACGAATGGGCGCTTGATCCATCGGCGGGTGCGGTGGTGCTGTTCTCGGGCACGGTGCGCGACCATGCCGACTACCGCACCGGCGTGACCCGGCTCGTATACGAGGCGTACGAGTCCGAGGTGACGCCCCGGATGTCGGAGATCGCCGCCGAGATGCGCCGGCGGTGGCCGAGCGTGTGCAAGGCGGCGCTGCTGCACCGGGTGGGCACGCTGGCCCTCACCGAGTGCTCGGTGGTGGTGGCGGTGTCGGCGCCGCATCGGGATGCAGCATTCGAAGCCGCGCGCTTCGGCATCGATACCTTGAAGGCCACAGTGCCGATCTGGAAGCAAGAGCACCACGACGGCGGGACTGACTGGGGCCTGCAGTCGCAGCCGATTGCCGAGGTGCCCCGCGCATGAGCCCGCTGCTGTTCCTGGCCATTGCGGTGGTGGTGCCGCTGCTGGGGATGGCGGTGCTGGGCGCGATCGCTCGGGTGCAGAACAACCGTGTGACCGATGACGAGACCGAGCCCTTCCGCCGCAAGCTGAAGGCGATCGCTCCGCGCGGGCCGGAGGATTCGCCGCGCGCTCCAGGCTTGAGGGGCCTGTTCCGCCGAGCGCCCAAGCAGTCGAGCCGGGACCTCTCGACGGCAGAATTGCCAGGCTCCGCCATTCCTGCGCCACGCTCTCGCACAGCGAAGAGCATCCGTCTGATCGAGCGCGAGTATTCGCTGCCGGTGCTTCCGCCGCTCAGCGCTGATCTGGATGCCCGTGTGCCTCGCCGGGCTCGCCCGCGCCCGCCGGGCCATGACCGGGGGAATCGCTCTGGCTCGTGACCTGGCAATCGACCTCGGCACCGCGAACACGCTGGTGTACGAGCGGGGGCGCGGCATCGTGTTCAACGAGCCGTCCGTCATCGCGCTCAACGAGCGCTCGGGCGATGTGCTGTCCGTCGGCCGCGAAGCGTGGCAGATGATCGGCCGGACGCCCAGCTACATCATCGCGGCACGCCCGCTGCGCAACGGCGCCATCACCGACTTCGACATCACCCAGCGGATGATCCGGCTGATCCTCCAAGGTGTCGGCGTCGGCCGGTTCGGCCGGACCCGGGTTGCTGTGTGCGTGCCGTCGCTGATCACCCCGGTCGAGCGGCGAGCGGTGATCGAGGCGGCACGCCGGGCGGGTGCCTCCGACGTGCGGCTGATCGAGCAGCCGATCGCCGCAGCCATCGGCTCCGGGCTGCCGATCCACGAGCCGGCGGGGTCGCTGGTCATCGATGTCGGCGGCGGCACTGCCGAGATCGCCATGGTCTCGCTCGGCGGCTTGGTCTCGCTCAAGGCCGTGCGTGTGGGCTCGTTCGACTTCGACACCGCGTTGATGAACTACTCGCGGCGGGTCCACGGCATTGCCATCGGCGAGCGCACCGCCGAGGAGCTCAAGATCAGCATCGGGTCCGCGTGGCCGGTCGACGACAAGTTCGACGCCGAGGTGAAGGGCCGCGACCTCTCGTCGGGATTGCCTCGCACGTTCGTCATCACGCCGACCGAAGTGCGCTCTGCGCTGGCCGACACGGTCGAGCAGATCGTCGAATCCGTGCTCGAGTGCCTTGGCGAGGCACCGCCGGAGCTGGCACAGGACCTGATTCACACCGGCGCGCTCATGGTAGGCGGGGGGTCGCTGCTGCAGGGACTCGACCAGCGCATCGCATCGGAGGCGCGTGTGCCGGTGCTGCGGTCCGAGTCGCCGCTCGAGACGGTGGTGCTGGGCGCCGGGCGTGCACTCGAGAACTTCGAGTCCCTCCACGCCTCGCACACGATTCCCGGCCGGTAGCTGCGCCGCTGGGCGCGCCGGCGAGATCAGGCGGCGTCGAGGCTGCTGGGCCGATCAGCGGACCGGCACGCCGAGCAGCTCGCCGGCGACGGCGCGCACCTGGCGGTCGCGGTCATCGAGCGAGGCGCGCACGGCGTCGACGGCACGGTCGTCGTCGAATTGGTGCAATCCCAGCAGGGCCCGGCGCCGGATCTGTGGCCGGTCCTCCATGGCAGCGAGCAGCACCTCCAGCGATCTCGCCCTGGCATCGTCGTGACCGGCGCCAGCCGCGCTGCGCTCTGCCGAATCCGGGCCCGCCGCGATCGTGTCGAGCCCCGCGGCGATGGCGCCGAGCGCAGCAACTGCGCTCTCACGGCACAACGGGTCGTCATGATCGCGGGCGACGCGGCACAGCTCGCGCACCGGCGCGGCGTCCCGGTCGCGCTCGCCGAGTGCAGCAGCCGTGGCCTCCACCACCGAGGCGTCGGCGTCGCTCAGCATCGGTATGAGGTCGACCTCCGGCGGGGCCAGTTCTGCGGCCCGCCTGCGGACCCCGGTCGCGTCGTCGCTCAGCGCCGAGCGAACCTGGGCGGCGCTGAGTTCGCCGCAGCGTGCGAGCGCACCGAGTGCCGCTGCGCGGACGTCGGCATCGCTGTCCGTCAGGAACTGCGCTGCCGCCTCGCTATCGCCCCGATGACCTGCCACCACCGCTTCCAGCCGTCGCGCATACGCGTCGTCGGTGTGGTCAGGAAGTGCTGGGCCCGGGGCGTCGGGCGGTGGCGACACGCGGCCTCAGCTCATCCCACGAGCGCTTCGAGCAGGAGCGCCCCCAGTGCAGCAGCGATCAGCACGACCGCCACCAGCGTGATCGTGCAGATGGCCACAAAGACGGCGAGCCCGACGACGGCGACCAGCCGCCGCCAGATCCCTGTCGGCTTGTAGGCCCAGCGCCCCGTCTCCATCAGCCCAATATGCCCCATTCCCGGCCGAGTCGCGCGTGCCTGCCGCAGGGCACATGGCACGCTGTGCGCCTGTGAGCGATGCGTCCGGCGGCAGACCGGCAGACGAACCCGAAGACGACCCCGCCGGCGCTCCCGCCGGCAGCCCCGGCGACGATGCCGACGAGGCGATCGACAGCGGCGGCGAGTCCGAAGCAGGACTCGGCTGGCGTGCACTGGCGGGCTCGCTCGACGATCCCCTGCTCGGCGCTCCGCTGCCGCCGATCACTCCAGACCCGGTCGCCTCTGAGCCAGCGGTTGCCGATCTGCCGGTCGCCGATCCGGCGGCCCCCGATCCGGCGGTCCCCGATCCGGCCGCTGCCGATCCGATCTCAGCCGATGCCGCCGCTGCGGATCTGGCCGCCGAAGGCGCCGTCGTCGCCCCGACCCATCCCTCCCCCCGCCAGTACTCCCGCACCGCGGTCACGGTCGCACTCGCCATCACCCTCGCCGCCATCGCCGTGGCCGCCGGCTTCGAGACCCGCCTGGCAGGCAAGGCCGTCGTCGCCCCCGGCGGCACGTTCGACATCGAGGAGTTCGTCCAAGTCAACGACCACCCGGCGTACGCCTCCGACGCCTCCATCAGCCTCGTCAGCGTCCGCACCAGCTTCGCCCCGTCGCTGTTCGAGCTGGCAGGCGGCTGGCTCGACGGTGCCCTCGAGGTCGTCGACATCACCGACATCCTGGGCGAGCGCACCATCGCGGAGAACCGCGAAGACGGTCGCCTCCAGATGGACCAGTCCACCCAGATCGCCGTGGCCGTGGCGCTCGAACACCTGGGTCACGACATCATGACGCCCGTCGGCGCCCGCATCGAGTGGATCGTCGACGGCAGCCCCGCCGAGGAGGGCGAGCTCGGCGAGGGCGACATCGTGCAGACGGTCGACGGCAGCCCCATCCTCACCGCGCCCGCCCTGTCCGATGCCATCAAGGCCTACCAGCCCGGCGCCCAGGCAACCCTCACAGCGCTCGCCCCAGACGGCCAGACCCGCACCGTCACGGTCACGCTGGGCGAGCGAGACGGTCTCGCGCACCTCGGCGTCGTCGTGACCACCCATGTCACCTTCGCCGAGCTCCCCATCGACGTCACGCTCAATGTCGAGAGGATCGGCGGCCCTTCAGCAGGCCTGGCCTTCACCCTGTCTGTCATCGACGCGCTCACGCCAGAGCCGCTCACCGGCAATCTCGACGTGGCTGCTACCGGCACCATCCAGCACGACGGCACGGTCGGGTCCATCGGCGGCGTGCCGCAGAAAGCTCACTCCACCGTGCGCGCCGGCACCGACCTCTTCCTGGTGCCGGCCTCCCAAGCCGACGAGGCTGCCGCCGTCGCCGAGCCGTCCGTCACCGTCGTCGGCGTCGAGACCCTCGCAGAAGCCCTCGCCGCCATAGCCGCCCACCAGCGCTGACCCAGAAGAACGAGGTGCCGCCAGCCACCGCAAGATCGTCCGCGCACTCCTGGCGGCTGGGTCGGCGGTGGGTCAGTTGGACCAGATGTTGATGAGGTCGGTGGCGGCGTACCAGTTGCGGTCGCGTCCTACTCCGGGTGACCGAGCGTCGATGGGGGTGACGATGCCGTGGTCGGCGAGCGTCTGCAGGGCGGTTCTGCCGGCGGCCCTGCTGACGTTCACGAGATCGGCTGCATCAGGTGCGCTGAGCACCGGTTGAGCGATCAGTGACGGCACGAGCGCCCGTGCCGCGCTGTCAGAGCGCAGCCCGCGCAGCCGTCGGTTCCATGCATCGATGATGCGGCGAGTCCTGGCGGCGAGCTGATCAGTGATGTCTGCGGCCGCTTGTGCAACTTGAGCGAACCAGCGGATCCACGGGCCGGCGTGTCCTTGTTCGAACATGTGCAGTCCCGAGAGGTAGCCGCCGGTGTCGCGTGCAATGGCAACGCTGATCGGAACTGTTGAGTGGCGGGTCACGTTGGCCCGGCGCAAGGCTCTGCTGACGAGTATCCGTCCGAGCCGGCCGTTGCCGTCGCCGTAGGGATGGATCGCTTCGAACTGCGCATGCAGGATCGCGGCGTGCGAGATCGGGTCGATGTCGACCCGCTCGTTGGCAAACCTGACGAGGTCGCCCATCAATTCGGGGATCTCGCCCGGCGGCGGCGGGACATAGGCGGCATCGAGAGGCGAGCTGCCTCCCACGCAGCCGACGCGGTGGCGGAACGTGCCGATCATCTCGGGATCCAGGTCGCTGTGGCGCATGAGTCGGGCATGCCACCGGTGCAGGGCCTCGATGCTGAGAGGGGTGTGTGCTTCGTCGAGAGCGGTGCCGATGACGGCGAGATTGTCGGCCACCCAGCCGGCGGCACCGCCCGCGTCGGTGCGTTCGGCGACCAGAACTGACAGCAGGGGTTCTCGAAGACCTTCGATTCCCGACGATGCCACTCCTTCGTGGCGCAGCAGCAGGCGTGACAATGCCTCCCAGCTGCTCGGCACCAGTTGATCGGCAGCCCGGACCGCGGCGATTGCTTGTTCGGTGGCGCGGGCTTCCGGAACCGTGAGGGCGAAGTCTCGGTCGGCCAGCTTCGCGGGCTTCCACGTGCGGACCTCGCGGCCGTTCCATTCGGCTGCAACAACCGTGCCGGCGCCGCCGCTCTCGAACAAGCTCATTTGGAAAGAATAGCGCTTTAATCTTTCCAAATAGCAGCAATTTGGCAAGGCTCGCGCGCGCCGCCGGAACAGGGCCGCTATGTCGGCTGTCGGTCAGTGCGGGGTGAGTGACATGGGCTAGGTGTCGAGCACTTCGGCGCCGTCGGCGGTCACGTAGACCTGGTTTTCGAGCTTGACGCCTTCGGTGCCGCCGGGTTCGCCCACGTACACCTCCAAGCACAGCACCACGCCGTCCTCGACCGTGCCGTCGTATCCGTGTGTGTCCCAGTCCTGGAGGTAGTGGATCATGGGGTACTCGGTGGACAGGCCCAGCCCGTGGGCAACGTCGGCGTAGCGGTTGGGCAGGTAGCGGTCGGGGAGCTGGTAGCTGCGCTCGGCGAACTCGCGGAACGTCAGCCCGGGCTCGAGCAGCTCACGGTTGTGGGCGAGCACGTCGCAGGCGAGCGAGTGAAGCGACCGCTGCGCCGGGGTGGGCTCTCGGCCCGGCGTCACCCAGCTGCGCGACATGTCGGCCGCATACCCGTAGGGGCCGATCAGGTCGGTGTCGAAGCTGACGAGGTCGCCGGCCTCGATCACCCGATGAGAGCACTCCGCGAACCACGGATTGGTCCGTGGGCCGCTCGTCAGCAGCCGGGTCTCGATCCATTCGCCGCCGCGGGCGATGTTGCCGGCGTGCAGGTGCGCCCACAGATCGGCCTCGGTGACCCCCGGCCGCAGCGCCCGCCACATCTCGCCCACGGCCTGCCCGGCAGCATGAACAGCCCGGCGCATCGCCACGATCTCCTCGGGATGCTTGCGGTAACGGGCCAGCTCGGTGAACGCCATGGTGGTCACCGTGTCCACCCCGCGGCGCCGCAGGGCCGCCAGCCCCAGCGGCTCGCACTTGTCGAACGCGACCCGCAGCGAACCCCGGCCGTGCAGGCGCACGAGATCCGCTATCCCGTCGGCCCACCGATCCGCCGCCTCGGCCTCGCGGGGACCGTTCTCGAAATAGAACCAGCCCACCGCCGGCCTCACCTTGTCGATCAGCGGCAGATGCGCGCTGAGATGCCCGCACCGGGCCAGGTCGAACAGCACCACCGGCCCCTCGGTCGCCACGAACGCGTACCGCACCGGATTGTGGGCGGTCCACACCGCCATATTGGTGGCGTCGGTGGCGTAGCGGATGTTGATCGGGTCGAACAGCACAATGCCCGCAACATCGGCGGCCTCGAGCTGACTCCGCAGCCGCCCCAGCCGCCACGACCGCACAGCATCCATGTCCGGCGCCCGCAAACCAGCCGCCTCCCACTCAGCGACCGCCGCGCCCGACACACCCCCAGCGCTCACAGCAGCGACCGTAATCGCCACCCTCCACCCATCTCGGCGACCCGCCAGCCAGCGAGACTGCGGCTGATCAACCAACAGATCACCGCCGCCGACCGAGCGTTCGCTACTCCCAGGGGTTGATCAGTCTGAGGTCGAGTCCTTCGAAGTCCGAGACATTGCGAGTGGCTAGGGCCAACCGTCGAACGCCGGCCGTGGCTGCTATGAGCGCATCGCTCAATTCGAGGGTGCGACCGGCGCGCCGCGCCTGCGCTCGCAGTTCGGCGGCGTGCTCTGCTTCGGCCGCGTCGACAGGCACGATCCGCCGCACCTCAGAGACGAGCCGCCTGACGACACTTGCGATGGCGTCGCGACGACGGCCCGGCGCCAATAGCTCGATTCCGTACTCAAGCTCGTGCACCACGATCGCCGACAGCCACAGGTTCGGCTCGCTCGACAGGAACGCCATGACGTTCGCGTCGGGTTCTGGCCGGACAGTCTCGGAGACGACGTTGGTGTCGAGCACGATGCCGTTCACGAAACGTGCTCTGCGCCACCCGCGCCCGCGCCGCCTGCCCCAGCACCGCCGATGTCATCGTCGATAAACGGAATGGGCCGACTCGAGCGGCGATCCGGCAGTTCCAGCTCGTAACCGCGGGGCATGTTCTCGACGAGCCAGCGCCCCACGTGCATCTCAGGCTCGGCCCGTTCCCGCCAGACATGCTCAGGAACGATCACAAACGTTCTGCGTGTGCCGATGCGCTGGGGCCCGTCCTCTTCGGCGCAACGGAGAATGTGAGACAGGCGCGCCTTCGCCTCGGCCACCGTCCAGACCCGGTCCGTTCCCGTCACATCCGCCGACATCAAGCCCTCCGCCAGAACCAGTGCCCAACCCAAACTAGTCCATATTGGACTATAACCGCATGGCTTGACATCCCGCCGAGCCAGCGGCTTGGTCTGCATTGTGATGATATGATGCAGTGATGCGAACGACGATCGACCTGCCGGCCGATGTGCATGCCCTCGCTCGCGAGATCGCGCACCAACAGCGCAAGTCGCTGAGCCAAGTCGTCACTGAGCTGATCCGGCTGGCGCTCAGCCCGGTCGATGCACCCGCAGCGCCGTCAGCCGCGGGGCTGCCGACCCTGCGGGTCGGGCGGGCCGTCACAGCCGAAGACGTCCGATCCCTCGAAGACGAATGACCGCAGCGCTCGCCGACGGAAACGTCCTGATCGCGCTCGTCGTCGAAGACCACGTCCATCACCGTCTGGCCCGAGCCTGGTTCGACGGCCACGACGATGAGCTGGCCACCTGCCCCATCACCCAGGGGACGCTGCTGCGCTTTCTGATCCGCGAAGGCATCGGCGCGCTCGACGCGCTCGGCGCGCTGGCGCAGCTTCAGTCGCTGCCCCAGCACGTGTTCTGGGCAGACGAGATCGGCTTCGACGCCACAACGCTCGCCGGAGTCATCGGGCATCGCCAAGTGACCGACGCCTACCTCGCCGCTCTCGCCCGGCACTTCGGCGGCCGTCTCGCAACACTCGACCGCGGCCTCGCAGCGCTGCACCCCCAAACAGCGCTGCTGGTAGCAACCTGACGGCCCACCACAGCGAGCGCCGGCGGCTATGCGCGCACGATGTCGACGTCGATGCGGGCCGGATCTCCTTTTGCAGGCACATCCAAAATTCGCCGAATTCTGATGGGTAGCTATGCATTTTTCGGCAGCGTGGCGGGGCGTGCTGGCGAGAGCCCAGCTGCGCGAGAATCATCTGCTGAAGAATCCGTTGTGCAATACAGCAAGCAGTGGTAGTGCAATTCTTCAATTAGTGTCCATGCAAAACGATCATTTGCGCTAGTGTGGAAGTGTGGTCGCACGCATCGAGGAGCACATCGCCCGGCACCTCAGTCCCCATGTCAGCCATGCGCTTGGCGGCTTTCGTGTCGTGGTGTTGCACGGTGCGCGCCAGTCGGGGAAGACGACCCTGGCGCGCAGAGTGGCGGAGCGTGCAGGCGGCACCTATGTCACCCTTGAGGACGAGCCGATGCTGCAGGCTGCGCTTGACGATCCTGCGGCGCTGCTGAATGCGTGGCCGACGCCGCTGGCTGTCGACGAGGTGCAGCTGGCCGGCGACCGGCTGATCAGGGCGGTCAAGCGCTTGGCAGACGAAGAGCAGACGCCGGGCCGGTTCCTGCTGACCGGTTCCACCGATTTCCTGTCGGTGCCGACTATCAGCGAGTCGCTGGCCGGGCGGGCGCGGCTGATGCGCCTGACCCCCTTGTCCCAGGCCGAGATCGCCGGCGCCGAGGAGCCGCCGATCGAGAGGTGGATGAGCGGCGACAGCCAGCCCGGCGCCCCGCGCCCTGGCACCTCGCCGCCGCTGACCCGACGCGACTACGCCGAGCTGATCTGCACCGGCGGCTACCCGGAGGTGCTGCGGCTGCCCGAGGACCTGCGTGCGGGCTGGTTCGAGAGCTACATCGAGACCGTCGTGGGCCGTGACATCACCGCGCTCGCGGACATCCGGCGATCCACAGCACTGGCGCCGCTGCTGCGCTGGACCGCCGCCCAGACATCCCAGGAACTGAACCTCACCGCGGCGTCGAGGCGGCTCGCCATCAGCCAGCCGACCGTCGTCAGCTACCTCGATTGGCTCCGGGCCGTGTTCTTGACCCAGGAGCTCCCGGCCTGGTCGCGCAACCTGTCGGCGCGAGCGATCCGGCGCCCGAAGCTGCACATTGCCGACACCGCTCTCGCCGCGCACCTGCTCGGCTCCGGGCCGCAGGCGCTGCTGGCGCCGACATCACAGGCATTCGGCATGCTGGCGGAGTCGTTCGTCGTCAACGAGATCGCCCGTCAATCCACTAGCGCCGCGGCTCGCATCAGCTTGATGCACTACCGCGACGCGCACCATGAGGCAGACATCATCCTTGAGACACCCGACGGCTCGGTGACTGCCATCGAGGTCAAGGCCAGCAGCTCTCCCTCGCCCCGCGCAGCAGACCACCTTCGCTGGCTGCGCGACCGGCTCGACACCGTGGCTCCCGGGGCGTTCGCCGGCGGGATCGTGCTGCACATGGGCGAGCACGAGGTGAGCCTAGGAGACCGCATCAGCATGCGGCCCATCTCGTCACTCTGGAAAAGCTGACGACGGGGCTTGGGTCAGGTGATGTTCAGGAGCCAGGACACGCCGAATCGGTCCTCGACCCAGCCGAAGCGCCTGCCCAGCACTCGGAACTCGGCAACCTTCACCTGGCCGGCCGGCCCGTCGCCATCGCCTTCAAGCAGCACGCGGCGGGTGATCCCGATATGAGCCGCAGCGATGCCGAGTCGGCAGGCGGCGCGTACGTGGCGTTATGGGGCGAGGATGGTGTGGCTGCGCTGGGTTATGGCGTTGAGGAGGCGGCTGGGGGTGCCTGAGGCGCGCATGGCGACGGGCAGTGTGTCGATCTCGGCGGCCAGTCGGTGGGGTGTCTCGCGGGCGATGCGCATGACCTCGGCGGCTGCCCAGTCGGGGTCGGCACCCAGGGTGCGGGCGGTGTCGCGCCAGTCGTCGATGCGGGCGCCTGTGCCCACCTGGTAGCCGGCGCCGAGGGTCATGGCGAGGTGGACGTCGTGGGGCGCTACGTCGGTGTAGGGCAGCCAGGAGGCGGTGTCGTACAGCGGTGCCAGCCGGCAGACGCCGCCGGGCAGGTGCACCAGCGCGTGGTTCTTGGAGTGGGCGTCGTTGGCGACGATCACCCAGCAGTAGACGAGCCGCCGGAGGAGGGCCGCGATGTCGGCCGCGGCGTCGCTGCTGTGGGTGTGCAGCAGGCCGGCGATGTCGGCGGGCGACGGTCCGCCGTCTCGCTGGAACCGCAGCGCCGCGGGACGGCCGAGCGCCTGGCACATGTCTTCTTGGTGGGTGCGTGCCAGCGATTCGGGGTCGGCGGGGCCCCGGACGCGGTCGTAGCGCTGCACCACGAGCGTCTCGACGCCGCCGATCACCGCGACCTCGGTGCGGACCGCGTCGATGCCGAGCGCGCGGGCGGTCGCGAGCGCGAGATGCTCGCCGACCGCTTGGCCTGGGTAGATGGCTACCGAGGGCTTGAGGATGTGGCTGGTGGGCTCGTCGCCGACGGCTCGGTGCCACGCGTCGTCGCTGCGGCGCAGGGCCAGCTTGGGCATGGTGCCCGCGAGGCTGAAGCTGGCGAGCGGGTCCGTGCGCCATCCGCCCAAGCGTGCGCCCTCGGCGAGATCGCGCACTGCGGCGGCGAGGTCGGCATCGGTGATCGGCTCGAGCGCCGAGGGGCGATCAGCGTGCCGAGCGGCGGGGCCGCCGACGGGCGCGGCTGCTGCGGGCTCGAACTGCACAGCGCCGGCGCATTCGGCGCCGATGGGCGTGGCGAGCAGGTCGAACGGGTCGACCGACGCAGCGCCCACGCTGGCGCGCCACCGCTCGCGGTCGGCGGGCAGGTCCGGCAGCAGGCCGTCCAGCCAGTTCCCGACCGCCGCGCCGCCATGGGGCTGGGCCCGCATCGGCAGCGACAGCGACAGCGGGACCGCGTCGGGGTGAGCGAGGTAGCCGGCGTCATAAGCGAGCACCGTGCCGGCCGGCGTGCGGGAGACGACCGCGGCATCGATGCCGCCGACGCGCACCCTCAACGCGTCGGGCGTCATGGCCGGTCGGCTACCACGTCGCGGTAGGTCGGGCGCTCGCTGTTCGCTTCGCGCACGACAAGGTCGCAGCCGAGCGCGTTGCAGATCTTGACGAGGCCGTCGAGCTGCATGGTGAGCTTGCCCGCCTCCGCATCGCACACGAGCTTGCGAGACACGCCCGCCGCATCCGCGAGCGCCTGCTGGGTCATGCCGAGCTCCCGGCGCCGGCTGGCTACCACGTTCGCCAGCGATCCCGGCGTGCGCACAACGAAGGCTGCCAACGGTCTCACGGCGCACACCCTAACCCGATGTCACCGTCCGCACGCACCAAACGGTCTATCACCGAACGCATACAAACAGCGTGATGACACCATACGCATGCACACGATCCCAACGCAGGCTACGACCCTTGACGCGACCGGCCCGACGCAGATCCCGCCGCCCGCCGCAGCCTTGGAGCTGCCAGGACCCGAAATCACACGGAAGGGAGCCGAACAAGAAGAGGCTGAACGTTGGCTGCTCGTGCGCGTGAAAATCGTTGGACTTCGGCACCGTCGATCACCCATGATCGAGCGATCTGCTGACCGCTCAACTGGCCCGCCCTGGAGACCCTCGTACACTGCGGTGCTGTAGGACGGATGCCGAGGAGGTGTATTCGAATGAGCGACAGCGGCGACGATGTCAAGGTCATTCACTACACCGACGAGGACGTCCGCGAAGGCAATCAGCGCATGCTCGAGGATGTCGGCTGCACTTGGGAGCAGCTGCAGGCGCAGGCCCAAGCCGGCCGTTTCGAGAGCGCGAAGGCCCGCGACGTGTGGCTCGTCATCTCGTCCTTTGAACCAGCTACAGCGTGACCTGGAGCGCCAGGCGAAGCAGTTCGCCGGCGAGACAGCGGATGTGCTCAATGGCACCGTCACTGACGGCATCCGATTGGACTGCGGGCTGTACACGCACGGGTCGCACGGACAGGCGATAGTCACCTACAAGCTGGACCGCATCAATCGCCGTGGCGAACCCATCCCGCTGAAGATCTCACGTACACCGGCAAAGCTGTCGCTGCGTGTGTTCCATGCGCTGCGAATGGACGACGAGAGCCGTCATCTGGCCAACATCAAGAGCACGTACGGGCTCTACGTTCAGCACAAGAGCGCTTTCGCGTATCACTACGAGCGCGATGCCGACAACGACTACCCGGCAGCGCACCTGCACATCGACGGCAAGGCCAAACGCTTGCAGAGGATTCTTGACGTCGTCGGCCGCGGCAAGGACAAGCCGACCGCCCTGCACTTGCCCGTCGGGGGCCGCAGGTATCGGCCGAGCCTCAGCCGTCTCGCCCGGCCGTCATCTAACGGTTCGACGGCCTCTGAACTAACGCTTCGGCGGCCGCCGCGCGAGCTGTCAGGGCTCGAAATCGCATGGAAAGGAGCCGAACAAGGAGAAACATAACCTTGACTACCTACTCGAAGCGGCGAAGCAGGCGTTCCCTCGCTGCGGTCCTGGCGGCGATGCTCATCGCATCGGTGCTCGCGGTCGTAGCGGGATCCCCAGCCCAAGCCGCAAACACTTCTTTCGAGGTGAAGAGAGATCACGACAACAACGCGGCTACGGCGTCAGTCCGTGAGTTCGCTGGTCAGGATCGCTACGACACAGCGCTGCGACTGGCGAAGAACTTCGCCACCTCAAAGGGCGGCCTTGGCTCCGTTCCGGCAGCGTTCGTCTCGTCTGGCGAGACATTGGTCGACTCCATCTCGGTCGCCGGTCTTGCCGGCTATGTAGATGCCCCGATCTTGCTGACCCCCACGGGCAGCTTGCATGGCGGCGTCGCTGACTTCATCGAGGACTACGGCGTCAGCACGGTGTACGTGCTGGGCGGCTCGGCCGCCATTGCCGATTCAGTGGTGACTTCCATTGAGGGGCTCACCTCGAAGCCGAAGGTGACCCGTGTTTCGGGCGACGACCGGTACGCAACTGCCGCTGCGATCGCATCGATGATCGACGCTGAGTCGTCTTGGTGCGATACCGACGCGGTGAGTGCGGTGCTGATCAACGGCGCCACCGACATGATGCCGTTCGGCGTGGCTGTGCAGACGATTGCCTATCGCCTGCAGCTTCCTGTGCTGATGACGGCCGCTGACGAGCTGCCTGACGCGACCGCGGAGTACATCACCGAGAACGATGTGGAGCATGTCCAGATCGTCGGTGGTACTGGCACAGTGTCGGCTGATGTTGCTTCGGCGCTGACCACGCTCGGTGTCGACACCGTGGCCCGTGTGGAGGGCGACTCCGCTGCGGCAGTGTCAGTCGCACTGGCTGCGCTCGCGAACGACGGCTGCGGCGACGACCTCGGCTTGGTGTCCAACGACCGCGTGGCATTGGTGCGCGGCAATCCCGACGGCGTGGTCGCTGCTCCGGTGCTGGCATCCAGCTTCGCCGGCGGCTATCTGGTGACCCCGCTGGTTGTGGGCGACAGCCTGCCGGCCTCGGTGCGCGACCATCTCGCCGCCACGCCGCAGAACATCGGCACCAACCGGCTGAACCTGGGCATCCTCGCTGTCGGTGGCACCGCTGCGGTCAGCGAGGCCACCATGAAGGCTGCGCTCGAAGCGGCAGCCTCGACTGCTGCGCTGACCGTGCGGATCGGCGCCGCGAGCGACACCAACAAGGACGGGGCGACCAACGCGGACGACCCGGTGCGGCCCGACCCGGCGGCTACCGGCACGGCGACCGCCATCGATGCGAGCGCTAGCCCGCCGACTGGGCCGATGATCTCGCTGTACTTCAGCGATGCTGTGACCGCGACCGCCAACGTGGAGCGGATCAAGGACGTCGTCGAGATCAATGGCATCCCGGCGATTGTGCTCAACGCTGCGGGGAACGCCGGCGCCGTGTGCGACCAGACCCGGATCGACGTCACGCTCGGCCAGGCGCTCAGCGCTGGCGATGTGATCTCGATCGACGGCTCGGCTGTCAAGCTCGGCACGTCGACTGATCAGCGCACCTTCGGGTCCGCGACCACGACAGTGACCGCTCCTGCGCCGGACCGTGTGCGGCCGACGATCTCGATCGTGGGCATCGCGGGCGCGGCGACGGCAAGGGCGACGTTCGAGATCAGCTTCAATGACAATGTCGGCCTGGCAGGCACTGCACAGCTCGCCACCGATGAGGTGAGGATCGTCGGCGGACCCGGCGGCACGAGCCCTGCACCGACGGTGACCGTGGCTCATACTGCGGGCACAAATTCGGCGGTGGCGACCGTCAGCCGCGACTTGGTGGCTGGTGATCGGCTGATCATCAACCCGGGCGCAGTTGAGGACGCTGCGGGCAACAAGAGCGCCGGCACGTCGGGTGCGGCGATCAAGGCGCAGGCCAGCCCGCGCATCAACCGGGTGCTGATGAGCGATCTGAAGCACACCGCGCACGCCACATGGACGGTCCCGGCCGGTTCTGTGGGCGGCGTCACCGGAACCGGCGCCGGGATCACGATCCGGGCGAAGGGCGACGGCGACGCCGCGGGCGCTGCAGGCAATGACTGGTCGATGGTGTTCGACCGGGCCAGCACCTACAGCCCTGCCAAGCCGCTGGACATCGGCGTGAGCGTCGATCCCAAGGGCAAGCGCGTGACGGTGCGGTTCAACAACGGCCCCGCCACTGCCACCTTGGGCGATCTGATCAAGACGTTGAACGCCGATGCCGAGTTCTCGGCGCTGTTCTCGGCGGGCTTCACCAGCTGCTCCTTGGCGGCGGAGAACAGTGCGGGCAGTGCTGTGCTGGGCTTGGTTACGGCTCGGAACGTGGCCGCTGGCTTCAGCGACTCGGGTCGCACCCAGTTCGCCATCGAGGTGAACTTCAACGCCTACGTTGACGTGATCCGCAACCCGAACCTGCTCGAGGACCTTCTGGCGGCTACCAGGGTCCGCACACGGCCCAGCGCGGCTGAGACCGTGGCAGAGGGGAACACCCGGGTGCAGACTGCCGCGACCGGCGGCGACGGTGCCGCTGCTGGCGGCGGTCTGACGATCTTCGCGGACTTGAACGCTGACAGCCCGGCGCTGCCCGTTGTGGACGCCAGCGCGGCTCCGGTGCGGTCGGTGCGCTATGAGTTCGAGACATCGCAGGTGCGCTACCTGCCGATGGCACGCGACCTCGTGCAGACCGCTGCAGGCCACGCCGGCGCAGCTGCCGTCACCGGGCCTCCGGCGTACTCGGCGATCACCGCTGACGCCGGGGTAGCGACCGGCTACGCCGCCGACGCCCCCGCGACCGGCACAACCGACACCACAACCGCGGCTGACAGGGTCGATGAGAACCTCAACGGCTCGTCGCAGAACCGCATCCAGGTGTCCAACAGCGTCAAGGCTCCCTCCTAGGAGCGAGCTGCACAGTTGACCTGAACCGTTCGGGCGGGCTGCCCGCCTGATCGGCAAAGAACAACAACGAAAGAGCCCCGGGGTTTCGGCCCCGGGGCTCTTCGCGTGCGGGCCCCTGTCGTCGTTGCGCTCCGTGCGGTCTGTTGGTCGGTGTCGGGCGGAGGCGCTAGTGTGAGAGCACGAAGACCCATCGGTTGGCCGCCTGGTTCATCCGGGAAGCACGGTGACCGGTTCTATTGATCCCAGGGGTGCCATTGGCACCCCTGAATCTTTTTGGAGGGCTCGTGTCGGCCGGTCCAGCGTCGCAGCACTATCGCGTGCGCGTGTTCGTCGATTTCTGGAACTACACGCTCGCGATGAGGGACGCCGACGCCGGGTTCCGCACCGACTGGTCGCTGCTAGGTCCCGCAGTGTCGTCCGCGGCGGCTTCCTCGGTTGGCTCTCAGGTCCGGCACACCTACCAAGGCATGTCCGTTCACGGCTCATATGACCCGTCTCGGGACCGCAAGCTGCTGAACTGGGCGACAACGGTGCTGGGCGGCTTTGCCGGGGTGCGTGTGGACTTCTCCCCTCGGCGCAAGAGACGCGGCGCGCCGTCGTGTCCGCGCTGTCACGCATCGGTTGACAGGTGCCCCCAATGCGGCAGCGACATGCGAGGCACCGAGGAAAAGGGCGTCGACGTGCGCATGGCCATAGAGATGATCAGCCTGGCGATGCTGGGCAGCTACGACATCGCTGTGCTCGTCTCGTCAGACCGCGACTTCATACCGGTCGCGGAGTTCCTCAGCTCTCGGGGGATCACGGTGATTCACGCCGCGTTCGGCAGCCTCGGGGCCGAGCTCTCCCAGAGCTGCTGGACGCGCATCGACCTGCCTCACCTGCGGCCCAGCTTCGAGCGCTCATAGCAACAACGACGCGTCGCAGCGGCGCGTCGTGCGGCCCGTGGTACAGATGCAACCCGTCGACGAACGCTGCTGCCCCTACGTCCATGCTCGCCTGCTCTCGGGTTTGCCGGACGACATGCCGCAGCCCGATCAACGCAGGTCGGATGTATAATCCCGCCCAGAGCTGTCCTGCGCGGGTGACCGCCAGGAGCGAGAAATGCCCCCCAACCGACGGGGGCATTTCTGCGCCATGGACACCGCCAGGGCATTGCTCCTGCTCACAGGACGAAGCCGACACGCGGCTGGCAATACCGCGCCGGGCCGCTGCCGAACGCCGGGCCATCACCTGGCGGCTTGAGGGCCTCTGATCTAACACTTCGAGGTCCAATGAAGCAGCCGTCGCGACGCGACGGCACCCATCGGCGTGACCGCAGCGCAGCATCGCTCGGTGACGCGAGGCATGCACGGTCGGCACGATCCAGATGCTTCGTAAGCGGCCGGCGAGCGAGCTGTCAGGGCTCGAAATCGCACGGAAAGGAGCCGAACAAGGAGAAAAGGAACCGTGGCTGCTTGGGCGAGCGGCGGCCTTGGCGCTGGACCAATGAAAGAGCATTGAAAAATACTGAAATTCATTTTCCGAATCAAGAGAGGCTCCCTGCTGTCCACAGCGGATCGCTGCAGAAAGGAATCCGCTGTGTCTGAACAAGATCGTTCTCGCCTCTACGCTTGGTGGTGCGAGCAGGCCGACGAGTCGCTCGCCGAATACGTCATGTCCTGTCTGAGCCCTGTGTCGCTTCCCGATCTCGCCACCAAGGACGACTTCAGGGTTCTCAAGAGCGACATAGCGCGTCTCGATACCGCGTTCGAGCGACTTGAGTCCAAGTTCGAGCGGCTCGTCGATGCCCGCGAGGCCGACCGCAAGGAAGCGCGGCATCAGTTCCGCTGGCTGGCCGGCATCGGCGTGTCGATCCTCGGCGTCGTGGTAGGGCTCGGCATTTTCTCGTAGCGCTCGTCGGCACAGCCCCGACTCCAGCGCGCAGCCACACGGCCCCTCGACGCTCGGCGCCGCCGGCGTGATCGGCTGAGCGCCCCACAGCTTGCGCACCCCTGCTCCGCTCGAACAATGTCGCAAGCTCATGGCCGCCTGGGCCAACTTCGTCGCCCCCCGCCCCCGCCGACAGCGCCCGTGATGCAGAACCGCGTGTCGAGCCAGAGGCCGGTCCTCGTTGATGGGGCTGATCAGAGATTCACGAGTTCCGGCGGCGCCCAAGCAGGCCAGCCTGATTGCCGCACGAGCAGGCCGTTTCGGTAGTGAGCGACGAGGCGGAACGGCGTCGATGCCGAAGTGTTGTCATAGACATGCGATTGGCCGGCTATCCGGACGGCAGCAGCGACATGGCCCCACAGTCGACGGTGGCGTGAACGGATCTTGTCCTCAGGAACTGCGTGGCCGCCGTTGGAGACGCGATCTTCGACTCTGGCGACCGCAAAATCCTCTGGGACGATGACGACATGCAGGACAACGATGTAGCCGGATCGGGACGCGTTGCGCACAAGGCCGACCTTGGACTCGTGCGAGAACACCGTCTCGGCCACAAATGATCGATGCGCTTGGATCAACTGCTCTCGGCGCTGTTCCGCCATCTGCGCCGCTTGGTAGGCGTGCTCACCTGGATCATCGGGCCATCGCTCGGCTGCGATCCGGTCGGCGTTGACGAACTCCAAAGACGAGGGTGCGAGCACGCGTTCAACAAAGGTCGTCTTGCCGGCACCGTTGGGACCCGCGATGACATGCAGCACCGGTGAGGTCATCACGAGCTCCGCGATCAATCCTGGGGCCGCGGCTACGGCTGTCGAGTGACGATGTTCCCGTCGTCGTCGAGTTCGACATACGAGCGGCCTTCGGCCGCGAACTCGTCGGCCAAGTTGAGGTCTCGGCGGCGCTGGTCGGTGCGTTCGGCCCATTCTGCCCGCACAACAGCCTGCTCTCGTTCGTTCAGGTCGTCGTAGGAAGCTCTGCATCCGAGCACCTGCTCGATCGCCTGGGTCGAGACGTTCGGCGCAGACTCGAGCTCCTTGCCGATCCGCGCCCAGTGGCTCACTTGCTGGGCGGCGCTGCGGCTCATCAGCGGTGCCAACGCAGTGGCGAGGGCATGGATGTCCTCATCGACTCGAATCGGTGTGCTTGTCGCCACACGACCACCTCCCAAGCAACTGTAGCAGATTGCTACCAACAGAAGCCCGCCGTGTCTGAAGAGGATCGCTCTCGCCTCTACGCTTGGTTCCGTGAGCAGCTCGACGAGCGCCGCGCGGAGTACATGATGTCGTGCCTCGCGCCCGCGCCGCTGTCGGACCTGGTGACCAAGGAGCATCTTGAGAGGGTGCTGTCGTCGGCGTTCTCGGAGTTCGCGCTGAATCAGTCCGACTGGCGCGAAGCCGACCGCAAGCAAATCGCCGACGAGCGCGAGGCCGACCGTCAGGAGGCCCGCAAGCGTCACAGGTGGCTGGTGGGGATCGCTGTTGTGTTGGCGTTGGAGATCGTGGCGGCCGAGGCGGGCTGGTTGCAGCCGCTCACCGACCTGCTCACCGCGGCGTCCTGATCCGCTGAGCGGTTCGCGGCTCGCGCACCCTGCTCCGTTCGAGCAGGCGCCCTGGGGGCGACGTCAGTGCGCGATCTGGGCCGGCCGAAAATTCCCCTATGACGCGGCGGCGAAGGCCGTTACACTGGTCCTGTTCCGCGTATCTCGCGTATGCGGATCACCAGGTGGGGCCCACTGGGTGCGAATGCGCTGCGGTGAGCCCTTCAACCGGTCGGCGCTGTCACAAACCGCGGCGACGCGGGGTTTGACAATGCAGAGCGGGAGCATCTCCCGTCGTACAGAACAAGGAGAAAAGGAACCTTGACTATTCGAACGAAGCGGCGTGGCAGGCGCTCGCTCGCAGCGATCTTGGCGGCGATGCTGATGGCATCGGTGCTCGCGGTCGTAGCGGGGTCCCCGGCCCAAGCCGCTAACACTTCTTTCGAGGTGAAGACCGATCACGACAACAACGCGGCCACCGACATGGTCCGTGAGTTCGCTGGTCAGGATCGCTACGACACGGCGCTGCGGCTGGCGAAGAACTTCGCTCAGTCCAAGGGCGGCCTTGGTGCTGTTCCGAATGCGTTCGTGTCGTCGGGCGAGACGTTGATCGACTCCATCTCGGTTGCCGGCCTGGCCGGCTATGTGGACGCCCCGATCCTGCTGACCCCCTCGGGCAGCCTGCACGGCGGCGTCGCTGATTTCATCGAGGACTACGGCGTGAGCACGGTGTACGTGCTGGGCGGCTCTGCTGCTGTGGCCGACTCGGTGGCGGCTGCCATCGAGGGGCTCGACGGGAAGCCGAAGGTGATGCGCGTCGCGGGCGACGACCGCTACGCGACGGCTGCGGCGACTGCGTCGATGATCGACGCGAATTCGTCGTGGTGCGGCACCGACGCGGTGTCAGCAGTGCTCATCAACGGCTCCTCGGACATGCTGTCCTACGGCGTGGCGGTGCAGACGATCGCCTATCGCCTGCAGCTTCCTGTGCTGATGACGGCTGCTGACGAGCTGCCTGACGCGACGGCGGAGTTCATCACCGAGAACGATGTGGAGCATGTCGAGATCATCGGCGGCACCGGCGCGGTGTCTGCTGAGGTCGAGGCGGCGCTGACCACGCTCGGTGTGGACACCGTGGCGCGGGTCGCCGGCGACTCTGCTGCGGCTGTGTCGGTGGAGCTGGCCAAGATGGCCGGCAACGGCTGCAGCGACAGCCTGGGCTTGGTGTCCAACAACCGCGTGGCTTTGGTGCGCGGCAACCCTGACGGGGTTGTGGCTGCCCCGGTGCTGTCTTCCAGCCTCGAGAGCGGGCTGTTGGTGCCGCCGCTGGTGGTCGGTGACAGCCTGCCGGCGTCGGTGCGCGACTACCTCGCCGCGACGCCC
>NZ_CBDBDD010000008.1:0-596649 GCF_965203655.1 Candidatus Poriferisodalis sp.
CCGTCGCGTCGCCGGAGACCTCTCGGTAGTCCCAGCCGCGCTCGCTCGCCACGGTCCCGGTGCCGAGCCTCGGCATCGCTTCGAAGAGCAGCTGCGCACTGGGCTTGCTGCGCGGCTGCCGCGCGCTGTCCTCGTTCGCGGGCGGCAGCGGGCGATGCAACGACACGATCAGATGGTCGCGTGCGCGGGTGCAGGCTACGTACATCAGTCGGATGCGCTCGAAGTGATCCGCTGCCTTCTCGCGTTCGGCCCAGAGTGCGTAGCCGGCTGTCTCGGCGCCGGCGCGCAGGCGCACTGCAGCAGCGCCGCAGCAGTGATCGAGGCCGTCGCGGTCAGCACCGGTGAAGCCCACGAGCGACGGCCGCGACCGGTTGCCGCCTTGGAGGCCGGCCACGATCACGATCGGGAACTCGAGCCCTTTCGCTGCGTGAATCGTCATCACCCTGACCGAGTCGTCGTCAGATTCAGGCAGGATCGCCTCGGTGACTTTGGCGCGTTCGGATGCCTGCATCGCGGCCCAGCGGAGGAACTGCCGCAAGCCTCCGTGCTGGCTGTGCGACCATGCCCGCGCCTGATCGATGACGTAGCGCACATGTCGCCAGACCTCGCGGGTTCGCCGCCCGGCTGCGGCCTGCTCGAGCACGCGCCGCTCGCGTACCAGGCGGTCGAGCAGCACCGAGGGGGCGGCAAGGGCGTGCTCGTCGTAGAGACGCCGCAGGTGCTGCATGCCTGCGGCCACGGGGTGCTCGGCGCCGTCCGGCACGGCAGAGAAATCGGAAGCGAAGAGGCTCCATGACCCGACCGCGCAGTAGTACGTGTACAGATCGTCGTCGCCGCACCCGTACAGCGGCGTGCGCAGAGCGCTCACTACAGCGAGCGCGTCGTCGGGGTCGGCAACGGCCCGCAGGCACATCAGCAGGTCACGCACCGTCCGGGAGCGCCACACGAACTCCGATGCGTCGAGGCGATACGGCACCTGCGCTGCGGTCAGCCCCGCTTCGAGCTGCGGCAGGCATGTCCGCGTCGGGATGAGGATGGCGATGTCGCCGAGGCGGGCTGGCCGCTCGCCGCCGCGGTGACGGTCTTCGACAGACCATTGATTCGCGAGGATCTCAGTGATGACGCCGGCGATGTCGGCGGCCTCCGCGTCGCGGATGCCTTGAGCACTGAGGTCGCGATGCCCGCTCAGGCCCAGCGCCACGACTGCGGGCCCCTGGCCCACAGCCGATCTCGATGCGTGCATGGGTGCATATTCGGGGTGCAGCCGCTCCGAATGCTGTGGAGCTGTGCCGGCTGCCGCGGGCGGCTCGGCACCGGCGTCGTGCGCCGCGGGTGCGAGCTGATCGGCCGGATCGCTGCCGCGGGCAGCCATCAGCCGATCGAAGGTGTGGTTGACCCAGTCGATGATGGGCTCCGTCGTGCGGAAGTTCGTGACCAGCGCCGCCGCTGGCTGCGAACTCGCGAAGCGGTCCCGGGCATCGAGATACAGGCTGATGTCGGCCCGACGGAACCGGTAGATCGACTGTTTGGGATCGCCGACGAAGAACAGCTGCCCGTCCACGGTGTCGATGTGCTGCCAGCCGTCGGGCACGGGTTCGTCGGCATCGACCACGGCCGCGATGCGCGTCGCGATCTCGATCTGGATCGGGTCGGTGTCCTGGAATTCGTCGAGCAGCAGGTGCCGGTACCGCCGGTGCAGCGAGTCGCGGGCGTCATGTGACGACTTCAGCAGGTCCCGGGCGCGGACCAGCAAGTCGTGGAATTCCAGCCGCCCGTTGGCGCGCCGCTGCTCTGCGGCTTCGAGCGTGAAGCGAGCGACGTGGCTGCACCACGCGGAGATCACCTGCTGCAGCGCCTCGGCCGCCGCCTCGGTGCAGTGCACGCGCAATGCGGTGAAGTCCTCGCGCACCGACGCGATGTCCTTCCAGTTCTGGGCTTGCCCTGTCCCCCTGCGACGGGTGCCGATCTTGGGGACGCCGTGACGGGAGTCTTCGGCATCGAGCAGCACGCCCAGCGCCTCGGCGTCGTTGCGCGCCCATCGCAGACGTGCCACGAACTCCTCGAGCTGCCCGAAGCGGGCCAGCGCCTTGTCGCCGGGATCGCTGCACTCGCGCCTGCGCGCGCAGAGCGCACTGCCGCGGGCCACCAGACCGTCGATCTGCAGCGGCGCCGGCTCGAATGGCCGGTCCGGCGGCCTGATGCGGTCCCAGTTGGTGCCGAAGGCAGCGCCCACCTCACGCAGATCGGCAGGCGTGACGCCGGCCGCGTCGAGCATCTGCACGAGCCACAGCGCATCGTCGTCGGCCAGGAGCTCGTTGACGAAACTGCGCCAGCGGTCGTCGAACTCGACATCGCTCGTGATCTGATCAAGCGTCTCGAACAGCGGCGGTAGCCCGGCTTCGATGGGATGCTCGCTGAGGATGCGGCGAGCGAAGCTGTGCAGCGTCGAGATGGCTGCGCTGTCGAGCCCGTCTAGCGCGTCACGCAACTGCTGGCACGTCCGGGCGTCCTGCGACCCTGCCAATCGGGCGTTCAGCTCCGCGCGGATTCGATTGCGCAATTCGGCGGCGGCCTTCTCGGTGAACGTGATGGCCGCGATCGCGCTGATCGGCACGGCATGCTCGCCCGACACCAGCTCGACGATGCGACCGACCAGCGCGGTGGTCTTGCCGGTGCCCGCGCTGGCCTCCACGAACATCGTCGAGCCGACGTCGTGCACGACACGCTCGCGTGCGGAGTGATCGACAACCGCTGCCGACGCTGCCGGCCCGGCGCCGATTGACGCGCTCATAGCGGCCCGTCCATGTGACGCCCGTACGGTGACGCCGCGTTGGCCTCGGCCGCTGCGCCCGGTGCGTCATGCTCGTCGGGCTCGGCCAGGCGGCTGAATCCCTCGAGCAGCGGCTGGTGCCGCTTGCGCATCCAGTCGTCGCGGACATCGCCCGAGCTGATCCCGTCGGGATCGCAGTACGGGCATGCCACGAAGGGCAGGCGATCGTCGCCGGGGCGCGCATAGCCGGGGAACACACCGCCGCGGATGCCCGCCACGATGACTTCGATCACCTGCGCGAACCGCCGCATCACCTCGTCGTCGACGGCGAGATCGATCCACTCCCAGTGGCCGGGCTGGCTCGAGATGAACCAGTAGGCGGCGTGATCTGCTGCGCCGGCGGTCGCAGCGCCGCGAAAGTGCTCAGCCGCAGCCAACGCATAGACGGGAAGCTGCAGCTTCGTGCCTCGCAGGGTGGGATCGGGCTCGGCCGTCCGCGGCGTAGTGGCCGGCGTCAGGCCCCGGTAGCTGCGCGGCGAACCGGTCTTGTAGTCGATGACCACCAACGCGCCATCGTCCGTGCGCTCCACCCGGTCGATGACGCCTCGAAAGCGCACGGTGCGACCGTCCGTGAGGTCAAACGCGACGGCCCCGACCGCGGAATCGGCAAAGCCGAACCGGAACTCCGACCCTTCGATCTCACCGCGGGGCGGCCGGTGCTTGTCGCCGTCTCGCTCCAGCATCTCGGCCAGATCACTCAAGATCGCGGCCCGGTCACGCCGCCACAGCAGCGGCGAACCGGTCAGGCCTTGTGCTTCGCGCCGGTCTGCCAGCCCGCGGCCGATTGCGACAAGCTCGTCGCGGTCTTCGTCGGAAGGCGGACGCTGCGGTCCCGGCGGCATGCGGCCCGGACCGCTGAGGGCCACGGGCGCGCCCCTGCCTGCCGGCTGTCGATTCGCTATCAGCGGCTGCAAGAAGCGATCGATGGCCTCGTGCATGAGCTGGCCTCGTTCGAGCGGGCTGAGCCGCAGGATGTCCTCGGGCTCTTCGACGGCCTCGATGCCGAGCAGATCCTCGAACAGGTAGCGCCGCGGGCAGGTGGCCCAGTGCTCGAGACGGGTGGCGGACATGACCTTGGCCAGCGCGCCGTCGGCATCGATGACGTGGGTCAGGTTCCCGTCGAAACGGGTGAACTCGCTGCTGGCGCGGGCGTCGGTCAGCGAGACGCCCCTGCGCCATGCGGGGTCGCGCCACAGTGCATGGCTCGCGACCGGGTTCCCGCTCGCACGATGCGCAAGCAGGCTGGCCGCGTCGTACTCGGTGACCGTGGCCGGAAAGCCGGCCGAGCGAATCCCGGCGAGATACGAGGGGGCCTCGACGATGTCGTCCACCGTGCTGTCGAGCGCCGCTGCACTGAGGCTGTCGCCGTCCACAAGGCCGTCGGCGAAGTACTCCTGACCGCTTTCCGGGCGGCCCGCCGGGTTCTCCGCAGCATCGGCGCCACGAGCATCACGCTCGATTCGGCGAGCGGTGTTGATGAGCAGGCGTGACGGCACGTACTCGCAGTTGCGACGCAAGTCGCCGCGTGGCAGCAGCAGTGTGCAGGCGTGGCGGGCGCCGGCCATCGCGGCCAGCAGCGCTCGATGCTGCTCGGCGGTCGCGTCGGTCTGCAGTGCCAGTGCGCCGCCCAGTGCACGGCGCTCGTCCTCGTTGATGAGGCTGTCGGGCACGGGACGCGAGGGGAAGATGCCCTCGGCCAGGCCCACGACGTACGTGCGATCGACAACGATGTCGATTGCGCCATTGACATGACCGACGTACACGCCAATGCCCTCGGTGCCGCTGCGGCCGTGCGGTTGGCTGAGTTCGACTTCGAGCGCGCGGCGCATCACACCCAGCGTGACCCGCCTCTCCACCGTGCCGAGGTCGGCCAGCCGGTCGAGCACGCCTTCCACGCGCTCCGCGGCACTGCGCTCCCACGGCGGCCAATCCTGCGTCCAGCCGTCGCGTCCCACTGCTCCCAGGTAGCGCCGCAGCGAGGCGCGCATCCAGTCGCACAGGCTGCGCCACGTCTGGTGCTGCCTGCCCTGCTGCACGCGATCGCGCAGTTCTGCCGCGAACTCTGCTGCGGCACGGCACTCGCGGGCCTGCCGACGGAGCCATGCGACTTGGGCGTCTGCCGATGCTTCGCCATGCGCTCTCAGCCGTGCTTGCTCTTCCAGCCACTCGGCGTGAGCCGACAGCCGGACCTCCCAGTCGTCACCGCTGACCACATGGGCTGCGCGAGCCAAGCGCTCCCACGCCGAGTCGGGCACGAAGAAGTGCGCGTCAGCATTTCGCTGGCGGGCCTGCCGGCGCGGGATCTTGGCACCGGCAAGCAGATCGAACACTTCGCGGCGCCCGAGAACGGGAGCGCCGTTGCCGTCGTCGGCCAGCGCGGTCAAGCCCAAGGCAAAGCGACCGTAGATCGACTCGCTCAGCGTCCGTGCGGTGCTGCCGTACGTGAGCACGCCCGCAGCCTCGAATTGCTCTTCGAGCATGCGTCCGTAGGGCTCGGCCGCCGCGTAGAACACCGCGGCGCGGCCGGGGGCTACACCGTCGTCGAGATCGGCCAGTACGGCGCGCACCACAGTGCGCGCTTCCTCGTCGGGGTCGGTGACGCTCATGATCCGCGTGCCGGTCGGCGGCATCGCCTCATGGGCCGGCAGCCCGGCGCCCAAGCGCTCGCAGACCGCTCGCGCCGATGCGTCGGCTGCATGATCGCCGGTGACGCCCACCAGTACATGCAGCGGCTTGCGGCGCGCGGCCAGCGTCCACAGGCCGAGTGCGCGTACCAGTCGGGTCTCGGGCTCGCTGAGCCGTCGCGGCAGGTACAGCACGATCTCGCCCGGGTCGAACGCGAGGGCATCCGGCGGCGCAGCCTCCGCGTGTGCAGCGGCGGCCTGCAGGAGTTCGCTCGTGTCGTACCACTTCGGTGCGAGCGCTGACCTGATGCGTTCGCAGATGGCGACGACGGCCGCTGCGCGCGCCGAGGTCGCGGCGACCTGCCTCAGTTGGTGCGGCGAGAGATCGCGCAGCTCGCTGTAGGCCCCCGCCAGTGCCTCCGCGGTGCGGTGGTGGTCGGCCACTGGCCCGAAGAGCGCAGCATCGTGGCGAAGCGCCTCGCGCACGGCTGCCGTCAGCACCATGGTGCCGTGCGGCCGCCGACCGGCAGCTTGCAGGGACGGCCCGGCCAGTCGATCGGCGAGAGCCCCGAATGTCAGCGTGTCAAGCGCCGCAATGCCGCCGCCGATCGCCTGCACCGTGTCGCCTGATGCCTCGCCTCCCTCATCGACGACCCCCGGTGCGAGGGCCCGGCGCAGCGCCAGCCCGGTGTAGTTGGACGGCACCACGACGGTGACCGGTCTCAACGGGTCGCCCGACTTGGCTTCGGCCACCAACGCAGCCAGCGCCTGTCGTGCCGGTTCGCCGAATTCGACTGGCATCACGCGCAACGCGCTGTCGTCATGCCGTGCCCGAGGCCCTCCGCGGTCTGCAGGCTGTGGCGCGGTTCCGCTCGCCAGGTCGCTCATGAAAGCGACACTACGCAGGGCGTGTGACAGGACACGCTGTTCAGGGGGGGGGGGGGGGTATGCGGGATGGTGCCGAAACCCGATCAGGTCAGGACGGGCCTCTCAGGCGCCGCATGATGGCGCGGGCTGCGTCCTCCTTGGTCGCCTGCTGGGCTCTTGGGACTGCTCGTGTGGGGTGCGGAGTGTCGCAGCGTGGGGATCCAGGATTTCTTCTCATTGCGTGGCTGGCGGCGGGTCGAGCGTCTCGCTGGTGGGTGGGGCTGCGGGCGTGGGGGGCTGGGATGTTTGTGGTTGTCGTGGTGTCGTGGTGTGTGCTGCGGCGCGGCCGGTCGGCTAATGTGCGAGGCGACTCTCGCTCAGGAGGTGCACATGCCCGCCAGGACCGTACACAACGCTTCGGGGTTCGCAGCGGCGCCTTTGGCGCGCGGGCGCGCCGATTCTGCGGGGGGGGGGGGGGGTAGAGCACTAGCTCGCCGTGGCGTCCGCCTGCGCCTGGCCGCGCTGCTGCTGGCCGCGCTGGCTGCGGCGGTCTTGGCTGCATCGAGCCCGGCCGTCGCCCAGACCGTCCCCGATGGCGGGGAGGAAGCCTGGTCCGCCACGCTGACGGTCCAGACACGGGTAGACGGGGTCACGCGTGGCTGCGACATCAGCGGCGCCAACCGATGCGCTGCGCATTTGACTGACCCCACCTTCCAGATCGGGACCACGACCTACACGGTGGTAGCGGTGACGGGCGGTACCAGCGCGTTGGCGATAACGACCAGGCCCGCCCTGCCGTGGGGTCGGGTCGCGGGCTGGCAACTGGCGATAAACAGAGGCCCATCTCGCGGGCTGAGCACGTACACGGCGCGCGCCGAGTCTGTGAGCATCATCGTGTCGGTGTCGGGTTACCCGTTCACGGCGGGCGAATCGGTGAAGCTCACGCTGTACAGGCCCTATGAGGACGTAGCGGCCGAGGACGCGCGGAAAGGGGCCAGCCGCTCGGGCGCGTGCGGCTCGCCAAACCTGGAAGGCCTATCGGCTGCCAAGCAAGCCGTTCAGGCAGAAAGCGCCGAGAAGGGCTTGTGGCATTGCCACGGCGACGGCGTCTATCACCGGCACCCGGATTGGCGCTACCGTCACCCGGCCCCCGGCCAAACGGTGCGCCCGACCCCGGACCCCAACCCCGTCCCGCCTCCTCCTGCGACTGCCCCGTCAGGCGCATATACGCAACAGAAAACGGGTGCTCCGGCTATCAAGACCGAAGGCTTCGGCAACTGGCACTCGCACCCTGACGGCAGGTTCCACCGCCACGCGGGCGGGCATTAGCCATAAGCGACCCGCCCCCGCGCCGCCGCGGCTGCCGTCAGCGCATCATCCGCTGACAACCCGATCAAACTCCTCCGAGAGCAGCACCTCGATGCGCGACATGGGGAAATCGTCATGGCAGCGCCTCGAATGACCCGAAGCGATGTACTCCCCGGCGTGAGTCAGTGGGCAGCGAGCGCCTTGAGTCTCACAGCAGACAGGCGCTTGAGCTGCTGGTTGCGCGGGTCGACTTCGATGCCGGCCGACTCCAGCGCAGTGAGGCCCAGGAGCGGCTCGACGTCGTCGTCGACGAACACGACGGTGCCGCCGACTGTCTCGTCCATGAACTTCAATTCGGCAAGCCCGATGTCGAATTGCAGCCGACGGCCGTCCGCCATCTCATATGTGCGAGATCCGAACGGCTCGACGCCGATGGCCTCGAGGTGCTGGCGCGGCACCAGCGAATCTATGGCGCCGGTGTCCACCAGGAACTCGCCTTGCCAGGCGCGGTCGCGTGCTGCTGGGTTCTTGACGGTGACGGTGATGTGCGTGGTGCCCACAGGAGGCCTCCTCTGTCGAACAGGGCGTAAAGACGGCAGCCGACGGCTGCGTCGGTGAGCCTCGCGTACGTCGCGAGTCACATCACCATCATTTTCGGGCACGGAATCTTCTGGAGTCGACGTCATGGGTTCATTGTCGCAGCGAAATCGCGTCAGTCGCGACCCACCAACTGACAGACCTCAGGTGCCCGCGCGCCGGGCCATGACCGACATCACCCGATATATTGGGTGATGACTACCCAAGATATCGGGGAACTACGGCCGGAGACATGAGTTCAATATCTGCCCAGGAGTACGTGCCGCGCCTGGCAGACGCCAAGCTCCGAGACACCCTGCAATTCTCGCCTGCGGTGGTGATCGAGGGTCCGCGGGGGTGCGGAAAGACCACGACCGGGAACCAGGCGGCGGCGTCATTCCTGGCCGTGGATGAGATCGAGCTGGCCGATGCGTCGCGTGCCGCACTGCGCAGCCTGCTGGACCGTCCGGCCCCGCTGTTGGTAGACGAATGGCAGATCGCTCCCGCCATCTGGAATGCGGTGCGGCGGGAGTGCGATCGGCGCGGCAGCGCTCCGGGCCAGTTCATTCTGACCGGCTCGTCGACACTGCCCGACAATCCGATTCGCCACTCGGGTGCGGGCCGGCTCGCGCCGATTCGTCTGAGGACGTTCTCCTCGTTCGAGACAGGCATGTCGAATGGAGCCGTGTCTTTGGGTGCCCTGCTGAGAGGCGACGCCGTGGATGCTGTCGCGGAGGAGTCTCTGTCTCGCCTGGAGTTGTGCGAGGCGATCTGCCGGGGTGGTTGGCCTGCGACGTTGAAGATGCCGCTCTCGGGGCGCTGCGCTATGTCGACTCGTATGTGGACGCGATGTGCGGCATCGACATCCGGCGCAGTGCAGATGCGCCCCCGTACACGAGCACCGAGACCGCTCGGCGCGTGTTGCGGTCACTGGCTCGAAATCTGGGCACCGTCGCCTCGGCGAGTGCGCTGGCTCGTGACACCGCGGAAGGCGAACCGCGACCTCCTTTGGACCGCAAGACGCTTCCCGCGTACTTGCAGGCCTTCGAAGACGTCTATCTGCGGGAAGACTGCCAGCCTTGGGGCTTCCAGCCCGCCTCGAAGCAGGCAATGCGAGTGACGCCCAAGCGCTTCTTGGCAGACCCATCCGTCGCGACCTCGGTGCTCAGGGTCGGTCCCCGGCGGCTAGCGGAAGAACCCGAGTACTTGGGCGGAGCCTTCGAGTCGCTGGTCATGCGAGACCTGCGGGCCTATGCCGACGCGAACGATGCCGAGGTTCGGTACTACGCAGAGAGCGGATTCGAGGTCGACGCGGTAGTGGAAGACCGCGACGGCAGGTGGACAGCAGTGGAGGTCAAGCTGAGTTGCAACGACGTGTCGCTCGACAAGGCGAAGCGAGCGTTGAAGCTGCTCGCCCAGCGAACGCGGGACGCGGGCAAGCGACCGCCCTCCAAACTGGTTGCAGTGTTCGGAGTAGGCGCCCCGGGCAGTCACACGGGCCTGCGAGTGGCGCGTGAGGATGACGGCGTCGCCGTCGTTCCCGTGGCGGCACTCGGTCCCTGAGCAACTGCGGCGAGCTATCCCGCCGCGGCAGCGAGCCCCTTGAGTCTCACTGCTGGCAGGTCTCAGGTGCCGGCGAGCCGGGCCACCACCGGGGCCATCGCATCGACCTCGGGGTCGTGCACGATGATGTAGCTGGCGCCGTAGGTCTCGCGATGGTGGTGCAACTGCTCGCAGATGTCGTCGACCGTGCCGGCCAGTACCAAGGGCACCTCGCGGGCCTCGTCCAGCGTCAGCCCGAAGCCGGGAGCGAACTGCTCCAGGATGCTGTCAGCGTCCTCGGTCACCAGCGCCATGAACGTGTTGAGCTGGATCTCGATGTCGGCGAAGCGGTCGCCGGCGGCATCGGCGATCCACTGGCGGCGCTCTGCGAACTTGGCCGCCACCGAGCTGCGGGCGGCATCGGGCCCCACGGTGCCCGACCGCAGATTGGGGTTGAGGCTGATGATGTCGGCCAGGCGGGCAGCCTCACTCAGCACCCGCTTGCCGCCGCCGCCGATGATGACCGGCGGGCCGCCGGGAGAGTGGGGGAGCGGGCGGCCGACCATGCCGGAGATCTGGTAGTGCTCGCCGTCGTAGTCGAAGGGTTCGCCCCGCCACAGCCCCTTGATGACCTCCAACGCCTCGATCATGCGATCGATGCGCACACCCGGGCGGTCCAGCGGGATGCCCGATTGCTCGTAGTCGTCGGTCAGCCAGCCGGCGCCGATGCCGAACTCGGTGCGGCCCTCCGCGAGCAGGTCGAGCGTGGCGAAGTCCTTCGCCAGCACCGCGGGGTGGCGATAGTCGGCAGCGAACACCAGCGTCCCCACCCGCAACGTCGTGGTGATCTCCGCCGCAACAGCGGGATGCACGATGGGCGACCAGCTGTCCCAGAAATGGTCGTGGCAGAACAGCGACGAATAGCCCAAGTCCTCAACCTTGCGCGCCATCTCGCGGAACGCCGCAGGACTCTCCGGCTTGCCGTACTGGACGCCGAATCTGAACGGATGCACGGCGGCAGGCTACGCGCTGCCGATCCGCCCCCGACGACGGCCGCGCGTCAACAGCGCGAAGCCGCGATGCTGGGTGCTGGCCGCCGGTGCCGGGCGCTGGCGTCGGCCACCAGTGCCGGTCCGGGCGCTAGATCTGAGTCTGCTGGTGCAGGAAGGAACGCTCCGCCAGGCCGTGCCACTCGGCGATGCCGTCACGGAACTCCCGCCACGGTGCCAAGATGGCAGCGAAGCGAGCGTCGTCCGCCGCCACGCCGTCCAGCACGTTCTCGGTCTCTTCCTTGAACGCTGCCATCAGCTCGGCCGGGAACTCGCGAATACTGGCGAATTCCTTGACGCGCTGGAGGTCGGCCTGGTTGCGCACGTCGTAGTCGGCGATCGTGTTGATGTTCGCCGATGCCGCCGCAATTTCGATGGCTGCCTGGTACTCCTCCGGAAGGTCGTTCCACAGCGACAGCGGGAACTGCACCTCTACTGCCGTGCCCGGCTCCCACCAGCCTGGGTGGTAGTAGAACAGCTCGCCGGCGAACTGGTCCAAGCCCAGGATCAGGTCGTCGGTGGGTCCCACGAACTCGGCGCCGTCGATCGCGCCCTGCTGGATGGCGGGCAGGATCTCGCCGCCCGCCAAGGTGACCTGCTCGCCGCCGAGGCTCTCGAGGACACGCCCCGCAAGGCCGGGGATGCGCATCTTCAGGCCCTGCAGGTCGCTGACCGAATTGAGCTCCTTGGTGAACCAGCCGCCCATCTGGCAGCCCGTGCCGCCGGCCGGGAAGGCAATGACGCCATGCTCTTCGGCGTAGAACTCGTTGAGCATGTCGAGGCCGCCGCCCTTGTACAGCCAGGCGTTCTGCTGTCGTTGCGTCAGCCCGAACGGGACGGCGGTGCCGAACTGCTGCACGGGGCTGAGGCCCACGTAGTAGTACGACGCCGTGTGGCCGGCCTGCACGCCCACGTCACGCACGGTGGGCAGCACTTCGAGGCCGCCCACGATCTCGCCGGCCGGTCGAGGATTGATCTTGAACCTGCCGCCGGTGAGCCGGCTCACTTGCTCGGCGAAGAAGTTGGCCGAGCCGAACAGGGTCACCAGCGCTGCCGGCCAGCTTGTGGCCATTTCCCACTCGATCTCGGGACCGTCCTGGGTGAGCGCCACCGATGTGGCCGGCGCGTCGGTGGCGGCGGGACCTTCGGTCGTCGCTGCTGTGTCTCCGTCGTCGGAGGTGCAGGCGTTGAGCACCGTGGCGGCCGCTGCGAATCCTGCTACGCCGAGACCGGCCTTGAGGAACGATCGCCGGTCAAAGCCGGCGTCTTCGATGACTTCATCGAGGGCAGTCTCCGGACTGGCCTCGTCGTGCATGGTCATAGGTAGTGCCTCCCCGCGGGCGCGCAAGCCGCGCCTACACGTGGCGCGAAATTAGCACGCGTCGAAACCACGCCTGACGGGCTGACGCAGCCGGATGCAGAGAACTGATGACTTGGCTGCAGCTAACTGAACAATTCGAGCGACGTGTACACGATGCCTGGGAATACGCCGAGGATGACCAGCGCGATCGACTGGAGCCCCATGAACGGGATGGCGCCCTTGTGGATGTCGGCGGTGCGCACTTCTGGCGGTGCCACGCTTTGGAGGTAGAACAGCGAAAAACCCACCGGCGGCGAGATGAACGCCATGTTCAGGTTCACCGCCATCATCACGGCGAACCAGATCTTCTCGTCTTGGGTGAAGCCCAGAATTTCCATGGCCGGAACGAAGATGGGCACCACGATGAACGTGATCTCGAGGAATTCCAGATTGATGCCCAGCAGGAACACGGCGATCATCGCGACGATGACGAAGCCCAGCTTGCCGCCGCCGATGGAGGTCAGCCATTCGGAGGTCTGATCGGAGCCGCCGAGCTGGAAGAACATGGCACTGAAGAAGGTGGAGCTGAACAGCAGCGTCATGACCAGCACCACCACGCTGGCGGTGGACTTGCCCGCCTGCATTGCAGCCGAACGGCTGAGCCGCCACTGGGGCGTGATGTGGGTGGCGCCCTCGCGCATGAGCAGGCGGTCGAAGAGCCAGTTCAAGCCCGTGAGGGCAAGTGCTCCGAACACGCCGACAGCGCCCGACTCCGACGGCGTGGCGATCCCTTGGAAGATCGACACGAGCACACCCAGGATGAGCACCACGATCGGCACGATCGCGATGAGCACCTCGCACGCCAGCATGCGGGTGAACGCCATGATCGCGAAGCTCACGACCAGCACCAGCACTGCGACGATCAGGGCCGTGCGCAGGTCCCTCAGCAGCATCACGCACCCGACCATGAAGCCCAGCAGCGCAGCGATCAGCAGCTTGGTCTGGATCGACGGGTTGCCTTCCAGCTTGCGTTCCTCGACTGGCATGGCCGGGCCCATGTTGGGCTTCCACCACGACACGGCCAGCACGTAGGCCACGTACAGGCCGCTGAGCATCAGGCCGGGCAGCAGCGCGCCGGCGAACAGGCCCAGGATGCCCACGCCCATCTGCTGTGCCAGCAGGATCAGCACGATGCTGGGCGGCAGCAGCTGCGCGAGCGTTCCTGAGGCGGTGATGGCACCCGTCGAGAGCTTGTTGTCGTAGCCGAGCCGCACCATCGCCGGCAGCGACAGCAGGCCCATCACGATGACAGTCGCGGCCACGACGCCGGTCGCAGCGGCCAGCAACGTGCCCACCAGCACCACCGCAGCGGCCACTCCGCCGCGCAGCGCGCCCATCAGCATGCCGACGGCGTTCAGCAGCCGCTCTGCCATGCCGGATCGCTCCAGGATGGCGCCCATCAGCACGAACAGCGGCACCGCCAGCAGCACCGGGTCGCTGATGTTCACGAACCAGCGCGCCGGCAGCGTGTTCAGCGTGGCGGTGTTGAACGAGCCGGTGATATCGCCGATGAATGCGAACGCCAAAGCCGTCGCGGCGAACGAGAAGGCGACGTTGTAGCCGGTGAGGATCATCGCCATGAAGACGATGAACATCGTCAGCGCCAAAAAGACGCCCGTGTCCATGCCGAATATGGCCAGAAGATCGGTCATGGAGCGGCTATTCGACCCGAAGCGGCGACTCGTGCTCGACCAAGTCGCCCTTCTCGTCGTCGCCGATCATCACGAAGCCGGTCTTGATCATCTCCGCAAGGATCTGCAGGCCGAACAGGATGAACGCGATGAGAATCATCACCTTGATCGGCCCCACCGGGAGGCTGCCCGCGTCGACGCCCTGCTCCCAGCTCTCCCAGACGCGCCAGCTGCTCGGCCACTCGCCGTTGTGCCGGCGGCCCAGTGAGGTGGCCGCGTAGCCCCGGAGGATCCGGATGGCCATGATGATGAACGGCAGCAGCAGGGCCGAGTGAATGATGAAATCGAGCCAGGCCTTGCGCTTGGCGCTGAAGTTGGCCCACCAGAAGTCGATGCGCGGGTTCACGCCGTCGCGCACGCCGAAGTTGATGGCGAGCAGGAACATGAGCGCGAACGACTGCCACGCCAGGCTGGTGGTCTCGCCGAAGAGGATGTCGGTCTCGACGAGGTCGTTGCCGTAGCGGGTGATCACGTTGAACAGCTGGAGCAGGAAGACCACCCACGCCAGGATCCACGCCGCGGTCAGGCTGAACGTGGCGATCGACTCCACGCCGCGGCGGAGGCGATCCAGCCCGTCGTGCCAGAGGCCCATTGCGAGCGCGCCCGCGAGCACCAGCCAGTTCCACCACACCAGGTTGCCGATCCAGTACTCGGTGTCCCAGAGCAGCCGGGCGATGATTCCGAAGAGGATCGTGGCACCCGCCAGCCAGCCGATCGGATGCAGGCGCGCCCACCATGGCAGCTCCATCGCCACCGCTGGTGCTTGGGGAGCGGGCGTGGCAGTGTCGGTCACGTCGCCCCCTTCCCCTCTGACTCGCCGGTACCGCTCGAATGCGGAAACAGGCGATCCAACATCCTGCCACCTAGCTTGTCGCCGTGGCGAACATCGGACCCGAGCCCAATAGCGCGAACTCTCATTCCGCCAATCCCACGCGTCCGGGCGTGATGCCGCCGGCGCTCTTCGTTCTGGAGAGGGGTGCTGTGCGCGCGACCGAGCTGACGCGCGGACCGTGGGCGCATCAGGTGATGCATGGCGGTGCCATTGGCGGTTTGCTGGGCTGGGCGGTCGAGCGCGAGCAGCAGCGCCTCGGCATCTCGCAGGTATGCAGCCGGTTGACGGTGGAGATCCTCTCGGGCATGCCGATGGCGACCTATGAGATCACTGCGACCACCACCAAGGGCGGCAAGCGGACGGCGCTCGTTGACGCCGAAGTGCGAGAGGCGCCCGGCGGCGGGGGAAGCGGGCGCTTGGTGGCGCGGGCAACCTCGCAATGGCTGACCCCCACTGCGCCGCCGGGCGACGAACCTACCGGTGACGGGCAGTCGCTGCCGCCGATCCCGGCCGAGCGCGCCGACCCAGGAGCCAATCCCGACATCGACTACCCGCGTCCCGGTTTCAACGCCGATGCCGTGGATTTTCGCTTCGTCGGGGGCTCGACGGAGGAGCCGGGCCCCGGCCGCACGTGGCTGCGGTTGGACCATCCGTTCATGGCTGGCGAGGAGACGTCACCGCTGGTGCGGGTTGCGACCTTGGCCGATCTCGGCGCGGCTGTGGGGTGGGACTTCTCGCCGTCCGGCGGTGCCTACATCAACACCGACGTAACGCTGCAGCTGCTGCGCGTGCCAGCGGGAAAGTGGTTCTACTTCGACGCGGCCACGGTGGTGGCACCCCAGGGGCTGGCGGGAACGCACACGGCTATCTGCGATCGGCACGGCCTGCTCGGCTGGGTGTTGCAGAGCCAGGTCGAGGCCCCCGCCGAGATCGGCTTCCCAGGCGGCATGGCCGCTGCACGTGTCGCCGGTCGCTGACCGCGACCGGCGACGTTGTAGCTGTTCTAGAAGGCGCCGGTTCCGATCAGCGCCAACATCACAAATGTCATGGGCACATTGTGACTGAGCAAAGACGCGTTGTGATCGCGGGCACGAGAGGAATCAGATCGCCGGTTACCCGGCGACTTCGGCCAGCAGGTCGTCGATGACGTGCGCCATCTGGCTGTAGTCGGGCCGCTTCATTACGAAGGCGTCGGCGCCGAGATCGTATGCCCTGGCACGGTCCTCGGCCGCTTCCTCGGTCGTCAGCGCGACCATCATCACCTTGTCGAACTCGGTGGCACCCCGGATCTCGGCGAGCAGGTCGAAACCGCTCACCACCGGCAGCTTCAGGTCGAACAGCACAAGATCGACTTCGGAGGAACCCACCGTGCGCAGGAACGAGAGTGCATTGGCACCGTCGTGCGCCACACGTACCTGGTTGCGCGTGCCGGCCTCGGCCAAAGCCAAGGTGAGCACGTCGACGTCATGGGAGTTCTCCTCGGCTAGCAGCACGTGGACGGTGTCGTCAGGGGCGTGCAGCACCGGAGGCTCGAAGCCGCCCACGCGGTCAACGGCTTGCGACTCGGCAGTGATGTGCTCGACCGGCACGCCGAAGCGCCGTTGCAGTCGGTGCGGCAGGTCCAGGTGGAGCCAGCGGCTCGCGCCCGCGGGCAACGTGCTCAGGATGATCAGATCGGGATTCAGCCGGTCGATCGCGAGGTTGACCGCTACGACAGGATGCGCGGGCCCGACTTCGCCGGTGACCCTGGCGCCGATGTCATCGAGTGAGTCGAAGGCTTGGCTGAGCCGGCGGCGCGCACCCGCAAGCGCCCGCGCAGGATCGGGCCCATTCGCGCCGGTCGCGGGAACGACGATGTGAAAGCGGGTCTCGGGGTCGACCGCCAAGATGTGCTCGACCCGTTCGTGCAGATGGCTTCCGACGAGGGTCTGGTTGGCCACGATCAAGACGTGTCGCATGCCGGCACCTCCTCTGTGGGCGGTCTGTGCAAGCGAACTTAGACGCGACCTTATGACGCTTCGCGCACGGCACCCGCGTCGATCAGCCCGATGATCTCATCATCGGACAGGCCCAGCGCGCGCGATCGGGTCGGTGCGAACTGGTCCCTGAACGTTCAGCGGCTTCTTGAGTCCCGCTATCTCAATGCGTTCTCGTTCGTATGCCTCGCCCTCGGTCAGGTCAGTCGCAACGATGACTAGTTCGTACTCGACGCCTTGAGCGACCAGTTCGCTGATACGCGCTGAGCCACCCTTCAAGCGCTCGTCGCCGGATGTGTGTTCGGCTTCGCGGGCCCATGCCGATCGCTGGGTGATGCCTGCGTACTGCTGGCCGTTGTCGAAGTCGAACCTATACACAGTCCAGCGTCGACTCGGTGGTTGCGGAGTGTCAGTGCACCGTTCCAGCGCTCGGTAGTCGATTTCGCGCTGCCGCATTTCGTCGAACAGCGGTCTCAAGTCGTGAAGGTGGGTGCCGCGGCTACGTCGGCTCCAGTATCTCTTGCGAGCGCTCGTGTACAGTCGCCAGAGCCTCGCTGCCTCGGTGCAGGCCTCGCAGGGTTCCTCGTCACGCTTCAGATGGCGCTGGAACGCCGCATAGGTCCCGCACGGCCGGAGCTTCCTACCGCCAACATCGACTCGGGAACGTTCGCCCCCATCCGATAGCGAGTAACCCCTCGTGGTCATCGGCTCGCTCCCTAGAGCCTGCGCCTGCGCTGCTCGCCGTGGCCACAGTCACGACAACCGCCGAGCCATCGCCCGCCACGATCGCGCCGACGCCGGTACTTCGCACTGCTCTGGCGCCGCTGACCGTACCGGAATCGTGAGCAAGTGTCGGAGGTGGGTCCGTCGAGATGGTCTCCCAACTCTGAGGCCAATCGGTGATGCTGCGCAGCTCGAAAATCAGCATCGAGATGGCTGGCGAAGCTGCTAGAAGCCGGCATTGGCAGTGTCGTGAAGGGGTCGCATTGTGTCCATTGACCAAGCTGGCCGCGACGCTCTTGGCGCGTGGGATCAAGTCCTCGTGGAGGCGAGGGAAATTCGGAACAAGCAGGACGCTCGCCTAGCGAATGCGCAGCGGCAATCCCAGCTGATCGTCGCTGGCTTTCTTGCGATGACGGCGATCTTCGTGACCGCCGTTTCCGTTGCTGTCGCGTCCCGGCCGGAAACCGCCGACACATCGGCCGTAGTGGGCGGTCGAGCACTCATCGTCGCTGCTGGCTTCGCGGCAGTCGCACTCGTCAATGGGGCCACGTGGATCAACACCCACACGGTGGCGAGACACTGGAGAGAAGTGGCCGACTTCGACCAGTTGACGAGCTTCCCAGGACGCGTGGACGGACTGCCTCGGTTGCGGCGCCACCTCGTGATCACCTTCTTGGAGCACTTCAACTTCAACGAGGACATCGTGCGGCGAGCCCAGCGCCTAGTCGGTGCCCAAGCAGTTCTCACGCTCCTGTTCGTCTATATGGTGCCTTTCGTGTGGGTGTTACTGTGACCGCGATGGACTCGACGAAGGCACGCGACAGCCGTTCGACGCCCTTTCCGAGTGTCGATGTCAGCCGCGGACTGATATTCGACTTCGGATTGCCGTCCTTGTGGCGGCGTGTGCTGGCGTGGCTCCAGCGCGCTCGGCATCCGGGGCGCGTCTGAGTCTGGCCTCCGGCTGCAGTCAGTCCGACTCGCTTACAGGTGTGTCCAGAACAGTGCGATTGGCGACCAAGTCGTCGATCTCGTCATCGGACAGTCCGGCGGCGGCGAGAACCTCACGGGTGTCGGCGCCCAGCTTGGGCGCGGGGCCGCGCGGGCCGACGTCTGCGTCGGCGAATCGCATCGGGATGCCGACGCTGCGATAGGGGCCGATGTCGGCGCTGTCCAGCGTGGGAAACATGCCGAGTGCCTCGGCCTGTGCGTCGTCGACCACCTCATGCAGACCCAGCACCGGTCCCCAGATCATTCCCTCGGCATCGAAGATCTCGCCCCACTCGTCGCGGGTCCGGTGTGCCAGCGCCTCGTCGATACCGGCCACGATCTCAGGCATGTGGGCGAACCGGCCGCGGATGTCGGCAAAGCGCTCGTCTTCCAGCCAGTCGAGCCGCTCGATGATCCGGCACAGCAACGGCCAGGCGCTTTCTTGGGGCATGTTGAGCACCACCCACTTGCCGTCGCCGCAGGGATACCGGTTCGCCGTCGGCACGATCATGTTCTCGCGGGCCCGCTGGCGTAGCGGCGCCCTGTCGACGGCGGTGATGGCGTAGTCGGACGCCTGGGTCCACACCGCCGTCTCGTACAGCGACGTCTCGACGACTTGCGCCTCGCCGGTGCGTTCGGCCAGCCGCAGCGCGGCGAGCACGGCGCCCACCAGCGCCAGGCCCGTGGTGTGGTCGCCCTGGGCGGGGCGCGCCATCGGCACTGCCCCGTCGGTTCCTTCCCGCATGGCGTCGTAGATGCCCGAGCGGCCGAAGAATGCCGTCACGTCATAGCCGGGACGCCATGCCTCGGGACCGGACGTGCCGTAGCCGGTCAGCGTGGCGTGCACGATGCGCGGGTTGACCGCCGTCACCGTGGCCTGGTCGAGGCCGAATCGCTGCTGGCGGTGAATGAGCAGGTTGCACATGAACACGTCTGCGCCGGCGATGAGCTGGTGGACCACCTGCTGGCCCTGTGGCGAGCCCAGATCCACAGCGATCGAGCGCTTGCCGCGGTTGTCCACGTCGAACTGGAAGTCGTAGTCCTTGATCTCCGGCGGCAGCTTCGCCGGACGGCTGTAACCCCGCATCGGGTCGCCGTCGAGCGGTTCCACCTTGATGACATCGGCACCGAGGTCGGCCAGGATCGCGCCAGCCGAGGGGGTGGCCATCCAGCTGTCCACCTCGATCACCTTCACATCGTCCAACGGTGCCGCCATCGGACCTCCAAGCCAGCGTCGAGTCCGGGCCGCGAGATTACGCTGCCGGGCCATGGAACTTGCTAGAAGAGTCGCAGTCGTCACCGGTGGTGCGAGCGGAATCGGGGAGGCGCTGGTCGAGCGCTTCCATGCTGAGGGGGCGCGGGCTCTGGTGGTCGTCGACCGCGACGAGGTCGGCGCGCAGGCGGTGGCTGAGCGGGTGGGCGGCACTGCCGTCGGGCTCGACGTCACCGACGAGAAGGCCATCAAGACGGTGGTCGCCGACACCGTCGCAGCCCATGGTGCGCTCGACGTGTTCGTCTCCAACGCCGGCTATGTGACCCAGGGCGGGCTTGAGGCTTCGAACGACGAAATCCAGCGCATGTGGGAAGTACACGTGATGTCCCACGTGTATGCGGCACGCGCAGCTGTGCCGGTCATGGTCGAACGTGGCGGCGGCTATTTGCTGAACACGGCCTCGGCGGCAGGCCTGCTGACCCAGCTCGGCTCGATGCAGTACGCCGTCACCAAGGCCGCCGCGGTGTCGCTGGGCGAATTCCTCGCCATCACCTATGGCGACAAGGGCATCGTGGTGTCGATGCTGTGCCCGCAGGCGGTGGAGACCAACATCCTGGCCAACAGCCCCGACCGCACTGGCAATGGCGACCAGGAGCGCGGCACACCCGGCGCCGCCGCAGGCGACGGCATCCTGCCGGTCTCGCAACTGGCCGACACCGTCATCGAGGCAATGGCCGAGGAACGCTTCCTGGTGCTGCCCCATCCCGAGGTGCAGACCTACCGCGAACGCAAGGCATCCGACATCGACCGCTGGCTGTCGGGCATGCGCCGCTTCCAGTCGCGGCTGTTCGCCGACTCCGACATCACCCCCGCGGACTGGCTGCTCAGCTAGCGCCGCCGGGCCGGATTTCCGCCTGCTCGGCACGCACACGGGCGCGTCTCAGCCGAGGCGACGAGCCACGAGGCGTGCCTCGTGACGTTGGCCGAACCAACCCTCGTCGAAGCTGATCGGCTCGAGTCCGCTGCACAGCACGGGCAGCTCGCCGCGCTCGACGAGGAAGGGGCGGCCGGGGCGGGCGTTGTGCAGCAGGTTGTCGACTGTGGCGATCAGCACAAGTGCGATGCCGCCGGGCACGAGCAGCGTTCCGAGAGCGCCCAGCAACGGCCGATGCAGGAAGTTGGTGCACACCGCTGCATGCCATCCGCCCTCGCCACTGAGTTCGTCGAGGGTCGGCAGCGGATCGGACTCCAGATCTGCCTGCACCGTGCGCAGTCGCAGGCCCCGCTCGTCTGCGGTGTCGCGGGCGATCTGCAGCGCCCGCCCCGAGGCGTCGACAAGCGTCGTGTGGATGCCCTGTTGGGCCAGCCAGAGCGCCGTGCCCCCCGCGCCGCCTGCGAGATCCACCGCCGTCGGGCAGCCGCCGAGCAGCTCAGCGCACCCGGTCACGAACTCCGAGGGCGCTCCCGGCTCCTGCCAATCGGCATATTTCGCGTCCCAACGCTCGCCGGCAGTCACGCGCCTGCGGCCCGATGCAGGAACAGTCTCACGGCCGCAGATTGTGGCATGGGCCCACGCGTTGACCACTGGCGGCTAACCGGTGCGAAGATGAGGCCGTGGCGAACCCTTCACTCGGCGCAGACGGCGCCCGGTTCCTGGCGGATGTGGTACTGACCTGCGACGAGGTCTTCGCCGTGTTCGACCGGGGCGCCGTCGACGTGGGGGCCGACGGGCGGATTGCCTGGGTAGGCGCCGCAGCGGAAGCGCCCGCGACGGATGCACCGGTGATCAGCCTGGGCGGGCTGCTGATGCCGGGGCTCGTGAATGCTCACGCGCACACGCCGATGACCCTGGTGCGAGGCGCGGGCGACGGGTTGCCGCTGATGGCGTGGCTCACCGAGGTGATGTGGCCGCGTGAGGGTCGCCTCAGCCCCTCCGATGTGTGGTGGGGGATGACGCTCGGCTCGGTCGAGATGCTGCGCTCGGGCGTGACCACCACGTGCGAGATGTATGCCTTCGAGCACGAGGTGATCGATGCGGGCCGCCAGGCCGGCATCCGGCAGGTCATGTGTCCGGGCGTGCTGTCGGTGGCGCACCTCGACGACAGCGGCGGTGTTGCTGAACGCGTTGCCGAGATCGCCCAGGTGCACGACGAGCACAACGACCCATTGGGCCGCGTCACCATCGGCTTCGCACCGCACTCGGCGTACGACCTCGGCGTGGGCCCCTGCGCGGAGATCGCCGCTGCTGCCCGCGAGCGCGACGCCCTGCTGCACATTCACGTCGCGGAGACCGCCGACGAGGGCGACGCGCTGGCCGACAAGCACGGCGGCGCCAGCGTGCCGCGGCTCCTCGCTGATGCCGGCGCTCTTGAGGGCAGGGTGCTGGCTGCGCACAGCGTCTGGCTCGACGATGCCGACCTCGACATCTACGCATCGACGGATGTGGCAGTGGCGCACTGCCCGGTCAGCAACATGAAGCTGGGCTCGGGCGTGGCGCGGGTGCCCGAGATGATCGAGCGCGGCATCACGGTCGCGCTGGCGACCGACGGTCCCGCCTCCAACGACGACCTCGACCTGTGGGAGGAGATCAAGATTTCCTCGCTCCTGGCCCGGGTGACCGCGCTCGACCCCACCCTGATGAGCGCGCAGCAGGTGATCTCGATGGCCACTCGCAGTGGCGGCGAGGCGCTCGGCTTGGATGTCGGCGTGCTGGCACCGGGCCGCTGGGCCGACATGATCCGGCTGGACATCGACGATGTTGCATTCGTCCCGGTCACCTCGCCGCAGGAGCTGATCGCCCATGTGGCATGGTCCGGCGGCAGCCGCCACGTCACCGATGTGTGGGTGGGCGGCGAGCGGGTCGTCGCGGGTCGGGTCTGCCTCACCGTCGACGAGGCACGGGCCCGCTATGAGGTGCAGCATCGAGCGCAACGGCTGGCGCAGGAATCGGGGACGTGAGCGAGATGAGCGAAGCGAGCGAGACCGACAAGACCGGCGAAACCGGCAGCGCAGGCCCCGAACCTCCACCGGTGGGCATCATCGCGGGCACAGGCTTCTACGCGCTGCCGGGACTGAGCGAAGCCGAGCACCATGAGGTGCAGACCGACTGGGGCGCCGCTCACGCCATGACCGGGCGCTGGCATGGCCGGCGCATCGTGTTCGTGCCCCGCCATGGCGGCGACCACTCGATCCCGCCCTCGGCGATCAACTACCGGGCGAACATCGCCGCCATGGGCGACCTGGGTGCCACGGCCATCCTGGCGGTGAGCGTTGTCGGCTCGATGGTGCCCGAGCGGGGCACGGGCTCGTTCCTGCTGCTCGACGACTACCTGGAGTTCACGACGGGTCGCGCCGCCACCTTCTTCGACCAGCCCGGTCAGGTGGTCCACACCGACATGACGACTCCCTACGACCCGAAGCTGCGCGCCGTGCTGGCGGTGGCGGCCGATGCCGAGCACATCGACATCGCACAGCGGGCGACGTACGTCTGCACGGACGGCCCCCGCTTCGAGACGCCGGCCGAGATCCGCATGTACGCACAGATGGGCGGCAGCGTCGTCGGCATGACCGGCTACCCCGAGGTGGCACTGGCCCGCGAGGCCGCCATTCCCTACGCAGGAATAGCTGTCGTGGCGAACATGGCAGCAGGCATGTTCGACGGCGAGATCTCCCACGAAGAGGTGTCCGCGGCGCTCGAAGCCACCAAAGCGCCGCTCTTCGCGCTGCTCGGCCGCGCGGTGTCGATGATCTGACGCCCGCCCGGTCTCGGTCTGCCATCCGCTACCAGCAGATTGGCGAGACATAGAGTCCGGCATGATGCCTGCATTGACGTCGTTTGCATTGGCCAGCGGGCTGCGCCGAAATTTCCGCGAAGGCACTCGCGCACATGCGGGGCGGCTGATGCGCACCAGTTCGAGACTGCTCCGGCGACTGCGCGGCGGCGCGCTGATGCTTGCAGTTCTCGCGCTGTTCGCTGCCGTGCTGACGCCCGCGGCGTCGGCGCAGAGCCGGTCTGTGGGCACCGTGGTCATCGCCAACGGCTGGAGTTCTGCCGATTCGGCCGTCGCGTCGGCCCTCGCGGCCCTCGAAAGCGACAGCCTGTCCGATGCGGTGGTGCTGTATGCGAACTCGAGAGAGCTCACGACCCGTACAGCCAGCTTCATCCGAGACCGCCAGCCGTCTGCGGTGATCCTGGTCGGTGGCACGGCTGCGCTGTCGACCGCAGTGCAAGACGAGGTGTTCGCACTGGTCGGCGGTGCCGCACTCAGGCGGATCGAGGGCGCCGATCGCTTCGACACGGCCGCGAAGGCAGTGCCGTCGAGCGCAACCACGTTCATTGTGGCGAACGGCTACAGCGCTGCCGACACGGGCGTCGCGGCTGCCGTGGCGGCGACAAGGTCCAACGCAGCAGTGCTGCTGGCCAACACAGACAGCCTGACCGAGCCGACCGAACGCGTCATCCGTGAACAGCAGCCCTCGCGAGTCGAATTCGTCGGAGGCACGGCGGTGCTCGCAGCATCGCTCGTCGATCGTGTCCGAGAGCTCGCTCCGTCGGTGCAAAGCGTGCCTCGCCACAGCGGCGCGTCCCGCACCGATACCGCTGCAGCGGCCGCGCCCAACACCTCCACCACGCTGGTGATCGCGAACGGGTGGAGTCCCCCAGACATGGGAATTGCCGCCGCCTACGCGGCCATCACCAGCGGCGCCGCGGTGCTGTACTCCCAGACGAGCACGTTGACTGCGCCCACCGAGCGACGCATCCAGGCACTGCGGCCGCGTGCGATCGTGCTCGTCGGCGGGAGCGCGGCGCTCGACACCAGCCTGCACACCCGCCTGCGCGCCCTCGCCCCGACAGCGGCGCTCCACAGAATCAGTGGCTCGGACCGCATCGACACTGCGGTGCGCGCCGCGACCGGCACGCTGACGGCCATCGGCACCGATCCGCCGGCCGCGCCGACGTCGCTCACGGCGACCGCCAGAAACGCCGGTCTGGCGGTGTCGTGGAGAGCACCCACCAGCACCGTCGGTGCCGCAGTCTCCGGCTACGTGGTGGAGTACCGCGCGTGCACGGCCGCGCCGAGTACCTGCACTTCCAGCCCGAGCTGGGGCAGCTGGACTGCACATGCCCATGCGGGCACCGGCACCAGCACCACCATCACCGGCCTCGCCAACGGCACCGCGTACCAAGTGCGGGTGGGGGCGCGCAACATATTCGGGCTCGGCTCATGGTCTCAGATCGTGTCTGCCGTACCCGAAGTACAGACAGGGAAGCCCTCGGTGCCGACCAGCTTGAGGGTGGAAGCAGCGAACGAGCAGCTGAAGGTGACGTGGGGGCCGTCGTCTCCCCCGCGGGGGGGCGCCGTCGAAGGCTACGACATCCAGTACCGGACCTGCGGTGCGAGCCTGACATGTGGCAGTTGGACGCAGCACAGCCACACGGGCACCGGCACCACCACCACGATCTCCAAGCTGAGCAACGGCATCAGGCATGAGGTACGGGTGCGGGCCCGCAGCAGCGGGAGCGAGAGCGAATGGTCGCAGACTGCGTCTGCAACACCTGAGCAGCTGCCGAGCTTCGAGCGTGCCCCCGCCTTGACGCCGGGCGACCGGCAGATCCTCGTGCAATGGAACGAACCCGCATTCTCCGGTTCGGCCATCAGCGACTACGACGTGCAGTACCGGGCCTGCACGGCGACGCCGAAGGACTGCTCTGACAGCGAGACCGAGGCCTGGGGCAGCTGGAGGGCACGCGGTCATTCGGGCACCGGCAAGATCACCACGATCACGGGGTTGACCAACGGCACTGCGTACGAAGTGCAGGTGCGGGCCAGGAACTCCAACGGCTTGGGGCCGTGGTCGACGGCTGGGGAGGCGATACCGGTCTCGGTGCCGGCGAGGCCGAACACCCCGACCGTGGAGGCGGGCAATGCGCAGCTGGTGGTGACGTGGATCGCTCCGTTCGACAACGGTCTTGCAATCACCGGTTATGACGTCGAGCACTGCACTGGCACCTGTGCCAGCAACTCAGACGACTGGAGGGACGTCCCAGCTCACTCGGGCACAGCTACAAGGCACGAGATCACCGGTCTCGCCAATGGCACGACCTACAAGGTGCGCGTCCGGGCCATAAACGATCTCGGCGGCGCGGGGGCAGGCTTGGGCCCGTGGTCGGGAATCAGGACGGGTACGCCGAGGGCCCTGCCTGACGCCCCCGCCGCGCCGACTCTCACACCTGGTGACCGTCAGATCACCGTTTCGTGGGTTGCGCCAATCGACAACGGCACGACGATCAGTCGCTACGACGTGCAGTTCCGGGCATGCACGGCGACGCCGAGGGACTGCAGCTCGAATCCACGGTGGGGGGGCTGGCAGACGAGAGCCCACACCGACCTCAGCAGCCTTGAGCTGTCGATCACGAGCCTTGCAAATGCCACCAAGTACCAAGTGCGGGTGCGAGCGCGCATTTCCAATGGCGTGGGGCCGTCTTCGCCAGTCGCAGAATCAACGCCACTCGGCAAGCCGGCCAAGCCCGCGACGCCCACGCTGACCCCGGGGAACGCAACGCTGGTGGTGACGTGGAAAGCACCGGCAGACAACGGTGCTGCCATCAGCCGCTACGAGGTCGCGCACTGCGTGAGCACGGCAGATTGCAGCCTCGACGGAGATTGGACGGATCCGCCAATCGCCGTCACGGGAGACCCGCTGCCGACCTCCCACACGATCACCTCATTGAACAATGGCACGACATACAGGGTGCGCGTCCGGGCTACCAACAGCGTGGGTGCCGGCCCGTGGTCTTCGTCTGCGTCAGGCACGCCGTCATTGCGGCCCGACGCTCCTGCAGTGCCGTCTGTGTCGGTGGGCAACCGGCAGATCGGCCTCTTGTGGTCAGCGCCGAGCGGAAACGGGCTGGCGATCACCCAGTACTACGTGGAGTACCGGGCCTGTACCGCGACGCCCAGGGATTGCAGCGGTGCCGAACCGACATGGGGGAACTGGATCGAGCGCAGGTACCCGGCCACCAGCCTCTCTGCGACGATCACCGGGCTGACCAACGGCACCAAGTACGAAGCGCGGGTGCGAGCCCGTAACGCCAATGGTGCAGGACCTTGGTCGCCGGTCGCGTCCGGCGTCCCGCTGGCGGCGCCATCGACACCGACAGGGCTGACCTTGGAGCCCAGCAACACCCAGCTGGTGGTGTCGTGGAGCGAGCCGGCATCGCACGGTGCGGCCATCACCGGCTACGTCGTACAGCACCGCGACTGCACGGCGACACGGAAGGACTGCACGTCCAGCCCGAAGTGGAGTGAGACCTGGACACCGCATTCGGACACCGGCACCGACACCAGCAGGACGATTACCGGTCTCACCAACGACACCGCGTACCAGGTGAGGGTGCGGGCCACGAGCAGCACCGGCGACAGCGGTTGGTCGCAGATCAAATCAGCCATCCCGGCTGCGGTACCCGCTGCTCCGGCTACGCCGGATCTGACTGCCGACAATCGCCAGCTACGTGTCGACTGGGAAGAGCCTGACGATCGTGACTCGACGATTGAGCACTACGAGGTGGCCTACCGGGCCTGCACGGCGACCGACGCCGACACCACGGTCAAAACCTGTGCGACGAATCCGACTTGGGGGAACTGGCGGCTCCACGGCGATGTCGAGGCCAGCCTGTCGAGGATCATCACCGGGCTGACCAATGGCACTGCGTATCAGGTGCGGGTGAGGGCCGAGAACGAGAAGGGCTGGGGGCCGTGGACCGCTACACCGGCGATAGGCACGCCGATAGGTGCACCGGCGGCACCCACCACGCCGATAGTGACCACAGGCGACACCGAGTTGGAGATGAAGTGGATCATCCCGCGATCCAACGGTTCGACCATCGACGGCTATGACGTCCGATACCGGGCCTGCACCGCGACCAACTCCGACACCAAGGTTCTCACCTGCGCCTCGAATCCGACATGGGCCAGCAGTTGGGAGACGCACGCCCATTCGGGCACCGGCACCAGCACGACCATCAGAAGCCTGACCAACGGCACCGCCTACCAGGTGAGGGTGCGCGCCCGTGCCGGCGACCGCGAGAGCCCGTGGTCGCAGCCGGCCATGGGAATGCCGAGAGGCAAGCCCGATGCGCCCACGATGACGTTGGCATCAGGCAACCGGCAGCTGATCGTGACGTGGCCCAAGCCGAATGCCAGGGGGTCGGCGATCACGAGCTTCCAGTTGCGGTACTGCGAGACTGGTGACGCCACCAAGGACTGCACCAGCGACTACGACGATTGGACGACCAGGGCCGGGATCGGTTCGAGTTCGACGAGCTACACGATCTCTGGGCGCACCAACGGCAACTCGCACAGCGTTGAGATGCGCACCATCAGCAGGAGCCATGGCGAGAGCGACTGGACGAGTCCAGAATCCGCGACACCGGGTGGGCCGAATCGGCCCTCGGCACCTCGACTGACGCGTGGCGACACAGAGATCACCGTGACGTGGACGGCACCCGCCGAGAACCACTCGGCTATCTCCTCGTACGACGTGGCGTACTGCAACTACACCGACGACGACGACCGCTGCTCTGCTGTCGGCGGCGACTGGCAGGATCCGGTGCCCCACACAGACCTCGCGAGCTTGAGCGCAACGCTCACCTCCCTGACAAACGGCAAGAGCTACAGGGTTCGAGTCAGGGCTCTGAACGCCCAGGGAAAGGGTGCCTGGTCGTCACCAGCGGCAGCTACGCCCACGTCGGGCTAGCCGCCTGTACCCATCCAGCCACTAACGCTCGGTCGGAGTTCCATGACCGAGTTCGAGGCGTCCCTTGAGGACAACTGCCGAATGAGGGCCAACCGCGCCGAGGGGCGAAGTTGCGCAGTACGCGTGAGACAGGACTCTCGTCGCAGTCAACCCTGCACAGCGCACGCCTAGCATTCGGATCGTCCCCCTGACAGGGAGGTGACTATGCGCAGCTGGGATTCGATGGAGGACTTCGAGGCCTTTCTGGATGACGGCGGGCTGGTGGAGCCCGACGACGACATGCCAGACGCATACCGCGAGGCGGTGTTCCGGTTCATCGAGCTGCACGCCAACAGCGAGTACATGGGCGGGCTCACCGAGCGCGACTGGATCGCCAAGGCGCCGGGACTGACGAACAAGCTCACGGCCCTGGCCAAGACGCAGGACGAGATCGGTCACGCGCACCTGCTGTACATGGTGGCGGCCGACATGGGCGTGAAGACCCGTGACGAGATGACGGCCGATCTGCTGGCCGGTCGCACCACATTCCACAACGTGTTCCACTACCGGGCCTATTCGTGGGGCGACCAGATCGCGATCGCGTACCTGGTGGACGCGGCCGCGCTGGCCAGCCAGCAGGCGGTGTTCAAGAACTGCAGCTACGGGCCCTACAAGCGCATCCTGCGGCGGATCATCGCCGAGGAGGGCTTTCACATGCGCAACGGTGAGGAGTTGCTGCTGAAGATGGCCAAGGGCATCCAGCAGCAGCACGACATGATGCAAGAGGGCCTCGACCGCTGGTGGTGGCCGTCGGTGCAGCTCTTCGGGCCCGACACCCGGCCCGACGACGTGCTGCTGCGATGGCACATCAAGTCCGAGCGCAACGAGGTGCTGCGAGACCGCTTCGTGCAGAAGATGGTGCCCCAGCTGCAAGCGGCCGGCTTCACCATCCCCGATCCGGACCTTCACCAGGATCCCGACACGGGACGCTGGGTGAGCGGTGAGATCGACTGGGATGCGCTGAAGGCGGCGATCGCCGGCCGGGGGCCCGACAGCGAGCGTCGCTTGCGTGACGCCCGCAATGCCTGGGACGGCGCCTCGTGGGTGCGCGATGCGCTGGACGAGGCGGCTGCGGTGCCCGCATGAGCCGAGCGGCTCCCGCTGGTGTCGTCGCGGCGGTCCGCCGGTCCGTGTCGCAGGTATGCGACCCGGAGTACCCGGAGGTGACCATCGCCGAGCTGGGCATCCTCGAACGTGTCAGCAGCAGTGACGGCGGCTCGACCGTGCAGATCGAGCTCGTGCCGACCATGCTCGGCTGCCCTGCTCTCGACGTCATCGCCCGCGATGTCACCGATGCTGCGCGAGCGGCGTGTGCCGGTGCCGACATCTCGATCGAAGTGGCCTTCGTGGACGACCCCGTGTGGACACCAGACCGGATCGCGCCGTCCGCGGTGGGCTTTCTGGCCCGTGAGTATTCGGTGGCAGTGCGACGCCGGTCCGCGGACGCGAGCTGCCCGATCTGCGGCGGCACTTCCCTGGAGCACCGTTCGGACTTCGGGCCGACGCCGTGCCGCAGCGTCGAGTGGTGCCCGAGCTGCCGGAACCCCGTCGAAGTCGTCGGCAGGGTTGACCTTCCGGCCGCCATGGAGGCGGCGCCAGCTAGCCCAGTGCCCGCATGAAGACCTACGAGGTGTTCCTCAAGCGTGCGGGCAAGGACCCCTTCACGCACGTCGGCGCACTCGAAGCTCCCGACGACGACTTGGCGCTCAGCTTCGCCCGCGACTGCTACGCGCGCCGGTCGGAAGGGGAGCAGATGTGGGTCGTGGCCCGCGAGGATCTGCTGGTCGCCGACCCCACAGAACTGGAGATGGCCGACCGGGACCATCGCCACAACGACGGCGCCTTTCTGCGAGATCTGCGCCAAGCCGGCAGCGCCGAGCCAACGTGAAGGACAAGGGCGAAACCGAACCCGTGACCACGATCGATCCGACCGGCGATCCTGCGCAAACCCCTGGCGCACGCGAGCTCGTGCTGGCGCTCGCCGACGACGAGCTGTGCATCGGACAGAACTTGGGATGGTGGATCGCAGTAGGGCCGTTTCTGGAAGAGGACTTGGCGCTCACGTCCATCAGTCAGGACGAGCTGGGTCACGCCCGCGCGCTGTACGGGCTGCTGGGCGATGACATCGACGCGATGGCATACGGGCGCGAACCGCACGAGTACCTCTGCGCCCACATCACCGAGCTTCCCTGCCACGACTGGGCCGAGACGCTGGTACGCCACTTCCTGTACGACACGGCGGAGACAGTGCGATGGAGCGCTCTGGTGGACTCGTCGTGGGAATCGCTCGGAGCCGTCGCACGCCGCGCCCTCGCCGAGGAACGGTCGCACCTGCGCCACGCCACCGGGCTGCTCGACCGGCTGCTGCGAACCGGCGCGGGCATCGCTCACCTGCTGCCACTGTTCGATCAGCTCGCGCCGATGGCAAGCGAGCTCTTCGAGGCTCCGTCAGGCTGCTCGGACGAGGCGCTCGTCGCTGCAGGCGTGATGACGTGCGGACTCGGCAACCAGCTCGCCCAATGGCAGGACATCGTCGGCGATGCACTCGGAAAGGCTGGGTATCAGCCGCAGTGGCCGGCCGCCGACCCGGAGGCGGCACCTCTGGGAGGCCGAGCCGGCCGGCGCTCGCCGCATTTCGCTGCGCTGCACGCCGAGATGGTCGAAGTGCTGTCGATCGATCCCTCAGCGCGCTGGTAGCGCCTCTGCCACAATCGCCGTCGGCCGAACGGCGAGGCGGGGGTCGACGCATGGCACTACGAGGAACATCGGTCGTCCGGCGCGAGGACGAGCCGCTGCTGCGCGGCCAGGGGCAATTCGTTGCCAATCTCGCAGCGGATGCTGAGTGGGACGGCGTGGTGCATGCGTGCTATGTGACGTCCACGGTTGCGCATGCCGTGATTGCCGGGCTTGACGTCAGCGAAGCCCGTCGCGCTCGCGGAGTCATCGATGTGGTCACGGCGGCCGATGTGGACCTCCCTCCGTACCCGGCCCCGAGTCCGGCGTTCGATGCCGCCATCGTGCGGCCCATGCTGGCTGATGACCGTGTCCGGTTCGTGGGCGAGCCCGTCGCAGTCGTGGTGGCCGAGACTGCTGCAACGGCGATCGACGCGGCCGAGCTGGTCGTCGTCAACTACGAGCCCCTGCCGGCGTTCGCCGATCCCGAGGCAGCGCTCAGCGCCCCCGCGCTGTTTGAGGGCATGGCGGAGCCGAACGTGGTGCTGCGCATGTCGCTGGACGGCGGGCAGGCCGATTTCGCTTCGTGCGAGGTGGTGGCCGAGGTGCGCACGGTGAACAACCGCATCGCGCCGTGCCCGCTGGAGCCCCGGGTGGCGGCGAGCCGCTGGGCCGATGACGGGCGTCTGCATCACATGAACGCCGGCCAGGGACCCCACCCGGTGCGCGCGGCGCTGGCCAAGATGCTCGGCCTCGAGCGCGACCAGATGCGCGTGTTCTCCCGAGACGTCGGCGGCAGCTTCGGCGCGAAGGCCCGCCCCCATCCCGAGGAAACCTTGCTGGGCTGGCTGTCGGATCGGCTCGGTCGGCCGGTGATGTGGGTCCCGTCCCGGAGCGACGACATGGTCGGCCTGGTGCACGGGCGCGGGCAGATCCAGTACTGCCGCATCGGCGGGACTGCCGACGGTCGCATCACGGCGTTCGAGGTACGGGTGATCCAGGACGCCGGTGCGTACGGGAACACCGGAGCGGCGCTGCCCAGCAACATCCAGGCGATGCTGACCGGCTGCTACGACATCGCCTCGCTCGGCTTCAGCTCCGTGTCGGTGCTGACCAACACGACCCCCATCGGCCCGTTCCGGGGCGCCGGCCGGCCAGAGGCCGCCGCGGCCATCGAGCGCGCCGTCGATGTATTTGCGGCGGAGGTCGGGATGGACCCCGTCGAGGTGCGCAGGAAGAACTTCCTGGCGCCCGAACGGTTCCCCTTCGAGACCCAGACCGGCATGCGGTACGACACGGGTGCGTACGAAGCGGGCATGGACGCTGCGCTCGATGCCGCTGACTACGCCTCGCTGCGTGCAGAGCAGGCCCACCGGCGCGCCGACGGCGACGACAAGCTGCTTGGCATCGGCATCGCCACCTACGTCGAGCGCACTGCCGGCCTCGGGCGCTCCGAGTATGGCGCTGTCGAGCTGGTTGAGGGCGGGCGGATCGTGGGCCGCACCGGGTCGTCGCCCTACGGCCAGGGCCATCACACGTCGTGGGCGATGCTGATCTCCGACCGCACCGGCATGCCGATGGATCGCATCGACATCGTTCACGGCGACACCGACGAGGTCCCGCAAGGCCAGATCACCGGCGGCTCGCGATCGGTGCAGCTCGCGGGCACGTCCATCTGGGAAGCATCCGGTGCCCTGGTTGACCAGGCGCGCACCGTGGCGGCCACGCTGCTGGAGGCTGACCCTGCCGATGTCACGCTCGACACCGATTCGGGCGCGTTTCACGTGGTCGGCACCCCGGCGGTCTCCGTGGACTGGGCTGCTGTGGCCCAACACCTCGCGGCGACCGATGGCGCCGGCGGCCCACGCCTGCTGCACGCCGAGGAGACGTTCGAGTCCGAAGCGCCGACCTTCCCCTTCGGCACCCACATCGCGGTCGTGGAAGTCGACCGCCACACGGGCGAAGTCGAACTGCAGCGGCTGGTGGCCTGCGACGACGCCGGCGTCATCGTCAATCCGCTGCTCGCGGAAGGACAGGTGCACGGCGGTCTGGCGCACGGCGCGGCGCAGGCGCTGTACGAGGAGTTCGTCTACGACGACGACGGCAACCCGCTCACCGCGAACTTTGCCGACTACCCGGTCGTCTCGGCTGCCGAGATGCCCTTCTTCGAGCGGGTGCTGCACGAGACGCCGACGCATGTCAATCCGCTGGGGGCCAAGGGCCTCGGCGAGGCCGGCTCAGTCGGCAGCACACCCGCCGTCCAGAACGCGGTCATCGACGCAGTCGCACACCTCGGCATTCGTCACCTCGACATGCCGCTCACACCGCAACGCGTCTGGCGCGCAATCACCGACGCGGCGACATCGATGGATTGACCGCAGCAGAGACGGCCTACATCCACGCGGGATGAGATTCATCGCCGCGGGTGAACTATCGAGTATTCGCAAGCAGCGCCTCGAATGCGGCCGGAGTCACTACCGGCGGTTCTTGCTCGTCCCATTCGAGCAGGTCTCGGTCGCCTGACACGATGACATCTGCTCGCTGATCGCGCGCCATCGACACCAAGTAGTCATCATGTGGATCCCGGGTGAGCCGCTCCGGTGCTGTGGGGTCCGGCACGATGATCGCATCCGCCGCGAGTAAGTCCAACAGCGCCGTGGCGGCTGAGTTTGAGATCAGTCGGCTGGTTCGCGGCCGGTCGAGCAGGACAGCGGAAACCTCACCGAGCAGCCGCGGGCAGGCAATCAAGTCAAAGCTGCTACCGGCGCGCCACAATTCGAGAATGCGATGAGGCGGTCCTGAGCCGATTGCAGCAGACACGAGCACATTGGCATCCAAGACCGCTCTCATTGCGATGCGGAAGGTCTAGCGCTGAGCGCGTTGGTGCCTAACAGCCCGCGTTTCCGTGACGGCAAGCGCCATCACGTCTTCGTCGCTGAGACGTGCGGTTGCGTCCTGGGGCGCATTCTGCGTTCGCGGGATTGACTTCGCGAAGCGACTACGGGCTTGCTCGCCCGTCAGGCCGAGTGCCTCCCCGATCTCGTCCCACGTTGCGCCGGCCAAGCGGGCTGATTGCATGAGCTCCCGGCAACGCGTTGGCAGTGGTGCTGATGAGCATCCGGCGCTGCGGAGCTGGTCGAGCGTCAATCCTGGCGATTGTGCGTCTGCCGCTGTGGCCATGCCTGCAAGCGTAAACGCAAGAGGCCGTCTCGACGAAACGGATTAACGCGGCGAGCCGCTTCAGCCGTCGTTGGAGTGCCTCTGCTCGTCCAGTTCGGCTTTGACGATCGGCCGAACGGCGGCCTTGGGCCCGTCAATCCAGTCGTTGCTTGAAATCGCGTCCCGGTTCCGATCCGCTCCGGTACGAAGGGGCGCTGCTCAACTGCCTGCGTCTAGCTCTTGAATGTCGATCGGCCTGACAGAGGTTTCGACAGCCTCGGGAAGCTCGGCATCAGTTTGAGACTCGACCACACCCAATTCCTTGAAGCGGCGACCCGTCACCATCACTCGTCCCTCAAACGATCCGACAGCGGCGTTGTAGGCATCGACTGCCTGGCTGAGGCCCCGACCAGACCTGGCAAAGAGTGCAGCAAATCTGCTCAACCGGGAATAGATCTCGTTACCGAGTTCGGCGACCCTCTCTGCATTTTCCTCAACCATCTGGCGCTGCCAAGCCAACGCCACGGTGCGGAGGTACATCACCAAGAGCCCTGGCGTGGCCAGCAACACGTTGTGCTCCCTCAGGAGACTGTCGAAAATCGCTGGGTCGTCATCGAGCGCCGCGTCGACCATGGGCTCGCTCGGGAGATACATCACAACCGCGTCTGGAGATCCGTCGACGAACTCTTGGTAGTTGCGCCGCGCGAGCACCTTCGCGTGATCACGAAGACTCTGGGAGTGCTTTTTCAGCAGCGCCCTCTTCTGTTCGGGATCGTCGGTGTTCATTGCGCTGAGGTATGACTCGAACGGTGTCTTGGCGTCAATGACCACTTTCGCTCCGCCCGGGATATTGACAATCACGTCGGGCCGCTGACGGCTGCTGGCACTATCAGCGCCAACCGAAGGCTGCTCGACGAAGTCGATGTGTGCGCTCATGCCGACATGCTCGAGCACATTGCGTAGATGCTGCTCGCCCCAGTCGCCCCTGGCCTTCGAATCGCTCAGAATCTGCCTCAGACCGCTTGTCTCTGACATCAGCTTGTTCACGCTGTCCGACACCTTGGCGGAGTCCTCGGCACGGGCAGTGTCGGCCTTGCTCACGAATTCATGCAGCTCGGCAAGTCGCTCGCGCATCGGATCGACCAATGCCTGCACCGTCTTGCCGGCGTTGGACGTTTGCACGTTGGCCAGATCGCGGAACTCCTTCATGAAGTTCGCCCGGGTGGTCTCGCTGATGTCAGCAGCAATCTGCTTGAACCTTGTTTCGAGTTCTGCCTGTTGCCGTTTCAGTTCGTCGACGCGGGCGGTGCGGTCGGCTTCGACCGCCGCCAGCTGCGTCCGCAACTTGACAGCAGCCTCGCGCTGCGCTGCCAACTCATCGCGAGACGTGTCGCGTTCGGACTCCAAGTTCGCCGTGCGGCGGGACAGAGCAGCCCACGCGACGCTGGTGCCTGCGGCGAGGCCAATGAGCAATCCGAGCACGACAGCGAAACCGGTGGACATGGGGCGTACTCCTCGGTGAGGTCTTGTTCCGGCGGTCGGCGGACTCGCCTAGCCGGAACGTGCTGCTCATTGTCTAGCGAGGGGCTGTGACGCGGCGGCGGCCCGTCGTCCGCCGCTCGTCCCGGCCCGGGACACACCACTAGCGTCGGCGTCGGTGCACAGCGTGACCACCCACGGGCCCGAATGGTTCACGAGCAGCAACGTCTGCGGCCGCTGAGACCTTGGCGCGCCCGTTCGGCGGCTCTCGCAACGGTCCTGCTGCTGGCGGGCGCGTGCAGCTCCATAACCGCCGAACAGGCTGATTCGACGGGCGCGTCCCAAGAGGCAGGCGACCCGACCGGCACGCCCGCAGAGTTGCCCGCCGCCACCACTCAACCGCCGCGTGAGGTCGGCTCGGACGATCGGGCGGTCGAGGGCACCGCGCCCCGCCGCGGCGGCACGCTGCGGGTGCTGCTGGCAGCCGATCCCACACCCGTCACCGGCTGGACGCCGTGGGATCACGTGTGCGCATGGTCGTGCCGCAGCGTCGTGGACCATGTGCTCGAGACGCTCACCGTGGTGCTCGCGGACGGTTCGGTCGCTCCCTGGCTGGCGGAGTCGGTGTCGGCCGATTCCTCGCTCCAGCGCTGGACCATCCGCCTGCGACCCGACATCACCTTCACTGACGGCGAGCCGCTGGATGCGCTGACGGTCAAGACCGGCATCGATGACTACTTGCGTTCAGGGCGCGCCAGCGGCGGTCACCTGCGCGACGCCCGCATCACCTCGGTCATCGTGCTGGACGAGCTCAGGCTGGTCATCGAGCTCAGCGAACCCAACGCGGGGTTGCCGGCCGCACTGGCCGGTCCCGTGGGACGTGTCTTCTCCATTGCGGCTGCAGCGGCAGACCCGGACGGCTTCGCAAGAGCGCCGGTGGGCACCGGGCCGTTCACGTTCGGCAGCTGGTCGCCGGGTGAGCCAGCCGTCCTCGAGTCCAATCCGGGCTACTGGCGAACCGCTGCAGACGGCTCACCGCTGCCGTGGGTGGACGAGATCCGCTTCACCGAGATTCCGGGCGAGCGAGATCGCCTCGCAGCGCTCGTCGAAGGTCGCGGGGACGTGCTGATGTCGCGATCGGCGGAGCTCGCCACCGCCCTCAGCACCACGACAGACGGCGCAGGTCAGCCGCTCAGCGTGGTTCGTCGCTTCGACGACAACGCCGGCGTCGTCTTGTTCAACCTGCTGCGTGCCCCGCTCGACGACATCCGCGTACGGCGGGCGCTGATCGCAGCCGCCGACCAGGACGTGCTCATCCGGGCACTCGGGACCGACGTCGACTGGATGGCCGCAACGCAATGGTGGGCGCCCGGCAGCATCTGGTACGCGGCAGATGTGGCGCTGGCATGGCCCGATCACGATCTCGAACGGGCCCGATTGCTGCTGCGCGAGTACACGGAGGATCCCGAGCGCTCCGACGACCGAGACCCCGGCGAGCCGGTACGGGTGCGGCTGCTGTGCACCGACGATGTCGCGCTCGCCCGGATGACGACGGCACTCCAACGGCAGTGGGAGCGCATCGGGCTCGTCGACGTCGAGGTCGAGACGCTCGCGCGCACCGGCCTCATCGGCCGCGTCATGGGCTCGGTGGTCCAGAGTCCTTCGTTCGCGGGAGACTTCACGGCCGCGTGCTGGCGCGTCGGGGGCGAGTCGGACCCGGCGCTGCTGGCGACGGTGGCAGTCGGGCCGGTGAGGACCACGCCGTTGAACGCTTCCAACTTGACCGGCGAGCACTTGGCCGCGCTGGCGAGCCTGATCAAGTCGACGAATGACCTCCAGGAGCGACGTCAGGCCGTGGCCCAGTTCTCCGCAGAGCTCGCCAACGAGGCGCCGTGGGTGTACCTGGGCTACGCCTCGAGCGCCATTGCAGCGTCTGCGGCTGTCGGAGGCCTGGGCACCACGACGCTGCCCGGCGGCGACATCGTCGAAGGCCAGCGACTCGGTATGAGCCGCTACGACGAGGCGTGGCTGCGACATGAGTGACAGTGCTGCACCTCGAACGCGGCCGCTCGGCTGGCTGCGGCAGCCGCAGTGAAGGCGCACGGCGGTGACTGAGGGGGTGCCTCCCGAGCTGCCGCCGTCGAGCGCTGCACAACTCGGTTGGCAGCGGCGAGCTGCTGGGCCACAGCTGCCGCCGGGTCATCGCGTGAGCCGGGTCGCGGTCGAGCATCGCGGCGCCTACGAACTCGTCGACGGCACCGGCGCGGTGATCGGGGCACTGGATGCGGCCGTGCGCAGGGCGGCCCGCACGCCATTCGACTATCCGACGGTCGGCGACTGGGTCGTCCGAACGCTCGAAGCACGGCATGACCGCCGTGTGGCGATCACCAGCGTGCTGGACCGCAGTTCGCTGCTGTGCCGGCGCGCTGCGGGACCGCACGCGCGACCGCAACTGGTGGCAGCGAATGCCGATGTGCTTGCGGTGGTGATGACCCCTGCATCTGCCAGCGATGCTGCCTTGGCGGACACGGTCGGATCGGCGGCACCGGGCGTCGGAATCGGGCACCGGGTCGAGTGGTATCTCACGGCGGCATTCAGCGGCGGCGCTCGACCCGTGATCGTCGTGAACAAGATCGACACGGTGTCGAACGCCGAATACGAGGCGACCGTCGATGCGCTGCGACGCCGGCTCGGCTCCGCAGCGGCGGAGGTACCGATCCTGGCAACCAGCGCGCTCGACGGCCGCGGGCTCGACAGCCTTGGAGCCCTGGCCGGCGACGGCGCGACGGTCGCCCTCAGCGGCCCGTCCGGGGTCGGCAAGTCATCGCTGGTCAACCGGCTCGCTGGAGGCGAGGTGATGCCTGTGGCCCCGCTGAGTCCGGACGGCCGCGGTCGTCACACGACAGTGCGGCGCCAGCTCGTTCCGGTCGGCGGGCCCGACGGGGGGACATTCGTCGACACCCCGGGCTTGCAGGATCTGATCCCCTGGAGCGGCGATCTGGGCCTGCCAGCAGCGCCAGCCGTGCTCGACGGCGTGGCGCAGACGTTTGGCGATATCGCGGCGCTCGCTCAGCACTGCCGCTTTGCCGACTGCTCACACACGGTCGAGCCAGATTGCGCAGTCATTGCTGCGGTGCAATCGGGCGAGTTGGCAGCCGAGCGCCTGAGCACCTACCTCGAACTCGTCGCCGACATGGAAGCGGGCAACGCGCTCAGCGACCCTTGAACTCGGGGCGGCGCTTGTTCATGAACGCATCCACGCCCTCTTGGTAGTCCTCGCTGTCAAAGCAGGCCCGGATCATCGCCTCGACCTCGGTGAAGTCACGCTGAGACTCCGGTTTTTGCCATTGGGTCAGCGCCGCCTTCGCGGCGGCAATGGTCAGCGGGGCGTTCTGGCCGATGAGGTCGGTCCATTCCTCCACTGAGGCCTCGAGGTGCGCCTTGGGCACCACCCGGTTGACGAGACCCATCTGCAGGGCCTCCTGCGCGCCGAAACGGTCGGCCAGGAAGAAGATGCGCTTGGCTGCGGAGGGCCCGACCAGCCGCATCAGCGTGCCGATGCCGGCTGCGCCGTAGCCGAGTCCGAGGCGGGCTGCGGGGATCGTGAACTGCGCATCCTCGGCAGCGACGCGCAGGTCGGCCGTGAGGGCCACCGCCAGACCGCCGCCGATGCAATAGCCGTGAATGGCAGCGATGAGCGGCTTGGACAGTCCCAGCAGCGAGGCGTGCGCTCTCGACGTCGTGTCGTCGTAGTCACGGTTGCCGCTTGCGTCAGATCGCTGCTCGCCGAATTGGCTGATATCGGCGCCTGCCGCGAACGCGCGCTCACCGGCTCCGCGGATCACCACCACGCGGATCTCGTGGTCGTTCTCGAGCTCGGTCGCGGCGTCGGTGATGCCGTTCCACATCTGCGCGCTGATGGCGTTGTGCCGCTCCGGATGGTCGAGAATGATGCGGCCCACATGGCCGTCGCGTTCGAGATGCACCTGCCCGCTCACGGCGGCCGACGCTACCGCCCGGCCAGTGGACATGCCCGAGATTGACGTGCCGACGCAGCGCGCGCAGCCGGTGGTGCGAGGGATCGAGTGAGGCTCGAACTCAGGATTCGGGCGGCACCCAGCTGGCGTCGCGGCGTTCGCGGAATGCGGCGATGCCTTCGGCGGCTTCCTCGCTCTGGAACAGCCGCTGGCTCAATTCGGCCGTCCACTCCCAGGCTTCGCTGCGTGGCATCTGCGGCACCCTCGTCACGAGCTGCTTGGTGTTGGCCAGCGCGTTGGGCCCGCCCCGCACCAGGCGACGCAGTGTCGCTGCCACTTCGTCGTCGAGCTGGTCGCGCGGCACCGCTCGATTGATCAGCCCGGCCGCAGCCGCTCGGGGGGCAGGCACCCGCTCGCCCTCGAGGAACAGCTCGCTGGCATCGGCACGGCGCAGCTTCGGCAAGCAGACTACCGAGATCACAGCGGGCGCCACGCCGATGCGAACCTCGGTGAATCCGATGATGGCGTCGTCGGCGGCAATCGAGATGTCCATCGCCGCGGCCAGCCCCACGCCGCCGGCGGTGACATGACCTGCCAGCCGGCCCACCACAGGCTTGTCACAGGTCATGATCTTCTCGAGGATTTCCACGAAGTTGTGGCGCAGCGTCGGCTGGGGCACACCGGGCTGGGCGGCGCGCAGGTCCGCACCAGCGCAGAACGTGTTGCCCACATGGGTGAACAGGATCGCTCGCACTCCAGGGTCGGCCAGTGCCGCTTCGAAGTGATCGCCGACGCCGTTCACGATCTCGACGCTGAGCGCATTGCGGTAGTCGGGCCGGTTCAACGTGATTGTTGCCACGCCACCCGCGACCTCATAGAGCACGGCCGCATCGGGGTCGTCTATCGGCGTGCGATTGTCGGTGCCGTCGCCGGCAAGATCCTCTGACATCGCAGCGATGCTAGGCAACCGGGCTCGGGCAGGAGTCGCCATTGAGGCATGACCTGCCGGCGCGGCCGAACGCGCTGTGCGAAGCATCGGCGAAAATCGCTTTCGTGCCCATTAGCGGCTGCTGTAGCGTCAATGATGACGAATAGCGAGCACAGGTGCCGTCGTGGCCGCAACCCCGCAACCAGTTGATCCCGCCGCCGACCCATCGGCCGATGACGGCATGGTTTCCCTCGCAGACCTCCACGCTGCGGCCGGAGTTGCGCCCCTGCCGCCTGATCAGAGCACGGGCGTCATCTACGGCTCCGACGAAGCGCATCTCGCCCACCTCACCGCTCAGCCGTACGAGCCTGCGGACGCTTGAGCGCGCGCAGCTGTGGTGATCCCGGCTGTGGAGACGGTCGGCGTGAAGTTGGCTGCGGCCATCCCTGCACTGTGGGCGAACGTCGCGGTCAGCGGCTCAAGACCGACGCACTGAGCGTCTTGCTGATCTTGATGTGTTGCTTGAGCTAACTGGACCTATGGAACCTCGTTGGGCTTGATGGCATGTCAGTGCCGTAACTGCGGCGAAGCATCAACTCCCAAGCTTGCGGCTGAGGTTCATAACCGCTGGTCAGAGGCTGTTTTTGGGGTGTGCCTTAATCGTTCGTATTGTGCACAGGCTTGATGCGCTGTGTCAAGCCGTGTCGCGGCGGTGTCTACGCGCTGTGCTGGCTGGGTGGGTCGCCGTCGTTGTCTGGGTGCGTGAGGGCCTGTTGGTGTGCTTGGGCGTTGGCTTGGGCGGCAGCGTCGTGGTTGATGGTGCGCAGCAGGGATCTTGCTGATGAGCGGGTCCAGGTGGTGTTGCCGGTGGGGGTGGCGATGTCGGCGTCGGTGAGCGCGGCTGCGATCTGGGCGAGGCTGTGTCCGGCTGAGCGCAGGCGGGATGCGAGCTGCTTGGTGGTCTCGCTGTGGCGGCTGGGCCGTCCGAATCGGGTGCCGCGCAGTCGGGCGATCTCGAGCGCCTCGGTGGTGCGGATGCGTGCCATGTCGGCTTCGAATTCGGCGACGAGGGCGCGAAACCCTATGCACATGCGGCCTTCGGGGCCGCTGAGGCCCGCGGGGAAGTCGAGCACGGCGAGGGTCCAGCCCTCGGCCTGGGAGCGTTCGTAGAGGCGCAGCAACTCGATCGTGGAGCGCGCTAGGCGGTCTGAGCGCGCTACGGCGAGCACCTGGAGGTGGCCGTCGTTGAGCTGCTCGAGCGCTGCTTGCGGCAGCGGCCTGCGCTCGGTGGGGGTCTTGCCTGACACGGCGTCGTCGGTGATCCGCTCCACGATCTGCCAGCCGTGGGCTGCTGCGGCCCGGTCCACGGCGCGGTGCTGCGCGTCGGTGCCCAGGCCCGACGCGGCTTGGGCGCCCGTGGACACCCGCGCGTAGGAGATCGCCTTCAGCACGTCGGTCTCAGGTGTGTTTTCGGTGTTTTCGTTCATGCGGGGACTGTGCCTGAAGTGAACGATTCGCGCGCAGGCCGGCCCCGTTGGGCGGCATCAGCTGCATGGGTCCCCCTTCCGGGGCCGGCGGGTGCGCGGATCGCTCACACGCCAACCCGCCCGGAAGGAACCCGCCCATGTCCAAGAGAATCTGGGCAGCGCTCGCGGCGCTGCTCACGTTCGCGACGGTGCTCGCCGTCGTGCCGCTCGTCAATGCAGAACCCGCCGACGCGCACACCAAGACCGTGCGCCGCTGTGTTGCCGATCCGCCGATAAGTCACTGTTGGAACGAGTCAGTTCCGCACACTCACCCCAAGCCGAGGCCGTCCACGCCGCCCGATCCGTGCCCGCCGCCAGCGCATGAGCACGGCGACTACGGCTGCCATTGGTCAGGCGACCCCCACCCCACCACGACAACGACCACCACGACCACGACCGAGAAGAGGCGCAAGGTCTGCCCAGCGGGCACCTCGGGCACCCCGCCGAACTGCGTGCCCGACGTGTGCCCTGCGGGCCAGACCGGCACGCCGCCGAACTGCGTGCCCGACGTGTGCCCTGCGGGCCAGACCGGCACGCCGCCGAACTGCGTGCCCGACGTGTGCCCTGCGGGCCAGACCGGCACGCCGCCGAACTGCGTGCCCGACGTGTGCCCTGCGGGCCAGACCGGCACGCCGCCGAACTGCGTGCCCGACGTGTGCCCTGCGGGCCAGACCGGCACGCCGCCGAACTGCGTGCGAGACGCTGGCGGGACCGTCTCGGGCTGCGGGCACCCCTCCCAGCACAAGCACGACAAGCTCGGCTGCCACAACCGCAGCAGCGGCCACGACACCAGCCCGACGCGCTGCGGGCCGCGCTCGGCCTACCACAAGCACGACGGCAGCGGCTGCCACGTCGCCACGCTCGACCACTGCCACGACGGCCAGCACGCACACGAGGGCAGCGGCTGCCATGCCGAGGACACCGAGCACGGCAGGGGCCACGACACCGCCGACGGGCGATGCGTCGGACGGGTGCCGTCGCACGCTCACGACGGGTTCGCGTGCCATTCGGTCAACACCAATCACTGCCACGACGGCCAGCACGCGCATGACGGCGGGGGCTGCCACCCCATCGACCACGACTCCTGCCCGCTGGGCGAGCACGAGCATCTCAGCGAACAAACCAGCGGCTGCCACCCCACCGGCCGAGACCACTATTCTCATTTCGACGACATCAACGTCACTCAAGACGTTTTCGAGAGCATCGTCTCGGGTGCTCTGTGCCTAGCCGCGGGCGGGCTCGGGGCACTCGCCTGCGCGGGCGGTTTCACTTGGTTGAACTCCCAGAACGCGCGAGAGAAGCAGTTGGCGCTCCGAGAACTCAAGAAGGCTCATGACAAAATTGTCGAGGAAAAGAACCGCAAGGACCGGCCTTCAGACGACACCACGCCGAAGAAAACGCCTGACGCGACATCCACGACAGCGACGCCGAAGGGGACGCCCGGCACAACAGCTACCACCACGCCGCCGAAGCTGAGCACTGCCGACATCATCCAAGCGCAGCGCGACCTGCAAGCGGGCCGCATCACACCCGAGCAGCACCGCGAGATCGCCCGTCGCTGGGACTGCCAGCGCGGTTTCACTCACCGATGCTGAGAGGGCACCTAGAAAATGCAAGTGCAAACGCCGACTACAATCCAAACGCAGGAGCAACCGTCCATGCAAGAACAACCCGACACCGCGACGGCCCCGCCCGAGCAGAGCCGATGGCAGCGCTTGCTCATGAGGCCCCGCGACCGCAGCGAACGACTGGCTGCCATCTTGATCACTTTTCCAGCTGCCGTACTGACTTGTTTCGTGGTCATGGACCTCGTTCGGGAGTCATACCCAGTGCCGTCATGGTTCACCCCGCTGGCGATCCCGTTCATCCTCGGCGTGGTCACTGCCCACGCCGTTTGGTACTGGCGGCGCACGCCCGCCACCGCTGCGAGTTAGCGGCACGCGCTAGAGCATCTCGGGGTTGTCCCCGAGGCCGCAACCCGCAGGAAGCCCGCTGTGCCCGTAGCGCCTATGACACAGTCATCACCCGACACTATGACGGCTGCACCCGAACAGACACGATGGCAGCGCTGGCAAATGAAACCTCGCGACCGTTATGACTGGGTGGCCCTTTATGTGCTTGCTCTCGTACAATCGCTTGCAGTCTCTGTAACGGTGCATCGTGCCATTTGGACAGGCTGGCCGATCTGGCTCATGGTGCTGACACTGCTGGCCATCGCCTGCGTTCAAGTTGTCTGCTGGTGCCTCTGGTATAGACGGCGCACGCCCGTCACCGCTGCGAGCTAACGGCACCCGCTCGAGCCTCGGGGGCTGTCCCCGGGGCCGTGCTCACAGGAAGCCCGCCGCGCCCGTGGGCCGTCGGCACGATCGTCGACGCGGGCTGTAGCTGCGTGTTGCGTTGCGCGCGGGCCATTCCGATGGAGGACCCTGTGTGCAAGCCTGAGGCTGCACCGGGTTCGCGTGCCATTCGGTCAACACCAATCATTGCCACGATGGCGAGCACGCGCATGACGGCGGGGGCTGTCACCCCATCGACCATGACTCCTGCCCGCTGGGCGAGCACGAGCACCTCACCGAACAAGGCAGCGGCTGCCACCCCACCGGCCGAGACCACTACAAACCCAAGGAACCTTCCTATTTTGAGAACATCTCCACAGCTGTCGCTCAGTCGCTGCTCTGTGCTGGTATCGGTGGCCTAGTCGCCGGTCCCGTTGGCGCAGGGGCTGGCGTGATTGGCTGTCCGGCGTTGCTGGAAACCTTTGAGACGGCCACTGCGAAGCAGAGGCAGCAGATGCTTGAGGAAGCGAAGCGCAGGCACGCCGCGCTCGTCGAGGCAAAGGATCGACAGGACAAGCCATCGGGCGGCACCACGCCGAAGGAAACGCCTGACACGACAACCACGACAGCGACGCCGAAGGGAGCGCCCGGCACGACGGCCACAACCACGCCGCCGAAGCTGAGCACGGCCGACATCATCCAAGCCCAGCGCGACCTGCAAGCGGGCCGCATCACACCCGAACAGCACCGCGAGATCGCCCGCCGCTGGGACTGCCAGCGCGGGTTCAGCCACCGATGCTGACAGTGCGCCCGGTCGAACCACAAGCGCAAGAGCCGACTACAATCCGAACGCAGGAGAAACCGCCCATGACACCACCACCCGACACCATGACGGCCCCGCCCGAACAGACACGATGGCAGCGCTGGCAAATGAAACCCCGCGACCGTCGCGAGCGCGTGACCTTCTTTGTGCTGTGCTTCGTGGGTGCCTTTGTGAACATATGGGTGCTGAACTGGGCCGGGTCGACAGGCTGGCCGATCTGGTCCACGGTGCTGGTGGTCGTTGCTCTGGGGTGTGTTCTGTGGGCCTGCTGGTGCCTCTGGTACAGGCGGCGCAGGCCCGTCACCGCTGCGAGCTAACGGCACCCGCTCGAGCCTCGGGGGCTGTCCCCGGGGCCGTGCTCACAGGAAGCCCGCCGCGCCCGTGGGCCGTCGGCACGATCGTCGACGCGGGCTGTAGCTGCGTGTTGCGTTGCGCGCGGGCCATTCCGATGGAGGACCCTGTGTGCAAGCCTGAGGCTGCACCGCCAGACGGATGCAGGTCGGCGCCTGGCCGAGACCGACGTGGCGTCCGGGGCCTGACGGAGGGCCGGCGACGACGGCGAGCACGCGCATGACAGCGGGGGCTGTCATCCCGTCGACCATGACTCCTGCCCGCTGGGCGAGCACGAGCACCTCACCGACGAAGGCAGCGGCTGCCATCCAATGGGGCGAGACCACTACCAGCCGCGGGAACCCTCCTATTTTGAGAACATCTCCAAGACCGTCGTCGGGGGACTCCTGTGTGCTGGTGTCGCGACCGCTTCCGTCGCTGGAACGGCCCTCACCGGCGGTGCCGCCGCTGGCACCGTCTTGGGGGCCGGGCTTGCGTGCGCATCGCTGGTCACCCTCTTCGAGACGGCCAGCGATAAAGAAAAATGGCGGATGCTCGAAGAGGCGAACCGCAGGCACCGAGCGCTCGTCGAGGCGAAGAACCGGCAGGACAGGCCCTCGGGCGGCACCACGCCGAAGGAAACGCCCGACGCGACAACCACGACAACGACGCCGAAGGGGCCCTCAGCGTTGACGACAAGATCGAGGAACTGAAGCAGAACGCAGATGACCTGAAGCGGTTATCGAACGGGGCCGCAGCTAATCGGCTACTACGCGCCCAGCTGATCACGGCGATTCGCGCCCAGATAGCGCAAGGCCTCGGGCATGGCCTCGCGGCTGAGCTGCTGCACGACACCGCCGAGGACTACCTGAAGGAACGGCAACCAGAGCTGTTGAGGCAGTGTCGGCAGTGGGCCTCGAATTTGGCCGACTGGACAGACCTTCGCATTGTCTTGCCGTCCCCCGACGACAAGATGCATGCCAAGAAGCAGTCCGGTATCGACGATCTGCTGCGGGTGGCCGGTCCCCACGGCGAGCATCCGGCGCGGCGACAGTCCTTCGGAGCGCGCTCGCTGTTGTATCTCATGCTGCGACTGGCGACGGTGGCCGAACAGGGCGAACGCTTGGGCGTGCGGTTGCCGGTAATTCTCGACGATGTGCTCGTCGGCCTCGACGATGATCGTGCCGAGTGAGGTGTCCGCTTGCTGAGCCGTTTCTCTGAGCAGCACCAGACCGTCTTGTTGACCTGCCATCGCAACATTGCCGGACGCGCCAAGGCGGCGGGTGCCGTAGTGCTCAACATGCCGTGACCAACCGCCGAATGGCATCGCTGCTGTCCTTGTTTCATCCGACGTTTCATCCGGCATCGCCCTGAGGCAAGGGCAGCGAAGTAAACGCTCGCCTGTCGGTCAGGGGCCGAGTGAGGTCACGGGCGTGACGATGACGCCGTCTGTGCGGCGGTAGGCCGCCCCGGTCGAGGTCACCACCAGCAGTGCTGCCATGTCAGCGTCGCGTCGGCGCGCCACCTTGTCACGCAGGCGCAGCAGGGATGCGGCCGCGGCATCCACCGCGGAGCGGCCCGGGCTCAGCTTGGCCTGCACACCGATCCACGCTCCGTCGCTCCGTTCGATCACCGCATCTGCCTCGAGGCCGACGTTGTCGCGGTAGTGGTAGACGTCGGCGCCGACGCCTTGGCTCAGAATCCGCAGGTCTCGCACAACCAGCGACTCGAACAGCGATCCCAGCGCAGGCGTATCGGCCATGAGGCGCGCCGGCGTAGCCCGCAGCAACGATGCCGCCAGCGAAGGATCGACGAAGTGCAGTTTGGGCGATTTGCGCAACGAGGCCCGAGAGCGCAGCTCCACCGACCATGCCGGCTGCCGCTCGACGACGAAGATGCGCTCCAGGGCAGACAGGTATGAGCGCACGGTGGCGCTCGCCAGTGCCGAGTCGCCGCCCGCGTCCGCAGCCAGGCCGGTGAGCCTCGCTTCGGTTGCCACATTGCGAGCCACCGAACGCATCAGTCGCAGCAGCGCCTCGGGCTGATGCCGAACACCGACAGCTTCGGCAACCTCCACCCGCGCCGCCTCGTTGATGTAGTCGCCGATGGCGCCGCTGATGCCGGCTGCTTCGCCTCGTGGTCCGGCGCTGGCGCCCACGTTGGCGGGCCAGCCTCCGACGCAGATGGCGTCGACGACATCGACGAGCGAGACGTTGTCGCGGGGCACTGCCGCAGCAGCGTCGCCGTCGAACATCGACTGCAGCGATGCACTGCCGTCGGAGAGCCCGGATTCGTACAGCGACATCGGGCGCATGCGGATGCGGGCAATGCGCCCCATGCCCGAGTGGCGGGTGATCTCGTCGCTCGGCGATGCCGACCCTGTCAGGATGAACTGGCCGGGTCGGCTGCGGTCGTCGCAGGCCCGGCGCACCCGGTTCCACAGCGATGGTGCCATCTGCCATTCGTCGAGCAGTCGAGGCGAATCGCCCGCCAGCAGCGACTCGGGCGCTGTCTCGATGAGCAGCTGTGACGCAGGGTCATCGATGCGTGCTTCGCTGCGCGCGAAGCGGCGGGCGGTCCACGTCTTGCCGCACGCTCGCGCCCCGTCGATGAGCACGGCGCCCACCCGCGCCAGCGCTTCTGCAATCTGGTCCTCGATGACCCGTGGCTGATAGCCGGGCATGGTCAGCCGATCAGACGGCGGACTGTCTGCGGCGAGGGATTCAGCGTCGTTCATCGCAGCCGCTCCCGCTCTCGCCGCCGGCCGTGCCCCATCCGGCATCGCACTGAGACAAGGACATCAATATAGCGTTCTGCAAGCCACTTATGTATTGAATGAGAGACTACTGACAACTTGGATTGCAGATTCCGCCGTCGCAACGTCGGTGCCGTAAATCCGGACTGTCAGATTCCGAGTGTCACTGTGGGGTCTGCCGGTGCCTCCGGCTTAGGCTCGCGCAGATGACCGGACTTCTTGCACAGGCCGAATCGGCGACGGACGCGGTCAACGCGTTGCTGGAAGTCAGTCGCGTCAACGAAGTGTGCGGCCCCGAGCCCAGTTGGGTCTGCGAGCGCATCTACGACTGGACCGGCAGCGAGGGCTTTGCGTCGGCCTCGGTGTGGCTCGTCGACAAGCCGCTCACGGTGCTGATCATCCTGCTGCTGGCCGTCATCGCCCGGCGGGTCGTGCGCCGCGCCATCGATCACATGGTGGAGCGCATCGCGTCGGACAAGCAGCACGCCGAGGAAGACGAAGCCGCCCGCACCGCCGAAGAGGGCCGCACGTGGGACCCCGAGCGGCTCGCCGACAAGATGAAGCAGCTGCGCGAGCGCACCGCGCGCGCCAGCCAGCGGGCCACGACGCTGGGCACGCTGTTCAAGAGCATCGCCACCACCATCATCTGGGCCGTTGCGCTCATGATGCTGCTCGGCGAATTCGACGTGAACCTCGGGCCGCTCATCGCAGGCGCCGGCATCATCGGCGTTGCCGTCGGCTTCGGCGCGCAGTCGATTGTGCGCGACCTGCTGACCGGCGTATTCATGCTCATCGAGGATCAGTACGGCGTCGGCGACGTGGTCGATCTCGGCGACGCGGTCGGCACGGTCGAGTCGGTCGGGCTGCGCACCACACGACTGCGCGACATCTCGGGCACGGTCTGGCATGTGCCCAACGGCGCGATCGCGCGCGTGGGCAACATGTCGCAGCTGTGGGCCCGGGTGCCGCTCGACCTCGACGTCGCCTACGACACCGATCTCGACGAGGCCATGGCCATCATCAAGCGCGTCGCGGATGAGGTGTGGCAGGAGCAGGGCGAGAGCACCACGGTGCTGGAAGAACCGACCCTCTCGGGAGTGCAGGCCTTCGGCGCCGACGCGGTCACCATCCGGGTCATGCTCAAGACCGAGCCGTCGGAGCAGTGGGCGACCGCGCGCCTGATGCGTCGGCGCATCAAGGCCGCGTTCGACGAGGCCGGCATCGAGATCCCGTTCCCGCAGCGGACGGTCTGGGTGCGCAGCGGCGAGCCCGATGGCGAGAGCCGCGAGCGGCGTGTCGGCGCTTTCGAGACCGTTGCGCCGCCGATGGAGGCCGAGGACCCCGACGGCGACGGCGCTGACAGCGACTTCTAGCTGAAGCGATGATCTAGGCGTCTGCCGGCGCCAGCGTCACGCTGACGTCGGGGTGTGCGAGCGAGTCGTCGGCCACGAACCTCAGGCTCTCGATGCGCCCGGCATCGATCAAGTCGGCCCGCGTCAGCTCCAGCGTGGCGATGTGCGCATCCGCGGCGCGGACCGTCACCTGCTCTGCGGGCACGCGCAGGCTGCGCCTGGCCTCGGTCTTGGCCCGGCGAACCTCGCTGAGCACCGATGCAGTGAGCTCGAACGCACCCGAGGGATGGTCAGGAACCAGCGCGTCGATTTCCGCGGCATCGGGCCAACTCGCCCGGTGCACTGAACCGCCGCGCCACCACGACCAGATCTCCTCGGTGACGAAAGGCAGGAACGGCGCGAACAGTCGCAGCAGCACGTCGAGCGTGACGAGCAGCGTGCGGTGAGCATCAGCCGCTGCCTCTGCGCCCTGCCCGCCGTACGCCCGACCCTTCGCCAGCTCCACGTAGTCGTCGGTGAAACGCCAGAAGAACTGCTCGGCGCGTTCGAGAGCGCGTGCATAGTCGAACTCGTCGAATGCGTCGGTCGCCACACGCACCAGCTCGGCGAGTTCGCCCAACAGTGCCGCGTCCAAGCCGTTGTGCAACTGAGCCGCCGACAGCACCGCACCGGAGTCGGACTCGTCGCGACCGTTGAGCATCGTGAGCACCGTTGCGGTCGACCGTGCGGCGGCGTCGTCGGCGGGTGCCGAAGCGGCCATGCTCAGCGCGAACTTCGCTGCGTTCAGCAGCTTGATCGCCAGCCGGCGCCCGATCTTCATCTGGCCTTCGTCGAAGGCAGTGTCGGTGCCGGGCCGCCCGTTGGCTGCCCAGTAGCGCACGGCGTCGGCACCGTAGGTGTCGAGCAGGTCCACCGGGGTCACCACGTTGCCCTTGGACTTGGACATCTTCTTGCGGTCCGGATCGAGGATCCAGCCCGAGAGCGCGCAGTGGCGCCACGGAGCGCAGTCGTGGCCGAGGTGGCTGCGGACTGCCGTAGAGAACAGCCAGGTCCGGATGATGTCGTGCCCCTGGGGGCGCATGTCCATCGGGTAGGTGCGCTCCCACAGGTCGGGGTCTTCGCTCCAGCCGCACGCGATCTGCGGCGTCAGCGACGATGTGGCCCAGGTGTCCATCACGTCGTGGTCGCCGATGAAACCGCCCGGCTGTCCTCGCTGCGGCTCGTCGTAACCGGCTGGGACGTCGCTGCTCGGGTCGACTGGCAGCACGTCGTCGTCGGGCACGAGCGGCTGGTCCCAGATGGGTTCGCCATGGTCGTCGAGCGGGTACCACAGCGGGATCGGCACGCCGAAATAGCGCTGCCGGCTGATCAGCCAGTCGCCGGTGAGCCCCTCGATCCAATTGGTGTAGCGGCCCTGCATGTAGGGCGGATGCCACGTCATCTCCGAGCCGCGGGCGATCAGCGCGTCGCGCAGATCCCGATCGCGACCGCCGTTGCGGATGTACCACTGGCGGCTCGTGACGATCTCCAGCGGCCGGTCGCCCTTCTCGAAGAACTTCACGGCGTGGGTGATCGGGCTGGGCTCGCCGACGAGATCGCCGGATTCCCGCAGAAGCTCCACGGTGGCGTTGCGAGCGCCGCCGACGGTCCGTCCTGCGAGGTGCCGGTATGCCTCGCGCCCGGCGGGCGAGTCGACGCCTGGCGGCGGCTCCGCCGCGATGCGACCGCCCCGGTCCACGATCGCCCGCACGGGCAGGTCCAGCTCGCGCCACCACGTCACGTCGGTGGTGTCGCCGAACGTGCAGATCATGGCGATGCCGGTGCCCTTGTCGGGCTCGGCCAGCTTGTGGGCGACGACCGGCACCTCCACGCCGAACAATGGCGTCGTGACCGTGGTGCCGAACAGCGGCTGGTAGCGCTCGTCGTCGGGGTGTGCCACCAGCGCCACGCAAGCCGCGAGGAGCTCGGGCCGGGTCGTCTCGATCTCGACGGTGCCGTTCCCACCAGGGCCGTTGCCGGCACCGGACGTGCCGTTTCGGCCGAACGAGATGCGGTGGTAGGCGCCCGGCCGCTCCCGGTCTTCCAGTTCTGCCTGCGCGACCGCCGTGCCGAAGGTGACGTCCCACAGCGACGGCGCCTCGATCTGGTACGCCTCGCCGCGTTCGAGGTTGCCCAGGAAAGCGCGTTGAGCGACCCGCTGGCATCGCTCGTCGATCGTGGCGTAGGTCATCGACCAGTCCACGCTGAGACCGAGCTGGCGCCAGAGCGCTTCGAAGGCACGCTCGTCTTCGGCGGTCAGCACATGGCACAGCTCGATGAAGTTGCGACGTGAGATGGCGATCTCGCCGCGTGCCTCCACTGCTTTGGCATCGCCGCCGTCGGGCGGCGGCACGAAGTTCTCGTCGTAGGGGAGCATGGGGTCGCAGCGCACCCCGAAGTAGTTCTGCACGCGCCGCTCGGTGGGCAGGCCGTTGTCGTCCCAGCCCATCGGGTAGAAGACCTTGTCGCCGGCCATGCGCCGGTACCGGGCGATGTTGTCGGTGTGGGTGTAGCTGAAGACGTGGCCCATGTGCAGCGAGCCGCTGACCGTCGGCGGCGGTGTGTCGATGCTGAACACCTCAGAACGTGAGGCAGTGCGGTCGAAGCGGTACACGCCGTCCGATTCCCAGCGCTGCGACCACTTTGCCTCTAGCCCATCGACCGTGGGCTTGTCGGGCACCTGCGTCATATGCGGCAAAGCTACCGGCGCGCCGTGACGGCGGCCGAGGCCGGACCGGCACGTGTCACCCGATATGTGCCAAGTTCACGCTGGGCTGTCACACAATTGTCACACAAGTGCAACACCTTTGACTAGTGTGTGCACTGGTTGCCGACTGCGGGGGCGGAAGGCAATCTCAGCCAGTACTGCCGACCAAAGGGGGTCGATTGGCATGATGGCGACAATCCTGACGCTGATCATCCTGGGCATGGTGTTCCAGGGTGCGATGGTTGTCGTGGACAGTGTCCTTGACGCAGTCAAGGTGAATGACACGCTGAAGTCGATTCCGATCGTAGGCAGCAATCTCAATCTGATCTGGGCGTACCTATTCGTGCTGATCTCGCAAGTCAATGACGGCGGGGGCATGTTCGGATATGCGGCCAGCTTGGAAGTGCTGTCACTGGGTCGCTTCGGCATGGACGTGGCAACAGCCATCGTCCTCGTGGCATTCATTCCGGTTCGAGACGCTGCAATCAGCGCCTTGAAGCAGGGCATTGGAGGACGCGGCGACTGACCAGCGTCACGTGCGGCGCTGCTGAAGCGCCGTGCCATCGGCGATACGCCGACGTTGGGGCACCCCGCTTGCGGGGTGCCCTTTGCGTTGTGTCGCCCCGCTTGCGGGGTGCCCTTTGCGTTGCGCTGACGTCGTCCGTCAGGGCGTGACGACGATGACGCCCTCGGCAGCCAGGTGGTCGATCTCGCCGGCGTCGTACCCCAGTTCGCCGAGGATCTCGGCGGCGTGCTCGCCGAGACGCGGTGCATGCCGGCGCAGCCGGGTCGGCGTCGCGGAGTAGACCACCGGATCGGCCACGTAGCGGTACGCCCCTTCGGTGGGATGTTCCGAGATGCTCACGAGGCCCACGGCGGCGAGCTGGGGATCCGCGTCGAGGTCTGCCAAGTCCATGACCCTGGCGGCCGGGATCGAATGGGTGTCGCAGTAGGCGATCCACTCATCGGTCGTGCGGCGCACCGAGAGCTCCCCGAACAGTGCGTACAGCTCGTCGATGTGCGCGATCCGCGAGTTGTGGTCGGCAAAGCGCGGATCGTCGGCCAGCTCGGGTCGTTCGACGAACGTGAAGAAGGCTCGGTACTGCGCGTCGTTGTAGGGCAGCAGGCACACCCAGCCGTCAGCGGTGGGGTAGGGGCGGCGGTGCGGCGTGAGGAGCCGGTCATAGCCGAACGGACCCTCGGGCGGCTCGAACACGGCGCCGCGGTAGTGCTCCACCAGGTTGAAGGCCACCATCGTCTCGAACATGGGCACTTCGATGGCCTGTGCCACACCGGTCCGTTCCCGATGGAACAGGGCCGCGAGCACAGCCTCCACCACATGCAGCCCGGTGACCTTGTCCGCGATCACCGAGGGGACGAAGCCAGGCTCGCCTGCGATGCGGCCGATCAGGTTCGACAGGCCGGATGCGGCTTGGATGGCGTCGTCGTACGCCGCTTTGTCGCGGTACGGGCCCCCGCTGCCGTAGCCGTTCGCACGGCAGCAGATGAGCTGCGGATGCTGTGCTCGCAGGGAGTCTGCGTCGAGGCCGAGACGTTCGAGCGCGGCAGCACGCATGTTGGTGACGAGCACGTCCGAGCTCGCGAGCAGCCGCTGCATCGCTGCACGACCGGCATCGGACTTGAGGTCGAGCGCCAGCGAGCGCTTGTTGCGCTGGATGTTGAGGCTGAAACCGGACATGCCGGCGGACCGGGCAGGAAGCCCGTTGCGCGTGGAGTCGCCGTCGAGCGATTCGACCCTGATCACGTCGGCCCCGTGATCTCCGAGCATCCGGCACGCCATCGGCCCCATCAGCACGGTCGTCAGATCGACGACGCGTATGCCGTCGAGGGCTCCGGCCGATCCGTCGCCGGCCGCGGCGGCAGTGCCTGCAGTTTCTGGCATGAAGTCCTCGTCTACTCGGTCGATGCGGCTGCAGCGGCCTGGCGCTCCTCGCGCTCAGCAGCCTTGATGCCGTGGCTCATGACGATGGTCGGCGCGAGCAGCATCGAACCCACCACGAGCGCCACGGCGATGACTGTGCTCAGCAGGGGTGTGTAGCCCCAACGGATGCCCACAGCACCGAGCGCCAGCGACAACAGATACAGGCCGTAGCCGGTTCGCTGGCCGAGACTGGTGATCCGTTTGAGCCGTGCCCGCCGGGCCAGGACCTCGTCGAAGGATTGATCTGCCGACGGGGGCGTGCCCCGACCGCCGTCGGGCCCCTCGCCTCGAGATTCCCCGGCGTCAGCCACCGTCCCATTATCTCGGGACGCGGCGGCGCTCAGGCTCCGAAGAGATGCGGTTCGTGCGTCTCGGTGGGTTCGCCTGACATGTCGCTGCCGTCGTCGGCCGAGTCGTAGGGCCACGGCGCCGGTGCGGGCCACGGGGCTGGCTCGACGCGTGACGCCCAGGCAGGTTCGGTGTGTGCAGGCACCGCAGCGGGAGCCGCCGGCGCGGCTGCCGCCGGAACGGTCGCGGGCTGCGGGGCCGCAGCATCGCCGATCAGTGAGGGGTTCTCCAGTGTGGTGGCTTGTGCGGCCGGCCTGAGCACGACTGTTTGATCGTCGAAGTCGTCGTAGCCGCCTTGAGAAACTGCCGCGAGCCGTTGAGTCGCCCGGGCGGCGGGCCACATGAGACGGAACCCGACATTGGCCAAGCCCGCGGCGGTCACCATGTCTCCGAGCGTGATGACGTCTCGCAGCGGTGCGAGCGGTATCGCGCCTCCGAGCCATGCGGCGATCGTCGCGTCGCCTGACCAGCGGCGGGCGGTGCCGAGCAGCACTCGGTCGAGCCCGTCGTAGTCGATGATGCCGGACGCCACGACTGCGCTCTCGCTGACCGGCAGGTAGCCGTTCAGCAGCAGGACAGCGAGGTTGGCGGAAATCCCGACGGCGGCAATCAGTGCGCCGGTGATGTGCCGGTTGAGCACGCAGCTCGCGAGCAGCAGAGCCAGCGACACGCCGAGGGCGAAGCGGCCGGCGAGCATGTTGGTGTCCAGCGCGACCGCAAGCGACAGGACAGCGCCGAGCGCGAGCACCGGCCAGTAGTTGACCTGCAGCACTCGGAGCCTCACGAAGATGTCGCGTGGCTCCGTGCCCCTCAGCAACGAGACGGCAAAACCGATACCCAAACCTGCGGCTGTCACGAGGACGATAAAGAACACCGCGCACTGACAGTACCGAGCGGTCTGCGCGGGCTCGGGGATGGTCTCGACCTCCCTACGTCGGCATCCGCAGCCCATCCTGGGCGGTCGTTCGCCGCCGCGGTTAGCTTTGCGCCGGCCCTTTGCTCCCCGCAGCCGCAGGAGGCACGACGTGCTGGATGTCCGAGCTGAGTTGACCGCAACGGTATGGAAGGTGGTTGCGGAGGTGGGATCCGTCGTGTCCGCCGGCGACGAACTGCTCATCCTCGAGTCCATGAAGATGGAGATCCCGGTGACTGCTCCCGAAGGCGGCACGCTGGCGGAGATGAACGTGGCCGAGGGCGACGCAGTCGCCGAAGGCGACGTGCTCGCGGTGGTGGCGACCGCGTAGTTTCGGGCGGCTCATCGTCGGGGAGCCGACGCAGGCGAACCCGCCCGTAGCCTTGGCACTCCGTGGGAGCTGCCGTTGCCTTCGAGGGCGTCGTGGCCCTGTTGGACCGCTTTCCTGCGCTGGCGGGAGTGGACCTCAGCGTGGAAAGCGGCGAGATGGTCTGCCTGAGAGGTCCCAACGGGGCCGGCAAGACCACGCTGCTGCGGACGTGCGCGGGCCTCGTTCCTCTGCGCGGTGCGCGGGCCGACGTGCTCGGCTTCGACCTCATCGCCAATCGGCGCTCGGTTCACCGCCACGTCGGCTTGTTGGGGCACCGCACTCCCCTCTACGGCGATCTGCGAGTCGACGATCAGCTGCGTCACTGCGCCGCGCTCCACCGCGCCTCCGACACTGAGGCTTCGGCGGCGGCCGAACGGTTCTCGCTGGAGGGCCGCTTGAAGGGGGTGGCGATCCGACGTCTCTCTGAGGGCCAGCAGCGACGCGTGGCGCTGGCTTGCTTGACCATCGCCCGCCCGCAGCTGTGGCTGCTGGACGAACCGCACGCCGGACTTGACCGCACCAGCCGCGACGCGCTCGACGAGCTGCTCGGCGACGCCGTGACGGCCGGGGCGACCGTCATGTTCGCAACCCACGAGACGGGCAGCGCTCGCCTCGCAGCCGCCCGGCAGGTGACGCTCGCCGGCGGGCGAGTCTCGATGAGCGCTCCAGCAACCGGCGCGGGCAGTTCAGCCGATGTGGCGTGAGATCTGGCTCATCTGCCGGAAGGACCTGACCATCGAGCGACGTGCGCGCGTCACGCTGATCCAGATTGTGCCGACCGTGCTCCTCATTCTCGTCGTGTTCGCCTTCGCGTTCGACGCGAATCCGTCGCTGTTGGGCGCCGGGGCAGGCGGATTGTTCTGGGTGGCTGTTCTCTTCGGGGCAGTGCTCGGCGCCAAGCGCAGCTTTGACATCGAAGCCGAAGGCGGGAACCTCGACGCACTCCGGCTCGGCGGGCTCTCCCCCGCGGCCATCCTGTGGGGCAAGGCCATGGCCCTGGCCGTCCAGATGGCGGTAGTCGCAGTGTTCACCGCTGCAGGGCTCGTGGTGCTCTTCTCGGTCACCGTCACCGACTGGCTCCTGCTCGTCACCGCGGCCGTCTGCGGTACGGCGGCATTTGCCATCTGCGGGTGCCTGTACGGGGCAATGACGGTAGGGCTGCGGTCCGCCGATACCCTGCTTCCGCTGCTGCTGATACCGGTGGCAGCACCGGTGCTCTTGGCCGGAACCCGAGCGTTCGACGTGGCGCTGGGGACCAGCGCCGACCAAGGCTGGAGCTGGACAGCGCTGCTTGCGGTAGTGCTCATCACCTACGTCGCGGTGGGCTGGGCGGCGGCCGGCCCGCTGCTGGAAGACGCCTGAATCTCCTGATGATCGAGACCCCTGAGCCAGACCTTCGCCGGCAGGCCCAGCGAGCTGGATCCGTGTCGATGACGGGCAGCGTCGCGACCCGGGTGCTCGGGGCCATCGGGCTCGCCGCAGCGGCGGTGATGGCGATCCTGGCACTGTGGGTCTCGCCTGCCGATGCCGTGCAGGGCGACGCCGTCCGGCTGATGTACGTGCACGTGCCCTCGATCTGGGTCGCGTACGGCGGCTTCGCGCTGACCGCGTTCGCCAGTGCGCGTGTGCTGTGGCGGACTCGCAGCGGTGCCGGGGGCACCGAAGGCGTCATCGCAGACCGCCAGGCACGGCACTGGGACCGGGTAGCCGGCGCCGCGGCTGAGCTCGGCGTGATGTTCACCGGGCTCACACTGGTGACTGGCTCGCTGTGGGGCAAGGTGACCTGGGGCACGTACTGGCAGTGGGACGCACGATTGACCACCACCGTCCTGCTGTTCGTGACCTATCTCGGGTACTTGGCATTGCGGCGGCTGCCTGCCGAGTCGAGGGCCCGCGCTCGACGCTCCGCGGTGATGGCCCTCATCGCGGTGGTCAACTTGCCCATCGTCCACTACTCGGTGGACTGGTGGCGCACGCTGCATCAGGAAGCCAGCCTGGAAATCGGGATCGGCGGCGAACGCAACTACAGCGGCGAGATGTACTGGACGCTGCTGTACTCCTGGGCCACCTTCACCCTCATCGCGCTGTGGATCGGGATCCACCGCTACCGGGTGCTGCGCCTCGAAGAGCTCGCCGAGGAAGCTGCGCTCGAAGAACTGCTCGCCCAGCGTCGCAGTGAGCCCCGCCACGACGAACCGGTGACAGATCGATGACGTGGGCGGCCAATGTCTTCAGCGGCTACGCCTTGACCGCGGTGGTTGTGGTCGCCTACGCGACCTGGGTGGTGCGCCGTGGCCGCGTGCTCGGCCGTGACCTCGGCATCGGGCCCGCGGGAGCCAGCGGGGACCCGAGCCGGTCGCATCCGGAAACCAGCCAGTGACCGATCTCAGCCCCCGTCATCCCCTTCCCGCCGAGCCAGATCGAGCCGACGCGCGCCGCGTGCTCGGCCGTCGCCGCAAGGTGATGATCGTCGGCTTTGTGGTGCTGCTGGCGATCGCGGGAGGAGCGGCCACGGTCGCGGGACTGCGCAATGCGACGCTGTTCTTCCGCAACGCGGACGAGGCCATTGCCGAGCGGGTCGAGCTGGGCGACCGCCGGTTTCGCCTGCAAGGACGGGTGGTGCCGGCGTCGGTGGCGGTGGATGGGGGAGTGACCACCTTCGAGGTGATCCACAACTGCGCATCGGTGTCGGTGCGTCACAGCGTCGATCCGCCCGACCTGTTCGAGTCGCCGTGGATACCTGTGGTGCTCGAGGGCCGCTGGGTGCAAGGTGACGTCGTGACGGTGGCAGGCCGCGACACTCATTTCTTCTCGAGCGACAACATGCTGGTGAAGCACACCAACGAGTACATGGCGGCGAACGAAGGCCGTCTGCCCGACCCGAACGAGGCTCCCGAGGGCTTCTTGGACGACTGTCCCTTTGAGGTGCCCCGGCTGTGATTGCCGTGCTGGGCACGCTCGGCGTGGCCGTCGGCCTCGTCAGCGCGCTCGGCGGGGCTGCAACACTCGTCGCCGCCAGGGTGCTGGGGCAGCCTGCGCGCTGCCGCCAAGCGCTGGCATGGATCGCCGCGATGACGGCTGGCTGCGTGCTGGCCGTGGCTGCGATGGAGATCGCACTGCTCAGCGACAACTTCTCGATCGCGTACGTGGCTCGCAACTCCACGATCGCGACACCGCTCATCTACAAGATCGCGACCCTCTGGGGAGCGCTGGAGGGATCGATCCTGTTGTGGATCCTGGTGCTGTGCGGCTACGTCGCGGCAGCGGCATGGCGCTTCCGAGCGCGCACCGCGGAGCCGACGGTGGCCTGGGCGCTCGCCGTGATGCTGGGAGTGTGCATCTTCTTCTTTGCGCTGCTCGCGGGTCCTGCGAATCCCTTCGCCACCCTCGCGGATCCGCCGCTTGACGGCGGCGGCTTGAACCCGCTGCTGCGCAATCACCCGCTCATGGCCATCCATCCGGTGATGCTGTATCTCGGATACGTCGGCTTCACTGTGCCGTTCGGGTTCGCGGTAGCTGCGCTCATCACGGGCCAGTTCGACACCCGATGGCTGGCCGACACCCGCCGCTGGACGCTCGTGGCCTGGGGCTGCCTGGGCACCGGGATCATGCTCGGCGCATGGTGGTCATACGAAGTGCTGGGCTGGGGCGGCTACTGGGCATGGGATCCGGTGGAGAACGCCTCGCTGCTGCCGTGGTTGACCGCCACCGCGTTCGTGCACTCGCTCATCACCCAGCAGCGACGCCAGATGCTGCGGGTGTGGAACCTCTCGCTGCTCATCGTGACGTTTGCCTTGACGATCTTCGGCACGTTTCTCACTCGATCAGGTGTTCTCGAATCGGTGCACGAGTTCAGCGAGTCGTCGCTGGGACCGATCCTGCTGGGCTTCTTCGGCGTCATCGTCGCGACTGGCGTGGTGCTGGTGGCATGGCGGGGCGAGGCCCTGCGCACCTCGGCCAGCCTGGGTTCGGTCTGGTCGCGCGAGGGCGCGTTCCTCGCCAACAACCTGCTGTTTGCCGTCGCGGCGTTCGTGGTGCTGCTCGGCACGGTGTTCCCGCTCTTGGCAGAAGCGGTCTCGAATGAACGGCTGGCCGTCGGCCGGCCCTACTTCGACCGGATGCTGGCGCCGGTCGGCATCGCGTTGCTCGGGCTCATGGCGCTGTCGCCGGCGCTGAACTGGCGCAGCACGCCCGCCGAGACGCGTTCACAACGGCTGCTGTGGCCCGCGGCCGCCGGTGCGGTGACGATGGTGCTGTCGATCTGGGCGGGCGCGCACGGTCTGTGGCAGGTCCTGGCCCTCGGGCTGGGCGGGTTCGTCGTCGGCTCAGCGGTGCGGCTGCTGTGGCTGGGTGCTCGACGGAACGGCTGGCGCGGCCTGCTCGGGCGCACCGGCGGGGGAATGATCGCCCACATCGGCATTGGCGTGATCGCGTTCGGTTTCATCGCCTCGAGCGCGTACGGGTCGGAAGGGGAGTTCACGCTGGCGCCGGGCGAGTCCGGCACGGTCGCGGGTCACGAGGTCACCTACCTGGGCTTGACAGACGGGATGGAGAACGGCAACCGGGTGGTGCGAGTCCGCGTGGAGGTGGAAGGCCGCGGTGTGTTCGAGCCCGCAGTGACGCGCTTCGCCGAGTTCGGCCAGCCGATCTCGACGCCGTCGGTGGCGACGAGCCTCGTCGACGACGTCTACCTGTCGCTGGCGACGATTCCAGACGAGGGCAGCAGCGAAGTGGCGCTGCGGGTGCTCATCAAGCCGCTCGTGGCGTGGATGTGGCTCGGAGGCGCCGTGCTGGCGGTCGGCGTTGCTGCAGCCTTGGTGCCGACCCGTATCGGGGCACGGGACCGGATCCGCCGTCCCCCCAGCGGCCGGGTCCTTGCGGGCGCCGCTCCCGATCAGGCTGGTTCGGATGCGGGAGATCCGCGCACGTGACCTCCGAATCGGACGGCACGTCGAGCGCTGCGACACCCCGACAGCGCGCCTGGGTGCGCGTCAGCGCGGTGCTTGTCGGCTTGGTGGCCGCCGGCCTGGTGGCGCTGCTGGCGACGCGGGACTCTGACGGCGGCAGCATCCGCGCCGCTAGCCCGCTCATCGGCGAGCCGGTGCCGCACCTGCGGGGTGAGCTCATCTGGCCACCCGCGAACACCCTGGCGGCCGATGATGCCCAGCGCTTGCCTGGCGTGCGCTCGGATCCCGACGGGGCGGCACGTTTCGACATCGATGCTGCGGCACCCAGATGGGTGCTCGTGAATTTCTACGCCTCATGGTGCGTGCCCTGCGAGCGCGAGCACCCGGCGCTCGAGGAGTGGGCCGAGCGCCACCCCTTCGACGGGGCCGTTGTCGCTGTGCCGTTCGGCGACCGGACAGCCGATGCCATCGCGTTCTATGAGCGGCTCGGCGGCAATTGGGCGGTCATCGACGATCCCGATGCCCGCTGGGCCGTGTCCTTCGGCGTGCTGCGGCCGCCCGAGTCATTCCTGATCACGCCAGACGGCATCGTGGCGGCTCGTTGGCAGGGCCAGATCAGCGCGGACGACCCCGATGCGGTCATCGCTCTGTTGCTGGGCTCCGCGAGCGCGGATGCCGCGCCTGGGCCTCTGAGCCCGTCATGAGCAACTCGGGAGCGACTTCGCCGACGCAGCCGACTGCGCCGACCCGAGGCGCTCCTGGACTGCGGCGCGTCGGCTGGCTTGCCGTGATCGCTGTAGCGGTCATCGCCGCGGTTCTTGCCGCGACCGCGTCGCGCCCGCCGGCGACCGAAGCCGAGCGTGCGTATGAGCTGAAGGAAGCGACGCTCTGCCCGGTCTGCGACGGCCAGAGCGTCCTTGAGTCGAACGCACCGGCGGCGGCAGCCATGCGCCGACAGATCGATCTGTGGGTGGATGCCGGCCGCAGCGACGCCGAGATCAGGGCCGATCTCGCCGCTGCCTACGGCGACGATGTGAATGCGCTGCCGCCGGGGGAGGGCGTGGGCACCCTGGTGTGGGCGCTGCCAGTGGCTGCGTTCGCCGCTGCAGCGGCAGGGTTGTGGGCAGCGACCCGCCGCTGGAAGGCCCGGGCCGCAAGTGCGTCAGCCGGCGTCGACGGCGACGATGCCGAGGCGGCAATCGGCGCCGACGGGGATGGGGCCGACGGGGACGGATCCACCGCAGCAGGTGACCTTGACCTGCCGGCCGAGCGCGCTCGCAGAACCGGCTGGCGCAGCGCCACAGTTGTCACCGTCGCTGCGCTGGTGCTCGTGGGCGCCGCAGCCGGCGTGCTGGTAGCCCGCTCCGCTGGGCTTCGCCTGTCAGGCGAGACCCTCTCGGGTGACATCGACCGCTCGGCGCGCTCGCTGCTCGTCGACGCCCAGCGGCAGTTCGCGGCGAACCAGCTCGACGAGTCCCGCGCCACGCTGGAGGAGGTCTTCCGGCTCGACCGCGATTTGCGCGGCGCGCTCGTGCTGTCAGCCCGCCTGCACCTGCGTCACTGCGAATCGCTGTCATCGCAGGACCCATCCGGTGCTGTCGGGGCAGCCGATGCCCCTGTGGTCGGCTGCGATCTGCAGTCGGCCCTCGCGGATCTCGACCGAGTCCTGGCGGACGACCCCAGCGACACCGAGGCACTGGCATTGCGCGGCTGGCTGCTGGTGCGCATCCCCGATCGCGAGCTCATCGCCGCCGGCATTGCGTCACTGGACGCCGCTGTGGCGCTTGATCCCGGCGAATTCGATCCGTGGGTCTTCCGCGGCTACACAGCCCGCTTCGTCGAGCGCGACCTCGAAGCTGCCATCGGCTACTACGGCGCAGCGCTGCAACGCAACCCGCCCCCCGCCATGGCCGCCGCTCTCCAAGACGCAATCACCGAAATGCAAGCCGAACTCGAATAACCGACCGCAGAACGTCCAAGCAACTGCGCAGCTAGCTGCTTCGACGACTCTTGGACGACTTCAGAACGGAAAACGGATAGGGGCGGCGCTCGGCGAGGTACTTACAGAACCGGCTGTATTTTCGCTCACGCTCAGCACGGCGCAGGTACCTCGCAGCAGCCCTCTGGTTTCCGCTGGCTTCGGCCGTCTCGGCTCGAGCCTGGAACTCCTCGGCCTTTTGGTCACACTTCCAGACTGCATAGTCGTCAAAGCGACTGAGCTGCTGATTGATCCAGTGCCCGGGACCCATGCTGATCAGCTTTTGCCCTCCACTGCCGAGGGCTTCGAACCGCAGCACGGCGCGACGCAAGCGATTCCTTGCGACCAATTCGAACCCGACGCCGTTCGCAATGCTCAGCGGTATCAACACCCACCACGCCGCCCAACTCGAAGAGTTAATCCACAGGACGGTCACCGTGATCCCCGATACCAACGACCACAGGTGCAGGCCGAGCGCGATCTGGTCCTGCCGATAACTGACAGGACGTCCGTCAGGCCAGCGGACCCTACGGCACGCTTCCATTACCCGCGCCATCGGCGCAACCGACTCCTGAACCAGAGATTCCGGGCCGGAAGGTCAGGGACTACAACGACGGTTCGCCGCTCCACTCAGCACCCAGTCCGGTATTTTGCATTGCACGTATTGGTTGGACGGCCGCCGCCGGATGATCCGCCACGGGGTCTGACGTGGTTGTAGACAGCTCTGCTCGTGGTCGTGGTGACCGCCACGCACTGCGCTGGTCCGCAAGTCTGCAGTATCGCGTAAGCCGTGGGCGCCACCCGTGCCACCAAGACAATTGCCGCGAGCCACACCGGGTCAGCAACAACGGGGTAGGCAGCCCCTTCGTGATCGACGACTTGAATGAGCGCTGTGCCGTCGAGGGTGTAGCGAGTGGGCACTTCCTCGCCGTTGGCGTCGATGGCCCAAGGCGAAGCGACACCGCCTGATTCGTTGCCGTCGGAGTCGAAGAACCTCACCGATCCATCCGGCTGCAATTCAGCGGTGTGGCCGTCAGGCACCGCATTCTCGAATCGGTACTTGGCCGGTGCCTCATGGCTGTCGATCAGGAGCAGCGCAGCGAACAGCGATCGATCTTCTAGCTCGTGCGTGAACAATTCGACGTTGGCGTCGTCGGACAAAATCTCAACAGCTGTCGGGACCATTGCGTCGGGTGCCCACACAGCCCCATAAGTGGGCACGCCAGTAGAGCCAACTGGCCCGATCGGCCCCTCCGGTTGCAAGCCCTCGAGGCCATCGTTGTCTGTTGGCTGTTCCTCGCCGTCGCCGTCCCCGTCTTCGCCGGTGGTCGGTGATTGATCGCCGCCAGCATCCGGGTTGGTTCCTTCGCCGGTAGTGGGTTGTTTGTCCCAAGTGTTGTCCAGTAGATCGCTACCGGGGTCGATGCCCCCTGGGCCCTCGGCCGCGGCAGGCACTGCCACCAAGAAGCTGCCTGCCAGAAGCAGGGCGGCTACCACCGCGCGATAACGCACTTGTCGTTTCACATCGAGTCCATCTGTCATGTGCATTTGCACACGTTTAGCTGAGATATCGACATTAGTTCATGTTGAAATCAGATGACATCGGATTGTCCGACTCATCATGAGCCACCTTGGGAAGCACGTGGTCGACGGCCGCGGCGGTGCGACTCCAGGACAGGGTCGAGGTCTCCCAGCGCCAGGTGTGTTGCAAGAGAACGGCTGGATGAAGAGTTCTTCCGAGGACCCGTAGCGGCTGGGCCGACAAACGGGTCCTCGTCATCCGCAAGGGCTCAACTGCCGGGTTGCGGCAGTAGCGTGCTTGGCGAATTGCAGGTGCGGCTGCAACGCCGGTGCAGTCACCACGCGGCAGTCGATCGCAACCGGTCAGGGGCACCCAGTGAAGGGCAAGCGTCGAGGGTCAGCCGCCAACGGCGGACCAGCCAGCGTTACCGACCAGCAGCTGGCCGCTGCGGTGGCTGACGTGATGGATCCCGAGCTGCGTCGGCCTATCGGCCAGATGGGCATGTTGCGGGCCGCGGCCGTCGCCGGGCGTGCTGCACAGGTGCTTGTGGCCTTGCCGTCGAATGACTGGCCGGCTGCGGGGCATGTGTCCCACGCTGTCAGCGAGGCGGGACGCGCCCTCGACGGCATCGACGATGTCGTCGTGGAATTCACGGTGATGGACGAGGCCGAGCAGTCGACGCTGCGGGCCCAGCTCATCGGCGACCCGGCTGCCACCGCGGGCACCAACGCCGGCCACGGGCACGCCGAAGGCCGCGAGGTTCCGTTCGCTCAGGCCGGCAATAGGACCCGCGTGCTGCTGGTGGCCAGCGGCAAGGGCGGCGTCGGCAAGTCCAGTGTGACCGTCAACCTGGCGATTGCGCTGGCCCAACGCGGCACGCGCACCGCTGTCATCGATGCCGACGTGTGGGGCTTCTCCATTCCCCGGATGCTCGGGGTTGCCCGCCCGCCCACGGTGATCGATCAGATGGTGGTGCCCACTGAGGCGCACGGCGTGCGCTGCATGTCGATGGGCTTCTTCGCCCGCGAGGACCAGCCGGTCATCTGGCGCGGCCCGATGCTGCACAAGGCGCTCGAGCAATTTCTCACCGATGTCTTCTGGGACGAACCCGACCATCTGCTCATCGATCTTCCACCGGGTACCGGCGACATCTCTCTGTCGCTGGCGCAGTTCCTTCCCCGCTCGGAGATGCTGGTGGTGACCACGCCGCAGCCTGCAGCGCAGAAGGTTGCCCAGCGCGCTGCCCAGATGGCGGGACGTGTGAACCTGCAGGTGAGGGCGGTGATCGAGAACATGAGCTGGTTCACCGGCGACGACGGCAAGCGCTACGAGCTGTTCGGCTCCGGCGGCGGCCAGGCGCTGGCCGACGAGTTGGACGTGCCGTTGCTCGGCCAAGTGCCGCTGGTGCCGCAACTGCGCGCGGGCGGCGACGAGGGCATGCCGATCGCCGCGGCAGACCCCAACAGCGAGACGGCCGGTGTATTCCAGGACATGGCGCGCCTGCTGTGCACCGAACACCTGCCGACCCGCCGCTACAACGAGGGATTGAAGCTGCTGTGAGCATCACTGCGGCGCCGACGCCGATCGGCTCGCTCGACAAGCTCAGCTTCGACAACCGCTTCACTGCCGCGCTGCCGGCTGACCCCGACGCCGCCAACGTCCGCCGGCAGGTGATGGGTGCGTGCTATTCGAGGGTCGAGCCGACACCGGTGCCCGCGCCGCACCTGCTGGCGCACAGTGCGGAGATGTTCGACCTGCTGGGATTCGACCCCGACTTGGCGAGCGACCCGGAGTTCGCAGCGGTGTTCGGCGGCAGCACGCTGCTCGACGGCATGGATCCGCATGCCCACTGCTACGGCGGCCACCAGTTCGGCAACTGGGCCGGTCAGCTCGGCGACGGCCGTGCCATCGCGCTCGGCGAAGTGGTTGACCGCAACGGCCAGCACCAGACGCTGCAGCTCAAGGGCGCCGGCCCAACGCCGTATTCCCGCACCGCCGACGGCTTGGCCGTGCTGCGCAGCTCGGTGCGCGAGTTCCTGTGCAGCGAGGCGATGGCACATCTCGGCGTGCCGACGACCCGGGCGCTCAGCTTGGTGGCGACGGGCGGCATGGTGATGCGCGACATGCTCTACGACGGCCACCCCGAGCTCGAGCCCGGGGCCGTGGTCTGCCGAGTGGCGCCGTCGTTCGTACGGTTCGGAAACTTCGAGATCTTCGCCTCCCGCGGCGATATCGACACGCTGCGCACCTTGGCCGACTTCGTCATCGGCAACGACTTTCCTGACTTGGCTGCCGACGCCGGGTCCGGCAGTTCCTCGCCGGAGCGGTATGCGCAGTTCTTCGACGAAGTGGTCCGGCGCACGGCCGACATGGTCTGCGAGTGGATGCGGGTCGGCTTCGTCCACGGCGTGATGAACACCGACAACATGTCGATTCTGGGCCTGACGATCGACTACGGCCCCTACGGCTGGCTCGACGACTACGACCCCGACTGGACCCCCAACACCACCGACGCCGCCCACCGGCGCTACCGCTTCGGCACCCAGCCGCACATCGCCCAGTGGAATCTGATGCAGCTCGCCAATGCGCTGTATCCGCTCGTCGGCGAGGCCGAGCTGCTGCAAGCAGCCCTTGACGGCTACGTGCCGTATTTCGAGCAGAAGTGGTCGGCGATGATGGCCGCCAAGCTCGGACTGCCGGCGCTGGAATCCGAGACCGACACTGAGCTGGCGACCGGGGTGCTGGAGGTGCTGCGGCTGGTCGAGACCGACATGACGGTGTTCTGGCGACGGCTCGCCACCGTGGACACCGCTGAGGGCGTCGACCGTGCCGAGCGCATCGCCCCGCTCGCCGATGCGTACTACGCGCCCGACGAGGTCACCGACGAGCACCGCTCAGCCACGAGCGAGTTTGTCGAGCGCTACGCGGCCCGGCTGCGAGCCCAGGGCATTGCCGACGGCGCACGGGCCGAGACGATGAACCGAGTCAATCCCAAATACGTCCTGCGGAACTACCTGGCCCAGCTTGCGATCGACTCCGCCACTGCGGGCCGCCCCGAAGCCATCGGCGAGCTGCTCGACGTCATGCGTCATCCCTACGACGAACAACCCGATCGGGAGTCGTACGCAGCACTGCGCCCCGACTGGGCCCGCACCCGGGTCGGCTGCAGCCAGCTCTCCTGCAGCTCCTGACCCGCCGACCACAGCGCTCGGGGTCGATCGTCAGGGTTGAGGTCTCGCTTGGCCGGGCCACTCAGAAGTTGCGGATATAATGTATACTGCACTAATGCGGCGTATACAGCTCTACATCGAGCCCGACATCGACGACGCCCTGTCGGCGGCTGCTGCCAGACGAGGGGTCTCGCGGTCCGCGGTTGTGCGAGAGGCTGTCCGCTCAGCGCTGCGTCGCGACAGCGATGTGCTCGCTCTAGACCCGTTGGACGCGCTCGTCGGCAGCGTCGACGTCGCCCCCGACGACGATCTTGACGCCGTCATCTACGACACTGAATCGTGAGGTTCGTCGACACCTCGTTCTGGATCGGTCTGCTGGTCCCACGCGATCATCGCCATCGTGACGCAGCTGCGTTGTGGCCGGGCGGCAGCCCGCTCAGGACGTCCAACTTGGTGATGGGCGAAACCTGGACGTGGCTGCGTCGTCGTGCCAGCCATGCAGAGGCTCTGCGCTTCGTCAACATGATGCACCAATCGCCACGCGTCTCGATTGCAGTGGTGGACGCTGCTGTCGACCAGCGGGCTTGGGAATGGCTGGCCGCCCACGACGAGCGTTCGTACTCCTACGTCGACGCCACGAGCTTCGAGATCATGCGCCGCGAGAGAATCACCGAGGCACTTGCATTCGACGGCGACTTCAGCGCAGCCGGCTTCGTCGAAGTCCGCCCCTGACGGTCAGGCAGTCGTGCGCAGAGGGACTTGCCAGCGCGTGAGCCGCGTGGTGCTCGCGCCGGTGCCGCGGGTGCCACGGCTGCCTGACGACATCGTTAGCGGCTGATCTCGGCGGCTGGGCACCGTTCTGCGGCGCTGTCGACGTTCTCGAGACTCTGGGCCGCAAACCCCGACCCTTGACCCGCACAGCGACCTAAACCTGCTGGTCAGAGGCGGTTTCAGGGTGTACGTAAAACGTTCGTATTGTATACACCTCGCACAGGCCCGTCAACACTCCGGCGGCGCTTCTGAGCGCTGACGCTGCGCAACCGCCCGGGCGGGCCGCGAACCCCCATGCCCGCTGGGATTCCGCCCTGACGCGCCCCGCTGGCCGCGCTGCGCCGCCGACGGCTCCCAGATGTCCGTTCGTGTCCGATCCGGGCGTTCGGAAAACCAACGATTCGCGTACACGCCGACCCGCTGGGCGGCATCAGTTGCATGGATCCCCCTTCGGGGTCGGCGCGTGAGCGGATCACCCACACGCCAACCGGTCCGGAGGGAACCCACCAATGCCCAAACGACTCACTTCGGCGCTGGGCGCGCTGCTGGTATTCGCATCGGTGCTCGCAATCGTGCCGCTCGCCAGCGCCGACCCGGCCGAAGCGCACCGCAAGACCGAGCGCCGCTGCGACTTCGACCCACTGTCGGGAATGGAGTTCAACTGCCGCACCGTCGCGGTGTCTCACACTCACGTTCACCCCGCACGGCTGCCCGACCCCCGACCGCCCACCACCACCCCGACCCCGACAACGCAGCCGCGCTGCCAGCCGTGGCCGCACTGCCAGTCAATCCCCAAGACACCCAAGCCGAAACCGAAACCGCCCGCATCCTGCCCCGCAGGAATGACCGGCACGCCACCTAGCTGCTACCCAATCGACCAATTCGGCAACGGCAACGGCAACGGCGGCGACGGGAGCAGCGGCGACGGGAACGGCGACGACGGGAGCAGCGGCGACGGCAACGGCGGCAAGGGGGCCAAGGGCACCAGGTCCGGCCGCGGCTCGGGCTCGGGCAACGGCGGCGACGGGAGCAGCGGCTCGGGCAACGGCTCAGGCTCGGGCAGCGGTTCCGGCTCAGGGTCGGGCTCGGGCAGCGGTTCCGGCTCAGGGTCGGGCTCGGGCAGCGGCTCGGGCAGCGGTTCCGGTTCCGGCTCAGGGTCGGGCTCGGGCAGCGGCTCGGGGTCGGGCAGCGGTTCCGGTTCCGGTTCCGGGTCGGGCTCGGGCAGCGGTTCCGGTTCCGGCTCAGGGTCGGGCTCGGGCAGCGGCTCGGGGTCGGGCAGCGGTTCCGGTTCCGGTTCCGGGTCGGGCTCGGGCAGCGGCTCGGGCAACGGCGGCACAGCGTCGACCGTGAAGACCTGCCGCGGACGAACACAGAGCGCCCTGACCCACCACGATCACGGCGGCACCGTCGACTGCCACCGCAAGAGCGACAACAGCCACTCCCACCCCGAACCCGCCAAGCCCACTGTGAAGACCTGCCGCGGACGAGGACAGCCTTCGCACACCCACCACGACCACGGCGACACCGTCGACTGCCACCGCAAAAGCGACGCCCCCGCCGGCCACGGCCACACCCCCATCATTTCCAGCGACCCGGTCGTGAACGTTGTCAAGGTCACTACGGCGGCCTCTTGGTCAGCCTTGACGAGGATGGTCAATGCGATAGCGGAGGACACCGGCGAGGCGGCACTAGCCGAGGCCGAGATCCGGAAGAAATCCGGCGAGGAAATAAACGCTTGGCTGCTCAAGCAGTGGGACAAGCTCACGCCCAAGCAGAAGGACTACGCCATCGGCAGTTTTTGCACATCGCTCGGCCTCGGAGCTGCCGCAATTAGCACTGCTCTAGGGGCACCCTTCGTCGGCGGTGTTGGCGGTGCCTACATCTCCGTTTCCTGCGGTGCCGAGCTGGCCGAAGCGGAACGCAACCGCCAAGACCCGCCTGACGACGACGACAGCAGCGACGACAACGGCGACGACGACAGCAGCGACGACGACAGCAGCGACGACGACGCCAGCGACGACGACAGCAGCGACGACGACAGCAGCGACGACGACGCCAGCGACGACGACGCCAGCGACAGCCCGACCCCGACGACCGCACCACCAGCGTTCAACCCTCATACGCAGTGCCACGCATGGGTCCCAGCGACGCGTATGTGCTTCAGGATCGTAAACGGCGTGCACCACATCACCTATCACTGAGCCCGAGACAACAGATGAGCGAACGGTACAATCGCCATATGACCGCTCCGGCCACGACGACGCTGCGCAGGCAGCGATGGACCAGGCGTGTCGCAATCGCCGCAGGTCCGGTTTTCGGTTCAGTCGTTGGAGTGTGGCTCATCACGCCGGAACTGATCGACACGATCGGCGGCATGACGGTCTTGCGAGTCGTAGGGATCCTGACAATCGGTCTCTGCATCTTGGGCGGCGTCTGGGAGCGCCGGCGGCGGGAGGCGAAGCGGCTTGTGGGTGAGAGCGACGCGACGGCCGGGGTCTGACTTGGCCTACGAGACGCCGGCGAGCCCCGCCCAACAGAGCCCGAGCCCTTGGCAGCGATTTCGCTCGCAGCTCGGGCTGGGCATCGCCTGGCTCGTGGCGTACGTGCTGGTGTACGTGCTGGTGGTGTACGTGATCGAGTACAGGATTCTGGGGCGTACGAACCCGATCAGCGACCACGTCATAGTCGCGGCGAGCATCCTGACCGGGATACTCGTTGCCATGGGACTGATGGAGCTGTGGCGGCGGGGCCGCGAGGCCGAGGCTGCCGACTAGACCGCTGCGGCGCTTCGCGTTCCCGGCCCGGAGCTAGGACAGCCGCCGCTGGGCGCCTGCCCCGCCGGCCTGCCTGCTGCCACGCCCGGGCCGCGGCGGGGCCGTGTCGGTGCCGGCTATCGCCCGTTGGCCGGCCGTCGGTCTCGTACTGGCGGCGACGGGAGCAGCGGCTCAGGCAACGGCGGCACAGCGTCGACCGTGAAGACCTGCCGCGGACGCGCACAGAGCGCCCTGACCCACCACGATCACGGCGGCACCGTCGACTGCCACCGCAAGAGCGACAACAGCCACTCCCACCCCGAACCCGCCAAGCCCACTGTGAAGACCTGCAGCGGACGAGGACAGCCTTCACACACCCACCACGATCACGGCGGCACCGTGGACTGCCACCGCAAAAGCGACGCCCCCGCCGGCCACGGCCACGCCCCCATCACCGCCAGCGACCCAGTAGGCGACGCGCTCAAGCGGGCCGGGAGCCTGATAGCGACCGGCACCACCGAATCGCTCAATGCAGCCCGCGACCTCCTCGAGCAGATCGCCACAGACGTCAAGGACGACGCGCAGTGGACCGCCGACAAGGCCCGGCAGCTCAACCAAGAGATCAACAAGCTCTACAACAAGACGCCTGAGCCCCTCCAAGCGTTCATCGAGGCCGTGGCCTCGGGAACGGGTTGCGCCGTTCTGGTCAAGCTCGTAGCCACGAGCACCGTCGCCACAGCAGGCGCAGCAGCCCCGGCATGGATCGCAGCGGCCGCCAAGTACCAGACTGCTACCGGAGTGACATGCGGGGGCTTCTATGCAGCGGCCAAAACTGCCATCATCGGCAGCGGCGATGGCAGCAGCGGCGACGGGACCAGCGGCGACGGGACCAGCGGCAACGGGAACGGCAACGGCGACGACGGCAAGGGTGCCAAGGGCACCAGGTCCGGCCGCGGCTCAGGCTCGGGCAACGGCGATGGCAGCAGCAGCGGCGGCGACAGCAGCGGCGGCGAAACGCAGCCGACACCGAGCGAAGGCGGAACGGCCGCGGCGCAGCCTCAGCCGGACGATGAGTCTGAGCCCGAGTCCGGCGAGGTGTCGCCGGGCCAGCTAGCGCAGGCAAACCGCGACAGAATTGCCGGGCGCATCACCCGCGAGCAATTAGAAGCAATCAAGAACCGTTTCCGCTGTCAGCTCGGCTTTTCGCAATTCTGCAAGTGAGCGAGAGGCATATTCAGGCCCTGAGCGCAACGAACTACCCTGACACCATGACCACCGCACGGCCCCCCGAACAGCCACGGCCCAAGTTCGGGATCCGCTGGTGGATCATCATGATTTCTGTGAGCGGCGCGTCGGCCTACGTGTTCGGCGCGGCGCACCGCACAGGCAACTGGGTGCTGATCGGGGCGATGTGGGCCGCACTGCTGACCTACGTGATCGTGTCGTATAGGTCGTTCGCGAAGCGGGAGCGCCGACGGCGTGCGGCTGAGAGCGACGCGGCAGCCAAGGTCTGATTTGGCCTTGGCCTAGAGCGCGCTGTTGGTGCGGCGCTTCAAGTTCCCGGCCCGGAGCTAGGACCGCCGTCGCGGCGTCCGTCGTGGTTGGTGCTGGCGCGTGACCGGCCAGAGACAGCGGTAGGACTTGCGAACTTGGCTGTGCTGATCGGCGGCGAGCTGCTCGACGTCATGTGTCGTCCCTACGACGAACAACCCGATCGGGAGTCCTACGCAGCACTGCGCCCCGACTGGGCGCGTACCCGAGTCGGCTCCAGCCAGCTCTCCGGCAGCTCGTAGAGGGTCACTACCAAGCGAATCCTGGGCGCAATACGACTGCTGCCACCGGCTCGTGCACGCATTGGGATGTCGAAGCGAGGGTTGATGAACGGCTCAGCTGTGTCGTCTATACGGTCACCACGACAACTTGACCGGAGAGTGTCGCGGTCAGCGCCTTGATGTCGTCGGGGTCTGATGTTGCGACAACGGTGCGGTGGTGATGAGAGAGCTGTGCTGCGGCGACCGCTACCGAAGCGTCTATGACATCGCCAGTGCGGGAGCGGGCGCACAGCCGCCCGCAGGCCCGGGCCATCGCGCTGTCGAGAACTAGCTCCTCGCAATGCATGAGCGCTCTGGCGAGCAGCGCCTGACGGCGACCACCTCGCCACGTCTGTGCGATGACGCCCGTTGGGACGGCAACGATGTCGCGAGCGTCGGCGGCGGCCCTCAGGCGCGCCCACATGGCGCGATCGTTTCGGTCGAGCGCGATCAGCGCTCCTGCGTCAAGCACTAACGCCGTCAATGCCCCAGCTCAGCGCGCGCTCGGGCCAATTCAGCCTCGGTGAACTCCCCGTGCACGGCCTCCCAGTCGGCGACGACATCGTGCAGGCCCCGGGTGACAAGCCGACGGCGTGCGGCATCGGCCAGCCACGCGGACATGTTCTGCTCGTCTGTCACAGCGGCGTCACGGACCGCAGCCGCGAGCCCTGACTCAAGCGAGATGGTGAGGCGTTCAATGGCCACGGCCAGAATCATATATCTTCATAACTGCGGGCGACTTCAGGTGCCGGCCTTCAGCGCAACGAGTTCGGCATCTTGAGCGGCGGTCAGGCGATGGTCCGCAGGGGGATCTGCACCACCGCCTCGGATCCCGGCGGGGGCATCCGGCGCCGGACCTCGAACGTGCCGCCGAGGTCTGCACCGCACAGAGCCCGCACGATCGAGGTGCCCAGCCCGCCAGATCGCTCAGTGTCGTAGCCAGGCGGGATCCCGACGCCGTCGTCACGGACGACCATCGACAACAGATCGGCCGACGGCCGGGAAATCTCTACCTCGACTCGGCCGATAGGGCTCTCGTCGAGGGCCGGCGCCGCCTCGAGCGCCTGGTCCTCGATCTCCCACAACTGGGGGAAGGCATGGTCAACGGCGTTCTGGAGCAGCTCATTGAGCACCACGGCCAGCGATGTGGCCGTCTGCGAGCGCAGCATCCCCGCTTCGCAGGAGACGGTGAACTCGATCGGCCGCTCCGGAAATGTGATGCTCTGGCGCATCGTCTCGGTCAGCGTCTCAGCGACGTCGCAGAAGTCGACATCGTCGGTGGTCTCGCTCGAGAGCGTCTGGTGGACGAGCGCAATGGCGCGGATGCGCCGGACTGCCTCCTCGAGCGCCCGGTTGGCTTCGCGTGACTCCAGGCGGCGCGCCTGGATGCGCAGCAGCGAGGAGACCGTCTGCAGGTTGTTGGTGACGCGGTGGTGGATCTCGCGGATGGTGGCGTCCTTGGAGATGAGCAGCCGATCGCGGCGGCGCAGCTCGGTGACATCTCGCAGCAGCACCAGCGCATTGCGCACCGGGGTGTCGGTCAGCGGCAGCGCCTGCAGCTGCACGGTCACCGAACGATGCTCGACCTCGCCCACCGCGGGGATGCCGCCGCTCATCGCTCGCCCCACGACATCGGGGCCCAGATCGAGGTCGCGTACACGCCGTCCCTGCACGTTGCCGCCGACGCCGATGCGGTGCAGTGCGCTCACCGCATTCGGCGACGCGAAGCCGATGCGCGTCGTCTCATCGGTCAGGAACAGTCCGTCACCGACCCGGGGTGTCCCCTCGCCGGCGATGTCGACCCCGCGGTAGGGGAACGAGCCCGCGGCAACCATGCGAGCCAGCCGCCCGAAGGTGGCGATGTAGGTCCGCTCCAGCTCGCCCGGGTCGCGGATGTCGGTGAAGCGCGGCGTGACCTCGCTGCTCATGACGGCGATCGTCTCGCCGTCGTAGGTGACCGGCACCGCGGTGATGCGCGCCCGCCTGTCTCCGGGCACCCGCAGCCCCTCACCGGTGACGATCACGCCGCGCGCGAACGCCTCCGAGACAAGCGGGCGCTCGGAAGCCGTGACGCACAGCCCGACGTGGTCGTCGCGGTACAGGGTGCGCCCGGTCGTGGGACGGATCTGGCCGATGACGGTGATCTGCGCATCGGAGCCGAGTCGGCGCGTTGGATTCTCGCCGTGTGGGGCAGTGCCTGCAGTGTCGTCCGGCAGCTCGTCGAGCGAATTCAGCTGCCCCGGCACGAACAGGAGCAAGTCCGAGAACGACAGGTCTGCAAGCAGAGACCACCACGCCATGAGGCGGCGCAGGTGCTCGCGTGGGCTGTCGTGCGCGTGCGGTGCGGGCCGGGGCCGATCAGCGGGCGCCCGCATCGTTGCCTCAGTCCGCGGCGAAGCCGATGCGCCGATCGCCAGCCGGACCCAGCTCGAGGAAGGCCAGCTTGTCGACGGGCACCCCGACGCGGCGGCCGCTGCGGTCTGTCAGCCACAGCACCGTCGAATCGCCGCCCAGTGCGCCTTCGAGCGCGGCTGCGGCGTCATCGGCGCCGTCGTCGTCGATCTCGACGCTGAGTTCGCGGCCGCCGTGCGTGATGCCGATCCGGATGTCCATGGCCGCAGGCTACCGGTGGGGTCCTCTGCGGCTGTGGTCAGATCTGCGGAAGCGGGCGCAGTACTCGGGGCTACGGTGCCAGCGAGCCGCCGAGTTCAGTCAGGTGCTGCCGGAATGGCGAGTCGCAGTGCGTCGGGCACCCACTCGAGCTGGAGTTCGTCGACGGCACCGAGGTGGTCGCCGTCGAGCTGGTGACCGAACGGGTGCATCCCGGTCACGGTGACGTCGCGCACGTCGTCGATGCGCTGCACGACGCTCGGATCGGTGTCGCTCAGGCTGCCGTTGGCTCGGAACACCGCGGAGAGCACGTCCAGCGCGTCGGCGAACCGGAGCGACCGCAGCCCGACCACCGACAGTCCGGTGTGCAGTGTTGCCGCGGGAGCGATCCGCACCGGACGGCTGCCGAGGAATGTGTAGGGGTCGGTGTTCGCCGCGACGACAATGAAACAGCCGTCGATGGTCGCCGATGCCGGAGCCGTTGTCCGCACGCTCAGCGTGCCGGTCCGGCGGTCGTAGCGGCGCAGCAGCGTGTCGATGCCCGCGAGGAGGAACAGCGGGTGGCCGAGATACCGCTTGAGCGTCGGGTGCCTCTCGACCTGCTCGACGATCGCAGCGTCGAGCCCCATGCCGCAGTGGAACAGGAAATAACGGCCGGAGGTGCGTCCGAGCCCCGCTGAGGTGATGCTGCCGTTCTCGAATGCGTCAAGGACGGCTTCGGTCGCTGCCAGCGGATCGTCGGGCGTGCCGATCGTCCGGGCGAACACGTTGGTCGAACCGCCCGGCAGTGCGGCGAGAACGCAGTCGGTGCCGGCGACCCCGTTGGCGGCTTCGTTGAGCGTGCCGTCGCCGCCGAGCACGACCACCGCGTCGGTGCCGGTCGTCGCCGCCCCACGTGCCAGGCGAGCCGCGTGCCCTCGCCGGTTGGTGAAGGCCACATCGGTGTCGTGCCGCTCCGAGAGCGCCGTGTGGATGAGCACTCGCGTGCGGGCCGTGGTCGACGATGCCGAATCGTTGACCAGCAGCAAGACACGCACCGCGCAAGTCTCGCCCCGACGCGAGCTTGCGAGCGCCATGAGGCAGAGCCGGAGCCTGCGGGCGTCATTGGGCGGTGGGTGTGGCATCGAAGCCGTGAGTCGGCAGACTCTCGCCCCATGAAGGTCGTTGTGTGCGTCAAGCAGATCCCAGACCCGGCTATCCCGGGCGAGCTGGTTCCCGAGACCGGGACGCTGAACCGGGACGACAAGCTGATCCTGGACGAATCCGACTCCTACGGCGTCGAGATGGCGCTGCAGCTCGCCGAGGCGGCCGGCGGCGGCCAAGTGTCGCTGGTGTCGATGGCACCCCGGTCGGAGACGAGCGGTCTGAGGACGGCGCTCGCCATGGGCGCCGACGATGCGGTGCTCATCAGTGACGATGCGCTTGCCGGCAGCGACGCGCTCGGCACGGCCAAGGTGCTGGGCGCGGCGATCGCCGGGCTCGAGGCCGACCTCGTGCTCGCCGGTGTCGAGTCCAGCGACGGGTACACCGGCACCGTTCCCGAGATGATTGCCGGCGTGATGGGGCTGCCCTCGGTGACGTTCGCGAAGCACATCGAAATCGCCGATGGCGTCGCCAGTGTCCAGCGGCAGACCGAGGCCGGTTACGACCAAGTGGAGTGCGCTCTTCCGGCTGTCGTATCGGTGACTGCGGGCGTGGTTGAGCCCCGTTACCCCTCGTTCAAGGGGATCATGGCGGCCAAGAAGAAGCCGGTCGACTCGAAGGATCTCGCAGCCCTCGGAATCGATGCGGCCGCGGTCGGTGTGGCCGGGGCACGCCAGGAAACGGTCGAGGTGACCGATGCGCCCGAGCGCGAGGCCGGGGAGATCATCACCGACGAGGGCGATGCGCACGCCAACATCGTCGAGTTCCTGACCGAGCTCAAGGTCATCTGACCTGCCCGCCAGCTATCGGCTGACTCAGCTTCCTGACCCACTCACCCACGAAACCGACTGGAACCACCCGCAATGACGCTTGCACAGATTCTGCTCTTCGCTGAAGGCGACGCCGACGGTGCCTCCGGCCTCACGCTGGAACTGGCCACCAAGGCCCGCACACTGGCCGACACCGTGACGGCCTTCGCGCCAGCACACGGCGAAGCCATGGCTGCCGAGCTGGGAGCGCACGGCGTGTCGACCGTGTACGCACTCGACGGACTCGGCGACGGGCTGGTCGGCGTGCACGCCGCCGCAGCGCTGGCCGGGCACATCGAAGCCACCTCGCCCGATGCCGTGTTCTTCGGCCAGACCACCGACGGGCGCGACACCGCCGCCCGCTTGGCGGTGCTGGCGGACCGTCCCGTTTCCACCAACAACGTGGGGGCCGAGATTGTCGACGGGGCCCTCGTCACCGAGGAGCCCATCTTCGGCGGCACGCAGAACATCTTCACCGCGTACCGGGCACCGGCACCGGCGCTCGCGATGTTCCGCCCGAAGAGCTTCGAGGCCGAGCCCAGCGGCGGCGGCGCTGCCGCGGTCGAGAGCGTGGCAGCAGTCGACGCCGGCGAGGCGGGGCGTGCGACGGTGACTGGTCGCCATGCCGAGGAGCGCTCGGGCCCGCAGCTCGATGATGCCGCTGTGGTGGTGTCGGGCGGTCGAGGGCTGGGCCGGCCCGAGGCGTACTCGATGGTCGACGAGTTGGCAGGCCTGCTCGGGGCGGCGTCTGGTGCCTCGCGCGCCATCGTGGATGCCGGCTGGGTTCCCTATGCCAAGCAGGTGGGCCAAACCGGCAAGGTGGTGAAGCCCAACGTTTACATCGCGTGCGGCATCTCCGGCGCCACCCAGCACTTGGTGGGCATGAAGGGCTCCAAGAACATCGTGGCCATCAACAAGGACCCCGAAGCGCCGATCTTCGGCGTTGCCGACTTGGGCATCGTCGGCGACGTGCACAAGGTGATGCCGGCGCTGATCGAAGCGCTCAAGTCGCGCTGAGCCGTTAGTTAGACCAGCGGCCAGGGCCAGCGGCGGCCGCCGTCGTCGTCGGGGAACCTGCCGAAGTCGGCGAGCCATTCGGCACGTTCGGCCAGGGCACTGAGCTCGTCGGGCCGCAGCCATCGTGCGAGATCGGCGGGCGGATCGGCGGCCGAACCGATGGCGGTGCATAACTCTTCGTCGAACGGTTCGCCCCCGAAGTCCCAGATGACCGTCCGCAGCTTGAAATCGCTGGCGAAGCACAGGCCTTGGTCGATGCCGTAGATCGGCCCCCAGCGCGACGCCAAGCAGTGACCCGACTTGCGGTCGGTGTTATTGGCGATGAAATCGAACGCGCAGATCCGCCGCAGGTCGCCATGGTGCCGGTCCTCGGCAACCAGCGTGAAGTAGTGCTCTGTGAAGTCCGCGTCGATGAAGAGCTGAACCGAGCCGACGCCGAGCGGGCCGTCCCGTTCGACCGTGGGCGGGATGACGTGCCATCCCAAAGCCTCAGACAGCTCGAACGCAGCGATCTCGCGCCGGTACAGGCCAGACGGAAAGTCCCACAGCGGCCGCTCTCCCCGCTCGGGCTTGTAGATCGCGGCCGTGGGTGTGGTGGCGTGGTCGATGCGCACTAGGAACGTGGCGTTGCTGCTATAGGGCATCCGTCCCAGGATCGAGATGTCGCCCTCCTGCAGCACCTCGAGCACGTCTGCCACAGGCGCATCTCGGATCACCGGCAGCCTCAGCTGCTCGCCGTCCTCGTCGGTCGGCATCAGGTGGTGTGGGGAGGGTGCGTTCACGCGCCGCCCTCATTCATGGAGAGACAGTGCGATTGGGGCCGGTCACGAACCGCACCGTTCATGTCTTGGGCGGACGGTGCCCGTTGCGCATGCCGAAGTCTCGGCCCTCTTCGACGAGCAGCAGTGCTTGCTGAGCAAATCCGAGCGCCGCCGGGTAGTCGAGATGGATGCGGGCTCGACCGCCGGTGCGCTCATCGTCGTCGGGATCCGACATCTCGCCCGCAGCACCCGTGTCGGCTTCGGGGTCGTCGTCGTCATCGATCTCGTCGGCAATCACCACGATGACCTTGCCTTCGGTGTCCATGCCGGTGGCGAGGCGGCCGACGGTCCATGCGGCGGTCACCGGTTCGACCAGCTCGCCGAAAGCAGCCGCGGGTCCTTCGTAGTTCTCGCCTTCGAGCAGCTCGCTGAGCAGGTTCGCCAGCGCCCAGACCTGCCCCTTCTCCAGCTTCAGCGAGACCACATGGCCAGCCTCGGTTGCCTGCAGGAAGAAGATCCGCTGGCCGGGCGGCCCGACGGTGCCCGCCACGAACGTGTCGGGATTGCGGAGGTCGAAATCGTCACTCATGCCGGAGCCAATGCTGCGAGGTCGGACGTGCTGTTGGTGGCCAGCACGACGGGGCCGTCAGCGGTGTACAGGATCGCAGTCACCGAGCACGGCGACACCACGATCCGCTGGAAGAGATCGAGATGGGTGCCCATGGCGTCTGCCACCAGCGCCCGAATGGGGTCGGCGTGGCTGACGGCGACAACGGTCGCGCCGCGATGGCGGGCCGCCAGCTCGCTCGCCGTCGCCGCCATGCGCGTCTGCATCTCGCGGAACGTCTCGCCGTCGGGAAAGCCAAAGCCGCTGGGGTAATGCTGCACCTGCGACCATGCCGCCAGCTTGCGCAGCTGGTTGAGCTTGCGGCCCGTCCAGCGGCCCATGTCTGCTTCGTTGAGGCCGTCATGGGTGCGCACGCGGCGTCCGAGCGCGGCGGCTATCGGCGCGGCAGTCTCCTGGGCACGCTCCAGCGGGCTGGCATAGACAGCCGCCACCCGGCGTCCGCCTGCGGCGATGCGCTCTGCTGCACGCTGAGCCTGTTGCGTTCCGGCCTCCGACAGATGCACTCCGGGTCGCCGGCCGTACAGCTCGACGCCGGTGGTCGGCGTGAGTCCGTGCCGGACGAACAGCAGCAGTGTGGGTCGAGTTCGGTTCGGCACCAGGTCGAAGCTACTTGCCTGGCACACTCGCAGGGTGAGCGCCCCACCCAGCCCACCCGGCGATATCGCGAGCATCGCGGCCTTGGGCTTGCTGAGCGACGAGGTCGCAGCCTGCAGGCGATGCGATCGGCTCGTGAGGTGGCGCGAGCAAACCGCCGCCGACAAGCGGGCTGCGTTCGCCGACGAGGGCTACTGGGGCCGCGGCGTGCCCGGCTTCGGCGACCCTGCCGCAGCGGTCGTGCTCGTCGGCCTGGCGCCGGCTGCACATGGCGCGAACCGCACGGGCCGGATGTTCACCGGCGATCGCTCCGGCGATTTTCTCTACGCGGCTCTGCACCGCTGCGGCTTCGCCAACCAGCCGACATCGGTGCGCGCCGGAGATGGGCTTGCGCTGCGCGACGCGTACATCACCGCCGCGGTGCGCTGCGCGCCGCCGGCCAACAAGCCCACTCCCACCGAGCGGGACGCCTGCCGGCCATTCCTGGAACGCGAGCTGGCACTGCTGGTCAACGCTCGTGTCGCAGTCGCTCTCGGCGCTTTCGCCTACGGCGTGCTGTGCACCTTGGCAGGCATCCGGCCCCGGCCCCGCTTCGGGCATGGCGTCACGGTTTCCGTGCCCGCCGATGGCCCTTCCGCTCGGGCGGGCGGTTTGAGCAACGTCTCGCACATCGTGTGCTCGTTCCATCCGAGCCAGCAGAACACCTTCACCGGCCGTCTCACCGCCGAGATGACAGATACGGTGCTGCGCGATGCCCGCCGGCTGGCCGACCTGCCGCTCAGCAACTGAGCCCGCGCGGCCGCACCAGCCCGCGTTGGGGTTGGTCGCCCGTTGGGTCGCGTCGGTCCTAGTGCTGCTCGGCGTCGCCGCCTGTTCGGCAACTGTGGTCGAGGTGACACCCGCAACCAGCGTTGCAGGCGAAGCCGGCGCGGATGTGCCGCTGGGCAATCCGGGCACGCTGGCGCCGCCGACGCAGCCAGCCGTCGCCGGGTCGGGGCTGCTCGCGATCGAGCCGCTGACGGCGTTCATGGATGCGTGCGTGGCCGACAACGGGCTCGTGGGGCCGTGCCACTGCGCCGCGGGACGCATGGAGGGCAGCTTGACCGAGATCGACCTCGTGGTCCTCGAGGACCGCATGTCGGGTGCCTTGGAGTTCTCGCCGGAGCTCGCGTCCGTGCTCGTCGACTGTCGAGAAGCCGCGCCGCCGCCGGCGTGGTCGGGGGCTCAGCGACAGCAGTACTTGGACGCGTGCTCCGCTGGTTCAGACCGCCTGAAGAGCTTGTGTGCCTGCTCGCTGGCGCGTGCGCAGGAGGTAGTGCCGGCGCATCGCTTGGACGATTTCTTGGCGAGCACCGAGGTGCAGCCAGACATCGTCGACTTCATCAACCTCTGCGTCTGAGAGTTCACGGCAGACCGCCGGCTATTTCTTGGTGGGCTCAGGCAGCAGCGCCGGCTTCTCCCATGCGAACTTGGGCCAGCGGACACGCGACTTCTCGCTGAGCTTGTGCATGAGCGCGATGGCGCCCGGGTCCTCGTCGCCGGGGCGGCCGATGAGCGAGCCGTCGGCGAGCATCTTCATGATGATCTCCCGCCCGATGTCGGTGCGGACGATGGTGAGGGTCCAGTCGTTGTACTTGCCGATGCCGCCGGTGGAGATGTCGGCGTGCTCGGCGGCGAAGTCGGGGCAGTGATTGCAGCCTTCGCGAGTCCAGGCGTGGCATTCCTTGAGGTTGATCTCGTAGTAGCCGCCGTCATGCGTCCAGATCTGGAACACGCCCTTGATATTGGTCTTGCGGATCCGGTGGCGGTCGAGCCCGTACTTCTGCTCGAAGAGTTCTTCGAAGATCGCCTCGTCGAACGACTTCGAGCACAGCAGCCCGATGTTCAGCACGAAGCGGTTGCCGACCTTGCCGACCTTGCGCGACTTGGCCACTGGAACGATCGAGCTCTGGCAGCTCATGCCCACCAGGGCGATCTTCTGCGCGCCGGCCTCCATCGCCTCGTCGTAGGCGAGCGTGTTGGCCGAGTACGTGTAGCGGCTGCCCGCACCCCGCAGCACGTCGTCGCGGTTGAAGGCCACGCCCGGCGAGGCCGTCCACTGGTTGCCCTCGCCCTCGCCGACATAGGACGTCAGGGCGGCGTCGATGTAGCCGTGGTCGAGCGCCCAGATGAGGATTGCCGAGACCAGCCCGCCGTCCTGGCCGATCTCGTGGACGTAGTCGTCGGAGGCCCTGGTCAGGATGATGTCCTTGAATACACCCGATGGCTCGTCGGCGGTGCGGTGGCGGCCGAACATGAAGTCGTCGGCTTCGTCTTCCCACGTGCGGAAGCGGGGGCATGCTCGCGTGCAGCTCGTGCAGCCTTTCTGGCCGTGGCCGCAGTCTTCGAGGCCGAGTTCTTCTTCGAGGTGGAACGGCGTGAAGCCGCCTTGGACATGCTCGTAGCCGATGACGTCGTGCGGGCAGGAGATCACGCAGCCGGCGCAGCCGGTGCACAGCCCGGTGGTGATGACCTCGTCGTACAGCTCCTTCCACTGGAAGGTCCAGCGCTGCGGCGCCCCGTTGGAAGCTGGGGGAGCCCCGGTGGCTGCCTCGGTCATTGCCATGGCCACAGGCTACGTCAGGTGCCCCGTAGCGCTACGGGTCGATTGCGCGGTAGCTGAAACCGCTGCTCAGGGCTCTAGGGTGGCGCGCCGTGACAGACGCTGAACTGCTGGAGCTGCTCGAGCAGGGACGGGTGGCAACCCTCGCGACGATCCGGTCCGACGGGCGCGTCGACCTGGTGCCTTGCACCTACGCGTTCGAGGACGACGTGGTGGTGACAGCGGTCGACCACAAGCCCAAGACAACCATGGACCTCAAGCGGCTCGACAACGTCCGGCGCTTTCCCGAGGTCACCATGCTGATCGAGCACTACGACGACTCGAACTGGGAGCGCCTGTGGTGGGTGCGCCTGCGCGGCCGCGCCGCCGTGCACACCGAAGGCGCCCAGCACCGGCATGCGATCGAGCTGCTGTGCAAGCGCTACCCGCAATACGCCGCCCAGCCGCCGGTGGGCGCCGCCATTGTCATCCAGCGCACCGAGCTGACCGGCTGGTCTGCAACGGACTGATCGACGCAGCGCCCCCGGCCGGCATGGTGCCAGCGCATCCAGCACGGCGGCATGGTGCCGGCGCATCCAGCACGGAGGCATGGTGCCGGCGCATCCAGCACGGCGGCATGGTGCCGGCGCAGCGCCCTCGGCAGGATTCGAACCTGCGCACATGGCTCCGGAGGCCACTGCTCTATCCCCTGAGCTACGAGGGCTGAACGCCCGGACGGCTCTCCAGGCTCAATGCCCGGTCAAGCTACCGACCGCTGTCGCGCCCCACTCCGGCGACAAGCATCGGGTTGACGCCCGAAATTGTCCCGAGGATCGGCACCCGGCAGGGATAGGTTCGCTTCGGTGACGGAGCTGTAGTGATGGAAGCAGTGCTGGCTGGCGCTATCTCGGCGGCGTTGACGCGCCTCGGTGTCGACGCCGACCTGTCGCGCATCGGCCTCGAACGCCCGGCTCGCACCGATCACGGCGACTGGTCGACAAACGCCGCATTGGTGCATGCGAAGGGCGCAGGGATGGCGCCTCGCGATCTGGCGCAGCGACTCGCTGCGGAGCTCGACGGCGCTGGCTTGCCGCATCTCGAACGGACCGAGGTGGCGGGACCCGGGTTCGTGAACATGCACCTAGCGCCGTCGTGGCTGCACGAGGTGCTGGCCGAGGTCATCACCCAAGGGGAGACCGGCTATGCCACCCACGACGCCGGCCGGGAGCGCACGGTCAACCTTGAGTTTGTTTCCGCCAATCCGACCGGCCCACTGCACGCTGGCGGCGGCCGCTGGGGCGCATTCGGCGACAGCCTCGCCCGCTTGTTCCGTCGTTGCGGCTATGCCACCGTCACCGAGTACTACGTCAACGACCTCGGTGCGCAGGTGCTGTTGTTCGGGCAGTCTCTGGTTGCGCGCATGAAGGGCGAACCCGTGCCCGACGACGGATACCACGGCGAGTACGTGGCCGACTGGGCAGACGAGTTGGTTGCCGAATTGCCTGCCACCGGGGTGGCCGACGCCGACATCTCGCAACGGCTGAGGGAGGCTGCGCTTGAAGCAGGGCACGCGCCTATTCCTGTCGGAACTCCCCCTGAGGTTCGCTTTGCTGCGAGATGGGGTATGGAACGGGCGCTGCGAGATGTCTCTGAGGCGCTCGACGCAATGAACGTCAGTTTCGATCACTGGCAGAGCGAAGCCGAACTGGCCGAGTCAGGTGCGATGGACGCAGTGCTTGCCCGGCTTCGTACAGCCGAAGAACTCGGCGCCCAACACGCTCCGAAACGCACACCTGACATCAGCTGTACCTACACGGACGACGGCGCCGAGTGGCTGCGCACCAGTGAGTTCGGCGACGACAAGGATCGGGTCCTCATCCGCAGTGACGGCGAGCCGACGTATTTCCTGCCCGATATCGCCTACCACGACGCCAAGTTCAATCGCGCCGGCGGTGTCAATTTGGTCATCGACGTGCTGGGCGCCGATCACCACGGCTACGTGCCGCGCATCGCGGCGGCCATGCAGATGCTCGGGCATCCCGCCGAGTCCTATGAGGCCATCGTCGGCCAGAACGTGACCCTCATGCGCGACGGCAAGGTCATCGAGCTGTCCAAGCGCACCGGCACCATGGTCGAGGTGCGCGAGCTCATCGACGCGGTGGGTCCCGACGTGGCGCGTTTCGCGTTCCTGCTGCAGTCGATTGATTCGCGCCAGACCATCGACATCGACCTGCTGTCGGCGCAGGCTGCGGAGAACCCTGTCTTCTACGTGCAATACGCGCACGCCCGCATCGCATCGGTCGCCCGCCGCGCTGAAGCGGACGGCATTGCCCCCCTGCCGCCGCCAGGCACCGATCTCTCACCGCTCACCGGCGATCGGGAATTGGCGCTCCTGCGGGCGCTCGAAGTGCTGCCGTCGGTGGTGGAGATAGCGCTCCGAGAGCGAGCGCCGCACAAGGTGACGACCTGGGTGCGGGATCTCGCAGCCGCGTTCCACGGCTTCTACCACGACTGCCCGATCCTGCACAGCGAGGTGTCGCCGGAGGTGCGTGATGCTCGGCTGTGCCTCACCGAGGGCACGCGCATCGGCTTGGCGATCGGCCTCGACCTGCTCGGCGTGGATGCGCCCGAGGCAATGTGAGCGGGAAGCGATGGTCCGGCGATGACTTCTGAACCGCACAACACTGCGGAAGCCGATGCCGGCGCGGTCGGCGACGATCCCAGCGGTCCGATCCCGTTGCGCCTGCTCCCCGACACGGCCGAAGTGTCGGCGCAGGGTCATCTGCACCTCGGCGGCTGCGACCTCGCCGACCTCGCCGCCGAGTTCGGCACGCCGCTGTTCGTCTACGACGAGGCGCACCTGCGTGCCCGCTGCCGCGAGGCCGTCTCGGCCTTCGACGGGGGAGCGGCCTATGCCGCCAAGGCGTTCCTGTGCGCAGCCATGGCCAGGCTCGCGATCTCCGAGGGCATGGACATCGATGTCGCCAGCGGGGGTGAGCTGCAGACGGTCTTGCGAGCCTTCGACGACGCCGCGGCTGATGGCGACGTGGCGCAGCGCGTCGTGCTGCACGGCAACAACAAATCGGCCGCTGAGCTGGCGATGGCTCGCGAAGCAGGCGTGGGCCGCATCGTTGTCGACTCCTTCGCCGAGCTGGACCGTCTCGACGAGCTGCACCGTGCTGATGGGGCAGTGCCGCGAGTCCTGCTGCGGGTCACCCCGGGTGTCCGTGCCGAGACGCACGAGTACATCTCAACCGGGCAGGCCGACTCCAAGTTCGGTTTCGGCATCGGCCAGGGTGTTGCGATTGCTGCCGTTGAGCGTGCGGCTGCGATGTCGTCGATCGAGCTCGCTGGCATCCACTGCCATATCGGCAGCCAGGTGTTCCGCGTGGAGAGTCTGGCAAGAGCGCTCGATGTCGTCGCCGAGTTCGCAGCACCGCTGTTCGGCGATGGGGGTGCAGCGGCTGGCCGTCTCGAAGAGCTGTCGATCGGCGGGGGGCTCGGCGTCGCGTACGTCGAGTCGGAGCAGGCGCCCACCATCACCGAATGGGGCGCGACGCTGCGTGAGCGCTGGGGTTCGCTCAGCAAGCGATACGGCTTTGAGGCCCGTCTGGTGGCCGAGCCCGGACGTGCCATCGCGGCAGCGGCCGCGGTGACGCTCTACACCGTGGGCAGCATCAAGGAGGTGCCGGGCGTGCGGACCTATGTCGCCGTCGACGGCGGCTACGGCGACAACCCGCGCCCGATGCTCTACGGCAGCGACTACACCGCTTTCGTGCCCGCCCGCACCGCCGAGCCCCGTCCCGATCGGGTGCGGCTGGTAGGCAAGCACTGCGAGTCGGGCGACGTGATCGTGCGCTCGGCCCCCGTGCCCGCAGGACTCGTCGCGGGTGATCTCGTCGCCACCCCGGTCACCGGCGCCTACGGCTACTCGATGGGCGCGCCCTACAACCGCATCGGCCGCCCCGCCGTGGTGTTCGCGGCCGGCGGCGACGCGCGCCTCGTCATCCGCCGCGAAACCGTCGACGACATGCTCGCCCTCGACGTTCTCTGAGATTCGGCGGTCTCTGCGCATCGGCGTCGGGATGAGCGTCGCAGAAAACGCTGCGGGGGTGCCGGCGCGCTGGCGGTACCGTTTCGGCCGTGTCTGGAGCCGAAGCCGAGCCCGCGCCCCCTGCTGACGCTGATGCGGGTGAGCCGCGCCCGTTGCGCGTCGGCGTCTTGGGCTGTGGAAATGTTGGCGCCGCGCTCGTTGCGATCCTGCGGCGCGATGCAGCGCATCTGGTAGGCCGCACCGGGCTGGACTTCGAGGTCGCCCGGGTTGCGGTCCGCAATCTCAGTGCCGAGCGCTCGGTGGAGTTGCCATCGGGTGTGCTGACCCGCGACAGCGAGTCGCTGGTGGCGGCCGACGATGTGGACGTCGTTGTGGAGGCGATGGGCGGCATCGAGCCGGCCCGCCACTTGGTCAGCGCTGCTCTCGGTGCAGGCAAGCCGGTCGTGACTGCCAACAAGGAGCTCATCGCCAATGTCGGCGAGGAGCTGTTCGCGTTGGCTGCTGCCAACGGCGTCGACCTGGCATTCGAGGCGGCTGTCGCAGGTGGCATCCCGCTCATCGGCGTGCTGCGCAACTCGCTGATCGGCGAGCGCATCACCCGTGTGATGGGCATCGTGAACGGCACCACCAACTACATCCTCACGCGCATGGCCGAGGACGGCGCCGACTACGCCGATGTGCTGGGCGAGGCGCAGCGGCTGGGCTATGCCGAGGCCGATCCGACAGCTGACGTGGAGGGCTTCGACGCGGGTGCCAAGGCGGCGATCTTGGCCATGACGGCGTTCGGCGCCAAGGTCGTGGCAGGCGACGTCTACCAGGAGGGCATCAGCGGGATCGGCAAGGGCGACATCGCGGCAGCCGCCCGGATGGGCCACGTCATCAAGCTGCTCGCCGTGGCCGAGCGTCAGAACGGCGAGATCGCCGTGCGGGTGCATCCGGCGATGGTGCCGACTGACCACCCATTGGCCTCAGTGCGCGATGCCTTCAACGCGGTGTTCCTGGAGGGTGAGGCTGTCGAGGACTTGATGCTGTACGGGCGCGGTGCGGGCGGGTTCCCGACTGCCAGCGCCATGCTGGGCGACCTCATCACCGTGTCGCAGAATCTCCGCCGCGGTGTGTGCGACGGGTTCGGCCCGTTGAGCGCAGCGCGCCTGCGCCCAATTGACGAGACCTACACCGCCTACCACCTGCAATTCGACGTCACCGACAAGCCAGGCGTACTCGCCGCGGTGGCCGGTGTGTTCGGTGAGCACGGAGTGTCGATCCGCTCAGTTGAGCAGACCACACGGGCCGGGACGGCCGACGACATCGCTCATCTGGAGTTCATCACTCACCGTGCCCGCGAAGCCGATGTGGCCTCCACGCTGCGGGACGTGCGCGAGCTCGACGCGGTGCGGCGCATTGGCAATGCGATCCGGGTGATCGGCGAGTAATCGCCGGGATCGGCAAAAGGCACCATGCGCTACCTGAGCACCCGGGGCGACGCCCCGGTCTTGGACTTCGGTGACGTACTGCTCGAAGGCTTGGCCGCTGACGGCGGGCTGTACGTGCCTCACGAGTTGCCTGCGCTCAGCGGGAGCGATCTGCGGGACTTCGCCGGGCTCGAGTACCACGAGGCGGCGACACGCGTGCTGGCGCCGTTCGTCACCCCGTCGCTGGACATCGACGATCTGGCGCCTCTCGTCCAAGACGCCTACGCCTCGTTCACCCACCCCGATGTCGTTCCCCTCAGCGCGCTCGCGGCTGGCGAGCATCTGGTGGAGCTGTTCTGGGGGCCGACGCTGTCGTTCAAGGACGTCGCCCTGCAGCTGCTCGGGAGGCTCTTCGAGCACGAGCTGGACCGGCGCGGCAGTTTCATGACGGTCGTGGGAGCTACCTCGGGAGACACCGGTTCGGCCGCCATCGAGGCGTGCCGGGACCGTGCGGGCATCGAGCTGGTGATGCTGCACCCGGCTGGCCGGGTCACCGAGATTCAGCGGCGCCAGATGACCACGGTGGACAGCCCGAACATCCACAACGTGGCCATCGACGGCACGTTCGACGACTGCCAGGACTTGGTGAAAGCGCTGTTTGCCGACCGGCCGTTCCGCGAGCAGATGCGGCTGGGTGCGGTCAACAGCATCAACTGGGCGCGCGTCGCGGCGCAGACCGTCTACTACGTGACGACGGCAGTCAGGCTCGGCGCTCCCGAGCACGCCGTGTCGTTCTGCGTGCCGACCGGCAATTTCGGCAACGTGCTCGCAGGCGATGTGGCCCGGCGCATGGGTCTGCCCATCGACCGGCTGGTGGTCGCCACCAACCACAACGACATCCTGGCTCGCGCCCACAGCACCGGCGAGATGGCCATCACCGAGGTGCGTCATTCCACCAGCCCGGCGATGGACATCCAGGTGTCCAGCAACTTCGAGCGGCTGCTGTTCGAGCTGAACGGCCGTCGAGGCGCCGCACTGGCAGCTGACATGGCCCGTTTCCGGACCGAGGGCTCGCTCGCACTGACGCCGGAGGTGCTGGAAGGCCTGCGTGCAGGCTTCGATGCGGGTTCAGCGACCGAAGGCGAGGTCTCGGCCACCATCGCAGCAGTGAACGAGATCGACGGGCGGCTCATCGACCCGCACACCGCGGTAGCGCTCACCGTCGCACGACGCGATGCTCCCACCGACGGCTGGACTACGCCCATGGCAGTCATGTCCACAGCCCATCCGGCCAAGTTCGGCGATGCAGTGCTCGAGGCCACTGGTCAACAACCTGAGCTTCCTCCTGCGCTCGCGGCTCTCGCAAACCGCGAAGAGCACCTCACCGCGCTCCCGAACGATCTAGCCACACTCCGCGACTTCGTCAGCGTCGTAGCGTCGCAGTAGCGGCTGAGTACAGGCGGCGGTAGCGTCGGCGCTGATCGACGGTTGCTCAGTGGCGGAGTGCGCCCAGTGAAGGGCTTGCTCGTGCGTCATGGGACCGGATCGCTGCGTCGGGTGACCGAACCCGCCGCAGGCAACGCAGACACACTTCGCGGCCTGTACGGGGCTGCGCACCACGGCCAGAGCCTCTGAGGTAGCCATGTCGGACACGCCGGATCGTGCCTTGCTGGAATCCAAGGAGCGAGACGAGCTGCTCCAGATCGCCGCAGCGCTCGGCGTCGAGGTAGCGGCCCGTGCCCGCAAGAACACCATCATCAGCGCCATCCTCGGCCCCGACGACGGCGACGGCGGCACGGATGACACAACCGAGCCGACGACTGGCTCCGCAAGCGCCCCCGTCACCAAGACGCGCACACGCACTCCGGCTGTTCGCGACGCAGACGGCTCGGGCGGCGACGGCCCTGCCGACGATGCATCACCCTCGTCACCCACTGCGGAATCGCAGGAAACCCCCGCAGGCGACGTGCCGCCGGACGACCAGGATTCCTCTGCTGAGGTGCCGGTGGCCGAGGAGGGCAATCGCCGCAGCCGTCGTCGCGGCCGCGGGCGCGACGACACGCCGATCGCCGGAGAGACCGTCCACTGCGACGGCCTGCTCGACCTGCGCGACGAGGGTTACGGCTTCCTGCGCACCAATGGCCCGCTGCCCTCTGCCGACGACGTGTACATAGCGGCACGGCAGGTGCGCCAGTACGACCTGCGTCGCGGCGACCGCATCACCGGCGTCAGCCGGCCGGCGGCCCGCAGCGAGCGAAATCCTGCGCTGCTGCGCCTGGACACGCTCAACGGCGAGCCGCCGCCAGAAGTGCCCGACCGGCCGCTGTTTGACAGCCTCACGCCGGTGCTGCCGACTGAGGCGCTGCTGCTCGGCGACACTCAACAGGCTGGGCCGCTAGCTCCCATCGACGCCGGGGCTCCGATCGGCATCGGAACTCGAGGTCTGCTCACGGCCGACGGCACCAGTCCGGCGTCGCCGCTCGTGGCGGCCATGGCCGCAGCCATCGGAGAGCGCCATCCCGACATCCACCTGATCGTCTTGCTGATTGCAGAGCGGCCTGAGGACGTCACCGATATGACCCGCCGGCTTGAGACCTCCGGCGAGGTACTTGCTTCGACCTTCGATCGGCCGCCCGAGGAGCATCTCGCGGTGGCCGAGCTCACGCTGGAGCGCACCAAGCGGATGGCCGAGGCCGGGGACGATGTGGTGATCCTCTTCGATGGATTGACGCGCCTGGCCCGTGCATATGCGGCGAGCGGCAACGGTCGCAACCAGCCCGCCGATGCCGTGGGTGCCGCGATCACGTCGACGCTGCGATTCTTCGGTGGTGCCCGGAATCTGGAGGAAGCCGGCTCGATCACGATGGTGGCCACGGCACGCACATCCACAGGCAACGCCGTCGACGATCTGGTGGCGGCGCGGCTGCGAGAGGCGGCAAATCTGGAGATCGCATTCGCCGGCGGGCTGCCGGGATCCGACGTGCCGCAGGACGGCGAGATCCAGCTCGATCCCGATCACAGCTTCAGCCTCGGCGACCACCGCTGAGACTCGCCAAAGATGCGATTGCTGCACCTGCCTCTTAGGCTGATCTGCCCGGAACCATCCATGCAGGGGACACGATGAAGAGCGACATCCATCCCGACTACCGGCCAGTCGTGTTCCGCGACGCCAGCGCCGACTTCGCCTTCCTCACCCAGTCCACGATCGAGACCAACGACACGATCGAATGGACCGACGGCAACACTTACCCGCTGGCCAATGTCGAGCTGTCCAGCGCGAGCCACCCCTTCTTCACCGGTCAGATGAAGATCGTCGACACGGCCGGTCGGGTCGAGCGCTTCGAGCGGCGCTACGGCCAGCGCAAGCGGCGGAGCTGACACCCCTCCGGTTCGTCTAGGCACGAGGGCACGGCGAGCATCGCGAACGACCAGACACGACTCGTGACAGCCAGCAGCCGCTATGACGCTTGAAGCGGATCGCATCCAGGCCCTGCACGCGGCCAAGCTGCGAGCGTTGGCCCGCAGCGTGCTCGGTGTGGAGCTGGCTGAGGTCTCGGGCACCGACGACGGCGCCCTCGCCGTGGCCGCGGGTGCTGAGCCTGCGGTGGTGTGCCTCGCGCAGGAGCGCCCCCACCGGGCGCTCGGCGGCGCGCTGGCGCTGGCAATTCGCAGCGGTTGCGACGCTGCGCATGTCTTCGCCGACGATCACAGCGGCCTGCTGGCGAGGCGCGCAGCCTGCTTCACCCAGCCGCCCGCGGTGTGGCAGATCCGCGGCGACTCGGCGGTGCCTGCTGAGCCATTGCCGAGGCCGACCGAGCCGGTCCCGCCGCGCGTGCCAGAGCTCGTGTCGCTGCTCGCCGGCGCCGGCGTCGAGATCGCAGTTGAGCACGGCGTCATCACCGGTGAGGTGGTGGGTCTCGAGGTGGCCCGCATCGTCCCAGCGGCGCCGGCTGCCCTAGCCAGCAGCGGCGGTACCCGAACCGGCGACATCGATCCCCACGACCGCGACGATCCCGCAACAGCGTGGCGGATCGAGGTCGGCGTCGGTGCGCACGACCGGGAGGCCTTCGGTCTGCTGCACGCCGACGAGCCCACCGCCGAAGCCATCGGACGCGTCGCTGAGACGGTGCGGACACACCGCTCGCCGGGTGCATCGCCGCATCCGCTCAACCGGATGGGTGCGGCCCGCTGGCTGCGCTCGCTGCTCATCCGCCAGCCAGAACTTGTCGACGCGGGCCGCTTGCGGGCGGCATCGCCTCCCGTGCCCCGAGGGGGCCCCAAGGACCCGTCGCCGGCGGTGGCATACGGCCTGACACCCGATGGTCGCCGCCTCGTCGTGGTGGTCTGCGTCGGCATCGACCTCGACGTGGTGCCGTTCGCAGCAGACGCGCGGCTCTTCCTCGACCCCGATGCCGAGCTGACCGTCGCCTTGCCGCGACGCGACGCCCACGAGGTCGTCCGAGCCATGGCGGCGAGACTGGACAGTCCTGCAGAGATCGTCGAGATCGACGACGGATGGCGCACGCTGTCCAGCAGCGGCTCCTGATCCGGCCTGAAACCCCGCAGTTAGCCTGAACGCGTGTCGGGCGCCTTGGAATCCCTGCGGCTGGATGCGCTGGAAGCCGAACGGGCCGAACTCGAACGGAAGCTCGGCGAGGGCGCCGCTTCGGGCGACCGCGCCCAGTTCGCGGAGCTCGGCCGGCGCCTGGCGCGCATCGGCGAGATCATCGACGTCGCGCACGAGACCCAGCGTGCGCGCGCGGACGCCGAGGCCGCCCACGACCTCCTCGAGGCGAGCGACGGCGATGACGCGGCCGAGGCGTCCCAGATGCTCGAAGCCGCACAGCAGCGCGCCGCCGAACTCGACGAGCGCTTGGAGATCCTGCTGCTGCCCACCGATCCGAATGACGAGCGCGACGTCATCGTGGAGATCCAGGGTGCCGAGGGCGGCGAGGAAGCGAACATCTGGGCCCGGGACCTGTTCGAGATGTATCGGGCGTACGTCGCGGCCCAAGGGGGATGGTCGCTGGAACTGCTCGGCAGCCAGGACAGCGACATGGGCGGGTTCACCAACGTGACGTTCGCGGTGCGCGGTCCGGGTGTCTGGCGCGGGCTGAAGCACGAGGGGGGACCGCATCGGGTGCAACGCGTGCCGGTCACCGAATCACAGGGCCGTGTCCACACGTCGTCTGCGACGGTGAGCGTCCTGCCGGAGGCCGAGGAGGTCGACGTCGAGATCGACCCGAACGACCTGATCGTCGACACATTCCGATCGTCGGGGCCGGGCGGCCAGTCGGTCAACACGACCGACTCAGCCGTGCGCGTCACCCACAAGCCCACCGGGGTGGTCGTGTCGATGCAAGACGAGAAGAGCCAGTTGCAAAACCGCGCCAAGGCCATGCGGGTGCTGCGCTCGCGCTTGTTGCAGCTCCAGCAGGAAGCACACGCGGCGGAGGTGGCCGCTCACAAGCGGGATCAGGTCCGCGGGGGTGGCCGGTCCGAGAAGATCCGGACGTACAACTTCAAGGAGAACCGGGTCACCGATCACCGCGTGGGCCTGACGATCTACAAGCTGGACCGGGTCCTCGCCGGCGAGTTGGACGAGATCACCGACGCCCTCCAGCGCGCCGAGCACGCCGAGCGACTCGCTGCCGTGGCTGACGCTCGCGACTGACGGCGCTTCGGTGGTGCAGCGAAGTCCGCACACGCCGGGCAAGGAGGCCCTGACGCTCGGGGACCTCTACCGCGGGCTGCGCTCGCAGTTCGAGTCGGCCGGCGTGAGTGAACCCGAAGTCAGTGCCCGCTGGATCGCGGCGCAGGCCAGCGGCGGCGACACCGCGCAGATTGCCCTGGCACCGCAGACGCCGATGACGGTGCGCATGGTGGCGCACGCCGATGCCATGGCGGCCCGGCGGATTGCAGGCGAGCCGTTGCAGTACGTACTGGGCAGCTGGGCATTCCGCCAGCTCGACTTGGCAGTGGACAGCCGGGCGCTGATCCCGCGCCCCGAGACCGAAGCCGTCGCCGGCATCGCCGTCGACTGGCTCGTCCAGACCGTGCGCCGCCGGCGTCTGTCTGAGGTCACCGTGGCCGATCTGGGCGCGGGCTGCGGCGCGATCGCGCTGTCGATCGCCCAGGAGGTGCCCCAAGCTCGCGTGTACGCCACCGACAGCTCTGCAGATGCTCTGGCGCTGGCGGCGGCCAACCTGGCAGGCGTCGGGCACGCCGCATCGCGGGTCTCGCTGCATCAGGGGAGCTGGTTCGAGGCGCTGGAGGGCGTGCACGCTCCCAACGACATCGATTGCAGCGCGATCCTGCTGCGGGGACAGCTCCACGCCGTCGTGTCCAACCCGCCGTATGTGGCCGACGGCGAGCCGCTCGCGCCAGAGATCGACGACTGGGAACCGCGTGAGGCGCTGTACGCGGGGCCGGACGGGCTCAGCGCGGTACGCGAGATCGTCCGGGAAGCGCGCAGCTGGTTGGCGCCGGGCGGGCTGCTCGTCGTGGAAATCGCGAGCGACCAGGGGTCGGCTGTCGCGGCCCTAGCCGAGGCCCGCGGCTACGAGCGGGTGCGCATCGAACGCGATCTGGCCGGCTCGGAGCGTGTCCTGGTCGCCATGCGGCCGCGCGACGAGCCGGATGCGCTCGAACTGGAAACCGCGGCTCGGCGGCTTCTGGACGGAGACTTCGTTGTAGCGCCCACTGACACGATCTGCGGGGTGATGGCGCGCTACGCGGACACCGACGCCGTGGCCCGCGTCTGCGAGGCCAAGGAGCGTCCCCGCAGCGAGCCCATGCCGATCCTGGTCTCGGGGCTGGCGCAGGCCGATGAGCTGGTCGAGCTGAGTCCAGCTGCACGAGCGCTCGCGGAGCAGCATTGGCCCGGCGGCCTGACGCTCGTCGCGAAACGCAGGGATGGCCCCGACCCGCTGCACGGACGCGAAACCCTGGGCGTGCGGGCGCCGGCGTTGGGCTGGCTGCGCTGGCTCATCGACGACGTCGGACCCGTCACCGGCACCAGCGCCAACCGCCACGGTCATCCCACACCGGCCAGCGCCTCCGATGCGGCGATGGGCCTGGCAACGAGCGCTGGCGAGATGGCAGTACCCGGGCGTGTCATCCGCGGGCAGGCAGCCGGGGGAACTGCATCCACCGTGGTGGATGTCACCGGCGAAACGCCGATCATCCTGCGAGCCGGCGCCGTCCGGGCTGAAGCGCTCGAAATTCCCGAAGTTTCTGCCGGATCTGGCGACTGAGCAGCGGCGACCGCTGCGAGACTGACGCCGTGGCAGAGGGCAATTCGTCCACCCCGAACGAAACCGTCATCGCGCTCGCCGCTGATCACGCCGGCTGGGAACTGAAGGACCGCCTGGCGCAGCACCTGCGCGACGGCGGCTACGACATCGTCGACTTGGGCACGAACAGTCCCGAATCGGTCGACTACCCCGATTTCGGCGAGGCCGTCGGCGAGGCCGTAGCAAGCCAGACGGCAGATCTCGGTGTGGCCGTGTGCGGCAGCGGCATCGGCATCGCGATGGCCGCTGGCAAGGTGGCCGGCATCCGTGCCGCCACCGTGCACGACGAGACATCGGCCCGGCTCGCCCGCGAGCACAACGACGCCAACGTGATCTGCCTCGGCGCTCGCCTGCTGGATCACGCCGGGGCGGTCGCCGCACTCGACGCGTACCTCGCTGCGGCGTTCGAAGGCGGACGGCATCAGCGACGCGTGGACAAGATCGACGCACTCGGCCGGCGCTGAGACTGTGTGGCGCCCGACGGCGCAACGAGGCACACCGCGCCCACGACGGGCATTGCAAGGAGACACAGCTTGATGACCCGAAAGCACCCCACAGCAGCGAGCTGGGCGCCGCTCGGCGATCCCGAGATCGATGCCGTGCTGGCGGCCGAACTCGAGCGCCAGATGACGACGATCCAGCTCATTGCCTCGGAGAACTTCGCATCGCCCGCCGTCATGGCAGCGACGGGCAGCGTGCTCACCAACAAGTACAGCGAGGGCTATCCCCGTCGCCGCTACTACGGCGGCAATGCCAACGCCGACACGGCCGAGCAGCTCGCCATCGACCGCGTGAAGGCGCTCTTCGGTGCCGAGCACGCGAACGTGCAGCCCCACTCGGGATCACAGGCCAACGCCGCGGTGTACCTCGCACTGCTCGACATCGGCGACACCGTGATGGGCATGAGCCTCGACCACGGCGGGCACCTCACCCACGGGTCGCCGGTCAATGCCAGCGGCAAGCTCTACAACTTCGTCAGCTACGGCCTGACACGCAGCGACGAGCGCATCGATTACGAGGCCATGGCCGAGCTGGCCCGCGAGCACCGGCCCAAGCTGATCGTGGCTGGCGCCACGGCGTATCCCCGCCGCATCGACGCGGCGCCGTTCCGGGAGATCTGCGACGAGATCGGCGCAGCATTCATGTTCGACGCAGCGCACATCGCCGGTCTGATCGTGGGGGGCGTGCATCCCAACCCGGTCCCGCACGCGGACATCGTCACGTTCACGACCCACAAGACCATGCGCGGGCCGCGCGGCGGAACGATCCTGTGCACCCAGGAATACGCGAAGCGCATCGACTCGGCGGTCTTCCCGGGCAGCCAGGGCGGGCCGCTCGATCATGCGGTCGCTGCCAAGGCGGTGGGCTTCGCCGAGGCCGCCCGTCCCGAGTTCGCGGCCTACCAGGCCCGCATCGTCGAGAACGCTGCGGCGCTCGCCGACGTCCTCGGCCAGCACGGCTTCCGGCTGGTGTCCGGTGGCACCGACAATCACCTGCTGCTGATCGACTTGCGCACGTTCGATCCTGATCTCACCGGCAAGGTCGCGCAAGAAGCCTTGGATGCTGCAGGCATCACGCTGAACCGCAATGCGATCCCCGACGATCCCCGCTCGCCCTTCGTGACCAGCGGCTTGCGCATGGGCACCCCATCGGTCACCACCCAAGGCATGGGCCCCGCCGAGATGGCCCAGATCGCCGAGTTCACCGCCCGAGTGCTGCGCGCCCCCGACGACGAGGCCACCATCGCCCAGGTGCGCGCCGAAGTCGCCGAGCTCTGCGCTGCTCACCCGCCCTACGAAGACTGACACTCGTAGCCTGTGCGCATGGCACGCGGCTCCGCCGGCGGCAACGGCAGCGATGACGGTTTGGCCAAGGCCATCGAGATCGTGGTGACGCCAGCCATATTCGCAGCGGCGGGCTTCGGGCTGGACCGATGGTGGGACACCGGACCATGGCTCGCGCTGAGCTTCGGCGTGACTGCGTTCGTTGTGAAGCTGCTTGTCGAGTGGTACCGCTACGCCGAGCGCATGCGGATCCACGAGCAAGAGATGGCCTCAAGCCGTCCTTCCAGGCGGCGGGGCATCGATCGCGATGCCGGCATCGACGAACCGGCATCGCTGCCGACAGGAGTGTCGCTCGAAGCTGACGCCGACTCGCCCGCGTGAATCCCGAACGCGACGAACGCTCCCCGGAATGGCGCATCGCGTTGGACATGGCGCGGCGGAGTCTGTGGGTTTTCCCGGCTTGGGTTGTCGTCAGCGGATTGTTCTGGGGAATGGGCGGGGCGTTCTCGTCGGCACTTGGCTATGCGCTGGTCATCGGCAATCTTGCGGCGGCTGCAGCGCTCATGGCTTGGGGTGCGCGCACGTCGCCGGTCGCGCTCATGGGGGCCACGCTGGGCGGCTTCATCGCGCGTCTTGCAGTGCTCGCCGGCATCGTTCTGGGTGCCAGTCAGCTCGGCTTCTTCGAGCCTGTGCCCATCGCGATCACCATCATCGCGAGCCATCTCGGTCTGCTTGTGTGGGAGATCCGCTATGTTTCCCTGCGGCTCGCAGCCCCAGGCCTTGATCTTCAACGTCCCGGCAAGGAGCAGAAGTGAATTTCCCTGACATCGGGCACCTCTTGGAGTGGCCGAACATCCTGCCGGGTCTCGACGACACGGTGTTCGCGCTGAACAAGGTCGGCATCATCTACCTCTTCGCCTTCGTGGCGCCGGTGGTGATGTTCGTGATGGCGAAGCGTCGCTACGACCGGGCGGAAGTCATCACTGCCCCCCGCGGCATCCAGACCGTGGCAGAGACTTCGGTGCAGTTCATTCGCGAGAACATCATCATGCAGTCGATCGGCCCCGATGGCCTGCGTTACCTGCCGTTCTTGCTGACGATGTTCTTCTTCATCCTGTTCTCGAACATCACCGAGGTGGTCCCCCTCATCCACTTCCCAGGCAACGCGCGCATGGCGATGCCACTAGCGCTCGCGATCTTGGTCTGGCTGGTATTCAACGGCATCGGCATCAAGCACCACGGCTTCTTCGGCTACCTGAAGAACGTGGTGATCCCGCCAGGCGTACCGAAGGCGCTGCTTCCGCTGGTGGCGCTCATCGAGTTCGTCTCGACGTTCTTTGTGCGGCCCTTCTCGCTGGCGGTGCGGCTCTTCGCGAACATGCTTGCCGGCCACCTGCTGCTGGTCACGTTCGCTGTGCTGTCTCACACTGTGTTCTGGCTGGCGCTCACCGACAGCACGCCCACCTGGCTGGTCATCATCACGCCGGCACCGTTCTTGATGCTGATCGGGCTCACGGCCTTCGAGATCCTGGTCTCAGTGCTGCAGGCGTTCATCTTCACCATCCTCACCGCTGTGTACATCGGCGGCGCACTGCACCCAGAGCACTAATCCGACGGCCGCAGCCGCGGCCCAATCCACAGATCCCCACAAACAGTTCCCGAACAACAGGAGAGACGAGTGATCGAATTGCTCGCACAAGCGGACAACGCGGTCGACGGCCTCAAGGCTGTCGGCGCCGGTTTGGGCTACGGCCTTGCGGCCATTGGCCCCGGCGTTGGCATCGGCCTTGTCGTCGGCAATGCCATCACGGCGATGGCGCGCCAACCCGAATCAGCAGGCATGGTCCGCACGACCATGTTCCTGGGCATCGCGTTCACTGAGGCATTGGCCCTCATCGGTTTCGTGGTGTTCATCCTGCTGAACTTCGCGTAGGAGGCGGCAGTGAACACCGCTGTAGCAGGGGGACTGCTCACCGCCTCGAACCCGATCATCCCCGAATGGTTCGAGGTGATCTGGGGTTCGATTGCGTTCTTTCTCCTTCTCATCGTGATGTGGAAGCTCGCGATCCCGCCGATCAGGCGGGCGATGGAGGCGCGCACTGAGCGCATCCAGGGCGACCTCGACGCCGCGGCTACTGCCAAGACCGAGGCCGAGGAGCTGCGTGCGACCTACGACGCTCGCCTGGCCGAGGCCAACGCGGAAGCGGCGCGCATCATCGAGGAAGCACGTGCGCAGGCCGAGGAAGTCCGCCAGGAGCGGCTCGCAGCCATCGAGCCTGAGATCGCCGAGCGACGTGCGCAGGCCGAGGCCGACATCGTGGCCGCCCGTGAGCGTGCCATGGCCGAGGTGCGCGCTGACATCACTTCGATCGCGGTAGGTGCCGCCGAGCAGGTGGTGATGGCCAGCATCGACGAGGCGGCGCACGCCCAGTTGATCGAGGATTACATCGAGCGGGTGGGGAACTGAGCCGCCCCGCCGCAGGTTCCCGCCCTCGCCAGCAGCACCGCGTTGGCTGCAACGGCAGGCGGTGGACCCCCACAGGAGTTGAACTGATGATCGGGATCGACCGATGAGCGAGCGAACCGAGGGCTACGCAGGTGCCGTGGTAGCAATCGCCCAAGCCGAAGATGTGCTCGACCGAGTCACCTCTGAACTGGCGTCGGTGGGACGGGCTGCATCGGGCAACGAAGAGTTGCGCCGCGTGCTGTCGGATCGCACGGTGCCGGCGTCACGTCGCATCGGCATCGTGGAAGACCTGCTGGCCGACCAGGCGTCGCCGGTCACCCTGAATGTGGTGGCGATGCTCGTAGGCGCCGGCCGAGGCGGCGACCTTGAGGCCATAGCAGCCGAAGCGCTGGAACTGGCCGCGGCCACGCGAGGCGAGGCGGTGGCCGAAGTCCGCTCGGCAGTCGCGCTCACTGACGAGCAGATCGCCCGGGTGGCCGAGGCGCTGAGCGGTGCCAGCGGCCGCAACGTGACCGTCCATGTCGTAGTGGACCCTGAGATCCTCGGAGGACTGACCGCCCAGATCGGCGACACAGTTTTCGACGGCTCGGTTCGCACCCGGCTCGACCAGATGAAGGAGCGCCTGTCGTGACCGACTTGAGCATCAATATTGGCGACATCACCTCCGCGATCCGCCGGAATCTCGAAGGCTTCGATCCTTCGATCGAATCCGGCACTGTCGGACGCATTCTCGAGGTCGGCGACGGCATCGCCCGCGTCTCGGGACTGCCCGGCTGCTCGGTGAACGAGATCCTCGAGTTCCAGAGCGGCGATGTCGGCTTGGCGCTGAACCTCGACGAGGAGTCGATCGGCGCCGTCGTGCTCGGCAGCGTCGAGCACATCGAGGAAGGCCAGGCAGTGCGGGCCACGGGCCGCATCCTGTCGGTGCCGGTCGGCGACGCCGTGCTGGGCCGCGTCGTGAACGCGCTCGGCCAGCCGATCGACGGCCAGGGCGAGATCACCGGTGCCGTCGAGCGGCGCATGGAGATCCAGGCGCCCGGCGTGATGGGCCGCAAGCCGGTGCACGAGCCGCTGCAGACGGGCATCAAGGCCATCGACTCGATGACACCCGTCGGGCGGGGCCAGCGCGAGCTCATTATTGGCGACCGCAAGACCGGCAAGACATCGGTTGCCGTCGACACGATCCTGAATCAGGCCGGCTTGGGCGTGAAGTGCATCTACGTCGCCATCGGGCAGAAGGGCTCGACGGTTGCGCAGGTGGTGAACACGCTGCGTGAGCGTGGTGCCATGGAGTACACGGTGGTGGTCTCGGCGCCTGCGTCAGATCCGGCGCCGTTCAAGTACCTGGCGCCGTACGCGGGCTGCGCCATGGGCCAGCACTGGATGGAGACCGGCGACCACGCCCTCATCGTCTATGACGACCTGTCCAAGCAGGCCGAGGCCTATCGCCAGCTGTCGCTGCTGCTGCGCCGGCCGCCTGGGCGCGAGGCCTACCCGGGCGACGTCTTCTACCTGCACAGCCGGCTGCTGGAGCGTGCCGCCAAGCTGTCCGATGCCAACGGCGCGGGCTCGCTGACGGCGCTGCCGATCATCGAGACAAAGGCAGGCGATGTCTCGGCGTACATCCCGACCAATGTGATCTCGATCACCGACGGCCAGATCTACCTGCAGGACGACCTGTTCAAGTCCGGCGTGCGGCCGGCGGTGGACGTGGGCATCTCGGTGTCGCGGGTGGGATCTGCTGCGCAGACCAAGGCCATGAAGAGCGTGGCCGGCACGCTCAAGATCGACCTCGCCCAGTTCCGCGACCTCGAGGCGTTCGCCACGTTCGGTTCCGAGCTCGACGCCGTGTCAGCGGCGCAGCTCGGCCGCGGCTACCGGCTGGTGGAGCTGCTCAAGCAGGGGCTCAACTCGCCGATGCCCGTCGAAGAGCAGGTGGTCGTGATCTATGCGGGCACCAACGGCTACGTCGACAGCATCGAGGTCGACGACGTCAACCGCTACGAGGAAGAGCTGCTGGCCTACATGAGCACCCGCCACAGCGCATTGATGTCGGACATCCGCTCCACCGGTGATGTCGATTCTGCGGCGCTGCAGGCAGCCGTCGAGGCATTCACTGCCCAGTTCGTGAGCACAGCCGACAGCACGGCCGATGCCGCCGACGGTGCGGCCGCAGAGGACTGAGCGGGGACTGAGCACCGATGGCAAGCGGTCAGGAGCGCATTCTTCGGCGTCGCATCAGGTCGATCGACGCCACCAAGAAGATCACGCGCGCCATGGAGCTGATCGCTGCCTCACGCATCGTCCGAGCCCAGGCCCGAGTGCGGGCAGCACGGCCCTACAGCGACAAGGTCACCGCGGTCATCGCCAACTTGGCGTCCGCCGGCGGCGAAGCCGACCACCCGTTGCTGCGCGAGCCGGCCGAGGTGACCAAGGTCGCCTACGTGGCCATTGCTGCAGACCGCGGCCTGTGCGGCGGTTACAACAACAATGTCCTGCGGGCCACCGAGCGGGCCATCGCTGCCGACGCAGCGGAGGGCCGTGACTACGAGCTGGTGCTGTCGGGGCGCAAGGCGCTCGGGTACTTCCGCTTCCGCAACTACCGCATCGCGGCGGGTTTCGAGGGCTTCAGCGACCAGCCCAGCTACGCCGACGCTCAGCAGGTAGCTGCGGCGGCGACCGAGCTGTTCGAGAACGGCTGCCAGCGGGTCATGCTGGCGTACACCCAGTTCCACTCCATGGGCAATCAGTCGGTGGCGATCGTGCCGTTCATGCCGCTCGACACGGGTGACTTCGACGAAGCGGACGGCGCCGAGGACTCGGGGGGCGGCCCCGAGGGCGGTTACGAGTTCGAGCCCGAACCCGCCGTCATCCTCGAGCGGCTGCTGCCGCGCTATGCCGAAGCCCGGCTCTACTCGGCACTGCTCGAAGCCTCGGCGTCAGAGCATGCAGCCCGCCAGCGCGCCATGAAGGCAGCCACCGACAACGCCGAAGAACTCAAGATCAACCTGACGCGCATCATGAACCGTGCCCGCCAGGACGCCATCACCACCGAGATCATGGAGATCGTCGGTGGCGCCGAGGCGCTCGCGCAGACCGGCGGTGAAGTCGACCTGCTCTCCGACACCATCGAAGCCCGTACTGCGGACTTGTTCCGTGCACGCGAGTAACCCCACCGAACCTCCGCTCTGCTCGAAGGAGTGACAGACATGACGATGACCGAAGAGAGAACTGCGGGAGACGCCGCCGAGCACGCCGATGGCCGCGTAGTGGCCATTGCCGGGCCGGTCGTCGACGCGGAGTTCCCGCCCGGCGAGATTCCCGAGATCAATACCGCCGTGGAGATGCACGTTGAGCTGGAGGGCCAGCCGGTCACGATCACCGGCGAGGTCGCCCAGCAGATCGGCGACAACCGCGTCCGCATTGTGTCGATGAAGGCCACCGACGGGTTGACACGCGGCATGGCGGTCATCAACACCGGCCAGGGCATCACCGTGCCGGTGGGCGACGGAGTGCTCGGGCACATCTTCAACGTGCTCGGCCAACCGCTCGACGGCGCCGACGTCACCGAGGACATCGCCGACCGCTGGGAGATCCACCGCCCCGCACCCGCGTTCGACACCCTGGAGCCCAAGGCCACCATGTTCGAGTCGGGCATCAAGGTCATCGACCTGCTCGAGCCCTACGTGGAGGGCGGCAAGATCGGCCTGTTCGGCGGTGCCGGCGTGGGCAAGACGGTGCTCATCACCGAGATGATCAACCGCGTCGCCTCCCAGCACGGCGGCGTGTCGGTGTTCGCCGGGGTGGGGGAGCGCACCCGTGAAGGCACCGACCTCTACCTCGAGATGGAGGAATCCGGCGTGCTCGAGAAGACGGCGCTGGTCTTCGGGCAGATGGACGAGCCGCCGGGCGTCCGGCTGCGCGTGGCGCTGTCGGCGCTGACGATGGCCGAGTACTTCCGCGACGTGCAGGGCCAGGAGGTGCTGCTGTTCGTCGACAACATCTTCCGCTTCGTGCAAGCGGGCTCAGAGGTGTCCACCCTGCTGGGCCGCATGCCCTCTGCGGTGGGCTACCAGCCCAACCTCGCCGACGAGATGGGCGAGCTGCAGGAACGCATCACCTCGACGTCGGGCCACTCGATCACGTCACTGCAGGCCGTGTACGTGCCCGCCGACGACTACACCGACCCGGCGCCGTTCACGACCTTCACGCACCTCGACGCGACCACCGAGCTGAGCCGGCAGATCGCCTCGCTGGGCATCTACCCGGCCGTGGACCCGCTGGCGTCCACCTCCACCATCCTCAGCCCCGAGGTGGTGGGCGATCGGCACTACAACGTGGCGCGGCGCACCCAGGAGATCCTGCAGCGCTACAAGGAACTGCAGGACATCATCGCCATCCTGGGCCTCGACGAGTTGTCCGAGGAAGACCGCATCACCGTCGACCGGGCCCGCAAGATCCAGCGCTTCCTGAGCCAGCCGTTCTTCGTGGCCGAAGTCTTCACGGGCCTGCCGGGCATCTTCGTGCCGGTCTCGGAGACCATCGAGTCGTTCGAGATGCTGTGCAACGGCGATCTCGACGACCTGCCCGAGCAGGCGTTCCTCAATGTCGGCAACGCCGAGTCGGCGATGGCCAAGGCCCGCGACCTGGCGCAGGCCGGGGCCTGAGGGCCGGCACCCCAAGAGACGGATGCAGGTCGAGCCCGATGCAGGTTGAACTTGTCTCGCCCGAGGCGGTGCTGTTCAGCGGCGAGTGCAGCCAGGTAGTGACGCGCACGGTCGACGGCGACATCGCTTTCCTGGACCACCACGCCGCCTTCATCGGCGCGCTCGATATCGGGCAGACCCAGCTCTGGGCATCCGACGGCATCGTGACGCTGGCGCTCAACCGCGGCTTCGTGGAAGTCAGCAACAACGTGGTGACGATTCTCAGCGACGCTGCGTACGCGGCCGACGAGATCGACGTCGCTGCTGCGCAGGCTGACCTCGAAGCAGCCCAGGCGGCAGTCGCGGCCGACGCCGACGATGACGAGGCCAAGGCCGCACTGGCCTGGGCCGAGACACGCATCGCAGTTGCCAGCGCCGTCTGAGCGCCGTCGCCGTATCTTCCCCAGCCGACAGGCGTCGCCGCTGATCGCGGCTTGGCCGTGCGCCCCGGAGAATGTCGTGGCGACGGCGTAGTGCCTGCAAACATGTGAGCGTCCTGTCGCAGCCCGGAAAGGACTTCTCATGATCGAGCCCTCTGGCCAGTTCATCCTCAACACCTTCATGTTCTTGGTGTGGGGTGCGCTGATCATGTGGATGGCCGCCGGCTTCACCATGCTCGAGGCCGGCGCCGTCCGCACCAAGAACGCGTCGATGATCTGCCTGAAGAACATCGGCATCTACTCGATCGCCGGTCTCGCGTTCTATTTCCTCGGCTACAACCTCATGTACGTCGACGTCGGCGACCTCTGGGGTTCGTTCACGTTCCTGTACGGGCCGAGCGGCGACGAGCTGGCCTTGCTGGACGGCGCCGCCGCTGCCGAGGAGGCAGTTGCCGCCAACGGCTACTCGGTCATGTCGGACTGGTTCTTCCAGATGGTGTTCGTGGCGACCGCGGCATCGGTGGTCTCGGGGGCAATCGCCGAGCGCATCAAGATGTGGTCGTTCTTCGCGTTCACGCTGATCCTGACTGCCATCATCTACCCGATCGTGGGGGCGTGGACCTGGGGCGGCGGCTGGCTGTCCCAGCAGGGCTTCCAAGACTTCGCAGGCTCGACGATCGTGCACAGCACCGGCGGCTGGGCAGCCCTGGCCGGAGTGCTGGTGGTGGGCCCGAGGCTCGGCAAGTTCCGCAAGGACGGCTCGGTGAGACCGACGCCGCCGTCGAACGTGCTGATCGTGACGCTGGGCGTCTTCATCCTGTGGCTCGGCTGGTTCGGTTTCAATGGCGGATCGCAGCTAGCGCTGGGCAGCGTGTTCGACGCAGTCGCCATGAGCAACGTGCTGGTCAACACCAATCTGGCCGCAGCGGCCGGAGTGGTTGCAGCTTTGGCGGTCTCGCGCAGCTTGCTCGGCCGCATCGACCTGTTCGCGGGGCTCAACGGCGCTCTCGGCGGATTGGTGTCGATCACTGCGGGGCCAGACATCACCGAGCACTGGTGGGCGATCATCATCGGTGCCATCGGCGGCGTGATCTGCACGGCCGCCATCAAGGGTCTCGAGCTGATCAAGGTGGACGACGTGGTCGGCGCCATCCCGGCCCACCTCGTCTGCGGCATCTGGGGCACGCTGGCAACCGCGATTGCTGCCGGTGCCCAGTTGCACATTCAGCTGCTCGGCATCGTCTCCGTCGGCGCCTTCGTGTTCATCGCATCGTTCATCGTCTGGAAGATTCTGGACCTCGTGATGGGTCTGCGAGTCTCCAAGACGGTAGAGCAGCTTGGGCAGGATTCGGGCGAACTCGGCATCGAGGCCTACCCGGAGTTCGTGCTGATGCCCGAGGACTTCGACGAATAGCCGCGCCCGCTAGATCAGCCTCGGAGGTGGCGCAGCTCGGTGGGGCTGTCGACGGCTCGGTAGTAGCAGCCAGGGCGGGAGTTGCCGTTTGCGTCGCGGGTGTGGCACGCGCCGCCGCCGTCGCGCCGCACCCGGTACAGCAGCGAGTTCTGCTCGCAGTTCACACGCACCTCGACAAGCGAGAGCGTGTCGCCTGAGGTGGCGCCCTTGTGCCAGATCTCGTTGCGCGACGTGGAATAGAGCACGGCGCTGCGTCGCTCGAACGTGAGCCGCAGTGCTTCCTCGTTGGCATAGCCGATGAACAGCACGTCGCCGCTGTCAGCATCCTGCAGCACGACCGGTACGACCTGGTGGCCGTCGCGGCCGATCTGGGCCACTTTGCCGAAGTCGATGCGGGCGGTCGTGCCTTCTTCGAGTTCGTTGTGCGCGGGGGCGTTCTGGCTATCGGGCATGGCTCAGGTGAAGTCCACCGCGGCGTAGGCGCTGAGCTTGTCGATGTCGTGCGTGGCCTTGATGTGGCGTACGGTGCCGCTGCGGGAGCGCATCACGAGCGAGTCGGTGGTGGCACGATGCGCCGTGAACTTCACGCCCTGCAGCAGTTCGCCGTCGGTGATGCCGGTCGCGGCAAAGAAGACGTCGTCGGATTGGACGAGATCATCGATGTGCAGCACCTGATCGAGGTCGTAGCCGGCAGCGACCGCGGTCTGGCGCTCATGGTCGTTGCGGGGCCACAGCCGGCCCTGCAGCTCGCCTCCGAGGCACTTCAGCGCCGCTGCCGAGATGATGCCTTCGGGCGTGCCGCCGATGCCGAACAGCACGTCTGTCGAGTCGCTCGCGGCCGCGGAGATGGCGCCGGCCACATCGCCGTCGGGAATGAGCCGAATGCGAGCGCCGGTCTCGCGGATCTCCCCGATCAGCTCGGAGTGGCGGTCGCGGTCGAGCACCACGGCGGTGAGGTCGCGCAAGCCCTGCCCGGTGGCCTCCGCGATGGCTCGCAGGTTCTCTGCGGGCGACCGGTTCAAGTCCACCACGCCCTTGGCGTCGGGACCGACGGCGATTTTCTCCATGTAGACGCATGGGCCGGGATCCAGCATGGTGCCGCGCGGCGAGACAGCGATCACCGCTATGGCGTTGCCCCTGCCCAGCGACGTCAGCGTGGTGCCGTCGATCGGGTCCACCGCGACATCGGTCAGGGCCCCGGTACCGTCGCCGATCAGCTCACCGTTGAACAGCATCGGCGCTTCGTCCTTCTCGCCTTCGCCGATCACGACGATGCCGTCCATGGGCACCGTGGAGAGCACGACCCGCATGGCGTCCACCGCAGCGCCGTCAGCGCCGTCTTTGTCGCCGCGTCCCATCCAGCGTGAGGCAGCCATGGCCGCAGCCTCGGTGGTGCGCACCAACTCGAGCGCCAGGTTGCGGTCGGGAGCTTGCCGGGAGAGATCCGGATGGTCGCGGCCGCGATCGCCGAAGGACCTGCTTTTGCCATTCATCGCCGCCGACCCTAGAGGATGCGCGGAGAGACAAGCCTTCTGATTAAGCCTCGGCGGTAGCTTCGCCCCGGTGACCAGCGCTTCGACTTCGTCGGCTCGCGCCGACCTCGCCGTCGTCGGGGCGGGCATCATCGGCTTGGCCACAGCGCACAGGTATCTGGCAGACCATCCGGGAAGCCGGGTAGTGATCTGTGAGGCCGAGGAGCGGCCGGCGCTGCACCAGACCGGACGCAACTCCGGCGTGCTGCACTCGGGCGTGTACTACCGGCCGGGGTCGGCCAAGGCCTCGCTGGCGGTCGCCGGGCGCAGCTCCATGGTCGAGTTCTGCAGGGAACGGGGCATCGCGCACGAGGTGTGCGGCAAGGTCATCGTGGCGGTGGACAGGTCCGAACAGGAGCGGCTGGCAGCGCTCGCCGAGCGTGCAGCGAGCAACGGCGTCGCCGCAAAGCTGATTGACGCCCGTCGCCTCGCCGAGCTCGAGCCCTATTGCTCTGGCGTGAAGGCGCTGCACATCCCCAGCACCGGGATCGCGGACTACGGGGCCGTGTGCAGCGTCCTCATTGCCGAGATCGAAGCCGCAGGCGGCGAACTGCGGACCTCGACGAGGGTGGTCGAGATCAGCGAAACCGCCAATGGCGTGCATGTCGCCACTACGACGGGCGATCTGGAAGCGGCGTGGCTCGTGAACTGCGCTGGCCTGCGATGTGACCAAGTGGCAGAACTGGCGGACGCGGCGGATGGTTACCGGATCGTCCCGTTCCGCGGCGAGTACTACGAGCTGGTGCCGGAGCGCTCGCACCTCGTGAACAACCTGATCTACCCGGTGCCCGATCCCAGCTTCCCGTTCCTCGGAGTACACCTGACTCGGATGATCGACGGCACGATCCACGCCGGCCCCAACGCGGTGCTCGCACTGGCCCGAGAGGGCTACCGCTGGGGCGACATCAGCAGGGCACAGCTGCGCGAGCACGTCACCAATCGCGGCCTGTGGCGACTCGCCCGTCGCTACTGGCGCACCGGAGCGGGGGAGGTGTGGCGCTCGCTGAACAAGGCAGCGTTCACCCGGGCGCTGCAGCGGCTGGTGCCCGACATCGAAGTCGACGATCTCGTGCCCTCGCCCGCCGGCGTGCGTGCCCAGGCCATGGATCCCGCAGGCGAACTCGAGGACGATTTTGCGGTCACAGTCGCCAGCCGCAGCACCCATGTGCTGAACGCCCCGAGTCCGGCAGCCACCTCGAGCCTGGAGATCGCCAAGATGATCGTCGATCAGATCGACGGCTGAGATTCGCCGCCGCGTTGACGACGCCCGGTGCCGGATGCGGGCATCAGGTCGCCGACTCAGCCCTCACACGCAGTGCAGCGAGACCGCATTGGTATCGCGTTTCCGCCAGACGGTGCTGTCACCCGTCAGCCGGCCTGTCTCGACGGCCGCCATGTGGGTGACCAGCAGCGGCACCAGCGTGTCGAACTCGGCGAATCTCTCGGCGGCTTGCTCGGTTTCGCAGACCATCAGCAAGGGCACGTGACGTCCCACGGCCGCACACTTGCGGTACGTCCTCATCTTCTCGATGACCTCAGAAGGGCTGGTGGCGCTGCGCTCGTACTCGAGGCAGTGGGTGCCGGCGCCGAGAGGTCCGTCGGCAACCAGCACCACGAGGTCGGGCCTGATCTGGGTGACGCCGGGCACGTTGATCTCCCCCCTCCAGCCCACGAATGCTGCCGCGCCTTCGGCGGCGAACTGCAGTACCAGTTGGTTGACACCATCGTCGTGGTGGCGCTGTCTGTGCCGGAAGGCGGGCAGCAGGTATGCGCCGTGTCGCCGGATGAGCGCAGACGCCAGCAGTCGACTGACATTGGCAGCTCGCCGCAGACCCTGCTCGGTGAGATAGCAGCGGCCATCGAAACGATCGATGAGTCCGACCTCGACGAGCCTGGCGAGTGCGTCGTTGACGCTCCGCTGCGAGGCGCTCAACATGCGGCTGAGCTCGCGTCCTCGCATGGCCGGGAATTGGGCGACAGCCATGAATGTTGCGTAGGTGAGGGAATCGGTGATGGCCACGGTGTCGGCGTTGATGCGCCGCCAGCGCCTCAGTTGCTCTGCCCGCCCCGCTGCCACCGGCGTGACCGGATCATCGACCCGATCACGGGAGGGGCGCAGTTCGACCGGATCGCCCCAGAGTCCGTCGGGGGTGCAGATCAGCGGCCGGGCGCCGCGAGCGAACTCGCGCTGCGCCAGGTGGGCCGCCCACGAGTCCGCAGCCAGCATCACCTGCGCGGAGGGCGTGGCTTCGTATTCGGGGTCACCGTAGAAGACACGATCGACAGCTCGCTCGTGCGCATCGTGCTCGCTCGCGTAGGCGTCAAGGCCCCAGAAGCGATGGGCTCGCTTGCGGCGCAACGCCCTCTCGGTGGCGTGCAGGCCGACGTAGGTGAACGTGACCCAGTAGTGCTCGCCGTAGTGCGCGACGGCATGAAACCAGCCGCCGTAGCGCAGCAGGCGAAAGTCGGTCATGCCGATATCGAGACGGTCGGCAGTGTCGCTGTCGGGTACGCGCAGCCAGCCTGAATGCAGCAAGCCCGGGGCGAGCCGGTAGAGCGGCTCCAGCGCAGCCAGTCGCCGCACGCCGGTACGCACGCCTCGCGCGGTGGCTGTCCACGGCAGGTGCTCACGAGGTTCCGACGTCGGCGCGTTGACTGGCAGGCGGTCTGAGAAGGGCGTCATCGGTGGATCGCAGTCCCTCGTAGTGTGCACGCCATCGTGGGCGTAGAGAGCTTGAGCGGCTTGGTTCGTGACGAACCAGCGCTGCTGGCGGGCTTCGGTCATCCCCACGCTCATGCACTCGATCCAGCCTGTCTGGCGCAGCGAGCCCAGCCGGGCCCGCACCCGGCGCTCGTCGTCAGCGAGGATCGGTGCCAAGTTCGGGACACTCACCAAGGGCATGCGTCCGATGATTCGGACCAAGCGCTGATCGGCGGCACTGAGCAGGCTCGCCGACGCTCGATCGGTTTCGGCTGGCACCCCGAGGAGTGAGCCGTCGCCTGCCGCGGCTCAAGCCCGAAACCGGCAATACCACGCTTTCCGGCCGGATATGCAAAGCGATCTTGAGCAGTCCCGGCTGCGTCAGTGCGGCAGGCGCCCGCGAGCCGCTGCCCGTTCGGCTCACGAGATCGAGCCGGTGGCTCAGCCTCCGAGCGTGTCGAGCCAGCAGTTGAGGTGTTCGACGATGGCCTGGCGGGCCGCGATCGTGTTGGGATCGTGCCGGGCACCGTCAATGAAGCGGAGTGTGACCGGGCCCGTGATGGCTCGGGTGTGCTCGCTCAGCTCCTCAGGAGTGGCAAACGGGTCGCGCGTGCCCGAGACGAACAGGCACGGTACGCCGATCAGGGAGAAGTGCTCGGTGCGGAGGCGCTCGGGCCGTTCGGGCGGGTGCAGCGGGTAGCTGAGCAGCACGAGCCCTGCGGCGCGGGCGCCGTCGGCCACTGCCATCGAGCAGACACGGCCGCCGAACGACCGGCCGCCGATCACCAGACCGCCCGGCGACACGCCCAGATCGGCCGCAATCTGGGGCAGGTCGCCCAGCAGTTCGGCAACGACGCTGGGCGCGTGCGGCGGCGCGCGCCGCCCGGCTCTCCGGTATGCGAAGTCGTGACGGCGCACCGGCAGGCGGCCCGACAGCGCGTCATCGATCTCGACGAGCGTGCGATGATCCGCGCCGCCACCGGCACCTGGCGTCAGCAGGAGTGCTTCGGCAGCGCGCATCGCAGACCCATCATGTCCCGGCCCGGTCTCACCGGAATCGTTCACAGGCCGCGTGACCACGGGCCCTCGGGATCTGCGGCGGCGTCGGCGGGATGCAGCTCTTCGAGTTCCTGCCCGCTGCGCTCGGTCAGCCACAACACGGCGACGGCGACCGCCAGCAGCGGCCCTACCCACAGCAGAGCGATCACATCGCCGAAGCTGCCCCACGCCGTGCGCAGCCGGCCGGCGAAATAGATTCCTGCTGCCGCGCCACCGACGCCCATGGCACCGGTCAGCGTCGCGGCGCGTGCCCGCAGGGCAGTCGGGAACAGCTCGCCGCGGTACACGCCGAGCGCTGGCAGCAGTCCCGCCGACAGCATCGCCCCGACCAGGCCTGCGATCCACAGTGCGGCGCCGGACACGTTGAACAGCACCACCAGCGAGCCGAGCCCGGCCACTGAGGCCACGGCCAGGATGATGCGTCGCCCCCGGGAATCGGCGAGCCTGCCTGCCGCGTAAACGGCGAGGCCGGCGGGCGTCGCGGTGCCCAGCACGAACAGCGACACCAAGCCGGCACTGAAGCCGTGCTCGTCGCGCAGGTACTCGTTGCGGAACCAGTCGATGGGGCCCAGGAACAGTCCGAATGCCAGATAGATGGCCCCCAGCAGCGCAATCGGCCGCCAGTAGCCGCGCAATGTCACGCCCCGACCCCGCCGCTCGAACCGGCGACTCTCCGGCAGCCGCCGGAGCAGCGGGCGAGCGGCTGCCAGCGCGACGAGCGGGAAGGCAAACACCAGGCGCCATGCCCACGGCGCAAGATCCGAGATTGTTTGCAGCCACACCACCACGCCCGCGCCGAGCGCGGCCGACATGGCCAGCACCGACAGGCACCACGCCCTGCAGCCGGCGGGGATCTCCTCCAGCGCCATCACGACGACCGTGGCACCGAGCGCCGCATTGGCTGTGCGACCGATCAGCAGGAACGCGCCCAGCCACACCATGTTCGGTGCCAGGGCTGCGAGCGCGGCAGCAACGATGCCGATGCCCATGGCGCCCGCCACGACGCGCCGGCGCCCGTGCCGGTCCGCCAGTACCGACACGCCGATCGCCAGCAGCGTCCCGATGCGCACGACGGCCCCTAGCAATCCCTGGGCGGCTTGATCCGCACCGAATTCGTCTGCGGCGTAGGTGTGCAGCTCCGAGGGTGCGTTCGCCAGGTAGCCGCTCAGCATCGCTGTCGCGGCGAGCATGGCCATGACGGTGGCCGCACGTGGGGTGAACCGCCGTGGAGGAGCCCAGACAGGCTGGGTGCCGTCGCCGGTGCGTCCCGTGCGCATCGCGCGCCGGACAGCGACGTTGAAGAGCGGGCCGAACCACGGCACCGCCAAGCGCCACTCGACTGTCTCCGTGACCTCGTAACGGGGCATCACGTCACCCGCTGCTCCATGTGTGCAGCCCGCCGATTGCTCCGCGGTTGGCGAGACCTCGACCACGCGCGAGTAGCTGGTGAACGGCCCCTCTGCGAGCTCGAAGCGGTGGCCGCCGTTGAGCGTGGCGGCCGGCATTTCGGCCACAATGTCGTCGCGGGGACGCAGCAGGGCATCCACCTCGTCGGCATCGGCCACGAACGTGCGCACGAGGCAGGTCACGGCGGCGGGCCTAGCACATATGGCAGCGAGTGACCCGGTACCGCCATGCAATAGGCCTAGCCATAGGCCTGCAGCAGTGGTACTGCTAATGCGATGGCTCAGTCGGCTGGTGACGTGATTGTGGTGCGGGGCAACGGCGGCCTCGACGGCGAGGTGTGCATCGGCGGGGCCAAGAACAGCGTGCTGAAGCTGATGGCGGCGTGCCTGCTGGCCGAGGGTCGGCATGTTCTGGCAAACGTCCCCGACATTTCCGACGTGTCGGTCATGTGCGAACTGCTCGAAGCCATGGGAGTCAGCATCACCCGCACCGATCACTGTTTGGTCATCGACGTGCCGGCCGAGATCAACACCGAGGCGCCGTATCACCTCGTCGAGCGCATGCGCGCCTCCATCGTGGTGCTCGGCCCGCTGCTGGCGCGCTTCGGCGCCGCCCGCGTGGCGCTGCCAGGCGGTGACGACTTCGGCCCACGGCCCATCGACATGCACCTGCGAGCGCTGGAGAGCCTGGGGGCCACCTTCCGCACGTCGCACGGCGACATCTCCGGCACGGCTGAAGCACTCACTGGTGCCGAAATCGTGCTGGAGTACCCGTCGGTGGGCGCGACGGAGAACGTGCTGATGGCGGCAGTGCGGGCCAAAGGCCGTACGCGCATTGTGAACCCCGCGCGAGAACCCGAGATCGGCGATCTCGTCAGTTTTCTCAACCAGATGGGCGCCAAGGCGAGATGGGCCGGGAATGGTCTGGCGATTGAGGGAGTCGAGCAACTGTCGCCCGCCGGTCAGCACGCGAGTTCTCCCAGGAGCACTGCCGGCGGCATCGGAACGTCGGCTCGCACAGAAGTCGGCGGCACCCCTGCGGACGGGGACGGCTATCGGGTGATCTCGGATCGCATCGAGACTGCCACCTATTTGGCCGCCGTGGGCATGTGCGGCGGATCCGTATTCCTGCGCCACGCCGTGGGCGACCACATGACCATGCTCATCCGCAAGCTGACCGAGATGGGCATGCACATCGTCGCCGATGCCGAGGGCATCCGGGCGACCGCAACGCAGCGTCTCACATCTGCCGACGTGGCCACCTTGCCGTACCCCGGCCTCGCCACCGACTACAAGCCGTTCCTGGTGGCCATGCTCACCACGGCTTCCGGCGTCGGGATCGTCACCGAGAACATATTCACCGGACGCTTCCGCTACATCGACGAGTTGCGGCGCATGGGTGCCGACATCCGCACCGAAGGCCATCACGCGGTGGTGCGCGGCGCCGAACGCCTCTCGGGAGCGCCGGTACGTGCGCACGACATCCGCGCTGGTGCAGCGCTGGTGGTGGCGGGTCTCGCTGCCGAAGGCGAGACCGAGGTGGCCGGAGCAACCCATATCGACCGCGGTTACGACGATCTGACGGGAAAGCTGGCCGGTCTCGGCGCCATCATCACGCGTCGCTGAAACGTGCCGCTCCCGGCGCGTCTCGCTACTGTCGGCGCGCCGATGACATCACCCGACCATCCGCTCGCTGCTGATGTTGCAGAGCTTCTGGAAGCTGCGCGCTCGGGACAGCGCCGCGCCCTGGCGCGGGCGATGTCGTTGGTCGAACGCGGCGGTTCGCAGGCGCGTGCGCTGGGCGCGCTCACGTTCGCCCAGTCAGGCAGCGCACACACGGTCGGCATCACCGGTGCGCCCGGGGCCGGCAAGTCGACGCTCAACTCAGCCGTCGTCGGCGTGGCACGCGAGCGGGGCGAGCGGCTGGCGGTCTTGGCGATTGACCCGTCGTCGCCGTTCAGCGGCGGCGCAATCCTGGGCGACCGCGTGCGCATGTCCGACCACACCTTCGACGACAACGTCTACATCCGCTCGATGGCGACGCGCGGCCACTTGGGCGGACTCACCTTGGCGACACCGCTCGCGGTACGAGTGCTGGACGCACTGGGTTGGCCCTGGGTGGTGATCGAGACGGTCGGCGTCGGCCAGATCGAGACGGAGATCGTGGGCGCGGCAGATACCACCGTCGTCGTGGTGAACCCCGGTTGGGGCGACTCGGTGCAGGCCAACAAGGCCGGTCTCATGGAGATCGCCGACATCTTCGTGGTGAACAAGGCCGATCGGCCCGGCACATCGGAAACGTGCCGGGACATCCGCCAGATGCTGGATCTGTCTGCGCCCGGCGACTGGGACCCGCCGATCCTGACCTCAGTGGGCACCACCGGCGAGGGCGCCGCGGAGTTGTGGGATGCCATCTGTGCGCACCGCGACCACTGCACGGTCTCGGGCGAACTCGAGTCTCGCCGTGCGGCCAGGGTGCAGACCGAGCTTGATGAAGTGTTGCGGGCCACCATTGCCGAACGCGTGGCAACCCTCACCGAAGGGCCTGCTGCGGAGCGCCTGCGCCAGCAGCTCGCCCGTCAAGAAATCGACCCCTACGCGGCCGCCGAGATGCTCCTCGACCAGGATCGCTGACACGCAGTCGACGGACTGCAGCAGATGGTTTCCTGACTCCGGCAAGTCAGGACGACTCAGGCGAACTCGTCAGTCGAGTTCGCCGCGGGCGAGCGCAAAGACGGCCTCACGCTCGTTGGGGTGCAGGTTGCGGTCAAGGAGCCGCAGGTCTGCTGCGGCCCTCAGGCGCGAGAGGATCTCGTCGGCGCCGAATTCCTTGAGGAACGCGCGGGCGAAGCGGGTGCGGAACGCGTTGATCACGGCGCGCGCGGCGGCGTGATTGTCTGGGGCGGCGGTGCGCAGCCGGACATAGGTGGACGCGGCATCGAAAGCGGCATCGCCGGCTGCGGCGTTCGACCAGTCAATGACGACGGGGCCGTCGGGCGTGAGCTTGACGTTGTCGGGCTGCAGGTCCAGGTGCACCACCGAATGACCACCCGAGACTTTGACCCAGTCCTTCGGCGCCGGCACGTCGCCGAGCAGCCGGTGCAGCCGTGCCAGACCCTTGACGTGGCGTGTCAGGAGCCACGGCTTGGCCGCCAGCTCGTCGAGCATTGTTGGGCCGGTCAGACGCGCCATTACCACCGAGTGGTTGTCGGGCTGCTCGATGACCTCCGGTGCGGGAAATCCGTGGACCCGCACGTGACGCATCGCCTCGGCCTCATGGCTCAGGTCTCTGCCGCGCAGGCTCATGCGAATGATGTGCGGGCCGTAGGCGCGCATCTCTGAGTCGCGGCCCATCCCGAGCAGCGGTCCGGGCTCGTGACCGGTGGGTCCCTGCTGACGTTCGAGCATCCGTGCGCGCAGGTTCCGCAGGTTCTTGCGCCAGACGCGTTCAAGCACCATGGAGGCGGGTTGCTGGCCCATCCGCGAGCCGAAGTACCACGGCAGCGTCAGATCCTCGCTCCAGGTGAAGCGGGTGCCGTCTTCGATGGGCTCGAGCGCGAAGCGGCCAGTGCCCGTCACTGCACCTTGATGGGTGATGCCGAGCGTGTTCGGCGGGTCCCACTCGGTGACCTCGATCTTGTCCGTGGTCTTCATCGGGCCGATCCTGGTGACACAGTCGAACGTCGTGCCGACGCCTTCGGTCTGGGCAGACGTGAAGTTGATCGACTGAGCGTCAGCCATCCACTCGACGTTGCTCGCGAGGTCTGCGACGTAATCCCAGACTTCCTGCGGCGATGCCGGAATGTCGATGGAGACCTCGATGCCCATGGGGGTGATTGCCTTGTCGATGCCTGCTTGCACGCGAATCGCGTCTCGAATCGCTGGTGCACTGCGTCACGCCGACGCTCGTTTCCAGCGACCGGCAAGTGTTGCACCCAGAACGGGCGATGTCACCCCGCGGCCGTCGCGTCGCCGACGTCGGGTTTCGATGACGCAGGCGAGGGTGCCGACCCGGAGTTCGCATCTGCCAGTCTCGCTGCGATGAGTTCGGCCAGCTCCCGGTACAGGGGCGCAGCCGGCGAGCGACGTCGCCAAACAAGCGCCAGCTGTCGCTTCGCCGTGACGTCGCTGAACGGCCGCACCACGATTCCGGTGCCTCGCCGGGCCTCGATGGGGGCGGCGCTCGTGGGCAGCAGTGTCACGCCCATCCCCGCGGCCACCATCTGGCAGATCGTCGCCAGGCTCGTGCCGCCCTTGCTCACCTCGCGGGCACCGACGCTCCGGCACACCTTGAGCACTTGGCAGCGCAAGCAGTGGCCGTCCTCGAGCAGCAGCACGGTCTCGCCGGCGAGGTCATCGATTGCCACTGAAGGCTGGCGGGCCAGTCGATGCTGGGGCGCCATTGCCAGCAGGAGCGGGTCTTCGAGGATGATCGTGTGCGCGAGGTCATCGTGCGCCTCTGGTTCCGCCATCAGACCCAGGTCAAGCTGTGCTGCGACCAGTGCCTCGACCAGCGCAGAGGCCCTGAGCTCGTCAAGGCACAGCAGCACCTCTGGATGTCGCTCGTTGATCACCGCAAGCATGCGGGCAAGCAAGTAGGGCGCCGCCGTCGGAATGGCTGCGATTCGCAATGGTCCGCCCAGACCGTCCGTGCTGCTGCGGCCCCATTCGAGCATCTCGTCGGTGTCACGCAGCACCGCTCGTGCGCGTTCTGCGAGTTCGCGGCCTGCAGGCGTCACGACGATGCCGCGGCCCACGCGCTCGGTGATGGTGACGCCCAGATGGCGCTCGAGCTGCCGGATCTGCGTGCTGAGCGTTGGCTGGGAAACGAAGCATGCGGCTGCCGCGCGCCCGATGTGCCCATGGGCGTCGAGGGCCACCAGATACTCCAGCTGGCGTATCGTCGGCCTGCCTACGGCGACGTTGGTACGTGTGCTCACGGAGCGTTCACGCAACCTTCATTGGCCATCGCTGGGGGAAACTGCCAGCTCACCGATGCAGAGATGTTCATGAAGCTCTTTCTCTCGGGCGGCATTCGGCAGTTGCACATGTCCTCGTGTGCGATCTGTCCCCACTTGCATTTTCGCCTGACTCCGCTTGCACGTGGTCGCGCGAACGTGAAGAAATCAATCGTTTGTGCCTAAGGAGTCGCATAGGCCGAGTCCATGAATCGCTGGCTTGAGCAACGTCGCGTTCACTCCAGCGGGCGGCTGGTCGAGGACCACACCCGTAACCTCACGGCATGAGCGCGGTGCAGAACCAGCCGGCCGAGCATCGGCAGGCTCAGCGTGATCAATCCCAGCGTCCCGCGTATCTCGACTGCGCTGCGTCGACGCCGATGCGGCCATGCGCCATCGAGGCCATGGTGCCGTTCTTCGAGCACCAGTTCGCCAATCCCTCGGGCGCGCACCGCATGGCGCGCAGGTCGCGGGCGGCCATCGATGACGCGCGTGAGATCGTCGCTGGGTCGCTCGGCTTCGACCCGCACGGCGTCGTGTTCACCAGCGGCGGGACTGAAGCAGACAATCTCGCGGTGCACGGCGTCACCTCCGCAACAGGCACGACGGCGCTGTGCCCAGCGACCGAACACCATGCGGTGCTCCACCCCGTCGAAGCGGTCGGCGGCCGGTATGTGCAGGTCGACGCCGGCGGCGAGGTCGACCTCGACCACCTGCGCGCACAGTTGGCGCCCGATGCGGGCCCGCCTGTGGGGTTGGTGTCGGTGATGCTGGTCAACAACGAGTCGGGCGTCATTGCCGATCTTGAGGCCGTGGCCGACGTGGTAAGGCGCCATGCCCCCGAGGCGCGGCTGCACACCGACGCGGTGCAAGGGGTCAACTGGGTCGATATGGCCGAGGCAGCGCATCCGGCAGATCTGCTGTCGTTGAGCGGCCACAAGTTCGGTGGGCCGAAGGGCGTGGGGGTGCTTGCGATCCGGCCTGACGTGACGCTGTCGGCGCAGCAGCTCGGCGGCGGACAGGAGGCCGATCGGCGCAGCGGCACGCACAACACCGCCGGGATCGCCGCGCTCGGCGCCGCGCTCGGCGAGCTGCACGAGACTCGCAGCGAGGACATCTGCCGGATCAGGGACTTGGCGGACCGGTTGGCCGACGGCCTGCTGACTTCGATCGACGGGTGCACTGAGACGGTCGAGCGGTCTCGGCGAGCTGCGGGCATCTGCCAGCTGCTCATCGACGGCATCGAGACCGAGGCGCTGCTGGTGTTGCTCGACCGCTTCGATGTCATGGCATCGGCGGCGGCCTCGTGCGCGTCGGGTGCCATGGAGCCGAGCCATGTGCTCGCGGCGATGGGGGTTGAGCGTCACGCCGCAGCCGGTTCGCTCCGCCTGTCGCTGGGCTGGTGCACCGAACCGTGGGAGATCGAGCGAGCCATCGACGCCATCCCCAACTGCGTGGAGCAGCTGCGATGACTCCCGAGCGGCATGACGCCACGGAAACCAGCCCCGAGCGGCATGGTGCCGTTGCAGGGAGCAGGGTGCTCGTCGCGATGTCGGGCGGTGTCGACAGCTCGGTCGCTGCGGCGTTGTGCTTGCGCGCTGGGCACGACGTGGTCGGCGTCACCCTGAAGCTGTGGGGCGGCCCGCAGGACCAGGGCTGCTGCGCGGTCTCCGACGTGGACGATGCCCGACGGGTGTGCCAGCAGCTCGGCATCGACCATTTCGTCTTCAACTATGCGGCCGAGTTCGAGCGCGATGTGGTCGAGCCGTACGTCGACGCACACCGGCGGGGCCGTACGCCCAACCCGTGCATTGCCTGCAACCGGCACGTCAAGTTCGACGTGCTGCTGGACCGTGCCCGCCGCCTGGGCTTCGATCGCCTGGTCACCGGTCATCACGTTCGCATCAGCTCACTGAGCGGCAGGCGACGGCTGCAGCGTGGCGCCGACAGCGCGAAAGACCAGTCGTACGTGCTGTACATGCTCTCCGAAGCCGACCTAGCGGACCTGTGGTTTCCGGTCGGCGACTACCGCAAGGATGAACTGCGCGCGCTTGCTGCCGATCTCGGCCTGCGCACGGCGGACAAGGCCGAGAGCCAGGACGTCTGCTTCATCACCGCCGACGCGGGCAGGGAGCGCTTCCTGGCTGAGCGCATCGACCTGCATCCGGCGGAGCTGGTCGACACTGCCGGCCGGTACGTGGGCGCGGCACCGGCGGTAGAGCTGGTGACGGTGGGTCAACGCAAGGGCCTAGACCTCGGCGGTGCACCGCAGCGGCGCTACGCCATCGACGTAGACATCGCCGCTCGTCGTGTCACTGTCGGCGAGGCCTCCGAGCTGTCGGCACCGGGCGTACGGCTGGTCGATCATCGCTGGGCCGGCGACACAGTCGAAGGCGACGTCCTGGCCCAGACGAGCGCCCACGGTCCGGCGTTGCCGACGTATCTCGATGCCGGGGGCCAATTGCGTTGGGTGGAGCCCCAGCGCCGCGTCGCGGCCGGCCAGGCTGTCGTCTTCTATGAGGGTGACGAGGTGCTCGGCGGCGCGACCGCTGCCGGACATCTCACATGAGCCGCGACGAGTCCGCTGACGGCCAGCCGCGCGTGCCCTGGGCACTGCGCAAAGGCGTCTCCACGACCATCACGCTCGGTGCGCTTGTTGCCGCTGCAGCCGTCGTTCTGGCGGTGTGGCTGACCCGCGGGGGCGAGCCCGCACCGGCCTACCCGAGCGGCTTGCAGGCAGTCACGCCGGTGCCCGGCGCTCAGGTGCCGCACCAGAGTCCCATCGGTGCCCGGCTCGAAGCCGGTTGGAAACTGACGCTCGTCATCAACGGCACCACCATTCCTGCCAGCGAGCTCGACGCAGGCATCATCCAGCTCGGCGAGTACTTCTATTCGCCGGGCGACGACAAGGTCATCGAGAAGCTGCGCAGCGGGCGGTCGTGCGCTCGCCTCATCGCAACCCCCACCATCGACATCGAAGCGGCCGACTTCACCTACGAATGGTGCTTCACCACGTTCTGACCTCGATGCTCGCAATCACAAATCGGCGAGCCAATTCATCACAAAACGTACATTGCGAACATCACAGTCTGTACAACGCCGCCGACGGCAAGAGGGCATTGGTCGAGCAGCCGCAGCATGTTCGTGAGCACACTGTTGGCGACCGCGACGCTCAGTCGTGGCGGCCTAGGTGATGTCGGCCTATGAAGAGTTCGGACACGTAGGGGATACCTAGTTCGCCTGAGGGGTGGTGCCGATTGAGCAGCGCTTGCAGTCGTCGTGCCGTCTCGGCCTCGCCGAGCTGCTGGGCAGCCGCATGCATCTTGGACGAAGACAGAGCCAAGTCGACGAACAGATCGTGGGACAGCGACCGGGTCCATGCGGTAGACAACCTCGACACTTCGCTGAAGCCTGCGTCCGAGAGTTCGCTGACGATGTCGAAGTCGCGGTAGTCACGCGTGTAACCCGGGCTGTGCTCTTCGAGGAACGATTCGTAGTCCTCCAAGAAGGGCGAGAGCGCCAGGGCACGGTCGTTCTGCATGATCCCGATCAGGCCTCTTGGTGCCAGCACCCGGTGAGCCTCGGCATAGAAGCAAGCGTGGTTGAACCAGTGCAGGGCTTGGGCCGCCAGGACGAGACCGGCCGAGGACGTCTTGAGGGGCATGTCCTCTGCGGTGCCGAAGCGGAATTCGATGGCTGTGTCGCTGCTGTCCCTGGCGGCCGCAGCGCGCATCGCTTCGCCCGGCTCGACGCCCACGACGCGCCATCCGGGTAGCGCGCGTGCGAGTTGCCGCGTAGCAATGCCGGTGCCCGAGCCGACATCGATCGCCGAGTGGGGCACGGGGTGATGATCGAGTCTTTCTCGCAGGGTGCTCCACAGCAGGTCGGGGTACTGGGGTCGAGCCCTGCTGTATGCCTCCGCAAGCTCGCTGAACGCCTGCGTGCTGTCGGTCTTTGCGGGCCTCGTCACTGCTTCAGCATGCCCCGCGCACTGCAACGGCAAGCGACTGCGTGGGCCGTCCGCGACGATGTCGCACCTCGGCAGTACTGTCCGAGTCGATGTCAAAGCTGTCGGTTGCCGAGTTCTTCGCCGGTATCGGGCTGGTGCGCGCCGGTGTCGAGGCGGCTGGGTTCGATGTGGTCTGGGCGAATGACATCTCGAAGGTGAAGCACGCGGTCTATGCCGCCAACTTCGGCGATGACTACAGCGTCTCCGATGTGCGTGACATTTGCGGCGATGACGTGCCGAGCGTTGATCTTGCGACGGCGAGCTTTCCGTGCATCGACCTGTCGTTGGCCGGTCACCGGCGCGGCCTGGCGGGGGAGCAGTCGGGCCTGTTCTTCGAGTTCGTGCGCGTTCTGGACGAGATGGGTGCCCGGCGCCCGGCAGCGGTGCTCATCGAGAACGTTCCGTCGTTTGTCTCGTCACGTGGAGGCCGCGATCTGCGAGATGCGCTAGCGGCGCTCAACAGGTTGGGCTACGCCTGCGATCTCGCTGTTGTCGATTCGCGCTGGTTCGTGCCGCAGTCGCGCAGCCGGCTCTTCGTGTTCGGCCTGCTCGGTGCTGATCAGGCAACGAATCCGCCCTCATTGTCGCTAGTGGACGGCGGGGTGTCCGACGCTGATGCTCTTCGTCCTGCACCGCTCAGACGATTCCTCGCACGAGCCTCGGGCCTCGACCTCACCCGGCGAATGATTGGCCGACCTCCTTCAGCCGATCCACTGCTTGGCGATGTTGTCGAGCGACTTGCGCCTGAGGACGAACGCTGGTGGGACGCGAAGCGGCTTGTGGGGTTCGACAGCACTCTGCCGGACCGGCACGCGGCCCGCATTGCCGAGTTGAGTGATCAGAACGTCACGGCGTGGCGGACTGCGTACCGCCGGACCCGTGGCGGTCGAGCTGTCTGGGAGGTGCGCGGCGATGAGATCGCGGGCTGCCTGAGAACCGCGAGGGGTGGCTCGTCGCGTCAGGCGCTCGTGGAGATCAGTGAGGGCTGTCATCGTGTGCGGTGGATGACAGCCCGCGAGTGCGGGCGGCTTCAAGGCGTTCCCAACGACTTCGACATCTCGCCGGTGACCGAATCACAAGCGCTGTTCGGTTTCGGTGACGCTGTCACCGTCCCCGTCATTACCTGGCTCGTCGAGAGCTTCGTGAAGCCCGCGCTGGAGGTGTCTACCGTCGCCACCCACGCGGCAGCATGACTGCTGGCGAGATCGCCGCGGCCCTCGACGGTGCCATCGATGACTGGTACGAGACGCAACGCACCGAGACGGGCGTCAACCGCAATGTGATGACGGTCGGCCTCATCATGTGCGAGCACATGAGCGCCCACTTCCCACTCGACGAAGCCCAGTGGTTCAGCGGGTCGCAAGTCCGACTGCTTGGCGGTTCGAGAATCAACAAGATTCTGGCTCGTCATGGCGAGGAGCGCCCACTGGCAAGCGAGGGTGGTAGGACCAGCCGAGGCAGCCAGGAACTCGCGCGCGGCTTCCAAGCTGCCGTCAACTCCTCGACAGCCGCCGACGCGTTCGCTGCAATAGATCCCGATGTGCGAGCGGAGATCATCGAGACATTGCAGGCCGCGATGGTCGATCGCATCCAGGTTGACTTCTTCGACAAGCAGCGATTGCGAATCGAATACCGGAGTCATGAACCGACTAGCACGGTGATCCGCCAGCTGCTCGACGCCGCCAGTGTTCGTGGGGGTAACGCCACCGGTGCTGTGGCGCAGCATGTCGTGGGTGCAGCATTGTGCCTGCACTATCCCGACACGGAAGTCGACAACCATTCCTACACCACAGCCGATGAGCAGACCGGCCGCATCGGCGACTTCGTTGTCTACGATGCTGCGTTCCATGTGACGACCGCACCCGGCGAAGCCCTGCTGCGCAAGTGCGTCCAGAACCTCTCGCTCGATGTCTTCCCGATCGTGCTGACCCTCAGAGATCGCATCGCTGCCGCCGAGGGGCTCGCGGGCAACTTCGACATTGCCGACCTCATCTCGGTGCGAGACGTGGCTGAGTTCGTCGCTGACGCGGTGGACATCCCGGCCCGGCACCAGCGTCACCAGATGGCGACGCACCTGCGAGAACTACTTGACACCTACAACGCGCGAGTCGCTGCGGCAGAACCCGATCCGTCGCTACAAGTAGAGATCCCCGACAACCTTCGCTGAGTGATCCGCGCAGCGCCGATCAGGCGTGACTCGCTGCGTCATTCCACAATCCCGGAACCCTCCGTTGCCGGGGTGCCTAGCCGGTCGCGAGTTCTCCGGAGTCGAGCAGGTTGCGCAGGCCGTTGTCGTCGAGGACTGGGACGCCGAATTCGGCGGCTTTGTCGAGCTTGGCCTGCCCGGCACCTGCTCCGGCGATGAGTGCGAAGGTGCTCTTGTTGACGCTGCCCGGGCTCTTGCCGCCTCGTGCCTTGATGGCGGCTTTGGCCTCATCGCGGCTGAGGTGCCAACCGTCGAGATTCCCCGTCACCACGACGGACTTGCCAGCGAGCACCTGCGGCGCGTCGAGTTCGCCGTCGACTCGGTCGAAGCACACCTGCGCATCCCGCAGGCGCTGGACCAGAGCGGCGTTGTCGACGTCGTCGAAATAGCTGCGGACGCTGGCGGCAATGATGGGTCCGATGCCGTCGATGGCCGCGAGCTGCTCGTCGCCGGCCGTCATCACGTCATCCAGTGAGCCGAATCGTCGCGCCAACAGCTCCGATGCCGTTGGACCGAGGTGTTCGATGCCGAGGCCGATGAGCAACCGGGCCAGTGGCGAATCTCGAGCGGCGTTGATCTCGGCTACAAGACTGTTGGCCGACTTCTCGGCGAATCCCTCGAGTCCGATGAGGTCATTGGCGCTCAAGCCGAAGAGGTCGGCCGGGTCGGTGACGAGGCCTCGCTCGTAGAGCGTCACGACGGTCTGTTCGCCGAGACCTTCGATGTCGAGCGCACCGCGGCCCACGAAGTGCCCGATGCCTTGGATCACCCGATCGCGGCAGGCGCGGTTGCGGCAGTACGTGTTGGCGTCGCCCTCGCTGCGCTTCAACGGGCTGCCGCATGACGGACATCTCTCGGGGAACTTCCACGGTTCGGAGCCAACAGGGCGCTCGGCGAGCACGGGGCCGACCACCTCGGGAATGACATCGCCGGCTTTGCGCACGATCACGGTGTCGCCCGGGCGCACGTCCTTGGCGGCGACCTGATCCTGGTTGTGCAGTGTGGCCAGCGACACCGTCGATCCGCCGACGAAGACGGGCTCCATGTAGGCGAACGGCGTGGCGCGACCGGTGCGCCCGATCGAGACCATGATGCTGCGCAGCTTGGTCGTGCGTTCCTCCGGGGGGAACTTGTAGGCCACCGCCCACCGCGGCGCACGGCTGGTGTAGCCCAGCTGTGACCGGAGTTCGAGGTCGGCCACCTTCACCACGACCCCGTCGATCTCGTAGGCGGGCTTGTGGCGGTCGCGCTCCCACTGCCTGCAGAAGTCCTCGACTTCGGCGAGCGTGCCGAAGGTCCGGATTTCGGGGTTGACCGGCATGCCGAGCTCGCCCAAGTACGCGAAAACCTTGCCGGCGTCGCTGAGATCGGGCCCGCCGGCCAACCCGCCGACGTCGTAACTCCAGAACGACAGGCCACGCGTCGCGACGATCGAGGGATCCTTCTGGCGCAGGCTGCCGGCAGCCGTGTTCCGGGCATTGGCGTAGTCGGGATGGCGGCGCTGCACATCGACCGGCGTGAGCTTGGCCAGCGATTCGAGCTTCCGCCGCTCGCCCGCCGGCATGTCGTCGGGTGCCGCGGCGATCTGTTGCTTGGCGTCGTCCACGGCCGCGGCGAGCGCGTGGCGAGCCTCGGCCTGCGACTCGTTCAACTCGCGGAATCTGTCCAGCGGCAGGAAGATCTCGCCGCGCACCTCGATGGCCTCGGGCACCGGCGATTCCCTGTTCAGTTCCCGGGGGATGTCCGCGATGGTCACGACGTTCGCAGTGACGTCCTCGCCGACACGCCCGTTTCCGCGTGTCGCCGCCTGGACGAGGCGTCCCTGCTCGTACCGGAGCGAGACGGCCAGCCCGTCGAACTTGAGCTCGCAGATCAACTCCGGTTCGGGCACGCTTGACTCGGTGCCCCCGTTGTCGGCCCCGTCGGTGTCCGCGTCGTCGAAGAGCGTCCGCTGCGTCGCAGCGAGACCGCGCATGACGCGGCCATGCCACGCACGCAGCTCGCCAAAATCCATGGCGTTGTCGAGCGACGTCATCGGCCGGGCATGGACGACCTCGCCGAAGAGTGCCGACAGTTCAGCTCCGACACGCTGGCTGGGCGAATTCGGATCCGCAAAGTCGGGATAGCGCGCTTCGAGCTCGATGAGCTCGCGCTTGCGGGCGTCGTACTCCCCGTCGGGCACCGACGGCGCGTCATCGCGGTGGTACTCCACGTCGTAGCGGTTGACCAGGCTCGCCAAGTGCCGCATGCGGTCGAGATCGCTCTGCCGGCGTTCCGCTGCATCGACGTCGCCGTCGACAGCAGCGGTCGTCGCAGCCTCGGCACCGCCCGCGGCTGTTGAATCCACAAGCGCGACGCTACTGAGCGGGTGCGACACCACGGGTTCGCGCCGTCGCTTCCGCAACAAGCCGTCGAGCGAAATGGCAAGGGCCTGCGATCGATGCGCGGCAACCAATCCCCGTTTGCCTGCTCCGCGCGGCGAGACTCTGCCCGTGGGAACAACGCTGCGAGCGCACCCGACTCTGTGGCTGTTGCGGTTGCTGTGGCTGATTGCGCCGTGGAGCGTGGGGGCTGCCGCGGCGGACGCGCTCAGTGCCTGCTCGCCCGACACCACCCGGATCTTGAGCGCTGAGCTGTGGGGCGCGTGGGGAGTGGTGCTGACGGCCACGCTTGTGCGGCGGCCGTGGGCGCTGACTGTGGTGCGGATCGCTGCACCTGCCGCTGTCGGGGTGGCGATCGCCTCGGTGGTAGCCGCCGCGGCGTGGAATGCCGACCTGGCCGCGCCGCGTGCCGCAACGGCGATTGCGGGAGCCGTCATCGCCGCAGCGGTGGCGTTGCTGCCCGAGACCGGCAATTCCATGGTGGATGGACTCAGCTATGGCAACGAGCGGCGGATGTTGTTGCGGCCGCCGTTCCTGCTGGCTGTCGCGCCCGTCCCGCTGGTGTGGGCAGTCGTCGTCGTCGGCGTGGGGGTGCCGCTGGTGCTGTGGGCTCGAGGCCAGTGGATCTGGGCCGTGGTGACCACGATCACAGGACTTGCCGCCGCGGCGCTGGGCTTCAGATCGCTCTACCAACTGTCACGCCGCTGGGTGGTGTTCGTCCCCAACGGTTTCGTTCTGCACGACCAGATGGCAACACGCGAGCCGTTCCTGCTGCGCCGCGCCGATGTGGCGGCCCTCGGTCCCGCGCCGGCGGATATTGATCTCGAAGCGCCCGACCTGGTGGACATCAGCGGCAACGCCCTCGGCCCCGTGCTGCTGGCCGAGCTGAGCGTGGACGTCGAAGTCGTGCCGCGCACGTCCGGCACCGCGCAGGTGCAGGCTGTGTCGCGCGTGCTGTTCAGCCCCACCCGCCCAGGCGAGATGCTGGCTGAGGCTGCCCAGCGGCGAATTCCCCGCTGAGACTGCGCCAGTACCCTCACCGCAGTTATGGGAGAAGCGGCGGCGATCAGCACGGATCAGGTGGCACATGTCGCGCGGCTGGCCCGGATCGAGCTCACGCCGGACGAGATCGAGCACTACGCGGGCCACCTGGGACGTGTGCTCGAGCATGCCCGTGAGCTGGAAGATCTGGATCTCGCCGATGTGCCGCCGCTCGCGCACCCCTACCCGCTGCGCAACGTGTTCCGTGACGATGTCGCGGGTTCGCCGGTGGATCGGGACGAGGTGCTGTCCCAAGCGCCCGCCGCATCCGGCGGGCAGTTCGAAGTGCCGCCGGTGCTCGGCGAGGAAGCCTGAACCGGCCGTGCCCCGCTCGGCGACGGCCCGATGACCTCGGCTCACGCAATCGCCTCCGAAGTGTGCGCCGGCACACGCCGAGCGACCGACGTACTCGAAGACTTCCTCGGCCGCATCGAGATGCACGATGCCGACGTCCACGCCTTCAACACGGTGACGGCCGATCAGGCTCGCGCCGCGGCGGCGGCCATCGATGCGGCGGTCGACGATGGCCGCGACCCCGGGCCGCTGGCAGGCGTCCCCGTCGCCTTCAAAGACAACATGTGCACGCGCGGCGTCGCGACCACCTGCTCATCGCGGATACTCGAAGGCTGGCAGCCTCCCTACGACGCCACGGTCGTGCAGGCCATGACGGCGGCCGGCGCGGTGATGATCGGCAAGACAAACCTCGACGAGTTCGCAATGGGCAGCTCCACCGAGCACTCGGCCTTCGGCCCCACACGCAATCCCTACGACCTCACCCGGGTGCCGGGCGGCTCGAGCGGGGGCTCGGCTGCAGCAGTCGCCGCCGGCTTCGCGCCCCTGGCGCTGGGCTCCGATACCGGAGGCTCGATCCGCCAGCCCGCATCGCTGTGCGGCATCGTGGGCATCAAGCCCACTTACGGCCGGGTCAGCCGCTACGGCCTGGTGGCCTTCGCCAGCTCGTTCGACCAGATCGGCCCCTTCGCAACCGACGTCGCCGATGCTGCGCTCACGCTCGGGGTGATCAGCGGCCACGATCCGGCCGACAGCACGTCGATACCTGCCGACGTGCCCGACTTCGAGGCCGCGGTGGGACGCGGAGTCGAGGGCTTGCGGGTGGGTGTCGTCAGCGAGCTGACCGGGAGCCGCAATGGTGCTGCGAACGGCGGCCCAGTGCTGGGAGATACAGCGCCCCGAGATTCAGCAGGCGAGGTGCTGGACGGCATCGACGCCGACGTGACCGAACGGGTGCTCGAGGCGGCTGACGCGCTGGCCGACGCCGGGGCGACCGTCGGCAGGGTCTCGGTGCCTGCAGTCACCTACGGCCTCACCGCGTACTACCTCATCGCACCTGCGGAGGCCTCGAGCAATCTGGCGCGTTACGACGGCACTCGGTACGGGCTGCGGGTCGAGGGCGCAGATGTCGAGGAGATGAATCGCCTGACTCGTCGGGCCGGCTTCGGGGATGAGGTCAAGGCACGCATCATGCTGGGCACGTTCGCTCTCAGCGCCGGCTACTACGACGCCTACTACGGCAAGGCTCAGCGGGTCCGCATGCTGACCCGGCGGGATTTCGACGCTGCCTACGCCGAGTATGACGTGCTGCTGTCGCCCACCTCGCCGTGCGTGGCATTCCGCTTCGGCGAGCGCGCTGACCCGATGACCATGTACCGGTGCGACACCTGCACTATCCCGTCGAATCTCTCGGGCGATCCGGCCATGTCGGTGCCGTTCGGGACCGGCGCGGACGATCTGCCGGTGGGCGTGCAGGTCATGGCCCCGGCGCTGGGGGAGGAGACGATGCTGACCGTCGCCGCGGCGATCGAGCGTGCTGCGCCGCCGCTGCCAAAGCCGCCGCTGGTCGGCGCAGCCGACTCGACAGGAGCAGGAAACTGATGGCTGCAACCACGCAGTCGGCGACGGGCGCGGCGCCTTCAGGCTGGGAGATCGTGGTCGGCCTCGAAGTCCACGTCGAGCTGGCGACCGACACGAAGCTGTTCTCAGCAGCGCCCAGCCGCTTCGGCGACGAGCCGAACACCAATGTCACGCCGGTGTGCCTCGGCCTGCCCGGCTCGCTGCCGGTGCTGAACCGTCGCGCCGTCGAGCTGGCCATGGCGGTGGGGCTCGCGCTCCACTGCGAGATCCGGCCGTCGGTGTTCCACCGCAAGAACTACTTCTACCCCGACATGCCGAAGGACTACCAGGTCAGCCAGTACGACCAGCCGATCTGCTCCGACGGCTGGCTCAACGTTCCCGGCGAGGGCAGGGTCGGCATCGAGCGGGCGCACCTCGAAGAGGACGCCGGCAAGACGACGCACCTGGGAGGTGCAGACGGGCGCATCCACGGGGCGGTGGGCGCACTCGTCGACTACAACCGGGCAGGCACCCCGCTGCTCGAGATCGTCTCGCGGCCCGACATCGGCTCAGCCGCCGAGGCCAGCGCGTACGTCGAGGAGCTGCGCGAGATCCTCCTGGCGGTCGGCGCATCCGACGCCCGGCTGGAGGAGGGCTCGATGCGCGTCGACGCCAACATCAGCGTGCGGCCCGCCGGTTCGACCGAGCTGCGCACCCGCTGCGAGGTCAAGAATCTCAATTCGCTGCGTTCGCTGCGCAATGCCATCGACTTCGAGGCTCGCCGCCACATCGGGCTGTACGAGGCGGGCGAAGCACCTGTGCAGGAAACCCGGCACTGGTCCACCGACGGGCGCACCCACTCGCTGCGCTCGAAGGAAGAGGCCGACGACTACCGCTACTTCCCCGAGCCCGACCTCGTGCCGCTCCAACCGGATCCGGACTGGATCGAGCGGGTGCGAGCCGCCATGCCCGAATTGCCGGCTGTGTTGCGAGAGCGTCTCTGCGCGCACGGCGCTGACACTGCCGATGCTCAGGTCATCGCCAGTCGCGGCCTCGCCCCGCTGGTGCTCGATGCAGTAGCCGCGGGCGCTGATGCGGGCCGCGCCGTCACCCACGCCGTGCAGAACCTGGCGCTGGACGGGGCCGAGCTGCTCGAGGCCGCCCAGCTCGCGTCCCTCGTCCAGATGGAGACCTCGGGCCAGCTCACGGCGACACAGGCCAAGACCGTGCTCACCCACATGTGCGAGCGGGCGCCCGGAGCAGCGGCAGACCCTTCGGCGATCGCGGCCGAGTTGGGCTACGAAGCCATGGACAGCGGCGAGCTCGAAGCGCTCGTCGACCAGGCCATCGCCGACAACCCCGAGGCCTGGGCGAAGTTCTGCGCCGGGGAATCCAAGGTGGCCGGCGTCTTCGTAGGCGCGGTGATGAAGGCCACCCGTGGCCAGGCAGACGGCCAAGCTGTCACCGGGCTGCTCGCGCAACGCCGCGACGCCTGAGCGCCTGCCGAATGGCCGAGGCGCTCAATCTTCGCCGGTGCGCAGCCAGGCGTCGCCCCTGAAGCGGATCCACTGCGGCGCTGCTCGGAAGAACATGAACAGGGTGAGCGCCGTCCACAGCCAGCCGATGCCCAGATCCAGGATGCGCACCGCGCCGCCGACGATCGCGAAACCCACTGCGGCACCGGCCATCGCCCGTGCCAGGAAGCCCAAGTCGCCGGCGCCGATGAAGATGCCGTCGAAGGCGAAGGCGGCGGCATTGACGGGCTGCGCGACGGCCACGAACAACAGGATGAAGCCGCTGAGCGCGACGACAGCGGGGTCGTTGCTGAAGATCGATGCCAGCGGCCCGCGCAGCAGCACGAGCGCCAGCCCGAACACTGCGCTGAGCTGGATGCTCATGCCGATCATGCGGACGCTGGCCGCGCGGGCCACCTCGGGTCGGCTGGCGCCAAGTTCCTTAGCCACCATGGCCTGACCTGCAATCGCCACCGCGTCGAGGGCGAGCGAGAAGAACGACCAGATCTGCACGCCGATCTCATGCGATGCCACCTCGGTCGTGCCGATACGAGCCGCGAACACTGCAGCCAGCACGAACGCGCCCCGCAGCGATGCCGTGCGCACAAACATCTGGGCGCCGACACGGGCGTAACGCCACGCCGCAGCAGCAACGAGCCGCAGCCTCGCGCCCACCGCCCGAACGTGGCGATGGACGGCGACTGCGAAGGCCACGGCGGCACCCCACTGCGCGATGACCGTTGACCACGCCGCGCCGGCGATGCCCATGTCGAGCTCGAACACCAGCACGAGTTCGATCAGCAGATTCCCTGCGGCCGAAGCCACGGCGATCACGAGGGGGGTGACCGTGTCCTGGGTGCCCCGCAGGTAACCCGTGGCCGCCATGCCCGCCAGCAACGCGGTAAAGCCGATGAGGCTGATTCTCAGGTACGTGAGCGCGTGATCAGCGACTTCCGGGGTTGGGTCGAACACGCCGACGAGATAGCCCGAGCTGGCCCACATGCCCAGGCTGAACACCACGCCCAGCGCGATCGACAGCCACATGCCGGCGATGCCCTGTTCGGCTGCTCGACGCAGCGATCCGGCGCCCACCAGCCGGCCGACGAGGCCGGTCGTGCCATAGGCGAGGAAGATCAGAATTGCGTGAGCGCTCAGCAGGATGGCCGATGCGATCGCGAGCCCGGCGAGTTCGGGTGTGCCGAGTCGCCCGACGATTGCCCTGTCGGTGAGCACGTACAGCGGTTCGGCGATCAGCGCCCCGAAGGCCGGCACCGCCAGCAGCAGGATCTCCCGGTCGTAGACCGTGCGTCGAAACACGGCTACGTCCCCGATCCGGTCGATGCTGCCTGCGTCATCCGGCGAGGCGCCACACGCCGGTCTCGATATCGATCACATACAGCTCGCCAGCAGCGTCCACACCGAATCCGACCGGCCGCGGCGTGCTGACACCCAGGCTCCACACTTCGTCGGGTCCTGCACCTGGCTGCACCGCGACTGCGTAGATGTCGCCCCCGCAGAGATCGGCGAACACGTATCGACCGGTCAGCCAGTCCAGCTCGCTGCCGCGGTAGACGTGCCCGCCGATGACCGCGCAGAGTCCGCGCCCGTGCCGGTATTCGAAGTCGGGTTCGCGGTGGTTGTCGAGTTCGGTGCCGACGAAGCGACGGCTGCCTTCATAGGAGTTCCAGCCCAGGTTGGCCCCGGCCTCGTCGAGGCCGAGGACGGTCACCTCCTCCATGCACTGCTGGCCGACATCGGCGACCCACAGCGTTCCGGTCACCGTGTCGAGGGAGATCTGGAACGGGTTGCGGGCGCCGTATGCCCAGATGCGCGGGTCGCTGGCGGTGCCGAGATCGGGATTGCCCGGCGCCGGCACCAGCCGCCAGTCGCCTGCGTCGGTACTGCCGCCGTCGTCGACGGCGAAACGCAGGATTGCGCCGAGGGGCGTGGTGAGGTTCTGACCGTGATGATGGGGGTCGCCGAGGCCGCCACCGTCGCCGAAAGACACATACAGCAGCCCGTCAGGCCCGAATACCAGGGCGCCGCCGTTGTGCTGGGCGTTGGTCTGGGAGACCGTCAGCAGATTGGCAGACTCGCCCTGCAACCCCGAGCGGTCGTCTCGGGGCGTCAGCACGGTTACCACGCTGTCCCCGTGCCGGTCGGTGCGATTGATCCAGAGCCGCCCTTTCGGCCCGAAGGTCATGCCGACCAGTCCTTGGTCGTGCTCGGCTGCCGTGTTCGAAGAGAAATCTGCCACCGGTCCGTCACCGAGCACCGCAGTTCCGCTTCCGTCGACCTCGAAGTGCCAGATGCGTCCCCGGCGGTCGCCGACAAAGCCGCCCCCGCGGCTGCCCGCACTAGATCGCGCCCGATCGAAGACCATCACGGTGGCCTCGGGCACATCCAGGAAGGGTTCCAGGGTCACGGTGCGCCCGGGAGCGGCCTCCGCGACCCCAACGGCCCCAATCTCGGGAAGGCCAGCGGGACAGGGTGTGTTGGACGCCACGTATTCGGGCGTCTGGGTGAGCGGCAGCGTCGTGGTCGGCTCGGGCACGGTGGTTGCGGTGCCGCCCGCTGGATTGCCGATTGCCGGACCGGTGCTGTCGTCGATGCCGGAGCATCCGGCCGCGGCGGCCCCGGTCGTCATCGCCACAGCACAGGCCACGAGGCTGAACAGCCGTCTGCGGGGCACCCGGTCAATGTACGCCCGCTCGGCGTTCCGGTGGCCAGATTTCGGACGCTGGTGGGCACGCGCAAGGTTGTGGCTGCCCGATGAGCACGACAGAATGAGCCGATGCGCACGCCAGCACGCTTGCTCGAGTGCACCGGGGTGGTACTTGTCTAGGCGAGCCCGTCTCGACGCGCTCGCCCTGCCTCCCGCTCGGGAGGCGCTTTTGTTTGTGGACGCAGATTGTTCAGGAGAGAATCGATGGAGCTGACCGGCGCTCAGGCCTTGATGCGAAGCCTCGAGATGAGCGGTGTCGAGGTGATGTTCGGCCTGCCCGGCGGCGCGATCCTCCCGGTGTATGACCCCGTCTTGGACTCGCCGATCCGCCATGTGCTCGTCCGCCACGAGCAGGGCGCGGGTCACATGGCGCAGGGCTATGCCCACGTCACCGGCAAGCCCGGCGTGGCGATGGTCACCAGCGGCCCGGCAGCCACCAACATCGTGACGCCGCTGTGCGACGCATTCATGGACTCGATCCCCCTGGTGGTGGTCACCGGCCAGGTGGCCATGTCGGCCATCGGCTCCGATGCCTTCCAGGAGTGCGACACCACGGGCATCACCATGGCGGTCACCAAGCACAACTATCTCGTGACCGACCCAGCCGACATCCCGCGCATCGTGGCCGAGGCATTCCACATCGCCACGACGGGACGACCCGGCCCCGTGCTGATCGACCTGCCCAAGGACGTCAGCAACGCGATGATGACGTGGTACTGGCCTGACAGCGTCGAACTGCCGGGGTACCGGCCCCGCCGTGAGGTCGATCCGGCGGCCATCGCCGAAGCTGCGCAGCTCATCCGCGCGGCCGAGCGCCCGGTCATCTACGCCGGCGGTGGTCTGCTGAAGGCCCGGGCGGCGGAAGCCCTGCGTGAGCTCGCCGAGATGTGCGACATCCATGTGGTGACGACGTTGATGGCGCGTGGCGTGTTTCCCGACAGCCACCGGTTGTGCCTCGGGATGCCCGGCATGCATGGCAACTACACCGCGGTGACGGCGATGCAGCAGGCCGACCTGCTCATCAATCTCGGTGCGCGCTTCGACGACCGGGTCACCGGCAATCCGGCACACTTCGCCCCGAGCGCGAAGGTCATTCACGTCGACATCGACCCAGCCGAGCACGGCAAGGTGCGAGTGCCCGAGGTGGCGATCGCCGGTGACGCCAAGGTGGCGATCGAAGCATTGATCGAGGCGCTGCGTCCCAGCGACGGCAGCGCAGCAACTGACGCACTGGCTGATCGATCCGCGTGGAAGTCGACGGTCTCGGGCTGGCAGGAGCAATACCCGCTGCAATATGACCAGCCGTCGGGCGGTCACCCCCTCAAGCCGCAGTTCGTGGTGGAGCAGATGCGCGATCACACCCCCGACGACACGATCGTCGTGGCGGGCGTGGGTCAGCACCAGATGTGGGCGAGCCAGTACTGGCAGTTCGACTACCCGTATACCTGGGTGAATTCCGGCGGCTTGGGGACGATGGGGTTCGCGGTGCCCGCAGCGATCGGCGCCAAGGTGGGCCAGCCGGACCGAACCGTGTGGGCCATCGACGGAGACGGCTGCTTCCAGATGACTGCGCAGGAGCTGATCTCCGCCAGCGCCGAGAACATCCCGGTCAAAGTGGGCATTCTCAACAACGCCTACTTGGGAATGGTGCGCCAGTGGCAGGAGCTCTTCTACGCCGAGCGGTACAGCGAGGTGTACCTCAGCGCCGACCATCCCGACTACGTGGGCTGGGCCGAAGCCATGGGCTGCGTGGGCATCCGGGTGGAATCTGCAGAGGAAGTGGTGCCTGCCATCACCAAGGCGAACGCCATCAACGACCGCCCGGTGGTGGTCGACTTCCGCGTCGACACCGAGGAGAAGGTGTACCCGATGGTGCCGGCCGGCGGCTCCAACGACGACATCATCCTCGGTCCCGAGGGCGACGCCGATGCGGCGCTGAAGGGTTCGGCGCCGTCGTGAGCGGTGCGCAATGTGGCAGGCCGTCGTGAGCGGTGCGCAATGTGGCAGGCCGTCGTGAGCGGTGCGCAATGTGGCAGGCCGTCGTGAGCGGCCCGCAGGGCACGAACCTGTCGCCTGAGGAAACCGCGGTGGTGAGCCTGCCGCAGGAACCGGACCTGCACATCTTTGCGGCCATCGTGGAGAACAAATTCGGCGTTCTTGCGCGGATCGCCGGGCTGTTCAGCCGGCGTGGCTTCAACATCTTCTCGCTAGCAGTGGCCCCGACGGCCGATCCGTCCTACAGCCGCATCACGATCGTGGTCGACGTCCACAACACCGACGTCAACCAGATCGCGAAGCAGCTCGACAAGCTCGTCAACGTCATCAACATCAGCGAGCTGCATCCGTCCGACTCGCTCGAACGGGAGCTGATGCTGGCCCGCGTGGGTGCCGTCGATCTCGAGCCGGTTGTCGATGTGATCTCCGAATACGGCGGGGAAGTGCTCGATCACGCCGATGGCGAGGCCATTGTGAGCGTGAGCGCCCATCCAGACCGGCTCGATCGGTGCGAGCGTCAGCTGCGTCCGTTCGGCCTGCACGTGCTGCAGCGCACCGGCCGCATCGCGCTGCGTGCGCTCGATGCCGATGAGCCCGCCGTCGGCATGACCGCCTGAGACTGGCAAACTCCCGCCAACGCTGACTCCGAGAGGAACTACCAGGATGCCCGCGACCATCTATTACGAAGAAGACGCAGACCTCAGCCAGCTGGCTAGCCGCACCGTGGCGGTCATGGGCTATGGCTCACAGGGCCACGCTCACGCCCTGAACTTGCGTGACAGCGGAGTCGACGTTGTGGTGGGGTTGCGGGCTGGCTCGTCATCTCGCGCCAAGGCAGAGGCCGAGGGCCTGCGCGTGGCCGATGTTGCGGGGGCGGCTGCCGAAGCCGACATCGTCATGATGGCGCTGCCCGACACCGATCAGGCAGCCATCTACGACGAGTCGATTGCACCGAATCTGCGGTCGGGCAACGCGATCGCCTTCTCGCACGGTTTCAACATTCACTTCGGCCAGATCAGTCCACCCGATGAGGTCGATGTGTGGATGATCGCCCCCAAGGGACCGGGCCACAACGTCCGGCGCACGTACGTCGAGGGCGGCGGTGTTCCGGCGCTCGTGGCGATTCACCAGGACGCCAGCGGGCACGCGCTGGCCGACGCACTGGCCTACGCAAAGGGAATCGGCGGCACACGGGGCGGCGTGCTCACCACCACGTTTGCCGAGGAAACCGAGACCGACCTGTTCGGCGAGCAGGTGGTGCTCTGCGGCGGCCTGACCGAGCTGATCCGGGCCGGTTACGAGACGCTGGTGGAGGCCGGCTACCAGCCCGAGTCGGCCTACTTCGAGACGCTGCACGAGGTGAAGCTGATCGTCGACTTCATCTACGAGGCCGGCATCTCGGGCATGCGCTACTCCATCTCGACCACAGCCGAGTACGGCGACATGACTCGTGGCGCACGCATCATCACCGACGAGACACGGGCGGAGATGAAGCGCATCCTGGCGGAGATCCAGGACGGCAGCTTCGCCCGGGAATGGATCGACGAGAACCGCAACGGGCTGCCCAACTACCGCCGGATGGTCGAGGAAGGCAAGCAGCACCCCATCGAGCAGGTCGGTGCGGAGCTGCGAGCCATGATGCCGTGGATCACCGCGGGCCGCCAAGACGTCACCGCAGCCTCGGGCGGCGCCGTTTCCTGAACCTCCGGGACACGGTGGCAGAATCGGGGTGTGGTCGACGTTGTCGTGACGCCGGTGCGGGTGCCCACTGCGGGTGACCTGCTCGTGGCGACGCCACGCTTGGTGGATCCCAACTTCGATCGCACGGTCGTGTTCGTGATCGAGCACCAGGAAGCGGGCACCCTGGGCGTGGTCATCAATCGAGCGTCGGACATCTCGTGCGCGGCGGCGGTTCCGCGCTGGGCGTCGCGTTTTGCGACCGAAGCTGCAGTTGGGCTCGGCGGTCCCGTGGAGCCTCAGGGCCTGCTTGCGCTCGGGGCCACATCAGATCCGTCCGCGGGCCAATTGCCGTCGCCCTCGGATTCCAGCGGTGGGTCCGCTGATGCCGACGGCGTCTGGCGCACGGTCAATGGGACCGTCGGATTGGTCGACCTCACCGCCGATCCGTCTGAACTCGATGCTGAAGTCACTGCCGTCCGGATCTATGGCGGGCACGCCGGATGGGGGCCCGGCCAGCTGCGAGGCGAGCTGCAGGCGGGCTGCTGGTGGGTGTTCGACTCGGCACCTGGCGATCTGACGGCGAATGCAGCGACGCTCTGGCACGACGTGCTGGCGCGCCAATCGCCCCCCGCGCGGTTGCTCGCGAATTACCCCGACGACCCGGCCCACAACTAGCGCTTCGGATCAGCTCGCGGCACCGACGCTGGCCGATGTGCGCCGGGGACTCCCCATTGGAGCGCGCTAGGTTCCACTGGCGTCTGTCGACTGCGTCAACGTCCGCGGAGGTCACTCATGAGCGATTACGGCGAGTCCCCGTCCTACGACGGAGACCGGCGCACTGGCTGGGCTGAACTCGGATCTGGGGAGACCGTCGAGCTGGCGCGCATCGGCGCGCGATTCGGTGCCCGGATTCTCGACATCATCTTCGTCTTTGTCATCTACATGGTCGTGCTCATGATCATGCTCGGCGGATGGGCCCTCTCCGACGAGGACTCGGGGGTCTTCTCCGGCGGGCTGGCCATGGCGACGCTCATCGGCCCGATCGTCTGGTTGGTTTACGAGGGTGTGCAAGTCGCTGTGTCGGGACGAACCTTGGGTAAGCGGATGACCGGCATCAAGATCATCAACGCGGCACATGGCGGAGTGCCTGGCTGGGGCAAGTCAGTCGGCCGGTGGGTGATTCCTGGCCTAATCTCACTGATTCCCCTCGCCGGTCTGCTCTTGGCGATCCTGTGCTACGTGAGCGCGACTTGGGATCGTGTGTATCAGGGTTGGCACGACAAGGCGGCAGGCACCCTCGTCATCAATGCCTGAAGTTCATCCACCGACGCCTTGAGGGAACAGGGGCGCTATTCGATGAGCGAGTACCGAGAACCTCCGCCGTCTGACGGCGGGCGACGCACCGGCTGGGCTGAGCTGCCGGACGGCGGCATCGTCAGGCTTGCTTCTGCAGGGGCCCGCTTCGGTGCGCGGGTGTTAGACGCAGTTCTCCTATTCGCAGTCGACATGGTCATCATCTTGGTGAACGTCGACTGGAGTGCATTCGGTGATGAATTGCAGGAGGAATCGCCCGACTTCACCGGAGTGTTTCCGGGTGCAGGATTCTTCTTGGTCCTCTCTGCTGTCTCGATCGCCTACGAGATCATTCCGGTCGCGTTGTGGGGACGAACCTTGGGCAAGCGCGTGGTGGGCACCAAGGTCGTGAACGCCCAGTCGGGTGAGGTACCCGAATGGGGCAAGGCCATCGCGAGGTGGGCCATTCCGGGCTTGCCTGTGACGATCGCGGGCTTGCCCGCATTTGGCTTCGGAATTTTGTGGATTGGCTGGCTGTGGTGGATCCTGTGTTACGTCAGCCTGACATGGGACCGCGTGTACCAAGGCTGGCACGACAGAGCCGCCGGTACACTGGTCATCAAGGTCGCGCAAGCGCAGAGATCAACTAAGCAGATCGAAGGGGTTCAACCAGAAATGAACCGCGTGCAACCAGACATGAATGCCCCCTACAGCGGTCTCGCCATAGCGGCGATGGTGTGCGGGATTTGCGGGTTCATCACCTGGGGCATCGCAGGCGTCGTGGGCATTGTCTTGGCAGTCCGTGCGAAGCGGGACACGCAGTTCGGGGGCAAGCGGGGCGAGGGAATGCGCGTCGCAGGGTTAGTTTGCGGCATCGTCTCGGCGAGCATTTTGGCCGGATGCACTGCGCTCGTGGTCGTGGGCGCGGCGGCGGGATCGTGATGGCGCTGCGCTGAGAGTCGCTCCGTCGGCGACTAACTGCTCGCGCCACATCTCGGGAAGAACCTCGGCAAAGCGCGTGGTGGTCAATCCCGGATTTAGCCGCGGCCATCCCGTTCCTCGTGTGGATTGGCTGGCTGTGGTGGATTCTGTGCTATCTCAGCCTGACATGGGATCGCGTGTATCAGCGCTGGCACGACAAGGCCGCGGGCACCCTCGTCATCAAGCCGTGAGCAGCAGATGAGTGACCTCGGCAAGGCGTCTGCCGCGCAGAGCAGATGGCGGACCCGTTCAGTCGGTGTGGGCGACCTCGGGACCGTGCAGCTTGCGGGCCCCGGAACTCGATTGGCTGCACGGGTCCTGGACATTGGGGTCGTGTACACGCTCTGGTTGATCACCCGGGATGTCGTCGGCCTTTACATTGTCGAGCCCAGGGTCAGCTCTGCAGCAGGCAGGTTCTTCGTAGCCCTCGTGGTTCTGCCACTTGTCTTCGTCGGGTATGAGGTTGTCCAATCAGCGTTGTGGGGACAGACCGTGGGAAAGCGGATCGTTGACATTCGAGTGGTGAATGAATCGACGGGCCGCCCCCCGGGATGGGGCAGGTCGTTGATTCGCTGGGCGGTCCCGCTGGTTCCCTTTGCCGTGTTGGCCGTTTTTCTGTCGTTGGCAAGTGAGTTCCTTGCGCTGCTTGCCGCCGTCGCGTCGGTGGCTGTGTGTTACCTGAGCATCACGTGGGACCGGAAGAACCAGGGTTGGCACGACAAGGCTGCAGGCACGTTTGTCGTCAAGACGGGCGTTCTCGTCTCCGAGCGCTGAGGCGAATCAGCTGTCGCCCTGGGGCCGTTCGACTGCGTTGCCAGTTGCGGTATCAGAGTCGCTCGACGATGTAGTCGATGCAGGCGGTTAGGGCCTCGGCGTCGATCGGATCGATCGCAGGGAATGCGGCAATGCGGAGCTGGTTGCGGCCCAGCTTCCGGTACCCCTCGGTGTCGATGATGTCGTTGGCTCGCAGCGCTGCCGCGATGTCATCGGCGCTCACGCCGTCGAAGTCGATGGTGCATACGACGGGGGAGCGCATCTGGGGGTCTGTGACGAACGGCGAGGCGAAGTCCCGGGCTGCAGCCCAGTCGTAGATGCTGCTGCTGGAGGCTGCCGAGCGAGAGGCCGCCCAGGCGAGGCCGCCGCCGTCCAGCATCCACTCGGCGGTTTCGAGCGTCAGCAGAATCGTGGCCAGCGCTGGCGTGTTGTAGGTCTGGTCTTGGCGAGAGTTGCGCGCCGCGATGGCCAAGTCCAGCGTGGCGGGCTTGTAGCGGCCGTCGCTGTCGATCCGCTCTATCCGCTCGATCGCGTTCGGTGAGCACAGCGCGATGAACAGTCCGCCATCGGCGGCGAAGGCCTTCTGGGGAGCGAAGTAGTAGCAGTCGACGTCAGCCGGGTCCCACGTCATTGCGCCGGCGGCAGAGGTCGCGTCGACCAGGACCAGCGCGGGCGAGGCGCCTTGCCTGAACGGGCCCAGTTGCGGTTGCGCCAGCGGCATCGCCACCCCGGTGGAAGTCTCGTTGTGGGTCAGCGCATACACGTCGATCCCGGCGTCGGGCTCAGGCGTCGGGTGGCTGCCATAGGGCGCTGTGATCACCACTGGGTCTTCCAGGTGCGGCGCGGCAGCAGTCACAGCAGAGAACTTCTCGGAGAACTCGCCGAAGGCCAGGTGCTGTGCCCGGCGTTCGATCATCGAGAATGCGGCGGCGTCCCAGAAGCCGGTGCTGCCGCCGTTGCCCAGCACCACCTCCCAGCCATCGCCCAGCCCGAACAATTCAGTCATGGCTGCGCGCAACCGGCCCACCACAGATCGCACGCCGGTGCGACGATGCGACGTGCCCATGTAGTCGAGCGCACGAGCTTCCAGCGCTTTCACAGCTTCGGGACGAACCTTGGACGGGCCCGAGCCGAAGCGCCCATCGGCGGGTCGCAGCTCGGCGGGAAGAGAAATCGATGAGGGAGAGGCAGCCATCGGCTGCCACTATTGCGCCCGGGCCAGTCGCCGACAACCACATTTTCACTACAAATCGCCGACGAGATTCATCGGCGACTTCACGCCTGGCTGCGCCGACAGGGTGGTTCCGCGCCTGATGCGGTCGCTGGGCGGCGAGACTGTCGGGCGCTCGCGGCAGCGCGTCGAGCAGACGGGAGACGCTCAATGAGCAATCGAGTATCGACGGCACTGGCGGGCATCGCCCCGTCGGCCACCCTCGCCGTGGACGCGAAGGCCAAGGCGCTGCGGGCGGCGGGCGAGAACGTGATCGGCTTCGGCGCCGGCGAGCCCGACTTCCCGACGCCGGAACACATCGTCGATGCTGCAGCGGCTGCATGCCGCGACACGGCGAACCACCGCTACTCGCCTGCCGGCGGTCTGCCTGCCTTGAAGACAGCGCTGGCTGCCAAGACCAAGCGCGACAGCGGCCTTGACTGGGAGGCCAGCCAATTCCTGGTCACCAACGGGGGCAAGCAGGCCGTCTACAACACCATGGCTGCGCTGATCGATCCTGGTGACGAAGTGCTGCTGCCGGCGCCCTACTGGACGACCTATCCCGAGGCGATCCGGGTGTTCGGCGGCGTACCGGTCGAGGTGTTCGCCGGCATCGAGAGCGGGTTCCGCGTGAGCCTGGACCAGCTCGAAGCAGCACGAACCGACCGCACGAAGGCGCTGCTGTTCGTCTCGCCGTCCAACCCGACCGGCGCCATCTACCCGCACGACGAGATCGTGGCGATCGGCCAGTGGGCCGTCGAGCACGGACTGTGGGTGATCACCGACGAGATCTACGAGCACCTGACCTACGGCGACGCCGAGCATCACTCGCTCCCCGTACTGGTGCCCGAGATCGCCGACCGCTGCGTGGTGCTGAACGGCGTGGCCAAGACCTACGCCATGACGGGCTGGCGGGTCGGCTGGATGGCCGGGCCGTCAGACGTGATCGCCGCCGCCAGCAACCTGCAGAGCCATGCCACGTCCAACGTCTGCAACGTGGCTCAGGCGGCGGCACTCGCAGCGGTCTCGGGAGATCTCGAGGCGGTGGCGATGATGCGATCAGCGTTCGACGTGCGGCGTCAGCGCATCACCGAGATGCTCAGCGCCATCGAGGGCGTGGACTGCCCCGAGCCCGAAGGCGCGTTCTACGCATTCCCCAACATGGAAAGGCTGCTGGGACGCCGCTACGGCGGCACGGAAGTCACGACCACGCTCGAGTTGGCGGCGGCCGTGCTCGAGCACGCCAAGGTGGCCTTTGTGCCCGGCGAGGCCTTCGGCGCCCCCGGCTACGCGCGCTTCTCGTTCGCTCTCGGGCTCGACGACCTTGCCGAAGGCATCAGCCGCATCGCAGACCTGGTCGGGTGACATGGCACGGGTCCTGGTCGCCGAGACGTTGGCCGACGCCGGTCTCGACCTGCTGCGCGCTGCCGGCCACGACGTCGACATCCGTACGGGGCTCAGCTCCGACGAGCTGCGCGACGCCGTCGCCGGGGCACAGGCACTGGTCATCCGCTCGGCGACTCAGGTCGATGCTGATCTTCTGGCAGCCGGCGATTCGCTCGTCGTCGTCGGGCGTGCCGGCGTAGGGCTCGACAACGTCGATGTAGCCGCTGCGACCGAGCGCGGCGTGCTCGTGTGCAACGCGCCGTCCAGCAACGTGGTGTCTGCGGCAGAGATGACCGTGGCGCTCATGCTGGCGCTGGCTCGCCATGTGCCTCAAGCACACCAGGCACTCGCGGACGGCCGCTGGGAGCGCAGCCGCTGGGGCGGCATGGAGATCTACCGCAAGACGATCGGGATCGTGGGCCTCGGCAGGGTCGGCCGCCTGGTCGCGCAGCGGATCGCACCGTTCGACGTAGCGCTCATCTCCTACGACCCCTATGTGAGCGCGGAATCCGGCCGAGCCGCCGATGTCGAGATGGTCGAGTTCGACGAACTGCTGGAGCGATCGGACATCATCACGCTGCATATGCCCCGCACGCCCGAGACGGCGGGACTGCTGGGGGCCGAAAACCTGGCGAAGTGCCGGCCGCATGCGTTGATCGTCAACACCGCCCGTGGGGGCATTCTCGACGAGGCGGCTGCTGCCGCAGCTTTGGAGGCCGGGTACCTCGGCGGCGTAGCAGTGGACGTCTACGCAACCGAACCGGCAACCGAATCGCCGCTGTTCGGCCGACCCGATGTGGTGGCCACCCCGCACCTCGGCGCCAGCACTTCAGAGGCGCAAGACCGCGCCGGCACCCAGATCGCCGAGCAGGTCAACCTGGCCCTAGCCGGCGACCCCGTGCCCTACGCCGTCAACGTCTAGCGCTGCTGCTTGTAGCCCTTCGCCAGTTCCTTGGCGTACAGCCCTTCGGCGCCCGGATGGTTCGCGGTGCTGCCAGCCCGGCTTGCGTGCATCGACTCTCGCATCTTTCGCGCGGCAGCCTTGCGCGGGTCCGGAGCCGATGACTTCGAGCTCGGGTGCGCAAGGGCAGCAAAGAAGTGGCCGAAACTCCGCAGTCCGCTGCCGATTTTCTTGACCACTTTGCGCATCGCCGTCGCTCCTTACCTGGACGGGTCTTCGGAATCCACCCTACATTGCGCCTCGACGAGGCACCTTCAGCGATGTGCTTGAGGTCTGCTCAGCGCAGTGCGGCGACTGTGGCTGCGTCGGGGTGATGCAGGTAACGCTCGGGGATGTCGAAGCCGAAGATGCGGGCGGCGTTGAGGCCCAGGATCTTGGCCCGCTCGCTGTCCTCGAGGTGGCTCATCGTGCGCTCGATGGCCTGGGCCGAGTACGGCCATGAGCCCTCGTGGTGCGGGAAGTCGTTCGCCCACAGGAAGTTGTCGACCAAGCCGTGCTCTCGGGCCAAGTCCAAGCCGGCGGGATCCTCCTGGAAGCTCGCGAAACCCTGGCGCTTGAAATACTCGCTGGGCAGCATCTCGAGCTTGGGCCGCACCCACATGTGGTGCTTGAGGTACGCCTCGTCCATGGCGGTGAGCATCCACGGCACCCAGCCGATGCCGGCCTCGATCGATCCGAACTGAAGCTTCGGGTGCCGCTCGGCGACGCCCGAGGCGCAGATGTTGACCAGCGGCTCCATGGTCGGCGCCAGCGAGTGCACGGCGTAGTTGATGACGGCGCCGCCCTGGCTGCGCGAGGTGCGCGGGTCACGCCCAGTAGAAACGTGGAACGTGACCGGCAGCTCGACATCGTCGATGCAGTCCCACAGCGGCTCCATCTCACGCAGGTTGTAGTTGAGGTCGTCCACGTCGGGCGGTCCGAAGACCGGCTTGGCCGGCAGGCTCAACCCTTTGAACCCGAGCGCCGCACAGCGCTGGACCTCTGCGATGGCTTTGTCCAGCGTTGCGGGAGCGATGCAGGCCATCGGGGCCAACCGGTCGTCGTAGTCGGCGAACTCCTCCCAGGCCCACTCGTTGTAGGCCCGGCACATGGCGTGGCTGAAGTCGGCATCGGGCGTGGCCCAGATGCTCAAGCCCTTGTTCGGGAACAGGATCTCGGCGTCGCAGCCGTCCAGCGCCAAGTCAGCCAGTCGGGCCTCGGGGCTGCGCCCTGACTGGTTGCGCAGTTTCTCGTGGCCTTCGAAGGGCTTGGTCCAGTTGAGCTTGGCCGGGCGGAATCCCTCAGCCTTTTGGAAGAACTGCTCCTCTGTGTTGTCGCTGGCTTCGCCAGTGGCGCCGCCGCCCTCGCCCTTGCCGTCGTCGCCCTTGGCGGCCTTGCCATGAACGTCCATCGCCTTGGTGACGGCGATGGTCGGCAGCCGGTGGTGGTACGCGGGGTCGATGCGGTCGTACAGAAACGTGTTGGGCTCCTGCACATGCCCGTCCGCCGAGCACATGAAGAACTTGTCGTCGGCATCGGGCCGAGCCGAGCGCAGCCACCCCTCGTTGCCCGGCGTCTCCAGTCGCCACACGTTGTTGACATCAGGTTCAGGAATGGTGATCGCCATGTCGGCACTCCAGGCTCAGAACTCAGGACCAGGGTCTCGGTGCAGTTGGCTGCCCGCCCGATGAGTCTCGCACGCAACCAGCCCCGGCGACCCGAGCACCCATGCCAGCGGCACAGCGGGGCACTCAATCTCGGCGGATTGCGCTGCAGCAACCCCGGCATGTGCGCAAAAGATGCATCACCAGGTGCGCAATACATATATCGAAACATGCGCAATAAGGACATTCACACTTCAGCCGGGGCTAGTCTGCATCCATGGACAGGTACGTCGAGCGCATGGCAGACGTTCTGCTGGCGGACATTCTCGCTGCGGCGCCGGCGGTCATCATCACGGGCCCCAGGGCCTCGGGCAAGACCACAACTGCGCTGCGGCATGCGGCGAGCACCGTTCGGCTCGACAACCCGGTGGAGGCAGCTGCGTTCGAAGCCGACCCGGATGCTGCCTTAAGGGATCGTGAAGAGCCGCTGCTGCTCGACGAGTGGCAGGCCTGCCCGCCGGTCGTCGGGGCAGTGAAGCGTGCTGTGGACACGCAACGGCGTGCGGGCCGCTTCATTCTGACCGGCTCGGCGAGGTTCGACGACGATCCAGCCCTGTGGCCGGGCACCGGCCGTCTCATCCGAGTCTTGATGAATCCGATGACGGTTCGGGAGCAACTGGGGCGGCCCTTGCGACCGTTCTTCAGCGAGGTGCTGCCCGATGCCGACGCAGGCCCTCTGCCCGATCCGCCCGACCTGCGCGGTTATGTGGAGATTGCGCTCCGGGGCGGGTTCCCCGAGCCTGCGCTGGAACTGCACGGAACGGCTCAGCGAGAGTGGCTCGCCAGCTATGTCGGCCAACTGCTGATTCGCGACCGGGCAACAGTCAACAACGGCCCCGACGCGGGCCGACTGGGCGAGTTCTTTGAGGCGTATGCGCTCAGTTCGGCGGGACTGGCGCATGACACGACGCTGGCCGAAGCGGCCGGAATCGACAGCCGAACCGCACGGTCCTACGTCCGCCTGCTGTCTGAACTCGGGGTCGTCGCCGACGTGCCGGCGTGGGGCACGAACCGGCTGAAGCGGCTGGTACGCATGCCAAAGCGATTCGTGGCCGACACAGGCCTGTTCGGCTCGACCATCGGCGCCGATGTCGAGTACGTCCTCAGCAACGGCGACGTGCTCGGACAGCTGATCGAGACATTCGTGGTCAGCCAACTGCGGGCCGAAGCCCAGTTCGATCCGTTGCGGCCCCGTCTGTGCCACCTGCGCGACCGAGACGGCAGGCGCGAAGTAGATCTGGTGGCGGATCTCGGGGCGAGAGGAGTCGTCGGCGTCGAGATCAAAGCGCACAGTGCCCCGAAGCCATCGCACGCCAACCACCTTGCGTGGATGCGCGACTCGCTCGGCGACAGATTCGCCGGTGGCGCGTTGTTGCACACCGGCCTGGACCGGTTCACCCTCGGCGACCGCATCGAGGCCATTCCGATCTGCGCCCTCTGGAACTGACCGCTGCGTTGTCTCAGCTTGGCAAGACGCCTACTGGTTATGTGGCGAGGCACCTGCTGGTGAGCCGCAATGACCACAGAGGTTGTTGACCCGACGAATCAGCACCGCAGACGAGGGCGGTCACTGGTCCGCCACATCATCATGGGCGAAATCATGGCGAGCCCCGACGGCGACAGATCTATGCTGAACCTATGGAGATGTGGGACGTGTTCTGGGCGCTCGTTGTGGCCTTGTGGAACGCGATACTCGATGTCTGGTGGCTGTGGGTCGCCAACGCCGGCCTGCTGCTGCTGCATGTGTACCGGCGCCGATTTGCTCGATATCGCTGATGCTCGGCGTCGGCACGCGTGCTGTCAGGCAGCCCTGAATCGGTGACATGGCTGTCGAGCTGATAGGCCTCGCGGCACTCGTCGTGCAGCTGGGACTGGCGATCTTCAGCGGCCGTGCGCCGCACCGTCCGTACCCCCGCGATCGCCTTCCGTCGATCACGAGGAGTGTTCGAGAAGCACTCGGCGTTCGCCCACTGCTGCGCGCCAGCAGTGCAGTCATGCCGGACGCCGTTCGACAACACGGCCGCATCCCGCTGGAGATCAATGAGCGGGCATCTGCTTTGTCGAAGCTGTTGCACCCTCTGCAATCGTTCTTCTTGCGACCGAGCAGCCCGAAGCCAGTCTTTGCGCTTCGAGACTGGGGTGTATTCGGGCCCGCGCCGGATGCGACCGGATCAGGCGGGTTTGCGCTTGGCGGATTCGTGCTGTCCGTCGCTGTGGCACCGCAAGAGGACGGCGCTCATCTTGTGCGCTCGTTGCGATCTGGTGCTCTTCAATCGGCGCGCATCGTCGTTGTCTGCAACCCAGTCACGCTCACATCACCGTTCGTGAAGCACTGCTGCTATTGCATCGACGCAAGAGCGGCGCAGGTGGACCGGAAAGATGCCTGCACGGTGAGGTTGCCGTCGAGTGCCGACCAGCGGATCGGCGTCGAGCGGGTCGGCAAGTTCACCCGCGATGAGCTGCCGGCCGACGCGATGTGGCTCGTCCACATCCCAGATTCAGAAGGCGGCACTGACCCTCTCGTCGCTATGTCCAGAAGCGAGAGATCCCGCTTCCTCGATCCGCTTCGGCTGCGTGCGATGCGCTTTGCGGGCTACGGGATCGTGCTGCTCTCGGTCGTGGTGACGCTCGTGCTCGCGGGCCGGAGCACATCGGGCGGTGAGGTGTCACCAGGGTCTGCGAGCCTGACTTTGTGGAGTCTGTTCGTGCTGCTCGGTGTGCCGTACTGCTCGTGGAACCTCTGGCACTGGAGCGTGGAGCGGCACAAGCCACGCGGCTGGATTGCCCGCACAAGTCGCTGCCTGAAGGACGGCCAAGACTTGCTGAACGGGTACGCATGGGCCAGCATGCGCAGCGACCCGACCCTGAGTGCTGACCCGTCTCGTGAGGCGGTCACGCCGCACTGATGAGCGTGAGACTGGCCGCGAGCGAACGGCCTTCCGGCGCTCAGTTGGGCGCTGAGGGTTCACGGTGAATATCGGCTGCAGTCGAGACACCGACTCCTCGGCGGCATCCTGCGTCACGGCACCGCCACCGCCCTCCGCGTCCTGCGTTCCCATCAGGGTTTCCCTCCTTGCAAGGCCGAACTCGATCTGCCCTGCAAAGACGAGCCTCACCCTGGGTTCAGTGCTCGGGCACTGCTCCCAGCACCAGCAGCGCCCAAGCTGTCGCGGCTGCGGTGCCCAGCGCGAGATACGGCCCCAGCGGTCGGCTGCTTCGTGGGCCATGGCGGGCCATCACTGCCAAGGCTTCGGGCAGCGCCGCCACGAAGCTCAACGCAAGGCCCGCCAGCGCCACGTGCCATCCCCACCAACCGCAGACGAGGCCGTTGAGCACGCTGAAGCGGACATCGCCGAATCCCATCGACGCAGGATGGATGACGTGGATCACCAGCAGCGGCGCACTGCACGCCAGTGCTCCGCCGAGCGCGCCGAGCAGACCGCTCGGCGTGCCTCGCAGCGCCGACGCGATGCCGTAGAGCACCCACACTGCTGCCGCAGCCGGCCAGATCAGCCTGGTGGGCAGCAGTCGCGTGCGCCAGTCGATGACCGACAAGGCCGCCGCGGACGCGAACCAGACAACCGCGGCGGCGTACACCAATGCGGCGGCCCACGTCACGGCACGCGTCCGTTCCCGTCGGCATCGCCGTGGGCGGCGCCGACGCCGATGCGTTGCCGGCATCGGCCGGCAACGGCGTGCAGATCGAATTGAGGCCCCGGCATCGCGACTGGCTCTGGCATCGTGACTAGCTTTGTCGATCGTGACCAATGTCATCCGCGAAGCAGCCGACGGTCCGGCGGCGCAGCAGCGCCCCGTCGCGATGCCGATGGGCGGCGAGCGGCGCCGCTGGAGCTTGGTGATCCTCGGAGTCGTGCTGCTGGCAGGAACGGGCTTTGGCTTCTGGTACGTGCTCGACACCGTCGATGAGCGGCAGCTGTACGTCGTGGCAGCGCGCGATATCGCAATCTGGGAGCCGGTGAGCGCAGCAGACTTCGAGCTCGTCGAGGCCAATGTGGGCCAAGGATCGGCAAGCACGGCGAACGACATCCGCGGTGTCTACGGCCAGTGGGCCGCCGGTCCTATCCCCGAGGGCACCTTCGTCACCGTCGGCATGTTCCGCCCGCCGCCGCTGTCGGGAGGGTCCGAAGCCGACAGCATCGGCATCAGGGTCGCTCTGCCTGCAGGTGAGGTCACCTACGGCGAGTTGCAGCCCGGCGACACGGTGGCGCTGATCGGCCGCGAGCCGCAGACCGGCTTGGCGCCGACGGCCGGCGCCGGCACGGGCGAACTGGCATCGCCGCTCGCCCTGATCGGTGTCCTGCGGATCGATGTGGTGCAGGACGGCAGCCTCGTCTATGTCGTGGAGCCTGCCGTGGCGCTCCAGATTCAGAACATGGTCGAGCGGTACCTGGCCGCTTCGGATCGCCAGATCTGGCGTTTGGGCATCAACCTGACGGCCGACGACGTGGTGAGAACCCTCGATGGCTACAATGCCGCCTCTCGATGACAGTCGCTCACGCGATGCGGGGTTTCGCCCGCCTGAGATGCGTCCGCATGCGCCATGACTGTCGAGAACACGGCCGAGAACACGGCTATGATCGCGGCTGATCGCGGCTGATCGCGGCTGATCGCGGCTGATCGCGGCTGATCGCGGCTGATCGCGGCTGATCGCGGCTGATCGCGGCTGATCGCGGGCATTATTGGGGAGGTATGGCAATGCTGACTGTCTACGGCACGTCTGGGCTGCCGGGAACATCGACGCCTGCTGTCTACTTGGCCGCACACTGGGCATCTCAGGGAAAGCCGGTACTGCTGATCGAGGTCGGCAGTGCCGCCGGCTCGCTCTCGCAGACGCTGGGGATGCGCTTCACTCCCGGAACTGCCTCCTTCGTGGCATCCGGCAAGCCCGCCACTGCGGCAGAGTTGATCAACCATGCCCAGGACGTGCTCTTCAGCGATCTGCACGTCATGCCGGCGCCGGTGACCCCCTCGGGCGCCGCGGCAGTATCGGAGAGGTTCTGCCGCATGGGCGAGGAGCTGCGTGATGTCTCCGACAGCGGCGAGCTGGCAGTCGTGGTCGACGCTGGACGCGTGAGCGGCGGCGCGGGCGCCTCAGAACTGACGCTGAGCGCTGCCGGGGTGCTGGTGGTGACCCACGGCGACGAGAATCTCGCAAGCTTGGCGCATCTCTCGGACGCGGTGAGCGAAGATGCCGATGCCGCAGGACCCCGCGGCTTGGTGATGACGATCGGCGCCTCCCCGCACAGCAGTGAAGAGTGGAGCGCAGAGCACGGTCTGTGCTTCGCGGGGAGTCTCGATGTCTCCGCAGAGCACGGGGCAAACTTGTCGATATTCATGCCGCGCGGCAAGCGCAAGTCGCGGCGGCTGGTCCAGAACCTTGCAGACGTGGCCGAGCGCCTGTACGAGTATGCGCATCCGCCGAGCGCCGCCACACCGCGCCCTCGACTGCCCCTGCGTCGGCCCGGCGCTGAGACTGCGGGCGATGAGGCAGCGATGGCGCACCAGCCGCCGCCTGAAGCAGTCTCGCCGTCGGTGGGGCATCAGGTTGCGCAGCATCATGTGCCGCCGCAGCATTCGCCGCCGCCGGTGGGGCATCAGGTTGCGCAGCATCATGTGCCGCCGCAGCATTCGCCGCCGTCGGTGGGGCATCAGGCTGGTCAGCATCATCTGCCGCCGCAGCACGCGCCGCCGCCGTCGGTGGGGCATCAGGCTGCTCAGCATCATCTGCCGCCGCCGGGCCAGTCGAATGGCCCGCTCGGCCACGATCAGCCGTCGGCGCTGGCAACCGGCTCATTTCGCTCGTGGGCGGAGCGACTGTTCGGAGCAGCGGCCGGGCCCGATTCCGCGCACGCCACGCGATCTCCCTACGAGTCGGGCTGACGCGCCGTCGACGCTGCGACACCGCCGAACGGCCGGGTATAGCGTACGCTCGTGGCCCAAGCGGCATCCGACGTCAGCGTGGAGCGCAGCCCCGGCTTCCAGCTGTTCGCACAGTCGCGCGACGGACTGATACAGCACTATCTCGAGCTGCAGCGCCAGAGGCTGACCACCGAGGCGGTCGAAGCAGCCCTGGCGGCCCGGGCCGACGAGTTGCTCGACGAGCACGACACGGCTTCTGTCATGCGCGGCGAGTCGCCGCTCGACAGCGAGAACCGCCGCGAGTTCGGGGCGCACGTACGGGGGCTGATGGGCGGCGGCGCGTTGGTGCCGCTGCTCGAACGCTCAGATGTCGAGAACATTCACGTGCTCGGCCACGACTCGGTGATCCTGTCGCTGGCGGACGGCCGTCGCGTCGCTGCGCCCCCGCTGGCGGAGAGCGAGGACGAACTGGTCGCCATGATCCGTCACCTGGCCGCCACCGCCGGGCAGACCTCACGTCGATTCGACACAGCATCGCCCATCTTGGACCTGCGCCTGTCGTCGGGCCACCGCCTGTTCGCCGTGACCGCAGTCGCGGAGCGCACCTCCATGGTCATCCGCCGCCACCGGTTGCTGCAGGCATCGCTCGACCACCTGCTCAGCACGGGAACCATCACGCAGCAGATGGCGCCGCTGCTGCGCGCAGCAGTGCGGCCTCCCGATCCGGCCAACATCCTGGTGGTCGGAGGCACCGGCGCCGGCAAGACGACGCTGCTGCGCTCGATGCTCGCGGAGGTGCCTCAGGCGGAGTTCATCGTGACCGTCGAGGACACGCTCGAACTGCATCTGCGCTCATCGGGGCTGCACGAGCGCACCCTCGCATTGGAGACCCGCACAGCCAACACCGAAGGCACGGGCGAGGTTGCCATGTACGACCTGCTGCGGGCTGCGCTGCGCATGTCGCCCGACCGGGTGATCGTGGGCGAGGTGCGCGGCGGCGAGGTGATGCAGCTGTTGCAGTCGATGGGCATCGGCGTCGACGGCTCGCTCGGCACGATCCACGCAGGCAGCACCGAGGCGGCCATCAACAAGATCCTCATCTACGCGCAGCGCTCGCCCGATGCGCCGACGCCCGACTCGGTGCTGCGCGAGATCGCCGAAGTGCTGCACCTGCTGGTGTTCATCAAGAAGCTCCCCGACGGCCGTCGAGCGGTGACGTCCATCCGTGAGGTCGTGGGGTATGCGGACGGCGAGGTGCTCACCAGCGAGGTCTTCGCGCCGGGGCCTGACGGCGTCGCGGTCTACGCCCGCCCCTTCCGGCCCGATGGCGAGGCGCTCAGCCGTCTGCGGGCAGCGGGTTTCGACCCGTCCGTGCTCGGGTCGCCGGCGGCAACCGCCCCGCCCGTCCCGACCCCCCCCCCCCCGCCGCTCGGCTCGCTCGCCTCGCGCCCGGCGCAGGGCTCGCACCCGCTCGCACCTGCCCGGTACCCGCAGCCTCCCGCCGGGCCGCCGCCGAGCCCTCCTGCCGGGCCGCCGCTGCACCGGCCGCAGGGTCGCAGCCTCGCTCGCCGCCTGCCGGCCCGCTCGGCGCTCGAGTCGGGCTCCTGACCGGTGCTCAGCCTCGCAGCAGTCCTGCTGGGCATGGTGGCCGCGTTCGGCGCCATCGCGTTGCTGATCGGAGTGCGCAAGCGCCAGCCCCAGGCATCGAGGCAGCGCTTGCGCGACTTCAGGTCCAGGCGGCTCGACTTGCGATCCGCCAACGTCGACATGACGCATCTCACCGGCGCGGCGCTCGCAGCCGTGCTGGCGCTGGGCACGTGGTATGCGACGGGCTGGCCCGTCTCGATACTGCTCGGAGCGGCCGCAGGATGGGTGGCGCCCAAGATGTTCGCCACGCCGCGCCGCCGCCGCGCCGTCGCCGACGAGATCGAGGCATATTCCCAGTGGACTGAGCACCTGCGCGACCTCGTCGGCGCCAGCGGTTCGATCTATGAGGCTGTCACGCTGTCGGCGCCGACCGCGCCGTCGGCGCTTCGCCCGCAGGTTGCGCGCATGGCGTCGATGGCCGCGGCGGTCGGCCTCGCGCCGGCGCTCAACTGGTTCGCTGCGGAGATGAAGTCGCCCTACGCCGACCGCCTGGTGCTGGGCATCAATATCGCGTGGGATTCCGGGGCGCGTGTGACCGAGGCATTCGACAGCGTCGCACGTGCCATGCGCAACGAGGTGGAGATGCGGCGCCGCAATGAGGTGGCCAACGCTCGCACCTGGACCCAGGTGGTCTCGATCGTCGGCATCACGGTGGTCTCGGTAGTGCTGATGTTCACGTTCAATGCGGGCTTCTTCGACCCGTTCGAGACACCGGTCGGCCAAGCCATCCTGCTGCTCGTCGGCGCCATGATCTTCGGCAACATCTTCTGGGTGCTGAAGCTGTCCGAGTCCGGCGTGCCGGTGCGGCTGCTCGACCAGCGAGAGCTCGAGGCCTCGATCCCCCCAGACAGCGCCGGCGCCGAAGCGCAGCGGCCATGACGGTCCAGGCGATAGTGCTGGCTGCGGGGGCCGTCGCGGGCGTGCTGTGCATCGGCGTCGGGCTGCGGCGCCGGGCGCGCGCACGCGACGGCGCTGATGCGCGGGGGCTGCACGCAGCGGTGCTGCGGGCACGCGCGCTGGTCGAGCGGGACCTGGGCCGCCAGCTGCGGCTGCGCCAGGATGCGGCTGTGCTCGGGCGCAGGCTCGAGAGCCACGCGTTGGCGAAGCTCGGCGGCCTGATCGTCGGTGCAGTGTTCATGGTGATCGTCGTGGCGGTGATGTCGGTGGCGTTCGGCGTGTCGATCCCGCTGCTGCTCGCGGCCGGGGTTGCCGGGTGCGGCGCGCTGGCGGGCTGGTGGCTGCCGGATTCGATCCTCAAGACCGATGCCGCCAAGGAGCGGGAGCGCTTCAAGCAGTCCGCGGAGGCATGGCTCGAACTGGTGGCGCAGCTGACCACTGCGGGCGCCGACGTCCACGCGGCGCTGCACACGGCAGCGGGCTATTCCAGGCAGCCGGCGTTCCAGGCGCTGCGCGACGCCCTCGTCGAGGCGTCGGCATCGGGCGAGCCGGCATGGGCAGGCCTGCGCCGGCTGAGCGACTCGCAGCGCCTCGGCTTCCTCGAGCCGTTCATCGCCTCCTTGCAGCTCACCGGCGCCACCGGCGCGGGGGCGCGCGACGCGATATTGAGCCAAGTCGAAGCGGTCCGCTCGAAGACGCTTGCCGAGGCCGATGCCGCGGCGGCGTCGGCCAGCGAGAAGATGGGCGCACCGCTCGCGTTCATCGGGGGCGCATTCATGATGCTGATGGGCTACCCGCCGCTCGCCGGCATCCTCGACTCCGGTGCCGTCGCGGGCGGCGGCCTGTAGCGGCGCCGTCGGTCGGCATTCCCCGGTGCGAGAGCAATCTCGCGACGCAAGCTATGATTTCCCCAGTTTCTTCTCAGTCGAGCGGAGCTGACCGCATACTTTCGATTCAAGCGAGAGGTCACATTCGATGATGATGTCACTATTGATTGCAGCAGGCGTGCCCGCAGCGGTGGGCGCAGCGTGGTGGATGTCGAGGCGGAGCCCGATGGCGGCCGTCGCCGACAGCCGCGGCATCGCGTTGCAGACGGTCATCGTGATCGTGGTGATGCTCGTCATCGCCGGAGGCGTCGCCGCGGTGCTGTTCACCCGGGGCTCCGAAGCCATCGGCGACCTCGAAGACCAAGCCGTCGGCGGGGTCAATGCAGGCAACTGCACCCTCACGCAACTGAAGGACGATCTCGGCAAGTCACAAGCCGGCACACTCGACCCAGCCCCGCCCGCAAGGGCGACGCACTGCCGATTCACGGCTTCCGCGGTGAACATATCCATAGACAGCACGTCGTGCGTGCTGGTCGGGGGCACGGTGACGACCACAGCCAGCGCCACTGCCAAGGGCGTCTGCTCAGTAGAGTTCTGACCGGCGGGCCGCGAGGCTCATGCGCGATTGCCGCAGCGGCGTTCGCAGGCGGGAAGATCAGCGCGGCGAGATCTTTCCGGTAGCGGTGCTGTTCGGCGCGGTGGTCACGACCATCCTGATCGGGCTGCACATAGCACTCCTGTCGATGGGGCGCACCGCGGTGCAGTCAGCGGCCGACATCGCCGTCACGGTCGCGCAGGCAGCGCCCCCCGGGCCGTCGTCGTGCGGCACCGTCGGCAGCATCAGCGACGGTCGGCTCGAGCTGGAGAAGACCCGCATCGACAACGAGCGCGAGTGCCAAGGCGTCGTTGCGGCGTGGCAGGCCATGAACGCCTCCGGCTCGATGGTGATCCAGTCGCGGCCGCCCCAGGTCAGCGTCGATGACGGCGTCGTCAGCGTGACCACGTTCGGCGTGGTGCGCTCGCCCGTGCTCGGCGTCATCTGGGTCTCCGGCTCCGCCTGCGAACTGCTCGTCTCCGACCAGGCAGCGGGCGCGGACCCATCGGGCGCGGACCCGTCGAGCCCGTCGGCCTGCTGAGCGGCGTGGTGCTGAGGGCGCTGCGTGCCGCGGTGCGGCGTGGCGGCGAGGCGGGGTCGGGCACCGCCATCGGCGTCGCGGTCATCTTCCCCATGCTCATGCTGGTGATCATGGCGATCAACGCCATGACGTCGGCAGCACGCTCCGAGCAGGCGCTCCAGGCCGCCGCGGACCGTGCCGCGCAGGCAGCGACCGTGTGCTGCGCGCATGTTGCCGAGGCGGGCGCGGCGGCCCGCCTGAGCCTCGCGCGGTTCCAGCTGACGCTGCTGGAGCGCAACGTCGAGTGCTTCAACGACGTGAGCAGCGACGCGACCGTCTGGGTAGAGGACGTCGACGGCCTCGTGTGGTGGCTTCCCAGCGACGGCACGGTGGTTCACGAGCGTGACGGCCCTGTCGGCCCCGTGCCCGTGCCGGTCGGCGGCAGTGCTTGGGTGCGGGTGCACTGCGACCTGGCGCCTCGCGGCCTCGGCAGCGAGCGCGCATCGCTGCTCACGCTGGGCAGCGAGCGCATCGCGGTCGGCAGGGCCGTCATCGACCCGTACCGCAGCAGATCCGTGGCCGCGCCATGAGCGCGGCCGACGAGCGTGGCGACTATGCCATCTTCATCGCCGTCATCGCGGTGGCCCTGCTGCTGCTGGGGGGCATCGCCTATGACGCACCCCGGCTCATCACCGCACGCCAGCATGCCGCGCACACTGCTTCCCAAGCAGCGTTCGTCGCCGCAGCGACCGTGGCTGCGGGCGGCACGATCGAGCAGGTGCGCGACGCTGTGCAGGATCATGTGGCCTCCACGCCGACGCCGTATCGCGAGCGGCTGATCGTCGGCCCCATGGCGTGCGTCGGGACGCAGGTCGAGGTCACGGTGCTCACGACGTACCAGAACCGGTCGGTGCTCGGGATCTTCCGTGGGGCCCAGCCGATCGCCGCCACAGCCAGGGCCGAGGCTGAGCTGATCGGGCCCAGCGGGCAGGCCGTCAGCACGGCTGCCGTGTTCGAGTGCCCGCTCGCGGTCCCCTGAGCCCTCGGCGAGTCGGGCGAGTCGACAGCGCAGAACGCGACGCCGTCCTGCTGACCCCGGGCGTCGGCAGGATGGCGGTGCGTCGGGCGTACTACCGTGGGGAACGATGGGGAAGATGACGTGGCGGCGGCGCAAGTCGGCCAAGCGGACCGAGGCGGGCGACCGCCCTTCGTCGAGTCGTGCCGAGCGTCGTGGGGCCGAGGCGGGCGACAGCCCTTCGTCGAGTCGTGCCGAGCGTCGTGCCGCGAAGAAGCGTCGCAAGGCGCCGCCCGCGGGACCGTTGTCGGCGCCGGTGCCGCGCGCCCCCGACGGCGCGGATGCAGACGAGCCGTGGTACCGCCACGGCGGCCCGCTGTTCGAGGAGTCGTTCAGCGACGCACCGACGACCGCCGCCGGGCCTCAGCGATCGCTGGCCGATGTCGGCGCGGCGGCGTTCCTGCCTCCGCCCGCCGCGGCTTCCGCAGGCGTGGTGCCGCCCCAGACGCCGATCATCCAGCCCGCCGCGACGGTGACCGAGATGACACCGGTCTCTGAGGACATGCTCGCAGCATTCGGCGCAGGATTGACGCCGGGCGGGCGTGTCGACGACGACGGCGCAGACGCAGATGCCGACCGTGGCGCCGCAGCGCCCGAGGGGGCCGCCGACGAGGGTGCCGGCGGTGCGGGGCCGGCGGTCGAGGGCGCCGACGCTGTCTGGTCTGCGGCCGAGGGTGCCGACAGCGCGGCAGCGGGCATCGAGCAGGCCGATGCCGAGGAAGACCACGACACGGCCGACGAGACCGCGGGTCGGGCCGAACAAGCGCAGCACGACGCGCCGCCGCCGATCCCCGTGGTCGAGGGTGCCGATGCTGTCGGGTCTGCGGCTGAGGGCGTCGGCAGTGCGGCAGCTGGCATCGAGCGGGCTGATGCCGAGGTCGACCACGACGCGGCCGACGAGACCGCGGGTCTGGGCGCACAAGCGCAGCACGGCACGGCCGACGAGACCGCGGGTCTGGGCGCACAAGCGCAGCAGGACGCGCCGCCGCCGATCCCCGTGGTTGAGGGCGCCGATGCTGTCGGGTCTGCGGCCGAGGGTGCCGGCAGTGCGGCAGCGGGCATCGAGCGGGCCGATGCCGAGGTCGACCACGACGCGGCCGACGAGACGGCGGGTCTGGGCGAACAGGCGCAGCAGGACGCGCCGACGATGATCCCCGTGCGCGGGTACTACGTCACCCGCGCCCAGGACACGCTGCGCAGCGTCGCAGCCCAATTCCTCAATGCCCCCGAGCGCTGGGCAGACCTGCGCACGATCAATGCCGCTCACGGCGCCGTCGCCGACGCGCGGGCAGACGATCTGCTCCCCGCAGGGACAGCGCTCGCCTTGCCGGGCGAGCCGATGCCGTGGGGCCTGCCAGACCCGGTGCATCTGTGGGCGCTCGCAGAGAGCCTGCTCTTCACGGCGTGGGGCCGCGAGCCGGCGCCCGAGGAGGTGGCGCCGTTCTGGCACCGCCTGACGCGCGGCGCGTTGCCCGAAGGCGAGCGCCCTGCGGCGGGAACGGAACTCCCGGGTGCCGGAGCGGTCGGCGGCGCGATTCCTGCGCTCGACCCGGGCAGGTCGCTGATACAGCCCGATGCCTTCGAGATGCCCGCCGTGGACGACGAGGCGCCCGCAGCCGACGACCCCCGATCCGAGCATCGGGCACCCGCCGACGCATCCCCGACGACGGAGCCGCCCGCCGACCCATCCCCGACGACCGAGCCTCCCGCCGACGCATCCCCGACGATGGAGCCTCCCGCCGACGCAGGCTGGGCCGCTGCGGTATCGCCCTCGGCCGAGCCTGCCGCTCCCGAACAGCATCTCGCCGACTCGTCGGCTGTGCCTGGGCCTGCGGTTTCGTATGACCCGTCGGCTGTGCCTCCGCCTCCGGCTGTGCCTGGGCCTGCGGTTTCGTTTGACCCGTCGGCTGTGCCTCCGCCTCCGGCTGTGCCTCCGCCTCCGGCTGTGCCTCCGCCTGGGCCTGGGGTTTCGTTTGACCCGGCGGCTGTGTCTCCGCCTCCGCCTCCGCCTGTGCCTGGGCCTGCGGTGTCGTTCGACCCGGCGCCGTACGCAGGGTTCGCCGAAGCCGACAGCATCGACGCACCCCTGCGGGCGCCCGAAACGGAGGCGCCTCGCGCCCCCGACTACTTGCCGTCGCTCACCGCGTCGCAGCCGCAGGGTCGGGCGGCGGTGGTGCCGGGCACGCCCCTCGGCCGCAGTCTCGCGGGAACGGCGATCGGCGATGCCATGATGCTGTGGCAGCTCGCCCGGCGCCGCAGGCAGAGCCAGCGCCCCAGCGCGGCGCCCAGTGCAGTCGAGCACCTGCTCCGCCAGACCGCCGCCAGCGAATCGCTGGAGCTCATCGATGCAGCGATGCGACATCTGTGGGCCGTCACGGTCGGCCAGCAGGCTCACAAGCCGATCGTGCTGGCTGTCAGATGCGGCACGTACGGCTTGGAGGTGCTGCTCGGCGAACCGCTGCCGGCGCCACCCGGGTGGCGCTCAGCGGCAGGTGCGCATGTGCTCGAACTGCCCCTGGGAGTCACCGCCCGCGATCTCGGCGCCGTCGGGCACGTGCCCTCCCTGTGCCCTGCGCTGGTCCCAGTCGGCACGACGTACGAAGGCCCGTTGCTGCTCAACCTCGAGCAGTTGGGCTGTCTTGCCATCTCGGGCCCGCCCGACGCGTCGATCAGCTTGCTCCGTTCGATCGTGAGCACGCTCGGCGCTTCGCTGATGGCCGCCGAAGTGCGCATCACCGCAGTCGGCCTTGACAGTGCGTCGGGCATGATCGGCTGGGAGGCGGTGCGCCTCGAGGGCCACGACACGCCTGGGATGGAGCATCTTCTGGCAAGCGCCATGACGGCTGACCCCGCCGGCGCCATCGATGTGCTGGCGGTCGGCCCCGGCCACGACCTGCTCATTCAACGCGCCAGCCAAGTTGCGGCAGTGCCGGGCTCATGCCTGTCGATCGTCGGCGCCACCGCAGCAGCGAACGCTCACTTCCCGTGGCGCATCGACGTCGACGAGACGGGCATGGCCACCGTGCATCCCATCTCGATCAGGATGACCGCCGCGAGCGGCGCGACGACAGAAACGCTGGCACAACTCGGCGAGGCGGCCACGGGCGCCGCCGGCCCCGTCGGATTGCGATGACCGAGCCGCCGTCGGCCGGCTGGCACACCGTGCACAGGCGGCTCGGGCGGCTCGTTGCGATCCTCACAGCGCTGTGCGTGGCCTGCGCCTCCTGCGGCGACGGCGCGGTCGACGCCCCTGAGGCGCCGCTCGACGGCCGCGGCGGCGCTGCATCAGGCGGCCCGGACGATCCCGCGCTCGCGCGGAGCGTCGCGGGGATCGATGCGGCCGGCGGCGACGCCGCCGCGTTGGAGGCTGCCGTCTGCGATCTCAACAGGGCCCTGCGCATCGCCTATGTCGGCCCCGACCTCGGCGATCTGGAAGCTGTCGGCCTCGGGTCGCTGGTCATCGAGGGGCCTGTCGGCGTCATCGAGGCCTACCTCACCGAGGTGAACGCGCACGGCGGCATCCGGGGCCGCTGCGTGCAGTTCAGCATTCACCGCTGGAGCTGGTCTGCGCCGGGCGCATCGTTCGGGCGCGTCTGTGCAGACGTGCCCGTCGGCGACCCCATCATCGTGCTCGGTCTGTTCGGGGACGTACGCGGCGTGCAATGTCTGGCCGTCGACGCACAGATCCCGATGCTGGGCGTCGCCGCGTCGGTGCCGGCCACCGTGCAGCGGCGCTCGCGAGGTCGCCTGTTCCTCGATGACGGTACTGCGGGCTACCTGCTGGCAAGCTCAATCGCCATAGCACAGGGGGCAGAGCTGTTCACCGAGAACAGCCAGATCGGGCTGCTGTACGGGCCGCCCGTGGGCGCCTCGCCCGACCGCAGCGACTACAACATCGGCGCCGACTTCGACGAGATCGTAGAGCTCACCGGCAGCGCCAATCTCATCCCTGGTGTCATCACCCATGTGCCAGCAGGATTCGGCCTGCTCTCGCTGGTGGGCGCAGAAGACCGTGTCGGTCTGCTCCGCCAAGACCTGACGCCCGCGGAGCAGGCGGCCGCGCAGTCGGCGATGCAAGCGGTCCCCGAGTCGGAGGCGGCCCTGCTGGCAGACATCGAAGACTTCTACTTGGCGGAAGCCGCGAAACAACGCGATGCCGGTGTGGCCACCGTGTTCGCGACTGCGCCCTGGTTCGAGCTGCGCCGGATGATGCGCGCTGCCGAGCTCGTCGGCTGGCATCCCCGATGGATCGCCAACGACATCCAGGGTGCGACGCTGACGCTGACCGGTGCACCCGAGGCCCAGGCGGCGAACTTCTACATGGTCAGCGCGAAGCGAGCAGCCGGCGACGTCGTGGCCGATCTGGACCGCGGCTGCGTGCGGCTGCGCAACTCGCTGCCGGGGGCTTCGACGTTCTCGCATCGCCCGCACAGCGATGCGTGGAGCCTGCTCGTGGAGACCTGCGATGCACTCGACGTCGTCGTGGCCGCGCTGTCGCGCATCGACGGCCCGTTCTCGCGCGAGGCACTCATCGACCAGCTTGTCGCCACCGACTACGACGCCGGATACGGTGGGCGCATTCGCTTTGGTCCCGGTGATTTCTCCGCGGCTGACCGATTCCGTGTGCTGCGTGCCGACCCGCACTGCCTGCTCGACGAGTGGGGATGCATGCGGGCAGTGACCGACTGGGCCATGCCCTCCAACGCACCAGCGCAGGGGAGCGCGTGATGCGGCGACGCACCGATGCCTCGATCGCTCGCCGCGCGGCAGCGGCCCTGCTGGCAGTCGCAGCCGTGGCCGGTGTCGCATGCGGGCGGAACGCTGTCGAGCCGACCAGCACCCAAGCGGTGGCCGGCGCAGCCGAAGGGGCCCACACCGAGCACGGCCACGAGCACGAGCGCACCGTCCGCTTCGCGCTGCCGGCGGAGCCGCTGTGGCAGTGGATGAACGACTCCGGGGCGGTCGCCGACTGGGAGGACCGTCACAACCTGCGCCTAGAGACCGTCCACCCCTATGAGCCGTTCACCGCGCTCATCAGCGGGCATGCGGATGTCGTCGTCGTCGACGCCTTGGATGTGCCCGCCCTCTCGCTGGGGCTGTCGTACAACCCTGTCGTGATCGGCATGTACTCGCACGACCGTTCCATCGCTGCCACCAAGCGCACGTCGCAGGCAGCCGACATGGCGGGCGTCGTCGAGGGCCGGGTCGTGCTCGAGAGCGAGATGGGCTCGATGCTGATGTGGTCGCTGATCGTCGATGAGGCCCACGCCTTGGATCTGAGCGGCGACAGCAGAGACTTCGACCTCGTGGTCGCCAGCTTCGGCCTCGCTGCGCTCGTCGAGAACGGCAACGCCGACGTGTGCATCTGCCTGCCCGAGATGAGCGTGCCCGAGATGAGCAGCGGCATGCTGCGACCGCTCTATGACGGTCGATCCGCTGCGCAGGTGTATGCCGACCTGCACGGTCCCCGCCATGTGCCGCCGGGCAAGGTGTTCCTCACCACACAGGACTGGTTCGATGCGCATCTCCACGAGGTGCTTGACTTTCTCGACATATGGGAGCGAGCAGTGCAGCACTGGCACAGCCACTCGGCTGAGCTCATCGCTCAGTACCCCCACCTGCTGTCAGTGAGAACCGATGCAGAGATAGCGTGGCTGACCGACTATGTCCGGCGCAACGACTGGATCGCGCCGTCGGTCTATTTGAGCGAGGCAGATGAGGCCGCCTATCTTGAGGCGGTGGCTGGCCTGCAGGCGCGGGGCCTGCTCCCGGCCGACGCTGCGATGCCGGTGATGGTCACTGCGCAGGACCTGAAGCTGGAAGACCACTGATCATGACTGATGACACCGCTGCGCCGTCTGCCTCGATCTCCGATCTGTCGGCACGTGAACTGCAGCGCTCGGTCCGCGCCCGCTGGAGTCTGCGGTTCGGCGCAATCGCGGGCTGGCTGAGCTTCCTGGGGGTGTGGTACCTGGGCTCTCACGTCCTGCTCGGAACCCTGCGCCTGCCGCCGCCCCATGTCGTTGCGGTCGAGGCTTGGCAGATCGCCTCAGGAGACGGCTTCGGCAGCACGCTGTGGACCACCACCGTACGGGTGACCGGGGGCCTCGTGCTGGCACTGCTGCTGAGCGTCGCCTTCGGCGTCGTGATCGCATACAGCAGCTGGTTCCGGCAGCTGCTCAACAGCTTCACTCGCATCTTCGTGGCGATACCCACGGTGACGCTCGCCATCCTGGCGCTCATTCTCTTCGGCGTGTCCGGCCTCGGGCCGATGTTCGCTGCCACGCTGGTCGCGACGCCCTACGTCATGTCCAACGTCGCCCAGGGCCTCACCAGCATTGATCGGCGCCTCATAGTGATGAGCGAGTCGTTCGGCCGGACGCGGGCACAGATCGTCGGCGGCGTGCTGGTGCCCTCGTCGGTGCTGGCTGTCATCGGCGGGGCACGGCAAGCGTTCGCCTTGGCCTGGCGCATCACCGTGCTGACGGAGATTTTCGCATCTGCCGACGGCATGGGCTTTCAGCTCAAACGCAGCTTCGAGAGCTACGACATGCGCGCCATGCTGGCATGGACAATGTGGATCGTGGCGCTGATGCTGATCTCGGAGAATCTGATATTCCGTCAATTGGAGCGTCGAATGTTCGGCGGCGCCCACGCGTTCATGAAGTCGCGCCGATGACGTACATGCCCGATTCAGCGCCAGTACCGGGCGGCTTCGGCGCGCAGCGACCGGCCGATGCGACGAGACGGCGCGTGGAGCGCTGGACCCGGCGGCCGTGGTTCTTTCACTTCTTGGCTGTGGCAATCCTGCTGGCAGGCTGGCACTTGCTGCTGATGCCGGTCAACCCCCGCGTCCCCAGCATTGACGAGGTGGCTGTCTTCCTGTGGACCGAAATGGGAGGCGGCTCCCATGGCGGCATGAACCGCGGCGAGTTCTGGCCGTTCTTGGGCATCAGCCTGCTGCGCTACGCAGCGGGCCTCGCGGTGGGCATCACGCTCGGCCTAGTGCTGGGCGTGCTGGTGGGCGGATCGCGCTGGTTCCGGTCGATAGTGAGCGACACGCTGCTCGTGCTGCTCGTGCTGCCAGCGGTGGTGTGGGCATTCGTCGCGTCGCTGTGGTTCGGGTTCGGCTCCGTGACGCCCGTCGTCGCCGTGGCCATCACCGCGGTTCCCCTCGTGGCGATGAACCTGAGCTCGGGAATCCGCACCCTCGACCCGGGGCTGATTGTGATGTCCGACGCGTTCGCCGTGCCGCGCGTTCGCCGCGCCATCTATCTGTTCATGGGCGGCACCGCAGTCGGCGCGGCAACGGGCGTGCGCCTTGCCGCCACGGCGGGCTGGAGCAGCCTGCTCATCGCGGAGTGGTTCGGCTCTGCCACGGGCGTGGGGTGGCGTGCGCGATTCTGGTATACCGCTTTGCGCTTCGAGGGCTTTGTGGCGTGGATCCTGCTGTTCGTGGTGTTCATCACGCTGCTCGACTGGCTGGTGCTGCGTCGGCTCGAGCGCCGGTATACGCGGTGGCAGCAGCCGCCGACACTGACCTTCGCGGAGTCCAACGACGCCTGAACGGATCTCGCTGCCCGCCCCCGGCACCGCCACTCGAGGAGAAGCACCATGGCCACCATCCTGATCGAGAACCTCACCAAGATCTACCCGCCGACGCCGATGTACCCCCAACAGGTACAGGCGCTCGGCGGGATCTCCCTGTCGGTGACCGGCAACGTCTTCGTCGCGGTGCTCGGGCCGTCGGGCAGCGGCAAGACCACGCTGCTCAACATCGTGGCGGGAACCGACACGCCCACCGCGGGCACGGTGCAGGTGGTTCAGGACGGCGTGCCCGCCCAGATCGGCTACGTGTTCCAGGAGGCGCGGCTGCTGCCGTGGCGCAGCGTGCTCCAGAACATGCTGTACGTGCAGAATCGAAAGTCGGACCGCTCCAAGCGTGAGGCGGAGTTCTATCTGTCGATGGTCGGCCTCAGCGAGGTCGCCCATTTGTACCCCGCGCAGCTGTCCGCCGGGATGCAGCAGCGGGTCGGCATCGCCCGCGCGTTCCTGGTCAATCCCGACATCTTGCTGATGGACGAGCCCTTCAGCCACATGGACGCGCTCACGGGCCGGTCCTTGCGCGACTACCTGCAACGCATCTGGCTGCACACCCGCAAGACGGCACTGTTCGTGACCCACGACGTGGGCGAGGCGATCGAACTCGCGGATCGCATCTTGATGCTCCGGCCCGGGGGGAGCGTCTTCGACGACATTCCGGTCGACCTCCCGCGGCCGCGCCGCTCCCACGACCCGGAGGTGCGTGCGATGGAAGCCGAAGTGCTGCGCCGGTTCGACGCCATGGAGGCAGCAGTGCGCTTCGGAGACCAGCAGCACTGAGGGCGCCCGCCTGCGTTCGCGATTCCAGGCGCCAGCACCAGCGCGGCGGGGCGCAGCCGCTGCGGCTGCGGCTGCGCTGGGGACGCACATGCGCGCTCGCGGCGCAGTGCGCGCTGGCGGCGGCGGCGGCGGTCATGGCATGTGCAGGCTGCGCAGCCGGCGCCGATTCGGGCGGAACGCTGGGAGATCCGAACGCCGCACAGGGCGTGGGCTACGGCGCGACGGCCGGTGCGCCGTTGTCGGATCGCCCGCAGGTGGAGGTGCTGCCGCCGGCGTCGCCGAGACTGCCGCGGCTCGATCCAGCCGCTGCGCCGCAGACCGCGCTCGGCGATCTGCGCTCGAGGTACTTGCCGGTCTGGGCACCGGTGCTGGATTGGGCGTTTCCTCCCCGCACCTGCGGCAGCGCATGGGAGCTCGACGGCATCGCGGCGCCGTCAGGTGCCGGCGGCATCGGCATCCCGCCGCACGGCGATGCCATGCAGATGACGGCGCTGGGGGTGATGCGCTATGAGTTTCTGGTGTCGCGCGCGCTGGCTGCCCCGTCGCCGCTTGCGCAGATCTGCGTGGCGGTCGGCTCGGTCGAGCCCGCACGAACCCAAGCGCTGCGCCGTCTCGCGGCAGCCATGGCCGCCGATGGGCCACGCGCGGCTCGCATTGCCTTTCCTGAGGAGGTCACCGTGGTCGCGCTCGGGCCGGGTGCGGCACTCGCTGTCTCGTGCATGCCAGGGGGCGCTGCGCCGGGCAGCGTGCGTGATCAGACGCTCCGGTCGCTTGACGCACCGGCCGACCCGCTGCTTCGCGCAGATGCCGGCCCTGCACGCCTGTCGGCCTATCTGCTGCTGATCTCGGTGGGCCAGGAGGACGCCGTCACCGACGTGTCCTATCGTGTGTCGCAGGTCGCCGCACAGGAGGCCGCCGACTGCGCCGGCTTGGCCGGCTGGGCGGCCGACTGGGAGGACTATGTGGCAGCACGCAGGGCTGAGGGACAGGTATGGGCGCCGCGCCGGGCAGTGGTGACGGTGACGGAGCTGTGCGTCCCGGCGGCGTCGACACTGCCCGCGAACGGCCCGGAGTGCCCGCTGGACTGGGTGCGGTGACCCGAGCGGTGCTCGGGGGTACCGTCGGCTGGCTCATGAGGGTCATGTGCGGCGCGGCGCTCGCCGTGGCGCTCGTGCTGTCGCCGTGGGCGTCAGTGCTGCCGGGTGACGCGCAGGGGCGTTTCGGCGAGACGCCAGCCGCGGCGCAGACCCCGGCAGTGGTCTCCGGAGAGGCCGACGTTTGTCCCGAATACTCCTACGGCAGCAAAACGTTGGTGTCGAAAGAGGACGACCACGACAGGTCGTTGTGCGTCTTGAACCTGGACAGATGCCCGGTGAGCCCGCTCGACGTGCACGGTGTGAACGGTGTGAACGGCAAGCGCTTCATGCAGCACTCCATTGTCTATGTGTCGATGTGCGAGGATGCTGCCAACGAGAATGGCTTCGTCGACCCGGTGCAAGAGACGCCCAGTCTGACCTATCCGGACGCCGATCACCCGCTGAAGCTCTGCGAAGAAATGACCGGCGCGTTCGTCAGCAAGGAAGACTCGGTATGCCGGATCACCATGCCTGCGAAGTGCCCGGCGACAGTCGGACGGGTCGTTGCCGAGGACGATGCCGAGCCGGTCAGCCCTACGCCGGCAGGCCCTGAGCAGTGCCGGGTGTACTTTCGCCGCACTTGGACTTGCCCGGTCGGCGCTACGCCTTGGAACAGCTTCAATACCTGCTACACCGCTCCGACGGAGCGGGCGGATGAGGCTGATCATCCGGCGTGCAGCGGCGTCACCCAGTCTTTTCCCGTCGGGTTGAGCTGCGATGACTACGTCGGCGACGACTTCATGCGAGTGCCGACAGCGAGGGACTGCTCGAGCTTCGTCACCGGCGACCCCGGCGACCCCAATTCATCCGCGCTGAGCAACTACAGCAGCAACTACAGCAGCAACAAGTACTGGTGCATGTACGACCGCGTGCTGCTCGAGTTCGACTGCCGAAAGCAGGGTGCAAAGCAGGGTGACTCGTGCTCCCGCGTCGACGCGCTGTGCATCAAGCGGGCGAGCAGGGTCGCAGGGTGCGATGCAGTGGCCGACGCCATCCGCTGCCGGGGCATTCAGGCCAGGTTGGCAGAGAATCCTGACATGACGGCCCACGATGCCTACGCCGTCGGGTGCGCACCATGCATCGTACTGCCGTTCAGGCCGACACCGTCCGAATGCCCGGAAGACTACGACAACGAGATGGATCGACAACCAGGGCCGCGGGTGCTGGCGCATCCGAGCTTTAACTCTCTCAGGACACAGTTCGCCCAAGCTTTCCACACACAGAGGGACTGGTTCTACGGCGCAGGCGAACCGTGTCGGGTGTACAACGACAAGATCGGTGATCCTGATGTAGTCCTGACAACGATTCAGAACGATTGGGACACGTGCGCGAAACAGGGCGCCTGCCTCGACCCGCCCACGGGTCGCTTGACCCTCGTCTCGACGCACCAATCGGGCAATGCGATAGTGAACTCACCGGTCATCATGACGTTGACGAATGCCGTGCAAGGGATTGTTTCGCAGCATTATCAGTACGACGGCGATAAGGGGCTGCACATAAGACGCTACACACGGTACGTCTATGGCGACAGCGACCATCGCCACCGCACCGTTTGGACATGGTTCGTCCCTGAAGACGTGGAACACAGGACAGTCCGGGAATTGGTGAGCAGGGGAATGTGTGTGATTCACCCCGACCCCGATGAAGCACCGCAGTATCACTTCCATATCCGGGAGTTGTGGCCAGACAGGCCCGAGGACCGGGAGCGGATCGAGGAATTGTTCGGCGAGCATGCGTTGGTGTGGTGGGACGGTCTCGCGACGGACGATGAGCGGCAGAAAGTCACGCGGGCACGCGGGTTCAGCTTCTGGGACGAGCTCGGCAATGCCGAGGCTGAAGATCAGGAGGAACGTGCGCGCCAGGCGACGCTGCGTTGCGTACGTGGTGCCACGGTCTCGTGCAGGTGGACGCCGACTCGCGCGGGCTACTACGAAGTGCGAGGCGACGTCGCCTGGAAAATGATGAAGTTGCAACCATCGCATAAGTGGCGCCAGCCTTCTGAACGGGATGAGTTGCACGACTTATTCGCCAGCTTGAAGTCCGACGGCTGTCCCGAGGGACTTTCGGATGCTGCCCGCGTCCAGGATCGTGACTGCATTGCGAAAGACCTCCAAGATTGGGGTCTCACGGCAGACGACGCAGGCCTTGCAGACGGTCTGGTCGGCTTGAAGCCCATCGATGGCGGTGACGACTACCTCCTAGAGAAGCATCCCGACTCCACCCTGCGCCTGGCATGCCCGTCTCCGGACCTGCGCATCAGATGCCCTAGCGTCGGCGGCGGCGCCGTTGCGATGAACTGGGCAGAGTTGCCAACGGTTGGCATTGTGGTGTACGACGGCCGTGTGGTCCCGCGGTCGGTCAGCGGCCGCTGACGCTGAGACCGTCGCTGCACCGGACCGCCGCCTTTCCGCTACTGTCTGATTCCCTCGCTGTTCCTGAAACAGAGGTTGGCAGGGGCGCGATGGAGTGAGCTTCCTGCGCAGATCAGTCCCAAGGAGAGGATGAGTTGATGACCTTGCCCAGATGTACCCGAGCGCTCGCCGCGCTGTTCGCGTTCGGCTTGGCGGTCGCCGCATGCGGCGATGACGAGACGGGACTCGCTCCCGCGATCGTCGAAGACGTATCGGCCGACGCGGCCGACGACGCCGGCACGGCCGCAAGCGAGCCGAGCGAGACAGACGAAGCCGAACCGGAGACCGCTGAAGAGCAGGACGACGGCTCGGCCGACTTGGGACAGGTGACGATCGGGGAGGCCGCGAACTGCGCAGCGGACCTCCCGCCGGTGGAGCGTGGCACATACGCCCCGAGCGGCGACTTCAGCTATGCGATCTCGATCGCCGTCAATTCGCTGAACCCCCATGACGACCAGACGCCTGCGACGTTCGCCTACTACTCCTGGATATATGAGGGCCTGGTGCGCCAGGACGCCGGCGGGCACGTCGTGCCGTGGCTGGCGCAGTGCTGGGAGACGAACGACGACGGCAGCGAGGTGACCTTCTACCTGCATGAGGGCATCACGTTCCACGACGGCACGCCATTCGACGCCGACGCCGTGGTCGCCAACGTGGAGTTCGTGAAGACCGCGGGGCCGCCGCAGGTGATCCCGCCGGTTGCGGGGCAGCTCGGCATCGTGGACAGCGTGGAGTCAATCGATGAGCACACGGTGAGGTTCAATCTGGCGGCGCCGGGCGAGATCCTCCTGCTGAGCGGGCTGATCCGCAACTCGGGCCTGATGGTGTCGCCGGCGTCTCTGGGCGACGCGGCGGCGTCACCGGTGGGCACCGGCCCGTATGCGTGGGCCAGCTCGAACCCGGACTTCACTCAGAACGATCTCGTCGCGTACGCCGACTACTGGCGGCCGGGCCTGGTGGGGCTGGAGACCGTCCGGCTGGAGGCCGCGATCGACCAGGTCGCCCGGCTCGACTCGTTCAATGCCGGCCAATACGACGTGGCGGTGGTGCGGCTCAACGATCTCGACTTGTTGACCACCGGCGGCACCTCGCGCAATTCCACGGTGCGCATCGGATTCGTGGTGGCCGACTGGACCGGTGAGGAGGTCCCGCAGCTCGCGAAACGCGAAGTGCGCTGTGCCATGGCCCAGGCGCTGAACCGCCAAGGCATCCAGGCGCAGCTGAACGACCCCGACGCAGTGAACAACCAGTTCGCGACCGGGCCGTCCGACTACGCCTGGATCGACGATCTCGACGTTCCCGAGTTCGACATCGAGGCTGCCGAGGCGCGCTTCGCGGCTACCGGCGAAGAGGGATTCACGTTCACCAACGGCCACCTGCCGGCCGGCTTCTGGCCCGTGCTGTCTTCGGCCTGGGGCACTGCGCTCGCGGAGCTGGGCATCACCATGCAGAACGAGGCGCTCGACCCGCCCACCGGCGGCGAGATGTTCGGTCGGCTCGCCCAAGGCGTCCACCCGGTGCAGATCATCCCGTTCAACGAGCCGAATGCCCTGATGTCGCTGGTGGCACGGACAGGCACTGCAGCGTTCAACCCGTCGAAGGTCAGCCCCGAGGGTGTGGTGGAGCTGGTGGCTGCGGCGAGGGGCAAGAACTTCGCCGACGGCGAGGCCGATGTTGCGGCGGCGTGGAAGATCATGCTCGAGGAGTGCATCTTCATCGTCAACAACACGCTGACGACCGTGGTGGCCTATCAAGACAACATCGGCGGCGTCCACCACACCCAGGGCCTGCCTATCCACTTCTGGCCGCACGGCGTCACCAAGGGCTGAGCGCCTGCGACTCGGATTCGCACCGTGATGTGCCGGGGCTGCCTCCCGGAACCGGCGGCCCCGGCACATCGCACCTACCGAACGGACTGAGGGGACCACGTGGCGCGGTACATCGGAATCCGCCTGTTGGCGATGATCCCCTTGCTGTTCGCCATCGCCGTCATCTCCTTCGCCATCGCCGTCGCGATGGAGGCCCGCGGCTCGATCGCCGGCTCGGTCTGCGGCGAGGGCGCAACCATCGAGTGCATCGCGTCGGTGGAGCGCCAGCTCGGGCTGGACGATCCGATACCGATCCGGTTTGTGCGCTGGCTTGCCAGTGCCGTCACCGGTGACCTCGGCACGTCGTTGACCAATGAGAGCGTCTCGGTTTCGAGCCTTATCGCGGACCGCATCGGGCCGACGCTGAGCATCGTGGCCTACAGCCTCGTCATCGGCGTGGCTGCGGGGATGGCGATGGGCATCGTGTCGGGAGTGCGGCCCGGTGGCGGGGCCGATCGAGCAATCTCGATCGCCTCAGCGGCGCTGATCGCTGCTCCCGGGTTCGTGTTGGCGATGCTGCTGTCGTGGTGGCTGGCCGTGAAGTGGGGCTGGCTCAGCCCTGCCGGCTACACCCGGCCCAGCGAGAGCATCACCGGGTGGATCAGCAGCATCACGCTGCCGGCCATCGGCCTGGCCCTGCCGACTGTCGCGCTGGTGCAGCGCCAGCTCCGCAGCTCGATGAGCAACGCCCTGCAGTCGCGCTATGTGCTTGCCGCCCGCGCACGCGGCATCAGGCGAACATCGCTGATCGGGGAGCACGCGCTGCCCAATGCGATGATCCCGACGGTCACCGCGATCGGTTTCCGGGCCGCTGCGGCGCTCGGGCTGACGTTCACGGTGGAGGTGGTGTTCAACATCAACGGGATGGGCACACTGCTCACCAACGCCATCCAGACCCGCAACGTGACCGTGCTGCAGGGCTCGATGCTGGTCGTTGGCATTGTGGTGCTCGTCGTCAACCTGCTGGTCGACATCAGCTACGGGCTGCTGAACCCCAAGGTGAGGCTGGAGCGATGAGCGACGCCGCGGGCGCGCTGGCAGCATCGGCGCCGAGGCCGCCCGTGGCTGCGAGTCCGCGGTCGCGGTTCTGGATGCGAATGTTCCGCAGCCCGCTGACCGTGGCGGCGATGGCATGGGTGACGCTGCTGCTGCTGGCGTGGCTGTGGCCAGGGCTGCTGGCGCCCCACGACCCCTACGCCGGCGATGTCACGCTGACGCGGACGTTCGAGGGCCCGAGCTGGGATCACTGGCTGGGAACCGACGGGACGGGGCGGGATCTCTACAGCCGCGTCGTGCACGGAGCGCGGTTCGCCGTGAATTCGATCCTGATCGCGATGGTCGTCGCCATCGGGCTCGGCGTGCCGGTGGGCCTGTTCTCGGGCTGGCGAGGCGGTCGCACCGACCGCATCGTGATGTGGATCAACGACGTGCTGTTCTCGCTGCCGATCGTGCTGCTGGCCATGGCGGTCATCATCATCCTGGAGCCGAGCCTTCCCTCAGCGATGCTCGGCGTCGGCATCGCCATGGCGACGCGGTTCGCGCGCCTGACCCGCGCGGTGACCCTCGCGGAGAAAGAGGAGATGTACGTCGATGCCGCCCGTATCACCGGGCTGTCGCCCGCGACGATCCTGCGCCGCTACATCACGCCGAACCTGCTGCCGTCGCTCATCGTGCAGGTCGCGATCATCTCGGGCGCCGTCATCCTCATTGGCGCCACGCTGAGCTTCCTGGGCATCGGCGCCAAGCTCGACGACCCCGACTGGGGCGTCATGCTGGCCCGGGCTCGCTTCGATTTTCGTCTGGAGGGAATCTGGCAGATCGTTCCTGCAGGCGGGGCGCTGGTGCTCACGGTGCTGGCGTTCAACCTGCTCGGCGATGGCATCCGTGACTCGCTCGGCCGCGATGCCGCCAACAGCTCGCTGACAGTCCCGCGCCAGGTTGCGCTGCCGCCGGTGGTGCAGCTTCACGCCAACGGTGCCGTGCTGTCGATCCGGGATCTCGCCGTCGGGTTTCCCGCAGCCGGAGGCACCGTCAACCGGGTGCTGTCGGATGTGTCGCTCGAGGTGTACCCGGGCGAGACGCTTGGCGTGGTCGGCGAGTCGGGCTCGGGCAAGAGCATGACGATGCTCGCGGCGCTCGGCCTCACGCCCGCGCCCGGGTACCTGAGCCAGGGCAGCATCTCGTTCGACGGCCGCGAGGTCACGTTCCTGCCTGAACAGGAATGGCAGGAGATCCGCGGGCGCGACATCGGCGTGATCTTCCAGGAGCCGGTTGCCGCGCTCAACCCTGCACTGCGGGTCGGGCGGCAGCTGATGCAGTCGCTGCTGGTGCACACCGACATGTCCAGATCGCAGGCGCGGGCGCGGGCCGCCGAGCTGCTGGCTGAGGTGCAGGTTCCCGATCCGCAGCGGCGGCTCGATCAGTACCCGCACGAGTTCTCCGGCGGCATGGCGCAGCGGGTGGGCATCGCCATGGCGCTGGCCTGTGAGCCGAAGCTGCTCATCGCCGACGAGCCCACGACCGCGCTCGACGTCACCGTCCAGGGTCAGATCCTCGACCTGATGGCTGAGATTCAACAGCGCCACCAGATGGCGGTGATCCTGATCACGCACGACCTCGGCGTCATCGCGGACGCCGCCGACCGTGTGCTGGTGATGTACGCCGGCCAAGTGGTGGAGACGGCGAGCGTGTCGACGCTGTTCTCGCGGCCGCGCCACCCCTACACGCGGGCGTTGCTCGACACGATGCCGCAGAGCCACCGCGTTCACGGCGACCTCCCGGTGATCGGCGGCGTCGTGCCGTCTGCTGCTGCGTGGCCGGACGGGTGCAGGTTCGCGCCGCGCTGCGAGTTCGCGACCGAGCGGTGCCGCACGTCGGTGCCGCTGCTGGAAGCCGTGGGCACCGATCTGGTGCGCTGCGTGCGCCATGCCGAGTTCGAGTTCGGCCCGCCCGCGGAGACGACCGCATGACAGTGCCGTTCCTCGAGGTGGAGAACTTGCACGTGCACTTCACCGGCAGGCAGCGGCTGTTCCGCCAGACGATGCCGACGGTGAAGGCCGTCAACGGCATCAGCTTCGTGATCGAGCCGCATCGCACCTTCGGCCTCGTGGGCGAGTCGGGCTCGGGCAAGTCCACCGTGGCGCGGGCGATCCTGCAGCTCACTGACGTCACGGCGGGCACGATCCGGCTCGACGGGGCGGACGTCACCCATGTGCCGCGGGAGGCCGAGCTGGCGTTCCGCAAGCGGGTGCAGGCTGTGCTGCAAGACCCGTATTCCTCGCTGAACCAGGTGCACCAGGTGCGCACCATCGTCGGCGACGGCATCACCCGTCATTTCGGCATCAAGCCGAGCGCCGAGCGCGAGCAGCGCATCGTGGCGTTGCTCGATGAGGTCGGCCTAGCCGACGAGTTCCTCGACCGATACCCCTACGAGATGTCCGGTGGGCAGCGCCAGCGGGTCTCGATCGCGCGGGCGCTGGCAGTGGAGCCGGGTCTCATCATCGCGGACGAGGCCACGAGTGCCCTTGACGTGTCCATCCAGAGCCAGGTCATCAACGTGCTGCGACGGGTGCAGGCCGACACCGGCGTGGCATTCCTGTTCATCGGGCACGATCTCGACGTGGTCCGCCACGTCAGCGATGACGTCGGGGTGATGTACCTCGGCTACCTGGTCGAGCAGGGTGCCGCCGAGGGGGTCTACGACCTGCCGGCCCATCCGTACACCGAAATGCTCATTGCATCGGTGCCGGTGCCCGACCCGGCTGCGCAGGCCGAGCGCAGAGCGCTGCGACAGACGTTCAAGAAGGATGCCGAGCCGCCGAGCCCGGCTGACCTGCCGCCTGGCTGTCCCTTTGCGAACCGGTGCCCGGTGGCGATGGACATCTGCACGGAGCTCATGCCCGACGCCACCGCTGCCCGGCACGGGGGCTACGTGCGCTGCCACCTGCACACCAGCGGCCCGGTGCTGGCCGGCGAGTCGGTCGTTCCCTACATCCGATCGGCATCGGCAGCGAGGTAGGCGACAGTGCGACCCGACCCGTCCGCATCGAGGCCGCAGACGCCGCCCGATGACGAGCTGATGGACGGTTCGGATACAGCCGCTTCGGAGGCACTGCGCTCGATCGATCACCTCTTTGCTCGGCAGTTCGTCGATCTGACTGACCGAGTCTGTGTTGCCGTCGGCTATGGCGTGTCGACATTCTCGTTCGTGCTCGGCGACACGGGCATCGTGGCCGTCGATTCCGGATCGCTGCCCGGCGAGTCAGCGGCCGCCATCGCCGAGCTGCGTACCCGCACCGACCTCCCGATTCTCGGCCTCGTCTACACCCACGGACATCCGGATCACACCGGCGGCGCGGCCGCATTCTTGGACGAGAACCCCGATATCGAGATCTGGGGCATCGCTCGCTTCGGTGATGAGGCTCGTCGATTCGGCCGCAACGGCGCTCACGTTGCCCGCCAGCGCGGGCTCCGGCAGGCCGGGTTCCTGCTGCCCCCCGAAAAGCGCATCAACAACGGCATCGCGTCGGCGATCTATCCCGAAGAGGGGACGCTCGCACAGGGCCCTGCCGGCGGCCCCGATCCGAGGGCGCTGCCGAATCAAACCTTTGAGACACGGGCCACCGTCTCGCTCGGCGGCGTCACCTTGGAGGTGTCGTACAACCCCGGCGAGACCGACGACCAGATCATGACGTGGTTCGCCGACCAGCGGGTGGTGTTCGCCGGCGACAACATGTACCGGTCCTTTCCCAACCTGTACGCGATCCGCGGCACCCAGTACCGCGACGTGCGAGATTGGTGCGAGTCGGTCGACCGGATCCGGGCAATGCAGGCCGAGCACTTGGTGTTGGGCCACACCATTCCGTTCTCGGGAGCGGCCGAGGTGGATCGAGCGCTCGATGTCTACAGCCGGGGGCTGTGGCACGTCTACAACCAGACCATCGCTGGCATGAATGACGGCAAGACGCCGGACGAGCTCGCTCACGAGGTGACCCTGCCGCCTGACCTTGCCGCCGATCCCTTGCTCGGCGAGTACTACGGCAACGTGAGCTGGGGTGTGCGCGCGATCTACAGCGGCATCCTCGGATGGTTCGACGGCGATCCGGCCCACATGAACCCGCTCCACCCTCGGGACCGGGCCGGGCGAGTGGCGGCGCTGGCCGGGGGGGTCGACGTGCTGTTCGAACGGGCGAGCGAGGCGCTCGCCGCGGGCGAGGCACAGTGGGCTGCCGAGTTGGCCGACATGGTGCTGGCCCTCGGCCACCGGGCACACGAGGCGCTCGTGCTCAAGGCCGACGCCGTCGACGAACTCGCCTACAACATGGTGACGGCAACCGGCCGCAACTATCTCCATACCTGCGCACAGGAGTTGCGGGCCGAAGCAGCCTCGATGATCGAGGACCCGAGCAGCTAGACGCCACCGGAGGCCCGCCGCGAGCGGTCGCGGCCGGATTCGACGATGGTTGCGCACGATCGGCAGAGCCGCCGCGAGCGGTCGTGGCCGGATTCGACGGTGGTCGCGCACGATCGGCAGAGCCGCCGCGGTGTCGTCCTCAGGGACCTCCGGGCACGAAGCCGTCGATGTCGTACGTCTCGTACGTCGGGCGGAGGTTCAGCCTGTTGCAATCTTCGCCGACGATTTCGGCAGCCGCCGCGGCGCCGCTCAGCGGGAAGATGGCCCGCCACACAAGGGTCTCAGTCTCCTCCTCCGACGGCACGTCCTGTGCTTCATCGTCAGCAGTCTGGTCCTCTTGCTCTTCCTGGACGACATCGCGTGCAGTCTCGATCCACAGCTCGAGCGGCCGGCCGAAACGTGTCGTGCCTCTGGCGCCGAACACGCTCGGGATATCGCCGACCTCGGTCGCCGAGAAAGCGTCGAGATCTTCCGCCCCGTCATCTGGGTAGAAGGCAACTCGCGTCGGGTCAGCACCCTCGATGAGCAGCCCCTGCTCCGCCGTCGTGAGTTCCTCCCCAAACTCAGCCGCTGGCCATGCTCGCGTCGCCGACGCGTATCGTGCAACCGGCAGCACCCACAGTCTCGCCCTGAAGCCGCGCCACTCCTCCTCGATGGTGTAGGACGGCAACTGCACGTACATCTCGACATCGAATTCGCCCTCGCCGACCCATCGGCACACCAAACCGACGACGCCTTCGCCCGCGGTTGCATCTTCGCTCTCGGCGTCATCGCTGCCGGAGGCATCTTCGCTCGAGCGGTCATCGCCGTCGAGCGTGATGCTCTCGTCGCCGGTCGATTCTCGGCTGATGACTCGGCTGGCACACGAGCCGTCTCGGAGCCGCGACACCGTCCACTCGCCCAATGTCCTCTCGGCACAGACATCGGATGACAGCGCGTCCTCGCCCGCCGACGGGACCTCGTCGGCCAGTTCTGTGGCCAACTCTTCGAAGATCTCATCGACCGCCTCGTCAATCGCAGTCTCGAGGCCCGATTCCTCGAAGATCTCATCGACCAGTGTGTCGAGAGCGGCCTCAGCTTCGTATTCTTCGGCGATCGACACAACGAACGGTGCGCGCGTCGTGGTCGTCGCCGGCACCGGCGCAGGCTGCGATGTGCTCAGTGTCTGCTGCACAGCCGGTTGGTCGTTTCCGAACAGGCCGCATCCGGCTGCAAGCAGCGCAGCCGATGCCAGCATGGCGATCCGACAGGCAGCACAGCAGGGTCCGGACATCGCCGTTCGCACGTCAGCGGTGGTCGTGCGACGCCGTCGCAGCAGGCAGCGCGGCCGCTCGTCGAATCGCGTTCATTGCACCTGACAATACGGCGTGCTGCGAACGGGCACACGCTCTGCACCATTCCGACCCGACTCCGGGCGGCTTCCTGCTGACCGGTTCGACGAACTTCCTGACGGTTCCGGTGTTCTCGGAGTCGCTGGCGGGCCGAGCAGTGTTCTTCGACCTGGCGCCGTTCTCGCAGGTCGAGATGGAAGGCACTGGCAACGGGTTGTTGACCTTCTTGCTCGATGACGGTCGCGCCCAAGCGACCGCGACCCAGGAGCTCTTGCATGCCGCACCGTCAGCAGTGACCCGGGCCGACTATGCCGACCGCATCTGTCGCGGCGGCTATCCCGAAGCAATCAGCTTGGGGGAATCAGATCGCAGGCTGTGGTTCGACGCATACGTGCATACCGCTGTGACCCGCGACATCGTCGAGGTCACAGGGGCTCGACGGTCCACCGAGCTGGCGCGCCTGCTGCGAGCGGCCGCGGCCAGGACGGCCTCAGAACTCGTGATGCGCGACATCCATCGCGACCTGGAGTTGGGCAGCATCGACACCACTGCCGACTACCTGTCGTATCTGGAGATGACGCACCTCGTCACCCGCATGTCCGGCTGGGCTACCGGCGCGGCCACACGCGCCAAGCGCCGCCCGAAGGTCCATGTCAACGACACCGGGCTCGCGACGGCGCTGCTGGGGCTCACCGCGAAGTCGCTCCTCTGGGAGATCTGACCCCGCCGCCCCGGCAAGCCCTCTCGAGACTTCGCGGGCCATTCCTGAGCAGGACGGCTCAGCAATCTGAGCGCAGTCGCTCGGCGAGCCAGTCGGGAGCGAGGGCGCCCTTGTGGGATATGAGGCTGATGGCCCACCGGGGTGGTGGCTGGGTGGGGTCGGTGAGGTGGGGTGTCATCGAGGTGCGTTTGCCGACGGCTTCGACCAGGTAGGCGGCCGCGTCGGCGGCTTCTCTGGCGGTCGTGTCGCTCGCGCCGGCGGCCGGCGCTGCTTGCACCAGACCCTTGAGCCGGGCGACGTCGTCGGGCAGATCGGCGAGCAACGCCTCGATGACGGGCATGGGAACAGGTGCGTCGAGCACGACGGTCTGCGATTCGAAGAGCTCCTCCACGACGTGCCATCTGGAAGCAGCGGCCGCCTCGGGCGCCGGCCGTTCACGGATGTCGGCCGCGTCATCGGCCGATCGGGGGCCGAGCAGCACATCGATGGGCACCGCAGCTCGACTCGCCCGCACAACAGTGGCGCCGGCCGCGAGCCCTGCCAGCCAGTGGCACAAGTCGTCGGCTTTGTCGGCATCGTCGAGCAAGTCGATCTTGTTGACCACCAGCAGGTCTGCGGCTGCAAGCTGCATCCGCACGGTGTCGGCCACCCAGCGGTCATTGGCTTGGCGGCGGACTTGCTCGGCATCTGCCATCACCACCACGGCGTCCAGTCGCAACCCGGGCGTGTGGCCATAGGCCGCTATCTGGATCGGGTCGGCGACACCGCTGGCCTCGATGAGCAGGCGTTGCGGCAGTGCGCCCGCCGAGCGGATCTGCATGAGTGCGGCGGCGAACCCGTCGGCGAGCGTGCAGCAGATGCAGCCGTTGGCCAGCGTCAGCTTGTCGCTGTCGGCGGCCACGATCAGGTCTTCGTCGATGGAGATCTCGCCGAAGTCGTTGACGATCACGGCGATGCGCTCGTCGGACGAGCGCAGCACATGGTTCACCAGCGTCGTCTTGCCCGCGCCCAGGTACCCGCCGACGACGTTCATGGGAAGGCGCTGAGTGCTCATCTACCGCTCATCTTGCCTGTGCCCGCAACTTCGCCGCGCAATGCCGTGCGCTCGCCGTTGGAGCGGCCTTTACGTACCGCTGATCTGCGCAGGCTGGGGGACGCCGCCCAGCACCGTGCCCCACACCCCGATATCACGCAACGCCATCGGGCCGACGCTCAGCGGGTCGTCCTCCAGCACGGCGAAGTCGGCCAGCTTGCCGGCCTCGATGCTGCCGATCTCGGCGTCCATCTTGATCTGCCGGGCGGCCTCGATGGTGATGGCCCGCAAGGCATCCGACACGCCGATTCGCTCGTCGGGACCCAGCACTTGGCCCGACGCTGTCACCCGGTTCACCGCGCACCATGCCGTGTGCAGGTGGCCCAGCGGCGTGATCGGCGAATCTGAGTGGATCGAGAAGCTGACGCCGCTGGCCAAGGCCGTCCCGCAGGCATCCATCCGCGCCGCGCGCTCGGGTCCCACGGTCACGTCCCGATGTTGGTCGCCCCAGTAGTAGATGTGGTTCGAGAAGATGTTGGCGTGCATGCCGAGCGCTGCCATGCGACGGTACTGGTCGGGCGTGGTGAGCTGGCAGTGCTGCACGGTGTGGCGATGATCCCAGCGGGGATAGCGCTCGAGCACTTGCTCGACGGCTTCTACGAACGCCTCGGTGGCCTCGTCGCCATTGCAATGACAGTGCACAGTCAAGCCGGCTCGGTGGTACTGCTCCACCAGGTCGGCCATCTGGTCGGGAGCAGTCAGCCACATGCCGTTGCCGATGTGCCCAGGCGGCGGCTTGTAGTAATGCGGCCAGCTGATGCGGGCCGTGAACCCCTGAATTGAGCCGTCCAGGATCAGCTTGACGATGCCGAAGCGAAGCTTGGCGGTCTGCTCGCCCTTCAGCTGCACGCACAGCTCGGCCAGCTCTGCCGGGTCGGCCGTGGCCCCGAACAGGTTCGACATTGCCACCATCACCCGCGCTGGATATGCCGGATCGCTGGTCACCTTCTTCCAGTTGCCGAGCTGGTCCGGGTCCCAGAGCTGCGTTGTGCCCAGGTCCGTCAGCAGGGTGTGCCCGGCATTGCGTGCCTCGTTGGCGTAGCGCCAGCGGGCCTGCTCGCTGCGGTTGGCCTTCATCATGTCGGCGAATGCTTCGCCGGCCAGCATCATCCCGGCGGGCTCATGCAGCTCGCCGTTCGGCAGCCCGTCGCCGCCCCGGGCCACGCCGGGACTGGTCGCCGTCTCGTCGATCCCGCATCGGTCCATGAGCGCCGAGTTGATGGTGGCGAGATGCCCGCTGGCATGCAGTATCAGCGTCGGCCGGTCGCCGGTCACGGTGTCGAGGTGGCGCGCCACGAGCCGCTCGCCCGGGAAGTAGATGGGGTCGAGGCCCCAGGCCAGCAGCGTCTGGGAGTCGTCGGTCATGTCGGCTGCGGCCTTGCCCAGCCGTTCGAGCACATCGTCGATCGACGTGCAGCCCGGCCACAGCAGCCCCTGCGGATCGCGCCGGTCGAAGTAGCCCACGTAGGTGGAATTCCACAGCCCGCCCGACATGACGTGGCAGTGCGCTTCGATGAACCCGGGCATGATCACGTGAGAGGCAAAGCAATCGTCGATGCGGTGCTCGCCCCACGACGCCAGCTCGTCGGTGCTGCCGACGCCCAGGATGCGGTCGCCGGCTACGGCTACGGCTTCGCCGAAGGGGAACGCGGGGTTGATGGTGATGACCCGGCGCGCCGGGTAGATCACGAACGGTTCGTTGTCGGTGCCGGCCGGCGCGTGCGATTCCATCATTCCTGCTCCTGCGCCACGTAGTGCCCCGGCTCCACTTCGAACAGTGTCACAGGGTCCGGGGCGGTGCCTGCTTCGAAGACCGGGCTGGGCACCTCGTCGGTCTGCACCGATCGGTCGGTGCGGCGGCGAGCCGGATCGGCGATCGGCACTGCATCGAGCAGCCGCTTGGTGTAGTCGTGCATGGGGTTCTCGAAGATGGCTCGCCGCGGGCCCAGTTCAACAATCTGTCCGAGGTACATCACGCCGACCCGGTGGGCGATCCGCTCCACCACGGCGAGGTCGTGGCTGATGAACAAGTACGACAGTCCGAGCTCTTCCTGCAGGTCCATCATCAGGTTGATGACCTGCGCCTGGATCGAGACGTCCAGCGCAGAGACTGCCTCGTCCGCGATCACCAGCTCGGGTCGCAGCGCCAAGGCCCGGGCGATGCAGATGCGCTGCCGCTGGCCACCGGAGAATTGGTGCGGGTACTGCCGCATGTGGTTGGGCGACATGCCCACGCGGCGCAGCAAGTCGGCCACGACGTCGCTGGTGTCGCGCTTTGGCACTGCCCGATGTATCTCGAGCGGTTCTGCGATCGCCTTGCCCACGGTGCGGCGGGGATCCAGACTGGCGAAAGGGTCCTGGAAGACGATCTGTGCCTTGCGCCGGTGTGGCCGCAGCGCCCGGGGTCCCAGGTTCGTGATGTCGGCGCCGTCGAGCCGGATGGTGCCGCTGGTCGGATTCAGCAGGCGGATGATCAGGTACGCCAGCGTCGATTTGCCGCAGCCGCTCTCGCCCACAACCGCCAGCGTCTCGCCGCGATCGATGTGCAGGCTGACCTGCTCCACTGCGTGCACGCGGGCGCCGTGGCTGGCCGGGAAGTGCTTGGTGAGCGCATCGACTTCGACGATCGGCTCAGCCTCTGCGGCATCGTGCTGCGTCACGAGTCCGCGCCCCCGTCGCTGCCCACGCCCGACGTGGCTGCCGCCGCCAGAGCATCGGGATCGATCAGGTCGAAGCGCTGCGGGGCCTCAACGCCAGCCATCGACCCCAGGCGGGGCACCGCAGCCAGCAGCGACTGCGTGTAGGGCTCGCTGGGTCGGTCGAATATGTCCGAGACGTGGCCGCGCTCGACCAATCGCGACTGCTGCATCACGACGACCTCGTCGGCAATCTCGGCAACCACGCCCATGTCGTGGGTGATGATGAGCACCGCTGCCCCGGTCTCGCGCTGCATCTCGGCCATCAGTGCGAGGATCTGCGCTTGGATGGTGACGTCGAGCGCGGTGGTCGGCTCATCCGCGATCAGGATCGCCGGGTCGCAGGCAAGAGCCATCGCGATCATGACCCGTTGGCGCATCCCACCCGACATCTCGTGCGGGTACTGGTCGATACGCCGTGCCGCATCCGGGATCCGGACGCGATTGAGCATCTCCAGGGTGCGCTCGCGAGCCTCGCTGCGGCTCATGCCGCGGTGCAGCCGCAGCGCCTCGCTGATCTGGCTGCCGACGGTATAGACGGGGTTGAGGCTGGTCAGCGGCTCCTGGAAGATCATCGATATGCGATCGCCCCGAATCGATCGCATCTGCGGTTCGGGGAGCTTCAGCAGATCGGTGACGGTGCCGTCGTCATGGCGGAACAGCACCTCGCCGCTGCGGATCTCCGCCCGGGTGCCGATCTCGATGAGGCGCATGATTGACAGGGCGGTAACCGACTTGCCCGATCCGGATTCGCCGACGACCGCCAGCGTCCCACCGTCGTGCAGGTCGAACGACACGTCATTGACGGCGACGAACTCGTCGAAACTGACGGTCAGTCCTCTCACCTGCAGTCGCGGCGATGCGGCATCGCTGCCGTTGTGGCGTGCTGAGGAAGCAACGTTCACGACTCAGCGACCTCGCAGCTTGGGGTTGTAGGCATCTTGCAAGCCGTCGCCGATCAGGCTGAAGCTCAGCACGGTGAAGAAGATCGCCAGGCCGGGGAATGTCACCGACCACCACGCTGTCAGGAAGTTGCCTCGGTTCAGTCCGATCATCAGGCCCCAGCTGGTGCTGTTCGGATCGCCGAGACCCAAGAACGCCAGCCCCGCTTCGAACAGGATCGCCGTACCCATGATGAGCGTTGCCGACACGATCAGCGGCGGCAGCGCGTTCGGAAACACCACCTTGCGAATGATGCGCCAGTCTGTGGCCCCGACTGCACGCGCCGAACGCACGAACTCCAGGTTCTTGAGCCGCAGGAACTCGGCTCGCGTGATGCGGGCGATACCGGGCCAGGCGACCACGCCGATCGCGAACGCAATGGTCCATTTCGACGGCTCGAACAGCGCCACGACCACCATGGCGAAGAGCAACGCGGGCAGCACTTGGAAGAACTCCGTGAAGCGCATCAGGGCGCTGTCCAGCCATCCGCCGTAGTAACCGGCCAGCGCGCCGATGCTGATGCCGATCACCAACACCATCGCGGCTGCCATGGCAGCGACCGTCAGGCTCGTCACTCCGCCGCCGATCACGCCAGCCAGCACGTCCCGACCCAGGTAGTCGGTGCCCAGTCGGGCCTCTTCCAGCTCGCCAGGGCCCGTGAGCGGGATAGCGACGATGTCCTTGGGATCGTTGTCGTAGATGCGTGGCCCGACGAAGGTCATGAAGATGATCCCCACGAGCATGACGACCCCTGCCACTGCCGCTCGGTTGCGCACGAACAGCCGCATTGTTTCCCGGCCTGGTCGTGCGGCTCCTGCGCCGCCGGCACCGAGGCCCGGCGCGACGCCCGCGTCGGCGGCGGCAGCGTCCCCGAGCCCGGTGGTTTCAGACATTGGATCGTTCCCGCAGCCGGATGCGCGGGTCGATGACGGTGTACAGCAGATCCGTCAGCAGATTGGCGATGATCACCATCACCGAGGACACCAGCAGCACGCCCAGCAGTACTGACGTGTCCCTTCGCAGGATCGAATCGAACGCGAGCCGTCCCAGGCCCGGCCAGTTGAACACCGTTTCCACCAGCAGCGCCCCAGACAGCAGCGCCCCGAACTGCAAGCCCACAACAGTCACCACCGGAATGACGGCATTGCGCAGTGCATGCTTGTACACCACTCGCCGCTCGCTCAGACCCTTGGCCCGAGCCGTTCGCACGTAATCCGACTCGAGCACTTCCAGCATCGATGCGCGTGACAAGCGGCTGTACTGCGCCAGGTAGATCAGACCGAGCGTCAGCGCGGGCAGCACCAGGTGCTCGCCTACGTCGAGCATGTTTCCGATCAGGTCCTCTGGGTAGCTGACGTCGTGCCACCCCTGCACTGGCAGCAGCTGCCACGCCGAGGCAAACAGGATCACCAGCATGATCCCGGTCCAGAAGACCGGCATAGAGAAGCCCACCAGCGCCAGCACCGTCGCGCCGTGGCTGATCGGGCTCTCGGGACGGCGCGCAGTGGCGACGCCGACCATCGTTCCCGCTGCCACGGCAAACGCCAGCGCCGTGCCGACCAGCAGCACCGTGGGCCACAAGCGCTGGATGATCAGCGATGTCACCGACTGGTTGAAAAAGTACGAGTCGCCCAGGTCACCGGTGGCGACGCGGCCGACGTAGGAGAGCAGCTGCACGATGACTGGCCGGTCGAGTCCGTATTGCGCCCGGATCTCGTCCAGCAGTTCGGGGTCCCCGGCACCACTCTCGCCGACGATGACCGTGGCTGGATCACCGGGTGTGAGGTGGATGAGCAGGAAGTTCAAGCACATCACCGCCAGGATCAACCCAAGTGCTTGGGCGATCCTGGCGGTGATGGACCTGAGCATTGATGATCTCTACGAGGTTGGATTCCGAGCAGCGGTGTCAGTGCCGCTGCACTGGGCTTGTGTCGCCGCTACTGGTCGAGCCAGACCTCGTGCATCGGCGACATCTGCCCCCAGATGTTGTTGATCGGCGGGTTCTGCACGACCGGGTTGTACGCCTGCCAGAACGGCGGTGTGGTCAGGAAGTAGATCGGGACTTCGTCGGCCACGATCTCCTGGAACTGCCCGTACAGGCGGGCCCGCTCGGCACCGTCGAGCTCTTGCCCTGCAGCGGCCAGGATGCTGTCCACTTCAGGGTTGCAGTAGCCCGTGTTGTTCGTCCAGATCACACCGACCCGGTTGTCGCACAGGTACGTGCGATGCACGCCGATCACCGGATCGCCCCAGTTCCAGACGTTGTTGATCGTCATCTGGTGATTCCCGCCGGCGACGCGCTGGGCCCACGTGGGGAAGTCCGGTGAGACGCTCAACTCGGTCTTGATGCCGGCTTCTTCGAGGGCCTGCACCACGTACTCGGCGTAGATCACCTGCGTCGGCGGGATGTAGTCGATGCTGAGCTCCAGCTCGCCTTCGCCGTAGCCCGCCTCGGCCAGCAGCGCCTTGGCCCGGTCGACGTCCTTGTCGTAGTGGTTGACGTTGGTGTTGTGGAACGGGCTTGCAGTCACGATTCCGGTCGGCGCCGGGAAGGTGAGGCCTTGGTCGATCACCTCAGCGAGGAAGTCCCGGTCGATCGCGTACGCGATGGCCTGGCGCACTCGCTGGTCAGACAACACCGGATCGTTGACGTTGAACTCCAGCCACTGGACCTGCCCGATCGCCTCGTGGCCGCTGGCAGTCACCTCGACGTCAGGGTTGTCCATCAGCCGCAGCGTGTTGGCAGCGCCGCCGAGCGTCACCGAGAGGTGCGTAGTGCCGTTCTCAAGGCCGAGCACAATCGAGGTGGGATCGGGCGTGATCTCCATCACGATCTCGTCCAGGCACGGCGTGCCCTCGATGAAGAAGTCGTCGAAGCGCTCCATCCGGATGATCGTGCCGGGTTCGTACTCGGCCAGCCGGAACGGACCCGAGCCCACAAAGTCCTCGGTGTTGCGGGGGTGGGTCGGCAGGTCCTGGCCGTCATCGAAGATGTGCTTGGGGATGATCGGCAGCAGGCCGGGCGACATCGCCAGCAGGATTGCCGGGTGCGGCTGGCTGAGGTTGATGACCGCAGTGTGCTCGTCGGGCGTGTCCACGCTTGTCACCGGTGCGTACATCGGCTTGAACGGGTGATGCGCCTGCACCGTCTGGATCGAGAATGCCACGTCCGCGGAGGTGATCGGCATGCCGTCGTGGAAGACTGCGTCCTCGACCAGATGCAGCGTCACCGAGAGGCCGTCATCGGCGACCTCCCAGCTCTCTGCCAGGTACGGCATCGGGTTGTACTCGGCGTCGTAGCGCAGCGGGCTGGCATTGAGCTGCGTTCCGGGCACGGCGGTCGCATAGCCCGACTGCACAGTGCCGTTGAGATGCCTGGGCACCTGCGTGCTGCCGATGATGAGCGTCCCGCCGACGTTGGCGCCGTCATTGCACGGACCGTGCGCCGCAGCCATGTCGTCGCCGTCTTCGTCCTCGTCGTGGTCGTGGCCGTCGTCCTCGTCGTGGCCGTCGTCCTCGTCGTGGTCGTCGCCGTCGTCGGCCATGTCGTCGTCGGCCATGTCATCGGTGTCCGGTGCCGCTGTGGCCGCGGGTGCCGCACCGTCATCGTCGTCGTCGCTTGTGCATGCCGCAGCGACAAGCGCAAACACGGCTAGCACGGCAACGAGCAGTCGCCATTTCTTCATGGATCGCTCTCCCTCGCGTACGCATGCCTGCTCGCGTCAAGTCGCGATCAGGTCGAGCAAGCCGCCCGAAGCGTGGCGGTACCGTATCGCGACTGACGGACGCACTGCGCGTCTTGGCCCGCAGTGCTGGGCCGCAAGCGAAGTGCCGGAAGCGTTCAGGTCGTCGGCAGCCAGGCGGCCCGTGTGGTCTCGTAACGGTCGATGGCTTCGGTGCTGCGAAGCGTGATGCCGATGTCGTCGAGCCCCTCGAGAAATCGCTCCTGTGTGGCGTCGTCCATCGGGAATGACTCCTCGATGCCCGCAGCGGGTGCGCTCAGCACTCGACGCTCGACGTCGACGGTCACCGCGAGGTCAGGATCTTCCGCCACGGCAGTCCGCAGCCGCGCTGCAGCCTCTTCGGAAATCTGAACGGGCACCAGGCCGTTCTTGGTGGAGTTGTTGCGGAAGATGTCGCCGAAGCGCGGCGAGACCACCGCCACGAAGCCGTAGTCCATCAATGCCCATACGGCGTGCTCTCGTGAGGATCCGGTTCCGAAGTTGGCACCGGCGACCAGGATCGTCGCGCCGGCGAAGCGCTCATCGTTCAGCACGAAGTCGCGCTCGTCGCGCCACTCGCTGAAGAGCCCCTTGCCGAAGCCGGTGCGCTCGACGCGCTTGAGCCAGTCGCTGGGGATGATCTGGTCGGTGTCCACGTCCGAACGGTCGAGCGGAACCGCACGGCCTTCATGCACTCTCACGGGTTCCATCAGCGCATTCCCTTGTTCGATTCAGGCCAGATCGTCAGGGGTGACGAAGCGGCCGGCGATCGCCGTCGCGGCGGCAACTTCCGGCGAGCACAGATGCGTGCGCCCGCCGCGGCCCTGCCGGCCCTCGAAGTTGCGGTTCGAGGTTGACGCCGAGCGTTCGCCCGGCGCGAGCTTGTCGGGATTCATGGCCAGACACATCGAGCAGCCCGGCTCACGCCAGTCGAAACCCGCCTCGGTGAATATCTCGTGCAGCCCTTCAGCCTCTGCCTGGGTCTTGACGGCGAACGAGCCGGGCACGACCAGCGTCCGAACCCCGTCGGCCACCGTGCGACCCTGTGCCACGGCCGCAGCCGCACGCAGGTCCTCGATGCGAGAATTCGTGCAGCTCCCGATGAAGACCGTGTCGACTGCCACGTCGGAGAGCCGGGTGCCAGCGGACAGCCCCATGTAATCCAACGCCCGCTGGGCGGTCGTCGCCTCGACAGGGTCGTCGAAATCGCTCGGCGCGGGCACGGTGCCGTCGATCGGGATGACGTGTGCGGGATTGGTGCCCCATGTGACGTGCGGCCGCAGCGACGCGGCGTCGATGGACACCGAACGGTCGAACGTCGCGCCGTCATCGGTGACCAGCGAGCGCCAATCGGCCACCGCAGCTTTCCACTCAGCTCCGGAAGGGACGTGCCGACGGCCGTTCACATACTCGAATGTGGTGTCGTCGGGCGCGATCATGCCGGCCTTGGCGCCTGCCTCGATGGACATGTTGCAGACGGTCATCCGCCCTTCCATCGACAGCGCTTCGATGGCCGAGCCGCGGTATTCGATGATGTGGCCGATGCCGCCGCCGGTGCCGATCCGGCCGATGATGGCGAGCACGATGTCCTTGGCGGTCACACCAGCCGGCGCCGTGCCGTCGACGCGTACCTCCATCGTGGAGGGCCGGGTCTGCGGCAGCGTCTGGCTTGCCAGCACGTGCTCCACCTCGGATGTGCCGATGCCGAATGCCAGCGCACCGAACGCCCCGTGCGTCGAGGTGTGGCTGTCGCCGCACACCACCGTCATGCCGGGCAGTGTGAGTCCCTGCTCGGGTCCGATGACATGCACGATGCCCTGGCCCGGATCGCCCATGGGGTACAGCGTGATGCCGAACTCGGCGCAGTTCGCTCGCAGCACTTGCACCTGCTTGGCCGAGATCGGGTCAGAGATCGGCAGATGCAGGTCGGCAGTCGGAACGTTGTGGTCCTCGGTGGCGACCGTGAGATCGGGCCGGCGCACCGTGCGTCCGGACATGCGCAGGCCGTCGAACGCCTGTGGCGAGGTGACCTCATGTATGAGGTGCAGGTCGATGTAGAGGAGATCGGGCTGGCCGCCGCCGGTGCGTACGAGGTGGCGGTCCCAGATCTTCTCGCTGAGCGTGCGCGGCCCCGCCGCTGCCGGATCTGTCACATCCCCACTATGGACCCTGTGCGCCCGTCAAACCAACCTGCCGGCGCAGTCGTTGGGGCCAGTCAGGCCTCGATGGCGACGATGTCGATGCTCAGCTGGTTGCCGTTTGCCTCGTAGGTCACCGTCTGGCCGGCCCGTGCGCCCTCGAGCGCCCGGCCCATCGGAGATCCCGGCGAGACCACCTCGATGCCTGACCGGCGTTCCTCGATCGAGCCGAACAGGTACTGCTCGACTTCCTCGTCGCCCTGGAAGCGGATGGACACCACGAGGCCCGGAGCCACGACGCTGTCGCCGGAGCTGTCATCAATGTCGGCGACGATCTCGCAGTTCTCCAGGATGGACTTCAGCCGCATGATGCGGCCTTCCATCTTCCCCTGCTCCTCCTTGGCGGCGTGGTAGTCGCCGTTCTCCGACAGGTCTCCCAGCAGGCGCGCGGTCTCGATCTGTGCCGCAATATCAATGCGCCCACGACCAGTCAGATCGGTGAGCTCCGCTTGCAGCCGGTCGTGGGTCTCGGCAGAGATGTGATGGATCTCGGGCACCCCGCGAGGTTACCGAGGGCTTATCCGGGCACACTCTCTGGCGCGATCGGCAAGCCGAGGTCGAACTCGGGGCTCGATCGCGCTTCGGGATGTACTGGCTGGAAATCCTGGAGCGGGAGCGGCACGTTCCCCGCACGAACACCCAAGGGGCACCACAGTGACTCATCGCATCGCAGTCATCGGCGGAGACGGCATCGGACCCGAGGTCACCTCGGTCGCTCTCGACGTGATTGCCGCCGCCGGTGCCGGCATCTCGACGACCGAATTCGAACTGGGCGGCCATCGCTACCTGCGGGACGGCACGGTGCTCGATGACGAGACCCTCGAAGAGCTGCGCACGTTCGACGCCATCCTGCTCGGCGCCGTCGGCACGCCCGACGTGCCGCCAGGCATCATCGAGCGCGGCCTGCTGCTGAAGGCCCGCTTCGAGCTCGACCTGTACGTGAACCTGCGCCCGTTCACCCTTCCCGACGGCCACAGCTTCACGGTGATCCGCGAGAACACCGAAGGCGCCTACGCGGGCGAGGGCGGATTCCTTCGCAAGGGCACGCCGCACGAGATCGCCACGCAGGGATCGGTCAACACTCGCATGGGGGCCGAGCGCGCCATCCGCTACGGCTTCGAGCTGGCTCGCTCCCGCGAACGCCGGCACCTGACGCTGGTGCACAAGACGAACGTCTTGACCTTCTCCGGCGACCTGTGGGAGCGCACGTTCAACGAGGTAGCCGCTGAGTACCCAGATGTCGAGACGGCGTACAACCACGTCGACGCGGCTTGCATTCATTTCGTGGAGGATCCGCACCGCTACGAGGTGATCGTCACCGACAACCTCTTCGGCGACATCCTCACCGACCTCGGAGGCGCCGTGGCGGGTGGCATCGGGCTCGCCGCGTCAGCCAACCTGAACCCCGACCGCACGGGTCCCTCGCTGTTCGAACCCGTGCATGGCTCGGCGCCCGACATTGCCGGCAAGGGCCTCGCCAACCCCACGGCTGCGGTCCTGTCAGCAGTGCTCATGCTGGAGTTCTTGGGGGAAGCCGAGTGCGCTGAGCGCGTGCGAGCTGCGTGCGAGGCCGTCATCGCCGACGACTCGGTGCCCGACGTGGGCACCGAGGAGATCGCCAAGGCGATCACGGCCGGCGTCTCGGAGGGGTGAGGCCGTCGTGAGCAATGTCGTGAGCAATACAGGCATGAGTGCATCTGACACCACCGACACGACACCCGAACCGGGCGCGTCAGCACCGCTCATCCGCGAAGGCGTACGAGATCCCTCGTGGCCCGAACGAGTCGAGATCTTCGATACGACGCTGCGCGACGGCGTCCAGTTCGAAGGCATCTCGGTGTCATCTGAAGACAAGCTCAAAGTGGCTCGCCAGCTCGATGCGCTGGGCATCCAGTGGATCGAAGGCGGGTGGCCCGGTTCGAATCCCAAGGACGAGGAGTTCTTCGCCCGGGCAGCGACCGAGCTGCAACTTGAGCACGCCACGCTGGTGGCCTTCGGCTCGACGCGCCGGCCCCGCGGCCGCGTCGATGACGACCAGACCTTGGCGGCGCTGGTGGCAGCAGGCACGTCCACGGTGTGCATCGTGGGCAAGTCGTGGGACTACCACGTCACCGAGGCGCTCCGGCAACCGCTCAGTGAAGGCGTTGCCATGGTCGGCGACTCGATCGAGTTCCTCAAGGGCGAGGGGCTGCGCGTCTTCTTCGACGCGGAGCACTTCTTCGACGGGTACAAGCGCAACCCCGAGTTCGCGCTGTCGGTGCTCGAAGCGGCGGCGGTCAACGGGGCCGACTGCCTGGTGCTGTGTGACACCAATGGCGGCTCGCTGCCTCACGAGGTGGAGAACATCGTGCGCGAGGTGGTCGGCCACTTCGACGGCGTCCAGATCGGCATGCACACCCAGAACGACACTGGCTGTGCGGTGGCCAACGCTGTGGCAGGCGTGATTGCCGGCGCCACGCACGTGCAGGGCACCGTCAACGGCTACGGGGAGCGCACCGGCAATTGCGACAACACCGTGCTGGTGCCCAACCTGACGCTCAAGATGGGCATCGAGACGGTGCCGCGCGAATGCCTGACCCGGTTCACGTCGGTGGCGCATCACGTCGCCGAGCTCATGAACATGCCGCCTCAGAACCAGCAGCCTTATGTGGGAACCTCGGCGTTTGCCCACAAGGCGGGCCTGCACACCAGCGCCATCGCGCGCCGCCCCGACAGCTACGAGCATGTCGACCCGGCGGCAGTCGGCAACAGCACACGCTTCCTGCTCGGCGACCTGTCAGGACGGGCGTCGGTGGAGCTGAAGGCGGCCGAGCTCGGCATCGAGATCGATAAGGCAGCTATGGCCGATGTAGTCGATGAGCTGAAGCGGCTCGAGCACGCCGGTTATCACTTCGAGGTAGCCGATGCCTCGCTGGAAATGCTGCTGCGCGAGGCCGCCGGCCAAACATTCGACTTCTTCAAGGTCGAGTCGTTCAAGGTGCTGGTGGAGCGTGGTCGGGAGGCCGAGTTCGACACGGAGGCCACGCTGCGCATCGTCGTCGGCGGTGACCGACGGGTGACGGTCGGCGAGGGCGATGGCCCTGTGAATGCCCTCGACAACGCGTTCCGGCAAGCCGTGCGAGACGACTACCCCGAGCTCGATGCAATTCGCCTGACCGACTACAAGGTCCGGGTGCTGGATGCCGACCGGGGCACCGAAGCGGTCACGAGAGTGCTCATCGACTCCACCGACGGCGAGACGACCTGGACCACCATCGGCGTCTCTGAGAACATCATCGAGTCGTCTTGGCTAGCTCTGCGCGATTCGGTCATCTACGCGCTCATGCGCCACCGCATCGACACAAGCGCGAACGCATAACTGGCTGCGGCGAGCACCACCGCCGCTTCCTAGACTCCGCGGCAATGGCTGCACCGCGCCACGTCCGGGTAGGGCCGCTCAGCGAAGTCCGTGCGTATTCCTCGCCGGAGGTGACGCCGCGGCGCTGGCGTGCCGAGCGCCCCGGCGACCTCGCCAGCGGACAGCCCACGGGTGCATTGCGAGGACATCAGGGACCCGATCAGGGATACGCATACGGCCTCGTGCGACTGTTCGACGACCGGGTGCTGCTGGTCGATGGCGAGCATCGGCACGATGTCGACGCAGGCTGCGTTGCCGTCGCGCTCAAACGCGCATCGATTTTCGGGCGAGCACCCGTCGTGTGGGACCTTGAGGCGGGCTACCTGGCGTTCGGATTTCTCGACCCGCAGCCGCCCGCAGCACTCGTGGCGCGACGGATGACCCTCTTTGAAGGCGTCGCAGAATCACACCACTACAGCGAGATCCGCACGCTGGTCGCCTGCGTTCCCACCGCAGTGCTGGCGCTGACTCCTGCGGATATCAGGCGCCGATACGAGACCGATCCCTTGGGCCTGACGCGTGACCCACAGCGACGAGCGCCCGGACCACCCCAGCCCGACAACACTGACTGAGACTTCACTGACTGAGACTTCCATGGCCCAGACGACGACGCCGCAATCCACCATGACTGTTTTGGAGGCCGAGCCGCCAAGCACAGCGCAGACCGACCGTGAGCTCTTGCGACTGCACCGCCGGGCGTGCACCGACTTCGCTGCCCGAATGCGGCTGCCCGCCTGGGAGCACATGGCGATGGCGCTGTCACCGCCGCTCGAGTCCTACACCGTGGCCGACCTGCTCGCGCGCGTCGCTGACGGGAACCTGGCGGCTGCAGCGCAGATGAGCGGTCAGCCGTTGCCGCCCCCGGTCGAGATTCCTACGCCTGCGGCTGGGGTCGCTCTGGGCTTCGGCGGGCACTCCGAGGATCGTCCCGATCCGACGCGGCCCGTCATCGAGAGCGTGCGCACAGTGCTCGCAGTCGCCGCGGGACTCGATGCTGGTGCTGGCTTCAGCCCCCGGCTGCGCGACCTGCTGTGGACGCGTGTTGTGGAGTTGACGATCCTGGGCTACGACCTCCAGCAGGCCATCAGTGCCGGCGCCGGGCTCGATGAACTGCTCGTGGACAGGGTCCAAGCCGCGGCACCGCCGGTGCAGGTCTGGCCGGGTCTCGAACCGCTCGCAGTCGACCTGTCCACCCCACCGCTGCAGCGACTGCTCGCGCTGGCCGGCAGGCCGGTGGGTCGCTGGGTCGACTCCTCGGACCCGAACTGCAGTACCGGCCAGTGCTGAGCGGCGCTGCGTGCGCCAATAGCCCGATGCCTTCCGACAGTGACGGAGCCGGCCGCAGGCCGGCGCCGGCGACGACTCGCCCCCGGCTGCGATTCGCGCCGGCCCCCACGGGGCTGCCGCACCTCGGCACCGCCAGGACAGCACTGTTCAACTGGCTGTACGCCCGCCACTGCGGGGGCGAGATGGTGCTGCGCATCGAGGACACCAACGCCGAGCTGGCGACGCGTGCCCACATCGAGCAGATCCTCGAGATGCTCGACTGGCTGGGACTGGACTTCGATGGCGAACCGGTCTTCCAGAGCGAGCGAGCCAGCCTGTATGACGCCGCGATCGAGCGTTGGCTTGACAGCGGGCAGGCCTATCTCGACGACGGTGCGGTGCGATTTGCCGTGCCCTCCGAGGGCGTAACGGCCTTCGATGACGTCGTTCGGGGTCGCGTCGAGTTCCCCAATGCCTCCATCGAGGACTTCGTGGTGAAACGCAGCGACGGCAGCGCGACGTTCTTCGTCGCCAACGCCGTCGACGATCTCGACCTCGGCATCACCCATGTCTGCAGAGGCGAAGATCTGCTGAACACGACGCCACGGGTGGTGCTGCTGCGCGCCGCGCTGGGGGCAACCGACGTGCCGACATTCGCTCACTTGCCGCTCATCGTGAACAAGCAGCGCAAGAAGCTCTCCAAGCGGCGTGATGACGTGTCGCTCACGAGCTACCGCGACCAGGGTGTGCTGCCCGAGGCCATGGTCAACTACTTGGCATTGCTGGGCTGGGGACCCCCGGACGGCGTCGAGGTGCGGCCGCTCGCGGAGATCGTCGAGTTGTTCGATCTCGCTGACGTGAATGCGGCGCCCGCCATGTTCGACATGGACAAGCTCACTGCGGTCAACGGCGAGTACCTGCGCTTGCTCGACGACGCAGGCTTCGCTGCTGCGATCGAACCATGGGTACACGACCGCCCTTGGGGAGCGGGCCTCGACCGGGCAGCACTGAGCAACGTCGCCCCGCTGATCCGTGAGCGCACGCGACTGCTGTCCGATGCTCCCGACCGCATCGCTTTTCTGTTCGCGGAGCCCGAGATGGACGCCGACGACTGGGATGCCGCGCTGGCGCCGCCGGCTGGTGACATCCTCGACCGCGCGCGCGATGACTTCTGCCATGTGGAATGGACGGCCGATTCACTGCACTCCTGCCTGCGTTCGATCGCGGAGGAATTCGGTCTCAAGCTGGGCAAGGCGCAGGCTCCGGTTCGCGTCGCGATCACCGGCCGCGCGGTCGGTCCACCGCTGTTCGAGTCTCTCGAGCTGCTGGGCCGAGACACCGCCCTGCAGCGGCTCGACGCGGCGCGCCAGCGACTCCGCCGAACCGGCTCACCAGCGGACTAATCCGGCAATTTCGTCGGGTCATCGCGATGCCGCACCACTAGCCTGATCGGGCCCTCGGGGATGGTGTAATTGGCAACACAACTGGTTCTGGTCCAGTCATTGGGGGTTCGAGTCCTCCTCCCCGAACCAGCCCGTTGCGAGCGCCCTGCCGGCACGCGAGCACCCGATGCAAGCGGGGTGGCGCGCTGCGGCGGACCTAGCCGGGCGCATTTGCACATGTCGCTTCGTCACGACCTAACATCACCCGCTGGCTCGGCCCACGTGGGGCTCCATCCGGAAAGCCACGAAGCTGAGCCGACCTGATAACTTGCCTGCGGCCGGTCTCTGGATCGGCACGGACCTGAGGGGGTTCAGCGCGTGGCGTTGCTCGAAGTCCAAGACATCTCTGTGCAGTTCGGCGGCATTCGTGCGCTCGACGATTTGTCGTTCTCTCTGGACGAGGGACAGATCCTCGGACTCATCGGACCGAATGGCGCCGGCAAGACCACCTTGTTCAACGTGGTCAGCCGGATCTACGACCCGACGACGGGATCGGTGACGTTCGACGGGCATGACCTGCTCTCGATGCCGGCGCACCAGATCAGCCGGGTCGGCGTCTACCGCACGTTCCAGAACCTTGCGTTGTGGCGCGGCATGACGGTGATCGAGAACGTGATGGTCGGCGATCACACGAACACCAAGGCCAACTTCTTCACCGCGGCGTTCCGACTCGGCACCCGCAAGGAGGAGAAGGATCTGCGCCGACGGGCATGGGAGGCGCTCGAAGAGCTCGGCCTCGAAGAATATGCCTACAACCCAGCAGCCGGCCTGCCGTTCGGCACCCTCAAGCGCATCGAGTTGGCTCGGGCACTGATCTCCAACCCGCGCTTGATCATGCTCGACGAGCCCGCATCGGGCCTCACCCACCAAGAGGTCGACTCGCTCGCCCAGGACATCAAAGACATCCGTGACCGGCACAACCTCTCGGTATTGCTGGTCGAGCACCACATGCGCATGGTGCTCAATATCAGCGAGCACCTGGTCGTGCTCAACTTCGGCCGCAAGATCGCCGACGGTCCTCCCGATGCTGTGCGCAACGATCCGGAGGTCATCGAGGCGTACCTGGGGAGTTCGTCATGACGGATTTGATGTTGAAGGTCGAAGACCTGCACGCGCGCTACGGGGCTGTCGAAGTCCTGCGGGGCCTCGACTTCGAGGTGCCCGATCGCAGCGTGGTGGTGATCCTCGGCGCCAACGGTGCAGGCAAGACCACGACGCTGCGGGCGCTGTGCAACATGTGCACAACTTCGGGCACGGTCCTGTTCGAAGGCGACGACATCTCTCGGTCCAAGACCGCCGACATCGTGCGGCGCGGCGTCGCCCATGTACCGCAGGGCCGGGGAACATTCCCCGAGCTGTCCGTCATGGACAACCTCAGGATCGGCGCCTACACCCGCAAGGACAACGAAGTCAGCGCGGATGTCGACCGCTGGTTTGAGATCTTTCCCCGGCTCGAGGAGCGCCGCGATCAGCTCGCGGGCTCGCTCTCGGGCGGCGAGCAGCAGATGCTCGCCGTCGCCAGGGCACTGATGTGCCGACCGAGGCTGCTGCTGCTCGACGAGCCGTCGCTGGGACTGGCACCGCTCATCATCGAAGACCTCTTTGAGCGCTTCAGTCAGCTCAATAGAGAAACCGGGCTGACGATGCTCCTCGTTGAGCAGAACGCCAACCTGGCATTGGACATGGCCGACTACGGCTACGTGATTGAGAGCGGCGAGATCGCTCTGCATGGACCAGCCGACCAGCTCAAGAACGATCCTGCAGTGCAGGAAGCGTACTTGGGCGCGTAATCCGTAGGTACGGGGGCAGACCGTGAACTGGAACTTCGAAATCCTCCCGGACTTCATCATGAACGGGTTGCGAGACGGGGCCTTGTACAGCGCTGTCGCGTTGGCGTTGGTGCTGATCTTCAAGGCGACGACGCTGATCAACTTCGCCACCGGCGAGTTGGCGATGATTGGTGCCTTCTTCGTCTACGTGCTGAACATTGAGCAGGGTCTCTGGCTGTGGCTGTCGATCGTCATCGCTATGGCAATCAGCGCCGGCCTCGGCGCGGCGGTTGAACGAGCCCTCGTTCGACCCTTTGATCCTGAGGACCACCTACCGGTGGTGCTCATCACGCTCGGCCTGTTCTTAATGCTCAACGCCTTCGCAGGAGACATCTGGGAGTATCAGCTTCGGGCGGTGAACGATCCTTTCGGTGCCTTCCCGAGCTGGGTGCCCAACGGGAGCGAACTCAAGACTGCGCGGGACGGCACGATCGCGTGCGTCGAGAATTCCGCAGGAGATCTTGTCGAGGCTGGTGCCGGTGCCACGGACGTCGAGATGTGCAACATGGTGGGCCGCACATTCTGGGAGCTGTTTGGCACCCGGATCCACTACCGCACTATCGGCACACTATTGACGCTCGCGCTGGCCTTGATCGTGTTGGCGATCGTCTTGGGCAAGACCAAAGCGGGGCTTGCTTTCCGGGCAGTCTCGTCCAACGTGGAGTCAGCCCGCCTCGTCGGGGTGAACACAGGTCGCACGCTGGGCTTCGGCTGGGCACTGGCCTCAGTGTTCGGAACACTGGGGGCCGTGCTGGCCGCACCGGTGCTGGGTGGCGTGAGTCCGACGCTGATGGCAACCGTCCTCATCTACGCCTTGGCCGCCGCGGCGCTGGGAGGCCTTGACAGCCTCGGCGGTGCGGTTATCGGCGGGCTCGTTGTGGGCCTCATCAAGTCAGTGCTGGTGACGTGGTTCGGCGTCAACGTGCTGGGCCAGAACTACTTCTCGATTCTGGAGCTGGCAATGGCATTCCTCGTGATTCTGTTCGTGCTGCTGTTCCGGCCGACGGGCCTCTTCGGAACCCGTCGCATTGAGCGCGTCTAGCCCAACTATCGAAGGGGAGTTGCCGAAGTATGAGTACTTCACTGCTCGTCGTTTCCAAAGGCAGCACACAGCATCGCCAGTGGCAGTGGCTGAGCTGGGGCTACGCCCTCGCTATCGCTGTGCTGGTGCCGTACGTGCTGCAGCCGTTCCGAATCGGCCAGATGAACCGGGCGTTCGTTTTCGTTGTCGCCGTGCTCGCGGTGAACCTCGTGGTCGGCTTCAACGGCATGCTCGCATTGGGCCACTCGGCATTCATGGGCATCGGTGCATTCGTCAGCGCAACGATGGTGCAAGACGAGCTCTGGGATTACTGGATGGTCATCCCGCTCGTGCTTTTTGTCGGCTTCGCTGTCGGCGTCGTCGTTGGACTGCCGGCGCTGCGCGTCAAGGGTCTCTACCTAGCGTTGATCACCATCGCGCAGGCGGCAGTATTTCCGTCGCTGCTGAAAATCGACGAGTTGGGCATCGCTGAGCGCACCGGCGGGCCGAACGGCCGCAAAGTTGACGAGGTTGTCGACCGCCAGCTCGATGGCGTCTCAAGCTGGTTCGAGTGGCTGCCGGGTGTTGACGGCGTTCGAGGGTCGGCCGCCTATCGGTACTGGATCCTGCTGCTCATTACCGCTCTCGCATTGGCGCTCGTCCGCAACATCATCCGAAGCCGTCCTGGCCGTGCGGTCGTAGCCATCCGCGACAGCGAGGCGGGCGCTGCTGTGTACGGCGTGAACTTGCCGATGTACAAGACGGTCAACTTCGCGCTCAGCGCTTCGCTGGGCTCGTTGGCTGGCCTCATGTGGTGCTTGGACAAGGGCTTTGTGGCGGAGCAGGACTTCACCTTCATCCTCGCGATCGACCTGATCATCGGCTTGGTCATCGGCGGGGTCGGCGCGTTGCAGGGCTCGGTGTTCGGCGGGCTCTTCGTGGTATGGGTGCGCGACCTCACCAAACGCATCACCATCCCGCTCGGCTTCTATGAGCTCGATGGCGGCGGGCCTCTGTCGGCGGCCATCTTCGGGCTGATCCTCATACTGTTCACCTTCTTCGCCCCGGGTGGCATCGCCTCGATGGTCGCGGCCGTCCAGAAACGCATCATTCACGTAGTGCCTTTGAAGCCGAACGGCGACCCGATCACGCCATTGGAGAATCTGGATCCAGGACCGTCGTCGAATCGTGCGCCGATCGCGCTGCGTCTGGCGCTGATCGGCCCGGCTGCGCTGATCATCGGTTGGGTGCTGATGAACGTCGACAACCTGATCGTCGGCGTGTTTGCCTTCATGTTCCGCTTTGCCATCATCGTGCTGGCGCCGATAGCGGTGTTCGTTGCCGCCAACGAGTTGAGGGCCGCGCGGCAGGGCTTGCGCGGCGACCGGTCGGCCGCGGTCGAATCTCAAGCCAGGGTCGCATGCATTCTGGGCATTCTGAGCTTCGCGTACATCAAGACGTTTGCCTTGAATCTTGCCCTGCGAGCCCATCACGTGGGCCACTTGGCTCGTGAGGCGGTCATCGGAAGCGGTGACGAGAGCGTGTCAGCCATCCCGCTGCTGAGTGAGGCGAGGAAGTCACAGGAGTTCTTCGGTACGGGCACCGAGTTCTGTGCGACGTCACCCACCGGCGAGTTTCGGGGTCATGCCGTCAGCGATCTGTGCGAGGTTGCGGGCGAAGCGGTTGAGGCTTCGGAGACCGCAGTCGGCATATGGCTCCTCGGATGGCCCACCCAGAGCATGCTGGCGTTGGTGCTCAGCATCATTGCGATTGCTGTGACGATCCTCGTCGGGGTTCGCCATTTCCTGCGCAGCGGCACCACGTCGGGTTCGCAGCGCTCGGAGGCACTCGCAAGTTCCGGTGCTTCGGCCGAGGTCCGGCATGGGGGACACGACGCTGGGAGCGTCGCCCCTGCAGAGAGCGGCGACGAGCCATCGTCGACGTAGGCGAACTCTCGGGGCAGGCTCCGAAGCCGCTTTCGGGCATGCACTGAGACAAGCACTGGGTCGAGCACGAGGCAGACGGCAGCCGCGATGGACTTGGTTCTACTGCTGCAACGCATCTTCGACACGTTGCTCAACGGTGCGATCTACTCGTCGCTTGCGATCGCGCTCGCCATCATTGTCCGCTCGACTGGTCTGCTGAATTTCGCCCAAGGAGAGATGGCCACGTTCTCGGCGTACGTGGCATTCGTCCTGCTGAGCGGCGCCGCACCGGGCCTCACCGGTGGCACTGTGGCCGCTTGGCTGGGTGGTCCGCTCTCGGTTCCCTCGGCCATCGTGGGTGCCGTGGTGTTCGGCATAGCGGCAGGCGGAGTCACCGAACGGGTGCTGATCCGTCCGTTGCGGCATGCTCCCGAACTGGCCGTTGTCAATGTGACAGTCGGGCTGTTCTTGGGCTTGAACTCATTGACGGAGCAATGGTGGGGCACGGCTCCGAGGGCCTTTCCCTCAGTCTTTCCCAACCAGCCGGACGACTACATCGACATCGTCGGTGCACGCTTGCGGATTTCCGTGGTGGGCACGTGGATCACGCTGCTCGCACTGCTCGCACTGCTAGTGGCTGCCCTGCGATGGACACGGACCGGCTTGGCATTCCGAGCGGTCTCCTCTGACCGAGACTCGGCAGAGCTGAGCGGGATTCGGTCCGGGAGCGTCTTGATGTATGGCTGGGCTCTGGCAGCGGGTCTCGGTGCCTTGGCGGCTGCACTGAGCGCCAACGTCGTCGTGCTCGAGCCGAAGATGATGCAGCGCGTGCTCGTTTACGCGTTCGCCGCGGCGACGCTCGGTGGTCTGGACTCGCCGAAGGGAGCGCTCGTCGGCGGCATCGTGGTCGCTCTGGCGCAGACGCTCATACCTGCATACGTCCCGTTCATCGGCTACGAGGTGAGCGTCGTGCCGGCGCTGTTGGCCATGGTGGCGGTGCTGCTGGTGCGGCCGTACGGCTTGTTCGGCACTCGGCGAAACGTGCGAGCGTGAAGGGCGGGCCTCAGCAGGGCGCGGAATTCTCGCCGGACGGGGTGGCACGCCGGACCCGAATCGGGCCTCTGGGCTGGATCGGAGCCGCAGCGCTTGGCGTCTGGCTTGTGGCGATGCCGTTGACGAGCGAAGTCACCGAGTTCCGCGCCAGGACAGAATTGGTGGTCGCCGTGTTGGCGGTGCTCGGGGTGACCGTCGCCACCGGCTTTGGAGGCATGATCAGCCTCGGGCACGGCGTTTTCGTGGCAACTGGGGCATTCGGGACAGCTTTCGCCGTTGATGACTTAGGGCTGCCGTGGATGGCCGGCATGCTGGCAGGAGCGCTTATTGCGGGCACGTTGGGAATACTCGTGGGAGTACCGGCGCTGCGCATCCGGGGCATCTATCTCGCCTTGGTCACGCTTGGGCTGGCTATGGCATACCAACCGCTCGCCAAGCGTTTTCCGTCGCTCACGGGTGGAGTCAGCGGCCGCGGCGTGGACTTGGAGATGCTGCCGCCATCTTGGTTCGGAACGAGCCGGTGGTCAGCTGCTTGCTACCGCTACCTGATCTGCCTCATTGTTGTCGCGTTGGTGCTCTGGCTCACGCGCAACCTTGCCTATAGCAGCGTCGGACGTGCGATACGTGCGGTGCGTGACGACGACACGGCAGCGGCGGTGTACGGCGTCAATGTCGTGACGATCCGGGTAGGGACGTTCGCGTTCAGTGCCATGGTGAGCGGGCTCGCGGGTGCCCTGAGCGTCGTGCTGGTGCCCTATGTCTCACAAGAGTCGTATCCGCCGCAAGAATCGCTGATGCTCTACGCCTTGGCGGTGCTGGGCGGGCTGCATTCGGTCTGGGGGGCTGTTGTCGGCGTCGCGATCCGCGAAGTCGCCGTGGCGGCCGGTGCTCGGCTCGCCCGCGTCGACGGCCTCGGTCCGATCAGCGAGCTCTTTGACCTCTTGGCAGATGACCGCTTCCTGTTTGCTGTGGCCCTCATTGCTCTCACCTTGGTGTTTCCTGACGGTCTCGTCGGCACAGGGTCGCGGCAGAGGCTGCTGGGCAACGACTGACTGCGCTCGCACTGCAAATTGTCGCGGAATTGACATGCCGCACCCAAGCAGGGCACCTATGAAGCGAAGTAGTTTCGCGACGCACTTGGCAGCCTTCTTTGGGCTTGCCGCGTTTCATTGCATTCACCTATAGGGGGAGATTCACAATGACGAAACGCCGAATCTGGCGCTTGCTAGCGCTGCTATTCGCGTTCTCACTCATTGCTGCTGCGTGCGGCGGCGATGATGATGGCGACGGAGCAGACGCAGGAGCCGGCGAAACCGAAACCACTGCAGCACCGTCCGATGAGGACATGGCTGACGAGGACGGCGACATGGCCGATGAGGACATGGCTGACGACGACGGCGACATGGCCGATGAGGACATGGCCGACGACGACGGCGACATGGCCGACGACGACAGCGACATGGCCGACGACGACATGGCCGCTGAAGCCGACCGGTCGACCCTCGAAGGAATCTTCGCGGAGAACGACCAGCGCCGCGCCGCGACAGTAGCGATGCTCTCGGAGGGCCTTGAGTCCGGCGAGTTCGGTGTCGGATCCGACGGAATCCTGCGGGGTCCGGCGGGGTTCGAAATTGACATGAACGGGTGCCCCGAGGATTGGTCCAACACGCATGGCATCACTGCCGATGAGATCCGGATCGGTCACACGACCGTGCAGTCCGGCACGCTCGCCGCATACGGTGCCATCGGTTTTGGCTGGGCGAACTACAACGACTGGGTCAACGAGAATGATCCGATCATGGTTGGCGGATCTCCGCGCAACCTCACCCTGATCGTCAGGGATGACGGGTACCAGTCCAACCTGACGATTGACTTCGTGAATGAGCTGATCGAGTCAGAAAACGTATTCTCGATCCTGACACTGGGCTCACCCAATACGCTTGCCGTCTACGATCAGCTGAACGACGAGTGCATCCCGCAGCCGTTCGTCATGACCGGTCACCCGGCGTGGGGCGACCCGATCAACCATCCGTGGACCACTGGTCTGCAGCTCTCGTATTCGCTTGAGGCTGATCTGTGGGGCGCATGGATCGAAACCAACCTCGCCGATCGGCTGCCCGTCACTGTGGCGGCCCTGGTGATGGACAACGACTTCGGACTTGCCTACGAGTTGGGCTTCGAGGACTGGATCCACCGCAACCCTGGCGTTGTGGGCGACTTCGTGCCACAGCGAGTCGATCCCGCCCAGCCGACGTTCACCAACCAGATGACGACGCTGCAAGCCGCCGATCCGGATGTGCTGATTTCGATGACTGCAGGCGCTCCGTGCGTTTCGGTGATCCAGGAGGCCGGAGCGAACGGCTTGGTTGAGGACATTCAGGACCGGGGCGGCGCGCTGTTCACACCGTCGGTGTGCAAGGCGGTGGCCAACTACATGGCCCCGCCAGGCGATGCCTCCGACGGCTGGTGGATTGTCGGCGGTGGTGCCAAGGACACCACTGATCCCACCTACACCGGCGAGCCGTTCATTACGTGGTTGAACGCCAACCTCGAAGCCGGCGGCCTCGACCCGTCGAATTCACTGAATGGCGTGGGCTACTTCTACGGCTACCCGTACGTTGAGGCACTGCGCGTTGCTGCTGATTTGCCAGGCGGCCTGACCCGCACGAACTTCATCTTGGCGGTGCGGTCGCTGAGCATCTATCACCCGCTGCTGTTCGACGGCATCGCAGCCGAGTTCAACGGCGCCGAGGATGCGTACTTCATCGAGGGCACCGACTTCAGCCAGTTCGATGTCGAATCCCAGTCGTGGGTCGTCGTCGGCGACCCCATTGACTTCAATGGCCAGTCGCCGCTCTGTCCATTCGACAGGGGCACGAACTCCTGCGGCTAGACGAGCTTCGCGCTTGAGCGAACACAGCTGACCTCCGGGTCAGCACGAAGGGGCCGGCGGGCAACAGCCCGCCGGCCCTCTCGCGTCATTGGCTCGTGCGTCTCGACAGTTGTGCGTTCGCGTGCCCAGTAGGCGTAGCGGCTCAGTCGTTGTCGACGATGGCCTTGACACCCTCGACGACTCGCTGCATGTTGGCCCGCAGCACGTCCCGGCGCCGGTTCAGCACCCGCTGCTCCTTGGCGGGGTCGCGCAAGGCCATGGGCACCGTGCCGTTGTTCTCCTGGCCGATCAGCATCGAGAACCGCAGCCGGCTCCCGCCGCCTTGTTCGGCGAGGTCGAAGCGCCACACCGCCCCGGGATTCTCGGTGTCGGTGACGCGCCATTCGAATGCGGTGCGCTCCTCCCATGCGGTGACGATGCAGTCGGTTTCCCAGTCGAAGACATCGGGGATGGAGTTGCGGCCACGGAACGTCGAGCCCACACCCGGATCACCCTCTGAACTCCATTCGGCGCCCTGGAATTCCTCCGAGAACTGCGCCGGCATGTTGATGTCGGTGATGACCTCCCACACGGCGCGCGGTCGGGCGTCGGTGTCGATCTCGACGACCACGCCCTGCCCATCGGCCACCCGGGCGGTGCCGTTGTCGCTGGGCCGCTGGCGGGTGAAGCCCCACTGGTCGAAGTAGGTGATCTCGCTCGCCGGTCGGCGGGGGGCAGGCGAGAAGTCGGTTCCCTTGGTGTAGGCCACCGGAAAGCACACCAGCGTGGTGAGGCCCGGCGGCATGCCCAGCAGCTCGGCCACCTCGTCGGACTTGTTGTTGAGCATGGTGGCGTAGGCGGTGCCGAGGCCGCGGGAGCGCAGCGCCAGGTTGAAGCTCCACGCTGAGGGGATGGCGCTGTCGAACAGCCCCGGCCGGCCGCTGTCGTCGTGAATGCCCCAGATCGCCAGCATGACGAGGGCAGGGGCCTTCGCGTAGTTCTCCACGAGGTAGGCGCTGGAGCTGACGATGTGCTCCTTGGGATGGCCGGTGCCGTCGAGCCGCCCCCGGGCGTTGATGAAGATGGTGCCCACCTCGGCGTAGAGCTCGCCGAGCCGGTCTTTGAGGTCTTGGTCGCGGATCACGATCCAGCGGCGGCTCGCATCGTTGCCGCCCGTCGGGGCCTGCTCCGCGAGGTCGATGCACTCGAAGATGAGCTCGTCGCTGACCCAGCGGTCGAAGTCGAGCCGCTTGCGCACTGCCCGGGTGGTGGTGAGCAGGCGATCCACCTGGTCGAGGTCGAAACCGGCCTCGGAGGTGCGTTCCCCGGAATCAGAATTCTGCATTTCGGTACCCTAAGTCGCCGCTGTACGGCGGTGCCGAGCCCCTGTATCCCGTGGCCGAACCCGAGGAGGGCGCAGTGCAGTTGACCGACGAGCAGCAGCAGATCCGCGATGTGGCGAGAGCATTCGCGCAGCGCGAGATCGCGCCGTTCGCCGCAGAGTGGGACCGGGCCGGCGGGGCGCCCCGCGAGCTCTACGCCAAGATGGCCGACGTCGGGCTCATGGGGGTGATGATCGACCCGTGCTGGGGCGGCGCGGGTGCCGACTTCGTGTCGTACGCGCTGGCCATCGAGGAGGTCTCCGCTGCCGACGGCGGCATCAGCAACATGATGGCGGCGAACAACTCGCCGGTCGCCGTGGCGGTCCAGCAGTCGGGCACCGACCAGCAGAAACGCGACTACCTCACCAAGCTCACCAGCGGCGAGTGGCTGGGCTGCATCCACCTCACCGAGCCCCACACCGGCTCCGACGCTGCGGCCATCCGCACCCGGGCCACCCGAGACGGCGACGAGTACGTCCTCAACGGCCACAAGGCGTTCATCACCGCGGGCTCGACGGCCGATGTGGCGATGATCGTGGCGGTGACCGATCCGAGCGCCGGCAAGCGGGGCATGACCACGTTCATCACGCCCACCGACAACCCCGGCTACCGCGTGATCGCCAAGGAGGAAAAGCTCGGCCACCGCACCAACGACACCTGCCAGGTGGTCTTCGAGGACATGCGCGTTCCCGCAAGCGATGTCCTCGGCGAGATCGGACGCGGGCTCGGCATTGCGCTGGGCAACCTGTCGCTGGGCCGCATCGGCGCCGCGGCCCAAGCCACCGGCGGCGCACGGGCTGCGTTCAAGGCCGCACATTCCTATGCCCAGGAGCGCGAGACCTTCGGGCGCCCCATCGTCGAGCACCAGGCGATCTCGTTCACGCTGGCCGAGATGGCCACCCAGATCGAGGCGGCACGTCAGCTCTACCTGCACGCGGCGCAGATGCGCGATCAGGGCCTCGAATGCGCCCGCGAGGCCTCGATGGCGAAGCTGTTCGCGTCGGAGATGGCCGAGCGGGTGGCGTCGAAAGCCATCCAGATCCACGGCGGATACGGCTTCCTGAACGACTACCCGGTGGAGAAGATCTACCGCGACGTGCGGGTGTACCAGATCTACGAGGGCACCTCGGAGGTCCAGAAGCTGCTGATCAGCCGCATGCTCGACGGCGTCGAGGGCTAGGGGCCCGGCGGCCGGGGGCGGCTACTACTCGATGCCGAGCTGCCGCCCGCCCCGCCAGGCGTCGGCCACGTCGCACATGCGGGTGTAGCTCACGCCGAGATCGGTCATCTGTTCGATCCAGCGTTCCATCTCGTACAGGCGACCGCCGCGGCCGATCGCCTGCGGATGGAAGGTGACCGTGCACACGCCGTGCCGCACCTCGCTGGTCATCCACTTCACATCGGAAAGAAACCCATCGAACATGGCGGCGGGATTCTCCAGCCCGGTCAGGATCGTGTTCTTGAACGTCACGAACTCGAGGTGGACGTAGTCGTCGAGGTGCCAGCTGAACGGCAGCTCCACGAGGTCGACCTGCTCGCCGAACTCCATCGGCCCGTCCAGCGGGAACTGATCGCCGGTGCGCAGCCAGTAGGGCGCGTAGTCGTGGCCCATCAGCGACGAGTCGTAGCTGAGGCCGAATTCCATCAGCAGGTCGATGGTCCAGGGGTTGATGTCGCCCGACGGCGCCCGGTAGCCCTTGGGCGGAGCGCCGGTGAGCGATTCGATCTGCGCGAAGGTCCGCTCGAGGATCGCTCGCTCCTCGTCCTCGCTGAGCCGGGGGTTGTACTCGTGGGCGTAGCCGTGCAGTCCCACTTCGCATCCGGCGTCGACCACCATGCGGGCTGCGTCGGGATAGGTGTCGATGGAGTGGCCTGGGATGAAGAAGGTGCTCGGAATGTTGTGGCGGGCGAGCAGCTTGAGGATCCGCGGCACGGCGACGGCGCCGAATTCGCCGCGTGAGATGGGCGTGGGGGTGGTCTGGCGGCGGGCGATCCACAATGACGGCCCGTCGAAGTCGAACGTAAGGCAGACGTAGCCCGCAGGATTGTCAGGTATCGCCCCGTTGCTTGCGCCGTTGTCCATCGCGATTCCCCCTTGGCGGTGCCGCTGATTCGGCCACCCATGGGTGTCGTTCTAGCCCAATCGGCCTGACCGTGGCGCTGCGAAGGGCTGCCATAGGCTCGGCCGCCGTATGCGAAAGCTGATCTGCGCAGCCGTGGCGGTGAGCGTGCTTGCCGCCGCGTGCTCGCCCTCCTCCGGTGAGGGCGAGAGTTCCGCTGCGACAGACCCTCCTGCGACATCCTCGCCATCTGACGAATCGGCAGACGGTGCTGCAGACTCAGACGCTGCCGGCGATGTGGCGCCACCCGACACGACGTCGCCCGGATCCGTGCCGACGACGCAGCCGTTCATTCCCGATACCGCCGACGGGCGGCCGTTTCTCGAACTGACGCTGCTGGAGAAGATCGACGAGTTCCTGGTACGGCCCAACACCACCTTTGCGGCGATCATCGCTGATGAGATGGGCAGGAGCGGCGAACAGCGCTGGGTTGCTTGGACTCTGGATCTGCTGCGCGTCGGCGGCTCGCGGGAAGTGTCCGACGTCGCGATGAGAGCACTGCAGGCACTCACCGGAATTGAGAGCGCCGACGATCCCATCACTGACTATGTCCGGTATGGCTCGTGGTACCGCTCTCACGGCATTGATCCCGGCGACGACTACGGGAACTTCAAGCGAACGTTGTACGCATACCTCGACTCTCAGTACGACGAGATATTGGCCCAGGTCACCGACCGGGTGACGCTCGGGGCGGTCCAGTGGGGCGGGGTGCGACGGGGCGGCATCCCCGAGCTGAACAACCCTGAGCGGCTGACCCCTGCTCAAGCAGATTTCATGACCCCCGAAGAACTCGTGCTGGGCTTCGTCATCGGCAACGAGTCGGGTGCGTATCCGGTGCGGTTCCTGGCGCGCCACGAGCTGGCGAACGACGTGGTGGGCGGTGTACCGGTAGCACTCGGCTACTGCACCCTGTGCCTCACAGCGCTCATGTTCGACCGGCGGCTGCCCAGCGGCGACGTGCTGACGTTCCAGACGTCGGGCCTGCTGATGGACTCGAACAAGATCATGATCGACAACGAGACCGAGAGCCTGTGGAACCACCTCTCGGGCACGGCGTTCGCCGGCCCGCTGGCCGGCACCAAGCTGGAGCAGTTCCCGGTGGCCACGGCGCGCTGGTCGGACTGGCTGGCCGATCATCCCGACACGTTCACGCTCGACACGCCGCCGCCGACCTTCTTCCCCGAGACGCCGGAGCGTCCGCCGATCAGCTATGACTACACGCCCGGCGCGGCCTACCGGTCGTACTACTCCAGCGAGGACCTGTGGTTCCCCACCTTCGAGACGCCCGACGTGTTCGAGCTGAAGGAGGAGGTGGTCACCGTCGACCGCGGCGGTCACGCCCTGGCGCTGAGGCTCGCAGCGCTCGAAGGCATGGACCCCTTCGTCTACTGGCTCGGCGACGAGCCGCTCGTGATCGTGCCAAACCAAGGCGGTGCCAGGGTGTACAGCGCCGCGGACGTAGCGGGTGTACCCCGCGAAGCATGGCGTCACCTCGCCCCCGTCGAGGTAGTACCCGGGGGAGTGCTGCACGACGAGCTGCGCATCAGCCGCGTCGACGGCCACACGCTCGTCGACCCCAGCCTGCTGATCGACGTCAGGCTGCCGCGCATCGTCTCGTCGCAGTCGTTCTGGTTCGCCTGGTACGGCCTCCACCCCGACACCGAGACCTGGCCTCCCGCCGACGAGCGCTAGCGGCCAGTTCTGGGGCGGTGGCTATGCTGGCAAGCCGCATCTCAACCAGCCCCCATCGTCTAGCGGCCAAGGACACCACCCTCTCAAGGTGGCGGCACGGGTTCGAATCCCGTTGGGGGTGCGCCATGTCCGCTCGATCCGGGTGGCTCGGTGGGCGTCGGTCCCGCTGAGCTTCCTGCGAGCCAGGCACCGGCGCCCGTGTGCCGAGGGAGCAGCCCGAGATGACCGATGGGCAGGAGTCGCATTGGTCCCGGCATCTGCCCGCTGGCGGCAGTGCCGCCGAGGTTGATCTGTCTGCAGGGGGCACGCTGCCGGCGGTCTGGCTGGATCGCTGGTTTGCCGATCCGCAGCGAGCCGTTGTGTGGGATGCGCACGAGGGCTGGATGACCGGCGTCCAACTCTTGGGGCGCGCCCAAGATGTCGCCCAGCGCTTGGCGAGTGCGGGCGTCGTCGCGGGTGACCGCGTGCTGATGAGCGGTCCGAGCTCGACCCGTTTGGTTGCGGCGCACGTCGCCGTGCTGGCGATGGGCGCGGTGGCGGTCCCGCTGAACGGTGCGTACCGGGCCGATGAAGTGCGCGGCGTGGCGGCTGATTGCCGTCCTACAGCGGCGCTGGTGGAGGGCGTAGGCGAAGCCGGCGAGTGGGCACAGTGGATCGCCGACGCTAATCCAGCCATGCTGATCGGCGACTTTGACGCCGCTGGATTGGCCGGTGGCGACAGCCCCTCCCGCGCTGCACGCCTCGACATCGCTGTGCAGGCTTCCGGACGCAGGCCCGATGAAACTGCCCTTATCGGGTACACGTCGGGCACAACCGGGCGGCCCAAGGGTGCGGTGCTGAGCCATGCGAACCTGCTGGCGTCGGTGCGGGCGCTGGAGCTGGCGTGGCGCTGGACGCCAGGCGACGTGCTCGTGTTGGCGCTGCCGCTGTTCCACATGCATGGCCTAGGCGTGGGGCTCCACGGCACGCTCACCGTGGGCGCCCGGGCCGTACTGCAGCCGACGTTCGATCCCGACGCCGTCTTCGATGCAATCGCGGGCCGAAGTGGCACGGGCGAGCACCGAGCCACCATGTTCTTCGGCGTACCGACTATGTACTCGCGGCTGGTGGCTTCGCCGCGAGCCGCCGAGCTGTCGGCACTGCGGCTGTGCGTATCGGGTTCGGCACCCATGCCGTCCGAGCTGCACGACGCCGTGCGGGAGGCCAGCGGCCAGCACGTCATCGAGCGCTATGGCATGACCGAGACTGTCATGCTCGTCTCGAATCCGCATGACGAGCCTCGGCGAGCGGGTACGGTCGGCTTCCCGCTGCCCGGAGTGGAAGTGCGCCTCGACGCGCTCAACGTCAGTGACGGCGATGGCGAGCCGGCGGCCAACGACGACGCTGCGCCGGCTGGCCCCCCCGACGTGTCGGCTGGCTCCCGTGCGACGGCTGGCCCCGAGGCTGCGGAGATCCTGGTGCGGGGACCCAACGTGTTCTCGGGCTACTGGGAGCGGCCCGCCGAGAACGCAGCATCGTTCAGCGACGACTGGTTCCGCACCGGCGACCTCGGCCAGTGGGACGACGGCTACCTGCGCATCGTCGGCCGCGCCAAGGAGCTCATCATCTGCGGCGGCTTCAACGTGTACCCCCGCGAGGTCGAGGAGGTCATCGCATCGCACCCCGATGTCGCCGAGTGCGCCGTCGGCGGCGAGCCCGACCCCGAGTGGGGCGAAGTGGTGGTGGCCTACGTGGTCGCCGAGCGGGACTTTGACGACGACGAGCTGAAGGACTACGTGGGCGAGCGCCTCGCGTACTACAAGCGACCCCGCCGCACCTACCGCATCCTGGCGTTGCCCCGCAACGCCCTCGGCAAGGTGCAGCGCCACCAGCTCGCTTCGTGCATCCAGCCGTGACTTCGTGTGTCTTTCACCTAGCGGGCGAGTCTCCCGGATGCCAGGGCCATCATGCTTGACGTTCAGCATCTGAGCGGCCAGTGGAAATGTTCGCCGAGGTTTGGAAACATCGCGTCGTGGAACTGAGCGATCTCGCGGACACCTTTCCCGGCCACTATTGGCCTACTGATGAGGAACTGAGGCGTCTCTGGAACGAAGGTGTTCTTGTCCTCGACGCGAGCGTGTTACTGGGCTTCTACCGCTACTCGGATGACACGCAGGAGGCGATGTTTCGCGTGCTGGCGCGATTTGGCGACCGGGTCTTTGTGCCACACCAGGCAGCCGAGGAGTTTCAGCGGAACCGCATCACTGTCATCAGTCAGCAAGTTGCAGCGTACGAAGACTTTGGAGCAGAACTGAACAAGTCGGTGGAGGCTTTGCGAAGCCGGGCACGAGAGTTGCGTCGGCACCCGGTTCTGGATGCCGACGAGGTCCTGCAGCGTCTAGATGCCTTCGAGCAGGACTTGGCGAGCTACATCAAGACAAGGAGTGAGGAACATCCCAACCGTGAGCTCACGCCGTCAAGTCTCATGCGCGACGGGTTGCGAGATCGCATCCAGTCGGCAATCGGTAAACGCGTTGGACCGTCGTATGACGAGACTCGGTGCGCTGAGCTTGAGGCTCACGCTAAGGAGCGCTTCGAGCGCGAGCAACCGCCCGGCTATCGAGACAAGGACAAGGATGAGCCGCGACGATTCGGCGACGTGTATTTCTGGATGCAGGCGCTCGACTTCGCACGCGAGTCCGGACTGCCGACCATCATCGTCACAGACGACGAAAAGGATGACTGGTGGTGGCGGTTCAAGGGCAAGACTCTAGGTCCGCGATATGAGCTGATTGCTGAGATGCGAACGGCGTCCAAGCAGCCGATGTTCATGTACACGAGCCGCGATCTCCTCAGTAAGGCAAGGGATTTCCTGTCGGAAACAGTCTCCGAGAGCGCGATCGATGAAGTGCAAGAAATCGCAAGAGAGCTGAGGACGCGCACGGCTTCCGAGTCCGTCGGTTGCCCTCACTGCGGTTGGGCACCCATCACCATCAGCATCGGGGTCGCGCGAGGCTCTAGTGCGATAGGCACCTGCCCGAGCTGCAATAGCCGGTTCCACGCTCATCGGTCTGCGACAGGGGAGGTCCAGACCAACCGCGGATCGCTCGGGCGCCGAATCCAGGTGCGTTGTCCGGAGTGCGGCGAGCAGATTGGAGCTGACATTGCGCCGGGAGAAGAAGTCGCCAGAGATCGCATCTGCATGGGTTGCTTTGCGATGCTCGACATAGCGGCTTCCGGCGGCGTGCGGTTGAACGGCTTTGCTACCGTCGTGGATTCCGACAGCATGGATGATCGTCACATCGCTTGTCCGCGCTGTGGTACCTACCACGTAACTTCATTCCGGCGGGAGGGGATGCTGTACGCAGTGTGTTACGCGGGGCAGCCGCGCCTGCTGCTGCGAAGCCGTGCGGCCGTGGATGTGGCGCTAGATCCGGACTGAGAGGACTCCGCGACCCAAGTTGCGAACGTAGCGTGGTCCAGCAGCGCCGCGTCCCGACGGACAGCCCGAAGTACGCAGCATCCGCCCCAGTGGGTCCTTCTGGGTTCTAGTGTCCCTTTGAGTACCGAAGATGTGACACCGGGTTGCCAATGTGAACTCCGTGAACAACGACACTCCGCCAAAGGAAGAGGCTGAGGAAATCATGACCCCTGATGAGGTGGCGCGATTCCTCAAGGTGTCCAAGAAGACGGTGCTCCGACGGGCGCGGCTGGGTGAGCTGCCCGCTGCCAAGGTCGGTCGGGCGTGGCGATTTCGCCGATCGGAGCTGTTGGCGTACCTGACTCCGGAGTCGACATGAGCACCGACATCTACCTGGACTACAACGGCTCAGCACCGCTCGATCCGCGGGTGCTCGAAGCGATGGCACCAGTCCTACGAGACAGCGTGGGAAATGCGTCTTCGGTTCACAGGTTCGGCAGGGCTCAGGCGGCACGCGTCGATCTCGCCCGGGAGCAGGTGAGTCGACTCGTTGGGGCCGCTGCAACGAGCCACGTGATCTTCACGGCGGGCGCGACGGAGGCCAACAATCTCGCCCTTCAAGGCTTGGTATCGGACGTGAGCCCTGAACGCTCTCGGATCTTGGTGTCTGCAGTCGAGCACGCGTCGGTGATGGCAACTGCGGACTGGCTTGCACAAAACGGCCGCGCGAAGGTGGACATCGTTCCAGTGACCAGCGACGGCTGCGTCGATCTTGCAGCACTTGACGAGATGCTGGGCCAAGACGTTCTGCTCGTATCCGTCATGGCTGCCAACAGTGAGACCGGCGTCATCAATGACCTTCCGGCAATCGGCGAATGTGTCGCAGATTCTGGGGCGTTCTTCCACAGCGACGCGACCCAAATCGTCGGACGGCTGCCCTTCGACATGGCATCTGCTGGCGTGGATGCGGCTTCGATTAGCGGCCACAAGATCTGTGGGCCCACGGGCGTAGGCGCACTCATCGTCACCAAGGCGATGTCACACCAACTACGACCGCTTCTGCTCGGGGGCGGGCATGAGCGCGGACGGCGCTCAGGATCTCTGAACGTGTCGGGAATAGTGGGTTTCGGCGCCGCGAGTGAGATCGCAGCCGATGAGCAGTCCAGCGAAGCGATCCGCGTCAGTGGGCTCCGAGACGCCCTGGTATCGAAACTCGTGCATGGTCTGGATGGGGTATCTCAGAACGGCAGTGTGAGCCGTCGTCTACCCAACACGGCAAGTGTTCGATTCGTTGGAGCTGACGGGGACGCCGTCATGACGAACATGGAATCCGTTGCGGTGTCGTCCGGTAGCGCCTGCAGCGCAGGGGCTCTGGGGCCGTCGCCAGTGCTCTTGGCAATGGGCGTGGACCGCGCGGCTGCGGAAGAGTCCCTGCGGTTCAGCTTGGGCCGATTTACGACGGCCGGTGAGATCGAAGAGGCGGCGGATCGAACGATTCGTGCCGTTGAGCGCGTTCGATTCCTGAACGGGAGCCCGTGATGCGCTTGTCGGATGCGGTGATGGCGACGTTTGCCAGGCACGAGACGTTTCATCCGCGCTACGGGTGGTTTCGAAAGGCCTACGCGACGGCAGCTACGCGTCAGCACGGATTCAGCGAAGCCGACGCACCAGTCAACATGGGTGTGGGCAAGAACATGGTCCGGGCCATCAAGTTTTGGGGCCAAGCTGCGAAGATCATCACGAAGGATCCGCAGTCGGAGAACCAGCGCGCTCCTGAAATGGTCCCGACCCGATTCGGCCATGCCCTGTTCTGCGACGACGGCTGGGATCCGTACATGGAGGATCCCGGGACCATCTGGCTCCTGCACTGGATGCTGCTTGCGCCCAGGAGCCATTTGCCTGTTTGGTGGATCGCGTTCAACGAACTTCACTTCGTCGAGTTCGACGACAAGGCACTGGAGATCGCGGTTCGAGGGCAGCTCGAGTCCAGTGCGTCGGTTCCGGCCCCTCATGAATCCTCGATGCGAAAGGACATCAGCGCGCTATTGCGTACGTATGCGCCAGCAACTCGATCAGGTCGGTCGTCGCTCGACGATGTACTCGACTGTCCGTTGCGCGAGCTCGGGTTGATCGGCGCTTCTGCTGCTTCAGGCAACTACCGCTTCGCCCTTGGAGCGAAGCCGACGCTTCCAGATGAGATTGTGCTGTTCGCGACACTTGATTTCTTGTCTCGGCGGCCGCCGACAGGAAACACGGTGACGCTTTCGCAACTGGCGAACGAATCTGGTGCGCCGGGGCGCGCATTCAAACTCACCGAGAGCGACATGCAGCGAATCCTTGAAGCGCCGCTGAGCACATTGGAGGGTGTCAGCCTGATGTCGTCGACGGTTGGGCAACAACTCAGCTGGACGCGTGACGTTTCGGAGGCCGCGGTCGACGTGTTGCATCGGTACTACGGCGCAGGCATGGATGACGCCTGGGCTGGGGAGAATGGTGATCTGCCGGTCGATCGCGAAGACTTGCCGATTGAACGCGAAGGTCCGATAGCTGATCTGCTGGCGGCCAGGGAGCGCCAACCGGTGAGGTCAGCGGCATGAGGCCGGCCAGTTCAGTCTTGGCGATTTCGGGGCGCTTTGCGCGGTCGGCCAACCTCGAACGAGACATCACGTCCACGGAGCCCCTTGACGGCTACATCGTCACCGCTCGCGCTCTGGACGTAGTTCAACGCCTCGCAGCCGCTGCCGCGACGACGCAGAGAGGTGGTGCTTGGTCGATCACGGGCCCCTATGGCTCGGGCAAGTCGTCGCTCGCGGTGCTGATTGATGGGGTCTTTGGCGAATCAGGTCCGGTGCGGGATGCTGCGCTCGGCCTGATCGAGAGAGCTGATCCAGACGTTGTCGAGCTGATCGCCCGTGCACATTGCCATCACCTGACCGACCAGCGGGGCTTCAATCGCGCCGTTGTCACTGCGAGCCGCGAACCAATCAGCCACACAGTGCTGCGGGCCCTGCACTCTGCGGCAGTGAGACGCTTTGGCAAGTTGCCGACTGCCACTCGTTTCCCGGCCACCAAGGCGCTGAAGGCTGCCCTATCCGATGCGAAGTCGACTGATCCCCGTCGTACGGGACCGTCTCCGGCAGCGTTGTTGGAAGTCGCGCGAGCGCTAGCTGACGACGCACCGCTTCTTGTCGTGATCGACGAGTTCGGCAAGAACCTCGAAGCTGTAGATCAATCGGCGGATACCGATCCCTACTTGCTGCAACAACTGGCTGAAGCGGGACAGGAGGTTGGGTCACCCATCTTCACGCTGACGCTGCAACATCTGGCATTCGAGGACTACTTCGCCGGAGGTGACGGCTCCCAGCAGCTCGAATGGGCAAAGGTCCAAGGGCGGTTCGAGGACATTCCGTTTGTTGACTCGGCTGCACAGACGCGGGCGCTAATTGGGACGGTCTTCGAGGTCACCGATGACGCGGTGCAACGCCGCCTCGTGGCGCAATCACGCGAGTTGGCCCAATCGCTGTCGAAGCTGGGCTTCGAGGACTTGAGCCGGTCAGATGCCATCGCTGACTGCTATCCGCTGCACCCTCTGACGGCCGCTGTATTGCCAGAGCTCTGCGGTCGGTATGGGCAAAACGAGCGCACTCTGTTCTCATTTCTCACTGGGCCTGATCCGCGCGCACTGCCTGCGTTCCTGGAAGCGACGCCATTGGTTGCGCACGGGGCGTTGCCGATGGTTGGGCTGCCTTGGGTCTACGACTACTTCGTTGATGGCGGTGTAGTGACTGGCGTCGCCGGGCCGACATCGCGCCGGTGGACTGAGATCGCCACTCGCTTGCGCGACGTTCACGGGCTCACTGATGAAGCAACCTGCCTTGCCAAGGCAGTAGCAGTCCTCAATTTGGTCTCAACGGCGGGACCGCTTAGGGCATCGACCGATGTCCTCCGGCTTGTTGACCCCGGCGCGGACAAGCTGCTCGACTGCCTCGAATTGTCGAGTCTGGTGACCTATCGAGAATTCGCTAGCGAGTACCGAATATGGCAGGGCAGTGACATCGATCTGCGAGCGCGCGTCGATGCAGCAATGGGCGCCGCAAGCCAGCTGCCGCTCGTAGAAATCTTGGCCAAGGTCGACAACCCGCAGCCCGTCGTGGCCGCTCGCCATTCGGCTCAAAACGACATTCTTCGGACTTTCTCGCGTCGTTACGTCACCGGCTGCGAATCGGTTGACCCAGTGTCACCTCTTGCGGACGTGGATGGCGAAGTCCTGCTCGTAGTCGGTGCGGAGGGGTCGTGCCCGAAGCGTGCAGTAACCGCTGGTCCAGCGAAACCGACGGTCGCGGCAATACCCAAATCGATTGCAGAACTGGATAGGACGGCAAGATCCGTAGAGGCCATACGCGCCGTGCTGGAGCAGGCAGATGTGAACGTCGACTGGGTCGCGCGAAGCGAGCTAGGTGAACGACTCGCTCTCGCGGAGGCTGAGTTGCGTGCAGCGCTGGTGTCGACGTTCGCCGCGGAGAATTGCGATTGGTTCCTGATTGATGATGAAGCGAGTACGCCGCTCTCGAAGGGCCGGGGAAGCGCAGCACTCTCTGAAGCCGCGGATCGTTGCTACTCGCACACACCGGTCATCGGCAACGAGATGATCAACCGGACTCATATGACCTCGCAGGGGGCCAAGGCTCGGAAGATCCTCCTGAGCGCAATGATCGAGCGGGCAGACCAGGCGGACCTTGGTTTCGAGGGCTACGGACCGGAAGTCGCGATGTACCGCTCGATGCTCGGCCGGTCGCGGATGCACCGCCTCGACAGCCGCAACGAGACGCGGGTGTTCGCGGAGCCAGTGACACCTTCGCTACAGCCGGCGTGGCAAGCGCTGATGGCGGAATTTCGGCGAGCCAAGAGACGTCGCATAAACCTGCTTGACGTGCATGCGGTGCTGATGTCCCCGCCTTTTGGGATGAAGGCTGCTGCCCTTCCGGTATTCGTAACGGCAGGCCTTCTAGCGAACACGGACGAGGTCGCGATCTATGAGCACGGCACGTTCCGGCCATCGCTGAGTGCTGAGCTGTCAGAACGAATGGTCCGGAACCCGGGACACTTCGACATCAAGCACTACGCCAACGCAAGTGGCGCTCGCCGTGAGGTCATCGATGAACTCGCGAATGCACTTGGCGTCGCGAAGAGGTTTCGCAAGCACCGGGTCGCAAATGTGCTCGCCATCGTCGGCCACTTGGTACGAATTGTGGGACAGCTTGACAAGTACACGCTTGACACGAGATCACTGCCGAGTGCAGCTATGGCGGTGCGTGACGTACTGAAGACGGCAGTGGAGCCTGACGAATTGCTGTTTCAGCAACTCCCGAACGCTGTCGGTCTCCCCAGTGTCAGGAGCACAGCCAAGACTTACCCGCAAAAGCGCGAACTGAGCCACGCCCTCGCGCAGGCGGTCGATCAGCTGGAGGCCTGCCCGCAGGCTCTCCTGGAAGACTTGCGACGCGAACTCTTTGATGCAGCCGAGGAGACAACCCGTCTCGCGGTAGCAGGACAGGCAGCGTCTCTGGCTGGGGAGGTCCTCGACCCGGAGATTCGATCGTTCGTCCTGGCACTCGCCAGCGCGGCCCATGAACATGACCACGAGTGGGTCAAGGCCATCGCGACCGTGGTGTCGCAGAAGGCGGTCTCGGAGTGGTCGGACGAAGACCGACTGCGATTCGCTGTTCAGTTACCACTACGCATCGCTGGCTTCCACCGTCTCATGGCTCTGCATGCTGACCACCGTGCGATCGGAAATGGCGCATATGTATCCCGGCGCGTCACCGTCACGAGCCCAGACGGCCGTGAGGAGCATCGTCTAGTGGTGCTCGACGAGCGCGACCGCGCTGCCGTCCAGGAGGCACTTGGCCTCGCCGTCCAAACTGCCGCGAAGTCGCTGGGTTCGGAAGCAAGGGCGAGATCGGCCCTGCTGGCGCTGCAGTGCGAGCACCTCCTTCGAGCCGACACTCTGGCCAGTGATTCTGGCATGATCGAAGTTGTCGAGAACATGAAGGCATCGAATGAATAGCAGCACTCGACACATCTGCGGTATCTCCGGCGGCAAGGACTCATCAGCCCTCGCCGTTCACCTGCGCGACCGCGTCCCGCAGATGGAGTACTTCTTTTGCGACACCGGGGCGGAGTTGCCCGAGACCTACGAATACCTCACTCGGCTGGAGGTGATCCTCGGCAAACCCATTGCCCGTCTCAACGCGAGCCGGGGGTTCGACCACTGGTTTGAGGTATTCCGCGGCGCGCTGCCATCTCCACAGATGCGTTGGTGCACCAAGAATATGAAGATCAAGCCGATCGAGGTTTGGATCGGTGACGCACCGGCCATCTCCTACGTCGCGATACGTGCGGACGAGGCGAATCGCAAGGGCTACATCTCGACCAAGCCCAACATCGAAACGGTATTTCCCTTCATCGAAGACGACATAGATCACGACGGCGTCATGCGCATTCTCGACGATGCTGGGATTGGTCTTCCCGAGTACTACGAGTGGCGCAGCCGCTCCGGTTGTTATTTCTGCTTCTACCAGCGCAAGGCGGAGTGGGTTGGACTGGCCGATCGCCACCCGGACTTGTTCGAGCGCGCGGTTGCAATTGAACAAAAGGTGCTGCAGGACGCCGGGGTCGACGGTGATGCGGACTTCACTGCAACCGCCATGGACGGCCGGCAATACACCTGGACCTCCGGCGAAACCCTCGTCGAGCTAGTCGGACGTCGTGACGAGATCCTCGAACGGCACGATGCTGCCCTCAAGCGCCAAACCAAGGAGAGGCCCGACCGGCCGCTCATCGAAGCACTCGCCGGCGTGTTGGACGAGGAAAGCGATGACACCTGTACGGTGTGCGCGCTGTAGGGAGTTCGCACGAGGTGGACGAGCGGTCGTCATGCGTGGCGCCATGGGGTGCGCCTGGGACGCCTGTCCTTCCCGCATGGTTCATCGAAGCGCTGGGAGATCACCCGCTGCCATCGGTTGTTGCGAGTCTGCCCGAGCTCAGGACGTTCGCGGACCTCGGCAGCTACTGGCAGGTCGTTGAGGAGCCCCTTGACCGAGCTCGCTCCCAACAACTCGTGGCCGCGGCACGGCAGGTAGCGGGAAGCGGTCGATTGGAGGCGATTCCGGCAGGGGTCTCAGCCGACGAGCTTGCTGCTCTGCCGGTGTCAGTTCGGGCCTTGAATGTGATTCGGCGCAGCAACTTGCTGCCGAGCGCGAAGCATGTGACTGCTGAACAGCTTCTTCAGCTTCCGAATTTCGGCTTCACCACACTCATCGACCTGCTGTGCGTGTTGGAGGCGGCGGGACCGCTTGAGACAGCACAGCGCCAGACCGTCAGAGGCTCTCTGGCGGTGCCGGACGAGGACGTGGCGGTATGGGCCGGCGCGCCCGTTCTGGTGGAGGGCCTCCTGCCAGCCCTGGCCGCCGCTCGAGATGTGCTCGGTTGCCGAACCGCCGCTGATGCGATTCGCTCCCCTCGGTTTGTGGAGATGCTCACCGAGGTCGACACGCTTGAGAACCTGGACAGGCTTGAACTTGATGAGCTTCCGGCCGATATCGGGCCTGTAGCGGAGTTGATCGGTGCAGTCAGGCGCGTCGAAGCGGAGCACGATCCCGAGGATGTCGACCTCTTCATCCGCCACAAAGTCGAGCGATCAGTCACACTTGCGCAGCTCGGCGAAGAGCGCGGTGTGACGCGCGAGCGCGTCCGGCAGCTCGAGGCCAAGGTCGCGAGGGCTCTGGACGCCTATGGAGGCCAACATGCGGAGGTGATCGCCTCCTTGGTGCATGCCGAGTTGCCTCCGATCGTCGAAAGCACTTCGGTGGCCGAGCGAATCAACGCTATGTTGCAGCCCGCTGTCGAGGCTGCGGAAGACGAAGCGAGCGAACCGGCCAAGTTCCTGCCTCAGTATCTCGTTACGGCACGGCTCGCGCTGTCCTACGTGGGTTCGCTCGCTCTCAGCGACGCAGGCCAGCAGCTACTGGGCGCACTGTCTGGCGCTGTTGCGGCCGAGGTGGATGACGTTGGGCTCATAGATCTGCAGTCGATTGTTGCCCGCGAATTTCCGCATGGCTTGTCCATGCTCGATGAGCTCGTTGAATTGTTGGGGCTCACGCGCATCGGCGAACACGTGGCTCTGCGAGACACGCTGCGCGCGCGTGCAAAGCTCGCCCTCCTCGACATAGGCCGTCCCGCAACAAAGGAAGAGATCGCGGCCGTAGGGGGACTGGCGCTCGGCACACTCAGTAGCACGCTTTCGAACATTGAGTCGATCGCCCGGGCCGACAAAGAGAAATGGGGACTCACTGCATGGATCGACGATGTCTACGAGGGCATCCCCGCGGAAATCCAGCAGCGAATCGACCAGCATGGGGGCGCGGTGCCACTGAGCTTCCTCATTCAGGACATCCCTGAGCGATTCGGTGTCACTGAGGCCAGCGTCCGATCCTATGTCGCGTCTCGGCAATTCGAGGTCGTTGACGGCATGGTGAGCGTTGCGGACGAGAGCAGTGTCACGTACAGACCGGTTGAAGATGTCGCGACACGGAATGCGGATGGCGACCTCAGTTGGGACTTCAAGGTTGAGGCCAGGTACTTCGACGGCTTCTCGATTACGGGCTTCCCCCCCGAGCTAGCTCGCGAACTTGGCTGCGGTCCCAATGACCGGCGCGATGTACCTGTCACGGCGCCTGCAGGGTGCGGCACAGTGAGTGTCATTTGGAGGCTGACATCTGTTAACGGAACCGCGGAGATCGGTAGAGCCCGAGAAGCGCTGGCCGGGATTGGTGTCACAGCGGGTGCTCAAGCGCGCCTCGTCATCGCGCGCCACGGATCAGTTCGGTTTGAGCAGGTCGAATCGAGTGATGAGCTGCACCGCTCATCCGTGGCCAACGATCTCCTGGAGCGACTCAAGAGCCGGCGGCGGATCAGCTGAATGCTCTCCGACGTCTCGACCCTCCGACGGAGCTTCTACAAGCTGCCCGAGAATCCCTTCGCTCGCGAAATCCTCATTCCCGCCTTTCGAGAGGCGCGTTCGGTGCGAGGCGTATTCGGTTGGTTCAGCGCTGGCTGGATTTCCAAGCTTGCTCCTGGACTCGCGATCTATCTGCAGCACCCAGAGACCAGAACAATCGAAATGACGATCTCGCCGACGCTGTATGAGCCTGAGCGCCGGGTCGTAGAGCAGGTGGTCGAACTCAGCGACGACGAGGCTGCGCATCGGGTGTCAGAGGTGTTCTCGCATGGTCGCAGCGATGTCGGAGCGCTGAGCCGTCATGCTCTTGACTGCCTCGGCTGGATGCTCGCAACGCGCCAACTCAAGCTCCGAATTGCAGTGCCCCAGCCCGGTTCCAACTTCCACCCGAAGATGTGGGGCTTCGGTGACGACCGCGACTACGTAATCGTCAACGGCTCGGGAAATGCCACCGGACACGGTGTCGTCGGCGGTGTGGAACAGATGACGGTCACCGTGAGCTGGGATGGCCACGACGCCGAAGTGTTCCAACGAGCCAAGTCTGCCTTGGATGACTGGTCCTATGGCCGGAGCATTGGCATTAGTCGGGTGTTCGACCTGCCCGAGGCTGTCGAGGCGCGCATCATCGAGACTGCACCGGATGTTGCCCCGAGAGAGTCCGACTACTTCGATGCCGCGGAGGCAGACGGTAACCCGAGCTGGGCGGCGGATCCACACGAGTCTCTGCGCCGCCGGTTCGCCGGCGCAGCAATGGCCGCCTCACCTGCGCTCCAAGTACCTGACTGGCTGCGTTGGAGGGACGGTGACTTTAGCCATCAGGGCGAAGCGGTCGACGCATGGGAAGGCGCTGAACCCCCCGAGCGCGGGATCTTGGAAATGGCCACTGGCGCTGGCAAGACCCTCACGGCACTCGTTTGCGCGACACGTGTGCAGCAACGGGCTCCCGACCGGCCCCTGCTCGTAGTGATCTCGACGCCATCGCGGGCGCTCGTCGCCCAGTGGCGTTCCGAGATTGCGAAGTTCGGCCTTCGTGCCGTTGCGCCAGCACTTGAGTCGAATGCAGACATGGCATTGGGCCGCGCGATGAGGCAGCTACGGCAAGGCGGCACCGTGGCAGTTGTCATCACCAATGTGATGTTGTGTGACCCACGGTTCCAGTCGACCATCGAAGACGCCCATGGGAACGCGAGCCTGCTTTTGGTAGCCGATGAAGCCCATGGTCTAGGTGCCGATGGATTCGTAAGGAACAAGCCCGAGTTCTTCGAGAAGCGATTGGCACTGACGGCGACACCAATTCGTCAATACGACCCTGATGGGACCGAAGAAGTCTTCGACTATTTCGGTGAACCCGTATATCAGTTTGGCTTGGACCGTGCAATCGGATTCTGCTTGACACCGTACAGATACTATGTACACGCCGCAACACTTGGTGAGGATGAGCTTGACGAGTTCCTCATGCTTACGAAGCGTATCGGCGCCGCAATTGGGCAGGATGATGAGGAACGTCGTGATGCGCTCTTGATTCGGCGGCGACGTATCATCGAGACGACAGAGGCCAAGTACGCCCTTCTGAGAAAAGTACTTGAAGCCCGTGGAACCCGAGAGCTCTCGCACGCTCTCATCTACGCATCGGCAAAAGACCCTGAGCAGTACGAACGAATCGCTGCGCTGCTGGACGAACTTGGGATCCGGTGGGCAGGGATCACTCAGGCCACATCGTCGAACGCTATTCGTAAAACGTTCGAGGCTTTTGCAGCAGGAGGATTTCAGATCCTGCTCGCCAAGAGGCTGCTGGACGAAGGGGTCGACATTCCATCCACCCGAGAAGCCTTCATCGTGGCTTCATCATCCGTCGAGCGTGAATGGATCCAGCGCCGGGGCCGTGTCCTTCGACGACACCGAGACAAGCCGTTTGCGGTCATCCACGACTTCCTAGGACTACCTCCAGCACGGCTCGTGTCTTCGACGCCGTCGGTGAGGTCGATCATCGATACCGAGGTGAGCCGAGCCTATGCCTTCGCTCAGCACGCTGACAATCCGACGGGCACAGCGGGCGTGTTCGCCAACATAGGTGAGATACGCGAAGTATTCTGGCCATCGGCCTCGGCAGGCCAGTCCCACTTACAGCATCCAGGTGACACGTATGTCGCCCCAGGAACGCCCCAAGGAAACCCATGGTAAGCAACTTCGAGCGAATCTTTGACGAGATCACCGATCAGGCCAATCAAGTGCCTGAGCACTTCGACGCAGATGCCCTCGTGGCACTCGCCATGGAGATCGTAGATCAGGAAGATAGGCATACGACAAAACAAGTGAACATCAAGCAGATCGTCGAGAACCTGATCGAACAAACCGCCAACTCTGAGCAGTCGTCGTGATCCGGTTCACGCGCATAGAGATCCAGAACTTCGTTTGCTTTGAGGATGTCGTCGTTGAGCCATCCCTCGAGCCGGATCGGCCGCTCACAGTTATCCGCGCGGAGAATGCGTCTGGCAAGACGACATTCCTGCGTGCAGTCCGTTGGGGAATGTATGGAGAGCAGGGCCTGCCGGGTGACCTGACGAGCTTTGGGACCCACCCGACATTCTGGGAGCCAACGAAGTCGGGGATTGACACGCGTGTGGCCATTGAGTTCACGTCCGACGGCTCAACTAGGCACGACGCCTCTCCGGGAACTGCAGAAACCAAATATCGACTCATCCGAACAGTGCGCACTATTGCAAGGGATGGGGATCCCGGTTATCAACGGATCAACGAGACAGCCCAGCTAATGGTTCAGAGCCACGGTGGGACGTGGGAGGCACACACGTACGGTGTGGATCACGTCATCGGTCAGCTGCTCCCGTGGGAGCTCCGAGATTTCTTCGTGATGGATGCCGATGAGGCTTCGGAGTTCGTTGGCGGCAGCGAGAGTATGACGATTAGCCGCAGCGAGGTCGAGAAAAAGACGACGTATGCCATCAATGCGCTGTTGGGGATTGAGGTGTTTCGGCGGGCGGCCCGTCGTGTAGCCGACGCAGAGCGTTCATTTGGCGCCAAAGCGACTAAGGCCATCGGCGATTCCGATTTGGATGAGATGCAGGCCACGCTGGATGAGACTCGACGTCAGTTCGAGGAAGTAGCAGAAAAGGAACGCGAGGGCGAGCGCGCACTCGCGAACCTAAAGGACAGCCGCACAAAACTACGCGAGCGCCTAGGCGAAGAGCTAAAGGGTGTTGGCGCACTCGGAGAGCTCAGGAAGCGGCTTGAAGAGAACGAGCGCGAGATGAATCGGGCTACCAAAGACCATGAGCGAGCATTGGTATCGCTTGGAGGTCGATTGGAAACGCCGGAACTGTTTGCGCAGCTCGCTCGTTCCCGCCTAACGGCAACAATCGAGTTTCTTGAGCCGATGTACGACAGTGGCCAGATTCCTCAACGCCATCTGTTCTTCGTCCGTCAGCTCCTGGATATGGGGCGGTGTATCTGTGGGGAGGATCTTTCCCGGCCTGGTGCACACCGCAATCATGTCGAGAATCGACTTGCTGACTCGCAAGCAGACGCAGAGCGGGCCAACTTCCTCGGACACATCTTCGACTCAGCCCGCGAGCTCCTGCAGTTGGCCGACGGTACGGATTGGCCAAGTGAGACATCTGACGCCGAGGGTTTGCTCGCCGAGACGGAGCAGAGGTTGTCGGACCTTCGAATTGACCGCAAAGACATCGATGACAAGCTTCAGTCAGTGGAGCATTCCGAGATCACGTTGATCCAAGAGGAAATCGAAGCTCTTGACGCTCAGATCGACCGACTTATTGCTGAAAACTCGGAATATGCTAATCGACTCCCGGGACTACGCACCGCAGTAGACGCTCTCAACAAGCAGATTCACGCGCGGCAAAACAGTGAGATCGCCGCAGCGGCGCATCGGCGAGCTGAAGATCTTGCGGGAGTGATCCACCGGATCCTGACGAACGCCTACGAAGCCATCCAAGACGACCAGGTTGCCGATCTCTCCAGCGAAATGAACCGGCTCTTCGCAATCATGGTTGACAACGTTACGGAAGCCGAGGCAGACACTAGTCAGGCAGGCAAGGAGACGATCAGGACGATCGCCCAGGTAGGCGTGCGTCCCGTGCTAGGGGGAGGATTTGAAATCTTCGCGATCAACAACCACGGGCGCGACAAGCCACATATTGAGATCAATGGCGCAAGTCGCCGAGTGATCGCGCTTGCTTTCGTGCTGGCGTTGTGCAGCGAATCTGGAACCCGCGCTCCGCTGGTGGCCGATTCTCTCTTGAACATGATGTCTGGTGCCGTGCGCCGGAATACGCTTAAAACTACTGCTGATAAATCTGGACAGCCGATTCTTCTTCTAACAGGCGCCGATCTTGAAGCCGACACCGAAGTGAACATAGTCAGTGAGAAGGCTGGCGCTACTTACACTTTGACCGCACAGTGGCACGGTGAGGTTGTGAACCAGACTGACTCCAGAGCCATCAGTCTCGTGTGCTCGTGTGGGCCAAGACAGTATTGCGATGTATGCGAACGTGCGGGGCAGGCAAATCGCCCAGGCTGGTCCCGGAGGAGGTAGATCGAGCACCTATGTACTTTGCCCATATTCTTACAAATCGTAGTCATTCGCTGTATCTGCCTCAGGAGGCACGAGATGACGTCGCCCGGCTCGTATCGACTCATCAGCGAACAAAGACGAGCCGGGAGATGACGCCTTTTCGCCGGCAGGTTGACTTCTGGCTACTTTGTCTCGGCGTTGCCTTAGCTGACGATCTCCAGCCGAGAGAGGGGGCACCTGCCACGTGGGGCTACAAGTTCGTGGACACCCGTGAAGTGCAACTTCCGAATGAGGTGTACAACCTTCTGGCAGTCGTCGCATTCGAGCAACTGGAGCACGATGCTGAACGAATCGATGATCCGGCTCAGATCGTCGACGTGGCCAACCGCCTCGCTGGCGCGGCCTGTCCGCGAGTACTCACGGAAGTGACGAGCAGGGAGCTTCGCCACAGCCCTCTTGACAAGGCTTTGGCGCTGGCACGGTCCGCGCTGCGTTGAACGCACGGCCCAACCGCTTGCCAAGCGGCGCCGCTACGCCGCAGGGGGCAACTGAGCGTGACGAGCGTCGCGGGTCCAAAAGTAATTCGCATCTTGACTGATCACCAAGCTACGTTGCGTAGTCTCGGACCGATTACCCCGGTGCGGAACCTTCGGAACGGCGTGAGGGAGAGGAATCTAGGTGTTTCAGGATTACACGATGCGGATCGTGGCCGTTCGCGAGTGGCAGGGTGCTACGCAGGATAGGCAACAAGCCATGCTACCGACTTCGCCAGGTCTCTATGTGTGGACATTGGACCTGCGTCGCCCGCTTGGGGGATCCCGCCGCGAGAACGGTGAGTTGCTCGACGGGATCAACGACGCGCTCCATCCGCCCGTTCCTCGGCGCTTCGACGGCAAGGTCCGACCGTATACCGCGTTGTCGCTGCATGACGATCCGCCTCCTCTCAGGAAAGCGACGGTCAGTCATATCGAGGAGATGTCCTCGATGGATGACGAAATCGCGGAGTGGGCTTTATTGTGTCCCACAATTCTCCAACGGCCGCTCTATGTTGGCAAGGCCAAGAACCTCCGAAATCGCCTCCGTGACCACCTAATGGGAAGAACTAAGCTAATCTCGCATCTGGACGGTGTTGGGCTTACTCTAAACGACTGCGCGATCATGGTGGCACAGGTCCAACCAGCGCCGACAGTCCCGACCGATGACACCGTGGTACCGGATGAATCACTTGATGATTTCGAAGAAGAATCGCTCGAAGGATTGGATTCGAACACCCGATCTCTAATTTCTGCAGCTGAGTCGCTGACTATTCGAATGAGCCGGCCGTTACTGAATGAGCGAATGGATTAAGTATGAGCAAACTTGGCGCACTCGCGGGTGCTGTTTCGGACTACACTGCGGACTACACCTATCTAAAAGGGATGTACGCAATAGGACCGGAACGATTGCCGTACTACGCCCTTACTATGTCGGTATCAGATGCCAGCCGAAACTTGGTTCTCGCGCGCGACGTTGTATTTGACGTCAAGCGTCCGGTTAAGCTGGAAGAGCTCTTTCAGCGTGATCTAGACATTGATCGTGCACGAACCGAGATCCAAACTTATCTGAAACGGCCTGAGAGTTTGAAATTCTTCAATTCTCTCACCGTCGTTCTGTTACCAGTAGAGGCTGGTGATGCGCCGATTCCCATGGATCACTATCCCGCGAGTAGTCTTGGCGCTCCAATCGCTTCGGCTGACGAAGGCCTCACCACAAAAAACGTAGGGCCGATTCAGATCAGGGAGATGGAAGGTGGTGCTGTCGGACTAATCCGATGGAATACGCGACAAATTAGGCCAGTAGTCATTGACGGCCAGCATCGACTCTTTGCATTGCGCGAGCTTCTTGCCGATGCAGCTTTCGTGAAGTATCTTGGACCTGACTCGACGCAGATTCCTATTCTTGCTTTAGTGCTCGACTCGCGGGTTGGCTATGAACCACCGCAAGGCGGCCCAACAGGCGTGTTGTCTGCATGTCGAACCATTTTTGTGGACATTAACAAGAATGCGAAACGCGTTGAGGGCGCGCGACTTGCACTGCTCAATGATCGGTCGATTGCAGATTGTTCGATGCGATTGCTGCTAACGGATGGCATCGGAATTGAGTCGGAGATCTCAGGGGAGCGGCCGGGGCAGGTGCCGCTTGCGCTGGTCGACTGGCACTCTGAGCTCGCGAAGTTTGACCAATCGCTGTATCTATCTTCAGTGCCTGTGTTGCGTGATGTTGTCAATAAGGCGCTGGATCTAAAACAGCCCGATCCCTACGCGCTCGATGAGTGGCGCGCTTATTTGAATCGAATTGAAGCTCGCCTAGAGCCAGAGCCGGCGGACGGCTGGGAGCGTTCCTCGATGGAGAGCCGACTTCGGCATGCTAGGCGAGATGAACTTCCCTTTGGACTAACTCAAGCCGAAACGCGCGCGGCAGCCAATGGATACGTGCGGGGGCCTGGATCATTGGTTGTCGAACCGCTGCTCAAAGCGGAGCCGTACGCTCAACTCGTGTCTGCCTACCGGGCGGCAGGATTGATCGATGGCCAGTTCGAACTTTGGTTAGGCCATGATGATGTGGGCAAGAGAGTGTTTGAGCGGTATTCGAATTCCGAGGTTCCAGACGCGGAGCTCATCGCGCGAGAGATTAAGGATAGATACTCGCTCGCCTACCAAGTCGTCTTCCAAAAGGGCATCTTGGCCTCAGTGCAGCTTCTTGAGTCGGATCGGGAGGAAGCCCTGAAGGCACTTACCGGTGAGTCCCATCCGGGCGAACTCGCGACTAGGTCGACGTTGACGGCGGCTTGGCTTGCGCGATTCGACATGCGTATTGCAACCTGGTTCAACGAATACGACTTCTGGCGCGGATTTGGCGTACGCCTCGACGGCAATATCGATTTTACGCAAACCGCACCGTCTGCTATCGCTGGCTTCATCGGACTAGCTCTTGTGGCGCCATTCGATGATTGGTTGCATTCGTCAAGGCCAGAAGAAGGAGAGTCAGCACAGCAGTCGTTGTTTTCGCTCGTCGAGGGTCGGCCGATTGGCGAGGGCTTGACGGTGCCCCGTTACGGAGGCGCAATCGAGGATGATGTAGCCTTGGCGGCAGAGTGGCTCTTTACGCAACTGGGCTATGTGCGCGGAGGCAGTATGGGCGAATCCTACGGACATCTTGTAAGAAGCCTCGCGAGTCCGTGGCTCAGGTCTGTCCGGCAATATTTCCGCCAAGTGGCCAGAACCGACGGCCTCGACGTGAGTGATGACGAAGCCCGATTGCTGACGGCAGTGCACGGTGGCTGGCGTCTCGCAATGATCAGAAACGAGATTCTGTAGGGGCTCGAAATCCGTCTTTACACAACAGCGCGAGACGAGATGCGCGTGGATCAGTGGAATGGCCGCGGGGCTAACCGTAGCGGCACTTCCCCGCAACGCCCTCGGCAAGGTCCAGGCCAGATGCTGAGCCGGTAGGCGTAGCGCTGAACTGGGCTGCCCACGAGCCCCAGCGCGTGCGAGCGGGAAACATGAACGGGGAGCACGAAGTGCATCAGCGCAATGCGTTCTCTGCCGGCGGCGCAATCTGACACCCTTGAGTGCGGCATGTTTGAGCTTCATGAGGTGCAGCGGGCAGTCCCGCTGCCAAGCCGATATGCGGCCCCCGCATCGCTCGACGAGGCGGCTGAGCTGCTCTCGTTGCACGGCGCCGCGGCGCGGCTGATCGCCGGCGGCACCGACCTCATGCTCGAGCTGTCGCGCGGGGCGCGCTCGGGCGTGGAGCTGCTGGTGGACATCTCGGGGCTTCCGGGCCTCGATCGGATCTCGTACGACGGCGGGCGGGTCACGTTGGGGCCGCTGGTGACCCACGCCGATGTGATCGCCTCGGCGCGGATGCGCACGGCCGGCCTGCCGCTCGCCCAGGCGTGCCTGGAGGTGGGCTCGCCGCCGCTGCGCAACCGGGCCACCGTCGTGGGCAACATCGTCACCGCCAGCCCGGCCAACGACACCATCTCGGCGCTCATGGCGCTCGGTGCCGCCGTCACCATGACCTCGGTGCGTGGCGAGCGCACGGTTCCGATTGCCGAGTTCTTCGCCGGGTTCCGCCAGACCGTGCTCGAGCCTGACGAGATCGTCACCGCAATTGCGTTCGATGCTCTCGATGGGGCGAACCGGGCCCATGGCCGACGCGGCGTGTTTGTGAAGCTGGGACTGCGGAGGGCGCAGGCGATCTCGGTGGTGCATGCCACCGTGGTCGTCGAGCTCGACGGCGGCCGGGTGGCCGATCTCGTGGTCGCGCTCGGCAGCGTCGCGCCCACCATCATCACGGTGCCCGAAGCGACCGAGCTGGCTGCTGGTCGCGAATTGGCCGACGCCAGCGCCGACATCACGGCTGCTGCATGCCGGGCGGCAACACCCATCGATGACATCCGCGGCAGCGCCGAGTACCGCTCGCACACCGTCGGCGTCGTGGTGGATCGAGCGATCACGGCGCTGGCCACTGGCACTGAGGCCGATCGATGGCCACACCAAGCGCCACGGCTGGCGTTGACGGCGAGCGCGGCTGATACCGGGCCGGCATCGACAGTGTTGGACGAGCCTGGCGACACCGTCACGGCGACGGTGAACGGCGTGCAGCGCAGTGCGGCAGGGGCCGCCGGCAAGACGCTGATGGACTGGCTGCGCGACGACCTCGGGTTGACCGGCACCAAGGAGGGCTGCGCCGAAGGGGAGTGCGGCGCCTGCACGGTGCATCTCGACGGTGCCGCCGTGTTCTCGTGCTTGGTGCCCGCGGGCCGTGCGGACGGGGCGAACATCACCACCGTCGAGGGCGTGGCTTCGCCGGCAGGCGACCTGCATCCGTTCCAGCAGGCCATGGTGGACACCGGCGGCGCGCAGTGCGGGTTCTGCACGCCGGGCTTCGTGATGAGCGCCGTAGCGCTGCTCGACGAGATCGCCGAGCCCACTGCCGAGCAGATCACCGTCGGCCTGTCGGGCAACCTGTGCCGCTGCACCGGCTACTGCTCGATCATCGAAGCAGTGCACGCCGCTTCGAGTGACGCAGCAGTGCACACGGCCGCCGGGGACCGGTCGTGAGGGAGGGCGCCGCTCCCGGTGAGGCCGGTGCGGCCATCGAACTCGAGATGCCGTCGGCCTCCGCTGGCGGTACCGGCCAGTCGCCGCCGCGTGCCGATGGTCCTGCCAAGGTCGCCGGTCTGGCCGGCTACCCGGCGGACCGCATTCCCGCCGATGCGCTGTGGGCTTTCGCAGTGTTCACCGACCAGCCCCATGCCCGGCTGCGACACCTCGACCTCGCCCCCGCCGAACAGTCACCCGGCGTCGTTGCGGTGCTCGGCTCTGCCGACGTGCCCTGCAACGAGTACGGGCTTACCAAGTTCGACCAGCCCGTATTCGTCGGGCTCGACCACACGGGCCGAAGTCCAGTGCCCTGCGATGTCTCTCGCTGGGAGGCCGACCACCTGGCGCTGATTGTCGCCGAGAGCCTGCCGCAGGCGCGTGCCGCCGCGGCCGCCATCGAGGTCGAGTGGGAGCCGCTGCCGGTCGTGGCCGATCTGGATGCGGCGCTGGCTCCCGATGCGACGCTCGTGCACCCCTACGAGGGCATCGGCTCCAACCTGTACGAGTCGATGCGCACCCGCAAGGGCGACCTCGATGCCGGCTGGGCCGCTGCCGCCGTGACCGTCGAGGCCACCTACGAGGTGCCCTACCAGGAGCACGCCTACCTGCAGCCCGAGGCGGGCACGTCATGGGTGGACGCCGAGGGCATCGTCAACGTCGAGATCGCCGGTCAGTGGGTGCATGAGGACCGCGAGCAGATCGCCCACGCGCTCGGTCTGCCCGAGGAGCGCATCCGGGTGCGCTACCCGGCCATCGGCGGCGCATTCGGCGGGCGCGAGGACACGTCGATGCAGATCATCCTGGCGCTGGCCGCCCGCCGGCTGGCCGAGCGGGGCATCGACCGGCCCGTGGCCATGCAGTGGTCGCGTGAAGAGTCGATCGTGGGCCACCACAAGCGGCACCGCGGACGCATCTGGGCCCGCTGGGGCGCCGACCGCGACGGCAGGATCACCGCAGCGCAGGCCGAAGCCTGGCTGGATGCGGGCGCCTACAACTACACCTCCAACAAGGTGATGGGGAACCTGCATCTCGGCCTGGGCGGGCCCTACGAACTGCCCAACGCCGCCATCGACACCCACGTCGTGTACACCAACGCCACGCCCGGGGGAGCGTTCCGGGGCTTCGGCGCCCCGCAGGCGGCCTTTGCTGTCGAATGCCAGGTGAACAGGCTGGCCGAGGCGCTGGGCATGGATCCCATCGACATCCGCCGCATCAACACCCTGCGCGAGGGTTCCCCGAGCATCGCCCACACGCCGATGCCGGCCGGCGTGACTATGCCTGAGGTGATCGAGGCGTGCGCCCGGGCCGCAGCGCAGCCAGCCGATCCGGAAAACGCAGCACTGTTCAGCCCGTTCGTTTCGCTGCCCGCGTGGACGCCTGCGTTGCGTCGCGGCCGTGGTTTCGCCTGCGCATTCAAGAACGTCGGTTTCTCGTTCGGCTTTCCCGAGCGCTGCGAGGCCACGATCGTGCTGCATGGCGAGCCCGACGACGGCGTGCCGGCATCGGTCGAGCTAGCCCACGCCGGTGCCGATGTCGGGCAGGGCGCGCACACCGCATTCCTGCAGATGGCCGCCGAGGCAACCGGCGTCGACCCGTCCCGGGTCGTGGGTCGCTTCAGCGACACCGGCACATCGGGCGATTCGGGATCGGCGTCGGCCTCGCGCCTGACGTGGATGGCGGGCAACTCGATCTTGGGTGCCGCCGAGGAAGCCGAGAAGGCATGGCGCGAGGGCGCTCGGCCGGCCATCGGGCACTTCCGCTTCACACCCCCGCCCACCACCGAGCTCGACCCCGAAACCGGCGAAGGCACCCCAAACTTCACCTACGGCTACGTCGCGCAGCATGTGGAACTGACCGTCGACATCGACACCGGCCACATCCGCATCGACCGGGTGATCAGCGCCAACGACGTTGGGCGGGCCATCAACCCCCGCTTTGTGGTCGGCCAGATCGAGGGCGCGGTGGCCCAAGCCCACGGCCACGTGCTCAGCGAGCACCTGCGCAGCCGGGACGGTCGGTTGCTGAACCCCCGGTTCAGCACCTACCTGATCCCGGGCATAGGCGACATTCCCGTGACCACAGAAAGCGTCGTGCTGGAGCTGGCCGACCCGCTGGGTCCCTTCGGTGCCCGCGGCATGGCCGAGATGGGCGTCATCCCCTATGCACCGGCAGTGGCCGCAGCGCTGGCTGACGCAACCGGCGTCTGGATGGACGACTTCCCGCTCACTCCCGAGCGGGTGTGGGCGGCGCTCCAGGCTGCCGGCGTCAACGGCTGACACGCGGGCTCTGAACGATCTGCCATCGGCCCCGAAACTCAGCGGGGCGCCCGATCGCGCAGTCCTACACTCCCGAGCGTGGCAGCGGCACCACGCCCGGACGCAACCGAGCGCGTGATGGAACTGATGATGTACCTGCTCGCTCGCGACGTGCCCAAGACCCGCGAGGAAATCTGGCGCGACACCGGCCTGTACGCCCTCGAAGGAACCACTGACCGGCGAGCGCTGGAGAGCGCCCGGACCTCCTTCGAGCGGGACAAGGCGCTGATCCGCAACCTCGGCGTGCGGATCACCGAGGCAATCACCCACGACGGCGCCACCTCCTACACGATCCGGCGCCAGGACTACTTCCTGCCTGACCTGCAGCTCACACTCGACGAGCAGCATGCGCTTCGTTTCGCCGCGGCGCGGGTGGACATCGGCGAGACGTGGGATCTCGAGGCCGTCGCCAAGCTGGCGAGCGCCGACGTGCCGGCACAAGCGCCCGAGCCACGCCCTGCCGACGCAGAAGTGGCGCTCGAGACCGCCGCCGCAAGCCAGAGCGCGACCAGCACCCTGCTGCCGGCACTGGCAGCAGCCGCCGCCGAGCGGGCGACCGTCCGGTTCGCCTACGGCGGGCGCACGCGAGACACCCAGCCGCTCGGCCTGCTCTGCCGCGCCGGCTTCTGGTATTTCGCCGCCGTCGAGGACGGCACACCCAAGACGTTCCGGGTCGACCGCATCGAGGGCGACGCACGGGTCGGGGAGCGGGGCGCCTTCGAGCGGTCCGAGATCGACGTCGCCGGCTTGCTGCCGGCGGAGCCGATGGAGATCAACTTCGGCGATGATCTCCTGGCCCGGGTGCGAATCGACGCCACCATGGCCCAGCAGCCCACGGCAGAACGAGGACGGGTCGTCGCCCGGCACGATGACGGCTCGGTTACCGTCGAAGCGAGGGTCCGCAACCGGGCAGCGTTTCGCACCTGGCTGCTGGACATGGGCTGCCATGCGGTCATGGAGTCGCCGCCAGAGCTGGTGGCCGACATCACCAGATGGCTGCACGCCCTGGCCGCCGATTCTGAGGCAGCGTCATGAGGACCGGCGCCTCAGCGAAGATCGAGCGTCTGCTGGCCATCATCCCGTGGGTGGTCGAGCGGGGCGGCGCCACCGTGGGCGACATCGCGGAGCGATTCGAGATGCGGCCGGGCGCGGTCTACGACCTGCTGCTCGCAGCGATGTGCTACGAGATCGTGGGTGCCAGCGCCTACGAGAACCTCGGCATCGTCGTCTTCGGCGACGAGCACGATGCCGGCGAGGCGTGGGTGCATGTTGAGCCTGGAGCGATGCTTGACCGGCCCCTCAACCTGTCGGTGCCGCAGGCATTTGGCATCTTGGTGGCCGGGCAGTCCGCGCTGGCTCTGCGCGGCGCCGACCGCTCGGGTGCGCTGGCGACCGCGCTCGACAAGCTGCGCGCGGCCTACGGCGAGCGAGTGCGGGTCTCGGTGGACTTGCCCGTGCCGCGCAGCCTGCCGACGCTGCGCGAAGCCCTGCGCGTCGGCACCACTGTGAGCATCCACTACTACACGCCGAACAGCGACGAGACCTCCGAGCGCCGGGTGGACCCGCTGGAGATCTCGCTGGCCGACGGCCACTGGTACCTGCGGGGCTGGTGCCACCTGCGTCAGGATCTGCGCTCCTTCCGGGTTGACCGCATCGAGGCGTGCGACGACACGGGCGAGTCGCACGGCCGCGACCCCGGCGCAAGCGACGCGACGGCAATTGCACCGGCCGAGGCCGATGAGACCACCGATGTGGTGCTGTCGATTCCCCGCGACGACCTGTGGCGGGTGGAGGCGTACCCGTCCCGTGAGGTACGCGACGACGGCGACCGGTGCATCGTGACCTACGCGATCCGCAGCCCGTACGTGCTCAGCCAGATGCTGCTGCGTCTCGGCGCCGACACGCACGTCGTCAACGCAGCGGAGCTGCCTCCCGAGCTGGCGAACGCCGGCAGCACCGTCGCCGCGTCGATCTTGGAGCTCTACGAAACCTGACGCCAGCGGATCAGTCGATGAGGTCGACCACGAGGCCGTAGTGATCTGATGCCACCACGCCGCTGACGGGTGCGGTGCCGACGAGCTGGATCGACTTGATGTTGCCGTGAGGCACACGGCGTGGCGTCGACACGAACAGGTAGTCGATGCGGCGGTTCGGCCACATGGCCTGTGACAGGTACGGGTTCTGGCCGCACCACGTGTGGCCCGGCCCGTCGCCGGCCTGTGCCCAGGCATCGCTCCAGACCAACCCGGGCACCGGTGGGGGACGCTCGCCGGTCAGCAGGCGGATCTCCTCGGAGCCGGGGACGGCGTTGAAGTCGCCGGCCAGGACGATCGGGAAGCCCTCGGGATCGTGATGAGGCGCTGCCAGTTCGCACAGCGTGTCCACCTGTGCCTGGCGGATCTCGCTGAGGTGGAAGCGGTGCTCGAGGTGGGTGCAGATGACGGTCATCTCGCCGTCGCCGCGGGCGACTCGGGCCACGACCGCCGTCCGGTGCCCCGACTGCTGGCCCTCGGGCGACGAGGGGTCCCCTACAGCCAGCGAGTGCGAGCTGGATTCGATGATCGGCGTGCGGCTCAGGATGGCGTTGCTGAACGACAGTCCCCGCCGTCCGAAGCGCGGGTGGTGTGCGACGCTCATGCCCAGCGCGTCGCCGAGCAGGTCGGCCTGGTTCGGGCCGTCACGCTCCGCCCAGATCTCCTGGCAGCACACGATGTCGGCGCCGAGCTCGGCGAGCGTGGCGGCGATGGCCTCGTGGCGGGCCTGCCAGTTGTCGCCGAAGCGCCACCACAGGTTCCAGGTCACGATCCGCACGGCGTCACCGTAACGGCCGCCATCCCCGCCGAGCCGACTGACCGATGCGCGGGCCGGGCGACGTATCGTCTGCGGCGATGAGCGCCGACGAGAACTCCGACCAGATCTACCTGCGCGATGCGTACCAGCAGACTGTCGAGGCGACGGTGGTTGCCGTGCGTGACGATGCGGTTGCGCTCGACCAGACGGTCTTCTATGCCACTGGTGGCGGGCAGCCCCATGACACCGGCACGCTCGCCGACCAGGGCGGCAGCATCTGGCAGGTGCACAACGTCCGCAAGGAAGGCGATCTCATCTGGCACTGGGTGGACGGCCAGCCTCCGCCGGAGGGAACTGAGGTCACCGGCACGGTCGACTGGGATCGCCGCCTGCAGCTCATGCGCACCCACACGGCGCTGCACATCCTGTGCGGGGTCATCTGGAACGAGTGGGGCGTGCTGGTGACCGGCGGGAACATGGAGCCACTGGCCGCCCGCATGGACTTCGAGTTCAGCCCGCTGCCCGAGGGCTTCGCGGCTCGGGTCACCGAGCTGGTGAACTCCGAGATCGCCGCGGATCGGCCTATCGAGGTGAGCTTCCTGGAACGCTCGGTGGCGCTCGCCGATCCCGAGCTGATCCGCACCAAGGTCAACCTGATCCCCGAGTGGGTGACTGACATCCGGGTGGTGGACATCGTGGGGCTCGACCGCCAGGCCGACGGGGGCACCCATGTGGCGTCGACCGGCGCCGTGGGCCGCTTCGAGATCACCAAGACCGAGTCGAAGGGCAAGGGCAACAAGCGCGTCCGCATGGTGCTCCACGACGCCTGACAGCGGCCCGCTCTTGGCGGGCGCGCGTCTGTTCGGTATCTTGGAACAAATGACTCCCCGGGAGCGGCTGGGCGGAACGCGCTTGGCCACGCCGTCCGCTCGCCGCACGGCGACGTCCCGATTCGGAGCCTCCCGGCGCGAGGGCCACGATGCGTCGGCGTTCTACGCCCGCTTCACCCCGCCCGTCCTGTCCGATGACGACACGGTGACTCGGGGGCCCGACATCGACCCTGAGCTGGCCGAACGCCTCGGCGACGGCTGCATCTGTGCCGACGCCCGGCAGATGACTGCGCTTCCAGATGCCTCTGTGGCGCTGGTGGTCACCTCACCGCCGTACTTCGTGGGCAAGTCGTACGAAGATGCTCTCGCCGCCGGTTCCGACAGCCGCATCCCCAACAGCTACTTCGATTACCTCGACATGCTGCGAGACGTCTTCGCAGAGTGTGTGCGGGTGCTCGAGCTGGGCGGTCGCATCGCTGTCAACGTGGCGAACCTGGGCCGCAAGCCGTATCGCAGCCTGTCGGGCGATGTGGCGAAGATCTTCGAGGAGCTTGGCCTGCTGTTGCGCGGCGAGATCGTGTGGCAGAAGAGCAAGGGATCGAGCGGGTCGTGCGCGTGGGGGTCGTTCCGCAGCCCGTCCAACCCGACGCTGCGTGACACCACCGAGCGCATCGTGATCGCCAGCAAGGGCAGATTTGATCGGGCGCGTTCGGCATCACAGCGCCAGGACGAGGGCCTGCCGCATCGCAGCAGCCTGTCCACCGACGAGTTCATGGAAGCCACGATCGACGTGTGGGACATGGGGCCCGAGAGCGCCCAGCGGGTGCAGCATCCGGCGCCGTTCCCGCTGGAGCTGCCCCGGCGTCTGATCGACCTGTACACCTACGAGAACGACCTCGTGCTTGACCCGTTCATGGGCTCGGGCACGACGCTGGTCGCAAGCGTGCTGTGCGGCCGCTGGCCCGTGGGCTACGACCTGAACCCGGATTACGTGGACTTGGCCCGCGCACGCGTGGCAGCCGCTGCCTCGGCTTCGCCTGAAGGGCCGCACCACGCCGCGCAGCCGCCGCTGTTCGAGCCGAGTGCGGTTCCTCCACGGGCGCGAACGGCGCCGGCGATGCCGGATGCCCGCGCATCCGGCATCGCCAAGCCAGCGGCTCTCCCTGAGTCGAGTGTCTCGACATCGGAAGCGATCGCTGACTCGATGACCGCCGATGCATTCGTGCGCCAAGCGGTGGATGCCGGTCGCAAGGCCCACGACATTGCCAGCGAACTGCTCGAAGCATCGGGCTTCGAGATCGTGCGCAGCCCCGCCACGGTGCGCGGGTCGGGGGTGAAGTTCAGCTTCTTGGTGGCCGACCGGGCGAACCGCGAATGGTGGATAGACGTGGCAGGGGCGTTCACGACCGTGCGGCCGGGGCTGCTGCGAGCCGAGACGCTGTGGAAGGCGCTCGCGCGAGCGTCGGTGCTGGCCTCGGCGCAACCTGACCCGGAACGGCGACGGTTGCTGCTGCTGACACCGCACCTGCCCCGCGTGGGGAGCGAGGGCGATCGTGCCTTGCGAACGCTCGGCCCGGCGACAGTTCTCGACGTCATCGAACTGTTCGACGACGCAGCCGCTGCACGGCTCGCGAGCTACGCGGATGGCGCTGTGCCCCCGTTGGCGGGGTTCTGGAGCGACAGCGAGATCGACGCCGCGTTCCAGTGATGCTCAGACGGCGTCGATGCGCTTGAACAGCTCGGCGTAGGCGAGACCGGCCTGCTGGCCGCTGGCCGCTGCGACGGCGTCCACCCAGTCGGCGAAGCGCTGCACCTGGGCGGGGTCGTCAGGGTCGGTGATGTCGTGGGTGGTGACGAATTGGGTGCGGTGGCACAGCAGTGCCTCGGTCTTGGCGGCAGTCCAGCCATCGACGTTCTCCGCGTGGTCGGGCTCATCGGCCTCGAACAGCAGCAGTTCGTCGGGGCGGTGGGGCGCCAGGTCCTGCTCAGGAAAGAAGAACGGGTCGCGTGCGGCGACCACGCCCTCGACAGCCAGCAGTCCCGCATGGCGATGATCGGGATGGAGTCGGTAGCGCTTCCATGGGTCATGGCCCAGCACGACGGCGGGTCGCAGCTCGCGGATGACCTGCGCAACCTGCGCACGCGTCGCGAGGTCGCTGTCGAGCTCGCCGTCGACGTAACCGCCGAAGCGCACCTCGCCGGTGGCGCCGAGCGCAGCAGCAGCGGCACGTTGCTCGTCCTGGCGGGTTCGCACCAGCGCCGCCTGGTCGCACTCAGGGTCCCATGTGCCCTTCGAGCCGTCGGTGCAGATGAAGTGGTGCACCACCGCGCCGGCAGCCGCCCACTTGGACAGCGTCGCCCCGCAGTCGAACTCGGCATCGTCGGGGTGCGCGGCGATGACGAGCGCCGACGCCGGCACCGGCAGGTCAATCGAGAAGCCCTCAGCGCCCATCAGCAGTTGCAGACTCAATCAAGCCCGCTGCGTCGAGGTCGTCAGGCGTATCGATGTCGAACTCCAGGTCGGCAATTCTCCGCACCCGCAGGTCGAGGCCGCGGCGCAGGGCTTCGGTGCAATGTGCCCTGAACGAGCCGGGTCCGTAGTGAAACTCGAAGCCGGTGCCGAGCGGCAGCGCCATCACATTGGTGCCGTCGAGGTGCCGATCTGGGACGATGGTCACGGTGCCGGTCTCGGCGAGGCCCGCGAGCGTCTGCGCATGTGGCAGGTCCGCATGCGCGACGACAACGTGTCCGGATCCGTCAACGTCGAGATCGAAGTCCGATTCGAGGGCGGCGACTGCCGCGCTGATCGCCGGGTTCAGGCCGTCGGCATCGATCCACAGCACCTCGGCGCCGACCGCACGAGCCCAGTCGGCGACCTCGTCGTTGTCGCAGACGACTCGGACGGGGAGCGACCCGGCGGCTTTGACGACCTGGCTCGCCATGGTGCGCGCCAGCTCGTGGCGTTCGGTGTCGCTCAGGCGATCCGCGAGGCGGCCCTTGGCAAGCCGGAAGCCCTTGACGGGAATGAGCACGGTCGGCGTGACGCTCGTTGCAGTCACCCGCGGCGAGTGTATGACCGCTCAGAAGCTTGAGCGCGTTCGCAGCCCACGGACGCGGGCGAAGTCCGATTGGTTGCGTGTCACCAAACCCAGTCGATGTTCGAGAGCTGTGGCGGCGATGAGCGCATCCGGCAGCCGCACGCCGGATTCGCGCCTGATGCGGCCGGCGCGTTCGGCAATGTCTCTGCTCACGGGCAATTCCCGCAGCGGATCCAAGAGTTCAGTCACGATGGCCGTCGCGCTCGTGCCCGCGAAGAGCTCGGCACGGGTGACTACCGAGTAGTGAAGCCGGTGACGGCCGCTGGTCAATGCTCGGTGTCCGCGCAGATGGTCGATGAAGATGTCGGTGTCGACGAGCAGGTCAGCCACGCTGCCATTCGTCTCGCGAGGGGGCCTCGATATCGGTCACGGCACCGAATGTACGCGAGAAGCTCTCAGATGCATCGGGGATATATGACGAGAAGTAGGCGTCGAGTGCCCTGCGGACGATCTCGGCCAGCGTGACGCCCTCGATGCCTGCGAGTTCGTCGATACGTTGACGTTGCTGCTCGGTGAGGTACACCTGCGTTCGCGTCGCGGACATACAGCACAACATACAGCGTCGATGATGTGCCCGGTGCGCGTCGACTGGAGGCGTCGCTTTGCTAGGACAGAACGGTGCTGACAGAGCCGCCTGAGGGGTGGGTGCGACCGTGGTGGGCTGAGCGGCAGCTCGACCCGGGATCGGCGGCCTATGCGCCGGAGCCCAGCAGGGTCCGCTACTGGCTCGACGCTCATCAGGTCGTGGACACTGTGCTGGCGAACACGGTGGGCCGCTCATGGACGACGGTCGGGCTGCCGGAGACGTTCGACCGGGCCGCAGTAGATCCCCGGGGGTTGGTGGTGCTGGGCGACTGGTCGCTGGACTGGTGGGTGCGTGCCGGTGAGGAGTGGGTCTTCCCGTCGCGGGCGGCTGCGGCGCGGCAGCGGTTGGTGGACGGGATGCCGGTGGTCGAGTCCGTGCTGCGTGTCGGCGGTGGTGATGTGATGCAGCGGGTTGCTGCGGCCCGGGGCGCTTCGGTTCGGCTCGATGATGTCCAGCGGCACGTCAAGCAGCAGCGCGGCAAGCAATCGGCGGGCGACGGCACGAGCGCCGTTCCCGAAGTGTTCGTGGTGGAGATCACCAACCGCACGCCTGCGCCTGTGGCGGTAGCGCTCGTGGCCCGACCGTGCCACCTGGGTGCGTTCCAGCATGAGGACGACGAGATCTGGGAGTGGTCGAACGCGTGGGGCATCGACAAGATCACCGTCGACGGTCGGGTGATGACGCTCGATGATGGTCATCACCATCTGGTGAACCGTGCAGCCGTGATCTTCGATCGCTCACCGGGTGACGTAGTTGTCGGCCTTGACGGGGTTGATTGCGCTTCCGTGCTGGTGGAAGCCGGCGAACAGGCCACCACAGGTCAGCCAAGTTCGGTATCGGTCAGCATCGGGGGCGGTTCGTCAATCCCGGATAGTGCGTCGACGCCGCGACCAGAGCCGGCATCGACGCCGCAACCCGAGCGGGCTCCGGTTTCGGTTCGGTGCCCGCAGCACCTTGCCAATGCGGCCGCAGTCTTCCCGCTGGTTGCCGGAGCGACGCTGCGCGCTGCAGTCGTGGGGCGCGGTTCAGCCTTCGAGTGGGACGACGCCGGCAGTCCCGCGCTCGGCGCTGCCGTGCTCGATGCGGTTCCCGCTGTGGACCGGGTCGCCAACGGCTGGCGTCGCCGAGTCGATGCGGGCTGCCGTCTCGAACTGCCCGGCGGCCGGCTGGCGGACGCTGCGCTAGCGGCACGCTCGGCGCAACTGCTCTCGACGGCGCCGTGCGATGACGGCCCCGGCGTTGTCGGCCCGATGCTGGCCCCGGCGGTGCACACCGATGCACAGTTCGCTGGCGACGACCTCGTGCAGCTGTTGGCGCTGGTGGAGTCGGGCGTGCCCGAGCAGGTCCGCGATCTCCTGTTGCGCCAGGCCCAGGGGCAGGATTTCTCGGGCGTCACCACCAGCATGGGCATCTCGGTGACGGGCACCTCGCTCGTGCTGGCCGAGCAGCTGCTGTCGCTGCATCCCGACCCGGCGTTTGCTGAGGCCATCTCAGAGTTCGTGACATCGGCAGCACGGTGGTTGCTGCGGGGAAGAAAGGAGCTGCAGGAAGAGCCTTGGGCTATCCGCGAAGGGCTGCGTGCTGGGTACCGGATGCTGCTGCGGCTCGGCGTTGAACGTGCGGCGATCGCCTTGCAGCGCGAGGCGATGGCGATGCCCGAGGCACTGCGGGTTGACGTAGGTGCTACTGCGTCCCCGTCCTTCTACCGCGATCGATTGGGGCGCCTGCCGTGGGAAGCATCGTGGGACGAGACGCCGGCACCGGCGAGCCAGCGTTGGGAATGGCTGTCGCACGACACCGGGCTGTGGATCCATGCTGCGGTGCCGTGGGCACCGCCGTTGCCGTTCGTGGGAGCCGAGCCAGCCGACGGTACGCCTGCGGATTTCGTGAACGACACCGCCGCGTCGTGCGGTCACGACATGGTGGCCACCGCGCTGCTGGCCTTCGCGGAGGCTCGACCAGCGCCGGGACGCGCCTTCGAGCGGCTCGAGGCACTGGTCTCGGTGGCATCGCCGACGCTGAACTGGCCGACCTTCATGCATCCGGGGCTGCGCACCGGCACCAACGGGATGGGACACGACCTCATGGTCGGCGGTCTGTTCGTGCGAACGCTGCTGCGGCTGCTGGTCGACGTGCCCGACGGCGATGCGACCAGTACTGGGGGAGACGGCCGCGACGCTCCGAGCTTGCGGCTCGCTGCGCACTGGCCGGCGGGCTGGCTGGGTCAGCAGGTCGAAGTGCACAACGTGCCGACGTGGATCGGCCCGGTGTCCTGGGCTGTCCGCTGGCACGGCGAGCGGCCGGCACTGCTGTGGGAGGTCGTGCCCCATCGTCCCGACAGCGCAGCGCCGACCCTCAGTGCGCCCGGTCTCGATCCCTCGTTCACGGCCACGGGCTGGCGTGGCGAGGCGCTGCTTGCGCCACCACTGGTCCCACCCGCCTAGCGACGCCGCGAATCACGCTGGCGGGCAGAGGCACCGCACTAGGTTCGCTTCCATGACGGCCCGGCCGAGTCTCGCCTTCGAGCGGCAGTGCTGGGAGGCCGGCGAGGCGACGGTTGTCGGCGTGGATGAGGTGGGTCGCGGCGCTTGGGCAGGTCCGCTGACCGTGGGTGCCGTGGTGGTGTCGACCCGCGGGCGGGTCAACGGCATACGCGACTCTAAGGAGCTGCGACCCGACGCGCGCGACGAGCTGTTCGACCGCATCGGCAGTTGGGCCCGGGCGTGGTCTGTAGGTCATGCCACCGCCGGCGAGTGCGATGAACTCGGCATGACCGAAGCGCTGCGGCTGGCAACATGGCGGGCTCTTGAGGCGCTCCCCGCCGAACCCGACCGGGTGCTGGTCGACGGCAAGTTCAACTTCGTGGACTGGCGTCCCAGCAGGGCGCTGGTGCAGGGCGATCGGCGCTGCCTGTCGATCGCAGCGGCGTCGGTCATGGCCAAGGTGGTGCGCGACCGGATCATGTCCGAGCTGGCGGGCGATTTCCCGCCGTACGGCTTCGACTCCAACAAGGGCTACCCGGCCCCGGTTCACCGGGCGGCGCTGGCAACGCACGGTCCGTGCGCCCTCCACCGGCTGAGTTGGTCGTTTGCCGACGCACTGCCCGACGCAGAGCCGGTGCCGAACTCCGGGCACTGCGACACCGAGACGGCGCTGGCGACCTACGCCCGGGTGCAGTCCGGCGCCGACGTGACCCTGTTCTGAGCACTCGCTTCGGCACCTGCGTCCACCGGACGCGGCCGGTGCAGGCTGCTAGAAGAAGGCAGCCTCCGAGAGGGACGACCGATGAGCGCGAATGACGATCCCAACGCGGACCAGCGGGAGTTCTGGCGCACTGCCGACGTCTGGGTGGAGCAACAGGAGCGTCTCGACAGGCAGCTCGGACACATCGGCCTGGCGGCGATGAACGTCGCCGAGCAGCTCCCGTCGGGGGCGCATGTGCTCGATGTGGGCTGCGGCTGCGGCCAGACGTCGCTGCAGTGGAGCGAACGGGTGAGCGGGTCGGTGCTGGGTGTCGACATCAGCGACCTGCTCATCGGGGTGGCGCGGCGCCGTGCAACCGGGCACGCCGCCGAGCAGCCCGCTGCAGCGCCCATCAGCTTCGCCGTGGCAGACGCGCAGACTGCCGACATCGAGGCGCTGGCGGCAGCAACCCCAGCCATCGGCGGCAGCTTCGGCGGCTTCGACCTGGTCTATTCCCGCATGGGCGTGATGTTCTTCGCCAACCCGGTGGCTGCGTTCGCCAATCTGCGTGCCGCGACGCGGCCTGGCGGCAGGCTCTCGTTTGTCTGCTGGCAGACGCCCCGGCAGAACCCGTGGCTGATTACCGTCAACAAGGCGGTGCTGGAGATCGTGGAGATGCCCGAAGGCGGTCCGGCTGCGAACCCGTTCGCGTTCGCCGATCCAGATCATGTGCGGGGAGTCCTCGGGGGAGCGGGCTGGGACGGCATCGAGCTCGAGCCCCACGACACCGAGATGGTCTTCAGCAGCGCGGGCACGCTCGACGAGACCGTGGACTTCGCCATGGACCTGGGCATCGCTCGACGGGCGCTGAAGGGTCAGCCGCCCGAGATTCATGCGCGGGTGCGCGACGCCATCGCCGCCGTGCTGGAACCGCACCAGACATCCGACGGCGTCGTCTTCCCGGCTGCGTTCTGGATCGTGTCCGCCCGCAATTGAGGACGGACGGGCGAACTCAGAGGCACTCGGACTCGCCGACGGCGACCGTGAAGGGGCCCGTCTCGTTGTAGTCGGCGAAGTGCGCCTCGGTGTCAAAGCGATCGAGGTCAGCCAGGCCGTGCGCCACCGCTGCCGCGCCGCCTGCTCGCTCGAGCCAGGCCGCGAACGTCTCGCCTGCATCCCGCTCTCCCACGTAGCGGTCGACGATTCGCACGACCGCCGCGGGTGCATTCTTCGCGGGCAGTCGCAGCGCCCGGGCCCCAAATCTGATCTGCTCCTGGCCGACATGGCCGCCGAGCAGCAGTTGGTATCCGGGAGCCGACTTGGCATCGACCCGCCGCTCGATGCCGAAAAAGCCGATGTCCGAGACATGGTGCTGGCCGCAGCTGTTCATGCAGCCCGAGATGTTGATGCGCAGCCCTGGGACTTCGGCCAGTCCAGCCTCTTCGAGCGCATCGGTGATCGCATCGGCCAGACCCCTCGACTGGGTCACTGCCAGGCTGCAGGTATCGGCACCTGGGCAGGCCACTACATCGCGCAGCAGTTCGGCACCCGCGGATGCCATGCCGATCTCGGCGAGTCGGCGATAGAGCTCCCCGAGCTGATGCTCTTGCAGGTCTCTGAAGACGAGGTTCTGACGATTCGTCAGCCGCACGCTGGCTCCGAGGGCGCGCTGGGCGCCTGCCAGAGCGCGGAACTGCGCCGCGGTGATGTCGCCGAGGGGGGCGTGCGCGTAGGCAGAGACCGTGCCGTTGGCGGTGCCGCGCACCACGTTGGCCCGCACCCAGTCGGCGTAGGGGCTCGCGCCGTCGACCGGGCGGCGTGCAGCGATGGTCACCGGGACCGATGCAGCGCCGTGACCCACGAGAGTAACGCCGTCCGGTGCCCGGCCCGCCGGCTCGTCGCCTTCGAGCACGACAGCATGGGGAAGCCCGCCGGGCCAGCTTGTCGACGCAATCAGCGTTCGGCGGATGCCGAACACCCGGCGCCGGACCTCGTCGATCCCCAGCGTGTCCACGAGCCATTTCATGCGAGCGCGGAGCCGGTTGTCACGGTTGCCCGCTTGGTCGAAGACCCGCAGGATCGACTCGATCGTCGGCAGCAGCTCTTCGCGTGGCGTGAAGTCCTCCAATGCCAGCGCGGCATGCGGGTTGGCGCCGAGGCCTCCGGCCACATACACCCGAAATCCGGCCCGCGGCTCGCCGTGCTCGTCCGTGGCGACGACCGCGACGACGCCGACGTCGTTGAACATGGCCTGGCCGCAGTCGGTGTCGCAGCCCGAGAAGTTGATCTTGAACTTTCGAGGAAGCCGCTGGGCGATGGGGTTGCGCACGAAGTGCTCGTACGCGGCCTCGGCCCACGGCGAGATGTCCAGAACCTCATAGGGGCACGCGCCGGCCAGATGGCAGCCGCCGATGTTGCGCACCGTGTCCCCGCACGCCTCCCGGGTCGTGAGGCCCACGCTCGCGAGCAGCCGCAGCACGTCGCTGATCTGGTCGAGTTGCACGTAGTGCATCTGCAGGTTCTGGCGGGTGGTGATGTGCGCCCAGCCGCGGCTGTAGTGCTCGGCGAGGTAGCCGATCATTTCGAGCTGCTCAGGCTGGATCGACCCGTACGGCACCTTGATGCGCACCATCTGGTTGTGTCCGCCTTGGCGCTGGCCGTAGACACCGTTGGTCAGCCGATACGTCTTGTAGACGTCGGGGTCGATGCGGCCGTCGAGATACTGCTGGGTGGTCGACTCCCATTTGACGATGTCAGCCAGGAACGGTTCGGCGAGGTCGGTGTCGCGTGGAATGGGCCGCGGGCGAGCGGCTGGTCGGTCGACGATGGTCATGCTGTGCCTCCGAGAGCGCCGTGGCGGGTGCTGCCGTGGTGGACGGTGAGATGGTCGCCGTGCCACACCGGCAACCCTTCGAAGCTCGCGACATCGCCGATCACGATGGTCGCCGGGGCGGGAATCTGGACCTGTCCGAGCCTCCCGAGGGTGGTGCGCTGCACCTGCTGGCATGCCGTCGTGGCTGAGCCGATCACCGCGGCCGGCTCATCGGGCGATCGGCCGCCTGCGATCAGTGCCGTGGCGATGTGGGGCGCCAATCGCACCCCCATGAGCACCACCAGCGTGTGATCGATCTGGGCGAGCGAGAGCCAGTCCACGCCCGCTGCGTCGTGGGCGCTGGTGGCGGTCACGACGGTGAATCCGTTCGAGAGGCCTCGATGCGTCAGCGGGATGCCGGCGGCAGCGGCAGCGGCAGTGGCGCTCGACAGGCCGGGCACGACTTCTGTGCGATGGCCGGCGTCGAGCAGCGCGCGGGTTTCTTCAGCTCCGCGGCCGAACACATAGGGATCGCCGCCCTTGAGCCGCACAACGGCCTCGTAGTGGGCCGCGTAATGGAGCAGCAGCGCGTTGAGGTCGGCCTGGGCACGACGCGGACCGCCTGGTCGCTTGCCGACATCGACCAGCAGCGTTCGAGGGGGAACGAGATCGAGCACGCCTGTTCCGACGAGCCGGTCATGGATCACGACATCGGCTTGTTGGAGCAGTCGTGCTGCCCGCACCGTGAGCAGATCCGGGTCGCCGGGTCCAGCGCCGACCAGGTACACCGTCATGGGAGCACCGCTGTGTGCGCTTGCCCTGTGCCGTCGGCGGCGGAATCGAGGCCGAGCGCTGTGCGCAAGCGCTGCTGTGCCCAGGCGTTGTTGCCGGCCCGGACGGCGTCGAGGAGGCCGTCGTCGAGCGCTTCCTGCCAGCCCGGATGCTCCGACGATCCCGTCGCTGCGCGCAGTTCGGCCCGGGAGGCGCTCAGGAGCCGAGCGAGTTCGGCCGTGCCATCGTCGAGTTCGCGCTGGAAACGGCCACGCAGCCACGACGCCAGCGCAGGAGTCGTGCCTTCGGTGCAGATCGAGACCGACAGCGGGCCTCGTCGCGCGACGGCAGGCAGGATGAACGAGCAGTGGTCGATGTCGTCGGCCGAGTTGACCCAGACGCCGCTCGCCTCGCCGTCGGCAAACACTTGCGCATCCACTTCGGAGGCGCCCGTGCATGTGAACGCCAGCCGGTAGCCCGCAACTTCGCCTTGCTGGTAGGGCCGGCGGTGCCATCGAACGTCGTCTCGCTCGGCGATCGCGGGGACGGCGGTCGGCGCGACGACGGTGACTGCCGCACCCGCGGGCACCAAGCGCTCGACTTTGCGGGCGGCCACGCTGCCCGCGCCGACCACCAGCACGCGACGACCGCGAAGGTCGAGGTGCACAGGGTAGGAGAGTCCCTCGGCAAGGGACGCTGCAGGCGTTGGCACGGGTGATGACATATGCGAGAGGCATATTATCGATAAATATGATCGGTTTAGTCAGGAATTAAGACGCGGCGGGTCTGGCTGGCCTCGCATCGGCCCCGAAAACCGGCGATGGACGTCAGGACCCGGTGTGGGCGGCCTGCAGCGCCGAGCAGATGTCGGCAGTCACGTCGTCGGGATGCTCGAGTCCCATCGACAGCCTGATCATCCCCTCGCTGATGCCAATTGCCGCACGCTGAGCGGGCTCGAGCTGGGCATGGGTCATCGACGCGGGGTGGTTGACGAGCGTCTCGGGACCGCCCAGCGACGGCGCCAAGCGGGCCAGGCGCAGCGCTTGAGTGAATGCGCAGGCGGCGTCGTAGCCCCCGAGGAGCTCGAAGGTGACGCAGCCGCCGCCCGAAGCCATCTGCCGGGCTGCGAGTGCACGCTGGGGGTGGTCGTCGAGTCCGGGGTAGAACACCTCGGCGACGGCGGGGTGAGCGCTGAGCGTGCTGGCAACCGCAAGCGCATTCGCGCACTGGCGCTCCATGCGCACCCCGAGGGTCTTGAGACCGCGCAGCGCATTCCAGCTGTCGAACGCCGACGCCGAGCTGCCCTGCACCACCGCATAGCCCCACAGTTCGTTGACCAGTGTCTTCTCGCCGGCGATCACCCCGAGGGTGGCGTCGTTGTGGCCCGACAGCGCTTTGGTGGCCGAGTGCACGACGAGGTCCGCTCCGTAGTCCAAGGGGCGCTGAATGAGCGGCGTTGCCATGGTGGAGTCGATCACGGTGATCGGGCCGGCGATCGAACCCAGCGCCTCAAGGTCGGCCAGTGCGAGCGTCGGATTGCTGGGCGTCTCGACGAAGACCAGCGTGGTGCGGCCCGGTTCGATTGCGCCCAGCCATGCGTCGGTGTCGTCCACATCCACGAAGGTGACGTCGATGCCGAATCGCGGGCAGACCTGGTTGAACAGCTGCAGCGTGCCCGAGAACAGCTGCCGCTGGGTGATCACATGGCTGCCTTGCGAGCACATCCCGAGCACCACCGTCGAGATGGCGCCCATGCCGCTGGAACTGCAGATAGCTGCCTCGGCGCCCTCGAGTTCGGCTACGGCGTCGGCGAACGCCTGCACCGTGGGGTTGCCGTACCTCCCGTAGAAGTCGGTGACACGGGGGCGTACGGCTCTGCGCGCGGCATCCGTCGCGTCCGCGGCCTCGAATGCTGTGGACGGCTCGAGTGCGGGCGCCAGCCCGTCGTCCGCGCTGCGGCCTGCGATCAGAGCCGCCGTCTCGGGATGGTCGGCGCGTCGGTTCATCGCTGTCTCCTGAAGAACGACAGCTGCGTCATGGAAGGGCAGGATGCCAGCGGGATGCTTGCTCGCTGATCGGGAACGGCGAGGCAGGTCCACAGGCTATGCAGTCATCCACTGCCTCGATACTCAGGCGAAGCAGCAGTGTGCGAGTGATACCGATTTGATACCATCCCATCCATGGCGATGACGCTCAGATTGACCGATGACGAGCAAGAAGCACTGCGGCGTCGGGCCGAGCTCGACGGCACCTCCATGCAGGAGGCCGCTCGCCGTGCCGTGCGCGAGTACGTGGCCAAGGCGGAGCATCGCGACCGTGTCGCAGTTGCAGCCGACCTCGTTATGGATCGTCACGCCGACGCGCTGCGGCGTCTAGGCGAGTGAACGAGACGTTCGAGTACCTCGACACCGAAGACCTCGTCGAGTTGGCCCGCCGGCTGCTCGGCGACCCACCGCCGATACGGGACATCGGCCTCTTGGGCGCCGCGGCAGCACGGCCCCAGGCCTCCGCGTACGGCGAGAACGCCTATCCCGACGTGTGGTCCAAGGCTGGCGCGCTGCTGCACTCGGTGGTCAACAACCACCCGCTCGTCGACGGCAACAAGCGTCTCGGCTGGCTGGCCATAGCAGTCTTCCTGGAACTCAACAACGCCAGCGTGCGCACTGCCAGTAACGACGCCGTCTACGACCTCGTCATGACCGTCGCCGAGGGCGACATCGCCGTCTACGACATCGCAACCGCCCTAAGCGCCATGGGTGGCCGCGTGTGACCGGTAGATCAGTAGGCGATGTCGAGGGAGTAGCGGAGGGCTTGGTCGAGCTGCGCTCGCTTGACTATGCCGAGCCGGCCGACGGGATCGGCGTCGAGGCGGGTGATCGGCACTGTGAGGATGTTGTCGCAGCTGACGACGGACCGCTGTGGCAGTCCTTCTTCTGTGCCGATTTCCACCTCAGAGCGGATGCCCCGTTTCGTGCGTGTGATGGGAGCGCACACCACGGCTGTCAGCACTGAGGCCGCGGCGTCCCTCGTCAACACGACGACGGGTCGCCGGCCGCCTGGTTCGCCCAGATCGCCCCAGTAGATCTCGTTGCGGGCTACCACCGGGGTGCTGTCTCGGCTGCCAGCCGCGTTGCTGCCTCGACGAGTGCTGGATCCTGGGGCTGACGACGGTATGCAGCGACCAGCTCGGCATCGGCGGCGGCCAGGTCTGCAGCATCAATGACCGCTCGTGCGCCTCGGCGGAGCAGCGCTGACCTGCTGGTTCCCTCGGCAGTAGCGATCTCCGCGAGGCGCTCGATGAGTTCGTCGTCGAGTTGGACGAGCACTTCGCGTCGAGCCATGACCATATGGTATGGCATATGTCCCGGACTCGGCGACGCTGGCAAACGGCGTCTCGGAACAACCACGCTGGCACCGTAACGAGCGCAGACCGAGCCATTCCAACGGTTTTCCTGCTGACTCGCTGAGCGGGGTGCTGGTACGTTGACCGGCGGTATGTCAGAGAACACAGACGCACTTCCGACCATGGGTGAGCGGTACACCCGGCCTGACTGGGTGCGGCGCATCAACCTCATGGGCGACTCGATCGGGGGGCGTCCCCAGGACTTGGTGCCCATTGACGCCGGTGAGCTGCTGAAGCTGGCCACGGCCTCGCTTGGCGGCATGCCTGCTGGCAACCTGGGCGACCCCGACTGGCAGCAGCGCTTCGAGTCGCTGGCCGCCGATCTGGATAGCTCGCCCATGCACGTGCTCGGCCGGCTGATGACCAAGCAGGAGCTGCTGCGCTCGCTGCGCACTCGGATGCTGCTCACCGCTGCCATCGACGCGACTCCGCAGATCACCGCCGAGCCCGTGCGTGCCCCGGTGATGATCGCCGGCCCCGCCCGCTCGGGCACCTCGATCCTGTTCGAACTGCTGGGGCTGCATCCCGACCTGCGAGCCCCGATCGGCGCTGAGGCGCTGCACCCGGTGCCGCTGCCCGAGGCCGGCCTTGCGGATCGGCTCGAGATGGGGCAGAGCGAGCAGGAGTTCTGGGCCGACATACAGCCCGAGTTCCTGGCCATGCACGAGTTCCGGGCCGACCTGCCCGTGGAGTGCATCACCCTCACCACCGGCAGCTTCGCCGGGTTCCACTGGAGCATGATTGCTCCGCTGACAGGGTGGATCCCTGATCTGGCGGTCAACTACAGCTACGAGCGGCAGATCCTGCAGGTGCTCCAGCACGGCGCGGGCCCCACGCAATGGGTGCTCAAGACGCCCGGCCATCTCTTCGTGCTGCCGGACCTGTTCGCGGAGTTCGGCGACGCCTGGGTGATCCAGACTCACCGCGACCCGGCCCGCACCATGGCCTCCACGGCCAGCATCACCGCCATGGTCCACTGGATGCGCTTTACCGATGTGGACGCCGTCGGGAACGCCCAGTTCGTGCACGATGCATTCGCCTTCGCCCTCAACGACTCGGTGAATCTGCGAGCAAACGGCGTCGTGCCGGACGAGCGCTTCGTTGACGTGAGCTACACGCAGCTGGTGAGCGACCCCATCGGGGCGCTCGGCCCGGCCCTCGAACAGATGGGCCTGTCGATGACCGATGCCTACGCCACCGCAGTGCGGGACTACCTGGACCACAAGCCCAAGGGCAAGTACGGCGTGCATCGCTACCAGCCCGAAGACTGGGGCATGACCGCCGAGGGCATACGCGACGCCACTGCCCAGTACATCGAGCGATTCGACCTGCCCCCTGAGGGCTGAGCCGACCACAGCCATGGACCCGCTTCCCGAAACTGAGTCCCGCCGGGCGCTCGCTGAGCTGCTCGAGACGCTGCGTGACGCCGACGAGCGCTGGGTGTCGCCCGAGTGGAACCTGTACACCGCCGAGGACGCCGTCGAGGCGCACCGCGCCCTCTTGCACTACCTGCAATGGGGGCTGGTGGGGCTGTTCGAGCGCGACCCGTCCGCTCCCCGGTTCCAGCGCTTGGTGGCGCCGAGCCGCAAGCTGCTGGGCGACAACCCCGACACCATCTACTTCGAGGCCCCGGTGTCGGCCGACTATGCGTACCGCGTGACCGGCGAGACCAAGGGCGCCACCTACCTGTCGATCACCGTCGAGTCGAGCACCGGGTGGGGATCGATGGACAACCAGGTGCTCGGCGTGCTCAACGACACGACCCTGGACGTCGACGCCGACGGCCGCTTTGAGATCGTGCTCGGCGGCGAGCCCCGGCAGGGCAACTGGCTGGAGCTGCCGCCCGAAGAGGGAGCGATCATCAGCCGCCACTATTTCGAGGACACCACGCACGCAGCGACGAATCCCGCCCGGATCCCGGAAATGGATATCGAGGTCATCGACGGCACGCCCCCGCCCCCGCCCTCCGACGACTCGGTCAGCGCCGGCATCCGCCGCATTGCGGCAATGATCCGTGAGCTGACCGTGGATCGCGTGCCGATGGCCCACGGCGAGCCCCGCTCGTGGGTGTCGCTGGTGCCCAATGAGTTCCCGCCCCCTGGCCTTCCCGGCGACCTCGGCCTGTCGGCCATCGATGCCGCCTACGCCTTGGCGCCGTTCGTGATCGGGCCCGACGAGGCGCTGGTGATCCGGGGCCGCTGGCCCCGATGCCGCTACGCAAACATCAGCCTGTGGAACCGCCACCTGCAATCGCTCGACTACGCGAACCGCTCGATCTCGCTCAACCGTGCGCAGATGGTGGCCGACGATGACGGCCGCTTCACCGCCGTCATCGCCCACACCGATCCCGGCGTTCCCAACTGGCTCGACAGCGAGGGCCGTCCCTTCGGCATCGCCTTCTGGCGCTTCATGCTGCCCGAAGGAGACATCGAGACGCCCCAGGCTGAAGTCATCCCCCTCGCCGAGGTTCCGACCCGCCTTTGACGGCCGGTTCGCGGGTGCCCGCGAGCCGTCCCGATCGCCGGCGGGGTGTCAGTCGGCGAAGGCGTCCACGAGATGCTGGTTGCGGTCGACGTATCGCGCCAGACGGTCCTGACCATCGGGGGCGGCGAGGACGACCCTCTCGACGCCGAGTTCGCGGTACAGCTCCAGCTTCTCTGCGTCTGGGCTCGCGTAGCAGTACATCGAGATCGGGATGGCATCGGGATCGCGCCCCGCTGCCTCCACCGCAGTGCGGAACCGTTCCATGCCCACTCGTATGTCGCGGAAGCCGACATCGAGGGGGCACCAGCCGTCTGCGTACTCGGCGACATGGCGCATGCCGATGCGTCCTCGGCAGCCCACCAGCACCGGCGGCCCCGGCTGCTGAGCCGGCTTCGGGTACACCCACGCTGGCGCGAAGTTCACGAACTCGCCCGAGTACCCGACTTCGTGTTCAGCCCACAGCAGCCGCAGCGCGGCCACGGTCTCCCGCATGGCGTTGTAACGCAGCGCCCACGGCACGTTCGACACGTTTGCCAGTTCCTCCCGATTCCAGCCCACGCCGACGCCGAAGAGCAGGCGGCCGCCGGACACCTCGTCCAGTGTCGCCACGCTCTTGGCTAGGTCCAAGATCTCGTGTTCGAGCACGAGGCAGACGCCCATCGCCAGCTTGATCTTCGACGTCGCAGCCGCCGCGGTCGCCAGCGATACGAACGGGTCGCGCATGTGCCAGTAGAGCTCCGGCAGATCGCCCCCGTCGGGGTGAATCGTCTCCCGGCTGGCAGGGATGTGGCTGTGCTCGCCCACCCACAGCGAGTCGTAGCCCCGCTGTTCCGCCTCGACCGCCATGTCGGCAGTCGCAGGCCCGTAGTCGCTGTTGGTGGGAGCCAATCCGATCTTCATGCCGGGCGGCTCACTCGGCGCGCTGGGTGCCGACCTTCAGCTCCCGGAACGGGCTGGTGGTGTCGATGCCCGGCTCCTTGGGCAGCCCGAGCACGCGCTCGCCGACGATGTTGCGCATCACCTCGTCCGAGCCGCCGGCGATGCGCATCGCCGGGAAGCCCAGCACGAAGCCGGCCCACGAGAACGTGCCCCACTCGCCAGAGTCGACCACCAGCTTGGGGCCGATGGTGCCGGCCACGAACTCGGAGGTGGCGTTCATCTGGCGGATCAGCCCCATCTTCGACAGCGACATCTCGGGACCTGGGGTCTTGCCGGCACGCAGCGCGTCCATCGTGCGCTGGTTCGACCAGCCCAGCACTTTGCCGTGGGTGTAGATCTCGGCGAGCTTCTGGCGGGCCAGGGCGTCGTCGGCCATCCCGTAGTGGGCGGCCATGGCTGACAGCTTGGTGAAGCTGCCCCCGCCGGTGCCGCCGCCCGAGCCGCCGCCGATCGCCGCCCGCTCGTTCATGAGCGTGGTCAGCGCCACCCCCCAGCCCTGGTTCACCTCGCCGAGGCGATGCGAGTCGGGCACGCGCACGTCGGTGAAGTACACCTCGTTGAAGTTGGCCCCGCCGGTCATCTGCCGCAACGGGCGTACCTCCACGCCGGGGGCCTTCATGTCCACGAGGAAGCCGGTGAGGCCCTGGTGCTTGGGCAGGTCGAAATCGGATCGGGCGATCACCTCGCCGATGTCGGAATAGTGCGCGCCCGAGGTCCAGACCTTTTGGCCGTTGAGGATCCACTCCTCGCCGTCGCGCTCGGCCCGCATCTGCAGGCTGGCCAGGTCCGAACCGGCGCCCGGCTCGGAGAACAGCTGGCAGCCCACGATGTCGGCCCGGTACATCTGGGGCAGCACCTCGGCGGACACCTCAGGCTCGGCGTGGGCGAGGATGGTCGGCGCCACCATGCCCAGACCGATGCCGAAGAAGCCGCCGTCGGGCGTGTCGAACTGGCTCTCGAGCTGGCCCCAGACTCGCTCGAACTTGCGGGGCATGCCGCCGCCGCCCAACTCGGCCGGACCACTGATCCAGCCGAAGCCGGCGTCGTACTTGGCGGCCCGCCACTCCTTCGACGCCTCCAGCTCGGCGCGCTCGCGCTCGCGGTCGATCTCCTCGAAGAGCGCCGCGTTGTCGGGCCCCTCGCCCCAGACGAACTCGCGCCGCTCGGCTTTGCGCTTGGCGTTGGCCTCCAAGAATTCCAGCGCCTCAGCAGCAAACTGCTCCTCGGTGATCTCAGCGGTGTCGGCAGCGGCCATGTCGGGCTCCTGTTTCGCAAGAAAGCGGAATATCCGGGTTACGAGCAGCCCCAAGCTAGCGACTCATCTGTCTAGGCTCATCGGCCATGGGTCAGCCCGTCCGAGTAGCAGAGCGACCGTCGGCCGTCCGGCCGGGCACGGTCCAGTTCGAGACCAACCGTCCGCTGACCGGGGCGGGCCATCGCTACTACAACAGCGCGGAAGACGCCGCCAGCGCCGAGGATCCGGCCGATCTGCTGGCGTGGCGCCTGTTCCAGCGTGGCGGCGTCGACCACATTCACGTGTACGGCAACGTGGCCACGATCGACATCTCCCGCGGCCACACCTCCGACGGCATCACCGAGCTCATCGAAGAGCTGTTCGCCCACTACAGGTAACTCGTTACCTGTAGCGACAAGCACAGTCGCTAGCCAACGGGCAACGACTGTAAACAACCGTTCGTAAGGACGATTGTTCGTCTAGTCTGTCGCGATGGCTGCAGAGGCGGTGCGTCTGAGCGACATGGCTGCCGGCCGCTGCGAGCGGCTGCTGCCCGTTGCTGACGAGTTGGTACCGCTGCTGACCCAGCCGGGGCTGGTCCCCGGGGCGGTGCTGGCCGCTCAGGGTCCAGGGGCGTTGACCTTGGCAACGGCCTTCGCGGCGGAGGTCTCGCGCATCGGCGGGTGGGTGACCGCGGTGGGCCTGGGACGCATGGGTGTCTCGGCGGTGGCCGAGCGGGGGGCATCGCTGGACCGGTGGGCCTTCGTGGATGAGCCCGGCAGCGCTGCAGCCGAAGTGCTGAACGCCTTGGTCGGCAACGTCGACGTGATCCTGCTGGCTGGGAGCGTGCGGCTGGCGGCTGCCCACAGCCGGCGCCTGCGCACTCGCCTGCGGGAACGCGGGACCGTGGTGATCGAGGTTGGCGTGTCAAACCCAGCCAGGGCTCGTGGCGTCGGCGCATCAAACACAGCCAGCGCATTCAGTCCAGACGTGACCATGACGGTGGAGCACGCCGCATGGACCGGTCTCGGGCACGGGCATGGACGGCTGCGGGAACGCCGGGCCGAGGTGGTTGCTGCGGGCCGCGGTGCGGCGTCGCTGCCGCGACGAGCCGTCCTGTGGCTGCCTGATGCCGACGGGCACATCACCGCCGTCCGCGGTGCGATCACTCCGGAGCGCACCGATCAGCTTGCCGATCTCGTCGATGCCGCCCACGCCGATGCTTCCCATATCGACACCGATGTGGTCGTCCCCCTGCAGCGTCGTGCGGGATAACCGAGACAGCCGGGCCAGCCTGACCGGCCAGGGTGAACCTGCCGACGTCCCGCCACGGATGCTGGCAGCGGAGGTCGGGAACTGGTCTGCTGTCGCAGCAGGGTTCGACCCGGCCGCACCAGCGGCGGTGGTCTCCGCCGGGCGCATCACCGCCGTCACGCCTGCGGCCGCTGCTGCTGGGATACGCACGGGGATGCGTCGCCGTCAAGCCCAGACGGAATGTCCCGTCTTGGAGCTGGCCGAGCACGATCCCGATCTCGACGCTCGCTGTTTCGCCCCCGTGGCGGCGGCGCTGGAAGATCTGGCGCCGAGAGTCGAGGTGCTGGCGCCTGGTTGCTGTGTCATTGCCACCCGGGGTCCATCGCGCTACTACGGCGGCGACGAAGCGCTGGCCGAGCTGGTGCATCGCACCGTTGCCGGAGTGCTGGCCGGCGAGCCGGGCACAGCCGGCGCTCGTGGCGTCGGCGCATCGGACACAGCCGGCGCTCGTGGCGTCGGCGCATCAAACCCAGCCGTCAGCGTTGGCATCGCCGACGGCTTGTTCGCTGCCGGTCTTGCGGGGAGGGCAGCGTCGGTCCGGACTCCATCGATGCCGGTGCTGGTGGTGGCCGCCGGCTGCAGTGCATCCTTCCTGGGCACGCTGCCGATATCGACCCTGGCTGAGCCTTTCTCGCCGCTGGCGGGCGCATCAAGCACGGCGAGAGATTTCATCGACGTGCTGCGGCGGCTGGGCCTGCGCAGCTTGGCCGATGTGGCGGCTCTGCCTGTAGCGGACCTCGTCGGCAGGTTCGGCACCCAAGGCGAATGGGCGCACCGGCTGGCCAGCGGGCGCGATCCCCGGTTGAGCCAGCCTGGGGTCGCGCAGCCTGAGCTCAGCGTCGAGACCGAGATCGACCCGCCCGCGGACCGGCTCGACTCGGTGGCCTTCGCAGCCAAGTCCTTGGCAGATCAGCTTGATGCCCGACTGGCGCGGCTCGGCCAGGCGCTGGTGTGCGTGGAAATCAGCGCCGAGACCGAACACGGCGAGACGACCAGCCGCAGATGGCGCCACGGATTCCGCTTCAGCCCGCCCGATGTGGTCGACCGTGTGCGCTGGCAGCTCGACGGCTGGCGGGCCGGCAAGCGCACCCGTGCCAGCGGCCGTGTCTCGCACATCCGGCTGACCGTTGCCGAGACGGTCCCCGACGAAGGGCGTCAGCTCGGTTTCTGGGGCGGCCAGTCCGAGGCCGACGAACGGGCCGAACGGGCACTGCAGCGAGTGCAGACCCTGGTCGGCTTCGACAGCGTCACCGTGGGCCGTCTGGGCTCCGGCCGTCGCTTTGCCGATCTCGAGCAGCGCCTCCCGTTCGGCACAGCCGGCGCATCGAACACAGCCGGTCCTCTGGGGACCGGCGCATCGAACACAGTCGGTCCTCGTGGGACTGGCGCATCAAACACAGCTCCGTGGCCAGGACGGCTCGGTGCGCCCGCCCCTGCCGAGGTGATGGTCGAACCCGAGCCGCTCATGGTGCTCGACGCGGACGGCGAGCCGGTGGGCGTGAGCGGCAGGGCGCAGCTCAGTGCACCTCCGGCGGTGCTGCGCAGGGTCGACGGGCGCACGAGCCGCATCACGGCGTGGGCCGGGCCGTGGCCGCTGGACGAGCGCTGGTGGGATCGCGCTGCACGCCGTCGCCAGGCTCGGTTCCAGCTCGTGCTCGACGACGGCACCGCCCATCTCTGCGCTGTCGAGGGGGGCCGCTGGCAGCGCGAGGCCACCTACGACTGAGCTCTGAGGGCTTAGGTCAGCAGGCGAAGATGTGGTTCGGGAGGCCTCAAAGCACCAGGTGTTGCGGCGTCATCTGCCATTGGTGGACCAGTGCCACGGCTCGCTCGGCAGGTTCTTCAGGCCGTAGGTCGCGGCGTTGGCTGCCAGCCAGCGGAATGCTGGGTTACTGCGAGAGGAAACCGAGCGGCCGTTGTAGATGAAGTCGATGGCCAGGCCGCGCTCGTGCATGGACTTGCCGGGACGGGCCGTAGGCGGCCGGCACTGGTAGGAGGGTTTCTGCCAGATCGCCCACTCGCTAGTGCCGCAGTGCGCCCGCCGGAGAGCGATCTGCGAAGCAGCACTGCGGTAGCCGCCGCCGGACAGCCCGATACCGTCCTGGGCAGCGTGTACGAGCAGATCATGCACCTTGTTTGCAATCGACTCGTGCACCTGAATCCGGCCGACCCGGACGCCGCTCTCCACGAACCCGCCGACCCAGTCCAGTTCGCTGCGGTCGAAATCGTTGCTGATGGGCTGCCCGGCGGTGCCTTCACGCAGCCGGCGAGCCCGCTCCTCGGCTTCGCGTCGACGCCGTTCCTCTTCTGCTTTGCGGCGCTTGAGCTCAGACTCGATGCGATCTTGCTCGCGGATGACACTGGTGACGCGTTCAGCGGTGGCGGCTGCCTCCGCCGCGGCCGAGGCATTCCATTCCTCCAGCGCCGCTTGCTCGTACAGCAGTGCGTCGAGTTCGTCCTCGAGCTCCACCAGCACGATGGCCTCCTGCTCGACGGCATCGAGCAGGTCCTCGAGCGCGCGTTCGGACTCGACGCGACGCACATCTCGCAGTTCCTCCGCGCGCTGGAACTCGCGCAGTGCCAGCTCGGCATCGATGGTGAGGGCCCTCAGTTGGTCGGCGGTCACGTTCAGGTCGCCGAGCGCCGCGCCGATCAGCACCCGGATGCGAGCGGCGTCGTAGATGTCGCCGGTGCGCACCAAGCCGTAGGAACCCTCGACCAGGGCATCGTGGCCGATGTAGGTCTGCACGATGAGATCGATGACCCGCAGCCCCAGCTCTTCATGCTGGGCGTCGAGCGACAGTTGCCGATGGAGCGCTGCCTCCACCGATGCCTCGGCAGCATCCAAGGCCAGTTCAGCCGCGTCCAGGTCGGCACGCTGGTCGTTCACCAGCACCTTGAGCTGGTCGAAGGCTTCGAGCACCTCGTTCACGTCGGCCTGCTGCAGGTCGACTTCGAGGATCTTCCCGAGCAGCTCAGCCTGTGCTTCGTCGCGGATCCGTCGTTCCTCGGCCAGCTCTGCCTCGAGCTCCTCCTGCTGCTCTTCGAGCTGCTTCTGGCGCTCTCGCAGCTCCTCGTCGGTGGGCTTTGACTGGGCGCCGGTGCCGGCGATCGGCACGACGCTGACCACCAGGGCGAACGCGAGCGCCGCCACGCCTCGGCGTGCAAGCCTGCGGCGTGCTGCGGGCGAGCGTGACTGTGGCGCTGAACCTCGCACCGGGCGCGTCCTCGCTGAAGCCGGCTCGGGACCGGCCCCGTCGTCGAGCTGTGGCCGCCGCAGGCGGCGGCCGGAACCTTCGGCCCAAGGTACCGATGGCCGGTCGCCTATGGGTGTCGCCCGCCGGATTCTCAGGTTGCGTTCAGAATGGGCCGTCTCGGCGGCACGACTCGGCCGCCCACGGAGCGGCGAAATCGGCCGGAGACCGGCTATTCGTCGATCACCCGGTTCTCCAGGACGCCGATCCCGGGGATCTCAAGAGCGATCTCATCGCCCGGCTCCAGCCAGCGCGGCGGTTCGAACGAGCCGCCGGTTCCCTCGGGAGAGCCGGTGGCGATGACGTCGCCGGGTTCGAGCGGCATCACCCGCGACAGGTAAGAGACGATCTCCGCGACCGAGAAGATCATCTCGCTGACGCTGGCTCGCTGGCGCTCGGTGCCGTTCACCCGGCAGATCACCTCCAGCGCTGCGGGATCGGCGATCTCGTCGGCCGTGGTGATCCACGGGCCCAGCGACCCGGAGCGGAAGAAGTTCTTGCCTGCTGCAACGCTGTGGCGCTGCCAGTCACGCACCGATCCGTCGTTGAGGATCGAGTAGCCGCCGACGTAGTCGAGGGCATCGGCTGCCTCGATGTGACGCCCGGTCCGCCCGATCACGACGGCGAGCTCGACCTCGTAGTCGAACTGGACCGACACCGCGGGCCGGACGAGGTGCTCGCCGTGGGCCACCAGCGTTCCAGGAGGCTTGTTGAAGTAGACCGGCTGCGCGGGAGCCTGCACGTTTCCGCCGAGCGGGTACTTCTTGTGGTAGTTGGCCCCAGCGCACAGCATGCGAGCACCAGGGTCCACCGGCACGGCGAAGGAGATGTCGTCCCAGCCGTGGTCTGCGGATGCGCCGTCCAGCGCCGCCGGGTCGGACATGGCACTGGCAATCGCCTGGCCGATGGTGGTGATGGGCGAGCCGCCCACCTCGACGCCGTCGAGACTCGCCACGCCCTCGGGTGTCGCCACGCCGACGTGGGTTCGCGGCGACTCGGCAATCGTGTAGCGCAGCAATCTCACGGCGCGTCACCGTACTTGTGGCGTCGCTGCGGTGGGGGCTCAGTCTCCGTCGCTCGCTGTGCGTCGCAGCGGTTCGCCGCCTGCTGCCCGGATCGTGGTCTCGAAGCTGTCGAGGTCGGTCCCGCTGACATGTCCTGTCCAAGCTTGCGCGACGCCGCTGTCATCGAGGGGTGCATCGATGGCCACCTCCACGCGCGGGCTGTCGGTGCGCAGCACCAGGCTGGCGTCGGTGCCTGTGTCCCAGCGTTTCACGATGGCCGCTCGCCGCATGCCGATGTCGGCAAGCACCAGACCCGTGTCGGTGGCTGCGAGCAGGCGTTGCACGTTGAACAGCAGTTGGTGGGCGACGGCAGCAGCGACGATGAGCAGCCAGCCGATGCCCCACGCGACGGCCAGCGCGGCACCTACGGCGAAGGCCGCGACCCGCACAACCATCACGCGCCGGTGCGAACGGAGCGTCTCGGCATCAGTCACGACCACCGCACAGCGCACGGACACGCCGAGCGTGCCGAGCAGTTCGATCGCCCGGGCGAGCGCCCGGTCCGAGGGCGTCATGAAGCGGTTGCTTCCGCCGGCAAGTCGCCGAGCGGGATCAGCCCGCCGGCATCGGCGATCTGCTGGGCAACGGCCACCAGGAGATGCTCGCCGCCGTGCGTCGCGTGCAGCTGCACCCCCAGCGGCATCCCGTCGAGGTCGAGCGCTGTCGGCAGCGAGATGGCTGGTTGCCCGCTGATGTTGGCCTGGTTGACGAAGGTCGCCAGCTCGGCGATCCGTCGGGCACCGTCGGCCGGGTCAGCCAGGTAGCCGAGTGCAGGTGTCACGTCTGCGAGAACGGGAGTCAGCAGCAAGTCGAAGCCGTCGCCTTCCGGCGAGGCCGGCCCGGAGGCGGGGTTCCAGAACGCCATGACGCGCCTCCGCCAGCGGGCGAGTTCTTCGAGTGCCTGGACGTACGCGGACGCAGGCAGCGATGCGCCCAGCTCCGCCGACCACCAGTTGGCGGGCTCGACGTCGTCGGAGGTCATGGGACGCCCGAGCCGCTCTGCCCATCCGGCGAGTTCGGTCGCCATGCCGACCGTGCGCACGACGATCGTGTGGTCGGTCACGCCAGGACTGAACCAGCCGTCGGGCGCCGTGTCGGGCTCGATGCTGTGGCCGAGTCGCGCGAGCAGATCGGCAGCCTGCTCGACCGCCGTCCGCACCGGTGTGCACGCACGGCCGGGACGACCCGTCGACACTGCGATGCGCAGCGGAGCCAGCGGGGCGGTCAGCGCGTCGGCAAACGACTCGCCGGGACCGAGCGGGGGAGCGACATAGGGATCGCCCGGTGCCGGACGGCTGATGATGTCGAGGCACCGTGCGGCATCGCGCACCGTGCGGGTGAGCATCCCGTCCACCGCGAATCCGCCGCGGTGCTCGCCGAGGCGCGGCGCGGTCGACACCCGGCCCCGGGTCGGCTTCAGCCCCACCAGCCCGCACGCCGCCGCCGGGACGCGGATCGAACCGCCCCCGTCGTTGCCGTGCGCGACCGGCACGATGCCTGCCGCCACGGCGGCTGCCGAGCCGCCGCTGGAACCGCCCGGCGAGCGGTCGAGCGACCACGGGTTGGCCGTGGGGCCATACGCATCCGGCTCGGTGGTGATGGTGGTGCCGAACTCGGGCGTGTTCGTGCGCCCCACTGAGATCAGCCCCGCGCCGCGCAGCAGCCGGTACAGATGGCTGTCCAACGAGCCTCGCCAGACCAGCTCGGCCAAGAATCGGGCACCGGCGTGATGGAACTCCCCGGCCTGCTCGCAGCCGAGGTCCTTGATTGCCATGGGCACGCCGTCGAACAGCACGCCATCGTCAGACAGGTCGTCTCGCGAGTCGCCGCCGGTCCGTCGCCGCGACCAACGTTGCGTTGACGCCTCAGCCTCCGCCAACGCCTGCTCCGGGCGGGGATGGATGACCGCGTTCAACCCCGGATTCAGCCGCTCCATCCGTTCGAGCGCGGTCTGCATCGCTTCGGCGGGGTCGGCCTCGCCTGCGGCGAATGCTTGCGCGAGCGCCGTGGCATCCTCGTCGCGGCGGTCGGCAGACATAGCTCAGTCTCTCCGATGCCCCGGCAGCAGACCTCAGCCGCTGCCGGCCCACAGGCTCGGTGTGCGACCCGCCCATGGTGCTGCCTGCTCGAGCTGACCTGCCAGCGAGAGCAGCATCTCCTCGCTGGCATGCGCGCCCACGAATTGCACGCCCACGGGCAGATCGCCGGGCGCCCAATGCAGAGGCACCGACATCGCCGGCTGGCCGGTCACGTTGAACTGCGGGGTGAACTGCAGCAGGTCGTTCAGCCGGCCGCGGCCGGTCTCGGGGTTGCGCAGTTCGCCGAGGCGGGGCGGCGGCTCGGCCATGACCGGTGACACCAGCACGTCGTGCTCTGCCCACCATGCGGCGAGCCGTCGTGTCCACGCATGGCACCACTCGACAGCCGACACGTACTGCGCTCCGCTCACCTCGCGGCCGATCTGCATGAGCGCCCACGTGTCGCCTTCCATGTCGGGGCGGCCCATGCGCCGCTCCAAGGCCTCCTCCATCCCAGCAAGCATGACGACGTTCTGCGCGGACACGATCGTGCGGAAGTGCTCGAAGAACTCCTCGTGGAACAGCTCGGCAGGCGCGGAGTGGGTGACGTGGTGCCCGAGGTTCTCCAGCAGCTTCCCGGCGTCGGCGACAGCTCGGCTGCATTCAGCATTCACCGGGCCCCAGTCTGAGTGCGCGCACAGCCCGACCCGCAGCGTCTGCGGCTCCCGTTCTGCCGCGGACTCGAACGTGCCCGACGGCGGCGGTGCCCAGTAGGGGTCGCCGGGCCACGGTCGGCTGATGCCGTCAAGCACCCGGGCACTGTCGCGCACGCTGCGGCTGACGACTCCGTCGACGCTGAACCCTGCCCAGCCGTCGCCCGAGTCGGGACCCAGCGACACGCGCCCCCGGTTCGGCTTCAGCCCGAACAGTCCGCAGTTGGCGGCCGGCACGCGGATCGAGCCGCCCCCGTCGTTGGCGTGGGCGATGGGCACGATGCCCGCCGCCACTGCCGCGGCGGATCCGCCGCTGGACCCACCGGTCGAATGGCCGGTGTTCCAGGGATTGGCCGTCGGCCCATATGCCAGCGGTTCGGTGGTGATGGTCAGACCGAATTCGGGCGTGTTGGTCCGCCCGAAGTTCACGAGCCCCAACTCAGCGAACATCGTGGCGAGGTGCGCGGTGCTCGACGCGACATGCCCGGCCTCTTTGAGCGCCGCATTGCCTGCGTGGTACGGCTGACCTTCCGTCGTGCACGTCAGGTCTTTGGTCAGGAAGGGAGCGCCTGCCAGCGAGCCGTTCGACTCGCCTGCGTCGCGTGCGGCGTCGAGGTGCTCGGCCGCACGGCGGGCGCTCTCGTCGAGCCGGCCGATGATGGCGTTGATCTGCGGGTTCAGCCGGTCAGCCCGGGCGACGGCCTCATCGAGCAGCTCGGTCGCCGAGGCCTCGCCCGAAGCGAACAGCTCGGCAGTGGCCACGCCGTCTGGCAGCTGCCCGGCGGAGGCGCCGGAAGGGGCGCCAGCGGTTGAGGTCTCAGCCATGGCCGCAACGTAGTTCGGCTGCCGGTGGCATGAGCGCTCAAGAGCAGTGCGGCGAAGCGATGCAGCTTGTAGAACTTCTGTTTTGAGAACTCTTGTTCTTAAGAACTGTTGTTCGCTAATGTTATGGCGTGGGTTTCACGAATCCGGGGATCTCGTGGCGAGAATTGGAACGGCGGCTGTCTGACCGGCCCCCTCGGGGCCGGTCCATCGAACCCAGCTGGCCCGAGCCTGTCGCCCGACCGCAGCCGGCGGGGCTCACGGTGCCCTATGCAGAGCTGCACACCCATTCCAACTTCAGCTTCCTGGACGGGGCATCCAGCCCGGCTGAGCTGGTGGACGAGGCAGTGCGGCTGGGCCTCGAAGCGCTGGCGCTGACCGATCACAACGGGTTCTACGGCGTGGTGCGCTTCGCAGAGGCTGCCGCCGAAGCCGGCCTGCCGACGGTGTTCGGTGCTGAATTGACGCTCGACGCGTACGGCGCCGACGAGCTGACGCTCGATGCTCATGGCAGCGGCATCCCGGTGCCCCGAAAGAGCAAGAGGATTCAGCCGGAGCGCACCGGATGCGCCGATCCTGCGGGATCGCACGTGGTGGTGCTGGCGCGCTCTCCGGCGGGATACGCCTCGCTGGGCGAGCTGATCTCGGCAGCGCAGATGGCGGGCCGCAAGCACGCCCCGCGCCTGGGCACCAGCGAGTTCCTGGCAGCCGCAACGGAGCATCGTGGCGAGTGGGCGATCCTCACCGGGCACCGCAAAGGCGCCGTCCCCGCAGCGCTTATGGCTGAAGGACCGCACGGGGGGGCACGCGCTGCAGCCGCGCAGCTCACCCGTCTCATCGAAGCCGCCGGCCGCCATAACGTTTTCGTCGAGCTGTGGGATCACGGCGATCCGCTCGACAGCGACCGCAACGACGCGCTGGCCGAACTGGCTGTGCGGGCCGGCGTCGAGCCGGTCTGCACCAACGGCGTCCATTACGCAGCCCCTGCGGGGCGACGGCTGGCCACTGCGCTGGCTGCCGTGCGCGCCCGGCGCAGCCTCGACGAACTGGACGGCTGGCTGCCCCCGTCCGCAGGAGCACACCTGCGATCGGGCGCCGAGCAGGCGCGCCGGTTTGCCCGCTGGCCGGGCGTGGTGGACGCCGCTGCGCAGCTCGGCCGCGATTGTGCATTCAACCTGTCGCTGATCGCGCCGAACCTGCCGCCGTACCCCTGCCCGGACGGTCACGACGAGATGTCGTACCTGCGCCACCTCGTGACCCAGCGGGCCCTGTGGCGGTACGGCGACCCTGAGAGCGAGCGGGTGCCGGGGGCGTGGGCGCAGATCAATCACGAGCTCGACCTCATCGAGCAGCTCGGCTTCGCTGGTTATTTCCTCGTGGTGTACGACATCGTGTCGTTCTGCCGCAGCCGCGACATCTACTGCCAGGGCCGCGGCTCGGCCTCGAACTCGGCGGTCTGCTACGCGCTCGGCATCACCAATGTCGACTCGGTCGATCTGGGGCTGCTGTTCGAGCGCTTCCTGTCGCCCGAGCGCGACGGGCCGCCCGACATCGACGTCGACATCGAGAGCGGTCGCCGCGAGGAAGCCATCCAGTACGTGTATGAGCGTTACGGCCGTGCTCATACAGCGCAGGTGGCAAATGTCATCAGCTACCGATCGCGCTCGGCTCTGCGCGACATGGCTCGCGCATTGGGCCACGAGCCCGGCCAAGCCGATGCATGGGCAAAATCGCTGGACCGGTACGGCTCGCTCTCCGAGCTGGCCGGATCTGCCGACAGCAGCCAGGCCGCCCCGGGCCGCCCGCGCACTCGCGACTGGCGCGACGCAGCGCCGGAGCCGCTGCTCGAAGAGCACGGCCGATCCTCGAGGGATCGGCTTATTGAGCACGGCATACCTCCCGACGTGCTGGATCTCGCGGTGTCTCTGGAGCATGCGCCGCGCCACCTCGGCATCCACTCGGGCGGCATGGTCATCTGCGACCGGCCGGTGACTCATGTCTGCCCCACCGAATGGGCGACCAAGGCCGATCGCTCGGTGCTGCAGTGGGACAAGGACGACTGCGCCGCGGTCGGGCTGGTGAAGTTCGACCTGCTCGGGCTGGGAATGCTGTCAGCCCTGCACTACGCCGTCGATCTGATCGCTGACACGCATCACACGAACATCGACATCGGCATGCTGCCCCAGGAAGACGAGGTCTACGACATGCTCTGCCGCGCCGACAGCATCGGCGTCTTCCAAGTGGAGTCACGCGCCCAGATGGCCACCCTGCCGCGGCTGCGGCCCCGCTGCTTCTACGACCTGGTGGTGGAGGTGGCGCTCATCCGCCCCGGACCCATCCAGGGCGGCTCGGTGCACCCCTACATCCGGCGGCGCAACGGGGAAGAGCCGGTCACCTACCTGCACCCCCTGCTCGAGAACTCGCTTGCCAAGACGCTGGGCATCCCACTGTTCCAGGAGCAGCTCATGCAGACAGCCATCGATGTCGCCGGGTTCACACCCGCCGAAGCCGACGAGCTGCGCCAGGCCATGGGCTCCAAGCGGTCCCGCGAGCGGATGGGCCGCTTGCGCGAGCGCCTGTTCAGCGGCATGGCCGCCAGGGGGCTGGTCGGCGATGTGGCCGAGCGGGTCTGGGAGAAGATGGTCGCCTTCGCCGACTACGGCTTTCCCGAGAGCCATTCGGTGTCGTTCGCTCACTTGGTGTATGCCTCGTCATGGATCAAGCTGCACTACCCGGCGGCGTTCTGCGCAGCGCTGCTGAATGCGCAGCCGATGGGGTTCTACTCACCGCACTCGCTGTGCCAGGACGCTCGCCGTCACGGGGTGGTGGTGCATACGCCCTGCATCAACCTGTCCTCCGAGACAGCCACGCTGGAGCCGTGCGATGCCTCCACCGGCGGTGCGGCGGTGCGGCTGGGGCTGTCATCAGTGCGGGAGGTGGGCGATGAACTCGCCGAGCGGATTGCCGTCGGTGGCCCCTACAGCAGCATGGAAGACCTTCAGCGCCGAGCCGGACTGAGCCTGCGGCCGCTCGAGGCGCTGGCTGCTGCTGGCGCGTTCGACTGTTTCGGGCTGTCGCGGCGTGAAGCTGTGTGGATGGCCGGCGCGGTGCATCAAGGGGGCCCGGACCGGCTGGCAGGGATCGTGACCGGCGCATCACCGCCTCCGCTGGCGTCGATGTCGGGGATCGAGACCGCCGCCGCAGACCTCTGGGCGACCGGGGTCTCTCCAGACGGCCACCCCACGCGATTCCTGCGGGAAAGGCTGTCCGCAGCGGGGATACGCACAGCGGGGGAGCTGCTCACGTGCCCGCCGGGCAAGATCCGCGTCGCCGGCTTGGTGACGCACCGTCAGCGCCCCATGACGGCAGGCGGCACGACGTTCCTGAATCTCGAGGACGAGACGGGTTTGGTGAACGTGGTGGTGTCGCGGGGATGCTGGCAGCGGTACCGCTCGGTTGCGCGCGACATGCCCGCGCTGATGGTGTCAGGTCGCCTCGAGCGCCACGAGAACGTGGCGAACGTGATCGCCGAGAAACTCGAGGCTCTCGATGTAGCTGCTTCGGTAGCGAGCCGAGACTTCCGCTGAGAGCGACCTGCGTGCTGCGTCAGCCCAGCGGACGGCCGAACGGCAGCTCGTCCTGCCAGGTCTGCAGAAACGACTCGGCCCGGTAGCAGGCGGCCATGAACGGGCCGTCGTCGTGGCCGGCGGTCTCCGACATGACAGCGTTCACCGTGTCGGTCGTGGCCGAACGCAGGTCGTCGTGCGTGAGCACAGGGTCGGCCCACCAGCCCAATGCCGGACCCGCGGCAGCCACAAAGTCGGCCGCGACCGGCGTGCCTGCGGCGCGCAGCACTGCCAGGGCTTTCGACGACACCGCTGCTGACGAGAAGGCGACGACCGGTGTGGAACCGGCCATCGAGGCGCCATCGCCCGACATCGCAGCGGGCTTCGAGCCGCAGAACAGCACGTCGACGTCGTCTTTCCAGACGGTCCACGGCTTGGCCGGCTCGCTGTCTCCCGAGAGCGTTGCCACGCACATCTCGCCGTCTGCCAGCCAGGCCTCCGAGAGTGCCACCGGGTCGAGCTGGCCGCCATCAATCGGGTCGGCAGTGCAGCCTTTCGCGGTGGCTACACGCACGATGCTCGCCCCTGCCGCTGCGGCTTCGCGTGCAATGCCGAGCCCTGCGGGGCCGAATCCCTCGATCGCGATGCGCTTGCCGTCGAGATCGCCGAGCAAGCTGGCTGCCGCCGAAGCAGCTCCGACGCCGATGAGCTCGTGGTTGAACGAGATGCCGTCGCGGTCGTCGTTGCCGATGAGATTGCGCTGGTCGTGGGCCAGCACGGGTGCGAGCAGCTCGGCATCGAGCCGCAGGCCCGGGCTGGTCGAGAGCCTGCCGGTGGAGAAGTCGTCGGCCAGCTCGTCTGCCAGCGCCTCGACGGCACCGTGGGCATCGGCGGGGTCGGACTTCAGGCCGATGCTGGCACCGCTGCGCTGCTGCTCCAGCGTGGCGAAGACGTAGGTCAGATGCCGCACCAGCATCGTCGCGTTGCCGGGGATGAGCCGGGTGCCGAGGCGAGCCTCCCCGACATAGTGCTGGGCTCCTGGCAGGTCGAAGATGACGAAGCCGGGGGTCGATTCGAGCTGGCGGGTCTCCACGGGCCAAGTCTGCCACCGGCCGTTCCGAAAGCTCCGGGCAGCAGTGACACTCGACGACGACCGCGCTGGGCGGTGCCTAGCCTTGTCGTTCGTGCGGCGAGCGGTGATTGGTCTGTGTGCGTTGGCGCTGCTTGCTGCCTGCGGCGGAGGCGAGACGGCAACGACCACAAGCGCACCCAGCACTGACATCGCGACCACCTCGGCAACCGATGGAGCCGTGGCCACGACCTCCGCTGCCGACACCACACCGGGCCCCACCGAAGTGTTCGGTACCGCGCTGCCGAAGTTCGAGCAGCTCGAGGACGATCCCGCCGTCGGCCGCACGCCGCCGGCTGTCGTCGGCACCGATCTGCTGACGGGCGAAGTGGTGCGCATCACCAACCAGGGACGCCCGATCGTCATCGCGTTCTATGCGCACTGGTGCCCGCACTGCCAAAACGAGGTGGCAGAACTCACCGAGTGGCTCGAGACCAACGAGCTTCCCGCAGGGGTCGACTTCTACGCCGTATCGGTGCTCGAAGACCCTGCACGCGGCAATCATCCGCCGACCCAGTGGCTGGCGGACGAGGGCTGGCAGTACCCCGTCGTGGCTGACACGCCGGCATGGTCGGTGGTCGATGCGTTCGGCCTGCAGTCGGTGCCCTACCTCGTGGCCGTCAATGCCGAGAACGAAGTCGTCTTGCGGTTTGCGGGCAATATCCCGGGCGGACCGCCCGAACTCGCCGCACTCTTCGCCTTCCTGCTCGACGGCGGTACCTGATCGCTCGCCGCTGCAAGCGAGTCTCTGAGCTCGCGTCCTTGGCCGCAGCGGCTACATCTCGCGCATTGGGCAGCGGGGCTGCCACCCTTTGCGTATGGCCGAGGGCGATTCCGCGCCGCGGCGCTCGTCGAAGCGCGCCCCCAGCCGTGCCCCTCGCGCGCACGCGAGGGCCCCGCACATCGCACAGGCCAAGCGGATTCGCCGCGAGGGCACCCGGATTCGCCGTGAGAGCGTCCGGCTCGGTCGTGAGAGTGTCCGACTCGCCGGTCGGGCCGGGGCATTCGGACGGACCCGGGTGCTCCGCCCGGTACGCCGGCTGCATCCGCTGGGCTTCTGGCGCGGGCTGTTCGGCCCCGACGCCACAGGAGCCCGTCAGAGCCTCACTGCTCTCGCCGTCAGCAGCCTGACCGCCACGGCGGCGGGCGTACTGCTCGCAGCGGTCACCGGCACGCTCGAGCGCCTGCCGGGCCTGCTCGTGCTGGTGCCTGCAGCCATCGGCATGCGCGGCGACATCTTCGGCGCGCTGGGCAGCCGGCTTGCCACCACCATCCACGCGGGCACCTTCCGGGCCACTGCGCGCAGCGACACGATCGTGGGCCAGAACGTCATCGCGGCCGCCGTGCTGACGCTGGTGACCGCCGTGGGGCTCGGCGTCATGACCAAGGTGCTGGCGCCGGTGTTCGGCCTGTCGGACATCATCGGCATCACCGACCTCATCGTGGTATCAGTCGTCGGTGCCCAATTGGCCTCGATCGTGGTGCTCGTCGTCACGCTTGGTCTCGCGGCCAGCTCCACCCGGCGCGGCTGGGATCTCGACAACGTCAGCGCGCCGCTCATCTCCGCGGTGGGCGATGTGGTCACGCTGCCGGCGTTGTTCTTGGCCACCTATCTCGTCGGGATCACCGCCCTCACACCGCTGCTGGCAGCCGCCAGCGTTGTCGGGGCTGCCGCGGCAATGTTCTGGGCGTGGCGCTCGGGGCTCGAACAGCTCTGGCAGATCCTGCGCGAGTCGATTCCCGTGCTGGGCATCGGAGGACTCGTGCTCATCGTGGCCGGCGTGGTGATCGAGCACCGACTCGAGGATTTCGTCGACAAGCGAGCGGTGCTCATCCTGGTGCCCGCATGTCTCGCTGCCGCAGGCGCCATCGGCGGCATCCTGTCGAGCCGGCTGTCGACCAAGCTGCATCTGGGCGTCATCGAGCCTCGCGCGCTCCCCGAGCGCGGCGCCCGCCTCGACATCCTGTTCGCCTTCGCCCTGACCGTGCCAGTATTCGTGCTCAACGGGGTGCTTGCCAGCGCCTTCGGCACGCTGTTCTCGCTCTCGTCGCCAGGAATGCTGCGACTTGTGGCCATCTCGCTCATCGGGGGCATGATCGCGACGGCGCTGGCGGGAGTCATCGCCTACTACGGCACGGTCGTGGCCACCCGCATCGGTGTCGATCCCGACACGTACGGCATCCCGCTCGTGAACAGCACCGTCGACCTCGCGGGTGCCGCCGCACTCGTGCTCGCCGTGAGCTGGGTGGGCCTGTCGTGACCCCTAGCCTGAAAGGAGTTCGTCGCGCCGCTGGCTGACGATCTGAAATGCGATCAGACCCCGAAGACAAACCCCGAAACCTCAAGTCCATGCTCTCGGAGGCCAAGGACGCCTCCGAGCTCATGGTCGATCTGGCCTACGCCGCGCTCTACTTCGACGACGAGGGCATGGCCGATGCCGTGCTGGGCCTAGAGGTTGACATGTCTGCCCTTGTGCACGAGATGCGGTCGTTGGCGATGCTGGCCGTGCGCCACCCCCGCGAGGTGGACGGCATGAGCTCGGTGCTGCAGGTGGTGTCGTCCATCGAGCAGATCGCCAACGCGGCAGTGGACATCGCCAAGATCGTGCTGCATCACTGGGGCATCCCACGAGCCCTCATCGTGGACCTGGCCCAAGCGGCCGAGGTCTCGCACCGGCTGGTGGTGGCCCCCGGCAGCCACCTGGCGAACCGGCCGCTGCGCGACATGGAGCTGCCGGTGGCCGTCGGCATGCGGGTGGTGGCCATCCAGCGGGGCCGTCACTGGATCACCGACGTCGGCGGCGACAGCATCGTCGAACCCGGCGACGTGCTGTTCATGCGCGGCGACCCGGCAGGTATCGTGCGGCTGCGGGAGCTGGCCGCGATGGAGCGCTGGAACCCGCCCGAGCCCGACGACGGCCATGCCCTCAGCGACCTCGACCGAGCGGTGGACACCTTGGTGGAGATGAAGAACCTGTCCGAGGCAGCCATCGGGCTGGCCTATTCGGCACTCGTGCTGGACGACCTGTCGCTGGCCCGGGAGGTGCGCTCGATGCAGGAGCGGCTCGACGGGATGAAGGCGTCGATGCAGACGTGGGTGCTGCGTGCCGCGGCCGATGTTGCCCGGGTGTCTGATGCGGACCCGGCGGGACTGCGCGGCCTGCTGCACGTTGCCGAAGCCGCCGAGGACATCGGCGATCAGGCGCGCAACATCACCACGCTCGTGCTCGAAGACGAGGACATCCATCCGGTGCTGGCGCTCGCGTTGGGCGACACCGATGACGTCGTGGTGCAGCTGCCGGTCGCACCCGGCTCCGAGGCCGACGATTCGACGCTGGGCTCGCTGGGGTTGGCGGTGGATCCCGGCTATCACGTGCTGGCCATCCGCCGTGCCGCGAGCTACATCTACAACCCGCCACGCACCGTGCGGCTGTGGGTGGGAGACGAGCTGCTCGCGTCGGGTCCCGAGGAGGGGCGTGACCGCCTTGCTGCAATCTGCGGGTACTCCATGGACATCGACGAGGAAACCGGACACGTCGAGCTGACGCCGATGGGATGACCGCCGAGACCGTGATCGGAGTCACCGGACAGTCGGCCAGCACCGTCTCGACGCCGGTAGCTTGACCGCCGATGACGCTGGACACCGGACTGTCAATTCTCGCGGTGCACGCCCACCCCGACGATGAGGCGTCGAAGGGGGCGGGCACTGTCCGCCGGTATGCCGATGAAGGCATCCGCACGACGCTCGTGTGCTGCACCGGCGGCGAGGAGGGCGACATCCTCAACCCGGCAATGGACCGGCCCGAGGTGAAGGAGAACCTGTCCGAAATCCGCCGTGCCGAGCTGGACGCGTCAGCGGTGGAAATCGGCTACGACGAGGTGGTCATGCTGGGCTACCGCGACTCGGGCATGCCCGACACCGAGGCCAACGCCCACCCTGAGGCGTTCGCGAACGCAGACCTCGACGAGGCGGTCGCCCGGCTGGTGAAGGTGATCCGGCGCGTGCGCCCGCAGGTGATCCTGACCTACCCGCTGGTGCAGTCGCGCTACCCGCACCCCGATCACCTGCAGGTCACCGCGATCTGTATTCCCGCCTTCGCCCATGCCGGCGAGCCGGCGTGGCGTCCCGAGTGCGGCCCTGCGTTCACGCCGATGAAGATGTACGCGCCGGTGTGGTCTCACAAGCGCATGAAGCTGATCCACCAGGCCTTCTTGGACCTCGATCTCGAGTCGCCGTTCGACGAGAAGTGGCTGGGACGCCCCAGCCGGGACGACCGCATCACCGCCGTCGTCGAGGTGAACAACGCGGTGCGGCGCAAGGCGCTGCTGGCCCACGCCACCCAGGTCGACCCGACCTCGCCATTCTGGTTCGGCCTGCCCGACGACGTGGCCGATGCCATCCACCCCTACGAGGAATACATGCTGCTTGAGTCGCGCATCGCAACCGAGCCGATGGAGCACGACTTGTTCGCGGGGCTGCGTCCGTGAGCTTCCTCGACGACGAGTACCTGGCGAGCTGGGCTGCCGGCGATCATGAGCCGCTGGGCGGCGTCTCGGGCATGATCGTGATGAAGACCAGCGGCGGTCCTGACGGCAAGGTGAACGTCAGCCTGTCGTTCGAGGGCGGCGTGCTGCGGGCCGCGACGCCGGGCACCACCCGCGGCGCCGATCTGACGCTCGAAGCGCCGTGGGAGCTTGCCGCCGAGGTGGTGTGCGGCGATGCCGATCCTGCACAGCACTACATGGCGGGCGATCTCAAGGTGTCCGGCGACATGGCGCTCTGGCTGGAGCTGCTGCCGGCATGGCGCGCGGCGGGCTCACTCGGCTCGCCAGGCTGACTCGGCGCCCTGCTGATTCGGCGCCTCTCAGCGACGGCCTGTCTCGGACCGCTGCAGCCGCCGCAGTTCCCGGTAGCCGATCAGCTTGATGCCGCTGCGCTGGATGTGCGTGCGCAGCTCGGCGTTGTCGCGAAGGTGCAGCAGGTCTTCGACTCGTGACCCCCAGTCGGCTGTCAGCGACCGCAGTTCCGGCAGATCGGCCGCGGGCTGAAGCTGCAGCTCGGTCACGCCCGGCTCCAGCGAGTCGAGCAGTGCCTCGATGCGGCGGTAGCGGCCCATCGCGCCCGGTGCGATGCGCATCACCCGATCGGGCGTCACTACCCCTTCGGCGGCGACGAGGTCTTCGACGGGGAAGCCCAGCTGCCGCCGGGCGTCGGTGGAGATCAGCCGGGCCGGCAGCCCGAATTCGACAGCCAGCTCCAGGTACACATCGAAGAACTCGGGCCGCACGCTCAGCACATCGAGGTGACTGTCGAGGTGGGTGACGTCGAATCCCCACAGGATCGCCCGCTCGATCTGTGCCCGGCATTCGCGGCGGACCTCGTCGAGGTCGGCGTGATCCCACACATCGCTCACCGTGCTGGGCATCCCGCCGTTGCCGTCCAGCAATGACGGGACCTGGGTGATCGGTCCCCACCGGTACAGCTCGAACTCGGCGTTGAGGGTCAGCGCGATGCCGACGTCCTCGCCGCGAAACCGCGCGGCCGCCTCGCGCGACCACGGGCATGGCACAAGCAGCGTGCCCGTGGTTGCCAGGCCGTCGCGCAGCGAGGCGTACACGCCCTCGTTCATCGCATGGCAGCCGCCGAGTCCGGCCGCGCTGATGATCAGCAGTCTGTCGTCGGGGCCGTATCCGAGCCGCTGGGACAGCGGTGCCACGCCGACAAGCTAACCCGTGCTCGAACCAGCGCCCGCGAGCGGCCGGTCGGGGCCGCCACAGTCCGACCAGATGCCCCGGTTGGCCGCTCGGGCATCTGCCTGAGCGGCGTCGAGCACGGCCCGGTGCGTGGTGTTCGGCTCGAAGTGCATGGCAGCGGCATAGCCGTCGAGCACCAGATAGCGGTTGACGAACAACCCGTCGTCGGCCCGGTACACGTATGCCAGCAGCCGGTCGTAGCGGTCGTAGAGCTCGTCGTCGCGTTGGAGGAGCACCTCGGTGCCGGGCGGCAGCAGCTCGGCAGTCCGGCGGGTGGCGGCATCGCCCCCGCATTCAGCCGGCAGATAGCCGCCGGTCTTCTCTGGCGTGTCGATGCCGAGGAACCTCACGGTGGCTCGACGCCCGCCCAGGTCGACGTCCATCGTGTCGCCGTCGATGATCTCGAGCACGACGGCGTTCGGCTCGACTGCCGGGCCGCTCGCGTCCGGCGCAGCCCCGGGCACCGACGGTGTGGCGGCGTCGGCCGAAGCGTCCGGTGGAGGCTCAGCTCGGTCGACATAGCGCCAGCCGACCCATGCCGCCGCGCATGCGGCTGCGACCGCTGCAACGCGAACCGGCGTCCGGTCGCGCAATCTCCGATGGTGGCCTCCGCGATCCGGCCGCTTGGCGACGGCGCGAGCGGCCTCGCCGGGCGGAGCGTGCGACGGAGCGTTGATCAGAGTCGCTCGATGATGGTGCCGGTTCCGAGTCCGCCGCCGCAGCACATGGTGACCAGCGCGGTGCTCTTGTCGGCGCGGTGCAGTTCGTGCACCGCCTTGGTCAGCAGGATCGCTCCGGTGCCGCCGAGCGGGTGACCCAGCGCGATTGCGCCGCCGTTGGGGTTGACGCCGTCCATGTCGGGACCGACCTCGCGCTCCCACGCCAGCACCACCGACGCGAATGCCTCGTTGATCTCGACCAGGTCGATGTCTGACATCGTCATGCCGTTGCGATCGAGCAGGTAGTTGGTGGCCTCGATCGGCCCGGTCAGCATCAGCACGGGATCGCTGCCCACCAAACAGGTGTCGACAATGCGGGCCAGCGGGCGCAGCCCCAGCTCGGCGGCCCGGCCGGCACGCATCAGCAGCACCGCCCCCGAGCCGTCGCTGATCTGTGACGAGCTGCCGGCGGTGTGCACGCCGCCGTCCATCACCGGCGTGAGTCCAGCGAGCCCCTCAGCCGTCGTGGGCCTGATGCCGCCGTCGCGCACCACGTGGCGGATCTGGTCGGTGGGCTTGCCGTCCTCGTCGAGCACCGGCGCGTCGATCTCGACGATCTGGGTGCCGAAGCGGTCTTCTTCCCACGCCCGGGCGGCGTTGTTCTGGCTGCGCAAGCCGTAGGCGTCGCACTCGTCACGGCTGATGCCCCACTGCTTGGCCATCAGCTCGGCGCCCTGGAATTGCGTCGTGTACTCGTAGTGCTCCTTGTAGCGCGAGGTCGCTGTGCGCTGGCCCTTCTTGTAGCTCGAACCCATCGGGTTGCGCGTCATCGACTCGACGCCGCAGCCGATCGCGGAATCGACCACGCCACTGCGCACGAGGCCGTACGCCAGAGTCGTGGCCTGCTGGCTCGACCCGCACTGCGCATCGACCGTCGTGGCGGCCACTGAGAGCGGGAATCCTGCGCCCAGCCACGCGGTGCGGGCGATATTCGCCGTCTGCTCGCCGGCCTGGCTGACGCAGCCGCCCACGAGCTGACCGATGCCCGCAGGGTCGACCTGCGTTCGCTCCATCAGCGACGTGAGCACGTCGCTGAGCAGGTCGGAGGGGTGGATGCCGCTCAGGTCGCCGCCTCGGCGGCCGACAGGGGAGCGGACGGCGTCGACGATGACGATGTCGTCGCTGTGGGTCTGGGACGTGGAAGCGCTGCTCATGGCCGGCACTGTACCTGCGCACCTGTACGACCCGCCCGGCGAATTGCCGCCGCAGGGCTTCGAGCAGGGTTCACGCCGCGTCGAGGTCGATATCGGGCGGGCGTACTGTCGAAGCCAGTACTTCACGTGCCCGTGCCACACCCGCCAAGCCGACCTGGCGGGTAGCCCGGCTCAGCCGGTGCGGCTTCCGGCTGGTCGACACCAACCGGAGCTGGGGTCCGAGTTCAAGCTGATCTGCCATGTCTCCAGTGTGAACAGGGGGTGTGACACGAATGCCGGCCCCCGCTGCGAGCGGCTCGCAAGACGGTCACCCGATCCGGCCGGGCTGGTCTCACTAGCCTGCGCGCCGTGACCGACAACCGAACCGACTGGCGCTACGGCATCACCGTTCCCTTCGGCGATCCGCTGCACGCCCAAGCCGACCTCTACCGGGAGTTCGCCGACCTCGGCTACACCGAGTTCTGGAGCTCAGAGGCCGACGGCACCGACGGCTTCACCCCGCTGGTGCTGGCCAGCCAGTGGGTGCCCGACGTTCGCCTCGGCATCGCCATCATCCCGGCCTTTACCCGTGGCCCAGCGCTGCTGGCCCAGCAGACAGCCGCCATCTGCGAAGCCGCGCCGGGCCGGTTCGCGATGGGCATCGGGGCTTCCTCCAATGTCATCGTCGAGCGCTGGAACGGCATTCCCTTCGACGAGCCGTTCAAGCGCACACGCGACACCGCCCGGTTCCTGCGCGAGGCCTTGACCGGCGACCGGATCAGCGAGAGCTACGACACGTTCGAGGTGCAGGGCTTCCGCCTGGGCCGACCGCCCGAGATCCAGCCGCCGATCCTGCTGGCTGCGCTGCGGCCCGGGATGCTGCGGCTGGCGGGCAGCGAGAGTGACGGCGCCATCATCAACTGGCTCTCGGCCGACGACGTGGCCACCGTTCGCCCCTACGTCGACGAAGGCGGCGAGGGCAAGGAAGTGGTGGCTCGCATCTTCGTGTGCCCCAACCCTGACGCCGACACCGTCCGAGCCGGCTTCAAGCGGGCCATGGCTGCCTACCTCAACGTGCCGGTGTATGCCGAATTCCATCGCTGGCTCGGACGCGGCGAGCTGCTCGCCGCCATGTGGGAGCGCTGGTCTGAAGGCGACCGCCGCGGCGCGCTCGAGGTCATCGATGACGATCTCGTCGACGAACTGCTGGTGCACGGCTCGCCGGAAGCGTGCCGGGAACACATCGACCGCTACCACGCCAACGGCGTCGATGTGTCGGCCATCTCGATCATGCCCTTCGGTGGCATCGACCCCGTCCAGGCGGCCCGCGACCTGTCGCCCGCGGCTCGCAGCTAGCCGGCTCATTCGCTGGGCTGCCTCGGCGCGTAACCTCCCGGTGAGCCCGCATCGGGCTCACCTGTGCGCACATTGTTCACGCATCATGCAAGGAGCAGACATGGACCTCGAGACGATCAACTACGAAGTGCGCGATGGCGTGGCGCATGTGCGGTTCAACCGCCCTGAGGGCGCCAATGCGGTGAACCCGCTGTTCTCACGCGAGCTGCGGGCCGTCATGTTGGAGATCGAGTTCGATGATGCGGTCAACTCCGCGTCGATCACCGCCGAAGGCCGGGTGTTCTGCGCCGGCGGCGACCTGAAGGAGTTCCACGCCGCAGGCGACGGGCTGCCCCAGCTCGCATCGGACATGGTGATCGACCTGCACGCAGCGATCAACAAGATGAACCGCACGCCGAAGCCGTTCGTTGCGGGCGTGGGCGGCAGTGTCGGCGGGGCCGGCATGTCGCTGGCCGCCTCGTTCGACCTGGTCGTCGCAGGCGAGTCGGCGAAGTTCACCATGGCCTACACCCGGGCCGGCGTGACGCCCGACGGCACGTCGTCGTACTTCTTGGCGCGCCACATCGGGCTGCGCCGGATGCTGGATCTGACCCTCACCAACCGGGTGCTGTCTGCGGAGGAGGCCGAGCAGTGGGGCCTGGTCAACCGGGTGGTGCCCGACGACGAGGTCGACTCGGCCACAGCCGAGCTGGCCCAGGCGCTCGCTGACGGACCGGCGTGGGCGCTGGGCCACGCCAAGCGGGTGATCTACAACGGCATCGACTCGCCGCTCGAGCAGGCTGGCGAGTTCGAGGGCAAGACGATCACCGACGCCATGCAGACCCACGACGGCCGTGAAGGCATCGCCGCCTTCGTGGAGCGCCGCGCGCCGAACTTCACCGGCAACTAGCCGCCGACGCAGCCGCGAAGGCTGCCGGCCAGCGGGAATACGGGTGCCGGAGAGCTCGGCCGAAGCATGCGCGAACGTCCTAGCGTCGAACGCTTGCGCGCACTAGACAAGGTGTGAGCGGCAGCAGCGCCGCAGTAGGTGCACGAGGAGCACGCACCATGGCCCCCCAGGAGATCACGCCAGAGCCCTTCCCGTGGCTGGACACCAGCCGGTATTCGTTCTCTCAGGGAATCGAGGCGGGCGGCGCCGCCTGGCTGGCGGGGCAGACCGCGGGCGCCTATGACGCCGAGTCGGGTCGGGTCACCGTGCGCGGGGATGGCGCCGAGCAGGCCAGCGTGTGCTGGGCGAAGGTGGAGGCGGTGCTGGACGCGGCCGGGCGCGACATCAGCGAATGCTCCGAAGTCACCGAGTACATCACCGTGGCCGGTGCACCCGAGCGAGACGCGATCACGGCGCAGCAGCCGCACAGCCTGGGCTCGGCGGTGGGGGGCGTGCGCCCCTCGACGTTCATTGTCGAATCGCTCGTGCGGCCCGAGGCACTGGTGGAGGTAGAGGTCGTGGCCGGGCCCCTCGACGGCTTGGTGCACGTGCCCCAGGTGCTGCCTGTCGACGACGACGGCAATGCGGTGCTGGGGGGCGATTTCGTCGGCCAGTGCGAGTGGGCTCTCGAAGAGGCCGGCCGCCGGCTCGAGCCCCACGGCATGGACCTGAGCAACGTCGTACGGATCGTGCAGCAGACGACCGCGGCCACCCGCCGCCAGTACAACGAGACCGCGGAGGCACGCCGGCGGCTGCTCGCACCGCAGTTCCCGTCGTCAACGGGGTTGCTGATGCCTGAGCTTCCCCATCCCGGGGCGCTCGTGGCGCTCGACGTGTGGGCGTCGGCACATCCCAAGACGGTGGTGCCCTACTTGGCTGACGCCTACTCGTCGCTCACCTTCAGCCCCGCCGTGGAGGCCGGTGGGCTGCTGTTCATCTCCGGCACGACGGCGTTCAATCTCGGCACCGGCGAGACCGTTGCCGAGGGCGATATCGGCCGGCAGGCCGAGTTCGTCTACGGCGAGATCGCGGCCATCTGCGAGATGGCCGGCACCTCCATCGACAACCTCGTCAAGACCGTCGAGTACGTGACGCCTGACGGCGTCGGCGACTACCGCGCTGTCGGCGAGGTGCGCCAGCGCGTGATGGGCCGGCCGTTCCCCGCCTCGACCGGTGTGGTGGTGTCGGGGCTGCTGAGCCGTCGGTGGCTGATCGAGGTAGAAGCCGTCGCCTTGATGCCCTGAGCCGGGATCGGGGCGTTTCCTATGACGCAGTTGCTGACTCCCGACGTGCGCGCTGCGCTGGGTTCGACGTACTCCTACGTGGCGCCCGAGCCACTCAGCCGGGCGTCGATTCGCTACTTCGCGTTGGCCATCGGTGCCGATCCCGGGCGGTGGACCGACGAGGCGCCGCCGACGCTCATCTGCGAGACCGCGCAGCTGACCGGTCGTGCCGTTCCTGACGGGAATTCGTATCTCGGGCACACCTGGGAGCTGCCGCTGCCTGTTCGCTGTGCGATGTTCCGCGGGGGCAACGACTACCGGTTCGAGCGGCCTGCCCGGTTCGACGACGTCATCACCACGACGTGGACGCTGACCGATGCGACCGAGCGGCTCGACCGTGCCGGAGGATCGCTGCTGCTGGTGACCGCAGAGGCCCGCTATGCCGCAGGTGACGACCTGCTCGCCACGAACACCGAGACCATGATCTTCCGGCCGATCGGCCCTGCGGCCGACGACACCGGGGACGAGGCCGCCGAATCCGCGGCGAGCGCCCCCGACACCGTCGGTGTCGCTGATGCTCTCGGTACCTCAGTTGTTCACGAACCACTGCCTCGGGAGCGTCTGAGCCCCGGCCGGTCGCTGCGGCCGCTGCATCGGCGCATCGCTCTGGCGGACATGGTCGCCTACGGCGCTGCCACCTGGGACTGGCATCGCCTGCACTACGACGAGGCGCACGCCCGCCGGCTGGGCGCTCCTGCACCGCTGGTCGACGGCCAGATGCTGGGCGCGCTGCTGGCTGAGTGCGTGCTGCGATCCGCCGGCCCCGGCGCTCGGCTGGTCCGGCTCGTGTACCGCAATCGTGCGCCGGTGCACGCCGGCGAGACGGTGGTCTGCTCCGGCACGATCGCCACCTCCGACGATGCAGGCTTCAGCGTCGACCTGTCGGTCTCGGTCGGCGAGCAGCTTGTGGTGGCGCCGGCGTTCGCCCAGCTCGCCTGGACGGCCGGCTGACACGGCCCCTGCGCCGCCACCCTCCTAGCATCGGGCGCCGACACGGCGCCGACCCAAGGGGGCACAACGTGGACTTCTCCATGAGCGACGAGCAGGCGCTGATCGTCGAGACCGTTCAGCGTTTCGTCGAGAGCGAGATCATCCCCCTCGAGGCCGACCTCGACCCCGACGCCGGCGAGCTCGAGCCCGACGACGCGGCCCGGCTCACACAGATGACCCGCGACATGGGCTTCTACGGGCTCGATATTCCCGCCGAGTACGGCGGGCCGGGTCTCGACACCACCACCCGCGCGCTCATGGCCATCGAGATGTCCAAGCACCGTGCCGGCCTCTACAACCCTTGCTACGGGGTGTTCGGCGGGGCCGGGCTGGCGCAGCTCTACGAGGCCACCGACGAGCAGAAGGAGCGCTGGCTCTACCCGACGCTGCGCGGGGAGAAGATGGGCTGCTTCGCCCTGACCGAGCCGTCGGGCGGCTCCGACCCCGGCCGGGCCATCCGCACCCGCGGCTACAAGGACGGCGACGAGTGGGTACTGAACGGCTCGAAGCTGTTCATCTCCGGTGCCGACAAGGCCGACTACGCGCTGCTGTTCGCTCGCACGTCAGACGATCCGGGGCGCAACGGCGTCACGGCGTTCATCGTCGACACCGACACTCCCGGGTTCAACGTGCGCCGGGTAGTGCACACGCTGCGGGCCACTCGCTATGCCACCGAGCTGGAGTTCACCGACATGCGGGTGCCCGAGAGCCATGTGCTCGGCGAGGTGAACGGCGGATTCGGCATCGCCAACGACCGCCTGAGCCGCCAGCGCATCCCGTATGCAGCGGGCTGCCTGGGGCCGGCGATCATGGCGCAGGAGATGGCGATCGACTGGGCCCGCAGCCGCGAGACCTTCGGATCGGTGCTGGCCGAGAAGCAGGCGGTGCAGTGGATGATCGTGGACAACGAGATCGACATCCGCCACGGCCGCTGGTGCGTGCTGGAGGCCGCCCAGAAAGCCGACCGCGGCGAGCGTTTCCGCACCGAGGCCGCGATGGCCAAGCTGGTCGCTTCTGAGGCCGCCGGGCGAGTGGTCGACCGCTGCATCCAGATCCACGGCGGCATCGGCGTCACCAAGGACCTGCCGCTGGAGCGCTGGTACCGGGAGCTGCGGATCCGCAGGATCGGCGAGGGCCCCAGCGAGGTGCAGCGGCTGATCATGGCCCGCGACATTCTCGGCGGCAGCTTCAAGTGAGCGAATCGGAGACCGGGGCCGGCGAGTCGGCCCGACCGCTGCCGCTCGACGGCGTGGTCGTGCTGGACCTCGGCCAGATCTACCAGGGGCCATACGCCGGCCTGCTGCTGGCCTATTCGGGTGCCAGGGTCATCAAGGTGGAGCATCCCCGGGGCGAGGCCCTGCGAGGCCACAGTCACCAGCTGCCCTTCGCCATGCTCAATTCGTCGAAAGAGATCGTGTCGTTGGATCTCAAGTCGCCCCGTGGCCGCGAGCTGTTCATCCAGCTCGCCGGCGGCGCCGATGCGGTGCTGTGCAACTTCGCACCCGGCGTTCCCGAGCGGCTCGGGATCGACGCCGAGACGCTCTGGCAGACGAATCCCAAGCTGGTGTTCGCCCAGGCCAGCGGCTACGGCCTCGACGGCCCGGACGCCCAGCGGACTGCCATGGACGTCACCGTGCAGGCGCACATGGGCGTGATGAGCATCAACGGCTTCGCTGACCGACCGCCGGTGAAGTCCGGCGCGACGTTCATCGACTTCCTCGGCGGCACCCACCTGTACGGCGCTGTCGTGACTGCGCTATTCGAAGCGCAGCGCACCGGTCGCGGTCGCCTGGTGTCGACGTCGATGGCCGAGGCTGCGTACTACACGCTTACCACCTCATTGCAGGCGTGGCAGATGCACGGCGTCACTGGGCGCATGGGCAACCGCAACGCCGCCATGAGCGTCTCGCCGTCGAACGTGTATCCGTGCAGCGACGGGCACATCGCGCTGATCGCTGCGATGAACTCGCACTGGCGGTCGGTGCTGGAGGTGATCGGCCGGGCCGACCTGCTGGGCGACGAGCGCCTGCGCAGCAACGCCGGTCGCTGCGAGCACATGGACGAGGTGGACGAGCTGGTGACGGCCTGGACGTCAGTGCACACCCGGGCCGAGGCTGCCGCTGCATTCGGCGCGGCGGGCGTGCCGGTGGCGGAAGTCCGCGAGGTCACCGACGTCGTGCACGACGATCACATGATCGAGCGCGGGTTCCTGCAATGGACCGAGCTGGACGGCCTGGGCGAGATCCCGCTGGCGCACAGCCCGTTGCGCTGGCACGGCTCGGACATGCGCGAGCTCGAGCCGTACCGGCCCGTCGGCGCCGACAACGAGACGATCTACCGCGAATTCTGCGGGCTCGAAGCCGACGACCTGGCGGCCTTGGCAGCCGAGCGCATTATCTGACCCGCCAAAGTTCGGCCGTTCGGGCCACGGCTTCGCCCTGTGCTCGACGCTCTCGCTCGCAGGCCGCTTCGGCCCGGGGCACGGCCTCTCTGCGATCAGGCAGGCGATAGCCGGCCGACGCGCTGTGCCTGGTCGCGCTGCGGCTGGGGAAGCTCACCGTGGTCGGCGAGATGCAGCATCAGCAGCTCGTCCCAGCGGCTGCGGTAGTTGGAGGTGAACTCGCAGCGGAACTGCGTGGCGTTGGCGTGCAGTTCCATTTCACGTCGCAGTGCGGATTGCATGCCGAAGAGTTCGCGCGCACCCGCATAACCCACCGACAGCACCGTGCCCTCTGCGTCGGCGACTTGGTACACGCCGAGCTGGCCCGGCAGTGCATCGACCGCCGCGTCGTCGAGGCGCTGCCATGGCTTGTCGAGCCGGATTCCCATCTGGCGTTACCTCTCGGGTCGTGGTCGCGCGGGCAAGTCGATCGGCGCGTGGTGTGCCCTGGGGCCTATGCAGCCGCCACGACCGGCACGTCAGCCACTGCCGTGCCCATCAGGTCTTCGAAGTTCAGCCGGAAGAACCGCTCCTGCACGTCGGCGGGCAGGTGCTCGACCTCGCGGTCGAAGCGCCGCAGCGGATTCCGACCGCCCTCGACGTGTGGATAGTCGGAGCTGAACATGCAGATCTCAGGGGCTGTGTTCTCGATGATCCAGCCGGTCGGCTCGGTGGGGTAGGGCGTGACCCGCACCTGGCGGTGCACGTATTCCGAGGGGCGCAGGCTGAGCTCGCCGAGCCGCTGCTCGTGCCGCTCGAACGCGTCGAACGCAGCTTCGAGCTGGCGCATGAAGCCCGGCACCCACACAGCGCCCAGCTCGATCACGCCGATCTTCAGCTCCGGAAAGCGCTCGAGCACGCCGTCGAAGATCAGCATCGACAGCGCCTGCAGCGGTGCAGCCGAGATCGCCATGTACGACACGGAGCGGAAGTTCTCGCCGCCGCCGTGGAAGTCGGGCTCGGGTGGCAGGCCGTTGTTGCGGTGCTGCGGCGGCATCACCAGGTCGGGCGTGGCCACATGCATCACCACCGGGATGCCCGCTTCCTGCGCGGCGGCCCAGACGGGATCGAAGCCGACGTGGCTCTGGGCGTGGTCCTTCGGCATGCGGTTGGGAATGAGCAGTGCCGCTGCGCCGTCTTCGATGGCCTGGCGGGCGTGCGGCGCGGCGCGTTCGATGTCCTGCAGCGGCACCGAGCACACCGGCAGCAAGCGGGGATCGCCTGAGCAGAACGCGATCTGTGCCCGGTTCGCCGCCGTGGCTGCGGCATAGGTGAGGGCGGGCGCGGCCGTGTGTTCCATCTCCTCGATGAGCGTGTTGGGCATCGAGGGGAACACGAGCTGGCTGGCGAACCCCAGGTCATCGAGCGCCTGGGACCGATCGGCGGGATCCCACGCGCCGGGTGCGATGTAGTTCTTGCGCAGCATCACCTCGGCCGCAGCGCCGGCGCGGAACTCCGGGTCGGCTTGACGTTCCCGGGCCTTCTCGATGTCGGCGAACACCTGGTCGTTGTCGCCGATGGAGAAGTGGTCGAGCGCATACCGCGCCACCTCAGCGGTAGCGAACGGCTCCAGCCATTCCGGCGGCTCCATGGTGTGCGCATCCGCGTCGTGAATGATCCTGTTTTCGACATAGGCCATGCCGATGCCTCCCTGCGTTCCCGGCGCCGTACCCGACGATACTGGCGACTCCTGGCAACGTTCCGAGCTCGGATCGTTCCCGACCAGGCGATCGCAGGCGGCCTGACTCAGCTTGGGTTCGTCGCTCAGGTTGACGTCGGCAGCAGGAACGCTGACATCAGATCAACCCGAGCGCGGACGCCTTCGGTTGAGATCTCAATGAGTCCTGCATCTTCGAGCCGGTTGAGGTCGCGAGCCAGCGTTCGCGACCCAGTGCGCGCGTACATCTGCGCCAGTTGCGGTGTCAAGCCGGCGATATCCGACCGTGGAACTCTCGCCGCAGGCTCCAATGCCATCACCAGTGTGCGTTGGCGCTCCGACGCTGGACTCGTCGGGAACTGGGCCATTGTCTCTGCGACATAGCTCTGCCAAGCAAGACCCAAGTGTTGCGCTCTCACAGCCGCCGAGTGCTCGACGAGTCCGTCCACGAGCCCTTCGATGCCGTATTCAAGAAATCCTAGGACGTCGCGTTCACGGCTGGCCGCGGCGAGCCGTGCGTAGTACCGGTCACGCGTGAGGTTGAAGTGATTAGCCATCAGATTCGCCGCTGCCAGCGGGACCATGCCCGATCTGGCGAGGATCAGGTATTCGAGCAACCGCGCGGTACGGCCGTTGCCATCGGCGAACGGGTGGATCCATGCGATGTAGAGGTGCGCGAGCAGGGCGCTCAGCACGGTGCGGGCGAAAGCGTCGCGGTGCTCGGCGCTCTCGCTGCTCGTGGAGCGGAAGTCGTCGCCGTCGAGCCAGTCAGCCAGCCGCTCGAGCAGGTGCCAGCAGTCACGCGCGGGAGGGCCGACGTAGGAGCCGACGACGACCGAATGCGTTCTGATGGCACCTGGTTCCAGAGAGGCGTCGGGGTCGACCCCGTCAAGCACCCATCGGTTCATGTCGCAGATCAGTTCGGCGCTCAGGCTGAGGTCGCCATCTTCCATCACCATGTCGTCGAGTCGTTCGAACGCCTCGAGGACGTTGCGGACCTCGCGTTCCTGGTAGGCGCGGGATTGGGGCGCGGTGAACTCCCCGGCGTAAATGCTCTGTACTTGCTCGACGGTCAGCGTGTTGCCTTCGATGGCCACCGTGGCCTGGGCACCTCGGATGAGTGCATGTTGGTGGAGCGCTTCAGCAACTGCCGGGGCGAGGGGTGTTCCTGAGAGCTCGGCGCACCTTGCGTATGCCTCGCCGACTTGCATCCACGAGCGTGCCCCGAGGCGGTTCGCGAAGCTCGCATCGAAGTCGATCCACGGATGTGTGCCGGCGTATTCGCGAGCTTCGTCGCGGCGGTTCACCACATTTCCGCCTGATATCGGGTGTGCATCAGTGCAGTGTAATCAGGCACAATCAACTATCTGCACCTAGTTTTGTCCTAGTGACTGTCCTCGCCAGTGTCACCTAGCTTGACCGGTGGGGCGCAGGCGGCACGAAGCGGCGTCAGTTCTTGTGGAGTTCGGGGTTGATGCCTTCCCAGCGGCTCGGGTCGGCGACTCGCATCTCGATGGCGCCGGTGACGCTGTTGCGGATGAGCAGCATCCCTGAGTGCCCAGAGATGTCGCGGCCTTTCACCACCGAGCCGTCGGGCAGCGTGATCCGGCTGCCGGCAGTCACGTACAGCCCGGCTTCCACCGTGCAGTTGTCGCCCAGCGCGATGCCGATGCCCGAGTTGGCGCCCAGCAGGCAGTGTTCGCCGATCGACACCCGCTCCCTGCCGCCGCCCGACAGCATCCCCATGGTGGAAGCGCTGCCGCCAAGGTCGGAATGCGCCCCGATGACGACGCCGGCAGAGATGCGCCCTTCGACCATGGCAGGGCCGAGCGTGCCGGCGTTGAAGTTGACGAAGCCTTCGTGCATGACCGTGGTGCCGTCTGCCAGGTGGGCGCCGAGTCGCACCCGGTCGGCATCGCCGATGCGGACGCCCTGGGGGATCACGTAGTCGACCATGCGCGGGATCTTGTCGACCGCTGTCACGCTCACGGGGTGGCCCAGCGAGGCAGCCGCCGTGCGCAGATCGTCGACCCGTTCGGGCAGCACCGGGCCCGCGCTGGTCCACGCGCAGTTGGTCATCAGGCCGAACATGCCGTCGAGGTTGGCGTCGTGGGGCTGGATCTCCCGGCGGCTCAGCAGGTGGAGCCGCAGGTACGCATCGGCCAGGTCTGCCGGCGGAGCATCCAGATCGTCGATCGTGACCGTGACCGTCTCGCCCGCATTGACACCGAGCTCGACAGCCAGGCACGACCGGGCCGGCGGCGAGTCCTCCGTCGCCCCTTCCGGAAACCAAGCGTCCAACCGCGTTCCCGTAGCGGCGTCGACATAGCTGTGCCCGACTGCGCTGATGCTGCCCGAGTTGCTCCCCGTTGAATTCACCTGCGCATCCTGCCACCACAGCACCGCAACCCGTCGCTGAATTCGGCTTCGTGAGCGGTCCACACTTGGCCTACAGTCCACCGGTGACTACGAGTCGCAAGATGCGTCAGAGGATCTTGAGCGGACGATCCGATGCGAATATCCGATTTGACGACTTGCGCTCGTACCTGCTGCAGCTGGGATTTGCTGAGCGCACTCGAGGCAGCCACCATGTGTTCAGGAAAGAGGGGGTACCCGAGTTGATCATCCTTCAGCGGTCTGGTACCCAGGCGAAGCCGTACCAAGTCCGGCAGGTCCGCCAGACTGTTCTCAGGAACGAGCTGTGAGCAACGGCATGCACAAGTACGAAGTCATCATCTACTGGAGCAACTCGGACGAGGCGTTCATCGCCGAAGTACCCGAGCTCCCAGGCTGTGTTGCGCACGGTGACACAAAGATGGATGCCTTGAACAATGCCGAGACGGCAATGAGCTTGTGGATCGACACTGCTCGCGAATTCGGAGATCCGGTGCCCGAGCCCAAGGGCGAACGGTTGATGCTCGCCTAGGCAGTGAGGGCGGTTGCGGCGACGGCCGCGAAGCGCCTGATGGTGGCGCTCGGGGCCAGTGCTGCTTTATGGGCAACTGCCGCGTGCGGCGGTGCCGAGAGCGGTGTGGTTGCGGCTGAGGGCGACAGCGGTGCCGCGGAAATCGCCGGCACCGAAACTGAGCGGGACGCCGTCGAGCGGATCGAAGCGGTCGGAGCCGAAACCGCGTCGTCACAGGCCGCCGCAAAATTCGATGGAGCGGATGCTGCATCGAGCGCGAGCAACGAGGCTGTTGCTGGGGTGTTGTCGCCCGAGGAGATGTCCGGCGGGCCGATTCTGCAGTGGACCGAACTCGACCTCGCCGTCGACGGTCCCGGCATGCTGGTCTCGATCGGCGACGGCCGAGTCGCGATCCGCGAAGAGATGCGCTCAGGGGCGTCGCAGCTCTTGATCACCTCAGATGGTTCCGACTGGTCGGCGGTGCAGTTGCCGGCCACGTTGTCGCCGCACACGTTCGACTTGACCGGCGCTCGCTGGGCGGTGGCCGGATGGTCGCACGACGATCCGAGCGACATCGACTTCAGCAGTCGGATCTACATCTCCGACGATCAGGGCGGCAGCTGGACCGAAGTGAAGCTTCAGCTAGACCGGCCCGACCTGCCTGAGTACACCGTCGCCCGAACGTGGGTGGATGCAGTGGCCACCTCCGGCGCACAGGTGGTTGCGCTCACCAGCACTCATCTCGACTTCGATGTCGAATCACTGCTCGCCGATCGAGGCCTCATTCCCGCAGCTGCGCAGGTACACGGAGTCTCGTTCGGCGGCGGTCAGGTCGATGTCTGGTTCCGCGAGGAGTCGTCGGAGGCTGACTCGCATGGCCAAGGCCCGCAACGGCCCAGCGAGACGGCGCTGACGTTCACGGTCGACGAACTGGATTTGTCAGCGGAGCAGATCGCGATCATGGAGGACCCCGTCTCCGGCGAGTCCATCCGCGTCCACTCGGGTTCAGGCACCGAGCTCGCTGAGGTCCTGAGGCTTGACGGGTGGGGGGCCGGCGTGATCGGGAACGACGACGATTTCGTGTTGCTCACGCAGACCGACAGGAACGAGGCCCGCAGGCTCACATCGTCCGACGGCGAGAACTGGACTGCCCAGTTGCTCGATCCGTCCCTAGTGCCGGGCTGGCCCGGGCCGACGGGAATCGCGCCCGACGGCACCGTTTGGGTTGTCAGCTCTGACGGAGCCGAGAGCCACCTCACGAGGTGGGACGCGGACGGCGCAGCTCTCACGACCACTTGGCTCGGGAGGCTCAACAGCGCGGGCGTGGTCAGCCTTGGCCCTGCTGGCCTCGCGATATTGGCACTTCCGTCGCCGCCAGAACCGCCGGCGGGTGCCGGTTCCGGCCCGCCGATCGGTCGGGTAGCCAAGGACGGCTACGAGTTGCGGTACGGAGAGCCCGACGGCGGACTCTCCTTGTGGGATGTCGCGGCTGACGAGCCTGTGTACGAATTCGGCCCGGAGGTCTTCTCGAGCATTGAGCCTCCCGAGGGCGTGCGAGAGTTTGAGGAAGGCGATGTCTTCGAGCTGACTTTTGAGGATCCCGACACTGGCGATGACTTGGTGACATTCACGGCGGAAGATCTCGCAGCCGTCTTCGGCGTGCAGATGGGTTCGCCAGACTCGCCTTTCGCGGACATCTGGGTGGGATGGTCGGCCGACGGCGCCGACTGGGGGTGGCAGACGGTCCAAGAAGCGTTCGGCCTCGGCGATGTCGCTGCCGATGTCCGCCTCGCGGTCGGCGAGGATTTCGTGATCGCGTCGGTGTGGGCCTACACCACAGTGGAGTCGGGTAGCTCGGCGACGGGCGGCCCCGACGGGACGGACAGGCTGACCGAAGGCAGCGTGACTTGGGCAATCGATTCGTCGGCCTCCGCCGGCCCGCGCTGGTTCATCGCACGGGTGCCCTGAGGCCGGACGGGGCCGGTTCGGATAGTTTCGGGGCATGAAGACACCTGTGTGCGAGATGCTGGGCTGCGACGTTCCGATCGTCGCATTCACCCATTGCCGGGACGTGGTGGCGGCAGTGACCAAGGCGGGCGGCTTCGGCGTGCTCGGCGCAGCCGGTCACACGCCCGAACAGCTCGACATCGACATGGGCTGGATCCAGGACGAGGTGGGCGGCCGGCCATTCGGCGTCGACATCATCGTGCCCGCCAAGTACGAGGGCAAGTCTGAGGGCGAGCTGTCGGTCAAGGACCTCAAGGCGATGATCCCGCCGGCGCACCGCGAGTTTCTCGACGACATGATGGAGCGCTACGACGTCCCGCCGCTGCCGGCCGAGGACAAGCCCGGCGCCATCGCCGGCGACGCCGAGCCGCCCATGACCTACGCCCAGGCGGTGCCGCTCATGGACGTGGCGTTCTCGTACCCGATCCGGCTGGCGGTGAACGCACTCGGCCCGCCGCCGCCCGACATGATCGAGCGGGCCCATGACAACGATGTGCTGGTGGGTGCGCTGGCCGGCAAGAAGGTGCACGCTGAGCGTCATGTGGCCGCAGGCGTAGACATCGTCATCGCCCAAGGCCATGAGGCCGGCGGCCATACCGGCGACATCGCCACGATGGTGCTGGTGCCCGAGGTGGTGGATGCCATTGCGCCCGTGCCCGTGCTGGCAGCAGGCGGCATCGGCAACGGGCGTCAGGTAGCTGCCGCGCTGGCACTCGGCGCCCAGGGCGTGTGGTGCGGGTCGGTCTGGCTCACCACCCAGGAAGCCGAGACGCATCCCGTCGTGAAGGACAAGTTCCTGGCGGCAGGCTCGTCGGACACGCTGCGCTCACGCTCCCGCACCGGCAAGCCGGCCCGCCAGCTCCGCTCGGCCTGGACCGACGAGTGGGAGGGCGAGAACTCACCCGGCACGCTGCCGATGCCGCTGCAGCCGATGCTGATCGGCGCTGCCAGCCGTCGCATCGACCGGGCGGCGATGAACCCGTCCAACACTGGCGCGGTCGAGCTGGCCAACTACTTCGTCGGCCAGGTCGTCGGGCAGCTCAACGAGTCGATCTCGGCCACACGGGTGGTCGAGGAGATGATCAGCGAGTATCTCGACGTCATGGAGCGCTTCGAGCAGCTCAACGCCTGAGCGCTGGCGCAGCCCAGGCAATCTCGCAAGAGGGGGACAGACATGGAAACCATGACCGGACGCGTCGCGGTGGTGACCGGGGCCGCATCGGGGATCGGCAAGGCCCTGGCACTGGGCTTTGCCGGCGAGGGCGCCAACGTGGTGCTGGCCGACATCGAGGAAGAGCCGCTGCGTGCAGCCGAGGCCGAGGTCGCCGGCCACGGCGTCGAGGCGCTCGGCGTGATCACCGACGTGACCGACGCCGACTCGGTGGGCGCGCTGGCGCAGGCCACCATCGACCGTTTTGGCGCCGTGCACATGGTGTGCAACAACGCCGGCGTCGGCGGGGGAGGGCTGATCCGCAACCAGCAGCTCGTCGACTGGAAGTGGGTGGTGGACGTGTGCCTGTGGGGAGTGATCCACGGCGTCCACCACTTCCTGCCCCATCTCATCGAGGCGGAGGAGTCGCACATCATGAGCACCGCCTCGGTGGCAGGGCTCATGTCGGTGCCGGGGCTCGGCCCCTACAACGCCGCCAAGTACGGCGTGGTGGCGATCATGGAGACGCTGCACCTCGAGATGCAGCGTGATCGCAACGCCGATGTGGGTGTGTCGGTGCTGTGCCCCGGGGTGGTGCGCACCAACATCGCCACGGCCCAGCGGAACCGGCCCGACGAGCTGCGCCGCGTACGCCGGCCGCGCCCCGAGGGCGAGGCGCCGTCGGAGACCGCCGATGCCCGCCGCCGCAACGCCAACATCGCCGCAGCGCTGGAGCGAGGCATGGATCCGTCCGAAGTGGCCGCCAAGGTGATCGAGGCGATGTACGAGCGGCGCTTCTGGGTGCTCTCGCACCCCGAATTGCTGGCCGAGGTCAATCACCGCAACCAGCAGCTCGCCGACCTCGAGAACCCCACGATCTTCACGAGCTTCACCGACGGCGAGGAATAGCCCGCGGCAGGCTTCCCCTCAGCAAGTCAGCGACTATCAGCGAGCATCTGCACCGGCAGTGCATCCTCCGGCGGTGCCGGCCGCAACGCGTACACGAGGGCTCTGATCAGCATGGCCGCGAACAGAATCGCCACCGCGGTCAACGCCATCGTTGCCCCACCGGCCAGCCGATGGTGGTAGCTCAGCAGCAGGCCGACATAGACCGACACCGCTCCGATCAGCACCGCCGCGACCATGATGAGCGGCACACGCCGCAAGAACATCGAGGCGGTCGCTGGCGGGGCGATCAAGAAGGCCATGACGAGCAGGCTTCCCACTACTTGGAACGAACCCACGATGGTGATGGCCAGCAACACCATGAGCACGCCGTGCGTGAGGCGTGGGCGAAGCCGGGCCATCTCCGCTTGTACCTCGCAGAACGTCATCACGAAGAACGCCCGATAGAAGACGACCGCACCGCCGACAGCCACCACGGAAACCACCGCCTGGCGCACGAGGTCTGTGTTCTGTACCCCGGTGATCGAGCCGAACAGGAAGCGGTCGATGTCGCCGGTGCCAGCGGCTGCCTCCGACGACATGATCACCACGGCGAGCGCCAGCAGTCCCACGAACAGCACGCCGATGGAGGTGTCCTCGGAGAGCGGCGATATGCGCGGGATGAACGAGATGGCACTCACCATCACGATTGCCGCTACCAGCGCGCCGAGGCCCGTGTCGAAGCCCACGATGAATGCAATCGCGATGCCGGGAAGCACCCCGTGCGCCAGGGCGTCGCCGAGGAAGTTGAGGCTTCGCAGCACCACCCAGGTGCCCACCATCGAGGTGGTCAGCACCGCGAGCAGCCCCGCGGCCAGCGCCTTGGTCATGAACGGGTTGGAGGTGAACGGCTCGATCCACCAGCCCACCGGATCGGTGAGGAACGTCATGTCATCCCCCTGATGGGCTGGTGGTCGGCTCGCCCCTGGTCAGGGGTGGTGTCGTTGCAACGCTAGGTCTCTCAACCGAGTGCGTCCGCAATTGCTTGCGCGTTGAACCTCAGCATTCCGATCAGCGTGTCGCCGTCTTCACCCTCCGGCGCGAGGCTGCCAGTGAGCAACTGCACCACGTTGATGTTGCCTGCGGCGGTTGCCAAGGCCTGGATATCGGCGTCGGAGTGTGTCGTCTCCGAGAACACAGCGGGCACGCCTTCGTGCTCGATGATCTCGGTCAGCTCTTCCAGCAGAGCGGGGTTGGTTTCCGCTGCCGTGGAGAGCGAGGGAATCACGGTGCCCACGATCTCGAAGCCGTAGCGGTCGGCGAAGTATCCGAACGCATCGTGGTTGGTGATCAGGATGCGGCGATCCGCCGGCACTGCGTCGAGAATCTCGGCGATCTCGGCATCGGCGTCTTCCAAGGCCTCTCGGTAGGACTCCAAGCAGCGGTTGACGGTGTCGGCATCGGCGCCGGCATGGATCAGTTCGTCGGCCAATTCGCCCAGCACTCCGGCGACGCGCTGCAGATCGAGCCAGACGTGGGGGTCGCCACCGCTGTGGTCGTGCCCGTGATCGTCCTCGTCGGCGTGGTCGTCATCCATGTGCCCGTGGTCGTCGTCGTCGTGGTCGTCGTGCCCGTCCTCTTCGTCGTGGTCGTCGTGCCCGTCTTCCTCGTCGTGGTCGTCGTGCCCGTCTTCCTCGTCGTGGTCGTCGTGCCCGTCTTCCTCGTCGTGGTCGTCGTGCCCGTCTTCCTCGTCGTGGTCGTCGTGCCCGTCTTCCTCGTCGTGGTCGTCGTGCCCGTCTTCCTCGTCGTGGTCGTCGTGCCCGTCTTCCTCGTCGTGGTCGTCGTGCCCGTCTTCCTCGTCGTGGTCGTCGTGGTGGTCGTGCCCGTCCTCTTCGTCGTGGTCGTCGTGCCCACCGCTGAACTCGAACTCGATGGTGTCGATGTGCTCCGCCACCTCGAACACATGCACGCCCTCGGCTGCGACAGCTTCCAGGGTGTCCTCGATGCGCTCCTCGAGACCCAGGCCGTTCGCGACCACCAGATCGGCTGCGCCCATCGTCTCGCGGTCTCGCAACGATGGCTCGTAGGAGTGCGGATCCCCGCCCTGCGGGATGAGGGTGGTTACCGAGACGCTGTCCTCGCAACCCACGTTGCTGACCACGTCGCCCCAGATGCTCGTCGTGGTGATCACCGACGGCACTGCCGAGGATGCATCTGTCGCGTCAGCCGCGTCGGTTTCGGCATCGGTTCCGGTGCATGCAGCAGCGAACAGCGCCGCAGCCGCCGCCACCACCAATCCGCTCTTGCGGATCCGTCGACGCCTTTGTCGACTCGCGCCAGCTTCGACCGTCATTTGTGCCTCCCCTATGCTTCGATTCAGGTGTGGAAGAGCCCCAGTGGTGCTCTAGCCTCACCCCGGGTTTTGAGAATGAGAACCAGTTTCAGCTACCCTATCGAGGCTGGAGCACCCAACCACCTGTGAAATCGAAGTGAGGCACGCCCTGTTCCATCTCCACGACGTCCGTGTCTCTTTTGGGCCTTGCCATGTGCTCGAAACAGGCGATCTGAAGCTCGAGGGCGCGTCGTCGGTCGCACTCATGGGTCCGAATGGGAGCGGCAAGACCACCTTGCTGCGGGTGCTCAGCGGGCTGCAACGCCCGACGTCGGGCCGAATGGAGTCTCTTGGCGACGTCAGAGTGGGGTTCGTGTGCCAGCACCACCAGCCGCATCCCTTCATGCCGATGACGGTGCAAGAGGTACTGACCATCGGGCGCTATCGCAGTCGCGGACTGCTGAAGCGGTTTCGTCGCAGCGACAAGGAAGCGGTTCGTGTTGCGGCCGAGCGGCTCGACGTTGCACACCTGCGTCAGCGTTCCTTCGGCGAGCTATCCGGCGGTCAGCGCCAGCGAGTCATGGTGGCGATGGTGCTCGCATCGGAATATGACTGCTTGCTGTTCGACGAGCCGATCACCGGCCTGGACTTGCCGAGCCAGACGACCATTCTCGAGGTGATCGAGGCTGAGCGTGCAGCCGGGCATCTCGTGGTGATGTCGACGCACCACCTGCAAGAGGCACGACGCTGCGATCGTGTGCTGCTGCTGAAGGGGATGGTGCTTGCCGACGGGCCTCCCGACGAGGTGCTGACCGATGCGAACCTGACAGCGGCCTTCGGCGGCGAAGTGGTGGCCCGTGACGGCGCCGAGCACGAGTTCGTCATGGAGAGCATCCACGCCCGTGAGGCGGGCGATCCCGGCTGTGGCCCGAGCGTCGGTGTTATCTCGCACTCCCACCAGGGACAGTTCTTGCCGGCGGGCAGCCACCACGGTCACCACCACGACTATGACCACGATGCTTCCCATGAGCACGCCCGACAGCTGTGACCGCCGGGGGCGACCGGGCCTCGCCTCCTTGGTCCGTTCGCGAATCTGACCGGGAGAGCCGGATGGAGCCTCCGAAGGATCTCGAGCAGCTTCACGAAGATGTGAAGCAGCGGCTCGCGGTAGCGGGGCACCGCTACACCGAAGGACGGCGCGCCCTCGTCACGGTGCTGGCGTCGGCGCAACGGCCGCTCACGCTGCGCGACATCGTGTCAACCGTTCCCGAGGTGCCCCAGAGCTCTGCATATCGCAACCTCGAAGCGCTTCGCGAGGGCGGCATCGTGGTTCGCATCAGCGCGGGCGGCGACCGTGCGCATTTCGAGCTCGCCGAAGCGCTGCTCGGCCATCACCATCACCTGATCTGCGTGTCGTGCGGGACGATCGAGGACATGCGCATCGACGGTGCGCTCGAGGCCGAGGTGGATCGTGCACTGACTGGCGCTGCGGGCGAGGCGGGCTTCACGCCGCTGCGCCACAGCCTCGATCTCTACGGCGAATGCGCCGACTGCGGCGAGGTCGCGTAGCGCAGCGCCTGGTGTTGCGCCTAGCTCAGGAGCGGGCCTGCTCGTCGGTCACGATGGGCGGCTCGGTCGACCACGGGAAGTTGATCCACAGGTCGGTGCGGCGCCATACCCAGTCGCAGTTGACCGTCGACCACGGCTTCTCGTACAGCACCGCGGTGCGGACGCTGCGCACCCGCGGCAGGCAGAAGTCGTAGACCAGCTTGAGCGTGTGGCCGGTGTCGGCGACGTCGTCGGCGATGAGGATGTCGGAGTCGCGGTGGTCGACGAGGTCAGGCGTTGGCGGCAGCATGATCGGTACTTCGAGGCGCTCGTCGACGCCGGTGTAGTACTCGCAGTTCATGACGTAGATGTTCTTGACCGACAGGGCGTAGCCCAGCGAGCCCGCACAGAACAGCCCGCCCCGGGCGATCGCCAGGATCATGTGGGGCCGGTAGCCGTCGTCGGCGATCATCTGTGCCAGCTCCCGCACGGCGACGCCGTAGCGCTGCCAGTCCATCACCTCCCGTTCCTCAGCGTCCGTTGCCTCGCTCACCCGTCCTCCCAGTACGCCTCAGGCCGGCCTCCGCCTGCCTCGCCCCGAACCTAGGCGCGCGCTGCGCGCCGCTCACAACTTTCGTCTTCCGCTCCGCCTCATCGGAAGGCAATGCCGTGCGGGCGGTGGAAGCTGGCGGGCTAGTCGGGGAAGGGGTCGTCCCAGTCGTCGGGGAGTGGGATCTCGAACGCGTTGAGCGTGACGGAGATCAGGCAGTAGTAGCCCACGGTGGTGACCAGCTCCACGAGGCCGGTCTCGCCGAAAGCGTCGACGGCCGCGGTGTAGGTGGCGTCGCTGATGCGGTGGTCGCGCACCAGCTCGGCAGCGACTGCGTGGGAGGTGGCTTCGTCGCCGGCGAAGCTGGGGGTGTCGCCGATGCGCAGGGCTTCAAGGTCGGCCGGGTCGAGTCCGGCTTCGAGACCGAGGATGCGGTGCGCGGCAAACTCGAACTTGGCTCGGAAGAAGGCCCCGACGGTGCAGATAGCGGCCTCCTTGACGCTCTCGGGCAGCGGTGACGCGAACCGCACCGCGGCCCCCAGCGCCTGCGCCTCGATACCCACGCTGGGCGCCCTCACCCACACGCCGTACGGCCCAACGAGGCCCCGCAGTGCCGGTCCCCGCCCCGAAGCGCCCCGAGGTCCGCTCCGGATGGCATCGAGCACCGCAGCCTGCTCCGCCGTCAAGTCCTCAGCTGTGATCTCGTCCAACCGCATGCTGCCTGTCACCTCGTCTCGAGCTACCGACTGTCATTGTCGCGTGCGACCCGAGACCACAGCTTGCCGAGACGTCTCGATGGCTGGCGCTACCTTCGACTGCGTGAGTTCCGACGGCACTGGTCGGTCAGTTCGGCTGGATCCAATCCAGGGCGTGCTGGAGATTCTTGACCGTGCTGCGATGACCGGCACCAACAAGCTTGGCCTGTTGCTTACGTTGCTCGACTTGGCTCCGACACTTGACGGCGACGCGGCCACCATCTCGCCAATCCGGGTTGCGGAGCGCTACCTCGAGATTCACTGGGAGCATGTGCGCCCTTATCAAGGGGTGACGCTGCGTCAGAGCTCCGCACGCAAGGAACGCGGCGATGGCACGACGGCCGATGACACGACCGTCATGCAAGAAGTGCACAGACTCAGGACGCTGCTGACGGAGCGCCGTCGTGGCGATCTCCGCGACAAACCGCTGGAGTTCGTCAAGCGCAGCATCGAACGCCTCGAATGGCACTCGGATTGGGAGGAGGCGTCGGAGACGGCGCTAGCGCGAGTCCGAGCATCTCTGTTGAAGAACCCCGTGCGTCTGCTTCAGCAACTGCCTGGCAATCCCGATCCGTTCCTCTACGACTCGCCCTCGGGCCGAGAGGGACTCACGCTGTTGCCAGGAGTCGCCGAGAGTCTGACGAGGTTCGCGGGCATTCTGCGCCCATTGATCGAGTTCAGATTCGCCCAGGAAGTGGTGAGAATTAACCACGAGACGCTCAATCTGCCAGTCGACGACGTCTATTCGCACTTGTTCGGACACGAGCGGATCATGCCGCCGCAGAAGATGCGCGAGCGCCTCGTCCAGATTCAGCAGGGGCGATGCATCTTCACCGGAGCATCCTTGCCAACCGCCGGAGATTCGCTGGAGCTGGACCACGTGGTGCCGTGGTCGAGAGCTCGCCTCTCGCAAGTAGAGAACTTTCTGATGACGACGCGCAGCGTCAACAGCACTAAGTCTGACTCGATGTTGGGACCGGCGGCCATAGAGCGTTGGCTTCGCCACCTTGATGCGAATTCGGCGGCGATACGAGACTGTGCTCACGAGCACAACTGGCCATCGAATCTGCACAGCGTTCGCCAAGTTGTCCTACACATGTACGAGGCCCTCGACGCCACTACAGGTGTGTGGGAGTTCGATCGTGGAATCCAACCGCTGGGTAACGATGGCAAGAGCAGGGTCATCGCACTACTGCGCTAGCGCAGGCGCCAATCGTCGCAGGCATCATGGCTACTGTCATGCGAGCGTCGCTGGAGCCCGGCGGCCTGCGGCGAGCGCCGCATCTGAGCGAAGCGAGGAAACCATGGAACTTGGCGAGGCAGCACTGACGTCGATGACGACGCGGTACTTCACGAAGGATCCAGTGTCGGACGCGACGCTGGAGCAGGCGTTCGACTACGCCCGGCACGCACCGCAGGGCGGTAACCGCCAGCCGGTGCGCTTCATCGTGGTGCGTGACGAAGCGAAGAAGCAGCAGCTGCAGGAGTGGTACTTGGAGCCGTGGAAGGCCTACCTGGGCATGGCTCGCAGCGGCGACATCGAGATCGTCGGCGACAAGGCCAAGCGGCTGCTCGACAGCGCCGACTACTTCGCTGAGCACTTCGCCGAGGTGCCGGTGATCGTGGTGGCCTGCGGGTACATCGACGGCGTCCATCCCACCGACACCGAGCTGGGCCGGCTCAGCGTCGTGGGCGGCGGCTCGATCTACCCCGCCGTGCAGAACTTCCTGCTCGGCTGCCGGGAGGCCGGCCTGGGCACGGCCCTCACCACGCTGCTGTGCATGTACGAGCCGCAGGTTGCCGAGATGCTCGACATTCCCGAAGGCGTAGCCACGGCCGCCCACATCGCCGTCGGCTACCGGTCGACGCCGTTCCCGAGCAAGCTCGACCGGCTGCCGCTGTCGGAGATCGTTTTCGACGAGACTTGGGGCAACGCCACCTACTAGCAGCCGCATCACTGTGCTGACGTTGTCCAATGGAGCCGGGAGGCGGAAGCTCTAGCGTTCTCGGCTGACTGGGCCAGCTGGGCCGGCTGGCGATGAGGCGCGCCGGGGCGCTTGAGACGGGGAGCACGACATGGCGATGACCGACGAGCAGCGGCGGGAAGCGGCTGCGGCGTTGCTGCATGCCGAGAACACCCGCGAGTGGATCGACCCGATCACCGACACCTACCCGGGTGCCGACAACGACGACGCCTACGCCATCGGCCAGCACGTCACTGACGCCAAGGTGGCGGCGGGCCGCGTCATCAAGGGGTACAAGGTCGGCCTCACCTCCAAGGCCATGCGCTCGACATCAGGTGCCACCGAGCCCGACTACGGCACGCTGTTCGACAACTGGTTCCTCGACGAGGGCTCGATCGTGCCGGCGTCGATCCTCAACGTGCCGCTGGTGGAGATCGAGATCGTCTTCGTGCTGAAGTCCGACCTCGGAGGGCCCGACACCAACGCCATCGACGTGATGCGCGCCACCGACTTCATCTTGCCGGCCATCGAGGTGGTGGACCGGCGCTACAACCGGCGCAGCACCCAGGCCGGCGTGGCCGACAGCATCGCCGACGCCGCCTCATGCGGGTTCATCATCGTGGGCGGCCGCCCCACCAAGCTCACCGACGTCGACATCCGACACATCGGCGGTGCGCTGTACCTCAACGGCGACCTCGAAGAGTCCGGCACGGCTGCCGCCGTCATGGGCAACCCGCTCAACTCGGTGGCCTGGCTGGCCCGCAAGCTCCACGAGTTCGGCGTCACGATGTCGGCCGGTCACGCCATCCTGTCAGGCTCGTTCATCCGAGCCCGCACGATCCGCCCCGGCGATGCCATCGTCGCCGACTTCGGCCCCCTCGGCCAGATCAGCTTCGGTGTGGGGTTACCCGCAGATGACGACTGAGGCTCAGTCTTCGATGTAGGCCTCGAAGGTGCAGGAGATCTGCACCGGCCCGCCGCCTTCCACCTTCATGTTGTGGCGGGCGGGGCGCGACTCGGGGTCGGGGAAGCGCTCCAGCCACGGCCCGTTCAGCGCCGGGCGTGACGCTGCAGGGTCGGTGACGTAGAAGGTCATCTTGGCCATGTCATCCCAGGTGGCGCCGGCACCTTCCAGCATCTGGCCGACGTGGGTGAACAGGTTCTCGATCTGCTCCTCGAGGCTGTCGGGAACGTCGCGCGACCCAGGATTGGTCGGCGGCGTGATGCTCGACGTCAAGAACGGACCGATCCGGGTCGCCGCGGGAATCGGGTTCGCGTGCTGGAAGCTCTCAATCTCGATCGACTTGCGCGCCATGTGCCTGCTCCTGTGTGCTCAATACCGGACCGTAGACGTATGCGGTGACCGGTTCAGACGCCTTCGACGACCACCATCTGGAATTCGGCGGCGCCGGCTCGGACATCGCGAGCGTGACGGTATTTCGCGGAGTCGTAGAAGTTCTTGGCCGAGTCGACGTCGGGGAACTCCAGCACGACGAGCCGGCGATTCTCCTCAGGACCCTCGAGGGTCACCGAATCACCGCCGCGCACGATGAACTTCCCGCCGCTCTCGGCCACAGCGGCCGGCGAGAGGGCCTTGTACTTCTCGTACTGGTCCGGGTCGGTGACGTTGACCCGTGTGATGACGTACGCAGCCACGATGTTCCTTTCGTTGCAGGTATCGGACCGGCTACGAAACCGAGTTCATGATGGCGTCGCGGCCGTGCTTGAAGCCCGCCGTCTCGGCCGTGTGGTTGAGCGCCAGCTCGGATTCGAGCTCACCGGCGATGCGTGAATGCCACATCTTGCGCGGCTGGGACATGTCGAACGGCACGCCCTGGTGCATCAGCCGGCGGTTGTCCCAGATCACCGCTTCGCCCGCGGTCCACGCGTGCTGGTAGGTGCGCGGCGGCTGGCAGGCCTCGTGATTGAGCCGGTCCAGCAGTGCCACCGACTCGTCTGGATCCATGCCGATGATGTCGTGCGCATGCCGGCCGATCAGCAGATTGGGACGGCCGGTGTCGGGATGGACCTTCACCATCGGCCGGACCGAGATGTCCAGATCGTGATAGCCGTACATGCCGTAGCTGCCGTCGTCCTTCTTCTTCGGCAGCAGGCCCGCCCGGCCCTGGCTGTAGTAGAGCGAGTGATGCGCTTCGAGCGTGTGCACCAGCTCACGGTCCTCGTCCGACAGCACCTCGTACGCCGCCCGCATGTCAGCCCAGCCAGTGTCGGCGCCGTCTTTGGGCACCAGCTCGGCGGTGAACACAGCGCCCTTGGCCTGCAGCGGCATGTAGGTGCTGTCGTGGTGCCAGCCCCAGTTGCCCTTCAGCGACTTCACGAGGTCGTCGCTGGACTCGTGGTGGACCTTGCCGTCCTTGCCGACGTTCGAGATGGGTGCTGCGTTGAACTCCAAGTTGCCGAAGCGCAGGGCGAATGCGTCCTGCTCGTCGTTGGTCAGGAACTGACCCGAGAAGATCAGCAGCGCGTACTCCAGCCACGTTTCGTGCAGGGCTTCGAAGGTGGCGTCGTCGATGGATCGGAGCTCGATGTCGTGCACCCACGCTCCGAACGTGGCATCAAGCGGTTCGATATTCAGCGTGACAGCCGTCATGGCCGGATCGTACCACCGGCTCCCAATTGGCTTCAGGGCGTGAGCCGTCAGGCGTTGGCCCGCCGCCTCGGACGCTGCTGTGCCGGCTAGAGCAGCTCGTAGACCTCGTAGGCCAGCTTGCCGTCGTCGATCGAGCCGATGCCGATCGCCTGGATCTTGTTGAGCCAGTTGTACGGGCCCTCGATCGAGGTCTGGAAGGTCGGCGCGGAGCGCGGCGTGCCGTCGCCGTAGATCTTCCCCTGGTACTCCATCAGGATGTCGACGTCATCGTCAGTGCGGATCGAGATGCGCACGTCGAGATGCATCGTGCCGTCGGCGGATCGGTACAGCCAGTCGCCTGACGGGCCGAGGATGGTGCCGTTGATGCGATCGCCGGTGACCGTGCCGCTGTCGACCGAGGCGACCATGCGGGTGCCGGCCGGCCCGCCGCGGATGCGGGTGGCATTCGTCAGGTCGGCATCGATGTCCATCCTGAACAGGTGCCGTACGGGCAGGGATGTCTCTGACATGTGGGTGCTCCTTGTCTTGTGAGCCTTGGGCTTGTTGAGATGGGGCTTGCCGGCGGTTACATCGTGAAGCGCAGATTGCGGGCGGCGTGGGCGCCGAGCTGTTCGTCGCCGGACCACGTCACCAGCCCTGCGGTGATCGGGCCTTCGGGGTCGATCCGCCCGCAGGTCAGATCCATGAACGCCATCGAGTCGCAGTGCAGCGTGACCGTCGGGTTCTCGACGTGGTCCACCTCACGGGCCCGGCCCTCCACCTGCACGTAGATGTCTCGCTCCACGGCGCCGGTGATGTCGAAGTGCATGGAGGCGCCGTCGGGGAGACCTACCCGCTTGCCCGCGATGTAGCCGATCGACAGGTGCACCTCGTTGAGCGCCATCTCGGCGGCCGGACCGCCGTTGTCGGTCGGCATTCCCAGAGGGGTGCGGCAGTCGCGCTCGTGCATCCAGTGGTCGAATTCCCGGATCGCCATGAAGCGGCCATAGGTTCCGGGCCCGACCGGTGTGATCGACCCGCGGTCGAACACCTCATCGTCGAGCGCCTCGAGCTGCACGGCACGCCCGTCCCACACCTCCGCGGCCAACGCCGTCAGCTCCGGTCCGCTCATGGCCGCCGCTGCGGCGACGTAGCCGGCGATGTCGCCGAACGGGGGAGGTGTTTCGACCGACTCCGGCAGCCAGCCCGACAGGGCCTGTTCCACCGACACCTGGTGTACCAGGACGCCGTGAACCGTCCAGTCGGGGCAGTGCGACTGCACCTGCCACTGGTCGCCCTCGAGCGAGCCGTAGAACTCCTTGCAGCTCGCCCAGCAGGCCTTGAGATTGTCGATGATGAGTTGCGGCTGACTCATGGTCTGTCCTGTTCTGTGTTGTGATCTCTCTGGCAGCGCGTGCGGTTGCTGGGCTTCAGCCCGTCTCGGCCCGGATGCATTCGAGAATCTCGCCCAGCCGGTCGATCATGGCCTCGACCGAGCGGGCACCGGCTTGGAAGATGGCGGTCACGTTCACCGAGGCCCAGTCGAAGCCGAGCGCCTTGACGACGGCGGCCCGCTCGCCGATGGCGTCCAGGTCCTTGTAGAAGCCCTTGTCGGCATCGGTGCGGGGCGGCGGGGCCAGCATGAGCTGCATTCCGATCGCGTCGGGGTCGCGGCCGAAGTCCTCCTCGGCGCGGCGGCGGATCTCCGTCATGCACTCGAGCGCCCGCTCGTCGCTGACGCCCGACGCCATCCAGCCGTCGCCCTTCTGGGCAGTGCGTCGCAACGCCGCGCGGCTGTCGCCGCCGATCCACAGCGGGAGGTCGGCCCCCTGCGGTGAGACGGGCTCCATGCCCATGTCGTGGCTGTTGTAGTGCTCGCCGGAGTAACCGATCCGCCCGCCTGCCCAGTAGGTGCGCATGAGGTCGATGGCCTCGTCCATGCGCTTGCCCCGGGTGCCGAAGTCCTCCTCGAGCGCGTCGTACTCGGAGTCCTGCCAGCCCACGCCGATGCCCAGACGCACCCGCCCGCCCGACAGCGTGTCCAGCGTCGAGATCTGCTTGGCTACCAGCACCGGCTGGCGCTGCGGCAGCACCAGCACCTCGGTCGACAGCGACACCCGCTCGGTCACCGCGGCCACGTTCGCGAGCAGCATCAGCGCTTCGAGAATCGGCATGTTGGCCGGGTAGATCGTGAAGCGTCCCTCACCCGGGTGGCCCATCACCACGTGGTCGAATGCGGCAATCTCGTCGTAGCCCAGATCCTCGATGGCCTTCGCCAGGTCGAGCACACGCTCGGGTCCCTCGCGGAACGCAATGGACGGGAAGTCGACGGCGATCTTCATGCGTGGACGCTCTCCTGCAACTACGTCGTGGGCAGGCGGACCCTAGCTGTCGCCGGCATGAGCAGTCTCCCGTCGGAGGTGTGCTCGGCGATCTCCAGCTCGACGACCCCCGTCTCGTGGTCGACCGACGTCACCGTGCCCGAGAACACCAGCTCCTCGCCGGGAAGGCCGCTGGCGCGGTTCTGCCATGTCACGCCCAGCAGCCGGGCGGCCGGTCCCGCCCAGTCCGTCACGAACTGCGTGAGCCATGCGCCCTGCAGCGGACCGTGCACGATGATGTCGTCGTGCCCCTCGAAGCGGGCGTACTCGCGGTCGTAGTGGATCCGGTGCGGGTTGTGGCTGGCCGCGCTGTAGAGGAAGAGCTGTGCCTCGTCGGGAAACTTGTGCATTGGCGGCAGTTGCCGGCCGGCCTCGAGGGTCGCCAGATCCGGTGCTGCGGCGGTCGTGACCGTGCCAGTGTCAGTGCTCATCGTGCGATGCCGATCATGCGCGAACGGGCGACCTCGTCGCCGAATTGGTTGACGAAGGTGGTCTCGCGCACTTGCCGGACGAAGGGTCCCTTGCGGCCCTGCTTCTGGTCAACTGCGGCAAGCCGGACGGTGGCGGTGATCTCGTCGCCGACGCAGACGGGTTCGAGAAAGTCCCATTCCTCGCCGCCGAACATCACCCGGTCGACCCGCAGCCGGATCCGGGTGCCCTCGCGGTACAGGCCGTCGGTGCGCAGGTCCGACGCCGTTCTCGGCTGCACCACTGCGTGGGTGACGTAGGTGGGCGGCGCCACCAGCGTCCGGTACCCGGCCGCCTGTGCCGCGACCTCATCGAAGTAGATGGGGTTCTCGTCGCCGACGGCGTATGCGTAGCGCTGTGCCTCGCGCCGGTCGATGACAGTGGTGACCGGCCCCGACAGCACTTCGCCGACGCGCTCCAGCGTCTCGGCCGGGATCAGCGACTCGCTCATGTTCCTGACACTAGGTCGCTAGCGTCTGTAGCACAGCAGGAGGAAGAACCGTGGCGTTGTGGTCGAGGAAACTGGAGATCCCGGACGCCGACGCTGCGCTGCCCGGCCGCAGCCAGACGATGCCGGTCGCCCCGGCGCACGTCGTGCTCGGATCGCCGATGACGCCGCCGTTCCCCGAAGGCTTCAAGCACATCGTGGTCGGCATGGGCTGCTTCTGGGGTGCCGAGCGCATCTTCTGGCAGCTTCCGGGCGTCTACACCACCGCCGTGGGCTACGCCGGCGGCCACACGCCGAATCCCAGCTACGAAGAGGTGTGCTCGGGCCTGACCGGCCACACCGAGGCCGTGCTGGCGGTGTTCGACCCGGCGCTCACCAGCTTCGAGGTGATGCTGAAGGCATTCTGGGAGGGCCACGATCCCACCCAGGGCATGCGGCAGGGCAACGACATCGGCACGCAGTACCGATCGGGCATCTACGTCGCGGACGAAGCCGAGCTGGCGATTGCCGAGTCGTCGAGGGACATGTTCCAGGCCGTGCTCGACGTTGCCGGCCTGAGCCGCATCACCACCGAGATCTGCCTGGCCGGGCCCTACTACTACGCCGAGGACTACCACCAGCAGTACCTGCACAAGATCCCGTGGGGCTATTGCGGCCTGGGCAGCACCGGCCAGACCTGCCCCGTGGGGGTCGCGGCCGCCGACTGAGCTGCGCCACCTCGGCGTCCTGGCGGATCAGGCGAATGCGTCGGCGAACGCCGTGACCGTTGCGTCGGTTACCGCTCGCCGGTCATCTCCCCACGGCAGCGGCATCAGCACGGGGTGCTCCACGCCGGCATCGACATAGGCGCGGGCGAAGTCACCGATCTCGGCGGGTGTGCCGATGAAGTCGATGGCCTGGATCATCTCGTCCGAGATCGCCGCGAGCGCGCCGTCACGATCCCGCTTGGATTGGCGGTCGCGTGCCTCGTCCACCTCGTCGCCGAAGCCCGCCGCCCGGAAGGCGTTGGCGTAGCCATCGGCCATCACGTAGTTGAGCAAGTCCCGCCGGGCCGATCGTGCAGAGCGCTCCAGCTCGCCGGCGGCCGCGTGGATGTAGCAGATGATCTGCGCGTCGCCTCCCGCACGCACCTCAGCCACCGCTGCGGGCACATGGGAGGCAGGCACGTAGTTGAGCAAAACCCCGTCGGCGATCTCGCCTGCCAGCCGCAGCATCTGGGGGTTCAGCGCCGCCAGCACGATCTTGGGCCGGCGGTCGCCCAGCCGCACGGCCAGCCGGAACCGGCGCACCTGCCAGAAATCGCCTTCGAAGGTCACTGCCTCACCGCTCAGGCACTCTCGCAGCAGTGCCACGTACTCGCGCATCATGGCGATCGGGCGATCCGGGGGCGGTTCACCGTGCTGGCGCAGGATGCCCGGCGCCGACACGCCCAGCCCGACGAGCACGTCACGGTCCGGGCGCATCCATTGCAGCGTTGCTGCCGTCATGGCGGCGAGCGGTGGGGTTCGCAGTTGGATTGGGATGATTCCGGTAGCCAGATCGAGCTCCGGCGCTGCATGGCTGATGGCGCCGAGCGTCGAGAACGCGTCGGTTCCGGTGGCTTCGACCGTCCAGACAGATGAGTAGCCCTGGGCCTGTGCGGTCTGAGCGACCTCGATGATCGCATCCGGGCCCAGCACGCCCAAGCTGCCGACGGTCAAGCCGGTGAAGGGACGCCGGCCGGGGTTCGACGTGGCAGATGCAGTCGTGTTCATGGCGGCGCACCGTATACAACCGCGATAGGTATCCAACCGCAGTACCAGAGAGCGCCGGCCGCGGGCGGCGCGCCAGAGATCCGCCGCTGGCCCCTGACGTGCTGGTGAACTGACGGTGACGAACCGCAAGTGCGAGATAGGGTGAGCAACACAACCGGCAACGTCGCCTGCAGAGGCGCCGAGCGCGGGGAGGGAGCACAGATGACCGAGACCACCGAACCGACTCGGACCGCTGAGCCCCAGATCATCTCCGACGCGCTCGAAGTCATCGACCACGCACTGGGCGACTTCTTCAGCCGCGAACTGGTCTCCTCAGTCGAGATCACCGACGTGCTGCTCGATGTGCGCACGCTGCTGCGCCGCGGCGACGAAGCCGCAGCGGCGCCCGTCGCGACCAAGAGCGACCAGGACGTCGCCCGGGCCTGAACTCAGCGCCGCATCAGGCGGGCGGCGATACGGCCGATTGCCTCGCCCAGCGCTGCGCCGGCAATGACATCGCTGGCGTGATGCAGCCGCACATGGATGCGCGACACCGCCACGATGACCGCCGCGAGCCGGTACAGCGGCCCGAGCCGGGAACCACGCGACAGCACTGCGGCCGCGCAGAACGCCGCCGACGCGTGGCCTGAGGGAAAGCTCGACGAGATCGGCTGGCGCAGCCGGTGCTGGGTCGGGTTCTCCGCCGCCGTGCCCGGCCGGTGCCGGCCGAAGAGCCGCTTGACGCCCTGGTTCACGACCAGCGACTCCAGCGCCATGAGCGCGCTGAAGCGAAGCGCATCGGATGCCTCTCGCCGCGGTGCGAGTGCTCGGATAGCGCCCAGCACGTGCCAGATCTGGCTGAATTCGCCGACATCTGAAGCGCCGTACATGACGCGATCGACCACCTTGCGACCTCGCAGGATCTCCCACCAGCGGTCGACGGTTTCGTCCAAGCCCGCTATCCGCCGTGCCGCAGACATCAGCCAGACCCCGGAGCGGTGATCGGCGGTGCTGTCGTCGTCGGCAGCAGCGGCGGCAGGACCGGATCGGTCGCCGGCGCGATGGTGAGCAGCGGCCCCGCATCGGGATCCGGCGGCGGGGGAATCAGCAGGATCTGGCCCACGAAGATCTTCGTGGGATCGGCAATGTTGTTGACCCGCACGAGGTCATTGAGGTGAATGCCGTGCCGATCGGCGATCTGGATGAGCGTGTCGCCCCGCACCACCGTGTACGGCGTCAGCAGCTCCGGCTCGGTCACCGACGTTGTGGGTGCCGCGGTCGGCGGCACCGTGGACGCAGCGGCCTCCGTGCGCGACTCGTCATCGAGCAGCAAGCAGCCCCCCGACAACCCCGCGGCAGCGATACTCATCGCGATCACTGCCGCACCCCAGCACCGGTATCGAACAAGCGCACGTGCCGCCGTCACTGCGAATTGCCGGCGCCGACGACCGTCGGCGGAATGACGAGCTGCTCGCCGATGCGCAGCAGCGTGTCCTCCTTGCCGTTCTCTTCCATGAGCGCCTGCACTGTCACGCCGAAGCCGTTCGCGATCTTGCTGAGCGTGTCGCCGGGCTGGACGACATAGATGCGGCGCTGCGGAGGCGGCGGGGCGATGGTTGTGGTCGTGAGCTGGGGTCGCAGCGTGGTGAGCACGGGAAGCGTCGTCGGGATCGGCTCGGCCTCGGGCTCGCTGGCGCACCCCGCGGCACCCACGGCTGCGAGGCACAGCACCGTGACTGCGCACGCAGCAGCGACCACCGCACGCACCCGGCACATCCCTCAGCCCGTCCGTGCAGACGCGGTGCTCAACTGCTGGGGCCAGCTTGCCGGATCGAGTCGCGCCGTCGGATCGCCGGCAAGGAATGGCTGGGGTTCGTCATCGGTCACGGTCAGCAGCTCGGCGCCGCTCGGAGTCACCACCACGGTGTGCTCGAACTGGGCAGTGCGGCTGCGATCGGCAGTCACCGCAGTCCAGCCGTCAGGCCACATCTGGGCGCGTGGCATTCCCATGGTGATCATCGGTTCCACGGTGAATGTCATGCCCTCGACCAGCTCGGTGCGTGCGGCAGGGTCGTAGTAGTGGGGAATGTTGGGGAGCCGGTGGAAGATCTGCCCGATGCCGTGACCGACGAACTCGCGCACGACGCCGTAGCCCTCCGCCTCGGCGCGGGCCTGGATGGCTCTGCCGATGTCGCACACCCGTGCACCGGGGTGCACCGCCGCGATGCCGTGGTACATCGATTCGCGCGTCACCTCGACCAGCCGCCCCGAAGGTGCGTCCACATCGCCGACCAGGAAGGTCTCGGAGTGGTCGCCGTGAACGCCGCCCACGAAGATCGTCACATCGCAATTCACGATGTCGCCGTCGCGCAGCGGCCGATCGTCGGGAATGCCGTGGCAGATGATCTCGTTGACCGACGTGCACAGCGACTTGGGAAACCCGTTGTAATTCAGTGGGCTCGGGTAACCGCCTTCAGCGATGCACGCTTCGTGGCAGATCTCGTCGAGATGTTCGCTGGTGACGCCCGGTGCGATCTCTGCTGCCACGGCACCCAGCACGCGCCGTGCGGCTGAGCCTGCCAGCCGCATGGCGTCGATGGTGGCTTGATTGGAGGGCGACACGCCGCTCGGAGCCGGCGAGGCCTGGCCGCTGCGCGCGTATGGCGGCAACTCGATGTGCGCGGGCACCGCCCGCCGGGGAGAGACCAAGCCGGCGACCACCGGCTCGAAATCCGCTGGCCTCGTCCGCGCTGCTGGCACTCGACGCTTGCGCCTGCCCATCGTGCTCACGCTACCCGTGGGCCGTGGGTGCTTTGTTGTCGAGCCGTCTCCCGGGTGGGCGCGCTCAATCGGTGTCGTCGTCGAGCTCCGCGAGCACCTGGTCGTTGTGCTCGCCCAGCTTGGGTGCCCGCCGGTAGATGCCCGGCGGCGTCGCACTCATGCGGATCGGCGGGGCTATCTGCACGATCGGCCGACCGACCGGCTGCTCGACCGCAACGAGCATGTCCCGGGCCGCGACGTGAGGATCGCTGAACAGGTCGATCGGATGGTTCACCGGCCCGCAGGGCACCTTGCCGCCGATGGCAGCGATGACCTCTGCATTGGTGAGCGTCGCGGCCCACTCGGTCAAGGCCGCGATGATCTCGTCGCGATGGTGGTACCGCGCCCGCAGCGTGCGGGTCTCCTCCGCCCAGGCCCACTCGGGCCGGCCCATTGCGACCGCCAGCTCGCGCCAGTGGTTGTCGGTGGGGGCGCCGATGGCGATAGCCCCGTCGACGGTCTCGAAGATGTCGAATGGCACGATGTACTGGTTCTTGTTGCCGCTGGGGGGCGTGTCGGGTTGGCCCAACACGCTGTAGCGGGTGACACCGACCTCGCTGAGGGCCATTACGGCGTCCACCATCGAGACGTCCACGAACTGCCCCTCACCGGTCCTCTGCGCGTGGAACAGCGCCGCCAGCACCCCCATGGCGCCGATCGTGCCGGGGTATGTGTCCCCGATGTAGGGGCCCACGACGTGCCGGTCGTCGGGACCGCTGCCGGTGGCCGAGACCATGCCCGACATCGCCTGGGCCACGACGTCGTACGCCGGCCAGTCGACATAGGGGCTCTCGCCTGAGCGCGGGTCGCCGAAGCCGCGGATAGCGCCGTACACGAGCCTGGGGTTGCGCTCGTGGAGCACCTCCCAGCCCACTCCGAGCGCATCCATCACACCCGCGCGCATGTTCTCGACCAGTGCATCCGCGGTGTCGACGAGCTGCAGGAACTGTTCCCGCTGCTCATCATCGGTCAGATCGAGGGCAACGCCGCGCTTGTTGCGGTTGTAGTTGGCGAATCCGGCGCCGAAGTTGCGTTCGGTGTCCTCGCGGGTGAACGGCGCCATCTTGCGGGCCAGCTCGCCCCGCGGCGGCTCCACCTTGATCACATCAGCCCCGAGGTCGGCGAGCATCATCGTCGACCACGGACCTGCCAGCGCGTGGGTGCAGTCGATGATGCGGATGCCTTGCAGCGGGCCGGTGTTCGCGGCTGCCATCGGCGCGACCCGCTCATGCGCGGTGAGATGGTCTTCGGCAGGGGCGTCCAGCTCCGTCATGTCGGGATCTCTTCCATCCTCGGCGGGGATCAGGCGAAATTCGGTCGGCGCTTCTCGACGATCGCGGCGTGACCTTCCCGCGCGTCCGAACCCGTGAAACCCAGCATCTCGAGCGCAGCCGAAGCGTCGAAGATGGGCCCCGCCATCCGCATCCAGTTGTTGAGGCTGTACTTCGTCCAGCGGATGGCGCTCTGGCTGCCCTTGGCCAACCTGCGAGCGACCCCAAAGGCCTCGTCGAGCACGGCATCGTCGTCGACCACTTTGCTGACGAGGCCCATGTCGTCGGCCTCTTCGCCGGTGATCGTGTCGCAGGTCAGCAGGTAGTACTTCGACTTGGCCATCCCGCACAGGATCGGCCACACGATCGCAGCGTGATCGCCGGCGGCCACGCCGAGTCTGGTGTGTCCGTCCACGATCCGGGCGCTGCGCCCAGCGATCGAGATGTCGGCCATCAGCGCCGCGGCCAGACCGGCCCCGACGGCAACGCCCTCGATCGCCGACACGATGATCTTGGAGCAGTTGATCATGTTGTAGACGATGTCCCGCGCTTCGCGCAGTGCCCGCTGGCGCGTCTCGAAGTCGTCCATGATCTCCTGGATCATGTCCAGGTCTCCGCCGGCGGAAAAGGTGCCGTTCGCGCCGCGGATGACGGCCACCCGGGTGTCAGGATCCTCGTCCACCGCGCGCCAGACATCGGCCAACGCCAGATGCTTCGGCGCATCTACCGAATTCAGCCGTCCGGGCGTGTCAATCACGATCTCGAGCACGCCGTCGTCGTCGGGGCCCACGATCTGAAGCGCTGAGTAGGGGGCGTAGCGGTCGTTCATGGAGGGTGACGCTAGCTCGGAGGGGCCGCAGCCGTCCGGGCCTCGGGATCCGGCGCGCTGAGCTTCCGGTACGCAGATTCGATCTCGCCGGCCGGTGCGAAGATCCGCTCCCACGGGTGCAGAAGCCGGTCGCGCCCGTAGCGCGGGATCACGTGGATGTGAAAGTGAAACTGCGTCTGGTCAGCCGCAGCGCCGTTGTTGTTGAGCAGGTTCACACCCACCGGCTTCAGCCGCTCGCGCACCAGGCCCGCGACCCGACGTGCTGCCTGCATCACGTGCGCTGCGTCGTCATCGGTGAGTTCCCAGATGTCAGTGACGTGGCGGCGCGGAATGACCAGGCAGTGGCCGACGGTCATGGGCAGCCGGTCCATGAACGCCACGGCGTGATCGTCCTCGTAGAAGCGCAGTGCCGGGACCTCGCCCGCCGCGATCGCGCAGAACGTGCAGCCCGGCATCCGGTCCGCAGCCGGCTGATTGGGTGCAGGAATGTTCACTGGGGGATCGGCTCGGCCAGCCCGTCAGTGGTACCGCAGCTCGACGTGGTCGATGACGTGGTCGTGGCCTTTCGCGAGCACCAAGTCGGCTCGAGCCCGCGTGGGCAGGATGTTCTCCTGCAAGTTGACAAGGTTGATCGAGCGCCAGATGGTGCGGGCGACGGCGTCGGCCGCAGATGGAGGCAGATCAGCGAACTGGGCGAAGTAGGCAGACTGCTCGCGGAACACAGTGTTGCGCAGTTGCTGGAATCGCTCGACGTACCACTCCTCGAGGTCTTCGGCTTCGGCGTCCACATAGATGGTGAAGTCGAAGAAGTCCGACACGAACGGGGTATTCGACGGCGGACCGGTCTGCAGCACGTTGAGGCCTTCGACAATGAGGATGTCCGGCTGGTTGATGAGCTGGACCTCGTCGGTCACGTCATAGATGATGTGCGAGTACACCGGCGCGGCGACGTCAGGCTCGCCGCTGGAGATGCGCTGGAGAAAATCGCGCAGCTCACCACGGCGGTAGGACTCGGGGAAGCCCTTGCGACCGAGAATGCCGCGCTGGGTCAGCTCGGCGTTCGGCAGCAGGAACCCGTCAGTGGTGACCAAGTCGACCTCTGGATGCTCGGGCCAGGAGGCCAGGACGGCTTGGAGGATGCGCGCCGTCGTGCTCTTGCCCGCTGAGACGCTGCCGCCGATGCCGATCAGGTACGGCCTCGGTGGCAGCACCCTGCCGAAGAATCCTTCGGTCGTCGCACGCAGCTGACGCTTTGCGGCAACCCGCAGGTTCAGCAGCCGTGACAGGGGCAGGTAGATGTCTCGCACCATGTCGAGCGTCACCGGCTCGACGAGGCCGGCGAGCGCTTCGAGTTCGTCTTCGGTCAACGCGAGTGGAGTGGCGTCGCGCAGCTTCGCCCACTGCTCGCGGGTGAACCGGCAATGCCGGTTGTCGATGCCCGGCTCGAAGCCCCGGTCGAGCGAAATTGCGTCCGTCACCCGCCTAGCTTGGCGAACTTGGGGCCGTGGGCGCAACCGGTTGGACGGTCGATGCGTATGCGCCCTGTGCATCGACCATGCCCCGGTGCCACCTGCGAGGCGTCGCGACGGCGGCCCGGGGGTAGTCCTCGAACATCCAGCGGGCGAATTGCCGGCGAGTCCAGCCCGACACATCGACCAGTCGCAGCGCTGCCTCGGCCAGTCGCTCATGAGCCAGTATCCGACTCAGGCCTCGCGCCAGCCGGTGGTCGAGGGCGAACTCTGCACGAGCGGCGCGTTCGTAGCGAGCGGCCACGCTGTGCGGCGGCCCGCCATTGGCAATTGCTGCGGCTGCCATGCGGCCCATCTGCAAGGCCTGCCCGATGCCTTCTCCGGTGAGCGGATCGGCGGCAGCAGCCGCATCGCCGCAGATCAGCACGCGCCCATGGGCCAACGACAGCTCGCCCAGGCGGGCCGGGATCGGCCACGCCCGGGTGGGACCGTCAGGCTCGTGGCCGCCGAGCACCGTCGCGATATGGGCACGCTCGGTGAGGCCTGACCAGACGGCGGCAATCTGGCTGCCGTCCAGCGTGCCGGTGCCGTTGGACGAGCTGTAGCCAACTGCGTCCCGTGGCACGCCGAAGCCGACATTGACGCGACCGTCGCCGAGCGGGAATGACCAGGCGTATCCCGGCAGCATGTCCGGTTCGAACCACACCCACATGTCAGATGCGGCCCGACCGCTGGCGCGCAGGTAGCCGCGGAAGGCGTGCCAATCGCCCCGGTAGCGGGAAGGTCCGATGTCGAGCGCTTTGCGGACAGCCGAATAAACGCCGTCTGCGGCCACGACGAACCGTGCCTGAATGCGGCTCCCGTCACTGAGGCGGACCGACGCGACGCTCGCTCGCTGGCCGGCATCGTCGAAGCCTTCGAAGGCAACACCGAGCCGGACATCTGCACCCGACGCAACTGCACGTTCGACTAACGCAGCGTCGAGCTGCGCGCGGCGGCAGACGGCGGCGAACTGCCCGCGCCCATCAGGCAGCGGCAGCCCGATAATGCGACCCTGCGGCGAGCGGACCCACGCCGTGTTGACGTGCATCCACGAGTCGAGCTGCTCGGGCTGCAGCCCGAGTCGTGAGAGTTCGCGCAGCGCCAGCGTCGTGAGCCCGTCACCGCAGCACTTGTCACGCCCGTGCGCTGCCCGGTCGACGAGCACCGCCTCGAGCCCGGCGCGCCGGGCCCACACGGCGGCTGACGTGCCTGCCGGACCGGCGCCCACGATCAGGACGTCAACGGTGGACATCTCCTCAGGACCGCTCGGGCTCGGTGGTCTCGTCGACGCCAGTCCGATCGCCCGATGATTCGCCGGTGTCGTCGGTGTCGTCGCCGGTGCCGTCGTCGTCGCCCTCGGCGCCTTCGGCATCTTCGCCCTCGCCTGCGGCGCCTTCGCTTGCTTCACGTTCCTGGGCGAGCTGTTCGAGATCGACGTCCAGGCAGGGATCGTCGGGGTAGCGCTCCAGATCGGAGTCGCGTTCGCCCGGCTTCTCGACGCACTCGAGCGGCGGGCACTCCACGATGGTCCCGTCCTCGCGCTCGCTGCCGTCGGGGACCATCTCGACCTCGGATTCGCCGGCCGGATCCCCATCGCTGGGCACCGTCTGCCCGTCATCTGCGGCCCCGGGAGTCGCCAGCAGTGGATCTACGCACATCCGCGGCACCGAGCGCGTGCCGTCGCAGTTGCGGCCCTCCTCGGGCCGGTAACGCGCGTGGAACGTGTCGGTCTCGGTGGCGCCGTCGGAGAACACCCGCGTGCGGTCGGTGCGCACACGGCGGCAGAACTCGCGCATCTCTTCTTGGGGCTCCCCGATCGTCACCACGACGTTTCGGGTCGAGTAGATCTCCACCGTGATCGACGTGTCGGTGTAGTTCGGCCAGATCAACACCCCGTAGGGAGTGGGATTGGTGAATCGCAGATCAGGCTTGGGAAACGAGATCGTCGGGTCCAGCCCGTAGGGATAGCGGCTGAGATACAGCGAGTGCGTCTGGTACTCGTCGATATCCATGCCAGCGTGAATCAGCGCATTGAAGATCGTGGTGGCGAACTGCGACACGCCGCCCCCAATGTCATCGATGAGAACGCCCTTCTCGATGAAGCCGCCCTCGACGAAGCCCTTCTCCTCGGTGCGCCGGCCCACGTGCCCATTCAGCGACAGGCTCTGGCCGGGCTCCACCACAGCGCCGCGCATGAGCTCGGCGAAGAGCTGGATGTTGGTCACACGGCCCTGGCAGCACGCGTGCTTGGTGGTGAACGTGCCCACGAGCTCGGTGATGCCCAGCGATTCCAGGTACGCCTGCTCCTCGCGGCTCACCGCCGGACGCGACGGCAACCCAATCGGTACCTCAACGCCTGCCACCAGCGCCTCAGCCACCAATTCGCCCACTTCGTCCGCGCAGCACGCCACACCGCCATCGCTGGCCACCACCGTCGGCACGCCGCTCAGCACTGTCATGGCCGCCGTGGTGAACGGCGCGGATTGCGCGGCAAAGGCCTCCTCGAGGTACGGGCTGATGCCGTCGGTGTCGAGGCTGATCTCCGGTGGTATCGAGTGCGGGTCCAGGACCAACCAGCCCGCAATCGTCTCAAGCGTCAGCTCGTGCGTCTCGTCCTGGTAGGCCACGACGAGACTGCGCCCGTAGCGCTCGTGCGCCTCGTTGACGACTTGCTGCAGCTCGGGCGTGTATTCGAGCGGCAAGCTCTGCTGGAGCTGCGCTGCGATCTCGATGCGGGCGTAGCCCCGTGCGATGCCCTCGAGGACCTGATCCACGATGGCATCGGCGTCGACGACCTGACCTGGCTGGCCCAAGTCGACCGCAAGGCCGTCGTTGACGACGACGATTGACGGGGGAGCGGCCGTCACCCCGATGTCCGCGGCATTCGCGAGCACGGCTCGGGCCATGGGTCGCTCGACGCGGTAGCGGCGCTCGGAGAACTGCGGGTCGACCGACTGCGCCGACCACGGCGCGGCCGCCGAGTTCTCGCCCGACCCGCTGCCCGCGGACCGCCGTTGCCGCACGGCGTCGTAGGTGGCGTCGCTCTCGAGCGTGATGCCGAGGTCGGCGACCGTCAGCTGCACCTCCCCGACATCGGTTCGCACCACGACCGGCGTGGCGGCCAGCTCAGCCGCAAGCGTGGCGATGCGGAGTTGCAGCGCATCGGGGCTCACCTCGGTGGGCGTGCCGGGCTCAGTCGTCGGAAGGATCACTGGCCGCTGGGAGGTGACCGGACCTCCGGCCGTCGCCGCAGTCGTCGGTGCGGGAGCCTCTGCCGGATCCCTCACTGCCAGGACGGCTGTTGCAACGATCGCTGCCACCAAGATCGCTGCTGCGCTGATGATCGACCACTTGGGCGCCCACGACGGCCAACGCACGGAGATTGAGCGTACGGGTCGCATGGTGCTGCGGAGCGTCAGCCTCCGAGGTGTGGGTGCTGAGGCGTGAGCGCTGCGAAGATCGGGTGCTCGTGCGATACTCCGAGCCGTCGGCACCGCACGTGCGACCGTGCAGCGGTGCCGTACGTGAACAGCAGCAAGCGACAGGGAAGGGACCCAGGACACCATGAGCAAGCTGTGCGAAGGTCGGGTCGTCATTGTGACCGGGGGTGCCCGGGGAATCGGGCGCGAGCACTGTCTCATGCTCGCCGAGCACGGGGCGAAGGTGGTCTGCAACGACCTCGGGGGTGCCCGAGACGGCACTGGCGCTGACACCGGTCCCGCCGATGACGTAGTCAACGAGATCGCCGCCATGGGCGGGGAGGCCGTCGCCAACGGAGACGATGTCTCGGATTGGGAGGGTGCTCAGCGGCTGGTGAACCAAGCCATCGAGACCTTCGGCGATCTGCACGGCGTCGTGAGCAATGCGGGCATTCTGCGAGACCGCATGCTGGTCAACATGACCGAGGCCGAATGGGACGCGGTGATCAAGGTGCACCTCAAGGGCACCTTTGCGCCCGCACGCTGGGCCGGTGCCTACTGGCGCGAGAAGTCGAAAGCCGGCGCGCAGGTCAACGCGTCGATCGTCAACACGACCTCAGTCTCGGGCATCTATGGCAATCCGGGCCAGACCAACTACGGCGCCGCCAAGATGGGCATCGCGGCATTCACCGTCATCGCGGCGCGTGAATTGGCGCGTTACGGCGTACGCGTCAATGCAGTGGCACCGGGGGCCCTGACTCGTATGACCGAAGACTTGGGCATGGGCCAGGCCTCAGAGGAAGACCAAGCGCTCATGCACCCGCGCTACATCGCACCGATCGTCACCTGGCTGTGCTCGGAAGAAGCAGCCGGCGTGAGCGGCCGGGTCTTCGAGGCCTCGGGGCGGATGCTCGCCGTCGCCGAGGGCTGGGAGCGCGGACCGACAGTCGACGCCATCGACGACCCCACGAAGATAGGCGAAGCAGCGCGGCAGCTCGTGCGCGACGCCCGCCTCAACAGCGGCATGAACGGAGCGCCTGCCGACGGCGGCGTGGACGAATGAGCCATCTGCGCTCGACGGCTTGGCGCTCGGGCACAGATGCGACCAATTCGAACAAGATTTGAACAGCAGATCTGAACAACACAGAGAGGACAACCCTGATGGGACTCAATCCAGATGCAGTCGGTGCCACCGGCAAACCGACGACGAGGTCGTGGACATTTCGAGACTCGCTGCTCTATGCAGTCGGCATCGGCGCCGGGGCAGAGGATCCGTTCGGATCCGAGCTGGAGTTCACGACGCACAATTCCAAGAACATCGACCACCAGGCGTTCCCCACCCAGGGCGTCGTGATCGGCTTCGGCGCCGGCGGCGCCATGGCCAATGCCGGCGATGTCGACTGGGGCAAGCTGCTGCACGGCAGCCAAGGCATAACGGTGCACCGTCCGATCCCGACCGAGGGAACCGTCGAGATCACCGATCGCATCGCTGGGATGTGGGACAAGGGCGAGGGCCGCAACGCCATCATCGACACAGAGGCCAGCGCCGTCGATCCCGATTCCGGCGATGTCGTCTTTGAGCTGCGCAGTTCGGTGGTGATCCGGGGTTCGGGGGGCTTCGGGGGCGAGCCGGGCAGCACGGCCCCGCTGGTGAGCGCGCCCGATCGCGACCCCGACTACGAGATCTCGTATCAGACCCGTCCCGATCAGGCTCTCACCTACCGCCTCAGCGGCGACTACAACCCGCTCCACAGCGACCCGTGGTTCGCCACCGAGCTCGCTGGCTTTCCCAAGCCGATCTTGCATGGCCTGTGCACCTACGGCTTCACCGGTCGAGCGCTGCTGCACACCCTGTGCGAGGGCGACCCGTCACGCTTCCGCTCGATGGATTCCCGGTTCTCTGCGCCGGTGTTTCCCGGCGATGCGCTGACCATCCAGGTGTGGGACGACGGCGAGGGACGTGCGATCTACCGCACGATCGCCCAGAAAAACACCGACGAGGCACGCACGGTCATCGACAACGGCCTGTGCACCTACGTTTAGAACCAGAACAGCTCAGAACAGCTTGAGGGCATCGCTGGTGATGCCGCGTAGCTCGTCGTAGTCGAGCACGACACAGCGGATGCCCCGATCCGCGGCGAGCACCCGCGCTTGGTGCTTGATCTCCTGGGCGGCAAAGATGCCGTTCACCGGCGCCAAGCGGGCGTCGCGGTTCAGGTACGCGAGATAGCGGCTCAGCTGCTCGACACCGTCGATCTCGCCCCGTCGCTTGATCTCCACGGCCAGCGTCGCTCCCTCGCCGTCGCGGCACAGTAGGTCGACTGGGCCGATGTCGGTGGGATACTCGCGGCGCACCAGAACGGCGCCTTCGGCCAGCGTCTCGGGATGCGCTGCGACGAGTTCCTGCAGGTGAGCCTCCACGCCGTCGCGCTCGAGCCCGGGATCGATCCCCATGTCATGCGCGGTGTCGCTGATCACCTCGGCAAGACGGATCTCGAGGCGCTCGCCCTTGTCGTTCGTGACCCGCCACAGGTCAGGTTCGCAGACGAGCCGGTTGGGCGCGTTCATCCAGTTCAGCGGCTTGTAGGCGCCGCCGTCGGCATGAATGGCCACGCAGCCGTCGGCCTTCACCATGATCAGGCGCACCGCTTCGGACAGGTGCGCGTCGAGCCGGCCCGAGTAATCGACCGTGCAGCGTGCGATGACTAGGCGCAATGGTCTAGGCGGCTGCAGTCAGCTCGTAGATCGAGGTGAGCTTGGGCTCGCCATCGCCATTGCTGTCGCCATTGGTGACGCGCGCACGCCCGCTCTCGACGAGATGCAGCATGTGCGCGTAGACCGAACTCGCCGCGGGATACCACAGTCGCTTGTCGTAGGCCTCGTACATCTTCGGCACGAAGTCCGCGATGCGGCACGGACCCGGGCGAAGGTGCTCGATGATCTGCTCCTCCCGGTCGCTGCGGTGCGCGATGAACGAGCGCACGTATGCGGTCGGCTCGGGAATCGGTGGGCCGTGCGTCGGCCAGTACCGCTCATGGTCGAATTCGAGCAGTTTCGCCAGCGAGGCCAGGTAGTCCTGCATCGACCCGTCAGGCGGCCCGACGACGCTTGTCGCCCACCCCATGACGTGATCCCCCGAGAAGAGCGCATTCTCCTCGATCAGCTCATAGCAGAGGTGATTCGAGCAGTGCCCGGGGGTGTGGATGGCGCGCAGCGTCCATCCGTCACCGGACACGATGTCGCCGTCTACCAGCGCCACATCGGGTACGAATTCGGTGTCTGCGCCCTCGCGCTTCAGCTCCTCGGGAAGCTCGTCGAATTCGGCTTGGTACTTCGCCTGCTCGTCAGCGCTGATGTAGTCAGAGAAATCGACGCGGTCGTCAGGATCGAGCTTCCACACGCTCGCATGGGGTCCGTAGCCGTAGCTGAGCGCGCCGGTCCTGGCGACCAGATTGCCGGTGAGCGGCGAGTGATCGCTGTGAGTGTGGGTGACGAGTGCAGCGCTGACCGTCTCGCCGTCGTCCAGAGCCGCCATGACGTCATCGAGATGGCTGTCCAGCGGGGGACCTGCGTCGATGACTGCCACATCTCCGCGGCCGACGATGTAGGTGCCGGTGCCGCGGTAGGTGAACGGCGTCGGGTTCTTGCAGATGACTCGACGGATGAGCGGGCTCACCGCTTCGCAGGCGCCATAGGTGAACTCGCCCAGATCCCGGTAGTGCTCGATGGTCACCGGCATCGGCCCCTCCAAGTTGGTCGCAACGCGCGCGTGACGGTCTAGCATCACATCACGGCCTGGTCGGGCAGCCGCCATGAGGGGGAGGCGGCTGCCCGGCCCGTGTCGTCTCCGGGGCGCACCGCCGTGAGTCGCAGCCGGCGGAGATCCCGGCTGACGTGTCAATGCTTGCCGCTGCGACGCGCGAGGCTGTGCGGCGCATTGTGCGTACGCGACCGCCGGGAGGGAACATGGCGGATCTGACAGACCGGAGCGGCGGCTACTTCGTCGGCACCAAGCCTTCGGAGCGCTACCCCATCTGGACGCGCGCCAACGTGGGCGAGGTGTTTCCCGATCCGGTGAGGATGAGCACGTTCGACTTCGCGTTCCAGAATGACGACGGCATTCGCATATCCGAGCTGGGATTCCGCGATGCCTACGTGCAGATGGGCGCGTTCGACTACGACGAGTTCGATCCCGACGATTGCGTCTTCTTGGGCGTCTTCGGCGGCTACACCTACCTGAACGCTGCGATCGGGCGTGTCTTCGGCGCCCGCGCCCCCGGCATCGACGTAGACACGGTCGACCGGACCTTCTTCGGCGAGCAGCCGGGCATCCCGCCGTACGAGCCGCATCCCGACGACGCCAGCCCCGAAGCTGAGCAGCGCATCGGCGAGACGTTCCTCATGCTGTTCGCGGCGCCGGCGTTGCCGGAGGTGCACGAAGACGAGCAGAACATCGCCGAGCTGCGTGCGCAGCGCCCCGACTTCACCCAGATGGGCGATCACGAGATCATCGATTGGATCGACGACTTCCTCCAGTCGGGCTACGGCGACGGCGACGGCTTCCGGCTGCTGTTCGCACGGCACCTGAAGGTGTCGTTCCTGGCGGCGGTGCCGCTGGGCGCGATCGAGCAGGTGTGCACGGCGCTGGGCCGGCCAGAAGACACGCTCAAGCTGGTGGCGGGCTTCGGGGACGTGGCATCCGCCGCGCCGTCCGATGCGATGTGGCAGCTCGGGCGCCAGGTTGCAGCGTCGAGCGCGCTGGGTGCGCTGTTCGACGAGGGACCGGCGGGCTTGGCCGAGCGTTTGGCTGCGGCCGGTGCTGGGGAACCTTCAGGCGACGCTGCGGCGTTCAACGAGGCCTTCGACTCGTTCGTCTATGAGTTCGGCTCGCGGGGGCCGAACGAATGGGAAATGAGTTGCCCGACCTGGGAGACCGACCCGGACATAGCGCTGGCGGCCATTGACCGCATGCGCTTGGCGCCCGACGATGCAGAGCCGGCGCGGCGGCGGGCCGAGCTGGCCGCCCAGCGAGAGGCGCTGGCTGCGGAGATCTCAGCGTTGCTCGAGGCCGACCCAGACACCCAGATGCAGTTCAACCTCGCTCTCGGTGCCGCAGCGGTGTACCTGCCGGGACGGGAGCGCACCAAGACCAACTGCGTGCGCTTCGTGAACGAGTGCCGCATCGCTTCACGGGTGCTGGGCGAGCGACTCGTCGAGCGTGGGCAGTTCAGCGGGCAGACCGAATTCGGCATGCTGCGGCTGTCCGAGATCCACGAGATGCTCGACGATCCGACCGGCTGGGCAGAGGTGATTGCCGAGCGTCAGGCCCAGTGGGACGACGCCGCTTCGCGTCAGGAGCCGTTCGTCATCGTCGGCGACCCACCGCCGATGTCGGAGTGGCCTCGCCGGGGGACCTCTGAGCTGCCGAAGCTCGCGGCAGGCGAGACGCTCGCAGGTTTGCCCGGCTGTCCTGGCATCGCCCGCGGGCGTGCCCGAGTCGTGCTCGACAGCAGCGACCCGACCGCGCTGTCGCCCGGCGATGTGCTCATAGCGCCGCTCACCGATCCGTCGTGGACGCCGCTGTTCGTCAGTGCGAGCGCGGTCGTGGTGGACGTCGGCGCAGCACTCAGCCATTCCGTCATCGTGAGCCGCGAGCTGGGCCTGCCTTGCGTCATCTCGGCGACCGGGGCGACGGGACGCATCCCCGATGGCGCCCTCGTCGAGGTGAATGGCGACACCGGCATGATCACCGTGTTGGAGCTGTGACGCGCGGCGTCCTGTGTTGTTGCTGTGACGCGCAGCGTCCTGTGTTGTTGCTGTGACGCGCAGCGTCACAGTGCTGGAGCTGTCATCCCTCAGCGTTCGGGCCAGTCCGGCAGCCGCCGCTCGGTCAAGGCGCGGACGCCTTCGAGATAGTCCGGGCTGGGGATCATCTCTTCGAGCAGCCGATCCGACTCTGCGACCGCGGTGCCGACGTCGCGGTGCAGGTCTAGGTAGATCTGTCGCTTGGTCGTGGCCAGCGAGCTGGGGGCGACCCGGGCTGCCATGTCATACGCGTACTCGTAGACACGGTCCATGAGTTCGCCGGCGTCGAGGATCCCGTTGAACAATCCCCAACTGCTCGTCTCGGAGGCCAGGAACTTGCGGCTCGACAGCAGCAGATCGTTTGAGCGCGTGGCGCCCACGAGTCGAGGGAGCACCCACGACAGACCGAACTCGGCGGGCAGGCCGAGCGGACCGTGCGCGGTCGTGAGCTTGGCATCTGCGGCAGCGAATCGGAGATCGCAGTAGCAGGCCAGCACGAGGCCGGCACCGGCGGCAGCGCCGTTCACTGCGGCAATCGTCACCGTTTCGAGAGCCATCATGAACGCGAAGTTGTGATCGAATTGCGGTGCCACGCCATAGCCGGGCATTGCCAGATCAGGTGCCGTTCCGGGGTCGTAACCGCCACGCTCGCCATGACCCTCGAGGGCCTGGGTATCGGCGCCAACGCAGAAGTCCCGGCCCTCGCCGGTGATGACGACTGCCCGGATCCCGGCATCACGCTCGGCTTGTTCGAGCACCCAGCGCAGCTCGGTGTGCATCCGCCCCGTCCAGGCGTTGCGGCGATGCGGGCGTGACAGCGTCAGCGTCGCGACCGGCCCGTCCACCTCGTACTTCGTTGCCTTCAGCTCCATGTTTCCCCCTGTGCCGACCCTCACGCCTCGCCTTCGATGCTGTGTCTCATGGGTGATCTCAGGCTTCGCTCTCGATCACCTGCCGCAGCGCCTCCAGGGCGTCGGTGGCGTACTCGGGACGGCAGATGAGCAGGTCGGGAAGCCACGGGTCAGCGAAGTTGTACTCCAGCTCTGAGCCGTCGCAGCGGCTCGCGTGCAAGCCGGCCGCCCGGGCGACCGCAACGGGCGCGCAGTTGTCCCACTCGAATTGGCCTCCCGAGTGGGCGTAGATGTCGGCCATGCCCATCACGACCGCCATGGCCTTGGCGCCGGCCGAGCCCAGCGTCATGAGCTCGGCGTCGAGCGCCTGAGCGACGATGACGGCCGCCGCCGGCGGGCGCGACCTGCTCACCACGAGACGGGGCCGGCCATTGTGCGGCTCGGGCAGCGACGGCCCGGGCTCGGTACACAGCGTGCGCCCGACCGCCGGCAGTGCCACCGCGCCCGCGGTGGGCACGCCGTCCTCCACGAGTGCCACGTGCACCGCCCAATCGGAGCGGCCTGGCTCGGAGTACTCGCGCGTTCCGTCCAACGGATCGACGATCCAGACCCGGTCCGCCGACAAGCGGGCGAGATCATCGCGTCCCTCCTCGGACAGCACGGCATCCGCGGGCCGCGCCGCACTCAAGCGCTCCATGATGAGCTGGTGGGCTTCGTAGTCGCCCGTGTCCCGGACTTCCCAAGTGTCGGCACCCTGAGCGAAGAGCCGTTCGCGGGTTTCGAGCAGCAGGTCCCCGGTTTCGGACGCCACGCTCGCGGCCAGCGCGTGGTCGGCAGGATGGGCCATCAGGCAAGTCTGCCTTCGAGCGATCCCGTCACCACCTTGAGGACGCGCACGCAGGCGGCTGGCGGAGACTCGATTGGACGACCCAATTGCAACCGAAATGCAACGGTTCCACCCTGTCGGGAACGCCGCTGCGGGCTACTAGTCTCGCGGGTTGTCGGGTGTGGTGGCGTGCGGAGCAGCGCGCATTGCGCCTGAGGTCAGATTCATGATGGAGGGACGTATCTCAATGAACAGACGAATCGCGCCGATTTCGCGGCGTACAGCGCTACGACTCGCTGGAGTGCTCGTGGCGCTCACACTGGTCGCTGCCGCCTGCGGCTCGGACGATGGCGACGACACCGAAGCAGATGGCGACGAACCGGCGGCGACCACCGAGGCCGCGGCACCCGTAACCGAAGTTGAACTGGTACAGGCGGAGGGCGACCTGCTCGATGCCATCATCGATCGTGGTGAGCTCAAGTGCGGCGTCTCAGGTTCGGCCGTGGCCTTCTCGGAGACCCAGCCCGACGGCTCGCAGACCGGCTTTGATGCCGACTACTGCAGGGCAGTGGCCGCGGCGATCTTCGGCGACGCCGACGCGGTCGAGTTCGTGCCGCTCACGGCCGCTGAGCGCTTCACTGCAGTGCAGACCGGTGCAGTCGACGTCCTGATGCGCAACACCACCTGGACGCAAGGTCGTGACACCGAGGTTGGCATGGACTTCGGTCCCACCACCTACTACGACGGCCAGCAGCTGATGGCGCGTGCCAGCGACGGCTTCAGCGGCAGCTCGCAGGTTGCTGACATCGCCGGCGCTGTGGTCTGCACCAACGCGGGCACCACGACCGAGCAGAACATCGCTGACGCTGCCGCGGCTGCGGGTATCGAGATGAGGCTCGACACCTTCGAAGACTTCGACATCGTCACCACCAACTTCATCCAGGGGGCGTGTGACGTCATCACCACGGACGGTTCGGCACTGGTCGGCCGCAAGGCCAATCAGCAGCCCGACGGCGAGGAGTGGGTGATCTTCCCGCCGACGCCGATCTCCAAGGAGCCGCTGGGCCCGACGTACGGCCAGAACCAGTCGCGTTTCGCGGACGTGGTCAACTGGACCGTGTACGCCACGATCATCGCCGATGAGAAGGGCATCGACTCGGGCAACATCGACGCTCGTCTCGGCGACGGCAGTCTCGATGCCGAAGCAGTCCGTCTGCTCGGTGGCGAGGGCGAGCTGCAGACCGCAATGGGCCTGTCGGCCAACGCGTTCTACAACGTGATCGCCCAGGTCGGGAACTACGACGAGATCTACTCCCGTCACCTGAACCCGGTCGGACTGTCACGTGAGGGCTCGGCCAACGCTGGCTGGCTCGACGGCGGCCTGATCTACGCACCGCCGGCACGCTGATCATGCGCTCGGCGGCTGGGTGAGAGCCCAGCCGGCGGCGACAACTCAAGCTGAGCGCCATGGCCCCCGGTCCTGCGGGATCGGGGGCCATCGCGCGCTTCGGCAGCAGCCGATCACTGCATGTCTCGATGCACTCCATGCACTCGATGCAATAGCCCGATGCGTGTGACCTCGTCGCGTAGGGTGACCTGCGGTGAGCGACCCGCTGCAAGTCGACCGCGGATCATCTCTGAGCGCGGCGGGGGCCCGACCGCCGTTCTATCGAGATGCCACCGTCGTCAAGTGGCTCTCACAGGTGCTCACGCTGGCCTTGGTGCTCTTCGCCCTGATCTTCCTCGCATCGCAAGGGCGGAGCAACCTCGAGGCCAAAGACATCGAGACGGGCTACGACTTCTTGGGCACAGCGCTGGGAAGCGACCTCGGCTCGGGCATCGACACCAACCCCAACACCAGCGGTCGAGCCCTGTGGGTCGGCATGGTCAACACCATCCGCCTGTCCTTCGGCGGCATCATCGCGGCCACGGTGCTCGGCGTGCTCGTCGGCGTGGGGCGGCTCTCGCGCAACTGGATCGTGAGCCGAGCCAGCAGCGTCTTCGTCGAGACCCTGCGCAACATCCCGCTGCTCGTCCAGATCATCCTCATCTTCGTCGTGATCGCCAGCCTGCCGCGAGTCACTACCGATCAAGGACCGATTCCCGGCTGGCTGCACATCTCCAACAAAGGGGTCTCGATCCCGCGCGTCTATGTCGCGGACGGCTTCTACCAGTGGCTGATCTTCCTCGCGATCGGCGCCGCCATCGGCTGGGTCGTCATGCGCCAGCGCAACCGCGTGCACGACGACACCGGCCGTGCGACCTACCCGGTGCTGAGCTTCCTCGCGGTCGTGGGCGTGTTCGGCGTGGCCGGATGGTTCCTGCACCCGATCTTCGGCTGGGTCGGCGCCATCTTCGACTTCGGCGCCAGCGCCATCAACGCACTCACGCCGGGCATCGTGCAGGTGATCATCTCCGTGGCTGCGGTGGCCGCGGCGATCCTGTGGATCCGCCGGTTCCTGGCGTCGCACCGCACGCCCGCCGGGCTGACGAAGCTGGTCGACGACGACTGGTTCCGGATCATCTTTGCGGCAGCGGGCGCGGTCTTGGTGATTCTGTTCGTGACGCTGGGCTGGCCGGGCCTATCGAGCTGGATCATCAACTCCGGCCGAGACCTCTTTGAGGTGCTCGGAGACAAGTTCGGCAACGGACGCACCGGCCTGCCGATCGACGCCATGCGACCCGACATCGAGCAGGTCGGCAACTTCCCCAACTACGGGCCGTCGGGCCTCAACCTCATCCAGGGGCTCGCCGCGGTCTACTTCGGCGTCGTGCTCTACACAGCGGCGTTCATCGCCGAAGTCGTGCGGGGCGGCATCCTTGCGGTGCCAAAGGGCCAGAGCGAGGCTGCTCAGGCAGTCGGTCTTCGCCGTTCGACGATGCTGCGGCGCGTCGTGCTGCCGCAGGCGTTCCGGGTGATCCTGCCCCCGTTGGGCAACCAGTACCTCAACCTCACCAAGAACACCTCGCTGGCCATCGCGATCGGCTACAGCGACGTCGTCCAAGTCGGTCAGACGGTCTACAACCAGACGGGCAAGACGCTCGAAGTCGTGTCCATCTGGATGCTGTTCTATCTGGCCTGCTCGCTGACCATCTCGGTGGTCGTCAACTTCTTCAACGTCCGCATGCGGATCGTGGAGCGCTGAGATGGACGACGCGCCGGGCACCAGGGGCACCGCAGCAGCGGGACCGGCCGGGCCGGTCGACCCCGCTGTCACCGATGTCGCTGCGGCCGCCGCTGCCCGCGCGCGCCCCCCAGAGGAGACCTACCGGTCGGCAGGGGAGTGGATCCGCAAGAACCTGTTCTCCAGCCGGTTCAACTCGCTGCTGACCATCGCATTCGGGCTGCTGATCCTGTTCGCAGCTCGCGGCCTCCTCAACTTCGTCTTCAGCGAGGAGCGCGGCTGGGATGCGGTACGCACCAACCTCCGGCTGATCTTCACCCACGCCTACCCCGAAGAGCAGTACGTGCGCATCTGGGTCTGCGTCGGGACGCTCGTGGTGCTCACCGGGCTGTCGCTGGGCCTGTTCGCGGGCCGGGGCGAAGGCGTGCAGCTGAAGAAGATCTCCACGGTGATGGCGGGCGTCGGCGCGGCCATTGCGCTGGGGGTGATCCTGCGCGAGCCGTCGGTGCTGATCGGGGCTGACGGGGCGGTTGTGCGAGAGAACGACGACGTCGTGCGGCAGTCGTTCTTCGAGGCCATGGCCGATCGGTGGGTGTGGTGGCTCGTGGCTGCAGTGCTGATCGCTGCGGGAGTCGTGCTGCGACGTGCCGTCGCCAGCTCGAAGGTCTCGATCACTTCGGTGCCCGCCGTCGAGTTCGCCGTCGCCCTGCTTGCCCTGCCCGTGCTGTCGGCGTGGATCTACCCGTGGGGTCACTTCGCGTTCGTCGACGGCACGTTCATCGCGGAGCCCGGCCGCACCGTCGCCATGTCGACCAAGGTCCCGTGGACCGTGATGTGGCTGCTGGTGGTAGCCGCGATGGCCCTGGGCAGGCTGATGCGGCGGGGATTCGACGAGCAGCAGCAACAGCGGATGCGCATCCCTCTGAACTTGCTGTGGCTCGCAAGCCCGTTCGCCCTCTACTGGGTGATCCTGCGCGATCCGCATCTCGAGTGGGACCGGGTCGTCAGCGTCGACATCCCGATGGGAGTGCTGTTCGGCGTGATCGGTGCGGCAGCGCTGTGGATGCTCACCCGCCCAGGCATCGGCGAACTCGGCCGCATCATCGCCATCGTGCTGCTGGGGGTCGCAGCGTTCAACTGGGTTGCCGCATTCTTCGGCTGGTACTCGATGCTGCAGAAGGCACGCCTGAGCTTCCTGCTGCTGGCACTCGTCGCGCTCGCAGCTCACAATTTCGCGGGCGAGATCGTCAAGCGTCGGCGCCTGGTCATGGCGTGGCTGGTGCTCATGGCGATCGTCCACTACTTCGCGACGTTGATGAACGCACCCTCGACGGTGGAGACGCCCACCGAGGCGCTCATCGGCGGTTTCGCGGTGACCGTGATCGTGGCGGTGTTCACGATCATGCTGTCGTTCCCGCTCGGCGTGCTGCTGGCGCTGGCTCGCACCTCGCGGCTGCCCATCTTCCGGGTGATGGCGACGAGCTACATCGAAGTCATCCGCGGCGTGCCGCTCATCACGATCCTGATCTTCTTCGCCATCATCTTGAATCTGTTCCTGCCCGTGGGCATGGAGATCAGCCTGATCGCCAGCGCGACTCTCGGCTACACGCTCTTCTCGGCCGCGTACCTCGCCGAGAACGTGCGGGGCGGCCTGCAGTCGGTGCGCCGGGGGCAGTTCGAAGCTTCCGATGCCGTCGGGCTGAGCACCACCCAGCGCACCGTGTTCGTCGTGCTGCCCCAGGCGCTGCGGGTGTCGATCCCGCCGCTGGTGGGGCAGATGATCGCCACGTTCAAGGAGACATCGCTGTTGGCAATCATCGGCGTCTTCGACGTGCTGCGGATGGCGAACAGCGTCATCCCGGCGCAGACCCAGTTCCTCGGGATCAAGCGAGAGGGCCTGCTGTTCGTGTCCCTCGTGTACTGGGTCTTCGCCTACACCTTGTCCAAGCAGAGCCAGCGGCTCGAACGGCGCCTCGGAGTGGGTGAGCGATGATGCGGTCACCGGTCGCTTCGGCGTGCACACTTACCAACGAGCCCAGGGGGAGAACAACGTGAGCATCAGCGACGCCACCGTCGCAGTGTCCGACGAGCTCGCAGCGCGAGACGACATGATCGTCTGCCGCGACGTCGACAAGTGGTTCGGCGACTTCCAAGCGCTCAGCGGCATCACTGCGACCATCAAGGAGCAGGAGATCGTGGTGGTGCTGGGGCCCTCGGGCTCGGGCAAGAGCACCTGGATCCGCTGCATCAACCGGTTGGAGGCCCACCAGAACGGCCAGATCATCGTCGACGGCATCGAGCTCACCAACGACCTGCGCAACATCGAGAAGATCCGCTCCGAGGTCGGCATGGTGTTCCAGCAGTTCAACCTGTTCCCGCACCTGACGGTCGTGGACAACATCACGCTCGCGCCGATCTGGGTGCGCAAGAAGTCGCGGCCTGAGGCCGAGGAGCTGGCAGCGTCGCTGCTCGAGCGGGTGGGCATCCCCGAGCAGGCCGAGAAGTTCCCCGGACAGCTCTCGGGCGGTCAGCAGCAGCGGGTCGCTATCGCACGGGCGCTCGCGATGGAGCCGCGGGTGATGCTCTTCGACGAGCCCACCTCGGCGCTCGATCCCGAGATGATCAAGGAAGTGCTCGACGTCATGGAGGAGCTGGCTCGCTCGGGCATGACGATGATGGTCGTGACCCACGAGATGGGTTTTGCCCGCGAGGTCGCCGACCGCGTCATCTTCATGGAGGGCGGCGAGATCGTCGAGGTGGGCACGCCCCACCACTTCTTCACCGATCCGACCGAAGAGCGGACCAAGCTGTTCTTGAGCCAGGTGTTGTAGCTCCGCGGGCGCCGGCCCGCGCCGCTGTCAGCCCTTGGTCTCAGCCTTAGGTTTCAGCCCTTGGGCTCGCCGTAGGGGCTGCCCGCCTGTTCGTAGCACTCCGGGTGGTAGTGCTCGACACGATCCCAGCGGTTCTTCACGTACACGTTGCAGATGATCTGCTCTGCGCGGATACGCGCCCGGAATTTGATGAGTTCATCGCAAACGGCGCAATACGCGGAGTTGCCTGCATCGACAGTCCGAGAGACAGCCCTGCTCGTCCACCGTTTCCTCTTCGCGGGAGCTTCTGTCAAAGCTGGCGACGCCGACGTCGGTGAGTCCGTGGCCATGGCGGGACCATACCGAACGTTCGCGCGATCTTGGTGGATGTTCGCGCGATACGCGCGAATTCTGAGACGTTGCGCGCGATTTTTCGCGTGATATTCGGTGTGAATCTGCCGGCGCCAGATCGCCCGGCGACGGCCGACAGCGCCGGTGCCCGCGGTCTCATCGGCCCGGATAGCGTGCCCGGCCGTGTCCGAGGGCCTGTCCAGCGCAGCAGATCCGTCGCTACGCACTGGGGCAAACAGCCAATCCGCCTCGGCGGCCGTGAGCGCTGTGCTGTTCGACTTCGGCGGTGTCATCACCGAGAGCCCATTCGAAGCGTTCAACCGCTACGAGGACCGCATCGGCGTGCCGCGCGACACCATCCGGCAGATCAACGCCACCAACCCCGACACCAATGCGTGGGCGCGACTCGAGCGCAGCGAGGTCAGCGTCGACGAATTCGCCGAGCTGTTCGAAGCAGAGGCCGCCGACAGGGGGCACGAGATGTCGGGCGCGCAGGTGCTGGCGTGCCTCAGCGGCGGGCTGCGCCCGCGGATGGTGCGGGCGCTGGAGATCCTTGCGGCGCGCTTGCCGGTGGGCTGCATCACCAACAACGTGAGGACGGGTCACGGCGCCGGCATGTCCCGCGACGCCGGCACCGCCGCAGCGATCGCCGAGGTGATGAAGCTGTTCGGCGTGGTGATCGAGTCGTCCGTGGTGGGCCTGCGCAAGCCCGATCCGCGCATCTACGAGCTGGCCTGTGCCGAGCTGGGCATCGACCCGGCCAGCACGGCGTACCTCGACGACCTCGGCATCAACTGCAAGCCGGCCGCGGCGATGGGCATGACGGCGATCAAGGTGACCGATCCCGACCAGGCCCTGCGCGAGCTCGAAGCACTCGTCGGCTTCGAGCTGCGATGACCAGCGCTCCCTGACGGCGATGGCGATGCGCTGATGGAGTCAGGGTTCATCTACACGCTGCGCAAGCTCGGGCGCTACTACCCGCCCGACCGCGAGGTGCTGCGCGACGTCACGCTGGCGTTCTTGCCGGGCGCGAAGATCGGCGTGATAGGTCACAACGGCTCGGGCAAGTCCACGCTGCTGCGCATCATGGCCGGCCTCGACGACGGCTATGTCGGCGAGGCGCGCCTCGCTGCGGGAGCCTCGGTGGGATTGCTGCCCCAAGAGCCCGAGCTGGATGCCGCGCTCGACGTGGAGGGCAACGTCATGGCGGGTGTTGCCGAGACTGCTGCCCTGCTGAAGTCCTACGAGGAGGTCATGGCCGGCTGGGCCGATCCCGATGCCGATTTCGATGCGCTGGGCACCCGCCAGGCTGAGCTGGAGGACCGCATCGCCGCCGCCAATGCCTGGGACTTGGACCGCCAGGTGGCCATTGCCATGGATGCGCTGCGGTTGCCGCCCGGCGATGCCGACGTGACGACGCTGTCGGGCGGGGAGCGGCGGCGTGTGGCGCTGTGCCGGCTGCTGCTGTCCCACCCTGACCTGCTGCTGCTCGACGAGCCGACCAATCATCTCGACGCCGAGTCGGTGGCGTGGCTGGAGCGGTTCCTGGCTGACTATTCGGGGACGGTCGTCGCCATCACCCATGACCGGTATTTCCTGGACAACGTGGCCGGCTGGATCCTCGAGATCGATCACGGCCGAACGCATCCCTTCGAGGGCAACTACAGCGCGTGGCTCGCCCACCGCAATGACCGGCTCGTCGCGGAGCAACGCACCTCCGATGCCCGGGCCCGCACGCTGGCGCGCGAGCTGGAGTGGGTGCGCATGTCGCCGCGGGCCCGCCAGGCCAAGAGCAGGGCACGCGTCAGCGCATACGAAGAACTGCTGGCGACCCATCGCCAAGCCGCTGACGAGCAGCGCCGGGCCGATGCGCTGCAGATCACCATCCCGATGTCACGGCGCCTGGGCTCTCAGGTCATCGAGGCCGAGGGTCTCGTCAAGGCCTTCGGCGACAAGCTGCTCTTCGACGATCTCTCCTTCCGCCTGCCGCCGGGCGGCATCGTCGGGGTGGTCGGCGCGAACGGCGCCGGCAAGACGACGCTGTTCCGGCTGCTGGTGGGCGACGAGCAGCCCGATGCGGGCAGCGTCACCATCGGCGAGACCGTCGACATTGCCTACGTGGACCAGTCACGGGCAGTGCTGGACGACAGCCGTACGGTCTACGAGGAGATCACCGATGGGCACGACACGCTGCGCATCTCGGGGCTGGACGGGGCACGCGAGGTCAACGGCCGAGCGTTCGTGGCGTCGTTCAACTTCACCGGCTCCGATCAGCAGAAGCGCGTCGGCGACCTCGCCGGCGGCGAGCGCAACCGGGTGCACCTCGCGCGCACGCTGACGTCGGGCTGCAATGTGCTGCTGCTCGACGAGCCCACCAATGACCTCGATGTCGACACGCTGCGGGCGCTGGAGGCTGCCCTGGAGTCCTTCGGCGGCTGCGCCGTGGTCATCAGCCACGACCGCTGGTTCTTGGACCGGATCGCCACCCATGTGCTGGCCTTCGAAGGCGACAGCGTGGTGCGCTGGTTCGAGGGCAACTTCACCGACTACGAGGCGTTCCGCAAGCGCGCGCTGGGCGCTGATGCGGGCCCCACCCGGATCACTTACAAGCCCCTCGCCCGTTGATTTGGGCCGTTAGCGTCCGTGGCGTGCGGATTGCCACGTGGAATGTCAACAGCCTCAACGCAAGGCAGGAACGGGTCGACGAGTGGATCGACTACGCCGAGCCGGACGTGCTGCTGCTGCAAGAGACGAAGATGTCCGACGAGCAGTTCCCGCACCTGCATTTCGAAGCGCAGGGCTATGCCTCGGTGCACCACGGCGAGGGCCGCTGGAACGGCGTGGCGATCCTGTCAAGCGTCGGGATCGACGACCCGGTTGCCGGCTTCGCCGACGGCCGTGAGCCTGACCCCGATGCACGTATCATCTCGGCCCGCTGCGGCGGCGTCGCCGTGAGTTCGGTCTATGTGCCCAACGGCCGCGCCGTCGACCACGAGCACTACCACTACAAGCTGGACTGGCTGGGACGCCTGCGAGCGCATCTCGAGGCCACCTGCGATCCCGCTGATCCGGTGTTGGTAGGCGGCGACTTCAACGTGTGCCCCGACGACAGGGACGTGTGGGACCCCGGCAACCCCGAGCCGCGCACGCACGTCACCGGCCCTGAGCGGGATGCCATAGCCACGGTGTGCGACTGGGGGCTCGCAGACATCTTTCGCGAGCACTACGACGCCGACGGGCTGTTCAGCTGGTGGGACTACCGGGACGGAGCCTTCTACAAGCGTCATGGCCTGCGCATCGACCTGTTGCTCGGCACCGAGCCCGTAGTCGAGGCCACGCAGTTCTGCCTCATCGACCGCAATGCACGCAAGGGCAACAAGCCGTCGGATCACACCCCGGTCTTCGCTGATCTCGCGATCTGAGCTGCCGGGCGTGAGCCCGGCCCTCAGAACGGCCGCGTTGCGTCGAGGGCGGCGCGGGCAGCGGCCACCCGGGAGGCGACGTCGTCGGGTGACAGCGGCGGGGGTTCGGCGGTGGCGGCCGCGATCTGAGCCAACCAGGGTGAGGGGCTGCGAGGGCCGCCGGTCGCGCCGCGCCTGGACCGGTGGCGTGCCCACGTGAGATGCAGCGTGCGTGAGGCCCGCGAGACGGCCACATAGAACAGCCGCCGTTCCTCGGGATCGTCGCGGCGCAGCGGCACGAGGCCGTCCTCGACGCCGGCGATCACGACGTGATGCCACTGCAGGCCCTTGGCGGCGTGGAAGGTGGCGAGTATCACGGCCCCGTCGGTGGCATCGAAGGGAGTGCCCCGCCGATCGCTGTCGATCAGGTCAGTGGTCAGCTCGCGGTCGTTCGACGACAGCAGGCTGACCCAGGTCGCGAATCCCTCTCCGGTGGGCTCGCTGCGACTGAGCGTGCGGCCCGACGTGCGGCCCGAGACACGGGACATCTCGGCGAGGTAGGCATCAGCGAGGTCGAGCACGCGTGCCAGCACCGGTTCGATCGGCTCGCCCTGCGCCGTATCGAGCGCGTCGGCGCGCATGTCTTCGACGGTGATCGAGAAGCGATCACCGTCGGTTCGGAAGCGCTCCAGCATCTGCTGGACGGCGGGCAGCTGCAGGAACGGGCTTCGCTGCCCGCTCAGTCGACATGGGATGCCGCGAGCGTCGAGCGCAGCCGCAATGTCGGTGAGCTGGGCGTTCGTGCGGGCAAGGACACCAAATGAGTCCCAGCGCACGCCGCCGATGTGACGATCGGCAATCCATCGAGCGATACCGGCGGCCTCGGCCGCGGCATCGTCGAATGCGGCGACGGCCGGCGCAGGACCGGTCTCGTGCGGCCGCGCCGGTGCGTACGGGTCTTCGTGTCGCTCCAACACTGCCTGTGCCGCCGTGACCAGGGCGGGGTGGCTGCGGTAGTTGAGTTCGAGCCGGACGATCTGCGCCCCTTCGAAATGGCGCTCGAACTCAGTGATGTAACGACTGTCCGCGCCATTCCAGCCATAGATCGCCTGGTCGGCATCGCCGACGGCGCAAATGTCGGCGGCCCCGCTGTGCACCGCCTCAGGGCCGCCTATCCACTCTTGCAGCAGGTACCACTGCAGCCGGTTGAGATCCTGAAACTCATCGACGAAGAAGTGCCGGTGGAGCCAGCGCCGAGCTGCGGCGAAGTGCTCGTCGGAGCGCATCAGCCGCGTGCATTCGGCGAGCAGGTCATCGAAGTCGAGCAGCCGGCGGCGCGACTTGACGCGCTCGAAGTGGCGGTACAGCTCCGCAGCGGCCGCGCCGGCGTCGGGACCGAGTCGGCGCGTGCCGGGTCCGTCCCGGTACTCGGCGACCGACAAGTCGCTGGCCTTGGCCCAGTCGATCTCCCGCAGGGCAGTTGCCACCGTGATCGGCGGCCGGTGGCCGAAGTCGCGCTGGAGGTGCTCAGCCAGCTCACCGCTCAGTGCCGACCGGTTCGGCAGGATCTTGCGCTCGGCCCGACCGTGGTCGATGTCGTACTGGCGAATCTGCGAGAGCGCAAGCGAGTGGAACGTCCCGACGGGTCCCATGTCGTCGACATCGAGCTGCCGCAGGCGGGAGCTGAGCTCCCTCGCCGCTCGCCGCGTGAAGGTCACCGCTACAGCCCGTCGTGCCTGCATCGAGGTGGTCGCGGCCCGCCAGGCGATGCGCTGGGTGAGCACACGGGTCTTGCCGCTTCCCGGTCCGGCGACCACCAGCAGCGCCGCAGCGGGCGAGCGCACCGCCGAGCGCTGCGAGGCATCGAGCCCATCGTCGGCCGGCAGCACTTCACCCCCCTGCGGGGCATCGGCCGGAGCTTCCGCCGGATCACTCATCGAGGCGAAACTAGACCTTCGTTAGCCTGCGTTCGTGCGGGTGATCAGCCTTGTCCCGAGCGCTACCGAGACGCTGGCGGCGTGGGGAATCGACCCGGTGGCGTGCACCCGGTACTGCGAGCGACCCGATCTGCCACACGTCGGCGGCACCAAGAATCCCGACATCGCTGCCATCGCGGAACTGGCGCCTGATCTGGTCGTCGTGGACCGCGAGGAGAACCGGCGCCCCGACTACGACGCGCTTGTGGCCGCCGGCATCGAGGTCGAGGCGCTGCACATCGCCTCCCTCGACGACGTCGAGCCGGAACTGTTGCGATTGGCACGGCGTGTCGGCGCCGATTGGCGGCCCGAGCCGCTGCCGAGCCAGTCCCAGCTCCCGCCATTGCGTCATCGGGGCGGGGGAGACGAGCGCGTGCGAGTGTTCGTGCCGATCTGGCGCCGCCCATTCATGTCGATCGGCGCCCCCACGTACGGGGCGTCCCTGCTGGCCTATTGCGGGCTGGAGGTGGCGTTCGCCGACCGGCCCGACCCGTACCCCACGCTGGACGAGGCCGATCTTGCGAGCGAACCAATCGACCTCGTGCTCGCATCCACCGAGCCGTACCCGTGGCACCGCCGCAATCTCGATGAGCTCGACGCCTACGGCCCCGTCCATCTCATCGACGGTCAGGACCTGTTCTGGTGGGGAACGCGCACGCCCGCCGCCGTCCGGCGCGTCGCGGACGCCGTCGCGCAGGCGTTGAGCGGACCGACGCCGCCCGCGGGCCCCGCCGGGGAGGCTCGCGCCGGCGCGCAGTAGCGTTGTCAGCGGACCAACCGCGAGATCAGGAGTGACGATGGGCACAGGACCGCTGGCAGGCGTTCGCATCATCGAGTTGCAGGGCATCGGCCCCGGGCCGTTCTGCGGGATGATGCTCTCGGACATGGGGGCGGAGGTCATCCGCATCGACCGCTCGGCCCGAGTGCGCGACCGCGACCCTGACACCCCGCCGATCGACGTGCTCGCCCGCGGACGCTCTTCCATCGGTCTCGATCTCAAGAACCCCGACGGGGTCGAAGCGCTGCTGCGGCTGGTGGAGCACTCCGATGCCCTCATCGAGGGCTTCCGCCCCGGCGTGATGGAACGGCTCGGCATCGGTCCCGACGAGTGCCTCGCACGCAACCCGCGTCTGGTCTATGGCCGGATGACCGGCTGGGGCCAAGAGGGCCCGTACCACATGGGTGCCGGCCACGACATCAACTACATCGCTCTGGCCGGCGCGCTCGACCCCATCGGCCGCAAGGGAGAGCCGCCGATCGCGCCGCTGAACCTCGTGGGCGACTTCGGCGGCGGCGGCATGCTGTTGGCGTTCGGCGTGGCGTGCGCCCTGTTCGAGTCGCAGCGCTCCGGCCAAGGCCAGGTGATCGACGCAGCGATGGTCGACGGTGCCGCAACGCTGATGGCCATGTTCCATTCCATGCGGGCGCTCGGCGTGTGGAACGACGAGCGGGGCACCAACCTGCTCGACACCGGCAGCCACTTCTACGACGTGTACCAGTGCGCGGACGGCAACTACATCTCGGTCGGATCGATCGAGCCGCAGTTCTACGCCGAGCTGCTGCGCCTCACCGGCCTCGACGAGGACCCTGAGTTCGCCAATCAGCACTCGCGCAGCGGCTGGCCGCACCAGAAGGAGCGGATCGCGGAGGTCTTCAGGTCGAAGACACGCGATGAGTGGTGCGAGATCATGGACGCCACCGACGTGTGCTTCGCCCCGGTGCTGACGCTGGAAGAGGCTCCCCAGCACCCGCACAACGTCCATCGCGACGTCTTCTGCGAGGTGGCCGGCGTGGTCCAGCCGAGCCCGTCGCCGCGCTTCAGCCGCACGGTCCAGGCCGTGCAGGGACCGCCGGCGCATCCGGGCCAGCACACTGACGAGGTGCTGGCCATCGCCGGCTACGACCCTGACGACATAGCGAAGCTGCGCGATACCGGTGCCGTCGCCTGAGCCAGGATCGGAAGCTGCCCCGGCGCCGGATTCGGAGCGCGCCGTGCCCGATGGCGCCCGCCCAGGGCGCGCCGATCAGTCTGGCGAGCCTTCGAGACCCGCCGAGCAGCACAGCGCCCCGCCGGGACTCGATCGCAAGCTCGTGCCGCTGTACGACGAGGCTGCCGCGGTTGCCGACGTGTCGCCGGCGAGTGCCTGCGCGCTGGCACGGCTGCTGCTGCGCAGCCTCATCCAGTCCCAAGGACTGCGCGGCCGTCACCTCGTGCGCGACATCAGCGAGCTGGTCTCTGCGGGGGCCCCTGTTGGGCTCCTGCGAGCCCTCGACGTGATGAAGCTGAGTGAGACCGAGGCGCGCCGACCCGGCGAGATCAACCTCGCAAACGGCCACGGCGACGCGCAGAACCTCATGATGTTCATCCACCTGTTCACCGAGCACGTCTCACCGCGTCAGTGAGCGCTGAGGTCTGGTCGACGGTCCACACGGCGCTCGGCTGGGCAATGGTGCTGTCGAATGGGGCGGCGGGACTCTGGGCGCTCGGCGCGATCCGCTGGCACGCGCTGCGGCACCGCAGCCTGTGGTGGCTGCTGGGCGGCGCATGGGTGCTGGTGTTCATCCAGCTCACCGCTGGGGTCATCCTCATGCGAGTCGCCGCGGTCGATGCCCCGGCGTTCCACGTGTTCTACGGGGTCTGCTGCGCCGTGGCGGTCGCGTTCGTCATCGGCTACCGCCAGCAGCTCGAGCACCGCCGCTACGAGCTGTTCGGCCTCGGCGCCCTGTTCATCATGGGCCTCGCTATCCGGGCCATGTTCCTGGGCAGCTGACGCGCGCGGGCCCCCTCGACCCGACACCGCTACGCCGCCTGCTTGGACAATCCAGACGGGGTCTCGGCATCCACCTTGATGTCACACCTTCGGTCTACCGTTCGTTCATCATGCTTCTGGACGATCACGCCCCTGCAACGAGACCTCGCGTCGCCAGCTTCTTTGCTGGTATCGGAGGCTTCGATCTCGGGTTTGAGCGCGCCGGCCTGGAGACAGTGTGGCAATGCGAGATCAATGACTTCTGTCTGGACATCTTGGAACAGCACTGGCCGCATGTAGAACGTGTACGAGACATTCGTGAAGTGGAGTCACATGAAATACCAAGCGCCGATATTTGGGTCGGCGGATTCCCGTGTCAAGACGTCAGTCTCGCCCGAATGGGGCCACGAGCAGGACTCGCCGGAAGCCAATCCGGCCTCTTCTATGCATTTGCTGAACTCATTGAGTCTTGTCGCCCCGAAACTATCCTCATCGAAAACGTTGCGGCTCTCCTCTCTTCCAACAAAGGAAGAGATTTTGGAATCGTCATACGGACGTTGGCCGAACTCGGGTATGGTCTCGCATGGCGAGTTATTGACAGTCGACACTTCGGCATCCCCCAGTCACGCTCTCGAGTCTTCATTGTCGGATATCTTGGAGGAGCCGCCAGTGCCGGAGCGGTATTATTTGAGCCCGAATGCGGCGACCGGGATTCTGAGACGCGCCGATCGAATGGGCAGAAATCTGTTTCCCCCTTTAAGATCTGCGTTGGAGACTCTCGCGTCGGATACGTAAAGAAGCTCGCTCATTGCTTATATGCCGAATCTGCTAGACACACTGGTACTGACTGGTCGCGCAACTACGTTTCGTATCCGCACGGCGCTGTGAGACGACTGACACCGCTTGAGACCGAGCGTTTGCAAGGATTTCCGGATGATTGGACAGTTCCAAAGCGAAGGCGCGATGAACTAGAAGCGCTCGATAGCGCTAGATACCACGCCTGTGGGAATGCGGTATCTGTGCCAGTGGCCGAATGGCTTGGCCGAAGACTACTACAAGTTCTCTAATAGAGCTTGAGGCGAGCGCGGAAGCCTTCAACAGCCTATTCGAGATTCGATAGGTCGATATCTTCGTAGAGCCTTCGGAGATACGCTGGATTCGGCCGCGATGTGCGTAATGTTGGTAGCCGCGAAGACGGGATCTCACCTACGGCCTCGCTGAGGCGTGCGCGTTCGGATTCCCCGTACTCTTCTATCAGCGCGGTGGTGTCCACGAAGTATCTTCCTCCTTCGTAGTGCACCGTGAGCAGCACCTGGTCGAAAGCCCAGTGATGGAACTTGCACAAGCACAGGCCATTTGACAGATCGTCGAGGTCGTACTCGCTCCACGCAAGGATATGGGCAGCGTCCACGCCGGAGGCGGCGTTCGTTTGACTCGGAAAGCGGAGCCCGCAGAATGCGCATGTATGCCGCCAAGCTGTGCGAACTGCGTGCGAGAATTGGGAACCGCTTGAACCACGGCCGCTACTAACTCGCATAATGCTTGCAGTACGTATGCGCATCGGGATGTCATCCGCGGCGAGCTGTGCAAGTTCCAGCTCCGTGGCAGGCGCGATGGCGTCAACCTCGGGTGATTCATAGACTGTTTCAAACAAGGCGTCAATCGGCTCTGCATGGTTGGTTCCGGCGACGCTGTCAAGCCATTGGAAGATTGCACTTGTCGATCGCCAGCTTGCGGGGTCAGCGGGGCCACTGCGCAGAGCTTCATCATGTTGTATCAGTAGATTCCGGATTTCACGTCCGTGCTCTCCGAATTCGTCATCCATGGCCATGGCATGTAGCGTGAGAACTGAATTCCACCGGGCATCAAAGCCTAAGTGCTGAATTCCACTCTGATTCCTGATGGAGACATAGTTTGGCTTCGCGACGATTCTCTCGCTTGTCTCATCAAGTTCGACCTGCGGGCTGAATCCCACTTTGTCCAGCAAGTAACCTCTCTGCTGAAGTACCGGAAAGCGGTCGGCGGTGTTTAGGAAGTCTCTAATCGGCCTCAAGAGAAGTAGCGACGCCATCTGCCTACCGACTTGCGGAGTAGAGGCGTTCGGATCGACCTTCCTAAATCGTGCCTTGCCGCTGCGGGCCGGCTTGATGTGCAAGTCGCTGGACATGACGGAGCCATCCGGCAATCGCCAATCGAGCTTCCAACCGTCGAGTTCAGAAGCCCGAACTCCTTGATGGTGTCCTACTAGCTCGTATTCCCCTCGACCCCCGGATGTTCTGAATCCAATGTGCATGGCGATGTAGCTTCCTCGCAGATCGCTTAGCAAGCCTTGCGTCCAGTCATTGCACTTGTAGCTGGGCCGGCAACACTTGACAAGCGAGCGAGACGGTAGTTGCTGTGGGCCGGTCGCGTGACCGTTTTGCTCTTCGTATACGCTTGCCGCCAGCAGCTCGGACACGGCCGTTAGGCACCGTTCGGCCTCGGCATTAGCCCGCTCGTCGGCCCTAGCTAGGCCGCTGCCACGCCCCGATGAGCTGCGACCGTCGCCGTTGTGGGGCGCACGAGCAGGTCGATCTCGCCGGGCTTGTCTGCCCGGTCGCCGTAGAGCGATGTCTGGGTGGGGCGACTGAATGGGGCCGGGCTCACTTCGACTTCTCGTTCGCCGGCAATGTCGCTCAGGATCGGGAGCACGACGTCGAGCGTGCGTTCGCGGGCGTCACAGCGCACCAGCCAGGCCGCATCAGGGTGCGCTCTGGCTGCGGTGGCAGCGAATACTCGCTCCAGCATGGTGCGGTACTTGGCCAAGCCGACGTGCTTATGCCGAGTGTCCCACTTCGGCAGAGCAGGGCCCTCCCCGATCGCCCACAGCCTCAACCAGCTGTCGACCCCGTAGTCGGTGACGCCGCTGTATGGGGGAGATGTCACTACCAGCCGCGCTGGGGCGGGCGGCTCGACAAGGTCGGTGGCGGAATCGCCGAGGGTGACGGTCACGCCGCGGCTGTGAGATCTCTCGGGAATTCCTTTGCGATAACGCCAGTCGACTCTGGCGTTGAGGAAGCTGATCGGGTCGACCTCGGGCGGAGTCTCGTAGCCATTCTCGTTCCACCAACGCACGCAGTATTCCGGCGCCATCGCTCGGCAATGCCGCATTTGGTTCGACAATCCCTGCGGCACCTTGCTGTGCAAGTACTGGAGGATCAATGCGGCCACGGTGCGATCGGTAGTGCCGTCGCGCCACCGAAGCTCGCGGCGGGCGGCGTTGAGGAATCCCAGCACCTTCGGGCAGAACGCCAGCTGCTGGAACTGCGACTCGGGCTCGCGGTCTTTGGGTTTGGCAGCCTTGGCAATGTCACCGATGCGATCCTTCACTGCATCTGGGTCCGACGCCGGAGCTGTCTTGGTGGCGGCGTACACCCAGGCGACGGGGTTGATCTCGCATGCGACCGCGTCCCTGCCTGCGACCATTGCCGCATAGGGTGCCGTGCCTCGCCCGCAGAACGGGTCCAAGACCACGTCTCCGGGTTCGGTGAAGCGATCAACGGCATCCTGAGCGAAACGGATCGGGAACATCGCGTAGTAGGGGCCCAGTCGGGCCCACCGGGCTTCAGGGGTTGCGAAACCGGTGCCGCAATCAGGAGTCGGGTTCGTCAGGGCGTCCATCATCAGTCCGCGAAGATGGACTTCAAGATCTCTGTGCCGCGATGCAGCGGCACGGCTGCGTGCAGATGCGCTCGAGCCAGCGGCGCGAAGCCGTCTTTGTAGAGGTGAGTGCCTAGCTCGTCGATTAAGTCGAGAGCGTCGCCAACACGCGGGTAGGCGCCCTCGTCCACACATGCCGGGTCCGCTCCCTGGGCGTTGACGATCGGCAGTGTCAACGCTGCGTGCTGACCGCTTCGCGACTTGTACATCAGATGCCGCCCGTAGTAGGTGTCCTGCCCGTGGGGTTTGGCGTCCGGTGGCCGCAGCGCGATGTGCCGGTGGACGTAATCGACATCAGGGGCAAGGACTGTGCCCGGCTGCAGCCGGCCGCGCTCGCCTCCGGCCGCGGACCAGTCGATGTCCTCGAGGTGGTCCATGAACAAGCCGTGCTTCTCGACTCCCAACAGCAGTAGTCCCGATCCGCCTGCGTCCAAAGACAGTTTGTGCAGCCGGGCCAGTTCGTCCTGGATGTGCGCCTTGACCCACGCTGCCATGCCGAAGATCGCCAGCGGACCGTCCATGACGAATCCGATGCCGTCGAGCACGTCGAACCGGTCGTGCTTCTCGAACCAGCGGATCAAATTGACCATCGCGAGGTGCTCCACGACGATCCTCACCATCGTGAACGCTTGCTCGCTGCTGCCGTAATCCTCGAACCTTTCGTGACAGCGCAGGGCGTCCGACGGGTACACCGTCTCGCCGCACGCAGCGCAGTTCGACGTCTCAGCCTGCGGCGTCACATGCTGATCGCACGAGTCGCCGGGGCATTGGATTGGCGTTGCCCGGTTGTTCGTTATGGATTGCAGCGTCTCCAGTAGCGTCTCGTGGTCGCCTGAGAGCGTCGCCCCGCTGATCTCGCGGTGGACGACTTGGCGGAAGAACCTCTTGGGAGTGTCCGCGTCGGCAGACATGCCGATGACGTTGCGACCAGGCAGCACCGCGCTGAGCGTGTCGCAATTCTCGAGATCCCTGACGGCGGCAGGGCTCGGGATCCGATCATCGGCGCTGCGCCCTAGCTGGCTGAGTTCGCGCAGTTTGGCCAATGCGATTACGACCGCGGCGATGTTCAACAGCGCAGCTTCGGCTCCAGGATGGCCGTTCTCGACTCTCGATGTCACCGTCGAGCCGTCTATCGCGATGAGCTGCTTCACCCGCGCGGACCCGCGGCTCGGTTCGATGGTGGCTGGCAGGACATGGGCGACCGCGGAGGCTGACTTCCTGATCTCCCCGTCGAAGTCGCGCACCGCAGGGTTGTCGAGCAGTCGAGCCAGCGTGTGACCCGTCGCAAACTCACCGTCGTAAGGCACCTCTAGGAATCGTCCCCGGCGGTCGGCGCGTCGAAAACGTCGATCTGTACCGGCACGGTAAACCGGCTCGAGCGCGTTCGCATCTTGACGTAGCCCGGTTCGTTGACGTTGATGATTCCGTCTGTGAAATCGGAGAAGTCGTTGAACTTAGCGAGCTGACGGGTCTCGTCGGTGTTGTTGAGATGGGTGATGAACCAGTTCTCGGTGTTCTTGAGGATGTTGGCGTGCACGGAGGACGGCTCCTGGGTCGAGTACACGATGCCGATGTTGAACTTCGCCCCCTCTTTCGCGGACCTCACCCAGACGCTCCTCATGTCATTGCTGTCGTGTGGCAGCAGCGTGTGGGCCTCCTCGACGTAAACCAATACCGCTGGAGGCTTGGACAGCTCCCCGGAACCATCTAGCGGCTCGGGATGGATAAACGCGTGCTGCTGCGCCCGGAAGATGGCGCCCATCACATCGCGAGCTGCCGTTTCGTTCATTTGCGGGTCACCGGTCGACTGATCCACGATCACAAGCCGGCCAGCCTGGAGATGCCCCACAATCTCGTCGGTGTAGTTCGATCCTGCTCTCGGATCGTGCCATTCGCGGGCGGACCGCAGCACGTTCAAGCCTCGCGTGTTGGTGAAGATCTTGAGCAGGTCCAGCAACCGGGTGTCGGACCACTTCTTTCCGCCGGCGCTCTCGTAGTCGCGGTCGAATTTCCTGAACTCGTTGGTGTCCACGAACTCTGCGAACGCCGCCGCGAAGTCGGCGGCCTGCGACCAGGAGCCAACCGCGAGCTGCGACTCGTCGACAAAGCGACTCGTGGCGCCGACCCGGCTCATCGCCGCTCTGAGATCAGCGTTGAATAGCCCTGACGTCTCCGGGCCGTAGCCCGGTGACGCGTAGCCGGCGGCGGCCAGAATCGCTCGGTAGAACAGCAGAGCCCTGCGGTACCGCTTCCAATCGCCCGTTTCGGCGTGGCTCGGTGGCGGCACCATGTCCTGGCTCACGAACGGCTTGATGTATCCGGCGGTTTCGCCCGCCAGGAATTCATCCAAAATCCGCTTGCCCTGAGTCAGGCTGCCCAACGCCTCGCTGGCGTCGTAATCGCCCGACAGGTGGGCGGGTTCGCGGTCCCCGAAGAAGTTGAACTTGGTGATATTCCGGTTCTCATCGTGCGGGTGAGGGTGCAACCCGTAGGTCACCACATCGTTGGGCCTTGCCCACTCGTGGTTGCCCAAGTTGCGCAAGCAGCCCTGGTCCTGCGGGTTGGCATTGGCGTACTCGCCGTCGGGGTCAAAGATGATTTGCCCGACCCGAGCGCCGTCCGCGGGCTCGCGCAACTCGAACACGGCCCGCGCGATGATTTTGACAGTGTTCGACTTGCCGGTACGGGTCATCCCAAAGAGGGCCGTGCGCTGAGCCACGAAATCCTCAGCCGCGATGTTCACCTTGGCCGAATCTGCAGGCGTCGCCGTTGCGTAGCGAACGTGTCCGATCTTGGTGATCTGGCCGTCGTTCTCGGCCCGGCTCGCACTGTTCACGATCTGCTCTAGGTCCTCCCCGGTCGGCTTGTACACCTTGAGGCCTCGCCCGCTGTAGAAGTTGTCCACATCGCTGCTGAACTGCCACGGGGCATCTGAGCCCTGCGGTGGCTGATACGAGCCGAGGATCCTGCACCGCACTCCCGAGTACCTCATCAGGTTCAGAGTGAACAGATCCGTCACTTTGCTGTCGTCCCAGTTCTCGGAGCTGTCCGCCACCCGCTGAGCCGCGTCGAAACGGGCCTGCCGCATCGACATGTCATTTGGCAGTGGAGCGTTCGACACCACCCGCAGCAGCAAGCGGGCCGCTCCAGGGTCGGGGCGGTCGTCTTCGTCGAGCCTGACTGCGACGAGCAGACATCCCTGCTGCACGCCACCGACGGCCTGTTTGGCGCTGTCGTGCAGCAGGAAATCGGCGCTCGTGTAGTCGATCTGGATGACATCGCCGACCAAACGCCCAGAGTCAACGAAGGCCTGCTTCTCCAAGTCGTGATCGGCAACGATCCCTGTAAGTGCGTCACCCAGTCCGCCCGGAACGTTGCTATCGCTCATGTGCACCTCTCTGGTCCGGGTCGGAGCGGCATCGTGTTTATCACCGCCAGACGGCGGCAAAGCCGCCGTCTCGAGACTGACACGTCGCCGAGAGCTCTTTGAGATCGAGCTTCTTGGCGACAAGGGTTGCTCAATTGTCGAGCGGGCACTCGTCCACTGCTCCCCGGTTTGGACAACAGCCGAAGTGGCGATCACAGCTCTCGAACCGTCATCAGATGCCGGCAGCAGCTCGAATACCACTGGCGCGAGCCCTCCGCTTTGTGCGAGTTCTTCAGCCATGGATTCCGCCATCCGGGCCGTGTTCTTGGCCAGCTGGCCGCCCGTGACGTTCCGCTCTCGCAGCGGGCGCCGTGCAGCGGATCAGAAGCCGAGCCGCTGCTCGAGCCGGTCGAGCTCCTTGCGCATCTCGGGCGGCAGACGCTCACCCAGCGCTCCGTAGTGCGCCTCGATCATGTCGATCTCAGCCCGCCAGTCGTCCTCGTCGACCCCGAGCAGCGTCTCGATCTCGGCGTCGGTGAGGTCGAGCCCGCTGGTGTCGAGCGCCTCGGGCGGGGGCACCAGGCCGATCGCCGTCGGCACGGCCTCACCGTGGCCGGCGATCCGCTCGAGCACCCACTTCAGCACCCGGGCGTTGTCGCCGAAACCCGGCCAGATGAACCTGCCGTCGTCGTCCTTGCGGAACCAATTGACGTAATAGAGCTTTGGCAGCTGGGTGCCCGGCTTCGCGCCGATATCCAGCCAGTGCTGGAAGTAGTCGCCGAAGTTGTACCCGCAGAACGGCAGCATCGCGAACGGGTCGCGCCGCACTTCGCCCACCGCCCCGGCCGCTGCAGCAGTCTTCTCCGAGGACATCTGCGAGCCCAGGAACACGCCGTGCTCCCAGTCGAAGGCCTCGACCACCAGGGGCACCGTGGTGGCGCGCCGTCCGCCGAAGAGGATCGCGGAGATCGGCACGCCGGCGGGGTCCTCCCACTCGGGCGCAATCGAGGGGCATTGTCCGGCGGGAGCCGTGAAGCGGGCATTGGGATGCGCAGCGGGCGTCCCGTCGGATGCCGACCATTCGTTGCCGCGCCAGTCGATGATGCCTTCGGGGGGCTCCGGCGTGAGACCTTCCCACCAGACGTCGCCGTCGGGGGTCTGCGCCACGTTGGTGAACATGCAGTTGCCCCACATGGTGCCGAGCGCGTTCGGATTGGTGTCGTCGCCGGTGCCGGGCGCGACACCGAAGATGCCGGCCTCGGGATTGATGGCGTGCAGGCGACCGTCGTCGCCGAACTTCATCCAGGCGATGTCGTCGCCGATGGTGCGTACCTTCCAGCCCGGCAGCGTCGGGATCATCATCGCCATGTTGGTCTTGCCGCAGGCAGAGGGGAACGCCGCCGCGACGTAGATCGTCTCGCCGTCGGGAGGCGTCACGCCCACGATCAGCATGTGCTCGGCCAGCCAGCCCTCGTCGCGGGCCATCGTGGAGGCGATCCGCAGAGCGAAGCACTTCTTGCCCAGCAGGGCATTGCCGCCGTAGCCGGATCCGTACGACCAGATCTCGCGCGTCTCGGGGAAGTGCACGATGTACTTGCGGTCGGCGTCGCAGGGCCATGGCACATCTGCCTGACCCGACTCCAGCGGGGCGCCGAGCGAGTGGATGCACGGCACGAAGTCACCATCGCCGAGCACATCGAGCGCCGGTTGGCCCATGCGAGTCATGATCCGCATGGAGGCGGCGACGTAGGGCGAGTCGGTGAGCTGCACACCGATGTGGGCGATGTGGCTGCCCAGCGGCCCCATCGAGAAGGGCACGACGTACATGGTCCTGCCGCGCATCGAGCCCTCGAAGAGCTTCAGCAGCTCCTCGCGCATTTCGTCGGGATGGCGCCAGTTGTTGTTGGGGCCCGCGTCGATCTCGTTCTCGCTGCAGATAAAGGTGCGGTCCTCGACCCGTGCGACGTCGGCAGGGTCCGACCGGGCGAGGAAGCTGTTGGGGCGGGTGCGGGAGTCGAGCTCGATGAGCGTCCCGGACTCGACCATCTTGCTGCAGAGCCGGTCGTACTCGGCTTCGGTGCCGTCGCACCAGTGGACGGCATCGGGTCGCAGCACGCCGGCCCAATGATCGACCCAATCGATCAAATGGCGGTTGTCAGTCGCAGGCAAGTTGTCCTCCGGGTCCGAGTCTCGTACTCGCTCGTGCATCGAGTCGTAGAACTCGCTCTTCGACCGGTGCGGCCGCACCGGCCTCAGATCACGCTGTCTCCCCCCCGGCGGTGATCCAGTCGGGTGTTCCCAGGTCCACCTCTGACCCCAGACGGAGCCGCGTGGCGAGCCCCCGCTCGTCAAGGTCGAAGATCACTCGCTGGCCCTGCCTCACCATCCGGAAGATGGAGCCTTCCAAGGCATTCGGTGCCAACTCGTGCTCGGCGCGCGTGACGTCGTCGGTGACGACACCGACTCTCGATGCAGGGTCATATGACTTGATGACGCCTTGCATGTGCGCCTCCCGTGGCTGGGAAATCGCGAGCCCGCCGAGGCGGGCTGCGCGACCTACCGAAAGCTAGCAACCGACGGCGGCGCGCGTTGTAGCTTCGGCAGCTATGGGCGACGGCGACCCACGCACCGCAGCCGGTCCGCTGACCACCCTCGATTCGGATGCGCTGGCCGAGGCCATTCGCACCTACCGAACTGCGCTGGATCAGCACCGCGTGACCATCGATCGGCTGAATGTGTACCCGGTGCCCGATGGCGACACCGGCACCAACATGGCCTTGACGCTGGCTGCGGTCAGCGAGGAACTCCTGCGTGCCGGAGCTGGGCGGGCTGACATCTGCCGGGCCATCTCCCACGGCGCGCTCATGGGCGCGCGGGGCAACAGCGGCGTCATCGTGAGCCAGCTCCTGCGTGGGATGGCGGCCACGCTGGCCCCGAGTGACGAACAGCCCGAGGCGGAGCCGCCGATCGACGCCGAATTGCTTGCTCGAGGACTGATGGCCGCGAGCACGGCGGCGGACGGCGCAGTTATGCGGCCGGTGGAGGGCACCATCCTGAGCGTTGCGCGCGCTTCGGCGCAGGCGGCCGAGCGCGCGCTGGTCACGCTGGCGGGCGACGAGGACAGGGCGCTGGCCGCTGTGCTCGAAAGCGCCAAGCAAGCGGGGCAGACGGCGTTGGAGGCGACGCCGCAGCAGCTGCCCGTGCTGGCCGACGCCGGCGTGGTGGACGCGGGCGCAGCGGGATACCTGCTGCTGCTCGACGCCCTGCTGAGCGTCGTGGATGGACGCCCGCTGCCCGATGCCGTGGACCTGCCTGCTGAGGTGGAGGCGGTGATCGCCCACGGGAACGCTGGTGCGAGCCTGCAGGGCGTCGCCGTGGACCCGGTCGCGGAGCAACGCGCCGAGTTGCACAGCCACCTCGACGGCGGCGGCCACGACGTGCACGATCCCTCCGGCACCCGCTACGAGGTGATGTTCCTGCTCTCGGCGCCCGACGAGAACATCGACGACTTCAAGGTGGCCTGGGACTCGCTCGGCGACTCGATCGTGATGGTGGGCGGGGACGGGCTGTGGAACTGCCACATCCACACCGACGACATCGGCCCCGTCATCGAGGCGGGCATCGACGCCGGACGGCCGCATCGCATCCAGATCACCGATCTCCACGAGCAGGTCGCCGGCCTCGGTGGGCACGGCGCGCACGGCGGGCACGGTGCGCACGCAGGCCGCGACGCAGCAGAGCCCGAGCAGCGGCCGCTGGTGGGGTGTGCGGTGGTTGCGGTCTCGCCCGCGGCGGGGCTCGACGAGCTGTTCGCCTCGCTGGGCTGCCACGAACTCGTCACCGGCGGGCAGACGATGAATCCCTCGACGGCCGAGTTGCTCGCAGCCATCGAGGCTGCGCCCTCCGAGCAGGTCGTGGTGCTGCCCAACAACTCCAACATCGTGCCGGTGGCGCGCCAGGCGGGCGAGCACGCCGGCAAGACCGTCACGGTGGTAGCCACAACCTCGGTGCCCGCGGGCCTCGCAGCCCTGATCGGGTACGACCCCGACGCGAGCGCCGACGCCAACGCCGCCTCGATGGGTGACGCTGCCGATGCGGTGTCGGCGGGCGAAGTGACCCAGGCAGTGCGCGACACGACTGGGGCGGCGGGACAGGTCGCCGCCGGGCAGTGGATCGGTCTCGACGGCGGGGGCATCTCGGCTGCGGGCGACACCGCAGCCGCGGCGGCCGTCGGGCTGCTCGAAGCCATGCTCACCCCGGCCCACGAGATCCTCACGCTGATCGAGGGAGCAGGCGCCCAGTCGGCCGAGACCGCCGAAGTGATGGCATGGCTCGCCGAGCACTGGCCCGACGTCGAAGTCGAGCGTCACGTCGGCGGCCAGGACCACTACCCGTACCTCTTCGGCATCGAATGAGTCCACCCCAACCCAGCCAGCCCGCTGTGGGCCGGTCCCCGGGGGCAACTGTGAAGGACCCGCTGACGCTGCGGGAACTCGACGCGATCGGCGTTGATCGGCTCAACGGCGTCGGCCGCCAGCGCCGCAAAGCCCTCGCCGATGTCGGTGTCGAGACCGTGTTCGACCTGCTCACCTACTACCCCCGGCGCTACGTCGACCGCACGGCCCAGGCTCCGATCAGCGAGACCGAGATCGGGTCGGAGATCACCGTGGTGGCTGATGTGCACGCCGTGTCCAGCCGCCGCCTGCGCGGCGGCCGGCGACTGGTGAACGTCGAGGTGGCCGATGCCACCGGCGTGCTGAGCGCCGTGTTCTTCAACCAGCCGTGGCGTGAGCGCCAGCTCGCCGAGGGGCGGACAGTGGCGCTGTTCGGCAAGGTGGAGAATTACCGGGGCCGCAAGCAGATGACCAACCCGGTGGTCGACGTGCTGGGCGGCGGCTCGGCGGGGGACCGCACCGGCAGGATCGTGGCGATCTACCCGCAGTCTGAGAACGCCGGCATCGTGACGTGGGACGTTGCGAACTGGATCGGCGAAGCGCAGCGGCGCTGTGCAGCCCGTGGTATTGCCGATCCGGTGCCGGAGTGGCTGCGTGGCCGGCTGGGGCTCGCCGGACGGGCCCAGGCGCTGGCCGACATCCACGAGCCGGCGTCGATGCCCGACCAGTGGGCCGCCCGCAACCGGCTGGTGTTCGATGAGCTGCTGCGGGTGCAGCTGATGCTGCGAAGCCAGCGCTTGGCGCGCGAGGCCCGCGAACTCGGCATCGCGCACGAGCCTTCCGGCAGCCTCATCGAGGCATTTCACCGGCGCCTCCCGTACACGCTGACAGATGCGCAGCGGCGTGCCATGGCCGACATCGACGCCGATCTGAGCACCCTGCGACCGATGCACCGGCTACTGCAGGGCGATGTCGGCTCGGGCAAGACGCTGGTGGCGCTGCATGCGCTGCTGGCGGCCGTCCAGAACGACCACCAGGGCGCGCTCATGGCGCCGACCGAGGTGCTCGCCGAGCAGCACTACATCGCGCTGCGCGCCTTGCTCGACGGGTTCGAAGTGCCCGACGAGGCGCGGCTCGGCGGTCGCAGGCCCTTGCGTCTGCGCCTGCTCAGCGGATCGAGTTCGGCGACGCAGCGCCGCGAGGTGCTCCTGGAGATTGCCACGGGCGCTGCGGACATCGTCGTCGGCACGCACGCCCTGCTCGAGGAGTCGGTGAGGTTCGGCTCGCTCAGCGTGGTCGTGGTGGACGAGCAGCATCGATTCGGCGTGTCCCAGCGTGCGCGGCTGCGCGAGAGCGGGCGCGACGACCGCCGGATACCGCACCTGCTGGTGATGACCGCAACGCCGATTCCCCGCACGGCGGCCATGACCGTGTACGGCGATCTGGATGTCTCGGTGCTCGACGAGCTGCCGCCGGGCCGCACGCCGATCGTCACGCAGTGGGCGCAAGGCCCACTGGCGGCTGAAGCGATGTGGATCGAGGTGCGCGCCGAGATCGAAGCGGGGCGTCAGGCATACGTGGTGTGCCCGCTGATTGCCGAGAGCGAGAGCCTCGATGCCCGCTCGGCCACCCAGATGCACGCAGAGCTGGCGGCCGGCTCGCTCGCGGGCCTGCGGGTCGGTCTGTTGCACGGACGCCTGCCGCCGGCAGAAAAGGAAGCCACGATGACCAGGTTCCGGGAGGGCGATCTCGACGCTCTGGTCGCGACGACGGTCATCGAGGTCGGGATCGACGTGCCCAATGCCACGGTCATGGTGGTGCTGTCGGCCGACCGTTTCGGCATCGCACAGCTGCACCAGTTGCGGGGCCGGGTGGGTCGGGGCAGCCATGCGTCGACCTGCTATCTCGTCAGCGACGAGGATCCGACACCGATCGCGGTCGAGCGGCTGAGCGCGCTGGCTTCGACGAACGACGGATTCGAGCTGGCAGAGCGCGACCTCGAGCTGCGCGGCGAGGGCACGCTGTTCGACGAACGCCAGTCGGGCCGCAGCGATCTCAAGCTGGCCTCGCTGGCCCGTGATCTGACGTGGGTGCAGGAGGCGCGCGATGCCGCTGCCGAGCTCATCGGGTCCGACGGCGCCCTAGACGACCATCCAGGGTTGGCCGACGAGATCGACTGGTTCGCCAGCCGACGCGACTCCGACTACCTGCAGCGCAGCTAATCGCCCTGGGCGGCTGGATCGCGATGCGACGCAGTGGCGATCGTGTCCGGGCGTAACAGGATGGTGATGACCGGTGTGCCGTACTGGCGCACCCTCCACGTGTCCCACGGGTGATCGGGGCCGGGTTCGATCTCGCGGTCCGACTCGCACACGAGCACGGCGGCGTCCAGCGTTCGCAACAGCTCAGCCCAGCGGTCGAAGCCGTAGGGCGGATCCGCGAAGGCCAGATCCACCGTGTCGGAGTGCGCCGCCAGGTACGACTCGATGTCGCTGCGCACGACGGCGGCTCGGCCGGCGAGCCCGAGTCCGGCCAGGTTCGCGTTGATGATGCGGCAGGCAGCGGGGTCGGAGTCGATGAATGCGGCGTGTGCCGCCCCCCGTGACAGCGCCTCGATGCCCAGAGCACCCGTGCCGGCAAACAGGTCTGTCACGGTGACGCCGTCGAGGTCCATGACACTGACGAGCATGTTGAAGATGGCTTCGCGGGCCCGGTCGGATGTCGGCCGGGTGGAATCTGAACCCGGCTCGGGCGCCACGAGGCGGCGGCCGCCCAACGCCCCGCCGACGACACGCATGGCATCACCGTAGGCCGGAGGCCTACGGGTGTGACAGCAGGTCGGAGGCCTACGGGTGTGACAGCAGGCGGGTGCGACACTGAGGGTGTGGACAATGTCGACGATGTGGCAGTGCCGGCAGAGATCATGTGCGTCGACTGCGGCGGGCGCTGCGGCCTGCTGAGCGTGCCCGAGCCCGACTGGGGCTTCCAGCCAGGGGACGTCGTCGCATACCGCTGCGCCGATTGCGGCGACCGCTGGGACCTCATCGTGCCCGACACCGAGATGGGGGGCTCGGCGGGCGATTGAGGGTCCCTCGATTCGGGACTGCAGCGCGGTACCTTCGCCGGACACGGCTCGATCCGGAGGAACCGTTCTCGGTGGTCATGGCGATGTATCCAGGCTCGTTCGATCCTGTGCATAACGGTCATCTCGATGTCATCTCGGCAGCCTCGCGGCTGTTTGACTCCGTGGTCGTCGCGGCGATGCGCAACCCGGCCAAGTCCACGCCGTTGTTCTCAGACGATGAGCGCGTCACGATGATCTCCGAGGCCGCCAGTCACCTCGACAATGTGTCGGTGGTGCAGTTCGGAGAACTCGTCGTCGACCTCGCCGACCGGCTCGGCGCCGATGTCATCGTGAAGGGCCTGCGCAACCAGAGCGACTTCGAGTCTGAGCTGCGCATGGCGCACATGAACCACTCCGTTTCGGGCGTGGAGACGGTCTTCGTGCCGCCTCGCACCGAGCACCTCTTCATCGCGTCCAACTACATCCGCGAGATCACCAAGTTCGGCGGCGACTGCTCCCACCTGGTCCCGCCCCCGGTAGCCGAACGGCTCCGGCAACGAGCAGCGCAGGAGGCTGCCTCGTGAGCACGTCGGAGGGGGGCGTCGACGCCCCGCCGCAGCCATATGCGCATCCGGGCGTCGCGCCTGAGGAGCCCTCATTGGACTCCCACGGCGCTCCCACCGAGGAAACGGCCGCGTCACCGGAGTCGCGCCATCCCGGCACCTTGGCGCCGCGGCGCCCGTCGGTCACCGCTGAGCAGTTCGTCCGTGAAGCCATGGGGATCATCGACGCAGCGAGGCCGATGCCGCTCTCGACCTCGGTCATGATCAATCGCGACGAGGTGATGACACTGCTCGAGTCGGCGCTGGCGGCGGTGCCCGACGAAACGCGCCAAGCCCGCTGGCTGCTGCGCGAGCGCGACGAGGTGCTGGCCCAGGCGCGTGTCGACGCCAACCTGGTCATCGACGAGGCCCGCAGACGCGTGGCGCAGATGGTGCAGCGCACCGAGGTCGTGCGCAGCGCGGAGCGACGCGCTCGCCAGCTGCTCGACGATGCACAGATCCAGTCGCGCCGCCGCCGCCACGAAGTCGACGAGTACTGCGAGCGGCAGCTCGCGCAGTTCGCCAGCGCAGTCGACCAGATCCAGATCGCCGTTCAGGCGGCGCGGCGCAAGCTCGGCAAGCGGGTCGCGACGCCGATTGCGCCGGCGGCGCCGGGCACATCGCCCGCCGTCACTGCAGAAGCTGAGAACGACACCGGCGACCTGCAGTCGGCCCGCAGCGGCCCCGACACCGTCCCGGTGGTGTTCGACCAGGATCAGGCGTGAATCGCAGGGACCCTGAGCGGTCCCTGTCCGTGCCCCTGAGACTGCTCGAACGCGGCCCGATCACGTGGTCAGCGACGGTACCGGCAGCTGACCTCGCAGAAGCCGACGATGGCGATCGCCTCCGCATCGCAGACGTGGAGGTGCCCAGCGACAGTGAGGTCGACGTGGAGCTGACCCTGGAGCTCATCAGCGGCGGATTGAGCGCCGCAGGCCACATCACTGCGGGGTGGCGGGGACCATGTGCCCGTTGCTGGATACCGCTGGATGGCCAAGCATGTGCCAACGTCCGCGAGGTGTTTGCTGCTACGCCACGCGAAGGCGAGCAGTACCGGCTTCACCCTGAACACGCCGATCTCGCACCCATGGTGCGTGAGGCGATCCTGCTGGAGTTGCCGATCGAGGCCATCGCGTGCCCGTATCCCGATCCGTGCCCCAACCACCCGCCAGATCTCGATCAGGCAACCGATGAACACGCGCACGACGACCCGGCCGAACAGCCAGACCCGCGCTGGGCACCGCTGGAGGCTCTGCGCCGGGGCCAGGCGGAGTCGCCATGAGGGCCTGCAGGCGAGTCAGCTTCGGGGCACTGATGGATAGGCTGCATGGTCCGCTCGAGGAGTCCAGCCGTGGCAGTCCCCAAGAAAAAGACGTCCAAGAGCAAGACGCGTTCGCGTCGTGCAGCTGCATGGCGTCTCAACGAGGCGCCGCGAAGCGTGTGCCCACGCTGTGGCGCCGCGAAGCTGCCTCACCGGGTGTGCGGACAGTGCGGCTGGTACGGCGGTCGGCAAGCCCTCGATATCGCCTGAGCCAGAATCGTGTGAGATCGTCCCAGATGGCGAAGACGGGCCCGGGTTCATGACGCAGCCGGTGGCCGTCGACGCCATGGGAGGCGACGATGCGCCAGAAGCCGTTGTGCAGGGCGCTCTCGATGCAACCGCCGACGGACTCGAGGTCGTTCTCGTCGGGCGTCGTGACGCCATCGTGGCCGCCGGCGGCGGATCGCTCGACATCATCGATGCATCCGAGGTCATCGAGATGTCCGAGGAGCCCAGCCGTGCCGTCCGGACCAAGAAGGACTCTTCGATAGCGCGTGCTGTCACTGCTGTGCGTGACGGCGAGGCCTCGGCGGTGGTGAGCGCAGGTAACACCGGCGCGGTGGCGGCGGCTGCCTTGCTTCGCCTGCGGCGGCTGTCCGGGGTGGCCCGACCGGCGATCGCCACGGCATTCCCCGTGCCCGGCGACGGGACGGCGCGCGTGCTGCTCGACTCGGGCGCTATGGCCGACTGCAGCGCCCAGTGGCTGCATCAGTTCGCCCGTCTCGGCTCGGCCTACAGCCGCATCCGCTTCGGTGTGGCGGCGCCCAGTGTCGGCTTGCTCTCGATCGGCGAGGAGCCCGAAAAGGGCAACCTGCTCGTCAAGGAGACCCACAAGCTGCTGGCGGCCGACGATGAGATCGATTTCTATGGCAACGTCGAAGGCGGCGACCTCCTCGACGGCCCCGTTGATGTCGTGGTCACCGACGGGTTCACCGGCAACGTGCTGCTGAAGTCGCTGGAAGGCACGGCGTCGTTCTTCGTGCGTCTGATTCTCGAGCGTCTCGCCGAGGGCGGGGAGGCGGGTGCGGACGCACTTCGGCTGCTCGCACCGCTGGCCGAGGAGATGAGCGCCGACAACGTCGGGGGAGCGATGCTGCTGGGCGTGCGGGGCGTCTGCGTCATTGCTCACGGCTCGTCGAGCCCCCGAGCCATCACCAGCGCAATCAGAGTGGCACACCGCATGGTCGAGGCCGACTTGCTGGGCGAGCTGGCGGCGGTCAGCCTTCCAGCATCCTGAAGGCTGACGGTAGGCTCACCCGCGCATCCGCAGCACGGATGCGCAAGATCCATCCGTCGTCCCACAGCGGTGCCGCCTACCGCGGTACCGCAGCGCCCGAACGCCGAAGACGGCAGGAGTTCTCATGCCCGCTGAAACCCATGTGCGTCAGAATCCCCCCGAACGCGGCGAAGTCTTCGACCTCATCTGCAACCAGCTCGCCGACATCTTGGAGTTGGAGCCGTCTCAGGTGGCCGAGTCGTCGTCCTTCGTCGACGATCTCGGCGCCGACTCGCTGGCGCTGATCGAGCTGGTGGAGGCGCTCGAGGAAGAGCTCTCGGACCGCACGGTGGGCTTTCGGATCGAGGACGAGGATCTCGAAGATCTCAAGACAGTGCGCGACGCCATCGACTATGTGATGGAACGCGTCGGCTGACGTGGAGACAGCCGCCGCTGAACGCGCCGAGCTCCGCGGCCTCGAGGAGCGGGTCGGACATCGATTCGCCGATCCCGCACTGCTGATTGAGGCGCTCTCCCATCGAAGCTGGTGCAACGAGCACAACAGCTCGGCCTCGAACGACGACGTCGCTGTGTCCAACGAACGCCTGGAATTCCTGGGCGATGCCGTGCTCGGGCTCTGCGTCAGCGAGCATGCCACTGTCCACTGGCCCGATCTCGGCCCTGGCGACCTCAGCGCGGTGCGGTCGGCGGTGGTGAGCGCCGCGGCCTTGGCCGCTGCGGCTCGCGAGTGCGACCTGGGGTCAGCCCTGCTGCTGGGCCGGGGCGAGGCGGCGACCGGTGGAGCTGACCGGGAATCGATCCTTGCCGATGCGTTGGAAGCGGTGCTGGCCGCGGTGTATCTCGACGGGGGCATCGACGCGGTCCGCGACGTTGTCGGGCGCTTGCTGGGATCGCGCATCGCTGCTGCGGCTGCCGCGCCCGGTGCTCGTGAGGCGAAGAACCGGTTCCAGGAATTGGTCGCTCGGCGATTCGGCGCCGAGCCCACCTACGTCGTGGTGGGTTCGGGACCTGCGCACCTGCGGAACTTCGTGGCCGAGGCCCGTGTGGGCGACGAGGTCTGGGGCCGCGGCGAGGGTGCCACGAAGCGAGCCGCGGAGCGCCACGCGGCGGCAGCCGCGTGCGTGCGGTTTGCCCAGGATTGCAGTGACCGATCGACCGTTGCGAAGGAGCCCACCCATGGCTGAACTGCCTGAGCTCGAGATTGCCAAGCGCGATCTGGACAAGGAGATCTCGAACCGCAAGTTCAAGTCAGTCCACGTTCCCGGCACCAAGCGGGCACTGCCGGCGATGCGCTCCAAGCAGCAGTTCGCCGACCTGCTTGTGGGCAAGAAGATCAACTCGGTTTCCCGGGAGGGTTCGCTGATTCACTTCGTGCTCGACTCCGACGAGATCATGGTCGCGCGCCTCGGCGAAACCGGTTCGTTCCGGCGGGCGACTTCGAGAACCCCGGTTGAGCCCGAGACCAAGGTGATCATGACGTTCACCAAAGGAGGGCAGCTTCGCCTGCTCGACTCGGGTGATGAGGCAACCTTGCGAGTCCTCACCTGGGCTCGTTACCAGAAGCTCTATCCGGACCGGGACGAACTCGGATTCGATCCGGTCGACATGCCGATGCCTTGGACAGACTTTGCGCTCATGCTGCGAGGCCGTACCGAGACCGTGCGAGATCTCTTGCTCGATCCCACGTTCGTGGTGGGCATCGGGCCGATGTACTCCGATGAGGTGCTGCACGCGGCGCGATTGGGACATGCGCGGGTCGCCAGTGCGCTGAACACCCAGGAAGTCCGGCGGCTCTACCGAGCCATCGTTGAGACCGTTCACAACTCGATCAAGTATCGGGGTGCCTCAGTCGGCGGGCACCTCGACATCTTCGGCAAGGCAGGTGGCTTCGATACCTACCTCGAGGTATACGGGCGCGCGGGCGAGCGGTGCCGCAACGGCAGAGGTGATGTGCTCACCGCCGTGATCCGGGGCGTGACCCACCACTACTGCGACTATCAGGTGTAGGCCACGCGTAACCCTCCCCGCCCGCAGCCCGAGTCTTTGCCAAACTCGACGCGCTGGCCCCTGCCCCGATTGATCTGAACTAGCCCTGTGTTCCTCCGCTCCCTGACGCTGTCCGGCTTCAAGTCGTTCGCCGAATCCACCACGCTGACGTTCGAGCCGGGCGTCACTGTGGTGGTCGGCCCTAATGGCAGCGGCAAGTCCAACGTCGTGGACGCGATCGCTTGGGTGCTGGGCGCTCAGGGGCCGCGCGCACTGCGGGGCCAGCGGATGGACGACGTGGTCTTTGCCGGCACCGATCGCCGTGTCGCCTTGGGCCGGGCACAGGTCACCCTGGTCATCGACAACGAATCGCAGACACTGCCGACACAGACCGCCGAAGTGGCGATCACCCGCACGCTCTACCGCTCCGGCGAGTCGGAGTACGCGCTCAACGGCACGCCCTGCCGCCTGCTCGATCTGCAGGAGCTCCTTAACGACGCCGGTGTCGGTCGGCAGCAGCACATCATCGTGGCCCAGGGCCAGATCACCGGCGTGCTCGCAGCCCAGCCGTCAGAACGTCGCGCGCTCATCGAGGAGGCCGCCGGGGTCCTGAAGTTCCGTCGGCGCAAGGAGCGGGCGGAGCGCCGGCTCGAGAGCACCGAGGCAAACGTGACGCGCCTGGCAGATCTGCAACGCGAGCTGCGCCGCCAACTCCGACCGCTCGAGCGTCAGGCAGAAGCCGCACGCCGCCACGCCGAGATCAGTTCAGAGCTGGCAAACCTTCAGCTCTACAACGCGGGTCAGGAGCTGGCGGGCTACCAGCAGGCACAGGCTGCTGCAAATGCGCGGCGCGCCGAGCTGCAAGGGGAGCAGGCCAGCACCGCGGCCTCGCTTGCCGAGGCCGGCGCCGCGATCGAGGCTGCGCAGGCGCAGCTCGCCGAGTTGACCAGCGAGCCGACGGATCAGCTCCCACGCGTGGCGTCGCTGTCCGAACGGGCTCGTGGCCTCATTGGTCAGACCTACGAACGGATGCGCTCGGTCGAACTCGAACGGAACGCCGAGCTCGACTCCGATGTCGTTGCGACGCTCACCGACGAGCACACCCGGCTGTCCGCGGAGATCGCTGAGCTGGATGCCGCAGCCGAGGTGCCGTCGGGCGACGGGCCGCCTGCAGGCCGCGCCGGGTCGGGAGCAGGTCCTGGAGGGGATGCCGACGAGGCTGCGCTCGAAGAGGCCAGCGCGGTTGCGTCGGAGGCCCAAGCGCGCCTCGATGGCGCAGCAGCAGCCGTGACGCAGGCCGATGAACGCAAGCAATCCGTGGTCGAGGACCTGCAGCGCTGGATCGGTCGGTCCGAAGCGTTGAGCTCCGCAATCGGCTCAGCTCGAGACGACTCCGTCACCAAAGCACTCGATGGCGTTTCCGGCGTGTTGGGCCCTCTGGGCGATCTCGCCGTTGTCGAGAAGGGCTTCGAGGCGGCGACCGAGGCCGCGGCGGACGGGGCATTGAGCGCTGTCGTCGTGAGCGATGACACCGCTGCCTCCGAAGCGCTTGGCGCGCTCGACGCTGCAGGGCTGGCCGGATCGGTGATCTCGCTCAGCGCCGTGGGCGAACCCAGCGAGCCAGTTGTGCCCGCGGGCGCAGCGCCACCGAGCACCGGAGACGAACTTGTACGGCCGCACGTCGGAGTCGCTCCCGACGCGCCGGAGGACTGCCACGACCGCATCACGGCGCTGCTGGACGCAGTGATCGGTCACGCGGTGTGCGTGCAAGGTGGCTGGTCTGCTGCATACGAGCGGGCCCGCGCAGATCACCATGGCGTCTTCGTCACACCAAGCGGGGATCGATTCGGGCCCCGCGGCTGGCGAATCGGCGGCACCGGAGCCGCGGCGGCCGAAGCCGCACGCCAGGAGGCGCAGGGACGCATCGCTGAGCTGAAGGACCGGCATCGATCGGCAGCCGCCGCACTCGACGCGGCGCGACAAGCGCACCGAGCGGCGCTCGATACCCAGCGCAACGCACGGCGAGCCGTCGAATCGCTGCGGCAACGAGTCGCTGCCGCGTCCGCCAGGCAGGCCGCGCAGGTCCAGGCACTCGAAGCCGGTGCAGCCGCCCAGCAGCAGCGCCGGACCGCCCTTGAGCATCGGCTTCGCGCGATCGCTCAGCGTCTCGCGGGCCATGAGTCGTCCCGTGCCGCTGCGTCCGCACGGCTGGCGCGAGCCGAGCACATCGTCTCGGCGCTGGATCGGCTCGCGCTGCTGCTCTCTGAGCGGCGTCACCGTCTCGATGCCGAAGCCAGGCGCTTGCGAGCACGCCACGAGGCCCGGACCGAGCTGGTGCACCAACTCTCCGATCGACTTGACGCATTGCGGCACGAGAGCGATTCCGTATCGGCCCGTCAGGAGCGCCTTCGCACTGAGCTTGCGGCGCTGGACGTGACCGAAGCTGAACGCAGGACCAAGCGCGACGTGCTGGTCAACACCCTGCGAGTGGAATTCGACGCCGAGCCGGAAACGGCACTCGGAGCGCTGCCGCCGCCGCTGCCCGATGGCGCCAGCGCCAAGGCCCACGAGCGATCGCTGCGTGCCGATCTCAACCGGCTCGGGCCGACCAACCCGCTCGCACTGTCCGAGTACGAAGCAGCATCCGAGCGCCACGAGTTTGTGGCGTCCCAGCTGGCCGACGTGCGCAGCAGCAGGCGCGAGCTGGGCAAGGTGATCCGAGCGATCGACGCCGAGATCGTGGCGACATTCGCGGAGGCCTTCGAGGACGTCGCGCGGAACTTCGAGGAGCTGTTCGGCACGCTGTTCCCCGGCGGGACCGGCAAGCTCTCGCTGACCGATCCCGACGAATTGCTCACCTGCGGCGTCGAGCTGGACGTGCGACCGGCCGGCAAGCGCGTCGGACGCCTATCGCTGCTCTCGGGCGGCGAGCGCTCGCTGGTGGCGCTGACCTATCTCTTCGCGGTATTCCGCAGCCGCCCCTCGCCCTTCTATGTCCTCGACGAAGTCGAAGCAGCGCTCGACGATGTGAACCTGCAGCGCTTCCTGGATCTTGTGGCCGAATTCCGGCGCGAGTCGCAGCTGGTCATCGTGAGTCATCAGCGTCGCACGATGGAGTCGGCCGACGTGCTCTACGGCGTGTCGATGCCGCCGGGAGGATCCAGCGTGGTCGTGTCCGAACGGCCGTCGGCCGCCGCAGCGCTCATTGCCGCGGACGGCCCGCTAGCAGCCAGCGAGCCTGTCACGGCACCTCGGTAGCCTGCCCGCCAGTGAGCACCAGGGCGGTCGCCGGCGCAGGCGCCATCGTCATTTTCATCGGGGCGATTCTCCTCCTCGGGGGAAGCGACGACCTGCCCGACGGCTGGCGCATCGCCGTCATCGGTCTCGTGGTGGTGATGTTGGCGCTGATGACGGTGCCCTTGGCTCAGCGAAACAGGCAGCGCCGTGCCGTTTCGTCGAGCCCTCCAGAACAACCACGCCCGCAGCTTGCCGCCGAACCGCCGGCCACCGCGGCGACGGCACTCCACGAGACTGCTGACCCCCACCTCGCAGAGCCGGAGCGGGCACCGGTCACCTTCGCCTCGGGCCTGGCCTCGTCGCGCCGCACACTGCGGGATCGGCTCGCTTCCATCCGGGGCCGCACACCCGACGCCGAGACGTGGGAGAGCTTCGAAGAAGCGCTGCTCGGTGCCGATGTGGGCGTGGCGACCACGATGGCAACGCTGGATCGGCTGCGCAGCGCGGCTGCCGAAGCCGGCATCACCGAGGGGGGCGAACTGATGCGTGCGCTGGGCGACCAGATGCGCGAGACGCTCGATGCAGACCGATCGCTTGCCACTTCGGCGCCCGGCCGGGACGACGCAACGGCGGTGTGGCTGTTCGTAGGTGTCAACGGCGTGGGCAAGACCACCACGATCGGCAAGGTCGGTCACAGATTCTCATCGGCTGGCCGGCGTGTCGTCATGGCCGCGGGCGACACGTTCCGCGCCGCGGCTGCGTCCCAGCTGCAGACGTGGGCCGATCGTTGCGGCGCCGAACTCATCTCGGGCAGCTCGGGTGCAGACCCCAGCTCGGTGGTGCATGACGCCATCACCGCGGCCGCCGCACGAGGCGCCGATGTGGTGCTCGCCGATACCGCCGGCCGTCTGCAGACTCGAAAGAACCTGATGGACGAGCTCGCCAAGGTGCGCCGGGTGGCCGATCGAGAGCCCGGAGCGGTCGCCGAGACCCTTTTGGTGATCGACGCCACGACCGGCCAGAACGGCCTCAGCCAGGCGCGGGCCTTCGCCGAGGCCACCAACGTCACCGGTGTCGTGCTCACAAAGCTGGACGGCTCGGCCAAGGGCGGCATCGTCTTTGCCATCGAGGCCGAGCTGGGGCTTCCGGTGAAGCTCGTGGGCCTGGGCGAGCACGCGGAAGATCTCGTCGATTTCGACCCCGACAGCTATGTCGACGCGCTGCTGGGGGTCGCCGAAGAGCTGCAGCCCTCCGAGGGGGAATGATCGATGTTCGACACGCTGACTGACCGCCTTTCCGGGACGCTCCGGTCGCTACGCGGGCGCGGGCGGATGCGTCCCGCCGACGTCGACGAGGTGCTCGCAGAGATCCGCGTGGCGTTGCTCGAAGCCGACGTGAACGTTCGGGTCGTACGACGTTTCACCGAGCGGGTCCGCGAGCGCAGCATCGGCGGCGAGGTCACTGCCAGCCTGACTCCCGGCCAGCAGGTGACCAAGATCGTCAACGACGAACTCGTCGCCATCCTGGGCGGCAACCCGCTCAACTTCCAGTTCGCGCCGAAACCGCCCACGGTCGTGCTGTTGGCGGGGCTCCAAGGCTCGGGCAAGACGACGGCCGCAGCCAAGCTGGCCCAGTGGTGCAAGTCCCAGGGGCGCAACCCGCTGCTGGTGGGTGCCGACCTGCAGCGTCCCGCAGCCGTGGAGCAATTGCGGACGCTGGCTCACGGCATCGACACCGAGGTCTGGAGCGAGCCAGGCGACCCCGTGGCCTGCGCTGCAGGGGGGCTCGCACATGCCCGCCAGGCCGGGCGCGACGTGCTCATCGTGGACACTGCAGGTCGGCTGGCGATCGACGCCGAGCTCATGACCGAGGTGGCCCGCATCTCCGACGCGGTGGAGCCGCACTACACGTTCCTCGTCGTGGACTCGATGGTCGGCCAGGACGCCGTGTCGACTGCCGAGGCATTTCACGCCACGCTCGAGGTCGACGGCATCATCCTGACCAAGCTCGACGGCGATGCGCGCGGCGGAGCTGCGCTGTCGGTCGCCGAGGTGGTCGGCCGTCCCGTGGCGTTCGCGTCGGTCGGCGAGAAGATCGACGACTTCGAGCAGTTCCACCCCGACCGCATGGCCAGCCGGATTCTCGGCATGGGCGACGTGCTCACGCTCATCGAGAAGGCCGAGCAGGTCTACGAGGAGGCTGAAGCCGAAGCGGCCGCGCAGCGACTGGCCGAGGGCACCTTCACGCTCGACGATTTCGTGGACCAGCTCCGGCAGCTGCGCAAGATGGGCAACCTGCAGAGCATCGTGCAGATGATGCCGGGCATCTCCGATCAGGTCCGCGATGCCGAGATCGACGACGACCGGATCACTACCGCCGAGGCGATCGTGCTGTCGATGACGCCGGCCGAGCGAGTGTCGCCGGAGATCATCGATGCGTCCCGCCGAGCTCGCATCGCCGCGGGAAGCGGCACATCGTCGGCACAGGTCGGCAACCTGCTCAAGCAGTTCGCCCAGATGCGCAAGATGATGGGCGGGATGATGGGGCTGGGCTCCAAGCGACGGCCCGCGGGCCGCAAGGCGGCTCGCAAGCGCGGCCGGGGCGCGGGCCGCACTGGCGGCGGCGGACGGGTGTCGCCCAAGGGATCGGGGCCCAAGGCCGGCACAAAGCCGCTCAGCGACGCGATCGACTGGGACGCACTCGACCTGAAGCTGCCCGGTCGCTGAGCCGCCCCGGCACCATTGATTCGTGCCGTCGCGTCGGGGGCGACGGGCCAGCGTCCCGTTATCCTCATTCGTCGGCGCGGCGGCCCATCGGTGTGCCATACCAAGCCACACCCCAGGTGCCGGCTCGCCCGCCCCCACAGGCCCCCAACACAGGCCCCCAAACTCGTATTCACCTCACCGGGAGCAACATGGCCGTTCGTCTGCGCCTCAAGCGCACCGGCAAGAAGAAGCAGCCCAGCTACCGCGTCGTCGCCGTCGACAGCCGCAAGCCCCGCGACGGCCGCGTCCTGGAAGTCATCGGTACCTACGATCCGCGCCAAGAGCCCTCGGCGATCTCGATCGTCAACGAGCGTGCCGTCCATTGGCTCAGCCACGGGGCGCAGCCGAGCGAGACCGTCTCGAAGCTGCTGACGATCTCCGGTGCGTGGGACGACTTCCGCTCGGGATCCGATCCGCAGGCCGCGGTGGCCGACGCCGAGCCGTCGCCCGATGTTGCGCCGGCGGCCCCCGTGCCCGACTTGGTCCTCGACGCCCCCGCAGAGGGCGACGACCCCTCGCCAGCCGATCCCTCACCATCCGATACAGCGCCCGAGGGCGCAACGGCAGTCGATGCTGAGCCGCAAGACGACGGGGAGGACCGGTGACCACTGCAGAGACCGGCGCCGAAGCTGAGACCACTACTGCCGAAGAGGTGCTGCTGTATCTCATCGCCCAGCTCGTCGAGCATCCCGACCAAGTCGAGGTCGAGATTGCCGAGTCGGGATCCAAGCTGAGCCTGACCGCAACGGTGAGCTCCGAGGACATCGGCCGGGTCATCGGCAAGCGAGGACGCGTCGCCAATGCCATCCGCACGCTGGTGCGCGCTGCCGCCCATCGCGATGGCGTCGGGGTCGAAGTCGACTTCCGGGACTGACTCCGGCGCTCCGGAGGCTGAGCAGTCCGGACTGCTGGAAATCGCGACGATCGGTCGCGCACACGGAGTGCGGGGCGAGGTCGCCGTGTACCCGGTCACCAACCGCCTCGAGCGATTCGATGCCGGTTCGGTGCTCGTGACCACGGCGGGACCCAGAGCCGTCGCCCGTGCCCGCCCCGACGGCAATCGTTGGCTGGTCAGATTCGAAGGCATCGACGACCGGGATGCGGCAGCGGCGCTGACTGGCACGACCGTGTTCGCCGAGCCCCTCGCAGACCCCGACGAGCTGTGGGTGCATGAGCTATGCGGCGCCACGGTCGTCGATCAGCGGGGCGACGCTGCCGGTGTCGTGACCGCGGTGGTGGCGAATCCGGCGGCGGACCTGCTCGAATTGGACACGGGCCACCTGGTGCCGCTGACGTTTGTGGTGCGCTGCGAATCCGGCGTGGTCCACGTGGAGGTGCCCGATGGGCTCTTCGAGCTCGACCAGCGCTGAGGGCAGTTCCACAGCCGGGCACGGCATCGGCTTGCGCATCGACCTGTTCTCGATCTTCCCTGCCGAGCTTGACGCGATGTGCGATCTGAGCATTCTCGGACGGGCCCGCCAGCGCGGCCTGCTGGACATCCGCTGCTGGGACTTGCGTCTCGCGACCTCGGACGTCCACCGCACCGTCGACGACGCTCCCTTCGGGGGAGGGCCGGGCTTGGTGCTGATGCCCGAACCGGTCTTTGCGGCGGTCGAGGCAGTCTCGCCACCGCGGCCGCTGCTCCTGCTGGATGCCGGGGGTCGGCGCTTCGACCAGGCCATGGCTGCAGAGCTTGCGGCAACAGGAGGCTTCAGCCTCCTGTGCGGTCGCTACGAGGGCGTCGACGAGCGCATCCGCACCGATCTCGTGGACGGCTCGGTCTCGGTGGGCGATGTGGTGCTCGCCGGCGGCGAGTTCGCGGCGATGGTCGTGACCGAGGCCGTCGCGCGGCTGGTGCCGGGCGTGCTCGGCAATACCGCCTCGAGTTCTGATGAGAGCTTCTCCGGCGGACTGCTGGAATACCCGCACTGGACGCGCCCAGCGCAGTTCCGCGGCCTCGACGTGCCAGAGGTGCTGCGCAGCGGGGATCACGCACGCGTCGCCCGCTGGCGCCAGGCCATGGCGCTGGTCCGCACGGCACGTGAACGCCCGGATCTGCTGGCCGAGCGCGGCATCAGCGATCCCGACCGCGAGCTGCTCGCCGAATTCGGCCTCGAGATTCCCGAGACCGGCTAGTCCCGAGTGTCATCAGCGGCAAGCGCGATGCCGCATCGGGGGGCCAGACCATTAGCCTCCAAAGGCCGTCGCCACGCCGATCTCGGGAGTCGGGCCGCCATGGGAAGCACCGATCTAGTCGACCAGCCTCGCCTGCGCGATGACCATCCGGACTTCGGTCCCGGCGACACGGTCCGCGTTCACGTCCGTGTCGTGGAGGGCAACCGGCGGCGCACCCAGGTCTTCGAGGGATACGTGATCGCTCGCCAGTCCTCGGGCATCAGCGAGACGTTCACCGTGCGCAAGCTCAGCTTCGGGGTGGGCGTCGAGCGCACATTCCCCCTGCATGCGCCGACGATCGCCAAGATCGAGCGCGTAGCGGTCGGCGATGTGCGCCGGGCCAAGCTGTACTACCTGCGCGATCGCGTGGGCAAGGCGGCCCGGGTCCGCGAGAAGCGTTTCTAGAGATATCGCGCCGGCGCGGCAAGGTGCGGCGGCCCGGTGAGCGCTCAGCGTCAAGCGCTGGGGCGCTACGGAGAACGCTTGGTCGAGCGCTGGTATGCCGAACGCGGCTACCGCGTGCTCGAGCGCAACTGGCGCTGCGCCACGGGTGAGCTGGATCTCATCGTCACCGACGGGTCGCAGCTTGTGGTGTGCGAGGTGAAAACCCGCTCGAGCGGCCGCTTCGGCACGGGTTTCGAGGCGATCACGGCGCGCAAGCAGCAACAGGTTCGCCGCGTGGCTGCGGAATACCTGCGCCAGCGAGGAGGCTGGCGTGGTCCGATTCGCTGCGACGCCGCGTCCGTCATGGGCCGGACAGTCGAAGTCCTGACTGGGGCCTTCTGAGCGCTCTCTGAGAACCCTACGAGAGGCGCCGCGAAAATCGCTGCGCCGTTTCTCGGCTGCTCAGCCCACCGGCCGCCGACGGTCCCGCGCCGCCCAGCAGCCCCAATGCCAGTGGCGCCGCAGATCGACGGCGTCGAGCGGCACCGCCACCACGTGGCCCACGCCCACCTCGATCGTGTTGGCGCAGCCGCCGCAGGTGTAGAGCTTGGTTGCCTCGTAAGGCTGCACGCGACGCACTTCGAAGCCCGGCACCGGTTCCAGATCCCGCATCCGCAGCCCTAGCCGCTCAGCCCACCAACGCCCACACGACGAGCGCGACCGCGACGATTGTCGCGGCGGCAACGAGCACGTAGTCGATGCGCGTCGTGCGGTGCTTGCGGTAGGGGTCGTAGCCCACCACAGCAGTATCGCGGCACCGACGCGGTATCGGAGCTTGGGAGGCTCAAGAAAATCACTGGCCTGCGCTGGCGGTGCGTGATCTACCGTGGGCGTCGAGGTCGCCGTGGCAGCGGGGGCTCGCCCCGGCTGCCGCACGACTTGCTGCTGTGATCGTGGCCCCCTGGCGGGCCTCCTCGAAGAATCCGGACCGTGCTCGTCGTGAGCCGTGTCCGCTCTCAGTTGCTGGAGGAGGCTCATGCTGGCTACTGCAACGGCCGCGACGCTCGTCGGCGTGGACGGCCACGTTGTCACCGTCGAAGTGCACGTCACCGACGGTCTGCCCTCATTCACGATCGTCGGCCTGCCCGATGCCGCATGCCGCGAGGCGCGAGATCGGGTGCGTTCTGCCGTGCTGTCGTCGGGACTCGAATGGCCCCAGCGTCGTGTCACGGTGAACCTGGCACCGTCGGGTTTGCGCAAGGGCGGCGCGGGTCTGGACCTGGCGATAGCCGTCGCCTACCTGGCCGTCACCGATCAGGTACCGATCGACTCTCTCGACGGCAAGGCGTTCGTCGGCGAGCTGGGTCTGGATGGGGCGATACGGGCCGTGGTGGGAGTCGTCCCGCTGGTCGACGCGCTGCGCGACCGCGCCGTGGTGATCGCCCACGAGTCCCACCACGTCGCGCTTGCCGCGAATCCCCGCGAGGTCTGTACGGCCCAGAATCTGAGGCAGCTCGCAGCGGTGCTGGGCGGCAGGTCGTCATGGCCCGATCCGCCGCCCGATCCGCGCCGGCCAAGGCCCGTCGCGGTGCCCGATCTCGCAGATGTCGTCGGGCAACCGCTTGCGCGCCGGGCGATCGAGGTCGCCGCAGCAGGCGGTCACCACTTGCTGATGCTGGGGCCGCCCGGGGCCGGCAAGACCATGCTGGCCCGCCGCCTGGTGGGACTGCTGCCCGAGCTCAGCTCCGAGCGTGCCATGGAGGCGACACGGGTCCAATCGGCGGCCGGACTGCCGCTGCCGACGGGCCTCGCGACCCGACCGCTGCTTCGCAGCCCCCATCACACGGCGACCATGGCAGCGCTCATCGGCGGCGGCTCGCCGGCGGTGCGCCCCGGGGAGGTCTCCCTCGCCCATCGCGGGGTGCTGTTTCTGGACGAACTCGGCGAGTTCGCGCCGAGCGTGCTCGACGCGATGCGTCAGCCGCTCGAAGAAGGCTTGGTGCGGGTGAGCCGTGCGGCTGGCTCCTGCGAGTTTCCTGCCCGCTTCTTGCTGGTGGCCGCCATGAATCCGTGCCCGTGCGGGCAGGCGGGTCGGCCCAACGCCTGCCGCTGCTCCGACTACGTCAGGCAGCGTTACCTGCGGCGGCTGTCCGGGCCGCTGCTCGACCGCTTCGACCTCCGTGTGCAGGTACCGCGTCCCGAGCCCGATCAACTGCTTGACGGCACCGGCGGCGAGTCCACCGAGACGGTCGGTGCCCGGGTGGCTGCTGCACGTGATCGAGCCGCAGCCCGAGGAGTGGAGTCGAACGCCGAACTCTCGGGCCTCCAGCTCGAACGTCACGCCCCGCTCACCGCCTCCAGCCGCGACGAGCTGCGCAAGCGCCTACGGCAGGGACTGCTCAGCGGCCGCGGCCTCAAGCGAGTCCGTTGCGTCGCACTGACGCTGTGCGATCTCGCCGGCGATGAACCGCCGATCGACGCGGAGTGCCTGAACGAAGCGCTGACGCTGCGTGCGAGTGTCGGCAATCTGCACGTCCCCGCCGCGGCGAGATGACCGGCTTCGTGGACGCCATGCCGGCCGACGGCCACGCTGCAGCAGAACTCGGCGCCCTGGTTGAGCTGTGCTCGCTGCCTCGCATCGGTCCGGCGCGCTTGCATGTGTTGCTGCGCGACCGCAGCGCACTCGACGCGATCTCCGCCTTGCGCCGCGGAGACGCAGCGACACTGGCTGCGCTGGGTGCGTGCCGCGGCGTGGATCCGGCGCTGCTGTCGACGTGGCAGCAGCACGCTGCGACCGCGATGGCTGAGGCAGCGCGCGACGGGCGGCCGGTCGGCGCCGGACTGCTCGACGCGCATGCAGCCGCCGGTGTGTGGCTGCACGTGCCATGGTGCAACGGTGCCGCTGAGCTGTGGGCGACCGATCCCGAACCCCCAGCGGTGCTGTTCGGTCGTGGCGCGCCGGTCGATCTCGCCCTGCGGCGGGTCGGCATCGTGGGTACGCGCCGGTGCAGCGCATACGGCCGCACCGTTGCGCGCCTGCTCGGCGAGGGTCTCGCCGCGCACGGCGTTGCAGTCGTCTCGGGTCTGGCGACCGGCATCGACGGCATCGCCCAGCGAGCAGCGCTGGACGCGGGCGGTCCGGTCATCGGTGTTGTCGGCAGCGGGCTCGATTGCGTCTATCCCGCCGCGAACCGCGCCCTGTGGGTCGATGTCGGCGAGCACGGCACGCTGCTCAGCGAGTACCCGCTCGGCACGCACCCAGCGGCGTGGCAGTTCCCCGCACGCAACCGCATCGTGGCCGCACTGTGCGAGCTGCTCATCGTGGTCGAGTCCGGTCCATCGGGCGGCTCGATGTACACGGTCGAGGCCGCGGTCGAGCGCGGTCGCACTGTCATGGCTGTCCCCGGTCCGATCACCAGCAGCGCCTCGAGCGGCACGAATCGGCTGCTCGCCGAGGGGTGCGCTCCGGTGTGCGACACCGATGACGTGCTGCTGGCGCTGGGTGCAGCGGCGGGGGGCGCCGCTGCGGCTCCAATCGCATCGCTGCCTGACGATCCGCTCCAATGCGAGCTGCTGGATGAGCTCACTGCAGGCGGTCGTTCGGTCGACGAGTTGGCGCTGTGCGTCGAGGCATCACTCGCGGAGCTGGCCACGGCCCTCGGGAGGCTGCAGTTGTCGGGATGGGTCACCGAGACCGGTGGGTGGTGGGAGAAGTCTCGCTGATGTCGCCGCTCGGACCCTGCGCTGGGCGGCATCTGTACTGTGGTTCTGGTGGCGAATGCGCCCTTGGAGTGGCGGATCTCCGAATTCGTGCTGTCGCTGACGGCAGCGTCGGAGGCGACCAAGCGCGCTTACCGGACCGATGTGGCCCAGTTCGCCGCATGGGCCTCACGCGCCGGCCTCGACGCGCCCCGCGACGTCGACCGACGCTGGCTGCGGCGCTACGTCGCGTTCCTGTCGGTGCGCGGCCTGTCGCGGAGATCGGCAGCGCGCAAGGCCTCTGCGCTCCGGCGCTACTTCGGCTGGCTCGTACGCGACGGCGCAATCGGGCGCGATCCCTCAGTCGGGCTCGCCGCGCCCGCTGGCACCGGACGCCTTCCGCGGGTGCTCGGGGCGTCCGAGGTCTCCGGGATGCTCGGCGACGGCACGGTGCCCGACGACGCGACCGAGCTGCGCGATCGGCTAGTGCTCGAGCTGCTGTACGGCAGCGGGCTGCGGGTCGCCGAGCTGTGCCAGCTCGACCGTGGCGCCTACCGGGTGGGCGACCGGCACATCGAGGTGATCGGCAAGGGCGGCAGGCATCGGCGGGTTCCGCTCAGCGAACCGTCCATCGAGATGCTCGCCGCGTGGCGCAGCGGCGGCAGCGACGACTTCGACACGCAGCGTCTGCGCACCCCCGCCGATCGCGATCCTGCAGCACTGATCGTCAACTTGCGCGGCAAGCGGCTGGGGCCACGCGATGCGCAGCGGATCCTGGATCGCCATGCAGCACTGCCCACCCATCCGCACGCCCTGCGACACACCTATGCCACGCATCTGCTCGACGGCGGCGCCGATCTGCGGGTGGTGCAGGAGCTGCTTGGCCACCAGCGGCTCGCGACCACCCAGATCTATACGCACCTCAGCAAGGAACGCCTGCGGGAGGTCTACGAGTCGGCGCACCCGCGCGCCTGAAGGGTCCGGTCGCAGGGGCCTCGCTTGGCGTTCGGCGGCTTCGGCCGTACAAGGGCGCCGGCGTGCTGGGTGCATCGACGGCGCTCGTAGCTGTGTGCGTCGCGGTGCTGATTGCCGGCACTTCTGAGGCCCTAGCCCAAACCGGGCCATTGCCGACCTACATCTGGCCGGTGGACGGGACGGTCGTCGATCCCTTCCGACCCCCGTCGCACGCCTACGGACCGGGCAATCGCGGTCTCGAGTTCGCGACGCAGCGCGGAGCGCCGTTCTGGGCGGCGAGCGACGGCGTAGTCAGCTTCGCCGGTCCGGTCGGCGGACGACTGCACGTTACGGTCAGCCATCCCGACGGTCTGCGTGTCTCCTACTCCGGGGTCGCGACCGTCGAGGTCGAGCGGGGCGAACGGGTGCGGCGGGGCCAGCCGCTCGGAACGGTTTCGGACCGGCTCCATGTCGGGGTGCGCAGGGGAAGGGTCTACCTCGACCCAGCCCAGATCTTCGCAGGTGGCCCCGGCGCAGGCCTCCGCCCATCTGGTGGGCGCCCGAGGCTGGTGCGATCCGCAGACTCCGTGTACCGGCTGCAACTGCGCTGGCTACACTCCGGCGCTGGCATTGCGGTGCTGTGAGGTCCACACCTTCGGAGACCCTGTCTCGGAGAGCTCGGGCCACACCTTCGCCGCAGCGCAACGACCCAAATGGCTGATCAGCTGGGGCGACCCCACGGTCACCGCTGCCCGCAGCGGTGTCGACCCCGGTGCAGAAGCGCGAACCGTGGGGAGGAGCACCTATGTCCGCTGTCGTGACCATGTCCGACTTGCTCACCGCCGGAGTCCACTTCGGCCACCAGACCCGTCGATGGAATCCCAAGATGGAGCGCTTCCTGTGGGGCGAGCGCAACGGGATCTACATCATCGACCTGCGGCAGACGCTCGAGTTGCTGGAACAGGCCTATGGCTACGTGCGCGACACGGTGGCGGGAGGCGGCACGATCCTCTTTGTCGGCACCAAGCGCCAGGCGCAGTACCCGATCCAGCGCCACGCCAACGCCTGCGGCATGCCGTTCGTCAACCAGCGTTGGCTCGGCGGGATGCTCACCAACTTCCGCACCATCCGCGGCCGGGTCACCAAGATGCTTGAGTACGAGCGGATGCAGGCAGCCGGCGACTTCGACAACATGCCGAAGAAGGAAGCCCTCCTGCACATGCGCGAGCTCACCAAGCTGCAGCGCAACCTCAACGGCATCCGCAACATGGACAAGCTGCCCGATGCTGTATTCGTGCTCGATACGCCCAAGGAGCACATCGCCGTGGCCGAGGCGGTCAGGCTGAAGCTGCCGGTAGTCGCGGTGGCCGACTCGAACTCGGATCCCGACCCGATCAGCTATGTGATCCCCGGCAACGACGATGCCATCCGCTCGACCGAGCTGCTGTGCAGGGTCATGGCGGATGCGGCGCGGGAGGGCCGGTTCATGGCCGAGCGCAGCGGGGTGACGATGCCCTCGGCGGGGGAGCGCTCGCCCGAGGAAGAAGCGCGGATCGCAGCGCAGCAGGCCGAAGCACAGCGCGCGGCACTGGCTGAGGCTGCCGCACGAGAAGCTCGCATCGCAGCCGATCAGGCTGCCAAGGCGGCGGCCGCAGCAGCAGTGCCCGACATGAACTCGCCCGCGGCCCCTGCGGCATCCGCCGATGCCGCCAGCGCGGCCCCCGCTGCCGGCGATGCCGCCGCAACTGGCGAGACCGCCGCATCCGGCGACCCCGAGTCTGACGGTGCCGAGAGTGCCGCCGAGACTTCTGCGACGCCTGCCGAATCGACCGCATCAGCCGGATCAGAAGGAGCCGCCTGACATGGCAGCGTTCACTGCGAAGGACGTCCAAGCCCTGCGCAAGGCCACGGGCGCCGGGATGATGGATGCCAAGAACGCGTTGACACGCTGCGATGGCGATGCCGAGGCCGCGGCCCAGTGGCTGCGCGAGAACGGCATCGCCTCCTCCGCGGCGCGAGCAGATCGCGACAATAGCGATGGCGTCGTTGTGGCCCGTGTCGTCGAGCGCGGCAACGGCTCGGTGGGCGCGATCGTGGAGCTGCGCTGCGAAACGGATTTCGTGGCGAAGTCCGATGGATTCCAGGCCATGGCGGATCAGCTCCTTGACGCCGTGCTTGGCGACGGGCCGAATGCCGTCGCCGATTCCGCCGGAGCTATCGACGATCTCAAGATCACGCTCAAAGAGAACATCGCGGTCGGGGCCGTCGAACGCTACGAGGCTCCTGCAGGCTCCTGCATCGACGCCTACGTCCACCAGCAGAACGGCCGCGGCGTCAATGCCGTGCTCGTCGAGATCGATGGTGCCACGCCGGAGGTCGCTCACGATGTCGCACTGCACATCGCCAGCAGCAGACCGACCTACATCCAGCGCTCGGACGTGCCTGCAGACGTGCTGGACCGCGAGCGGGCCACGCTCGAAGCCCTGAGTCGCAACGAGGGCAAGCCCGAAGCTGCGCTCGGAAAGATCGTGGAAGGTCGCTTGGTGGGCTTCTTGCGTGAGCACACCCTGATGGAGCAGAAGTTCGTAAAGGACGAGAAGCGCACGATCGCCGATCTCGTCGGGGGGGCAAGCGTGACGCGCTTCGCTCAGATCGAGATCGGACGCTGAGCGCACCTATGGCCGCAGTCCGCTCAGACGTGCCGCCGGACGAGCAGGCTGGGCCCTTTGAGCCGCTGCGCCCTCGTCACCGCAAGCAGGCTGCATGGAGGCGGGTAGTGCTGAAGCTGTCGGGCGAAGCTCTCGCCGACAAGGGCGGAAACAACGTCAATTCGGCAGTTGTCGACCAGCTCGCGTCGGAGATATCCGATGTCTGGGTCTCCCTCGAAGTCGACATTGCGGTGGTCGTCGGGGGCGGCAATATCTGGCGTGGCATGGCGGGCTCGATCGGCGGCATGGACCGTGCCCAGTCCGACCACATGGGCATGCTGGCCACCGTCATCAATGCGCTGGCCCTCCAGGACGCACTCGAACGCCGTGATGTGCCGACTCGCGTCATGACGGCGATCGGGATGGCTCAGATCGCCGAGCCCTACATCCGCCGTCGCGCCGTCCGCCACCTCGAGAAGGGGCGCGTGGTGATCTTCGCGGCGGGCACCGGCAACCCGTTCTTCACGACCGATACCGCTGCGGCGCTCCGTGCCGCTGAAGTCGACGCCGATGTCGTGCTGAAGGGCACCCACTCAGGCATCGACGGCGTGTACACGGCAGACCCGCAGACTGATCCCGACGCCAAGCTCCTCGGCGAGGTCACGTTTCTCGAGGTGCTCTCCCAGGAGCTGGCAGTGATGGACTCAGCGGCCATCGCCGTCTGCAAGGACAACGCCACCCCCATTGTCGTTTTCGACTTGATGACGCAGGGCAACTTCCGCAGCGTCGTCGAAGGCGAGGCGCTGGGCACTCTGGTGCGGTAGGTCTGGCCTCGCAGACGCCGACGTGGGGTCCCGGTCCCGCGTGGGCGGGCGGGAGTACGCTGGTCAGGTGAGCGAATTCGCCGCCGAAATCTGCGCGGACGCTCGCCAGCGAATGGGCGCCGCCGTCGAGCACTCTCGTGCCAATTTTGCGACCGTCCGCACGGGCAGAGCGACGCCGGCACTGGTCGAGAAGCTCGCGGTCGACTACTACGGCGCGAACGTCCCCCTGCAGCAGCTCGCCGGTTTCTCCGTGCCCGAAGCGCGCATGCTGGTCATCCAGCCGTTCGACCGTGCGGCGCTGGACGCGATCTCCAAGGCGGTCATGGAGTCCGACCTGGGAATCAACCCGTCCAGCGACGGTCATGTTCTGCGGCTCGTGTTCCCCCCGCTGACCGAAGACCGGCGCAGGGATCTGGTACGAGTGGTGAAGCAGATGGCCGAAGACGGGCGTGTCGCGGTGCGCAATCTGCGTCGCAGTGCTCGTCATGATCTCGATACGCTCGAAAAGGAGAAGGAGATCTCCTCCGACCAGAAGCGCAGCTTCGAGAACGAGCTCGACGCTGATACCGCCAAGTTTGTGGGAGACATTGACCGGGCGTTGGACGCCAAGGAGCAGGAACTCCTCGAGGTTTGATCGAGCAGGTGTGGAGGTAGATGTCCGAGAGCAGCGAGCATCCGCCGAGAGAACCCGATGATGCTCCACACGATCCTGCTGCCGCCGACGAGACCTTGGGCTCGACGCGCCCGCTGGTGAACTTCGAGTCGGCAGGCGCCGATGCGCCAGGCCCTCCGGCTGGGTCCGATGCGCCTCCTGCGTCGGCCGCTGAGTCTGATGCGCCTCCTGCGTCGGCCGCTGAGCCAGAGCGACGCGGCGGCTCACGCTTGTTCCCGCAGTTGCCCGACGACCCGCGTCTTGCTCCCCAGGCCGCCGAGGCATCGCAGGAACCAGATCCGGATCAGGCTGGCTACGAGCCGCTGTTCGATCCGCCAGCCGCCGAGGCGACGCCACAGGCTCCGCAGCCATCGGTCGCGGCAGCCCCGTCTGAGATCCCCGAGATCGGCGGGTCCGAGGCCGCAACGCTGACGGAGGCTCCCTCGGAGTCCGGTGCGGCGACATCCGAACCTGACCGCTTCGCTGAATGGGCCCGGCTCGATGCATCCGCGTCGCATTGGCGCGAGGGAAGCCAAGACTATGAGGAGCGTGGAGTCGTGAGCGACGAAGCCCGAACTGTGTTGCACAACGGCCCGCAGAACGCGGGCCGCAGCGGCCGCAACCTGCCCGCAGCCATCGCCGTTGGCATTGCCCTGGCCGCCCTGTTCTTCGGCGCGCTCTGGCTCGGCGAAGCCGCCATTGTCGCGCTCATCGTTGTCGTGCTGGTGCTCGCCGCGGCGGAGTTCTACCGCGCAGCACGGCCCCTCGGATACCGGCCAGCGACCCTGGCCGGTCTCGTCGGCGTCGGCGGCCTGACGGTCGGGGTGCACCTGCGCGGCGTCGAGGCCTACCCAATCGTGCTCGCGACTGCCGCGGTGACGATCTTCTGCTGGTTCCTGCTCGGCATCGAGCGCGATCACCCCACCGCGAACCTCGCCATCACGGCGCTCGGGCTCCTGTGGATCGGCGGGCTGGGCTCGTTCGCCGCCTTGATGCTGCGTGAGCCGAACGGCGATTCCTTGCTGATCGCGGCCGTGATCGGCACCGTCGTCTATGACGTCGGCGGCTTCGTGGTCGGCCGTACCACTGGTCAGAGCCGCCTCGCGCCGCGCATCAGCCCCAACAAGACCCATGAAGGTCTCATCGGGGGCATCGTGCTGTCGGTCGTCGTGACGACGCTGGTGATGAACCGGTTCCCCGGCGTGTTCCCGTGGACCGAGAGCCTGCTCGACGCGCTGTGGCTGAGCCTTGCCGTCGCGCTCGCAGCGCCGCTGGGCGACCTTTCCCAGTCGCTGGTCAAGCGCGATGTCAACGTGAAGGACATGGGCAACCTGCTGCCCGGTCACGGGGGCGTCTTCGACCGCTTCGACGCGCTGCTGTTCGCATTGCCGGCGGCGTACTTCGTCGGCACATACGTCGTCGGCTAGTCCCGTGGGCGCGACGACCGTCGCGGTGCTCGGCTCGACGGGTTCGATCGGCACTCAGACGCTGGAGGTGGTGCGCGCGGAGCCTGATCGCTTCAGCGTCGCGGCGCTGGCCGCGCACAGCTCGGTGCGTGAGCTTGCTTCGCAAGCCGCGGAGTTCCGGCCCGCCGTCGTGGGCATCGGCGATCAGGAACTGGCCGCAGAACTCGCGTCGGCCGTTCCCGCCGGTATCGAGGTGGTGGCGGGCCCCGACGCCTTCGCCGCCCTCGCTGGTACGGCCGATGTTGTTGTGAATGGCGTCGTCGGATTTGCCGGCTTGGGCGTCACGCTCGAAGCGCTCGGCGCCGGACGGCGCTTGGCGCTGGCGAACAAGGAGAGCCTGATTGCCGCGGGGCCGCTCGTGCAGCCGCTGAGATCGCGGCCCGGCGCGGAGTTGATCCCGGTGGACAGCGAGCACAGCGCCGTGCACCAGTGCCTGGCGGGTGAGCCATCGCCGCCGGAGCGGCTGATTCTCACCGGCAGCGGCGGTCCATTCCGGGGCTGCAGCGCCGCCGAACTGCGCGAGGTCACCGTCGCCGACGCCCTGGCTCATCCCACCTGGTCGATGGGGCCGAAGATCACCGTCGATTCCTCGACGCTCATGAACAAGGGGCTCGAGGTCATCGAGGCACATGAGCTGTTCGGCGTGGACTACAGCCGTATTGACGTGCTCATCCAGCCCCAGTCGGTGATCCACTCGATGGTCACTTTCGGCGACGGCAGCACGGTCGCGCAGCTCTCCATGCCCGATATGCGCCTGCCGATCGGCTACGCGCTGGCCTACCCCGAGCGCATCAGCACGCCGTTCGGAGCGGTCGATTGGGCAGAGCTCGGCAGCCTCACCTTCGAGCTTCCCGACACCGGCACCTTCCGGTGCCTGGACTTGGCGTATGAGGCAGGCCGAGTCGGCGGCACTGCACCCGCGTGGCTGAACGGTGCCAATGAGTGCGCCGTCGGAGCATTCCTGGACGGACGTCTGCGCTGGCACGAGATTGCCAGCGTCATCGAGCACGCCATGGGACACCACGACGGTGCAGCCGCCGACAGCGTCGAGGCCGTGATTGCAGCCGACAGCGCCGGACGCCGTCATGCTGCTGATGCCGCGAAGCGGGCTGGCTCATGAAGGGCTACTCGACCGACGAGTTCGGATCCGAGGCGGCCCAGCACTCGACTGCGCAGAGTCCTGCAGTTCGCAGGCTCGGATGGATCGCGGCCCTTGTCGTGCTCGTTTACCTGGCCTGGCAGTGGCCCCTGGCTGTCGGCGCTGCAGCGGTCCTCGCCGGGGTGCTGCTGATGCACGAGCTGGGCCATTACGTCACCGCCCGCGCCGTCGGCATGAAGGTCACGGATTTCTTCTTGGGCTTCGGCCCGCGGCTGTGGAGCACGCGGCGAGGCGAGACGACCTACGGCCTGCGGGCCTTGCCGCTGGGTGCCTACGTGCGCATCATCGGCATGTCAAGCGCGGACGTGGTCGAGCCCACCGATGAGCGTCGTTCGTTCCGGGCGCAGAGCTACCCGCGCCGGCTGCTGGTGGTGTGTGCGGGGTCGCTCATGCACCTGTGCATGGCGCTGGTCGCATTCGGGCTGCTCCATTCAGTCGTAGGAGCACCCGATTACGGCTCGAACCGCTGGCAGGTTGCCGAGGTCATGAGCACGCGAGACGGTGTCGTCCTGCCCGCAAGTGCGGCTGGCGTCGAGGTGGGCGATCGCGTCGTGTCGGTCAATGGCGTCGCCACCGAGGATTGGAACGACTTCGTGTCGCAGATCCAGTCCCGACCCGGTGAACAGGTGCTGCTCGAGATCGAGCGTGACGGCGTCAACCGAAGCGTCGAGACCACGTTGGCGGCGAACCCCGAGACAGGAACGGGCTTGCTGGGCGTGCGCGCCGAGGCTGCGACCCTGTACGAGACCGCCCCGCTGCCTGCAGCGATCGGCCGGTCGTTTGCCGACCTCAGCACGTCGATTGCCAATTCGGTCACCGGCATCTGGATGCTGATCTCGAATTTCGACGACGTCGTCGATCGCATCCTGTCCCCGCCGGGCGACCCGTCGGCAAACGAGGATCTGAGCACTCGCCCGCTGTCGGTCTTCGGCATCGTGCAGGTGGGCTCCGACGCATCGTGGGGCTGGTCGGAGCGTTTCGCGTTGTTCGCGCTCGTCAATGTATTCGTGGGGGTCTTCAACATGATCCCGTTGCCGCCGTTCGACGGCGGCCATGCAGCGGTCGCCACCTACGAGCGCTGGCGCGAACGCGGCGGGCGTGCCCGCTACATGATCGACCCACGAGCACTGGCACCCCTCGCGATTGCCGTGGTGGCGCTGCTCACGTTCTTGGGGGTCGGCCTGCTGTATCTCGACATCGCCAACCCGATCAACCTGTGAGACGATCGCCCCCATGAGCCCGCCGCTATGAGCCCGCCCCGCAGCTACGAGCGACACCGCACACGGCAGGTGCACGTCGGCGGAGTCCCCGTCGGGGGCGGTGCGCCCATCTCGGTGCAGTCGATGACCACCACCAAGACCTCTGACGTCGAGGGCACCCTTGCCCAGATCTACGCGCTGGCCGGTGCGGGGGCCGACATCGTCCGCTGCACCGCCAACGACGTCGCCGCTGTCGAGGCACTCGCTCAGATCGTTCCCCGGTCGCCAGTTCCGCTGGTCGCCGACATTCACTTCCAGTACCGGCTCGCGCTGGCTGCACTCGATGCCGGGGTCGCCTGCTTGCGGTTGAACCCCGGCAACATTCGCAAGCCGGACCAGATTCGTGCGGTAGCCACCGAAGCGGGCGACCGCGGTGTGCCGATTCGCATCGGCGTCAATGGCGGCTCGCTCGACCCCGATATCGAAGCCCGATTCGGCATGACCCCGGAGGCGCTGGTCGAGTCCGCCAAACGCGAACTTGGCTATTTCTCCGAGGTGGGCTTCAGCGACGTCAAGATCTCGGTGAAGGCCAGCGATGTGACGTTGATGGTGGAGTCCTACCGGATGCTTGCCGACGAAGTCGATTTTCCCCTGCATCTTGGCGTCACCGAGGCGGGGCCCCCGCCCGCCGGTCTGGTCAAGGCCACAGCGGGCATCGCGACCCTGCTGAACGAGGGCATCGGAGACACCATCCGCTACAGCCTGACAGCCGACCCGGTCGAAGAGGCAGCGGCGGGCCGGCAGTTGCTGGAGGCGCTGGGGCTGCGGGAACGAACCGGCACCGATCTCGTCGCCTGTCCCTCCTGCGGCCGGGCCGAGGTCGATGTGATTGCCGTCGCGCACGAGGCCCAAGAGGCGTTCGCCGATCTCGACCTGCCCGTGCAGGTCGCGGTGATGGGATGTGTGGTGAACGGGCCAGGCGAGGCTCGCAGCGCCGACTTGGGCATCGCGGCGGGACGCGCGCGGGGGCACCTGTTCGTCAAGGGACAGGTGGTCGCCGTGGTTCCTGAGGACGGCATGGTTGACGCGCTCGTGAGTTGGGCCAAGGTCGTGGCGGCCGACGGTGCCGATGCGGCGCTCGCGCGGGCTGAGAAGGGTGCGGCCGACGCAGCCGAAGCCGACCGTGTGGCGCTGATCAGCGCCCAGGGCGACGACGTCAACCACGCGGCCGAACGAGTTGCCCTCATCCGGCGCCGGTAGCCCTCAAGACGCTGGTCGAAGGCGGTATCTGAGCTTCCGAACTCACTGGTAGCGTGGGTCTTTCAGGACAGTTTCGGCTGGTCATGGGCTCTGCGCATGCGCTTCGGCTGCAAGCGCTCATTCCGCAGGCACAGCCCCACGTCGGCCGAGGCGAAACGGACAGGGAGGTTGCGATGACGGACACTGCTGCGGCCTCGCGCGCCCCCGAGACAGACGAGACAGAACAGCCGACTGTCGGCCACGGTGTCCACCCGTCGACCATCGCCGAGCTCGCAGGTCCCATTGCAGACGAGGTGGGTTGCGCCCTGTACGACGTGCAATGGCGGGGCGGGACGCTGGTGGTGCTGGCTTCGGCAGCCGCCGGGGGAGCGGTCGGCGTCGAAGAGCTCGGCCGGCTCAGCCGCCGGCTGTCAGCAGAGCTGGATGCCGCAGACATGATCGAGGGCCGGTACGTGCTCGAGGTCTCCAGCCCCGGACTCGAGCGCAAGCTGCTGCGCCCGGAGCACTTTGCGGGTGCCGTAGGCGAGCGGGTCGTGATCCGCACCAGCGAGTCTCCCCGGCGACGCATCGTCGGCGAGATCACCGGCGCCGATGCCAGCGCGGTCTGCGTGCAGGTCGAAGAGCTGTCCGTCAGCGCCGAAGGCGCCCAATCCGGCAGCGCCGAAGGCGCCCAGCAGGCCCAGCCCGGGCCCATCGGCCAGCCGATGACGGTGCCCTACAACGACATTTCCAAGGCGCGCACCACCTTCGAGTGGGGTGCGCGGCGGCCGTCCAAACCCGGGCCCGGCGCCAACAGCCACAGCAAGTCCGGCAGCACACCGAGAGAAAGGCAGCGACAATGAACAGCCCGGAGATCATGGAAGCGCTCCAGGCACTCGCCGCCGAGAAGGGCATGACCACCGAGGTGCTGCTCGAAGCCGTCGCGAACGGCCTCGAATCGGCCTACAAGCGCCGCGAGGGCTCCGCCGAGCAGGCCTACGTCATCATCGACGAGTCGTTCAACATCACCGTGTATGCGCAGGAAGTCGACGAGCTCGGCAACGTGATACGAGAATGGGACGACACGCCGCACGACTTGGGTCGCATCATCGCCCAGACCGTGCGCCAAGTGCTCAACCAGCGCATTCGCGAGGTCGAGCGCGACATGAAGTACGACGAGTACGCCGGGCGCGAGGGTGACATCGTCACCGGCATCATCCAGCAGAACGATGCGCGCTACACCCTGCTCGATCTCGGTCGCGTCGAGGCGCTGCTTCCCCAGTCCGAGCAGGTCCCCTATGAGCGGCCCGAGCCGAATAGCCGCCTCAAGGCGTACATCGTCGAGGTCCGCAAGACGGCCAAGGGCCCCCAGATCGTCGTATCACGCACGCATCCCGGTCTGATCCGCGAGCTGTTCAAGCTGGAGGTTCCTGAGATCTCCGACGGCGTCGTGGAACTGAAGGCGTGCGCCCGCGAGCCGGGTCATCGAACCAAGATCGCCGTATGGTCCAATGACCCCAATATCGACCCGGTCGGTGCGTGCGTGGGCGCGCGCGGCAGCCGCGTGCGCCAAGTGGTGAACGAGCTGCGCGGCGAGAAGATCGACATCGTCCCGTTCTCTGACGACTTGCACGATTTTGTGGCCAAGGCCCTGTCCCCGGCGAGGGTCCGCGAGGTTCGCTTTCACTCCGAGCGAGGTGTCGCCGAGGTGATCGTGCCCGATCACCAGCTGTCGTTGGCGATCGGCCGTGAGGGCCAGAACGCACGGTTGGCTGCGCGGCTCACTGGCTGGCGCATCGACATCAAGAGCGAGACCCAGATCGCTGAGGAGGAAGCCGGCTATGGCGGCGAGGACTGGGCCGAGGGCGAGTGGGTGACCGACCCCGAGACTGGTGAGCAGACCTGGGTCCCGGCCGATGGCAGCGAGGCGATCACTGCCGGGCAGTGGTCTGAAGCAGTCACCGAGCAGGCTGAGGTTGACTCCACCGCCGACGGCGCTCCCAACGGTGACCCCGCTGTCGCCTCCGAAGCGGCATCCGATGCTGGCCCCGAAGGTGCGTCCGACGCCGCCGCCGAAGAGGCTGCCGTCTCGGAGGTCCCTGTAGAGGCTCTCACCGACCCCAGTACCCTTCGATCGGACCCGGCGACGTCCTGAGGCCGATGGCCCTCTTCGTCGCGTCCCCGTTACCTTCCGTCAGCCCCGCCGGGCGACGCACCAGAATCCGACAGAAAGACCGACCGCTTGCCGAAGAAAGTCCGTGTGCACGAGCTCTCCAAAGAGCTGGGCATGACGCTCACCGAGGTGCTCGACGTGTGCGAGTCGCTGGGCATCGGGGTGAAAACGCACTCGTCCAGCATGGAAGACGCTCAAGCGGACCGCGTCCGACGGAAGGCGGCCCGCGAAGGACTGATTCGCGACGAGCCGCCCCCTGAGGCAGCCAAGGCACGCAAGGCGCCCGCCAAATCGACGGCTGGAGCCGAGCGTTCGCCTCAGCGCGCCCGAACCCCCTCGTCACGGCGTACGGCGACCGCCGAGACCGCAGACAGCCCGACTCCAGCCCCGGCTCGACCGGCCCGCCGCCCCGCTCCGCCTAAACCGTCCCCTGCCGAGCCCGAGCCCCAGGCGCCCGCCGCGGCCGCTGAGGCTCCCGCTGCGAGCGTGCCAGTTCCGGCCGAAGCTGACGACGCCGCTGCACCGGCCCCGCCGGGCATGCCCCCGCCCGACGTGCCCCCGCCGCGGCGCCTTGTCACCTCCAGCGGTCACGAATCCGCTCGCCCCATCCTGCCGCCCCAGCGTCCAGCGCCGCGCATCGACGAGCCGCCCGCCCCGCGCGGGCCTGCACCCCCAGATGCGATCGAACCGAGCCTGCCGCCGCCACCCCGTCTGCCCGAGCCGCCTAGGTCGACTGACGGCCGCCCCATACCGCCACCCCCGGCTGCACCCCGATCTGGTTCCGGCAAGCCGATCCCGCCGCCCCCGGGGCCGCCCCGCACATCGGCACGCTCAGGCGGCCCCTTCCGGACCGGGCCGCCCGGCGGCTTCCGTCGACCAGCCTCCGGGGGAGGCGAGCGTGGACGCGTCGGCGCGCCACCAGCAGCTGGAAGGCCCCACCCTGGCGCCGCTCCAGGTCGCCCCGGCGGACCTCCCGGCGGCCGACCAGGCGGACCGCGTGGCGGCCCCCCGAGGGGTCGCGGCCGCCCGCGACGTCGCCGTCGTCGCCAGCGCGAAGAACTGCAGCCTCAGCAGCTCACGGCTTACACCCCGGTCGATGCACCCGTCCCGGAGGGCGAGATCGTCGTCGAGCGCGGCTCCACGGCTCAAGACGTCGCATCCCGGCTGAACCGCTCGGCCGCCGACATCGTGCGGTTCCTGCTGCAGCAGGGCGAGATGGTGACCGCCACCCAGTCGCTCAACGACGACATGATCGAGCTCTTCGCCGCCGAGCTGGGCGCGGAAGTGCGCATCACCGAGCCCGGTGCAGAGCAGGAAGAGGAGCTGCTGCGGGCTCTTGAGGTAGACCTCGCCGAAGGCGGGCAACACACTCGCCCGCCGGTGGTCACCGTCATGGGCCACGTCGACCACGGCAAGACGTTGCTGCTCGACCGCATCCGCTCGGCGAATGTCGTCGAGGGCGAGGCCGGCGGCATCACCCAGCACATCGGCGCCTACCAGACCATGCGCGGCGACCACCCGATCACGTTCATCGACACGCCCGGCCACGAGGCGTTCACCGCAATGCGCGCCCGGGGTGCGCAGGCCACCGACGTGGTGGTGCTGGTGGTTGCGGCCGATGACGGAGTCATGCCGCAGACGGTGGAGGCCATCGATCATGCGCGGGCGGCTGATGTGCCGATCATCGTTGCGATCAACAAGATGGACCGCCCCGGCGCCGATCCTGAACGCGTCCGCGCCCAGCTGGCCGAACGGGGCTTGGTCCCCGAGACCTACGGCGGCGAGGTGATCACCGTTCCCATGTCGGCTATGACCGGTGACGGGATCGACGAACTGCTCGACCAGATACTGCTGGTCGCGGAACTCGAGGAGCTCACTGCGGATCCGACCGGCCGCGCTGTGGGCATCGTTCTCGAAGCGCATCTCGATCGTGGCCGCGGGCCTGTTGCCACGGTGGTGGTGCAGCGAGGCACGCTGGCTGTCGGCGAGCCGATGGTCGCGGGCGCAGCGTGGGGCCGGGTGCGCGCAATGACCGACGATCGGGGCAATCCGCTCACCGAGGCGGGCCCGTCCGCGCCGGTGCAGGTGCTCGGTCTGGGAGAGGTGGCCCGCGCCGGCGATCTGTTCGTGGTGGCGCCAGACGAGAAGACCGCCGGCAAAGTGGCCGAGACCCGCGAGCATTGGCAGCGCCAGGCCAGCCTGGCCGGTACTGCGGGCGGCAGCGGCGGCGGGGCGAAGCTGGAGGACATCTTTAAGCAGGTGCAGGCTGGCGAGACAGCCACGCTCAACCTCGTGCTGAAGGCCGATGTCCACGGGTCGCTCGAAGCAGTGACCGACAGCCTGCGCAAACTCGAACGCGACGACGTCAAGCTCACCTTCGTCAGCCGCGGCGTCGGCGGGATCAATGAGAACGACGTGCAGCTCGCGGCGGCGTCGGAGGCCACGATTATCGGTTTCAACGTGCGACCCGATCGCAATGCGCGTCAGGCCGCCGAGGCTGAGAACGTCGAGGTCCGCCTCTACGAGATCATCTACGACCTCATCTCCGACGTGCAGAACGCCATGGTCGGCTTGCTCGAGCCCGAATTCGAGGAGGTCGTAGTGGGCGAAGCGCAGGTGCGCCAGGTCTTCCGCATCTCCGGTGTGGGTCCGGTGGCCGGCTGCGTGGTCGAGCACGGCAACGTGCGCAGCGGTGCCAAAGTCCGATTCTTGCGAGACGGCACGATCATCTGGAAGGGCTCGATCTCCTCGCTGCGTCACTTCCAGGACGATGTCGCTGAAGTGAGCGCGGGCATGGAGTGCGGTATCGGTTTGAGCGATTTCTCCGACCTCAAAGAGGGCGATGTGATCGAGACCTACACCGAGCGCGAGATCGCCCGCGTCGCCTGAGAGACATGGCTCGTCGCCCCCGCAGCCGGAGGCGCTCGATGCCGACTGCACACCGGTACGAGCGCACTGATCGCGTCGGGACGCTGGTGCGCAGCGTCGTGGCGTCGGAGATGGAACGGCTCGACGAAGCGTTCGAGGGCGTCGTCATCACCGGCGTGGATGTGGACCGTGAGCTGACTTTGGCCGTCGTCCACTACGACGTGCGCGACCCCGATGACGACGATGCGGCAGCGGCGGCATTCGACGAGCACCACCACCGCCTGCAGCGCGCCCTGGGCGCCCGAACGAGCTTGCGGCGGACGCCGACGCTGCGTTTTCGGCGCGACTACTCGGCGGTCGAGGCCGAACGCATCGACGACCTGCTGGCAGGCATCGCCGCCGAGCGGGACGAGCCCGACGAGCCCGACGAGCGCTGATGGCGCGACGCCGTCCCCCGACCGTCCATGGCGCGCTCATCGTCGACAAACCGGCGGGACCTACGTCCCACGACGTGGTCGCCATGGCCCGCCGCCGCTTCGGCGAGCGCCGCATCGGGCACGCCGGCACGCTCGATCCCTCGGCCACCGGCGTGCTCGTGATCGGCATCGGAAACGCCACCCGCTTGCTGCGCTTCGCCACCGCGGGCCGCAAGACCTACGAGTGCGACATCGTCTTCGGCGTCACCACCAGCACGCTGGATGCGGCCGGCGAGACCGTTGCGACCCATGACATGCGCCTCGACCCCGCCGGGGTCGCCAGCGCGGCGGCGGCCTTCGTCGGCACGATCTCGCAGCTGCCACCGATGGTGTCCGCCGTGCGTGTCGGCGGGCGCCGGCTGCACGAGATCGCCCGCGCCGGCCAGACCGCGGCACGCAAGCCGCGTGAGGTCAAGGTCTACCGCTTCGACGCCCGCCCCACCGACGATCCGCTGGTCTACCGGGCTCATGTCGAGTGTGCTGCAGGCACCTATGTGAGGTCACTCGGTGCCGACTTGGGCGCCGCACTCGGCGGGGGCGCGCATGTGCGATCGTTGCGGCGGACGCGCAGCGGTGCCTTCACCGAGTCCGAGGCGGCACCGGTTACCGACGCCGCGCTGCGCGAGCCCGCAGAACTCGTACGGGATCTCGGCCAGATTCGCCTGAGCTCCGATGAAGCGGCTCGGGCCCGCAGCGGAGCGCACCTCGAGGCTGATCGCTACGACGGTGTGGGGCCGTGGGCGCTCGTCGATCCTGACGCAGCGCTCGTCGGGGTGCACGAGCGAGTCGGCGACCGGCTGCGCGCCACGGTGCTGGCGTTCTGAGCCGGCCTGTCGGACTCCCGTCGGCTACGTCAGGCCGGTCCGGCGACAGTAGCGTTGGGCTCATGGAGGTCATCCGCGATCTGGACTGGTGTCCGGTGCTCGACCACGGCAGCGTGGTGACCGTCGGCGAGTACGACGGCGTCCACCGGGGGCACCGCACGGTGATCTCCGAGATGCACCGACTGGCTGCAGAGCGAGGTTGCTCGACTGCGGTCGTGACCTTCGATCGGCACCCGGCCACGGTGGTCCGACCCGAATCGGCGCCCAAGCTGCTGTGCGATCTCGACCACAAACTCGAGCTGCTCGCCGAGACCGGCGTGGACTACACGCTGGTCGTCACCTTCGACGAAGCCCAAGCTGCCGTGCCCGCTGAGGAGTTCGCGCACGTGATCTTGGTCAACTGCCTGTCTGCCCGGGCTGTGGTGGTCGGCGCCGACTTCCACTTCGGCAAGGGACGGCGCGGCAACATCGAGACGCTGCGTCAAGTGGGCGCCAGCTACGGCTACGAGGTGGTCGGTCTGCCGCTCGTGAAGCAGATGACCGGCGACGGCGATGTCATTTCATCGACGTCGATTCGCGAAGCGCTCGCGGCGGGTGACGTGGAGCGGGCGCACCGGCTGCTGGGGCGTCCTTTCGAGGTGCGCGGCACCGTGACAGTCGGCGACCGGCGCGGTCGACAAATCGGTGTGCCGACAGCCAACCTGCCCACCACGCCAGACCTGCAGATCCCCGCCGACGGGGTCTACGCGGCCTGGTACGCACGCCCCGACGGCGCGCAGTATCCCGCGGCGGTCAACATCGGCCGTCGCCCCACCTTCTACGACTTCGCCGAGCGCTCGCTGATCGAGGCGCACCTGATCGGGTTTCGAGGCGATCTCTACGACGAGACGGCCAGGCTCCGCTTTGTGCGCAGGCTGCGGCCCGAGCGGCGATTCGACGGCATCGACGAGCTGAAAGCCCAGCTTCGCCGCGACATCGAAGACGCCGCGAAGTGCCTGCACACCTGACTCGCTGGTAGCCTGCACGGCTGACAAGAGACAGAAGATCACGGCTGGGTTGTCCGGCCGGTTCGTCGCAGCAGGCCTCCCATCGGCTCTGCGACGGCAACACAGAGGGAATACAGCAAAGGCATGAGTGCCAAGAGATCGAGTCCAGCGGCCACGCTGATCGACGGACACCGTCATCACCCGGCCGATACCGGATCGCCAGAGGTGCAGGTGGCGCAGTTGAGCGCACGCATCGAGCACCTCACCGAACACCTCCAGACCCACCACAAGGATCACCACAGCCGCCGAGGGCTGTTGAAGCTCGTCGGACGTCGGCGCAGGTTGCTCGACTACCTGAACGCCAACGACGTCGAGCGGTACCGGGCTTTGATCGCAAAGCTCGGCCTCCGGCGCTGACCACCGATCCCCACCCCACAACAGGAGCAGACATGGCTGAAGCCATTTCGGTCACCGGTCCCATCGCGGGCACCGACAAGACCATCACCTTCGAGACCGGCGTGCTTGCCGGGCTCGCAAACGGGGCGGTCACGTCCCGCATCGGCGACACACAAGTGCTCGTCACCGCAACCGCGTCGAACCGCCCACGCGACGGCGCATCGTTCTTCCCGCTCACCGTCGACATCGAGGAGCGCATGTACGCAGTGGGCCGGATTCCCGGCTCATTCTTCCGGCGAGAGGGGCGTGCGTCCGACGACGCGATCCTCACGTGCCGGCTGATCGACCGGCCGCTGCGGCCGAACTTCCCGGGCGACTACCGCCACGACACCCACATCGTGGGCACGATCCTCGGCGCCGACCACGTCAACCCGTACGACTTGGTGGCGCTGAACGGGGCGTCGGCCGCCCTGTGGCTGAGCGGCATCCCGTTCGACTGCCCGATCGCTGGCGTGCGGATCGCCTACTCCACCGACGGCGAGTGGATCCCCTTCGCCACCCACGAAGAGTCCGAGGCCGCCACGTTCGAGATGGTGGTGGCCGGTCGCCAGCTCGACAGCGGCGACATCGCCGTGATGATGGTGGAGGCCGGTGGCACCGAGAAGGCGTTTGAGTACTACGCCGAGGGCGCGCCGAAGGTCACCGAGGACGTGCTTGCGAGCGGTCTCGAAGCCTCCAAGCAATGGATCGACGACATCATCGAGATGCAGAAGTCGCTGCGCCGGCTGGTCGAGGAGCAATCCGGGCCGATCTCGGTGATGGAGTACACGTCCAGCAAGGACTACTCCGACGAGGTGCTCGATCGCGTGCGCGAGGTTGCGAGCGATCGCATGCGTGAGGTGATGGCCATCGCCGACAAGGCCGAGCGCGAGGCCGCCCAGTCTGAGACCAGCAGCGCCGTAATCGACGAAGTCGCAGCAGAGTTCGCCGACCTCGACGGTGCCAAGGATCAGATCCGTGAAGCCGTCAGGTCGCTGTCGAAGGAGATCGTGCGGGAGCGCATCGTTGCCGACGGCTTCCGTATTGATGGACGCGCTACAGATGAGGTCCGGCCGCTCTCGTCAGTTGCTGGTTACCTCGGCCGCACCGCTCACGGATCGGGCCTGTTCCAGCGCGGCGAGACCCAGGTGCTGAACGTCACCACCTTGGCGATGTCGCGGATGGAGCAGATCGTCGACACCCTGAATCCTCAGGACCGGCGCCGGTTCATGCATCACTACAACTTCCCGCCGTTCTCCACCGGCGAGGCCGGCTTCATGCGGGGCCCCAAGCGGCGCGAGATCGGCCACGGCGCACTCGCCGAGCGAGCGATCTTCCCGGTCATCCCGTCCAAGGAAGATTTCCCGTACGCGATCCGGCTGGTGTCTGACGTGCTCACGTCCAACGGATCCACCTCCATGGGTTCCGTGTGCGCATCATCGCTGTCGCTGATGGATGCCGGCGTGCCGATCGTGGACCACGTCGCCGGCGTGGCGATGGGCCTGGTGTATGCCGACGGCAAGTACGTGACGCTCACCGACATCCTGGGTGCCGAAGACGCCTTCGGCGACATGGACTTCAAGGTCGCCGGCACCGAAGACGCCATCACGGCACTCCAGCTCGACACCAAGATCGACGGCATTCCCGCCGAGGTGCTTGCCCAAGCGCTGCAGCAAGCCCGGCAGGCTCGCCTGCAGATCCTCGACGTCATGCGGGCTGCGATTGCCGAGCCGAGGCCCGACGTGGGCGAGACCGCGCCGAAGATCACCAGCTTCGAGATCCCGATCGACAAGATCGCCGAGGTCATCGGACCGCGGGGCAAGGTCATCAACTCCATCCAGGAGGAGACCGGCGCCGACATCAACGTGGACGACGATGGCACCGTGGGCACGGTCAGCATCGGCGCTACCGACCGTGAGGTCGTTGAAGAGGCCGAGCGGCAGATCCGGCTGATCGTCAACCCGCCGACGCCCGACGTGGGTGCCACCTACGAGGGCCGCGTGGTCAACATCACCAAGTTCGGCGCCTTCGTGAACGTGCTGCCCGGTACCGACGGCTTGCTGCACATCTCCAAGCTGGGTGGCCGTCGGCGGCTGAACTCGGTCGAAGAAGTGCTCGAGCTCGGCGATGTGGTCAGCGTGATCGTCGAGGAGATTGACCCCAACGGCAAGATCAGCCTCTCGCCGGCCGATCCGACGCAGGTCGGCGGCTCGGAGGGCGACGCCGACGGGGCGGACGACGGCGCGCCGCCGCGGCGTGAACGCGGCCGCGACCGCGACAGGGGCGGCAGCGGCAACGGCACACGCCGGTCCCGCACGCCGGTGGCCGCCGCAGTGCCGGCAGGCGATGGTGCAGACGCACCCGCTGCCGCCGCCGACGGCGATGACGACGCCGGCGCCGCATCGGCACCGAGCGGCACTGCCCGTGAGGACGTCTCGTTCGGCGAGCACTTCGAGCAGATCGCCAAGGACGTCTACGGCGACCTCGGTCCTGAGCTCGAGCAGTCCGGACGGGGATCAGGCCGCCGCCGCGGCCGCCGTTGAGCGGGTTCCGCTCGCCGGATAGGTCGTGCGGCCGTCCGCCACACAACGAGGCGTTCTGACCCGCCACTAGCGTGACCATCGTGAAAGTGCTGGTGTTCGGCGCGGGTGGACGGATGGGCGCCACGGTGTGCGAGGCCGTGGCCGCCGATGCCGATCTGGAACTTGCAGCCGGTGTGGACCCAGGTGCGCCGGGCCAGCGCGACGTCACCGGCAGCATCGACATCGTGGCGTCGGTCGCCGACATCGACCCGGCGGGCGTCGACGTGGCTGTCGACTTCACCGTTGCCGCTGCGGCCCGCGAGAACTTGGCATGGTGCGCGGAGAACGGTGTGCACGCCGTTGTCGGCACCAGCGGCCTCGATCCCGACGACTATGAGCGGTGCCGGGCCGCATTCACCGCCAGCAATTGCCTCATCGCCCCGAACTTCGCCATCGGTGCGGTGCTCATGATGCGCTTTGCCGAGCTCGCCGCTCCGTTCTTCCCGACGGCCGAGGTCATCGAGCTGCATCACGACAACAAGGTGGATGCACCCTCTGGCACCGCCATGCAGACTGTGCGTGCCATGGCAGAGGCCTCCGATGACTGGGGGCCGGACCCCACCCGTGACGAGGTGGTGCCGGGCGCCCGCGGCGGCAAGGGCCCCGGCGGCATTCCCGTTCACTCCGTCCGGCTGCGGGGGCTGGTGGCGCACCAGCAGGTACTGCTGGGCACGGCCGGCGAGACGCTCACCATCCGCCACGACAGCCTGGATCGGGTGTCGTTCATGCCGGGCGTGCTGCTCGCCTGCAAATCCATCGGTGACTACCCGGGCGTCACGGTCGGCCTCGATACGTACCTGCAGCTCTAGTTCGTGCGGGGCCAATGGTGACCGGGGCCGCGCAACCTCGACCGCTCTGGGAGTTCGCCCACGAGCGGGGGATGAGCCGCCGCCGGTTCCTCTGGCTGCTGTCGGCCGGCGGGGCATCGGCAGTGCTGGCCGCATGCACGGGCACACGGGTTCCGGCTGAGACGCTGGCGTCGACGGCCCCGGCCGTCGGGACGGCGCCATGGTTCAAGGATCCGGCGCCGTTCATCGTGCGCGGCACCGCAGGCCTCGAATCCCGTCTCGAGAACATGGACGGGCCGATCACGCCGGAGCGGTTCTTCTTCGTGCGGAACAACTCGGTCAGCCTCGATGTCGGCGTCGATGGCTGGTCGCTGAGCATCACCGGCGACGCCGTGCCCTCCGAGCTTGAGCTGTCTTATGAAGACGTGCTCGCCATGGAAAGCCGCACACTGGAGGCGTACCTCGAATGCGCCGGCAATCACCGGGCCATGTTCGACGTGGTCAATGGCCAAGCAGCCGAGGGCACGCAATGGGGCACCGGAGCTGTCGGCAACGCCACCTGGACCGGGGCACCGCTCGCAGACGTGCTGGGCGCGGCGGGCATCAGCGACGACGCCGTCAGCGTGATGCTGATCGGTATGGATGTCGACTCGCCCGAGGCGGGCTTCCGCCGCGTGATCCCCATCAAAAAGGCAATGGACCCCGACACGCTGCTGGTGCACGGCATGAATGGCGCCACGCTGCCGCGAGACCACGGCTACCCGCTCCGGGCAATCGTCCCGGGATGGGTGGGCAGCACGAGCATCAAGTGGCTCAGCCGCATCGTGGTATCGACAAATCAGCAGTGGGCGCGCAACAACACCACGTCGTATGTATTGATTGGCGATGCGTACCCGCCCGAAGGGCAAGCCGAAGGAAAAGTGGCGACCACCCAGACCATCAAGAGCGCCCTCGCGCTGCCATGGCCGGCCGAGCTCGATGCCGGCGAGCACCGCATCGGCGGCTACGCCCATTCCCCGGCAGGCAGGATCGCCGCGGTCGAATGGAGCGACGATTCGGGCAATTCGTGGCAGGAAGCGCAGCTCGTCGGCCCCCAGGCGCGCCTCGGCTGGGCCCGATTCGAGTTCACCTGGGAAGCGTTCAGCGGCCGCCACACCGTGATGACTCGGGCCACCGATACCGCCGGCAACACCCAGCCCGGCCTGGTCCCCTACAACCTCAAGGGCTACCTCTTCAACCAACCAGTGCCCCACCCCATCAATGTCGTGTGACCCCGGCTAGGCGCACCTGAGGTACTGCTCGACTGCGATCAGGTGAGGGGGATCACGGTGGCGGAGATAGCGGGGCGGCGACGGGTGCGGTTGCCGACGAAGCGACCGGTGGCGCGGCGCACCACACGCTCTATCTCGTCTGGATCGGGGCTGGGCCGTGATCCCTTGACGGCCTGTTCGACGGCCTGGGCGATGTCGGTGGCGAGGGCTTCGACCACCTCGGCGTGCTTGGTCACGTCGAGCCAGCCTCGTGAGGCGATGTCGGGTGTCGCCGCCAGACGGCCCTTGCGGTCGAGCACGACGGTTACGTGTACGAATCCCGCCGTGAGGGCCAAGCGCTCGTCGATGACTTCGGTGTCGGGATCGTCGAGCGTCCCGTCCACGTAGTGGTAGGGCGCCGGAACGCCGGCGCGGACTTGGAGCTCGTTGCCCTTGAGCGTGATCTGGGCGCCGTCGGTCAGCGTCAGCACCCGCTTGGCCTTCATCCCCACCTCACGGGCAAGTCCGGCATGGCGGGCCAGCATGTGGAACTCGCCCTCGATCGGCACGAACCAGCGCGGGCGGCATGCCTGATGCAGCTCGCGTAGCTCGTCGCGCTGGGCGTGCCCGGACGTGTGCACCAACTCGTGCCCGTCGTGGATCACCTCGGCACCCTGGCGGGCCAGTCGCGACACCATGCGGAACACGGCTCGCTCGTTGCCCGGGATCGGGTGGCTCGACAGGATCACCGTGTCGTCGGCACCGGTCGTCACGTCGGAATGCGCTCCGCCGGCGATCTGCGACAGTGCCGCGCCGGGCTCGCCCTGGCTGCCCGTGCAGACGATGCAGACTTCGTCGGGATTGAAGCGGTCGAGCTGCTCGACACCGAACAGCGCACGGTCTGGAACATCGAGCACGCCGAGCTGGCGTGCGATGCGGACGTTGTTCACCATCGAACGACCTACCGGGACCACCACGCGACCTTCGGATATGGCGGCGTCGCAGATCTGCTGGACCCGGTGCAGATGGCTGGCGAAGCAGCTCACGATCAGTCGCCGGTCCGGGCGCTCGCTGAACAGCCGCCGCAGCGTTGCGCCGATCTCGGTCTCCGACGCGCTGCGGCCCGGCCGGTCGGCGTTGGTGGAATCGGCCATCAGCAGGGCGATGCCCTCGTCGCCCAGCCCCCGCAGGCGCTCGAGGTCGGTCAGCCGACCATCCACCGGAGAGGGGTCGATCTTGAAGTCGCCCGTGTGCACCAGTGCGCCGACCGGCGTGTGCAGCACGATGCACAGGCTCTGGGGCACCGAGTGGGTGATCGGCAGTGCTTCGACATCGAACGGACCGATCTTGCGGCGCTCGCCGTCGCCGATGACATGGAATGACGTGCGGTCTGCCAAGCGTGCCTCGGTCACCTTGTGCTCGGCGAGTGCCATAGACAGGGCCGACCCGTACAGAGGAACCTCAATGTTGCGCAGGAAGTGCGGCACGCCGCCGAGGTGGTCCTCGTGGCCGTGCGTGACCACCAATCCGACGATGTCGCCCGCACGCGAGTTGAGCCAGCCCATATCGGGCAGCACATGCTGCACGCCGGGCATGACCGCCGGGTCAGGAAACATCACCCCGAAATCGATGACGAGCAGCTTGCCGCTCTGCTCGACCACGGTGCAGTTGCGCCCGACGTCGCCCAGCCCACCCAGGAAGGTGACGGTGACCGGCGACGAGCCGCTGTGCTGCTTGCTGCGGCTGTTGCGCCGCCTGCGCGACCGACTGCTGCCTCTGCCGCTGTCCGTAGCGGACCCGGGCGCGCTCAAGTCTGCTTCAGCCGGGCGTAGACCTCTCGGGCGCGGTCTTCCAAACCGTCGGGTGTCGGACCCATGGGCAGGCGGGGCTCGCCGACTGGCAGTCCCAGCGTGCGCAGCATGGCTTTGGTGGGCACAGGGTTGGGTGCCTCGTCGCCGGTCTCGAAGTCGTAGCTCTCGAGCAGGGCGGCGTTGATCTCGCGGGCCTTGGTGGCGTCGCCTGCATCCCAGGCGTCGAACATGGCGACGTGCTCGGGAATGCTCCAGTGCGCCGCCACGCTGATCACGCCCACCGCGCCGACGGCCAGCAGCGGCAGCGTGAATGTGTCGTCGCCGCTGTACACCTCAAAGCCTTCCGGGGCTTCGGCGATGACCTTCGCCGTCTCGCCGGGGTTCCCGGCGGCGTCTTTCACCGCCACGATGTTCGGGATCTGCGCCAGCTCCAGCAGCGTGGGCGTGTTGATCTTGCGCCCCGTGCGCACTGGGATGTCGTACATGACGATCGGCAGGTCGGTGCACTCGGCCACGGCGGCGAAGTGCGCTGCGATGCCAGCCTGCGAGGGCCGGTTGTAGTACGGCGTCACAGCCAGGATGCCGTCAACGCCCAGCTCTGCAGCCTTGCGGGTCTGGCTCACCGAATGAGCCGTGTCGTTGGTGGTGGTGCCGGCCACGACCGGCACCGTGACGGCCTCCGCCACCGCGCGCCAGAGTTCCCAATCTTCCTCATCGGTGATGGTGGGAGCCTCACCGGTCGTGCCGGTGATCACGAGACCCTCGGCGCCCTCGCCTACGAGCCAGCGGGCCAGCGTCACCCCAGCATCCACGTCCAGCGATCCATCTGCCGCGAAGGGCGTGATCATCGCCGGAACCACTCGTCCGAATCGCGCGCTCATGCTGTCGAGACTACTGCCGTGCCCTGACCACGCTGGTCTTGATTTTCCTGCGTGCGGACGCCGTAACCGCCTCAGACGCTGCCTTCGTCGGCCCGGTTGATGCCGAGCGTGGCCAGCAGGTCCTCGTGCAGCTCGAACCACACCGTGTGATAGCTGGGGATCATCGGCTTGGTGAGATAGTCCAATTCGCCGGCCTGCAGCCGGCTGAGCGCCTCGGCGAATCTGGGCGCGTAGTTGTCGTAACGGGCCATCGCGCTGCAGAGTTGGTCGAGCACCCCGCCGAGCTCGCCGTGCAGATCCCCCAGCCGGCTGATGATGGCCGCGTCGTACTGCGGGTCGCCGTGGTCATTCAACCGCCCGCCGTCTCCCGGACCGGCATCTGCCGCTGCGGGATGATCTTCAGGAAGCACCTGCCAGTCGGTGCACAGCTGCAGCATCTTGGGGTTCAGCGCCAGGAATTCCCGGTAGGCCGTCGTGACGGCGTCGCGGGCACCGGCCCCATCCAGCTCAGCGGCCAGCGCGGTCTCGCCGTCGTCGCGGCCGGTTGGGGTGAGGATGAACTTCGGCACCCCGCCGACCTCGCGGAACATGCAGTGCCCGGCAGCGTCCAGCTCCGCCAGCAGCCACTCGGTGTCGTCGGGCTCGAGCCCGTGGATCGCAGCGACGTCATCGATCTCGCCCAGACCCTTCAAGCGCAGGGCCAGCCAAACGAGCAGGCGCGGTTCGGAGCGGTGTGGACCGCTCGCATCAGACTCGGAGCGGTGTGGACCGCTCGCATCAGACTCGGAGCGGTGTGGACCGCTCGCATCAGACTCGGAGCGGTGTGGACCGCTCGCATCAGACTCGGAGCGGTGCGGAGTGCTCATGCCCGGCTCACTCCACCACGAGATCGGCGAAGCGATCCCGCAGCGTCTTCTTGGAGAACTTGCCGGTCGAGGTCTTCGGGACCTCGTCGATGATCTGGGTCGCGCTCGGCAGCCACCACTTCGCCATCCGCGGCGTCAGGTACTCGATGAGTTCGTCGTGGGTGATCGTTTCGCCCTCGACCGGCACCACGCAGGCCATGGGCCGCTCCATCCAGCGGTCCGAGGCAACGGCGACCACCGCGGCCTCTGCCACCTTGGGGTGGCTCATGATCTCGTTCTCCACCTCGGCCGAGCTGATCCACTCGCCGCCGGACTTGATGAGATCCTTGGTGCGGTCCACGAGGCGGATGTAGCCGTTTGGGTCGCAGGTGGCCACGTCGCCAGTGCGAAGCCAGCCGTCCTCGGTGAATGAGTCTGCGGCGTCGGGCCGGTTGTAGTACGAGCCGGTCACATACGGGCCGCGGACGTGCAGCTCGCCGGACGACTCGCCGTCGCGGGGCAGCTCATTGGTGGTGTCGGGCTCGCAGATGCGGAACTCCACGGTCGGCAGGATCGTGCCCACGGTGGTGCGCAGGTCGGCCTTGGCATCGTCGTCGAGGCCCTGCTGTCCGGAGCGGATATGCGCGATCGAGCACAGCGGGCTGGTCTCGGTCATGCCCCACGCCTGCAGGATCGGCAGCCCCACCGCCTCCCGGTATCCCTCAGACAGCGCCTTGGGCACCGCCGAGCCGCCGCAGGGGATGGCTCGCAGGCTGGACACGTCGCGCCCTTCGAGCTCGCCCAGCACGCCCATCCAGATCGTGGGAACCCCCGCAGCGAGCGTGACCCGCTCGGTCTCGATCAGTTCCGCCAGCGGCTTGGGCGCCAAGTTCGGGCCGGGATTGACGAGCTTGGCCCCGGCGGCCACCGCCGCATGGCTCAGCCCCCAGCTGTTGGCGTGGAACATCGGCACCACCGGCATGACCACATCGCTCTCGCACACTCCGGCCGAGTCGACGAGCATCGCCGCGAGGGTGTGGAGGTAGGTGGAGCGGTGGCTGTACACCACGCCCTTGGGCTCGCCGGTAGTGCCGCTCGTGTAGCACATGGAAGCCGCTTGGCGTTCGTCGGCGACGCGGAACCCCGCCGGCGACGCGGCCGCCAGCAGCTCTTCGTAGTCGACGATGCGCGGATCGTCGGGAATCTCGGGTCCGGTGCTGCTGCCCGAGTCGTCCATCACGACGACGTGGCGGACCGTGGCCATCTCGTCCACCAGCGGCCACAGCAGGGGCAGCAGCGAACGGTCGGCGAAGATCACCTCGTCCTCTGCGTGATTCGCGATGTAGGTGACCTGCTCGGCGAACAGCCGGATATTGAGCGTGTGCAGCACCCGGCCCGAGCAGGGCGCAGCGAAGTACAGCTCGAGATGACGGTCGGTGTTCCAGGCGAACGTGGCTACGCGGCCATCCGCGGAGACGCCGAGATCGTCGAGTGCACCGCCGAGCAGCCGAGTCCGCTCAGCCCAGCGCCCGTAGTTCGTGCGCTCGATGCCGGTTGCGGTGGCAGTCACCAGCTCCTTGTCCGCGAACAGCGTCTCGGCGCGTTCGAACAGCGGGTCCAAGGTGAGCGGCACGTCCATCATCGTCGATTCCATGACGCCGCAGGCTAGAGGGCATGGGCCGCCGCCTCGAAAGCGTGTGCCGGTGCATTTGAACACCGGCGCCAGGGGTGTGCCGGTGCGTAGCCTCGGCCGCGGTGGCTGACGACGGCGGGGACGAATCAACGGCGGATGGAAGCGCCGCTGCCGACGGAGCATCGGCTGGCCCGGTGATCACCGATGCAGACCGACGGCGGATGCAGCTGCTGGCTGCGGTGCCGGTGGGCTTCGCCTTGGCGGCCTATGCGGGCCAGATCTTCTTCGCGGCGCTCATTGCGCGGGCGCCGCTGCTGTTGCTGTCGCTGAACGCCACCGACCCCATCTTGCTCGGCGTGGCCCATCAGGCCCCGCTGTGGGCATTCATGGCCATCGGGCTGACCCGCCTGTTCATCACCGACCCGTTCCTGTACCGGCTCGGCTACGACTACGGACCCAATGCCAAGGCCTACCTGGCAGCGGAGATGGGACCCCGCAGCCGCGTCATCCGCACCATGGACTGGCTGGAACGCTGGTTCCCGCGCGCCGGCTGGCTGCTGCTGTTCGCCATTCCCGGCTACCCGATGTGCTTGCTCTCGGGGATTGCGCGCATGCGCCAGCCGCTGTTCGTGGTGGTGAACCTCGCCGGCACCTTCACCCGCCTAGCGCTGGTGTGGTGGGTTGCCGATCTGTTCGCTGGCCCCCTCGGAGCGGTGATCAGGTTCATCAATCGCTACTCGATCCCGTTCACCGTGGCGATGTTTGTGCTGGTTGCGGTGCAAACCGTCCGCAACCAGCGCCGGAATGCGGCCGCAGAGCAGCGTTCGTTCGAGGCAGGAACAGACGACGCATAGTCGGCGGGGTCTCCAATGGTCCAGCCCCGCCTCGGTACTCTCGCTGAGGTGAGTGCGCGCGGCACCGCCGGGGCCAATGGCTCAAAGGACGCGTCCAAATCGTCGTCTGCACACGAAGGCCGCAGCGGGTTCTCGCGGGTCGTTCGCAATGCCCTGAGCGGCCGATCCCGCGAGATCGTGGCGCTGTCGCTGTTCGCTCTCGCTGTGATCTGCGCGTTGGGGCTGCTGGGCGACCGAGCGGGCGTCGTGGGCCGAGTTTTGGAGAGCGCGCTCGCAATTCTGCTGGGCGTGTTCCGGTACGTCGTGCCGATCCTGCTGGTCTGGATCGGCGTCGCGCTCGCCCGCATGACCGCTTCGGAGCGGAGCGGCCGAGCCGCCTTCGGACTGAGCATGCTCACGGTTGCATTCGCTGCGGCCGCACACCTGTCCGGATCCGCCGACGGCTTCGGATCGCTGGAGGACCTGCGAGGCAGCGGGGGAGTGCTGGGCGCCGTCGTTGCCGAGCCCCTGCGACGCCTGATCGACGATCCCGCGACATGGGTGCTGCTGCTGCTGGTGATGCTGTTCGCGGTCATGATCGTCGCCAACATCGGCCTCGGCCAGGTGTTGCGATGGATATGGACCGGTCTGTCCGCGCTCGGTCAGAAGCTGAGCGGCTCGCTGTCGAAGGGTGCCCGAAGCCTGCAGCGCGTCGGCGAAGATCCCGAGCCCCCGTCCTTCGGGGAAGAGCAGTACGACCTAGAGACTGAGCCGGCTGGCCAGACTCCGGGTCTGGACCTGGGCACCTCGGATGCCAGCGAGGCAGCATCCGACGAGGCTGTCTTCGAGCCATCGCCCCCGCAGTTCGTCGAGCCTCCCTCCGACCAAGCCGTCCCGACACCTGTGCCGGCGGCTGTCGCGGCCAGCAAGGGCACGGGAGGGAGCAGCCAGCGTCCGCGCTGGAAGCTGCCGAAGAAGTCGATGCTGAAGCGCAGCGGCACCCAGCAGTTCGACCGGGCCCAGCTGTCGGCGGGCGCTGCGGCACTGGTGGCGGCACTGGCCAGTCACGGCGTGGAAACTCAGGTCACCGGCTGGGAGCCTGGCCCGACGGTCACGCGCTACGAGCTGAAGCTGGGCCCGGGCGTGAAGGTGTCGCGCGTCACAGCCCTCCACAAGGACATCGCTTACGCCATGGCCGCCGCCGATGTCCGGATCCTCGCGCCCATCCCCGGCCGGTCAGCGATCGGCATCGAGGTTCCCAACTCCGACCGTCACCTGGTCGCGCTCGGCGACATCCTGTCCGCCAAGGCCGCGACCGAAGCCGTGCACCCGCTCGAAGTGGCGATGGGCAAGGACATCTCGGGTCGTGAGGTCATGCTCAATCTGGCCACGATGCCCCACGTGCTCATTGCCGGCGCGACCGGCTCGGGCAAGTCGTCGTGCATCAACTCGATCATCGCGTCACTGCTCATGCGATCCACACCCGATGAGGTGCGGATGATCCTCGTCGACCCCAAACGGGTGGAGCTCGGGCAGTACGACGGCCTGCCGCACCTGCTGACGGCGGTGGTGACCGAGCCGCGCAAGGCGGCAAACGCCCTGGCGTGGGCCGTGAAGGAGATGGAGCGCCGCTACGACGTGCTGTCGGAGGCGGGTTTTCGCGACATCACCGGGTACAACGCGGCCGTGCTCGACGGGGCGCTGCACAGCGACGAGAGCGAGCTGCTGGGCAACGACCAGCCGCACGAGTCGATGCCCTTCATCGTCGTGGTCGTCGACGAGCTGAACGACCTCATGATGGTGGCGGCCCGCGACGTCGAGGAGTCCATCACACGGCTGGCTCAGATGGCCCGTGCCGTCGGCGTCCACCTCGTCGTTGCCACCCAGCGCCCGAGCGTGAATGTCATCACCGGGGTGATCAAGGCCAACATCCCCAGCCGGCTGGCATTCGCCGTGTCCAGCCTGGCTGACAGCCGGGTCATCCTGGATCAGCCCGGCGCCGAGCGGCTGGTCGGCCAGGGCGACATGCTGCTGCTGTCGGCGAACTCCAGCACGCCGCGCCGCATCCAGGGTGCGTGGGTGAGCGAGTCGGAGGTCGCCCACGTGGTGGCTCACTGGCGCCGCCAGGCGCCCGAGGTCGACTACGTGGAAGGCGTGGAGGGCACCGACGATTCGGATGGCAGCAGCATCCTGCCCGGCGGCACCACCGGCGATGCCGACGACGACGAGCTGCTGCGCCAGGCAATGGCCATCGTGGTGGAAACCCAGCTCGGCTCGACATCCATGCTGCAGCGGAAGCTGAAAGTGGGCTTCGCTCGCGCCGGACGGCTGATGGATTTGCTCGAGCAGCGGGGCGTGGTGGGTCCGTCGCAAGGCTCCAAGGCCCGCGACGTGCTGATGACACCCGAGGAACTGTCGAACGCGCTGGGAGAGTGACGGCGGGCGGCTCCGCTCGTTGCCGGCTCAGATTCCGACGCGGATCTGCAGGTTGCGGGGGCCGCGCACCTGCACGCCGCCCCATTCCACGCCGCCATCACCGACATCGGTGGCGAGCTCGAAGTTCGGGAACCGGGCCAGCCACTCCTCGATGGCGACCTTCAGCTCCATGCGGGCCAGGTTGGAGCCCAGGCAGCGGTGGATCCCGAGCCCGAACGCGAAGTGGCGGTTCTCGGCGCGGTCGATGACGACCTCGTCGGGACGGTCGAACTTGGACGGATCGCGGTTGCCGGCGCCGAACGGGAGCAGCACTTTGTCGCCCTTGGCCACAGGGCAGCCGCCGATGTCTGCGTCGTCAGTGGCGGTGACGCGGGCCATGGTGACCGGGGAGTAGGCACGCAGGAACTCTTCGATGGCCGTGGGGATGAGCTCGGGTTCGTCCACGAGCCGCTCGCGGTCAGCGGGGTTCATGGCCAGGTGCATCAAGCTGGCCGAGATCGAGCTCCACGTGGTGTCGATTCCCGCCAGCAGCAACAGGAAGCTGGCGCCGGTGATGTGGTGGTTGGCCAGCGGGTCGCCGTTGGGCAGCTTCATGTCGAGCAGCTTCGACGGCAGGTCGTCTGCGCGTTCTTGGCGCCGCTGGTCGGTGAGCTCGCCGAAGTAGTGGAGCACCTCACGGGTCGCATTCGCCCGCCGGTCGAACTCGTCGCCCTTGGACTGCAGCACGTCGACCGCCCAACGGGTGAACTTGGGCTCGTCCGACTCGGGCAGTCCCAGGATGCGGGCAATGACCCGCACGGGAATGTGCTTGGAATAGGTGTCGGCGGCATCCGTCACGCCGCTGCGGCCCTCGTCCGCCCCGGTTTCGGCTGCGATGGCGTCGATGCGCTCGCGGGCGATGCTGCGAGTGACCTCGACCATTTCCTCCACGGCTGTCGGACCGAAGAACGGCAGCAGCAAGCGGCGCGCGTCGGTGTGGAAGGGGGGATCCGAGGTGATCGGCGGGGCGGTGAGCAGCCCGACGCCTTCAGGCGTGGGTGCCACGGCGATGTCGCGAGAGCTGAAGTTCTCGGTGTCGTAGGCGACCGCTGCGATGTCGTCCCACGTCGTGGGCATCCAGTGCCCGTCATTGTGGGGGCTGTGGGCGACGGGACATTCGGCGCGCAGCTCGTCCCACACGTCTGCCGCGCCCTGGATGTACTCGTCGCTGTAGACGTCGAAGTCCCGCTCTGCAGAAGCGCTGTCGGTGTCAGCAGTCGTGCTCATGGCGGCTCCCTTGAGTGCCCGCGGGCGCGGTCCGAGGCGCTTCCCAGCGTAGGCGACGGGTTCTACGCTGCGCCGTAGTACCGGCCGAATGACAAGGCCGGCTCGGAGGTTCGAGGGGGGCACATGTCAGGAGATGCAGCACACGCGGCTGTCGAGGCGGCGCAGCTCAGCGAGGTGGCCCCGGGCGTGTACAGCTATGTGCAGCCCGACGGCACTTGGTTCATCAACAACATGGGATTCGTGGTGGGTTCAGAGGCGGTCATCTCGATCGACACGACCTCGACAGAGCGTCGCAACAGGGCGTATCTCGATGCCATCGCGTCGGTGACGCCGAATCCGGTGAAGACTGTGGTCAACACGCATCATCACGCCGACCACACCCACGGCAACTACCAGTTCACTGACGCCACGATCATCTCGCACGCCAAGTGCCGTGACGTGATGGTGGCCGCCGGCATTCCCGACTACAGCGCCGTGTTCCCCGGCGTCGAGTGGGGCGACCTGCAGTTCCGGGCGCCTGACGTGACCTTCGAAGGCTCGATGGTGCTGCATCTGGACGACCGTCGCATCGAGCTGTCGGACCTGGGCTTCGTAGCCCACACCGACGGCGACATCGTGGCGTGGCTGCCCGATTGCCGGGTGCTGTTCTGCGGCGACCTGATCTTCCACGGCGGCACGCCCTTCGCGCTGTTCGGGTCGGTGTCCGGGACGATCCAGGCGATGGATGTCATCGAGAGCTTCGGAGCAGATGTGATCGTGCCGGGCCACGGCCCGCACTTCGGCGGCGACGACATTGCGCGGGTGCTCGACGAGCAGCGCTCGTACCTCGGCTTCGTGCAGGAGGCGGCCGCCGAGGGGCTCACAGCAGGCAGGACGCCGCTCGAGCAGGCCCAGGCCACCGATCTCGGCCTCCACGGCCGCTATACCGACCCCGAGCGTCTCGCCGGCAACCTTCACGTCGCCTACCGCGAGGCAACGTCGGGCGGCTACGAATTCCCCGGCGTCCCCCAGGCGATCATGGACATGGTCGCCTACAACGGCGGTGCGTTGCCGCGTTGTGTGGCGTAGCAGCGTGCGCCGGCCGTAGGCGACTCATCAAGCACGTCGCCTACAACGGCGCCGCCCTGCTTCGTTATGTGGCCTAGAACGGGAGCTTGAGGCCGGGGCGGGGCCAGTCGCCGACGGCGAGGCGGCCGGTGCCAGACAGGGTGACGTAGGCCGTGCGCATGTCGTCGCCGCCGAAGCAGATGTTGGTGGTCGCCGAGTCGTCGGTGGGGGCGAACTCGAGCTCGTCGCCGTCGCGTGTGAAGGTGCTGATGCCGCCGGTGAGGATCGTGGCCACGCTCACGTTGCCCTCAGCGTCCATCGCCAGCGAGTCGAAGTACTTGCGGCCGGCCGGTCGGGCCAGGAACCAGCCCCGTGCCGGTACACCGGCGGCAACCTTGCCCGGGCCCTCGAGGTCGAAGGCGAACATGGCGCCTTGGAACGTCTCGGCCACATAGACGCGGTCTTCCTCGGGGGAGATGCCCACGCCGTTCGGGCCGTCCATCGGGAACGCGATCTCTTCGATGTGGCTGCCGTCGGCCGTGGCGTAGTACAGCCCGCCGCGGTCCCGGTCGCGGGTGCGGGTCTTGCCGTGATCGGTGAACCAGAAGCCGCCGGTGGAGTCGAACATGATGTCGTTCGGTCCCTTGAGCGACACGCCGTTCACATCGGCATACAGGATGTCCACCTCGCCGGTCTCGAGATCGATGCGCTCGATGCGGCCGGTGGTGTAGTCGGAAGCCACCTCGCCGGGCACGGTGCGGCCCCGCACGGTGATCCACTCGAAGCCGCCGTTGTTGCACACGTACAGCGCCCCGTCGGGGCCCAGAGCGGCGCCGTTCGGCCCGCCGCCTGGCGTGGCCAGGATGTCCTTTCGGCCGTCGGTCACGTCGACGCGCGTGATGGTGCCGCGCCCGATCTCGACAACGGCCACCGAACCGTCTGCCAGCACCACTGGTCCTTCGGGGAAGATCAGTTCGTCGGTGATCGTCTCAAAGTGGTCAGATCCGAAAAAGCTCATGGCCGCCGACGCTACTTCGCGACCATGCCCGGCTTCCTGCCAAGCCAGTGCTGCAGGGCTGTCAGCGCAGCGCGTCGCGCCAGGGCGATGCGTCGATCCCGCGGTAGCGGTCTTCGAGAGCGTCGACCAGTTCGGGTGTCCAGTACGGGTGGCCCGGCAGCGGGGCGCCGAACAACGACAGCTCGTCGGGTGTGCAGGAGGCGGCGAACTTGGACCACAGGGGTCCGTTCGAGACCGGCTGCACGTTGTCGTAGCCGATCCAGTCGGCGCCGCCAGGCTTGAAGGAAGCGCTCATCAGGAATCGGCTGCCGCCGGGCCGAGTGAGGTCGACGCCGCGGTGCCACACGTCTGGCCGGTACGCCAAGAACGAGCCGCGCACTCCTGCGGCAGAGATCCGATCTCCGTCAGGCGGGCCGTCGTAGGGTCGGGTGGCGTCGGCAGGGCCTCCGGCCAACTCGGTGGGCGCCACGCCGTCATCCACATCGCTCAGGTACAGGAAGCCCTCCAGATTCCACCAGCCGGCTTCGAGACGGTCGGGCACCACGTTGTGGTTGCGGTCCTGGTGGAACGGCTGCTCGTAGTTGGCGACTCCGGTGTACTTGCCCCAGATACGGGCCTGGTAGATGCGGATGTCGTCGATGCCCATCGCCTTGCGGGCGAACCGCAGCACATCGGCGTGTACCTGCAGCCGGTTCAGCCGGTGCGAGGTGTACGGGAACAGGATGTGGCCCAGGAACTGCTCAGGGCGGAACGCCGCCCCCTCGGGGTCGGTCTCGGGGAACTTGTGGCCTTGGTTGTAGCTGCGTCCGACGAAGCGTTCCCGAAGTGCCGGGTCGCCCGAGTGGAATTCCTCGGGGCGCGGATACAGGTCCCAGAGCTCTTCGACGGCAGAGTCGATGTCTGCGGCCGGCACGAGTCCGTCCACGAGCACCCAGCCGTGCTCACGCCAGTGCTGCGCCGCCTCGTCGAGATCGGCAATGCCGACGCTCGTGGCGTCGGCGTCGGTGCGATCGACGGGCGTGCTCACGAGCTCAGTCGGCGCCCTGTGCGTCGTCGACGGTGATGCAGGTGCCGGACACGAAGTCCGACAGCGGTGACACCAGGTACAGCAGCGTCGAGTCGAGCTGCGAGGGCTTGCCGAGGCGGCGACGGGGGAACATCTGGGTGAAGTCGCCCATGCGCTCGAGCATCCCATCCATCATCTCGCTGTCGAACGCGCCTGGGGCGATGGTGTTGACGTTGATGTGGTAGCGGGCGAACTCTTGGGCCAGCACTTCGGTCATGCGCACCACGGCGCTCTTGGTGATGGCGTACATCGAGGTGCCCAGCGGTGCCCTGAATGCGGCCCCCGAAGAGATGTTGACGATCCGGCCGGGCAGCTCGGCGGCGATCAGGCGGCGTGCGACCTCGCACGACAGGTGGAACAGCGACGTGAGGTTGGTGGAGATCATCTCGTCGACGAAGGCCGGGTCCATCTTGAGCGCCAGGCGGGCGTCGGGCTTGCCGGCGTTGTTCACGAGGATCTGCACGGTCCCGAGTTGGGATTCGCCGGTGGCGACGGCCTCGAACAGCGCCTCGGTGTCGGTTACGTCGAGGGGGATGGGCAGCACGGTGGCGCCGTCGGCCTCGAGCTCGCTGGCGAGCGCATTCAGCCGCTCCACACGTCGGCCGCAGATGGCCACGCTCGCACCGCAGGCAGCGAGCACCGTGGCGAAACGGCGGCCCAAGCCTGACGTGGTGCCGGTCACGAATGCCGTCTGCCCGCTGAGGTCTGATGACCACTGGGGCGGCAGGCTGACCTCGGCTCCGGCGCTGGCGTCGTCGTTCATGGTGTCTCCCTCCGCAGCAGCGGTGCGCTCTCAGGCTGGCAGGGTATTGGCCCGTGTGATCGTCGTAACCTCGCTCCGGTGAGGGGCTCGCGCCAGCAGATTGCAGCAGGCAACGGCGCGCGAGCCATCCCGAAGAACGGCGCCCCGGTATTCGAGGTGACACCCGTTCGTGAGACGGCACCGGTGCGGACCGCCGGCGGCGCGCTGCCGCTGCTGGTCATGGGCCTTGTGGTCGTCTCGTGGGGCCTCGGGCCGCCGATCTCCAAGCTGCTCACTGCACCGGCGATGGTGAGCGCCTTCATCCGTTTCGGCATGTCCACGCCGTTCCTGCTCGTGGTGCTGGCGCTGCGAGGCCGGTGGTTGTCGCGGCGGGTGTTCTGGCAAACCGCGCTGCCGGGACTGTCGTTCGGCATCAACATGGTCTTTGTCTTCGCTGCCGTGCAGGAAGTCACGATCTCGGTGATGTCGGTGATGATGGCCCTGCAGCCGGCCATGCTCCTGGCGCTGGTGGGTCCGATCTTCGGTGACAGGGTGAGCGTTCGCCAGATCGTCTTCACGCTGATCGGGGTGGGCGGTGCAGTCGGCGTGATCATGGGTGCCGGCGGCGAGTTCCGTGCCAGCGGGTTCGGGCTGTTCCTTACGGCGATGTCGGTGCTGACGTTCACCGTCTATTTCGTGCTGACCCGGATGGCCAGAGCGTCCACCGACGTGGACCCGATCGAGTGGATGGCGGGCATCAACTTCTGGTCGTTTGTTGCCGCGGTCCCGCCCACCGTGCTGATGGTGACACCGAGCCAATTCTTCGAATTCGGCGGGCTGGATTGGCTGTGGATCGTGATCGTGGCCTTCGTGACCGGGGTGTTCGGTCATGTGCTGATGACGTGGTGCCACGGTCACATCGAGGTGGCCCGATCCTCGCTGTACGTGCTGGCCATGCACATCGTGGCTGTGGGGACGGCTTGGCTCATCCACGGAGAGCCGGTGACGCCCATGCAGTTCCTGGGCGGCGCCGTCGTGCTGTTCTCGGTGGCCATGGTCATCCGCACGCCAGCCGGATCGCGGGCTGCGCCTGCTCCGGTCGAGCAGGCCGCTGAACCCGAAGCGCCTGTCGCTGCGCGTTCACATAACTGACGATCTGGTGCCGCGCAGGCTGGATACGCTCAGGTTCGACGCGGCGCTGGAGTCTGATCAGCGGGTGCTGCGTTCGTCCCGTCGGCGCGATGCCGACCTTCCCCGGGGAGCATCTCAATGGGCCGATTCGCTAATACGTGGCGGCTGACCAAGAACTCGTGGTCGCTGCTGAAACAGGATCGCGAGCTGCTGTGGCTGCCCGTTCTCAGCATGCTGACCATCCTGGCCATCGTCGCTGCGGCGGCGGTGGTCGGCTTCGTCACCGGCAGCTTCGATGCAAGCGGGGGCGCCGAGAGTGTCGAAGGCAGCGCAGTCGTGCTCGGGCTCGTATTCGCCTTCGTGGCAACAGCCACAGTGGTGTACTTCGAAGGCGCACTCGTGGCCGGCGCGCACGAGCGCATGACCGGCGGCGATCCCACCGTGCGCAGCGCCATGGGCAAGGCAGCGTCACGGCTGCCGAGCCTGCTCGGCTGGGCGCTCATCACGTTGACCGTCGGGCTGGTGCTGCGCTTCCTGCGCGAGCGCCTGGGCTGGCTGGGCCAGATGCTGACGTTCCTGGCCGAGGCGGCGTGGGGCGTGGCCACCTATCTGGTCGTGCCCGCCATCATCATCGACGACTACCGCTCGTTCGCCAGTGTCAAGCACTCCATGTCGCTGGTCCGCCGCACCTGGGGCGAGAATCTCATCGCCCAGGCGGGGTTCGGCATTCTGGGCTTCGTGATCGCCCTGCCGATCATCCTGGTCGCGGTGCTGATCGCCACGTTGGTGCCCGGGATCGGCCTGTACATCGGCATCGCCGTCGGCGTGATCGGCGTTCTCGCCGTGAGCGTTGTGGTGAGCGCGCTGAGCCTCTACTTCAAGACCGCGCTGTACGAGTACGCCGTCGACGGCGTGGCGCACGGCGGCTTCGACATCGACGAGATGGAAGCCTCGTTCCGCTCGAAGTAGCCAGACCGAACGGCCCGGCGTTTCAGCCGCCGATGCCGTGTTCGGCGGCGAAGGCGGCGAGGCCCTCGCTGATCTGGGCGACGTCGCCGGTGTTCCAGGAGACCACGAGCTCGGTCACCCCGACGGCTGCATAGCTGGCAGCTAGCTCCGGCGTCACGTCGCTTGCGGTCCGCCGCACGGAGACTTCAGCAGGGATGCCTGAGCGGCCTGCCGCCTCTGCGGCTTCGCGGATCACCGGCAGGCGCTTAGCGACGCTCTCGGGCGACAGCATCATCGGATGCCAGCCGTCGCCCAGCCGGCCGACGCGCCGCAGCGCCGGCGGACGGTTGCCGCCGATCAGGATCGGGGGTCGGGGCTGCTGCAGGGGCTTGGGTGAGCTCACGGCGCCTTCGAACGAGTAGTAGTGCCCGTCGTAACTGGCGCTCGGCTGTGTCCACAGCAGGTCAAGTACCTCGACGAACTCGTTGCTGAGCCGACCCCGGTCGTCGTATTCCGCGCCCAGCAGCTCGTTCTCCTCGGGCAGGCTGCCAACCCCCAGCCCGACCACCAGTCGGCCGCCGCTCAGGCGGTCCAGCGTGGCCAGCTCCTTGGCCAGCACCATCGGGTGCAGGTACGGCATCACCAGCACGCTGGTGCCCAGGCGCACCCGTGACGTGTGTGCCGCCATCCACGTGAGCGTCACCAGCGCATCGTGGTAGGGCCGCTCGCCCAGCCGGTCCCACACGTAGCCGACGTTGAGGACGTGATGGTTCACCCACACCGAGTCGAAGCCGAGCTGCTCGGCCTCGACAGCCAGAGCGACCACCTCCGCGGGATCATCGACTCCGAAGTTGTTGGGCACGGTGAAGCCGAACTTCATGCGCGTTCCTTTCTGGGCATCAGAATGCTGGTCACCGGAGCGGTTGCAGTTCGTTGAGGGGCCGTGGCGCTACGCGAGGGCCGTGAACGCTGCGTCAGCAATGTCGCAGGTGCGCTTGATGTCGTCGTCGGTGTGCGCGGTGCACACGAAGTTGTTGTGGTAGCTGAGCAGGTATGCGCCCCGGCGGATGCACTCGGATATCCAGCGGGCATGGAACTTCGAGCCTCCCTCGCCCACGACGCGCAGGTACGGCATGGCGGGCACGCCGCTCACTCGCAGTTCGTGCCCATGAGCTGCCGCCACATCGGTCAGGGCTTCGCCCAGTCGAATGCCGGTTTCGGTCGCGGCCGCCGCGGCATCAGTCGAGCGAAGTTCCCGCAGCGTCGCGAGGGCAGCTGCCATGGGCGCGGCATTGAAGAACTGCGTTCCAGTGAAGAACGTCTCGCCTGCGGCTTCCTTCAGCTCGTCGCTGCCGGCCAATGCCGCCACCGGGTGCCCGTTCCCGATCGCTTTGCCGAAGCACATGAGGTCCGGCGTGAATCCGTACGCCACGTGCGCGCCTGCCAAGTCGATCCTGAACCCGCTGCGTACCTCGTCCACGATCACGACAATCCCTGCAGCCCGGCAGGCGCCCTCAACTGCATCCCAGTAGCCCTCGGCGGGCAGTTCGTTGTCGGCGAAGACGGGGTGGTGATACGGCGACGAAATGAAGCAGGCGATGTCGCCCGGGTGAGCATCGATAGCGGTCTGCACAGCCTGCGCGTCGTTCCATGGCACCTCGATGACGAAGGCTTGATCCTCCGCGATGGTGCCCTTGTTCCCAGGCGCCTGCATCCACGGGGCCGAGCCGTGATATCCGCCCTGGATCTTGAGGATGTACCGCCGCCCCGTCGCAGCGCGGGCAATCATTACGGCCAACCCGGTCGCGTCGGCCCCGTTCTTGCCGAACAGCGCCCAGTCGGCCCCGTCCACGAGGTCGACGAGCTCCTCGGCCAGCTCCACCATGACCGGCGCGGCGAGGCTGACCGTGCTGCCATCGGCGGCCTGCTTTTCGGCCGCCTCCTCCACCCCCGGATGGTTGTAGCCCAGAATGTTCGGGCCGTACGCACACATCCAGTCGATGTAGGAGTTCCCGTCCACGTCGGTGAACCGTGCGCCTTCGGCAGACGAGAAGAACACCGGTCCATCGTCGATCACCGCTGGGCCGTAGTGGCCGTACACGCCCTTGGGGATCACCGCCTGTGCCCGCTCGTAGAGCTCGCGGGACCTCGAAGTCTGCATCGGCTCGCTCATGACCTACCCCCTGTGAACGCAGCTAGAGCCTGACATACCGCATGCGGGATCGCAGCAGCCGCACCAGGCGGCAGACCGGGTTGTGGGGACGTGCCCGCGAGGCGATGAGCGAGTGCCCTGTCGGGTCGTGGCGATCAGCCCGTCCAGGCCTCGCCGAACGTGTCGCGGTAGGCCATCTCGGCCGGCGGCTGCCGGGTGATCGGGCCGTTGCCCCTGCCCACCGGGTACCCGATCGGCACCATCGCGACGGTGGCCCATCCGTCGGGCACGCCGAGCAACGATTTCACCTCGTGCTCGCGCAGGCAGTGCAGCGTCGTGAGCGTGCTGCCCAGCCCTTCGGCTACGCACGCCAGCATCGAGTTCTGCACTGCGGTGTACACCGAGCCGCCGCCGACCATGCTGACTCGATCCAGATTCGCATCGGTGATCGCCATCTTCTCCGGGTTGGCGCAGAACACCAGGATGGCTGGGGCATCTCCCAGATGATCGGCGAGGTAGTCGCCCGCAGCTACGACTCGCTCCCACTTGGCGACTTCGTCGGCAGGAAGGCCTTCGAATCGCTTCAAGAACCCGCTGGCGAACTTCGCCCACTCCGGCGCGTAGATGTCGGCCAAGCCCTGCTTGATGGCCGGGTCGGTGGCCACGACCACTCGCCATGGCTGCTGGTTGCCGCCGGTCGGCGCCCAGCATGCGGCCTGCAGTACCCGTTCGAGGACATCGGACGGAATCGGATCGGTGCGAAGACGGCGCACGGCCCGCAGCGTGCTCATGGCCTCGTAGAGATCAGCTGAAGGTGTGTGCGCTGATGCGGCTGACATATTCACCGTCCTGTGAGGTGTGGTCTGCGCAGTCTGGCAAACCCCGATCGGAAGTGCCGTGCGAACGGCGGGGGTTACGATCCGGCGATGGGAGCGCTTGACGACTACACCGTTCTCGACCTGTCCATCCTCGTGCAGGGTCCTCAAGCTGCGGCGACCTTGCACGACATGGGAGCCTCGGTCGTCAAGATCGAGCTGCCGGGCATGGGCGATCTCGCCCGGGTGATCCCCGTGTCGCCTACCGATCCGCGAAATCCGTACTACGAAGCGTGCAACCGGGGGAAGCGCTCGGTCACCCTCGACCTGCGCACCCTGGGCGGAAAGCGAGCGCTCGAGCGGTTCGTCGAGACGACTGATGTCCTGATTCACAACTTCGTGCCCGGGACCATGGAGGCCTGGGGCCTGTCATATGAACACCTGTCGGCCATCAATCCCCGGCTCGTGTACGCCACCGGTTCGACCTTCGGGCCGGTCGGCCCCAAGTCGATACGCGAGGGGGCCGACTCGTCCGGTCAGGCAGAGGGCGGGCTCATGTTCGCCACCCGGATCGACGGCGGACCCCCCATCATGAATGGGGCCGTCATCTCCGACCATGTCGGCTGCCAGAACATGGTCACCGGCATTCTTGCTGCGCTGCTGCATCGCACCGAGACCGGGCAGGGACAGCGGGTCGATGTGTCGCTCGTGGGCGGCATGATCTACGCCCAGGCGTCGGAGATGACCTACACGCTGCTGACCGGTCGCAACCCCGAACGGATCGATTCGGGGCACGCCTTCGTTCCCACGCTGCTCCACACCGTGGAGGCGGCTGACGGCTGGATCCACTTGCTGAGCGGCACCGGACCAGGCTGGCCCGAATTCGCCAAGCTGCTCGAACGGCCAGACCTCGCCGACGACGAACGCTTCCTGGCCCTCATCCTGAGCTCGGAAGCCAGGGCCGAGCTGGTCGCCATCATCGACGAGGTCTTCCCCACTAGGACCCTCGACGAATGGGAGGCAGTGCTCACCGGGGCCGGGGTCCGCTACGGGCTGGTCCGCGACTACGAGGCGATCATGGCCGACGAGTCGATGTACGAGAATGGCTACCTGCAACGGGTGGAGCACCCCGAGGGCGAACGCACGGTGATCGGCACCCCGATCCGCATGTCAGCCACGCCGCTGAAGCCTGGCGCCGTCGCTCCGGAACTCGGGCAGCACACCGAGGAAGTGCTGCTCGAGCACGGATACACGTGGGATGACATCTCCGCACTGCGTGAAGAAGGCGTCTTCGGCTGAGGGTGCTGTGACTCAGCCCGTCACGTGTGTCGCGGCGGGGGAGCGGCAACGGGCATGTTCAACTTGCCGAGTGCGGCGTGGCGGGGGAGCGGGTGCTGCGGCGAGTTCAGCTCGCCGCGTACGTGGCAGCGAGGGAGCGGGCTATGCGGTCAGTCTGGATCTCGGTGCTGCCGTCCACATAGTTGGCGATGCGCGCACCTGCGAGGTGGTGACCCCCCGGGTGGTCGCTGCGCAGGCCCTCGGCGCCCATGGCTTGGATGCAGGTGGCGATGTCGGCTTCGGCCGTCTCGGTCGCGAACTTCTTGGCGTGCGCAGCCGGCAGGATCGCCCCGCTCGCATCACCCGTGTGCAGCGAGGCCGTGACGGCTTCGATGGCGCGGGCCGTGAGCAGCTGGGCGGCTTCGAGGCGGTTCTGCACTCCCGCCAGCTTCCACGCCAGTCCTTGATGGGCGATGACGGGTTTGCCGAATGCCTCACGCTCGGCTCCGTAGCGGACTGCGCTCGCGAGGGTGGCCTTCACCATGGCGCAGCACATGGCGGCGACGTAGGTGCGGGCACCGTTCACGCTCGACAGGGCTGCGATGAAGGCTTCCCCTGCAGGGCTGAGAAGGTCTTCGCCGGCGGCGATGTAGCCATCCAGTCGGAACCCGCCGGTGCCGATCAGGTGGCCTCCGGCCAGCTCGTACGGCGGCAGCCGCTCGAAGCCGGGCTGGGTGCCGTCGACGAGGAACAGCGCGATGCCTCGACCTCGGGAGCCGGGCTGCGTCTGCGCGTAGCAGAAGATGACGTCGGAGTGCGCGGCGTTGGTGATCCAAGCCTTCGCGCCGTCGAGTCGCCAGCCCCCCTGGACGGGCGTCGCCGTGGTTGCGATATTGGCGAAGTCGCTGCCGGCGCCCGGTTCGGTCAGCGCTGTGGATCCAAGCCGGCGTCCGGCCATCAGGTCGGCCAGGTAGCGCTCGCGGTGAGCGTCGCTGCCGAGCCGCGCCACCCGCGCGGCGACGTTGCCGGTATTCACCAAGCTGAAGGCGAAGGGCATCGACACGGCGCTCAGCACCTCGACGATGCGGCACTTCTGGGCAAAGCTCATCCCGAGTCCACCCAGCTCGGTGGGCACCTCCATGGCCAGCAGCCCGATCGCCGAGGCGTCTTGCAGGGCCTCGGGCGCCATGCGCTTCTCGCTCTCCCAACGGTTCACATTCGGCGCCACCACGCTGTCGCGGAATTGCGCGACTTCGCCGACGAACGCTTCGAACGATCCAGCGTCCATGCCCGTCAGCGGATCGTCTGCAGCGATCGAGTTGTCAACGTCGGCAGCAGTCATCGCGGCGACGGTAGCAGCGGCGTCCGGAAGCGAACCGAGAGCCGTCGCATGCGTCCGACCTACGCTGCGAGGCCGTGGTCGGCCTGCACCCTGTCACCGAGGCGTTCGAAGCTGAACGCCTGTCGGCCGTGCTCAGCCAGGACCTCGACACACCGCATCACGGCCCGACTGCCTCCGTCGCCGCAGTGGTGCGCTCGGGAGACAGCGGCCCAGAGATGCTCTTCATCGAACGAGCCACCCGCGACGGCGACCCGTGGTCGGGCCACATGGCGTTTCCGGGCGGGCGCACCGAACCCGACGACGACGACACGTTCGACACGGCAGTGCGCGAGAGCCGCGAAGAGATCGGATTCGACATCACAGCGCACGCCGGCGTGCGCTGGCTCGGCCGGCTCAACGACCTCGAAGGCAATCCGCGCTGGCGCGGCGCGGCGCTGCGGGTGACGCCACACGTGTGCTGGCTCGACGGCGCCCGCCCCGCACTGACGCTGAACTACGAAGTGGCCGACGCGTTCTGGGTGCCAGTGGCAGAACTGGCCGACCCTCGACACCACATCGACTACCACTACCCGCCCCGACCCGACGAGCGCTTCCCCGGCATCGAAGTCGGCCACGGACGGGTGATCTGGGGCATGACGCTGCGGATGCTGCACGACCTGTTCACCCGCACCGGCCACCCCCTCCCGATCCAATTCAGCCCGTCCAGCTGAGCAAGCCCCGCCGCTGCGGCCGTGCGTTCGGGCGTGACGATCGACGGGATTGCGGCGTCGGTGCTGGCACAGCGTCTGAAGTCGAGTGATCAGTGGCGAGCGACGGCTGCGGGCCAGGTCTGGGAACTTATTGAAAACTAATATAAACTAATGAAACTGAATGTCACATAGCTGTAATCTATCTTGTGGCGCGTAAACGTTCGTTTGTCACACCGGGCCGCTAAGGTGAACGCATGTTCTCTCAGGTGCGGCAGGCGCTCGACTCCCTCGCAGCGGCCCTCGACGGTGTCGAGGGTGCGCCCACCGGTGAGCTGCGCGAGGCGTTGGGGCTGGCCAAGCCGCTGCGCGCCCGGCTTGAGACGCTTGAGACCGCCCTTGCGTCGCAGATCGCGTCGCGAGAGCGGCACGGCGACGGCGGCGCGGGTGTACTGCACCAGATCGCCGCAGTCCCGCGTTCCGATGCAGCGCGCAACGTACGAACGACTGCCAAGCTCGAGCAGTTGCCCACTGCCCAGTCCGCGCTGGCTGATGGAGAGATGTGCATGGCCAACGCCGCCCGCCTCGCCCGCGCCGCGCGCCAGACCAGCCCCGAAGCAGTGCAGGGCGACGCCGAACTGGTGAACCTGGCAAAGACGCTGCCGCCTGATGAGTTCGCCCAGGCATCAGCGCGCTGGGCCGCGAAGCACCAGAGCGCTGCGAGCCTCGCCGAGCGGCACCGCCGCAACCGCCGCAACCGCAATGTGCGCTTTTGGAACGGTGACGATGGGACGGTGCAGATGCGCGGAGCGTTCGACGCCGAGATGGGCGCCCGCATCCAAGCCCGCATCCGCGACGAAGCCGAACGCCTCCGCCAAGCCGACCGCCGCCTGCAACGCAGGGGCGCTGCTGCCAGCACAGACGGCCCCGACACCGGGCACACCGGCACTGCAGATGACGGTCCGACAGCCGGTGGCGTGGTGCGCACCCGCGACCAGCGCATGGCAGATGCCCTCGACGGCATCCTCACCCACCGCACACCCGTGCCCGCATCGCTTCCCGATTGCGCAGCTGGCTACGACACCGTCACTGACTGCACCGCCGCAGGCGATGGCGCGTCCGGCGACCCCACATGCGGCGGTATCGGCACGGGCTGTTGCCACAAGGCCGCCGGCAGCACGGGCTCTGCGGGTCACAAAGCCCAAACGACCCAGATCATCGTGCGAGCCGACCTCGCAGACCTGCTCGACGACCACGGCGGTATCGGAGAGATCGCCGGCACCGGCCCGGTGCCCGCCAGCGTCGTCGACCGGCTCTGCTGTAACGCCGACATCTCCGTCGTGCTGTTCGGCAAAGAACTCACACCCCTCTACGAGGCCGTCGCTGCACGAGCGCCCACCGCAGCCCAGCGCCGCGCCCTGATCGCCCGCGACGGCGCCTGCATCGGCTGCGGCGCCCCGCCCGGCGACTGCGAAGCGCACCACATCATCCCCTGGCTCTGTGGCGGCCCCACCAAGATCGACAACCTCGTGCTGGTGTGCTGGTCCTGTCATGACAAGATCCACGACCACAACTGGCAGGTCATCAAACGCAACGGCCGCTACCGGCTCATACCGCCCGATGCGGCGGCGGCGCCCAACCCCGCCAGATCCAAGAAGCCGACCCCGCGCCACAACCCTGCGCCGCTGCAAGACGCCGTCCCGACCTGCACACTCGATCGGGCCCGTGAACCTGCCCTGTTCCCCTAGCGAATTCAGACCGTCCAGTTGAGTCCGCTCATCTGACTCCGTCGACGGTTCGAAACGTCAGGGATACTCGCCGTTGACGCTTCCTGCCATCCGGCTCGGTCTTTCGTTTTGCGATCCCGTGTTGCCACTGATGTCGCGCTTCGCCTGAGAGGATCAGAATCGAGCCTACTTCTAGTAGATGTGAGCGCTGCTCGTTTGACTTCGGATCCCGAAACTCCATAGTCCAAGCGTCCCCAAGCGACATCGTCGCGACCGTAGGGCCAAAGTCCGGGTGATCAGTGTGCATGGCGATACCTTGGCCGGGTAGGTATTCGTTGACGATCACTTGATCGGGCACTCGATCGAAGTGTTCATCCTCGAACAGGGCCACTGCTAGGTCGTCAATTTCGGCCGGTAGAGGGCCGATCTCCATATCAGGCGTGATTGCTTTGGAGCGATAGTCGTAGCGCCAACCGTAATGAATGACCCGCCGCGACAGGTCCACGCGCCACTCCGAACTTGCCAATCCATCAAGCCAATGCAAAAGCCCGCCAGCTACGGAGGGGCCAAGATACTGACTCAAGTAGATGCAGCCCTTAGGCAGCTTCGACAACGAGTGGCCTGTCCGATGGTCGTCGTCACCTGTGAGCTCAAAAAGCGTCAAAGTCCAACCTTGCGCCTTCTTCGTTGGTCAAAAGGGATTCTCCTCGCTTGACTCGGGTGCGGTGAATTCTCCTGTTGAGGTGCTTCGCAATAGCGCTTGACCTCGCCAGTTGCTAATGGCAGCCCGAGAGCCTTCCGGCAAGACGTGAGATGGCAAGTCCATCCTATGCCAAGCAGAGTGATCTCGATGCGCGTCATCTCTCGGAGTGTCGAGGACTGCCACGAACTGTTGCAGTGCCCGCTCGAATTGCTGCGGCCGGGAACCGGAGTGTGCGTCGACAATTAGGACATCTGTCGGCGGCGCGTCGTAGTCATTCAGTAGCTGATTGACGCAATCGGCTAAGTTATCGAGTACTGCTTTGCCCTGATTGGATAACTGGATGATGACATGGCCCATCGTGATCAGAAGATAATCACAACTCGAAATCGGCCGTTGTGCTACGGCCAATAGAGACTCCTGGCTGCTGCACCAAACAGCTTTGGAACCTATTGCCAGGCGGCCCCAAATCACCGTCGCTAAGTCGACCATTGAGGCGCTATGGTCATAACCAATGTGCATTGATTCGTATTCCCAGCTTGGGCCCCAGAATACGTCATCGAGATAATCTCGAACAACCCACGTGAACAAGCCGGGTCCCGATCCGAGATCTATATGTAAGAGGCGCAACCTGCTGCGTCCGCTATCCCAATAGTGCTCCGCCAATTCCGTCGGAAATGCGTTCTCATGATACCACGGGTTCAACAGAGCAGCATAACGATCAAAGCGATAATGGGAACGTTTATCGACAATGTAGCGCTGCAAGTACCCGAGACAGTCTTGGAAGCTCGCGTTCTTGAGAACCGTGTAGGTCGACGGTGAAGCCTCAAAGTCTGAAATCAGGTCGTCACAAATGGCAAGATATCGACTTCGGACGATTCCCATTTCGGATCCTCCGCGGCGCAGCGGTAGCGGGGCAACCCGCGGCATTGTGCCCGGCTGCGCCTCATCAGACGTTGTGGTGGAAGTCACTGGGTGCCCGGGTGCAGGTCTACCTTGGGATGGCGGTGGCGTCGCGGCCGGTCGCGTGGTGGGCTGTGGCGGACGGATTGCAGGGGCGGCCTGCTGTTGCCTTGTCTCAGCGGTGCGCTGTGGTGGCGCGGCGGTGACGTCCGCGGCCTTTGTGCGCTGGGCTTCCTCTGGCGACGGTTCCTCGCCGACTCGTCCTTCACGCGCGGCCTTGCGCCGAACGCGATCAGCCTGAGCATCCTCCATGCTGGACGAGTGCGTCTTCACACTGATGCCCAGCGACTCGCACACGTCGAGCACCTGGGTGAGCGACATGCGCAACTCCTGAGCGAGTTCGTGAACCCGAACCTTCCTTGGCAAGCGGACTGTCCTTCTGTGGAGACAAGGCTGTGATAGTACGCCGAGGAGGGTTCCGGGCGCGAAGTGACGACGCGACAAACGGAAGCACTGGTCTCATCGCGTCGTCGGGTCCGCAGCGTGCGTAATGGGGCCGGTGTGAGCCTCTGAGGCAGCACTGTCGTCGCAGCCACCAGTCGATTCGGCTTCGGCGTCCTCAATGACGGCTTCGGCCCACTGGTCGATGCGGGCCGCGATGCCGCCGTCGGCAGAGACCGTGCTTAGGCGGGTGCGCCGAGCAGATGACGCGCACGCAGCCATCACGACGGGTTGCTTAGAAACGCGGCGCGCGTGGGCCGTGCACACTTGGAAGTCAAGGCTCGGAGATCGGGCCGACGCTGATCGCGGATCCCTCATCCGTTGGGTGGACCTGGATGCCAGTGCGGATGCGTTCGCACAGCTCTGAAACGTGACTAATGAGGCCGACGGCGCGACCACCCTCGCGCAATCGGTCCAGTTCATCCATGGCGAGCTGCAGCGCTTCGCTGTCGAGTGTCCCGAAGCCTTCATCGACGAAGAGAACGTCGAGATGCACACCACCCCTGCGCTGAGTAACCACATCTGCGACGCCGAGCGCCAGTGACAGCGACGCTTGAAAGGTCTCGCCACCCGAGAGCGTTGACACTTCCCGCTCTGCTCCGGTGAAGGTGTCGTGGACACGCAAGCCGAGGCCGGCCTGGGCGCCACGCCGTTCGCTCTCGCGGTACACGCTGAGCCGGTATCGGCCACCAGTCATCGAGCTGAGCCGCCGGTTGGCGAATTCGCAGATCTGCTCCAAGTAGGCCGACAGCACCCAGCGCTGCAGCGACACCTTCGGTGGCAGTCGTCCGTTGCAACGGTTTGCGACGGCGGACCAGCTGTTGGCGTCCGCCATGGCGTCGTTGTGCGTCGCGGTCGTGTTCCGATGCTTGTCAGCCCAATCGCTGATCGCCTTATAGGCATCTACGGCACGGGTGTGCCGATCTCGCGCCGAGTTGGCCTGCTGTTCAGCGCTCTCGAAGGTGGCTTGAGCCGCTTCGGTGTCCGGGCGTTCGTCAGGAAGGCCCTGCATTTCCTCGGCACCGAGATCACGCGCAGTGTCGTGCTTGCTCTGGTCGTAGTTCGTCACTGCACCCTGCAACTCGTCCCGCTCGGCTTCCTCGCGAAGTGCAGATCGGGCCTCCTCGGAAGTGGCGAAGGGCGATGTTCTGAGCCGCTTGGCCAAGGTGCCGTCCAATGTCGCTAGCTCCGTTCTGGCCTGAGTTCGGTCTGCAGCTGCACCTGCCAGGCTGCTCAAGTCCGTCTCCACTGCGGCGAGATCATCAAGAGCTTCGGCGGGATCAATGTGACCGATCTCGGCTTCGATGCGCTGTCGCAGGTCGGTCGCGGTCTCCGTGGCGGCGCGGGCACGTTCCTCCGCAGCACTAGCGGCTTTCTCGGCTTGTCGGGCCGCTGTCCGATCCACAGATGCCGCATTGCTGTGATGATCCGCTGCTGCGCGCAGACCGTCCGCCTCGCGCGCCAGCTCGGCGGCAGCTTGCGCTGCGTTGGCCAGGCCCTTGGCGTGCTCGGCCGCAGCGTCGGGATCGCCGGCCGCATCACCGGCGCGTCCGCTGAGCGTCGCGATCCGCGAGTCGATCAGATGGAGTGCCTCACGTGCAGAGTCCACGGCCCCGTCAGCATTCTCGATATCGGCTTCGGCGGCCTCGACTTCTTCAATCCGCACCGAATCATCTGCGTGTCGGGTCGGATCGGGGTGATGCTTGGATCCGCACACTGAGCATGGTTGGCCGTCCCTCAGCTGACCGGCCAATTCCGCGGCGATCCCGTCGAGGTAGCGCTCGCGCAGATCGAGCCATCTTGTCCGGTGAGCCTGGGCCGTTTCGGTGGCGCGCACCAGAGCGTCGTTGGCAGCTTCTCGGTCGGGATGCAGGGGTTGCAGCAGCGTCGCAGCTTCAGCGCGTTCGAGCGCTCGCCGCGCCGCGTCTTCCAGGGCTGGCACTTGACCGGCGGCCGACTCGGCGCTGCGCAGTTGCGCGATGGCCCCTTCGCGAAGCCGCTCGTGCTCTGCTGCAGCGTCGTCGTGCGCATCGCGAATCCCGGACTGCTCATCAGCTGTCTGCCTCATGGCAGTGGCCTCGGATGCGTTCTTCGCTGCCGTCTCGGCGTCCCCGACGAAGGTCTCGAGCCGGTCTCGGTGAAGCGCGAGTGCCGTCGTAATCGCCGCAAGTTGAAGCGGCAGCTCTGGGTCGTCAGCAGATGGGATAGCTAGGCCGTCGGGAAGGCTCAACGCGTCGGCCCAGTGTGCTTGCAGTGCGGCGTGACGCTCTGACAACTCGCGGGCGTTCTCGTCAAGGCGCTCGCGGCCGCGTTCCATCTCCATGAGCGACTGCCGCAGGTCTTCTGCCGCATTGGCCGAGCGCAGCCTCTCCCGGCGAGTCTCGATGCTTGCGGCTTCGTCAGCGAGTTGGTCGCGCCGTTGCCGCAGAGCCTCCCGCCGGTCCCAACGCTCAGCGATCTGGCGCGTTTCGTCAGATTGTCGGCGGATCGAATCGAGCTGCTGTGCCGCAGCATCGTTCGCGCGGGAGGCTCGCTCCGCCTCGGCGAATGAGCGGGCAGCCAGCTCGTCGAAGTCGGTTTGGTTCGCCGGCCACGGACTGTCGGTTTCCGCACCTGCGTCGACGGGTGCTTCGTGGTCGGTCTCATCGGCTGCTTCGGCAGGTGTGCCGAGCGGGTCGCTGCCTTCGATCGCTGGGCGTACCTCCCTCCATCTCTCAGCGGCCCGGTTGCGTAGGTCGAGGAGTTCCTGTTCGAGACTCGCTGCGGTCTCTCGGCGTTGCTTGGCTTCGTCGTCCAGCCAGCTGGCGGCCGACGCAAAGACAGACGTGTCGAACAGGGTGCGCAGCAGCTTCTCTCGGTCTTCGGACTTCGACCGAAGCACCTTCTCGAATCTCCCTTGTGGGAGGAGAACAACCTGCTGGAACTGCGAGCTGGTGAGGCCGATCAGTCGGGCGACCTCGTCGTTGACTTCGGTCAGCTTCTGAGCCACCGGCTGCCAGCCGTCGCCGTCCTGCCGTTCGAGCGTGGCATTGGGCTGGACCTTGGTGGTGCCTTCTCCGATCTTCTTGGCGCGTTCGTGCAATGGGCTGCGTCTGATGCGCCAGCGCGCGTCGTGTGCCGTGAACTCGAGCTCGACACAGGGCGACGCATCGGGTGCTGCATGGTCGGACCGGAGGCTGTCATGGCGGCGCTCTCCGGGCACCTCGCCATACAACGCGAAACACAGTGCGTCGAGCAGGAACGTCTTGCCGGCGCCTGTGGGCCCCCAAATCAAGAAGAGTCCGTCGACGACCAGCCGGTCGAAGTCGACCTCCACATCGCCCGGGTAGGGACCCAGAGCGGAGAACGCGAGCCGGTGCGGCCTCATGCGTCGTGCTCGCCAGTTGCCGCTTGGAGCGCGGAGGTCAGCACGTCTCGCTGCGCCGCTGAGGCCTCTCGACCGTGCTGGTCAGCCCAGAATTGCAGCGCGAGTTCGAGCGGGTGTTCCGAGTTCTCCACCGCCTCAGCCACGTCACCACCGCCGGGCGCCTTGCGACCGTCGGGAACGTGCTCGAGCACGGCGGCGTGCGGGAAGCGCCGTTGGATCTGCGCCATCGCCTGCAGGGGCAATTCGGGGTCCGTGAGCCGCACCCGGACCCGAGCCGTTTCGGCAGCGTCGAATTCAGGGCTGTCGAGCAGGTTCTCGAGCCGGCCCTGCAAGGTACGCAGCGGGAGGCCGACGTCCAGCGGGACAACGTCGGTACTGCATCGGCCCTCGGCGTTCATCTCGATGATGCGTACTGACTTGGTGTCGTTCTCCTCGGAGAACGAGTAGGGGAGCGGGCTGCCGGAGTACGCGATGCGGCCACCGTCGAAGGCTTGGCTGCGGTGCAGGTGCCCCAGTGCCACGTAGTCGAACCCGCCGAACACGTCCAGGCCCACCCTGTCGATGTTGCCGATACTGAGATCGCGTTCGGAATCGGTCGGCGTTGCCCCGTCTACGAAAGTGTGTGCCACCACGACGGTGCGAGTCGGACCGCCGGCTGCCGCCGCCCCGCGGATCAGCGTTGTGGCGAGTTCCGTGACGTCGTGGTGACTGATGCGGCGATGACCCGCTGGCTGGGACTTTTCGATCTCCTGCGTCTCGTGCCCGGCCGATTGCGCGATGACTGGCTCTTGGCGGCTCGCATCGCGAGGCTGCTCTGAGTCTGCTGCTTCTGAATCGCCGTCGAGCAGGTCAAGGACTGGTCGGGCCAGCGACGGCTCGAGGTATGGCACCGGAAAGACGCTGACGGGTGGCCCGCCGTCTTCGGGATCGAACTGCAGCGGTTGTATGCACCGAGAGACATCGCCGCGCACGACAACGCCCGCCCGTTCGAGCACCCGATCTGCGACGGCGACGCGAGACGGTGAATCGTGATTGCCGACGATCGCGACAATCTGCGCGCCGGTCCCGTGCAGACGCACCAGCGCCTCGTCGAAGAGTCGCACGGCATCGGTGGGCGGGATCGCCCGGTCGTACAAGTCGCCCGCGATCACGACAAGATCGACTTTCTGGTCGCTTGCCAGTTCGACGATCCGCTCGATGGCCTCTTCCTGCTCGTGCATGAGCGACGCGCCGTGGAAGCTGCGACCCAAGTGCCAATCAGACGTATGCAGGATGCGCACGGCCGCAGAGTACCGAGGGGCTGTGACGGGGAGCCTGGGGAATGGGGATTGCCGGGGCTCGAGACAGTGCGATCTCGTCGGCTCGTCGGCCCTGTGCCAGCCCTGTGCCAGCCAACTCCCGGTTCGTTAGTGTCCGCACACCGCAGGTCCCTGGATCGGGGCTGCCGATGAGCGTCACGGCTCGGAGCAGGGGAGACGTCGATGAGCGCTGATTTCGAATTGGAGCTGCTGAGTTCGGGGTGGGGCCTCATCGAGGGTCCCCGGGTGGACGAGCACGACAACTTCTATTTCTCTGACGTGCCCAACGGCGGCGTGCGCCGTCGGAGGCCCGACGGCGAGATCGAGATCGTGGTCCCCAAGCGCCGGGGAGTGGGCGGCATGGTGCTGCACGCCGACGGCGGGGTCGTGGTGAGCGGGCGCAACATCCAGCACGTCACCGACGCCGGCTCGGAGGTGCTGTTCGCTCCCGACGTCGCCGGGTTCAACGACATGCACACTGATTCGTTGGGGCGCGTTTATGTTGGCTCGCTGCGGCGCAACCCGTTCGATCTGTCGGCACCCGATGAGGCCGGCGAGCTGTACCGCATCAACCTTGACGGCACAGCCGATGAGGTCTATGGCGACGTGCAACTCACCAATGGCATCGGTTTCTCGCCTGACGGGTCGCGGCTGTACCACTCCGACAGCATGCCGGGCAGGGTTTGGGTGTCCGATGTGGACGGCGATGCGGTGACCAACCGCCGGGAGTTTGTGCGGGAGGGCAAGGTGCCCGACGGCCTGGCCGTAGACGTCGAGGGAGGCGTGTGGGTCGCGCTGGCCGAAGGCGCACGCGTGCAGCGCTACACACCCGACGGCGAGCCCGATCTCGCCGTTCCGGTTCCCGACCAGTTCGTCACCAGCGTCTGCTTCGGCGGCGCCGACATGCGTGATCTCTACATCGTGACCGGCGGGCCGTCGGACGGCGGCGGCACCTCCGGCGGCGGCTGCATCTTCCGCACTCGCGCCCCCGTTGCCGGCGTCCCGACCCCGCTGGCTCGGGTGCGCTCGGGCCGGTGAGCCCCGTCCGATGAGCCCAGTCCAATGAACCCCTTCTTCCGCTGGTCCTACGGTGCGCATGACGCACCGGTGCTGTTGTGCTTGCACGGCATCGGCTCGTGCGCAGATGCCTTTCTGGGTCAGCGCCCGCTCGCCGAGCGGCTGGGGATGCGGCTGGTGGCGTGGGACGCACCCGGATACCGCTATTCGGCCGACCCTGCCGATGCCCCGGGCATCGACGGCTGGGCTGATGCGGCAGCGTCGCTGATCACGGCCGAATCAGACGGCCCGGTCGCGGTGCTGGGGGTCTCGTGGGGCGGCGTCACCGCCACTCGGCTGGTGCTGCGACACCCCGAGCTGGTCTCGGCGCTCGTGCTGGCCGACTCCAGTGCCGGGGCCGGCACCAAGCCCGAGCAGGCGGAGGCCATGCGGGCGCGCGCCGTGGACTTCGTCGACCTCGGACCCGAGGGATTCGCCGCGGCCCGGGCGCAACGGCTGGTGAGCCCTGACGCCTCCGACGAACTGCGAGCCCACGTCGCCGAAATGATGGTCCCGTCGATCCGCATGCCCTGCTACCAGTGGGCCTGCGACTCGATGGCGGAGTCGAACCACTACCCAGATCTCGGGAGCATCGCTGCGCCGACGCTGGTGGTCGTGGGCGAACACGACGAGGTCACCCCGCCCCGCACCTCGCAGCGGCTCGCCGAGGGAATCCCCGGTGCCCGCTACGTGGAGATCGCCGATGCCGGCCACCTCGCCAACCAGGAGCAGCCCGACGCATTCAACGACGTCATCGCCGACTTCCTGCCGAGCACCTGACGGGTTGAGAATTCGGCGCGAGGCGCCGATCAGCGCGGGGGCATCCGGATGCCGCCGTCGACCCGGATGACCTCGCCGTTCATGTAGGGGTTGGTGATGCACTCCATCACCATGAAGGCCAGCTCCTCGCCGTAGCCCAGACGTTTGGGGAACAGCACGCTCTGACCCAGGTGCGCCTTGAACTGATCTGACTGCTCGCCCTCGCCGTAGATCGGCGTGTCGATCAGGCCCGGGGCGATCGTGTTGACACGGATGCCGGTGGCGGACAGGTCCCGGGCGACGGGCAGGGTCATGCCCACGACGCCGCCCTTGGAGGCCGAGTACGCCGCCTGGCCGATCTGACCGTCGAACGCCGCGACCGAGGCCATGTTGACCACGGCTCCCCGGGATCCGTCCTCGTCGACAGGGTCGGTCTTGGCCATCGCCGACGCTGCCTGGGCGAGCATGTTGAACGAACCGATCAGGTTCACGTTGATCACGAACCGGAACTGTTCGAGATCCATCGGCACGTTGTTGCGATCGATAGTGCGGCCGGCACGGCCCAGCCCGGCCGAGTTGACCAGCGCACGAAGCGGCCCCATCTCCGATGCGGCATCCACCGCATCGCGGGCGTCGTCGATGTCGGTGACGTTGCATCGCACGAACAGACCGCCGACCGACGAGGCCACCTCAGTGCCGAGGTCGTCCTGCAGGTCGGCGATGACGACGTGGGCGCCTGCGTCGGCAAGCTGGCGGGCGCTGGCCTCGCCGATGCCCGACGCTCCGCCGGTCACGATGGCTGAAGCTCCGGTGAGATCGAGACGCGGCATGTTGCAGTCCTCCAAGTCGTTTGCGCCGGATCGAAGCTAGCGTCGGCATTCGGCATGTCGGAGGGTCCACCGCGATGAAGAGCGAGCGGGTTGCGACATTCGCCGCGCTGGGGGTCCCCGGGTTCCGGCTTCTATGGCTGAGCGGGGTGTTCTCGTTCATGAGCATCCAGATGCAGTTCCTGCTGCGTGCGCTGCTGGCCTGGGACCTCACCGAGAGCGAAGGGGCACTGGGCATAGTGTTCTTCGCGTTCGGCCTGGCGCTAGGCGTGTCGACCCTGTTCGGGGGCGTGGCAGCGGATCGACTTTCCAAGCGGCGGCTCATGCTGTTTGGGCAGCTCGTGCTGCTGCTCGGCTCGATCGGCATGGGTGTGGCGCTGGCGACCGGCGTCATCCACTTCTGGATGCTGCTCGTGTCGAGCGCGCTGCAGGGCCTGATGTTCGGCCTCATCGGACCGGCTCGCATCTCAATGACGACTGAGCTGGTGGGGCGCGAGCGGCTGGGCAACGCGATCACGCTCTCGTCGCTGTCGCTCAGCGGCAGCCGGGTCATCGCCCCGACCGGCGCCGGGTTGCTGGCAGGGTGGGCGCTGTTCGGTCTCGCCGGGGCGTACTTCGTCTCCGCGGCCATCGCGACGCTGAGCTACGTGCTGCTGCTGCCCTTGCCGGAGACGAGCACGCGGGAGGTTTCGCCGGCTGGTACCGCCCGTCTGGCTCGTCTCGCTGTCGGCAATCCTCTGGCCGAGATCCGCCAGGGAATTCGCTACGCGATGAGCCGTCCCGAGCTTCGGCGGCCGATCCTCACGTCGATCGTCGTGATCATGTTCGGCTTCAGCTATATCGCCTTCCAGCCCGCGCTGGTCGAGGGTGTCTTCGGCCTCGGCGACCGGCAGGTCGGGTTCATTTCCGGGGCGTCGTCGATTGGTGCGGTTGCTGCGTCGATCGTTCTCGCCTCGCGTGCCGACTCGCCTGCCGCTGGCACCATTCTCATCGGTTTGGGGTATGCCTTCGGTGCCTCGGTGATCATCCTGAGCTGGGCCCCGACCTACATCTGGGCGTTAGCAATCACCGCAGTCGTCGGCGGGGCGTCGACCGGGTTCATCTCGCTCATCCAGACCATCGTCATGCGGGCCACCGACGAGGCCTACCAGGGGCGCGTTCAATCGCTGGTGCAGCTGCCGTTCGCGGCATTCGCCATTGCCGCCGCGCCGCTGGGCGTGCTGGCGGAATGGGCTGGCGTGCGGGCCATGTTCCTGACCATGGGAATTGCCGTCACGCTCAGCATGGTCGTCTACTCGATGGCCGCCCTGAGTGACCGCCGGCTGCCCCAGCCGACCGGTTCGCCGTAGGCGCCGGCGCTCTCAGCCGATCTGTTCGACGATCGAGGTCTCCGACAGGCTCGTGCGCAGGTCGGTGTCGGCCCGGGTGGGAACGTCGGGGCACCAGCGTGACATTGCGTCCTCGAGCGCCTGCTTGACCTCGACGGCCAGAGCACGGGCGTCGGACTCGTCGCACTCGATGACCACACTGTCGTGGACGGTCTGCACCGCAGCAGCCGACGGATACCGCGCCAGCACCCTCGCCAACCGGCCGTAGGCGTCGAGCATCACATCTGCAACACCGCCCTGGACGGGTGCGTTGCGGTAGGCGTTGGCCATCTGACCGACGCGAGTGTGCAGGGCACGCTGCAGCAGGAACTGCTGGTCGTCTGCACCCATCGAGGCGCCGACCTCGTCGACCACCGCACGCCGCAGGTGCCGTTGCTCGAGCAGCTTCTCGACCGCTGGGCGCAGCGTCCCCGCGGTCGCAGGGTCCGGGGGCGCAAGCTCGAATCGCTGCAGCACCCGTTGCCAGACCGCAGCGGGACGGGGCTTTGTCGAGCAGCCGACCACCGCAGCGGCTTCACCCAGCACCCAGTCGACCGAGAAGGTGAACCGCTGGCGGCGGCCGACGGGTGTGCGGGAGCTGAACGACAGCGGCGAACCGTCAGATCGCACCACCACCGGCGCGGAGAACGACAGCGCCCACGCCACTTCGGCCACATCGATGTCGCCGATCGCAGTGCCGCCACCACCCCGCAGCTGCCCAGAGTCGATGGCCGCAGTGCTGCTGCTGGCGAGGACGGCGTCGTGCACCTCTTCCGCGCTGTGATGCCGCCGCTGCTGGTTCCTCAGCGCCCGCCGTGCTTCGTCAGTGCGCGGCCACAGCTGCCCGAGCCTCAGCGTGAGCTGCCAGTCGGCATCGAGTTCGGTCGCGGCGAAGTGCCCGATGAAGCGGTCGCGCTCGTCAACCCACGCAGCGATGCCGGGGTAGGCCTCGAGGTAAGCCTCGATGAGCTCGTCCGCTTCCGCCCGGCTCGTGGGCACGCCCGCATCAGTCAGTCCCCGTGACAGTCCGGCACCCCGCTGGCCATACAGGATCCCGAAGTTGATGCGCTTGGCCTTGGTGCGGAACTCCTCGTAGCGCGGACGGTCGAGTGCTGCCAATCCCGCAGGCCCGTCGAGCTGCACGCCGAACATCCGCTCGGCGGTGGCGGTATGGATGTCGAGACCCTGCTCGAACGCCGCTCGCAGGCCCTCGTCGCCGGCGAGCTGGGTGGCGAAGCGCAGCTCGGCCTGGCTCAGGTCGGAATACACGAACACCCGACCTGGCGGGGGCTTCATGTAGGGCTTCAGCCGTGGCGTGAAGTTCTGCGCATTCGGGTTGCGGCTGGCCAGCCGGCCGGTGTTGGTGCCGACGACTTGCAGGTACTCGGGGTGCAGCCGGCCATCGGACCACAGGTGCTCGGCCATCGTGTGCCCATACGTGCTCAAGGTCTTTGACAGGTCGCGATAGGCCAGCAGCGCATCGCAGAGTTCGCCGCCTATACCCGCCAGCACCGATGCGCCGAGCGAATCAGTCGGCACTAGCGGCCGGGCGAGACCGTCGGTCTTGGTCGTCCATGCCTCCACTTCGTCGGCCGCGAAACGGTTCAGCACGCCACGTGCCTGCTGCTCGCTGTCGGGGTTCCAGCTGGGCTCGAGGCCGCCGCCGAAGAGGTCGCCTTGGCCGCCGCCGGTCAGCTCGGCCAGATGAGTGAGCACGTCGGTTCGCCGTTCCGCCAACTCGGCCAGTTCGGCTTCCCAACCGTCTGCGTCAAAGGGCAGCCCGGCGCGCTCCATGCGATCCAGGAATGGCCGGGCATCCTGCTCGAGCCGGCACACCCCCTCCAGGCCCGCCTCGGCCAGACGCTCGCGCAGCACCGTCGACACCCACAGGGTCTCCACCGCGTCGGCTGCTGCATAGGCCACCTGGGTGTCGCTGAGCGTCCCGTCAGCGGAATAGGAGAGCTGCGTGGTGGCCTTGCCCTCGACACGCAATCCCAGGTAGCGCTCGGCCGCCCACGCCAGCCCATGGAAGAAGCTGAACCCCGTCAAGCCCTGATGCAGCAGGGCATCGGCGAGCTGGGCATCCCACCAGCGCAACGATCGGACCGACGCACCAGCGTCACGGGCCGGGTAGATGAGATGGGTGTCGATCACCTGGTCGTCGAAAGTGGCGTTCCAAGCGTCGGATGCCAGATCGCGTGCCACAAGGCCGTCGACGAGCGCGGTGGCCAGCTCGCACAGGTCATGCCGAGCGACGTCGATCACCCAAGCGCGCTCCGTGCCGTCCGCTCCGCGGGTTGCCGCCGAGATCACCCGCAGCTTGGGGACTTTGCCGCGCGTGGCGGCCTCGCGCGGTTCGTAGACCGTCTCGGTGTCCACCGCTCGGGCCTCTGACGCGGCAAGGGCATCGACCAGATCGCCGAGATCATCGGGGTAGACGACCGTGAGAGGCACCTGGGCCGGGTCTCGTGTCGCGTCAGGACGCGGATCGAGCCGGCGGGTATCAGTCCAGGTGCCGGCGTGATCGCTGACGACGTTCACGAGCGCACCCTACGACGGCCCTGTCACAGCCACCGGACAGCGCCCACGACGCTCAGAACGGTCGCGATGTCGGCCCGCCGATCGCGCCCGGCGACCGGCTCAGCGCCGGGTGCACCTCACGAGTAGCGGACTTCGATGAAGTCGTCGGGTGAGCCGTCGCCCGCCTCGGTCTCGGAGGTGATGAGATCGTGCAGGCGCTTCGCCACCGGGCCGACCGTGCCGTTGCCGATCGGGGCGCTGTCCCACTCCACGACCGGGAAGACGTGGGTGTCGCCGCCGGACATGATGAGCTCAGCGCCCGCTCGCGCCTCGTCTGCCCGAAGCGGCCGCTGCTGCACGTCACGCAGCAGGCCCTCGTCGCACAGCGGTCCGCGGGCCAGCTCGAGCAGGCGGCGCATGGTGGTGCCGTGCAGGATGCCCTCGAACGGGGGAGTGACGAACACGCCGTCGGTGCTGATGCTGCAGATGTTCAGCACGCACGCTTCTGCGATGAAGCCGTCATCGTCGACGATGATGCCGAAAGTGCCGCCCCCGTCCGCAGCCTCGAGGTGGGTCAGGACGTTCAGCAGGTAGTTATTCGACTTGATCTGGGCCAGCAACGGGGGCTTTTGGGGCGTCTCGCGCACCGTTGCTTCGCGGAAGCCATCCCGCATCGGATCGAAGCCGCCCGAGCCGAAGCTCATCGGGTCGAGCACGACGCAGTAGAAGCACGGCTCCTCGCACTCGGCAGGCATGAACGAGAATCCTCCCGGGCCCGCCGTCAGCCAGTACCGCACGATGCCGTTGCGGGCGCCCGACGCGGCCGCCGTGTCGGCCACCATCTGGATGAGCTCGTCACGGGTCCATGGGATCTGGAGGCGTGCTCCCGACGCGCTGGCGAGCAGCCGGTCGATGTGGATGCCCAGCCGGTACAGGCGCCCGTTCACCAGCGAGCAGGTGTCGAAGACGCCGTGGCCCCGGTGCACCATGTGGTCGTCGAGGGGCACCGTCATGACCTCCGGATCGGTCACGACGCCGCCGAGGTACGAGCTGAACATGGCGTAGCAGCCGCGCTTGCCCCTGCGGCGGGCCGTCATCCGCTCGAAGGCTTCGGCCGGGCTGAGGATCCGCTGGGCGGGGCGCAGGCCGTCCGGAGGTTCACCCGATACGTCGGCGCTGCCGCCGCCCTGCTCATTGGCGATTGAAGCCGTCCGCAGCGCCACGTCGTCGATGATACGTGGGCCGGGTCGCCTGGCTCAGGAAGCCCTCGGCTCGGGAGCGCCGGCGGCGAAACGGCGCAGGCGCAGGGAGTTGCCCACGACGAACAGCGACGATGCGGCCATCGCTCCTGCTGCCACCATCGGATCCAGCACCCCGGTTGCCGCCAGCGGGATCGCTGCCACGTTGTAGGCGAAGGCCCAGAAGAGGTTGCCTTGGATCGTGCGCAGGACCCGCCGCGAGAGCGTCAGGGTGGCGGGCACCAGCCGCAGGTCACGGCTGAGCAGCGTGATGTCGGCCGCCGACCGGGCGATGTCGGTGCCCGCTGCCGCGGCGATGCCGACGTCTGCGGTGGCCAGCGCAGCCGCGTCGTTGATGCCGTCGCCCACCATCGCCACACGAGCCCCGTCCGCCTGCAGGCGCGCAATTGCTGCTGCCTTGTCCGCGGGCAGCACCCCCGCGGTGACGTTGTCGATGCCGATCTCGGCGGCGACCGCGAGCGCAGTGCGTTCGTTGTCGCCGGTCAGCAAGTGCGGCCCGATGCCGGCCGTGCGCAGCGCCGCGACCGCCGCAGCCGCGGTCGGCTCGATGCCGTCGGTGAGCACGATGACCCCCTCGGCGTCGCCGTCACGGCCGACCAGCACGGCCGTCGCTCCGCCGGCCTCGGCCTCGCTGGCCAGTTCGTCGACCGCATCGGGAACAGATGCGAACAGCGCCCGCTTGCCCACGCAGACCTCGGTCATGGCATCGGACTCGACGGCAGCCTCAGCGTTGCCGTGGCGTGCGTCGGCAACGCCAGTACTCGCCGGCACGCGAACCGACGCCCGGATGCCCAGGCCCGGAACGGCCTCTGCGCCGGCCAGCATCGGTGCGTGCTCGCCGGACGCGGCCGGAGCCGCTGCGATGGCCCGCCCGATCGGGTGCTCGGACGCCGATTCGGCACATGCCGCGAGCTCCAGCAATGCAGCCGTGCCATCGGTGTCGGGACCGCGCCAGGCGGGCGCAGCGACCGAGGTCACCGTCATCTGTCCTGTGGTGACGGTGCCGGTCTTGTCGAAGACAACCGCGTCGACGTGACGGCTGTCCTCGAAGACACCCGCGCCACGAACCAGCGCACCGAGCTGCGCGGCGCGTCCGACGCCCACGGCCAGCGCCACCGGCGTCGCGAGACCGAGCGCGCACGGGCACGAGATGACCAGCACGGCGACAGCGGCGGTGACCGCATCGCCGAACGTCTCGAGTGTCGAACCATCGCCGCTCCCGAGTCCGCCGACCGCGAGCCAGGCCACAAACGTCACCAGGGCAACGCTCACTGCGATCGGGACGAAGACAGCAGACACCCGGTCAGCCAGGCGCCCCACATCCGCACGTGAATCTTGCGCTCGCCGGGTCAGCTCGGTGATGCGCGCGAGAGCGGTGTCGGCGCCGACGGCCGTCGCGCGTACGACCAGCGCGCCGTTGCCGTTCTGCGTGCCGCCGACAACCTCATCACCCGGTGTCACGTCGACGGGCACGGGCTCACCGGTCATCATCGAGACGTCAACCGTTGAGATGCCCTCAGCCACGACGCCGTCGGTGGCGATGCGCTCGCCGGGCCGGACCACGAACTGCATCCCAACGGCCAGTTCGGCGGCGTCGATCTCGGTCCCGTCGACAAGACGGACGCTGGGAACTGTCAGTTCTGCCAGCGCTCGCACGGCATCGCCGGTGCGCCTCATCGCCCGGTCTTCCAGCCAGCGGCCCAGCGTGACGAAGGCGAGGATCACCGCTGCTGCGTCGAAGTACAAGTGCGAACTGCTGCCAGACACCAACCGCACCGCCGACCACGTCCACGCCGTCAGCGCGCCGAGCGAGATCAGGGTGTCCATGGTGGTGCTGCGGTGGCGCGCGGCACTCCAAGCGTTGTTCAGCACCCGGCGTCCGCCCCACCACAGGGCGATCGAAGCGGCGGCGCCGACAGCGAACCGCCAGCCCGCGAACTGCAACGCATCGATCATCGAGACCAGCCAGCAGCCCACCGCCAGCACGGCCGTCAGCGGCCAGTCGTGCCATGCCAGCGTGAGATCACCGGCCGTGCTCCCGCCGGCATCTGCCGCTGCGTCGGCCTCTGCGCCCTCCGACCGCTGCTGTGTCGTCGCCGCACCGGATGATTCAGCAGCCAGTCCGGTCTGTCGGGTCAGTCTGGCCAGCCCGGCCGGGGGCACCGAGTAGCCCAGCGACCCCACGGTCGCCGCGGCACGGCTCGCGAGCTTGCCCGGCGTGTCCTCAAAGCCCAGGATCCGCGCCCGCCGGGTGGCGAAGCTCACTGTGGCCTCGGTCACCCCGGCCTGTGAATTCAGCTCCTGCTCGATGCGGTGCGCGCAGTTCGTGCAGGTCATGCCCTCAATGGGCAGCTCCAATTCGAGGGGAGATGATGCGTCGACGTCGTCGCCGACTGCCGCAGCGCGGCTCATGGGCGCAGCGTAATGAGAACGATGACCGTCCCGCCCCGGCGGGCCCGCGTAGCCTCCCCATGGATGGGGGTGCCGGAGGAGCAGGACACGCCCCCGACGTTCGGGCCGACAGCGCTCGCGACGCCTGCCAATCTCGTCACCGTTGCCCGCATCGCGGCGTCGCCGGTGTTCATCTGGATGATCGCAGCGTGGGGGCCCCGCTGGGCCACATTCTGGACCGGCTTCGCCATCGCGATGACCGACTATCTCGATGGTCTGCTGGCGCGCCGGCACGGAGCGACCCGGGCGGGCGCCTTCTTGGACCCGCTCGCCGACAAGGTGCTCGTGCTCGGCGGGCTCGCCGCGCTGGCGTGGAACGGGCAGTTCCATGCGGTGCCCGTCATTGTCATTGCGGTACGTGAGCTGGCGATCAGCGCCTACCGGTCGCGTGCCGGGCGCAAGGGCATCTCGGTGCCTGCCACCCAGCTCGCGAAATGGAAGACGTTCGTGCAGCTGTGGGCGATCGGTTTCGCGGTCATGCCATCGCTCGCGACACACGCCCACTGGGTGGCCACGCTGACGCTGTGGGTTGCGGTGGTTCTCACCGTGTGGACCGGCTGGTCATATCTGCGCTCGGCTCGCGGCGCGGCTGCGCCCCAGCCCGGCGACGACCGGGGCGACTGAGGCGTCATTGAAGTGTCACTGAGGCGTCAGGGCCTGCCGGATTCTCGGCCGGGACCCCAGTCGCACTACTAGGTTCACCCCCGATGAAGACCGAGATCGTTGCCGTGGGGACCGAGCTGCTGCTCGGGCAGATTGTCGACACGAACTCCTCGTGGATGGGCGAGCAGCTCGCCCTGGCCGGCATCGACAGCCACTACCAGACCAAGGTGGGGGACAACTGGGATCGCATCGAGGACGCCTTCCGGCTGGCGCTCGACCGCAGCGACGCCGTCATTGTCTGCGGCGGGCTGGGACCCACCCAGGACGACATCACTCGCGAGGTGCTGGCATCGGTGATGGGCGTCGAGCTGGTGCTCGATGAGCGCATCGCCGAGCGGATCCGGGCGATGTTCGCCAGCCGCAGCCGCCCGATGCCCGAGAACAACCTGCGCCAGGCCATGGTGCCCGTCGGGGCGTCGCCGATCCCGCAGCAGCCCGGCACCGCGCCCGGCCTGGTGGCGCCCATCCGCTGGGTGCAGGGCGTCGGCGCAGTCGCGCCCGGCGCCGAGCCGCTGGACGGGGCCGAGGTACTCGAACGCGTCGTATACGTCGTGCCCGGTGTGCCCTACGAGATGCGCGAGATGATGAACGGCACGGTGCTGGGCGACCTGCAGCGGCGTGCCGGCGTCAGCGCAACCATCGAGAGCCGGGTGCTGCGCACGTGGGGCCAGAGCGAATCGGGCCTCGCGGAGATGCTGGCGGGCCGCATCGACGAGCTGGACGAAGCAGGCAACCCGACGCTGGCGTTCCTGGCCAGCGGCATCGAGGGCATCAAGGTGCGGATCACGGCGAAAGGTGCTGACTCGGCCGAAGCGTGGCGCCTGATCGAGGCCGAGCAGGCAGTGCTCGAACCGCTGCTGGGCGACCTGGTCTTCGCCTACGACGACGACAACATGGAGACGGCGGTGCTGGCTGAACTCGGCCGGCTGGGCTTGACACTCGGTGTCGCCGAGACCATCACCGGTGGCCGGATGGCCAACCGGCTGTCGTCGGCAGAGGCGGCAATGCGCACCGGCCAGGCGCCGGACGGCGCCAAGCTCGGCGATCCCGGACTGGCGCCTGCCGGCGACACCGACCAGCCCGACGGCGGGACCGGCCCAGGCATCTTCGCGGGCGGCATCGTGGCCCGGTCAGAACACCTCACGGAGTACCTGCTGCACGCCGGCTCGTCGGAGGTCTCCCCGCTGGGCGATGACCTCGTGCCGCCACTCGCCTCCGCCGCTGGCGCCGAGGCGCTCGCCCGTGCGGCCCGCCTGCGCACCGGTGCCAGCGTGGGCCTCGCCGTCACGGCGATCGAAGACCGTGCCGCCGCCACTCCTGAGCATCCCTTCGGCACGGCGTTCCTGGCAGTGTCGATCTCGGCGCAGCCTGCGCGCGGCGACATTCCCGCAATCGCTCACCGCGACAAGGCCGACGAGATCCGCCTGCCCGGCGACCGCGAACGCCTCGCCGACTACAGCGCCATCTCCGCGCTCAACCTGCTGCGCCTCATCCTCCAAGGCCGCCGCTAGCTGCTGCGCGGGCGTCGTCGGGATCTCGCCGACGAGCCCGGCGCGGCATGCGCAGCGAACTGGCAGGCTGTCCCGATGCGTTTCGGATTCTGGACGAAGAACGACCAAGAGACCTCGGCGGTCATCGAGTGCTGCCAGCACGCCGAGGCCACGGGCTGGGACGGATTGTGGTTCGCCGACCACTTCATGCCCAACGAGGAGAACGTGGACCAGCCGGTCCACGAGGCGTGGTCGGTGCTCGCGGCGCTCGCGGTGGCCGTGCCCCGGGTGCGCCTCGGCCCGCTCGTGGCCGGCAACACCTACCGCAACCCGGCGCTGACCGCCAAGATCGCCACCACGATCGACCACCTGTCGGGCGGCCGGGTGGTGCTGGGCATCGGCGCCGGGTGGCAGGAGAACGAGCACGAGGCGTACGGATTCGAGTTCGGCACGCTGCGCAGCCGCATGGATCGCTTCGACGAGGCCGTCGAGATCATCAGCTCGCTGCTCGGGAACACACGCACGAACTTCGACGGCGAGCACTACACGCTGGCCGGGGCGCCGCTCGACCCCAAGCCGGTGCAGTCGCCGGTCCCGCTGCTGATCGGCGGCGGCGGTCGGAAGCGCACGCTGCGGACCACTGCTCGCTGGGCCACCGAATGGAATTACTGGGGCATGCCCGATGACATAGCGGACCTGTGCAGCGTGCTGGACGGGCACTGCGAGGCGATCGGCCGCGACCCCGCCGAGATCAGCCGCTCGGCGTGCGCACTGCTGTTCATCAATGAGGACTCGGCCAAGCTGGACCGCTTCCGTGCCATGGACCTGGGCCGGGCCACGATCGTCGGCACTCCCGACGAGGTCAGCGAGGTCGTTGAGCAGTACCGGCAGGTGGGCGTCGACGAGTTGATCATCCCCGACTTCACCTTCGGCCCCATGGAAGCCAAGAAGCACTCCATGGACCTGTTCATCAACGAGGTAGCACCCAACTTCCGCTGACGGCAACGCAACACCACACCACACGACACTCCGACGACGGGAGAACGAGATGAAGATCGGTCTGTTTCAGATCAACATGGGTGCGCTGGGCGATGCCGCCGGCGCCGAGGGCGCTGGACGCATTGCCGTAGCCGCGGAACAAGCCGGCTTCGAGTCGGTGTGGACGGGGGAGCACGTGGTGCTTCCCGATCCACAGGCGCCGCCCTCGCCGCTGCCGCCGCTGCACCCGATGCTCGACCCCGCCGTTGCGCTCGCGTATGTCGCCGCGCTCACTAGCGAGATCAAGCTGGGCACCGGCATCATCATCGTCCCCCAGCGCAACCCGCTGGTGCTGGCCAAGGAGCTGGCCAGCGTGGACGTGCTGTCGGGCGGCCGGCTGCTGTTCGGCGTGGGCGTGGGGTATCTCGTGCCGGAGTTCGAGGCGCTGGGCATACCGATGGAAGACCGTGCCCGCCGCACTGAGGAGTACATCGAGGCCATGCGCGCCATCTGGTCGATGGACCAACCGGCCTACGACGGCGACTTCGTGAAGTTCGCAGACGTGCAGGCGCGGCCCCGACCCATCCAGCAGCCGGGTCCGCCGGTGGTGATGGGCGGCCACACGGCGCCCGCCTACCGCCGATCGGTCACGATGAGCGAGGGCTGGTACGGGTTCGCGCTCGACTACGACGCCACACAGCGCTGCATTGACGGGCTGTCCGAGGCTGGCGCCCGCTACGAGCGACCTGCCGAGCTCGGCAGGCTCGAGATCACGGTCACGCCTAGGGTGCGCCCGACACCGGAGATGGTCGAACGCTTCGCCGAGATGGGCGTGGACCGGCTCGTGCTGCTGCCGAATGGCCAAACCGTCGACGAGATCGCCACCTTCGTCGAGCACATCGGCACCACGCTGCTGTCATGAGCGGCACGCCGTCTCGGGAGCATCGGGGCGAATCCCCTTGCAACTGGCGAGGGGTCGAGCGAGACTGGCGAGGCCGAGGGCAGTAGCCCGCGGAAGTAGGCCCGGCTCCTCTCCGGACGGTGAGCGGCCGGGTCTTGCGCGTGCGGCAGTCGAACCTTTACCTATCGGCGCCCAGGAGCGCTCGGGCGGCGGATTGCCTCGCCGGCTGACACGATGCCCTCGTCTTCGAGCGCATCGATGGCCCCGTCGTCGAGGCCGGCGAGTTCGCGCAGCACTTCGCGATTGTGCTGACCCCGGTCACCGGCGACGGCTCCCGGCACGACACCGGACTCAGCCGCCCTGAAGCGCCACGGCGACTGCGGAACGGTCATCGGTGCCGCGGTCTCGCCCCCCACGATGTCGACGAATGCACCGCGCTCGGCGGCCCAGTCGGTCGCGGCGAGTTCGGCCACCGTGCGTACTTCTGCTGCCATGACCGATTTCACGCCGATCGCCGCCTCGACTGCTTCGGCACTGTCGAATTGGCTCACCCACTCGCCGAAGATGGCTTCGATCTCGTCGCGATGCAGGACGCGGTCCTCGATGCGTGCGAAACGCGGGTCTTTGCGCAGGTCTGGCCGGTTCATCGCAGCCGCGATGACCTTGAAGCCGAAGTTGGCGGTGAGGTCGAGCGTCACGGTGACGTGGCGGCCGTTCGACAGCGGGTACACCGCGGCCCAGTTCTGCCCGCCCTTGAAGCCGATCATCGGATCCTGGCCGGTCAGGTCGGTCGCGGCCTGGTCGTTGCACATGAGCGTGCTCTCGGCCATCGACACCTCCACGGTCTGGCCACGCCCGGTCCGCACACGCATGTGCATCGCTGCCAGCACGGCGCCCAGTGCGTGCAGCCCGGTGTAGGTGTCGGCGTGGGACATCGGGTCGTTGCGGTAGGCGTCCCCGCCCCGGCGCCTGGAGACCATCTCGGTCACTCCGGCTTCAGCGTGCAGCACCGACGCGAAGGCTCCCCGGTCGCTGCGACTGTTGCCGTGGCCCCAGCCCGACACCGACGCCACGATGATGCCGGGGTTGATCTCGCTGAGCACATCGAAGCCCAGCCCCAGCTTCTCGAGCACTCCCGGCCGGTAGTTCTCCAGCACGATGTCGGCCTTGGGGACCATCGACAGCAGCACGTCACGGCCGGCGGGCTGGGTCAAGTCGAGCGAGATGCATTCCTTGCCGACGTTGAACTGGGCGAAGTAGGGCGAGAACCCGTCGACGTTGGGAACGATGAACCTGGTGAGATCGGCATCAGGAGGCTCGATCTTCACCACGCGGGCGCCTAGATCCGCCAGCAGGCGACCGGTGATCGGCCCCGCCACGGCGCGGGTCAGATCCAGCACGAGTACGTCTTCGAGCGGTCGTTCCACGGCGCACGACGATAGAGCCGCGCAGCGTTCGTTGCCCGTCCTCAGCGGCCGGTGTCACTGCCCGCTCTCAGCGGGCGATGTCACTGCTCGCCGGCACCGGCATCCAGACGCTGGGCGGGGACAGCTGCGAGGGCACCCGGGGCGCCGGTGCCGCGTCGGGAGGCTCGAGCGGCACCGGGTCGCGGGTCAGTCTCGAGATGACCAGCGTTCCCGCCAGGGCGAACACTGCCACGACGGCAATGGGCACGAGCGTCCCGCCGGTTTGTTCCTGCATGGTGAGCATCAGGATCGGGCCCACCATGCTGCCGATGCCGTAGCAGAAGAACAGTCGGCCCAGCACCGACCCTATGCCTGCGACGCCGAACAGATGCGGCGTGACATCGCCCTGCAGAGCGACGAAACCGCCGTAGCCGACGCCCAGCAACACGGCGAACACCACGATCTGCCAGTAGCGATCGGACGCGAAGAACCAGATCACGTACGCGACCGGCAGCATCCCGAAGGAGATCGTCAGCAAGCGCACCGACCCGAGGGCCCGAGCGAAACTGGTCAGCAGCAGGCGCCCGACGATGCTCGCGCCGCCGACGACCGACAGCAGCAATGCTGCCGCGCTGGCGCTGATGCCGACCGACCGAGCGAACGGGATGATCGCAGCGAGCGAGCCGATCACCGGTACGGCGAATAGCGCGGAGCCGATCGTCAACAGCCAGAACGCCTTCGTCCGGCAGACGCGGCGAACGTGCTCGCGCGGATGAGCGGTCGCGACGATCGGCGTGCGCCGCACCAGCACGAAGCACACGACGAAGGTGACCGCTGCGATGACGGCTAGCCACCGGAACGCCTCGCGCCAGCCCAAGATCTCAATCATGCGCTCGGCGAGCGGTACCAAGAACATGGTGCCCAGGCCGGGTCCAGTCGCGACCAGCCCTTGAGACACAGCCCGGTTCCGCACAAACCACGATGCTGCTGTCGCGAACAACGGCGAGACGAACAGCCCGGCGCCGAATCCGCAGCCGATGCCGTACACCACGTAACCGTGCGAGATCTGCGACACCGCCGAGGTCAGCACCAAGCCGGCCACGAACATCGTGCCGCCCACCGCCAACAACGGCCGCGGCCCCAGCCGATGCAGCAGCGGGCCCGAGATGATCCCGGTGCTGAAGAACAGCAGCGTGGCGATCCCGATCATCACCGAGGTGCCGCCCTGGCCGGTCCCGAATTCGGCCGACATCGACTCTATGAACGCGCCGAACGTGTAGATGGTGCCGAAGGCCACGCCGCATGACAGGCCGGCGCCGACCGCCACCAGCCAGGCGCGCCACGAGTCGATGAGTTCGGGCCGGCTCGCGAGCGGCGCAGAGGTCAGTGCCATCAGCGGGGGGCCATCAGACGGTCGGCATCACAACAGCGTTCAGCTTTCGCTGCGAATCTCGGCCACGAGATCGCCGACCCGCATCTCGCCGTCGCGCGTCTGCCCGCCCAACTCGATGAACTGCTCCATGGCGGGCTGCGCCTCGGGTGTGCGCAGGAGCCGCTGGAAGAGATACCGCTCCTCGAACAGCCCCTCGTTGAGGGGGAGCTCGTCGGCCGCGTTGACGGCTTGCTTGGCCAGGGCGACGGCCTCGGGCGGGAACTTCGCGATGCGGTATGCCAGCTCGGTGACGAACGGCCGCAGCTCGTCGGCGGGCAGCGCCCGGTTGAGGTAGCCCCACTGCTCGGCGGTGCGCGCATCGATGTCGACGCCGCCGAGGATCACCTCCATGGCGCGGCCGCGCCCGACCAGACGGGGGAGCCGCTGGGTGCCGGTGCCGCCGGGCAGGATGCCGATCGGCACCTCCATCTGGTTGATGACCGTGCGGTCGAGCGCGCCGAAGCGCATGTCGCACGACATTGACAGCTCGCTGCCGCCGCCGCCGACCCGCCCGCCGATCTCGACGATGGTGGCCTTGGGCATCGTGCGGTACGTCTCGCACATGGCGTGGAACCCGACGTGTTCGGTGGGTCGCTCGGCGGGACCGTCGGTCGGGTAGCCCAGGATCGCCGTGACGTCGAAGTGGGCGATGAAGAAGTCGGGGTTGTCGCTGCGCAGCACCACCACCCGCACCGAGTCGTCATCGGCGACGTGAACGCTGAACTTGGCGAGTTCGCGGAACAGCGCCGGAGTCATCACGTTGATGGGCGGAGCGTCGATGGTGGCGAACACGACACCTGCGTCGCGCTCGATTACCAGCAGCTCGAAGTCGTCATCGGTCATCACAGCGGATTTCTCAGCAGGGGAGTTCATGGGGCGCAGCGTGCCACATAGCTGTGACGTGCATTCGTGTACCCGTCCTGGCTTGACACGAACTGATGTTCGGAACTACATTGCTGTCATTCGCGCACGGCAGAAAATCACCCGTGAGTTGTCACACCCCGCTTCTACGGTGCCCCAAGACGGCATCGCACACCGGGTGCGGCCGAATGGGAGTCCGAGGAGGACGACATGAGTCAGCAAGACACAGAACGGGACCGGGCGCTGGACATGACGCTCACGCAGATCCGCCGCCAGTTCGGCGACGGATCCGTGATGAAGATGGGCGAGAAGCACCACATGGCGGTCGAGGCGATCTCCTCGGGCAGCCTCGCGATCGACCTGGCGCTCGGCATCGGGGGCTTTCCCCGCGGCCGGGTGGTGGAGGTGTACGGCCCTGAGGCATCGGGCAAGTCCACGCTCGCCATGCACTTGGTGGCCGAGGCGCAGCGAACCGGCGGTGTATGCGCCTATGTCGACGCCGAGCATGCGATGGATCCGGTGTACGCGAAGAACATCGGCGTCGATGTCGACGAGCTGCTGATCTCCCAGCCCGACACCGGCGAGCAGGCACTCGAGATCACCGACATGCTCATCCGCTCGGGCGCCATCGATGTCGTGGTCGTCGATTCGGTGGCGGCGCTTACGCCACGGGCAGAGATCGAGGGCGAGATGGGCGACACCCATGTCGGCCTGCAGGCGCGCCTCATGTCCCAGGCGCTGCGCAAGCTCACTGCCAACCTGAACAAGACCAAGACGATCTGCGTGTTCATCAACCAGCTGCGCGAGAAGATCGGCGTGATGTTCGGCAGTCCCGAGACCACCTCGGGCGGCCGGGCGCTGAAGTTCTATTCGTCCGTGCGGATCGACATCCGCCGCATCGAGGCCATCAAGGTCGAGGGCGAGGTCGTGGGCGGACGCACCCGCGTCAAGGTCGTCAAGAACAAGGTGGCGCCTCCCTTCCGCCAGGCCGAGTTCGACATCATGTACGGGCAGGGCATCAGCCGTGAGGGCTCGCTGCTCGACGTGGGGGTCGAGCACGGCATCGTGAAGAAGTCGGGTGCTTGGTACACCTACGAGGGCGAGCAGCTGGGTCAGGGCCGCGAGAACGCCAAGAGATTCCTGATCGCCAACCCCGAGGTCACGGTCGAGATCGACGGCCGGATCCGCACGGCGCTCGGCATCGGGGCCGATGGCGACGCAGACGACGATGCCGACGTGCTCGACCGCCTCGACGATGCGCAGTCAGCACGGGCCGAGGGCGCCAGCGTCGACTGACGCTCCGATCTGCCCAGCACAGGTGCAACAGCCGGCGCTCGCTGGCCGTCCTGACGAACCGGCACCGCACGACGGTGTTGCCGTAGCCTGATTCGGTCGTAGGCGAGCGGGGCGATCCGGATTTGGATCAGGCGCCTCGGATCGGGGAGAGTCAGGTGGCGCAGAAGACCGGGCAACAGAAGACCGACAAGCCGCAGAACGTCTTCAACTTCGACTATTCCCGTGATGTCGACGGCCGCCCGCCGCAGTCGTACTACGACGACATCAAGCAGCGGTTCGCCGAAGAACGCGACCTGCGGCTGGGCTACCGGCCTCCGGGAACGCAGATCTACACATCCGAGTTCGTCGGCGAATTCGCTCGCTACGAGGAGGATCCGTATGCGAGCGAGCGCATCGAGCGCCCGCCCGTGCACGACGAGGTCGAGGTGCTGTTCATCGGGGGCGGGTTCTCGGCACTGCTGACTTCAGCCCGGCTGCGTCAGAAGGGCGTGGAGAGCATCCGCATCGTCGAGCGCGGTGCCGATGTCGGCGGTACCTGGTACTGGAACCGGTACCCGGGAGTGGCCTGCGACGTCGTGTCGTACGACTACCTGCCCTTGCTGGACGAGACCGGCTACGTGCCGTCGCGGCACTACGCCACCGGCGATGAGATCTACGAGTACTGCCGGCTGATCGCCCGCAAGTACGACCTCTATGACCTGGCGATGTTCCAGACCACCGTGACGTCAACCGTCTGGGACGGTGAGGCCGAGGTGTGGCGCATCGGCACCGACCGTGGCGATGAGATCACGGCACAGTTCGTCATCTGCGCGAACGGCACCCTTGCCAAGCCGAAACTGGCCGTCATCGAGGGCATGGAGCGGTTCACCGGGCACTCGTTCCACACATCTCGGTGGGACTACGACTACACCGGTGCCGATCTCGAGAACCTCACCGACAAGCGCGTCGGCATCATCGGCACGGGTGCGACGGCGGTGCAGGCCATCCCGCAGCTCGGCGAGATGTCCAGGGAGCTGTACGTCTTCCAGCGGACGCCGTCCTCGATCGACATCCGTGACGACTGGGAGACCGACCAGGACTGGGCGGCGAAGCTGAAGCCGGGCTGGCAGGCACGCCGGCGCGAGCGAGCGATGGCCGGACCTCGCCTCAGCGACGAGCAGAAGGCGCGCCGCGCGGCGATGTCGCGCGAAGAGAAGATCCGCCGCCAGGAGAATGCCAATATCGACGCCATGATGCGCATCCACCGGCGCATCGACGAGGTCGTCGAAGACCCCGCGACGGCCGAGGCGCTCAAGCCCTGGTACATGCTCATGTGCAAGCGGCCGTGCTTTCACAACGACTACCTGCCGACGTTCAACCGGCCGAATGTGCACCTGGTCGACACCCAAGGCAAGGGCATCACCCAGATCACCGAGCAGGGCCCGCTCTTCGACGGCATCCAGTACGAGCTCGACCTGCTGATCTACGCCACCGGGTTCGAGGTGCAGCAGACCGGCATCTACAACCGCATCGTGGGCGAGAACGACCTGGAGCTGACCGACAAGTACGCAGACGGCATCCGCACGCTGCTGGGCATCCACACCGCCGGCTACCCGAACCTGTTCATCATGGGGGGCTACCAGGCGTTCTTCGCGTTCAACCTGACCGACGTGCTCAACAGCCAGGGCGAGCACATCTCCGAGTGCATCGACTTCGTTCGCCGGGGCGGACTGCAGACCATGGACTGCCTGCCCGAGGCCGAGGAATGGTGGGTGCAGCAAGTCATCGCCAACCGCGGCAAGACCACCCGCAACCGTGACTGCACACCCGGCTACTACAACTTCGAGGGCGCCGAGAACCGCCGACAGGACGGCAACTTCAACGGCAACATCAAGCAGTACCTGGGCTTCATGGCCCACGCCCGCGAGAACATGTCGGAGAACTTCGCTTTCACACAGCGCTGATCGCGGCCTGATCTGACTGAGTTCAACCTGCCTTCCGCCTCTGGGCGCGCCCCTAGCCTTGACGCCGTGACTGCGGGCGAGCGAGCGGGCGAGAACGGGGGCCGGCGCAGCTACTTCGTGCGCACCTACGGGTGCCAGATGAACGAGCACGACTCCGAGCGGATCGTCGGCCTGCTGGAAGCCGACGATCTCGTGGCCGCGACGACGATGGCCGACGCCGACGTCATCGTGCTCAACACCTGCTGCATCCGCGAGAACGCCGACAACAAGCTCTACGGGCAGCTCGGACACCTCAAGCGACTCAAAGAGGAACGACCCGAGGTACAGATCGCCGTCGCCGGCTGCCTAGCGCAGAAGGACCAGGATCTCGTGCGCCAGCGAGCGCCTCACGTGGACGTGGTGTTCGGCACGCACAACGTGGCCCGTGCTGCCGACCTGCTGAGCGAGGCCCGCGTCTCGGGCCCGGTGACGGAGATCCTGGCCGAGTCCGACGAGTTCCCCTCGGCGCTGCCCGTGCGACGGGATGCCCAGCACGCCGCATGGGTCACCATCCAGATCGGCTGCGACAACACGTGCGCGTTCTGCATCGTGCCCTCGGTGCGAGGTCGGGAGATCTCCCGACCGTTCGGCGAGCTCATCGACGAGGTGCAACGCCTGGCGGCCGATGGCGTCAGCGAGGTGACCCTGCTGGGCCAGAACGTCAACAGCTACGGCCGTGACGTGACCCTCGCGCTCCGCGGCACGAACAGCTCACCCGGTGTGAACAGTTCCGCCGATGTCATGTGGCGGGCCGGCGGCGGCTGGGCAAACGGGCGACGCACCGCCCGCCCGCTGTTCGGCGATCTGCTGCGGGCGGTTGGCGCAGTCGACGGCATCGAGCGGGTGCGATTCACCAGCCCGCATCCGAAGGACCTGCGGACCGACGTCATCGCAGCCATGGCCGAGACGCCTGCGGTATGCGAGCACCTGCACCTGCCCCTGCAGTCCGGTAGCGACGAAGTGCTGAGGGCAATGCACCGGGGCTACACCGCCCAGCGCTACCTGGAGCGGCTGGAGGCCGCCCGCGCCGCCGTTGATGACCTCGCTGTCAGCACCGACATCATCGTGGGCTTTCCCGGCGAATCCGAGCGGGACTTCGCTGACACGCTCGAACTGGCGGCGGCTGCCCGATTCGACAGCGCATTCACGTTCGTGTTCTCGCCGCGGCCGGGCACCGAAGCCGCAGAGCTGGTCGACCGGTTCGTGGCCCCCGACGTCGCAGCGGGGCGCATGGAGCAGCTGCGAACCGTGATCGAGCGCTCCGCCCGACTGGGCAACGAGTCGCGAGTGGGACGCGTCGAAGAGGTGCTGGTGGAGGGACCGTCCAAGCGAGATCCGGGCACGCTCACCGGTCGCACCCGCCAGAACCGCCTGGTGCACTTCGCCGCCGCCAAGCCGCTGCGAACCGGCACTTACGCCCGCGTGCGCGTGACCGATGCCGCCACGTTCCACCTCAGCGGCGAGCTCATCGAGGTCACCGCCCCAGCGCGACACCGCACGCGCATCCCGGTTGCCGCCCGCTGAGAGGCGGTACGCCATGGGTGGTGACGGCGGCCATCGGCCCTTGGTCATCGTGGGCCCGACGGCGTCGGGCAAGTCGGCGCTCGCGCTGGAGCTGGCAAGGCGCGCCTACCCCCGGTCGGACATCGCAGATCCGACGGAATTGGTGTCGGTCGATTCGATGCAGGTGTACCGGGGCATGGACATCGGCACCGCCAAGCCCACTGCCGCCGAACAGGCCGAGGTGCGGCACCATCTCATCGACCTCGTCGATCCCGCAGAGCGATTCACCGTCGTCGACTACGCCACTGCGTTCGAAGCTGCGATGTCCGACATTGCCGGCCGCGGTGCGGCGCCGCTACTGGTCGGCGGCACCGGCCTGTACCTGCGCGCCGTCGTCGACGGCCTGACGCCGCCCCCGGAATTCCCCTCGATCGCCGCCGAGCTCGAAGCCGAAGCCGTCGTCACGTCCGATGCTGCGGCCGCACAGGACGAGCGCGCAGCCGAATTGCACCGTCGGTTGGCTGAGCTGGATCCGTTGGCCGCCTCACGCATGGAGCCGACGAACCTGCGCCGGATCGTCCGGGCACTGTCCGTGTGCATGGGCACCGGGCGTCCGTTCTCATCGTTCGGCCCTGGCCTGACGAACTATGCACCGGTGCCTTACCGCATCGTCGGCATCGAGATCGACCGAGACACACTCGATCGACGTATCGCGGAGCGCTACCGGCAGCAGATCGAGATGGGCTTCGTGGACGAGGTCTGCCGACTCATGGTCGACCACGCGTCACACGAGCTGGGGTCGGCAACCGCTGGGCTGTCGCAGCCCGCTGCATCGCTGTCGCGCACGGCCGCGCAAGCCCTCGGCTACAAGGAGCTGCGGGCGCATCTGGCAGGGGAGTGCACGCTGGACGAGGCACTCGACGTAGCGATCGCACGCACCCGGCGATTCGCCCGCCGCCAGCAGCGCTGGTTCGCTCGGGACCCCCGGATCACCTGGATCCCGCACGGCGACCCTGCCGAGATGGCCGACCGGATAGCGCAACTCGAACCTTGATGGCCCCGGGCCACGACAAGTCTCGAGTTTTGGTCGAATGTTTAGCTCAGGCGGGATTCGACCATGTCGAGGGCGTCGTCGGTCAGCACGGCAGCGACCCGGACACGTTCGGCCGCGGCCGGTCCGTAGAACTCGCCCGGCGACACGAGGATGCCCACCTCGCTGAGCAGCGTGCGAGTGAACGCCCACGCGTCGCCGTCGGGAGCTGCGGCCCACAGGTAGAACCCGCCGCGGGGCAGCGCAGGCTCGGGACCGAAACGGCCCACGATCCGCGCAAGGCGCTCCAAGCGGTTCCGGTACCGCTCTCGCTGCGCAGCAACATGGACCTGGTCTGCCAACGCTGCGACCGCCGCCGCCTGCGCGGGCCCCGGCACCATGAAACCGGCGTGCTTGCGAACCTCTCGCAGGTAGTGGACAAGTTCGGGATCACCTGCGTAGAAGCCCACCCTCACCCCGGCCAGGTTCGACCGCTTGGACAACGAATGAACTGCCACCACGCCGTCGACCTCAGCGCGCACGCTGCTGCCCGACTCTGCACCGCACTCATCGCCGCCAGTTGAGTCGCCGGCCGTGGCCGCGGAGGCCGGCGTCAGGATGGTGCGTGGAGGTCCGTCCCAGGTGAACTCGGCGTAGCACTCGTCGCTGAAGACAGGCACATCCCGTTCGCGTCCCCAGCGCGCAGCGGCATCGAGATCGTCAAGGCCGCCAGCGGGATTGCCCGGCGTATTGACCCACAGCACCAGTGCCCGCTCGGCATCTGCATCGCTGATGGCGTCGAGCCGGATCGACCAGTGCTCGTCGGCCGGCACGGGCACTGCCCGGCAGCCGGCCAGTTCAGCCCCCATGGCATAGCTGGGGTAGCTGATCTCCGGGAACAGTACGGTGTCCCGCTCGGGGGTGCGCAGGCGCAGCCAATGCGGCAGCCCGGCCACGAACTCCTTCGAGCCGATCGTCGCTGCCACTTCTGCAGCGGCGTCGACTTGCACACCGAGCCGTTCGGCGCACCAGCGCGTGGCGGCCTCTCGAAGCTCGGGCGTACCGATCGACGGTGGGTAGCCGCGCTCGGAATCCGACCCTCCCAGCGCTGCCAGCACAGCCGGCGTGGGCGGGTCCACCGGCGTGCCGATGGAGAGGTCCACCAGCCCGCCGTCATGCCGCTCAGCGAGCGGCTTCAGCTCGTCCAGCCGGTCATAGGGATACGGCGGCGGCACATACCCGGCGCGTGCGTTCACCGCATCAGTGTGCACTGATCTGCGGCCAGACAGTCCCGTTGACGTGGAGGCGATGTCGATCCGCGCAGCGAGGGCACCCGTCGCAGGCCTCATCAGCGCCGATAGACATCGCGGCGGTGGCCGACACGGACCACCAGAATGAGCAGGCGGTCGTCGACGACCTCGTAGAGAATGCGATAGTTGCCCACCCGCACCCGGTACACGCCCTCCTCGCCCGTGAGTGTCACGCATCCGGGAGGTCTCGGCTCATCCGCGAGCAAGTCGATGGCTGCTCGAATGCGCTGCTGTTCTGTGCGCGGCAGCCGAGCAATCGACTTGACCGCGCGGCGTGCTAGGTGAACGCGGTATCGGCTCACCCGAGTCCCAGCGCGGCCTTGACCTCGTCCCAGGGCACGTAGTCGTCCTCAGCTCGAGCTGCCTCAAGCTCACGGCGGTCATCGAGCTCGTCGGCGCGGTCAACGAGCTGATCGAAGGCCTCCGAGCTCAGTATCACTGCCACGCGTCGGCCGCGTCTCGTCACTGAGACCGGTTCGCCTGACCGGCGAGTGTCGTCGATCACCTCGGCAAGCCGGTTTCGTGCTTCGCTCACTGCAACTTCCATCATGTACGAATTGTACAAAATGGCACCGGCGCTAGGTTCTCATTCCCAGGCGTCAACGTCGATGACGAACTCGGCGAACAGGCTGCGGGCGACGTCGTCCAGCCGGGCGCGCACCACGGTCCCGCCGTCGTCATGAGTCTCCGAGAGGACCTCGCCTTCGCGGTGGACGGCTGCGAGGGCGTCGCCGCGGGAATAAGGGATGCGCAACTCGGTGACTTCCGTGAGATGTCGCAACCGATCTCCGACAGCGAGCAGGAGATCCTCGACACCGTCGCCGCTGCCGGCTGAGATCGCACGGGAGCCTTCGTAACGCTCCAGCAGCTGTCCAACTGTGCCGTCGTCGGCAACGTCGCACTTGTTGAACGCGATGAGTTCGTCGATGTCCCCAGCGCCGATCTCGCGCAGCACCGAGCGCACCACATTGATGTGCATCTCCGGTTCCGCCGCCGAGGCGTCGACGAGGTGCACCAGCAGGTGGGCCTCGGCCACTTCCTCCAGCGTCGACATGAACGCCTCGACCAGCGAAGTGGGCAGCTTCTTGATGAACCCGACCGTGTCGGTGACGAGCACCGTCTCGCCGCCAGGTAGTTGCAGCCGCCGGGTAGTGGCGTCGAGCGTGGCGAACAGCCGGTCTTCCACCAGCACGTTGGCCCCCGTGAGGCGCCGCAGCAGGGTTGACTTGCCGGCGTTGGTGTAACCCACGATCGCGACTGTGTGGTAACGGGAGCGCCGGCGCGACTTGCGCTGGTTCAGCCGGGTGCGCCGCAGCCCCCGCAGGTCCTTCTCGAGCCTGGCCAGCCGTCGCTGGATACGACGCCGGTCCACCTCGAGCTGGGTCTCGCCCGGCCCCCGCGTGCCGATGCCACCAGCCTGCTGGGAGAGCTGACGCCCGCGGCCGCGCAGCCGGGGGAGCCGGTAGCGAAGCTGAGCCAATTCGACTTGGGCCTTGCCCTCGAGCGTCGTGGCGTTCTGGGCGAAGATGTCAAGAATGACCGCCGTGCGGTCGAGCGCCGTGCGCTTCAGTATCCGCTCCAAGTTGAACTGCTGCGCCGGCGACAGCTCGTCGTCGAACACCACCGTGTCGGCATCGTGCTCAAGCGACGCATCGAGGATCTCGTCAGCCTTCCCCCGCCCCACAAACGTCGCCGGGTCGGGCGCATCCCGCCGCTGAACAATCCGCTCCACCGAGTCCGCCCCGGCAGTGTCGACCAACCGCTCCAGCTCGTCAAGATTGGCGTCCACCTCGTCAGCAGTCCGCTCCGCCAGCTGCACCCCCACCAGCACGATCTGCTCCCGAAAGGCCCGATCAATAAGCCCCGACTCAGCCCCCCCAAACTCCCCAAAGCCCCCCCGATGACTCTCGTCCACCGTTTGGCCCACGTCGTCAGCTTCAGCCATCAAGCATCCAGCCAAGGTCCACGCAACGGCCAGTCGATGTCCGCAATGCGCTCTGCGTGCACCTGCAACTGTGGCTTATTCGTCGGTCCGAGCTGCACTACCAGTGCGAAGTCGCCGCCAGGCATATGTACGTACGTGCCGAAGTCACGCGGCACGACTCCCCAGTCACCAGCGCGCACGGCAGCTGCGACCGCGCCTGTGCCACAAGCTTGAGTAATCCCGGCACCTCGTTCCCACACGGACATTCCAATCGAAGGGCGTTCGTCTCCCCTAGACCAGATGAACTCCACATTGATGCCCCTGGGAAAGTAACTCTCATACAGCGCGCCGAGTTGTGCAGTTTCGATTTCGTCAATCTGCCCTCCGGCGTTGATAACGAGATGAGGATTACCGACATCGCCGGTTCCTCTCGCCGCCCCGCCGAACCGTTCGCTGATGAGCGCGTCAAGCGCTGGACTGATTTCGGGTCCAGGCATGACCAATGGCATGTTCACATCGACGTTTGTGTCGAGTACGACGCGACCCTCATGCGGCGTGTCGAAGACTGAGTTGCGCCATGCGACTGTTCGGTCCCCGGCATCCGTCTCGACTTCAACCCGGAGATAGGCCTCACGAAGTTCGTCGTAGGCAGTGCGCCATGGCTCCTGCGAGTGCGCGAGCGCGTCGGCGAGGCAAGCAACTCCGTTGCCGCTTACTTCAGCGTCGGAGCCGTCCGAGTTGTACAACACCATGCGGATACGGGCAGTGCCGTCGACGTATCGGGAGTTCTCAAACGTGCTTTCCTCCCACTGCGCCCGCGGCGACGACTGGATCATGCCGAGAATCAGTCCATCCGCGCCGATGCCGCTCCTCCGGTCGCAAGCCTTCTTAGCTAGGCCGGACCAATCGAGCAGGCTCGCGTCGAGCGTGGACTTCTCGTCAGCGCTGAGCAGCAGGATCAAGAAATCGTTGCGCAGCGCGTGGTGCTTGGCAAGTCGGAGCGTGTCCACAGGTCCATTGTCACACCTGAACCCGGAAATTCACGAGCGAATTCTCAGGTAGGGCAATGAACCGGACCGCCGAGGGGTGGGCGGGGGCAGGGGTGCCCACGCGCAGTTATGAAGCGCCCCCAAGCCCACGCGACGTGACCACAAGGCGCTTCATCTGTTTGAGCATGGGTGCCCCTGCCCCCGTGCACCCCGGGAGCGCGGAGCACCCAATGTGCTACGCCGTCGGCTCGCGCTGGCCGTAGTTCTTGAAGGTGTCGCCGATCGAGGTTGCCACCGAGGCCAGCTTCGAACGGCCCTCATTCAGCCGCGGAGCCATGGCGGCCAGCCCCTCGACGGTCCAGCGCCCTTCGGTGACGATGATGTCGTCATCCGCCAGCGACCAGCCCTGATACAGGCCCACCTCATTGGCGCCCACATGGAACACCCCGCCGGTGAACGGGCAGTCTGCGGTCGACAGGTACGCCACCAGCGGGCTGACATTGGCCGGGTCGTACACGTCGAACTCCGCCGGGTCGTCAGGAGCCTTCACCACGTCACCCAGCCCAGGCGTCTGCAGCGTCAGGCGTGTGCGTGCCACCGGCGCCAGGCAGTTGACGCGCACGTTGTAGCGAGCGAGCTCGCCGGCTGCCACGAGCGTCATCGCAGCGATGCCCGCCTTGGCGCCTGAGTAGTTGAACTGGCCGAGGTTGCCCAGCATTGCGCCCGATGCCGTGTTGATGATCGAGCCGCTGACTTCCTTGCCTGCTTTGGACTGCTCGCGCCAATAGGCAGCAGCCCAGCGGGTCGGGCAGAAGTGGCCCTTCATGTGCACCTCCACGACGGCGTCCCACTCCGGCTCGGTCATGTTGACCACGACGCGGTCGCGCAGGATCCCGGCGTTGTTGACCAGCACGTGCAGGTCGCCGAAGGCTTCGACGGCCGCATTCACCATGCGCTGGGCGCCCTCCCAGTCGGTGACGCTGTCGCCGTTCGCAACTGCCTCGCCGCCCATGGCCTCGATCTCGGATACCACCTCTTGTGCCGGTCCTTGATCTGCGCCCGTGCCGTCGGCGGAGCCGCCGAGGTCGTTGACGACGATCTTCGCCCCTTCGGACGCCATCAGCAGTGCATGCTCACGGCCGATTCCACGGCCGGCGCCGGTAATCAGCACGACACGCCCGTCGAGTGCACCCATGTTGTTCTCCCGTTCCCGATGATCGCTGGGCGCGCCGCACGAGCCGCCCTGAATTGGTGTCTGGCTGCTGCGGAGCCCGCAAAAGCCGCACAAGGTTGGCACATCCGGGCGTCGAGTGCGACGCCCGCTGCGGCTGCCCGCGCTGTCGAGACAGTGTGGAGCGGATGACCGGGGTCGAACCGGCGACCTCAACCTTGGCAAGGTTGCGCTCTAACCAACTGAGCTACATCCGCGTGGGCCGATCACTGTAGCAAGCACCTGCCGGAGCGACGCGTGAGATCGACCCGCCTTAGCGCCTGCTCAGCCCCGTCGCGGCGGCGCTATTCCGCTGGGGAGCGCAGGTCGATGCGCAGCGTCAGGATGCCGTCGGCGAGAGCGGCCTCGGCGTCGCCGATCATGGCGAAGTCCATGAAGTCCAGCTCTGCCTGGCGGATGAAGTGGCGCCGTTCCTCGCCGCCGATGGCGGGCAGATTCCGCTTCCGGACGGCCTGTGCGCGCTCGGCGAAGCGATCGATCATCTCCTGCGGGTCGAAGGTGTCGCTCATGGAGCCTCCCCTACGGTGCTGTCTTCACCTTGCCACTGATCTGGGGCTGTTCGCCGCAGGTACAAGAAAAAGCCCACGGCGCACGCAACGGTCAGCAGTGCGCACAGCGCGACTAGCAGCCACCACACCCCCAGGCCCGAGCCGACTGCCTCGGAGGGCACGTTGGCGTGGCCCTCCGCCAGGATCGCCGCGGCCCATCCGCTCAACGGGCCGCTCCAGGGGGGCCCGCAGCGCTCTTGTAGATGTCGTCGATGAACTCGCCCATCGGCGGGCCGGTCTGATCTGGCTCGGTGAGGAAGCCGTCGTGGCCGTTGTCGCTGTCGATGTCGACGTGTTCGACCCGCATCGCGTCCCGGCGCCGCAGCGCTTCGACGATGCGGAGCTGCTGGGGCCGCGGGTAGAGGAAGTCGGTGCGCACGCTCATCACCATGGTCGGCGCCACGATGCGCGCGAGCGCCGCGTCGATGCCGCCGCGGCCCCGCCCGACATCGTGGAGGTCCATCATCTTGTTGAGCACTAGGTAGGTGTTGGCGTCGAAGCGGGGCACGAACTTCGCCCCCTGATAGTCGAGATAGCTCTCGACGTCGAAGCGCTGCTCGAGCCGCAGCGGAAGCACCGGGTCTTCGCTGTGGCGGGCGAACCGGCGATCGAACTCGTCGCCGGAGCGGTAGTGGATCATCGCGATCCGCCGAGCGTTGGCGAGGCCGCGATGGGGTCCTTCCCCGTCGGGCGCGTCGTAGTAGCGGCCGCCCCTGAAGTTCGGGTCGTCATAGATGGCCTGCCGCCCGACCTTGCTCCAGGCGATCTGCTGCGCGGACGCCTCCGCTGAGGCTGCGATCACCACCAGCGAGCCGACCCGCTGGGGGTAGGTGATGCCCCACTCCAGCACGGCCATGCCCCCCATCGAGCCGCCGACGACGCTGAGCCAGCGATTGATTCCGAGGTGCCGCCCGAGCGCCCACTGCGACCGCACGACGTCGCGGTTGGTGACCACGGGAAAATCGGGCCCGTAGCGCTCGCCGGTGGACGGGTTCAGCGACGACGGGCCGGTGCTGCCCTGGCAGCCGCCGAGCACGTTGGCGCACACGATGAAGTAGCGGTTGGTGTCGAGCGGGCGGCCGGGGCCGATGAAGTCGTTCCACCAGCCCTCGGTGATCTGAGCGGGCGGGTGCGCGGCGCCGTGGGCGTGTGCATCGCCGGTCAGTGCATGGCAGACCAGCACGGCGTTGGACGCGTCAGCGTCGAGCGCTCCCCAGGTTTCGTACGCGAGCACTGGCTTGTGCAGCACGCCGCCGCCTTCGAGGGTGAACGGCCGATCCGGGGAGAGCTCGAAGAACTGCCGTTCGGCCGCGCCGAGACCGGGGTGCCATGCACCCGAGGCAGGCAGCCGCCATACCGCCGGTTCATCGCTGGGGGCGCCTGCGCGCCTCGCACCGTCCACAACTGCGCCTTCGTGCCGTGGGAAATCCCGTCCTGTGGACGGTCAAGGGTACCTGTCGACCCCTGCAGGCCTGAAGCGGTTTTCAGCGGCCGGTGCCAGATGCGCGGGTGCCCGCTGTGCCGAGGTTGTCCGGGCTGTCGGCGAACGCCACGAGGTCGTCGAGGCGTTCGTCGTTCGAGAACATGTCATGGAGGGGCAGGCGCAGTCCGAGCCGCCGCTGGAGCTGGCGGACTTCGAGCTCCTCGTCCCACAGGAACATCGTCACCGCGGTGCCGCTGCGCCCTGCCCGCGCCGTGCGGCCCGAGCGGTGCAGGTAGGTCTTGTGCTCGGGCGGGACGTTGTAGTGCACAACAACGTCGACGTCGTCGATGTGCAGGCCCCGAGCGGCGACGTCAGTTGCGACGAGGGCGGCCAGCTTGCCCTTGGAGAAGCTGGCGAGTGCACGCTCGCGCTTGACCTGCGGCAGGTCGCCGTGGATGGCGCCCGCTTGCACGCCGGCCTCGCGCAGCTCCCGGGTGAGCTGGTCGGCGCCTCGCTTGGTGCGGGTGAACAACAGGGTGCGGCCGTTGGCGCCGATGATGCGCGCTGCGACGCGCACCCGGTCCATCTTGTGCACCGACAGGAAGAGGTGGCCCATCTCTGCCACGGTCACCTCGCGTTCGACGACTTCGTGGAAGACGGGGTCACGCAGGTAGCGCTTGACGAGCGTGTCGACGACGCCGTCGAGCGTGGCCGAGAACAGCAGCGTCTGATGCTGACCGTCGATGTGGCGCAGCACCCACTCCACCTGGGGCAGGAAGCCCATGTCGGCCATGCGGTCGGCTTCGTCCACGACGACGCGCTTGATGCCTGACACGTTGATGGCGCCGCGCTCGATGAGATCGATGAGCCGGCCTGGCGTGGCGATCACGACGTCCATGCCGCCGGCGAGCAGTTCGATCTGGCGCTCGATGTTGGTGCCGCCGTAGGTGGCGATCGAGCGCAGGTCAGCCGCCTTGGCGAGCGGTTCAACGACGGCGGCGATCTGGTTCGCCAGCTCGCGGGTCGGGGTGAGCATCAGGGTTGTGGGATGCCCGTCTTTGGCTCGGGGGGTGAGTGCGAGCATCGGCAGGCCGAATGCCAGGGTCTTGCCGGAGCCGGTTTTGGCCTTGCCGCAAACATCCCGTCCGGCGAGCGCCTCGCCGATGGTCAATTCCTGGATGGCGAACGGTTCGGTGATTCCTTGGTCAGCCAGGGTGTCGCAGAGGGGTTCGGGTACGCCTAGTTCACTGAATGTCTTCACAGGGGTCTCTTCGAGGGTCGTGGCCCAGAGGGTGGTGCTGCCAGCGACGTGAGCTGCGGCAACGCTGGGCAGTGGGGCCACACGGCGAACTGCCTTGGCTGCCGAGTGTATGGGAGCAGAGGGGTGGGACGGCGGCGCTCGGGGTGTGACGCCCCGATCGACTGTTGATGTGCCGCGGCTGGCGCCGCTGGAAATGCTGCCGTCATTCGGGGGGCAGACCACTACCCTGCGGAAGCCCGGGCGGAGTGGCCGAGTGGTTAGGCAGCGGCCTGCAAAGCCGTGTACGCCGGTTCGAATCCGGTCTCCGCCTCGCTGGCCGGCCGGGCTTGAACGGGGCCCGAGGCGTCGGCCGAGCGGCGTGGACAGGGTGCTAGCGTGAGTCGCCCTCAGGGCGATTGGCGCAGTTGGTTAGCGCGCTTGCATGACACGCAAGAGGTCACAGGTTCGACTCCTGTATCGCCCACACTGGCAGCGTTGCGGTGTGCATCATGAGCCCCCTCCGAGCCGTTCTTCCGTGGGTGCCTGTCCGCAGACGATGCTCCACAGCGCCCGCCCGAGCGATGAAGAATCTGCGTCGTACCGCAGGTGCGGCTTCTGCAAGAAGGGGTGCGTCAGGTCGCTGAACTCGCCACAGGCGCTGCGCATCGTGTTCGCAACGCACGACAGCGAGGACACCTCAGCCACGATCCGCAGCCCCCAAGCAGCCGGGGCGTGGTCGCCCTCGGGGGCGAACTGATGGCGGTACGACATCCAGTCGTGCAGCACTGCTGCGATCTGGGCCTGGGTCATGTGCGAGATGTCGCGAGGCGGCACGATGCCTTCCGCGTGCGCCCAGTCCGACGCGTCATCGCCCGGCCGATAACCGTCGCGGCTGATCCGGGCATACAACGCAGGCAGCACCCCGCTGGTCAGCCGCGGCCACTTCGGAGCGATGTGACGTCGGTCAAGGTGCGCTTCTGTGAACTCGTCATAGATTCCGAACCACCTTGCCCATACGTCCGCATCACCGGCGTACGGCGGCGGGCAATGCGGGAACAATGCCTCCAGTTTGGCTCTGTCCCAGCGGACCAGCTCAGGCGCCGGTTCGGCTGTGTGAGGCTCCCCTTGCTCGGCTTCGGTCTCAGTTGTCCCTCCCGCCCCGTTGTCGTCGTCGGACTCTGCGGCGTCCGAGGATGAGCTTTCGTCTGCGCTGCTGTCTCGGTGGTCGGCAGTGGCTGAGTCAGATGCATCGTGCGCGGCTGCAGTCTCAGCATCATCGGATTCGGTTTCGGGCGCTGAGGAGGCGTCATCGGCGCGTTGGGCAGTCATGGTCGGTTCGGGCTGCGAGTCGGCCGCGGCGACTGGGGGCTGTGTCGTTGCGGCCGTCGAAGCGACGCTTGTTGCAGGTGAAGTGGCTCGAGATTGAGTCGCCGCCGTCGGCGCGTCGCTTTCTGACGGAGCTGCGGTGTCGCTTGCGCAACCGCAGCCCAGCACTACCGCGGCAGCCACCGCAGCCCCGATCTGCCCAAAGCGCAGCGCTCGCGCCCTCAGCGACGCAACCGTCTCAGGCATGACACTCGATTCGCTCAGACTCCGAAGCCGTCAGATGGTACGGGACTCTGAACTGCACAGACCGTTCCGACCCCCGGGTTCGACCCCAATGCCGACCCGACCAGAGTCGAATAGGACGCGCAGCCGCGGGGCGTGCCAGACTTCGCGGCGCTATGGGCGACGGCAGCGGGGGCGCGGCTGGGGAGCGGCCGCTTGACGGCATCCGGGTGCTGGACTTCACACGCGTGGTGGCGGGACCGCTGGCCACCCGGATGATGGCCGACATGGGAGCCGAGGTCATCAAGATCGAGCCGGTCGACGGCGATCTGAGCCGCACGTTCCCGCCCTATGTGCCGGGCGATGTCAACCCGTACTTCTCCCAGCAGAACGCCGGCAAGCGCTTTTGCTCGATCGACCTGCGCGCGCCCGGGGCTCCCGAACTCGTGCGGGACCTCGTCGGCCGCTGCGATGCCGTCGTGGAGAACTACCGGCCCGGCGTCATGGCCAGGTTCGGACTCGGACCTGACGAGATGTGCGCCGCGCACCCAGAGCTCGTGTACTGCTCGGTCACAGGATTCGGCCAGACCGGTCCGTGGGCCGGCAAGCGGGCGTACGCACCCGTCGGCCACATGGAGTCGGGCTACATCGACTACGCCATTCGCGAGACCGGCGCCCGGCCTGAGAACCCGCCGCTGGTGGTGGGCGACATCGTGACGGCGATGTCGGCTGCAGCAACCATCAACGCCATGCTGGTCAAGGCGGCCCGGACAGGCCGAGGCGGTCACATCGATGTCTGCATGGTGGAAGCGATGGTGTACATCCAGGAGTGGTCGGCGCTTGAGCTGTCGGGCGGTTGGGACGAGCCCAATGCCGGGCTCGCCCACGAATGCCCGATCCTGGTGCTGCCCGACGGGCGGGTGTGGGCCATCGCCGGCAATCCCGCGGCCTGGTTCGACGACCTGCTCAAGGCCATGGGCCGCCCCGAGCTGGCCGATGAGCCTCGATTCGCCACGCCTGCCGCACGCATGGCCAACCGCTACGAGCTGTACGACGAGATGACCCAATGGGCAGCAGGCTTCGCCGACGTGGAGGACTTCCGGCGTGCAATCGAGGCCGGCACGCCGTTCAGCGTGGCGGAAATGCGCTCGATCACCGAGCTGGCAGAGACCGACTGGGCGGCGCATCGCGGGCTGCTGGCCGAGACCGCTTCGGGCTTCGCCGTGCCAGCGCGCCCGGCGCTCGGCTCGGGCATCGGCACTGATGGCCACGTCGCGGCCCGCGGCGCCGACAACCGCACCGTCATCGGCGGCCTGCTCGGGCTTGGAAACCAGCGCCTCGACCAGCTCGAAGCTGCCGGGGTGCTCGTCGCCGCCTGAGCTCGCTCGATCGGCACTGCCATTAGCTTGAGCCCGTGCGAATCGGGGTGCTCACCGGCGGGGGCGACTGCGCAGGCCTGAACGCGGCGATCCGGGCGGTCGTGCGCGCCGCCGGACACGAGCTGGACCGCAGCGTCATCGGCTACCGGCGCGGCTGGAACGGCGTGCTCGAGGGAGACAGCGTCAAGCTCGATTCCGAGGCAATGCGGGGCGCGCTGCCACGCGGCGGCACCATGCTCGGCACCTCTCGCAGCAGCCGCCGCCTCGAGACCGAGGGAGCGGCGCCGCTGATAGCACAGCTCGAGCGAGACGGCGTCGACGCGCTGGTGACGATCGGCGGCGACGGCACGCTGATCACCGCCGGGCGGCTCTCCGAGGCCGGGTTCCCGGTGATCGCAGTGCCCAAGACGATCGACAACGACGTGGAGGGCACCGACGTCTGCATCGGATTCGACACGGCACTGGGAGTGGCCACCGAGGCGGTCGACCGGCTGCACACCACCGCCGAGTCGCACAACCGGATCATGGTGCTCGAGGTGATGGGCCGCCAAGCCGGCCACATCGCGGCCGGTGCGGGCATCGCCGGGGGCGCCGCCGCGATCCTGGTCCCCGAAGCGCCGTTCAACATCGACGGCATCGCCGAGCGTCTCATCGCACGGCATCACCGCGACCGCAACGCGTCCATCGTGGTCGTCGCCGAGGGAGCGATCCCCGACAGCAGCGTCGAGGCGCCCGACACCGGCACCGACGAATGGGGCAATCGGATCCTCGACGGCATGGGGCAGTTCGTCGGCGACCTGCTCGCGGAGCGCACCGGCTACGACACGCGCACCACCGTGCTGGGGTACATCCAGCGCGGCGGGCCGCCGACGCCGGCCGACCGGCTGCTCGGCAGCCGGCTCGGAGCCCGTGCAGTCGAGGTGCTCATGGAGGGCACATCGGGATGCATGGTGGGAGTGCACTCCACCGGCATCGCCCTGCAACCGCTGGCCGAAGTCGCAGGCCGCACCCGCTATCTCAGCGAGGACCAACTGGAGCTGCTGGATCTCATCTCCACGGCACCGGTGCTGACACCGCTGCATACTTCGCGGCGCTGGTTCTGAGGCCGGTTCTGAGACTGGCCCATCGGCATCGCACGGTAGGGTGGCGACGACAACACATACCGGGGAGCCCACGGGGCTGAGAGGGCGACAGCAGTGCGGTCGCCGACCCGAGAACCTGATCTGGGTAATGCCAGCGGAGGAAGCTCATGACCACCCATCAACTGCGCAAGTCGTATCGCATTGCTGTTTCGGTTGCAGCAGCGATGCTGCTGGTTGCCGCATGCGGCAGCGACGACATCCCGGAGACCGACATCCCGGCTCCGCCTCCTGAGACGGAGTCCCCGTCGCAGGATGCGACGCCTGCGACCACAACCGAGCCGTCGATTGAGGGCACCACGGTCACGCTCATCAGCCACGATTCGTTCAACCTGTCAGACGGCACTCTGGACGAGTTCACGGCCCAGACCGGGGTGACCGTCGAACTGCTCGAAGTCGGAGATACCGGCACGCTCGTGGCCGAGGCGATCCTCACCAAGGACGCGCCGCTGGGCGACGTGCTGTTCGGCATCGACAACACGTTCCTCCAACGCGGTCTCGACGCCGGCATCTTCCTGCGATACGAGTCGCCGGCGCTCGCCGGCGTGCCCGAGGATTTCCAGCTCGATTCGCGCCACCGGGTCACTCCGGTGGATTACGGCGACGTGTGCGTCAACTACTGGAAGGACGCGGTGCCCTGGGAGCCGGTCACGCTCGACGAGCTGACCTTCCCCGAGTTCGCCGACCAACTGGTGGTGCAGCACCCCGAGACGTCTTCGCCGGGCCTGGCCTTCCTGCTCGCCACCATTGCGGCCTTCGGCGACGGCTGGGAGCTGTACTGGGAGGACCTGCGCAACAACGGCGTCACGGTCACCGCCGGCTGGGAGGACGCCTACTACGGCGAGTTCGTCTCCGGCGGGGGCGACCGATCAATGGTCGTGTCGTATGCGTCCAGCCCGCCGGCGGAGGTGATCTACGCCGACCCGCCGACCGATACCGCCCCGACTGGAGTCATCACCGAGTCGTGCTACCGCCAGATCGAATTCGCCGGGATCCTGTCGGGCACCGACAACGAAGCCGGCGCTCAGGCGCTCATCGACTTCATGCTGAGCGAGACGTGGCAGAACGACGTGCCGCTCAACATGTTCGTGTATCCCGTCATCGAGAGCGCGACGCTGCCGCCCGAGTTCGTCGAGCACACTGCGGTGCCCGAGGATCCGCTGATGCTCGACCCGGCTGAGATCGAGGCCAACCGCGACGCGTGGACCGAGCGCTGGGTGGAGATCGTCCTGCGCTGAGGGCGTTGCTGGGCCAGGCCCGCATGTCTCCTCAGGCGACCGACAACCGGGCGCCCTCGCGGCGCTCCGCACCGCCGGCCATCGGATGGGTGGCCGCTGCAGCAGCGCCGCTCGCCTTCATGGCGCTGTTCTTCGTGTACCCCGTGCTGACCGTCGTCGCAGACGGGCTCGGCGGGCTGGTCGACGTGCTGGGACGTTCTGCCATTCGCGGTGTGCTGTGGTTCACCTTCTGGCAGGCGGCCGCCTCCACGGCGCTCACCCTGGCCGTCGGTATTCCCGCTGCGGCGATGCTGGCCCGGCTGCAGCCGCGGACCCGGCGAATCGTGCGTGCCGTGATCACCGTGCCGTTCGTGCTGCCGACGGTGGTCGTGGCCGGTGCCTTCAACGCCACCTTCGACCGGTTCGGCCTCGATTCGGGTGCGCTGTCGCTGCATCACACCGTGTGGGCGATCCTGGCGGCGCACGTCTTCTTCAACTACGCCGTCGTCGTGCGGACCGTCGGCTCGTGGTGGGCCGGACTCGACGGGCGCAACGCGGACGCGGCAGCGGTGCTGGGCGCCACTCCCGCCCGTGCGTTCGCTCATGTCACTTGGCCCCTGCTGCGTCCCGCTGTCGCCGCGGCAGCAGCAGTGACCTTTCTGTTCTCGTTCACCTCTTTCGGGGTGATCCTGATCCTCGGGGGCCCCGCACGCGCCACCGTCGAGACCGAGATCTACCGCTACGCCATCACGCGGCTCGACTTCGCCACGGCATCTGCGCTGGCGCTCTGCCAGCTCGTGGCGGTGGCGGCGCTGGTCGCGCTCGCCGGCGTGGCGGAACGGCGCAGAGCAGTCGCCCGCCGGGCACCGGGTCGCACTGCGCCGCGGCGCCGCCCCGGCGTGATCGTCCCCAATGCGGTGGTGGCCCTGCTCCTGTTGGGGGTGCCGATCGGATCACTGATCGAGCGGGCATTCGCCACCGGCGGCGGCTATGGGCTGGCCAACTTCGTCGCGCTCGGCGAACGGGTGCAGATGCTCCCCGCTACTGCACTCGCTGCGCTGTGGCACTCGCTGGGCTTCGCTGCGCTGGCCATGGCCATTGCGACAGTTGTCGGCGTCCTTGCATCGATCGTCGTGGTGGGAGGCCGCGCCCGCGCAGCGATCGCGGCGCGCGGCACGGCGTGGCTGCGGCGGCTGTTCGATGTGGGTTTGACGCTCCCGTTGGGTGTCTCTGCGGTGACCGTCGGGCTGGGCATGCTGCTGGCGCTCGACACACCGCCGTTCGAGTTCCGCACGGTGTGGTGGATCATCCCGGTCGCTCACGCCTTGGTGGGCATGCCGTTCGTCGTGCGGACCCTGGTGCCGACGTTGCGGTCCATCGACGACCGGCTGCGCGAAGCGGCGGCGGTCCTCGGGGCATCGCCGTTGCGCACGCGCCGGGAGGTCGACGTGCCGATCGCCTCACGGGCTGTTGCAGTGGGTGCCGCCTTCGCCTTCGCCGTGTCACTCGGCGAATTCGGCGCCACTGCGTTCCTGCCGCGGCGGCCCGACACGCTGACCGCGCCGCTGGCGCTCTTCCGCCTGCTCGGCACGCCCGGCGACACCCTGCAAGGTCAGGCGATGGCGCTCGCCGTGGTGCTCATGGCTGCGACGGCTGCGTCGGTGCTGGTCATCGAAGGCCTGCGCCGCACCGATGAGTCGCTGTTCTAGGACGCCTTCCAGAGGCGGTGCCCCTCGGTCCACAGCAGGATCGGCAGCGCGGTGTCGATCAGGTGCCAGATCGTGAAGTTGTCGCCGCCGTCGACCATCGCCCGAAACCAGTTCGGCACGAAGGCGATCGTCACGGCGACAGCGAAGATGAACATGGCCCGGGCGCTGCGGTCGTTGGAACTGGCCGCCGACCTCCGCTGCCAGGTCGTGATCAGCACCAGCGCCAGCGCAGCAGCCATGAACCAGTCGAGGACGTTCCACACATCGAGATTTGCGGGATCGCCGGGCTCGTCGCCGGGCCCGTAGAACGGGAACACGAAGAAGTTCACCACCACGGCGGCGGCAACCAGCTTGAAGTAGATCGCAAGGGGCTTCGCGAGGATCATGGGTGCACGATATGTGCGGTCGCGTCGCTCAGACGGTCAATGCGGGATGGTCGGCAAAGTGGTCGAGCGCGTCGGGGTCGTCGATGGCCTCAACGTTGGCCACTGGTCGGCCCTCGACGACGTCTCGAATCGCCAGCTCCACGAGCTTTCCCGAACGGGTGCGCGGGATTGCTGGCACTTGGGCGATCACTGCAGGCACATGCCGGGGCGAGGCTCCTGAACGGATCTGCGAGCGGATCCTGCCGGTCAGCTCGTCGTTGAGCGTCAGGCCCTCGCGCAGCTTCACGAACAGCACGACACGGGTGTCGCTGCTGCTTGTTGTTCCGGCACCGGAAGGCACTCGCTGGCCGATGACCACGCTCTCGAGCACCTCGTCGATCTGGTCGACCTGGCGGTAGATCTCGGCGGTGCCGATGCGCACCCCGCCAGGATTCAGCGTGGCGTCGGATCGCCCGCTGATGATGATCCCGCCGCTGGGCGTCCATTCGGCGAAGTCGCCGTGATGCCACACGCCCTCGAAGCGTTCGAAGTAGGCAGATCGGTAGCGCACATCGTCAGGGTCGTCCCAGAACTGCAGCGGCATCGACACGAACGAATTGCGGCACACCAGCTCGCCCTGGGCGCCGGCGCCGAGCGGGGCGCCGTCGGCATCGGCCACGTCGACATCGAGGCCGAGCGCGGGCGCCTGGATTTCGCCGCGGCGCACCGGCCCCGTCGGGTCGCCGATCACGAAGCCGCCGCAGATGTCGGTGCCCCCAGAGAACGAGGCCAAGTGAACGTCGGCCTTGACCTGGGAGTACACCCAGTCGAAGCCCTCGGGCGCCAGGGGAGAACCGGTGGAGGAGATCGTGCGCACCGTGTCCAGCGCATGGGTCTGCATTGGCTGCAGGCCAGCCTTCATCGCACCCTCGATGAACTTGGCGCTGACGCCGAACAGCGTGACGCCCCAGTCGTCGGCCACGTCGAAGAGCCGCGCCGGACTCGGGTGGAATGGCGACCCGTCGTACAGCACCAGCGATGCGCCGCTGGCCAGCCCCGCGACGAGCCAGTTCCACATCATCCAGCCGGTGGTGGTGAAGTACATGACGCGGTCGCCGGAGCGCACGTCGAAGTGCAGCCGCTGCTCGCTCCACAGCTTCAGCAGCGCGCCGCCGGCCCGGTGAACGATGCACTTCGGCTTCCCCGTGGTGCCCGACGAGTACAGGATGTACACCGGCTGGTCGAAGCCCAGCCGTTCGAACGTCAGGTCGTCGCCCCCGGCGGCGCGATGAGGCGCCAGCCACTCGGACCACGATGTCGCCGAACTCGGGCTGTCGCCCGATGGCGTGGGTGCGCTGCGGTCGTACGGCGCAATGACCAAGCGGCAGAACGACGCACCCGTTGATTCGAGACTGGCGGCCACCTCGGCGGCCTTGGCGGCCGTGTGATGACGGACGCCGTTGTAGTAGTAGCCGTCGACGGCAACCATGACGGTCGGGGAGATCTGGTCGAAGCGGTCGAGCACGCCGTCGATGCCGAAGTCCGGGCTGACTGACGAGTACACCGCACCCAGCGAGGCCGTCGCCAGGAACACGACGAGCGCTTCGGGTCCGTTGGGGAGCATCGTGGCGACCCGGTCACCCACGCCGACGCCATCGGCTGCCAGCGCTCGCTGGCACGCTGCCACCTCGGCTCGCAGCTCGCCGTGGGTCATGGTCAGCTGCGCGGCGTCCTCGCCGATGAACACCAGCGCTGTGTCATCGGGCTGCGGTCCGCCCGCAGCGGCGGGCCGCAGGTAGTGCTCGGCGATGTTCAGGCTGGAGCCGGCGAAGAACTCCAGACCGGGGCCTGGCAACGCGCCAGCGCCAGCCGCCGAGTCGCTCTCGTCGTGCGATCCTGCGGCGATGAAGTCCGGGCCGAGTTCGCCGATGCCGTCGCAGAACTCCCACACGGCGCGCCAGAACGCTCCGGGATGCTGCACCGACCACGCGTGCAGATCCGCATAGGTGTTGCGGTCGAGCCCGATCCCCACCCGTTCGGCGAATTGCCAGAGCTGCGTCCCCGCACGTCGCCCGGCGTCGGGCCGCCACAGCACGGGTGCGTCGGCTACTGCGGGGTTCTCGCTGCCTGCTGCGCTGCTCATCGAGCGCAAGCTACCCAGCCGCTGTGACAGGCAATGAATCGGCGATCCGCCGAGGGGTAGTGTCCCCATCCATGGACGGCATCTGCGACGACCTTCAGGCAGAGAACGACGCGCTCGGCGACGTGGTCGGTGACCTCAGCGAGGAGCAGTGGCGCCTGCCCACGCCCGCAGAGGGCTGGGACAGCCGCGAGACGATGGTGCATCTGGGCATGACCGACTGGGTGGCAACGGTGGCCGTCGTCGATCCCGAGCACTTCGATGACTTCAAGGCCGCTGCGGCGCGCGGTGAGATGGATTTGCACACCGCAGCCGGGTTCGACTTCGCCTCCATGTCCGGGGCGGAGATCTGGGACTGGCTCTGTGCCGAACGCACCAAGATGCTGGACGCTGTGCGCCCGCTCGATCCCAAGGACCGGATTCCCTGGTTCGGGCCGTCCATGGGGGCGCTGTCGTTTGTGACTGCCCGGCTCATGGAGACCTGGTCGCACGGGCATGACGTTGCCGACACCCACGGCCGGGAATTGCCACGCACCGATCGACTCCGCCACGTTGCCCACATCGGGGTCAGCACCCGTGGCTGGAGCTACGCGAACCGGGGCCTCGACGTGCCCGGGGGGCCGGTACGAGTCGAGCTGGATGCCCCCAGCGGAGACGTGTGGACGTGGGGTCCTGAAGATGCGTCCGACAAGGTGAGTGGCGACGGCTACGAGTTCTGCCTGGCGGTGACGCAGCGCCGACACCACACCGAGACCGGCTTGTCGGTCACCGGCCCGCTGGCGACGGGGTGGATGGACATCGCCCAGGCGTTCGCTGGGCCGCCGACCGACGCCGAAAGCCGCCGCGCCGCCTGAGCGCGATGCGGATCGGCGCGTTGGCGGACGCATTACTGAGGCGCGGCGAACTGGGCACCGTGCTGAGGCGCGCGCAGGAAGTGCAGTGCTGATCGTCGGTCTGACGGGCGGCATCGGCTCCGGCAAGAGCACCGTGGCGCGACTGCTGGCCGGTCACGGAGCGGCGGTGGTGGATGTGGATGCCTTGGGCCGCGAGATCATCGCTCCCGGCGGGTCGGCGGTGCAGGCCGTGATTGAGCGATTCGGCAGCGAACTGGCGGGTCCCGACGGCGGCATTGACCGTCCTGCGCTCGCGTCGATCGTGTTCAGCGATCCCGACGAGCTAGCGGCGCTCAATGAGATCAGCCATCCGGCGATCAACGAACTGCTCGACGAGCGGATCGAGTCCATCGGGGAGGCCGGCGCGACCGACGTCGTCGTGCTCGACATGGCCGTGCTCACCGAGAGCACGCTGGGCCGCAATACCCGCTTCCCCTATGAGGTCGTGGTGACCGTTGAGGCGCCGCCCGACATACGGCTGGAGCGGCTCATCGAGCGCGGCATGACCGCCGACGATGCCAAGGCGCGACTGGCGTCCCAGGCCACCGACGAGCAACGGCGGGAAGCTGCGAACTTCGTCGTCGGAAACGGCGGCGGGAGCGATGAGCTGGCCGATGCCACGACGAAGCTGTGGGATGCCCTGTGCAGGCTGGCACACGAGCGCTCCGCATGAGCCCGGAGGCGCCGCCGGCCCGCTACCCGCCACAGAACCACATCCTGCGGCACCTGCGGCTCAGCCACCAGATGGCGGGTGACGGCACGCTGACCGCCACCATGCCGGTTCTCGACGACCTTGCCGACGGGCCGTTGGCCGACGGCGGCTGGCTGCGGCTCGGCGCCCTCGCCACGCTGGTCGACTCGGTGGCCGGTCACCACGCAGTGCTGCAGGTGACGCCCGACTGGTCGGCCACGCTGCACCTGTCTACGGTCTTGGCAGCGCGTGCCACCGGCGAGGCAGTGACGGCCCGGTGCTCGCCGCTGCGGGTCGGTCGCAACCAGGTCGTCACCGAGACTTCGGTGACCGACGAGGCCGGAACCGAGATTGCCCGCTCGACCTGCACCTACGCGCGGCTGCCGCGGCGCGACGACACGCCGGTCGTGGACTCCACCGCCCGGGAGAACGCCGTCGACTACCGGGAGGAAGACGAGCTGGACCCCCGGCCGCCCCTCGACGACTACCTGCGCATCACGCCAGTGCCGGGTGCGCCGCGCATCGAGCTGCCGATGCACAACCGCATCCGCAACTCATTCGGCTCGCTGCAAGGGGGCGCCTCGATCGTGGTGGCCGAGGTCATGGCGAACCACCTCGCCGGCCTGGAGGCGGGCGGCGAGCGCAGCTCACGCTGCGTGTTCGCCGACATGCACTACCTGGCGCCGGGCCGGGGCGGACCGTTCCGGGTGGATGGGGAAGTGCTGGCTCGCACCGACCACCTCGTCACCAGCCGCACCCGCATCTTCGAGACTGCCGGGGGCACCGACCGGTTGCTGCAGACCGCCACTGCGACCGCGGCCTACCTGGACTGACCGATCCGGCCCCCAGGCGGCCGATCGCATCAAGACGAGCCGACACCGCATCCGCCGTGTCACACCGGCCCTCTACCGTGCAGGGCATGGACACGGCGGCAGGAGGCACCGGGCTGAGGTCACGAGGCGGGCTGCCGCGGCTGGCGGCATTCGATGTCGACGGCACGCTGATCAACCGTCAGGGTGTGCTCACTGAGCGGACAGCTTCGGCACTGCGCGCGCTGACCGAGTCGGGTGTGGTTGCCGCCTTGGCTACCGGTCGCCCGTGGCCCCAGGCCCAATCGGTTCTGCGCAGGGCCCCCGGCGTGGCCTATGCGGTATGTCTCAATGGGGCCGTGGTCATGGACGCCGTCGCGGGCGAGCAGATCGCGGATCGCGCGATGACGCACATCGAGGCCATTGAAGCGGCCGAGATCGCCCGCAAGCTGGTACCCGATATCCGTCTCGGCCTCGACTTGGCCGACGGCCGGCACATTTGGGAGCACGGCTTCGCTCCGGATATGCCCATTGACCTGCTCGCCGACATCAGCGTTGCCCGCGTCGACGATGCAGTCGCCGCCGTCGACGGGCCTGCTCTGACGTGGCTGGTACACGCGCCCAGCGTCGACACGCTGGCGCTCATCGACGAGCTCGCACCCGAGATGCCGCTCGGCACCGAGATCCGCCCGTCCGGCCTGGACATGGCAGAGATCGCGGCCGCTGGCGTGAACAAGGCAGCAGGGCTCGAAGTCATCTGCCAGCGCTACGGCATCGATGCCGCCGACACGATTGCCTTCGGCGACGGGCTGAACGACATCGACATGCTGCGCTGGGCCGGTCTGGCGGTCGCGATGTCGAACGCGCCTGCTGAGGTGCGCGCGGTGGCCGATGTCGTGGCGCCCAACCATCATGACGACGGCGTGGCGGCGGTGATAGAGCAGTTGCTGAAAGGAATCTCATGACCTCGGAGCCCGGCAGCGATGAATCCGAACAGGGGGGTTCGGCGGGCGAGGCGGCGTCGCCCAATCCGTCAATCTGGGAGCGGATGCGGCGCGGCATGGCCGACCACAATGCCAAGGCCCCGCGCACACCCATGGGAATGCCCGAAGTTGTCGCTGACGACGACACAGACGATGCTGGCACCGATACGCCGGAAGGGGCGACCGCCGAGCTTGTGCTGGAGCGCATCCATCACTACCGGGACACGATCCGCAGCTATCAGGTCCTCATCGAGAGCCAGCGAGTCGGGCAGATCCGCGACGACCGCACCGAGCGCTTCGTTCTGCGTCCGGGCAGCTACATGCTGCGTCTGCGGTTGATGTGGATCTTCAGCCCCAAGGTGGTGGTTGAGCTGCCGGCCGGCACCGAGACCCGCATGATCTGCGGCCCGAACGGCGGCATTCTGCAAGCGTGGCGCCTCTTCCTCGCCCCGACCACGGCCATCTTCCTCCGCTTTGCGGAGGAAGAATGACGCAGCCTCCGCTTTGCGGAGGAAGGTTGAGACAGCTCCGCATTGCGGAGGAAGGCTGAACGGGGCCGCCGGTAGGGTTCGGCGCCATGAGCGAGCGGCGAGCTGCAACACCGTCGGCATCGGCTGAGGAGATCCGGTCGGAGCTCGATGCGTGGATGGCTGTCAACTGGGATCCCGACATCAGCGTGCGGGAATGGTGGGCGCGGCTGGCTGCTGCTGGCCTGGCCAACCCGACGCTGGCTGAGCCGTTCGGCCGGGGCTGGGGACGCGCCGAAACCCGTGTCTTGGTCGATGCGATTCGCGCCGCTGGCGCCATTGGCTCGCCGGCCGGGCTGGGCATGCTGCTGGCGGCGCCCACCGTCCTCGAGCACGGCACGCCCTCCCAGATCGAGCGCTTCGTTCCCGCCATCCTCGATGGGACCGAATCGTGGTGCCAGCTGTTCTCTGAGCCGGGCGCGGGCAGCGACCTCGCCGGTCTGCAGACCAAGGCTGTCCGCGACGGTGACGAGTGGATCATCACCGGGCAGAAGGTGTGGACCTCCGAAGGCTCTCATGCCGATTTGGGCATGCTGGTCGCCCGCACCGATCCCGAGGCGCCGAAGCACCGCGGACTCACGTGGTTCGCCTTCGAGATGGATCAGGACGGCGTCGAGGTGCGACCGCTGCGCGAGATGACCGGCCGGTCGCTCTTCAACGAGGTGTTCATCGACGGGGCTCGCGTCCCGCACGCAAACGTCATCGGCAACCTGAACGATGGCTGGCGGGTGACCAATACAACGCTCATGGTCGAGCGGGCGGGCATCGGCGGCAGCCACGGACTCGCATTCGCCGCCGCGCACCCCGGCTCAATCGCCGGCCATCTCGACCGACCTGCTGGCACTTTTCGCGGCAAACGGCTCCCGCTCGCGGCCGGGGGAGTGGGACCGGGCACCCTCAATCAGCTCAGCTCCGAAGCCCGCGCCCGCGGCCGCGCCGACGATGCGCTCGTGCGGCAGGAGCTTGCTGCCTTGCACGTCGACCTCGAGCTCATGCGGCTCTCCTCGATCCGCGGGCGGCAGCGATCTCAGCGCACCGGCGGCGAGGGCAATCTGGCGAAGCTGCGGATGACGGCCGCATTGAGACGTGCCCGATCGCTTGCCAGCACCATCCTCGGCGCTGACATGACGTTGTGGGGCGAATCCGCCGCGACCGACGGCGTGCTGCAGGAGATGGCGGTGTTCTCGCCCGCCCCGTCGATCTATGGCGGCACCGATGAGATCCAGCGCAACATCCTGGGCGAGCGGGTGCTCGGGCTTCCCCGTGAACCTGGCCCTGATCCCGCTACGCCGTTCCGGGAGCTCGCCCAGAACGCGACCTCCTGGTAACGGTCTGGCTCGGCACGCGCGGGCGCGGGACGCGGCGCAGAATGTCAAGCGGTGAGCACTCCTGAACCGCCTCGGGGCCTGGAGATCCTGCCCGAAGGCGGGGCCGACTTTGCCGGTGTCCAGGAGTCGGTCATCGAACGCCAGCCATCGCCGGTGCCTCCGCGCCTGATAGCCCTGCTGGTGTTGTTGCTCGCATTGGCCGCCGCTGCAGCAATCGTGGCGTGGCTGCGCGGCGGCGACCCCGAAACGGACGAGGCCGCGACGGCTGCGACCACCACGACGTCGCCCCCGGCGACGACCACGACAGTGGCGCCCGAGCGTCCGCCTCGCACGACGCTTCCCCCGCCGACCGCGCTCGACGGACCGGTGGGCGGCCTGCCGCCGGTGCGGCCTGACGCAGAAATGATCGCCACGCTGGCGGGCGATCCGACAGGCGATGTTCGCGGTTTCCTGTTTCGCCTCGACCTGCTGAGCGGCGCAGCGACCTATGTGCCGCTGCCAGGACTGCCGCACACGCTGATCGACCTGGACGGCGCCATCGCCGTGGGCATCGGACGAGACGTCATGCGGGTCGAGCCCGAAACCGGGGTCACCGTCGTCATCGCCGAAGACAACCAGGACGTGCTGCCCGCCTACAGCCCACCGGGAATCGTCGCCGTCGTTCGCAGCACCGAGCACCTGTTTGCCCGAGTCGTCGGGCCCGACGGAGTGTTTCGCTCGGCAGTGCAATTGCCGAACGAGGCTCGAGTGCACGGAGCCCTTGGGGACCATGTCGTGGTGTCCATGGCCGGTCGCGTCATGGCGGTGGACGGCCGCAATCAAGCGCTCCAGCTCGGGGCCGGGCGCGTGCTGGCGGTGGGCGACAGCCACGTCGTGCGGCTGCAATGCGAGGCGTACGGCTGCCAGATCACCGACACGAGCTTCAGCGCCAGCGTCGGCGCAGATCGCCGTGACGAGTGGTGCCAAGACATCTGTGCAGAGGCAGCGGGGCAATTCGGCGATCGCGACCAAGCCGAGCGGACCGAGGAATGCGAAGCGATCTGCGAGGGATACCCCATTGTCACCGGAACGATTTCCGAGCGCATCATCGAGCTGCCGGCAGAGCTGGCGGCAGCGCCGCCTGAGCGCTGGAGTGAGCAAGGCCTGATGTCGCCCGACGGCAACCGTGTCGCGATCCGGCTACTGCACGGCAACTCGACGCCCACAGGCGTGGTGGTCGTGGACCTCGACGAAGGATGGGGACGTCATTCGCCCGAGATCGGCGTCGATCTCGGAAACATGGCGTGGGCACCCGACAGCCGGTTCCTGCTGTACACGCTCGAAAATGACGTCATGGTGTGGGATGTCGAGGCCGGGCCGGGACAGCTGCCCTCCGGTCGGGCCCGCGTCGGCGAGCCGCTCGAGCACATCATCTTGCGCGCCATTCCGTAGGACGCAGGCGAGACCCAGACTCACGCAAGCTGGTCGGCGGTGACGATCACGAACAGCCCGGCGGCCTCAATCAGCGCTGCGGAGTCCGGCGGCGCGGCGGCGGCACGCACCGTCAGCTCGACGCTGGACTTGCGCCCCTCGCGGCGAGTCTCACGTCCGTCAAAGATCACCGGCTCGTCGATCGGGACGCCGCCCCGGTAGTCGATCTCGAGACGAGCGGTGTAGGCGGCAATCCCCAAGCACACCATCAGATACCCCAGCACGTCGTCCACCACGGCGCACACCGCCCCGCCGTGCACCCGGCCCGGGGCGCTCTCGAACGCGGCGCCGAACGTCGCGGTGGCGCGGACCCCGTCGCCGTGTCGGCGCATGTCCACTTCCATCGCGGTGGGATTGGCTGGCCCGCTGAAGGCGCGGTCGCCGAAGGCCATCACCTCGGCGCCATCGGGTGGCGGCGGATCGACGTAGCGGCGCGCGAAGTAGTCCTCCGGGCGGGGGACCGGTGGAGATCCTGCTTCGAGCTGCTGAGCCGTCGCGTCCGCCCAAGCTGCGATCTCCGCCAGGGTCCCGGAGTCGGTGCGGTGCCGGACAAACGCGTGTGCCAGCCGCCTCAGAGCACCCGCGGCGGTGCTCCGCTCTGCAAATTGCGGATCGGGATAGATCAGATGCAGATCTCCCCGCGCAGCATCCCGCTTGCTCATGATGCAAGTCTCGCAGCCGGTACGGGCGGTGCTAGCTGACTGCCCAGGACAGCCAGCGACCGTCGCGCCGCTCGAGTTGCAGCTTGTGCGCGAAGCACTCCGACAGCGACTCGGCTGTCAGCACATCGTCCAAGGCGCCGCACGCCAGCGGCACACCTTCGCGCAGCAGCAGGCCGTGGGTGAACGAGGGGGGGATCTCGTCGGTGTGGTGCGTCACGAGCACGGTGGCCGGCGTCTCGGGGTCAGCGGCGAGCGATTCCAGGCTGGCCACCAGCTGCTCGCGGCCTGCGAGGTCCAAGCCGGCCGTCGGTTCGTCGAGCAGCAGCAGATCGGGACGGCTCATGAGCGTGCGGGCAAGCTGCACCCGCTGCTGCTCGCCTGAGGACAGGGTCGAGAATGCCCGATCAGCCAGTCGTGCTGCGCCCACGCGCTCCAGGCAGGCCCTTGCGCTCGACCGGTCGGCGTCGGAGTAGCTGTGCCACCAGGTCTCCAGCGCCGCATAGCGCGCCGTCATCACGATGTCGAGCGCGCTGATGTTGGGCCGGAACTGGTCTCGCAGCGACGAGCTGGCCAGCCCGATGCGTCGCCGGTGCTCGCGCACATCGACCGCACCCCACCGCTCGCCCAGCACCTCGACGGTGCCGGTTGTCGGGAAGCGGTAGAGCGAAATGACCTTGATCAAGCTCGTCTTGCCCGACCCGTTGGGGCCGAGCACGATCCAGCGCTCGTGCGGAGCGATGTCCCAGTCGAGCGGGCCCAGCACCGTGGTGCCGTCGTAAACAACAGACACGTCGCGCAGCGAGACGGTCGGGCGCTCGCTCATGGGCGGTCTCGGGAGCCCTCGCCGGCATGGGACACCCACGTGGCGTACATCTCGGCGTAGCGGCCGCCGAGGGCCACCAACTCGTCGTGGGTGCCCAGCTCCACCACCCCGCCCTCGTCGATCACGGCGATGCGGTCGGCCCGCATCGCCGTGGCCAGCCGGTGCGCGATGAGCACCGCTGTGCGGCCTTCCAGCAGCAGGTCCAGCGCACCCTCGATCTCGGCCTCGGTGCTGAGATCGACGCTGGACGTGGCCTCATCGAGCACGATCACCCGCGGCCGCGCCACGAACGCCCGGGCCAGCGCCAAGAGCTGCCGCTCGCCGGCCGACAGCGACACGCCCCGCTCGTGCACCTGGGTGTCCGCGCCCTCGGGCAGGCTGTCGATCAAGCGGCGCAGTCCGACCAGGTCGAGCGCCGCGTCGATGTCGGCGTCGAGCTGCGTGTCGCCCTCGCTGCCGGCACGGTCGCGCAGGCCGAATGCCACGTTGTCGCGGATGGTGCCGTGGAACAGGAACGGCTCCTGGGGAACAACGCCGAGCTGATTGCGCAACGACGACAGCGTGACGTCACGCAGGTCCCAGCCGTCGATCGTGATCCGGCCTGCTGTCGGGTCATAGAAGCGGATGATCAGTTTTGCGATGGTGCTCTTGCCCGCGCCCGTCGGCCCCACCAGGGCGAACGTCTCGCCGGGGCGGATGTCGAGGCTGACATCGCTCAGCACCTCGGGCGGGTCATCGCCAAACGGCTCGTCGCTGCCGGCAATGCCGCCCTCGGCATCGCCAAAGGGTGGCTGGCCGGCGCCGTTGCGCTCTGCGTGCTCGCCATTCGCCGTCGGCCCCATCCCCAGTGGGTCGAACGACACTCGCATCCGTCGCGACTCGTCTGCGTCGCCATTCACCCTGTCGCCGGCTGTGCTGTTGCTGCCGTCGCCGGCAGTGCCCGCGGTGGCCGCATCGTCGTCGTAGGCGAACGAGACATTCTCGAGCCGGATGTGACCGCTCACCGGCGGCAGCTCGGCCGCGTCGGGACGTTGGCGCACGGTCGGCTGGGTGGCCAGGACCTCGCTGATCTTGCGGAGACCGGACTGGCCTTGCTGGTAGGTGCTGTAGAGCTGGGCGAGCTGCTGGATCGGGGCGAAGAACCTGGTGACATACAGCACGAACGCGCCCAGCTCGCCGACGCTGAGGCTGCCTCGCACCACCATCACGCCGCCGATTGCCAGCACCAGTCCCTGGGCGGCGATGCCGATGGCCTCGGTGCTGGGCCCGTAGATCGCCTGCACCCTGGACATGGACAGGTTGGCGTCGCGGAAGCGAGCGGTCACCTTGCGGTGCCGCAGGGCGTTCTCCAGGCGACGCCCGGTGGCCGCAATCACCCGGATCCCGGCCAGATTCTCGGACAGGTCGGCCAGCACGTCGGCGATGCGGTCGCGGATCTCGCCGTAGCCCGCCTCGCTGCGGGCCCGGAACCACAGCGTCAGGGCCACCAAAGGCGGCACGATCCCTACGAGCAGGATCACCGCCAAAACCGGGTTGTAGGTGAACAGCACCACGGTCACGACGCACACCGTGAGCACCTGGATCAGCAGGTTCACGAAGCCTTCGTTGATGAGCAACGCCACGTACTCCATGTCGGAGGTCATGCGGCTGAGCAGCACGCCGGACTTGGCCGTGGTGTACCAGTCGAGCGAGAGCCGCTGGTAGTGGCTGAACAGGCGCAACCGCAGGTCGAACATGACCTGTTCGGCAATGCGCCCGTTCAGGCGTTGACGCAGCCGGCTGAGCAGGATGCTGACTGCGACCACGCCGAGAAAGATCAGCACCACCATGTTGAGCGCGAAGCGGTCGCCCGCTTCGATGCCGCGATCGATGCCCTGCTGGAAGAGCACCGGCACCGCTTGCATCGCCGTGGTCTCGAGGCAGAGCAGCAGCAGTGCCAGGCCCACGCTCCAGCTGTGCGGCACCAGCATGTCCCGCAGGCCGAACGGGCGCGCCCGCCCGCCCCCGGCACCTCCGGCCACATGGTCGAAGTCGACGTCCGGCTCGGGGTGGGCCGGCTCGGCCTCCAGCAGCTTGTTCGCGCCTTCCTGCATCTCGGTCGGCACGCCGGCGAACGGCAGCCCCGCCGCGGCGCTGGCCTGTGTCGCAGTCGGCCCCATGTGGCCGGGGCCGCCGACCATCACCATGATCTGCTGCTCCCGGGCGTGCCGTCGGCGGTGGCGAATCGGCCGGGATCGGCGGTGTCGCCCCCCGCGGCCAGCACCTCGACATAGCGGGGCTCGGTGGCCATCAGCTCTGCGTGGGTGCCGTCGGCGGCAACTCGCCCGCCGTCCAGCAGGATCACCCGATCAGCCAGGCTGATCGTGGACAGCCGGTGAGCGATCACGATGGTCGTGCGCTCGGCGAGCAGCTCGGTGAGTGCCTCGTGGATCTTCGCCTCGTGCGCCACGTCGATGGAGCTCGTGGCGTCGTCGAGAATCAGCACGGCGGGATCGGCGAGGATCGCCCGTGCGATGGCGATGCGCTGGCGCTGGCCGCCTGAGAGGTCGTAGCCGCGCTCGCCGACCACGGTGTCGTAACCCTCGTCGAGCTCGCTGATGAAGTCGTGGGCCTGTGCCGCGGTGGCAGCGGCGACCACATCTGACCTGGCGGCATCGGGCCGTGCGTAGGCGATGTTGTCGTGAATGCTGGCCGAGAACAAGAACGGCTCGTCGGGCACGAGGCCGACGGCCCGGCGCAGGCTGTCGCCCGTGAGGGCGTTCACGTCGTGACCGCCGACGGAGATCGTGCCGTCGCCGAGGCTGTAGAAGCGCATCAGCAGCCGGGCGAGCGTCGATTTGCCGCAGCCGGTACGCCCGACGACCGCGACCCGCTCGCCGGCGCCGATGTGCAGGTCGAGCCCGTCGAAGACCAGCGGCGCATCGCTATCGGCGCTCGCAGTACCCGCGACGCCCCCGACCGTCTCGGTGCCATAGGCGAATCGCACGTCGTCGAATCGCACTTCCATGCCCGAAGGCCCGCCGTGCGAGCCCTCTCGCTGCGGCAGATCGATGGCGCCGGGACGGTCTGCCACGAGCACCGGCTCGTCGAGCACCTGGAAGATGCGCTCTGCGGACGCCTTGGCCCGCTGGCCGAAGATGAACAGCATCCCGATGAACCGGAACGGCGCCTGCAGCAGCAGGATGTACAGGTAGAAGGTGGCCAGATTGCCCACCGAGAGTGTGTCGCCGATGATCAGGTGACCGCCCACCAGCAGCACCATCGCCATTGCCAAGTTCGGCAGGTTCTCGACGACCGGCGTGTAGTGCGCCCTGGTGTTGTGCTGCAGCATGTTGGCCCAGCGCAGCCGTTGGGTCGCCCGGGCCATCTCCTCCACCTGACGGGCCTCGGCGGCAAAGGCCTTCACGACACGCACGCCGTTCACGCTCTCGTGGGTGACGGTGGCGACCTCGGCGTTGCGTGACTGGATGATCCACGACAGCGGGAACATGATGCGTCGCAGCCGCTGGCCCAGCACGTAGACGGCGGGCATGATCAGCATCGTGATGGCGGTCAGCGGCAGGCTGATCCATGCCATGACCGCGATTGCCACCACGAAGCTCAAGAGCTGCACTGACACAATCGGCGCGAAAGCCAGATACATCTGCACCGAGCGGATGTCGGAGTTGGAGCGGGAGATGATCTCGCCGGTCTGCACCCTGTCGTAGAACGCGAACGACAGCCGGCTGAGGTGGGAGAAGAGCAGCGTGCGCAGCTGGAACTCCACCCGGTGGCCCATGGAGAAGAGCCCGTAGCGGTAGGCGTAGGTGAAGATGCCGCGTGCGATGCCGAGCCCCACCAGGGCGATGACAAACGCCCACAACGAGCCCGAGCCGGCGCCTTCGAGACCGGTCACTGCGGCGTCGACGGCCAAGCCGGCGATCCATGGAGCGATGGCTCCCGCGCCCGTCGCCAAGATGGCGGCGATCACCGCGCTGACGATGCGCGCCCGCTGGTGCCGCAGCAACGGCCCGAGCCGCCGGATCCAGCTCAGCGACGGGTCGGCGCGGATCCAGTCTGCGTCAGGATCGGGCTGCGCAGCGGACTCCGCGGGCGCAGTGGGTGGGGCCACCCGCATCCCGGCGAGGCTACCGGCGACCCTGTTCTGCAGGCCGGTGCTCGCGGGTACCGTGGACGCGGCCACTGGGGCGCTCGGGGGTGCACGGCACCGGCATGACGCTGGGACTCATCGCAGGACTCGGGATTGTCGTCGCGCTCATCGTCTTGAACGGCGTGTACGTGGCGGGTGAATTCTGTCTGCTCGCCGTCGACACCTCTCAGGTCGACGTGCTGGCCGCCCGGGGGCAGCGACGCGCCCGCGGGGTACGCGCCCTGTTGCGGCGACTCAACTTCCATCTCGCCGGCGCCCAGCTCGGCATCACGCTCACCTCGCTGGTGCTCGGCATCATCGCTGAAGACACCGTCGGCAGGCTGATCGAATGGTTGCTGGGCGGCTGGGGCGCCTCGCTGGCATCGGCTGGCGCGGTCGCCGTGGTGGCGATCGTGCTGGCTGCGGCCATGCAGATGGTGTTCGGCGAGTTGCTGCCCAAGAACCTGGCCGTCTCGCGCCCGCTCGGGACCGCCCTGGCGCTGGCGCCGGTCCTGCGGCTCTATGGCACGGTCGCTGCGCCCCTCACGCTGACCTTCAACGGTATCGCCAACGCCACAGTGCGCGGCCTCGGACTCGAGCCCACCGAAGAACTCCGCATCGTACGCACGCGCGACGAGTTGGAATACGTGGTGCGCTCGTCGCGTCGCAGGACGCTCAGCGAGAACCAGGCCGATCTGCTGGTGCGGACGCTGCGCCTGGGGCGCAAGGACGCTGCCGACGCGCTGACGCCGCGCACAGCGATGTCGGCCATCGGCGCTGCTGCGACCCTCACCGAACTGGCGGAGCTGGCGCGCACCAGCGGGCATTCCCGCTTCCCGGTGCTCGGCACGAACTCCGACGATGTGCTGGGCGTCGCCGAGGTGCGCGACATCTTCGGGGTGGATGCAGAAGAACGGGCACGAACACCGGTGGAGTCCATCATGCGCCCGGTGGTGGCCGTGGCCGAGAGCCGAACGCTCGACGGAGTCCTGGCCGACATGGCGGCGTCGGACTGCCGGCTGTGCGTGGTGGTGGACGAGCACGGCGGCACCGCCGGTGTGCTCACCCGGGAGGACATCGCAGAGGAACTCGTGGGCGACATCGCCGACGAATTTGACGAGCCGGCCAAGCTCACCCCCCGGCGGCCTGGCCAGCCGGTAACGCTCGCGGGCACTGCCACGCTCCACGAGGTCGAGGAGGCTTCGGGCCTGGCGCCGCCGCCGGGTCCCTATGAGACGCTGGCGGGCTTCGTGCTGGAACGCTTGGGCGACATTCCCGCGGTGGGAGCAGTCGCCACTTGGGAAGGCTGGCGCCTGGAGGTCACCGCGGTGGACGGGCTTCGCGTGGCCGAAGTGCGCGTCATCGCTCCGGCTGAGGCCGCAACCGGCAACGAATACCCCACGGGTGACGCGCCATGACAACGCTGGCGATTGCAGTGGGTCTCGTGCTCATCGTGTTCAACGGTGCATTCGTCGCCATCGAGTTCGGCCTCATCGGCGCGAAGCGAGCGGCCGTGGACTCCCAGGCGGCCACCGGCAAGCGCTCGGCGCTGGCAGCGCAGCACATGCAAACCGACGTGCTGACCACGCTCGGGGGCGCGCAGCTGGGCATCACCCTGTGCTCGCTCGCCGTCGGGCGCCTCACCGAGCCGGCGATTGCCAGGCTCATCGAACGGGCAGTGCACGGCATCGTCGAGATCCCCGATGCTGTGCTGCACACCATCGGCTTCGGAGTCGGTCTGGGGATCGTGACCGTGCTGCACATGGTGTTCGGCGAGATGGTGCCCAAGAACCTGGCGCTGATCGGGCCCGAGCGCACCTTGATGGTGCTGGCCCGGCCCATGGCTGCGTATCTGTACGTTGCCCGCCCGATCGCCCGGGCGCTGCAGTGGGTGGCGAATGGCATGACCCGCATGCTGCGAGTCGAGCCGACCACGGAGCTTGCCGATGTGGCGACACCTGCCGAGCTGACGCTCATGGCCCGTGAATCGCTCGCCGAAGGCCACATTGCAGCGACTGATGTGGCACTGCTGGAGCGGGCCATGCGGTTCGAGGCCTCCCGAGTGAGCGACGTCATGGCGCCCGCGGGCGAGGTCTCGGCGGTACGACTGGCCGACCCGGTCGCCGAAGTGGAGCAGCAGTTCGCTCGCACGGGCCGGTCACGGCTCGTCGTGCTCGGCGACGGGCCCGACGATGTGCGAGGAATGCTGCACAGCAACGACCTGGCCACCTCAGCGGTGAGCGACGCCCGCGACCTGGCTGAGGCCGACCGCCTCGCCGCCGCGGAGCTCTCCGGCCGGGGCCTGATCCGTCGGATGCTGCGCTTCAGCGGCGACACAACGCTCGACGAGGCGTTGCGGGTGATGCAGCGCCGCCGCATCCACCTCGCCGTGGTGACCGACACAGCGGGCCGCACGCTGGGAGTGTTCGCGCTCGACGACCTGCTGCGGCGCCTGATCGGCGATCCGGTCGTGCCGGGCGCGGAGGCTGATCTGTAGGAACCGCCCTGCTGAGCCGCAGCGGCGGGCGGTCAAGCGCCGATGGCGTGGTAGCCGCCGTCTACGTGGACGATCTCGCCGGTCGTGCCGCCGAACCAGTCCGACATCAGCGCCAGCGTGCTGCGGGCAACCGCTTCGCTGTCGGTGATGTCCCAGCCCAGCGGGGCTCGCTCGGCCCAGGCGTCTTCGAATTGCTCGAAGCCCGATATGGACTTGGCGGCCATCGTGCGGATCGGGCCCGCTGAGATCAGGTTCACCCGGATGCCCTGCGGTCCCAACGACTTGGCCAGATAGCGGGCTGTCGACTCGAAAGCGGCCTTGGCGACGCCCATCCAGTCGTAGAAGGGCCACGCCACGCTGGCATCGAATGTGAGCCCGACCACCGAACCTTTCGCCTCGGCCAGCAGCGGCGCCATTGGCGAGGTGAGCCCAGCGAGGCTGTAGGCGGAGATGTGGACCGCTGTGGCGACGTCGTCCCAAGGAGCGTCCAGGAAGTTGCCGCCCAAGCAGCTTTGGGGGGCGAAACCGATGGCGTGCAGCAGGCCGTCCAGGCATCCCCAACGCTGTTCGAGGTCGGCGCGCACGGCGTCGATCTCCTCGGGCACGGTGACGTCGCAGGCCAGTACGTCGGCAGGCTCGGGGAGCTTGCGGGCGGTGCGCTCGGTCAGCCGCAGGCCCCGGCCCGCACCTGTGAGCACCACCTCGGCACCCTGTTCCTGGGCGAGACGGGCCACGTTGAACGCCAGCGATGCATCGGTCAGCACGCCGGTGATGAGGAATTTCTTGCCTGCCACGATCCCGTCTCCGGCCATCGGCCTGCCTCCGCTCCCGTTCATGGCTTGCCAGCCTGACGTGCTGCTGTTGACGTGTGTTTCTCCTGGGGGACGCTACTGCTGCCGCGCTGGGCGACCATCGTTCGCGTAATGCAGGCGTTCGCGTCATCGAGGTACGCCCCAGTAGCGTGGCCGCCGTGCCGGCGGACGCGACAGGCAACGGAACAGCAGGCGGAGTTGCTGCAGCGGCACCGGGCACGGCGGGCGAACCGACCCGGATCGGCATCATCGGCGGCACCGGCCCGGCGGGTGCCGCGCTGGCGGCCCGGCTGGCCGACATCGGCTGCGAGGTCACCTTGGGCTCTCGCTCGAAGTACCGCTCGATGGAGGTGGTCGACAACATCCTCGACCGTTGGGGTGAGCGCGATCTGTGCATCCAGCCCGGCGCCAACAGTCTCGCCGCGCAGGAGCCCACCGTGGTGATCGCGACGCCGTGGGACGCTGCGGCCATCACCGCGCGCGACGTGGCCGAGCACTTGCGGGGCAAGGTCGTGGCCACGATGTCCAACGCGCTCGCCCGCGTCGACGACGAGTTCGTGCCGCTCATCCCGCCGCGGGGCTCGGTGGCGGCCTCAGTGCAGGCAACGCTGCCCGAATCGCGGGTCGCGGCTGCGCTGCAGCATGTGCCGGCAACCGAACTCGGCAATCTCGACGAACCAGTGCACGGCGACATCCTCATCTGCAGCGATCATCGCGAGGCCACGTGGCACATCGCAGAGATCGTCGACCGCATGCCGGGGGCACGCGCCCTCGACTGCGGCAACCTGTCCAACGCCACCGCAATCGAGGCATTCACCGCCGTGCTGATGCAGCTCAACACCCGCTACCGCACACGGGTGGCGCTGCGGCTGGTCGGCCTCGATCACGTACCGATCAGCGTGCTGGGCGGCGGTCCGGGCACCGCCGATGCGGCCGCGCCGGTCGCCGAGACCGTTCCCGACTGAACTCGGCGGCTCGTGCTGCGGGCGGGCGCAGTGCAATGAGAATGAAGCTGAGTGCGATGAAGCTGTACGACACGCAGCAGCGAGATCTCGTGCCCCTGCGTGCTGGTGCGGGCGAGACCGTGCGGATGTACGTCTGCGGCATCACCCCCTACGACGCGACCCATGTCGGTCACGCGGCGACGTTTCTGACCTATGACGTGCTGCAACGGCGGCTGCGCGACCAGGGGGCGCGCACGCGCTGCGTCCGCAACATCACCGATGTCGACGATGACCTGCTGGCGCGGGCGCGTGCAGAAGGCGTGCACTATCTGGACCTGGCGGCGGGCTCGCTGGCTGCCTTCGATGCCGACATGGACGCACTCGGCCTGCTGCGGGTCGACGTCGAACCCCGGGCCACGTCTGCCATCGCCGACATCCGGCGGCTGGTCGGCCGGCTGGTCGACAGCGGGCATGCGTACCGCAGCGGCGACGGCGTGTACTTCGACATCTCCACCGCGCCGTCCTTCGGCAGCCTGTGCCGGCTGAGCCATGACGAGATGATCGAGACGGCCCGCGGCCGCGGCGGCCGGCCCGACGACCCCCACAAGCGCCACCCGCTCGACTTCGTGCTGTGGCAGCCGGCCGAGCGCAACGAGCCGCAATGGTCGTCGCTGTGGGGCCCGGGCCGGCCCGGCTGGCACATCGAGTGCTCGGCGCTGGCGCTGGCCCACCTGGGCGAGACGATCGATGTCCACGGCGGCGGCAGCGACCTGGTGTTCCCGCACCACGAGTGCTGCCGCGCCCAGTCCGAAGCAGCGACCGGTCGGGAGTTCGTGCGCCACTGGATGCACACTTCGATGGTGCGTCACGACGGCGCCAAGATGTCCAAGTCCGCGGGCAATCTCGTCTTCGTTTCCGACCTGCGGGACCGGTGGGAGCCCATGGCGGTGCGGCTGGCGCTGCTGGGAGCGCACTACCGCGCCGACTGGGACTGGACCGAGGGGCGTGTCGCCGAGGCGGCGCAGCGGCTCGAGCGCTGGCGGGCCGCTGGGCGCGGCGACGCAGCCTTGGCACAGGTGCGTGCCTGTCTGGACGATGACCTGGACACGCCGGGCGCGCTCGCAGCGATCGACGCTGCCGCCGATGCCGGCGAGCCGGTCAGCGACGCAGCCGCCCTGCTGGGAGTGGCGCTGTAGGCTTCTGCGCAGGAGGACCGGCCCGCTGTGTCGCTTGGCAGAGCCAGCGGGCCAGTCCCTCCGGCACCCTACGAACCGGGCTGCAGACGGCTCCAGTCGCTTTCGCGTTGCCGTCTAGTGCGCAGCAGGGCCGCCCTCAGCGCGCCGCTAGCGTTGGCGCCGATGGCCGAGCCAGAAGAACTCGGTGAGGTGCGTGACGAACTGCCCGAGGACCTCGATCGAGGCTTCGTCGGCGCCTACAAGTTCCCCGACAATTCCCGCAGGCGCATCACGGGCGCGCTCTGTTTCGCCGCGGGCGTCTGGGCTGCGACGGCGGCACTGGCCGCGGACAGCGACGCTGTGCTGCTGAACAGGGGCGTTGTCGTGGGCGGTGCGCTGCTCGCGCTCTTCGGCCTCTACCAGTTCGCCGCCGGACGCCGATTCGCCGTGAACGAGAACGAAGCGCTCGTGGCGGCAGTGGCCGACGTGGGCTTCGCCGTGGGGCACGCCAGCGCCCAGCTCGGCTGGCGGGGTTGGCTGAGCCGGCCCACCTGGCGGGTGCTGGTGTATTCGGCCGAGGACCCGCCGGCACAGCGAGGCCTGGTGCTGGTGGACGCATTGAATGGCTCGGTGCTCGAGCACTGGGTGGAGGACAATCCCGAGACGTGGATCGCCACCGCGCCGGAGGCCGCTGCCGACGTCGATCCCGCCAACGGGTCGGATCCCGGGGACGGCACCGCGGACGGGGGCTGACGGTGTTCGACGGCATGTTCCGCAAGGGCGTCGACTGCGTCACGACGCCGATCGGTCGCGGCCTCGCCGCGATCGGACTGAGCGCAGACGTGCTCACCGGATTCGGGCTGGTCATGGCAGCCGCCAGCGCGGTGGCCATCGGCATGGGTCGCCTCGGCCTCGGCACCGTGCTGCTGGTGATCACTGCGCTGTCTGATCTCTTCGACGGGCCGGTGGCGGTGGCACGAGGCACCTCGTCGGACCGTGGCGCGTTCTTCGACTCGACGGCCGATCGCGTCACCGACGGACTGCTGCTGGGCGGCATTGCGTGGTATCTGGCCGCCGAGCACGGCTCGCAGTGGGCAGTGTTGCCGATGGCCGTGCTGGGCGTCAGCGCCGTGATCTCCTACGAGCGAGCCAAGGCTGAGCTGCTGGGCTTCGTGGCCAAGGGCGGGCTGATGGAGCGGGCCGAGCGCACGGTGGTGCTGGCGGTCGCGGTGGCGTTCGAGGTGCTGCTCATCCCGCTGCTGTGGGTCTTGCTGGCACTCTCGATTGTCACTGCGGTGATGCGGTTCGTGAAGGTGTGGCGGCAGGCAAGCGCCCGCATGTCGAAGTGAGCCGTGCCCCTCGCCGAGCCATAGTGCTCGGCTACCAGGTGGGCTCGGCCGTGGCCCGATCGGTGCCGCTGTGGCTGGGCGAACGCGTCGCCACCTTGGTGGGCCCAGCGCTGGCTCGGCTGATGCCGACGAAGGCGGCGATGGTCCGGCGGCATCAGGCGCGGGCGCTGCGCTGGAACGCGAGCACGGTCGCTGCAACGACGCCTTCGCCGGTCGACGAGCGAGCAGTCCAGCGTGCGACGGCCCAGGCGTTCAGCTCCTACGCCCGCTACTGGATCGAGTCATTCCGGCTCCCTGCACTCAGTCCGCAGACACTGGATCGCGGCATCGATGTGCCGGCGTATCACCATGTGGAAGAGGCACTCGAGCGGGGCAACGGCGTCATCTTGGCGCTGCCCCACTTGGGCGGTTGGGAGTGGGCCGGATTCTGGATGGCGACGGTCAACCGGCTGCCGATCACGGTGGTGGTGGAGCCCTTGGACCCCCCGGAGCTCTTCGAGTGGTTCGTCCGCTTCCGCGAGCGGTTGGGCATGCGGGTGGTGCCGCTGGGACCGGACGCGGGTCGAGAAGTGCTCGGTGCGCTGAGCCGCAACGAGATCGTGTGCCTGCTGTGCGACCGTGACCTGAGCGGCGACGGGATCGAGGTCAGCTTCGGGGACGAGCGCACCACACTGCCGGCCGGCCCCGCGCTGCTGGCACTGCGCTCGGGTGCGGCTCTGCTTCCGACAGCGGTGTACTTCCGGCCCGGCGGCAGGCACCTCGGCACCGTGCGCCCGCCGCTGGATGTCGCACGGCACGGACGCCTGCGCGACGATGTCGCTGACGTGACTCAGCGACTCGCCGACGAGCTAGCAGCCCTGATCGCCGCGGAACCGCACCAGTGGCACCTATTCGGTCCCAACTGGCCATCGGATCGGTAATCGGTCTTTCCTCCGACGCTCCGGCGCGCCTAGCGTCATGTCCGCAGAGGGAATCCCTGCGTGGATCGCCTGTGAGGTTCGGCCTATGAGGCACGGCCCGTGAGAATCGGGATCATCTCGCCGTACAGCCTGACCCCCCCGGGCGGCGTGCAGGTACAGGTGCTCGGCTTGGCCCGCGCGCTGGCCGGCAAGGGCCATGAGGCGCGGGTGCTGGCGCCGTGTGACGGTGCCCCCCCGCAGACCGGCGTCACACCGCTCGGCGCCAGCATTCCCACCTTCACGAATGGATCGATCGCCCCGATCGCACCCGACTTTGCCTGCACGCTGCGCACTGTCCGGGCCCTGCGGGACGAAGAATTCGACGTGCTGCATCTCCACGAGCCTCTCTGCCCCGGGCCGACGCAGACGGCACTGTTCCTGCGCTCAGCACCCATCGTGGGCACCTGGCATGCCGCGGGGGGCAGCCGGGCTTACCTGGTGCCGGGCACCAGGTGGCTGGCATCACGGATAGACGTTCGGGCCGCAGTCTCCGCCGATGCCGCCGAGATGGCCCGCAACGGCGTCGGCGGCGACTACGAGCTGGTCTTCAACGGGGTCGAGCTGGACCTTTTCGACAGCGTCGAGCCCAAGCGCAACCCAGCGCCGACCATCGCCTACATCGGACGCCATGAGCCCCGCAAAGGCCTCACCGTGCTGCTGGACGCCATGGCGCGGCTGCCCGAGGGAATCCGGCTGTGGGTCATGTCACGCGGCCCCCAGACCGAGGAGCTGCAGCGCCGCTACCAGCGCGACACCCGCATCGAGTGGCTGGGCAGGGTCAGCGAGACTGAGAAGCTGGCGCGCCTCAAAGGCGCCGACGCGGTCTGCGTTCCGTCGTTGCGCGGCGAGAGCTTCGGCGTGGTGCTGCTGGAAGCCATGGCGGCCCGGACGCCGGTCGTCGCCAGCGACTTGCCCGGCTATCGCAACGTGGCCCGTATCGGGGACGAGGCCGACCTGGTGCCGCCAGGAGACGCCGAAGCGCTGGCAGCGGCACTCCTGCGGGTGCTGCAGCGTCCCGATCACGCAGCCGACCTTGTCGCGGCGGGACGCCAGCGCGCCGAGCAGTTCTCCATGGCCCGGTTGGCCGAGGTCTACATCGACATGTACGAGCGGGCCATCGCACGGGATCGTGCCCGATAGCTGTTCGAGGGTGCCAGTTGGCGTGACGGGCGGTTGAATGCTGCGGGTGGACCCGCTGTTCGCCATCTACCGCAGCCGAGCCGACAAGCTGGTTGCCGAGCTGTGGGCGGTCCATCTCGCCGCCGGCGCGATCGCCGGCCTGATCTGCGCCTTGTTCACGTCGCTGAGCTGGTGGGCGATGCCGATTGCGCTTGTCGCGGCTTGCGGGCTCGCTGCGTTCTGGCTGAGTGTCGGCGAGCGCCGCCTGCGGTCTGCGATGGTGCCCGCAGGCTCTCAGGAGTGCAGCGCCTCCGACGAGCCCCGCCTGGCGAACGTCATCGAGGGCATCTGCTTGCTTGTCGGTGTGGAACGGCCGGCAATCATCGTCCACCCCGCGGCGGCAGCGAACGCGGCAGCGTTCGGCCGGCGCCCGGACCGCACGACAGTGGTGGTGACCCGGGGGCTGCTCGCGGAGCTGGGCCGCATCGAGCTCGAGGCTGTCGTCGCGCGGCTGCTGACCCAGGTCCGCGACGGCCGCGTCGCCTACCTGACCACCGCCGTGACCACGGTGGGATTGCCGGCGCTGCTGTGGCGATCGCTGTGGCCGCTGGTGCACGTCCGCTTGGAACGAGAGGCCAGCACGGGCAGCGACTTCGATGACGACGCGGAGGCCGTGAAGCTGACTCGCTACCCGCCGGGCCTCGCCGATGCGCTCGACGCGATGTCGGGGGCAGGCGTGCGCACTCCCGCGCCGAAGGTGACCTGGCCCCTGTGGTTGGCCGACCCGCGCGCGGCTGAGGCCAGCCATCCCGACGAGCTGCCCGACTACCGGGCCGATCTCGAGACACGGGTCGCCGTCCTGAGGGAATTCTGAGGACAGCACTCGGGCCGCTGCGGCGGCCGAACTCATACACTGAGCCCATGAACTCAGGGCCGACGAGCACAGCCCAATCCGGTGCTTCGACACCTTCCGATCCGCAGCAGGCAGAGACCCAACTGGTCGGGACCGTTCGGGTCAAGCGCGGACTCGCCGACATGCTCCGGGGCGGCGTCATCATGGACGTCGTCACCCCCGAGCAAGCCAAGATCGCCGAGGACGCTGGCGCAGTAGCCGTCATGGCGCTCGAGCGGGTGCCGGCCGACATCCGCCGAGACGGCGGCGTTGCACGCATGAGCGACCCCGCGATGATCGAGGGCATCCAATCCGCGGTGACTATTCCGGTCATGGCCAAGGCCCGCATCGGTCACTTCGGGGAGGCGCAGATTCTCGAGGCCCTCGATGTCGACTACATCGACGAGTCTGAGGTGCTCACTCCCGCGGACGAGGCCCATCACATCGACAAGTGGGCGTTCACGGTGCCATTCGTGTGCGGGGCCACGAACTTGGGCGAGGCGCTGCGGCGCATCTCCGAGGGCGCCTGCATGATCCGCTCCAAGGGCGAGGCCGGCACCGGCAACATCGTCGAGGCCGTCCGTCACCTGCGCGCCATCACGGGCGACATTCGCAAGATCACCCAGGCTGATCCCGCCGAGCTGTTCGACTGGGCGAAGCAGCTGCAGTCCCCGCTCGGGCTGGTGCAGGAGATCGCCGAGACGGGACGCCTGCCGGTGCCGCTGTTCTGCGCGGGCGGCATCGCCACGCCTGCCGATGCATCGTTGGTGATGCAGCTCGGTGCCGAGGCCGTGTTCGTGGGGTCGGGCATCTTCAAGAGTGAAGACCCGGGGCCTCGTGCCGAGGCGATCGTGGAGGCCACGACGCACTACCGCGATCCGTCGGTGGTCGCAAAGGTCAGCCGGGGCCTCGGCAGCGCGATGCCGGGTCTCGAGATGGAAGGCCTCGAGACCAAGCTCGCCGACCGCGGCTGGTAGACGCTGAGCAGTCCTGGGGCACCCGACGCGCCCGAGCGGCTGCCCCTCGTCGGCGTCGTGGCGCTGCAAGGCGCCGCCGCCGAGCACGTCGCGGCGTTGCGACGACTGGGTGCACGGGCGGTCGAGGTGCGCGTGCCGTCCGACCTCGAAGGAGTCGGCGCGGTGGTGATCCCCGGTGGCGAGTCGACCACCATGTCGCACCTGCTCGGCACGAGCGGACTGTTCGAACCGCTGGCCGCTCGCCTTGCCGATGGCATGCCGGCGTTCGGCACCTGTGCGGGCATGATCCTGCTGGCCGCTGAAGTGCTTGACGGCCGGGAGGACCAGCGCTTCTTCAGCGCGATCGACATCTCGGTGCGGCGCAATGCCTTCGGCCGCCAAGTTGCCAGTTTCGAAGCCGACCTCGACATCGATCTCGACGTGGACCTCGACTCTGGAGGCCTCGATGATCCCTTCCATGCTGTGTTCATCCGGGCCCCGTGGGTGGAACGAACCGGCGACAGCGTCGAAGTGCTTGCGACGGTGAGCACGGCCTCGGGCTCTCGTGACGCCACTGCGTCTGTGAAGGGGGCGGCAGGGTCAGCGCAGGGAGCGACAGCAAGCTGGCGGCACCGGGGCGTGGTGCCGGTGCTGTGCCGTTCGGGCCCGATCCTGGTGTCGAGCTTCCATCCCGAGCTGACTGCCGACGATCGCATTCATCGCATGTTCCTCGACATGGTCGCCTCGGGCCATTCCGGCTGAGCAGGCGCATCGGGCAGACTGTCCGGTGGCTCGTCGAGTTGCATGAGGGAGGGGGCTTGTGTCAGGTCATTCCAAGTGGGCGACCATCAAGCACCGCAAGGGCGCTGCCGACAAGGCCCGCGGGAAGCTGTTCGCCAAGCTGATCCGCCAGGTCGAGGTTGCGGCCCGTGAGGGCGGCGGCGACCTCGAGGCCAACGCCACCCTGCGGACCATGTACCAGAAGGCCCGCGACAATTCGGTGCCGCTCGACACCATCGAGCGGGCGATCAAGCGGGGCACCGGCGAACTTGAGGGTGTGTCCTACGAGCAGGTCACCTACGAGGGCTACGCACCCGGCGGCGTGGCCATGTTCGTGGACGTGCTCACCGACAACCGCAACCGCACCGGCTCGGAGATCCGCAGCCTGTTCACCCGTGCCGGCGGCTCGCTGGCTGAGCCGGGCGCGGTGGCGTGGCAATTCGAGCGCAAGGGCGTGGTGGTGGTGCCTGCGGTGGTGCCTGAGCCTGATGGGTCTGCGGCTGAAGGCACGGTACCCGACGAGGACGAGTTGATCCTGGTGGCGCTCGACGCCGGCGCCGAGGACGTCGAACGCGAGGGCGACACTTGGCGGGTTACCGCTGCCGCCGGCGACACGATGGCGGTGCGCGAAGCCATCACCGCAGCGGGGATCGCGGTGACCTCGGCCGACCTGACCTACGCGCCGCAGAACCTCATCGAGCTCACCAGCGCGTCGGAGGCCAAGCAGGTGATGGCTGTCCTCGACGCGCTCGACGATCACGACGATGTACAAGGCGTGTACGCCAACTTCGACATCAGCGACTCGCTGCTGGAGGCAATCGCCGGCTGAACACGTGTGCCTTTCGGCTCTCATCCCAACAGGGCGGAGCGGCGCGGCGCATACTCGGTTCGGACGATGCCAAGGGCTACGGTTCGTACTGATGTTCGTATTGGGGATCGACCCCGGATTGTCGCGCTGCGGCTACGGCGTGCTGGAGCAATTCTCGGGCTCTGGGACGCAGCGCACCCGCACTGAGGCAGTTGCCCTCGGTGTCATCCGCACCGATCCGGCGGAGCCGCAAGCGGCGCGCCTCGCGACTCAGTTGCGTGAGCTTCAGGCTCTCATCTCCGAGTTCCAGCCCTCGGTCGTGGCCGTGGAGCGAGTCTTCTTCCAGGTCAACGCGCGCACGGCGATCGGCGTCGCGCAGGTGGCTGGCCTTGCCATGGCGGTCGCGGCCGCCGAGGGGCTGGAGGTGGTCGAGTACACACCGACTCAGGTCAAGCAGGCTGTTGCGGGTTGGGGCGGAGCCGACAAGGACCAGATGAAGCGCATGGTCGCCGAGCTGCTCGCGCTGCCGGGGCCGCCAGAGCCGGCCGATGCCGCCGACGCGGCGGCGGTCGCGCTGTGCCACCTGTCGCAGGCGCCTTGGCACAGCGCTTCGACCGGCGCCCGGGCGCGCGTGCTGCTGCCCGCATCGGGCGCAGCCGCGGCTCCGCCTGGCGCACAGTGACCTCGGCCGGAGACTCGCCACGATGATCGGCCCGCGATGATCGGCCCATCATGATCGGCTCAGTGCGCGGACGCCTGCTCGACAAGGATCCTGGTGGTGAGCTGCTGATCGAGGCCGGCGGTGTGGGGTACCGCGTCACGGTCGCGCCGTCCGCGCTGGCTGGCGCCGGACCGGTGGGCGACGAGTGCTTCGTGTACGTGCACCATCACGTGCGCGAGGACAGCTCCGACCTGTACGGATTTGCCGAGCTCGACGAGCGGCGCTGTTTCGAGGCGCTGCTGAGCGCGCACGGTGTGGGTCCCGCTCTGGCGCTTGCGGTGCTCTCGCACCTGCCACCCGACGAGTTGCGGCGCGCTGTGGCCGCCGACGACGCCGCCGCGCTGGAGCTGGTGCCTGGCATCGGGGCCAAGACCTCGAAGCGGATGGTGCTGGACCTGAAATCGCGTCTCGGTACGCCTGAGACAGTTGGCGCCGGTGCTGCGGCAGCGGTCGGCGACGGCGCGGGTTCTGCAGTTGCCGAAGTTCGAGCGGCCTTGGGCCAGATGGGCTTCAGCCCGTCGGAGATCCGTGACGCCATGGCCGCTGTCAGCGTCGAGGCGGCACGAAACGGCGAAGCCGACACCGGCGCGCTGCTGCGTGTGGCGCTGCAGGAGCTGGGTCCGCGATGAGCAACGGGGGGGCGCGCACGGAGGGTTACCGGCGGGTGGACTCGTCCGCTGAACCGGGCGGCGGTCGCAGTGCAGTCACCGACCCGGCCCGTGCGCCCGGCGACGACGGCGATGCCGAGGCGTCGCTGCGTCCGCGGTCGCTGGAGGACTTCGTCGGGCAGCCCGAAGTACGCGAGCACGTCGCCATCACGCTGCGAGCCGCGCTGGCCCGGGGCCAGTCTCCCGATCACCTGCTGTTCGCCGGCCCGCCGGGACTGGGCAAGACCACGCTGGCGGGGATCATCGCCGTTGAGCTGGGTGCCGCACTGCATCTCACCTCAGGGCCGGCGGTGGAGCGCGCGGGCGACCTCGCAGCGATCCTCACCAACCTAGCAGACGGCGATGTGCTGTTCATCGACGAGATCCACCGGCTGCCCAAAGTGGTCGAGGAAGTGCTGTATCCCGCCATGGAGGACTTCGCGATCGACATTGTGCTGGGCAAGGGACCGGCTGCGCGTTCGATCAGATTCGAGCTGCCGCGGTTCACCTTGGTGGGCGCCACGACCCGCACCGGGCTCATCTCGGGACCGCTGAGGGACCGCTTCGGCCTGGTCGAGCGTCTCGACTACTACTCAGCGGAAGATCTCACGGCGATCGTGACCCGCGCGGCAGGGATTCTGGGTGTGAACATCGATGCCGGTGGAGCCGCGGAGATTGCCTCGCGCAGCCGGGGCACGCCGCGGATCGCCAACCGGCTGCTGCGCCGGGTGCGCGACTTTGCCGAAGTGCGCGCCAGCGGTGACATCGACGTGACGGTGGCACAGGAGGGACTTGCCGCATTCGGCGTCGACCAGCTCGGCCTCGACAAGGTCGACCGGGCGATCCTCGACGCGCTCGCTGTCACCCATGCCGGGCGGCCGTTGGGACTGTCGACGCTGGCGATCACCGTCGGCGAGCAGACCGAGACCGTCGAGGACGTGTACGAGCCGTTCCTGATCCAGCGTGGGCTGCTGCAGCGCACACCCCGCGGCCGAATCGCCACCGCTGCCGCTTACGCACACCTCGGGGTGGACGTGCCGCCGCTCGCGGAACTCGCGGCTGCTTCCGAGGGAAGCGACGCGGACATCACGCTGTTCGATGCGGCTGGATCCCCAGCAGCCGCGACTGCCCCCAGGCCAGATACCACCGGGCCAGCGGATGCTTCGGCTGCCGAGTCAGCGGCCCCGGCGGAGAGCGAGCAGCCGCTGGCCGACGACACGCCATGGTGAGTTCGATCCGCGAGCGCCCATAGCCTCAGCACGCGTGAGCGCTGCGCGCATGCGGATGGACGAGTTCGACTACGAGCTGCCGCAGGCGGCCATCGCGCAAGTGCCTGCGGAGCCACGCGACTCGGCCCGGCTGCTGGTGGACCGCGGACCGTGCCGTGAGCCCGCTCACCTGCACATTTCTGACCTCCCGTCTCTGCTGGGTGCCGGTGACGTGCTGGTGGTGAACGAGACGAGGGTGATGCCCGCCCGCCTGCCGCTGCGAAAGCGCACCGGCGGCGCTGCCGAGGTGCTGCTGCTGGAACCACTCGGCGGCGGACTGTCGGACCCCGACGCAGCGCTCCCCGGCACCGCGTCGGAGGCGTCCCGTGCAGCGCCGGCGCACAGCGACGCGGGCTGGGCTGCGTTAGTGCGGCCGTCTCGCAGGATCGCTGAGGGCACTGCGCTGGTCTCAGATCGGGATCCGCAGCTGGAGGTCATCGTGGGTCCGCGAATGGACCAGCAGCGCCGGGCGGTCAGCGTTCGCGTCGGAGGGGTTCCGCTCGACAGCGTTTCGCAGGCTGCGCTGCTCGAGCGTGCTGGGGAAGCACCTCTCCCGCCGTACATCGACCCTGACGTGACCCGGCGAGCCATAGCGCAGCGCTCCGGGCTCGACAGTGCCGACGGCTCCGCCGCCAGATCGGCTGTGGCCGCGAGATACCAGACGGTGTACGCGCGCTCGGATGGCTCGGCAGCAGCTCCCACGGCGGGGCTGCACCTGACAGACGGCGTGTTGGACGCGCTGCGATCAAGCGGCGTCACGGTTGCGACCGTCGATCTGACGGTTGGCTTGGCGACGTTCTCCCCGGTCACCGTCGAGCACGCCGATGAGCACGAGATGCACACCGAGCACTACCGGGTTCCCGCGGCCACGCTCGACGCCTGCGCTGCCGCCGAACGGGTCGTGGCCGTGGGCACGACCACCGTGCGAGCACTCGAATCGGCAGCGCGACAGCCTCGGCCAGTGAGTGCGGCCGGACCAGCCGCCGTTGCGGCGGCTCCGACAAGCACAGCCGACGTGTGCGGGTGGACCGATCTGTTCTTGCACAGAGGTGTCGAGTTCCTGGCGGTTGATGCGATGCTCACCAACTTCCACCTGCCCCGGTCGTCGCTGCTGCTGCTGATCGATGCGTTCATAGGGCCTCGATGGCGCGACCTCTACGAACGGGCACTCGTCGACGGCTACCGCTTCCTGTCATTCGGCGACGCGATGTTGCTGGAACGCAACGAGAGCGAGGCAGCGTGAGCGCAGCGGGCGGCGATAGCGCAGCGTCGCCGACCGGTACGGCCGACTTCGAACTGCTGGCTGCGGATGGCCAGGCTCGACGGGGCCGCGTCACCACGGCGCGCGGCACCTTCCAGACGCCGGTGTTCATGCCGGTGGGGACCAGAGGTGCGGTCATCCACCTCGATGCCACCGACTATGACGAGCTGGGCCTCGAGGTCGTGCTGGCCAACACGTACCACCTGCAGGCACGGCCGGGCACCGACGTCGTGGAGTCGATGGGCGGGCTGCACCGCTTCACCGGCTGGGACGGCCACATCCTCACCGACTCCGGCGGCTTCCAGATCATGTCGCTCGGCCGCCGAACAGGCGGCGCCGATCAGCCCGGCCGCCGAACAGGCGGCGCCGATCAGCCCGGCCGCCGAACAGGCGGCGCCGATCAGCCCGACGGCCGTTCCGGCGGTGGCGATGGCGCTGATCATGACGCCAAGTCGAAGGTCGACGACGAGGGCGTGACCTTCCGCTCGACCTATGACGGCACCAAGATGCGGATGACGCCTGAGGACGCTGTTGACATCCAGCGCCGCCTGGGAGCCGACATCCAAATGGCGCTCGATGTCTGTCCCGAGCTGCCGGCCCCGCAGCGCGAGGTGCGCGAAGCCGCCCGGCGCACGCACCTGTGGGCAGCCAGGGCTGCTGCAGCAATGTCGGAGGCACGCCGCAACAACCCGGCCAGCGGGCAGGCCCTGTTCGGCATCTGCCAGGGCGGTGCCGATCCCGAGTTGCGCCGCCACAGCGCCGAGACCATCGCCGGCATCGGCTTCGACGGGTACGGCATCGGCGGGCTCTCGGTGGGGGAGTCCCGCGCTGAGATGGGCCCCGCGCTGGCTGCGGCGACCGGCGTGCTGCCCGCAGATCGGCCCCGGTACCTGATGGGCGTCGGAGATCCTGCACGGATCGTCGATGCGATCGCAGCGGGAGTGGACATGTTCGACTGCGTGCTGCCCAGCCGGCTCGGCCGCCACGGCACTGCGCTCACGCCGAACGGCCGCATCAACATTCGCAATGCGCGCTTCGCATGCGACTCCACCCCGCTCGACGACCGCCCGCCACGCCCCGATGGCCGGGCGCAACCGGGTGTGCGCTTCAGCCGCGGCTACCTGCGGCACCTCATGAGCGTCAACGAGCCCACCGCAGGCCGCATCCTCACGCTGCACAACATCGCCTTCTTGGCTGACCTCGTCAGCGATGCGCGTGCCGCCATCGAGGCGGGGCAGTTCGCGGCGTTTCGCACCCAGGTCAACGAAGTGTGGAGCTGAGGGACGGCGAGGGCTGATACGCCGGTACGCTGACCCGCCGTGCCGGTCTCCGATCGGCGGCATGCTGCACGCAGGGTGTCGCAGTCGGCGGCCATTCGCACCGAACCTCGTCGGCTGCAGCCGAAGAGGTGGTCAGTCGGACTACGCGCCTCGAGGAGCACGCCATGGGCTCGATCATCCTGCTCGTCGGACTGTTCGCCCTCATGTACTTCTTGATGATCCGGCCGCAACAGCGGCGGGCCAAGGAGCGGGCGGCAATGCTGAGTCGTGCCGATGTCGGCGACGTGGTCGCCACGGTCGGCGGGGTCATCGGCAAGATCGTCGCGGTGGAGGAGCCAGGCGAGGTGGTCTGCCTCGAGGTGGACAGCGATGTCGAGCTGCGCGTGCAGCGCCGCGCCATCGGCGAGATCATCACTCCCGCCAGTACTGGCGGCCCCGCTGGACCGCCCGAATCGGATGACGTTGACCCTCCCGAGTGAGCCAGGCTTGACGCTTCCCGACATGGTCTGTCGATAACTCGAAGATGCGCCGCTCGCAGATCGTCTCGTTGCTGCTGGCCGTCATCATCGGCTTCGGCTCGCTGGTCGGCGTGATCGTCGCGGGGTGGGTGCCAGTGCTGGGCGTGCAGCTGCAGGGCGGTGTGGAGGTGCTGCTGCGGCCGACCACCCCGGCCGATGACGAGCAGCTCGATCGAGCCATCGAGATCATCCGGTCGAGGGTGGACGCCCTCGGTGTGGCAGAGCCCGACATCACCCGCCAGGGTGCGCAGGTCGTCGTGCAGCTGCCAGGCGTCAAGGACAAGCAGCGCGCCGTCGATCTCGTGGGCCAGACGGCAGAGCTGAGGTTCCGGCCCGTGCTGCTCACGTTCAATCCGTTCGACGAGGTGGACTTCGGCGGAGCGCAGCAGCTCGCAGAGGCATACAACGCATCGCTGCATCCCGAGTCTGTTGACGAGTCGGCTTCCGAGGCCGCTGACGAGGAGTTGGTCGGGGAGCAGGAGATGACCGCGCAGGAACTGCTCGAGCTGATCGACCCAGAGGCGGCGGCAGGACTCGAAACAGAGGCTGGCGACGCATTGGGCGATTCCCCTGCAGATCAAGCGGGCGGACCGCCAGAGACGGTCGAACCGCCCGAGATCATCGAGCCCGAGACCGAAGCCGCGGCACCTGAGGCCGACGAGCCGGCGGAGATCGAAGTTGATGACGTGCCAGCGTTCACGTCGCCCGAGGATGATCTCGCCGATTGGGCCGTGCTGCTGCCGGGCCGTGGCGAGCCAGTGGGATACGTGCTCGGTCCGGCCGAGCTGACCGGCGAGGCGGTCGCCGAGGCGGCAGCAACGTTCAACAACGAGTGGGTCGTCAACGTCGATCTCACCGACGAAGGCGCAGTCGGCTTCGACGAGATCGCCGCCCGGCATTTCGGCCAGCAGGTGGCCATCGTGCTCGACGGCGTGGTCGAGTCGGCCCCGGTCATCCGGGCCACCGAATTCGGGGGCACAGCGGTCATCTCGGGCACCTTCGACGAGGAAGGTGCGCGCGACCTCGCCGTGGCATTGCGCTTCGGTGCGCTGCCGGTGGTATTCGAGCAGGACGACGTGCGCACGGTGTCGGCCACCCTGGGCGAGGGAACGCTGCGGGCTGGGGTGGTGGCCGGCATCGTCGGCCTGATCGCCGTCGGCATCTACATGCTGCTGTATTACCGCCTGCTCGGCATCGTGGCCGTGGCCAGCCTGGCCATCAGCGGGTCCATCTTGTGGTCGCTCATCAGCTGGCTGGGCGAGAGCCGGGGGCTCGCGCTGACGCTGGCGGGCACCACCGGCATCATCGTGTCGATCGGCGTCCAAGTCGACTCGAACATCGTCTACTACGAGCGGATCAAGGAAGAGGTCCGGCGGGGGCGCGCGATTCGCTCGGCCGCGGACGCCAGCTTCAAGGGCGCATTCTCCACGATCGTGTGGGCCGACCTAGCGTCGCTCATCGGTGCGGGTGTGCTGTACCAGCTCACCAGCGGCACCGTCCGCGGCTTCGCGCTGTACCTGGGCCTCGCGACGCTCATTGACCTGGCGGTGTCGTACTTCTTCATGCGGCCGCTGGTGGTGTTCATCGCTCGCAAGCTTGTCAATGAGGAACCCCGGCGGCTGGGCGTGCTGCCCGGTACCGATGATGCGGCCACTGCGGCTGCGGTGATGGGAGGCGCGACGTGATCTCGGCGCTGCGGACCTTCTACCGGGGCGAGAATGCCTGGGACATCCTGGGCGTGTCCCGCAAGGTGGTGCTGGGCTCAGCGCTGGCGGTGCTCATCTGTGTCGTGGCGCTGCTGGTGCGCGGGCTCAATCTGGGCATCGAGTTCGAGGGCGGCTCGGTGTGGGAGATCCCGGTCCCAGCGAGCGCGCAGGAGGCCGCCGACGATGCTGGCGAGGCTGCGTCGGGGCCCGCGGCTGACGTCCCGACGACCGATGACATCGCCGCTGCCGCTGCTGCCGCCGGCGTGCCCGACGCCCGGGTGCAGCTCGTGACCGTGACCGGATCCGAGGACATCTTCCGGGTGCGCGGGGTGCTCGGGCCCGATGTGAGCGCGGTCGACGTGAACGCTGCGCTGGCCTCCGCTGCCGATGTCGACGTCGAGAGTCTGTCGACGCGTCAGGTCAGCCCGTCCTTCGGCGACGAGGTGGCGGGCAAGGCGCGGCGGGCGCTCGTGGTGTTCTTCGTGCTGATCGCGCTCTACCTGTGGTTCCGCTTCGAGTGGAAGATGTCGGTCGGCGCCCTTGTAGCCGTGGGGCACGACATCGTCCTGACCGTCGGTGCGTACGCGCTGTTCGGGTTCGAGGTGACGCCGGCGACCGTGGTGGCCTTCCTCACGATCATGGGCTATTCGCTGTACGACACGATCGTCGTGTTCGATCGCGTCAAGACCAACGAGCGGTCGCTGCCGGCGCGCAGTCATTTCACCTATGCGGCACTCGCGAACGTGTCGCTCAACCAGGTGCTGACACGCTCGGTCAACACCTCGATCACGTCAGTGCTGCCGGTGCTGTCGATGCTGGTCGTCGGCGCCGGGTTCCTGGGCGCGGGCACGCTCTCGGAGTTCGCGACGGCGCTGCTGATCGGCCTGCTCGTCGGCTCGTACAGCTCGATCTTCGTGGCGATGCCGACCGTGGCGTGGCTGAAGAGCTACGAGCCGGGCTGGGCCGCCGCGCAGGCTGCGGCCGATGCCGCAGGCCGCCATGACTCGATGGAAGCCGCCACCCAGGCGCTCGCCGCCGAGAGCTACACCCGCAGCGCCGCGCCCCGTCCCCGCAAGTCCCGCCGCTCAAAGTCCCAACGCCGCCGCTGACGCTCTACTGGTTCTACAGCGTGGCCAAGTGCACCTGTGCTTGGCCCGGGCCCGTCAGCAGGCGAGCGCGTAGCCGATAGCGCCACACACGTCGTGCATAGTGGACGCGTCGAGGTGACCGGCCTGATCGACAAGTGATGAGCGTCGGATGGTGTGCAGTCCGTCGCAGTTGACGACGGACTCTTGGGGCAGATTGGCCTCGTCGGTGCTGATGGCGACTTCGACTGCAAGTCCTCGGATTGTGGTGGTGATTTCTGCGACCGTCACGAGTTGGCGGACATCAATGACCCCAGGGCGCGTGAGCACGAGCACGGGTCGTCGTTTGCCGCCGACTTCGGCCCACCACACCTCGCCGCGATTCATGCCTCGCTCCAGACCTCCGCGTGGTCCCAGAATTCGTCCGGCTGCTCCGGCTGGGCCATGTACGCGGCCCGATCGGCATCAGCCATCGCCCGTTCGACAGCCGCTTCGAGACCCTGCCGGGCTGCTGCGGAAACGTTGATGCCGAGGCGTCGCGCAGAGTGCGCCAATTCGGCATCGAGCGTGAAGGTTGCTCGGGTTGATGCCATCACATGATGCTAGCACTATCTGCTATATCTTGATGCTGCTATATCTTGGTACTGCGCTGTTCTGGTGCTGCGCTGTGGGGATCGATCGTGCCGGGGCAAAGGGCCTGCTGTGCGTTGGCGAGATGGTGTCGTCATGTCGTCGTTCACGCATTGGCAGGACTCCAGCTCATCCGCCGCCGCCCGCGGCGGCGGGCCGCCCCGGTCGTAATCTCGTCGTTCACGCAGTGCCAGAACTCCGACTGGCTCACTCTGAGCTGACCCCGCAAGTTGTGGGGCCACAGCCCGCTGCCATAGCGGCCGCCATCGCCGGGGCGGTCAGGCGGCCGCGAGACACGGGTTCGCAGCTGAGCCCGAGCGGCCAGTGCGTTGCACCAGCCGCGCTTCCTTTGATGTGCGTCATGGTGGCTGGAGTTCGTAGCCGGGCTTGTCTGGGTCCCATTCGGCCACAAAGCCCTGCTGGTGAATCTTGTGCGTGTGGCAGTCGTGGCAGACGGTGAGGAGGTTGGCGTAGTCGGTTGGCCCGCCGTACTGCCATTCGTTGATGTGGTGGTGCTGACAGCGTTCGGGCGGGATACCGCACCCGACGCAGCCCTTGTCGCGTAACGCCAAGGCGGCACGCTGGAGATCGCTGGCGGTGCGTCGGCTGCGTCCCAGGCGCAGGTCTCCGGTGGCTGCCTCGAAGATCGCGGGCAGCACGTCGGCGTCGACGGCGATGCGGGCGATCTCGCCGATGGGGATCGGCGTGCCGTCGGCGAGACGCCCGTTGGCGAGTTGATGGTTCACCATGTCGTAGTCGGCCACAACGATGAGCGATGCGCCGCTGGGCCGCTTGGCGTGAGGGTTCAGCAGCAGTTCGGTGATGGCGTCGGCTGCGCGCTGATGGGGTGTGCGCTGCGCTGTCGGGTCTTCGTCGCGAAACAGGCGCCGTTCGGCGGCAGCGATGACGGTGCCGAGGTGTGCGCCGGTGACGGGGTCGACTTCGAGGTGCAGCACAGTCATGCCGTCGCTGGCACGAGTACGGATCGTGCCGCTGCGTGCTTGACGCTGCCGCTCCAATACCGAGGCTCCGTCGTCGCGGCTGACCTCGGCGACATGGCGGGCGACAGTGCGCCGGAACTCGTCGTAGCCCTCGCGCTGGGCCCGCGCGGCCAGAAACGCCTCGTCAATATGTGCGTCGCCGGCGGCACGAGCGATGACCTGCGCATGCCCGGCCGGGACTGTGCCCGCTGCGAGCCCGTCGCGAGTGGCGTCGAGCTCGCGGAGTCGAACAGCGTTCTTGACGTCGTTGCGCGCTGTGCGGCCCGACACTGCCATCTTGTCGGCAGCGGCATGCGCGGCAGCACCGTCGCCGCTGCGGCGGGCGATCTCGGCGAGCGCGTCGGCCTTCATCGCTGCGAGCCGTGACTCGGCGCAGGCAATCTCTCCCAGCCGCGCCCGCAGTCCCCCCGAGCACAGCCCGGCCACGTCCACCTCCGGCACGTGCAACCCCCGCACCGGTGCCGCGGTGCGCCGCTGGTGGCTGGCGTGTGTCTCACTCGTCACGCATACGACCGTATGTGGGGGGTGTGACACGTTCAGATCGGCGACGTTCCTCACCCGCAGGCCGTGTCGGCTGAGGAGCAAGGCTGGGCTAGCCGAGCGGCCGGTGCCAAACGGGACAGGTCCTAGTCTGCATCGATCATCAGGCAGCCTGCGAACCAGTCCAGCTAGCGATCCAGCCGAGTTTGCAAAACGGACTGCCCGACGAACACAGGTTCGTTGGGCCTCACACCACCGAAGAGGGTGGTGCCTCCTCGCGAAGCGCTGCATCCGCAGAGCCCTCCGGTGCCCAGGCACCGAGGTCAGTGGGGGAGAACGGGTCCGAGATCACAACCCGCCATGACGCGATGAGGGTCTCTGGGTGTCCGGGGCCCTCGGGAATCTCGATGGGAACCTGATGACCCAATGGGTGCTGGCCTGGCGGCCTGCTGCCGGGACGAAGGATCTCCCAGTTCAAGCCGTCGGGTTCCTGGTTCAGGTTGAGGAATTCGGCGACCGCAAAGCCGTCGAGTGCGCGAGCGCTGGGCACGGTGACGGAGCCCAATAGCTCGGACAGACGTCGGGCGGGACCTCGGGAATCTGACGCGTCCGGAAGAGCGGTCGACAGCATGTCGCTGACTGCGTCGGAGGTGATCTCGCGACGCAGTCCGTCGTCGTCCTTGATGGCTTGCGCGAGGTGCTCTCGAGGCCCGAGCATTGGCTCGTTGGTGCGCGCGTCTCGGTGCCTCGCGAAGCCCGGCGGCGTGTGGTCGGCGTCGGGATGATCGAAGGGGCCGGCGACTGCAGCTTCAAAATCTTGTTGCCATCGTTCCAAGGCAGAGGCGAAGACGCCGCCGATCCATCCGCTGGCGACAGTCGCGGCGCGTCCGTGTCGGCGCATGGTTGCGACACGCTCGGGCAGTGGGTTCGCAACGGCGATCATCATGGGGAACGGGTGGGGGATTGCGGCGATGTCCATGCGTCGATTTGCGCTCGGCTCGCCAGTGCTGTACGGACGGTGGAGCATGGCCGCGATGATCTCGGCGTGGTCGTCAAACTCGATGGATGCTGCGCACAGCCGGGTGGCCTCGGTGGCGTGATGCCGCCCCGACTCGACGCTCCATCTTCGCAACCGCTGCGTGTCATAGTGCTCCAATGCTGCAATGCCGGCCCGCCATGCTGTGACCCCCAGCAATACCAGCGCCAAGAGTGACACCACGACCCCAACGAGAATGTCCACGATCGGATTTGACGTCTTGCCGCCGATCGTGCCAATCCCGATCAAATCGGTCAGCGAACCGACAATGCCGATCCACCGTTCGATGACGATGAACGCGGCAAGTATCACGAGGCTGGCGACGATGTTGCGAACTCGACGCAGCTTGGCCGCGCTTGACACCGCCTTCTCGTACGCCTCGAGTTCTTGTTCTGGGTTCCGTGGACGACCGGTGCATCGCTCTGCTGCACTGTGCAGCTGAGTTTCCAAGTAGTTCCGGAGCCGTCGAAACAGGTTGTCCTCGGTAGCGGTGTCGAACAGTTCATCATCGGCTGCACCCGTTGGACCGGCGGTCGCGCAATCTTCGGGCTCGGCGAGGGGATCTGACGCAATGATGCTGTTCGGGTCGTTCCAGACAAGCCGCTTGCCCTTACCGTCAACTGGGAATTCGAAGTGCCGAACGACCTCATCTGATGGTTCCCCGCCATCGACGAGGCAGATGGCAAACTCCCGCAGAACGTCCCAACGCACTGGGTCACGCGGCGCGCCACCTACCAGGTGGGACAGCCCTGACCGCTCAAGGTTCCTTCGGAGTGCGATTGGATCGACTCGACCTTGCCCTGATCCCTTCCACCTGCCTGCGGCGATGTGGTCGCGCAGTCCTTCCAGCGCGAGCTCGTCTCTCGTCGGGTCGATCGGCGGCGCGATCTCCTGGGTGAGCGAGTGCCACGCCGCCCTCAATCGTTCGTGCAATGAGACTCGGGGTTGAGGCTCCGGTTCGAATGGGCTGAAATCGAGACCGAGGCTTGCGCACATCGCCTCGGCAGTCTGGGGTGGCGGCACCGCACCGGCCTGTGCGCGTACGGCACCGGAGCCGCTGGGCAGGGGCCAGGGCGGAGCGAGCGGCAGCAGCCCTGTCGAGGCCTCCCGCAGCAGCCGACCAGCAAACACGATGCGAACCTGCGGGCGAACGACGCGTATCGAGTTCACGGCTGCGTCGCCGCGATCGGTCTCGATCAGGTGGCCTCGGCTGAACCTCCACGCGCCGCTCATCGTCAAGGCAGTCGTCGCGCACAACGTCAGTCGTCCAGCGACGTCATGGGAGTTCACAACGTTTTCGGCGGGCAGTCGATGGTGAGCGATTGAATCGACGTCGTGGATCAGGTGCATGTCGAACTGAGGCGAGAACGTCTCGTGTGCCACCGACGTCGCCTCATCGTGCACGGACACTGTCAGCGATTGAAACTCGACCTGTGCGATGCGGAACCGATCCTGCAGGCGTTTGAGCACAAGAATCTCGTTCTCAAGTCCCTGCCTGCTCTTGGCAGTGTCGGAGGGAGTCCACGGGCGCAGCGCAGCGATCGTCAGCGACTCGACTGGCCTTTGCCGGAGCGCCTCAGACAGATCCAGCTCCGACCAGTCTCCGGCGACGTTGGACTGGCACTTGACATCGGCTTCCGACAGCGCAAGTTCGTCGCGCCCGCAGACCAGCACCGGGCGCAATAAGCCTGCACGCGACCACGCACTGAATTCGGTGCTGAGTCCGCTGATGTCACGTGCGACCAAGATCGTAAGGCTGTCATCTGTAGGCGCGAGGAGTCTTCGATTCGGCGCGGCGGGAGTCATACGACTGGACTCTCGTCAACGTCGCGCAGAGAGTCCTTCACCTGCTGGTAGCAGCCGATTGCCTCTGCAACGACTTCTCGGGTTGGAATGCCGCGCTCGGCGCGACCGTCGCGCGGTTTCGTCTCGCTCTCGCTGCCAGACAAAGCTTGTGCAGCGACGCTCTCGAGATGTTCCAAGTTCAGCGACAGGTACTTGTCTGCGGCCGATCTGCGCTCTTGTGCACTATCTCCGACGGCGCGTGGCTCGTCGACTCGTTCGTGAGGCGTGTCGCCTGTCTGAATCCACGAGGCGAGATCGGTGTGGACAATTCCAACTGACTCGCCGAGGTCGTGGAGGCGCCCGTAGGACTCATAGGCCGCGAGCTTGTCGCGGCTCACAAAGGCATACGTCAGTCCGAACGATTCGAGCAGCCCGGCCAAGACATCGTCGGTCTCGACTTGGGTCAGCAGTGGGTATGGGAACTCGACCGGTCCACCGTCGCCGCTGATCAGCAGCGGTTTCGAGGTATCCGACGTGATGTAGCCGCACAGCCGCGCTACGGCGAAGCCGCGCATCAGCGCTTGTCGGAGGACTCGAGGCAGAGGAACGAATTGGTCGAGCCGACGAGCGCGCCGCCATCGCCAAAACGAGGCTTGCAGTTCGGCCTGATCGTCGGCCGCGTCGAGGACAGCGTCTGCAACCGGTTCCGTAAACGAAGCCAAGGTCATCGGATGAACGGGCTTGTTGAGAAATGACGACACCAGAACTGAAGACACGTCTGAGTCCGCCAGTTGGTAGTTGTCTTCGCCGATGATCTGCCGCGCGATGTCGTGTGCTGGGTGACTTTCAGGGAAGGGAAAGGGAGCACACAGCAGCTCTTCAGCGCCGACAACTGGCGGCTGGCCTGGGTACACCACGCCGTGAACGGCTGGGTCGATACGCACCAACGGCGCCGACTGCAGCTTGGCCGCCTCCAACTGAGCGCGGAGCCTCGCCAGACGGTCTGCATGATCTGCGCGAACGCTGCCGGTAACCGGGTCTCGCTCTGCCAGGTAGCTGGCTAACCCCTCCTTGACGAAGCGATCGAAACGGGAGCTTGGTCGACGAGCCCAAGTGCTCACCCGTTGCGCGATTTCTGAGGCACTTGACGGGCAGGTGAAGACAGCTTGGCTACTTTCCGTCGGAGACCAAACGTCATTCTTGGGCCACAGCAGCGGCTCGGTCGAGTCGTCGCCGACGACGAGTGCGAACCTAGCTGCGTTGACGGGCAGCGACGATGCGGTTCGCGGAGACTGTGCCTCCTTGCAGAGTTCGTCAAGCAGGCTCGGCCAAGTGTCGTGCTGCTCTAGCGGCAGCTCTACGGAGGAAGGACGGTACTGAGGTGGCACACCGCCGTTGGCCCGCGGCCACGCTTCCACATCGGGTTGTCCGAGCGACATGCCGATGCTGCGCGCTGCCATTCGCAACGTGTCACCGGCCGGAAAGAAAACTCGGTGGTTCGCCGCTTCGATAGCCATTGCAGCCATGTCAAGTCGCTCGGCAAGCCAAACGCGAGCGATGCCGGTCGCGAGTCCCCTCACTGCCTCATTGAATGCCTCGGAATCCCGACTGGTCGAAGGCACCGCCTGGATTCGTCGAAGCGCCTCTGAGAGTTCGTTGTCAGACTGACGGCGCGCATCGTCGGAGCGTCGTCGCAGTGACTCTGCCTCGTCGTTGAGCAACCGGGCAGCTCGCTCGACCGCGTGGCGGGCGACTTCGAGAGAGGATTGAGCCACGACTGCCGAGAGTGCCCGGCAAGTCGCCGCCAGCATCTCGGTTCCCCAAGTCGTTGCATCGAATGAACCAGCGCGCTGAAGAGACTCGCTACGCCGCTGCTGCGCTGCGCTATGCAGCCACGAGTGCCAATCGGCACCGCTGCCTTCAGTGTTCGCCGGAAACTCATCGTGGAGGTCTGATTCGACCTTGCGGCGCTCACTTCGAACGGCATCGTCATTCGCATAAGCGTCTCTCGCCGACAGAGCTCCGCGATGCGACGTGTCGTCGGAGGCCCGCTGCCGAAGAGGAGTTGTCGCGTCACCGCGAGCGACGTGTTGCGATGCGGCCTCTGCCAGATCCTCAACGATGGCGCTTTCGGGTTGATTGCCGCGGCCCGGGTCCTGCAACTCGCTGCGCAAGTGCCCGTGTGCGAGCGCTTCCAGCACCTCCCGTGCAAGCAGGTCGGTGGCCCAGCGCTCGAATCGGTCGCGGCCGACCGAGAGAGTTGCGGCACCGAACGACGAAACAGCACCCGTTTGGTGCTGCTTGCCGAACGGGTAGCCACCGAGGCTGTCAGCTGCCCGATCGTCCCAGTTGACCGTCACAAAGTGATGTACCGCTTCTTGGACGGAGTAGTTGGTGACCCAGTTCGCCAGCGACTCGCCGACTGCCTTATACACAGAAGTCGCAGTTCCCAGATCGCCCCCTCGCAGCGAGCGGCGGCCGACCAAGAAGGTGGCTTGTGGTCCGCGTCCCGGTTGATTCAGCGACCCAGCCCAAAGCGGGAAGCCTTGCTGCTCGCTGTCCCAGTAGACGTTGAGGGTCTCGCTCAGGAGACTCAGCGCATTGCCGGCCATCGAGCTTCGACGGGCGTCGAACTTGGGCTCATTGAAGATGTCCGGTGTGAAAAGCACGAGTGACGGGAAGGATCCATCGGGATGAGAGTTTCTGATGATCTCCACGACATCGAGCGCGACGCCGGCCCCGGTGCCACCGGCCATGGATGCGCAGACCACGACCATTGGAGACGGCACTTCGCCGCCAGGCCTGACCGGTACGCGGAGCAACTCCGAGAGCTCGGCGAGGTCACCTGATGATTGCTCTGCAGCTTCGAATGCGCGCTTGATCGGCGGCTCCAGAATGTGGTGGAGCGAGTCGATTCCTGCGAAGCGTCCGATAGCGCGATTGGCGCCTGCACCGGTCTTCAGTGGCACGCGCACCTCGCTCGGTCGTGGGCGCCAGCCCACGAGCTCCAAGTAGGCCCCTTCATTCTTCGAGGCAATGACCCGGCCGCTGTCATCCTTAACTACAAGCGTCCGGGCTCGCGTCGGCTCGTGCTGGGCAAGCACTGCTGGCTCGAGTCGTTGGTAGTTGTTGTGCGAAGGCGAGATTGAGTGAAAGTCGGACTGAGGCAACAGCGGAATCTCTGCCGGGTCCTCTTGGACGTTCAGAGTGTCGAGCGCAAGAAACTCCCAACCGGTCGGCATCGCACCTGCCCAGCCGGCATGCCGAATCCTCCGTTCGACGGCGTCGCGCACGTAGCGGATCGCCTTCGAGCCGGAACCACCGCAACCAATCAGGATTGCTGGTCTGAGCATCGCTTCGTCTCCGTTCCTGTCGGGGCATGTTTCGCTGAACCACTCGGGTTCATGGCCAGCGGTTCGATGCAGCGGGGGCTAGGCAAGGGGATCCTCATGCTCACCTCCGAGCGGGTCGATTCGTTCCCCCGACGACGCTTCAAGCCGTTCGGTCGATGCGGCGCCCAAGGGGTCTGTCTGTTGACCCGAGTCGGGGCTAAGTTGCCGCGGCGGGTCATCGTCGCTATTAGGTTCCCCGCTCTCCCCACTCGGCGGGTCCGGAGCGGCTCCTGTAAGAAAATTGCTACGGATGCAGGCGCTGGCAGCGGCTCGGGCGGCTCGCTCCACGCCGTCTTTGGCATCGGACTGGTCTCTTGCTAGGTCCCAAATCACCAACCGAGTGTCGTCCCCGTACTTGACGATCGCCCAACCGTCACGCAGTTCCGTGCCGACGATTCCGCGCTTGCGCTTGCTGCCCATTGCGGCCAGGCACACCCCCTGCGAAGTCGTCGCGATGATGGGAGGTCGGTTGCCGAGCAGCGCACTCAGCCATTGCGCCCGCAGCCTCACCGGCCCGACCGAGGCCTGTGTCCTTCGTTGCGTAAGCGCGTGCGCAGACGTCATCTCATCGGGACTCGGCGTGACGGCTCGACCGTCGACCCGGACGAGCTCATCGCCGTCGAGCCGGACCTGCGCGACGAGCGCCTGATCATTGTCGAGGTGTCGCCACTGTCTTACTCGAGCCGCAGAATGCACTCGAAGAAGCAACGCCACAATTGCGACGATCAATAGAAGCAACCCGAACCATGCACGTGTGTCGCTGGCGCTAGCGACTCGGATTTCGACGCCGGAAGCCTGCGCGGTGCGTGGCCTCGGGGAATACCGCCGAGCGGCCTCGTCGCCGAAGCCTTGCGCTTCGGCAGTCTCAAGCAGTGCCTCGGCATCGACGACACGTGCGGTGAAGTGGAATACGAAATCTGCGAACAGGTCATCGTCGGCCTCGACCTCGACGTGAATCGGAGGGCAGTCGACACTGACGCCAGGTGCCCCAGATGGAACGTCGCAACTCCACGGTGCAATACCACTGAGTTCGAGCGAGTGGCCTTCCGCTGCCGCGGCTTCGATTTGATCCAACTCCAGGCGGCCATCGCGCGCGCCCGCCCCTGCGACAACGGTGAACGACCCCGCCGATGTCAACCACTGCTCATCGTCGGGGGTGACGTTGGCGATGAAGGGATGCGGGGAATCGTCTTCCCATCCGCTGGCCCCGGCGACTTCAATCAGCAGCGACTCTGTTGCCAGGGGCACCTTCCAAGGAATCGACTCTCCGCCCCAGTCCACAATCTGAACGAGCTGTGCTTGAACGAGAACCACCCCGCGCGTCTCGCCGAGGTGTCCCATCATGCCGGGCACCTCCATGAGTTCGCTCACGATGTCGGAGGCCGACCAGCGCAGGTCATTCATGACCGTGTATCCGTCGGTTCGGCCAACTCTCAGGCGATCCAGATTGGTCTCGGATGCGTCCACGCTGAGCTCGACGTGGCCCTGGAACGGGCCATGCTCGGTGATCACTTCGCCACGCAATTGGTCTCGCTCGTAGAAAGCCCGCAACTCGGGAAGGCCCTCTTCTTCGATGCGGGGCGGGCTGACTCGCGCTAGCAGTCGCTCTGGGCCGCGGAAGATCACCTTCCACTTGCCCTCCCACCCGGCGGCAGGTGTCGAACCCAGGCTGCTGACCGAGGCCTGGGCGGCCTGGTGTGCACTGATCTTGCGCCAGTTGGACGTCGGCGCATGCGTGAGCAGGAAGGTTGGGCGGTGCAGTAACTCGGCCTCGGCGAACACCTGAGGAAATTCGACTTTGCTCGGATCGCCGCCGGGCCGCTGGATGAGGATCTCGACGCTCTCGGGCTCGTCAAGATCTCGCAAGTGAATGAAGAGGTCGAATGACTGAGTCTGAAGGCCGATCTGGAACGCGTATTCGCACGTCGGACTCCCATCGGAGGTGCTCGCTCCCACGCAAGGCTCGGGCGGATTGGGTTGCTCGATGGACTCGAATGCGTCGTCGACGACTGTCTCGCTGAGTTGGTCTGCGAGCAATCCGGCCTCGGCCACATCGATGATCTCGCCCATAAGCGGATGAGCGCAGGGCTTCGAGCTCTCGCCGTACAGCCGTCGCAGGGTCTCGGGGACACCCTTTCCGGGTGAGGAGAGATGCACGGCTGTGACCTCGACCCTTGCCTCGCTCAGGCGGGCCGCAGCGCCATCGGCCGCGCACAGTTCGTCGATCTGACGGGATTCCTCGTCGGTCAGGACGGACTTGACCGATGGGTCGGTGTGGTGAGCGCCATCGGTAAACCAGAAAATGCGTTTGCATTCGGACTGCTGTTCGTTGACGAAGCGCTGCAGGGCACCCGACAGGGCTTCTCGATAGTCGGTATTGCCACCGTCGACGCGCGTTGCGACCTGTTCGATGCTTGCAGCAAGGCGCTGCGCCCCGGCGGCGTCAGCAGCCGCCGTCAGGCGCACCCAGGGACTCTCGCCATAGTCGCTCGCGAAGCTGTCAGCGGCGACGAAGAGCCGAACCTCGCTGTACTTCGGCTGCCTCAGCAGTCTTTGGAGATCACCGAGCGCTGCCAAGCCACCGTCGCGCCGGCGGGCGTTCGGGTCGGTCTCTTTGAGACTGCCGCTGATGTCAAAGAGCATCAGCAGGCGAACCGCCTCAGTGGCATCGCACGCAGCCGGCGCTTGCGCCTGTGCCTGTGCCTGCGCGTGGCGCGGCGCGCCGGTGATCGCGAGGGCACTCGCGACCAAGAGAGCGGCAAGAACGCTGGCTGTGAGGCAGCACCGACGGCGGCTCACAGAGCGAGCCCCTGAGCCAGGCTCCACGCTGCCCACAGCGTGCCTGCAAGTGCGAGGAGCCGTACGGCGATCCAACTTGGCATGCGGTGTCTGCCGCCAACGAGGTGAGACTCGACCCGCTTGGCGGTGTACAGGATCCATGTGCCGGCGTAAAACAGAAGAGCCAGAACGAAGCACACGACGTTGGCAGTGCGGCTGGAGCCAGACGAGGCCGAACTGAAGGCGGCGATCACGGAAACCAGTGCGAGGAGAGCGGCGACCGTGAAGCTCGTCCGGCCGCTACTTCGGCCCTGCGGGTCCCGCGAGGCAGATGGGCCTCTCGAATCACTCAGCGGGTCGGCATCGTCCCAGTCCCACGATGATGCTGTCGCGGAGCGTCCGCCGTCGGCGCCAGCTTGCGGTCGACCCCACGCGTCGTCGCTGAATGGATCGCTGTTCACGCCCAACTCTTGACAGCCATCGCCATGCGTGCATATTCGCACATGTCTGTGACAAACATATGGGAAAGAGATGGTCTCTCAAGGCGTGCGGAATGGGACACTGACGCCTGGCGCCTGTCGTTCAGGCTGCGGGTGGTTCAGGCAACGCCGCAGGTCACAGCGCGTGACCGACCGTTCGCCTCGCCGAAGCCTCTACTGGTCTGCGATCGTGCGGAGCGTGATGGACACGCGTCGCTGGCGTGGCACCCTGCGGTCATCCCACATGTCACTGCGTCGCTTGGCGATGCCGTGACGCCACTTGGAGCGCGCATCGCCGTGCAGGAGGACGAGGCTGCGAGGCGCGAGACGCTGCACATGACTCTCGCCGGTCTGATCACGGCAGAAATCCATGTTGATCGCTGAGCCCAGACTGACCGTCGCGATGACAGGGCCGAAGCAGTGTCGGTCGATGTGGGGCGCGATTCCTTGCCCAGGCAAGTATTCGTTGATGATCGCCTGTTCGAACGGATGTGCAGCGCGGAGCTGCTGCCTTGCTTCGCTCGAGGCGGCTTCGCGGACTTTGTGGGCCAGACGGTCCAGCCACTCAGGCAGCGGTCCGATACAAGCCGATTCGTCCAGGCTGCGGCTTGAGTAGTCGTACCTGTATCCGAAGTGCAGCACCCGTCGGGAGATGTCGGCGAGCCATTTGGCACCGTCAATCCTCGCGAGAAGCTCAAGTAGATCGCTCTCCTCTGCAGGCTGCAAGAAGTCGGGGTGATACTCCAGACCGTCTGGCGCGGTGACGCTCTCCTCATCCAGCGCAAAGAGTCGCATGCTCATGACCGCAGGACCCAATGCTCCGCCTGCACCTGCCAGTTTCGGTCTTGCCAGTCCCAACCCACGCGCCCGTCACTGCCGTCCATGCTCGGATACCGTCTCTGAACCTTGACCCTAACGGGCTTCGTCTTTGGTGTGATGCCAGCTCGTTTGAGCATTGCGCAGAGTTCAGGGAACTTGTCACCGCTGAGGTTGGCTGCCGTCGTGTAGATCAGTTCCACTGCTCGGTCAGCCGCATCGACGGCTTCCTCGATGACTGACGCCCACTGTTCGAGGTGATCAGTAGTTACCGCATCTTGGTGGGCCACGTAGCTGAACGCGAAGAGCACTCGGTGGCCGTCGTTGGGGTCGAGATCATCGAGCGTTGGCACGTACTTGGCCGATCTGAATCCCTTGGCGACATAATCGAGGATGCGCTCTCCGAGCGTCCGCATCATCAGGTTTGGATCGAAGGCCACATATTCGATTCGTCTTTGTCGAGCATTGCCGAGGGCTTCTTGCAATGCCACGGCAACTGTCGCTGCGCCAGCGCCGACATCGACGACCAGCAGCCGCTCTCCCTTGACTGGCGGGGCATGACCAGAGTCCTTGTACGCCTCGTTGAAGACCTCTCGAAAGACATCTGCGTGGCCTCGTTGGTAGCGACGAGTGTCGTGTACCGCGTAGGCATCGGGTGCTTCCGGCTCCAGTCGTCCCCGTCGGCCGCCTGAGGCGGCTGCAGCACGCTGCTCGTCTGAGATCAACTTCCACTGCGAGCCAATGACGGTGTCGAATGCTCCGTCGTACGCTGCGTCGCGGCCCATATCTGACACACCGCGTCCTCTCGAGCACTCGGCGAACGCCACGTGGCAGCTCCTCTGACCTGCCCGTGAGGTAACACGCAATTCTGCCCGGAACATGTGGAGACACACACGTTGATCAATCGGCTTGGCGATGCTGCATCTGAGACAGGTGTCCTAACTTGTTCGGGAGTGGCACGCCGAATGATGCGCCGCGGTGCGCCGCGACTCCGACGCCCGCGGTGCATTTGGATGCTCGCAACCGCATTCTTTCTCGGTGCTTGCGACGCCACTGAGGGTTCGCAGGCCTTCTCGCCGGCCGCTCACCACGTCACGGCAGGCGCGAACTCGATTCCAGCGGAGCCGAGCGGACGCACAACCAGCAGTCTCATCCCTGACAGCGCTCCCCCGACAGATTTGGACATCGCTGCCGAACGCGACCTGCAGGTCGAGCAGCCGGACGAGACGTCAACTCACCTGCAACGTGATCAAGCGGACAGCGCAGTTGCTCCCGACGATGAGACGGCCGAGCGTCAGACGGGCGACGGCAGCGACGGCGATCGCAGCCTTGCTCCGACTGGTGGTGACACCGCGGTGCTGCCGCCGGTCACGTTCCCCGAAGCGTCGGTTCGCGACCCGGAGGCCGAGGCAGCCGACCTCGAGCGGCGGCGTAGCGTCATCGGGCTGTTCGAGCGGCTGCGGGTGGCCGTAGAGCACCAGGCTGGCTATGACCGGGAGGCGCTGTTTGACGGGTGGCTCTACAGCGGCGGCCTGTCCACACGGGAGCTAGTGCTGCGCCAGGAGCAGCGCGGCGACGGCACCTGGCTCTCCGTCTATGACGCTGCCGTCGTCACGGAAGCAGCTGAACTCGACATCGATCATCTCGTGCCGCTGGCGGAAGCGTGGGAGTCCGGCGGGCATCTGTGGACCGAGGCCACGTGGACCCGGTTCGCGAACGACCTCGGCGATCCACGCTCGCTCATTGCGGTCAGTGCGTCGACGAATCGCGCGAAGCGGTCACGTGACCCTGGCGAGTGGTGGCCGCCGAGTTCGTCGTATCGCTGTCAGTACGCAGTGGACTGGATCGCCGTCAAGTCTCGCTGGAACCTGTCCGTCGACGCAGCCGAACGCGATGCGCTGGAGGAGCAGATTGACCAGTGTGCGCCAAGTCAGTTCGACTTCGACCCGCCTCAGCCGGCTGCGGGTCCTCGCGAATGACATCCAAGCACCGTCGGCTCAGCGAGCAGTCTTGAGAGCCTGGGCTTGTCTCTGACTGGCCGATCCAGGATGTCGCTGAGCTGATCCCACTCGTCAGGTGACAGTGCGAACACGCGGTGGTCGGCCTCATAGTCGCTGGCGGCGGCCGAAGTACAACTCATGACGTCCTCGCCGAGCGCGTCGTCGAGGCGGGTCACCGCAAGTGCTGGGGAACGGGTAACTCGCGCAGGTAGCCGTCGGCGTCGAGATGGCGGTCGCCTCCCGAGGCCCATTCGTCGATGGCGGCTCGGATCTCTGCCTGCGTGACCGCCGGGTTCTCTCGGCGAAGCCGGGCCTCGATCATCCGCTCAGCGGCCTCGAACAAGTCAAAGACGGTAAGACTGAGATTCGGGTCCGTCCCCACGCTTGCCAGCCTAGGACGCCTGTCGTCGCGCCAATCTGATTTGGGCAGTCCTCGCAGAGCGGGCACGGCAGAATGAGGGTGTGAGTTCTCGCACGTTCGGCCTTGTTGGGGTCGGACACCGCACCGGCCGGCTTGGCTAGGACCATGCCTGCGGTGTCGCGCGTGCTGCCGTGGCGGCGCATCGCGAACACGGTCGCGGCCGACATCTCGCCGGTCGTCGAGAAGTACCGCCAGCGCTGGCCCAAGCGTTCGCCCGAGCTGGTGATCCGCGCCTACGAAGCAGCACGCACGGCGCACGAGGGCCAGCGACGCAAGACCGGCGAGGCCTACATCACCCACCCGGTGGCAGTCGCCGGCGTGGTCGCCGATCTCGGTCTCGACGACACCTCCATCGCCGCAGCGCTGCTGCACGACGCCGTGGAGGACACCAGCGTGGAGCTCGTGGCGCTGTCTGACGAGTTCGGCTCAGAGGTCGCCGGCATCGTGGACGGCGTCACCAAGCTCGACCGGGTGCGCTTTGCGTCCAAGCAGGCGCAGCAGGCCGCCACCCTGCGCAAGATGCTGGTGGCGATCGCGAACGATCCCCGGGTGCTGATGATCAAGCTGTCGGACCGGCTGCACAACATGCGCACGGTCGGAGCGCTCGATGGCGCCAAGCAAGCCGACGTGGCACGCGAGACGCTCGACATCTACGCCCCGCTCGCCAACCGCCTGGGCATGCAGCAGGTCCGCGACGAGCTGGAGGACCTGGCGTTTGCTGCGCTGTACCCGAAGCGCTACGCCGAGATCGACCGGATGCTGGCCGAACGCACACCCTCCCAAGAGCGATTCGTCGACCAGGTGCTCTCGGAGGTCCGCGAGCAGCTTTCGCGCATGAAGATCGACGCGACGGTGACCGGGCGCAAGAAGCACCACTGGAGCGTCTACGAGAAGATGGTCATCAAGAACCGCTCGTTCGACGAGATCTTCGACCTCGTGGGCATCAGGGTCGTGGTGCCGACCATTCGCGATGCATACGCAGCCTTGGGCTCCATACACGCGACCTGGAAGCCGGTGACCGGCCGCTTCAAGGACTACATCGCTATGCCCAAGTTCAACCTGTACCAGTCGCTGCACACGACGGTGGTTGGCCCGTCCGGCACGGCAGTGGAAGTGCAGATTCGCACCGAGGAGATGCACCAGCGTGCGGAATACGGCGTGGCCGCGCACTGGCGCTATAAGGCCGAGCGCAACGGCAGCGGCAAGGCGGGCAACAAGTCAGACCAGAAGAGCAGCGCAGCGGCCGAAGCTGACATGCCGTGGCTGAGCCGGCTGGTCGAGTGGCAGGCCGAGTCGGACGACCCGGCCGAGTTCATGCGCACCATCGCCAGCGATCTGGGCCACGACGAGGTGTACGTCTTCACACCCAAGGGCGACGTGGTGACGCTTCCGACAGGGGCCACGCCCATCGACTTCGCGTACGCCATCCACACCGACATCGGCGACTCGCTCATCGGTGCGAAGATCGACGGCAGGCTCGTGCCGCTTGACCGCCTCCTGCGCTCGGGGGACTCGATCGAGGCGTTCACATCCGACGACCCCGGGACTCGGCCATCGCGTGACTGGCTGGAGATCGCTGTCACGCCGCGGGCTCGCTACAGCATCCGGCGCTGGTTTGCACGACTCGACCGGTCGGAGTGGGTGGCCGCAGGACGCGAGGCGGTCTCGGACTCGCTGCGGTCGGAAGGGCTCAAGGCGTCGCTGCTCATCGACGGCGACGAGATGCGGGCCGTGGCGGAGCAGTTCAGTCGTGCCGACCTGGACCTGCTGTTCGAGGCCATCGGCAAGGGCGACATACGGCCCCATTCGGTGGCCAAACGGCTCGTCAGCAACCTGCGAGGCGAGAGCGACGGTGTTCAGCTCCCGGCCCGCCCGGCTCGTCAGCGCGGCTCGCGCCGCCGCCGCTCCGCAGGTGTGCACGTCGACGGACACGACGATGCGCTGGTGCGCCTGGCGCGATGCTGCAGCCCCGTGCGCGGCGACGAGGTGCTGGGGTTCGCGACCAGCGGGCGCGGCATCTCGGTGCACCGTGCCGACTGCGCGAACGCAGGCGAGCTGGCCATGTCGGTGCGAGCTCGACAGGTGGAAGTCGAGTGGGACGAGAGCTGGGCAGGCGAGTACGTCGCGTCGCTGGAGGTACGGGGCCTTGACCGCAACCGGCTCCTGCTCGACGTGGTGCAGGTGGTCTCGGGACGCCATGACCTGTCGATCGCGAGCTGCGACACGTTCGTGGGCGACGACCAGGTGGCCGTGATGCAGATCGAGGTCGAGATCGGCGACCCGATCCTGTTGGACCAGCTGCTCGCCGCCCTGCGCGAAGTGCCGGGCGTATTCGACGCCTACCGCGCCATCCAAGGTCTGGCCCGCACCGAGTACTGAGGTTCTGCGGCAGCTAGGACTGGCGGCGGTGGGGCCGTAGCCTGCGCTGGTCATGTCCGGTACGCCTTCGACCCCTGCGAGCCCTCCTGACGGCGGCGATGCAGCAGCCTCGAAGACGTTCCGGACGCCGATCGGAACGCACGATCTTGCCCCGCCCGAATCGGGCCGCTGGGTGGCGCTGCTGGGTGCCTTTATCGCCGCAGCCGACCGTGCCGGATTCGGCTACTTGCAGACCCCGATTTTCGAGGACATCGGCGTGTTCGCACGCATTGGCGAGGGCACCGACGTGGTCGGCAAGGAGATGTATGAGTTCTTCGACCGCAGCGACCGCCACCTGGCGCTGCGGCCCGAGTGCACGGCATCGGTGTGCCGGGCGTTCGCCCAGCACCGTCCCACGACCCCGTGGAAGGTCTGGTACCAGGGGCCGTTTTTTCGCTACGAGGCACCCCAGGCCGGCCGCTACCGCCAGTTCCACCAGATCGGGGCGGAGACGCTCGGCACCGACGACCCCGACGCAGATGTCGAGATCATCGCCCTGGCTGCGGAGTTCTTCGACGCGATCGGGCTGCAGCGGGTGCCGCTGCTGGTGAACTCGATGGGCGACGCCGACACCCGCGCTGCCTACGGCGAGGCGCTGAGCAGCTACCTGCAGCGCCGGGCCGGCGATGTGGACCCCCAGGACCGGGACAAGATCGAGCGCCATCCGCTGCGCATCTTGGACTCCAAGCGGCCAGCCACAGCTGCCGTGGCCGAGGAAGCTCCACGCATCACCGACTACCTCACTGCAGCTACGGCGGCCCACTTCGAGCGAGTGCGCGAGGGGCTGGACGCACTCGGGATCTCCCACGAGGTCGAGCACAAGCTTGTGCGCGGTCTCGACTACTACACCCGCACCACCTTCGAATTCCGCGCCGCCAGCCTCGACGCCGCCCAGGACACCATCTGCGGCGGCGGTCGCTACAACGGGCTCGTGGAGGCGCTCGGCGGTCCGCCGACGCCCGGCATCGGCTTTGCGCTGGGCATCGAGCGCCTGCTGCTGGCCTGCGATGCCGAAGGCGTCTTCGATGTCCCGGCACAGCGGGCCGAAGTGTGGGTGATCGACACGGCCGGCGGCGCCGCCGCACGCGATCTCACCCATGAGCTGCGCTCGGTGGGCATCCGGGCCGACCGGGCATTCGACGACCGGTCGATGCGAGCGCAGATGCGCGCTGCGGACCGCTCCGGCGCCGAGATTGCGCTCATCGTGGGAACCGACGAGATCGACGCCGGCACCGTCACCGTGCGACCGTTGCGGCGCCCTGACGGCGGCGACGCCGGCATTTCGCAGCAGACCGTGCCGCGTGGCGAAGTGCTGGGCGCGCTGCGGCGCATCTTCGACGAGCTCAATGCGGAAGGTGGTACGTGATGGGCGACCGAATGCGAACCGACTACTGCGGACGGCTGAGCCGCGCCGACATCGGCCGCGACGTCACCGTGTGCGGCTGGGTCTCCCGGCGCCGTGAGCATGGCGAGCACCTGGCCTTCGTCGACTTGCGTGACCGCACCGGCATCGTGCAGTGCGTCGTGGACCACGCTCACGATCTGCGACCGGAATACGTGCTGGCGGTGACCGGCACAGTCCGCGAACGACCGGAGGACACCGCCAATCCCGATCTGGCCACCGGCGAGATCGAGATCGGCGATGCAAACGTCGAGGTGCTGTCGCATTCGGAGCCGCCGCCGTTCCAGATTGACGGCCGCACCGAGGTCGATGAGATGCTGCGCATCCGCCATCGCTACTTGGACCTGCGGAATCCACGCATGCATTCGAACCTGGTGAATCGGGCACGCGTGAATGCAGCGATCCGCCGTTCAATGGAGGCAGCGGAGTTCATCGAGATCGAGACGCCGACACTCGTGGCGTCGACACCTGAGGGCGCCCGCGACTTCGTGGTGCCCAGCCGCCTGCATCAGGGCCGCTTCTACGCGCTGCCGCAGAGTCCCCAGCTGTTCAAGCAGCTCTGCATGGTGGGCGGCATCGACCGCTACTACCAGATCGCTCGTTGCCTGCGGGACGAAGACCTGCGAGCCGATCGCCAGTTCGAGTTCACGCAACTCGACCTCGAGATGAGCTTCGCCAGCGGCGCCGAAGTACGGGCTGTGATCAGCGAGGCCGTGGCAGAGGCGGCCGAAGAGATCACCGGCATGCGCCCCGCAGCGATGGGAGAGATCACCTGGCACGAGGCGATCGACCGCTACGGATCGGACAAGCCCGACCTGCGCTTCGGGCTCGAGCTCACCGAGCTCACCGACCTGTTCGCTGAGACCGGGTTCAACGCCTTCAAGGCCCCTGCTGTGCGGGGCATCCGGGTGCCCGGCGGCGGCGACATCAGCCGCAACGCAGTCGACGATCTCACCAAGCAGTGCCAGCGCTGGGGCGCCAAAGGTCTCGTGTGGATGCGGGTCAGTGCTGGCGAGCCGCTGGCAGAGGGCGCCCGCAGCACAACCGACGGCCGGCTTGCCGTCACCTCGCCGGTCGCCAAGTTCATGTCCGACGCCGAGATCGACGGTGTGCTGGGGCGTCTCGGGGCCGAGCCGGGGGACATGTGCTACCTGGTGGCCGACACGTGGCGGCGAGCCAGCGGAGTGCTCGGCCTGCTGCGGCTGGAGCTGGGCCGCCCGCCGGTGAACGAGGGCGGCTTGCACTTCCTGTGGGTGGTCGACTTTCCCCTGTTCGAAGATGTGAGTGCTGACGGTCTGCCGATCCCGGCCCACCACCCGTTCACCATGCCCCATACCGACGATCTCGATGTGGTCGCGGCGGCCTCGGCCCGCATGGCCGCAGGCGGCGGTTTCGATGCCGACACGCTGCTGGGCGTGCGCTCGCAGGCGTACGACCTGGTGCTGAACGGCTGGGAGCTGGGTTCGGGCAGTGTCCGGATCCACCGGGGCGATATCCAGCAGCAGGTCTTCGATCTGCTGGGCATCGACCCCGCTACCGCGCAGGAGCGATTCGGGTTCCTGCTGGACGCGTTCCGCTACGGAGCGCCGCCGCATGCAGGCTTTGCCTTCGGCATCGACCGGCTGGCGGCGCTGCTGTGCGGCGAGGAGAACATCCGCGAGGTGATCGCCTTTCCCAAGAGCCAGTCCGGCGCCGATCCGCTCACCAACGCCCCGTCCGCGATCTCCGGCGTCCAGCTCGAAGAACTCGGCCTCGCACTCGTCGCCGACGATGAGGATCTGCCATGAGCTCCGGCGACCTTGCCGCGGTGGTGGTGACCGTGTGCGTCGTGGTGGCGCTGGTCGCGCTCATCGCGGTGCTCACCCAGGCATTCGCCCTGATGCGGGAATTGCGCCGCAAGCTGGAGGATTTCGACGCCAAGGTCGGGCCGGCGCTGGGCCAACTGGCAGACACCGCCGAGATGGCCCAGACCGAGATCGGCCGGCTGCGCGATCTGCTGAACGTGGCGCAGAAGGTCGCTGGGCTGGCCGAGACCGCAGGTGCGGCCACCGCCCGCGCCGCGGCGGCGCCAGTCGACAAGGTCAGATCGGCATTTTCTGTCTTGAAGGACCGTCTCGGCGATCCTGAGCGCGAAACTCGTGCCAGCGGCGACACGGGGGAGCGCTGAGGTGTTCAAGCGGCTGCGATGGCTGACATTGGGCGCGGGCCTGGGTGCCGGCGCGTCGTTGTGGCTGCAGCGACGGTTGCGCTCGTTGCTGGACCGTTACGCACCCGTGCGAGGGACCGCCACGGCGCTGGGCACAGCACGCCGGATGCGCCGGGATCTCCGTGTCGCATGGCGCGACGGCAAGCGCCAGATGCACGACGCCGAGCAGCGCCTGCGAGACGAGCGAGACCGCCGCTGGGCCGAGCGCCGCCACCGCCGCGAAGCCGCCTAAGAGGCCGCAAAGGGCCTCGGCGGCCATGGAGGCCGCGAAGGGCCATAGCTATCCTTGCTCCGATGCGCGCTGGGGAACTGCGTGAGGCGTTCAGCTCGTTCTGGGCCGAGCGAGGACACGAAGTCCGCGCCTCCGCGAGCCTGATTCCCCACGAGCCGTCGCTGCTGTTCACGGTGGCCGGCATGGTGCCGTTCATGCCGTACTTCCTCGGCTCCGAGGTGCCCCCCACACGCCGCATGGTGACCATTCAGAAGTGCGTCCGGGCGGGCGGCAAGCACAACGATCTCGACGACATCGGCCGCACCAATCGCCACTTCACGTTCTTCGAGATGATGGGCAACTTCAGCTTCGGCGACTACTTCAAGGCCGAGGCGATCCCGTGGGCGTGGGAGTTCGTGACCGAGGTGCTCGGCCTCGACGCCGACAAGCTGTGGGTGACCGTCCACGTCTCTGACGACGAGGCCGCCGAGATCTGGCAGACATCCGTCGGCGTTCCGGCCGAACGCATCCAGCGGCTCGACAAGGACAACTGGTGGGCTGCTGGCGACGTCGGCCCGTGCGGGCCCTGCAGCGAGATCTTCTACGACCTCGGTCCCGAACACGGCCCCGGCGGCGGTCCCGCCCACGGAGACGAGGATCGCTTCGTCGAGATCTGGAACCTCGTGTTCATGCAGTTCGCGGCCGACGGCACCGGCGAACTGACACCGCTGGAGGCACCCGGCATCGACACCGGCGCCGGCCTCGAACGCATCTTGGCCGTGCTGCAGGGCGTTCCGGCGGCATGGGACATCGACCTCTTCGTGCCGCTGCTGGCCGAAGCCGAGCGCATCTGCGGCAAGACCTACGGCGCCGATCCCGAGACCGATGTCTCGATGCGGATCTTCGCCGACCACGCCCGAACGACCGCCATGCTCATCTCCGACGGCGTCTTCCCCTCCAACGAGGACCGCGGCTACGTGCTGCGGCGCATCATCCGCCGTGCCGTCCGCCATGCCTGGGTGCTCGGCGTCACCGACGTGGTGATGCCGCGGCTGGTCGAGATCGTGGTGGAGGTGATGGGCGACCACTACACCGACTTGGTCGTCAACAAGCAGTTCATCTCCGAGGTGGTAGCCCGCGAGGAGCAGCGCTTCCGGGCCACGCTCGCCGCCGGGCAGAAGATTCTCGACGAGGCGACTACGGGGCTTGACTCGAAAGTACTCGACGGCGAGATCGCCTTTGTGCTCCATGACACGCATGGATTCCCGGTGGAGGTGACCGAGGAGATCCTCGCCGAGCGTGGCTTCAGTCTCGACCGCGACGGCTTCGAGATCGCCATGGAAGAGCAGCGTGCCCGGGCACGAGCGGGCCGGACCGGCGGACCGACATTCGCCGATGAGCGCTACCGGGAGCTGCTGGCCCAGTTCGGGCCGACCCACTTCGTGCGGGATTCGCCGAGCACCGACGAGGCCCGGGTCTTGGCCGTCTTCGAGCTGCCACCAGGCGACGGGCACGACGGAGCAGTCGAAGGCGACGGCCTCGTCGAGGTGTTCTTGGATCGCACTCCGTTCTACGCAGAGAGCGGCGGGCAGATCGGCGACATCGGCACGATCACAGGCCCAGAGGGCATCATCGACGTGCTCGACTGCACCTACGCGCTGGCAGATCTGCACCGTCACGTCGGGCGCATCCGCAGCGGCGTCGTCGAGGCCGGCACGCTCGTCAGCGCCGAGATCGACAACGAGCGGCGCGCCGCCATCCGCCGCAATCACACCGGCACCCACATCCTGCACTGGGCGCTGCGTGAGGTGCTCGGTCATCACGTCAAGCAGGCCGGCTCGCTGGTGTCACCCGATCGGCTGCGATTCGACTTCAGCCACTACGAAGGCGTGAGCCCGCCGCAGCTGCGCGAGATCGAGCGCGTCGCGAATGCCGAGATCATCGCCAACGGCCGCTGCCGTCACTACGAGACGTCGATGAGCCATGCGCAGTCGATCGGCGCCATTGCCTTCTTCGGCGACAAGTACGGCGACGTGGTACGGGTGCTCGAAGCAGGGCCGCACTCGGTCGAGCTGTGCGGCGGCACCCACGTGGCAGCGCTCGGCGACATCGGCCATCTGCGGATCGTCTCGGAGTCCAGCATCGGGTCCAACATGCGCCGCATCGAAGCCATCACCGGTCTTGCCACCGTGGACCGGCTCGCAGAAGCTGAGGACACGCTGGGGGTCGTGGCGGAGCTGCTCAATGCCCAGCCCGACGAGATCGCCGCCGCAGTGCAGCGTCGCGTCGATGAGACCAAGGAGCTGCGCCGGCAAGTACGCGATCTGCAGCGGACCCTGTCGGCGGGACGGGCCGGCGAGCTCGCTGCGACCGCAGATGACGGCGTGGTCATCGCCGACCTCGGCGATCTCGAGCGCGATGCACTGCGGGATCTCGCCGTGTCGGTGCGCGACCGCGATGGCATCCGTGCCGTGGTGCTGGCCTCCGCGCCCCCGGGCGGGGGAGTGGCCCTGGTGGCTGCGGTGGATCCCGCCGGGACGCTGTCGGCGGGTGCCCTGCTCGCCGACGCCGCCCGGACGGTGGGCGGCGGGTTCGGTGCCAAGGGCGACCCGCCGCTGGTGGTGGCCGGGGGCCGCAATCCCGACGGCATCGGTGACGCTTTGGCCCAGGCTCGAGCAGCCGCACTCGGGACTTGAGAGATCGCGCCCCATGATGCGGGCGATCGGCATCGACCTCGGCTCGGTGCGCATCGGTGTGGCCGTCGCGCCGGACGATGTCTCGGTCGCGGTGCCCTATGAGGTGCTCGAACGCAGCGGCAAACGTGCCCGAGACCACCGTGCGCTCGCCGGTATGGTCGCTGATGTGGGTGCGGAGGTGGTCGTGATCGGCCTGCCGACCTCGCTCGACGGCAGCGAGGGACCAGCGGCGGCGGCCGTGCGGGCCGAAGCCGGCGAGATCGAAGCAGCGCTCGACGTGCCGGTAGTGCTGGTCGACGAGCGCTACACCACGGTGACCGCGGAGCGGATGCTGGCCGAGGGGGGTGTGCGCGGACCGGCCCGCCGGGAGGTCGTCGACAAGGTGGCAGCCGCGGTCATCCTGCAGTCGTGGCTGGACAGCGGTGGCTGACGGGAACGACGGCCCAGCGCCTCGCAGCGGTCGGGCCCACGCCTCTTCTGCGCTGAGAACCTTGCCTGCGGTGCGAAGGCTGGCCGGACGGGCGGCAGTCCTTGTCGGGTTTGGGAGCAAGGACGAATCCGCGCCCGCCGAGCCGGGCCTGCTCGCCCGGCGCCGGCCCTCAAGCGCGGCGTCCGCAGAACGCTCAGGGTCGGGCGCAGTCCCCGGTGGACCGGGCGGGCCAGGCGCACCGACGGTGGGCGGCCGGCGCGGCATCGACTACGAGGTGGTCAGCACCCGCCGCGGCCCAGGCACTTGGGGCGCGCTGGCATTCCTCATCCTGCTCGGTGCCGTCGCCTGGATGGTGGGCAGCCGTGCCTATCGCTGGGTGAACGACCAGCTCGACCCGCCCGGTGAGCCGACCGGCGAGATCGTGCTGACCCTGCCGCTGGGCTCGAGCACGGCGAGCATCTCGGACTTGCTCGCCGAGCACGGCGTCATACCGAGTTCGCGGGCCTACGAGTGGTACGTGAGGTTCAAGGGCGGCCCTGCGTTCCAGGCGGGCGAGTACACGTTCCAGTCCAACTCCTCGGTGTGGGAGACCATGGCCGTGCTTGAAGCGGGGCCGAGCCGGGTTGCGCAGGCCGCCTCGCTGTCGCTCACCATTCCCGAGGGCTTGACGCTCGCGCAGATGGTCGACTTGGTTGACGAGGTGCCGGACTTGAGCTTCAGCGGTCGGGAGTTTCTCGCGGCTGTGCGCGCCCGGCCGGTGCTCTCGCTGGTTGCACCGGCGCCCCCGATCCTTCCCCCCGGTGTCATCGACCCCGCCGAAGGGCAGCTCTTCTCCGACACGTACTTCTACGACTCCCAGACCAGCGCGGAGCAGCTCGTGGCGCTGATGGTCGATCGCCTCGATGCGGTGCTAGGCGAGCTGGGCTACGCCGACTCGCCGCGCCGGGTAGGGCTGACGCCGTACGAGACCCTGATCGTGGCCAGCATGATCGAGCGCGAGGCACAGCGCCCAGAAGACCGGGCCAAGGTGGCCCGGGTGATCTACAACCGGCTGGCCCGGGGCTGGTCGCTCGGCATCGACGCCACCATCGTTTACGCGGTAGGCGAGCGGGAGCTCACGGCCGACCTGCTCGCGGTCAACTCGCCCTTCAACACCCGGGTGCTGGTCGGCTTGCCGCCGACACCGATTGCAGCGCCCGGGCGCGCCTCGCTCGAGGCTGCGTTGAATCCCGAAGACGGGCCCTGGATGTACTTCGTCCTGACATCGCCTGACGGCACGCTGTCGTTCTCGGAAACCGACGAGGAGTTCCTGCGCGACAAGGCGATCTGCCAGGAGCTGGGCCTCTGCGGCTGACGGCAAACAGGCTCGGGGGAAGATTTCGCTAGATCGCACACGCGCCAGCGCGCGACGATGAGAATGTGTCGATGATCGGACCGAGCGGCACGACACGTCTCGCGGGCGTGATCGGCGACCCCGTGCGGCACTCGCTGAGCCCGGCGCTGCACAACGCGGCATTCGCTCACCTGGGCTTGGACTGGACCTATGTGGCGTTCGAGGTGCCGGCCGGCGGGGGCGCGGATGCAGTGGCGGCGATGCGCGCTCTGGGCATCGACGGACTGTCGGTGACCATGCCCCTCAAGGCCGAAGTGGCGGAGGCATGTGACGAGCTGTCGCCTGCTGCAGAAATGCTGGGCGCCGTCAACTGCGTGCGTCGCAGCGGCGACCGTCTGATCGGCGAGAACACCGACGGCGTGGGCTTCGTGAACTCGCTGCGCAGCCAAGCAGGCGTCGAGCTCGCCGGCAAGCACGCTGTGGTGCTGGGCGCCGGCGGCGCGGCGCGCGCCGTGGTGGTGGCGCTGGTGAGCGAGGGTGCCTCGGTCACGATTGTGAATCGCTCCGTCGAGCGAGCCATGCAGGCAGCCGAACTGGGCAAGAGGGCTGCTACGGCAGCCGGCATCGGCAGTTCGATGTCGGTGATGGTCGGCGCTCCCGGCGCGATAAGGGACGCCGACCTGGTCGTGAACGCAACACCGCTGGGCATGCGCGGGACCGATCCGATGCCGGCCCCAGCAGAGCTGCTGCGCCAAGGACAGATCGTTGTGGACCTTATCTACATGCCAGCAGTGACGCCGATCCTCGAAGTCGCCGACGAAGCGGGCGCCCAGTTCCTCAACGGCACGGGAATGCTCTTGTTCCAGGCCGCCGAGCAGTTCAAGATGTGGACCGGCCGCGACGCACCTGTCAGGGCGATGGGGGCAGCCGTCGGTCTGGACATCGCCGGGTAACTCCCCGGCCCGAGCGCAGCCCTGCGAGGCTGGCGGCGACCGGAGGGCCATCGGCGTGATCAGCGCAGCACCCAGCACGGCACTGAGCACGACAATGGGCGTCGATACCGTGACATTCGGCGTCGACGCCGTGACGCTCGCCGCCGTAGTGCTGGGAGGTGCCGCGGCAGGGATTGTGGCTGCACGCTGCGCCCAGCGCTGCTACGGCGTCCGCCTGCATCGCGCAGCGGCGATCGCGTCGTGTGTTGCAGTCGGGGTTGCACTGGTGGTGCGGGCCGGCTCGAGCGCCTATGCGGCCCCGCTGCTCGCATTCGGCTGGGCCGGGGTTGTGATCTCGGGGATCGACCTGCGCACCCACCTGATCCCGACGCGGCTGCTGCGAGCGACCACGGCGTTGGCCATCGGTTTGCTGTGCGTGGCTGCAGCGGCCGAGGGCGGGCTCGCGGGTCTTGGGAGCACAGCCGTGGCGACCTCGATCGGAGGAATATTCGGCTGGGGCCTGATGCACATGATCTGGCGGGCATCGCGCGGCAGCTTGGGCTATGGCGACGTGCGCCTCGGCGGCTACCTGGGACTGCATTTGGGCCTCGGCGGGATCATGACCGTGCTCGCAGGGCTCTTGGCCGGCTTCGCCCTCGCGGCCCTGGTGGGCGCGATCGGCATCGTCGCACTCGGCCGCAGCACCGACCACCGGTTCGCGCTCGGACCCTCGCTGGTGGCCGGAGCACTGGCAGTGATCTGGTGGTCAATGCCCACGGGGTTCAGCGTGTAGGTGCATCGGTACCCTCGCCGTCTATGGCGGGCACCATCCGCGTCGACGTGCCGCTCGGGGATCGTTCCTACCCCGTGCTGGTGGGTGCTGGCGCGCGCCACCAGCTCGCCTCGGTGTTGCGCGAGTCAAAGCTGACTGCCGCAGCTCAGCGTGCTGCGGTCGTCACCCAGCCGGGCATCGGCGTGGACGTCGATCCCGGCATCCCGTCGGAGACCTTCGAGATTCCCGACGGCGAGCAGGCCAAGGAGCTGGCCACGATCGGCGAGCTGTGCAGCGGGTTCACCGGTTTCGGCCTCACCCGTCGCGACGTGGTGGTCGCTGTCGGCGGGGGCGTCGTGACCGACGTGGCCGGCTTTGCGGCGGCCGTCTACCACCGGGGCGTCGCGGTGGTCCATGTCGCCACCACGCTGCTAGGTCAGATCGATGCTGCGGTGGGCGGCAAGACAGGCGTAAACCTCGCCGAAGGCAAGAACCTGGTCGGGGCGTTCTGGCAGCCCGCAGCAGTGCTGTGCGACACCGAGGCGCTCGAGTCGCTGCCCGCGCGCGAGCTGCGCGCTGGCTACGGCGAGCTGGCCAAGTACCACTTCATTGGAAGCCCCGCTGCAGAGCCCTGGCTTGCCAAGACCGCCAGCGGCGACCTCGGCGAACTGCCGATCGACGAACGCGTCGCAGCGTGCGTGGCGATCAAGGCCGAAGTGGTCGCGTCCGACGAGACCGAGAGCGGCCGCCGGGCACTGCTGAACTACGGGCACACGCTGGCCCACGCACTTGAGATCGAAGGCCGCTTCGACATTCGGCACGGCGAAGCAGTCGCTGTCGGGCTGCGCTACGCCGCGCTGGTGGCCCGCCTGCTGGGGCGCATCGACGATGCGCGGGTCGCCGAGCACGAGCGGGTGCTGGCGGCCTACCGGCTCGACGCCAAGCTGCCGGCAGGCGTCGATGCCGACGAGATCATCGAGCTGTTCGGCCGTGACAAGAAGGCCACCGACGGCATCACCTTCGTGCTCGACGGGCCGAGCGGCCTCGAGGTAGTGCCCGGCGTTGAAACGGGCGTGCTGCGCAGCGCGCTCGACCAGATGTAGTCAGGAGCCAGAACCGATGCCTCGTCACGTCGTCCTGCTGCTGTCGGGACCCAACCTGAACCTGCTGGGAACTCGCGAACCCGAGATCTACGGCACCGAAACGCTGCTCGAACATGTCCAGGCGGCTCGCGGCGCGGCGACTGAACGCGGCTGGGACCTCGAGCATCGCCAGAGCAACCACGAGGGCGATCTCGTCGATGCCGTGCACTCGGGCATCGGCCGCGTGGAGGCCATCGTGGTGAACCCCGGAGCGCTCACCCACTACGGCTGGTCGCTGCACGATGCGCTAGCGGCGTTCGACGGACCGATCGTCGAGCTGCACCTGTCCGAGCCCCGCGAGCGCGAACCGTGGCGTCACCTCTCGGTGGTGGAACCGCTGGCGGCGGCCCGCGTCGCAGGCGAGGGCGGCGCCGGCTACCCCAAAGCGGTCGCGCTCGCCATCGAAGCGGCTGGTCCCGGCGGACCCGTTTCAGATCCCGGCAGCGAGCCCCAGCGCCTGTCGTGACCGCAGCCATCGCCTGTACCGTCCCGACAACGCGCCCTCCAGCGGCTGCCGTCGCAGGCGCCGATCCGATCCCGTTGATCCGAACCTGTTGATCCGAAGAGGTTGAAATGGCCATCTCCACCGCCGACTTCCGCAACGGGATGACGCTGGACCTCGCCGATGGGCTGTTCCAGCTTGCCGAGTTCCAGCACGTCAAGCCGGGCAAGGGCGGCGCGTTCGTGCGCACCACGCTGAAGAACGTTCGCACCGGCGCCACGCTCGAGCGCACCTTTCGCGCCGGCGAGCGCATGGAGCGCGCGGTCATAGACAACCGCGACATGCAGTACCTGTACGCCGACGGCGACTCGCTGGTGTTCATGGACACCGACAGCTACGAGCAGCTCCCGGTCAGCCGAACGGCGGCGGGCAGTGCCACGAACTTCTTGGTGGAAGGGGAGATGGCCACGGTGGTGCGTCACGGCGACGAGGTGCTGGGCGTGGAACTGCCCGCATCGGTGGTGCTCGAGGTGGCCGACACCGATCCCGGCGTGCAGGGCGACCGGGTGTCGGGAGCCCGCAAGCCCGCAACGATGTCCACCGGGCTGGTGGTGCAGGTGCCGCTGTTCATCGAGCCGGGCGAACGCCTGAAGGTCGACACCCGCAGCGGCGACTACATCGAGCGGGCCCGCGGCTGACCCCGCGGGGTTGCCGCGACGCGCTCGGAGCTGCAGCCATGAGCCGCCCGAGCGACCCCTTCGCCGCCCCCGACGAGCCGACCCGCCGCCGCGAGGCGCGCCAGCGCTCGGTGGAACTGCTGTACGAGGCCGAGATGAAGTCGTGCGAGCTGGCCGACGTGCTTGCCGAGCAGGTCGCCGACCTTGATCCGTTCGCGCTCGAGCTGGCCACCGGCGTCGCTGCACGGCGCGCTGAGTTGACCGAGCGGCTGGCCGGGCTGCTGGCCGAGGGCTGGACCCCGCAGCGTCTGGGTGTGTGCGATCGGCTGATCATGCTGCAAGGGCTCTTGGAGCTCGAGCGCGGCGACGCACCGGCTGCGGTGGTGCTCAACGAAGCCATCGAGCTGGCGCACCGCTTGGGCGCCACCGACCGCAGCGGCGCCCTCACCAACGGCGTCCTGGCCGCCGCACTCGACAGCCGGTGACGGCCACCCACGGCCCGATCATGACGGATACCGCGTGACGCCCGACGGCGATCCGCGCCCGCGACGGATCGCCGAGCGGGAGCTCGTCTTTCTCTTGGGCGCCATCAGCGCCACCACGGCGCTGGGCATCGACATGGCGCTGCCCGCGTTCACCGACATCCGGCTTGGGCTCGGTCTCGCTGCCGATTCGCCCCAGGTGGCGCTCACCGTCACGCTGTATTTCTTCGGCCTGGCCGGCGCGCAGCTGTTCTACGGCCCCTTCACCGACCGGTTCGGCCGCAAGCCGGTGCTGTACTCCGGGCTGGCGTTGTACACGCTTGGGGCGCTGGGCTCAGCGCTGGCGCCGACGTTCGGCGTGCTGATCGCGAGCCGGCTGGTCTGGGGCATCGGAGCCGCAGGGCCCCGCGCACTGTCGCTGGCGATCGGCCGCGACCTCTACGAGGGGGACCGGCTGGGCCGCGTGCTCTCGGCGGTCGCAGCGGTGTTCATGGTGGTGCCCGCGATCGCGCCGCTGATCGGCCAGGCAGTGCTCGCGCTCGGGTCGTGGCGCTGGGTGATGGGCGCCCCGATGGTGCTGACGGTGGTGCTGGCGCTGTGGATCATCCGACTGCCCGAGTCGCTGCCGAACGAGCGCAGGCGCCCCCTCACCCTGGTGCGCACCCGCGAGGCCATCACGGCGGTATTCACCAACAAGCTCACCATCGGCTCGGCGCTGGCGGTCATGTTCGACATGGGCTCGTTCTTCGCGTTCCTGGGCAGCAGCCAACTCGTCTTTGATGACGTGTACGGCCGCGGCGACGTGTTCGCGTACTACTTCGCCGGGATGAGCGTGTGCATGGGGCTGGTGGTGTTCACCGGCAGCCGGCTGGTGACCACGATCGGTGCTGACCGGATGATCGTGACGCTCCTGCCGACCACCGTGGTGCTGTCGTGCGCGCTCGCGCTCTGGTCGTGGCAGGCCGGCGGCACGCCGTCTTTCTTCGGCTGGTTTGCCGCGATCGTTGTCATCAATGCCGTGCGCACCTTCGTCAACCCGCTCATGCAGGCTCAGGCGATGGGGCCGATGGGTGAGCTGGCTGGCACCGCATCAGCGGTGATCGGCACGATCTCGGCGGGCGGCGGCGCGCTGCTGGCGATGCTGATCGACCGTATGATCGATGGCTCGGTGACCCCGCTGGTCGTGGCCTACGCCGGCTACGGAGCGATCGGGCTCGGATTCGCCCTGTGGGCCCGCCGCCACCGGCTGGCACCGCCGACTGCCCACGCGCCGAACGCGCGCTGAGGTCCGCACCCGCGCCGCAGGGATGGTCGGCGCAGCGGCCTTGCACAGGGCTGATATGAAATATATGGAAAATGATTGGAATGAACCTATACAGCGCGCATAGAACTCCACGGCACCCCAGCGATGGCCTCGACAGCACGAGGCGGCTGCGGGAACCGAGTTCTCAGGAGCGGTGCCATGGTCATCCCCCAGCGCCAAGACACAAGGGTCCGTCGCAGCATGTGCGCCGCTGCGGCAATAGTCGTGCTTGCTGCGGCCTGCAGCGGGAGCAACGCAGAGCCCGTCGATCTCGGCACGCCCATCTCGGCAGCGCCGAGCGTTGCCACGTCCGAGGCGCGTGACGATCCGCTCCTGCCGCAACAGGCCACCGAAGCGCGGCCGATCACTGCCGGCGACGGCAGCTTCCCGGTGCACTTGGCTCGTCCGCCGACTCCTGAGCTGCCGCCATCAGTCGACATCGGCGCCGGACGCGTCTGGATGCCCTCACCGCCATATCCCCCCTCACAAGCGGCTCGTCGGCCCATCCAGACGGGGTCGCAGTCGGCCTTGCTCGAAGACACCGGGGCCGGTACGCGATACGTCGTTGATCAGCGTCAGCGATGGGCAGCGATGCCGCCGTATCTGCCGGCGGCACGGGACGCCTTCGAGCGGGGCGATCGAGTCGCTCGGAGGCGCGCCGGCACGGAATCGGCCTGGGAGCTGGTGATCGATCCATCCGGACTGGTGTACGAGGCCCACTTGACGGTCGATCGCCGCGCCGCCTACGACCACGTTTCGCTGTGCCCCCCGCATCCGACGCCGCAGACGCTCGGGATCGATGTTGGGCACAGCCCCCAGCAGCGTGACCGAGCGGCGGCAGCCGTCGAGGCCTTCATCGTGGGGATGCGGTCGCCCGGTGGCAGACCAATGCACTCGTGGGGCACCACGGCCAACGACGTTGCGAAGCTGCTTGTGTACAGCCCGGGCGAGCCAATGGAGCTTGCGCTCGGCGGCCACAGCCTGGCCGACGCGGGGTTCTTCCCCGGCGACTGGTCGGCACAAGCGAAGTCGTGGCTGACCCGTCTGGCAGCACATGGCGCGGTCGCCGACTCACTGGTCGGGCATGCCGCTGTCAGTCACGGCCCCGCCACGCTGTGGGAGGCGTGCAGCGATCTGGCCACGATCACGCCCGGTGCGTACACCGCGTCGCATCGCACCCGCCAGCTCGAGTCGCTGTGGGCTCGGGGTCTGCGCCTTGAGTTCACAACACCGCCCGTCGACCGTGCCTGGGTGGCCGACCTCAGCGCGGCGGGACACGCACTCGCAGTCGTCTGCCATGAGCCGGGGCGGTCGTACCTCATCGATGCGTCGACCCGAGAGCGACGAGACGCTGGCACTGATCATCCGGCACAGGTCGAGGCCATGTGGCTCACCTGGTCCCGGCTCAGCTTCCGGGTGCTGCGCAATGCGCTGTTTGAAGGCGGTTGCGACAGCGATGCCTTTGCCAGCGCAGTGCAGTGGCTCCAAAGTGAGAAAGACGCTCACGCCGCGAGCATCGACTGGAACGAGCCCCGTGCGTGGGGCTCGGGCGTGCGCAACCAGTGGATCGCCGTCCGCGAGTGGGTGGAGATGCCCCAAGCCGAGGCGTGGCAGGCGCACCGCGATCATCGCTGGCACTTGGCACTCTGGTGCCAGACCGGCATCCCTGTCGGCGCACTGGTCGACGGCGAGCTGTTGAGACCTGAGCTGTCGCCGCACTGCACGCCCGAGCAGTGGTCGGCGTTGCGGGATGCCGCAGCGGAAGCTCCTGAGGTCACCTGGGAGCTCTCGGCCACGAAATGGGAACCGGGCGCAAGCTGGCACGAGCGCATGTACCTCTCGCCGTTCAAGTCGCTAGAGCAGATCCTCGGTTGCCCGCCGGCCGAGGACGTCATCGCCGAAGCGGCAGCCAAGCCGCCAGATCGGCGGGTGAAGAAGCCGTGGCCGCCGGGCTCTCTGCCACTCACCCCCGCAGATCACGCCTACCCGCGCCCGATGCCGCCGTGCGCCGAAGCCGACTGGCCGCCGCCGACCGAGAACTACTGGTGGCCCGAGGCTGCGCCGCTGACCGAGGCATCCTCATGAGCGCCCTGCGCCGCAGACCGGCTCAGTCTCTTGGCGGACGTCGAATCGGCGCACAGCGAGCAGCCTGGTGGACACTCGCCGTCGTGCTGGCTGTCCTCCCACTCGCCCTGGCGGCCGGGCGCAGCAACGCGGCCGCGGCGCAGACGTCGGTGGCACCGGTGCTGAGCTGTCCCGCTGGCATGGCGCTCGACAGCGCCAGCGGAACGTGCCTCACCGTGCGTACCGAGACCGTGGCCCGTTCGATGGGCTGCCCCGCCGGTTGGAATGGCATCGCCGGACCTGGCAGCAGCTTGCTGTGTCAGCGTCGCATCGAGCGCCGTGTGGACACCGGGCGGACCCGGCGCGTGCACAGCCATACGACAACTTCGGATGTGTGGATACGTACGGGTACCGAGCAGGTGCAGACCGGCACGCGGCGGGTCTGGGTGCCGCCGCGCACCGTGGTGTACCCGCTCGTCCCGCCGGTGCGCGCGCAAGTGGGCACCCGGACGGAAAGGGTTCAGGTCACGATGCCCGGTCCGCCCGTCAGCTACGAGGTTCCGTACAAGGCGAAAGTCACGCGAACCCGGCAGGTGGAGCGTTGCGCTTTCCATCCGGTCACGGGCATGACGTGCTGGAACGAGACCGTCACCGAGACCTCCACCGAGACGCGCACGCGCTCGGTGTGCTGCAGGCCGGGCCCTGACATCGTCCAGACCGTCACCCGTGAGGTTCCCGTCTACGAGTGGCAGACGACCACGACCTCTACAGAGCCCGGCTACTGGGACACCGAGCCGGTGTACTCCGAGCGCGAGACCGGCTACTGGCACACGGTCGAGTCGGTGCACTACACCACCGAGCCGATCTACGAGACCAAGGTCGAATTGCAAACCCAGCCAGCGACGCTGGCCCCCTGTGCCGCCGGCTGGCAGCTTGCGGGAGGCCAGTGTTCGCGAACGGTCCTCGGCGCCCCATCCGCGGCACCGACCCAGCAGTGCCCATCGGGCTCGGTGCCGCGTTACGGCGATGCGCTGGTCGGCACCGGTCCGTCAGTGCTGTCCTGCCAATCGTCAGCGCCCGGCTCGAAGCCCGACACCGGCACCGAGCAGGAAGACAGCGGCGGCCCTGACGACAGCCCCGACGGCGGCGCGCGGCCGCTGCATCACCTCGCCGGCGAGAGCGACGAGCGGCTGGCCGAGTTGGGCATCCACCGCTGTGCAAACGGGCTGCTCTCGTACGTGCCCTGCGACGAGCTGCCGGGCCGCAGCTGGGGCAGTGATCCCGACATCTGCGACGGCATCGAGGGCACGACCTACCGCCCAGACCACGGCGGAAGCTGCGTTACCGCGAGCGATCTGCTCAACAAGTGCACGACGCCCGGCGATTGCGATGAGACCACCATCCGCACCTATTGCCCCGCAATCGGCGAGCTGGCAAGCACGCAGATACAGGAGCACGCTCACCCAGTCCGCGGCGCGGAGACCTACCGGGTATGCATCTTCGACTGCTCGAGTTTCGGCACCTTGCCGCCGTATGTGCGAACGCGCATCAACGGCTCCTACGACTACGCCTGCCTTCCTGCGCCGGAACCCGATGAAGAGCCGACGCCGACCACCACGACCACGGCCCCCACTACGACCACGACGACGCACGAAAGGGAACAGGACGAGGAGGACGACCCGGTCGATGATGATCCGGTTGAGGACGACCCGGTCGATGATGATCCGGTTGAGGATGATCCGTTCGATGATGACCCGGTCGGCCGGCCCAGGCCCGAGCGCCCCGTCGACACGGCACCACCGCCGGTTCCCGAGTGCGATCTGCTGCCGCCGGAGTCGCTGCTCGCGACCGATGCCGACGAGCTGACCTGGAAGTCGAACGTGGCGGCCGCGGGCCGGCGCCGGCATCAGACCGACATGCCCGGCGACGGTGCGTACTTGCAGACAGCACCGGGGCGCGGCTGGATGGAGACGGCCGGATCCCTAAATGTGGCTGAGGGCCGCTGCAGCTGGGTGGCGACATCGGTGCGCACCACTTGGTCAGAGCTGCAGCCGTGGGACCCGGCGGACCGCGTTCGCATGGCCGCCGACGACCACCCCATCGACGGCACCCGGCACTTGGTCGCTCGCTGGGATGCGCTCAGCCCGCAGCAGCAACAGACAGTGCGGCGGTGGCGAGCCGACCCGGTGGAGGTCGATGCAGCCTGCACCGTCAGGCAGGCCGGCTCGACGCGATCGGCTCGCACCGATTGCGCGTGGGTGCTGAGCATTCCGGGCGCATACCTCTGGTCTGCACAGGTGTGTTTGCAGCCAGTGCCCGACTCGGGCGGCCAGCGGCGCGCCGAGCCTGGTGACGACCCGCTGGAGACGGATGCCGATTGCTGGATCACGCTCGGCGAGGGCGTCGACTGGATTCGCTCGGTCGGCGACTACGCCGACGGCCGCGTGACTGTCACCGGCGACGGGAGCGGTTCGTGACGATGCCTGCCCGCCCCGGATTCGGCGTCGACGATCAGGCGTCTGCCGCGCCCGGCGTGGCGCACTCTGGCATCGAACCGTGGCGGCTTGGCGTTGCCGCGCTGATCGTCGCTGTCGTCGTGGCAGCGATCTGGCTGTGGGGTCGCCCGCACCGGGAGTCTCCGCCAGCGCTCGTGGCGGTGACGTCCGAGGCGTGGCTCGCGGGCCAGCCGCCAGGCGCGTACGAGGTCGCAGCAGTTCCGCAGGATCTCGCCGGCCGGTTCGTCGATCCTGATTCGATTGCTGGCAACGTCGTGGCCTTCGACGTCCCGGCGGGAACCTTCGTCACGCCGGCCCTGCTCGGCTCGCCTGGCGCAGCCGCCGGCGCACACACTGCCATACGCCTGAGCGCGGACACTTCCGCGTGGCCCGAGCCCGGCCCGCGTGCCGGCAGCCGCGCCGTCGTGGCCGGTGTGCTGGGCGGCTGCGCACTCGACGTGACCACCTTGGCGGGCGGCGCGGACGGGAGCATCGTGGTGCATGTCGATGCAGCCGGCGCAGCTCGCTATGCGCATGCGGCTGAGCTCGACGGGCTCGTGGTCTGGCCGGCACCGCCCGACGGCTGGCCCGAATGCCGACCGGCGGGTGCTGGCAGCTCGCCCATGCCGTCGCAGCAGTTCGGCGGCCAAGCGCCCTACGGAAGGGGCAGCCAAACCCAGTCGGGACCCCGCAGCGACGCGCAGTGGGGTTATGGCGGCGACACCCCGGCGGGTTCCGGCAACGAGGCCCCGGCACCGGAACAACTCGGGGAGCAGGCGGGGGGCTGAGCAGTGCTGCTGGTACTGAGCGACGATGCCGTGCCGTCCGCGGCGTGCGACTGGGTGCGCGACGCCTTGCAGTCCGGACTGTCCGCTGCCGCGGGCCGCGTCTGGTTCGCGACCGACGTGCTGTCGATGCCGCGCACCGACGAGGGAGGCGAGCCGTGCGTGGTGTGGCTGAGCTGCGGGGCCGAGATCGATGCCATCGCCGCTGCATCGGCCGCGTCGAGCGAGGTGATGCTGTTGCTCGGCACCCCGATTGTGCGCGCCGCGAGCGGTGTCGAGGGTGCCTCTCGCTCGGCAAAGGCGTGGCAGGCGGCGATCTCCGGAGAAGTGCCGCGCACTGCTGTATGGCTGCCCACAGCAGGCGGCAGGCGCGGCGATCCCACCGGCGAGCTGTCCGCGGCACTGGGGGCGAACCGGGTGGTGCGCCTCAAGCGGGTCGGCGCTCGCAGCGCGGCCCGGCAGCTCCACCGTCTCGGGCGCTCGCTGGCGTCATCGGCGTGCGCCCCGCAGCGGCTCGACCGCACCGACGGCGCAGTGCGGCGGCGCACCGCTGCGCGTGCCGCCACCGATGCTCTCTCGGAGCTGCTGGACGAGCCCGACATCGAGGAATTCCAGATACGCGGCGGCGAGTCGATGCTCGTGCAGTACGCCGACGGCCGGGTGGAGCGGCGCCCGTCGCCGTTCGCAGCCGACGACGATCTCATCGAGGCGGTGCGCTTCCTCGCGAGCTATTCGGGCGATCGGCCCCAGCGTTTCGATGAACTCGACCCGCGGCTGGACGTGCGCGTCGGAGACCGCTGGCGACTTCACGCGGAAGCGTTTGTCACGAGTCCGCCCAACGTGGTGCTCCGCTCGAACATGGCGGGCCGGATGCGTCTGGACGACCTCGGCGTCGTGTCGAGCCAGCTCGGCAGCGTGCTCGTCGAGGCCATCGCCGGCCGGGTCCGGGCCAATGTGGTGGTCGCAGCCGCCATGGGCGGGGGCAAGACCACGCTGTGCCAGGCGCTGCTCGCTGCTGTGTCCGACCACGAGCGCATCGACACCATCGAAGACACGCCCGAGCTGCGGCTGGCCGAGTACGGCATTCACCCCAACACCTTTGAGCGGTTGACCCGCGACGCCAACCAGGACGGCTACGGACGCCATTCGATGGCTGACCACATCCGTGATGCCAAGCGGGCAAATGCCGCCAAGCTCGTCGTCGGCGAGATCCGCGGCGAGGGCTGCGAGGCGCTGCTGGATGCCATGTCGTCGGGCCTCGACGGCTGCCTGGTCACATTGCACTCGCAGCCGGGCAAGGGCGTGCTGGAGAAGCTCGTGGCGTACGCCTGTTCTGAGGGCGCCGAACCTGACTACGCCCGCCGGCAGATCGCGGCGGCCGTGGACCTGTGCGTGTGGATGGGCCGCAATGACGCCGGCGAGCGGGTCGTAGCTGACGTGACGCAGCTCACCGGCATTGACGATGTCACCGGGGTCATCTCCACGACGTGTCTGTGGGCGCTGCGAGCGGGCGACCGCTGGGCAACCCCAGCCGGCCGCCCCGTCGGCCGCATGGCGGAGGTGTATGCGTCCGCCGGCCTGCCCGCAGCAGGTGGCGACGCCCAGCTGCCGACGGCGTACTCGCAAATCGTCGACGTTCCGGTGACGCCGAACCCCGGCACGGTTGCACCGCCTGCCGACCCGCCGGTTCACACCCAGCCGCAAGCGAAGGCGCAGCCGCCGGTGCGAGCAGAGCAGCCGACAGAGGGCCAGTCTCAAGCGGCCGAACCACCCAGCGCGACGCAGCCGCAGGCAAAAGCATCGTTGCAGGGCGACGAGCCACCGGATCTGCAGTCGGAATCACTGGATCCGCACGCGGAACCGCCGCGACCAGCGGAATCGCGTACGGGCGCGCCAGCGCGTGACAACGGGTTGTCGCGGGGAGTGCTGTGGGATCCCGGTCCGCTCATCCCCATCGATGACCCGCCGCCGTACGAGCCGCTCGTCGCCGAGGACACAGCGTGCTGAAGTTCGCGGCACTCGGCGCAGCGGGATGCGCAGCAGCGCTGTGGCTGCTGCTCGGCACCGGCCACCGGGCCCGTTCGCGCGGCGAGGAATCGTCCCGCTGGCCCCTCTTCATCACTGGAGCAGCTGCATTCGTAGCCGGACTGGCCTTCGGGCCGACGGCGGCTGGCCTCGCAGGCGCGGTGGTCGGCATCGGTGCGTGGTGCGGCGCGTGCATCGTCCGCAGCCGCCAGCGTGTCAGCGCGACAGAATCCGTGGCGCAGTTTGCAGCGATCCTCGCCAATCAGGCTCAGGTGTCGCGCACAGTGGTGGATGCGCTTGAGACCTCGGCGCCATTGGCCACCGGACCGATCGCGCACACCGCAGCGAGGCTTGTCGAGGAATGCCGCAGCGTCGGGGTCGAGGCGGCGGCGCAGCGGTTCGCAGCGGGCGCCGACGGCGCGGTCGCGGCCTGGCTGGCCGATGTCGTGGCGGTCGCTGCGGCGAGCGGCGGCCAGTGGGTGCCGATCTTGGGCGTGCTGGAAGCCGAAGCTGCGGAGGCCGCCTCCACAGCGCGCCATTTTCACCGTCACGTCGCCGCCAACCTGCCTCAGCTCGGGCTCGCAGCAGTTCTCGGCGCCGGGGTTGCGCTCGGCAGCGCGCTGGTCAGCCCGGACGCGTGGGCGTGGCTGTCGGGCACGCAGGGCCAGCGCGTCGGGCTCGCCGCTGTCGTGGTCGCTGTGGCGATCAGCGCCCGGCCGCTCAGTGCGGCGTGGGAGATGCTCCGGTGACGGTGACGCCCGACGGGGAGCTGCCATCGGCCTGGGGAGATGCTCCGGTGACCGTGTCGTCCGCGGCCGGGCGCCGTCGGCCTGGGGAGATGCTGCGATGAGCGGGCCGTGGCCGCCGGTGGGCGCGCTCGGCATCTGGCTGATGGCCGCCGTGAGCGCGTGTGCCGCGATCGGGCTGCTGGCGTCGAGCGAGCGTCGCCGCCGGAACCGCCGGAGGCTGACCGCGTTGGGCTGGAGTCCGGCGCGGCTCGCGAGCCTGACAGTGATCGTGGCTGTCTGCACCATCGCTGTCGGCTTCGTTGCCGCAGGTCGGCTGTCAGCCAGCGGGGAGACCTCGCCGGCAACGGCGCTGGCCTGGGCACTGCTGGTCGCCGTGGTGACGGCGTGGGCCGTGCCCGGTCTGATGGCTGGCGCCGTGCTCGCCGGTCACCGGCGCCGCGCCGATGCAGCCGTGCTGCTGTGGCTGCGCCGTATACGCCTCTTCGTGGCGGCTGGGCATCCGATCAGCGTGGCGGTGCTCGACGCCGCCGAGCGCGTCACCGACCCCGCATTCGCACCCGCCGCCGGCGCGGTCAACGCAGCCGTGCTCGGCGGGCGCGACCCGCTGGCAGCGGTGGCGACGCAGCTCGGGGATTCGCCGACGGCGTCACTGCTGCGCACGGTCGACGCTGCCGAGCGTTCCGGCGCCGCGGCCTCGCAGCTCCTCGACCGAGTTCTCGACCGTGTCGTGCGAGCCATGGACGACCGCCGCCGCGAGTCCATCGACCGCCTCGCCCGCTCAGTAGGCGCATCCGCCTCGCTGCTCGCAGTGGTCGCCTCAGCCGTCGTCATGGTGACCGTCGTCATGACCCTCCCCGCGGCGTGAGCAACGAGCGCCTTTCCGATACCGATGATCCCGACCGCCCGCAGAAGCGGGCAAGGAGCAAACACATGGATTCACCAGTCACCAAGCTGATCTTCATCGCCGCCGCCGTCGCCGCCTCGATTCTCGTTGTGACGGTCATGTGGACCACGCTCGGCAATAACGCCCCGCAAGCTCATGACAGCACGGTCGATCTCAGCAAGATCACAACCGACAAGCTGTGCGAAGCCGTCGGCGGCGATTGGGACGGCAGCAAGAAATGCACTCCGAAGTCTGGCTAGGCCATCTGATCAGTCCGCATCCTGTCGCAGTGGCTTGACATGGACAGCTCGCTTTCGATTCTGCGCTTGTTCAGCGTGCTGGTGGTCTTCATGGCGTTGGTGATCTCTCTGTTCACACGGCAGGTCGGCGCGGCTGCCGCGCAAGGTGCCGCCGATGCCGCCGCGATCGCAGTGACCGATCTGCTGCCAGCAGCATGGGACTGCCAGCTGGAGTCGCCACCCGACGAATTGACCACCAAGGTCCGCGAAGCGGCGGCGAGGGCAGCAGCCGACCGCACTGCGCAGCTCGCCGCTGTGCAGCCCACTGCGGTAGAAGTGCGAGCGGACCCGACGTGCTCGGTCATCGTTTCGGTGAGAGTTTCATCGGCGGGCTGGCTCGGCTCACGTGGTGCGCTCGGTGTGGCCTGTCGCCGCCCGCCGTCGGCCGAGGGCGCAGCGCTGCGAGCACCGGTGGCACCGCCGTGCTGAGCCGTGCCGGTGACCGTGCGGCCCACTCACCCCTTGGCGCGTTGCCTTCTGGACAGCTAGCGCATGGCCGGCTGGGACGCAGGCAACCAATTCGGGGTGAGTCCTCTCAGGAAGGATCGGCTCATGGATGAGAGCGTCGGCATGCTCAGCGTGGCGGCCGTGCTGGTGTTCGGCATCTGGCTGGTGGACTATTCCGGCGACTCCACACGCGCCTCAGGGTCCATCCGGGCTGCGAGCGTCGAAGCGGCGCACTACGCCGCCAGCGCACTCGCATCGCCACCAGACACCGCTACTAGTGCCGAGATCGACCGGCACGCTGCGGGCATCGCCGAGCGTGTCGTCGGCGCCGCGGCGATCGCCGATTGCGACACGGCCGATCAGCGCTTCAGCGCGACCGCCGCCGTTCACCGTGTGCCATCGAAGACTGAACCTGCCGCCGTCAAGGTTGACGTGGTCTGCCCGCTCGCTGTCTCGTCGCTCTTCAGCGACGTCGTCAGCACCCGAGTCGCCGTTCCGGTGCCAGAGGACCCGGCGGCCCAGCGGTGAGCGTTCAAACCGGCCCTGCCACGCGGCGCTTGGCAGCACGCGTCGAAGGCCCGATCGTCGGGCGCGCCCTCGAGCATGCGAGGACGCGGCAATGAGCACGCCGTTCGTCGCGCTGGCGTTGGCTGCCATGTGCGCGCTGTTCAGCGCTGCCGCTGCCGACACAGCGCAGGTCATGGGCCTGCGGAATCAGGCCGCCAACGAGGCCCGCCGGGTCGCGATCAGCACGCTTGATTCGTGCGCCGTCAGCGACGGTCCCGGTCGTCGCTGTGTCCTGCCGCCGGGCTGCACCGCCCCGGCCTGCTCGGTCTGCCGGCGCGGCGACGCCGTCCAAGCTGACGTGTCGCTCGACTGGTCGCCCGTGCTGCTGCGAGGCCTTGCCCCGGCACACGGCCGCCACGCGCTCAGCCTCAAGAAGCTCGACGTGGCCGACTTGGCCGGCACCGCCCTGCCCGCCTGCGCTTGAGCGAGTGTTGCCGGTGCGGAACGATGCACAGCGGTGCGCCGGTGAGGGGTCGCAGTGCGCTGCAGCCCCTCTGGTCCAGTGTCATGCACTCGATGTCGGGTTGATCCAGCGCAGCTCAGCGAAACGGGCGAAATCGGAGTCTGCTGAGACGATCGCCAGACCGTGCTCGATGCACAGGGCGGCGAGCGCGGCGTCGGGAATCAGGTTGGCGCTGAGATGCAGTTCTCGAACCAGACGCCCGAGGATGTTCCGGTACCCCCGGCCAGGTTCGGGAATCCACGCGCTGGGAGCGCTCAGCCAGTCGTCGACGAACGCCCATGCCTCGGCGGGTCCGAGCGGGTTCGGTACTGCTCGCGGGTTCGTGACGATCCGCAGGAAGCCGGCGAGCGACTGCCAAGGAAGCCCGACCCGACGTGGCCCGTTCAGCGCTCCCTCGAGCCACGTACGCGTTGCGTCGTGGAACGGGCTCCGTTCGTCGACGGCGTACAGCAGGACGTTGGCGTCGATGAGCACCCGCAGTTACCTCGTGCGCGAGCCTTCGAGCACATCGATGGCCTCGGCCACGTTGCTGACGTCGATCTGGATGCCGAGCGGATGGGTCCGTTGGACGAAGGGGCGAGCGTCTGATGAGGCTGCAAGCCCGCGCCGCACGAGGTGGTTGACGGCCTCGGAAACGCCCATGCCGGTGTCCTGGCGCAGACGTGCCAGCGCCCGAGCTGCATCCTCGTCGAATTCGATGGTCGTGCGCATGAGCAAAGAATAACACGAGCATGGGGAAAATTAAGCATGCAAATGAGTAATCGAGTGCATGATCACGCCTCCTGAGTCAGATCTGTGCAGGACACGGAATTGCGCGCCGGGTCGCGGGAGGCCCGCGCTAGGGTGCGGTTCTGACCGTGAAGCGGGTCCGGTGAGGCTCGTACGGACAGGAAGGACCTGCGCGTGGCAGACCGCGAGCGACGCATGACGCCCCCCTACGGGGGCGTTTTCGTTGCACGGACCACCATTCTCGATTCCAGCGGGGTCCACCGGGCACTCACCCGTGTCAGTCACGAGATCATCGAGCGGAACGAGGGTCTCGACAACGTCCTCGTGGTGGGCCTGCAGACCGGCGGCGTGCAGATCGCCCTGCGGATCGTGCGGCTCCTGTTCGAGATCGACGGCACCGACGTGCCCTTCGGCACGCTCGACGTGGCGATGCACCGCGACGACATCGGACTGCGCCCGGTCATGGCCGAAGCCGTCACCGACATCCCCTTCGACCTCGACGGCATGACCGTGGTGCTGGTCGACGACGTGCTCTACACCGGCCGCACCATCCGCGCCGCGCTCGATGCCCTCAACGACTTCGGGCGTCCCCGAGCGGTGCAGCTCGCCGTGGTGATCGACCGTGGTCACCGCGAGCTGCCCATCCGCCCCGACTTCGTCGGCAAGAACCTGCCCACCAGCCGCGAGGAGATGGTGGACGTGACGCTCGAGGGCGTGCTGCTGGGGGAGATGCGCAAGTGAGCGGGCACCTGCTGACGCTGGGCGAGCTCGGCACCGAGGGCATCTCCGAGCTGCTGTCGCTCACTGACCGATTCGTCGAGGTGGGCCGTCGGCCGATCCCCAAAGTGCCTGCTTTGCGCGGTCGCACCGTGGCCACGCTGTTCTTCGAGGAATCCACCCGCACCCGGCTGGCGTTCGAGACCGCCGCCAAGCGACTGTCGGCCGACGTGCTCAACTTCTCGGCCTCGTCCTCGTCGCTCGCGAAGGGCGAATCGCTGCGCGACACCTTCGAGACCGTTCAGGCCATGGGCATCCATGCCGCTGTAGTGCGCCATCGCAGCGCCGGCGTGCCTGCCCAGATCGCCCGCTGGGCCGACGATGGCGTCGCAGTGCTCAACGGCGGCGACGGGTGGCATGCCCACCCCACCCAGGGCCTGCAGGACGCCTACACCCTGTGGCGCCACTTCACTCCGATGGCCGACGGCCAGCCGGGCGCCGATGCCGCTGATGAGCCCACGCTGGCAGGGCGCCGGATCGGCATCGTCGGCGACATCGTGCACAGCCGGGTCGCGCGCAGCGACATCGAGGCGTACACCGCTCTGGGAGCCAGCATCGTGCTCGTCGCGCCGCCCACGCTGCTGCCCGCGCAGCCCCGCGAGTGGATCGACTGCTGGCTCCAGACCGATGCGGCCAAGCGGGTCGAGATCTCGCACAGTCTCGACGACGTGCTCGACGAGCTCGACGTGGTGGGGCTGCTGCGCTGCCAGCGCGAGCGCATGGCGGACGGCCTGATCGGGTCGGTGCCCGAGTACGTCACCCGCTATGGCCTCACCGCCGAACGCGCCCAGCGCCTGCGTCCCGACGCGGTCATCACCCATCCTGGCCCGATGAACCGCGGCATCGAGATCGCGGGCGCGGTGTTCGAGGACCTGGCCGCCAACCGGGTGCTGGTCACCCGGCAGGTATCGCACGGCGTGGCCGCCCGCATGGCGGTGCTGTTCCGCCTGATCGGATCGGGCACGGCCCTGCCCAACGCAGACGGGCCGCCCGACCCGGTGCCCTCAGAGGCGGAACCGATAGGCGGAGGCGGTGCCTGAGATGGCGGAGCAGCAGTCGCCGGGCGCAGGTGAGACGTTGCTTGTCGCAGGCGGCGAGATCGTTGAGCGCACCGGCCGGCGGCACGCGGACATCACCGTGCTGGACGGCCGGATCGCGGCTGTGGATCCTCCCGGCACAAGTCGCGACGGTTCGGCACACGTCATCGATGCGACCGGGTGCGTGGTCGCCGCTGGGTTGGTGGACCTGTTCAGCCGTCTGGGCGAACCGGGCAACGAGGAAGCCGAGACCGTCGCCACCGCCACAGCGGCCGCCGCGCTCGGCGGCTTCACCGCCGTGCTCGCACAGCCCGACACCGATCCGCCGCTCGATCGGCTGGGCCAGCTCGCCGAGCTGCGCCGCAACGCCGCAGGCCGGCACTGCGCGGTCGTGGCCGCCGCCACGATCACCGCCGATCGGGTCGGGAAGCGCCTGTCGCCCATGGCCGAGCTGGCCGATGCCGACGTCCGCTGGTTCACCGACGTGGGGCCGCTGGCCGACTCCGGTCTGCTCCGCCGGGCCCTGCAGTACGCCGGGCCGCTGGGTGGGACCGTTTCGGTGCGCCCGGCGATAGCCCATCTCGGCGGCACGGCCGCCATGGCCGAGGGCGCGGTGTCGGCACGCATGGGCCTGGCCGGGGAACCGGCTGCCTCCGAGGAGCTGGCAGCCAACGCTGCGATCGGCGTTGCGAGGCTCACCGGGGGGCGGTTGCACCTCGACCGGATCAGTGCCGCACGTACGGTCGAGCTGGTGCGTGCCGCCAAGGCGGAGGGCATCAACGTGTCCGCGTCGGTTGGCGCTGAGCACCTGTACTTCATCGATGTCGACGCCGACGGCTACGACACGCTCATGCGAGCCGAGCCGCCGTACCGCACCGCGCAGGACCAGGCGGCGCTCGTGGCGGGCGTCAACGACCGCACCATCGATGCGGTGGTCAGCGGCCATTCGCCGGTGCCGCCGCAGGCGAAGGACCTGCCGTTCGACGAGGCACCGCCCGGGGTGGCGGCACTGGAGACCTGCGCCGCACTCGTCCTCGACCACCCAGACATCAGTGTCGAGACGGCGTTGGACGCGCTCGCTTGGCGACCTGCCGAACTGGCAGGCGCCACCCATCTCGGCGGCGGGGCGATCGAGCCCGGCCAGCCCGCGAACCTGGTGGTCCTCGACCTCAGCCGGCCTTGGACGCTGGCTGAGCGCGGCTCGGTTTCCATGGCGCGCAACACACCGCACCGTCGACGTGAAATGAGCGCGATGGTGACGACGACGATCGTCGCGGGACGCACGGCTGTGGCCAACGGTGCGCTGTGCAGCACTGCCGGTACCGTCGCTGCGCTCGCCGCAGGAAACACCCGATGACTTCGACCGTAGACAACCCCGCTGCGCCCGCTCCCGGCGCACTCGTGCTCACCGACGGCACCACTTTCGAGGGCGAGATGATCGGCGCGCCGCTGGACGCACCCCCCGGCGCACTCAGCGGCATCGCATCGGGCGAGGTCGTGTTCAACACCGTGATGACCGGCTACCAGGAGGTCATCACCGACCCTTCCTACGCAGGCCAGATCATCGCGTTCACCTACCCCCACATCGGCAACTACGGCACCACCCCGACCGATGCGGAGTCTCGCCGCCCCTTCTGCAGGGGCGTCGTCATCCGCGACCTGGCCCGCCGCCGCTCCAATTGGCGCTCCGACAGCGATCTCGACGCCTATCTCGCCCGCCACGGGGTGGCCGGCATCGCGGGCGTGGACACGCGACGCTTGACACGCCACGTGCGCGACCACGGCGCCATGCCAGGTGCCTTCGGGCCCGCCCCCGACGATGAGGCGCTGGAACGCCTCGCGGCCGCGGCCACCGCCGAGGCCGGCACCGCCGGTGTCGATCTGGTCAGCGAGGTCACCACCGCGGAGCCCTATACGGCTGGCGACGGGCCGTGGCGTGTGGTGGCCTACGACTTGGGCATCAAGCGCGCCATCGCGGTCAACCTCGGGCGCATCGCCACCGTCGAGGTGGTGCCGGCGCACACTCCCGCAGACGAGGTGCTCGCCCGCGAGCCCCACGGCGTGTTCCTCTCCAACGGTCCGGGCGATCCTGAGATGGCGGGCAGCGTCATCGGCGCGCTCGGCGAGTTGCTTGACCGGGTGCCGATCTTCGGCATCTGCCTCGGCCAGCAGGTGCTCGGCCTCGCGCTGGGCGGCCGCTCCTACAAGCTGCCCTTTGGCCACCACGGGGGCAACGTGCCGGTGCGCGACGAGTCCACGGGCCGCGTCGAGATCACCAGCCAGAACCACAACTTCGCCATCGAATCCGGCTCGGTGCCCGGCGTCGACGAGACGCACGTGTGCCTCAATGACGGGTCACTCGAAGGCTTCGCCTGCCGCGACCTGCCCGCGTTCGCCGTGCAGTACCACCCCGAAGCCAGCCCCGGGCCGCACGACTCGCGCTACCTCTTCGATCGCTTCGCCGACCTCATGTCGCAGTTCTGGGGCGGGACCCCCAACGGTGCCGGTCCCGGCACTGCCGTCAGTCACGGGAAGGCTCGCTGATGCCGCGCCGCGACGACATCGGCTCGATCCTCATCATCGGCTCGGGGCCCATCGTGATCGGCCAGGCCTGCGAGTTCGACTACTCGGGCACGCAGGCCTGCCGGGTGCTGCGCGAAGAGGACTACCGGGTGATCTTGGCCAACTCGAACCCGGCCACGATCATGACCGACCCCGAGTTCGCCGATGCCACCTACGTCGAGCCGCTCGACGCGGCGGTGCTCGAGGCGATCATCGCCCGCGAACGCCCCGATGCGCTGCTGCCAACGCTCGGCGGCCAGACGGCGCTGAACCTCGCCACCGAGCTCTCCAACAGCGGCGTGCTCGACCGCTACGGCGTCGAGATGATCGGCGCGTCCGAACAAGCCATCAACACAGCGGAGGACCGCGACCGCTTCCGCCAGGCGATGACCGAAATCGGCCTGCGCTGCGCTCGTTCGGCCATAGCGCACTCCATCGACGAGGCCCGCCGGGCGATCGACGAGATCGGCCTGCCGGTCATCATCCGTCCCGCCTACATCCTGGGCGGGGAGGGCACCGGCTTCGCCACCACTGCCGCCGAGTTCGAAACCGCCGCAGCCGCAGGCCTCGACGCCAGCCCGATCAGCGAGATCCTCATCGAGCAGTCGGTCAAGGGCTGGAAGGAATTCGAGCTCGAGGTGATGCGCGACCGCGCCGACAACTGCGTGGTGATCTGCTCCATCGAGAACTTCGACGCGATGGGCGTGCACACCGGCGATTCGATCACGGTCGCCCCCACCCAGACCCTGTCCGACGTGGAGTACCAGCAGATGCGCGATGCGGCCTTCGCCTGCATCCGCCGCATCGGCGTGGAGACCGGCGGCTCGAACGTGCAGTTCGCCGTGGACCCCGCCAACGGCGAGCAGATCATCATCGAGATGAACCCGCGGGTCAGCCGCAGCTCTGCCCTGGCGTCGAAGGCGACCGGCTTCCCGATCGCCAAGATCGCCGCCCGGCTCGCCGTCGGTTACACGCTCGACGAGATCACCAACGACATCACCGGCGAGACGCCCGCCAGCTTCGAGCCGACCATCGACTACGTGGTCACCAAGATCCCTCGCTGGGCCTTCGAGAAGCTGCCCGGTGCCGCGCCGGTGCTCGGCCCGCAGATGCAATCCGTCGGCGAGGTGATGGCCATCGGCCGCACTTTCCCCGAAAGCCTGCAGAAGGCGCTGCGCAGCCTGGAGCAGGGCCGCTTCGGCCTGAATGCCGACGCCGGCGAGGCGCAGTACGCCGAGCGCACGACAGCCGAGCTGCTCGACGCGATCGCCACCCCCACGCCCGAACGGGTCTTCGAGATGGGAGAGCTGCTGCGCAGAGGCGCCGATCCTGACGAGGTCAGCACCGCCACCGGCGTGGACCCGTGGTTCGTCGACCAGATGCTCGCCGTCGTCGACGAACGGGCGGCGCTGGAAGCGGCCGGCAGCCCCAGCCAGCTCAGTCGGCGTGCGTGGAAGCGCGCCAAGCAGCTCGGCTTCGCCGACGCGCAGCTCGCATGGCTGTGGGGCACCGGCGAGGCCGAGGTGCGCGCTGCGCGCCTCGAAGCGGGCGTGCGCGCCACGTTCAAGACCGTGGACACGTGCGCCGCCGAGTTCGATGCCCGCACGCCGTACCACTACTCCACCTACGAAGACGAGGACGAGATCCGCCCCGGCACCCGCCCCCGCATGATCATCCTGGGCTCGGGACCCAACCGCATCGGCCAGGGCATCGAGTTCGACTACTGCTGCGTGCATGCCAGCTTCGCCCTGCGCGACGCCGGCTACGAGACCGTCATGGTCAACTGCAACCCCGAGACGGTTTCCACCGACTACGACACCTCTGACCGCCTGTATTTCGAGCCGCTCACCACCGAAGACGTGCTCAACATCATCGACGCCGAGGATCCGGTCGGCGTCATCGTGAGCCTCGGCGGTCAGACGCCGCTCAAGCTGGCATCGGAGCTGCCCGCCGAGCTGGTGTGCGGCACTCCCGCCGACTCCATCGACCTGGCCGAAGACCGCGAGCGCTGGAATGCGCTGTGCGCCGCGCTCGCCATCCCGCAGCCGCCAGGCGGCACCGCAGCCGGACCTGCCGAGGCGGCTGCGATCTGTGACGACATCGGCTTTCCCGCGCTTGTACGACCCAGCTACGTGCTCGGGGGCAGGGCCATGACCGTGGTGTACGACCACGACGAGCTCGCCGCCAGCATGGCCGAGCTGGCGCAGTTCTCCTCGCTGGGTCGTGAAGGGGGACTGTCGGCCGAACGGCCCGTGCTCGTGGATCGCTTCCTCGAAGACGCCATCGAGGTCGATGTCGACTCGCTGCGCGACCGCACCGGCGCGTGGATGCTGGGCGGGATCATGGAGCATGTCGAGCAGGCCGGCGTGCACTCGGGCGACAGCGCGTGCGCCATCCCGCCGCCGAGCCTCAGCGCCGCGACCCAGCAGACGATCGTGACCTACACCCAGCGCCTGGCCGACTCGCTCGGCGTGGTGGGGCTGCTGAATGTGCAGTTCGCCGTCAAGGCCGGTGAGGTGTTCGTGATCGAGGCCAACCCGCGGGCGTCGCGCACGGTCCCGTTCGTCGCGAAGGCCACCGGGGTGTCGCTGGCCAAGGCGGCTTCGCGGGTGATGGCGGGTGAGACGCTCGACGAGCTCGTCGCAGACGGGATGCTCCCTGGCTGGTCACGCAACGGCCAGCTGCCCGCCGATGAGCCAACAGGGCCGCGCCATGTCGCTGTGAAGGAAGCCGTGCTGCCCTTCGGCCGGTTCCCCTCGGTGGACACAGTGCTCGGCCCGGAGATGCGCTCGACGGGCGAGGTCATGGGCATTGACGCGACCTTCGGGCTGGCGTTTGCCAAGAGTCAGATTGCTGCGGGCGATGCACTCCCGTCCGGCGGCACGGTGCTGCTCACGCTGGCCGACCGCGACAAGCCCGAGGGGCTCGAGGCGGCCCGTGTGCTCTCTGAGCTCGGCTTCGACATCGCTGCGACGGCCGGCACGGCCGACTACCTGCGGCGCAACGGCATTGCGGTCACGACCGAAGTGGCGAAGCTGTCGGTGGACGGCCTCGAGACCTCGCCCGGCGAGGACTCGGTGCAGCTCATGGCTGCAGGTCGCATTCAGTTGGTGGTCAACACGCCGAGGGGTCGAGGGGCGCAGATCGACGGCCGCCACATCAGGGCGGCGGCGCGCACACATCACGTCCCGTGCCTGACCACCGTGGCCGCGGCCCGCGCCGCAGCCACGGGCCTGCGTGAGTGGCTTGCCAGCGACCTGCAAGTGCGGCCGCTGCAGGAATTCCACGCAGAACTCGATGCGTCGATGCGACGCGAGCATGCCTGAGTCACTGCCCCGGGCCGTCCGGGGCGGAGGCGTCGACATGGCAGTGCGAGTCGGCAGCGTGGAGCTGCCCAACCCGGTCATGACGGCGTCCGGCACTGCCGGCTACAGCACCGAGCTCGGCTCGTACATGGATCTGGCATCGCTCGGGGCGATCGTGACCAAATCGCTCTCGCCGTTCTCCTGGGCCGGCAACCCGGCACCGAGAGTGGTGGGCACCGCTGCGGGGATGCTCAACGCGGTAGGGCTGCAGAACCCGGGCGTCGCCGCATGGGCGGAGCGCGAACTGCCGCGCCTGGCCCGCACGGGCGCCCGGGTGGTGGCCAGCATCTGGGGCCGCACGGTCGCCGACTACGCCACGGCAGCAGCGGCGCTCACAGGTGCCGGGCTCACGGCGCTGGAGGTGAACGTGAGCTGCCCGAACCTCGAAGGCCGCGGCCAGATGTTTGCCTGCGATCCGTCGGCCACGGCCGATGCCGTCAGCGCTTCAACTGCTGCGGGCGTGCCCGTGTGGGCAAAGCTCACCCCCAACGTCACCGATCTTGTCGAGATCGCCGAAGCGGCCGTGAGCGCTGGAGCCGAGGCGCTCACGCTCATCAACACCGTCTTCGGGATGTCGATCGACCCGGTCACAGCGCAGCCCACGCTCGGCAACGGCGGCGGGGGGCTGTCGGGTCCGGCCATCCGCCCGGTTGCGGTGAGGGCCGTCTACGACGTCCGTGCGGCGCTCGGCGGCGTGCCGATCGTGGGCGTCGGCGGGGTGGCCAAGGGGGAACACGCAGTGGAGCTCATGGCTGCCGGCGCCAGTGCGGTACAGGTCGGCACTGCCTCGTTCTGGGACCCCAGGGCACCTCGCAACGTGCTCAGCGAACTGCGGCGCTGGTGCGAGCGGCACGGTGTCCGCTCTGCAGCCTCACTCGCGGGGCGCGCCCACCGGATGGGCGCCGCGCCTCGCAAGGCTGCAGGCCAGGCCGCTGACCCGGCAACCGACCCATCCGGCGACTGAGCCGTGCTGCGATTGAACCGTCCGGCAACCGACAGAAACCTCTGGCGAGGAGTGAAATACATGAACCACGAAAGAGCAATGGGATGGTACCGAGTGATCGTGATGCTCAGCCTGATCGTCACTGCGCTGAGTACTTGCTCGATTGCGATTCGGTGAGAGAGCGACAATGGAAGGATGGAGCACCATGTGGCTCACAGAGGCAATGGAGGCAGCGGTCAATGCCGTCTACGACACGGCGGAGACCAGTTGAACCCGCCAACAGCCACAGCAACGGCATCCGTGCTCGGGTGCGTCCCAGCTCGTGACCACTTGGCCCTCGCGCTCGATGTGCCCGATCGGAGCGCTGCCCTAGCGCTCGTGGAGCGTTTCGGGGCCGACTTCGGCGTTATGAAGGTCGGCCTTGAGCTGTTCCTCGCAGTGGGCCCGCAGATCGTGCGCGACATCGTGTCGGCGGGCAGCCGCGTGTTCCTGGACCTGAAGCTCCACGACATTCCGAACACGGTGGAGCACGCTGCTCGCTGCGCTGGTGAGATGGGAGTCTGGCTGCTCACCCTGCACACCCAGGGCGGTCCGGACATGCTGGCCGCGGGCGCTCGCGGCTTGAGCGACGGTGCCGCAAGCGCACGCCGCAGTGCCGCCGATGCGGGCTCGGGTGCCGAAGTGCCGATCGCACTCGGCGTCACCGTGCTCACCTCGGACGCTGACGCCCCCTCCGAGGCGCTGATTGGCCGCGCGCGACTGGCCGAGCGAGCCGGATGCGACGGCGTCGTGTGCGCCGCGCCCGATCTTGCGGTGGTGACCGACACCGTTCCGGGAATGCTCCGGGTGGTCCCAGGCATACGCCCCGCCGGGGCGCCGTCGGCCGATCAGCGCCGCGTCGCCACCCCTGCCGCAGCCATCGGCGCCGGCGCCGATGTGCTCGTCATCGGCCGAGCGGTCACCGCAGCGCCCGATCCGGATGCCGCAGCGGCAGCCATCGTCGCCGAGGTCGCTGCCGCCCTGGGTCAGCCGTAAGAAGCCTCGCCGCCATCGAGCCCGGTGTCCCTAGGGCCTATCTGGCGCATAGCTACACTGCACCTCAATGAGTCCGCTGCCTGAACTGAGTGACGAGCAGCGTGCCGAGGCGCTGGCCAAGGCCAAGGAGGCCCGCGAGGTCCGCGCAAACGTCAAGCATCGGTTGAAGATGGGCCTGCTCACCTTCGACGAGTTGCTGGCCGAAGCCGACACTGTCGAGAACGTCGGCAAGCTCAAGGCACTCGCTGCCTTGGAGTCGATGCCCGGTCTCGGCAAGGTCAAGGCCCGCCGACTGATGGCTGAGATTGGCATCGCCGACAACCGGCGGCTGCGGGGTCTCGGCGAGACGCAGCGGCGCCGTTTGAGCGAGCATTTCGCACAGGATTCCGCCTCAGGCGCGTGAAGACAGTCGCATGACCGACCCGGCGCCCAGCGGCGCTGCGAGTCATGGCGCGCTTGGGCGCGCACCGGGCGACAGCGCGCCTTGGGGCGTCACGCTGTACGTGGTGTGCGGGCCAGGTGGGGCTGGCAAGGGAACCATCGTGGCCGAGCTGGTGGCGCAGGACCCCACGCTGCTGCTGAGTAGATCGTGGACGACCCGCCCTCGTCGCGTCGGGGAGCCTGCCGAGGCCTACACGTTCGTGACGGCCGAGGAGTTCGACGCCCGGATCTCAGCAGGCGGGTTCCTGGAGTGGGCCGACTTCTTCGAGTACCGCTATGGCACCCCGATGCCGCCGCCCGATCTCGACCGGGATCTGGTGCTCGAAATCGACGTGCAGGGTGCTGTTTCGGTGCGGAACCGTGATCCTGCCGCCTTGGTGATCATGGTGCTGCCGCCGAGCCGCGCCGAACAGGAGCGGCGCATGCGCCGCCGGGGCGATCCTGATGCAGATGTAGCACGCCGGCTCGCCAAGGCCGACGAGGAATTGCCCGTCGGCTACCGGATGGCTGATCTCATCGTTGTGAACCGGGATATCTCGAGCACGGTGTCGGAGATCGCCTCATTCGTGGAGCGCACCAGGTCCCGCCGGTAGCCTGCGACTTGCGATGACTGAGTCAACCGACACCATGATCACCCCAGGGCTTGAAGATTTGCTCTCCAAGGTCGACTCGAAGTTCACGCTGGTGAGCCTCGCTGCCATGCGCTCGCGGCAGATCAACTCGTATTACAACCAGCTCGACGGCGGCATCGGCTCGGTTGTGCCGCCGCAGGTTGCTTCGGTTGCCCGCAAGCCCTTGTCGATCGCATTCGAGGAGATCGACGCCGACAAGATCACGTTCGAGCGGTTCGACCCCGAAGAGCGAGCACGGCTGGAGGCCGAAGCGCTCGCCGCGGCGGAGGCTGACGCAGCCATGCTCGAAGTGGTTCCCGACCTCGAGGCCTGACTTGCCTGACGCTGCGGCGTCGCCGTTCGCCGGGCGCCGCGTGGTATTGGGCGTGAGCGGTGGCATCGCCGCGTACAAGGCAGTGATCCTGTGCCGGCTGATGGTGGATGCGGGCGCCCATGTGGCCCCGGTGATGACCGCAGCGGCGCAGCGGTTCGTGGGCCGCGCAACGTTCGACGCCTTGGCCAGCGAGCGCGTGCAGACGTCGATTTTCGGCGAGGACGACCCGATCCCGCACACGACGCTGGGCCAGACGGCCGACGTGGTGGTCGTGGCGCCCGCCACGGCACGCGTCATCGGCAGCTATGCCGCGGGCATCTCCGACGGTTTGCTCACCGCCACGCTGCTCGCCACGCGGGCACCTGTGGTGGTGTGCCCTGCCATGCACTCCGAGATGTGGGAGCACGCCGCCGTGCAGCACAACATCGAGGTGCTGACCGGCCGGGGAGTGCACATGGTGGTGCCCGAGGCCGGTCGTCTCGCCGGCGGCGACATCGGCACGGGCCGCCTTGCCGAGCCGGCCACCATCTTCGAAGCCGTGGCCGAGGTGCTCGCTGAGCTGCCCGAACCAGACCCTGCCCGGCAGTCACCGCCGCCGCGCCGCGACTTCGCCGGCGTCAGCGTTACCGTCAGCGCCGGAGGCACCCGGGAGGCCATCGATCCGGTTCGCTTCATTGGCAACCGATCATCGGGCAAGCAGGGATACGCCATTGCCACTGCCGCTCGGGATCGCGGTGCAGAAGTGACCTTGGTTACCAGCGCCCCGCTGGAACCGCCTGAGGGTGTTCGGGAAGTGCGCGTCACCTCGGCAGCTGAGATGGAGGCCGCTGTGGTGTCGCACGCAGGCGCCGACGTGATCATCATGGCTGCGGCAGTGGCCGACTTCCGGCCTGCCGACGTAGCCCCGCAGAAGATCAAGAAGGGCAACCCCGCCGACAGCGCCGAAGCCCCCGTCATCGTGCTTGAGCACACTCACGACATCCTCGCCGGACTCGGGGCGGCAAAGCCACCGGGTCAGGTGCTGGTCGGCTTCGCCGCCGAGACCGCTGACGTACTCGACAATGCTGCGGCGAAACTGGCTCGCAAGAACCTCGATGTGATGGTGGCCAACGATGTCTCGGCGGCCGGCGCAGGTTTCGCGCACGACACCAACATCGTGACGATCCTGCTGGCCGACGGCACGGTGCGGCCGCTGCCGATCTGCTCCAAGCGCGAGGTCGCCGACGCCGTTCTCGACACCGTCGCCGAACTGCGCCGGTAGTTCTCTGCGCTGGCGCACCCTTTGCTGCGTCGCGACCTCGTTCGTCTAGCCTTGCCGCGCTGCTCCGAATGCATGCAGCGACAGGCCCAGACCACCGACTGATCACGACCGAATCGGGAGCCACATTGAACCAGTGGACCTTCACCTCAGAATCGGTGACCGAGGGCCATCCGGACAAGATGGCTGATCAGATCTCCGACGCCATCCTCGACACCCTGCTCATGCACGACCGGGATGCCCGCGTGGCCGTCGAGACACTGGTCACGACTGGGCTGGTCGTGGTGGCGGGCGAGGTGTCTACCGAGGCCTACGTGGACATTCCACGGGTAGTCCGCGACACGATCATCGGGATCGGGTACGACCACGGCGAGCTCGGATTCGACGGCAACACCTGCGGCGTGATGATCGCGCTCGACGAGCAGTCGCCGGAGATCACCAAAGGCGTGTTCGGCGGCAAAGATCAAGGGGCCGGCGACCAAGGCATGATGTTCGGCTTCGCCTGCCGGGAGACCGAAGCGCTGATGCCGCTGCCGATCTATGTGGCTCACCGCATGGCCGAGCAGCTGACCGAGGCCCGCAGATCCGGCCGCATCCCGTACCTGCGGCCCGATGGCAAGACCCAGGTGAGCTTCGAGTACCACGACGGCGAGCCGGTCGCACTGCGCACCGTGGTCGTGTCGGCTCAACACCGGGAGGGGATCGAGATCGCGGCCATGATGCGCCCCGATCTCCTCGAGCACGTCATCGGCCCCACGCTTGGCGAACAGTTCGCCGAGGAAGACTTCGAACTGCTCGTGAACCCATCGGGCAGCTTCGTCAGCGGCGGGCCGGTCGCCGACGCCGGTTTGACGGGGCGCAAGATCATCGTTGACACCTACGGCGGCTATGCCCGTCACGGCGGCGGCGCATTCAGCGGCAAGGACCCGTCAAAGGTCGACCGCTCGGCGGCGTACGGCGCACGCTGGGTCGCGAAGAACCTCGTGGCGGCCGGGGCAGCAGACCGTTGCGAGATGCAAGTGGCCTATGCCATCGGGCGTGCCCACCCCGTCTCGGTGCTGGTGGAGACGTTCGGCACTGCAGAAGTCGATCCGGCGGCCATCTCGTCGGCAGTGGCTGAGGTGTTCGACCTGCGGCCAGCGGCGCTCGTGGCTGAACTGGATCTGCGACGCCCCATCTACAAGGCGACAGCGGCCTACGGGCACTTCGGCCGCGAACCTGACGGCGCGACATTCCCTTGGGAACGCCTCAACCGGGTCGACGAACTCAAGTCCGCACTGGGCCTCTAAGGAGCCACCCAAGGCAGACTGCGTCGATGCGGCAGGCGGTGCAGGTGCTGGTGGACGAGCCAGCCATCGACCGCGAGTTCACGTACCTCCTGCCGCCGGAGATGGCCTCCGGACGTGTACCGGTCACCGTCGGCACCATCGTGCGAGTGGTGCTCAACCGTCGCCGCCTGCGCGGCTGGGTGACCGCGCTCGATGCACCGATGCCCGCCGACTTGGAGTTGGCGCCGATCAGCAGCGTCGTCGGCGTGGGGCCGCCGCCGCATGTGGTCGAGTTGGCGAGTTGGGCCGCGTGGCGATGGGCCGGCACCAGGGCCCACTTCTTGCGTACGGCAAGCCCGGATCGCGTCGTCAAGGGTCTTCCGACGAGTCCTCCGGTGAGTCTGCCGAGCGTCGTGTCCGATGAGGGGGCCGACACTCCCGAATGGGTCGGAGAAGCGTTCGCTGTGCCTGCGCCAGCCGGCGGTGGGCTGCCGGCCGTCGTTCGTCTCGGCCCGTGCGTCGACGAGTGGCCGTTGGTAGTCGAAGCACTGCGCCACGGTCGCGCTCTCGTGCTCGTGCCTACCGTGGCGTGGGCGGCACGGCTGGTGGGCAGGCTGCGCCAAGCGGGCGTGTCAACTGCACTCGCTCCACGCGACTGGGCCGGGGCAGCCTCGGCGCATGCGGTTGTGGGGACCCGCGCCGGGGCATGGGCCCCGAGCGGCCGGCTCGATGTGGTCGTCGTGCTTGACGAACACGACGAGGCGTACCAGGGGGAGGCGGCACCTACGTGGAATGCCCGTGATGTGGCGGTCGAGCGGGCCCGTCGCGACGGTGCCCGCTGCTTGCTGGTGGGGCCGATGCCGTCGCCGGAAGCGATGTCATCAGCGTCATCGGTCACCACCGCTCCTCGCTCAGATGAGCGCGAAGCCTGGCCTCGAGTGCAGATTGCAGACCGACGCCACGACGACCCAGCGACGGGGGAGTGGTGCGGTGAAGACCTCGCGGAGCTGCTGCGCAGCGATGACACCGTGGTGTGCGTGCTGAACCGACTCGGCCGGGCGCGCCTCGCCTACTGCGCCTCGTGCGGCGAACTGGCGCGCTCGCACGTGAGCGGCCGTGCGCTGCGGCTGGAGAATCAGCAGTTCACCGACCCCGACAGTGGTGAAGTCCGGCCCGCGGTGTGCGAGTTCTGCGGAGCCACAAAGTTCCGGCGTGCCCGGGTCGGGGTGAAGGGCGTCGCCGAAGAGATGGAGCGCTTGGCTCGCCGTCCTGTCGCCCAGATAGTCGGCGGCGTAGCGCCAGATGCAACCGGCGCCAGCACGGGCCCCGGTGCTGCCGACGGCGGCGCTGGAGCATCGTCCCGTCGCCAGCAACCGCGACCACAGACGCGGCAGCCTGCGCTCTACATCGGCACCGAAGCAGTGCTGCACCGGGTGCCGTCGGCAGACGCGGTCGTGTTCGTCGACTTCGACCAGGAACTCACGGCGCCCCGCTACCGGGCCGGTGAAGAGGCGTTCGCTCTGCTCGTGCGTGCAGCACGCTTGGTGGGCCCGCGTTCGGGCAGCGGCAGCATCTTGGTGCAGACCCGGCTGCCTGATCATCCGGTTCTGACGGCGGCAGCCGAGGCCGATCCCAGCGATTGGCTGCGTGCCGAGGTCGAGCGTCGTTCGGCGATGCGACAGCCGCCCGCTGCAGCGTGGGCGCTGGTGTCCGGCGCCGCGGCCCCGGGCTACATCGACAGTCTCGCGGCGGGCCTGCATGCCAGCTCGCTCGACATAGCGGGACCCGCCGACGGAACATGGCGCATTCGCAGCGACGACAGCGACACGCTGCTGGACGCTCTGGCAACCGCAGAGCGACCGTCGGGGAGGCTGCGAGTAGCGGTCGATCCTCTGCGCGCCTGACTGGGCGTGCGCGGGCACGCCGGTAGCCTCCGAAATCCATGGCAGGCACGTTCGAGATCCGGCTGATGGGCGATCCGGTGCTGCGCCAGCGCGCCGCCGAGATCACCGACATCGACGGCCGCGTGGCGCGCATGGTCGATGACATGCTGCCGGCCATGTACGAGGCCGAGGGCATCGGGCTAGCGGCCCCGCAAGTGGGCATTCAGCGCCGTCTGTTCATCTTCGACCTCTACGAGGGCGACGGCCCCCAGACGCTCATCAATCCCGAGATCGTCGAGAGCGACGGCGAGTGGACCTACACCGAGGGGTGTCTGTCGGTGCCTGGTCTGACCTTCGAGATCGTGCGTCCGAAAGAAGTGCACATCGTCGGACGTGACCTTGACGGCAACGAGGTCAGCATCGAGGCCGATGAGCTACAGGCCCGCCTGTTCCAGCACGAGCTGGATCATCTCGACGGCGTCCTGCTCGTCGACCATCTCGAAAAGGCCGAGCGCAAGGAGGCACTGCGAGAGTGGCGAGTCCAGCTCGCGCAGCTGCAATCCGGCACCAATGGGCCGGCGCAAAGCGGCCCCGTCCCGCTCGTGGGCCGCAATGCCGCGGGGGACTGAGCACTCCCCGGCTGTCGCTCGCAACGTGTGCAAGGCGAAACCGCTGTCCGGGATCCGGCCGCGCTGGCTCGCCTCCTCGGGCAGGCCCGATCACAGGGCGGTCTTCCCGTGATGTCACTCAGCTTGCCGCTGCCGCCACCACGGCCACGCCGGATCGCTTTCGCTGGCACCCCGGATGACGCAGTGCCGGCCCTGCAGGCGCTCGCCGAGGCTGGGTTCGAGATTCCCGTCGTGGTGACGGGCGCTCCACGTCGGCGTAGTCGCCGAGGCAGCGATACCCCGAGCTCGGTCGCCGCTGCCGCCGAAGGGTTGAGCCTGCCGGTCAGCCACGATCCGGCCGATCTCGCCGGCTGCGACGCCGACTGCGCGGTCGTGGTGGCCTACGGGAAGCTCATCGGTGAGGACCTGCTGGCGGTCATGCCCATGCTCAACCTGCACTTCTCGCTGCTGCCGCGCTGGCGGGGCGCCGCTCCGGTCGAACGGGCGCTGCTGGCAGGTGACGATCGCACGGGCGTGTCACTCATGGCGTTGGAAGCGACGCTCGACACGGGACCGGTCTACTGGCACCGCGAGGTGCCCATCGGCCCGGCCGATACTGCAGCGGGCCTTCGCCGCCGCCTCGCGCGAGATGGCGCACTGCGCCTTGCAGATTCGCTCCATGGGGGCCTCAGCGCGCCCCGACCGCAAGCAGGCGAGCCGACCTATGCACGCAAGCTGACCCCAGCGGACCGCCAGATCGACTGGTCCCAGCCGACGGCCGTCATCGACCGGCAGATCCGGGTCGGCGGTGCGTGGACCACGCTCGACGGCGAGCGCTTCATCGTCCGCAAGGCGAACCCGCTCGCGGACGGGCCCGATGATCCGCCCGGAACCCTGCGCGATGGCTCCGTGGCGACGAGAGACGGCATGATCCGCCCGGCCGTCGTGCAGCCCGCCGGCCGGGTTGCGATCGATGCCCAAGATTGGCTGCGCGGCGCGCGCCTGCCGTCCGGCACCCGCTTCGGCTGACCACGGGCCCGATTGGCAGTCCAGCCCATCAGTCTTCTCGCCGGCCAATCGCGTCGCCGGTCAGTCTCGTAGCGTGTTCGGATGCGCATCGGGCTGATCTCGGACACGCACATTCCCGAAGCCGCTCCCGAGCTGTGGCCCGAGGCCTACGCGGCCATGGAGGGCTGCGACGCCATCTTGCATGCTGGCGACATCTACGACATCTCGGTGGTCGATCGGCTCAACGAGATCGCGCCCACTTGGGCCGCCCGCGGCAACGGCGACGACGGCTCGTCAGGGCGAGACGTGCAGCCCGATCATCCGCTGCTGGCCAACGCGTGGGCGCACACCTTCAGCGGCGTTCGGGTCGGCCTCACCCACCACCTGCCCGTACCCGAGCTGTCGTTCTACACCGTGGCAGACGCAATCGAGCGGCACTTCGGCGCCGACGAGCGGCTCGACGTGTGCGTGTACGGCGATACGCACGTCCACCGCATCGACACGCTGTCCGGCGTGCTCTGTGTCAATCCAGGATCGCCCACGTTCCCGCGCAACCTCAGCGCCCAGCTCGGCACCGTCGGCTATCTCGACATAGAAGACGGCCGCGCAACACCGTCGCTGTGGCAGCTCACCCCCGGCGGCCTCGAACCCACCGAGTCCTGGGACCGCGAGATCTGATGCGGCTTGGAGGCCAGCCCGCAAGTCAGCGGCATTCCCTGGCCAGAGCGGCTTCATTCACCGCTGCGAGTAGGGTCAAGCCGTGCCGGGAAACCTCGCCCCGCCTAAGACAGCGCTCGACCGGTCGGTGCGCTGGGTCGCCCGTAACCTCGGGGGGGAGCGCGTCAGCGACGGTGACGACTCGTGGACAGCAACCCGCAGCAGATATCAAGGCACTGCCGTCAAGTGGTTGACGCTCGTGCCCATCGCCCTCTGCGGGCTGGTGATCGGCCCGTACTCCCCGGCCCTCGCCGTGGTGGCAATCATCGTGGTCTACTTCGCCACCACGCGAGGCTTCCGGGCGCTCATACGGCGCACCGGCAGCTCGTAAACCGGTACCGGCCCAAACCCGCGCTGCCGCCCGGAGCTGCCGCGTAGTCGACGGTTCTGATCGGAGGCCCGTTCTCGCAGCGCTCCGTACAAACCCGGCACGGCGTGCTGGGTTCTGGTCAACACGCTCTAGTTCTCGCGAACCTCAAAGGGATCAGCTCGCAGATTGCAGCCTCGCCCGCGCGTCCGATCCGGCAGGTGCGCTGTACTTTGCGGGTCATGGCTCAGATGAGAGCGGCGTCGCTGGCGTTGCTGCTGGTGCTCGCTGCGGCATGCGGTGCCTCCGGGACCACCGGTGCACTGGACTCGTCATCGGCCGAGCTGGCGGCACTGCGCTTGCCGGCTGACGCCGATGCCCCGACGGCCGAATGGGTGGCCGGTGTCAACGCCGCCGGATGGCAGTTTCATCGACACTTGGAGGGCAATGCCGTCTCGAGCCCGTTGAGCATCGGGTCCGCGTTCAGCCTGAGCCGCGCAGGAGCTTCAGCCGATACCGGGACTGTGCTCGACGGGATATTCGGATTCCCCCCGACCGGTCTTCACAGCGCCGCGAACGCCGTCGATCTCATGGTGCAGCAGGCCTCGGTGGCACCTACGACGGTCGAAGTCGCCAACCGCCTGTTCCCCGACGACGACTTCACGCCGGAACCTGCATTCGTGGAGACCGCCGCCGGGCATTACGGAGCGTCGATCGAGCCCATCGACACCTCCGACGGCGCCGAGGCTGCGCGGATCGTCAACCGGTGGATCTCGGAGCGCACTCGCGACCTCATCCCCGAGATCGTCAACCGCGACACCGTCCAAGACCAGCGGCTCATCCTGGTGAACACGGTGTATCTCAAGGCCGACTGGCAGCTGCCGTTCCTGGCCGAGCTGACCAGCGACGAAACGTTCACTACCGGCGCCGGCCAGAGGGTGAGCGTGCCGTTCATGCGCGACCGCGAGCCGGAGTGGCGCCGCTACGCCCGGCTCGACAATGCCGACGCGGTGGAACTGCCCTACGAGGGCGGCGAGCTGGCGATGTGGCTCGTCGTTCCCCACGAGCTCGATGGTCTGGGAGCAGTCGAAGCCTCGCTCGACGCGGCGGCCCTGATCGAACTCGACCGCACGGCCGGCGACGGCATGGTGGATCTGGCCATGCCCACCTGGGAGCAGACGCTGCCGCCCACAGATCTCTTCGAGTGGCTGTGCCCGCAGGGATTCTGCGCTGGCGCGGGTTTCGACGGCATCGCCCCGGACCTCTTCGTCACCTCGGCGCTGCACGGCGCCAAAGTGATCGTCGACGAGAAGGGAACCGAAGCCGCAGCGGCCACGGCCATGGCGTTCACCGAATCGGCGCCTCCGACGCCTGATGTCACGATCGTTGCCGATCGTCCATTCCTGTGGGCCATCGTGCACCACGACACCGGTGCGCTGCTGTTCGTGGGCCGGGTCGTCAATCCCGCGGAGTGACGGGTCCCGCAGAGCCGTTCGATGCTCGCGAGGTCAGCGCCGGGGCACCACTGGGTCCCGCTGTCAAGGAGCTGTCGGCAGGACGATCGTGAAGCGAGCCCCGCCTGAGGGGGAGTCCTCGACGGTGATGTGGCCGCCCGATTCGGTGACGAGGGCGCGCACCACCGCGAGACCCAGCCCGGTGCCTCCGGCGTCACGGTCGCGGGCCTCTGAGAGCCTGGCGAAACGCTCGAAGATCCGGTCGCGGTCGGCCACGTCGATGCCGGGCCCGTCGTCGTCGATGCTCAGCACTGCCTCGTAGCCCGTCGTCGAAGCAGGGTCGGGGCTGGGGCGGGTTGTCAGACTCACCGTGACACGCTCGCGGGCGTGGCGGGTTGCGTTGTCGAGCAGGTGGGCGACGATGCGCCTGGCGTCCTCGCGTGGGGCAGCCACCCTGCCAGCAGAGACAGCGGTCACGTCGACCGGTACAGCCCGGCGTCTGGCGGCCTCTTCGAAGACGACGTCGTCGAGATCGATCGCCTCGGTCGAAGCCCGGCTGCGGTCCTCGTCGTGACGGGCCAGGATCAGCAGGTCGTCGACGATGCGCTGCATCCGCTCGGCCTCGACGAGCACGCCGGCTGCGAGATCGGCCGCCGGGACGCTGTCAGAGCTGCGCAGGGCAACTTCGGCTTCGCTGCGCAGCACCGCAACCGGCGTTCGCAGCTCGTGGGAGGCGTCGGACACGAACTGCCTCAACCGGGTGTCGCTGCCTTCGAGCCGGTCGAGCATCGCGTTCATGGTGGCTGCCAGCCGGTCGATCTCGTCGCCGCTGTGGGGCTGGGGGACTCGCTCGCCCAGGGTCCCGGCGTTGATCCGGCGCACTCGCTGAGTGATGCGCTCCACCGGGCGGAGCGCCCGTCCGGTGAGCAGCCAGGCCACCGCTGCGGTTGCCACCAGTGCCAGCGGAGTCGCGAGCCACATGCTGGAGCGCAGGCGGTCCACGCTGAGCGCCACGCCGCTCGTGTCGGCCGCCACCACGAAGTCGAAGCCGTCGACACTGCGAGTGGCGAACGCGATGCGCTGGTGCCCGGCGAACCACTGGTCGCCGAAGGGCGCAGGCGTCCCGTCGTCCTTGAATGTCTCAGGCCCCAACCCGCCCGTCTTGTACAACAGGTCGCTGAGGCTGAAGAGAGTGATCATGGGGCCGGTGGCAGAGCCGGGCGCGAGCAGGGTTGCACTGGCGCGATCCCGGTGCGAGAAGGTCGCGACGGCACCGTTGGTCATCGCAACCGGCACGCCCGCACTGCGCTCGGAACCGGTGGCATCCAGCAGGCCGTCGAGGTGCCCGCGGCCGTCGAGGCGGGCCAGCGCCTCGTGGATGAACAGCGCCTCGTTGGCCAGCATGCGCGCCTCGTCGGGGTCGAAGCCGCGTATCTCCACCTCGGGCGGGCCGGCGTGCTCGAGGCTGCCCGCCGACTCCGCGGCGGCCTCGACGAAACCGGGCACGCCTGCGGCTCGCTGTGCCATGAGGTCGGCCAGAGCTTCGGTGTCCAGCGACTGCGACTCGAACACGTCGTCGAACACGTCGTCGAGCAGTGCTTGGCCCATCCGGCCCGGTGCAATGAGCGTGGCGGGGATCAGTACCAGCGCTGCGGCCAGCCCGACCAGCACGGTCATCCGGGTCCGCACTGTCACCGAGCGGCGCGCCCGCATCGCACTGCCCCTGCCCGGGAACTTCGGTCGTCGGTCGGATGCTGCGGTTTCCCCGGTCATCTCGTCACTTGGTAGCCGACGCCGCGGACAGTGCGGATCGAGCAAGCCCCGAACGGGCGGTCGATCTTGCGCCTGAGGTAGCCGATGTACACCTCGACGATGTTGGGGTCGCCGTCGAAGTCGAATCCCCACACCGTGTGGAGCAGTTCCTGCTTGGGCACCACCTCGGGGGAACGGCTCATGAGCGCATGCAGCACCTCCAGCTCCCTGGGCGTCAGCTCGATGTCGGTGTCGCCTCGCGAGCATCGGCGGGTACGAGGGTCGAGTCTCAGGTCCCCGACGTCGAGGGCAAGCGACGGCTGTGCCTGCCCGCGGCGCATCAGCGTCCGCAGCCGTGCCACCAGCACTACCAGCGAGAACGGCTTGCGGAGGTAGTCATCCGCGCCCAGGTCGAAGGCATCGGCTTCGTCGTACTCGCCTTCCTTCGCGGTCAGCATCAGGATCGGCACCCAGTTGTCCTCGGATCGCAGCGTGCGGCAGATCTCGTAGCCGTTCATGCCCGGCAGCAGGATGTCGAGCACCACCGCCTCGTAGCGTCCCTCGCGGGCACGCCACAGGCCGTCGAGTCCGTCGTGCACCGCATCGACGCTGAAACCCTCGGCTTCGAGACCGTGCTGGACGGCGGCTGCCAGCCGCTGCTCGTCTTCGACAACCAGGATTCGCACACCGCGAGTCTGTCTCAGCCGGCGTGGGCTGCAATTCGTCACCCTGAGAACGCTCTCAGCCGCTCTCAGGCTCCCTTCAGCGTCGGGCTGCCACGGTGGGCGTCGACTCAGCACGGGCCGGACAGTTCGACCCGATGAGAACCCAGGCCACGACCCCACCACAGCAAGGAGACAGAACATGTCGGTCATCGACCACCACCCCCCAGCGAGCACCGGGCCACGGGCCGCTGCGGACCTCAGGCGCCGCGAGCGTCTGCTCCGCAGCGCAGTGTGGGCCGCCGCGGTCGCCGCCGTCACGCTGCTGGCACTGCTGATCATCAGCTGGGCCGCTACCCCGGCCGCTGCGGACGGCAGCACCCCGCCGCCGGTGCCCTCTGGCGGTCCCGCAGTCGATACGGCTGAGCCCGAGCCGTCCGGACCCGAGGTGAGCTACGCCGAGTGCGTGAAGGCCGCGTTCGCCGCCTTCGGACCGCCCGAGGAGGCTTCCAGTGCCGGCAGCTCCACAGGCGACCCCGCCGGCGATGCGCCCGACCCGTTCAAGACGGCCGGCACAGGCGACGGCGACGCGACGATCTCCGACCCCGACGGCACACCCGAGGTGCATCCGCACAGCCCCGCCCACGAGATGTGCACCGAAGACTGCCCGCAAGACGAGCAGTGCCGCAGGCCCACCGAGTTCACCATCGTCCGCGACGACAACGTGGACACGATCAGCTTCGAGAACCCCGAACCCGAAGGCGACCCGGCCGCATAGCTCTCGCACTCGACCCCCTGAGGCCTCCCCCTCAGACCTCCCCCTTGGGCCGGCCCCCCTCCGACCGGCCCAAGGGGGGTTCGTCGCGTGCAGAGCCGCCCAACCGCATGTCCAGCCGCATGTCTCGGACGCCGTATGTCGCGGACGATCGTGCCCAGGAGGTGCCCACCGAGGCAGGCGACGGGAGCGTCGGTCTCCTGCGGGGCTGTTATTGGGCCGGCGGAGCGGGCACGGTGATGACGGCCCGGACCCGTTCGCCCTTGCCGCCTGCGTTCTGAGCGCGCACCCAAACCCGGTAGGTCGCCCCGGCCTGCAGGTTGCGCCAGGTGGTGGTGGTCTTTGGGGCCTTGACCTTGCGGTTCTTGCCCTTGCCGCTGTCCTGATTCCTCAGGTGCACGATGTAGTTCTCGGGCGCGTCGCCGGACTGGGGGGCCTGCCAGGTCACGTCAATCGCGCCGTCTGCGGTGAGCGACAGCACTAAGCCCTGTACCGGGCCGGGCACTGCCACAGTGTCCAGCGGCTGCTCCGTCGCTTGCTGCTGTTCGGAAGCTGGCTCCGGCGGTTCCGGCTCGGGCTCTTGGACATTCAGGATGGGGGGCGGGGTGCTGTCCGTCACTGTCACGGTCAGCGACGGCGCCGTCACGCCGAGGTACACGGTGCCCCGGCCAACGGTCACTCGGTGGCTGATGGTGACGCTCTCGTCGTCGGCATCGGCGTCGGCTTCGCCGGACACGGTGAAGCTCTGGGGGACGTTCCAGTTGTGCGACCCGAAGACTGCCGACGCCGGGCTGACGCTGACTGCACCCACGTCACCGCTGCTCGGCGCAATGGTCACGTCGCCTACTGGAGCGGCGTCCAGAACCACGGTGTAGGTGGCGGTGCCGCCTTCGGGCACGTCCAGCGTGCCATGGCTGACCGTCACCCCGGCTGTGTCGTTGTCCCGGATGGTGATCTGGGCTGTGTCCTTGCCGCTGCCCTCGGTCGCCCAGCCGGAAGTGTCAGCGGTCACGATGACGGCGAAGATCTTGTCGTCCTCGACATATCCGTCGTCGATGGTGACGATGTCGACCTCCGCAGTACGGCTGCCCTGGGGGACGGTGGCCGAGCGGGCGAGCCTGCCCACGTCGGCGTTGGAGGCGTCACGGCCGTCGCGGTGCCAGCCTCGCTTCAAGGCGAACTTCACGCCGTCCTCCGGCGCCGCCTCACTGAGGGTGATGGTCACGGTGGCGGTCTCGCCCTCGACGACGCTGGCCGTGGCAGTGACCGAGTAGGTCCCATCCGCCTTCGCCGGCTGTTGTTCCGACGAGGCGGCGGGCTGGCTTCCGGCTGCGCCTGGCATCTGGCTGCGCTGGTCGGCCACGCTGATCCCGAGACGCTTCAGGGCGGGGTACTGGGCGGACGTGCCGAAGTCCCACGGGTCATCGGCGCTGCCGTCGCCGTCGAGGTCCACGTTCCAGGAGGCGTACAGGCCGGTGTAGCCCGTGGGCCCCTGCAGCTCGGCGGTGGTCTTGCCGTCGCCGTCGCCGCTGCGCCAGCTCACGCCGGTGGTCTGGGTGTCCCAGTAGCTGGCTGTGGTGGGGGTAATCCGGACGTAGTGTTCGAAGTTCTCGACGGGATAGGCCGCCAAGCCGCCTGCCGCCTGGGCGCCCGACAGGTTGCCGACGGCGTAGCTGGCGGTGATGGGCCCTTGGTTGAAGCCCACCAGCCCGCCGACCAGAATGCCGGTGCCGGACACATCGCCGCTGGCGTAGCTGGCGACGATGCTGCCATAGTTCACGCCCACCAGCCCGCCCACCTTCACTGCGGTGCCACCCGACACATCGCCCCCGGCATAGCTGCCCTTGACGCTGCCGAGCAAGAGTCTCCCCACCAGCCCGCCGATGAATTCGTTGCCGCCGGTCCCGTCTGCGGACACCTGGGCCGTGGAGTAGCCGTCCACAATGGATCCAGACGTTTGCTGCCCCACCAGCCCGCCCACGCTGGACCCGCCCGACACCTCGCCGGTGGTGTAGCTGCCGGTGATCGCTCCGCCCTGACTGGTGGTGCCGGCCAGCCCGCCGACGTTCTTCGTGCCGGTGACGTCGACCGACTCGAGTCCCAAGTTGCGGACAACCGATGAGCACACGCAGGCGAACAGCCCGGCGTTGGAGCTGGTGGTGTCGACGAACAGGTTGCTGATCGTGTGGCCGTTCCCCTCGAACACGACGTGTCGGCCGTGCCTGCCGCTGAACCGGTCGACAGGCGTCCAGCCCTTGCCTGCGTTCCAGTAGGTGTCCCCGGCCCCGGCGTTGCCGTCGCCGTCAGTGTCGAAGTCGAGGTCGGCGGTCAGCTCGTAGCCGTTGCAGCCCGCAGCAGGGCAGCCCATGCCGGTCGCCGCGCCACCGAAGGCGGCAGCATGGCCGGCGGCGGTGGCGGCACCGTCGCCGTCGCCGTCCCAGCGGATGGCGTTCAGCTGCGCCAGGCTGCACACCTCGATGAGCCGGTCATTGTCGATGTCGTAATCGCCGCCGGCCGGCACCGCGCACGCGCTGCTCTGCGGTTGCGACCGATGTCCCGACAGCACCTGCTGATACTGCGGCACCGGCTGGGCGCCTCCCGGCTCGATTCGGGCCGCAGCCTGCTGACGTGCGGCAGCGGGTGCCGGCAGCAGCATCGCAGTCATGCCGACCGTCACAGCGGTCAGCAGGAGCAGCGGCTTGCGTGAAAGGGACCGCCGTGCGGTCAGGCCGGGTCCCCGACGATGTTCAGAGGCGCCGAATAAGGGGGGGGGGGGGGTCGCATGCCCTGCGCGCCGCCGCTGCTGTTCCGGTTCGACATTGCCACCCGAGTCGCCCTCGTCTGCTTCGTTCGCCAGCCTGTGCCGCGAGCACGCAGGTTCCCGGCTGAAGTCATCTCGCTACCAGTACCACTACGTGCTGTGGCCGGCAACCTCGATCTTCAAGCGATGCCGGCCGGGCGGCAATATACACACGCGGACGCCCGCCGGCGCGGACGCCGCCGCGGATGTGGGACCGTCGGGAAGTTCGTGTAACCGGGCGTGATCCGAGGGTCCGCAGCCTCGCCGAGTGTCACAGGCCGAGGCCGAGGCCGCGCCCGGGCGCATCGCGTTGGCGGATCGGTCCGGCGAGCGCTTCGTTGCAGGCCCGGACGCGTTCATCCCAGGTGTCGAGCAGCCCTTCGGAAACGCCCCACTGGCGGCATGCGTCGGCGGCCAGCGCCCCGATGGCGAGCGCAGCGTCGCAATGGTCACGCAGATGGTCTTCTGAGGGCAGGTGTTGACCTCTGAACCCGAGTGGCCTATATTGATGAGGCCCTTCAGTGCTGTTCTGGAGGGAAGACGTGAGTCCCGGAGTGCCGGCCCGAGGACTTGCCGCAAGGCGAGTCGACTAGGGCGGGAGCCGGGGCTTTCGCATGTCTGGTCAGCCGTTCGTCACCTCGATGGTCCCCGCGTCGGCGAGTCGATCGAAGTGTTCGCTTTCGCTGCCCAGCAGGAACTCAGAGGCGATGCCGCAAGCGGCGTCGGCGGTCCACAGCAACGGCTCAGACTTCGACCGCCAGTCGTAGCTGAACGGGACACCGCTGGCGGCGAAGGTGTCCAGCAGGGTGTCTTGGTCGCGTTGATCGGTCGCTTCATCGCCGGACTCGATGATCAAGTGCGAGACACCGTCGCTGGCCAACTGGCGAGCATGCACAGCGAGCAGGTCCCGGCGCGCTTCAACCTGGTGGCGCCGCCCTACTGAACGCCACAGCACCGATGCCAACGCGCCCGACTCTTCCAGCACGGCTGCCATCCGTCCGATCGCCTCACGACCCTCGCTGCGGTAGTGAAAATGCGAGGTCCGTCCGCCGACGACGTTCTCTACGCGTTCGCGAACATCCGGCCAGTCGAAGATCACGACGGCAGCGACGATGTAGTAGATGCCGCCGCCGGCTTCCGGCGATGACTCGTCGATGACAGCAACCAAGTCGCCGTGGATCGGTTTGCCATCGCTGAGTCTCGTCATTGGAGTGGCTCGCTGTTCCTCGCTGCTGGGAATGCAGGCTGGGCCAGTTCAGCCTGCGATGTACGGCCACGTGGAGTCGTGCTCGCAGGGCAACCACATACCGGTGCCGACGGCGGGGTGAGGTTATGTGGTGAGGATGCCTCGGGCTTCGGAGTTCGCGTAGGGCACTTCGCGCGCGGCCCCGGCCTTGGTCGTGATGGCTACGTCGGTGTGGGGTGGTCGTGTGGGGTGCGGCGCCAGTGGCTGATCAGGGGGACTGTGCGGCGCAGCACGGCGCGCAGCGTGAGCGTCCACGCCACGACCGCAGCGACGAGGGCGGTGTAGCCCCATCCGGGGATCTGGGCAAGCTGCAGCCAGGAGCGCAGCCCGGTGGTCATGATCGCTACGAGCAGGGCGACGCTGCCGACGACGAGCGCGGCGGGCCGCCAGTCGGCGTGAAGGGGCTGGCCTGGGGCGGTGAAGAAGCGAATGGGGGGCTGCAGGAACAGGATGGTCAGCAGCCCCGTGAGGATGAGGAACACGACGAGCGCGGTGCGGCCGAGGATGGCGGCGACTTCGGGCGCGCTTGCCTGGTCGGCGCCGAGGGCGAAGCCGACGATGCTGTCGAAGCGGCCGTCGAATAGCTGCAGCCCGTGCCTGGTGATGTAGTAGGTCGCGACGAACACGCTGCCGCCGTAGAAGAGGTTCACCAGGGCCACGGGCATGACGAAGCGTGTGAGCTCCGCGGCGTCGACGGTGCGGGCTCGCTCCGGCCGTGCCCACAGCGCAAGCCCGACGGCAGGGATGGTGATGGTGATGAGGCCGTAGACGGTCTGGGCGCCTGCGGAGAACGGGAACACCTGGTTGACGATCATCATCGCCACGGCGACCATTCCGAGCGTCGCGGAGCGGGCGACGGTGAGCCGCAGGATGTCGCGCATGCCTGAGACGATGCGACGCCCCTCGGTGATGGCGGGCCTGACGGCGGCGAACGAGTCGTTGAGCAGGACGAGGTCGGCGGTGCCCCTGGCTGCGCTGCTGCCGGACTCCATGGCGATGCCCACATCTGCGGCGGTGAGTGCGAGCGTGTCGTTGACGCCGTCGCCGATCATGGCGACGTAGCTGCCGCCGTCTCGCAGGGCGGTGACGAGGCGCTCTTTCTGGTGCGGGGCGATGCGGCCGAAGACATCGGCTCGGCGGGCTGCCGCGGCGAACTCGCTCTCGTCGAGCTCGTCGAGTTCGGGGCCCGAGACAACGGCGAGATCTTCTGGCAGGCCCACCTGGCGAGCCAGTGCCGCGACCGTGTCGGGGCTGTCGCCGGAGATGATCTTGAGGGCGACGCCATCGTCGAGCAGCCCGCTGACGGTCTCGCGGGCGTCGTCACGCAGCTCGTCAGCGAACCCCACCAGGGCGAGCGGCTCGAGCGGGGGCAGCGCCGGTCGGCCCTCATGGTCGTGCAGCGCGTCGGTGCCGTGGCCGGCGGCGAAAAGCAGCACACGGTGACCGGCCGCGGTCCACTGGTCGATGGTGTCGCGCCCCTCGAAGCCGGCGGGCATGTGCGGCTCGAGCGCTTCGGGGGCGCCCAGCACGTAGGAGGCGCCGCCGAAGGACGCCGCGCTCCAGCGGTTGGCCGACTCGAAGGGAACCTCGTCGGCCAGTGCCTCGATCCGACCGGGAAATGCTGCACGCAGCGCACCGGTGGTCGCGTTGGCGCTGGTGACGCTGTTCGCGAACGTGCCGAGCACCTCGGCCACGGCCTCCCGAGAGCGGCCGTCATCGGCGGCCTGCCCTGCGGCCTGCCCTGAGCCCGTCTGCTCACCGACGGGCTCCATGGCGGCGAGCTGCAGCCGGTTGGCGGTGAGCGTGCCGGTCTTGTCCGAGCACACCACATCGACATGGCTGATCGACTCCAGCGCGTTGAGCTGCTGCACGAGCAGGTCATGGCGGGTGAGCCGGGCGGCGCTCATCGAATAGGTGACGACGAAGATCAAGAACAGGCCGACGGGCACGATGGCGGCGGTCACTGTGGCGGTCTCGACCACGCGCACCGCCGAGGTCTCCGAGACGATGCCCTGGGCGACGAAGAGCAGGCCGAAGAAGGCGGCGGCGGTGATGAGCACCCGCAGCACGTCGTCGACGAGGCGCTGGAGCGGGGTCTTGGCAGCGGTCGACCCCTGCGCCGCCGCGGTGAGCGAAGTCGCCAGCGAGTCGTTGCCGACCCGTGTGGTGAGCGCCGACGCGGTGCCGCTGATGCAGAACGTGCCCGAGTGGAGCTCGTCGCCGATCCGCTTGGCGACCGGCTCGGACTCGCCGGTCAGCAGCGACTCGTTCATCGTGACCGGTCCGCCCTCGATCAGCATGCCGTCCGCGACGATCTGCTCGCCGGGGCCGACGACCACGATGTCGTCGAGCACGACGCCGGCGGGGCTGATGTGCACATCGCGCCCGTCGCGGCGCACGGTGACCGTCGGCGTGGAGAGGATGGCGATGCGATCGAGCCGGCGCTTGGCGCGGATCTCCTGAAAGCTGCCGATGGCCACGATGGCGATGATGAAGCTCAGGTTGATGACGCCGTCGCGTGTGCGTCCCATCGCGACCAGCGCGGTTCCCAGCACCAGCAGGACGATGTTGACGGAATTGAGCGTGTTGGCGACGAGGATGTCTTTGATGCTGCGAGTGGTGTGCGCGGTCGCCGCCGCGTTGGTGCTGCCCGCTGCTGTGCGCTCGCGCACGTCGGCTTCGGTGAGACCGGTGCGGGCATCAGCCATGACGGGGTTGCTGGACACGTGCGCGGGCGGTTTCCTCAGGTTCGGCGGATGACCTGGCGCCACCACCGCCAGCGGGCAGCGGCGTAGGCCATGGCCTCGTCGGTGAGCAGGAGCCGGGTGGAGTTGCCGGTGCGAACGTAGAAATCGGCTGATCGCTGGCCGCCCGACGGGTTGGCGAACACCGCCCGGGCGTGCGGGCGGACGTCGATGCGGGCGACACGGTGAGGGCCGCATCTGGGAAACGAGACCGTGACCGACGCCAGCACCGAGCTTCCCAGCGCGGATTCGAGCATGTCGGTCAGCCAGAGCTGGTAACGGTCGAGATCGGGCTGCTTCATGTGCCCGAGGTCGGCGTCGAGCCCGACAGGTTCGGCGTCGTCGCTGACGCCGATCAGCAGCGTCCCGCCGCTGCTGTTGAGAAAACCGGCGACAGTCTTGGCCACGGCGAATTCGACCTTGGGGTCTCGGCCGCCGGTGTGGATGTTGTGGCGCGCTGTCTGCTTGAATTCCACCCGATCTGACTCGCCCGCCTCGATGATGTCCTCGACCGGCGTGGCCGATTGGCCGCCCAGCCGCGAGGCCACCAGCGCGTAGATCGCGAGCACCCCGATCGAGCCCCCAAGGGCCGACGCCGCCGACAGCAGGGTGAACTCGAACGCCCCGCTGCCCCGGAACACCGACAGCAGCGTGGTGCCCACGCCCGCGCCGACGATCCCGACCAGGATGGTCGCAGCCCACGACAGCGAGATCCGCTTCCACAGCACGAGACGGGCTACCGACCCCAGCACGAGGCCGCCGAACAGCAGCCCGATCCAGCCCAGCCCGCCCGACATCAGCGGTGGCCGCCGACGGCGTCGCCGCGACCGCTGGCGGTGAGGCTCACTGCAGCACTCACGGTGCCAACGCGACTCTGCATCGCATCAGGCCCATGTTACTTTCGCTGCCCTATGTGTCCGGCGTCGCGACTTGGGGATCGTCCTCGGCCGCCGCGGCTCCGACGCATGCTCGGTCGCCGTCACGACTGGCGGCTGAAGATCCCCAGCGTGCGCATCCTGCGGCCCCACCGCGGCTGGATCGGCCCGTTGCTGGTGCTAGTGACGACGTTCGTGTCGATGATCGCGGTATCGGGCGGATCGGGTCCGCAGGGCACCGCATCGGTCTCCGGCCTCACGATCGGCGCGGCGTCGATGACGCTGATGGCGTGGAGCTTCGTCCTGGCGGTTCGCATCCCGTTAATCGAACCCATCTTCGGCGGTCTCGACAGCGCCTATCGCGTGCACCGCTGGGCCGGTGCGCTGTCGATCCCGATGATGCTGTTCCACGCCGGTTCCGCCGAGGTCGCAGACGGGTTTCTCGAACTGTCCCGCTCGGCGTCGGACACCGGCCTTGCGCTGGCCAGCGCCGCGCTGATCATGGGCATTGCGCTGTTCGTGCTCAGCATCTTGAGATGGATGCCTTACCGCTGGTGGCGGCTCACGCACAAGCTGTTCGGTGTCGTCTATGTCTTCGCGGCCTGGCACATCTACACCGTGGAAAAGCCCTATCAGAACTGGTCGGGGTGGGGCACGTACCTGAACGTGATCATGGCTGCGGGGCTTGTCGCGTTCGCCTATCGGGTCATCGTGCGCGACATGTTCCGGCGGGGGCTGCGTTACCGGGTCGTGTCTGCCGCCCGGGTCGGCACCGCCACCGACCTGGTGCTTGAGCCGATGGGCAAGGAACTCGACTACCGGCCTGGGCAGTTCGCGGTCATCAAGGTGCAGAAGCAGGGCCTGTCCGAACCGCATGTGTTCACGGTGGCGGCACCGCCCCGGTCGGGGCATCTGCGTTTTTTCATCCGTCGGCTCGGCGACTGGACGGCGAAGCTCTATGACGCCGATCTCACCGGAGTCGAAGTGCTCGTAGAAGGCCCCTACGGCACCTTCGAGGCTCTCAAGGAAGGCGGCCCCACCGTCTGGGTGGCTGGCGGCGTGGGGATCACCCCGTTCCTGTCCAACTCCACTGTGCTGCCGGCCGATTCGCCCGATCCTCCGGTGCTGTTCTACTGCGTGCGCAGCCGGCAGGACGCCATGGGCATCGAACTGCTCGACCAAGCCCACCGCGACGGCAAGATCGAGCTGTGCATCATCGCGTCTGCCGACGGGCAGCGGTTCACCCGCTCGACGCTCGCCGAGCACTTCGGACCCGGGGGTCTCAAGGGCGGCCATGTTGCGCTCTGCGGCCCCAAGAGCCTGATCGTCTCAGCCGAGAAGGCCAGCCGGAAGCTGGGCGCCGCATCAGTCGAGACCGAAGACTTCGACTTCCGCCAAGGGCTCGGCCCCGACCTCCCCGGCCTGCCGCGCGACAGCACCAGCCGGTGAGGCTGGGCTGGTGAGATTCAGCCGCTGACGCATCGGCCTTCGACGACGGCTTCATCGGCCCGCCGTCCATGTTCGACGTCGACGAGTTCCGCGGTGTGCGTGGCAGCACCGCCGACCGCGGCGAGCACACCGACGAGGTGCTGGCGACCCTCGCATAGCGATCCGCCCCACCGGCGATGTGTGTGCTGTTTGAATAATTATCGATAGATGTCTTTGTATTTCGTGGGCCAGGCGGCTATGGTGCCGTGGTATGTTGACGATGTGGAAGATCTCGGCGCAATGGTGATCGCACAGATCGTCACCGTCGCCGTGGCTGTTCTGGCCATCGTGTGGAACCAGCAGCGCACCGTGGCCGCGCTGCGCAGCGAGATGCGCACCGAGATCGCCACGCTGCGTACTGAGATGCGCGAGGAGATCGGGGCGCTGCGCGGCGAGATGCGCGAGGAGATCGGCGTGCTGCGTGAGGAGATCGGGGCGCTGCGCACCGAGGTGGCGGCGAACGGCGAGCGTCTGTCGCGCATTGAGGGCTATCTGGGGATCGGCATGTCCGCCGAGGCCGCAGCGGGTGCCGCAGGGGCGTTCATCACCGCTGGCGCCCGAGCGGCCCAGCCCCAGCCCGCCGACTGACGACGCCCCTCTCGGCACGCGCGTCCCGGCCCGTCACCCGGTCGCGCTCTTGGCGCGGGCTGCGTCCTCCTTGGGTCGCCTGCTGGGCTCTTGGGACTGCTCGTGTGGGGTGCGGAGTGTCGCAGCGCTGGGGTCCGGGTTCTCGTCTCGTTGCGCGGCCGGCGGCGGGTCGAGCGTCTCGCTGGTGTGCGGCGCTGCGGGCGTGGGGGGGGGGCTGGGATGCTTCTGGTTGTCGTGGGGTCCTGCTGTGTGCTCCGGCCCCCGGCCGGTCGGCTAATGTGCGGCGCGACTCTCGCTCAGGAGGTGCACATGCCCGCCAGGACCGTACACAACGCTTCGGGGTTCGCAGCGGCGCCTTTGGCGCGCGGGCGCGCCCATTCTGCGGGGGGGGGGGGGTAGAGCACTAGCTCGCCGTGGCGTCCGCCTACCCCTGGTCGCGCTGGTTGCCGCAATCTTGGCCGCGGTCTTGGCCGCATCGAGCCCGGTCGTGGCCCAGACCGGGCCCTCGGATGGCTCGGAGGTAGTCTGGTCTGCCACCCTGAGCGTCTTGCAAATCGACGCCCATTACACCGGCTGTAGTGACACCGTCATCGCTACCAGATGCTCTTTGCTACTTACGGACACCACGATCAGAATCGGGAGCACGACCCATAGGGTGACGGACATCACCACGGACAACCAAGCTTTGGCTATTTACGCTGAACCCAGCTTCCCAAGTCGGTTACACGGAACTTGGGAATTGACAGTGGCCGGAGACGAACAGCAAGGGACGCGAACGTACAAGGTAGAAATCGACGACCTCTATGGGCTCGACAATATTGCGGTTTTCAATAACTACCCATTGTTGCGAGCGGGCCAAACGGTAACCTTCACGCTGCGCAGGCCCTACGAGGAAGTAGTGGCCGAGCAAGCGCAGAATGGGGCCACCCGGTCGGCCAGCGCGTGCCCCGGAGCCGTAGACGCTGGCGCCCACTGGCATTGCCACGGCGACGCCGTCTACCACCAGCACGGGCCGGAGTGGAGCTACCGTCACCCGGCCCCGGGCCAAGCGGTGCGCACGACCCCGGACCCGAACCCGGTCGCCCCTGCTCCGGCGACTGAACCGTCAAGCGCGGCCGATAAGGCGAAAGGCTTCGGCGATTGGCATACGCACCCTGACGGCAGGTTCCACCGCCACGGGTAGGCGATTGGGCGCAGCCCGTTCGGCACCATCCCGTACAACGCCCCCCTCCCCCCCAAGAAATCCTGCACCGGTACGTCGCCATCAACCGGCTCGATGCCGTAGACCCCGCCGTCGCGGCCTTGGACGGCATCATCGACGACGTCCTGGCCTTCGGCGTGGCCGAGGTGCGTGCCGCCCGAGCACTGGTGGAGAACACCGCCGGCCTCTCGGCGCGTGGCGCCCTTCACGCAGCGGTGATGGCGAATGCGGGCGTGACACGCATCTTCAGCTTCGACAGCGGCTTCGACACTGTCAGAGGGTTGGAGCGGCTGCGCTAGCCCCGCACAACACTGCGGTTCAGCGTCAAACTGCCGAAGTCCCAAGTATCGAAGGGCGCGTCGTCATAGCTGAGACTCATTCGAATGTATGATTTGTATTGCATCAGTCATGTCGGGGCAAAAGGATAAAATATCATGCATCCTGCCGCCTACCTCACCGGCATCACGAACCGGGCGCGGTTGGGGCGAGCCGTCAGGCACCTTCGGAAAGAACGCGGGATGACACAGGAGCAGCTCGCGCGGGCATCGGGAGTGTCGCGCTTGTGTGTGCGCGACCTCGAGACGGGCAACCGATCGGTAGGCAGCACCAACGTCATCCGGATTCTCCGCTCGCTCGATCACGAACTGGTCATCCGGCCTCGGCGTGCCGCAGAGCCATCAGATCGCTCATGTGCGCACCTGGAGGATGCGGAGTGAGTGCCGAAGCGGTGGTGGTGCTGCACGGCCGAGTTGCGGGGCAGGTGTCCAAGACGAGGCGGCAAGGCGCCGTGCTGCGGTACGACGAATCGCACCTGGCGAGGTACGACCCGACGCCGCTCTCCCTCGCCTTCCCTCTGGACCGACGCGAGCACCGTGTGACGGACTGGCTTGACGGACTCCTGCCTCCCTCGCTTGATCTTCGCCAGTTCATCGGTCGGCAGTACGGCGCAGCCGGCCAGCATCCGGTGGACCTCCTGTGCACGCCCATCGGGATGGACTGCGCGGGGGCCGTCCAGTTCTACGCGCTCGGAGACGGCGACATCGGCAGGAACAGCGGCGCCGATCTTCTGTCAGAGCAAGACATCGAGCATGGGCTGCTCTCCTTGCGACGCGGCGCTGACGCATGGGCCGCCGCAATGGGCCGGCCGCTGTCGTTCAGCCTGTCGGGAGCGCAAACGAAGATCGCCCTGCGGCGGATGCCAGACGGGCGATGGGAACTCCCCTTCGGCGACGAGCCGTCAACGCACATCTTGAAGATCTCCAGCCCCGGCTGGACCGGCAACGACATCATCGAGCACATCTGCATGAGCGCCCTCAGCGCAGTCGGCATCGATGCCGCTGACACGGAGATCGTGGAATTCGGCTCGGCGAGAGCGATCTGTGTGACCAGGTTCGACAGAGAGCCCGGTGACGACGGCCGCCTGCGCCGAGTCCATCAAGAAGACCTGTGCCAAGCGGCAGGGGTGCCTTCCCACATGAGGCAGCAATGGGCCGGCGGCCCGTCGCCCGCCCGGATCGCCCGCATTCTCTGGGATGAGACCTACGACGGCGACAGATGCGTGCGGGCATTCCGGGATGCGCTGATCGCCAACTGGGTGCTGCTCGCCGGCGACGCTCACTCCAAGAACTACAGCCTCCGGCTGGAGGGCAGCGATGTGTCGCTGTGTCCGCTGTACGACGTTTGCAGCGAAGCGCCGTGGAAGAGCGAGGAAGAGCGCAGGTACATCCAGATGGCGATGAAGTGCGGCGACTCGTTCGACGCACGCGACATGGGCCGACAGGAGTGGGAAGCATGCGCCGAGTCGCTGCGGCTTCCCAAGCGCGAGACGATTGAACGAGCTGAAGAACTGTCCGAAGCGATCCCCAAAGCGGTCATCGACGCTGCTGCGTCCTTGCCGGCCCACCTCCGAGAAGTCGACGTCGTCGATGCCTTGCATGGCGTGATGACCGGCAGGACTGCGACATGCCAAGAGGTACTCGCCGGTGGCGCCGCACCCAGTCGGAGTCGTTAACAGCGGCCCGGCCGGTCGGCTAATGTGCGAGGCGACTCTCGCTCAGGAGGTGCACATGCCCGCCAGGACCGTACACAACGCTTCGGGGTTCGCAGCGGCGCCTGTGGCGCGCGGGCGCGCCGATTCTGCGGGGGGGGGGGGGTAGAGCACTAGCTCGCCGTGGCGTCCGCCTGCGCCTGGTCGCGCTGCTGCTGGCCGCGCTGGCTGCGGCGGTGTTGGCTGCATCGAGCCCGGCCGTCGCCCAGACCGTCCCCGATGGCGGGGAGGAAGCTTGGTCCGCCACGCTGACGGTCCAGACACGTGCAGACGGGGTTACGCGTGGCTGTGACAACAGCGGCGCCAATCGATGCGCTGCGCATTTGACTGACCCCACCTTCCAGATCGGGACCACGACCTACACGGTGGTATCGGTGACGGGCGGTACCAGCGCGTTGGTGATAACGACCAGGCCCGCCCTGCCGTGGGGTCGGGTCGCGGGCTGGCAACTGGCGATAAACAGAGGCCCATCTCGCGGGCTGAGCACGTACACGGCGCGCGCCGAGTCTAAGAGCATCATCGTGTCGGTGTCGGGTTACCCGTTCACGGCGGGCGAATCGGTGAAGCTCACGCTGTACAGGCCCTATGAGGACGTAGCGGCCGAGGACGCGCGGAAAGGGGCCAGCCGCTCGGGCGCGTGCGGCTCGCCAAACCTGGAAGGCCTATCGGCTGCCAAGCAAGCCGTTCAGGCAGAAAGCGCCGAGCAGGGCTTGTGGCATTGCCACGGCGACGGCGTCTATCACCGGCACCCGGATTGGCGCTACCGTCACCCGGCCCCCGGCCAAACGGTGCGCCCGACCCCGGACCCCAACCCCGTCCCGCCTCCTCCTGCGACTGCCCCGTCAGGCGCATATACGCAACAGAAAACGGGTGCTCCGGCTATCAAGACCGAAGGCTTCGGCAACTGGCACTCGCACCCTGACGGCAGGTTCCACCGCCACGGCTGAGCGATTGGGCGCAGCCCTTCCGGCGCCATCCCGTACAACCCCCTTTCGAAGCGTGCTTGGGAACCCGCTGGAACCACAATCCAATATTGCGCACCATTGACGTTAGTAATGAATGACGTTATGGTTGCCTCCGGTGAAGCGCTTCAGGAACAGCGACGCCGAGCGCCTCTTCGCCGGGCAGACGGTTCGACGATTGCCCATTGACATCCAACGGCGAGCCCGGATGAGGTTGCAGCGAGTGGTGGCGGCTGCGGCTCTCTCTGATCTTCGGGTACCGCCGTCCCACCGACTCGAAGCCCTCCGGGGCGATCGCAAGGGCCAATACAGCATCCGCATCAACGACCAGTGGCGCGTGTGCTTCGTCTGGACGGACCAAGGTGCCATGAACATCGAAGTCATCGACTACCACTGAGGAGAACACGTATGACTGCCACCGAGCCAATCCACCCCGGAGAACATCTGACGGAGATCATGGAGGAGTCGGGCATTACCCAGTACCGCCTGGCCAAGGCGGTGGGAGTTCCCCAGGTTCGCATCCATGACATCGTCCACTGCCGGAGGTCGATCACGGCGGATACGGCGCTGCGAATCGGCCGAGCCCTCGGCATGACTCCTGAGTTCTGGCTGAACCTTCAGCGCATATACGACTTGGATGTTGCTCGCGCCAAAACCGACGTGAGCGCCATCGAGCCCCTCATTGAAGTCGCCTGACACGACTGATGCATCGTGACCGAGGGCGTGTTCCACCAGGCGGTGACTGGCTGGCAGAAGCCGGCAGCGCGTCCGGCGATGTCGTGCGCGGCACTGTAGGCGACGATGGTTTGATGAGCGTCGGCTCGATGCCGCCGGACCCAAAGGCCGATGCGTCAGCGGCCGAACCTCACCGGCCCAGCCTCACCGGCCGGCGGGTCGAGCGTCCTCGCCTGCTTTGTGCTGCGGCGCGGCCGGTCGGCTAATGTGCGGCGCGACTCTCGCTCAGGAGGTGCACATGCCCGCCAGGACCGTACACAGCGCTTCGGGGTTCGCAGCGGCGTCTTTGGCGCGCGGGCGCGCCGATTCTGCGGGGGGGGGGGGGTAGAGCACTAGCTCGCCGTGGTGCCCGCCTGCGCCTGGTCGCGCTGCTGCTGGCCGCGCCGGTTGCCGCTGTCTTGGCCGCATCGAGCCCGGCCGTCGCCCAGACCCCGTACGGCGCGGAGGAAGTTTGGTCCGCCACGCTGACACCCCAGCGAGTAACAGGCGGGTCGTTCGGCTGCACTCAAAGCGGCACCACCAGATGCGCTGAGCACTTGACGACCCTCACCTTCAGAATCGGAAGCAGGACCTACAGGGTGCAATCAGCGGCCGCCGGTAACAGCGCGTTCCAAATTTGGACTATCCCCCCGCTGCCGCAGGATGCGGTCAAGGGCTGGCAGTTGGTAGTAAACAGAGGTCCAAACGGCGGGACGAGCAAGTACACGCTCCGAGAGGGGCAAGGCATTTGGGCGCAGGAGGGTAACGCCTGGTCGTCGGACCATACGGCAGAGATCACCCTGTACAGGCCCTACGAGGACATAGCGGCCGAGGACGCGCGGAAACCGGCCGGCCGCTCGGGCGCGTGCGGCTCGCCAAACCTGGAAGGCCTATCGGTTGCCAAGCAAGCCGTTCAGGCAGAAAGCGCCGAGAAGGGCTTGTGGCATTGCCACGGGGACGGCGTCTATCACCGGCATCCGGATTGGCGCTACCGTCACCCGGCGCCGGGCCAAGCGGTGCGCCCGACCGGGGACCCGGTCGCCCGGCCTCCGGCGACTGCCCCGTCAAGCGCGGCCGATAAGGCGAAGGGCTTCGGCGATTGGCACTCGCACCCTGACGGCAGGTTCCACCGCCACGCGGGCGGGCATTAGCCATGAGCGACCCGCCGCAGCCCTGTCCCTTGCGAGTGCGACTCGGGCGGGTTCTGCGGAGGCTGCGGCCACGCGGGATGCGGGGGCCGGAGATGGCCGGCGAGTAGATCGGGGCCACTCCGTCGTGATGCGGCGTCCGATGAGTGAGCGGCCCCGCGACACCGTCGCTGTGGCAGATCACCTCTGACGGCTTCGAACCCGCCGAATCCTGGGACTGCGTCTGAGTTCGTCACGCACTGCCGGTTTGCTGCTTCGGCGACAACTGCCTCGTGCGTCTGTGCCGCCTACAGTGCCGCGCGTTGCTGTACAGGTTCGATCAAGGGGGAGTGGCAGTGGCCGACGACAAGGACGCGTGGCTGGCAGCCACCGTTGAACAGCCGATCGACGCCGACGAGGAGATCGTCGATCCGCATCATCACCTGTGGGACTTTCCGGCAGGCACGTACCTAGTGCCCGAACTGCACGAAGACACGGGCGCTGGCCACAACGTCACCCAGACCGTGTTCGTGGAGTGCGCTGCGGGCTACTACACGAGCGGGCCTGAGCACATGCGCCCGGTGGGCGAGACGGAGTTCGTGCGCGAGCAGGCGGCGATCTCTGCTGAAGCCGACGGCGCGACCATCTCGGCCATCGTCAGCTTCGCCGACCTGACGCTGGGCAATGCCGTCGAGGAGGTGCTGGCGGCGCACGACGAGGCCGGCGAGGGGCTCTTCCGCGGCATCCGCCACGCCAATGCCTGGGACGGCAGCGACCAGATCCGCGAGAGCCACACCAAGCCGCCGCCCGAGCTGCTCGCCGACCCGGACTTCCGGGCCGGCTACGCGACGCTGGGCCGGATGGGCTTCAGCTTCGACGGCTGGATGTTCCACACCCAGGTCAGCGAACTGGTCGACCTCGCGCACGCCGTGCCCGACACGCCCGTCGTGCTCGACCACCTCGGCGGCCCGCTCGGCATCGGCCCCTATGCGGATCGCCGGGATGAGGTGCGCGCCGCCCTCCGCCCGGCGCTCGAAGCGCTCGCCCGCCACCCGCAGGTCACCGTCAAGGTCGGCGGGATCGGCATGAGCATCTATGGCGTGGGCTTCAAGCGGCTGCCGCAGGCGCCGTCGTCGGAGCACGTCGCGGCCACCTGGAGCGACGACATCCGCCACTGCATCGAGACCTTCGGCCCTGACCGGGCCATGTTCGAGAGCAACTTCCCGGTCGACAAGCAGGGCTGCTCGTACACCGTGCTGTTCAACGCCTTCCAGCGCATCTGCGATCAAGCGGGCTACACCGCCGCCGAGCGTGCCGACCTGTTCGCCGGCACAGCGCGCCGCTTCTACCGAGTCGACCCGCCCGCATAGCGCTGACCGACGAGCCCGTCTGTGCGCCGCCGGCCAAACCGCCCGCTCAGCTGCACACCGGCTGATTGGCGTTGATGCCCCATAAATAGGGGTGCAACGCCCCCATATATAGGCCATCATGCCCCCAAGTTGTGGGGCATCTGCTTAGGCTGGTGCCATGGGGAGCGACCATGCACCGCCGTTGGCAGGGCGGCCGGCCGGCGGGCCGGACCCGGGCGCATACCTGCCGAGGGTGGTGGACAGCGAGATGAGCGACGCCCTGCGCGCTTCGCCGGCGGTGCTGATCGAGGGGCCGAGGGCGTGCGGCAAAACGTGGACAGGCCGCCGGTTCGCGGCCGGCGAAGTGCTGATCGACGCTTCGGTCCGGGCGCGGCTGGCAGCCAGCCTCGATGCAGCAGTGCTGCTGGACGGGCCGCCGCCGCTGCTGCTCGACGAGTGGCAGCTCGCGCCCGACATATGGAACCCGATGCGACGCGCCTGCGACGACCGGGGGCGTCCCGGCCAGTTCATCCTCACCGGCTCTGCGGACCCGCCAGATGACGTCACACGGCACTCAGGAGCGGGGCGGGTGCTGAGAGTCCGCATGCGTCCCATGAGCCTGTTCGAGTCGGGCGAGTCTGACGGCGGCGTGTCTCTGGAAGCGCTGTTCGGGCCGGGGCGGTGCGCGGCCCCGGACTCGGGCCGTCACCTGGGAGACATCATGGCGCTCGTCTGCCGGGGCGGATGGCCCGCTCTGGTGAACAGCGACGCCGACCCAGCCTCGGCGTTGCGCGTGCTGAGGGGATACCTCGACGAGATCAGCCGCACCGACGTGTCCCGGGTGGACGGCGTGGCCCGCAATCCCGCTGGGGTTCGCAGGCTGCTGGAGTCGGTGGCTCGCAACGTCGCGACCGAGGCAAGCTTCGCCACATTGGCATCGGACACCGCCGGCGACGATCCCACGGTCGACCGCAAGACGGTCTCGTCGTACATGGCTGCCCTGGCACGCTTGTACGTGGCAGAGGACCTTCCCGCCTGGAGGCCCCACATCACCTCGCGCTCAGCATTGCGCAAGGCGCCCAAGCGCCACTTTGCCGACCCTTCCCTCGCTGCGGCTGCGCTCGGACTCATGCCCGAAGCAGTGATGTCGGATCTCAAGTGCGCGGGGCTGCTGTTCGAGTCGCTGGTCGTGCGCGATCTGCGGGTGTACGGCCAGGCCGCCGGCTGCGAGGTGTCGCACTACCGAGACAGCGACGGGCTCGAGGTGGACGCCATCGTCCGGCGCGCCGACGGCCGCTGGATCGCGGTGGAGATCAAACTCGGCGGCGAGGCCGCCGTCGAGGGGGCCGTTCGAACACTGAAGCGGCTGCGAGACCGCGTCGACGCGGAGCGCACCGGTGAGCCCGCCCGGCTCGTGGTGGTGACCGCGGGGGGCTATTCCTACGAGCATCCCGAGGGAGTGTCGGTGGTCTCGATCACCGCTCTCGGCCCATGACAGGCGCCGCGGACGCGGTCACGGCCTCGGTGAGAATCGTCGGCATTGCCGACTTGACGCTGGGCAATGCCGCGCAAGAGGCACCGGCGCACACCGGGGAGCTGGGCTGTGTCTCGCCGGAGCGGGGCTAACGCAGGCGTTCCAGCCCTGCGACAGCGTCGAAGCCGCTGTCGAAGCTGAAGATTCGCTTCACGCCCGCGTTCGCCATCACCGCTGCATGAAGGGCGTCACGCGCTGAGAGGCCGGCGGTGTTCTCCACCAGTGCACGGGCAGCACGCACCTCGGCCACGCCGAAGGCCAGGACGTCGTCGATGATGCCGTCGAGGGCCGCGAAGGCGGGGTCTATGGCATCGAGCCGGTCGATGGCGACGTACCGGTGGAGGATTTCTTGGTACACCTCGACGTCGGTGACCAGTGCTTCGCCGGATTGCACCAGGCGTGTGAGCATGGCGACTGTCCGGTCCTTGTTCGGGTGCGCCGCGCCGACGAGATACATCGGGATGTTGGAGTCCACAAAGATCATGGGGTGCCACGACCGGCATCGATGTCGCGCAGCATGTCGTCGATGTCTGCCGTCGGGAACTCGTGGTTCGACGCTGCGGCCACGGCTCGCAGCTTCATGCCGATCGCATCAGCCGATGGGTGCTGATCGCTTCGAGCCTCGCGCATCGCCTGACGAACCCACTCTGCGACCGTCAGTCGAGACGCTCGTGCGGCCCCTTGGATCTCTGCGTATTCGTCCTCGGGCACCAGAACTTGCAGTCGCTTCGACACAACGATGAGTATATCCGACTACCAACGGACGAGATTTGACTCATGCCGATGCTGACGCGAATCGACACTGAGGTTCCTTGGGCGGTGCGCCGTGGGGTCATGAGGACTTGTCGATGTTGAACGTGAATCCCGACGGTCGGGCTACGCCGCCGCCTCTACGGCGTCGACCCGCCCGTGAGTGCTGACCGATGAGCCTGGCGTTCAATCGCCGCGCCGCTAATCTCGGGGAGTGAGAGACTGACAGTAAGGCGCATTCTGATGTCGGAAGTGTCGTCGTGGCAGCTGCGGACCCAGCGGCCGCTGTACACGATCGCCGAGGCGGCCCAGATTGTCGATGTCCCCGCCTCGACCATGGGTACATGGGTGAAGGGCTATCGCCGCCGACCTCGCGACGGTCGCCCGGTCATCGGCGAACCGATCATCACATCGTTGAAGGCAGGTTCGCGTGGAACGCCCTCGATCCCGTTCATCGGGACTGCTGAAGCGCTCGTCGTCGCTGCCGTTCGCCGTCGGGGTGTGCCACTGCAACGGGTGCGACCTGCGCTGGAGACACTCATCCAGGAGCTCGGGGTCGAATACGCCTTGGCGTCGCGGAGGCTCTACACCGACGGTGCTGAGATTCTCTTCGACTACGGCGATCGATTCTGCGACACCGAGGTGGGTCATGCGGCTATGGAGCTCGTGGTCGTCAGGAATGGCCAAGGGGTGTTCGCAGAGGTCATCTCCGACTACCTCGAGCGCATCGACTATGCGACCGATGGGTTTGCCGAGCGGATTCGCATTCCGCCTTTCGAAAGCGGCGTGATCGTTGCTGACCCGAAGCGGGCTGCCGGTGCGCCGATCTTCGCCCGCGGCGGTGCCCGCGTCATCGACGCCATGAGCCTGCTTGATGCGGGCGAATCGGCGCGAACGGTGAGCGAGGAATACGGGATGCCTGAAGAGCATCTCTGGGATTTCCTGCGTGTCACATCCAGCTGGGCTGCCTGACATCTTCTTGGACCGAAGCCTGGGGCGCAAGGGTGTCCCGGATCGGCTTCGCTCTGCCGGACTGCGCGTGGTCACGCTGGCCGAGCATTACGGCGTGCCCGCTGACGAAGACGTGGCAGATGAGACTTGGCTCGAACTCGTGGCACAACGCGACTGGATCGCCTTCATGAAGGACAGGCGGGTTCGCACACGCGAGGGATGGGCCGTCAATCTGCACGGTGTTCGCTGCTTCTGCCTGCATCCGTCCCAGGGCTTGAAGGTGCAGGCGATGGCAGATCGCTTTCTCGACAACTTGGCCGCTATTCGTGCAGCATGCATTCGACCGGGGCCGTTCTTCTACCACGTGCAGGCCAACGGAATTCGCCTGCAGCGGCTCCCGATGTAGCTGCTCAGGAGCCGCGCAGCGGGCTAGGTCAGGCCGATCCCTTCGTGGGGCAGGGTGGCCCACTGGGTCTCGTCGTGCCCGTACAGCAGGTGGCAGCCACCCTCGTCGCGCAGTGACTTGAGGTGACGCATCGACTCGAGCTGCATGTCGTGGTCGTAGCCGAAGGGCGGCAACAGCATCCGGTCGAGCACGTCCTGCCAGTAGATGCAGTCGCCGGTGAGCACCACCGGACCGCTGTCGAGCTCCACCCGCAGTGACTGGTGGCCTGCGGTGTGGCCCGGCGTGGGAATGCACGTGACCGAGCCGTCACCGAACACGTCGTGCTCGCCTTCGATGAGCAAGAGATCATGCCCGAGGTCGAAATCCTCGGGCTTGTACACCTCGTACTCGATGAGCTTGGGGTGATGCCCCGACTCCCACTCGGCCCGCTGGCAGATCAGCCGCGCATTGGGCAGCAGCTCGGTGCCGCCGCAGTGATCGAAGTGCAGGTGGCTGAAGATGACGAACGTCAGCTCGGCCGGATCCACGTCGACGCTCTCGAGCCGGGCCGATACCTCGTCTTCCGCGGAGTAGTCCGCTGTGAATTGCTTGGCCAGCCGCGGGTAGCGCGCGCCCACGCCTTCCTGCACCTGGGGGTGCATGCCCGTGTCGAACACCAGCGTCTGGCCGCTGGGGTGGCGCACCAGCCAGCTCGGGATGGGCAGCCGCACGTTGCCGGGCGCATCCTTGATCACCGACGCGGTGGGAGTGGACAGCCAGCCGCACTCAAGCGGGACGAGTGAGAGGCTCATCAGGCTCAGTACCTCCTGCGCGCCCTGTCCGGCGCCGTATCTCCTGCGCGCCTTATCAGGCGCCGAAGCCCTTGCCCATGGGGCGGTGATCGGGGAAGTCGGGATCACGGCGCTCCATCTGGGCCTGGAAGGCCTCGCCCATGTCGTCGGTGTCGAACATCGCCGCGTTCCACGTGGCGATGTACTCCAGCCCGTCGGCCACCGAGTGATCGCGGCTGAAGTTCATCGACTGCTTGGTGCCCCAGATCGCCATCGGGCTCTTCGCGGCAATCTGTGCCGCAATGTCGCCGACCGCTTCCATCATCGAGTCGTGGTCGTCGTAGACGGCGTTCACAAAGCCGCGGTCGAGCGCCTCTTCAGCATCCATACGACGGCCGGTAAAGGCCAGTTCGCGCACCACGCCCTCAGGCACCAGCTTGGGCATGCGCTGCAGCGTTCCCACATCGGCGGTCATGCCGATGTTGATCTCCTGGATCGTGAAGAACGCGTCCTGTGTGGCGTAGCGCAGGTCGCAGGCCGACACCATGTCGACGCCGCCGCCGACGCATGCGCCCTGGATGGCCGCGATGACCGGCAGCCGGCTCTGCTCGAGGGCATTGAAGGTCTGCTGCGCGCGCAGTGCTGTGTTGCGGATCTGCGCACGTGTCCGGCTGCTCTGCCCGCCGCCCACGCCGCTGGTCGGCTCACCGAAGTCGCCGAACACGGAGAGGTCCATGCCCGAGCTGAAGTGCCTGCCGATCGCCGACAGCACGACGACCCTGGCGTCGGACCCAGAGGTGATCCCTTCGGTGATCTCGGGCAGTTCCTTCCAGAACTCCAGGATCATCGAGTTGGCCTTCTCGGGCCGCTTCAAGACCAAGTGGGCGACGTGATCGCGCACTTCCACGTCGAAGCAGGTGTACTCGGACTCGCTCATCGTTCATTCCCCTCGTCGCAGGACTGTCCGCTCGTAAGACAGTCCGCCATAGTCAAGCGCAACGGCGGTCTCGCCGGGCGAGCTGGCATCGGGCCGGCTGCGGGCTGCCTGCGTGACAGCAGCGAGCCCGGCGCTACTGTCGCCCGCGATGCCCGCCGAGCCTGCCAGTGAGCCCGCCGCCGAGCCGCCTGCTGCGACTGCCGCCGACGTAGCTGCCGAAGCGCCGCTTGCCGGCATCCGCGTCGTCGAGATGACGATGTACGTGCAAGGGCCCACGAGCGGGCTCACCCTGGCCTCCCTCGGTGCCGATGTCATCAAGATCGAACAGGTCGGCCAGGCCGATTACATGCGCAACTTCACGAGCCTGTTCGGGGTGACCTTCGACGAGCGAGGCCAGGAGTGGCTCTACGGCTCGGTGAACCGCAACAAGCGATCCTTGGTGCTCGATGTCGCATCGGAGGCGGGACGCCCCGTCTTCGAGCGCCTGATCGGCCAAGCCGATGCGTTCATCTCGAACATGCGAGCCGACGGCCTCGAGCGCTTCGGGGCCGACCCCGACACGCTGCTCGGGATCAACCCCCGGCTGGTGTACTGCCGGGGCGGGGGATTCGGGATGCGGGGCGAACTGGCCGACGACATGTGCCAGGACACGGTGGGCATGGCTCACGCCGGGTTCATGGACGCAATCTCGGATTCGGATGTGCCGACGTACCCGCCGGGTGCGCTGAGCGACATCCTGACCGGCACCAACATGGCCTCGGGCGTGATGGCCGGCCTGATCAAGCGAGCGGGCACGGGCCGAGGCTGCGTGGTGGGCACGTCGCAGACGCAGGCGCTGCTGTGGCTCACCAGCCAAGCCGTGGGTGTTGCCGCGAATGTCGGCCAGCGCATGGATCGCTTCGACGTCTCGGGAGCGTGGAACCCCCTGTTCACGGTGTACGAGACCGCCGACGGCTGGATCGCGATCGCCGCCCTGCAGGACCCGCAATGGCAAGGGCTGGCCCGCGCTGTCGGCATCGAATCGTGGCTCGACGATCCCCGATTCGCCACCTTCGAGGACCTAGTGGCCAACCGTGACGAATTCACCCCGCTGTTCGCCGAACACATGCGGTCCGATACGACGGACCGGTGGTGGCGGGCCATCCGGGGCTCCGGTGCATGGGTGTCGCCGGTGAACCGCGTCGAAGACGTCGCCCGCAACGAAGACATCCTGGCCAACGAGTACCTCGTGACCTTCGACGACGGCTTCATCGGCCCGCCGTCCATGTTCGACGTCGACGAGTTCCGCGGCATGCGAGGCAGCACCGCTGACTACGGCGAGCACACCGACGAGATCTTGGCCGAGCTCGGCTACGACGACGAGCAGATCCTCGAGCTCAAGATCGCCAACGCCGTCTGGTAGCGCCCGCCCACCGACGGCAGGCGCCGCGACCGAGTTGCCGCTGCGCGCTCGGCAGGAACAGGTTGCACTTGCCGGCTCAGGGTGCCGCCCGCACAGGCGTTGCGGTGCGTTCTATGGAAAGAGGGCGGGTTCGCGTGACAGGCCGGGTTTGGGGGACGGTGCGATGCCGAGGCGCACCGCGTCTTCCGAAGACCCGCTATGCGCAGCCGCTCTGGGTCGCTGTGTTTGGGGTGTGCCGTGCGGTGGTGGGTGTGCCCTAGAGTGCTGTGGCCGATGGGCTGGCTGCGTGCGTTCGCGGTCGGCTCACGAGAGCTCACCAAGAAATTCGAGAAATTCGGAGATTGCAATGAAGCTTCTGGGAAGGCCTATTGCCGGGGGGGGGGGGGCAGGCTAGCCCTTCCCGTTGTGTCGGCGGGATTCGCCGGCGCATAGCTGCGGTGGCTGCGGTCGCAGCGCTGTCGCTGGTGCCGACAGCGTCAGCCGGTGCTGCCGAGCCGGTCGAGTCGCCGCCCGAGCCGCCTACCGGGCTGCTGGTGGACGCTGCAGGCGACGGCATCACCGTGAGTTGGCAGGCAGCCACGACCGGCACCACGCCGACCGGCTACAAGGTGCGCGTCAACCCTGACTGCGGCGCGCGCAAGACCAAGACCGTTGCCGCGGACACGCTCACGGTGACGTTCGGCAGGGTCAAGCACTGCGACACCTACAAGGTGTGGGTCAAGGCCCAGCACAGCGCAGGCAGCAGCGACAAGCTCGCGACGACATGGCAGCGGCCCCAAGCCCAAGGACTGGACGTCGAGCCGGTCACGGAAGCCGGCCCAGCCGACCAGCCGGTGCTGATGCGCTGCTCCTCGCCGTCAGAATCCGGCTGCGTGCCCATCGCCGACGCGAGCAACGATCCAGACCTTGCTGAGGTGCTGCGCTGCTTCCAGAACCCGAGCGACTGCGAGTACGCCGAGGAAAGCGGCAACCACGGCGACGGCTGCTATGCGATTGTGCTCAATCGACACACCCACTTTCGTGCCTCAAGCAGCAACACCGGAGGCTGGTACCGCACCCCGTGTTTCGGGTCTGAGGAATACAGGCGACTGTACGATGCCTCGGTACGCGCTGGCTCACGGACTCAAGCGATCAAGTGGTACCCCAACTACCCACCCGACCCCATCTGCGTGGACGCCGGTGAAGGCGGTCGCGTTTATCATCCACAGACAGGCAAGCAAGTCTCGCTCTGGCGGTTCTACAACTGCCGTCCCCAATAGAACGCTGACGGCTTCGCCGGGCTGTTCCTCGATCCACGGGGAGCGGCCCGGCGTTGTCGCGTTCGCGCGAGACTCGCGCCATGAGACGGTTGATGCATCTCGCCGTCGCGCGGTGAGGGAATCGATGCAGCTAGGGGCCGAGGGCGGTGACGGGTATGACCGCGACGCCGTCGCGTCGCCGGTAGCCGTTTCCGACCGCGGTGATGACGGCGAGTGCATCCGGTGATCCTGCAGAGGCCGTATCTACCGTGTTACGCAGCTTGAGCAAGGTCCGCGCCGCGTGCGCAATTGCGGACTCTCCTCCCAGCTTGATCTCGATGGCCAGCCACGATCCGTCTCGCCGTTCGACAATTGCGTCCACCTCAAGACCGTTGCTGTCGCGGTAGTGCGCAAGCTGACCACCGAACGCCTGCGCATAGACCCGAAGATCCCGAATCACGAGCGATTCGAACAGCAAACCGAAAGTCTCGAGATCGCCGAGCAGTTGCGCCGGGCCGGCATCGAGGGCCGCTGCGGCAAGCGATGGGTCGGCCAAGTGACGCTTCGGTGTCTGTCGCAGACTTGCCCTTGAGCGCAAGGCTGTGGACCACGCCGGAAGGTCCTCGGTGACATACACGCGAGCGAGCGCGTCGAGGTATGCCGCCACGGTCCGCGGGTCGAGCGGCATCTCGCCGCCGACATCGGTCGCGAGCGTGCGCTGGGAGACCTCACTGGCGGTGTTGCGCGCCAAGGACCGCAGCAGGCGCCTGAGACGGACCGGGCTGCGGGATGCGCCGAGCTGCGGGATGTCGGCACGGCAGACTTCGTCGAGATAGGACGTCGCGTATGCCTGCGCAGCCACGACGTCGAGGCCGATGCTCGCCGGCCATCCTCCCCGGCACGCTGTCTCCACCAAATCTGCCAAGTTGACCGGTGATTGCTCGACATACCCGACTGGGCTCTCAAAAAGGCTGTTGAGGCCGACTTCTCCAGTCGACAATCCCGTCTCGAACAGCGACATCGGGCGCATGCGAACCCGCTTGATGCGACCGGCCCCAGTGTGGCGGGTGACGTCGTCGGCCGGAACTGCGGAACCGGTCAAGATGAAGCGCCCAGGTCGCCGACCGTCGTCGGCCGCGGCCCGCATCTGATTCCAGATCTCGGGTGCGAGCTGCCACTCGTCGAGCAGACGTGGCTCTGGGCCGGTGAGCAGCCCCACCGGATCCACGTCGGCCGCAATTCGAGCCCCCGCATTCCCAGCGAAGAGGACCTCGCTGCGAGCGTGCTCACGTCCTGTCGAGGTCTTGCCGCATGCGCGAGGGCCGTCAAGTACGACAGCAGGCAGTGCGCGCAGCGCCGACTCGATCTCTGCATCGACGACGCGCCGGACGTATCCCGTCGTCGGAGCATCGAGCCCGGTGTCGGTCACAAGATCGATTGTACTCAACGAAGACAAACTGATACATCATTTATGGCCAGCACAATGCATCAAAAAGGGAGTGTCGGATACACTGTTTGGGGACCAGGCATCCGAGCCGGCAAGGGCGAGCGGGCTTCGATGCAGACATTCAGCTGCTTGCATTGCGAGGGCCGGCTCGCCCTGCTGGCCGTCGAAGGAATAGCTGCGTTTGGGATGTGCCGCGCGGCCGTGTGCGTCTTGTAGCTTGTGGCGACCGGTGGGCCGGCTGCGTGCGTTAGCGGGCGGCCCACGAGAGTTCACGAACAAATCGGAGATCGTAATGAAGCTTCTGGGAAGGCCTATTGCCGGGGGGGGGGGGGCAGGCTAGCCCTTCCCGTTGTGTCGGCGTGATTCGCCGACGCATAGCCGCAGTGGCTGCGGTGGCGGCGCTGTTGCTGTTGCTGGCGCCTGCGTCAGTCGGTGCTCAGCAACCGGTTGAGCTGCCGCCCGCGCCGCCTACCGGGCTGCAGGTGGACGCGGCCGGGGACAGCCTCACCGTGAGTTGGCAGACAGCCGCGACCGGCAGCACCCCGACTCGCTACAACGTCAAGGTGAAGCCCGACTGCGGCCAGCCCATGCGCGAGACCGTCCCCGCAGACACGCTGACGGCGACGTTCCGCGAGGTCAAGCACTGCGACACCTACACGGTGTGGGTCCGCGCCCGCAACAGCGCAGGCACGAGCGGCAAGCTGACGACGACATGGCAGCGGCCCCAGCCGCAAGCACAGCCCCACCAGCCGCAGCCGCCGCAGCCGCAGCCGCAGCCGCAGCCGCAGTTTGAGGTCGAGGAAGTCCGAGAGCCGCAGCCAGCACAGCAGCAGTTCGAGGTCGAGGCGTACGAGGAGCCAGAAGCGCAGCCGCAGCAGCCGCAGCAGATCGAGGAAGTCGAGCAGCCGCGGCCGCAGCAGTTGGAGGTCGAGGAAGTCGAGGAGCCGGAGGCCCAGCCGCAGCAGTTGGAGGTCGAGGAGATCGAGGAACCCGCGAAACCTGCGATCCCGGAAGTCGAACCCGATCAGCCTGAGGCCCAGCCCCAGCAAGACAACACCCAGCGCAGCGGCCAACCCTGCCAAGACGAACAGTTTGCGGGGACCTACACAATCGTCGTCCCCGCGCACTTGGTCCCCAAAACCCCCGAGAACCCGAATCCCGTCGGCCACTGCATCGTCTCGGGCAACGGCGACGGTACCCACGACGTCTACTGCTTCTAGAACGCTGACGGCTTCGCCGGGCTGTTCGGCGATCCACGGGGAGCGGCCCGGCGTTGCTGTCGGGCGGCGTTGCAGCGAGCTGTTCGCCAGGGTGGGTGAGCGCAGGCGCTAGAGCATCACGCCGAACAGCAGCGCGGCTAGGCCGCACAGCAGCGACATACCCGCCCCGGCACCCCGCTTGGCCACGTTGTCGCCGGCATTCTGACGCACCAGCGCAACGAGCAAATTGTCAACGAGAAGCGTAAATTTGTTATACTATTTTGTATGACATACGAGGTTGTCGTTCTCTCTACGCCCGGGAGCGTTCGCCGTTGCGTGCGCTATCTGCGCCGGCACCGTGGCTGGAACCAGGCCCAGTTGGCAGAGGCCGTGGGACGATCCCAGCAGTGGGTCTCCAAGTTCGAAAGCGGGCGCTGCGAAGCGTCTCTGGGCGATGTGATGGCCGCCTTGTCCGCACTCGGCGCCGGCATCGCTGTGCGACCAGCCGAAGCCCATCGAGGAACGGTTGAGCATGGCTAGAGCGACACGAGATCTCTATGTGTTCTTGTACGGCGAGGCAGTCGGAAGCCTCGTGCAATTGCGGCGCGGGGCCGTGCATCTCCATTACGAAGCCCACCTCAGCCCGGCTGCTACGCCGCTGTCGCTGTCGCTGCCGATTGACCCGCGAGAGAGGTACGACGTCTCCGACTGGATAGACGGACTGCTGCCGGAGAATCCGCGAACGCGAACGCGGTGGGCGCGGGAGCTGGGTGCAGCGTCGACAGCACCGTTTGACCTGCTGTGCACCCAAGCGGGACTCGAGTGCGCCGGGGCGGTGCAGTTCTATCCGCAACCGGACCTGCCTGACCCGCAGATGGAAACCTTGGCACAGCTCACCGACGCCGATCTGGCGTCGCTCTTGCGTCTCATTTCGCGAGACGCCGAAGGCGACCCGGCAGCAGGGATGGGCGAACTTCGGCTGTCTCTGCCGGGCGCTCAGCCCAAGATGGCGTTGAGGTACAGCGACGACGGGTGGCATCTGCCCACCGGCTCGCTTGCTACCACCCACATTGTGAAGCCGCAGCGCGGGCATCTCAACCCGGCGCTGCGGGACTCGATCGCGGTGAACGAGCATCTGTGCCAGGCAGCGGCTTCGGCGTTGGGACTGGACGCGGCACGCACATCGCTGGAAGCGTTCGAAGACGAGATATGCCTGGTAGCGGAGCGCTTTGACCGGGCGGCACACCGAGACGAGGTGCGTCGCTCCCATTTTGAGGATCTGTGTCAGGCGCTGGGGATCGCTTCAGATCTGAAGTACCAAGAAGATGGCGGTCCCACCCCCGAGGCCATTATTGACATGCTGGAGCACGAGACAAGCCGCGACGGGGCGCGCCAGTTCTTTCTGTCGGTGTTCTACAACTGGCTGATCGGCAACACCGACGGCCACTCCAAGAACTACGGCCTGCTGTTCGACGGGCCACGCCCTCGGCTGGCCCCCCTCTACGACTTGAACTCGCTGACCCCGTACGTGGGCGCCGACGGCGAGCCGAGGCCCCCAGCAATGCGCTTCGACGGGCCGACTCCCACCACATCGCAGGAGTGGGAGCGAACTGCCGCACGGCTCGGGATAGACATCACCGCCGACGCGCTCTGGGGCATGGCCGAAGCGCTGCCCGATGCATTCACAGACGCAGCGGCGCAGTGTCCCGAATGGGCATCTGAGACCGCTCACCGCCTCTGTGAGAGCGTCGTGCGGGGCGATCGGAGGTCGGTGCTGTGAACAGCAGCCACCAGGTGGCATCGGCCGCGGGCGTCGGTGCGCTGGTACGCCGACAACGGCGTGCGGCGGCGATGACCCAACAGCAGCTCGCCGACCGGATCGGCGCCACACGGCAGTGGGTGATCCGGCTTGAGCAGGGCCGCCATGGCACAGCGATGAACACCGCGCTGATCGCATTGGAGGAGCTGGGGCTGGAAATGGTCGCACAGCTCGACCTCCGTTCCCCGCAGTAGGCGGGTGCCTTTGATCATGTACTCGTGATTGCCGCCCGGCCGCGGCCCGACCGTGCCGAGGTGAACCTGTCGAAGTTTGCCGCGAGCTTCGTCAGATGTGGCACCGAAGGCCGATGCATCCTTGAACTGTGGGTTGAGATTCCCGCAATCTGCGGCCCAATTGATTGGCAAAGTGCGGGTTGAGATTCTGATAATCTGCGGTGTCCTGTCAATTTCAAGGCATTGAAATATGCTTCCTTGCAAAATGGACGGCACACTCACACCAGTCGGCTACCGAACGCGTATCGCTGAGCGCGCGGTCGGCGAAGCACTGTCGTACATGCCGACGGTCGTGATCGAAGGACCCAGAGGCTGCGGCAAGACGTGGCTTGCCCGCCACTTCGCCCGCAGCGAAGTGCTGTTCGACCAGGACATCGATGCCCGCACCTCGGTATCGGTCGCACCGGGACGAATCCTTCGAGGCGAAGAGCCTCGCCTGCTCGACGAATGGCAACTCGCCCCCGAGGTCTGGAACCAGGTGCGCCACGCCAGCGACGAAGGGCGCGGCAACGGAAGGTTCATTCTGACCGGGTCCGCGAGCCCCCCCGATGATGCGACCAGGCACTCTGGCGCGGGCCGCATCTCGCGAGTGCGGCTGCGCCCCATGTCGCTGCTGGAGACGGGCGAGTCCACCGGCGAGGTGTCGCTCCGAAGCCTGTTTGCCGGCGAATCGGTTGCAGTAGCTCGGCCGGATGCGTCTTTGGAGGACATCGTCGATGCCGTCTGCCGCGGCGGATGGCCTCGGCTGCGGGGCGAATCCGTGCGAACCAGCCAGATGTTCCTGAATGATTACCTCGACGAGATCTGCCGGACCGACATCGCCGCAGTCGACGGAGTGGCCCGCGACCCCATCAGAGTGCGACGGCTGCTGGAGTCCTTGGGGCGCAATGTGGCCACGACCGCAGCATTCGCGACCTTGGCAAGAGACATCGATGGCGAGACGGGCGTAGACCGAGAAACCGTCTCTGCGTATGTGAGGGCACTGGAGCGACTGTTCGTCGTCGAGGACGTGCGTCACTGGTCCGTTCACCTGCGATCGAAGGCGAGGTTGAGGAAGTCAGCCAAGCGGCACTTCGTCGATCCGTCGCTGGCAGCGGCGGCCGTTGGCGCCACGCCCGACCGGTTGCTCAAGGAGCTGGCGACGCTCGGGTTCCTGTTCGAGTCTTTGGTGGTACGCGATCTGCGCATCTACGGCCAGGGCAGCGATGCCGCCGTGTACCACTACCGCGACAGCCACGATCTGGAGGCTGACGCCATCATCGAGACCCGGGACCGGCGATGGATTGCCGTCGAAGTCAAGCTCGGCGGCCAAGAGTGGATCGAAGAGGCCGCCGGGTCCCTGCTGCGGCTCAAGAACAAGGTCGACACCGAACGTGTCGGGGAGCCGTCCAAGCTGCTCATCATCACCGCCGCCGGCTACGGCTACGACCGCCCCGACGGCACCACCGTGGTCCCGATAACCGCGCTCGCCCCATGACCGCCGGCGAAGCCTGAGCCGAAGGAACCCTCGGAGACCCTCTGCACTGTCGCTGAACACCCCGACGGTCCGATGCCGAGGCGCACTGGGGTCTTGCCGGCTTGAATCACGCCGGGTTTGGTAGAGACTTTTTTGTTGAGTCGCAGCCGTCTTGGCTGTGACGTGTTGACGGTAGCAGCCGGTTTCGTGGTCTGCGGGGGTGGTGTAGGCGTAGCGGCCTTTGAGCAGCTGGCTGTGGCTGCGCCGGGCTGTTCCTCGACCCACGGGGAGCGGCCCGCCGATGCTGCATGGCGGTGTTGCAGCGAGCGGTTCGCCAGGGCGGGTGAGCGCTGGCTTGTGGCAGGAGTCGGTTGGTGCATCTCCCCGTCGGGCGGTGAGGGAATCGATGCAGCTAGCAGCCCGAAAGTAATGCACTGTGTAATGCGATTCGTTAGACTCAATATATGACGCAATTGGTAGCACGGATCGACGACAGCCTGCTCGCTCAGCTTGACGAGCTC
>NZ_CBDBDD010000009.1:0-1062634 GCF_965203655.1 Candidatus Poriferisodalis sp.
CGCAGGAAGTTGTGCAGGCGGGCTGAGTGCGCCGCCATGAGCTCGGCCATCGCTGCGGCATCCACCTCGGTGGCTTCGGGCCCCAGGCGGGCGAGCGGTTCGGCCTCGGCGGGATCGCTGGCGATCACCCACACGCCGGCCCGCTTCTGCGTGCCCGGTTCGGTCAGCAGCAGCCCCAGCCCGCTCTCGAACTCGAAGCGGGCCAGCCCGTCACGGGGCCGGCGCGGCCGCTTGGCACCCGGTTCAAGCACCCGCAGCCGCCCGCCCTGCATGAGATGCACCACAAACGTCAGCCCATCCCCGGCATCGGGCGCGAAGCGCAGCAGCAGGAACTTGGCCCGCTGGCTGACGCTGCGCAGCGGCCAGCCGACGGCGTCATTCGGTGACGGGCTTGCAGTCTTGAGCGCAGTGAACGACAGCGGCTCCACCCGCTTCAGCACCTCGCCCGCAGCCAGCGCCTCGAGCCGTTCAGCGTGCGCCCGGATCTCAGGAATCTCCGGCACGAAGCGTCAGCCCCCGCAGTCGTCCGGCCCGCCGCCGGAGGCACTGTCTTCCTCCTCGGCGAGCGCTCGCCCCAGCGCCGTGTTCACCAGCGCCAACGCCTCGGAAGCCGCGATCAGCACCCGCACATCACCGCTCACCTTGATGAGCCCGGCCTGCAAGGCGGCCAGTGCACCCATGTCTCCCCGCCGCACGGCCTCTGCCGTCTCCCGGGACTGGCTCATTACAACCACGCCGTCATCACTGACGTCGAGACTCTCGCTTTTGCCGCCCGCCGCGTCAGCAGCATCGGGTAGCACCGGTTCGAGATGCGCCCGACCGCCGTCGATCACCAGCCGGTAGGCCACGACAGGCCCCCCGTTGCCGTCGCCGATCCGCTGCTCCACCGTGGCCCGCACCTCGGGCAGATTCACATCCGCCAGCACCTCGGACATCGCAGCGCACCAACCCTCGGACCCGATCTCCACGCCAGCGAACCTATGCCGCCCGCCACCGCATGTCACGCCAGCGGTCTGCCAACAAGCCACTGCGAGCGATCCGGGGACACGTCCGACTCGGCGATGCACGATGGGCCTGAAATTCAGTGGCGACGGCCCGCGGGCGCTCGCTACGGTGCACCGCAACGCATCAATGCGTACCCGTATCGCTGGCAGTTCGCCGGTCTCTGGGCGGAAATCCCGCCTGTTACCGTTCCGAAAGGAAGTCCTATGGACGCGAACTCATTCGTCATTCTTGCTGCAGTCGTGACGCTGTTCAGCTTCAACCTCACGGCCAGCCTGATGTGCTGCCGCTCACTGGGCCGGCGAGTCGACCGACTCGAACACCGCCTTGACCGACTTGAAGATCGCATGGATCGCTTCGAGCAGGTGCTCATGCAGCTGGTGGTGGACATGACGTTGGTCAAAGCGAAGCTGGGCATCGAGACTGCCACGCCCTCCGCTGTGCCGCAGCCTGCGCTTGCACCCCCGTCGGGCGGTTCTTCTGGCGCGGCAGCGCAATAGCATGGCGGGGTGACCTTTCCGGCTCGCCGCCTTCGTCGGTTGCGTCGCACCCCGGCGCTGCGCCGGCTCGTTGCGGAAACAACCGTCACGCCCAGCGATCTCATTGCACCGCTGTTCGTGCGCGAGGACGTCGCCGAGCCGCAGCCGATCGTCTCGCTGCCCGGCATCATGCAGCACAGCCAAGAATCGCTGCGCAAGGAAGTCAACGAGCTGGCCAACCTCGGCATCAGCGGGGTGATCCTGTTCGGGCTTCCTGCCCGCAAGGATCCGTTGGGCTCTGAGGCTTGGAATCCCGACGGCGTGGTGCAGGTGGCGTTGCGCAACCTGCGTGACGACCACGGCTCGGAGATGGCGATCATCGCCGACCTGTGCGTCGACGAGTACACCGACCACGGCCACTGCGGCGTGGTGACCGACAACGGCGATGTCGACAACGACGCCACGCTCGAGCTGTACCAGCGGGTGGCGCTGGCCCAGGCCGAGGCCGGGGCCGACATGGTGGGCCCCTCGGGGATGATGGACGGTCAGGTCGGGGCGATCCGCCAGGCGCTGGACGTCAATGGCCACGAGGATCTGCCGATCATGGCCTACTCGGCGAAGTACGCATCGGCCGAGTACGGACCGTTTCGCGATGCCGTGGACGTGACCATCGCCGGCGGGGGCGACCGCAAGGGCTACCAGCAGGATCCGGCTAATGCCCGCGAGGCCATGGCCGAGATCGAGCTCGACATCGCCGAGGGCGCCGACATCATCATGGTGAAGCCGGCGCTGGCGTATCTCGATGTGATTGCGGCGGCCCGGGCCCGCTTCGACCTGCCGCTGGCGGCGTACCACGTGTCGGGCGAGTACGCGATGCTCAAGGCGGCTGCCGCCAACGGCTGGATCGACGGGGCCGCCACTGCGGTCGAGCACCTCACGGCCATCAAGCGGGCCGGAGCCGACCTGACTCTCACCTACCTCGCCCGAGAGTTCGCCGAGACCCTCCAATAGCCGCCGGCCCCGGCCGCAGCCGGCTCAGCGGGACGGATGGGTCACCTGGGCGACGGCGATGGCGCCGAGTGCGCCGATGAACTGCGCCACGATGAACAGCGGTGCGCTGGCCGGGGCGATGCCGGCGAACGTGTCGGAGAACATGCGACCGACCGTCACCGCCGGGTTGGCGAAGCTCGTGGACGACGTGAAGAAGTACGCCCCGCCGATGTAGGCGGCCACGGCGAAGGCCACGAACTGGGTCTTGCCCGAGCGCACCACGCCGATGATGACGATCACCAGCCCGAACGTGGCGATGGTCTCGGACAGGAAGGCGGCCCCGCTGATGCGGTCCTTGGTCGACCAGAACACAGCGTCGAGCTCGAAGATCACGTTGGCGGCGATGACTCCCAGGATCCCGCCCGCAACCTGCACCACCACGTACAGCCCGGCCATGCGGTTGTCGAGGTCGCCGGCGATGCGCGCCCACAGCGTCACCGCCGGGTTGAAGTGCGCCCCCGACGTCGACCCGAACAGCAGGATCAGGCACGTCAGCGCACCCGCCGTGGCGATCGAGTTCTCGAGCAGCTGCAGGCCGACGTCGTCGGGGCTCAGCCGCTCGGCCATGATCCCCGAGCCCACCACGCTGAGCAGCAGGAACCCCGTCCCCACGAACTCCGAGGTCAGTCGGCTCGCGGTCGTATCCCGCAGGGCTGTCACCGGGACAGCCTGCCAGCTATGCGTGAACAGACACTGACTCGCGGGTGAACACCCGGTCCACACGGAGATCGAGATTCTTGACGCGGCCTACCGGCGGTGCACTAAGAGTCGTCGTAGACGTGACGGCGAACGAGCACGTTGGAGTCGATGGCGATCACGCTGAAGTGGCGCCCCTGGCGATTGCCTCGTCCATCTCTTCTAGCGTCACCGCAGGACCGTCGAACTGCAGCATTCCAAACAGATCGCTGACCGGCCGCACGGCCACGACCCGAACTGAATCGTCGTCGATGATGTAGCGCACCCTGTCGCCGGGCTGCAGTGACAAGCACTCTCGAACCCGGCGAGGCAACGTCGTTTGGCCCTTCGAAGTAATGGTCGACTCAGGCAAGCTGCCATCGCCAGATGCCTTACAGATAGAGAAATCACCCATTGTCGCGGCGGGCCCATACGAAGCTGTCGTCTTGGACGATCCTGACAGCTTCATCGATGTCTGCGCCGAGGGCGTCCTCAAATCGATCGCGCAGTACTTCTTCCGCGTCATGGGGGCCGTTGCCTTCGAGCCAGAGATATTCCCCGAGGTCGCTGACGAACGGGACGCCAAGTTCCTCGGGCGACGCGTAATTTTCCCTGAACCAGACAATCATGTCGTGTAAGTCCGCGTGGCGGCCTTCGGCGAGAGCAAGGGCGAATCGGCCGAGCCAGTCGAACTTCTCCGGAGTGGGAGCATCGGCGCACATTCCGTGTGCGATCGCGTCTCTCCGGCTTGCAAAGTCCTTGAGTTCAGCCGCTTGGTTGTCACTGAGCACACCATCGATCGTGAGTTGCTGAACCAGACCGCGTGGCGGTAGTGAGCGCTCGGGAGCAATCATCCGTTGATGAGCTACTGATAGCAGGGCGCCCTCCATGGCTGACCACAGCACCAAGCAGGCCGCATCGGGTGAAACCTCGGCCAGTTCCTGCGCCTCGCGCACCCGGCGATTCACAAGTGCGAGGTCCGGCTCAGGCGGCGGCCCCTCACGTTCATACGTAACGACGTCGAGTCGCCATCCGCAGTCGTCAGCAAAGGTCTTCTTGAGTCGTTCGAGCCGGCGGCTGGCATCGTCGCTCATGGGGGCCGCCTTTACTTCGACAACCACGAACTCATCATCCCTGCGAGCAACCGCATCCGCGATGAATGACTCGAACGGCTCCGGCAAGCGCTCGTTGAGGCTGACGTCGTAGCCATCCGCCTCGTACCTTGCGCGTGCACTCATGAGTGCCATGTGTTCAGCAGCCCTCACCGTCATGAGAATGTCACCTCGGGGTGGGCCGCTCCGACCCGGATGTAGACGAAGTCGCCCGTGGTCGAATTGAGCGCCGTCTCGAGCGTCGCTGGAGCGTCGATGACCGGCGGTGGACTCAACCGGTCGAGTTTGCGGGAACAGACGTCAACGACGGACTCATCGTCGTCGTAGACGACGTGCTGGAGAGCGTCTTGGATCGGTTTGATGATGTTGTCGGCGTCCAGATCTGTCGCACCTTCGAAGAAGAAATCGATGCGTAGACGGAGTGGCCCAGCGAGCAATGCAGTCTGCGCCGGCGCCGCGTTCCTCACCCTGGCTTGCCACTGCGGCCGCGAATCGGCGCGGTGGTTTCGCGGTGTTCCCTCAACGACGAACTCGATCATGGACGCGGGTGCCTACTCGCCATGAGGCGTCATCGTATGCAGCCTCGCTTTCGAGTTCATGTGAATTAATGGGCCTCATGCCCCAGGGCCGCTCTGTGAGGGCAGCTACGACTCGCGGAGGTCGAAGGCGATCTTGACCGAGCCTCGGGAGCCGGCGTTGGCGGCGTGTTCGAGGGCGTTGCGGTACTCCCCCAGCGGGTACAGCTCGGACACCAAGCGCTCCAGGTTGCAGTCGCGTACCAGCTTGATCGCGGCTTCGAAGGTGTGGCCCCCGTCGAGCCTCGGCTCGGTGCCATAGCAATAGGCGCCAACCAGCTCGGTCTCGCGGTGCCACAGGGCGGACAGGTTGAGCTCGACGTTGGCGGGCATGCCCAGCACCACCACGCGGCCTCGGGGGCGGGTGAGGGCGATGGCGTCGGTCAGCGATTCCGACGAGGCCACGGCGTCGATCGTTACGTGTGTGCCCGAGCCGAGCGTCTCGCCGATCACCCGGGTGCCTGCGGCCCGGCGCACGGCCCGGCCCAGCTCGTCGGGCGACACTGCCAGGTCGGCACCGAGCTCGCGGGCCAGGCGACGCTGGTGGCTGTAGCGGGCGCCCACCACGATCGCCGCGACACCGGTGCACTGGCGCAGCGCAGCCACCGCCACCAGGCCCATCGTGCCGGCGCCGATCACGGCCGCGGTGCCGCCGTCGGTCACGCCCGACCGCAGCGCAGCGTGAACGCCCGCCGCCGTCGGTTCGATCATCACCGCGGCCTCGTCGGACAGGTCGTCGGGCCCGAGCGAACCCAGCGAATGCAGCTGGGACTCGTGCGCAGCGAACATCTCCGACCAGCCGCCCCCGGTGGACACACACGAACCGGTCTGCAGACCCGCCTCGATCTGGCCCCCGATCAGGTGGCTGTAGTCGTCGCCGTCGGCGGGAGCAGCGTCGGGCCACGGCGGGGCATAGCCGTGGGCCTCGTGACCGAGCACCGCCTCGAGAACCACCCGTGTGCCGTCGTCGGAGTGGCCCACCACCTCATGGCCCGGCACGAACGGGAACGACACCAGCGGCTCGAAGTAGCGCGAGACCTTCCCATCCACCGTCGCCAGGTCAGACCCGCAGATGCCCGACAGGGTGGGTCGCACGTACTGCCAGCCGTCGCCGGGCAGCTCCGGCGGATCCATCTCGGTCAGCCGCAGCGGGCCGACACCCGCACCCGATCCCGGCTTCAGCTTCCCCGCAGCCATCGCCGCGGCAAACCGCAGCTCCTTGCGCTCGAAAACCAGCGCCTTCACGTCACGTCGCTTGCGAAACCCACATCAGTGGTCTTGTTGTCTACTTCGTCGGCCAGTCGGGCGATGAACTCAGCCAGCGGCACGTCGCGCCGTACCTTCTGGCCGCGGGGGTTCACACCCACCGTTCCCGCCGCCACGTCGTCGTCGCCCACCACAAGCACGTAGGGCACCTTGTCGAGCTTGGCCCGCCGGATGCGCGCGCCCAGCGGGTCGTCTGCCGGCACGGTCTCGGCCCGGAAGCCCGCCTCGCCGAGCTGGGCCGCCACCGACTCGGCAAACGAGTCATGGTCGGCCCGCACGCCCATCACCACCGCCTGCGTCGGCGCCAGCCACGGCGGGAACGCACCCGCGTAGTGCTCCACCAGCACCCCGAAGAACCGCTCGATCGAGCCGAACAGCGCCCGGTGGATCATGATCGGCCGGTGCACCTCGCCGTCGGCGCCGGTGTAGCGCAGGTTGAATCGCTCGGGCAGGTTGAAGTCGACCTGGATGGTGGACAGCTGCCACGAGCGCCCGATCGCATCGGTCACGTCGATGTCGATCTTCGGCCCGTAGAACGCGGCCTCTCCCGCCGCCTCCAGGTAGTGATGGCCGCGCCGATCCAAGGCATCCCGCAGCGCAGCCGTCGCCTGTTCCCAGCCCTCGTCGTCGCCCACGTACTTGTCGGGATCCTGCGTGGACAGCTTGAACTCGAAGTCGTCGAAGCCGAATGCGTTCAGCACCGACAGCACGAAGTCGAGAAGTCGTTCGATCTCATCGGCGAGCTGCTCAGGCGGCACATATATGTGACTGTCGTCTTGGGTGAACCCCCGGATCCGCATCAGCCCGTGCAGCGTGCCCGAGCGCTCGTAGCGGTACACGGTGCCCAGCTCGAACAGCCGCAGCGGCAGCTCCCGGTACGAGCGCTGGCGCTGGCCGAAGATCAGGCAGTGCATCGGGCAGTTCATCGGCTTGGGGTAGTAGACGCCGTTGTCCATCTCCATCGGCGGGTACATGCCCTCGGCGTAGAAGTCGAGGTGCCCTGAGGTCTCGAACAGCTTGGCGTTGGCCAAGTGCGGTGTGTAGACGAACTCGTAGCCGCCCGCCTCGTGGCGATCGCGGCTGTAGTCCTCCATGAGCTTGCGGATCACTGCGCCCTTGGGGTGCCACACGGCCAGCCCGCCGCCCAGCTCCGCAGGGAAGCTCAGCAAGTCCAGCTCGGTCACGAGCCGCCGGTGGTCACGTTTGGCGGCCTCTTCCAGCCGCTCGAGGTGCGCAGCCAGCTCGGCCTTCGAGCCCCACGCGGTGCCGTAGATGCGCTGGAGCATCTGGCGGTTCTCGTCGCCCCGCCAGTACGCGCCCGCCACCCGCATCAGCTTGAAGTGAGCCAGCCGCCCGGTGTCGGGCACGTGGGGGCCGCGGCACAGGTCGACGAACTCGTCGGTGTTGCGGTAGGTGGTGATCACCCCGCCTTCGGGGCCTGACGCGGGGTCGTCGGCCTCGCCGTCGAGGATTTCGATCTTGTAGGGGTGCGCGGCGAACAGCTCATCGGCCGCTGCCCGGCTGACCTCGGCGCGGATGAACGGCTGACGAGCGGCCACGATGGCGCGCATCTCGTCCTCGATGGTCTCGAGATCCTCGTCGGAGAAGGTGCGCGCCCGCCCGATGTCGTCGAGGCCCAGGTCGAAGTCGTAGTAGAAGCCGTCGGTGATCGGCGGCCCGATCGAGAACGTGGCGCCCGGGTACAGCCGCAGCACCGCCTGGGCCAGCACGTGGGCGGTGGAGTGGCGCAGCACCTCGAGCCCCTCGTCCGACGACCCGAACACCAGCGACACCGAAGCGCCGTCGGGCAAGGGCCGGTTCAGGTCGAGCTGCTCGCCGTCGGCAACGGCGATCAAGGCGTCCTTGGCCGCCCGCCGTCCCAACGACGCAGCAAGGTCGGCGCCGGTCGCACCTGCAGCCAGCTCCCGGGTCTGCCCGTCGGGCAGCACCACGGTGACCGCGGCACGCCCGCCGCTCGCGTCACCTGGGTTTGCGCCGTTGTTGCCGCTCATATGGACAGTTTCCCTGTCTCGGTGCCGCGTCGTCCAAGGAATTTCAGCATGCGGCGTTCTGCGCGGGCGTGATTCGTGCTCACCGACAACGATGGCCATCGGTCGCAGCCGGCTGAGCTCGAGGCAACAGCGCAGGCGACGTCCGTGGAGCGGGTGACATGCAGCTGGCGACTAGCCCCCGGTGCCGCCGGAGAAGACGATGTTGATCAGGATGATCAGGAAGAGCAACCCGCCGAGCACCCAGAGCTTGTCTGCGAACTCGAAGCTCTTGAACTTCGCGAACGGCACCATCATCTTGTGCGGGTCCTCGAGCGTCTTTCCGTCGACCTTGCGGGTATCGGCGTCGCTCATGCGTTCTCCTGAAGAAGCTGTTCAGCGGCCGATGCCGCGGCTCGGGGGACCGGCTGCTCGCGCAACCAACGGGCAAGACTAGTGGTCTGACTCGGTCATGGCTGAGGGATTGCCGACGGAATCCTGACGCTTGTGCACCGGTTGAGCGAGACCGCTCCACGCCGCCGGCTAGGTGCGCACGGCATCCGCGCCCAACAGCTCCCGCATCGGACCCGCCAGGGTGCGGGCATCCACCCAGCGCGACTCCGGAAGCTGCACCACCGAGTCGCCTACCCGGATGTGCACCGGCGCATCGCCGGGGTAGTCCGACAGCATCCGCTCGAACGCCTCCAGCCAGTGATCGTCGATGTCGACCCGCTCCACGTCGAGCGACACCGGCACGGGTCCCTTGCGCAGCTCCAGCGCCTCCACCTCGTTGGCCAGGAACGCCGTCTCGCCCTCGCCGCGACGATCGGGCCGGCCCCGCACCAGCACCACGGCGTCTTCCGCCAGCGTGGCGCCGGCGGCGGCGAAGCCCTTGGGGAACAGGGTGACCTCGATCGAGCCGGACAGGTCTTCGAGCATGAACCGGGCCATCGGGTCGCCGCCGCGCGTGTAGCGGCGCTGCAGGCTCTGCACCACGCCGCCCAGCGTCACCCACTGCTGGCCGCCGTCGGGGTTGGGCGGCAGGTCGCCCAGGCCGCTGATCTGGCAGTCGGTCGCGCGCCGAAGCTGCGCCTCGCCCCCGCGCAGCGGATGGTCGGACACGTACAGCCCGAGCAGCTCCTTCTCCCACGCCAGCGTGTCGCGCTCGGAGGCCTCGACGTCGGGCACCTCGATGCGCTCGTCGAACCCCGGCTCGCCGGCGTCGCTGCCGCCGCTGCCATTGCCGTTGCCGCCGCCGAACAGCGACTGCACCCCGGCGGCTGCCTCCTCACGCCGTCGCAGCGCGAACTCGACGATCTGCTCGAACACCCGGAGCAGCCCGCCCCGGCTGTGCCCGCACGTCTCGAAGGCGCCTGCCTTGATGAGCGACTCGGTGAACCGCTTGTTGAGCACCTCGCGCGGCACGCGCATGCAGTAGTCCTCGAAGTCGGCGAAGGGCCCGTTGGCGTCGCGCTCAGCGAGGATCGGCTCGGCCACCTTCATGCCCACGTTGCGCACCGCCGACAGCCCGAAGGGGATGGTGCTCCCGTCGGCGGTGAAGTCGAGCTCGGAGCGGTTGATGTCGGGCACCAGCACGTCGATCCCCGACTGGCGGCAGTCGGCTAGGTACACGCCCGCCTTGTCGATGTTGCGCTTCGAGCCGGTCAGCACGGCCGCCAGGAACTCGGTGCGGTGATTGGCCTTCAGGTAGGCCGTCTGGTAGGCGATCAGCCCGTAGGCGAAGGCGTGGCTCTTGTTGAACGCGTAGTCGGCGAACGGCTCGATGATGTCGAACAGCTGCTCCCCGAGGTTCTCGCCGTATCCCTTCGCCGCAGTGCCGGCGATGAACTTGGTGCGGTGCTCGGCGATCTGCTCGCGGTTCTTCTTGCCGCAGGCCTTGCGCAGGTCGTCGGCCTCGGCCATCGAGTAGCCGGCGATCTCCTGGGCCACCCGCATCATCGACTCCTGGTAGATCATCAGCCCGTAGGTCTCTTCGAGCAGCTCGGCGAGGTCGGGATGCGGCGGCGTGGCGGGCTGGCGGCCGTTCTTGCGGTGCGCGTAGCTGTTGTGCATGTCGGCGGCCATCGGGCCGGGCCGGTACAGCGCCACCAGCGCGCAGATGTCCTCGAACTGTGTGGGGCGCATCGACTGCAGCAGCGACCGCACCGGCGTCGACTCGAGCTGGAACACGCCCATCGTGTCGCCGGCGCACAGCAGCTTGAACGTGGCGGCGTCGTCGAGCGGCACCGCGTCGATGTCGAGCGCCGCGCCAGTGGTGCGCTCCACGAGCCGCACCGCGTCGTCGATGATCGACAGCGTCCGCAGCCCCAGGAAGTCCATCTTCAGCAGGCCCAGGTCTTCCACGCCGCCCATGTCGAACTGGGTGACGATCGGTGCCTCTTCGGGATCGGTGCCCGACTCGGGCTTGCGCTGGATGGGCAGGTATTCGGTGAGCGGCTCGGGGCTGATCACCACCGCGGCGGCATGCACCGAGTCCTGCCGGATGAGGCCCTCGAGGCCGCGGGCCACGTCCACCACCTCGCGCACGTCGTCGTCGGTGGCGTACATGGTGCGCAGCTCGGCAGCCGCTGCGTACCCGTCGGCGTGCTTCTCGTCGGGTTCGAGACAGGCAACCAGCGGGGTGTCGCGGCCCATGATCAGCGGCGGCATGGCTTTGGAGATGCGGTCTCCCAGCGCGTACGGCTTGCCCAGCACACGTGCCGCGTCGCGCACCGCCGCCCGTGCCTTGATGGTGGAGAAGGTGATGATCTGCGCGACGTGGTCGTGGCCGTATTTGCGGGCCGCGTAGCGGATCATCTCGTCGCGGTAGCGGTCGTCGAAGTCGATGTCGATGTCGGGCATCGAGATGCGTGCCGGGTTCAAGAACCGCTCGAACAGCAGGCCGTACTTGATCGGGTCGAGGTCGGTGATGCCCAGGCAGTAGGCCACCACGCACCCCGCCGCCGAGCCCCGGCCCGGCCCCACCCGGATGCCGCTCTCGCGGGCATGGCGGATGAGGTCCCACGTGATCAGGAAGTAGCTGCTGAAGCCCATGTCGGAGATGACCCGCAGCTCGTACGCGATGCGAGCAGCAGTGTCTTCGGACACGTTCGAGCCCCAGCGCCGTTTCGCTCCCTCGAATGCCAGGTGCCCCAGGTAGGCGTCGGCATCGGCGTGGGGAGCGGGCACCTCGAAGTGCGGCAGCAGCACCTGCCCGAATTCGATGTTGGTCTCGGCCCGATCGGCGATCGCCAGCGTGTTGTCGCACGCCTCGGGGAACTCGCTGAACAGCTCCCGCATCTCGGAGGCCGTCTTGAGATAGTGATGATCGCCGTGGAACTTGAAGCGGTCGGCATCGCTGCGCAATGACCCGGTCTGCACGCACAGCAGCGCGTCGTGCGCGAGGGCATCGTGCTGGTGCGTGTAGTGCAGGTCGTTGGTGGCGAGCAGCGGCGCGTTGAGGTCGTGGGCGAGCTGCAGCAGATGCGGGTTGTTGTCTCGCTGGGCGCCGATGCCGTGGTCCTGCAGCTCGATGTACAGCGAGTCGCGGCCGAAGATGTCCTGCAGGCGTCCGGCCCGGCGGCGGGCCTCTTCGTAGTCGTCGTTGAGCAGCGCCTGCTGCACGACGCTGGCGAGGCACCCGGTGGTGGCCGTGAGCCCCTCGGAGTGCTCGGCGAACAGCTCCCAGTCCATCCGGGGCTTGTAGTAGTAGCCCTCGAGGAAGGCCCGGCTGGCCAGCTTGAGGAGGTTGCGGTAGCCGGCGTCGCTGTGGGCGAGCAGCGTCAGGTGGTAGTAGAGCTTGCCGCTGCCCTTGCCGTCGTCGCCGGTGTCGTCGAGCTTGGCGTTCTTCGCCCGGTTCTGCTTCGGGCGCTCGTGGCGGCTCTCGAGCGCCATGTAGGCCTCGGTGCCGATGATCGGCTTGATGCCGAACGTCTTGCAGGCCCGGTAGAAGTCGAGGACGCCGTACATGTTGCCGTGGTCGGTGATGCCCAGCGCCGGCTGGCCGTCGGCCGCGGCCGCCGCGACCACCTCGTTGACGCGCGCCGCGCCGTCGAGCAGGGAGTACTCGGTGTGGGTGTGCAGGTGCACGAACGACGCTGCCACGCTGCCTCTCGCTTTCGTCTGAATCGGCCCGTCTGTCGAACATAGATCGGTCGGCCGGCTGCGCCATGAATGCCCGCGAGACTCGCCCGGCCGCGCAGCGAAACTCCCAGAAAATCGGGTTGGACGGACGCTCGCGGGGCTGCATCATGGAGGCCATGGCCCACCCGTCGCGCGCGCTGCCAGCACACGTCGCCGACGAGCTGGAGCTCGACGCCGGCGCTGTGCTGCCCTGCGACGAGCTGAATGCCGTGCTCGTGGTCGACGATCCGCGCCCGGGCCTGTGGGAGCTGGTCGACAGCGGCTGGGCCGACGAGCACCTTCCCGAGCTGCCCGCGCTGGCGCTGGAGCAGGACCCGATCCACCGCCACAAGGACGTGCTCGCCCACACGATCGCTGTGGTGGCCCAGAGCCCGCCCCGCCTGCGGGTGCGCCTCGGCGCCCTGTTCCACGACATCGGCAAGCCGCTGACTCGTGAGATCACCCCCAGCGGGGTGACGTTCCGCAACCACGAGGCCGTCGGGGCGAAGATGACCCGCCGTCGCATGCCCGAGATGGGCTACAGCGCTGACATCACCGAGGAGGTCGCTCGCCTGGTGCACCTGTCGGGCCGTTTCAAGGGGTACGACACCGGCTGGACCGACGCAGCAGTGCGCCGCTACGCCCGCGACGCCGGCCCGCTGCTGGGCGACCTGAACGACCTGGTCCGCAGCGACTGCACGTCGCGCAACGTGCAGCGGATCGAAGCCCTGCACGACGCGCTCGACCGCTTCGAGGTGCGCATCGCCCGGCTAGCCCGCGAGCAGGCCCAAAAGGAACTGCGCCCCGAGCTGAACGGCGACGAGGTGATGACCCACCTGGGACTGGCACCCGGACCCGACGTGGGCCGCGCCATGAAGTTCCTGTTGGAGCTGCGCCGAACCGAGGGCGAACTCGGCGACGCCGAGGTGCGCCGTCGCCTCGACGCCTGGTGGGCCGCCCAGCAGTGAGAGTCGCGAAAATCTTGTTCCCACACTAATCAACTCATTGGTACAATTGCCCTATGAGTGGGACATACACTATCGTTATGGGCAACCGCGGACGCATTGTGGTGCCGTCGGAAGTACGTGCACGTGCCGGTCTTGCGGAGGGGACGCCGATGGTGCTGGTGGAGTCCTCCGACGGTCTGGTGCTGCTGACGCGAAGTCAGCTGAAGGAACGTGTGCGGCGGAATCTGGCCGGGCTGGATCTGGTTGAGGGGTTGCTCTCGGAGCGCCGACGCGAAGCTGCACAGGAAGATGCGGCGTGAGCGCTGTGCTGGACGCATCTGCGCTCTTGGCATTCGTGCAGGACGAGCCCGGGGCAGATGCCGTGGAGGCGGCGCTGGACGACGCACCCTGCTGCGGCGCCGCCAACTGGTCGGAAGTGGCCCAGCGCGTCGTCTCCGCCGGCGGCGACTGGGATCTGACGAGAGCACTGCTGCTGAGCTACGACCTGCGCGTCGAGCCGGTGACTGCATCCGATGCCGAGTGGGCTGCGTATCGGCATCGTCGGGGCGAGGGCCTGTCGCTCGCGGATCGTCTTTGCTTGGCCCTCGGCGAGCGCTTGGGTCTGACGGTGCTCACCGCAGACAAGGCGTGGGGGTCCGCTGGGAGCATCGTGCAGATCCGCTAGCCCGCCGAACTACACGCCTGACATACCAATTGAGTTACAATTGATGTCAAATTAGTAGTTGGCTCATCCGCGTTGCGCCGATGCTGCCCTTCTTGTCCCGACGAAAGGCGCGCCGTGAAGATCCCACAGACACCTCCCGCTGCAGGCGCACTGCTGGAAGAGGTTCTGGCAGATGGCAGAGCAGACGGATTTCACCGGATCGTGGAGCAAGGCAGGCCCACAGACGCCAAAGGCCGTTACCTCCACTGGGACGAGATGCGCCGCAGGAAGCCGCCTGACGGACTCACGCACGAAGACTGGTGGCTGAGTATGTGGTTGAGCCGACGTGCCCTCTGGCGGCCCATGCCTCTCACGGGCATCGATGGAACTGAGTTTGGCATCTGCATGGTCGACGCCGTCTGGGAGTCGTTGCACCGCATAGATCAGGCCGCGGCAGGAGATGTACTGGCAGATGAGCCTTCTGTAGCCGCTGGGAATCGAGACCGGTACATCGTCAGCTCGCTCATCGAGGAAGCGATCGCTTCGAGTCAACTCGAGGGAGCCAGTTCGACTCGCTCTGAGGCGAAGCGAATGCTGCTCACCGACCGTCCGCCCCGTGATCGCAGCGAGCAGATGATCCTCAACAACTACCGAGCGATTTCGCGAGTGCGTGATCTGGCCCGGGACGAGCTGCCCCTGACGACCGAGACGATCTGCGAATTACACCGGGTTCTTGTCGTGGACGCCATAGACGATCCCGCAGACGCAGGTCGTATCCAGAGAGAGGACGAGACTCGCGTCTGGGTGTCATGGCCGGACGGCTCGCACGATGAGCAGCGACTGCATACTCCGCCTCGCGCAAGCGAATTGCCTGGGCGAATGGAGGCAATGTGTGCATTCGCCAACGGCGAGTCGGATGACGGATTTGTGCATCCAGTCGTGCGCGCCATCGTTCTGCACTTCTGGCTCGCCTACGACCATCCCTTCGTCGATGGAAACGGTCGACTAGCTCGTTCGCTCTTCTACTGGTCGATGTTGCGCTCGAAGTACTGGCTCGCCGAATTTCTCACGGTCTCCTCGATCCTGCGCCTAGCGCCAGCCAAATACGCACGGTCATTCCTGTACACGGAGACTGACAGCAACGACCTCACGCACTTCGTGCTGTACCAACTCGACGTCATTGAACGTGCAATCAAGGAGCTCCGCACGTATCTGCAAGCCAAGCGAGAAGAAGTCCGTGAGGTCGAAGAGATGCTCGCCGGGAGAGCCGAAGTCAACCACCGACAGCGTTCCGTGCTGGCGACGGCGCTGCGCGATGCCAACGCCGATTTTCTGATCGCAGGACATCAACGGAAACAGTCCGTCACGTACCAGACGGCCCGAACCGATCTGCTCGGACTCGCCGAGCTCGGCCTCCTGGCCATGCGGCGCGACGGCAAGTCGTACCGATTCCTGCCCGTGCCTGACTTAGTCGATCGCATTCGTGGCCTTGGCAAGTCTGAAGACTGACGGCAACGCGATTCCGGTCGAGTTGACTGCGGCGAATCACATGTGTGAAATACCAATTGATTTACAATTGATGTCAAATTAGTAGTTCATGGCTTGATAAGAGTCGACCGGTGCATCGAGTCGGGATCCCTGAGTAGCTGCGGGCGCGTCGGGCGCTCGCTCTAGCGTGTGCGCTCGTGGAATGGGTCGCGAATCCTGAGGTCTGGATCTCTCTGGTCACGCTGACGGTGCTCGAGATCGTGCTCGGCATCGACAACGTGATCTTCATCTCGATACTTGCCGGACGGCTGGGCGGGAAGGAAGCCGAGCGCGCCCGGGTGGTCGGCCTGTCGCTGGCCATGGGGATGCGGGTGCTGTTGCTGCTGGGCATCTCATGGATCGTGCGGCTCACGACGCCGCTGTTCTCGGTGTTCGGCCATGAGCTATCGGGGCGCGACCTGATCCTGCTGGGCGGCGGGCTGTTCCTGCTGGGCAAGGCCACGTTCGAGATCCACCACAAGCTCGAAGGCGACGGCCACGATGATGCGGGCGACCGGGCAGGCGCCACGTTCACCAGGGTCATCATCCAGATCCTCGTGCTCGACTTGGTTTTCAGCCTCGACTCGGTGATCACCGCGGTGGGCATGGCCGATCGGGTGGGCGTGATGATCGCCGCGGTCGTCATCGCCGTCGGCGTGATGCTGTGGTCGTCAGGACCGGTGATGCGCTTTGTGGGCAAGCACCCGACGGTCAAGATGCTGGCGCTGGCGTTCCTGCTGCTCATCGGCATGTCGCTCGTGGCCGAGGGCGCCGAGTTCCACATCCCGAAGGGCTACATCTACTTCGCCATGGGCTTCGCCGTGCTGGTGGAAGCGCTCAACCTGCGGATGAAGCGCAATCGCCAGGCCCGCACGCCGCCCGTCGAGTTCCACGAGCGCCGCATGCCCGAGTTCGCACCTGCTGAATCGGCACCTGCTGAAGACGGGGGCGACGGCGCCGACACGGCGCCCGGTGATCCAGGGGACGCTCCCTAGACGCGCTCCCTAGATGTCGGCGTCGCTGCCGCCGTCATCGGCCACCTCGGCCTCGGTGACGTGTGCGCCCGCTGAGCGTTCACGAAGCTGCTCAGCGATCTGACGCAGCTGCTCGACGGTGTCTGCGTTGTCGAGCTCGCCCAAGAATTCAGGCAGCCGGATGCCCGCCTGGCTGGCAACTTCGTGCAGCGGGGGGAGCGCCCCGATCAGACTGGAGATGAAGTTGGCGGTGGTGCCGTTCTCGCCATTGGGACCGCCGCCGGAATCCCACACGGTGATCTTGTCGATCTGCAGGTTCGAGATGGCCTTCACCTGCTCGGCCACGAGGTTCGGCAGTTGCTCGGCAACCAGCAGCAGCGCTGCTTCTGGCGCTGCACCGCCGCTGGCAGTCACCAGCGCGCCCAAGCCCTCGGCGCGGCGGGTCAGCAACGCCAGCAAGCCCAATGCCTCGGCTTCCATCAGCAGTCGCTGACCGTCGGCCTCGCCGGCCTTGACCAGCCTGATGCGGTCGGCCTCGGCCTCGGCCAGCGTGCGGACTCGCTCGCGTTCCACCTGAGCGGGCACCACGATGTCAGCGTCCTGCGCGGCCTTGTCGCGCTCTGCGCGCACCCGCTCGGCTTCTGCCTCAGCCATGAACGATTCCTGTTCGGCCTGGGCCTGGCTGACGCGTTCGGCAGCGTTGGCGGCACGTTCGGCTTCTGCTTCCTTCTGGCGCCGCTCGCTGGCAGATTCGGCGATCACCACGTGCGATTCGTTCTCGCCTTCGGTTGCAATGGCGTTGGCCTGTGCCACACGGATGCGCTGCTCGCGCTGGGCCTCGGCGGCGCCGATGTCGCCGTCGCGCTCCTGCTCGGCCACCTTGACCTTCGCCTCGCTGATGGCGCGGGCCGCTGCTTCGCGGCCGAGGGCGTCGATGTATCCCGATTCGTCGGTGATGTCCTGGATGTTGACGTTGATGAGGCGCAGCCCGACCTTGCGAAGTTCGAGCTCGAGCGACTCGGTGATGTTGGTGATGAGCTGCTCGCGGTCGGCGTTGATCTGCTCGATCGGCATCGTGGCAATCACCACGCGCATCTGGCCGAAGATGATGTCGCGGGCCAAGTTCTCGATGTCCAGCAGCGACAGGCCCAGCAGCCGCTCCGCAGCGTTCTGCATGACACCGGGCTCGGTCGAGACACCGACCGTGAACGTTGCTGGAGTATTGACCCGGATGTTCTGCTGGGAGAGCGCTCCCTGGAGCTTGATCTCGATGGGGATAGGCGTCAGGTCCAGGTATGCGTAGCCCTGCACGATGGGCCACACCATGGCTCCGCCGCCGTGCAGGCACCTCGCCGACTCGCCTTCCCCGCCGACGCGTCCATAGACCACGAGGATCCGGTCGGATGGACAGCGCTTGAAGCGCGACGAGATCCACAGCAGGGCGATGAGCAGGATGGCGAAGATGCCACCTGCGAGGGCGATGACGGCCATATTTGCCTCTCGTAGTGAGTGGTGGGGAAAGTCAGGCTAGTGAGGTGCCACGAGCACGGTCGAAGGGTCGACGACGCCGACGACGGTGATGGCAGTCTGCGCCGGCAGGCTCTCGTCGGACTCCGTCAGGGCATTGATGACCCGCATGCGTCCCTGCACCATCACTTCGACTTTGCCGGGTTTCGAACGGTTCGCAGCAACCGTGAGATAGACGGTGCCGTGTGCGCCCACGGCGGACTGGTAGTCGACCGAGCCGCTCTCGCCGAGCTTCGCAAACGAGCGCCACAAGAAGCCCACGGCAAGGAACACTGCGAGGCCGGCGGCGATGGCGACGCCGACTGACAGGGCTGTGGAGCGGTCTGCCTGCTTCATGAGGACGCCCGTCCAGCCGAATGCAAACGAGAACGCGGTCAACGTCCGGATCGAGAGGAACCCGCTGCTCGGGTCCTCGTCGCCGATGTCGACATCCGCTCCGATGCCGAATGCCAGCAGCGCAATCTGCACCAGCAGGAAGAAGCTGGAGATGAATGCGATCGCATAGAAGATCTGCAGATCGCCGGTCAGAGCCTGCCACCAGTCGCCCATGAACTGCCTCCCTGCGGGAACTCTACGTGTCGATACGGGCCGCCTGTCTGCGCGGATTGCCGCAGACGGTTCTGGCGGGAGGCGGGGGGAGGTTCTAGCTGAGGCGGCGTTCGGTCAGGCCGCCTGCGGGGGTCCACGTCTCGATGACGAGATGCTGGCCGTCGACGCGCACGAGCACGGCGTGAGCGATTCTCACGGTGAACAGGGCCATCGGAGTCGCGTCGTCGATCTCGTGATGGTGCCCGCGCATGAAGGTCTCGAGCTGGTCGGCGTCGGCCGGCACTGCCGTGCCTTCGATACGGGCATCGCCTGCTTTCAGCTCCCCGCTCTCGGGCGCTGAGTGCAGCCCGAACCTCCGATCGCGCCGCAGATCGGCGGCCTTGCGCGAGTTGCGGTCCATCCCCAGCCAGAGATGGCCGTCGCGGATCGGGGCTTCCATGCCGGACATGCGCGGCGAACCGTCGGCACGGATCGTCGCCATGACCGCGTGCAGGTGGCTCTCGAAGCGGCCCTGGATGCGTGCGGCCAGTGCCGGGCTGGCCTCCGCGAACGCTCCCCAGCTCGTCTCAGTGTCAGCCCCGCTCATCTGTCGGCCACCTCCGCTGGTTGCCCCGCGCGATTCTGCACCAGCGCTGTGGGTACGGTCAGCCACCGTGAGGTCGGCACGTGCGACGGTGACGCTGTTTGCGGCGACGCTCTTGGCGGGCGCGTGCGCGATCACGTCCGGCGATCCCGACGGAAGAACCGTCGTCGAGCAGGTCGACCCGGCGTTTGGCGGAACGACACCGGTCGTGACGGCGCCGCCGGCGCTGCGGACCGTCCCGCCCACCGGCACGACGGGCGGAGCGTCCGCCACGATACGTCCGGCGAGCACCGCGCCCAGCACCGACGGCACGGCCGGCATAGACGGCAGCGACGCCGCGGGCACCGCAGGCACGCAACCCGGATCGACGACACCGCCGCAGACGAGTGCGCCATCAGCCGACGGCAATGTCCCTTCGCTTGCTGAGACACGGTTCGAGTTGGTGCCGGTGGCCGAGATCGACTCGCCGGTCGCGCTAGCTGCTCGGCCCGGGACCGGCCAGCGGTACGTTGCGACGCTGACCGGGCAGGTGTGGTTGCTGGACCCCGCAGTTGGTCGCGACGACGATGGCGGCGCTGCCGCCGGGACCGCTCCGCAGGTCGTGGCCGACATCGGATCGAAGGTCAGCCAGGGCTGCGAGAACGGGCTGCTGGACATCACGTTCTCGCCCGACGGCGAGCAGCTCTATCTCAGCTACACCGACACCGCCCGCAACAGCCGGATCGCCGTGATGCCGATGACGGGCGAGACGCCACAGACCGGCAGCAGCCGGATCCTGCTGGCCCTCGATCAGCCCGCCTGCAACCACAACGGCGGCGAGGTGACCTTCGGCCCCGACGGAAACCTATGGATCGGCTTCGGCGACGGCGGCGGCGCGAACGACATCTTCGATCAGGGCCAAGACCGCGACACGCTGCTGGGCGCCATGCTGCGCATCGACCCCGACCCGCCGGGCGGCCGTGGCTACGGCATCCCCGCCGGCAACCCGTTCCCCTCCGGCAGCGCGCCCGAGGTGTGGGCGTATGGCGCCCGCAATCCGTGGCGCTTCTCGTTCGACCGGCTGACCGGCGACCTGTGGATCGCCGACGTGGGCCAGAACCGCATCGAGGAAATCCACGTGCTGCCCACCGCCGACGGCTGGTCGCCGGGGGCCAATCTGGGCTGGCCGCTGTTCGAGGGCAACGAGCGCTTCAGCGGGAGCGAGACGCCCGCCGATCTCGTCTTCCCCGTCTACACCTACACCCACGACGACGGCTGCTCGGTGACCGGCGGCTACGTCTACCGGGGCAGCGCCATCGCGGCGCTGGCAGGCACCTACGTGTTCGGCGACTACTGCACGGGCAATCTGTGGGGCCTCGTCCGCGGCCCCGACGGCACGGCCGAGCACATCGATCTGGGCGTGTCGGTGCCGCGCAACACGCTCGTGTCGTTCGGCGAGGACGCCGACGGCGAGCTCTACGCGCTCAGCGTCGCCGGCACTGTGTTCCGCCTAACGGCCGTAGAGCCCTAGAGGCCACGGCTTCGCCCTGCCTTTCCGCTCTAGTTCCCCATCCTCATGCGATTGGCCTCGCGGGCCGCTCGGGCCCAGGGCTCAACCTCCTACTCGGCGTCGGCCTCAGCCTCGGTCTCCGGCTTGATCTCGGGCTGCCAGTCGCCCCAGGTCACATCGGTGATCAGGCGGTGCATCCATCGGGGCTGGCCGGTCTCGATGCCCCACACGTTCACCCCGCGCCCGCGGTCGCGGAACCAGCCGATCAGCGACTCGATCGAACCCGAGGCGTAGATCAGGTGGCTGTCGGTCGGCGACCAGATGGCAACCCGCGTCGGCGCGGGCAGCTCACGCACGAGCTCCACGTCGCCGTCCGGCGAACCCGGTGTGTGCAGGTACAGCGCCTCGCGCTCGGGCACACCGTCGCCGTCGTCGTCGTGCTGGGCCACGTAGGCGACACGGTCGTCGTCGGACCACGCGAGCGAGCTGCCCGCCTCCGCCAGCGTCGTCACCTCGCCCGTGCCGTCGGCTCGCTCGGCGCGGGCGGCCAGGCCCACCACCTCGCCATCGTCGTCGCGCAGCATCTCGGTGTAGGAGATGTACGTGCCGTCGTGCGACCAGAAGATCCAGCCGTACACAGACGGGGAAACCTCGCCGATGAAGCGCTTCGAGCTCCCGTCGCGATGGGCCACCCACGACAGCTCGGGCAGGATGAAGTCGGTCACCGGCCGGTCGGTCTCTTCGCCGTACTCGAGGTAGTTGCTGTCGGGCGACCATCCCAGGAACTCCACGTTCTCAGCGATGCTCACCGGCTCGCCGTCTCCGTCCACCGAGCTGATGCGCAGCTCCGTCGAGCAGTCGTCGGGATCGAGTGCCTCGTACGCGAGGTGTTTCCCGTCGGGCGACCACAGGTTGACGATGAATATCTCCCAGGCGTGGTGGTGGATCGGGCCGATCTCACGTGTCTCGCTGCCGTCGGCAGACGCAAGCCACAGCACCCAGCTCTCATCTGCGGGGTCGGCGGGGCATTCGTGCGGTGTGGCGTAGAGGAGATGCCTGCTGTCGGGCGACCAGCGCACGATGATGGCGTCGTCGGCCAGCGTGACGGGCGGGGTGCTGCCGTCGGTGGGCTCGATGCGCGCCTGGTTGATCTCGTCGCCGGTCTCGGGATCGGTGTGCTCGGTGACGTACGCCATGTAGGCGCTGTCGCGCGACCAGAAGAAGTCGCGGAGGTCGCCGTACCGCCAGGTGTGCGCATCCATCTGACCCAAGCTCCGCTGCGGCGTACCGTCGGCGTCGAACAGCAGAGCCTCGAAGGAATCGAGGAGATTGTTGTCGTTGGTGTCGGCGTTGTTCCAGACGAGCAGGTGCTTGCCGTCGGGCGACCGCCACGGCCACGTGCCCTCGGGCACCGCCAGCTCAGCTTCGCCGTCGGGCGCTGCCACCAGCACCTGCTTCTCATCGTCGGCCCATGTCAGCCGCCCGTCGCTGTCGTGCCATTCCCAGCCGTTGTGGTCGACGGTGCGGAGCATGCGTTCGCTGCCGTCGGCCCGAACCGTGAACAGCGTGGAACCGATGCCCCGGATGCCCGATGCCTTGGTGAGCGCCAGGAACGGCGGCGGTTGGCTCCCCTCAGCGGCGGCGGGCAGGACCCGCTCGCCCCTGCTGATGGCTTCGAAGGTCGTGCGTGCAGCGCTGTTGAGCGTTGCCACCTCCACGGCAGGAGACGGTGCGTCGGTTGCGAGCGCAACGCGCTCCACCGAGACATCGGACTCGATCTCCTCCAGCACTGCCTCGACCGCTGCCTCCGCAGCCATGCCCGCTTCGTCGGCGAGTCCGGCGAAGATGATCCGCGCCGGCCGGTAGTCGGTGATCAGTGACACGGTGGCGTCAGACAGCCCGTCGGCGATGGTGCCGGGCGAGAAGTAGGTGACGGCGACGTCCTCGAAGCCTGCGGCGAACTCCCTCGCAGTGTCGATGTCGGCATCGTTCCAGCCGTCGGCCACGATCAGCACGACAGTGTCGAGTCCGACGCGGTCGGGCAAGTCCAGCCCGATGCGAGCGGCCGCAGCCGACGTCTCGGCGCGGGTAGCCCCGTCGAGCTGCTGCAGCACGCCCCACCGGTAGGCCGAACGCACTGCTGCGGAGAACTCATCCATCACCGCCGGCGGCACGGCGTCGGGGCCGCCGAGGACCATCACGCGATCGGGTGCAAATGTGGCGATGAGCTCTGAAAGCTCTTCGGGCACGCCGTCGGAGCTCAGGCATGCCGCGGCCGCGTTGCGGGAATGCCGGGCCAGCTCCACCGCTGCTGTCGTGTCGGCCGAGCTTTCGCAATTCGCGACCACCAGCGTCAGGTTGGGCCCGCTGCGCACGTAGTTCGCCGGCGGTTCCTGTGCTGCGGCGGGCGTCGCCAGCACGACCGCACCCAGCAGGGTCGCGAGCGCCATCGCCGCAGCGGCAACTCGTGCCCGCCCCCCGTGTCGCCGACCCGACAGGGCGTGCGGACTGGCTATTGCATGAGGCATGTTCATCGGGGCGGAATGCTACCGCTGGGTCGATTGACTACTGCTGCACTGCCAGCGCTCAGCGGGGCTGCCATTCACCCCAGGTGACATCGGTGATCAGGCGGCGCGTCCAGAGCGGTTCGCTGGTGGCCACCACCCAGGCATCCGACCCGCGCCGGCGGTTGATGAACCAGTCCAGCAGCAACTCCGTCGGACCCGAGACGTAGCCGAGATATTCGCCGCCCGGCGACCATCTCGCTCCCAGCGTGATATCTGTCAGCTCGTAGACGAGCGTGACGTCGGCGTCGGGCGATCCCACCGTGTGGATCCGCAGCGCTCGACGGTCGATCTCGCTGTCGCCGTCGGGGTCGTAGTGAGCGACGTAGGCCAGACGGCCATCGATAGGCGACCATGCGAGCAAGTTGCCTATCTCGGCGAGCAGGGTCGGACCGCCGATCCCGTCGGTTCGCATCACCACGGGCCGGGTTCCGCTGGGCTCACCCTCGGCGTCTCGCAGCACCTCGGAGTAGGCGAGGTGTTCGCCGTCGTGCGACCACAGCACGTGGCCGAAGACCGTCGGACGCGCCTCGCCGAGCTCGCGCCGGTCGCTGCCGTCGTGGCGCACCACCCAGGCGTGCTCTCGCAGCGGCACCCCCTTGCCCGCGATGCCGACCGTGATGCCGAATGCCAGGTGGGTGCCGTTGGGCGACCAGCCCATGAGCCGCCCGCCGTCCACCGCGCCGAGCGGTGAGGCCTCCCCGGTGGCCGATTCCACCTTCAGGTGTGTCGAGCAGTCCGACGGATCGAGCGACTCGTAGGCGAGGTAGCGGCCGTCAGCAGACCACAGATGCACGAATCGCCACTGGATGCGATCGATCGGACCCACCTCGCGAGGTGCGGCGCCGCCGGTGCCCGACACCCACAGGATCTGGCTGTCATCGCGCCCGTTGCCGTCGCAGTCGTTCGGCGTGGCATACGCGAAGCGGGAGCCGTCAGGCGACCAGCCGAGGAACGTGACGTCATCGCCGAGCGTGATCGTCGGCGCCGATGCATCGGTCGACCAGATGCGGGCGACCGATGTCGTCTCACCGGCCTCGCCTTCGGCGACCAGCTCGACATAGGCAAAGTGCTTGCCGTCGGGCGACCATGACGACAGGGGCAAGTCGGCATAGAGGAACGTGCGGTAATCGACAACGCCAATTCGCCGGAGACCGCGCCCGTCCGCGGTGGCAATGTGCGCTGTCGTGCGATTGCGGGCACCGAATGCGGAGGGTCCGGCGAAGCTGAAGGTGACGACATGGCTGCCGTCGGGTGACCAGGCCGGGTACTGGCCCGGCTCGAACAGGACGCTCTCGTCGCCGGCGAGCTCGGAGACTCGCAGCCGCCCGTCGAGGCCGGTCCAGCTCAATTGGCCGCTGTGGGGGTTCCACGCCCAGCCTCGGTGTTCTGTCGAGTGCAGCTGGCGCCCCGAGCCGTCAGCGCGAACCGTCCAGAGTCGGTGTCCGCGCCCTGAGCCCAGGGGGCCGCGCGCCGAACTCGCCGCCAGGACCGGTGCTTGCTCGCCGGTCACCGTCGTGCGCCGGTGCGTGCCCTCGACGATGGACGTGAAGATCTCGCGGGCCCGCTGGACCGATGGCGATGCCTCGGGCGTGAAGAAGCGAGGCTCGCCGGCCGCAGCGATGCGCTCGATCTCGACGACCAGATCGTTCGCGTCGAGCGCTGCAGCCAGCGCCATCTCGGTGGCTGCGCCGATCTCGTCGGGACGGCCCACCACGACGACGCGCGCCGGCCGGTAGTCGGCAAGAAGCGACGCTGTCGCGGCGGGGAGACCCTCGGTGATGGTGCGAGGCGTGATGTACGCAACAGCGGCATCGCCCGTGACGCCCGCTGCATCAGCAGCCGTGCGCACGTCGCTGCCGTTCCAGCCGTTCGCAACGAACAGCGTGACGGTGCCCGGGCCCGCGACCTCGGGCGATTCGAGGGCGGCGCGCGCCGCCAGCGCGGCGGTCTCGATTCGCGTGGCGCCGTCAAGGCGCTCGACGACCGTCCAGCGATATGCAGCACGTGCCGCTTCCGTCAGCTCGTCCATCGCCGCCGCCGGTATCGCCGTCTCGCCGCCCACCACGATCACACGGTCGGGTGCGAACTCGGCGATGAGCGCGGCGGTGTCCGGCGACAGGCCGCTCGGATCGACGCACACTTTCGCTGCGTTGCGAGCGTGGGCCGCCAGCGCCTCGGCGACCGCGTTATCGGCCGGAACTGGGCAGCTCGCCACGACCAGCGTCAGATTCGGCCCGCTGCGCACGAAGTTCGACGGCTGCTGTGCAGCAGCCGGGAGCGCAGGCACGGCGATTGCCAGCGCCGCAAGCAGCGCCACCGCCGCCTTGGCGGTTCTGGAGCGGGGCCGGTTATGGCGCGTCACGGGCGAAGTCTCTCCACGAACGCGGCACGATAGTCACGCGTACGATCAGCGCCTGACCGGCTCAGCTCTGGCCAGCAAGCTTGCGGTTCTTGATCTTGGCCTTGACGTAGTCGCGGTTCATGAACGCGATGAAGTCGAGGCTGATCTCCTTGGGGCAGGCCTCGGTGCACTCGCCGTGATTGGTGCACGAGCCGAAGTACTGCTCCATCGTCTCCACCATCGCCTCGGTGCGTTCCCAGCGCTGGGGCTGGCCCTGGGGGATCAGGTTGAGATGCGCCAGCTTCGCCGAGGTGAACAGCTGCGCTGCCGAATTCGGGCAGGCCGCCACGCACGCCCCGCAGCCGATGCACGCCGCTGCGTCCATCGAGGTGTCCGCGGCTTCCTTCGGCACCGGCGTCTGGTTGGCGTCGCCGACCGCCCCGGTGTTGACCGAGATGTAGCCGCCGGCCTCGATGATGCGATCGAACGAGCTGCGGTCCACCACCAGGTCGCGCACCACCGGGAATGCCTTCGCCCGGAACGGCTCCACCGTGATGACGTCGCCGTCGGTGAACTTCCGCATGTGCAGCTGGCAGGTGGTGGTGGCCAGCTCGTGCCCGTGCGCCCGGCCATTGATCATCAGGCTGCACATGCCGCAGATGCCCTCGCGGCAGTCGTGGTCGAACTCGATCGGGATGCCGCCCTCGTCGATCAGCCGCTCGTTGATGATGTCGAGCAGCTCCAGGAACGACATGTCCTCGCTGATATCCGGGGCGTCGAAGGTGTGGAACCGTCCCGGCGCATCGGGTCCGTCCTGGCGCCAGATGCGCAGCGTGAGGCTCAAGGTGCCACCGTGCGCCGGCTGGCTGGCCTGGCCGTTCTGGCCGTTGGTCCCGCTCACTTGTAGCTCCGCTGTGTCAGTGCCACTTCTTCGAACTCCAGCTCCTCGACGTGACGGGTCTGCACGGTGCCGGTGTCGTGCCATTCCCAGGCGGCGACGTGGGCGAAGTTCTCGTCGTCGCGTTGCGCCTCTCCCTCGGGCGTCTGGTGCTCGGCCCGGAAGTGCCCGCCGCAGCTCTCCTCGCGCAGGAGCGCATCACGGGCCATCAACTTGGCCAGCTCGAAGAAGTCGGCCACCCGGCCGGCCTTCTCCAGGCTGGAGTTCAGCGTTGTGCCCAATCCGGGCACCCGCAGATCGGCCCAGAACTCGGCCTCCAGCGCCGGGATCTCCGACAGGGCCTTCTCGAGGCCCTCGGCGGTGCGCTCCATGCCGATGTAGTCCCACACGATCTTGCCCAGCTCCCGGTGGAACCAGTCCACCGAGCGGGTGCCGCCGATCGACAGGAACTGCTGCGTGGCGTCGTTCACCTCCGACACTGCCTGGGCGAACACCGGGTCGCTGAGCGGCACCACCGGCTCGCCCAGGCGGGCCGCCAGGTCGTCGCCGATCGTGTACGGCAGCACGAAGTAGCCGTCGGCCAAGCCCTGCATGAGCGCCGAGGCGCCCAGCCGGTTGGCCCCGTGGTCGGAGAAGTTGGCTTCGCCGATCGAGTAGCAGCCGGGCACCGTGGTCATCAGGTGGTAGTCGACCCACAGCCCGCCCATCGTGTAGTGGATGGCCGGGTAGATGCGCATCGGCACTGCATAGGGATTCTCTCCCGTGATGTGCTCGTACATGTCGAAGAGGTTCCCGTACTTCGCCGCCACGGCGGGGTGGCCGTCGCGCTCGATCACCTCGGAGAAGTCGAGGTACACGCCATTGCGCAGCGGGCCCACGCCCTTGCCCTGGTCCACCACGGTCTTGGCGTTGCGGCTGGCCACGTCGCGCGGCACCAGGTTCCCGAAGGCCGGGTACTTGCGCTCGAGGTAGTAGTCGCGCTCCGACTCCGGAATCTGGTCCGGCGAGCGGGCGTCGTCGAGCTGTTCGGGCACCCAGATGCGGCCGTCGTTGCGCAGCGACTCCGACATCAGCGTCAGCTTCGACTGGAACTCGTCGCTGGCGGGGATGCAGGTGGGATGGATCTGCGTGTAGCAGGCGTTGGCGAAGTAGGCGCCGCGCCGGTGTGCCCGCCACGCGGCGGTGACGTTGCAGGCCATGGCGTTGGTGGACAGGTAATAGACGTTGCCGTACCCGCCGGTGGCCAGCACCACCGCATGGCCGGTGTGCGCTGCGATCTCGCCCGAGATGAGGTCGCGGGTGATGATGCCGCAGGCCCGCCCGTCCTTGGTGACGAGGTCGAGCATCTCGGTGCGCGTGTACAGCTCGACACCGCCGGCCGCCACCTGCTTGGCGAGCGCTTGGTAGGCGCCCAGCAGGAGCTGCTGGCCCGTCTGGCCGCGGGCGTAGAACGTGCGGCTGACCTGCGCTCCGCCGAACGAGCGGTTGTCGAGCAGGCCGCCGTACTCGCGTGCGAACGGCACGCCTTGGGCGGCGCACTGGTCGATGATGTTGAGCGACACCTCGGCCAGGCGATGCACGTTGGCCTCACGGCTGCGGTAGTCGCCGCCCTTGACCGTGTCATAGAACAGCCGGTGCACCGAGTCGCCGTCGTTGGTGTAGTTCTTGGCCGCGTTGATGCCGCCCTGGGCTGCGATCGAGTGCGCCCGGCGGGGCGAGTCGTGGAAGGTGAACACCTTCACCCGGTAGCCCAGCTCCGACAGCGATGCAGCCGCCGAGGCGCCCGCCAGGCCGGTGCCCACCACGATGATCTCGAAGCGGCGCTTGTTGTTGGGGTTGACCAGCTTCATGGAGAACTTGTGGTCGGTCCACTTGTCGGCCATCGGGCCGCCAGGCACGCGGGAGTCGAGCACGCCGTTGGATGCACCATTCGGGCCGCTGTGTGATTCAGCCATGTCAGTGCGCCTCCGCAGCTTCGCCCAGACACTCCAGGCCGGTGGTGTCGTTGACCGGGCAGTCCCGGTTGTCCTCGTCGACCAGCCCGGCCTGCACCAGCACCGGGAATGACAGGTTGCCCACGAGCACCACGCCGGCCAGCGCCGTGGCCAGGTTGCGGCGCAGCCCGTTGTAACGCGGGTTGTTCACGCCGAGGCTCTGGAACATGCTCCAGGTGCCGTGAAAGATGTGGACGGCCAGCGCCACGTTGGCCACGACGTAGATGATCGCCACCGGGATCGACGACAGCGACTCCACCACGTTGTGGTACGGATCGCCCCGCACGTAGGCGTCGCCCAGCCACCAGCCCCACGTCAGGTCGGCCAGGTGGAACAGCACGTACAGGCCCACGATGGGACCCGTCCAGCGCATGGTGCGCGAGGCGTAGTTGGCGGCGATGTAGTCGCGCTTGGATGCGTACTTCTTGGCGCCGCCCACAAAGCCCGCTCGCTCCGAGGCCAGACGGCTGCGCTCCTTCAGCGTGTAGGCCGAGTGCAGGTGCACCACGAACATCGCCAGCAGCCCGACCCGCATGATCCACAGCAGCAGCGTGCGGGGCAGCAGCCCGCCGCCGAGATCGCGCAGCGTCTCGGCGTACTCGTACATCCGCGACGGGCCCTCGTAGAGGTGCAGGTTGCCGATCATGTGGACGATGACGAAGCCCAGCAGCCCGATGCCGGTCCAGGCCATGACCCACTTGCGGCCGATGGCTGACTGGTAGATGTTCAGCGGGAATGGCAGCGGACGCTTGGACTTGAACACCGGTGCAGACCCGGCGGCCTGCGTGGCAGTCGGCGCCATGTGTTCCTCCCGTGCGTGGCGTTGTGCGGCGATCGGCGCGGTGAGCCCCGGGGGGCTGGTCGCGCCAGAGCCGTACGGTACTTGCGCGCCTGCCGCACTGCTCAGGTGAGAACGGGGCGGGTGGGGTCGGCTGCCTGCATGGCTTGGCGCACGGTGCGATCGGTCCATGAGCCGCGCCGTGGTGTGCGACGCCGGCTGCCGGGTGGATGCACTGGTTGCCAGGCGGCGACGCTGGGGTGGTGGCCTGCGTGATCGGCGGCTACTGCGGCGGCTTGTGCGGCGAGGGCGCGCAGGCCGCGTTCGGCGCCCATGAACACGCTGGGATCGAGTGTGACCTGCTGGCACAGCAGCTTGCCGTCGGCGTTCGCTGATTCGTAGACGCCCCGATGGCCCAGTTCGTGCTTGGCAACGCGCAGCGCGTCGAATCCGTCACGGAGCGGTTCGCCGTTCACTGCCAGCCTGCCGCGGCGGACCGACACGGTCCGGATGCCCGTCGAGAGCCTGACTGCGTGGCTGGACCGTCCGTCGATGGCGACGTCGATGTCGATGCAGTACAGCGCTTGGTTGCCCAGCCCAGCGGGCCACCACAGCGATGGCCGCTCGAGCGCGACCAGCCATTCCAGCTCGTTGCGCCCGCGCGCCAGCACAGGCTCGGACACGGCCAAACCATCGCCCGGCACAGCGTCTTCGCTCGCCGGTGTACCTGCCGCGGTACCTGCCGAACCCACCTCTGCCGGATCCGTCCCCGCCGAGGCGGTCCGCAGCACCGTGGTGGTGACTTCGCATCGATGCGTGCCGGCGCTGTCGACAGTTGCGGCGATGCGCAGCACTGCCCGGTCGGGGCTGGCCTCGATCACCAGCGCACGCACACGCTCGATGCGTGCCGGTCCGGTGCGGCTGATCCGTACCTGCGCGTCGTGGCTCTGGGGCACCCGAACAGCGCCGTGCGATGCCTCGACTGCAGTCAGATGCTCGCTGCGGCTGCGCAGCAGATGGCTCACCTCGAACGTGTGCTCGATGTGGCGTCCCCGCAGATCCCCGAGGTACGCGCCGTCGAGCCAGAAGTGGCCGAGCTCGCACAGCCCGCTCGCCACCAGCCACCAGCGCACCTCAGGATGCGCACCGGCATCGAGCTGTGACGCGAGATCAGCGGGCAGATCGAAATGACGCCGGTAGAGCACGCCGACCTCGTCGCCCAACTCGGGGTCGAGCCACCACCGGCCGGGACTCAGCGTGACCGCCCAGCCCCGCTCGTCGAGCGCCTGCTCGGCCACCGTGCGCCACTCGCCGGCCCCTGCGGTCCGCACCAGCCAGTCGCCCGTCAGCGCCCGGGCGTCTCCGCCCTCGGAGGTCAACGTGAAAATCACTGAAAGATATCGAAAAGAGCAAAGGAGAAAAATGCGAATATCATGCGAGACCCCCGCCCAGCTAGCCGAGCGGGGGTCTTCGAGGAGCGGAGCTGTACGGCTTCGTTCCAGGGGGCAGCCGGGTGGCCGGGAGGGGCTGTAAATCCATTCCCGAGGGGTTCGATTCCCCTTGCCTCCACCAGTCACGCTATGCGGGACAAATTGGAGGCGCAACCGGGACGGACTGCAAAACCACTCCCGAGGGGTTCGAGCCCCGCGCCTCCACCGTTCACGCTACGCGTAGGGAACTCACCGTGCAACACACCTGCGCGGCCCCGGAACGGGCGGGTAGGTTGCCCGCCATGACCCAACCCACCACGCTCGGCGAACTGCGCAAGATCGGCTGGGTCTCCCGGCCGGTCAAAGAGGAGATGCGTGCGAATGCCGCCAAGGCCATCGCCGCGTCCGAGCCGTTGTTCGACGGGGTGCTGGGCTACGAGAACACGGTGCTGCCCCAGCTCGAGAACGCCATGCTGGCCGGCCACGACGTGGTGTTCCTGGGAGAGCGGGGCCAGGCCAAGACCCGCATGATCCGCTCGCTGGTGAACCTGCTCGACGAGTGGATGCCCTACATCGAGGGCTCGGAGATCTTCGACGACCCCTACAACCCGGTGTCCCGCCACGCGCTCGATCTGGTTGCCGAGCACGGCGATGACACGCCGATCGCCTGGGCGCATCGCAGCATTCGCTACGGCGAGAAGCTGGCCACGCCCGACACGTCGATCGCCGACCTGATCGGCGAGGTCGACCCGATCAAGGTGGCCGAGGGCCGGTACCTGTCCGACGAGCTGACACTGCACTACGGGCTGGTGCCGCGCACCAACCGCGGCATCTTCGCCATCAACGAGCTGCCCGACCTGGCCGAGCGGATCCAGGTGGGCCTGCTGAACGTGCTCGAGGAACGTGACGTTCAGATCCGCGGCTACAAGATCCGCCTGCCGCTCGACGTGCTGCTGGTGGCCACGGCCAACCCCGAGGACTACACCAACCGGGGCCGCATCATCACGCCGCTGAAGGACCGCTTCGGCGCCCAGATCCGCACCCACTACCCGCTCGATGTCGACACCGAGATGGACATCGCGTCGGCGGAGGCCCGCCCGCTCGACCTCACCGAGATGGGCGAGGGCGTGGTGGTCACGCTGCCCGATTTCATGGCCGAGATCGTGGCGACCTTCAGCCATGTGGCCCGTGCCAGCAGCCAGGTCAACCAGCGCTCGGGTGTGTCGGTGCGCATGACCGTCACCAACACCGAGACGCTCGCGGCCAACGCCACCCGGCGGGCGCTGCAACGCGGCGAGCGGCATGTGGTGCCCCGCGTCAGCGATCTGGAATCGCTCATGAGCTCCACCGCCGGCAAGATCGAGATCGAGTCGATGGAGGAGGGGCGCGACGGCAAGATCGTGGAAACCATGCTCAAGGCAGCCGTGCTCGAAGTGTTCAAGAATCGCTTCTCGCCCGACGAGCTGACCGATGTGGTCGCCAGCTTCGGCGAGGGCAAGGTGGTGCACACCGGCGACGACCTCGGCTCGGAGGCCTACATGGAGCTGCTCGCCGGCAACCAGGCGCTGGCCGTCGCCGCGGAGTCGCTGGTAGCCGCTGCGGCCGAACCGCAGTCGGACGAAGGCGCCGCGCCCGCAGTGCTGGCTTCGGCGGTCGAGCTGGTGCTCGAAGGCCTGCACCTGTCGAAGCGGCTCAACAAGGAGCATGTAGGTGCGCGAGCTACCTACCGCTCGCGTGGTTGAGTGAAGCAATGAAGATCCGTTGGCGTCGGGCACGCCGCGAGGGCGCCCGGTTCCGCTACTCGGCGTGGGACGGCACCCAGACCGGCTTCGACTTCGACGCGGAGAGCCTCTTCGCCGAGATGACCGACGACCTGCTGTATCACGGTGATCTCAATGCCGCCCTGCGCCGGCTCATGCAGCAGGGCTTCACCGACTCCGAGGGCAACCGGCTCGAAGGCCTGCGCGAGATGATCGAGCGGCTGCGCGACCGGCGCAAGGAGATGCTCGAGCAGTTCGACCTCGGCGGCGTCTACGACGACATCGCCCGCGAGCTCGACGAGATCACCGACACCGAGCGCGAGGCGCTGGAGGAGTTCGCGCAGGACGCGGCCGACAGCGGTGACGAGCGCCGCGAAGAGATCGCCCAGTCCAGCGCGGCGGAGCGCAACCTGCAGCTCGACATGCTGCCCCCCGACCTGGCCGGGAAGATGCGCGGCCTGCAGAGCTACGACTTCGAGTCGCCCGAGGCCCGCGAGCAGTTCAACGAGCTCGTCGAGCGGCTGCGCCAGGAAGTCGCCCAGAGCTACTTCGACCAGATGACCGGCGCCATGGGCAACATGAGCCCCGAGGATCTGGCCCGCACCAAGGACATGATGGCCGAGCTCAACCAGATGCTCGAGCAGCGTGCCCGCGGCGAGGAGCCCGACTTCGAAGGGTTCATGGACCGCTACGGCGACTTCTTTCCTGAGAACCCCCAGACGCTCGACGAGCTGCTCGAGATCATGGCCAAGCGCATGGCGGCCATGTCTTCCATGCTCAACTCGATGACGCCCGCCCAGCGTCAGCAGCTCGCCGACCTGGCATCGCAGCTCATGGACGACATGGACCTGCAGTGGCAGGCCCAGCAGCTCGCACAGAACCTCCAGCAGGCGTTCCCCGACATGGGCTGGGACCGGGGCTACCAGTTCGGCGGCGACGACCCGTTGTCGATGTCCCAGGCGGCCGATGTGCTTGCCCAGCTCGGCGATCTTGATGCGCTGTCGGAGATGCTCCAGGGTGCGGTCAGTCCCTCGGCGCTGGCCGAGGTGGATCCCGAGCGGGTGCGCGAGCTGCTCGGCGACCAGTCCGCCGAGGCGCTCGAACGGCTCAGCGAGATGGCGCGCATGCTCGAGGAATCAGGCCTCGCGCAGCACACCGAAGGACGCTTGGAGCTGACGCCGCGTGCGCTGCGGCGCATCGGTCAGAACGCGCTCGGCGACCTGTTCAACCGCCTGATGGACGACAAGGTCGGCAGCCACCAGGTGCGCAAGTCGGGCGTCGGCCACGAGTTCGCGTACGAGACCAAGCCCTACGAGTTCGGCGACACGTTCAACCTGAACATCGAGCGCACCGTGCGCAATGCCGTGGCCCGCCAGGGCACCGGCACGCCGGTGAGCCTGACGCCGGACGACTTCGAGATCGAGCGATCCGAGCTGCTGTCGCGGGCATCCACGGTGCTGATGCTGGACCTGTCGCTGTCGATGCCGATGCGCGACAACTTCCTGCCCGCCAAGAAGGTCACGATGGCGCTGCATTCGCTGATCTCCACGCAGTTCCCGCGCGACTACCTGGGCATCGTGGGCTTCGCCGAATCAGCCTCCGAGCTGACCGCCGCGCAGCTGCCGGAGGTGTCGTGGGACTTCGCCTACGGCACCAACATGCAGCACGGTTTCATGATCGCCAGGCGCCTGCTGGCCCGCCAGACCGGCTCGAAGCAGATCATCATGATCACCGACGGCGAGCCCACTGCCCACCTGGCGCGTGACGGGCGTCCGTACTTCGCCTACCCGCCGGTGCGCGAGACCATCGAGGCCACGCTGCTCGAGGTGGCCCGGGCTACCCGCGAGGACATCCGCATCAACGTGTTCATGCTCGACCCGAACAGCTACCTGCGGGCGTTCGTGGAGAAGATGACCGAGATGAACGGCGGCCGGGCCTTCTTCACCAGCCCCCACAACCTTGGCGACTACGTGCTGGTCGACTTCCTCGAGCACCGCCGCAAGCTCATCACCAGCGGCCGCCTGTAGCTGCTGCGTTCCCGGTGGCTCAGTCGGGAGGGTGCAGGCCGTCGAGGACCATGTCGGCGAACTGTCGGGCGAGGTCTTCGAGACGCAGTTCGCCACCGGGGCGGTACCAGCTGGCCAGCGAATTCAGTCCGGAGATCATGATGCGGGCGAGGACCTTGGCGTTGGCGCCGGCTCGCAGCGAACCATCGGCCTGACCCTCGGTGAGCAGGCCCACCCAGAGATTGGCGAACTCGCGCAGTGGCACCGCCAGGCTCTCGCGGGTCTGCGGGGGCGATTCGTTGAAACAGCGGATGTTGGCGACCGTGAAGTTGCTCTCGGCGACGATGCAGTTGACGTAGGCGACGATGGCCTCGGCCAGGCGGTCGGAACCTCGCGCTTCGGGACCCAGCGCTTCCAGCGCTGCGTTGATGGCAGAGCGGGCATGGTCGATGCCCACGCTCAGCACCTCTTCGACGATCGCGTCCTTGGAGTCGAAGTGGTAGTAGAGGCTGCCGGCCTGCATCTCGGCCGCGGCGGCGATGTCGGTCAGCGTGGTGGCGGCATAGCCACGGCACGAGAGCAGGCGCGCGGCGGCATCCAAGATGCGCATACGGCTGCGCTCGCCCTTGCGGATCCGGCGGCCATTGCCGTTCCCGATGTCGTCGCTGCTGGCGTCGTCATTGCCGTTGCCGGGCGAATCGCCGGCTTCTGCGGGAACGGGCTCTAGATCGGCTGCATCGGTGCTGCTCATGCCGCAGAAAAACCTAGTCCTGAACAGGCGTTCATGCAGTGGTCGGCGGCCGAAAGGTGCGTGCGGGGCTCTCGGGACCCTCCGCAGGACGCTCACCTACACTCCGCAGTGAACCCCGGATCGTGCCGGGGAGCGAGACAGCGGGAGCCAGAGTGAAGTTCAGCTTGTTCATGTACTGCACGATCGGCCGCCGGCATGAACTCGAAGCCGGCCTCGCAGGACTGAATAACGATTACTACCAACGGATGCTCGGCGAGATTGCCGAGATCGCGCGTTTCGCCGACAACAACGGCTGGTACGGCTTCGGCCATCCCGAGCACCACCTGCAGATCGAGGGCTTCGAGATCTCCAACGACTTGAACCTGATGGCGAGCTGGATCGCCCAGCACACCACCCGGCTGCGGCCGATCGCTTGCGGTTACGTGTCGACCACGCACAACCCGATGCGTGTCGCCGAGCAGGTGGCGACGCTCGACCACATGACCGGCGGGCGGCTGTGCTTCGGCGTGGTGCGCGGTTACCAGCACCGCTGGGTGGACCAGTTCAAGATCCGGCCTGACCTCGCAGCGGTCGGCAAGTGGAACCGCGGCACCGACGAAGATGCCTACAACCGCCGCTTCTTCGAGGAATTCGTGGATGTGGTGCTCACCGCCTTGCGCAACAACACGTTCTCCTACGAGGGCGAGTTCTGGCGGTTCCCCAACGACAACCTCAACCCGCACACCCACACCGTCTATTCCGACTACGGCGCCGGGGTCGACGCTGACATGACGATCCACGAGGTCGGCATCGCCCCGCGCCCGCTGCAGTCGCCGCACCCGCCCCTGTACGGCGGGTTCACCATGTCGATGGATTCGGCGGTCTTCTGGGCGCGCTACGGCGGCACGCCGATCGTGCTCAGCGACAAGATGGACTTCTGCGAAGCGCTGTGGAAGGCGTACCGCACCGAGGCTGCGCAGCACGGCGTGACCAAGCCCCGCGGCCACGAGTGCGGCTGGGGCGGCGTGGCGGTATGCGCGCCTACCGACGCCGAGGCGTGGGAGCTGTTCGCCGACATGGAGTGGTTCTGGAACCAGTGGGCCATCCAGTTCGGCCAGGGCATGCCGCTGCAGCTCGTCGGCAGCCCCGACACGATCAGCCGCCAGATCGAGGAGGCGCAGACGGTGCTCGGCATCGAGGAAGCGTTCTTTTTGGTGCCCCAGGGCATCCACTCCGCCGACCAGATCAACGCGTCGCTCGAGCTCATCAGCGACAAGGTGATGCCGCGTTTTGCCTGAACCGCGTGAGCGCTTGTCGTGATCTCCGGCATCTCTGAACGGACGGTCACTGCGCCCGACGGCTCGCGGGCAGTGGTGGTGACGCCACGCGGTGAGCTCGATCTGGCTGCCATCGCGTCGCTGGACAGCGCGCTGCGCTCAGCGCTGGCGACTGCGGGATCGGTGCCACGGCTCGTCGTCGACCTGTCCGACGTCGATGTCCTGCAGCCGGTAGTTCTCGGCGTCTTGCTCGACGTCCGCCGGCGCTGCCGGACCGTCGACGTCGATTTGGTGCTGCTGGTGACAACGCCCGGGGTGGCCTCAACCTTGATCGAGAACGAGGTCGATTCGCTCTTCGACACAGCCTCCGGGCTGGAAGCAGCGATTGCGGGGGTGACCGGTCGCTGAGCCTCGCCGCAACTAGGCGGGCGACAACCCAGCGCCGCACGGCACCTCTTGTAGCTGCACCTATCCTGTGCGGCGATATGGCGGGTCCGGAGTACCTGTTCCAACGCGAGACATTCGCAGGCGGCGACAGGTGGTTGGCCCGGTTCGTGGCCCAACCGATCCTCAGGTTCGTCCATCGCGAGGTCGCCAGCGGCGTGCTGCTGCTGGTGGCCGCGACCACGGCGCTCATCTGGGCCAATTCGCCGTGGAGCCAGAGTTACTTCGACTTCTGGCACACCGAGATCGACCTGACCGTCGGCGGCTACCACGTCCACCCGCTGAGCTTGGAGGCGTTCGTCAACGACGGCCTCATGGCGATGTTCTTCTTCGTGGTGGGACTCGAGATCAAGCGCGAGCTGGTGACCGGATACCTCTCGAGCGTTCGTGCCGCGACGCTGCCGGCGATCGCCGCCATCGGCGGGATGGTCGTGCCCGCGCTGGCCTATGTCGTGTTCAACCCATCAGGGGAAGCCGCTTCGGGCTGGGGCATCCCGATGGCCACCGACATCGCATTCGCAGTGGGCGTGGTGGCGCTGCTCGGGTCTCGCGTGCCCCCAATCCTCAAGTTGTTCCTGCTGACGCTGGCCATCGTGGACGACATCGGGGCCATCGCGGTGATCGCGATCTTCTACGCCGGCGATCTGGACCTCAGATGGCTGGCAGTCGCCATCGGGCTGACCCTCGTGGTGCGGGCCCTTGCGCTGATGAAGGTGTGGGCGCTCGAGGTCTACTGGGTGCTGGGCCTCGTCATCTGGTACGCCACGCTGGAGTCGGGTGTGCACGCCACCATCGCCGGCGTGGTGCTCGGCCTGCTGACGCCCGCCAAGCCGCTGCTGGACCGTGCGAAGGCCCAGGACATGGTGGATCATCTCCCCGACGATCCCAGCGTCGAGCAGGTCCACCAGGCGTCATTCCTGGTGCAGGAATCGGTGCCGGTGACCGAGCGGCTCGAGTCGCTGCTGCACCCGTTCACGGCGTTCTTGATCGTGCCGATCTTCGCGCTCGCCAACGCCGGGGTGCCGCTCTCGGTCGACACGGTGACCGAAGCCGCCGGCTCGCCCGTCACCTGGGGTGTCATCTTGGGACTGGTGGTCGGCAAGCCGCTCGGCATCGCGCTGTTCACCTGGGTGGCGACCCTGTTCGGCTTCAGCCTGCCCGAAGGGATGAATTGGCCGCAGTTCGTGGGCATGGGCTTCGCCGCCGGCATCGGCTTCACCGTGTCGATATTCATCACCGGGCTGGCTTTCGACGACGGCGGCATCACCGATCTGGCCAAGATCGGCATCCTGGTCGCCTCGGGTGCTGCGGGCGGGGCTGCGCTGGCGCTGCTGTGGTTCTCCGGCAAGCGCGGTGCTCACACCGAAGTCCCGCCCACCGAGCACCACTCCCACGACGGGACTTCTGCATCCTGACCTTCGGTCCGGCATACTCCCCCGAGCCATCCCGACGTGACCCGGTCCTGACTCGACCTGATCCTGATCTGACCTGACTTGACCTGACTCCGATGTGCCCCTGGAGGCCCATGTGACTGCTGTTCCGTATCTGGCCCTGATCGCTTCCGTGCTGGCGCTGCTGCTGGCGTACTACTTCGCCAAGGTGGTGCTGCGGGCCGACCAGGGCACCGAGTTGATGCGCGAGATCGGCGCAGCCATCCGCGAGGGGGCCATGGCGTTCCTGCGCCGGGAGTACCGGTGGGTGTCGGTCTTTGTGGCAGCCATGTTCGTGCTGCTGCTGATCGTGCCCATCGACGGCCGCCCCGCAGCCAGCTTCGCCTACCTGATGGGCGCGGTGCTGTCGTCGGTGGCGGGCTTCATCGGCATGCGCATCGCCACCGCGGCCAACACCCGCACAGCCAATGCCGCCCGCGAGGGTGCTGCGAAAGCACTGCCGCTGGCGTTCAAGGGCGGGGCCGTCATGGGCTTCAGCGTGGCCGGCCTGGCGCTGCTGGGCATCTCGTTCAACTACCTGCTGTGGGTGAAGTGGCTGGGCGTTGACCAGGCCTTCCAGGTGGTGGCCGCGTTCGGGCTGGGTGCCAGCTCGATTGCGCTGTTCGCCCGCATCGGCGGCGGCATCTACACCAAGGCAGCCGACGTCGGCGGCGACCTGGTGGGCAAGGTGGAGGCCGGCATCCCCGAGGACGATCCCCGCAACCCGGCCACCATTGCAGACGCGGTCGGCGACAACGTGGGCGACGTGGCCGGCATGGGCGCCGACCTGTTCGAGTCCTACGCCGGGTCGATCGTGGCGCCGGTGGTGCTGGCCTCGCTGCTGGTGCCGGTGTTCCTCGAAGGCGACAGCCTGGCCGGCAGCTTCGGCGACGCCGAAGGGCTGCTGATGTACCCGATCCTGATCGGGGCGCTCGGGATGATCGCCTCGATCATCGGCGCGCTGTTCGTGCGCGGCCGCGAAGGCCGCAGCCTGTCGGGGCAGCTGCACACCGGTCAGCACGTGGCCATGGCGCTCACGGTCGTCTTTGCCATCGTGGGCACGCTGGTGCTGTTCAGCGGCAGCCCGACGATCGGCAGCTACGAGCTCAGCGCTCCCATCTTCCTGGCGTTCACCATCATCGTGGGACTGCTCGGCGGCTGGGCCATCGGCTTCACGTCTGAGTACTTCACCTCCGAGCACTTCCGGCCGGTGAAGGGCATCGCCCAGCAGTCCGAGACAGGCCCCGCCACGGTCACCATCGAGGGCATCGCGCAGGGCAAGCTCTCGACGCTGCCTGCCGTCGCACTGGTGGTGACGATGATCGGCCTGTCGTACCTGTTCGGCGGGCTGGCGTTCGGCGAGGCCGGCGATGTGATCGGGCTGTACGGCGTGTCGCTGGCGGCCATCGGCATGCTGGCGGTGACCGGTGTCATCGTGGCCGTGGACGCCTACGGGCCGATCGCCGACAACGCCGGCGGCATCGCCGAGATGGCCGAGCTGCCGCCCGAGGTGCGGGGCGTCACCGACAGCCTCGACTCGCTGGGCAACACCACCGCAGCGGTTGCCAAGGGCTTCGCGGTGGGCTCGGCTGCGGTGACGGCGCTGGCGCTGTTCAAGTCGTTCAGCCTGACCGCCGGCGACCAGGTGTTCCTCGACATCAACGACACGGCGGTCACGATCGGCCTGTTCCTGGGCGCCATGACGCCATTTATTTTTGCCGCGCTGACCATGTCGTCGGTGGGCCGGGCGGCGCAGGCGATGATCGTGGAGGTTCGCCGCCAGTTCGCCGAGATCCCCGGGCTGCGCGAGGGCGAGCCAGGCGTGAAGCCCGACAGCCGCCGCTGCGTGGACATCTCCACCCAGGCGGCGCTGCGCGAGATGCTGCTGCCGGGCGGCCTGGCGGTGGTGCTGCCGCTGGTGATCGGCTTCATCGACGTGAACGCGCTCGGCGGCTTCCTGGCCGGCGCGGTGGTGACCGGTTTCCTGATCGCGATCTACATGGCCAACTCGGGCGGCGCCTGGGACAACGCCAAGAAGTACATCGAGGCGGGCGCGCACGGCGGCAAGGGCACCGATGCCCATGCGGCAGCGGTGGTCGGCGACACCATCGGCGACCCGTTCAAGGACACCTCGGGCCCGGCGATGAACATCCTCATCAAGGTGATGACCATCGTCAGCCTGGTCTTCGTCCCCGCTTTCCTCTAGGCGGCGAAGCCGTCAGGCGCCGAGGACGGCCATGCCGATGGCGCGGGCCGCTTCTGCCTGACGCCGGTCGAACGTCAGCACGGTCGCATTCGGGCTCGCCCGTCGGGCAGCCGCCAGGTGGATCGCGTCGAGCGAGCGGCACAGCGTCTCCTCAGCAATCCGGGCTGCGTCCTCGAGTACGTGTTCGTCGAGAGCCACGATGTCGAACGCGGTGAGATGAAGTCGAAAGTCGCGGCGCTTGTCTGTCAGCTCTGGCTCGGCCAGAAGGCGCACGAGATTGCGGCGCACTTCGACTTCGGCAAGACGTGAGGTCACGAGCGTCGGTTCAGCGTCCATGGACCGCAGAGCGATGTCAGAGTCCGGTTCGGCCACGTAGCGCTTGACGAGAGCGCTCGATTCCACATAGAGCATCAGTCGCCGCGGTCCTCGTCGAGTACCTCCATGATGGTGAGTCCTGAACTGGACGGGACTGGCTGTGGCGGATCGAAGTGCTTGAGGCCGCCGCGCCGCTTGGCGGGCGTGATCCAGCCTTCGGCGACGCCCTGCTCGATGCGTGCCAGGTCGTCGAGCGTCGAGGGGTCCAGCGGGGTGAGCTGCGCCACCGGCCGGCCCCGGTCGGTGACGATGAGGCGCTCGCCGCCGGCAGCCCGCCGCACGCACTCCGACAGCTTCGCCTTCAGCTCCCGGATGCCGATGCCCGTGCTCGCTGCCTCACTGCTCATGTGACCACACTAGCAAGTGATGAGGTCACAGTGTGAACAAATTGTGACTACATCAAGTCAATTTGTGGTCACGAAGCATCGTCGCTGCCATCTGTGTCATCTGCTGCGGCGGCCTGAGCCTCGCGGTGGCGGCGCAGCGTGACAAGAGCCGCGAGGGCCAACCCGACCCCGGCCACGATCGCTCCGATTGCCGCCGGCCCCAGTCCGCTGCCAGGCGCCGTTTCTGCGTAGAGCGCCTCGGGAAGCTCGTCCAGGTTCTCGAAGTCGATCTCCCACGTGTACCTCGATTGACTGACCGAGTCGGCGTTGTGCTCCACGGCATCGCCGGGCAGCGTCACGGAAATCGCCAGCGTGGGAAAGTCGAAGCCCATCGCCGTGACCATCTCGAGATCGTCGAGCGAGAGCTCATCGTCCTCGAGCGAGCCAAGGTCCATCTCGAAGCGCCAGCCGCCGTTGTCGAGGCGGCGGATGTCAGGGCCGTCGTCTTCAGCGAAGGAGGCCAGGATCACTTCGGATTGGCTTGCATCCCACGTGGCGGTCATTGTGGTGACACAACTCCCGTCCACGACGCCCACTTCAGCACTCGAATCGAGGCTGCTGAGGCCGAGACCGAACATGTCGTCGGCGTCCATATCGTCGAGCATCTGTTGGCAGAGGCTTTCGGCAGTACCGCCTTCTTCGAGGGCCCCGAACTCGAGTAGTGCCTCGTCGATGCGCATCGTCATGGTCACCGACCCCGAGCCGTCGTCGTGGACGAGAAAGTCCATCTCCATGTCGAGACATGCGGTCGCCAGCAGGGCCAGCACGCAAACAGCAACCGCCTTCTACATCATCGACCGCCAGTGTGAGGAACTGCGCGGACAACGATGCGAACCAATCATGACGACACCGTAGTCGTGGGCCGCTTGCTGCTCAGGCGGCAGGTGGGGGGCGGAGGCGGTCGGCGACGCCGCGGGTGAGGCGGTCCAGGATCCCCGCCAGCAGCACGATCGCTATGCCTGCCTCGAAGCCCCGTCCCACGGCGTCGCTGCGGCGCAGTGCGTTCACCGTCTCGAGACCGAGGCCACCGCCGCCGACCAGACCGGCGATCACCACCATGGCCAGTACCAGCATGATCACCTGGTTGACCGCCACCATCAGCTCAGGTGCCGCGAGCGGCAGCTCGACACGCCGCAGACGCTGACCCCGGGTGGCGCCGAAGCTGGTGGCCGCCTCGTGCACCTCGGCAGGAACCCGCCGCAAGCCCAGGTCGGTGTAGTGCACCGCAGCCGGCAGCGCATAGACGACCGAGGCGATGATGCCCGGGATGCGGCCGACATGGAACAGGGTGATGACGGGCACCAGCAGCACGAAGCTGGGGATGGTCTGCAAGAAATCCAGCACCGGGTCCATCAGTCGCTGGAAGCGGTCGCTGTGGGAGGCCTGAATTCCCAGCGGCACGGCGATCACCAGCGTGACGGCCACCGCCACCAGCGTCTGGGCCAGCGTGTCCATCGACAGCTCCCACATGCCCAGCCACCCGATCAGGAACAACGCGATGCCGATGCCGAGCCCCAGCGTGACGCCACGCGCCAGCAGGCCGCCCAGCACGCCAAGCCCGATCATGGCCGGCCAGGGAATCCCCGACGAGAGCAGCTCCCGCAGCGGCGTAACCATATAGAGAGTGATGAAGTCGCTGAGCGGCCCGGTTCCGATGCCCGAGTTGCCGATGTCGTAGAGGTTGTCGCGAGCCCACGCCGTGATGTCGTTGATGTACGGCGCGTAGTGCCATTGCAGCCATTCAGGGAACTTGTTGTGACCCACGATGCCGCCCACCAGCGCCACCAGGGCCGTTGCGGCCGCGATCGAGCGGATCGCCACCGTGTCGGCGGCCCGTAGCGAGCCGTCTGCATGCGCATTCGTGCGGGGGCCGCGGCCGCGCTCGCCCAGCGTGGCGATGCCCCGCGTGAAGCGATCCAGGATGATCGCCATGATGACGATGGCGATGCCGGCCTCGGAGGCCTCGCCGACGTCGATGTCGCGCATGGCGCGCAGCACGTCCTGGCCGAGACCACCCGAGCCGATGAACGCGGCGATCACCACCATGCTCATGGCCAGCATCGTGGTCTGGTTGGCGCCGGCCAGGATCGCCGGCCGAGCGGCAGGGATCCTCACCAGACGCAGCGTCTGGCGATCGGTGGCGCCGAACATCTCCGAGGCTTCCACCATCGGCCCGGGCACATTGCGCAGACCGACGTCGGTGAGCCGCACGACCGGTGGCAGGGCAAAGATGACCGTCGCGATCAGCGCCGGCACCCGACCGATGCCGAACAGCAGCACGAACGGGATGAGATAGACGAACCCGGGCATGGTCTGCATGGCGTCGAGCGTCGGGCGCAGCACGCCGGCGAACCGGTCGTTGCGCCAGGCGGCGATGCCCAGCGGGATGCCCGCCAGCAGCGACAGGAACACCGCCATGCCCATCAGCGCGAGCGTGGCGAAGCCCTGCTGCCACAGATCGGTCATGCCGATGAGCACGACGCCGCAGAAGCCGAGCGCGCCCGCCACCCGGCCGCGCACACGCCACAGCCCGAGGCCGCAGAAGACCGGGTACACGTACCACGGGAACCACCGCAGGATCGCCTCGAGCCGGCGGATGCCGGCATCGGCGAGATCGGTCAGCGGGTTCAGCAGCACCGTGTACAGCCAGTGGGACGTCTGGTTGTTGATGAGCCAGCGCCGTGTGCGATCGATGGGGTCGGCTAGGCCGAAGTTCCACGACTCGGGAAAGGCGCCGACCGATGCGACGAAGCCGACGATCACGAGCGCGAGCGCGGCGGCTGCCAGGCCCACGGCGAGCGGCGACCGTCGCCGGACCACTCCCGGCGGGGCTGCCGCGGGCTCCGCCTCGGCCGTCTGGCTCACCGCAGGTTCTGCCTCATCGCAGGTTCTGCTCCAGCACCGCTGCCACATCGTCCTGGTGCAGCAGGCCCAGGGGGTCGCCGTCGGCGTTGCAGACCACGACCGGTCGGTGCTCCGACAGCAGGAACGGCAGGGCCGATTCGAGCGTGGCGGTCTCGGTCGTGCGGGGCCAGCTCTCGGGGACGGCGCCGTCGCCGAGCGGCCGCATCAGCGAGCACGCAGGGAGCACCTTGGCGATCGGCGCATCCTGGGTGAACGCCCGCACGTAGTCGTCGGCAGGCTGGGTCAAGATCTCGAGCGGCGTCCCGACCTGAGTGAAGGCCCCGTCTCGCATGATGGCGATCCGGTCGGCCAGACGCAGAGCCTCGGCGAAATCGTGGGTGATGAACACGATGGTGCGCTGCAGCTCGAGCTGCAACGCCACCAGCTCGTCCTGCATGTCGCGCCGGATGAGCGGGTCCAGCGCCGAGAACGGCTCGTCGAAGAACAGCACCTCAGGCTCGACCGCGAGGGCTCGCGCCAGGCCCACCCGCTGCTGCATGCCGCCGCTGAGCTGTTGCGGGTAGTGGTGTTCCCAGCCGTCCAAGCCCACGGTGGCCAGCACCTCGTGGGCTCGTTCATGGCGCTCATCGCGGCCGACGCCCTGCATCTCGAGGCCGTAGGCCACGTTGTCGACGACTCGACGATGGGGGAACAGCCCGAAGTGCTGGAACACCATCGCGATCTTGTGGCGGCGCAGCTCGCGCAACGCTGCATCGCTCGCGTCGGCCAAGACGGTGCCGCACACCTCCATGTCGCCGAAGGTGGGTTCGACCAAGCGGGAGATGCAGCGCACCAGCGTCGACTTGCCCGAGCCAGACAGGCCCATGACGACGAAGGTCTCGCCTGCGTTCACGTGGAAGCTGACATCCCGCACCGCCACCAGGCAGCCGGTCTCGGACCGGATCTCGTCGCGTTCGGCTCCGGCGACGGCCATGTCACGAGCGGCCTCGACTTTGCGGCCGAAGATCTTCCACAGATCAGCGACCCTGACCGTCGCATCGGCACCCGCGACAGCAGCGTCCCGGGCGGCCTCGTCCGGCGCAGGATCGGGAGAGATCTGATCCATGGGAGCCTCCGCTGGCCGCATTACCGTCCAACCGGACGGGTACGAGGTCTCGGTACGCTGTGCTGACTGTGGCACGAACTCGGCCCCACAACGCGACACCTGCCCGCACCCCTGCTGCGAGCACCCATGCCGAGGCGACCGGCTCGCGATCCGGTCCCGTGCAGGAACGAGCGGTGCAGACCCGCGAGCGCATCCTGCAAGCCGCCATTGAGGTCATCCAGACCGACGGCGCAGCCAACCTCACGCTCGATCGCGTCGCGCTGAAGGCCGGGGTCAGCAAGGGCGGATTCCTGTATCACTTCGGCTCGAAAGATGCCCTCATGGCCGGCCTGCTCGACGAGACGCTGGCCGTGCTCGACGACGAGCTCGACGACCGCGAGGCCCGCTTCCGAGACAACGATCCCGGCGCCCGCGGCACCTTCGCGCTCGCCTATCTCGACTACGTCCGCGAGCCGTACAAGGCGGCAGACGACACCTCGGCGTCGATCCTGGCGGCGGCGGCACTCGACGACGAGCTGCTCGCGAACACCCGGGCGACGTTCGAGCGCTGGCAGGAGCGCCTGCTGCGCGACGACGGGCTGGCCGAGACCACCGGTCTGCTGGCGCGCATCGTCGGCGACGGCCTGTGGCTCATCGATCTCTTCGGCCTCGCGCCGCCGACCAAAGCAGAGCGTCACGAGGTGCTCGACCTCGTCTCGGCGATGATCTCGGCCGACGGCGGCAGCGACGCCGGTGGCGTCGCGCCAGACCGTCCGTAGACCGGCACGTCGAGCGGCGCCAGCGGCTCGTTGCCCAAGAGAAGATCGGCGGCCTTCTCGGCGATCATCATCACCGGCGCGTAGATGTTCCCGTTCGTGACCGTCGGCATCACCGAGGCATCCACGACGCTGAGGCCCGAGGTGCCGTGCACACCCATGGTGGCCGGGTCGGTCACCGCCGCATCGTCGGTGCCGAGCCGGGCCGTGCCCGCGGGGTGCAGCGCCGTCTCTGCATCGCGCGCCACCCAGTCCATGATCTCGTCGTCGGTCTCGGTGGCGGGACCTGGCGACAGCTCGCCGTCGTTGTAGGGCTCGAATGCCGGCTGGTTCATGATGCGGCGAGTCACCCGCACGGTCTCGATCCACTCGCGCCGGTCCTGGGCAGTGGACAGGTAGTTGAACCGGATGGCCGGCTTGGCCGCAGGATCGCGCGAACGGATCCGCACCCAGCCGCGGGCATCGGAGTACATCGGTCCGACGTGGACCTGGTAGCCGTGCTTGCTGACGGGTGCCGAGCCGTCGTAGCGCACGGCCAGCGGCAGGAAGTGGAACATCAGATTCGGGTAGGCCTCGGCGGTGTTGCTGCGCACGAAGCCGCCTGCCTCGAAGTGATTGGTGGCACCCGGCCCTCGCCGCGCCAGCCACTGCAGGCCGATCCACGGATGCCGCCGGCGGCGCAGGTGCGGCTGCATCGAGACCGGCAGCTTGGAGGCGTACTGGATGTAGACCTCGAGGTGGTCCTGGAGGTTCTCGCCGACGCCGTCGAGCGGCGAGACCGCATCGATGCCGTGCCGGCCGAGCAGCGCCGGCGGCCCGACACCTGAGAGCTGCAAGAGCTGGGCCGAGCCGAATGCGCCCGCACACAGGATGACGTGCTTGGCGCGGGCGACGTGCAGGCGGCCCTTGCGGCGGTAGCTGACACCGGTCGCACGGCTGCCCTCGAACAGCACCTGTCCGATGAGCGCACCGGTGCGCAGTTCGAGGTTCGGACGGTCCAGCACGGGGTGCAGGTACGCCTGCGAGGCAGAGAGCCGCCGGCCGCGGTGGATGTTGCGGTCGAACGCTGCGAAGCCTTCCTGGCGGAATCCGTTCACGTCGTCGGTGAGCTCGAAGCCGGCTTCCCGCACGGCCGCGAAGAACGCCTCGAACAGGGGGCTGGCGGCCGGGCCACGCTCGAGCACCAGCGGTCCCTCGCCGCCGCGCCACTCGTCGGCGCCCGCCAGGCATGTCTCCATGCGCTTGAAGTACGGCAGGCAGTGGCGATAATCCCAGGCCTTCATGCCGGGCCGGTCGGCCCACTTGTCGTAGTCGGCGGGATTGCCCCGCTGGAAGATCATCCCGTTGATGGAGCTCGACCCGCCCAGCACCTTGCCCCGGGCGTGGTACACCCGCCGGCCGTCCATGTGGGGCTCGGGCTCGGTCTCGTACTTCCAGTCGTAGAAGCGATTGCCGATCGGCATCGCCAGCGCCGCCGGCATGTGGATGAGCACATCCCAGCGGTAATCCCGGCGACCGGCTTCGAGCACGAGCACCTTGATGCTCCGATCGGCGCTCAGCCGGTTCGCGAGCGCGCAGCCAGCCGATCCGCCGCCGACGATGACAAAGTCATACACGGGATCGTCCATCGACCGAATTGTTCACGATGTCATGCACAGATGTGCGCTCTTGGGGCGTGAGAAGGGAGCCCCGCCGGCGCCGACCCGGATGGGCCGGCGCCGACGGGTCAGCGTCTCGCTGGGGACATATCCTGCGGGGCTATTGGAGCCAAGCGCTCCAGGTCGCCTCGTTGTCTGCGATCCACTGCGCAGCGGCGTCGTCGACCGACATGCCTTCGCCTTCGACGGCAGCAAGCATGGCGATCTGGTCGGCGCTGTCGTAGTTCATCGCTCGCAGGAATGCATCAGCTGCGGGGGCGTTCTCGGCGAGACTCGCGTCGATGATCTTGAACAGGACGTCGGCGGGATAGTCGCAATTCACGCCGCCGGCGTCGGCCGTGTCGTAGCACTCCTGGCTGTACTCGGGCAGCAGCACGTTGGTGAGGTCGTAGCTGTTGAACGCCGAGTGCGGCGTCCACAGATACACCAGGATCGGATCCTCCCGGCTGTAGGCAGCGTCGACGGCGGCCAAGATCGCAGCCTCCGACCCGGCATACACCACCTGCATCGGCAGGCCGAGGTTGTTGATGATGTCCTCGTCATACTGGACGAAGCTCGGATCACCGCCCAGGAACTGTCCCAGGTCGCCGGTCTCCGCTGTGGCATACAGGCCGGCCAGCTCCGGATCGGCGAAGCCCTCCCACGTTGCCAGCTCCGGATGGCGCTCGATCATGTACGTCGGCGTGAACCAGCCGATCTTGCCGATCGGCCCGAGCAGGCCGGCATTGTCGACGTTGGCGTCTGCATTGTCGATGAAGTCGATCACATTCTGAGCGTGACCCGACGGCCAGACCTCGAGCGAGGCGCTGATGTCGCCGGTGTTGATGGCCGCCCACTGGGCGTTCTCGTCGATCTCCACGATCTCGACCTCGTAGCCGAGTTCGCTCTCGAGCAGCTGTGCGGCGACCGCCACGTTCAGTGCCGAGCCGTTCCACGGGTTGGATGCCAGCGTGATCGTGGTCTGCGAGCCCAGGTCCGGACCCTCATCGGCCGGCGGCTCGGTGGGAGCCGGTTCCTCCATTGCCTCGGTCGTGGCGACAGGCTCATCGGCTGCGTCGTCGTCGCTGCCCGTGCAGGCCGCTGCGAGCAGCCCGAGCGCTGCGAGGAGCGCGATGAGCAGCTTCCAGCTGCTCATCGGTTGGCGCCGGCGAATTCGCTCGCCGGACTTGCGTTCTTCGGACATGGGCACCCCCCGGTGTGTTTCCCCCGTCTGTCGCCGGCATGTGCCGGCGGCCCTCCCCGAGAGCGATCGGCCCACTCCGGGCTCGGCCCCCTGACCTTCCCCCAGTAAAACAGGCCGTTTAGACGGTTTTAGCTAGGCTAGCACGCCCAAAATCTGCCCTGACCGCGCACTGGTGCGCGTTGGACTCGGGTACGCGTACTGTTCGACTGATGACGGTTCCCAATGTGCTGCTGGTGATGGCCGATCAGCTCGCGCCGCACTTCACCGGCACCTACGGCCACCCGGTCGTCCAGACGCCCGCCATGGATGCGCTGGCTGAGCGGGGCGTGCGCTTTGATGCCGCGTACTGCCCGTCGCCCCTGTGCGCGCCGTCGCGCTACTCGATGATGACCGGCCGCCTCCCCTCCCAGATCGGCGCGTGGGACAACGCCGCCGAGTGGAGCGCGGCGGCGCCCACCATGGCTCACTGGCTGAACCTGGCGGGCTACCGGACCGTGCTGGCGGGCAAGATGCACTTCGTCGGCCCCGACCAGCTCCACGGCTTCGGCCGGCGTCTCACCACCGACATCTACCCGGCGAACTTCGCGTGGACGCCCAACTGGGATGCCGCTGGCGAGCGGATCGGCAAGTGGTACCACAACATGGACAGCCTCTCTGAGGCCGGCCAGGCGCTCGCCACCTACCAGATCGACTACGACGACGAGGTCGGATTCGCCACACGCCGCTGCCTGTACGACCTGGCCCGCGAGCCCGACGACCGCCCGTTCTTCCTGGCAGTGGCGTTCATCCACCCCCACGACCCCTATGTGGCACGGCCCGAATGGTGGAACCTCTACGACCACGACCAGATCGACCTGCCGGGACCGGTGCCCGACCAGTTCGATCCGCACACTGTGCGCATCCGCGCCGGCATCGAGGCCGACACCCGGGGGTGGACCGAGGAGCAGTGCCGCACTGCGCGCCACGCCTACTACGCCAACACGAGCTACTTCGACTGGTGGCTGGGCGAACTGCTGGGCGTGCTGGACGAGACCGGCCGCGCCGACGACACCGTGGTGATCGCCACCAGCGATCACGGCGACATGCTCGGCGACCGGGGATCTTGGTTCAAGATGTCGTTCTTCGAGCGTTCGGCCCGCGTCCCGCTGGTGATGGCCGGGCCCGGTATCGCCCAAGGCACCGTGCCCAACGTGTGCTCCCTGCTGGATCTGGCCCCCACGCTGATGGACATCGCGGGAGGCCCGCAGGCGGAGCTGGGCGCACCGCTCGACGGCCGCAGCCTCTGGCCCGCGGCGACCGGGGGCAGCGATCCGGTCGACGAGACGGTCGGCGAGTACATGGGCGAGCTGACCTCGCATCCCCTGTTCATGATCCGCCGCGGCCGCTACAAGTACATCCACTGCGACACCGACCCGCCGCAGCTGTATGACATCTCGGCCGACCCGGCCGAGCATCAGAATCTTGCCGGAGCGACCGAAGCGGCGGATCTCTCGGCTGGCTTCGCCGCGGAGGTCGCTCGACGCTGGGACTCTGCGGCGATCCGCGAGCAGGTGGTGGCCTCCCAGCGGGCCCGCCGGGTCGTACACGCTGCTGCCGGCGAGGGCTGGGACTACCTGCCGCCGCGGGATCCCGCCAACGAGTACATCCGCGACCACATGGACTGGGCCGAGGCCGGTCCGAAGCTGCGCTACCCCGCCAGATAGACGGCGATCGTCTCAGCGCGGCGCAGTTCGCAACGCGGCCGAAACATCTCGGCAACAGCGCCGACCCGCGCTGTGCATCGAGCGGTCATGTCGGGGTGACCCTCGCGCAACACGCCATTTCTAGGTTCGGCACATCAGCCATACATCGGGAGCCGAGTCCTAGGAGATTGGCCATGAAACGCAAGCTATTCGTCGTTGTCGCGGGCGCCCTCGGCGGCCTGTTCCTGTTCGCCGGTCCAGCCGGCGCACAGGACGACACCATCACAGCCGAGGTCGTCAAGGCTGTCATGGACAACCTGTGGGTGTTCATCGCCGGCGTGCTCGTCTTCCTGATGCAGGCCGGCTTCGCCATGCTCGAGTCGGGCCTGACCCGCTCGAAGAACGTGGCCAACATCATGGCCAAGAACCTCGCCGACGCCTCCATCGGGATCCTGGCGTTCTTCCTGGTCGGCTACGGCTTGGCCTACGGGGGCGACGGCAACAGTGCGTTCGGCTGGGGCTCGTTCGCCCTGTCGGGTGTCGATCTGTTCAACATTTCCGAAGGCCTGTCGGGTTCTACCGACTTCTTCTTCCAGGCCGTCTTCGCCGCCACGGCGGTCACGATCGCCTCGGGCGCCATGGCCGAGCGCACCAAGTTCAGCACCTACCTGATCTTCAGCCTCGTGACTACGGCCATCATCTACCCGATCGTGGTTCATTGGACCTGGGGCGGCGGCCTCATCGCCAACATCTCGATCGGCGATGCCGTGTACAGCGACTTCGCTGGCTCCACCATCGTCCACAGCGTGGGCGGCTGGATCGCTCTCGTCGGCGCCTGGATGCTCGGCCCCCGCATCGGCAAGTACGCAGCCGACGGGACATCCCGCACCATTCCCGGCCATAACGTGACGCTCGCCATCCTGGGCGTGTTCATCCTGTGGTTCGGCTGGTTCGGCTTCAACCCCGGCTCGGAGCTGGCAGCAAGCGCAAACGTGATGTTTGTGGCGCTCAACACGGTGCTGGCCGCATGCGCCGGCACCATCGGCGCCACGGCGCTGAACTGGCTGCGCACCGGCCGGCCCGATGTGCCGATGGCTGGCAACGGCGCGCTGGCGGGCCTGGTCGGCATCACCGCCGGCTGCGGCACGATGGAGCCTTGGGGCGCCATCGTCACCGGGTTCATCGCCGGGCTCATCGTGGTGGGCGTCGTCGGCTTCGTGGATCGCAAGATGAAGATCGACGATCCGGTCGGCGCCTTCGCCGTGCACGGCGCCGCGGGCATGTGGGGCACGCTCGCCATCGGCCTGTTCGCCCGCTACGACGATGCGTTCCTGGGCCGCGAGAACGCCGGCCTGTTCTACGGGGGCGGCATCGAGCAGCTCGTCGTGCAGTTCCTGCTGGTGGTGATCGTGGCCGCGTGGGTGATCGCGACCGCCGCGATCCTGTTCGGGGTGCTGAAGGCCACGATCGGGCTGCGAGTGTCGGCAGAGGAGGAGATGGTGGGCCTCGACGTGTCCGAACACGGGGGGCCTGGCTTGGCGCTCGACGACGTGGTCTCGAGCGGCTGACACTCGGCCATGGGCTGAGTCGTCGGGCGACCGCCTGCTCTGTTGTCAGCGGAAGTCCCCGGGCTGCGGCCCGGGGACTCTCCGCGTCTACGAGAACGCGCTGCGCCCGCTGTGGCGGCGACAGGACCCTCTGCTCCCGCGATCCAGCAGGTGAGAGATCGGAACCGTTCCGCATTTCTTGGCTTGCGTCATCGACAACTTCACGGTGCACCCGCTAGGGACTGGTCGCAACGTCGCAGAGTTTCCTGCCGCCGCCACAGCTCGTTCATCTGTGCGTCTCGGCGCATGCCGTAGCTTCGGCCGTGTGGCTCGGCGCGTCATTGCGAACTTCGCGCGGGGGTTGGCGATGGGGGCCGCCGATGTCGTGCCGGGCGTCTCGGGCGGCACGATCGCCCTGCTGCTGGGGATCTACGACCGGCTGGTGCGCCAGATCGCGCTGCTGAGCAGCGCCGCCGGCCAGCTGCTGCGAGGCCGGCTGCGGCAGGGGCTCGCCACTGCCCGCCGGGCGGAGTGGGCGTTTCTGGCGAGCTTGGTCACCGGCATCGCCATTGCGGTGCTGGGCCTGGTCGAACTGGTGCGATTGGGCATCGACCGCCAGCCGGTCGCACTGTCGGCAGCGTTCTTCGGGCTCGTCGCCACGACCGTGGTCACGACGCGCCGCGAGGTGCGCCAGTGGCGCCCGGGGCTCGCGGCGGTCGCCGTCGCCACGGCCGTCGTCGTGTTTGTCCTGCTCGGCGTGCGGCCGGGCAGCGTCGCCGACCCGGCCGGGGCGGTCCTCATCGGCGCCGGCGCATTGGCGATCTGCGCCATGATCCTGCCCGGCATCTCGGGCGCGTTCATCCTGCTGCTGCTGGGCCTGTACGACCCGATCACCGAGGCGGTGGCCGACCGGGACATCGCCGCCGTCGCGCTGTTCGCGCTGGGCGCCGTGATCGGGCTGGGGCTGTTCTCGCGCCTTCTGCAGCGCCTGCTGGAGCGCCGACGCAACGTCGTCATCGCGGTGCTCATGGGCCTCATGGCCGGTTCGCTGCGTGTGCTGTGGCCCTGGCCGGTGGGCGACCCCGAGGCGGAAGGATTCGGCAATTCCGCACTCGGTGCACCGGTTGCGGACGATGCGGCGGTGGCCATCGTGGCCGCCGGTGCCGCTGCGCTCGTTGCCTGGGCCCTGCACCGGCTGGGCTCACGGAGAGATCCTCTCTAGAGCGAACCCACCACCGCACGCCGAGCCCGTTCCGCTACCGTCCGGCGCGGACCGCTCCGGCGCCGTTGGACGCGGCACACCCCGAGCGGACGCTGCCCAAGTCGGAGGCCCATGGCCAGTTCTCTCGTCATCGTCGAGTCGCCCGCGAAAGCGCGCACCATCTCGCGCTTCCTCGGTGACGACTACGTGGTCGAGTCCTCCGTCGGCCACATCCGGGACCTGCCGCGCAACGCGTCGGAGGTGCCGGCGGCCTTCAAATCCGAGCAGTGGGCGACGCTCGGTGTCAACCCTGACGACGGCTTCAAGCCGCTGTACGTGGTGACCGCCAAGGACCAGGTGCGGCGTCTGAAGTCGCTGCTGCGCAACGCCGACGAGCTGTATCTCGCCACCGACGAGGACCGCGAGGGCGAGGCCATCGCCTGGCACCTGCTCGAGGTGCTCAACCCCCAGATCCCGGTGCGCCGCATGGTCTTCCACGAGATCACCGCGGCAGCGATCCGGGAGGCCATCGACAATCCCCGCGATCTCGACCGGCGCCTCGTCGACGCGCAGGAGGCGCGCCGCATCTTCGACCGGCTGTATGGATACGAGGTCTCGCCGGTGCTGTGGCGCAAGGTGGCGCCGAAGCTGTCGGCGGGACGCGTGCAGAGCGTCGCCAACCGCCTCATCGTCGAGCGCGAGCGCGAGCGGATGGCGTTCCGGGCGGCGGAGTACTGGAGCTTGGTGGCCACGCTCGACGCTGCCGCCGAACCCACCGGAGCGGCCCGGCCGGGGCAGTTCGACGCCTCGCTGGCATCGCTGAACGGTCGTCGCATCGCCACCGGGCGGGACTTCGACCAGCAGGGCGAGCTGCGCACCGACGGGGTCGCCGTGCTCGACGGCAATGCTGCGGCCGCGCTGGCCGATGATCTCGACGGCGGGCAGTTCGCCGTGGTGTCGCGCGAATCCAAGCCCTACCGCCGCCGCCCCCCGGCACCGTTCATCACCTCGACGCTCCAGCAGGCGGCGGGCGCGCGGCTGGGCTTCTCTGCTTCACGGACGATGGCGGCAGCCCAGCGGCTGTACGAGAACGGCCGCATTACCTACATGCGCACCGACAGCACCACGCTGTCCGACCAGGCACTGGGCGCGGCGCGGCGGATCGTGGCCGCACGCTTCGGCGCCGAGAACTTGCCGCCCAAGCCGCGCATCTACACCCGCAAGGTCAAGAACGCGCAAGAGGCGCACGAGGCCGTCCGCCCCGCAGGCGAGAACTGGCCCGAGCCCGGCGGAGTCACCGATCTCGGCGGCGACGCCGCCCGCCTGTACGACCTGATCTGGCAGCGCACGATCGCCAGCCAGATGATCGACGCCACCGGCGAGACCGTCACCATCCGGCTGGCGGGAACGGCGAACTGCGACCTGGCGCCGGAGCTGGCCGGCGGCGCCGGCGCGCCCGGCCCGCACGACGTGGAGCTCTCCGCCGCGGGAACCGTGGTCACCAGTCCCGGGTTCCGGCTGGTGTACGTGCCGGCAGCGGCGGGCACTGACGAGGAGCCCGAGCGCATCCTGCCCGACATCGACGCCGGCGACGAGGCGACCGCGGTGGCTCTCGAGGCGTCCGAGCACAGCACCAGCCCGCCGGCCCGCTTCACCGAAGCGTCGCTGATCCGGCGCCTCGAGGAATTGGGCGTCGGTCGCCCCAGCACCTACGCGAGCATCATCGAGACGATCCAGGCACGCGGGTATGCGTGGAAGAAGGGATCGGCGCTCGTGCCGGCCTTGGTGGCGTTCGCCACGGTCGGGCTCATGGAGCGCCACTTCGACCACCTCGTCGACTACGCGCTCACCGCCCGGATGGAATCCGACCTCGACGAGATCGCGAACGGCGATCGCGACGCCGAGCCGTGGCTCACCGCGTTCTATTTCGGAAACAAAGATGCCTCGACGCCCGAGGCAGCCGGCGGCCTGCGCTACCTCGTCTCGGATGATCGGCTCGCAGACATCGACCCTGCAGAGATCAACAGCATCCCGATCGGCGTCGATGCCGACGGTGAGGCGGTGATGGCCCGGGTGGGGCGCTTCGGCCCGTACCTGCGGCGCGGCGACGCCACCCGCCCGCTGCCCGACGACCTCGCACCCGACGAGCTCACCTTGGACCGGGCGCTCGAGCTGCTGGACGAGCCCACCGAACGGGTGCTGGGCACCGATCCCGGCACCGGCCTCGACGTGATCGTGCGCCCCGGCCGTTTCGGCCCCTACGTCTCGGTCGGCCGGCCCGACGAGACCCCCGAGCGTCCCCGTACCGCCTCGCTGCTCTCTGGCCAGACGCCCGAAACCGTCACGCTGGCAGATGCGCTGCAATTGCTGACGCTGCCGCGCACTGTCGGCGTCGACCCCGCCGACGGCGCGGAGATCACCGTGCAGAACGGGCGCTACGGTCCCTATCTCACCAAGGCGCCTGCGGGCGATGCGAAGGCCGAGAACCGCAGCCTCGAGTCGGAGGACCAGCTCTTCACGCTCACCTTGGACGAGGCGCTGGCGTTGCTCGCTCAGCCCCGACGCCGCCGAGGCCAGCAGGCGGCGAGCGCGGGCCGCGAGATCGGTCAGGACCCCGAGAGCGGCAAGCCGATGGTGCTGCGGGACGGCCGGTTCGGGCCGTACGTGACCGACGGCGAGTACAACGCGTCGCTGCGCCAGGGCGATGATGCCGAGACGCTCACCGCCGAGCGTGCGGCGGAGCTGCTGGCTGAGCGACGGGCCAAAGGCCCTGCGAAGAAGCGTGCAGCCAGGCGCACATCGCCGGCAAAGAAGAAGTCAACTGCCCGCAAGAAACCGGCGGCCCGCAAGCGCGCCGCGAAGAAATCGCCTGCCAAGAAGAAACCGGGATAGCAGGGAGCGTCCGGCTCCTAGCCTGCTGAGTGCCATGGGTTCGGATCGTTCGTCGCAGTCGTGCGGGGGCTCGGAAGCTCCCGACGCCGCAGACGGCGCTGGCGCTGAGGCGGAGGTGCCGCAGCCGGGATTGTTCGCATCCCCGGGTTTCTTGCGCCTGTGGATCGCTCAGGTGGTGAGCTCGTTCGGCGACTGGATCGGGCTGCTGGCGATCCTCGTGGTCGCAAATCGCGTCGGCGGCGATCAGCCCGGCGCAGCCATCACACTCGTCATCACGGCACGGATCCTGCCGGGGTTCTTCCTGGCATCGGCGGGCGGCATCATCGTGGACCGCTTCAACCGCAAACGGCTCTTGGTGGTCTGCGACATCGTGCGGGCCAGCGTGCTGCTGACCATCCCGTTCATCGATTCGGTGTGGGCCCTAGTGCTGGCATCGCTGGCGCTGGAGCTCGCGACGTCGCTGTGGAGCCCGGCCAAGGAGGCCATCGTCCCCAACATCGTGCCGGCGCGGCACCTGACGGCGGCCAACTCGCTCGGCATGGTTGCCGCTTACGGCACCTTCTTCGTAGGAGGGCTGGCATTTGCCGGCATGGCGAAGCTCGGGGCTGCGTTCGGCTGGACCGATGTCGGGCAGGTGGAAATGGCCCTCGTCGTCGACTCGGCGACGTTCTTGGTGGCTGCAGTGCTGATCGCCACGCTGCCCCTGGCGCCGCATGTCACCGCAGCGCATCGCAGGCGCGACACCGGCCGCCGCATCGACTGGAGCCAAGGTTTTCGCGACCTGCGAGAAGGCTGGGACTTCATCTTTCTGAGCCCGCAAGTCAGAGCGGTGCTCGTGGGTTTGAGCACCGGCATGATCGCGGGCGGCATGCTGATCCCGCTCAGCGTGGTGTTCAACGACGAGATTCTCGGCGCGGGAAGCGCCGGTCACAGCACGATCCTCGTCGTCATGGGCGTCGGTGCCGGAGTGGGCGTCAGTCTCGTCACGCTCCTGCAGAGCATCGCCACCCGGCGGAGCGAGCGCACGGGCAGCGAACCGCTGGGTCGAGCACGGCAGTTCGTGACCTCGTTGTTCGTCGCAGGCGCAGCGCTCGGATTCGCCGCGACGATCTCGATCTCGCTCGTTGCGTACGCGGCCGTGCTGATTCTCGGCGTGGCCGCCGGCGCGGTGTACGTGACTGGCGTGACGCTGCTGCACGAGAACGTAGAGGAGGTGCTGCGCGGGCGGATCTTCGCCGCGATGTTCACCCTCGTGCGGTTCTTCGTGCTCGTCGGCATGGCGATGGGCGGCTTCCTGTCCGACGGATTCAACTGGCTGTTCGATGAGCTCTTCGACAACCGCATCGCACTCGGAGACTGGGAGCTGGCGCTGCCCGGTGTGCGCGGGGCGCTGTGGCTCGGCTCGCTGCTGATGCTGCTGGCCGGTGCTCTGGCCGCTCTGTCGCTGCGCAGCAAACGTGGCGCCGGGCGGCGTGCGCCGCAGTCCGCGGGAACGGCCGAGGACACGACATGACTCGGCGCGGCCGCTACATCGCGCTCGAAGGATTCGACGGCAGCGGCAAGTCCACCCAAGCAGCCCTGCTGGCGGCCGCACGAGACGCGGTGCTCACCCGCGAGCCGGGAGGGACGCCGCTGGGGGAGGCCCTGCGCGGTGCGCTGCTGCATGCTGACGCCGAGGCGGCCCCTGCCCCGCGGACTGAGGCGCTGCTGTTCTGCGCCGATCGGGCGCAGCACCTCGCGTCCGTCGTGGCGCCAGCGCTGGAGTCGGGCCGTGACGTGGTCACCGACCGGTCCTACGGGTCGACGCTGGCCTACCAGGGGTACGGACGGGGGTTGCCTCTGGACGAGCTGCGGGAGCTGATCGACTACGCCAGCCGGCGACCCGCCGGTGCGTCCGGCGAGCTGCCCGAGATCATCCTGCCTGACATGGTGGTGCTGCTCGATGTGCCGCTGGCAGATGCCGACCGGCGCGTGCACCGCCTTGACCGCCTCGGCGGCGAGCAGATGACGCTGCTGGAACCAGATCCGGAATCAGACCCAGAATCAGACCCGGCGACCGACCAAGGCGCCGATGAGCCGGCCGGCGACGGCCCGGACCGCCTGGAGGGCGAGGAGCTGGAGTTCGCGTTGCGCGTGTGGCGCAGCTATCGCGAGCTGTGCGACGCCGAAGGTGATCGCTGGGTACGTGTGGACGCCACGGGCAGCGTGGACGATGTGGCGGCACGGGTGGCCGAGGCGGTCTCGACGCATCCCGCGATGGCGGGCTAGGCCGCCGCAATGGCCACGACGCCCGACGACAACGACGTAGACGCAACCGCCGACCGCGGCGCCGAACCGGCGGAGCTCTCGCTGTTCGACTTCGGCGACGAGCCAGCGTCGACTCCGCCTGAGTCCGCGCTACCACCTGAGCCGCTCGAGCCACCCCCGCCTGCGCCTGCGCCCGCGCAGCGTGCCGCAGAAGCTGCCCCGGCCGGGGAGGCAGTGCCGTCCGACGAAGCTGCCGCGGCTGCCGACGCGGCACCAGGCGACGTGGAGGCGCCGGCTGAAGCGGCCACGCTGGCGTCCGTTGCGCCGCCGCCCCTGCCCCCGGCTCCGCCAGTCGACGAGCCGCCGGTGGGCAACCTGCTGGACGGCATCGTCGGGCAGCCGGCCGCAGTCGACCGCCTGCGGGCGGCGCTCGACTCGCCGCTGCCCGCGTACCTGTTCGTGGGCCCCGCGGGCGCCGGCCTGCGTACCGCCGCATGCCGGTTCGCAGGCGAACTGCTGGCGGCCCGCAGCGCCACGCCCGAGCGGGAGCGCCGTCTCGCGCTCGCCAACCAGCACCCCGACCTGCTGGTGTTCGACCGCGTCGGTGCGGCCATGACTGCAGAACAGGCCCGTGAGGCGGTCCGTGCCGCGGCTGCCGCGCCTGTCGAAGGGGACCAGAAGGTCATCGTTCTCAGCGATGTCGACCGCGCCGGGCTGCAGGCACCCATCCTGCTGAAGTCCGTGGAGGAGCCGCCGCCGTCATGCGTGTTCGTGCTGCTTGCCGAGGAGGTCAACCGGGCGATGGAGACGCTGGCGTCCCGCTGTGTCCGCATCGACTTCGAGGCGATGAGCGAGGCGGACCTCAGCGCCCTGCTGCGCGACGACGGCATCGCAGACGAGCGAGCCTCCTTTGCCGCTGCGGCAGCCGGCGGCTCGATCGAGCGCGCCCGCCTGCTCGTCTCCGACGACGCTGCTGCGACACGCATCGAAACGTGGCGAGGCTTGCGCCGATCGCTGAATGGCACCGCGTCGAGTGCCATGGCGGCCACCGACGCCGCGCTTGCAGCCGCCGAAGACGCAGCGGCACCCCTCGAAGCCCGTCACGACGCCGAACGAGCCGAAGCCGATGAGCGTGCGGAGCTGTACGGCACCAACACCGGCCGCAGCTCGCTCGACGAGCGCCACCGCCGCGAGCTGCGGCGAGTGCGCACCGACGAGCTGGCCATGGGTTTCGCCGTGATGTCGGCACAGGTCCGCGACGAAGCCCGCACCGGTGCACTGCCGGCCGGAGCTGCAGCGAACGAGCTGGGAGCCATCGCAGATGCCGCAGAAGCCCTGCGCTTCAACGCCAACCAGCGCCTCGCGCTGAGCGGCCTGTTCATCGGCCTCGGCCGTTCCCGGCTCTAGAACTCCACCGGCGAGCTAGCCGACGAGCCCGAGGTGGGGATTGAACCCACGACCTGCTCTTTACGAGAGAGCCGCTCTGCCACTGAGCTACTCGGGCCGGAACCGGCGGCTCACGGTAGCAGTGCGTGCCTGCCGTCCACGAGGGGGTTCGCGAGCCGGTGACCACTAATATCTGCCGCATGGAGCTTCTGGGTGCGCAGGTCTGGCACTACTGGTTGGCGGTGCCGCTGACCGTGGCGACGGTCGCGACCGTCGTGAAGCTGGTGGCGGGGTACGTGCAGAAGGTGGTCTCGCCCCGGTACCCCAAGCGCTGAGCACCCAGGTGAGCGACCCGGCCGACGAACACGTCGACTGGGATCTGGCGCGCCGGATCGCCGTCAAGGTCGCCGGCACCGAGCCGCTGTACCGGTCGTACCTCGCCGAGCCGCTGCGCGCTGACTTCGCCCGGTTCGTGCCGGTCGCCGCCGAGCTGGTGGCGATCGAGACCGGCCTGGAGACCCCGGGCGAGGCCCACGCCGAGGTCATCGACCGGGCGGGCTGGATCGACGCCAACATCGCCGCCTTCCGGCGGTTGCTGCAGCCCGTGCTGGGCGCACCCGGCACCGACGGCGAGCCTGCGGAGAGCTCCACCGTGACGCGCACGCTGGGCGCTGTCGAGCTGGGCGGGGTGCTGGGCTGGATGTCCAAGCGGGTGCTGGGCCAGTACGACCTGCTGTGGGCCTCCGACGACGACACGGCTCCCGGTGCCGCCATCGCCAACGGGGCCCGTGGCGAAGCCGGCGAGACCGCCGGCGACACCGTCTACTTCGTGGGGCCGAACATCCTGGTCACCGAGAAGCGCTACGCGTTCGTCCCCGCCCAGTTCCGCCTGTGGCTGGCGCTGCACGAGCTGACGCACCGCTCGCAGTTCACCGGCGTGCCGTGGCTGCGACCGCACTTCTTGAAGCTGGTGAACGGCCTCGTCGACGAGGCGCAGCCTGATCCCGAGCGGCTGCGCGAAGGCCTGCGCACGCTGGTGTCGGGACGCCGCAAAGGGCAGGACCTGCTCGGCGACGGGGGCCTCGCAGCAGTGTTCGCATCCGAGCAGCAGCGCGATCTCATCGCGCAGGTCGGCGGCATGATGAGCCTTGTCGAAGGCCACGGCGACGTGACCATGGCGAGGGCAGCCCGCGGCCACATCCCCGACGCGGAGCGATTCGCACTGGTCATGTCGCACCGGCGCCGCAACGCCCGTGGCATGAACCGGCTGCTCCAGCGTTTGCTCGGCATCGAGGCCAAGCTGGCGCAGTACCAGGCCGGCGAGGAGTTCATCGCCGAGATCGAGGCCGAGCGCGGCCCGCGAGCGGTGGACCGCATCTGGGAACGCGCCGAGCACCTGCCGTCCATGACCGAGATCCGCAATCCCGCAGCGTGGCTGGAGCGTGTCGCCGCCGCCTGAAGTTCCCGGCGGTGCCCCACGAGCTGAGGTGCCGGGGTTCGCAGTCGAACTCGATGCGCTGCTCGAGCGATGCACCTTCGGCGATGTCTCCGGGCGCGAGCTGGTCTGCGGGCTGTCGGGCGGTCCCGACTCGGCCGCCTTGGTGGTGCTGGCCTGCCGGTTCGCGCAGCGCAGTGGCACCCAGGTCGCCGCAGTCCATGTCGATCACGGCCTGCGCGACACCGGCGGCGCGGAGGCTTCCCACGTCGAAGCGCTCTGCAGCCGGCTCGAGGTGCCGCTGCGGGTCGTGCACCTGCAGGTCGCACCGGGCGCCAACCTGCAGGCGCGGGCCCGCGAGGCCCGCCATGACGCTCTCGGCCCCGGCGCGCTGCTGGGCCACACTGCCGACGATCAGGCCGAGACCGTGCTGCTGCACCTGCTGCGGGGCGGCGCGCTCGACGCGCTCGCGGCCATGCGCGCCGACCGTCGGCCGCTGCTCAACCTGCGACGGGCGGACACCGAACGGGTCTGCGAGCTGGTCGGCTACGAGCCCCTGCGCGATCCATCCAACGTCGACGCACGGTTCTGGCGCAGCCGCGTCCGCCACGAGGCGATCCCGTTGCTGTGCGACATCGCCGGCCGCGATGTCGTGCCGCTGCTGGCACGTGCCGCCGCAACCGCCGCCCCCGAAGCCGACCTGCTCGACGAGCTCGCGGCCGGCATCGATCCCACCAGCGCCGCCGAGCTGCGAGCGGCACCGCCGGCGCTGGCACGACGGGCAGTCCGCGCATGGCTGCGCACCTCCCATCCGCCCGATGCCGCCACGGTCGAACGGGTGCTGGAGGTTGCCCGTCACACGCACCGGGCCACCGAGGTGGGCGGCGGCCGCCGTGTGATCCGGTCTGCTGATCGACTCCGGCTCGAAGGCTGACGCGTCCGCTAGGTTCGGCCCACGTGGCAGGGGTACCGGCATCAGGGGCATCGGCTTCGCCGGATCCCCTCAGCGACCTCGACTCGATGCTGGCCGGCGATCCCAACGTCGGCGAGGTGCTGGTCTCGGGCCCCGAGATCGCCCAGCGGGTCACCGAGCTCGGCGCGCAGATCACCGCTGACTATGCGGGGCGCGAACCGTTGCTGGTGGCGGTGCTCAAGGGGGCCGTGATGTTCGCCTCCGACCTCAGCCGCGCCATCGACCTGCCGGTCGAGATGGACTTCATGGCGGTGTCGTCCTACGGCAGCAGCACGCGGTCCAGCGGCGTGGTGCGGATCCTCAAGGACCTCGACATCGACATCGCCGGGCGCGACGTGATCCTGGTGGAGGACATCGTGGAGAGCGGGCTGACGCTGTCGTACCTGCGCCGCAGCCTGCTGGCCCGCGGCCCGGCATCGCTGGCGGTGTGCTCGCTGCTGACCCGTGAGCACAACGGCAGCCTGAACGGGCTCGTCGACTACATCGGGTTCCGCCTGCCGCCCGTGTGGGTGATCGGATACGGGCTGGATCTGGCCCAGAAGTACCGCAATCTGGCCGAGATACGCGCCTACGACTCTTCTGCCGGCGACGAGTCCTGAAATACGCCCGGCAGCGCCGTGCACAGCCGGATCGGCACCGGTAAATTCGGCGGCGGACACGCTCTGAGACACTGCGAGCGTCGGTGACGCTCCGAGGCACTGCGAGCGTCGGTGACGCTCCGAGAAACGACGCACTATGAGAGGGAAGTGGGCGGAAGGCATTCAGCCCCGCAACTTCAACTGGGTCGTTGCCGAGCGCCTCGCAGTGTGCGAGCGTCCGGGTGGCTATGGCGCCAGCCACCGGCGCGTCCGGCGGCAGGAGGAGATCATCTGGCTGCGTCGCAACGGCTTCGACATCGTCGTGTCGCTCATCTCGGCGCCGCACAATCTTCACAACTACGACGAGCTGGATCTGCCGTACTTGCACCGTCCATGGCCCATGTTCGACGACCTCGGCGAGTACCTGCAGGGGGTCCACGACGACCTCGAACAGCTGGCCGCCGAGCGCAAGCGGGTCATCCTGCACAAGGAGCGGGTGGGCGAGGACGTCTGCGGGTTCGTGGCCTCGTACCTGCTGCTGTCGGGCAAGGTGCCCACAGGCCCCCAAGCGACAGCCATCACCGAGCGGATCTTCTCCCAGCGAGTCGGGCCGGAGGGCCGCCGTGTTGTCGATGTGGCGCTCGGCATCCTCGGCGCCGGCGGAGCGACAGCCTGAGCCCCGCTGTGGAAACGTCGCCGGGAACCGGATCCGACCGCATTGACGATCGCATTGAACTGCGCGACCTGCGGGTGGTGTGCATCATCGGGGTGATCCCTCACGAGCGCGCTGCGGCGCAGCCGATCAGCATCGATCTCGATATCTATGCGGACCTGCGACGTGCCGGCGCATCGGACGACGTTTCCGACACGGTCGACTACGGCGAGGTGTGCGAACGCGTCGAGGCGCTGTGCGCCGATGCGGAGCCGCTCCTGCTGGAGCGGATGGCCGAGCTGATCGCGGCGGACTTGTGCAGCGTGGAGCCCGTGACGGCGGTGACGGTCACGGTGACCAAGCTGCGACCGCCGGTGGCGGTCGACCTGGGCACCAGCGCAGTGCGCATCACCCGCACCGCGGGCTGAGACGGTGATCCGCACCGGCACCCGGGCGTTCGTGGGCATGGGCGCCAACCTCGGCAACCCGGCAGCACAACTTGCAGACGCACTCGAAGCGCTGGGTGACGCGGGCGTGCTGGCAGCCTGTTCGGGCGTCTACCGCAGCGCGCCCATCGGTCCCCAACAGCCGCCGTTCCTGAACCTCGTGGCCGAGCTCTCGGTGACCGAGGGCCCCTACGAGCTGCTGGCGCGCTGCCAAGCGCTCGAGGCGGTCGCGCACCGGGTGCGGCGGGAGCGATGGGGGCCGCGCACGCTCGACGTCGACGTGCTGCTCTACGGCGAGGAGGTGCTACGCGACCCCGAGCTCGTCATCCCTCACCCGCGGATGCGCGAGCGCCGGTTCGTGCTCGATCCGCTGGCCGAGCTGGCGCCTGAACTCGTCACGGTCGGCGATCTGACGGCAGTCGCCGATCAGGAGTGCGAGCGCATCGCGGCAGCGGACCGCCTGCGCGACCTGGCCGCAACCTCGCCGGATACGTAACCCCCGGGCGCCTGTCGGTACCGTGAGCGTGCGATGACCCAGTCGACGCCAGTGGGCGAGCCCGACGGCGGCGCTGCGGCGGCCCACCAGCATTCCGACGAAGCAGGGCCGCCGTACCGCTACGAGCGTGACGCCGTCGCGGCCGAACTGCACGAGCGGTGGTCCGATCTCGAGCCCGGCACCGAGACGGAGACCCGGGTCACGATCGCCGGCCGTCTCATGCTGCGGCGCATCCAGGGCAAGCTGGCCTTCGGAACGCTCGACGACGGCACCGGGCGCATCCAGCTCTTTGCGCCCGCTGCGCACACGCCCGACCATGCCGCGTTCTGCGACCTGAACCTGGGCGACTGGATCGGCGTCAGCGGGATCGTGATGACCACCCGCCGGGGCGAGCTGAGCGTCCGGGTCGAGCAGTGGGATGTGCTGGCACGGGCTCGCCGGCCGTTCCCCGACAAGTGGCACGGCATGACCGATCCCGACACCCGCTTCCGCCAGCGCTATGTGGACTTGTGGGTGTCGCCGGCTGTGCGGCGCACGTTCGCGCTGCGCAGCCAGATGATGTCCGAGACCCGCCGCTTCCTCGAAGACCAGGGCTACATCGAAGTCGAGACGCCGATATTCCACCCCATCCCCGGCGGCGCGCTGGCCCGCCCGTTCACCACGCACCACAACGCGCTCGACGCCGACCTGTACCTGAGGATCGCGCCCGAGCTGTACCTCAAGCGTCTCATCGTGGGCGGCCTGGACCGGGTGTTCGAGATCGGCCGGGTCTTCCGCAACGAAGGCCTGTCCACGCGCCACAACCCCGAGTTCACGATGCTGGAGCTGTATGCGGCCTATGCCGACTACGGCGACATGATGGAGCTGACGTCGTCGCTGGTGGAGCACCTGGCGGTGACACTCACCGGCTCGGCGGTGCTCAGCGTGGGAGACCGCCAGATCGACGTCACCAGGCCGTGGCGGCAGGCCACGATGGCCGAGCTGGCCAGCGAAGCGGTCGGCCGCCCCATCAGCGTGCACACGCCGCCGGGCGAGCTGGCTGCGCTGGCCGAGGCGCACGACGTGGCGGTGCCTGACGGCGCGCGCACCAGCTCAGCCAGGCTGCTCACCGAGCTGTACGAGAAGCTGGCCGAACCCACGCTGACCGGACCGATCTTCGTCACCGAGCACCCGGCGGAAACGTCGCCTCTGGCCCGGCGCCACCGAGGCGATCCGCTGCTGGCCGAGCGTTTCGAAGCCGTCGTGGCCGGCCGCGAGCTGGCCAACGCCTTCAGCGAGCTGATCGACCCCGACGACCAGCGCCAGCGCTTCGAGGCCCAGGCCGCCGCGCGGGCCGAAGGCGACGACGAGGCCATGGCCGTCGACGAGGACTACCTGCGCGCCCTGGAATACGGACTGCCGCCCACCGGCGGGCTCGGCATCGGCATGGACCGGCTGGCCATGCTGCTCGCCGGGGTGGAGGCCATCCGCGAGGTCGTGCTGTTCCCGACGCTGCGCCCCGAGCAGGACTGAACCGCAGCGCCTGATCAGTCCCCCGGCGCCGCCGGCGCGTCGGCGCGCAGGATGAACAGCCCTTCGGCCTTGACGCACATCCCATCGGGACCGTGCACCTCGGCGCGCTGGACGATCTTTCGGCCCGACGTGTGATCGACCCACGCCCGCAAGTGCAGCGGCACGCCCAGCGGGGTGCCGGCGTGATAGTGGACAGTCAGCCGGCCGGTGTAGGCCTGACGGCCCCGCATGCGGTTGAGCGCGCCCATCAGCTCGTCGATGATCAGCGCCACCACGCCGCCGTGGGTGCGCTCGGGCGGTCCCGCGAACATGGGATCCACGACGGCCTCGCCCCGCACGGCCCCGTCGGACTCCTTGAAGTACTTGACGTTCACCGATGCCGGATGCAGCACCCCGCCGCCGATCGAGAACGGGTCGAACTCGATCTCGTCGCCGGGCTCCAGCGGCAGCGGGAAGTAGCGGTTCTCGTAGATCTCCCGCAGGTACGGCCGCGAGAGCATGTCGTCGAGCTTCACCCGCAGCGTGCCCTGTTCCAGCCGCTCGGCGGTGGCTTCGACCGTTGCGGTGATCTCGTCGAGCACGTCGTCGTCGACCCGCCGGTTCGCCAGCGCTTGGTTCAGCCGGCGCATTGCGGCGGCGGCCCGCTCGGTGGCAGCCCAGTCGCGTGGAGCCTCGTCGGCAGTCACGGCCCGTGACGCTAGCTGCGAAGCCACATACGCTCCGAGTATGCGGCGCACCATCTTTGACGAAGAGCACGAGATGTTCCGCGAGACGGCCAAAGCCTTCGTGGAGCGCGAGATCGTCCCCAACCACGAGAAATGGGAGGCGGACGGCAAGATCGACAAGGCCATGTTCCGCAAGGCGGGAGACGTGGGCCTGCTGGCGACCGCCGTCGACGAGCGGTACGGCGGCGGCGGGGTTGCGGACTTCCGCTACAACGCCATCGTCAACGAGGAAGTCCACGCGTCGGGCGCGGCCAGCTCGGGGCAGTGCATGACGCTGCACAACGACATCTGCCTGCCCTACTTCATGAACCTCTGCAGCGACGAGCAGGCCGAGCGCTGGATGGGTGGCCTCGCCAGCGGCGAGCTGATGAGCGCCATCGCCATGACCGAGCCGGGGACCGGCTCGGATCTGGCCTCGATCACCACCACGGCGGTGCGCTCGGGCGACGGGTACGTGGTGAACGGCGCCAAGACGTTCATCACCAACGGCATCAACTCCGACCTGGTGATCGTGGCCGCCAAGACCGACCCCACCGAGAAGCACCGGGGCATGTCGCTGATCGTGCTGGAGGAGGGCATGGAGGGCTTCGAGCGGGGCCGCAATCTGGACAAGCTGGGCTTGAAGTCCCAGGACACGGCCGAGCTGTTCTTCGACGACGTGTTCGTGCCCGAGGAGAACCTGCTCGGCGGCGAGGGCAACGGGTTCCTGCACCTCGTGCGAAACCTGCCCCAAGAACGCCTGTCGATCGCGGTGGGCGGCGTGGCGCACGCGCAGGCTGCGTTCGACTGGACGGTGGACTATGTCGGCGAGCGCACGGCGTTCGGCCAGACCATCGCCTCGTTCCAGAACACCCGCTTCGAGCTGGCGGAGATGAAGACCGAGCTGGACATCGCCTGGGTGTTCGTGGACCGGCAGATCGAGGCGCTCAACGCCGGCGAGCTGACCGCCACCGATGCCGCCGAGGCCAAGTGGTGGGTGACCGAGATGCAGCTGCGGCTCATCACCCGCTGCCTGCAGCTGTTCGGCGGCTACGGCTACATGAGCGAGTTCCCGATCTCCAAGGCGTACGCGGACGCTCGGATCCAGACCATCTACGGCGGCACGACCGAGATCATGAAGGAGATCATCGGCCGCGAAGTCGCCGGCACCCGGTAGGCAGTGGACCGTGAGAACCATCAACTCAGTAGCGATCATCGGCGCGGGCACGATGGGTGCCGGCATCGCCGCAGCGTCCGCGGCGGCGGGGTGCCGGGTGCTCGTGCTCGACACTGACCCCGAAGCAGCGCAGCGCGCGCTGGACGGCATCGACGACGAATGCCGGGACCTTGTCAGCATCGGCACGGTCGCCGACCGGCTCGACGACATCGCCGGCTACGACTGGGTGTGCGAAGCGGTCATCGAGGATCTGGCCGCCAAGCGCGAACTGTTCGAGCGGCTCGAAGCTGCGCGCAGCGACAGCTCGGTCATCTCGTCGAACACGTCGGGCATCCCGTTGCGCCAGATCTCCGACGGCATGAGCGAGCGCTTCCGCCGTGACGTGGCGATTACCCACTTCTTCAACCCCGTGCGGGTGATGAAGCTGTTCGAGCTGGTGCCAGGCGAAGACACCGAACCCGAGGTGATCGACGCCTTCGCACGCTTCGGCGCCGAGCGGCTCGGCAAGGGCGTGGTGCACGCCAAGGACACGGTCAACTTCATCGGCAACCGCATCGGCTGCTTCTTCATGCTGTCCGGCCTGCACCTGGCCAAGCCGTTCCTGGCCGACGGCATGACCCAGGAGACCGTCGATGCGGTGCTCGGCGCGCCGGTCGGGCTGCCGCCGACGGGTCTGTACGGGTTGATCGACCTGATCGGCCTTGACGTCATGGAGCTGGTGGGCGCCAACCTGGCCCAGAACCTGCCGCCTGGCGACCGGGGGCTCGACTTCACTGCGTTTCCTGCCGCGGAACAGGCGATGGCCGACCGTGGTCAGCTCGGTCGCAAGACCGGCGGCGGCTTCGCCAGGCGCACCAAGCTGCCCGACGGGTCACGCAAGGCCGAGACCTTCGACCTCATCACGGCCGAGTGGCGTGATGCCGTCGCACCCGACCTCGGCGGCGTCCCTGGCGACTTGGGCGAGGTGATGTTCGCCGAGGGGCCCCAGGGAGAGCTGGCGAGGCACATCTTCGGCGGCACGCTGGCCTACGCGGCCGGCCTCGTGCCCGAGATCGCAGACGACATCGCGAATGTCGACAACGCCATCCGCTGGGGCTTCAACTGGGTGCACGGCCCCTTCGAGATGCTGGACCATCTCGGGCCCGGACGGGTGATCGAGTTCCTGCGCAGTGTCGGTGCACCGCTGCCGGTCATGCTGGCCACGCTCGAAGCATCCGGCCAGCCGACGTTCTACAGCGAGACCGCTGACGGCACCCGCACCCAGCTCATGCCCGACGGCACCCAAGCACCAGTCGATAGCTGACCCGCCAACGGCCCGCGATCAGCGGGCAGGGCGGACGATGGCGTCGGTCATGCGAACCGCCTGCATCATCTCCGCGGCGTCGTGCACCCTCACGACGTCAATGCCGGCACAGATGGCGGCAACGATGGTCGACGCTGTCCCGAAGAGACGATCGCCGGGCTTGGTGTCGGTGACCGCGCCGATCGTGGACTTGCGCGACGTGCCGATGAGCACTGGCAGCTCCAGCGACCAGAACTCGGGCAGGCGGCGCATCATCTCGAGGTTCTGCGACACGCCGAAGCCGAAGCCGAAGCCCGGATCGACGACGATCCGATCGGTGCCGATACCGGCGTCCGCACAGATCTGCAGGCTGGCTTCCAGCCCGGCGATCACGTCGGCGACGAGATCGGTGTGGGGCCGGCCGCGCTGGTTGTGCATGATGACGGCGGCCGCGCCGCGTTCGGCCACCAGCGGCGCCATGTCGGGATCGAGGCGGAAACCGGTGATGTCGTTCACCACCGACGCGCCGGCATCCAAGGCGGGAGCCGCCACGTCGGCCCACGTGGTGTCGACCGAGATCGGCAGCTCGGCCCCGATGCGGTCCAACTCGGCCCGGACGGCGCCGATGACCCCCACGGCGCGGCGCCGCTCCTCCTCCAGCGGAGTGGGCTCGGCGCCAGGCCGGCTGGACGCGCCGCCCACGTCGATGATGTCGACGCCGGCAGCCACCAGCTCCCGTGTCAAGGCCAGCGCCTCGTCGAGCCGATCGGCGACGCCGTCGCCTGAGAACGAGTCGTCGGTGGCGTTGATGATGCCCATCACGAACGTGCGGGTGCCCCACTCCCAGCACAGCCCCCGACCCGGGTCCCACACCGGGTGGCGGTAGCAGCGGCGCACCGGCCAGGGGGGACCCATACCGGGCACGCTCAGGATCGGCCCGCGGCGCCCGCACGCGAGGCGATCGGCGGCAGCGTCCCGAGCAGATTCGACGCAGCGGCCCGCAAGCCGATCACCGCCGGCGTCGCATCGAGCGGGGCCAGAGCGTCGAGCGCGTCCAACACGTAGCCCTGCGCGGTGTCAACCGAAGTGGCGATCTCGGGGCTGTCCACCACGATCGCTCGGGCTCGATCTCTCCGCTCGTCGTCCAGCGGCTCTCCCAGCAGCTCCGCCAACATCTCACGGGAAGGATGGCTGTCCGCCAGCATCCGGATGACCGGCAGGGTGTACACGCCCTCGCGCAGGTCGTTGCCCGAGGGCTTGCCGAGTTCCTCGTCGGTGGCCACCAGGTCGAGCACGTCATCGACGATCTGGAAGGCCACGCCGTACGCAAGGCCGAAGCTGGTGAGGCGCTCCAGCGACCGGGAGTCGACGCCCGAGACCAGCCCGCCGATGCGGCACGAGGTGGCGTATAACTCCGCAGTCTTGCCCTGGATGGCCAGCAGGTACTGCTCCTCGGTGCGGCTGCGGTCATAGATCAACTGCAGCTCACGCACCTGTCCCTCGCACAGCCGCCCGATGGTGGCGGCCAGCAGGGCCGCGACCTCGGTGCCCAGCGACGCTGCGAGCTCGGACGCTTTGGCCAGCAGGAAGTCGCCGGCCAGGATCGCTTTGAGGTTCCCCCAGCGGTGGTTGACGGCCTCGATGCCGCGGCGTGTCTCGGCGTCGTCCATGACGTCGTCGTGATACAGCGAGCCCAAGTGCACCAGCTCCACGGCCACGCCGCCGCGCACCATCTCGTCGGTGACTGCTGCGGGCGCGGCGCCGTCGGGATCGAGCGCCAGCGCCGAAGCGATGACGAACGCCGGACGCAGGCGCTTGCCGCCCGCTGGGATCAAGTGCGAGGTCACCTCGGTGAGGAACTCGTCGCCGGTGACCGCAGCGGCCCGCAATGCCGCTTCGACGCGGGCCAGGTCGTCGTCGGGACGGGATCGGGTTTGCAGGGGCGAAAGCAGCGCCACGGCGCAACCGTAAACGACGGCGGCGCTGTTGCCGCACTCGTGCCGCGCAGCCTCCGCCGGGCGCGGGCAGCCTCCAAAATGCGACGGAGCGATCCGGCAGGGCATCGTTACACTGCGCTCAGGAGACCCGAAGCTCCCGTGTGCAAGGCTCACGCCAGGAGGCCCAGTGTTTGAACGCTTCACCGATCGGGCCCGCCGAGTGGTGGTGTTGGCGCAAGAAGAAGCGCGCCTGCTCAATCACAACTACATCGGCACCGAGCACATCCTGCTGGGGCTGATCCACGAAGGCGAAGGCGTCGCGGCCCAGGCGCTCGAGTCGCTGGGCATCTCGCTCGAAGCTGTGCGCAGCCAAGTCGAGGAGATCATCGGGCAGGGCAGCTCGTCGCCGAGCGGCCATATTCCCTTCACGCCGCGCGCCAAGAAGGTGCTCGAGCTGTCGCTGCGGGAGGCACTGCAGCTCGGCCACAACTACATCGGCACCGAGCACGTCCTGCTCGGACTGATACGCGAGGGCGAAGGCGTCGCCGCGCAGGTGCTGGTCAAGCTGGGTGCCGATCTCTCCAAGGTTCGCCAGGAAGTTATCCAGCAGCTCTCCGGCTACAGCGGCTCAGGCAGCGGGCGCGAGACTGTCGGCGCTTCCTCAGGCCAATCCAGCGAGCAGAGCGCACAGAGCGGCTCGCTGGTGCTCGACCAGTTCGGGCGCAACCTGACCGCCGATGCCCGGGCCAAGAAGCTCGACCCCGTGATCGGGCGGCTGCGCGAGACCGAACGCGTCATGCAGGTGCTCTCGCGCCGCACCAAGAACAACCCGGTGCTCGTCGGCGAGCCCGGTGTGGGCAAGACCGCCATCGTGGAAGGCCTGGCCCAGAAGATCGTCAACAACGACGTTCCCGAGCTGCTGCGCGACAAGCAGCTCTACACGCTCGATCTCGGCGCGCTGGTGGCCGGTTCCCGCTACCGGGGCGATTTCGAGGAGCGCCTGAAGAAGGTCCTCAAGGAGATCCGCACCCGCGGCGACATCATCCTGTTCATCGACGAGCTGCACACCCTGGTCGGCGCCGGCGCCGCGGAAGGCGCGATCGACGCCGCGTCGATCCTCAAGCCGATGCTGGCGCGCGGCGAGCTGCAGACCATCGGCGCCACCACGCTCGAGGAGTACCGCAAGTACCTCGAGAAGGACGCCGCGCTGGAGCGCCGCTTCCAGCCGATCACCGTGGACGAGCCCACGCTCAGCCACACCATCGAGATTCTCAAGGGGCTGCGCGACCGCTACGAGCAGCACCACCGGGTCACCATCACCGACCAGGCGCTCGTGGCCGCGGCCAATCTCGCCGACCGCTACATCGCCGACCGTCACCTGCCCGACAAGGCCATCGACCTCATCGACGAGGCCGGCTCGCGCCTGCGCATCAAGCGCATGTCGACCCCGCCCGACTTCAAGGAGATCGAGACCAAGCTGGCCGATGTCACCGAGCGCAAGAAGCAGGCGGTCGAATCACAGGACTTCGAGACCGCCGGCGAGCTGCGCGACGAAGAGAAGGACCTGCTCGAGCGGCGCACCGAGGTGATGGCTCAGGCCAAGGCCGAGGGTCACGACCTGTTCGACGAGGTCGACGAGGAAGGCATCGCCGAGGTGCTGTCGATCTGGACCGGCATCCCGGTGTACAAGCTCACCGAGGAGGAGACCCAGAAGCTCCTCAAGATGGAAGACGAGCTGCACAAGCGGGTCATCGGCCAGCACGACGCCATCAAGGCGGTCAGCCAGGCCATCCGCCGCACCCGCGCCGGCCTGAAGGATCCCAAGCGTCCCGGCGGCTCGTTCATCTTCCTGGGCCCCTCCGGTGTGGGCAAGACCGAGCTGGCCAAGACGCTGGCCGAGTTCCTGTTCGGCGACGAAGGCTCGCTGATCAGCCTGGACATGTCCGAGTACATGGACAAGTTCACGGTGAGCCGGCTCGTGGGCGCGCCCCCCGGCTACGTGGGCTACGACGAGGGCGGCCAGCTCACCGAGGCAGTGCGACGCAAGCCGTTCTCGGTGGTGCTGTTCGACGAGATCGAGAAAGCCCACCCGGACGTCTTCAACACGCTGCTGCAGATCCTCGAAGAGGGACGGCTGACCGACGCGCAGGGCCGCTCGGTCGACTTCCGCAACGCCGTGCTCATCATGACCTCCAACCTGGGCACTGCCGACCTGCGCAAGGCGCGGGTGGGCTTCGCGACCAACGACGAGAGCGCCAGCTACGAGCGGATGAAGGAGAAGGTCAACGATGCGCTCAAGGCGCAATTCCGGCCCGAGTTCCTGAACCGCATCGACGACACGATCGTGTTCCACGAGCTGAGCGTCGAGGAAGTGGTGCAGATCGTCGACCTGATGATCAAGCGCACCTCGGACCAGCTTCGGGCGCAGGGTCTGGGCTTGGAGCTGACCGACGCTGCCAAGGAATGGCTGGCCCGCACCGGGTACGACCCCCAGCTCGGCGCCCGGCCGCTGCGCCGTGCGCTGCAGCATCACGTCGAGGACGCGCTGAGCGAGCGGATCCTCTACAAGGAATTCCACGCCGGCGAGATCATCGTGGTGGATGTGGAGGACGACGAGATCGTGTTCCGTGCCATCGAGGGCTTCGACCCCGGGCCGATCGAGCTCGAAGAGGCCGCGACGGCCGAGTAGCCGTGCCATGGCGGGCACGGTGCTTCCAATGCCAGTGCCGCACACCTGCGGGCAGTCGTGGTTGCGCTTTGCTGTCCCGTTGGTGGCTGCGGCAGCAGCGGTGCTGGCAGTGGGCTGCCGCGCCGACATCGTCGTCGACGTCGACATCGCGCATGACGGCGCCGGCGAGGTCATCGTCGAGGTCACCTTCGACGAGGAGGTGATGCGCTGGACGCCCGACCTTGCCGAGCTGATCACCCACGACGACCTGGTCGGCTGGAACGTCAGTCAGCAGGCCTCGGACACCGCCGCCGGCCAGCGCTTGGTAGTGGTTGCGTCGAAGCGTTTCGCGTCGCCCGCTGAGCTGGCCGAGGTGCTCGGCGAGATCGACCGGCCTGCGGACGGTTCGGCTGGCTTGTTCAGGTCTGCGACCTATGTGGGTTCGCGCGACGGCGCACGAGTGCGCTACGAGCTGACCCTCACGGTCGGCTTGGACCGTCCGGTCAGCAGCTTGGTGAACCCCGCCACCGCTGATGCTCTCGAAGGGGAGCTGTTCGGCATGCCGATCGCCGACATCGAAGCTCGCGCGGGAGCGCCGCTGGACGAGCTGGTGTCGCTGGTGGTGCAGGCGTCCGTGCCCAATGGCGCTGGCAGATTGCCTGAATCGGGGGCTTTGACGCTCAATGAAGGGGGTGTGCACGAGCTTCGGGTGGTCGGCGAGCTGGTTGATGCCGAGATCGCGGCCGCAGACGCCGAAGCCGAGCGGCTGGCTCAGCGTGCTAGCCGGGGTGCTCGCATTGCGATCATCTGGGGGATTGCTGTGGCCATCATTGCCGGGCTCTTAGTGGCTCTCGCTATTCGCAACCGGCGTCGGCGGGCGGGACTCACCTTCCGCTAGCCCTAGGCAGGTGCCCGGGCTGGAGAGGGGCCGGGGCACCCGTGCCTCAAACAGATGAAGCGCTTGGTCGGCGAGTTTGGTGTGGGCGGGGCGCTTCATAACTGCGCGCGGGCACCCCGGCCCCTCCCCAGCCCTCGTCTCCTGGTGTCCCCGGTCGCTGTTGCTACTGCCCTGAGCCAATTCCATATTGTTCACGAATCGCATTCACGTCACACGGGTTTGCTACACATAAGGGCTGCCGCAAACAGGGCGCGGCGTGATGATGGGACACGGTCGATGGCGACAGTCGAGTTGAGACAGGCTGAGAGTGCCGGCGAGCGCAGCAACCTGTCCTCGCTCGCGGTGCGGCGTCGGCCGAAGCGACTTGGCCCGTTCGTCTACCGGGATGTGGCGCACGCGGAGTTGCCCCATGTGGTCAGCTTCTCGGGCGGCCGTTCCTCGGCGGCGCTGACGTTCATGGCGGCGGAAGAGGGTCTGCTTGACCCGGGCCGTGGCGACGTCGTGTTGTTTGCCAACACTTCAGCCGAGCACCCGGGTACCTATGAGTTCGCTGCGGAGTGCAAGCGGCGTCTCGAGGCTGAGTTCGGGCTGCCGTTCTTCTGGTTGGAGTTCACGACCGTCGAGGATGCTTGGCGCGGAGAGTACTGGCGCAAACTCAGCTACCGGTTGGTGAAGCCAGTCCGGATCGAGGACGATCCCGAGGGCTTCCGTAGCAGCGGCGAGCTCTTCGAAGACTTGGTGAGCCTCCAGGGCATGTTGCCGAACGTTCACAGCCGTACATGCACCGCCAAGCTCAAGCTGTATCCCTCTCATCTGCTGCTGGGCGAATGGCTGGGTGGCACCGACGGGCCTGCGCACGCCGGGCACTACTGGTCCGTCTCCGATGACGGAAGTGGGGGGGGGGGGGGGGTCTTGTTAGCCCCGTCCGCGTTGCGAACCGCTATGCACAGGCACGCGGAACCGCATCACGTGAATCAGTAATCCGCAGGGCTGAACACCTCAATACCCGTCCTTCATCACGCGCACAGCAGTACTGGAAGAACTTCACCGACGCGCCCGTTCGGGCAGCTTCGATGGGGGCTGCACCTGCACCGATGCGCGGCCCGGATGCAGCTCCACACGTGAGACTTCTCGGCCTGCGGGCCGACGAAGATCGACGCGTCAACCGCGTCTTGTCGCGTTCGCTGTTCGCCGAGGGAGCTACGACGGCGAGATGCAGCGTCAAGACCCAGCCTCCCGGCGAGCGGCCGTACTTTCCGCTTCACGATGCTGGCTTTGTCGCAGCGGACGTTCGCGGCTTCTGGCGGTGTCGCGACTTCGATCTCGACATCCCACCCGATGCGGGCAACTGCGTGTTCTGTTTCATGAAGGGGACGCGGCAGCTTGTCGAACTCGGGCGCAGCAGCGACCCGCGCCGACGCCCGGACACACCATCGGACATCGGCTGGTGGGCAGATTTTGAGGACCGCCATGTGCGCCTGGCGCCCAAGCGCGGCGGCACTGGCATCTCGCGCTTCGGCTTCTTCGGGGTCAACGCCCGGCCCTTTAGTGATCTTGCCGACGGATTGACGCACAAGGAGGACAGGTATGCCACAGGTACACCCGCCTGCGACTGCACGGACTGAGCCACGGGCAGTTCATGGCTGCTGACCGGCATCGACGGATCGCAGGGCAGCGCCTCAGCGCTGACCTCTACTTCGCGCCCACGCATTCCCCGCATGGCTTCACACATCCCGCGCTGTCTCATTTCGACGGCGATGTCGAACCGGTTGTTCGCGAGTTGCTACAGAACAGCGTCGATGCCGCTGACAAGGCAGGCCGCCCCTGCAAGGTGCACTTTGAGATTCGAGATATCGACAACCACGAGTTGCCGGGGTTCGAGACCTACCGCCGCACCTTCGAATTGGCTGTCGAACAACGAGAGCAGGAACGAGGGGGAGCGCCGCCGACACACGATGAGAAGATCATCGTTGATCGCATCGGGCACCACCTGACAACCCCGCGCATCCCGGTGCTGATCTGCGTTGACAACGGCACCGGCATCACGCCGGCGAGGATGCAGAGCCTGCTCACCAGCGGCAACAGCGACAAGGGAGACGGTGGCGCCGGGTCGTTCGGTCTCGGCCACCACGCGGCCTTCTCCGCATCCGATCTGCGCTACGTGCTCTATGCCTCTCGTTTTCGTTCGAGCGAGGGCGAGCTTAAGTCGGTCTCGTCAGGCCACGCCGTACTGGCCACTCACATCCGTCAGCACGCCAACACGAAGCGCATCCATGCACATGACGGATTCTGGGTGAACGACCGGGACCAGGGCCAGCTCTTTGTGGAACCGGGCGAGGCATACCCGCGCAACGTGCCGCCAATGCTCAGCCCGACCATCGAGGCGATGCCCGACACCGGAATGGTTGTGTGCATTGCTGGATTCAACGAGTTTCAGCGCGAGGAGTTCGATCTGACATCGATGCACGCCATCGCATACGTGGCCGCGTCGAACTTCTGCGACGCCGTGCAGGCAGAGTCTTTGACGGTCACGGTTTGCGATGCGCGATCCGGAGAGGAGCTGATCGTCGACCCTTCCAGTCTCGAACGCATCCTTCGGTCAAGGCGCGAGGAGCGACGGGCACCGAAGCAGGGGCAGATTCAGGGATCGTTTGCCTACAGCGCGCACGAAACGCTCACACGAGGCACAGCGATTGCCCACGAGATGGGAGACGGAGTCGCGGTCGCGATTCGGAGTGTCGAAGGCAACGTGCGCTCCCGTGTCCACCTGTACCGCAAGGGAATGTGGATCACGTCGAGCGCAGAGAGGCTGCGTCACAACGACTTCAGCGACTACATGCCCTTCGATGCTGTCGTGTCACTTCGCGACGGTGACCTAGAGCGTCATGTGCGTTCGGCAGAAGGGCCCGAACATCGCGGCATCGACTTCAAGCGACTGGACCCAGCAGAGAAGAAGCGTCTTCGCCAACTGCTGCGCGAACTTGGGGCCGTCATCAGGGTGAACCTTGAAGCGAAGAGCGAACAGGAAGAGTTCCGCCCCGACGACTTCGCCATTGTGCAAGGCGATGCGACCCAGACGCTCGAGTCTGTTGGCCGCACCAGTCCAGGTTTGGGCGGTACTCGCAGGGGCCGCGGTCAGGGCGGCACACGACCTGGCAAGAAGAAGGGCACCGGTATCGTGCGGAAATCGGGAAGGGCCAGGCCGGGCTCTGTTCCCAAGTTCGCCTGGGCTCCGCTTGAGGCTGCACCCGAGGCTCGCGTCTTCACGGTGCTGTTCAGTCTGAGGGAGGAGATACCCGGGCTCATCGGCATACGACTGTCGGTACCGACTGGTTCAGACCAAACCTGCGACTCGCCGCTGCCCCAACGATTCCTCCAGCTCAGAGCCATTCGATGCGATGGCCAAGAGTTGGCGAGGACGCGCACACCGACCGGGGTTCAAGAGCTGACGTTTGAACCGCCGCCGCAGTGGGCTTCACAAGGCGAGCGCAAGACGCTCGAGATCGAAGTGACCGGCGAATCCGAAGAGTTGGCCATCGCGCAATTGGAGGTCGTGCGGAGGCAGCCGCCGAAGGCGATTCCCAAGAGCACCGGGGAAGGCGAGTCGACGGACGAATCCGCTGCGACGCCTCAAGCTGCCGGTGCCGAAAGGTGAGCATGATCAGCCCCCGAATACCTCTTTTGACGGAGGACGGAACCCGGCTCGACTGGCCTGACGCACAGTACGAGCCACGGATCGAGCGCAAGGGTGCTGAGACCAAGGTCACGGTCAACCATGTACTCAAGGGCGCCACGGCGCTCGCCGATGCCCTCGGGCGGTGCGAAGCCGCTTGGCAGACCGAAGTGCGATGCCCGCGGTTGCTGCACAGTGAGCACTTCATCAGCTTCGACGACAGGCAAGTTGTGGAATGGCGTGAGGATGCCGTGGACTGGGAGAACACCTACCTGCTGCCCGGCATGGCGTCGGTCGAGCCGAGCTTGAGTGTGTCGGGTGACCTCGCGGGCGCTGCGTGGACATCTGGCGAGTCCATAGATGTGCCGACCGGAGTGTTGCTCGCCCGGGCGGATGTACGCCGCCTGAAGCCGCTCATGCAGTCACTGCTCGTGTTCCGCAGGGATGATGCACTCGGCGACGGTCAGATGAAGGTCGAAGAGGACACGACATCTGACGACCCATGCTTCAAGGTGCGCATCGCGGCCGACATCTTCGCGGAGTCGCGCTGGAATCGGGATCGGCGTATAGCTGCGCTCATTGGCGCGTTTGCCGCGATGGCACGCCCCGAGTCTCGTGTGCAGCCAGGCAACGAACTGCATGATCATCCAGTCACCAGGCAGCTGCGCTCGCACCTGCTTGAGCAGGGGTCTCTGACGTGGGACGAAGAGGGCTTCGACTGCGTGTACGCGGCAACGCTCTTCGAGCCGATGGAGATGACCGAGCTTGGCAGCGAGGACGGTGACGACGAATGATCAGCCACGCTGACCTCGATGCGCTGATCAGCCGAACAGCGTTTCGTGACTGGCAGAGCGGTCTCATCTATCAGGGGAAGCGGCACAAGAGCCAGTCCGAAGCCGATCAGGCCGCCATCCAACGGGACACGGCACGACGTCAGCAGGTGCTTGCTGAGGCCATCGCCAGTGGGCCGCACGCGGTCCGAGACTTCCTTTGCCGGATGGCCTCGAGTTCCGGGGTGGCCGCGCTATTGGACGATCTGCCCGCGTTGCCGCGCCCGCTCACCGAGGCCGAGATGGCGCAGACGACCCTCCATGTGGACCGTGAGGTATCGGACGTATTGGACGATTGGGGCATCACGCCGATGCTGGCCGGCGAGTCCAGCTTCTGGGCCTTGTGCCACGCACGCTGGATCGGCGATGAGATGTTCCCCGACGGGGTCGCACGGGTCTTCGCTGGCGGCGAGAAGACGGCGTCTGACTCCGAGGCGATGACTCGAACGTTTCTGCGTCGGGTCTGTGGGTTGCCGGTGGAGCGGGGAAACACGTCGGTCATCACCGACTGTGCCCTTTCGACCGCTTGGTGGCGGTTTCGACTTGCCAGCGAGGTGTCCGACACGCTGGTCAACGAGGGTGAAGCGTTGACCGTTGCCCAGGCACATCGGGTGCTGCAGGGCTCAGTCGTCTGGGAGACCTTCGTGCTGAACATGATCCGCAGGCTCGCTTCGCTCAACGCCCCCCGCGCACGGGCGGCTGTCGTCTTGGCATTGCATGAGCACTCCTTGCGGAACGGCGGACGATCGGTGCCGCGGGAACTCGTCACCGGCTGCATGCAGCAGGTCGCTCAACTTGGCGATCGCTTCAGCTTTGCCCTCATCGACTGGACACGGCTCGCCGAGACGGCGGCCGGCGCGCTCGATAGCGAGGTGAACCATGCCGTCGATTGCTGAGCTGCTGTTCGATGCAGAGAAGGGCCAGATTCACATACCCGACTTTCAGCGACCGTGGGTCTGGAACAAGAACCAGGTGCGCGACCTGTTCACGTCCCTCTATCGGCGGTATCCGGTGGGCGCCATGGTGTTCTGGCCCAACCGCTCCAACGGAATCCAGCTTCATTCGCTGATTGACGGCCGCCAGCGGCTCACGGCCCTGTACCACGTGATTCGCGGCCAACAACCTCCGTGGATGAGAGAGACCCCGGGCGCATTCGCCCAGCCGCTGGGGTTCAACGTTGTCGATGAGGAGTTCGGCTACCTCAGCGACAAGCTCGCTGAGGATGTGCGTTGGGTGAACGTGTCGGAGGCCTTCGTTGACACCGACTTCTTGGAGCACTTTGACAGTGCGGCTGCGTCTTCTGCCTCAGGAGGGCGCGTCAGCCACGCAGCAGTCGTGGAGCGCATAGCGCGCCTCAGAGACATCACGCAGACGCACATCAACAAGGAGGTCCTACCAGAGAACCTCGACATCGACCGCGCTGTGGATGTCTTCGAGATCTTGAACCGCGCCGGCACGAAGGTGCGCGAGGCCGACTTGGTCGTGGCCCGCCTCAGCTTGGTGTGGCCCGAGGTGCGGGAATCCCTCGACAAGGCGATGGACCGATGGGAAGAGAGCGGCTTTCGCGTGCCGAGCGAGGCGGTGCTGCGTTGCCTGGCGGCGGTGGTTGCCGACACCGTCGACTACGAGGGGCTCTATGGCTCGAAGGGGGACCGCGAGCGGCCGCCGACGGCAGAGAAGCTCATGACGGCCTTCGAGCAGCTCGTCGCCGCCACAGATGCTGTCCTGACCAAGCTGCGGAACAAGCTCGGGCTTTCGCAGGTGAGGCCCACCGTGCTGAACCGCGGCTACGTGCCCGTCGTATTCGCGGCACAGCGTCGTGCGAGCGACGAGCTTCCCCACGTCGACGTTGACGCAATGATCGGCTGGTGGCAGCTCAGCAATCTGCACAATCACTGGTCCAGCGATGTGCGCAACCGACTGGCAGTTGCGGTCAGCGCCTTGGGCGATGGCGCAGGCGCTTCGCAGTTGGTCGAGCAGCTCGGCAAACCAGGCAGGCCGCTCGCGCTCGAGCCCATCGATTTTCGCATCCAACGGAAGCCCTCGAGCGCCGAATACAGGCTTCTCCTGACGATGACCAAGCGGTGCGGCGCAATGGACCTGCCTAGTGGTGAGTCGCTCTCGTTTGACCACATCGGCGAGAACGTGGAACTCGAAGCCCATCACATCTTTCCGAAGGCGTTCTTGGCGAAACAGTCAGGCGTGCGTGTCGAGCAAATCGACCAGTTGGCCAACATCGCGTTCATCACCAGGAGGAAGAACCTGAAGATCGGGTCGAAGTCCCCCGCTGAGTACCTAGGGGAGTTGGCCGATGAGAACTTCGAGAACCTGCGCTCGCAGTGGATTCCCACCGACCGCGCTCTGTGGCGCCCAGGCGCCTACAGCAGGTTCCTTGAGCAACGCAGCCGGCTGCTGGCCGAGCAGGCGAACGAGTTCCTGAGGGGACTGCTAGGCGACGAAGCCTGGCAGGCTGCAAAGGACCACTGAGTTCCACAGCCATAGCCACGTCCACGGTCTCGGCCGCTGGGTCGCTCGCAAGCATGGCAGAACCAAATTGGCTACTTGGTCGCCTCGATGCGGTGCAGCGCAACGGCAGAGCGCTCGTTTTCCCTAGCGCCTGCGAGGCGGGGATCCCCGTTTACGGCGGTCGTTCGCCTGACGAGTTAGCCGTCGAGAGCCCCGTGTCGGGTGGCGTTCAGGGGCTGCGGGCCGTTGCCGTCGCGTCGCTGGGCGGGTCGGTGTTGCGGGGTTCGGGGGGTTGGAGTTGGGGTCGGCCGTTGGGTGGGGTGTGCATCTTGCGGTTGTGGTTGTGGAGGTCTTGGTGGCAGGGCTCGCAGAGTGATGCGAGGTTGGGTATGTCGGTGGGGCCGTCGTTCTCGAAGTAGTCGATGTGGTGGGCTTGGGTGTGCTCTGAGGTGAGTTCGCAGCCGATGCAGCCGCCGTCGCGTGCGGCGAGTACGAGGCGTTGGGCGTCGCTGGCGTTGCGTGTGCGGCCCAGGGCGAGTTTGGACCAGTCGGCGCTGAACATCGCTGGGAGGACCTTGGCATCGACTGCGCATTCGGCGAGCATTTGTGCTGACAGGGGAGTGCCGTCGTCGAGGCGAGGGTTGGCGAGCCGGTCGTTGGTGGCGTCGTAGTCGGCGATGATCAGCAGGTTGGTGTTGGCGCGCCGGGTGGTGGTGCTGCCGGCGATGAGGTCGCTGATGGCGTCCGCGGTGAGCTGGGCGCGGGTCGGCTCGACGGTCTGGCCGTCGGCGCCGGTGGGTGTGGTGGCGGTGTTGCGGTGGCGGGCTGAGCGCAGTGCGGTTTGGATGGCGATGTTGACTTGGCGGCCGGTGACTGCGTCGAGCTTGGCGCGCAAGTTCCACATGCCGTCGTCGCCGATGCGCATCGAGCCGCTGCGCTGGTGGCGTTGGAGGGCGTGCTCGGCGTCGATGGGGCTGAGATCGTTGGCGGCGGCCTCGGCGGCGAGGTCTGCGTAGACCTGCTGGCTCTCGTAGGCCAGGGTGTGCTTGGCGACGGTGTCGGAGGGGTAGGCCCGGCACAGTCCCAAGAAGCTGTGTTCGCTGCGGCGGTGCTGCTTGGGCGCTTCGCGGGCGATCACCTTCGCGTGGGACATGTGGATCTCGCCGGCTCGCAGCGCGTCGAGGGTGCCGGTCATGTCGTGGTCAACGAGGCTGCGGGCCAGGCGGGACTCGGCTCGTGCTTGGGAGGAGTTCATGCGGGTCAGGTCCCGCAGCTCATAAGCGGCAGCCTGGGTGCCGTGGCGCGAGGTCAGCTCGCCCAGCACAGCGAGGTACTCGCCCTCGATGCGGTTGCGCTCTGCTACCAGTTCGACCATACGGTCTCGCAGCCCGCTGTAGCTCAGCGACCCCAGCTCGGAGTCCCCAATGGGGCCGCCTGCCTCGCCCCCAGCGGCATCCGCCGCAGAGTTGGCGTCGGCGGGATCATCCCCGAGCAGCCGCGCATCGGCGTCGTGCCAGTCCGGCTCGGCATCGGGCCACACCGACTCCCTCCGGCGGCTGCCGAGTCCGTCATCAAGAGCATCGTCGAGGGCCGGAAGATGGTCCCGGATCAGCTCGGCGAACATATAAGCAGCATACAAACGTATGCAACCAAACACAACCAAAAGCATAGAGATATTTGGACATTCTTCATGTAGCGTGACAGCCCACTGGGCGATCTCCGCTCGGGACCGGCACACCCGAGGTGGATCATGGCGGCCAACCAAGGGCTTCTACGCCGCATCACTGCCCGGCCTGACGTACTTGGCGGGAAGCCCATCGTCCGCGACCTGCGCATTTCCGTAGAACTTCTGCTGGGCCTCCTCGCACAAGGGGTCGCTCCCGAGGAGATCCTTGACGATTACCCAGGGCTCGAGCAGGACGACATGTGCACCTGCGCCGCCTATGCGCACGCGGTGACCGCTCGTCGTCTGTTGGCGACGGACCGTCGCCGAATCGTGCAGCTGCGGGCCAATACGATGTTGGCCGCGCTACACGGATGAAGTGCTGCTTGCAGCGGAACGGCGTGGCGCTTCGCAGACCACCTCGTATAGCGTTGTGGCCCTAGGGCGAATGACGCAGAGTCCGCCCCGGAGCAAGACCGGGTCGTTCGCAAAAATGGGAGACCCAGGTTCGAGTCCTGGTACCTCGCAAGAGGTATAGCTCAATGGGAAGAGCGTCCATTTTCTTCGCGCCTACGAGTCACTCGAGTGGCCAAATCGCGTTGTAGGTCTGCCGCGGTGATCCTCGCTCAAGGGTGCTTCGTGGGGTCGGGCCAGACGCCTTGGCTGTGCGCCGCTTGAAACAGCAGTGGCTTCGACGCACCCCCCTGACGCTTCTAGATCGGCGCTAGCGCGCTACAGGCGCCGCTCGCGGCGGTACTTCAAACGTGCCTTCAACCCAACCCAGCCGAGCGCAGCGAACGGCGCAGCCGCAATGAAGCTCACGTAGTAGTCGAGGCCGACGAGCCACCGGAACATGAACGCTGCAATCAGGAACGGGATCGTCACCATGAACGCCTGCGCCTGGCGTTCCTTGGCGTACTTGGAGGTGAAGTCAGGCCGCCACCACGACGGCATATCCGGTTCGGATGGCACGCTCAGCCGCCAGCTACTGTCGCACCGGCTTGGGCTTGTTGGCAGCCATATTCATGCACCGCACGGTATCGGGCCTGTCAGGAATTTTGTGTATCGGGCGTGATCTGAGGGTCCGCAGCCGGGGGCTGTGGGCTGGAGAGGATCATGTCTGTGACTGATCATGACATGCCGGCTGTGCCGGCGAGCGAGGCTGCCGGCGAGGCGGCGATGGCCGACTGGGCCGAGCAGCTGGTGGCCCAGGCCCGCGCTGAGGGCGTGGAGCTGACCGGTGACGGTGGCCTGTTGACCGGGCTGGTGCGCCAGGTGCTCCAGACCGGTCTCGAGGTCGAGATGACCGAGCATCTGGGCTATGAGCGTCACGCTCCTGAGGGCCGCGGCACCCCGAACTCGCGCAACGGGTCGACGCCCAAGCGGGTGACGACCGAGATCGGCGAGGTCGACCTGGCGGTGCCGCGTGACCGGGCGGGCACCTTCGAGCCGACCACGGTGCCCAAGCACCGGCGCCGTCTCGACGGGCTGTCGGGCAACGTGATCAGCCTCTATGCGAAGGGGCTCACCACCGGGGAGATCCAGGACCATCTAGCAGAGATCTACGACACCTCGGTGAGCCGGGAGACGATCTCGAAGATCACCGAGGGGATCGTCGCCGACATGGCGGTGTGGCAGAACCGGCCCCTTGAGCCGGTCTACGCCGTGCTGCTGATCGACGCGATCGTCATCAAGGTCCGCGACTCCCAGGTCGCCAACCGGCCCGTCTATGTCGCCATCGGCGTCGATCTCGCCGGCGAGCGCGACGTGCTGGGCCTGTGGCTGGGCCCCGCAGGCGGCGAGGGCGCCAAGCAGTGGGCAGCGATGCTGACCGAGCTGAGAAACCGAGGCCTCGCTGACGCGTTGATCGTGTGCTGCGACGGGCTGCGGGGCCTGCCCGAGTCGATCCGGGCGACCTGGCCCCAGGCCACGGTGCAGACCTGCGTGGTGCACATGGTCCGCAACAGCCTCCGCTACGCCTCCAAACGGCACTGGGGGCCGATCACCAAGGCAATGCGGGAGATCTACACGTCGCCCACCGTCGAGGCCGCCGAGGCACGCTTCGAGAGCTTCGCCGAGGACTGGGAGCACACCTACCCCGCCATGATCGGCTCCTGGCGGCAGGCCTGGGACGAATTCGTGCCGTTCCTGGAGTTCCCCGCTGAGCTGCGCAGAGTCGTCTACACCACCAACGCCATCGAGAGCCTCAACGCCAGATTCCGACGGGCCGTGCGCCATCGAGGCCACTTCCCCAACGAGCAGGCCGCGATGAAGGTCCTCTACCTTGTCGCCAACGCCAGACGCAAAAGCCGCAGCAACCTGACCGGAAAGACCAACGGCTGGAAGACCATCCTGAACACCCTGACCGTCCACTACGGCGACCGGATCGCCGACCACATCCGATGAACACCATCACGGCCGGTTACACAAAAAATCCGAGTGTCACTGTTGGGTCTGCCGGGGCTTTCTGCCAGGGGGTTACGGTCCGGCCTCGTGCTCGGCGGTGACTCCACAAAATTCTGGCCTGGTGCCTGTTGATTGACCTGTCGCGTCGAGCGTGGGGCCGGCAGGAGCGCTCCTGTCTTGAAGGGAGCCTGACTGTCTCGACTCGGTTGTGACGAAGCGCCCCTGCCGTCCCGGACCCACCGGAACATCACTTCCAGCAGGAGCACAGCATGACATCTGCGGTCGGGGGGATCGACCCCCACCAGGACACCTTCACTTTGGGGATCGTCGACGCCAACGGCGTCGAGATCGGCCACGAGACCTACGCGAACACCGCTGCGGGCTACGCCGCTGCGATCGATCTGCTCGACGTGCACGGCGTCGAGCAGGTCGGCGTGGAGGGCTCGGCGAAATGGGGAGCCCATGTCGCGATCGCTCTCGCCGCGGCGGGGTTCGACGCCCGCGAGGTGCCCGCGTCCCGCTCGGCCGCGCAGCGCCGATCTCGGCGGCTGGGCAAGACCGACGCCGTCGACGCGGTCGCCTCGGCGCGGGCGCTGCTGGCCGAGCCGACGCTGGGCCCCGTCCAAGCGCTGGAGGTCTATGACCCCCTCGTCGCTCAGATCGAGGCCGTGCTCGAGCACCGCAGAACCCTTGTGGCTGCTCGCACATTGATGCTGCACCACATCGCGGACCAGATCTCCAAGCTCCCCACCGAGATACGTGACCAGCTCACCACAGTCGGCAAGATCGAGAGCCGGCTGCGCCGCCTCGAACACCTCGACCCCGCCGCCTGCCCGACCCCCGCCGGCAGCTACCGCTTGGCCCAGCTTCAAGCGTTCATCGAACAAGACCGCGAAGCGCGCCGCGAGATCCGCCGCCTGGAGCGTCTCATCGACGAGCTGCTCGACCGCCACGGCACCACCCTGCGCGACGAGCCCGGCATCGGCCCCATCGCCGCAGCCACCCTGCTGTGCGAGGTCGGCGACCCCACCCGGTTCGACCGCGAGTCCAAATTCGCCCGCTGGTGCGGTACCGGCGCCGTCGCCTTGTCCTCAGGCGAAGGCGGCGGCCAGCCCGTCAAGCACCGGCTCGACTTCAGAGGCAACCGGCGCATCAACTCCGTGCTGCACATCGCGTCGGTCACCCAGGCCCGCAGCCAGCCCGATGCCGCCGCCTACCTCACCCGAAAAACCGGCGAGGGCAAGACCCGACGCGAAGCACGACGAGCCCACAAACGCCACCTCGCCAACCGCGTCATCCGCAGAATGTGGCGAGACGAAAAACACCGGCAACAGGCCCGACTTCACGTCGCCTAACCACCACACTTGACAAGGGAGCGTCTGACAGTCCCGGGCAGACTTGAGGGGTGGGGCGGGCTTGGGCTCTTGTTTTGGCTGCTGGGGCGGGGACGCGGTACGGGGCTGTGGCTGGTGGCCACACCAAGGTGATGGCGAACATCGCGGGGCGGCCGATGGTTGCGTGGGGTGTCAAGGCGGCTCGGGCGGCGTGCGATGGGGTGACGCTCGTAGTCGCACCGTCCATGGTTGACAGGTTCGGCGCGGGCGTGGACGCGGTCGTGGCTGGTGAGGGGACTCGGTCGGGGTCTGTTCGGGCTGGGCTGGAGATGGTTCCTGATGATGTGGATGTTGTGGTTTGTCATGACGCTGCTCGGCCGGGGGCCTCTGCGGAGCTGTTTGCGGCGGTGATCGGTGCTGTTCGGGGTGGGGCTGATGCTGCTGTGCCGGCGCTTGCTGTGAGCGACACGTTGAAGCGGGTGCCGGAGTGGAGCGATTCGGGGGGAATCGTTGCGGGCACGGTGGATCGTTCGGGACTGTTTGGGGTGCAGACTCCTCAGGCGTTTCGGCGGGAGGCGCTGGTGGCGGCTCATGTTGGGGAGCCCGAGGCCACCGACGACGCTGCGCTGGTGGAGGCTGCTGGCGGCACGGTCGTGGCGGTGCCGGGCGAGGCGGCGGCGCACAAGGTCACCACGCCAGCCGATCTCGTCGTTGTGGAGGCCTTGCTGCGTGGCCGCGGCGCGGGCGGAGGGCTCTAGCGTCAAGCGGTGTGACAAGGGCTGACGGGGGCGAGCGCGGTCCGGCGATGCGGGTGGGACATGGCTATGACGCGCATCCGTTTGCTGGTGGCGATCCTTCGGGGCGGACTCTGGTGCTGGGCGGGGTCCGGTTTCCGGGTGAACGGCCGCTGGTCGGGCACAGCGATGCTGATGTTGTTGCTCATGCGGTGATCGATGCGATGTTGAGTGCGGCTGGGCTCGGCGACATCGGCACGCAGTTTCCTGACAGCGATGAGCGCTGGCGTGATGCCGACAGCATCGAGATGCTGCGGCAGGTCTCGGCGCTGCTCGCTGAGAACGGCTGGTTGCTGGCGAATGCCGATTGCACGGTCATCTGCGATCGGCCGATGATCGCCCCGCATCGCGACCAGATGCAGCACCGGCTCAGCAGCGCAGCCGGCGGACCGGTCACAGTGTGCGGCAAGCGCACCGAGGGACTTGGCAATGCCAACGGGATCGTGGCCCACGCTGTGGCGCTCCTGACCGCCAGGGGCGGGCAGCAATCAGCACAGTTGGCCAGCGGCGAGCAGCCGTCAGTGCTGGATGAGGGTGGCAGCGAGCGGTGAGTGCGGAACGCGGCAGGCGGCGGGATGCGTCCGCTCAGCGCGGTGGCGCTACCTCGCGGCGTGGTGAGCGGGGCGGCGGGCCATCTGGTCGCGGCAGAGGAGCACCGCAGCGGGGTGGCGGTTCAGCGAACCGGGCGGGCTCCAGGCAGGGTGGTGCCAATCAGGCGCAGGCTGGTCGGTCCCAGGGACGGCCGAAGGGTCTTGGCGGCGATCACGTTGAGGGCCGGCAGGCCGTGCGCGAGCTGCTGCGGGCCGGCAAGCGCAAGGTGCACGAGGTGCTGATCTCGGAGGACGCGCACTCGGCCGCCACGCTGGCCGAGATTGTCGACCTCGCCGGCGATCGCCGCGTGCCGCTGCGCGAAGTCACCCGCCGCAAGCTGGACGAGACAGCGCTTACTGCCGCGCCGCAGGGCGTGATTGCCAAGGCCGCTGCTGTTCAGCCGGTGCCGCTGGAAGAATTGGCGAAGCCTGCAGGCGACAGGCTGCCGCTCGTGGTCGCGACCGACGGCGTCACCGACCCCGGCAATCTCGGTGCCATCCTGCGCACCGCCGAGGTAGCTGGTGCGACCGGGGTGGTGCTCACCAGCCACCGTTCGGCGAACCTCACGCCGGCCGCGGTGAAGGCCGCCGCGGGCGCCGTCGAGTACCTGCCCATCGCCCTCGTCGGCGGTTTGCCCGCTGCGCTGGCAAAGCTGCGCGATGGCGGGCTGTGGGCCATCGGTCTCGACGGCTACGCGCCGGACGGGCTCGAATCGCTGCGGGTCGGCGACGAGCCGCTGGTGCTGGTGCTCGGCGCCGAGGGCCGGGGACTGTCGGCGCTGGTGGAGCGCCGGTGCGACCAAGTGGTGTCGATCCCGGTGCTGGGCCGCATCGAATCGCTCAACGTGGCAGCCGCTGCCGCCGTGGCCCTGTTCGACATCGCTCGCGCCCGGGACTCAGCCTCTGCGCCCTGAAATCCGGGGTGTCGCCCATACGCTGGGGCCGGTGCCCGAGTAGCTCAACGGCCAGAGCACCGCTCTTGTAAAGCGGGGGTTGTGGGTTCGATTCCCACCTCGGGCTCACGACAGGGTGATCACCAGGTTGCCGAAGTGCTCCTTGCGCACGAAGGCCTCCTGCGCCTCGCGAATGCGCTCGAGGGGGAACGTGCCGCCGAGCACCGGGCGGATCTCGCCGCGCTCGATGTAGCCGACGAGGCCTGCGAACAGGCCGGGCCCGTAGATCGTGGCGCCGTGCAGCTCCAGGTCGTTGAGGTACACCGTCCGCAGATCGACTTCCACCATTGGTCCGGCGATGGCGCCCGAAGTGACATAGCGCCCGCGGCCTGCCAACGCATCGAGCCACAGCCCGACCGCTTCGCCGCCGACCACATCGGCGATTGCGTCGAACGGGCCGCCGTTGGCTTCGACCGCCGCAGCGACATCGTGCTCGGGACCCTGTCGCGGCACCACCGCATCGGCCCCGAGTTCGAGCACCTGCGTTGCCTTGGAAGCGCCGGATATCGCCACCACTCGTGCGCCCCGGCGGCGGGCGAGCTGCACCAGTGCCGAGCCCACGCCACCGCTCGCGCCCGGTACCGCGATGCTCTCGCCGCTGGTGAGCCCGATGCGCTGGAGCATGTGCTCAGCCGTCGAGGAGGCGCAGGCGAACGTTGCCAGCTCGGCATCAGACAGATCGGAGTCGACCGGATAGGCGTTGACGGCAGGCACCGCGACGTACTCCGCGAAGCCGCCGTCGACCTCGCTGCCGAGATAGCGCGCTTTGCTGCGGTCGCTCGGGTCGGCGGGATCCTTCAGCCAAGGCTCCACCATGACCCGCTGGCCGATCAGGCCCGCATCGGCACGTTCCCCCGCAGCGGTCACCCGCCCGACGACATCGGCACCCTGGATGCGGGGAAACTCCACACCCCGGCCGCCCCAGGTGGAATCTGCTGCATCCGCGTCGGCGTATCCCTCGCCCGACGTCGCCGCCGTCACCGACTTGCTGTACCAGGCCACCCGGGTGTTGATGTCGGTGTTGTTGATGCCGCACGCCGCCATCTCGATGAGCACCTCGTCGGGCCCCGGCACCGGCACCGGCACGTCGTCGCGCACCTGCAGCATCTCCGGCCCGCCATGACCCACCAGCAGCGCCGCCCGCATGGTCTCCCGGGAGCTCATTGGCGCAGCCTTGCCGAAGTGGGGTCGTACACCGGTGCATCCAGCACTCGCGCCGGGCGGTGGTCGCCGAGGACACGCACCGTCAAGGAAGTGCCTGGTTCGGCGTCGGCCGGGTTCAAGTAGGCGAACGCCAGGCCCTGGCCCACCCAGAAGCCGTACGCGCCCGTCGTCACCAGCCCGACCGGGCGTCCGTCGCGGTACACCGCGTCGCTGCCGCCGACCTCGGCTACGTCGGTGTCGACAGCCAGGTAGGCCAGCTTCCAGCGCCACGGCCGCTTCCCGCTGGCGGCATCCGCACGGCGGGCCAGCAGTGCGTCGCGCCCCACGAAGTCTCCCTTGTCAGGCTTGATGAAGCGCTTCAGGCCGGCCTCGTCGGGCGTGACGTCATGGGTCAGGTCGCGGCTGATCATGTACCGCTTCTCCATCCGCAGGCCCTCGGTGGCGTGATTGCCGACATTCGCCATGCCGTGCGGCTCACCGGCATCTCGGAGCACCCCATACAGATCGTCGATGCGGCCGAGCGGCACATGCAGCTCCCAGCCCAGCTCGCCCGTGAATCCCACTCGCAGTGCCCGCACGCCCGGCACGCCTGCCACCGTGATCTCACGGCACGACAACCAGCAAAAAGCCTCGTTGCCCAGATCGGCACCGGTGCATGCGCCCAGCACGTCCCGCGACCGGGGCCCGGCCAGCGTCAGCACGCCGAAATCGCTCGAGCGGGTGACCAGCCGTGCGTCGGCACCAGCCGGCCAGTGCGTCTCGAAGAACTCCCGCTCCTTCAGCTCGAACACCGCGGCGGACACCAGGTAGAAGTGCTCGGGCCCGAGCCGCGACACCGTCAGCTCGCCTTCGATCCGTCCCGTCGGCGTGAGGGTGTAGGTGAGCGACATGCGGCCGGTCGACGGCAGCCGGTTGGTGGTCAGCCGGTCCAAGACCGCCGCTGCGTCAGGTCCGGTCAGGTCGAACTTTGCGAACGCCGTCGAATCGATGATGCCGACCCGCTCGCGCACCGCGGCGGCCTCGGCAGCGGCCACCTCGAACCAGTCGGTGTGGCGAAACGAGACCACGTCGCGCTGGGGCAGCCCGGCGGCGCCCGGAAACCACTTGGGTCGCTCCCAGCCGTACACCTGGGTGAAGACCGCGCCGGCATCCGCCAGCGCACCGAGCACCGGCGAGCTGCGGTAGGGCCGGGCCTCGGGTCGCTCCAGCCCAGGCAGCGGGGTCTGGTGGCGGAACTCGTAGTCCTCGGTGCCCTTGATGCGCCCATAGGTGGCCACGTCGTCCGGCTCGATGTAGCCGAAGCGCCGGGCGTCGTAGCTGCGCAGGCTCAAGTCGGTCTCGCCGTGCACCATCCAGCGCGCCAGCTCGCGGCCCAATCCTGGTCCGTCGGCCAGACCCACCTGCACACCGGCGAACTGCCAGAAGTTCGGCACACCCGAGGGACCGATGAGCGGATCGCCGTCGGGTGTGTGGGCAATCGCGCCGCGGATGACCCGGCGGATGCCGTAGTCGGCCAGGATTGGCACCCGCTCGAAGGCGCGCTCCAGCCACAGCCCGACCCGGTCGTAGTCGGCATCGAACAGCGGATTCTCCAGGTCCCAGCCGGGTCCGTCCGCCCAGACCGACTCTGCGTTGCGCTGCTCGTAGATGCCGATGAGCCCGGCGTCCTGCTCTTGGCGGATGTAACCCGAGACGTAGTCGTCGCGCACCACCGGCAGTTCGCGTTCGAGTGCCGCGAACTCGGCCACCGGGGTGGACACGAAGTACGAGTGCAGCGCGTTTGCCATCGGCACGGCCAGCCCGACCATCTGCGCTACCTGGTGGGCGTAGCAGCCGGCGGCATTCACGACGTGTTCGGCGTGCACCGTGCCCGCCTCGGTGACGACGTCGAAGGTGCCGTCGGTCCGCCGCCCGATGTCGACGACTCGGTTGTGGCGGCTCACGCCGGCACCCAGCTTCCGGGCCACCGCCACCAGCGCATTGGTGGCGCCGGTGGGATCGACGTGGCCGTCATCGGGCGTCCACACTGCGCCCTGCACTTCGGAGGTCTCGAAGAAGGGGTGCAGCTCGGCGATGAACTCGGGGCCAACCCAGTGCATTTCGTTGCCGACGTAGTCCGCCAGCCCGAGCTGCGCTTGCAGCCAGTCCACCTCCTCGTCGTGGTACGCGATGCGGAAGCTGCCGCTGCGGTGCCACGTCGTCGCAACGCCGGACTCCGCAGGCAGGGCGTCGTACAGCTCGCAGGCGTAGCGGCGCATCGCAGCCAGCGTGTAACCGGAAACCGAATGGGTGACCTGGCCGGCGGCGTGCCAAGTGGAGCCCGAGGTCAGCTCGCCCTTCTCGATGAGCAGCGTGTCTGACCAGCCCTCTTGGGCGAGGTGGTACAGCAAGCTGGCGCCGCAGATGCCGCCGCCGATGATCGCCACACGCGTCGATTCGGGAAGGCTCATGCGCCCTCGCTGTGGTCACGATGCGGCTGCAGAATGAGGCAGAATACCGCTCAGTGGCAGCCCACCAGACACTGGTGCACGGGCTCTCAACGCCCAGCGCAGTTCACGCAGCCCTGCGGCAGCCGGAGTACTACGTGCCGGGTCTGCCGGTCGACGAGGTGGCACGCCGCTACGGGCTGAGCGCCGCGGACATCGCGAAGCTCGGATCGGCGGAGAATCCCTACGGGCCGTCGCCGGCCGCGCAAGCTGCCGTGGCCGATGCGATCAGCCGGATGCAGCTCTACCCGTCGTGGACCGCCGAGCCGCTGCGCGAGCGGCTGGCCGAGACCTACGGCTACGAGCAGCGCAACTACCTCTGCGGCGCCGGCGAGACCGAGATCATCTCGGTGCTCATCCGGGCCTTTGCCGGTCAAGGCGATCCGATCTTGATGCCGGCTCCGTGCTTCCCGATGTACCACCTCTTCGCCGAGGCAGAGGGCCGCGTGGCCGACTTGCGCTACGAGGCGACCGATCCCCGGACGATGGCGGTGGACGTCGACGCTTACATCGGGGCGATCCGTCCCGAGCACAAGATCGTGTTCATCACCAATCCCCACTCGCCCTCAGGTACCTGGATGGCCGAGCCCGACTTGCGGCGGGTGATCGAGGCGGCCTCGCACTGTCTCGTGGTGCTCGACGAGGCCTACGTGCACTACTCGGGACACCACGGCGGCATCGGGTTGGTGGAGGAGTACCCGAACCTGATCGTGCTGCGGACGTTCTCGAAGGTGTACGGCCTCGCGGGGCTCCGGCTGGGGTTCGGCGTAGCCCACGCCGGTGTCATCGACGCGCTGCTGGCAGCGAAGCCCACATGGAACGTCGGCCAGCTGCAGATCGCGGGCGGCGTGGCCGCGCTGGGGGATCACGAGTTTGTCGCCAAGACGGTGGACACCATCTGCGACGCGCGCTCCTATGTGCAGGAGCTCTTCGATGTCAAGCTCGACCGGTTTCGCTGCGTCGAGGGCTCCCGGTCGAACTTCTTCCTGATCGAGTTGTTGGATCAGGACCTGAACTCCAACGATGTGTGGCAGTCGCTCCTGGAACGGGGGGTGATCACGAAGGACGGCGCCGTGTCGTTCCGCGGCCTCGGCACGCGGTTCCTGCGAGCCGACGTCGGCTTCCGCGGGCGCATGGACCAACTCGTTGCGGCGTTAGGGGATCTTCCGTGAGCCGGGCGCTTGCCGCCCGCTACTACACCGACCCGGAGATCTTCTCCGCCGAGCTGGACGCGGTGTTCGCTCGATCCTGGGTGATGGTGGGCCACGAGTCCCAAGTCGCGGAACATGGCCAGGTGCTGACGGCCACGGTCGGCGACGAGTCGGTGTTCGTGGTGAACAACCGGGGGCAGCTCGGTGCCTTCTACAACGTGTGCCAGCACCGCGGCCATGAGCTGTTCCCCCCGCAGCGGCCCGGCGGCGACGAGTTCTCCGTGCCAGGGCTCATGACATGCCCCTACCACGCGTGGGTGTACAACCTTGACGGCACGCTGGCCAGCGCGCGCAGCCGGGATGTCGGCGAGATCTGCCTGCCGCCGGTGCGAATGGAGCAGCTCGGCGGTTTTGTCTTCGTGAACCTTGACCACGGCGCGCTTGGCTTGGCGCAGGTGGCTCCCGGCGTGGAATCCGAGTTGCTGGCCAACGCGCCCGCGGCGCCCGAGCGGGTGCTGAGCTGGCGCAACACCCACCTCGTGAGGGCCAACTGGAAGGTCGCGGTGGAGAACTACAACGAGTGCTACCACTGCCCCAACGTGCATCGTTCATTCACGACCGGCGTGGTCGATCCGGCCAGCTACCGCATCCGCTGCGAGGGCGACGTGATCCGCCACGCGGCCAAGGGCGCACCGCCCTCCCAGTCCGGTTACACCCGTCTCGGTGAGGGCGCCGACTACGTGGCGTACTTCGTCTGGCCCGCTTCGGCGATCCAGGTGTACCCCGGCCAGGTCGTCAACACGTTCCGCTGGATTCCGCTCGCTGTGGACCAGACGCTGCTGGTACGGGAGTTCTGGCTGGACACTGCCGAGCCCTCTGATGTGCAGCGCGAGGTGATCGACTTGGACTGGCAGACGACGGCCACCGAGGACTTCGGCTTGGTGGAATCGGTGCAGCGCGGCATGTCGAGCCGCGGCTACCGACCCGGACCGCTCGTGTGCGAGCCCTCAGGCGTCGGCACGGTGCACAGCGAGGATTCCGTCGCGCACCTGGGGCAGCTGGCAGTGACGGCACTGGGCGACCGTGCCGGCTGATGGCTGACGAGGTCGGGTCCAACCGCACTGCAGCACTGGCCGAGTTCCTGGCAGGCGCCGCCGGCAGCGTGCCCGGGCGCCTCGCAGCCAGCGCCGAGAACTGCGTGCTGGACACGATCGGCTGCATGGTCTTCGGCGCCTCGCTGCCGTGGGCTCAAACGGCGGCCGCCTATGCCCAGCAGGCGGGTGGCCCCCGCAGCTCGTCGATCATCTGCGGCGACCGCACCACGGCGGCCATGGCTGCCTTCGCCAACGGCACTGCCGCGCACGCGTTCGAGCTGGACGACGTTCACGAGGAGTCGATCTCGCACCCAGGCGCGGTGGTGGTGCCCGCGGTGCTGGCGTTGGCCGAAGAACTGGGCGCGTCGGGTGCCGATGCGCTGGAGGCCGTGGTGGTGGGCTATGAAGCGATGGGCCGGGCGGGGATCGCCGTCGGGCCCGCAGCCCACCTCCTGCGGGGGTTCCACCCGACCTCGATGTGCGGTGTGTTCGGTGCTGCCGCTGCTGCCGGTCGGCTGCTGGGGCTGAGCGCCCCGCAGCTGCGTGACGCCTTCGGGATCGCCGCCACGCTGGCGTCGGGGACGATGGAGTTCGCGTCGTCGGGCGGCCAGACCAAGCGTCTCCACGCAGGTCGCGCCGCCGAGGGCGGCATGATGGCAGCCCGGCTGGCCGCCGGCGGCTTCGAAGGACCGGCCGACGGGCTGGCCGGAACCTACGGCTTTTGCCGGGTGTTCAGCGACGAGCCCCGAGTCGAGCTGCTGACCGACGAACTCGGGAGCCGCTGGATGCTGGACGAGATCACCGTCAAGCCGTGGGCGGCGTGCAGCGACATCCACCCGCTGATCCAAGCCACCCTCGAGCTGCGCGCCGCTTACGGCTTGCGCCCCGACATGGTCGAGCGCATCGAGGCGACGGCGCCCACGAAGGCCGCTGTCCACAACAGCGGGGACGGCACGGCTTCAGTAATGGCTGCGCAGTACTCGGGTCCGTGGAACATTGCGGCGGCGCTCGTGGCGGATCCCGCGGACCCTGCCACCTACGGCGCGGACCGGATTGCCGATCCGGTGCTGGTCCGACTGCAGTCGAAGGTTGTCGCCATTGCTGCGGATGCGCGCTGGGATGCAACCTACGCGCACAAGATGGGCGGCTCGGTGCGCATCACGTTGCGCGACGGTCGCGTGCTGGAACGCTCGGTGTGCGGCCAGAAGGGATCCATGCACGATCCCCTGAGTGCCGATGAGATCGAAGCCAAGTTCGCCATGCTCGCTGGGTCGCACGCAGATGTGCTGCGGGACTGGGTGCGAGCCTTGCCGGCTGCCTCCAGGGTGGCGCTGCCCGCCGTGGCCCCTGAGGCCTCTTCATGAGCGCGCCGCACCCGCCGCGGATTGCCGTGGTCGGCAGCCTCAACGCCGACGTGACGCTCTGGGTGCCGCGCCGGCCCTCGCCCGACGAGACGCTGCACGCCGAGCGCATCGCGTGGTTCCGCGGGGGCAAGGGCGCCAACCAGGCCATCGCAGCGGCCCGGTTGGGTGCCGAGGTGGTGATGGTGGGCCGGGTCGGCGACGACACCCAGGGACGGTGGCTGCGATCGGGCCTCGAAGCGGAGGGGATCGACTGCCGGCACGTCGCCAGCGTCGACGTTCCGACCGGGCTGGCGGTAATCACCGTCGATCCCGACGACGTGTCGATCGTGGTGGCTGCGGGTGCCAATGCATCGCTGGATGCTGCGGGCGTGCAGGCGGCCGCCGCCGAGATCGCCGCGGCCGATGCGCTGCTGCTGCAGGGCGAGGTGAGCGCCGCCGCTGCCCGGGCCGCCGCCGAGATTGCCCGCGAGCACGGTGTGACCGTCGTGGCGAACCCCGCTCCGTACAACGACGTGGCACCGGCGGTGCTGCCGCTGGCGGACGTCATCATCGTGAACCGCGCCGAAGCTGAGCAGTTGCGTCGCCCCGAGGCCGGCGGCGGGGTTGGGGATCTGCGCTCCGATGCGGTGCTCGTGGAGACGCGGAGCGCGGCGGGCTGCGTCGTCGGCGCGCCTCGAGTCGCCGAGACTGCGCAGCTTTCACAGAGGGCGCCGGACATGCCCGCCGACGGCGCAACGGATGCCGACCGGGAGATCACCGTGCATGCACCGCAGGTCGCCGCAGTCGATGCCACCGGCGCTGGGGACGCGTTCGCCGGAGCGTTGGCGGTGGCCATGGCGTCAGGTGCGACTGTTGAGGAAGCGGCGCACCTGGCCGTGCGGGCCGGCGCTTGGGCAGTGACGGTCGCCGGAGCGCAGCCGAGCCTGCCGACGGCTGAGCAACTGGCAGGCTTCGGCGATCTCGCCCCCTAGCTGCCTCGCTCAGGCTGCCCCGTACAGCCGGTCTCCGGCATCGCCGAGGCCCGGCACGATGTAGGCCTGTTCGTTGAGGTGGCTGTCGACGGCGGCGGTCACGATGCGGATGTCGGGGACACTGCTGCGCAACGCCTCGATTCCCTCTGGCGCTGCCAGGGCGCACACCATGGTGACCCGGCCCACGCCCGAGGCTGCCAGCACGCGGATCACCTCCGCCGCCGAACCGCCGGTCGCCAGCATCGGGTCGAGCACCAGCACGGGCCGGTCCTCCAGCACGCTCGGCAGCGATTCGAGATAGCACTCGTGGCTGACGCCGTCGGGTGACTCGAGCCGCCGCATGCCGATGAACCCGACCGGTGCGGCGGGCAGCAGTCGCAGCGCCGCATCCAGCATCCCCAGCCCGGCCCGCAGCACCGGCACGATCGCCGGCATCGGGTCGAGCCGGGATCCCTCGGCAGGCCCCAGCGGCGTCTCCACTTGGGCCGGGGCCGATGTCGCATCGGCAAGGGCTTCGGACACCAGCAGGAATGTCAGCGAATCGAGCCGCTGGCGGAACTCCTCGACATCGGTGTCCTTGTCGCGTAGCCGGGTGAGGAGGGCTGCAGCTACCGGATGGTCGACGACGGTGATGTTCATGGGCTGATGTTCTCGTGTTCGCTCATGTGGACGGGCTCTGCCAATGGACCAAGGTTCCGTGCGCAAGTTAGGTCCTCAGGGGTACACCCGCCGACGCTTCATTGGCCCTACGCTCACAGCACTGCCGCCGTCAAGCGGTTCTCGCCACATCTCAAGCAACTTGCCGCGTCTGCCAGCACGGTGGTGCGCGGTTGCCCTGCACACCCAAGGGAGGTCACCCGATGAACAGCCAAGCCGGCGAATCCAACAGCGGCGCAGCTGTGCGCGGACTGCTGCTGGTGCTGGTGGCCGTCGTCGTGGGCGTGCTGCTGCTGCGCTCGGTTGACGATCCTGACGAGGTTGTGACGACGGACACCGCGCCCGCAGCCGAGCCCGGCGACACGCTTCCGGCGGTGACACAGCCGCCCGCGACGACCGGCGCACCCAGCGACGGCGGCACGACCGGCGGCGACACTGTCAGCACGGTTGTCGTGGCCACCACGACGCCTGCGGCCACCGACACCACCTCCACCGATGCCGAGCCCTTCCAGCCCAGACCGGCCGCGGAGGTCTCGATCCAGGTGGCCAACTCCACGACGGTGCGCGGCGCAGCGGGGCGGCTCACCGACCGCTTCAAGACGCTGAGCTACATCACCAAGTCACCCACCAACTATCTGGGCACGCCGCTGGAGCGGACTCGCATCTACTACCAGCCGGGCTCGCTGCTCGAAGCACGGGCGATCGCCGGAGTGCTCGAGCTCGACGCCGACAACGACGTCTTCACGATGCTGGCTGACACAGCGGCCGTGCAGAGCTTCGAGACGCCCGACGTGCTGGTGACGCTGGGGACCGATCTGGCCGAGTAGCCGATCGGGCGGAGCCGTCTCTATGCGAGTGGTTGCCTGCCCGGACAAGTTCCGCGGCACCGCGTCGGCTGCGCAGGTCGCGGCAGCCATCGAGGCAGGCATCCGCCGGCACGCCGGCAGCGCTGCGGACGTTGCGTGCCTGCCCGCTGCGGACGGCGGCGAGGGCACGCTCGAGGCGCTGGGCGGACCGAACCGCACGTCGCTGGTGACCGGTCCGCTGCGTGCGCGCATCGAAGCCGCATGGCGGCTGGAGCGCGACACGGCGATCATCGAGATGGCCCGCGCCAGCGGGCTGCTGCTGGCTGGGGGAGCCGAGGGGAACGATCCGCTCGCAGCAACCACGGCGGGCACAGGCGAGCTCATCGCGGAGGCCGTCGCCAGCGGTGCCCGGCGAGTGATCGTGGGCGTGGGCGGCTCGGCCACGACCGACGGCGGACTGGGCGCGCTCGACGCCATGGCGCCGCTGGCCCGCCTCGCCGGAGTCTCGGTGGTGGTGGCCTGCGACGTGCGCACGCGGTTCTGTGACGCTGCGCGCATCTTCGGCCCGCAGAAGGGCGCCTCGCCGCCGCAGATCAAGCTGCTGACCCGCCGCCTCGAGCGCCTCGCCGACCTGTACGCCGAACGGTACGGCGTCGACGTCAGCGAGATGGCCCGAGCGGGTGCCGCCGGGGGCCTCGCGGGCGGGCTGGCGGCGGGTATGCGTGCCGAACTGGCAGAGGGTTTCGAGGTGGTGGCGGACGAGATCGGCCTGGCCGAGGCGATCGAGCGAGCCGACCTGGTCATCACCGGCGAGGGCCGTCTCGACGCAGGTTCGTTCGACGGCAAGGTCGTGGGAGGCGTGCTGGCGATGGCCGCCGAAGCCCGAGTGCCCACCGGCGTCATCGCGGGCGCCCGCGAGCCGGGCTTCGAACTCGACGCTGCGACGGGACCCGGCGATCAAGGGCAGGCGACCGGTTTGGTCGTGCTGTCGGAGCGCTACGGGCCGGAGCGGTCGATGACCGACACGCTGTCAGCGGTGAGCGACGCTGCCGCCGCCCTGGCCGCCGACCTCATCGGGGCCGCGGGAGTTGGCGGTTAGCACTCTCAGCTCTAGAGTGCTAACCGCTGCAGGCAGTGCGGCAGCGATGCGGCCACCCGTCCGTCGCCGCCCATTGTCCCGTTATCCATTCAGCATCCATTCAGACAGTGTCACCGAGGACAGGAGCCACCTGATATGGCCAAGATGATCAGCTTTGACGACGAGGCCCGCCGAGCGCTCGAGTCAGGCATGAACCAGCTTGCCGACGCCGTGCGCGTCACGCTGGGCCCCAAGGGCCGCAACGTCGTGCTGGACAAGAAGTGGGGCGCCCCCACGATCACCAACGACGGTGTGTCGATCGCCAAGGACATCGAGCTGGAGGACCCGGTCGAGCGCATCGGGGCCGAGCTTGTCAAGGAGGTCGCCAAGAAGACCGACGACGTAGCCGGCGACGGCACCACCACCGCCACCGTGCTGGCCTGGACGATGGTGCGCGACGGCCTGCGGAACGTGGCGGCCGGTGCCAACCCGATGGCCATCAAGCGTGGCATCGAGGCGGGCGTCGAGGCCGCCGTCGGGGCCATCGAGGACATGGCGATCAGCGTCACCGACTCCAAGACCCATGTCGCGCAGGTCGCGGCCATCTCGGCTGCCGACGGTGACATCGGCCAGCTGATCAGTGACGCGTTCGACAACGTCGGCAAGGACGGCGTGATCACCGTCGAGGAGTCCCAGACGTTCGGCCTCGAGATGGATCTCGTCGAGGGCATGCGCTTCGACAAGGGCTACATCTCGCCCTACTTCGTCACCGATCCCGACTCGCAGGAAGCGGTGCTGGACGATGCCTACCTGCTGTTCATGCAGGGCAAGATCTCGGCGGTGCGTGACGTGCTGCCGGTGCTCGAGAAGGTGACCCAGGCAGGCAAGCCGCTGGTGATCATTGCGGAGGACATCGAGGGCGAGGCGCTGGCCACCCTGGTGGTGAACAAGATCCGCGGCACGATCCGATCGGTCGCCGTGAAGGCGCCCGGATTCGGCGACCGCCGCAAGGCCATGCTGGCCGACATGGCGATCCTGACCGGCGGTCAGGTCATCAGCGAGGACGTCGGCCTCAAGCTCGAGAACACCACGCTCGACCTGCTGGGCACCTCCCGCCGGGTGGTCGTCACCAAGGACGAGACCACCATCATCGAGGGCTCGGGCGACGAGGGCGAGGTGCGGGGCCGCATCGAGCAGATCAAGAACGAGATCGACAACACCGACTCCGACTACGACCGAGAGAAGCTGCAGGAACGGCTGGCGAAGCTGTCCGGCGGCGTGGCGGTGCTGCGGGTCGGCGCAGCCACCGAGGTCGAGCTGAAGGAGAAGAAGCACCGCATCGAGGACGCCGTCAGCACCACCAAGGCAGCCATCGAGGCTGGCGTGGTGACCGGAGGCGGCGTCACGCTGGTGCGTGCCGAGTCGGCCGTGCAGGCGGTCGCCGAAGCGCTCGACGGCGACGAGGCCACCGGTGCGCGGCTGGTCGAGCGTGCGCTGGCCGGTCCGCTGAAGCAGATCGCCGAGAACGCCGGCTACGAAGGCGGCGTGGTGCTCAGCAAGGTGCGCGACCTCGACGGCGCGATGGGCCTCAACGCCGCTACCGGCGAATACGAGGACCTTGTCGGTGCCGGCGTGATCGATGCCGCCAAGGTGACGCTGTCGGCGCTGCAGAACGCTGCGTCGATCGCGGCGCTGTTCCTCACCACCGAGGCAGTGATCTGCGACGAGCCCGACGCCGGCGGCGCTCCCGCCATGCCGGACATGGACTTCTAGCGCCAGGCACACTCACTCTGGGAGAACCGCCTCCCAGAAGTTCAACAGAACAGCCCAACCCAACGCAACGGCCCGGGTCTTGTGCCCGGGCTGCTGCGCGCCTGGGCGGCACAGCCGGGGCGGAGCGCAACGAAGGGCGCCGGTACCCTGACCGGATGCGGCGGGGGCGCACGATGCGAGTGCTGGTGGACCGCCTGCGCCAGGGCACGTGGCGACAGTCACCCGATGAGGTCGTGGTGGAGGAGCCGCTCGAGATCCGCCTCGACGGGCACATGGTGGCCACCACCATGCGCACGCCCGGCCACGACTACGAGCTGGCGGCGGGGTTCTGCGCCGGCGACGGGCTGCTCGACGGCGCGGCGGTGACGGGCGTGCGCTACTGCGGCGAGGGTCCCGCGGCCGAATTCGAATACAACGTCGTCACCGTGGAGACCGGCGGCAAGGCGCCCGTGCCGACGCCCCGCCTCGGCAACGTCAGCGCCGCCTGCGGGATCTGCGGCAGCACCACCATCACCGACATGGCCGCACGCTTGGGGCCGCTGGCGGGCACCCGTCAATTCAGTGTCGACGCCGTTCATGCAGCCCTGGCTTCGGTGCCGGCGGCACAGGAGATGTTCGGCCGCACCGGCGGGCTGCACGCCGCCGCGACCTTCGACGCCGACGGTCGTATCGACGTGCTGCGCGAGGACATCGGGCGCCACAACGCCGTCGACAAGGTGATCGGCAGACGCTTGCTCGACGGACGTGACGACGCAGGCGCGATGGCTCTGTTCGTGAGCGGTCGGGCCAGTTTCGAGATGGTGCAGAAGGCGTGGGCGGCGGGCATCGGCACCCTCGTCGCTGTCAGTGCACCCAGCTCGCTTGCGATCGAGTCGGCTCGGGCTGCGGCCATCACGCTGGCGGGCTTTGCCCGCGGCGATGAGCTGAACGTGTACAGCGGCAGCCTGGCAGGGGTTCCCGAGCGTCTCGGCGAAGCCTCCGCACCTGCCGGGGCTCCTCCCTAGGCTGCCCGGGTGTCACAGATGCCAGAGGTGACGACGTCGGTCGGATGGGGCGTGCTGCACCTGTTCTGCAAGCTCACGCCCGCCGCCGACCGGGCTGGTGTGCTCGCCGCCGTCGGGGACACCGTCGACGACGATCACCAGGTGCTGGCCGTGGCCGTGCTGGGACACAAGGCCGATGTCGGCTTCATGGCGCTGGGGCCCGACCTGTGGCGGCTGCGCAAGCTGCAGACGCTGGTGCAGCAGGCAGGCCTCGAGGTCGCCGACAGCTATGTCTCGATGACCGAGGTGAGCGAGTACGCGCCCGACCTGCCGCCGGAGATGAAGACCCCGCGGCTCTACCCGCAGCTGCCGCCCGAGGGCAAGCGGGCATTCTGCTTCTACCCCATGTCGAAGCGCCGAGGTGCGGTGGCCGAAGGCAGCGGCAACTGGTTCACGCTGCCGTACGACACCCGCCGCGAGCTGATGTATGAGCACGGCACGTCAGGCCGCAAGTTCCGCGGCCGGATCCTGCAGGTGGTGACCGGGTCCACCGGAGTCGACGACTTCGAGTGGGGCGTGACGCTGTTCGGCGAGCACCTCGACGACCTCAAGGAGGTCGTGTACACGATGCGCTTCGACGAGGCCAGCGCCATCTACGGCGAATTCGGCACCTTCTACACCGGACTCCTCGCCGACACCCCCACGGTCCTCGATCGCATCGGCCTTCGCTAGAAGGCGCTTCAGACACGGCCTCCAGCAAGAGGCGGCTTCGCGGTCGGCGGAGGGCGAGTCGTAGTCTGTTGGCCAGCACATCCGGGCCCTGCTCGGGCTGCCCGGCGAGACCACTCTGCGAGGTTGCGATGTCTGAGTACTCCGCCCCGGTCGACGACATGCTGTTCGTGCTTGAGCACGTGGCCGACCTGGAGGACTTGGCCGGGCACGAACGGTTCGCGCACGCCGACCTGGAGACCGCGAGCGCGCTCCTCGACGAAGCCGGCCGCTTCATGTCTGCCGAGGTTGCCCCGCTGAACGTGCCCGGCGACCAGCAGGGGCTCGACTTCGACAACGGCGTGATCACCCATCCCGACGGCTTCGCCGATGCCTACCGCAAGTTCGTCGACGCCGGCTGGAACGGCATGGCCTTCGACGACGACTTCGGCGGCGGCGGGATGCCGTGGTGCGTGGGCCTGGCCGTCCAGGAGATGCTGACCTCGGCCAGCATGGCGTTCAGCCTGTGCCCGCTGCTGACCCAGGGTGCCATCGACGCCCTCACCCACCACGCCGACGAGACGCTGCAGCAGACGTTCCTGCCCAAGATGATCAGCGGAGAGTGGTCGGGCACGATGAACCTGACCGAGCCCCACGCCGGCTCTGACGTGGGCGCCCTCACCAGCCGTGCGATCCCGCAGGACGACGGCAGCTACCTCATCACCGGCACGAAGATCTTCATCACCTACGGCGAGCACGAGCTTGCCGACAACATCGTCCACCTGGTGCTGGCCCGCACGCCCGAGGGCCCCCCGGGCACCCGCGGCATCAGCCTGTTCCTGGTGCCGAAGTACTTGGTCAATGCCGACGGCTCGCTGGGGCCTCGCAACGACCTGCGCGCAGTGTCCACCGAGCACAAGATCGGCATCCACGCCAGTCCCACCTGCGTGATGTCCTACGGCGACGAGGGTGGTGCGGTCGGCTATCTCGTGGGCCCCGAGCACGGCGGCATGCGGGCCATGTTCACCATGATGAACAACGCCCGGCTGTCGGTGGGCCTGCAGGGGCTGTCGCTGACCGAGCGGGCGTACCAGCAGGCGCGGGAGTACGCGCTGACCCGCAAGCAGGGGCGGGCGATCGGCGCCGAGCTGCCGCCGGGCGAGTCGTCGCCGATCGTGGATCACGCCGACGTGCGGCGGATGCTGCTGACGATGCGGGCGAACGCCGAGGCCATGCGCTGCGTGATGTACCTGAATGCGGCGGCGATCGACCGGTCCATCGTGGCAACCGATCCCGACGAGCGCGAGCGGGCCGACGAGCTCACCGCGATCCTGACGCCGATCAGCAAGGGCTGGGGCACCGATCTGGGCGTGGAGATGACCTCGCTCGGCGTGCAGGTGCATGGCGGCATGGGCTATGTGGAGGAGACCGGCGCCGCGCAGCACTGGCGCGACAGCCGGATCGCCCCGATCTACGAGGGCACCAACGGCATCCAGGCGGCGGACCTGGCCTTCCGCAAGCTGCCGCTCGGCGGTGGGGAGGCCATGGCGCGCCTGATCGGCGAGATGGGCACAACCGCAGGCAGCCTGGCCGCCAGCGACGATTCCGATCTGGCTGCGATCGGCGCTGCGCTGGGCGACGGCGTTGCGGCCATGGGCGAAGCGGCGATGTGGCTGGGCGGTCAGCTCTCGGCGGCGCCGAATGATGTGGCCGCGGGCTCGTCGCCGTTCATGCGGCTCGCCGGCGTGGTGGTCGGCGGCTGGCTCTTGGGCCGCAGTGCGCAGGCGGCTGCTGGGCTGCTGGCGGATCAGGGCTTGACAGTCGCTGATGCCCGAGACGGGGGTTCGGGTGGGTCCGACGGCGCTGTGTCACCGCAGTTCCTGGCCGACAAGGTCGCCACCGCTCGCTTCTATGCCGATCAGATCCTGCCGTCGGCTCGCGGGCTGGTGCCTGCGGTCACCGGCGGCGCCGAGCTGTTCTACGCCATCCCGGCCGACCGGCTCTGACCCCGCAGGCCTGTGGCAAGGAGCGAGCGCGGGAGCGACGACATGACCGGCGCTGATCCCGCCGACGGCACGATCGAGCGGCTGAGCGGCTTCTTCGAACGTTCGGGGCCGGTGATCGTGGCGTTCAGCGGCGGTGTTGACTCGTCGTTGGTGGCCTGGGCCGCCAACGACGTGCTCCGCGACGATGCGCTCTGCGTCACTGCCGTCTCGCCGAGCCTCGCAACCGACGAGGCAGCCGACTGCGCGGCCCTGGCGGCCGAGTGGGGGCTGGTATGGCAGACCGTCGAGACCGACGAGATGACGCGCGCCGCGTACCGCATCAACGACACAGACCGCTGTTTCCACTGCAAGTCAGCCCTCATGGACCAGCTCGAACCGCTCGCGTCGGCGCGGGGCGCGCTGGTGGTGCTCGGCGTGAACGTCGACGACCTGGGCGATCACCGGCCGGGCCAGCACGCCGCACGCGACCGGGGCGCCCGCTTCCCGCTGGTGGAGACGGGCTTCACGAAGGACGACGTGCGGCGCGTCAGCGCTGATCTGGGTTTGCGAACCTGGGACAAGCCCGCCGCCGCATGCCTGGCCTCGCGGTTGCCCTATGGCACTCAGGTGACGGTGCCCTTGCTGGCACGGCTGGACCGGGCCGAATCGGCCCTGCGCCGGCTGGGCTTCGGCCAGCTGCGGGTCCGCGACTACGGCGACACGGCGCGCATCGAGCTGCCGCTCGACGATCTGGCCGAGGCGGTCCAACGACGTGAGGCCATCGTGGAAGCGATCAGCGGTGTCGGCTACCGCTATGTGACGCTCGACTTGGAGGGCTTCCGCTCGGGCAACCTCAACGGCGCGCTTGCGGACGGCAACTGCGTTGTACCCGCCGCCTCAGAGGCCAATCGATGAGCGTCGCATCGGTGGACGAAGCGGCGACGCTGCTGGCCGACGGGGCGATCGCTGCGTTGGGGGGCTGGGTCGCGCGTTGCGTGGCTGAGACGTGCGAGCGAGCAGGTGTCGACCCCGCGGGCCTCCGTGAGCAGGTACGTGCAGCGGGCGAGCAGTGTGTCGCCGAGATCGGCCCTCCGCTGCGGGACCTGCTGGCTACCGATGTCGACGAGCAGCAGACCACGCCGCTGAGCGTGCTGCGCAGCGCCGTGCGATTCCCGACCCAGGTGCTCGCGGACGGCGGTGTGCCCGAACCCGATCGCGACGATTTCGAAAGGTCGCGTTTCGGGGACGATCCCTACGGACTGACGCCGGCCTCGTTCGCCGACATCCACCCCGACCTCGGCCCGCTCGGCATCGCCTGGGGCGCAGCCAAGGCGTTCGAGGTGCTGCAGCGTCGTCGCACGGCCGAGCCTGCGAGGCGCATCGACACGGCCGAGCCTGCGAGGCGCATAGACACAGAGGGGCAGCGATGACGGCGTTCAGCGATCGCCGCGCAGCGCTGGTGCAGACGGCCGATGCTGCCGAACTGCCCGGCGCGCTGAGCCAGCTCACCGATTCGTGGCTGGCCGAGCAGTTTGCCGCCGAGGCTGCCGACTGGGGGCTGAACGGCGACCACGGCTCGGGCAGCGGCGTGGCGCTCGTGGCCGTCGGCGGCTACGGCCGTGCCGAGCTGTGCCCCGGCAGCGACATCGACTTGTTGCTGCTGCACGACGGCCGCGAGTCGCTGCTGGCGAGCGACGGTGCGCTGGGGGACAGCCCGCAGCGGGGCAACCTGGCCGACCGCCTGTGGTACCCGATCTGGGACGAAAAGCTGAAGCTGGGCCACGCCGTGCGCTCGCTGGCGGGGACGCTGGACCTGGCAGCGTCGGACATCGACACGGCAACGGCGTTAGTGGATGCCCGCCACCTCGCGGGCGACGAAACTCTGACCGCCCAACTCATCGAGGGTGTAAACGCCGACTGGCGCGACAACGCCTCACAGCGGCTCGACGACTTGCAGCGCGCCGTCAATCGCCGGCACAACCAGAGCGGCGAAGTGGCCTTCCTGCTGGAGCCCGACCTGAAGACCGGCCGTGGCGGGCTGCGTGATGCCCATGCGATCCGCTGGGCGCAGCTGGCGGGTGCCGATCTTCCCGCCGCAGACGCCGGTCGCCTCGCCGACGCCTACCAGACGTTGCTGCGGGCACGGGTGGAGCTGCACCGCACCACCGGCCTGCGCAGTGACGTGCTGTCTGCGGACGACCAGGACGCCGTGGCCGAGCGATCAGGCGCAGTCGACGCCGACGCGTTCATGGCTGAGATCGCACAGGCCGGGCGCATCATCGCGTTCCTATCGGACCAGCTGTGGTCGAGCGTCGCCCGCAAGCAAACCGAGTTCGTTGCACCCGATGTCGATATAGCTGGATTGTCGGTGAGCGACGGCGAACTGGTCATCGACGGCGACCCTGCTGCCGATGTGGTGCTGGTGCTGCATGCGGCGGTGCAGTCGGCCCGCGGCGACATCCCGATCAGCCGTGCCAGTCTCGACAAGCTGGCCGAGCGCCAGGCGCAGTTTCCCGATCCGTGGCCGCACGGCGCCCGGGACCTGTTCGTCGAGCTGCTCGGCTGCGGGCACCGGGCCATCAACGTCATCGAGACCCTCGATTACTTCGGCGTGTGGACCAAGGTGCTGCCCGAGTGGGCGCCGAACCGCAATCGCCCCCAGCGGTCTCGCTACCACCGCTTCACTGTCGACCGGCACCTGCTCGAGGCCGTCGCCATCGCAGCCCGCTTCACCCACCGTGTGGCACGGCCCGACCTGCTGCTGATGGGAGCGCTGCTGCACGACATCGGCAAGGGCTATCCGGGCGACCACACGCAGGCCGGCATGCGCCTGGCGGGTCCGATCGCCCGACGCTGCGGCTGGAGCTCCGACGACGCCGACACGCTGGTGCGCCTGGTGCAGCACCACCTGCTGCTGACCGACATCGCCACCCGGCGAGACCTCGACGACCCGCTGACCGTCGCCACCGTTGCCCGCGCCGTGGACACGCAGGAGTTCTTGGAGCTGCTGGCCGTGATGACCGAGGCCGACTGCATGGCGACCGGGCCGATGGCGTGGGGCGACTGGACTGCAAACCTGGTCTCCGCTCTCGTCGAGATGACCTCCGAGCACTTGAGCGGCGCGGACCAGGCGCAGTCCAGCCATCGGCGCCTGCTCACCGAGGAGGTCGTGGAATTGATGGCAGCCGGGGAGACGGCGCTGCGAGTCGAGGACGACGTGCTCACTGTGGTGGCGCCCGACGAGCGCGGGCTGTTCAGCCGCGCTGCGGGCGTGCTGGCGCTGCGGGGGCTCGACGTGCTGCAGGCGGACGCCTATTCGAGCCCGGCGGGCATGGCAGTGTCGTCGTTCCGCATCGTGCCGCCCGATACGCCGGTCGATTGGGATCGGGTCGTTTACGACGTGCGCCGGTCGCTGCGCGGCCACCTGGCGCTGGAGGCGCGCATCGCCGAGCGCGCCCGGGTGTACCGGCGCCGCCGGGCGCTGTCAGCCACCAGGGCCGCGACCAAGGTCACCTTCGATGCCGAGTCAGCCACGGGCGCAACAATCGTGGAGATCCGCACCGAGGATCACATCGGCGTGCTCTACAAGGTGACCCGGGTGCTGGCCGAGATGGGCCTCGACATCCGCTCGGCCAAGATCCAGACGCTGGCGAACGTGGTGGTCGACTCGTTCTACGTGGTCGGTCCCGACGGTCCGGTCATCGACGAAGCGCACCAGCGCGAGGTCGAGCTGGCCCTGCACCACGCCCTCGCCTAGCTGTTCAGTCTGGTTCCTGCTGGCGCAAACTGTTCAGTCTGGTTCTTGCTGGCGCAAGAACTGCTCCAACTCGTTGATGAGGCCGTCGGGGTTCTCGACCATCTCGCTGAAGTCCTCGACGGCTTCGGCGGCGGACTCTTCGAGGATCTGCTGCGCGTACTGGGCGAGAGTGTCGTCGCCGGCGACCAGCTCGTCGATCTGGCGGCCGTAGTTGGCAGCGGCGCTGTGCAGCTCGGACTCGCCGAGCGTGACGCCCATGAACTGCGCGACGCGCTCGGCCAGTGCCAGCGCCGCCTTCGGCGAGGGGTAGTTGTGCACGTAGGTGGGCACGGTGGCCCAGAACGACACGCTCGCGAAGCCGGCTCGGTGGCAGGCGTCGTTGAGCACGCCGATGATGCCGGTCGGCCCCTCGTAGGTGGACTGGCGCAGGCCCATCGTGAGGTTCAGCGCGGCGTTGTTGGATGCCCCCACCACGTTGACCGGCGCATTGTGATGGGTGTCGGTGAGCAGCGCGCCCAGCGTCACCACCGTGGAAACGCCCAGCGTCTCGGCCATCTCGATGATCACGTCGCAGAACGTGCGCCAGCGCAGCCGGGGCTCGACACCCAGCACGGTGATCACCGACCGGCCGTCGTCGGCCTCGCCGACGCGCACATCGGGTGTCGGCCAGTCGATCTCCCGCTCGCCGTCCACGACGTGCACGCTCGGCCTCACCGAGGCGAAGTCGTAGAAGAACTCCGGGTCGATCTGGGCCACGGGATGGCAGCGAAAGCGCCGCCGCAGGTACTTGGCCGACTCGGTGGCGGCATCGCCGGCGTCATTCCAGCCCGAGAACGCTGCGATGAGAACGGCGTCGCTGCCTGGTTCGGGGTGCTCGAACCACTCCATATGGCCCACGGACGGGAGGCTATCCGCGCCCTCCTGCGAGCCGACCCTGCGGTGACCGGATGCACCTACCATGCGCTTCGTGGCCTATCAGACCGGTACCGGCGGCGCAGCGCCCGCCTCGGCGCACCCTGATGTGCAGATCGCGGTGTGCGAGGGGGTCAACGACGAGCTGGTTGCCGCGTTCGCCCGCCTGCACCCGCAGCTGTCGAGCTCGCCACCGCCCGACGCGGCAGCGCTGGAGCGCATCGTGGGTCACGCCGCCAACACGGTGCTCATCGCGCGAGATAGCGCAGGCGGGATCGTCGGCGCCATGATCCTGGTGCTCTTCCCGCTGGCCAGCGGGCTGCGGGCGTGGATCGAGGATGTCGTGGTGGACGAGTCGGCACGTGGCCGCGGCATCGGCGCGGCGCTCAACCGGCGGGCCATCGAGATCGCCCAGCAGGCGGGTGCCCGCACGGTGGACCTGACCTCTCGACCCGACCGGGAGGCCGCCAACCGCCTGTACGCCCGGCTCGGCTTCAACCAGCGGAACACCAACGTCTACCGGCTCGAGTTGTGAGTACGGTGCGCAGCCAGACAGCCTTCCGCAGACGGCTGCAACACCCTTGAGGAGGCCCCAGGACCATGGATCCCGACAGCATCAACCTGGGCCTGCTCGTCCTGCGAGTCATCGTGGGCGTCACCCTGGCGCTGCACGGCATCGCCAAGTTCCGCGGCGGCATCGGGGGCGTCGGCAACTGGTTCGCCGCCGAGGGGCTGCGCCCAGGCCTGCTGCACGCCTACCTCGCTGCTCTCACTGAGATCGGCGCCGGCTTCGGCCTGGCGCTGGGGCTGCTGACGCCGCTCAGCTCGATGGCGTTCATCGGCGTGATGTCGACTGCCGGGTGGGTCGGTCATCGCAAGAACGGCTTCTTCATCATCCGCGAGGGCTGGGAGTACGTGTTCGTGCTGGCCGTGGCGGCGGCGGCCGTGGCGGCGACCGGTCCCGGCGACTGGTCGGTGGACAACGCAATCGGCCTCGACTGGAGCGGGCCGGTCTGGTTCGCTGTCGCCATCGCCGGCGGGCTGGTGTCGACGGTCCTGCTGCTGGCGGTCTGCTACCGGCCCAACGCCCCAGCGGAGCAGTGACAACCCCGCTCCGTCGGCGACACTCTGTCAAGCACACTCGCGCGCTGAGATCACCCCAATGAGACCGACCCAGTGAGGCGCGGGCGATGAGGTGGGGGCTCTTCGGGCGGCTGGTCGGCTACAGCACGGTGTCGGCCGGCACGGTGGTGGTGACCCAAGCCGTGCTGGTCGTGGCCTATGCCGTGCTGGAGTGGCAGGCGGTCGTGGCCAACGTGGCGGCGGTGTGCGTCGCCGCCGGGCCGGCCTACTACGCCAACCGACGCTGGGTCTGGTCTCGCACCGACCGCCATTCGCTGACCGGCGAGATCCTGCCGTTCTGGGCTTACAGCCTCGCCGGGCTCGGCATCTCGTCGCTGGCAGTGGCGCTGGCCGACCGGTGGTGGCAGTCCACCGTGGCCGTCTCGGCGGCGAACCTCATCGGCTTCGGAGTTCTGTGGGCGGGGAAGTTCATCCTGCTGGACCGGGTGCTGTTCGCCCGGCCCGAGGCCCCTGCCAATGCGCGGGGCTCAGCCTCTGGACGCCAGTGAATCCAGAGCTGTCAGCGCTGGCCCAGTGGGTGAAGGGCTTCATGCCCCACGACGAGGGCATGGCGCTGTACCGGGCCGCGACCGAAGTGGCCTCGCTGGGGCCGTTGGTGGAGATCGGCTCGTACTGCGGCAAGTCGGCGGTGTACCTGGGTGCTGCTGCGGCAGAGTCCGGCGGGGTGCTGTTCACGATCGACCACCACCGTGGTTCCGAGGAGATGCAGGCGGGCTGGGAGCATCACGACGCCGAGCTGGTCGACCCCAGCACCGGCCGCATGGACTCGCTGCCGGTCCTGCGCCGGACGCTCATCGACGCCGGCCTCGAAGACGCCGTCGTAGCCATCGTGGGCGACTCAGTCACGGTCGCGGCGCACTGGTCGAGCGCTGCCCTGGTGTTCATCGACGGCGGCCACGGCGACGCGCCGGCCCATGCCGACTACGAGGCCTGGGTGCCCAAGGTGATGCCGGGCGGCCTGCTGGCCATCCACGACGTGTTCCCCGATCCCGCCGACGGCGGCCGCCCGCCCTATGAGATCTGGCTGCGCGCTCTGGACGACGGCTTCATCGAGCACGCCTCCGAGGGCAGCCTGCGCGTCCTGCGCAACCCGGTCAGCGACCCGGCGTGGTCGTGAGCGTGCCCGCAGCCGCGCTGCGCTGGTCGAGCGCGTCGGTGGCCAGCAGCACGGCCGCAGCGGTGTAGCTGGTGCGCTCGGCGTCGGGAAAGGTCCGGGACTTGGGCACGACCCAGCCGGTGTAGTAGCTGCCGTCATCATTGCGCATCGCAGACGTGGCCTCGATGAGCCGCCGGGCTGTTGCCGCATCGCCGGTGCGGAGGTAGGCGATCGCGCACTCGCACGTCTCTGCTGCAGTCACCCAGGCTTGATCGGCCACACAGCGCACGCCTTGAGCGAGCACGAACTTGGGCGCGCCGGCGGCGAGGTGGGAGCGGGCCTGTGCGCCGGTCAGCGCGCCACTCAGCACCGGGTAGTACCAGTCCATTGCCCAACGGTCCTTGGGCTCGAAGCCGTCGGGCCGGTGGCGGATCTGGCGGAGAGTGCGGGCCAGGGTGCTTGCCCACGCGGGACGCTCGTGACCGGTCAGCTCGGCCAGCGCCAGCCCGCACCGAAGCGACTGGCAGATCGACGACGACCCGGTCAGCAGCGCGTACGGCCACGGTGTGCCGTTGGCGTGCACCGCCCAGGGGATGTGCCCGCTGGCGGTGCGCAGGCTCACCACGAAGTCGAGCGCCCGTGCCACGGTCGACCACATCGCCTCGACGAACCCGCGGTCGCCGGTGGCAAGCCAGTGATGCCAGACGCCCACCGCGACATAGGCGCAACAGTTGGTGTCAACCTTGAAGTCCTTGACGCCGAGTGCGGTGTAGTAGTTGTGCCAGCTGCCCGTGTTGTGCTGGTTCGCCTGCAGCCACTCGTACGCGCGCTCGGCCGCCCGGTAGCGCCCCGCCGTCGCCAGCGCCATGGCCGTCTCGACGTGATTCCACGGATCGGCATGCCCGCCGTCGAACCACAGGATGAGACCGTCGGGCTGCTGGCAGACCTCGATGGCATCGGCCGTGGCAGCGACCTCCGCGCCCGTCAGCAGCGGCGCCGTTTCGACCACCAATTCAGGCCGCATGAGCGGCTCCCACCGGTTCGGCGAGCGACTGAGATGCCTCATGGGCACGGGCCTTGTAGGCGTACAGGACTGTTGACTTGGGCAGCACGGCATTGAGCAGGCGGTCGAGCGTGCGCGTGAGCGGCGGTGCCTCGGTCATGTCCCACACCAGCAGCCGGTGGTAGGCCCGCACCAGCGGGTGCTGATCGTTGTGCGGCCCGACCAGGCAGCGCAGCCACCAGTACGGCGTGTGCAGACCGTGCGCGCCATGACTGTCAGAGACGTACAGGCCGGCCGCTGCCAGCTTGGCTCGCAGCTCGTCGGCGCTGTAGATGCGCACGTGGCCGTCGGGCACGGCGGGCGCGTGGTAGTCGGCCGACAGCGCCCAGCAGACCCGCTCGGCGGCTCGCGCGGGAACCGTCACCGCAATCGTGCCGCCGGGCCGCAGCACCCGTGCCAGCTCGGCGATGGCGCACTCGTCGTCGACGATGTGCTCGAGCACCTCCGCAGCGATGATCCGGTCGAAACTGGTGTCTGGGTACGGCAAGGCAGTGGCATCGGCCACCACTGCATGACCGAGCGGCTGGCCGGCGGGAGAGTCGATCTCGCCGGCGTCGTCCATGGCAGCGAACATGTCGGTGACGGCGCGCAGCTCGCCGGGATCACGGTCCGACGCCATGGTGACGCAGCCGCGCCGGGCGCTCTCGAAGGCGTGACGGCCCGCGCCGCAGCCCAGGTCCAGTACCCGGTCGCCGCGAACGGCGCCGAGACGCTCGTAGTCGACGGTGAGCATCAGCGCCCGGCGCTCAGCCTCTGCATCGGCGACGAACGCGGCGGCCGCTTTGGCGTCTCGGCCAGCAGCGCACGGTATTGATCGACGGTCTTGCGGGCCGTGGCCGCCCACGAGTAGTTCGCCTTCACCCTCGCCCGTCCGGCAGCTCCCACGGTCGCCCGAAGATCGGGCTGAGCGAGCGCCCAGCCGATGCGTGCCGCCAGCGCCTCCGAATCGCCGGGCGGCACCTGCAGGCAGGTCTCGCCGTCGGCGCCGGTGACCTCGGGCAACGCGCCCCCGGTGGTCGCCACCAACGGCACCCCGCACGACATCGCCTCGACGGCTGGAAGTGAGAAGCCCTCGTACAGCGACGGCACCACGGCCAGCTGCGCCTCGTTGTAGAGCTCCACGATGCGCTCGTCGGGCACCCCGCTCACGAACTCGACGCTGCCGGCCAGGTCGAGCCGATCGATGAGCCGGCTCGCTGCCGAGTCGTCCTTGGGTCGCCCGATCACCACGAGGTGCAGCGAGGGATCCTCGGTGCGCAGCTTGGCCAGTGCCTCGAGCAGGTAGGCGAGGCCCTTCATGGCCACGTCGGCGCTGGCGGTGGTCATCAGCCGGCCCGGCACCGGCGTCACGTGCGGCAGGGGCCGGAACTGGGCCGGATCGACGCCGACCGTGACGATGTTCAGGCGGGCGGGGTCCACGCCGAGGTCGGTCACGATGTCGTCGAAGCTGTTGGTGGAAACGGTCACGATCCGATCGAGGCGCCGCGCCACCCGGTTCTGCATGCGGGTGAAGGCGTAGAAGCGCCGCATGGCGAGCCGCTTGCCACGGGTGGGCGCATGGGCGATCTCCAGCCGCCGGTCCACCGTGATCGGGTGATGGATCGTGCCCAGCGTGGGCACGCCGGCCCGCCGCAGCCAGTCGATGCCGTAGCCAAGGCACTGGTTGTCGTGCACCAAGTCGAAGTCGTCGAGCCGGCTGCGCAGCGCCCGGAATGCCCGCAGGCTGAACGTCAGCGGCTCGGCGAACGAGGCCGTGCAGGTGATGAGCCACTCCAGCACGTCGATCGGCGAGCGGAACTCGGACAGCTTGGGCACCCGGAACGGATCGGGCATGCGGTACAGGTCGAGGCTTTCCAACTCAGTGAGCTTGATGCCCGGGTCGAGGTGCGGGTAGGGCGGCCCGCTGAACACCTCGACGCTGTGGCCCAGCGACGACAGCTCACGTGCCAGGTGACGGACATAGATGCCCTGGCCGCCGACCCAGGGATGACCGCGGTAGGTCAGCAGTGCGACACGCAGCGGCCGATCGGCGTCGTGCTCGTCCCCGATGACCTGTGCGGTGTCGGGTCCCATCGCTGCCTCCGTGTGCGTGCGAGGCCCCGGCCCCAGGGGCCAGACGATCGCACAGGTCGCGTGAGGCTACCGGCGACCCGTCTCCGCCCCGGTACCGTTCGCAGCGCATGGCTGACACTCCTGAGGCTCCGGCGGCGCCGGCTCCAGCGCTGCCGGCGGATCATCCGATCCACCGGCTCGGCGACAGCCTGTACATGCGGGCGGCCCGCTGCCGGCGTACCGAGCAGGTGCCGGTGTGGTTCCAGCGGCAGGCCGGGCGCTCACTGCCCGAGTACCGGGCACTGCGAGGCCACGGCAGCATTCTCGACGCCATCGCCGATCCGGCCACCGCCGCTGAGATCACCTTGCAGCCGGTGCGCCGCTACGGGGTGGATGCGGCCGTGCTGTTCTCCGACATCGTGGTGCCGGCTGCCGCCGTCGGGTTCGGGATCGACGTGGTGCCCGGCGTGGGGCCGGTGGCCGGCCAGCCGCTGCGCAGCCGCACCGATCTGGATCGGCTGCCCGAGCTTGACGCCGAGGAGCACACCCCGTACGTGCTCGACACCGTGCGCCTGCTGGCCGCCGAGCTCGACGTGCCGCTCGTCGGCTTCGCCGGGGCGCCGTTCACGGTGGCGAGCTACCTAGTCGAAGGCGCACCTTCCCGCCAGCACCTGCGGACCAAGTCGCTCATGTACACCGACACTGCGTTGTGGCACGACCTCATGGAGCGGCTGGCGTCGATAGCTGTGGCCTCGATGCGATCGCAGGTGCTCGCGGGCGCCAGCGCCGTGCAGCTGTTCGACTCGTGGGCGGGCACGCTGTCGCCCGCCGACTACGCGGCGTTCGTGGCGCCGCACAGCAAGCGGGTCTTCGACGAACTGGCCGACCTCGGTGTGCCCCGGGCGCACTTCGGCGTGGGCACCGGGGAGCTGCTCGACCAGATGGCCGGAGTGGGCGCCGATGTGGTGGGCGTGGACTGGCGGGTGCCGCTCGAGGTGGCCCGCGAGCGGGTCGGGCCGGGCGTCGCGCTGCAGGGCAACCTCGACCCGGCCCTGTGCGTGGCAGGATGGGATGCCGTGCGCCCTGCCGCTGGCCGCATCCTGGCCGCGGGCACGCAGGAAAGCGGCTACATCTTCAATCTGGGCCACGGCGTGCTGCCCGAGACCGACCCCGCGGTGCTTGAGCGGCTGACCGACTATGTGCACGCGTACCGGCGGCCAGTGCCCAAACAGCCCGACTGAGTGGGGTCGATGACACCGCAGCGGGTTGTGGTGGTCGGCGGCGGCATCGCCGGGCTGACTGCCGCATACCGCCTGCTGCATCCCGCCGACGCGGGCACCGCAGTGCCGCGGGTGATGCTGATCGACAGCGCCGAGCGCCTCGGTGGAAAGATCCTCTCGACGCCATTCGACGGACGGCTCGTCGACGAAGGTGCCGATGCCTTCTTGCTGCGGGTGCCGTGGGCGACCGAGCTGTGCGACGAGCTGGGCATCTCGACCGAGCGCATCTCGCCGGCGGCCGGAGGTGCCTCTGTTGTTCGGGCTAGCTCGCGCGGCCAACAGCTGGCACCGCTGCCCGATGGCTTGATCGGCGGGGTACCCACACGTTTGGGTCCGCTTGTCCGCTCGCCGTTGCTCGGACCCATGGGCACGCTGCGGGCTGCAGCCGACTACGTGCTGCCGCGGCGGTTCACTGCACGCCGACCCGGCGCTGCCAGCGTGGGCGACATCGTGCGTGCCCGGCTGGGAGCGGCTGTGGCGTCGCAGGTGGTGGATCCGCTGCTCGGCAGTATCAGCGCGGGCGACATCAGCCGGCTGGACGCGGCAACGTCGGCGCCGATCCTCGGCCAAGCGCTGGAGCGCAGCCGCTCGCTCATGCGGGGACTGCGCCAAATGCAGCCGGCACCCGCTTCCGACGGGCCCGGCCCGGCACCGATCTTCGGCAGCTTCGATGGCGGGATGGGTCGGCTGGTCCAAGCACTGACGGAGCGCCTCGACGGATGCATCTTGCGGCTGGGCACCCCGGTGGAGGCAATCCGGCGCCCCGGCACGCGGTTCGCCGTGCACACCGGATCCGAGGTGCTCGACGCAGACGCCGTCATCGTCGCTGCGCCCGCCCACGCGGCAGCCCGAATGCTGCCCGGCGCGCCCTCTGCTGCGGCGCGGCTGGCACTCATCGAGTACGCGTCGGTCGCGGTGGTGACGCTCAGCGTGCGCGCCGACGCCATCGAGGTGCCGGCTGAGGCGGGATTCCTGGTCACCCGGGACACCGGCTGGCTCACGACGGCCTGCAGCTACGGGTCCGCGAAATGGCCCAACTGGGCAGCATCTGCCGGCGCGGGCGCCGATGATGTCAGCGACACCGGCGGAGCGGCAATCGGGGCTGCTCCCAACGTTGTCCTGCGGGTGTCGGTCGGGCGGGACGACGACGACCGCCACACGCGCCTCGACGATGCCGAGCTGCGCGACACCGTGCTCGCAGAGCTGTCGCAGCTCCCGCAGCTGCGCGGCTTGAGCGATTCCGGCGCCGTGACGGAGTGGCGGGTCTCGCGCTGGCCGCAGTCGCTGCCCCAGTACCGGCCCGGCCACGGTCATCTCGTCGACCGGGTCGAAGAGGCATTGGCTCGCGAGATGCCCGGCGTGTTCGTGACCGGCGCGGCCTACCGGGGTCTCGGCATCCCGGCATGCATCCGCCAGGGCAACGAAGCAGCGGCGGCGGTCGTGCAACGCCTCGGCTTGAACCAGGCCGCTGACTCGACGTGAACCGGTTGCTGCGCGACGGCGTCGCACTGGCGCTGGGCGCGCTCACGATGCTGTCGCTGCCGCCGTGGGGGCTGTGGCCGCTTGGCCCCATCGGCCTCGGCTTGTGGCTGCGCTTCTGCAACCGGGGAGCGCAGCGCTGGCGTGACCGGCTCGAGGCGGCCGCCGCCTTCTGGCTGGGCGCCTACCTGCTCGGGCTGTTCTGGATGACCGAGCTGACCGTGCCGGGATGGATCGCCGCAGTCCCGGTCGAGACGCTGATTATGGCGCTGCCGTTGTCGCTGATCCCCGCTGGCGGCCGATGGCGTGCTGTCGGCGTTCCCGCGGCACTGGTGCTGGGCGAGGCCGTGCGTTGGAGCGTGCCCTTCGGCGGCGTGCCCATGTCGAACCTGGCGCTCGGGCAGGTCGACGGGCCGTTCCTGGGCACCGCAGTGCTCGCGGGTCCGCTGGGGGTGATCGTGCTCGTCGGTGTGGGAGCCGTCATCGTCGAAAGCGTCTGCGCGCGCAAGTGGTGCGCCGTCTCCTGGCCCGCGGTGGCGGCCATCGGCATCCCCATCGCCGCGCTGGCCGTGCCGAACACGACCATCGACACCACCATCACCGCAGCCGTCGTGCAGGCCGGCGGCGAGCTCGGCACCAACGTCGACACACCGCAGCGCAGCGTCCGGCTGCGGCACCTCGACACCACCGCGGCGTGGCAGGGCAGGGCGGACCTCGTGATCTGGAGCGAGAGCAGCAACTCGGCCGACGAACCGCTGGAGGACTCGCCGCAGCTCGCCGAGCTGTCGGAACTGGCAGGAGCGCTCGATGCCGTTCTGGTCGCCAACTTCTACGAACGCGTCGAAGGCCAACGGTTCCGCAACGCCACGGTCGCTATCGACCCACGGACCGGGCTGGCAGATCGCTACGACAAGGCCCACCTGGTGCCCTTCGGCGAGTACGTGCCGCTGCGCAGCGTGGTGGAGCCCTTCGCCGACCTGTCGCTGATCTCCCGCGAGGCCATCGCGGGTGAAGGACCCGGCGTGCTCTCGAGTGCGCTCGGCGACATCGCCGTTGTCACGTCCTACGAGGTGTACTTCAGCAATCTCGTGCGCGACGGGGTGCGCGCGGGCGGCCGCATCGTCGCGAATCCCACGCTGGCGTCGTCCTACAGCACCTCTGTGGTGCCCGCCCAGTCGCTGGCCAGCGCCCGGCTGCGGGCAGTCGAGAGCGGGCGCTGGGTGCTGCAGTCCTCCACTACCGGCTACAGCGCGATCATCTCGCCCGATGGCGCCCTCACCCAGCGCAGCGAGCTGCGTGAGTCGGTGGTCCTGGCCGGCGACGTCGAACTGCGGTCGGGTTCGACCCCGGCATCCGTGCTGGGCTCGTGGCCGCTCGTCGTGGCGTCGGCCGTGGTGCTCGCATGGTGCCTCGCGCGCCTCCGCGTCCGAGAAAAGCTTGCGGAGCGGTGAGCCGTCGCGAGTAGCCTTGATCAGCCCGAAAAACGGTGACAGGCCAAGCGTGAGCCATCCGGAAATCCAGGCAGAACAAGCTCATATCGACCGTGCATATGCGCTGCTGGAGTCCTCCCGGCAGCGGGCCACGAGGCTGCGCGAGATGGTCGAAGTCGGCCGTGGCGGCACCCGCCAAGCGCGGTTCGAACGCGATGTGATCGAAGACACCGTGGCCGGCCGCTTGAGCCAGCTCGAGCTGGGCTCGTCGTCGCTGGTGTTCGGGCGCATCGACCGACCGGCACGGCCGAACGGCGATGTCGACAGGCCCGATGGCAGTCGTGATGGCAGCACTGATGGCAACGGCGCCAGCGAGACGTTCTACATCGGCAGGCTTGCGGTAGCTGACGAGCGCCAGGAACCCGTGGTGGTGGACTGGCGGGCGCCGATCGCGGAGCCGTTCTTCCGAGCGACCGGCGGCGACCCGCTCGGCCTGCTGCGGCGGCGACACTTCGTGTGCCGCGGCCGGGTGCTGGCCGATCTCGAAGACGAGGTCTTCGATCTCGATGCGCTCGACGGAGACTCAGACGGCAACGGCGACCGGCCACGGCTCAACGCTCACGGCGCCCTGTACGCGGCCCTCGAACAGCGCCGCGACGGCCAGCTCCGTCAAGTCGTGTCGACCATCCAGGCCGAGCAGGACGAGATCATCCGCAGCCCGCGCAAGGGCATCCTGGTCACCCAAGGCGGCCCGGGCACCGGCAAGACGATCGTGGCGCTGCACCGCGCTGCCTACCTGCTGTACACGTACCGCTTCCCGCTGGCTGGCCAGGGCGTGCTGGTCATCGGGCCGAACCGGCTGTTCCTGCGCTACGTCGAGCGTGTCCTGCCCAGCCTGGGCGAGGTCGGTGTGCATCTGTTCGTGCTGGCAGACCTGTTCAACGAGATCTTCCCCGACGTGCGGGTGCGGCTGGCCGATACAGCTGCGGTGGCTCGCACCAAGGGCGACATCGCGATGTCGCAGGTCATCGCCAACGCCGTGCGCGACCGTCAGCGGCCGCTGCGCAGCGATCTGCGCCTCGAGTTCGGTCTGGGCTACGTGACGCTGTCCGAGAGCCAGTCGCGGGCGATCGTGGCCGAGGCCCGCCGACGGTTCCGCCATCACAACGCAGGCCGGTCCTACGTCGAGCAGGCGGTCTACGCGGCCATGTCGGCGTCGCACCGGCGCCGCCCCGAGCCCGCCAAGCTGCGCGAGCGGTTCACTCGCCATCCCGAGGTGATGGCGGCGTTCGAGCGCATGTGGCCCCTGCTGACCCCCGCGCAGCTGCTGCGTGACCTGTACGGCTCGCATGCGCTGCTGCGCTCTGCCGCGGAGGGCGTGCTGCAGGACGACGAATGGGAATCGCTGTACCGCCCCCGCGGCGACAGCGAGGCCGACTACGAGTGGACCGACGCCGACGTGCCGCTGCTGGACGAGGCCTACTCGGTGCTCGGGCCCCGGTCGCGCTCACGCAAGCGCCGCAGCGACACCGAGATCCGCACCTACGGGCACATCGTGGTCGACGAATGCCAGGACCAGCCGCCGATGGCGTTGCGGATGATCGCCCGCCGCTCGCTCAACGGCTCGATGACGGTGGTGGGCGACATCGCCCAGGCCACCTCGGCGCATGCGCCGTCGAGCTGGCAGGAGATCCTCTGCCACCTGCCCTCGGGCCCGGTTGCGCCCCGTCTGTCCGAGCTCACGCTGAGCTACCGCATCCCCCAGCCCAGCCTCGAGCTGGCCAATCGGGTACTTGCTGCGGCTGCCCCCGGGCTGGCGCCGCCCGAGGCTGTGCGCATCGACGGCTCGCCGCCGCGATTCGTCCACGCAGAGAGCATCGCTCAGGCTGTATTGGAAACCGTCAACGACGAGGCCGCGGCGCTCGACGGCGGTTCGGTGCTGGTGGTGTCCCCCGCCCGGTTCATCGACGAGATCGCTTCGCTGCTGGAGGGCGCCGGGGTGGACTTCGGTCGTGCCACCGCCGCCAGCCGCAACGCCACCGGGGCGCTGCACCCCCGCGTCACCCTGGCGCCGGTGCGGCTGTGCAAGGGGCTCGAGACCGACGGTGTGGTGGTGGTGGAGCCTGCCGCGATGGCGGCCGAGGAGCCGCAGGGTTTGCGGGCGCTGTACGTGGCGCTGACCCGGGCCACCAAGCGGGTTGCGGTGGTCTGGAACAAGCCGCTGCCTGATCCGCTGAATGGTCAATCAAGCTCAGGGATCGCCGGAGACGCCGGGGCGTGCAACACTGGCCTCGCCGCTGCGCCGGACATGCCTGCCGTGGGCATGTCGGTTGCGAACCATGTCACCTCGGGAGAATCGAATGGCTGACGTCACCGTGACAGTGCTGGACAACGGACCGCTGCTGGTCCGCGGATCGTGCCAGGTATCGGACCACGAAGGGAACACGCTGTCCGACGGCGACGCCGTCGTAGCGCTGTGCCGGTGCGGGATGTCGGGCACGAAGCCGATGTGTGACGGCACCCACAACCAAGGATTCGACGGCAGTCTGAACCCGCCCAGCTGATCCGCGCGCCCGCTGCGAAGGCGGGTGTCACAGCCCCGCAGTAGTAATGGGCTCCGATGGCTGGCTCGTCTGCTGACGGCGGTGCTTCTGTCCGGATGCACCCGGCGCTCGGTGCTTTTTCCGCGCCGACGGCTGAATGGTTCGCGTCGACGTTTGAGGCGCCTACGCAATGCCAGGTCTCCGGGTGGGAGGCCATCTCGGAAGGGCGTCACTGCCTGATTGCTGCGCCGACCGGCTCGGGCAAGACGCTGGCGGCGTTCCTGTGGGCCATCGACCGGGTCATGGGCGAGCCCGAGCCCGCCCGGGCCGAACGCACGCGAGTGCTGTACCTGTCACCGCTGCGGGCGCTGGCCGTCGATGTCGACAAGAACCTGCGGGCGCCGCTGGCGGGCATCGCCCTGGCGGCCGAGCGGCTGGGCGCCGAAGTCCACGCGCCGACCGTCGGCGTGCGCACCGGCGACACCAGTGCCGCCGAGCGGCGGCGGCTGGTCACCCGGCCGCCCGACATTGCGATCACCACGCCCGAGTCGCTGTACCTGATGCTGACGTCGCAGGCGCGCGAGACGCTGCGGTGGGTGCGCTGGGTGATCGTCGACGAGATTCACTCGGTGGCAGCCACCAAGCGGGGCACGCACCTGGCGCTGTCGTTGGAGCGGCTGTGCGAGCTGACCGGCGAGCCGCCGCAGCGGATCGGGCTGTCTGCCACGCAGCGCCCGCTGTCGGAGGTGGCGCGGTTCCTCGGCGGCAGCGATCCCGACCGGCCGGCGGCACGTCATGTCGAGATCACCGACGCGGGCATGACCAAGCAGCTCGACGTGGAGGTGATCGTCGGCGTGTCCGACATGGGCGATCTGGCTGCCGCGAGTGCCGGAGCCGCGCCCAATGGCGCCGTGCGCGTCGATCATGACGATGACTTCGCGCCACCGCCTGCGGTGGCGCCATCGGACACCGCGCCACCGTCGGCGGTGGCGCCATCAGATGCAGCGCAGACGCACTCCAACAGCATCTGGCCGGCCATCCACCCGCGGCTTCTCGAGCTGGTCTACGCGCACCGTTCCACCATCATCTTCACCAATGCCCGCCGGCTGGCCGAGCGGCTGGCCACCCGGCTGAACGAGCTGCACCTCGACGGGCTCAACCGGGCCGCCGAAGCCGAGGGCACCTCGCCGCCCGAGGGGGCCGAGCTGGTGCGGGCGCATCACGGCTCGCTCAGCCGCGAGCAGCGGCTGGCGATCGAGGACGATCTGAAGGCGGGCCGGGTGCGTGCCATCGTGGCCACGTCGTCGCTGGAGCTGGGCATCGACATGGGCGCGGTCGACCTGGTGGTCCAGGTGGCCTCGCCGCCGTCGGTGGCGGCAGGCATGCAGCGCATCGGGCGGGCCGGGCACCAGGTGGGCGAGCCGAGCGTGGGCAAGATCTTCCCTCGCCACCGGGGCGACCTCGTCGAGGCGGCGGTGGTGGCCCAGCGCATGGGAACCGGCGAGATAGAGGCGATCCGCTACCCGCGCCAACCGCTCGACGTGCTGGCCCAGCAGGTGGTCGCCATGGTGGCGGTCGACGACTGGTCGGTCGACGACATCCTGCGCGTCGTGCGGCGGGCCGCGCCCTACGAGCAGCTCAGCGAGGAGGTGTTCAGCTCGGTGCTCGACCTGCTGGCGGGCCGCTACCCGTCCGAGGAGTTCCGAGAGCTGCGGCCGCGCATCGTGTGGGATCGCACCACCGGGATGCTGCGGGCTCGCCAGGGGGCGGGCCGCCTGGCGGTCACCAACGCCGGCACGATTCCCGACCGGGGCCTGTACGCGGTGTTCACCACCGACGGGTCGCGAGTGGGCGAGCTGGACGAGGAGATGGTGTACGAGGCCCGGGTGGGCGAGACGTTCCTGCTGGGAGCGTCGACGTGGCGGATCGCAGAGATCACCTTCGACCGGGTGGTGGTCACGCCGGCGCCGGGCGAGCCGGGCAAGATGCCGTTCTGGCACGGCGACGGGCCCGGCCGGCCGCTGGAGCTGGGCCGGGCGGTGGGGGCGTTCATCCGCACCATCGGCGACGCGCTTCCGACCGACCTTGAGGCGCACCTGATGCAGCTCGATGCCGAAGCGGAGCGCGCTGCTGTCGCTGCCCGGCGCGGCGACGTTGATCCCGCAGGCCAGCCGTCAACGGAGACAGGCGGCGGTGTGGCGCCTCCCCGTCGCGCTTCGAAAGCCGCGGAGCCGACCGCTCGGCTCGTCGAGCAGCTGCAGCGGGAGAACTGCCTCGATCGTTCGGCCGCGGTCAACGTGCTGCGCTACCTCGACGCGCAGCGGGCGGCGACCGGTGCGGTGCCCGACGATCGCACGATCGTGGTGGAGCGCTTCCGTGACGAGATCGGCGACTGGCGCATCTGCATCCTCACGCCGTTCGGTGCCCGGGTGCACGCGCCATGGGGCATCGCGCTGCAGGCCAAGCTCGCCGAGCAAGCAGGCGGCAGCGGGGATGTCAACGGCATGGGCGGCGTCGAGCTGCTGTGGAGCGACGACGGCATCGTGCTGCGGCTGCCCGATGTCTGGTCGCCCGACGACCAAGCCTCTGACGGGTCGGCGTGGGATTCGCCGGGCGCCGGCGGCGCACCGGTGCTGGATGCGACGGACCTGGCGCTCGATCCCGACGAGGTGCGCGACGCCATCGTGAGTCATCTGCCCTCGACGGCCCTGTTCGCGTCGCGCTTCCGGGAGGTTGCTGGCCGGGCGCTGCTGCTGCCGCGCCGCCGGCCCGGTGAGCGGGTGCCGCTGTGGCAGCAGCGCCAGCGTTCGGCGGGGCTGCTGGAGGTCGCGGCCAAGTACCCGAGCTTCCCGATGCTGCTCGAGACGTCGCGGAATGCCTGCAGGAGGTGTTCGACGTGCCGGCGCTGGCCGAGGTGCTGTCCGACATCCGGTCGCGCAAGATCCGCATGGTCACCGTGGACACCGACGGTGCCTCGCCGATGGCGCAGAGCATGCTGTTCGACTGGATCTCGGTGTTCATGTACGGCGGCGACACACCGCTGGCCGAACGCCGAGCCGCGGCGCTGGCGCTCGACCGAGACCTGCTGGCCGATCTGCTCGGCGCCGAGGAACTGAGGGAACTGCTCGACGCAGAGGTGCTCGCCACGCTGGAGCTGGAGCTGCAGCGCCTCGCCGACGGTCGCCGAGCCCGCAGCGCCGACGAGCTCGCGGACGTCCTCAGCCGGGTCGGCGACCTCACCGTCGCCGAGATCTCCTACCGCTGCGTGACCGAACAGCCGGTCTCGTCAACGGCGGAGCAAGCTGGAGACGAGACAGCCCAAGCCGGCGAGCCTGCAGCGTCAGACGCACCGTCCAGCGACGAGTCGGCGGCAGGCCATGGCTGGCTGGCTGAGCTAATGGCCGAGCGTCGTGCCGTCGAGCTTCGTGTCGCAAGCGAGACCCGTTACGTGGCAGTCGAGGATGCCGCGAGGTACCGGGACGCCTTGGGGTGCGCATTGCCCGTGGGTCTGCCCGCCGCGCTGACCGTCGACGTGCTGGCGTCGGGAACCGACCCGCTCGACGAACTGGTGGCCCGCTACGCATCCACGCATGTGCCGTTCGAGGCCGACGCCGTCGCTGAGCGGCTGGGCATCCCGGTTGTGCGTGTGACGGCAGCGCTCAACCGCTTGGAGACGGCCAAGCGGGTCACCCGGGGCGCCTTCCGGCCCGACGGCACCAGCACCGAATGGTGCGACACCTCGGTGCTGCGCACCGTGCGGCGGCGGTCGCTGGCACGGCTGCGGCGCGAGGTAGAGCCGGTGCCGCCCGAGGCCTATGCCCGCTTCCTGTCGGCGTGGCACAGCATCGACCGACCACGGCGGGGCGCCGATGCGCTCGCCGATGCCATCACGCAGCTCGCCGGTGCGCCCGTCGCTGCCTCGATCCTCGAGACCGATGTACTGCCCGCACGCGTCGCCCGCTACAGCAGTGCCGATTTGGACGCGCTGCTGGCCAGCGGCGAGCTGGTGTGGATCGGTGCGGGATCCCTCGGCCCCAACGACGGCCGCATCCGTCTCTACTGGCGCGACGAGATCGCCACCCTGGCGCCGCCAACCGATGCCGAGCCCGACAACCCTGTAGCCGCCGCAGTGCTCGCCCACCTGAGCGAACACGGCGCCGCCTTCTGGCCCGATCTGCTCAGCGCAGCCCACGCCGCCACAGCGGTTGGTGACGGCGAGGATGCCAGTTCGAAGCTGCCACCTGAGTCATCCGACCAGACATCTGATCGGCGGCGGGAGCCGCGAGCAACAGCCGGTTCGGCACGGCCTGCAGACCTGGCGAGTCTGTCCGAGCATGTGCTGGCGGCGTTGTGGGACTTGGTGTGGGCCGGGCTGGTCACCAACGACACGCTGGCACCGCTGCGGGCACTCGGCCCTCGCCGCAGCGGCCGAAGCAGATCTTCCGGCGCAGGTCGAGCCGCAGGCGCGCGACATAGTGCGCGCCGGGGCCGGTCAGGCGTGTTGACCCGTTCGGGCCCAGCCCGTCGACGGCCCGGCCGCCTGCGAGCGGGCGGTCCGCCGAGCGCGGCAGGCCGCTGGTCGCTGACCTCACTGCTGCGCGAGCCGGTGCCGTCACCTACCGAGCGTGCGCACGGCGGCGCGCAGGCGCTGCTGGAGCGGCATGGCATCGTCACCCGCCCGGGGGTGCTGGCCGAGGGCCATCAGGGAGGCTTCGCGGCGGCATACGGCATCCTGCGCGCGCTTGAGGAACGGGGCAGCGTGCGGCGCGGCCATTTCGTGGAGGGTCTCGGCGCGGCACAGTTCGCCACCGCCGCCGCAGTCGAGCGCCTGCGCGACTACCGCGAGAGCTCAAGCGAAGTCGTGGTGCTCGGCGCGGCCGACCCGGCCCAGCCCTACGGCGCCGCACTGAGCTGGCCGCCCAGCGATGGCCGACCCAGCCGCACGGCCGGCGCTCACGTGGTGCTGGCCGACGGCACGCCTCTCGTCGCACTGGACCGCGGCGGGCGCACCCTGCACACCTTCGAGCACGCAGCAGACGATCTGCGCTGGATCGGCGCCCTGCGCCAAGCACTCGCCGACGGCCGGCTCGTCAAGGTCGAGCTGGCCCGCATCGACGCCGGCCCCGCGGCCGAGCACCCGATCCACGACGCACTGATCGAGCAAGGCTTCACCGCCGGCTACCGAGGCCCCACCCTCCGCCCCTGAACAGAAAATCGCTGGCTGCGGGAAGTGCTCCGATGTGTACTCCCACCGTGTGGGAGATCGCGACGACAGCGGAGTACCGCGCCTGGGTCAGATCCCTGACCGATGAAGTCCGCGCCCGGCTGCACAGAGCTGAACATCGACTTATCGAGCAGGGGCCGCTCCTAGGCAGGCCGATCGCCGACACCGTGCGAGGCTCCCGCTACCGCAACATGAAAGAACTACGTCCCACCCGCACGGTTCGCGCGTTCTACGCGCTCGATCCTCAACAACGCATTGTGATGCTGTGTGGCGGCGACAAAGCGGCAAGCCAGCAGGGCGGGAAGTGGTACCGGAGAACGATCCGACGAGCAGACCGCATCTATCGCGCTCACCTGGCGGACCTTCAACGAAATGGATAACTGGCGTGTTTGGCGATGTTGCTAGCGTCAGCCGCATGGGCTGGTTCCGTCGGCGCCGCAATCTCCGCTTGCGACCGCTGTCCGAACTGCACGACGAGTTCGCGGCGCGGCCAGGCGCTCAATCGATGCTGGACGACGCGGAAGCGGAGCTGGCGGAACGCGAGCACACCCCGCACGCCCAACAGCGACTCTGAACTAGCCCGTATCGACGCCGGTCCCGCTGCCGAGCATCCGATCCACGACACCCTGATCGAGCACGGCTTCACCCCCGGCTACCGAGGCCCCACGCTGCGAACCTGAGAAAAACCTGAACGTGGGCGGGGGATTGGCGTGCATAGAGTTGCCCGTCGGCCGGCGACTTTCTGGAGGTCCAGTGTCCGTCTCAGCCCCGCCCACTCACGCAGCCGCGCAAGCCATAGCAGCCACCAAGATCTACGGCTCGGGCGACACTGCGGTGCGCGCACTCGACGCCATCGACGTGACGTTCGAACAAGGCCAGTTCACCGCCATCATGGGGCCGTCGGGCTCGGGCAAGTCCACCCTCATGCACTGCATGGCGGGACTCGACCGGGTGACCGAGGGGCAGGTGCTGATCGGCGAGGTCGACCTGTCCACCCTGTCCGAACGAGACCTCACGCTGCTGCGCCGCGACAACGTGGGGTTCGTGTTCCAGGCGTTCAACCTGGTCCCCACGCTGACCGCCATCGAGAACATCATGCTGCCGATGGATCTGGCCGGCAGCGCAGGCGATTCCGCCTGGGTCGACGAGGTGGTCAGCGCCACTGGCCTGGCTGACCGTCTCAAGCACCGGCCCAGCGAGCTGTCTGGCGGCCAGCAGCAGCGCGTGGCGGTGGCACGGGCACTGGCCGGACAGCCGCAGGTGATCTTCGCCGACGAGCCCACCGGCAACGTCGACCTCAACACGGGTGCCGAGATCCTGGGCTTCATGCGCAATGCCGTGGACGAGATGGGTCAGACCATCGTGATGGTGACCCACGACGCAGTCGCAGCGTCCTACGCCGACCGGGTCGTGTTCCTCGTGGACGGCAAGATCGTCGACGAGCTCGTCGACCCCACACCCGAGCGCATCCGCGCGCACATGAACCAACTCGGCGCCTGATACATGCTGCGACTCGGCATCAAATCGCTGCTCGCGCACAAGGTCCGCTTTGCGCTGACGGCGAGCACCATCGTCATCGGCGTGGCCTTCGTGGTGGCGTCGTTCGTGACGGCCGATTCGCTGCGCTCGGGCTTCGACCAGCTCGCTGAGGACATCAACACCGGCACCGACTACACGGTGCGCGGCGAGCTGCCGTTCGGGGATGTCTTCGATGCGGTGGCGCCGCCGGTGCCCGCCGAGCTAGTCGACGACATCGCTGCCATCGACGGCGTGGAAATCGCAGCAGGCGGGTTCTTCGTCGACGGCGTGATCCCGGTGGACGGCAGGGGCGAAGCCGTCACCACCTTCGGGCCGCCGGCCGCCGGGTCCAACTGGCTCGAGGACGAATCGCTGTCGCAGTTCTACCTGATCGACGGTCGCTGGCCCGTTGGCATCGAGGAGTTCGCGCTCGACGTCAACTCCTTCGCCGACTACGACTTCGAGCTGGGCGGCACGTACCAGATCGTCACGCCCACCGGCCCACGCGAGTTTGTCTTGACCGGCACGGCGCAGTTCGGCTTCCCCGAGGACGCCGGCGTCGGCGCCATCTTCTCGCTGTTCGACTCTGCGACCGCCCAAGAGGTGCTGGGCTACCCCGGCGAGTTCACCGCGATCAGCGTGCGGGCCGAGGCGGGAGCCGACATTGCCGAGGTGCAGGCTCGCATCGAGGCCGTGCTGCCCGACGGCGTCGAAGTGATCACCGCGGAAGAATCCGCCGACGAATTCAGCGAGGGCACCGAGACCATCATCGGGCCGTTCCAGACGATCCTGCTGGTCTTCGCGTTCATCGTGCTGTTCGTCAGCACGTTCATCATCTCCAACACGTTCAACATCGTGCTGGGCCAGCGGGTGCGGGAGCTCTCGCTGCTGCGAGCCGTGGGCGCCACGCCCCGGCAGGTGCGCACGTCGGTGCTGACCGAGTCGGCGATTATCGGCATCGTTGCCTCGCTGGCCGGGCTGGGCCTGGGCATGCTGGGCGCGCTTGGGATCAAGGCCCTGTTCAGCGCGTTCGGGGCGTCTCTGCCCGAGAGTTCACTGCCGCTGACGCCGCGCACCGTGGTGTGGGCGGTCGTGGTGGGTGTGGGCTTCACCGTGCTGGCGTCGCTGGTGCCGGCGATCAAGGCCTCGCGCATCTCGCCGGTGGCGGGCCTGGCGGAGGGCACCACCAGCGAAGAGCGTGCCAGCCTCGGCTGGAAGCGAAGCGCCGCCGGCGGCGTGCTGCTGGCCGTCGGTCTCGTTCTCACCGGTCTCGGCCTGTTCGGTGACTTCGACGGCGCGACGCCGCAGCTCAGCACGCTCGGCGCGGGCGCAGCGATCACCTTCGTGGCGGTGTCGGTGCTCAGCCCACTGGTGGCCAGATCGGTGGTGTCGCTGCTGGCGCGGCCGCTGGCGTGGATCATGCCGATTTCGGGTCGGCTCGCCCGTGCGAACGCTGCCCGCAACCCACGGCGCACGTCGGCCACTGCGGTGGCGCTCACGATCGGGCTGGCCCTGGTGACGATGGTGTCGATCGTGGGCCAGTCGCTCAAAGTGTCCTTCGGCGAGCGTTTGGCCAGCGCCTTCAATGCCGACTTCATCGTGACCGTCGATACGCAGGCCGGGTTGCCGCAGACGCTGAGCAGCGACATTCGCGCCGCCGACATCGGCACACCGGTGGGCTTCAGCTTCGATCTCGCGCAGATCGAAGCCGACGCCAGCGCGCTGCAGGCGGAGACTGGAGCGATCGGAACCAGGCTGATCGAGACCACGCTCACCATTGCCAGCATCCGCGACCTCGACGCGGTGATCAACATCGACGTCATCGAGGGCGGCATGGACGGCTTCGACCCCCAGACCGGGCTGCTGATACACAGCGATGTCGCCGGCGACGAGGGCCTCGCGATCGGCGACCAGGTCGACGTGACGTTCGTGAGCGGTGACCGTGTCACGGTCAGCGTCGCAGCCATCTTCGACGGCAGCGGCTTCTGGAGCAACTGGTTCATCGACAGCGCGCTGCACGACCGGGTGGCGACGACCACGTTCGACGACCTCGTGATGGTGCAATCGGCCATCGACGACCCCGAGGCGGCCCGAGCCGCCATCGACGACGTGCTGACCGGCTACCCGCAGGCAGTGCTCGAAGACCGCCAGGAGTTCCAGGACAGCATCGAGTCGGGCCTGAACACGGTGCTCATCCTGGTGAACGTGTTCCTGGGCTTCGCCCTGCTGATCGCGCTGATCGGCATTGTGAGCACGCTGACGCTGTCGGTGTTCGAGCGCATCCGCGAGATCGGGCTGCTGCGGGCAGTCGGCATGACCCGCCGCCAGATGCGGCGCATGATCCGCTGGGAGGCCGCCGCTGTCTCGCTGTACGGCGCCGTGGTGGGCGTGGTGCTGGGTGCAGCGTTCGGCGTGGCCACCTCGGCGGCGATCCCCGAGGACATCATCGACACCATCGCCGTGCCTTACCTGCAGCTGTTCGTCTTCCTGGTCATCTCTGTCGGATTCGGACTGATCGCTGCGCTGTTCCCGGCATTCCGGGCGAGCCGGATGAACGTGCTCGACGCCATCGCAGACGAGTAGCGCTGGTCGGACAGGTGCGGGGCGGGTGAAGCAGTGCTGAAGCTCGCCCTGCGGAACCTGCTCGACAAGAAGATCCGCTTCGCGCTCACGACGTTGTCGGTGGTGACCGGCGTGACGTTCGTGGTGGGGACGTTCGCGCTCACCGACAGCCTGCGCTCCACCTTCGGCGACCTGGCGCAGGACATCGCCGGCGAGACCGACCTGACCGTGCGGGCCGCGCAGGAGATCGGCAACGAGGCCGACCGCCCGACCATGCCGGATTCGCTGCTCGACGAAGTGGCGGCGATAGACGGCGTGGTCGAGGCCTCGGGCACCGTGCAGGCGCGCAACGTGGTCATCGTGGACGACGACGGCAATGCGATCAGGCCGCAGGGCCCGCCCGCGCTGGGGATGAACTTCTCGTCGCGGGTCTTCTTCGTCATCGAGGGCCGAGCGCCCCAGGGCCAGGAATTCGTCGTGGACGCGACGACCGCAACGAACAACAGCCTCGAGGTCGGCGAGACCTACGACATCAACGGGCCGGTTCGCTCGCAGCCCTTCGAGCTGGTCGGCATCTTCAACTTCGGGGCGCCCGACACCAACACCAGCCTCGGCCAGACGATGTCGGTGTTCGACACCGGCACGGCGCAGCAGTTCCTGGGCTTCGGCGACCGATTGGTCGAGATACGGGTGCGGGTCAACGCAGATGTGGCCGAGACCCGCGCGGCTATCGGCGCAGCAGTGGGTCAGGACTACGAGGTGATCACCCAGGAGATCGCCGCCGAGGAGCAAACCGAGCAGTTCCAGAGCGTCCTCAACATCTTCACCTCGATCCTGCTGGTGTTCGCCTTCATAGCGGTGTTCGTGTCGGCGTTCATCATCAACAACACGTTCCAGATTGTCGTCACTCAACGCGTGCGCGAGATCGGGCTGTGGCGAGCCATCGGCGTCACGCCCAAGCAGGTGTCGCGCTCGATCGTGGTCGAGTCGGCCATCGTGGGATTGCTCAGCACGGCGATCGGCATCGCCGTCGGCATGGCGGTCAGTCTCATCATGCGGGCGGCCATCCGTGCGAGCGGCTTCGGCCTGCCGTCGGGGCCGCTGGTGCTGCGGCCGCGCACGGTCGTGCTGGCCGTGGTGATCGGGCTCGGCGTGACGATGACCGCCTCGATCGTGCCCGCCCTGCGGGCGCGCCGCATCACGCCGATTGCCGCCTTGTCTCAGGACCACCGCATCGAACGCAGCGGGTGGCGCCGACGGGTTGCCGTGGGCGGAGCTGTCACCGCCGCGGGCGTGGTGTGTCTGGCGCTGGGCATGGCCGGCGTCGGCAGCACCGCCGCGGTGCTCGCGCTGACGGGCATCGGTGCGCTGGTCACCTTCGTGGGCCTCAACGTTGCCAGTCCGGCAATCGCGCGGCCGGTTGTGCGCGTGCTGGGACGGCCCATCGAGGCTGTGTTCGGGATGCCGGGCAAGCTCGCCCGCGAGAACGCGGCCCGCAACCCTCGGCGCACGGCGTCCACCGCAGGGGCGCTGATGATCGGCGTGACGCTGATGGCAACGACGTCGGTCGTCGGCGCCTCGGTGAGCAGCACGATCGCCGATGTGCTCAGCGACGCCGTGCGGGCCGATTACTTCGTGCGCAGCGAAGCTTCGCCGTTCGATCCTTCGACGGGCTTCCCGGCGCAGTTGCTCGGCGATCTGGAAGATCGCGACGAGATCGAGAGCGTCGTCGGCTACCGGGTGGCGTTCGGCGGGATGGTCGTGGGCGGTGACAGCCGTGATGTCGTCACAGCCGACTTCGACACGGTGGAGCGCCACATGGACGGCGACGTGATCTCGGGGTCGATCGCCGGCGGTGATCCGCTCACCGGCATCGCGCTGCACGTCGACCCCGCCGGAGACCTCGGCGTCGCCGTCGGGGACACATTGGAGGCGACGTTCCCCGACAACCAGACCGTCACGTTGACCGTGTCAGCGATCTTCGCCGACGCGGCCATCTACGGCAACTGGCTCATCGACAACGCCTTGTGGGAGCAGCACTTCGGCCGCCGCGACTATCGCTTCGGCACAGCAGTAGCTCAGGCTGGCCTCGCTGAAGGCAGCCAGATCGCTCTCGCCGAGGTGACCGGCCGCTACCCCGGAGTCATCGGCGAGAACCGGGCCGAGTTCCGCGAGGCCAACCAGAGCCTGGTCGACTCGATCTTTGCCGTGATCACGGTGCTGCTGGGCCTGTCGTTCGTGATCGCGCTGATCGGCATCGCCAACACGCTGGCGCTGTCGGTGTTCGAGCGCACCCGTGAGATCGGCTTGCTGCGAGCCGTGGGCATGACCCGGCGCCAGCTGCGTCGGGCCGTGCGGTGGGAGGCAGCGATCGTCGCCACGTTCGGCGGGGTGATGGGCGTGGTGGTCGGCACGGTGCTGGGCGTGGCCGGTTCGCTGGCCACGCCCGACTCGTTCATCACGACCGTCGACGTGCCCTATGCAACGCTAGTCATCTACATCGCCGTTGCGGGCCTGGCAGGTCTGCTGGCTGCGCTGCTGCCGGCCCGTCGCGCCGGGCGCATGAACATCCTGGACGCGATCGCCCACGAATAGCCGATTTCAGCCTCATTGAGGCACCGTTTCTAGAATGCCGCGATGAAGTGTCCTGCGTGCGCCACTGAGGTCCCGCAGGGCGCACGCTTCTGTCCGACCTGCGGCAACCTGCTCGTCTCCACCGAGGAACGGCGCGTCGTCACGGTGCTGTTCGCCGATCTCGTCGGGTTCACCTCGATGAGCGAGGCCGCTGACCCCGAAGAGATCAAGCATCTCATCGACCAGTGCTTCCAGCGGCTCGTGGCCGACGTGACCGCTTTCGGGGGCACGGTCGACAAGATCATCGGCGACGCGATCCTGGCGCTGTTCGGCGCGCCCACGGCGCATGAAGACGATCCTGAGCGGGCGCTGCGGGCCGCGTTCCGCATGCAGCGCTCGCTGGAGGCCTTCAACGCCGAGCGTGGCCTCGACTTGCAGATCCGCGTGGGCATCAACACCGGCGAGGTGCTGGTGGGGGCGCTGCGGGCCGGCGGCGACTACACGGCCATGGGCGACACCGTGAACATCGCGAGCCGCCTCGAGACGCTGGCCGAAGCGGGCGAGGTGCTGGTGGGCCCGACAACCCAGACGGCAACGTCCGGCATTGTGAATTACACCCCCCGGGGCGAGATCGGCCTGCGAGGACGGGACGAGCCGGTGCCCGTGTATCAGGCCAGCGGCGAACTGGCGCCGCCGGGTCGGCATCGCAGCGCGTCGATGTCGCAGATGGTGGGTCGAGGTCTGGAGAGCGCGCTGCTGGACTCTGCGATCGACACTGCCGTCGCCCGCCGGCGTGCCCAACTGTGCCAGATCGTGGGCGAGGCCGGCATGGGCAAGACACGTCTGGCTCGCGAGGCCGCAGCCGGCGCGGTCGAACGCCATGACGCGGTGGTGCTCGAGAGCATGGCGCTGCCCTATGACGAGACCAATCCGCTGCGCTGTCTGGGCGATGCCATCGCATCGACTGCAGAGGTGAGCGCCGGCGACTCGACTGTGGTGGCTACCCGGCGCATCTCGTCGCTGGTCGCCGAGGTGCTGCAGTCCGCCAACGGGAACAACTCGGCGAGCGCGATCACCTACGAGGAGATCGACGAGATCACCGATGTCGTGCTCGCCGTGCTCGGGCGCGTCGGCAGCGGCGATCCTGCAGAGGTCGAGTGGCGTGCCGAGGCCACCTTCCGTTCCCTGCGCCGATTCCTGGGCGCGCTGACGCGCCGCCAGCCTGTCGTGCTGCTGCTCAGCGACGTGCATTGGGCCGAAGAACGGCTGCTCAGCGTGCTCGAGCAGCTGCTGGCGTCGCTCGCCAACCAGCCCTTCGTCGTCATCACGACGGCTCGGTGGAACATGGACGAGCAGCGCTGGACGGTGCCGCCGGGCCGCCACAGCACCGTGGTGCTCAACCTCGACCCGCTGAGCCGCGAGGCCACTGCGGAGCTGGCCACCGAGCTGCTCGGCGGCAACGTGCCTTCCTACCTGGCCGATCAGCTCTACGAGCGCAGCGGCGGCAACCCGTTCTTCCTGGAGGAGATGTGCGTGCTGCTGCGCGAGTCGGGCGTGGTGGGGCCCGGAGCTCGGCCCGATCATGAGGAACGATCGCTGGCGGAGCTGCCCGACACGCTGCGTGGGCTGGTGGCCGCCCGTCTCGACACCTTGAGCACGCCCGAACGCCGGCTGGTGGACGCAGCGTCGGTGCTCGGGGGCGGCGGCTCGATCAGCGAGCTGCTCGAGCTGGTGTCGGCGACGAATCCGGTCGACGGCAGCGAAGGGGATCTTGCGGTGTTCCAGCGGCTGGTCGACAAGGACATCTTCACCAGCGAGGCCGACGGATGGACGTTCCGCAGCGACGTCGTGCGCGATGTGGCCTACAGCATGCTGACCAAGGCCGATCGGGCCGAACGGCATCTCGACGTCGCGTTGTGGCTGTCGCAGCACCGGGATGATCCCGCCAGCGACTCGGTCGGCGTCATTGCAGATCACTTCGCCTCGGCGGTGGAGCTGGGCGCCGATGCCGGACCGGCCGCAGCCGGCAAGCCCGGTACGGCTGATGGCGACGTCTTCGAGGGCGGCATGACCGAGGTGGCGATCGAATGGCTGGGCCGGGCCGGCCAGTGGGCAGCCGCCCGCGACAGCCACTACGCCGCGGCGCAGTTCTACCGTCGCGCCATCGAGATGCTCGGCGACGCCGACCCGCGGCTCATCGACATGTCGCTGGGCCGCGCATCAGCCCGCCTGCGGCTGGGCGAGCTGCACGGCGCCCACGCCGACGCCGAGCTGGCCCGGGCGCTCGCGACGCTCAACGGCAACCGGCTGGCGTCAGCGCACGGCTTGCGGGTGCTGGGCGAGGTTGCGCTGGCCGATGACGAGCACGCCGCTGCCGACAAGCTGCTCGCCGACGCGCTCGACCAGTTCCGCACCCAGGGCGAGGTGCGCGAGGCGGCCGAGTCGCTGCGGCTGCGGGGCCTCGCCGCGCTGCGAGCCGGCGAGTACGCCCGCGCAGACCGGTACATCAACGAGGCCAACGGCACGTTCGCGCATCTCGGCGACGAGAGCGGGGTGGCGTGGTGCTTGCAGAATCTCGCCTGGCTGTCCTTCGAGCAGGGCCTGATCGCCGAGTCCGGCGAGCGCCTCACCACCGCCATCGAGCGTTTCAGCGACCTCGGCGACATGGTCGGGCTGGCGACCGCGGAAGGTCTTCTCGCCTTCCTGCGCTTCCACTCGGGCGATCGGGACGAAGCCGAGGAGCTGGCCCGCTCGGTGCACGGCATCGCTCACGAGCGCGGCGAGCGGTTCACCGAGGCGATGATGGATCTGCTGCTCGGGTCGCTCAGCCTGTGGGCGGGCCGTGCCGCGGAAGCCGTCGAGCGGGCGAGAGCCTCAGAGCAGGTCTTCCGGGACGTGCACAGCGACTTCGGCGAGGTGCAGGCGCTGGGTCTGCTCGGGCGGGCGTACGCAGCGGTCGGCGAGCTGCAGCGCAGCCGGGCGATGCTGGCCGAATGCCTGCAGCGGGCCAGCGACATGCCGGGCCGCCCGCTGGAAGGATTCGCCCGGGCGGTGCGCGCCGGCGCTGCGGTGCAGATGGGGCATCCCGAGATGGTGAAAGAGGATCTCGCACGGGCCGGCTGGGAGCAGTCCGAGGGTCACCGGCAGCACGAGTCCGGATTCAGCCCCGGCGAGACCGCGGTGATCGGCCAACGTGATCTTGACGTCTCGCTGGGGCTCGCATTGGCACAGCTCGGCCACGCGCACGACGCGATCGACGCGCTCGAGGCCGTGCCCACCGCAGACCTGCCTTCCACCTATCTGCACTCATGTCTCGCCATTGCCTATGTCACCGCCGGGCGCACAGTGGACGCGCTCGAGCAGTCCCGCTTCGCGATGGCGAGCGGCACCGGCACCTACGTGGACGTGCGCAACGCGCTGGTGGCACGGGCGCTCGCACACGCCCGCGACGCGGACCTGCCTGCGATGGAAGCGGCGTTCGAGCAGGTGATGGTGCTCAACGACGCCACCGACAGCCGGCTCAGCCAGACCGTCGTGCGTCTCGCCCGCGCCATCGGCCATGAGGCCTTCGAGACGCCCGACGCCGGCGCACTGCGGTCGGAGGCGGAGGTGGCGATCGCTCAGCTCGGCGCACGCCCGAGCGGCTGGGAGACGGCATTCCGGCTTGCCGCCGGCTTGGAGGCCGTCGCCCCCGTCATCAGCGGTCCGCTGCCTGAGGCCATTCCCTTCCCGGGACTCGCCGATCAGTAGATATTCTCCCGGGGTGCCTCGTGTACTGATTGCCAAGCTGGGCCTCGACGGGCATGACCGCGGGGTCAAGGTCGTGGCTCGCATGCTGCGTGATGCCGGCTTCGAGGTCATCTACACGGGTCTGTTCCAGACACCCGAGAGCGTGGTGGCGGCCGCCGTCGACGAGGACGTCGACGCCATCGGCATCTCGATGCTGTCGGGGGCCCATGAGGCGCTGATGCCGCTGGTGACCCAGCGCCTGCGCGAGGCCGGCGCCGAAACCATCCCGGTCATCCTGGGCGGCATCGTGCCCGACGGCGATCTCGAGGCGATGCGCGAAGCGGGCGTGGCGGCAGTGCTGACACCGGGCGCCACAGCGGACGAGGTGGTGGCAGCGGTGAGCGGCGCCATCGAACGATCCGGCCTCGACGGGTAGATTGCCCCCCGTGACTCAGGGCTCAATAGAACGGGTAGGGGTGGTCGGCTGCGGCCTGATGGGGTCCGGCATCGCCGAAGTGGCTGCCCGCAGCGGATGCGACGTCAAGATCGTCGAGGTCGACGAGGACGCCCTCGCCGCAGGCATGGCCCGCATCGAGAAGAGCCTCAACCGCGCCGTCAATGCCGGCAAGCTCGACGACGCCGGGCGGGAGGCCGCCCTGGGCTCGATGTCGTTCGGGGTGGATCTGGACGAGCTGGCCGATCGTGACTTCGTGATCGAGGCGGTCGTCGAGTCCGAGCCGGCCAAGCTGGACGTGTTCGCACGGCTGTCCAAGGTGCTCGACGATCCTGACGCAGTGATGGCCTCCAACACGTCGGCCATCCCCATCATGAAGCTGGCGATGGCCACCGACAGACCGGCTCAAGTCATCGGCATGCACTTCTTCAATCCTGTGCCGGTCATGGGCCTTGTCGAGGTCATCTCGTCGCTGCTGACCGCGGAGGCGACCGCCGAGAAGTGCCGGACCTTCGCGGGCGAGCGGCTCGGCAAGCGGGTCGTGGACAGCCAGGACCGGGCCGGTTTCGTGGTCAACGCCCTGCTGATCCCCTACATCCTGTCCGCCGTGCGGATGCTCGAGTCGGGCTTCGCATCGACCGAGGACATCGACGCCGGCATGGTGCTGGGCTGCAACCACCCGATGGGTCCGCTGGCGCTGTGCGACCTGATCGGGCTTGACACCACGATGGCGGTGGCGGAATCGCTCTACGAAGAGTTCCGAGAGCAGCTCTACGCGCCGCCGCCGATGCTCAGCCGCATGTGCGACGCAGGCCTGCTGGGTCGCAAGACCGGTCGGGGCTTCTACACCTACGGATGACTCCGGCGGGCATCGATGCCCCTGCGGTCAGCGCGTGGTTCGCCGCCCATGTGCCGCAGGCCGCGCAGCCGCTGCGCTTTGAGCTGATCGCGGGCGGGCACTCGAATCTGACCTACCGGGTGCACTGCGCTGACGGTTCCTCGGTGGTGCTGCGGCGGCCGCCGTTGAGTCATGTGCTGGCGACCGCGCACGACATGGGCCGTGAGCACAAGATCATCTCGGGCGTCGGCCAGACGGGCGTGCCGGTGCCGCGGGCGATCGCGCTGTGCGCGGACGAGACCGTGAACGAGGCGCCGTTCTATGTCATGAGCTATGAGGAGGGCGCGGTGCTGCACTCGGCGGACGAGTCGGCGCTGGTGCCCGATGCCGAGCGGGTGCCGCTGAGCCGGCGGGTGGCCGAAGTGCTGGCCGAGCTGCATGGGATCGAGCCCGACGATGTGGGGCTGGGCGATCTGGGGCGGCGCGAGGACTACCTGGGGCGGCAGCTGCGCCGCTGGAAGCGCCAGTGGGAGCAGTCGAAGACTCGTGAGCTGCCGATCATGGATGAGATCGCCGCCGAGCTGGAGGCCCGCAAGCCCGCCCAGGTCGGCGCGGCCATCGTCCATGGGGATTACCGGCTGGGGAACATGTTGTCCCGCAGTGGGAACATCGTCGCGGTGCTCGACTGGGAGCTGTGCACGTTGGGCGACCCGATGGCCGACGTGGGCTATCTGATGAACAATTGGGTGTCGCCCGATGAGCTGTCGGCGGGATCGTCGGCGCCGACGCAGGCGGGCGGGTACGCGTCGCGCAGCCAGATGCTGGATTGGTACGCCGATGCGTCGGGACGCGACCTGTCGCAGGTCGACTACTACCGCGCGTTCTCGTACTGGCGTCTGGCTGCTATATCGGAGGGCGTGCTCAACCGGTACCTGCGCGGGGCGATGGCGGACTCCGAGGAAGCCGACACCGATCTGTTCCGTGAGAACGTGGACTTCCTGTCGGCGAGTGCTGCCGAACGGCTCGCCGTTCGCTGATGTCCGAGACGGATCTTCCCTTCGACCCTCCGCCAGAGCCTGCAGCGGCGTCGCCTGAGTCGGATGATCCCCCCGCCGAGTCAGCAGCGCCGGCCAGAACTGGGCCCGGGTGCCTGCTGGTTGGGATAGCGGGAGCGGCGGGAGCGCTCATCGGCGCGCTGACGGCTGGGTTGATCCTGGCCATCGTGCTCAGCGGTGGCGACGGCAATACCCAGACGCAGGTGGCAACGACATCTGCGCCGGCATCACAGGATGCTGAGGAGTTGGTTGGACAGGACGCGGCTGTGACGGCAACCGAGGACAGCGCTGCGCCTGTTGTTCGCGAGGCGCTGAGCGTCGAGGTCGGTGATTCCTACTTCGAGCAGCTGCTGGAGGGTGCGTCCCCTGGCGTGGGCGAGCCGTTGGGCGACCGTCTCGCGCACATCAACGTGAAGGCCGTGCTCGAAGCCGTGCAGGAAGCGGTAGTGATCGTCGAGGTCATCACGCCCGACGGCGATGACTCGGGAGGATCAGGCTTCATCGTCACCTCCGACGGCCTGATCGTCACCAATGCCCATGTCGTCGAGAACGCCGACAGCATCGAGGTGCGGTTCTTCGGCGGCGAGCGCACACGGGCCGAGGCCATCGGGGTCGACTCGACGCGCGATCTGGCTGTGCTGCAAGTAGAGGTGGTCAATCTTCCGACGGTTCGGCTGGGCTCGAGTGCCGGTGTCGAAGTCGGCGACGAGGTGATTGCCATCGGCAACGCCATCGGCATCGTCGGCGAGCCGACGGTCACAGCGGGGATCGTGTCGGGTCTCAACCGCTTCATCGAGCTCGACGACGGCAAGCGCCTGGTGCGGCTGATCCAGACCGACGCGGCCATCAACCCAGGCAACTCGGGAGGGCCGCTGGTGAATGCGGCCGGCGAGGTCATCGGCATCAACACCGCCATTGCGGGCGGATTCGTCGAGGGCATCGGCTATGCCGTCTCGATCGACCATGTCCGTCCTGTGATCGATCAGCTGCTCGAGGGCATCGTGCAGGCGCGGGCGTTCTTCGGCGTGAGCCTCGTGTCGGTGGACACGCTGATCGAGTGGCAGGCGTCTCAAGGTCCTCCTGGCCTTGAGGATCTGGGCGATGCGGGACCCGAGACGGTCGAGCCCGGCCAGGACACCGCAGATGTGCCGGAGATTCAGTTGCCGCCGGGTGTGACCTCGGGCGCAGTCGTTGTGGTGGTCGTCGAGGGCGAGGCGGCGGACAAGGCCGGCATCGTGGTGGGCGATGTGATCGTTGCCTTCAACGGCGCGCGCATAGAAACGAGTCTTGACCTGGTGACCGAGGTGTTGGCGCTCGTGCCCGGCGACCCGGCCGAAGTGACGCTGATCGGACCTGATGGGTCTCAGCGAGTCATCGAGGTGACGCTCGGTTCGTTTCCGACCGGCGACGAGTAGTCGGGCGCGTGTCACAGCGGTTCGCGATACTGCGGGGGCTGAACGCAAGGAGAGCACGATGAGCCGAATCTTCGATACCGGGACCGACGACATCGCTGTCGAGATCACAGACGGCGTGATGACGATCACGCTGAACCGTCCTGATCGGCGCAATGCCATGTCCGGGCCGATGCTGGACGGCTTGGTCGCGGCGCTCGCCGACGCCGAGACGGCCTCCGATGTGGGGGCGCTGGTGCTGACCGGCGCCGGCGGTGCGTTCTGTGCCGGCGGCGACGTGAAGGGCATGGCGGCCGCTGGCGGCGAGGGCGGCGGCAGCCCGCTGCAGTACGACGCCCGGGTGCACAACCAGCGCCGCAACCAGCGCGATACCTCGGGGAAGCTGTACGAGATACCCAAGCCCACCATTGCGGCGCTGCCGGGTGCGGCTGCGGGGGCGGGCCTGTCGCTGGCGCTGGCGTGCGACCTGCGGTATGCGGCGCCCAACGCGATCATGACCACGGCGTTTGCCCGGGTGGGGTTCAGCGGCGACTACGGCGGCACGTGGTTCATGTCGCGGCTGATCGGCTCGGCCAAGGCGCGTGAGCTGTACTTCCTGTCCGACCGGGTCGACATGGATCAGGCGGTGTCGCTGGGTCTGGTGAACGGGGTGTTCCCCGCGGAGCGCCTGATGGACGAGGTGGGTGCCATCGCCCGGCGGCTGGCTAGCGGCCCGACCGTGGCGTACCGGTACATGAAGGAGAACCTGAACCGGGCGGTGCATGGCGACATGGGCGAGTGCCTCGACATGGAGGCGGCGCACCACATCCACACCGGCCAGACCGACGACCACAAGGAAGCGGCCCAAGCGTTCGTGGAGAAGCGCGAGCCGGTGTTCCACGGTCGTTGATCCTCTAACAGCCATTCGATTTCTGTGATTGGCGGCGCTAGCTGAGCCGTACGCTGGTCCGGATGCGGAACGAGGTCGAACCAGGTCAGGTTGATCTGGCGCGCGTGCCGCAGGTCGCACGGGTTGGGTCAGGCACCCCGGTCATCGAGCGTCGCGATGTCACGGTCGGTCAGCAAAACGGCCTGGGCGCGGCACCCCGTCCGGCCGCTGCAGTTCGGTCGGCCACGGCGGCTCGTCCCGTCCCCGCTGCAGAGCGGCAGGTTCCTCCGGCGCCTCCGCAAGCACGCGAAGCGGTGTCGGGGCGAGCTTGGCGGGCGCTGACGGTCGCTTCGCTGGGCACGGTGCTGGTCGGCTTCAACAGCACTGCCTCCAACTTGGCGCTGGACTCGATCCGCGACAGCTTCGCCGGCGCAACGGCCTCCGACGTGGGCTGGGGCATCGCCGGATTCATGATCGGCACGGCTGCGTTCCTGCCGCTGGCCGGACGCCTCGCCGACAGGATCGGTCGCAAGCGCATCTTCCAGATCGGGCTGGCGCTGTTTGCGCTGTCTGCGGTGTTCTCCGCCATAGCGCCCACGGTGTGGACGTTGAACATGGCCCGAGTGCTGCAGGCAATCAGCGGTGCAGCGATCCTTCCGGCGTCGCTGAGTCTGGTACTGCCGTTGTTCCCCGAGTCGAGACGAACAACCGCGGTGGGACTCTGGTCGGCATCAGGGCCGCTGGCCGCAGCTATTGCGCCGCAGGTGTCCACGCTGATGCTGGCCGCAGCAGGTTGGCGCGTGCTGTATTTCGTGAGCGCCCCGATTGCTGCGCTGCTCTTCGTCGTGGGCTGGCGCGTACTGCGAGAACAGCCGACACCGCCGAGACACCAGCGGCTCGACATCGTGGGAGCGACCGCCGGCACGGTGGCACTGCTGGCCATCGTGACGCCGCTCATGCAGGGCAAAGACTGGGGATTGCTCTCACCTGTCGCACTGGCACTCGGGGGCGTCGGTGTGGTGGCGCTCGCGGTTTTCGTCTTCAATTCATTACGCCATCCTGAACCGTTGCTGAACCTGCACCTGTTCCGTCGGCGCAACGTGTGGGTGACGCAGCTGGCCAACTTCCTCGTCGGCCTGTCGTCGCAGTCGCTGTGGCTGCTGTGGCCGTTGTTCCTGCTCAATGTATGGGGCTACGGGGTGGCAAAGGTCGGGTTGGCGCTGACACTCGGGCCGATCGCTGCGGGCTTCTCCACCATCACGTTCAGCCGCTTGGGCGAACGCTGGAATGCGGTCGGCTTCTGCCGGACCGGCTCGGCAATGCAGATCGCCTCCGTCGGTTGGATGGTGATGACGCTGGGGACATCGCCGAATTACTGGTTCGTCATGGCGCCCAGCATCGCCCTGTTCGGCTTGGGCTGGGGCATGTGCGTGCCGCTGCTCAACAGCGTGGCGCTCAAGGCGGTGCCCGAGAAGTACTTCGGGGAAGTCAGCGGGCTGTTCAACACCTTGCGCTACGCATCCGCAGCGATCGGCATAGCGGCGCTTTTTGCGGTGCTCACTGAAGACTCCGGTGCGGCTTCGCTGATCTACTACCAGCGGGCGCTCGTGTTCTTCTTGATTGCCGCCTGCGTGGGGTTCATGTCGCTGTGGATTCCGATGCGTCGGGCGGGCCGCTCCGCTAGCCGCTGAGCACTCGGCGTTGATGGCGGGCGAGTTTGTCTGGCACGCTGAGCGACGGTGTCGTTGGATCAAATGCTTCGGCTGTTCGCGGTGGCTGCGCTGGCGTGCAATGTCGCGACGTTGAGTCTGGCGGCCGTGCGTCGCCGCGGCCGTGATTCAGCTGGGCGTGGCACGGTCGGCGCCCGGACGCTGGTGGGAGTTGCCGCACTGCTGGCCGTGGCCGCCACGCTGGGCTCGCTGTACCTGTCCGAGATTGCGCATCTGGAGCCCTGCCGCTGGTGCTGGTTCCAGCGCATCGCCATGTACCCGCTGGCGGCGGTGCTGCTGATCGGGCTGATCTTCCGTGACCGAGCCGTCTACCGCTACGGGCTGCCGATGTGCCTGGCCGGCGCCGCGATGTCGACGTGGCACTACCTGCTGCAGCACTTTCCGGATCTCGAGGGCGCCACGACGTGCAGCATCACGAGCCCGTGCGCGGTGCGGTACGCGTGGGAGTTCGGGTTCGTGTCGATCCCCTACATGGCAGGCAGCGTGTTCGTGCTGGTCGGTGTGCTGCTGAACATGTCGCGTCGGCGCGCCTGACGTTCAAGGCGCCTGACCACGAGCCGGTCCGCGGTGCTCCTACGGTGTGCACCATGAACACGAATGCGACAGAGCGATGAGAAGGCTGCTCGGCAAGCTGATTCCACGGTCCGCCGGCGGGCGCTGGGCGGCAGGCCTCGGCGTTGCCGCGGTGATCGGGGTCGGCATCTACCTGGTGTTCTTCGTCTTTGCGTTCCACCTGATCTTCGTGGACGAGGTGGTCGACGAGGAGGCCCCTGAGTTCGCCGTCGAAGTTGACATCGACGAGCTGATCAGCGACGCGCTCGAGACCGGACCCGTCGCGACGACGGCTGCCGCCGCGACCGGCGCGCCGGACGATGCTGAGGTCACCGACCAGTCGATGTCGGTGGGCGAGCATGATGCGTCGGACGGGTCCACGAGTTCGGCGGCGACCGACGGTTCAGCAGGGTCTGCTGGGACCAGCGAGTCCGCCGAGTCTGACGCGTCCAGTGAGTCAAGCGAGTCCGCCGAGTCCACCGAGACTGCCGGATCTGGTGACACCGAGACGGCTGCCGAGCCCGAAGCATCTGGCGGGGACGAAACGGCTGACGAAGCCACCGCCGAGACGGAAGATCAAGGCGTGCGGGTGGCCTACGTAGGGAGCTTCGGGCCCCGGTCGCACCCTGCCGAGGGCACGGCGGTGGTGCTCACCGATGGCACGCAGACATTCCTGCGGTTCGACGACGACTTCGCTACCGACAACGGACCGGACCTCAACGTGTATCTGCACACGGCGGGCCCCGACGCATCGGTCGATGATCTTGTGGGCGACTTCATCGACCTGGGCGACCTGAAGGGCAACATCGGGGCGCAGAACTTCGTGATTCCCGACGACATCGATCTCGAGCGCTACAACACCGTGTCGGTCTGGTGCGTCCGCTTCCGCGTGGTCTTCGGCACCGCCGAGCTGGCGCGGATGAACTAGCCAGCCGCGGCAGCTTGGGCCGCTTGGGCCACGGTTATGCCATTCGGCCGAGCCTCTAAGGTCCGGGCATGGCGGCGGGGGCGGTCAAGGACGGGCGGGCCCATCTGGCTGCGCTCGATGTCGACCGGTCGGTGTTTCTCGACGGCGAGCTGATCACCCGGGTCGCGAAGCATCCGGCATTCGCTGAGAGCTGCCGGGCGATCGCGGGCTTGTACGACTTCCAGGCCGCGAATCATGAACTGATGACGTTCGACATCGGGGACGGCCGGCGGGTCAACCGCGCGTGGCAGATGCCTCGCTCGTATGACGATCTTGTGGCCAAGCGCAAGGCCATGACGGCGTGGGCTGAGCTGCATGCGGGCTTCATGGGCCGCTCGCCGGATCATCTGGCGTGCGCCGTGTCGGGACAGCTCATGGCACTGGAACTGTTCGAAGAGCACAACCCCCGTTGCGCGAAGGCCTACTGGGACTACTACGAGTGGGCCCGGGCCAACGACATCTTCCTCACCTACGTGATCATCAACCCCCAGGGCGACCGGTCCCGGGCGTGGGGCGATCAGCCGAAGCAGATCACCACCCACATCGTCGACGAGGGGCCGGACGGTCCGGTGGTGCGGGGGGCGAAGATGCTGGGGACCAGCTCGATCATGGCCGAGGAAGTGCTGGTCGCGAACATCCAGCCGCTGCAGGAGCGCGAGGAGGATCTCGCCATCTCGTTCGCCCTGCCGCTGGACACGCCGGGCCTGAAGATCGTGTCACGCAAGAGCTTCGAGCAGCATGCGGTGAGCCCGTTCGACAACCCGCTCTCGCACCGGTTCGACGAGAACGACGCCATCATCTATTTCGACGACGTGACGGTGCCGTGGGAGCGGGTCTTCGTGTACCGGGACGTCGACATGTGCCGGCGGCAGTTCCATGAGACGCCGGGGCACGTGTACCAGAACTATCAAGCGCAGGTGCGGCTGGTGGTGAAGCTGCGGTTCCTGCTGGCGGTGGCCCGACGACTCACCGAGACGATCGGCACCGTGAACATCGTGCAGGCGAAGCTGGGCGAGCTCGCCGCCCGGGTAGCCGCAGTCGAGGGCCTGATGTTCGGCATGGAGGCCGCCGGGCAGCAGTTCGGCGAGTACTTCATGCCCAACCGGCACCTGCTGTATTCGGCGCAGGTCACCACGCAGGCGCTGTACCCGCAGTTGATCACCGAGATCCGGGAGCTGGCCGGCGGCGGGCTGATCATGCTGCCGTCGTCGGCGGAGGACCTGTCCAGCGACCAGGTGGCGCCCGTGCTCGACAGCACGCTGGTGTCGGCTCGCGAGGGCGAGGGTGCCTATGAGCGGATGAAGTTCCTGAAGCTGGCCTGGGACGCCGTCGGCTCGGAGTTCGCCAGCCGTCACACCCAGTACGAGATGTTCTACGCCGGCGCCCAGTTCGTGACCCAGGGCCACAGCTTCCGCACCTACGACTGGGAGGGCGCCGATCGGCTGCTCGAGGCGATGCTCGAGGGCAACGACGCCGATTGGAAGGGACGCTGATGGAGATCCGCAAGATGCTGACGTTTGTGGAGGACACCCGCCTCGAAGCCGGCGTCGAGGTCGATCCGGTGCTGCGCAAGGTGGCCGTGGTGGCGGTGGTCCGCAACGAGTACGCCGGGCGACATGTGCATGACCTGTCGCCGTACTACGAGGCCAGCGTCGAGCTCGGCAACGAGATCGCCGGGCTGGCGGTGGAGCAGATGAAGCCGTGCTCGATCGAGAGCTACGGCAAGGCGGCAATCGTGGGCCTCGACGGCGAGCAGGAGCACGGCGTGGCGCTGCTGACTACGCCCTACGGCAACGTGCTGCGAGAGGCAGCCGGCGGCGGCGCGGCCTGGATCTCGTCGGCGACCAAGCGTGCGCAGCCCGGGGCGTCCATCGACATCCCGCTCGCGTACAAGGATGCGTTGTATGTGCGCTCGCACTACGACGCCATGAGCATCACCCTGCACGACGCCCCGCTGCCCGACGAGATCGCCGTGATCTGCTGCTTCGCCAACCGCGGCAGGCCCCACCACCGAGTCGGCGGCCTCAGCATCGAAGACGCCATCGGCGAGGACGGCCTGACCTGATGCGGACGGCGATCACCAACATCGGGGCGGTGCTGTCGGGGGACTGGCGCGACCCATTCCTCGATGCCGACACGGTTGTCACCGCGGATGGACTGATTGAGTCCCTCGGCGCTGACAATCTCGACTCATGCGATGTGGTGATCGATGCTGGCGGCGCGACGGTGGCGCCGGGCTTGATCGACTCGCATGTGCATGTGGCGTTCGGCGACTTCACGCCTCGCCAGAACACCATCGGCTACCTCGAGAGCTACCTCCATGGCGGCACCACCACCGTGCTGTCAGCCGGCGAGGTCCACATCCCCGGCCGCCCGCAGGACGTCGCGGGCGTCAAGGCGCTCGCCGTCGCGGCGCACAAGTGCTTCGAGAACTTCCGCCCAGGCGGCATGCGCGTCCACGCCGGTTCGCTGCTGCTTGAGCCAGGGCTCGAGCCCGACGACTTCGCAGCCGTGCGAGCCGACGGCGTGTGGCTCACCAAGGCCGGCTTCGGCGCCGTCGACAGCGCCAAGGACTACGTCGAGCTCGTGGCCATGGCCAAAGAGGCCGGACTTGTCACGACATTGCACACCGGCGGCTGCTCGATCCCCGGCACGTTCCCAGTCACCGGCGAGGACGTGCTCGACATCAATCCCGACATCTCGTTCCACATCAACGGCGGCCCGGTCGCCATCGAAGACCGCTACTACGACATGATTGCCCAGACGCAGATGGGCATGCAGGTCTGCGCTGCGGGCAATCTGCGCACCGGCATCCTCGCCGCCGAAGCAGCCCATCGCCACGACGCCTTCGACCGTCTGCTCATCGGCACCGACACCCCCACCGGCAGCGGGATCATGCCGCTCGGGATGCTCTACACGATCATCCACATGGCGGCCGTCAGCGACCTGGACGTGACCGACCTGATCGGCGCCGCCACCGGCAACGTGGCTCAGCTGTTCGGGCTGAACAACGGCTTGATCGCCCCGGGCCGCGACGCCGACCTGATCGTGATCGACGCCCCGCTGGGCGGCACCAAGCACACCGCGCTCGACGCCATGAAGAACGGCGACATGGTCGCCGTCGGCGCCGTGATCACCGACGGCGTGCCCCGCTTCGTCGGCCGCAGCCGCAACACGCCGCCCACCACCCGCCAGGTGCAGGTGGCCCGCTCGTCGGTCCTTCGCGAATTCTGACCTCGTCCAGCTCTCAAGCCGCCGTCACCCGACGAGCCGCACCCTGCTGCTGGCATCGATCAGCCGGCCTGCCGCCGCCTAGCGCGCTCGCGCTCCGCTCACTTGGCGCACACCACTCGCCGTCGTCTCGCCGCTCGCCTGGCGCAGACCGCTCGCCTAGTGCTCACTGCCTACCTGGCGCGCACCACTCGCTTGGCGCGTGCTGCTCGCTGTCGTGGCACCGTTCGGTCCGACCGCCAGTCATGCCGCCCGCCTGACGCGTGCCGCGCTGTCCTCGTGTTGCACCGCAGTGCCACAAGTCAGGCGGCGGTCATGAAGCGCACGTTGAGGTGGAGGTAGGCGTTCGGGTTGGGGTGCTTCGCCCAGACGTCCTGCCACTCCTGGCTGCCGAGCGTCGACCTGAACCCCTCCTCGCGGGCTGCGCGGCTGTCCCACCGGATGATCCAGCACACGTTCGGTTGGCCGTGCGGCGACACCTGCGGATCCGACCCGGCGACCTCGGGCTCATGACCGTCGTCGACCCAGAAGTCGATGACGTCGAGGTTCTCCCGCAGCCACGGCGCTGCGTGCTCGGCGGCCCACTGCTTGTACGCCTCGAACCACTCGGGATCGATGGTGTAGTCGCGGACTTCGACGATTGCTTCTGACATGGCATTTCCTTTCGTTGCCTGCGAGACGCAGTCTTGCAGCACCCTGTGACACGAATCCGAGGTTCGTGCGGCATCGACGGAGCTGGATGAACCAGACTCATCCAAGTGCAGAACAAGCGACCCAACTGGCGCATCCCGGTGTACATGCTGATCGCCTCGACGCTGTTCTGGGCGATCGTGATTCTGGCTTACATGTAGCTCACGGGTTGCCGTCGGTGGGGATGGCCTGGATGTCTTGGATCACGTCGGGCGGCAGGTCGGCGCCGATGTCCATCGACACCGAGGCATTGATCTCGTCGACCAGCCCGTCGAAATGCTCCGCAATGGCGCCGGCGATCTGGTCATGACGCCCCACGGCGGCGAACAGCCGCACCACGTCGTCGTCGACGCAGCCGGCCATCTCGCCCCAGCCGTCGTTGCGGGACAGGTGGTTCAGCTTCTCTCCAAGATCGCCGAGGTCGTGCTGCTCGAGCACCGGCCAGTACGCCCGGGTGCTGCCGTAGAAGCCGATCCGGTAGCGCACCCACTCGACCATGCGGTCCACCGTCTCGTCGTCGGGGCCGGTGCAGATGAACCCGCCGCCGGTGATCCAGAAATCGCTGCGGCTGCGCCCGGCCCGGTCGAAGCCGGTCTGCAGCTCGGGCATGACATGTTGGCGCAGGTAATCGGGCGTGCAGAAGCCGTGCAGGCGCACGCCGTCGCAGTGCTGGCCAGCCACCCGCAGCATGGCGGGCCCAACCGCGGCGATCATGATCGGTGGCGTTGCGTCAATGGGCTCGGGCGTGAAGTTCGGCGTCATCAGCGAGAACTGGTAGTGCTCGCCTTCGTAGCTCAGCTTCTCGCCGGTGGACCATGTGTGCCAGATGGCCCGGATCGCCTGCACGTACTCGGCCATGCGGGGCGCCGGCGCCGACCACGGCACGCTGAACCGCCGCTCGTTGTGCCCCTTGACCTGGCTGCCGATGCCCAGCACGAACCGCCCGTCCGACGCCCCCTGCAGGTCCCACGCCGTTGACGCCGTCACCATGGGGCTGCGGGGGAAGCTGATGGCCACGCTGGTCGCCAGCCGCACCCGCTCACTGTGCACGGCGGCGATGCCCAGCGGGATGAACGGTTCGTGGCGGTTCTCCATGGTGACGACGCAGTCGTACCCGTCGGCCTCGATCCGCCGCACCTCGTCGGGTACGGCTCGCAGGTTGTGCTGGGGCAGGGTGGCGCTGACGTGCATGCGGGCTCCTCTTCGCCGGGGCCCAATGTTGCCGCGGACGTCGGCCGGCTGCTGTTCTCGCTGGCGCCGCGATAAACGCTGCTACCTGTGCCTCGTACCCGCAGCGAACCTGCCCCGAGCTATGTGTCAGCATCGTGCGAGACGAAACAAGTGCCAGTCTGTAGGACAATTGATGGCGCCGGGGCTAGGGTGGCCGGCGTGAGCGAGACCTCGGCCACGCTGGCCATACCGGCGCCTTCGGCAGAGGTGTGGGCGGTGCTGGCGGACTTCGGCGAGAACGTTCGCTGGGCTCCCATCGTGGATCACTCGTGCCTGCTCAGCACCCAGCGGGAAGGCGTGGGCATGGTGCGGCGCATCCAGTCCGGCCGCAGGACCCTGGTCGAACGGGTAGTCGAGTGGGTTGACGGCGAACGGCTCAGCTACGTCGTGGAAGGACTGCCGTCGGCGATCCGGTCGCTGCGCAACACCTGGCAGCTCGACGATGGCGGCGGCTCGACTGAGGTCACGCTGACCAGTTCCGTGGATGTCGGGCCGCGCCCGCCGCAGCAGTTGGCAGCAAAGGTGCTGAGCCGCCAACTCTCGAAGGTGTCGAACCAGATGCTGCACGGCCTCGACGATCACCTGCGAAAGGCCGCTCGATGATGCTGCGTTCTTGGTCGTCTTGCCCATGCGCAGACGCGACGCCGCACAGCGAGGTGCTTTGGATGTCGCTTGGGGACGACATCGAACCCGACCCGAACATGACGAGATGTCACCGTGTCTGGATGGCCCGATGAGCGCTCGGCCCGACGTCGTGATCTTGATGACCGACCAGGAGCGGGCCGCGCCTCCCTACGAGCCGGCCGAGGTCAGTGCTTGGCGCCAGAGTCTGGGCGCTGCCTGGTTTACCGATCATGGCGTGTCGTTCGGCCGCCACTACACCGGTTCGCTGGCCTGCGTGCCGAGCCGGCCCACGCTGTTCACCGGCCAGTTCCCCGACGTGCACGGCGTGACGCAGACGAACGGCCTGGGCAAGATGGCCGACGACAGCCGGATGCGTTGGCTGCGGCCCGGCGAGGTGCCCACGCTGGGCCACTGGTTCCGCGCCGGCGGCTACGACACGCACTACCAGGGCAAGTGGCATATGAGCCACGCCGACCTGGTCGGCGCTGCGGGCGTCCCGCTGGCAACCAACGATGCCGAGGGTCAGATCGACGGCGACTCCGTGCAGGCGTACCTCGACGCCGACCCGCTCGACGAGTTCGGCTTCTCCGGCTGGATCGGGCCTGAACCTCATGGCGCCGCGCTGGCCAACAGCGGCCTCGTGCGCGACCCCCTGTTCGCTGACCGGGTGGTGGCGTGGCTGGAAGACCGGTACGCACGCCGGCGGGCGGGCGAGGCGGCGGCACTGCGGCCGTTCCTGCTGGTGGCCAGCTTCGTCAACCCCCATGACATCGTGTTCGCCCCGGTGTGGCTCGGCCCGGCGTGGTTGCGCCGCGGCAGGGGCGAGATCTCGTTGACTGCTGCCGATCCGCCGCCGATACCGCCGTCGCCGACCGACGACGAGGATCTGTCGACCAAGCCCGCAGCGCAGATCGCATACCGGGCGTCGTACCCGACCACCTACGGGCTGGCGCCGGCGATCGAGCGGGTGTATCGCAACCACGCGGCCGAATACCGCAGCCTGTACTACCGGCTCCACGCCGAGGTCGACGGCCCGCTCGACCGGGTGCGCCGTGCGGTGACCGAGGGCGGCTCATCGGACGCCGTGCTGGTGCGCACGTCGGATCATGGCGAGCTGCTGGGCGCCCACGGCGGGCTGCACCAGAAGTGGTTCAACCTGTACGACGAGGCGACGCGGGTGCCGTTCGTGATCGCCCGGGTGGGCTCGGGGGCGACCGTTGGACGGGCTGTCGATGCGCCGACATCGCATGTCGATCTGGTGCCCACGCTGCTGTCGGCAGCGGGGATCGATGCGACGTCGACGGCCGATGAGCTGCGCGCCAGCCACACCGAGGTGCATCCGCTGCCCGGGCGCGACCTGATGGGTGTGGTCGATGGCGATGCCGAGCCCGACCGCGACCGCTCGATCTATCTGATGACACGCGACAACATGCCCGAGGGCGACTCGGGGGCCAGCGGGATGGCCCGCCGGATGGGCAGGACGCCGCCGCCGCTGCGCATCCAGGTGCCGGCGCATGTGGGTGCCAACTTCGAGAGCCTGGTCGGCCGCGTTGACGGCGATCATCTGTGGAAGATCGTGCGCACGTTCGACGATCCGGCCACGTGGACCGAGCCGGGCGTGCGGCATCTCGCGGCCGACGGCCCTGCGGGAGAGGTGTACCGCACCGAGCCGCTGCCCGACCAGTGGGAGCTGTACGACCTCGACGCCGACCCCATCGAGGCGCACAACCGCTGGGCAGACCCCAGCGCGCAGGAGGTGTTCGCCGAGCTGGAGCAGCGCTTGGCTGTCGAACGAGCCCAGGCTGTGCCCGAGCGCAACCAGCCATGGCCCTACGCCACCCGAACGCCCGGCTCCATCCCGGCCACGACGGGTTCTGCGACGAGGCGGAATCGCCTTGCGCCGGATAGCCGGACTGCGTCGTCCTCGTCGACAGACGCCACAGATTCGGCTTCGACGCAGGGCCGCACGGGGTCGAGCAACCAGGCGGGGCTCGCGTCATCGGCTGTCGCCACGAAGTCTGCCTCGAAGAGAGTGCCGCCGCCTGCCCGCGCGCTGCGCAAGGTGCTGCAGCGGCTCGGCATGCATCCTGACGACACCGAGACGACTGACGCCGACGGCGCCGGACGGCGGGCGCTGGTCGTGGCGACGAACCATGGCGTGCTCGACATCGGCAAGCCGACCGGGGTGTTCGCCAGCGAGATGACCGTGCCGTACTACGCCTTCGCCGATGCGGGCATGGCGGTCGACGTTGCCAGCCCTGCAGGGGGAGTCATCCCGGTGGATCCCCAGTCGGTGCGTGCCCCGGTGCGCACCGAGGCCTGCGACCGATTCCTGGCCGACGACGAGCTCAAGGCCAAGGTGAACGACTCGCTCGCCATCGGCGAGGTCGACATCGCCGCCTACTCGATCGTCTTCCTGGCAGGCGGCTGGGGTGCAGCGTTCGACTTCGGGTTCTCTGAGGAGCTCGGCCGCAAACTCACCGAGGCCAACCAGCACGGCAGCGTGATCGGTGGCGTGTGCCACGGACCGCTCGGACTGCTCCAGGCGAAGGCCGCCGACGGCAGCTTGCTGGTGGCGGGCCGCAGGGTGACAGGGGTGACCGACAAGCAAGTCCGGGAGCTGGGCATCACCGCCACGCCCCAGCATCCCGAGACCGAGCTGCGCAAGGCCGGCGCCCAGTTCGAGAGCGTGACCCGGTTCCGCGATGCTTTGGCCAACCACTGGGTGGTCGACGGCAATCTCGTGACCGGCCAGAACCAGAACGCCGCCCCCATGGTGGCCCGCGAGATGCTGAGACTCATGTCATGACTGACCGGCAGGCGGCCGGCGCCCGAGGAGGCGCGTCATCCGATACGCCCGACGCCAAGGCGATTGCAGATGGCGGGGTGTCAGAAGCGGGTGCGTGCATCAGTGACTGATCGGGTGCCACCGGGTGTGGAGGCTGGCCTTCCGCCTGATGATGCGACGCCGGCGGACGGCCGGGTTGCTCGGCGGGAGCGCAACATCAACGCGGTGCTCGACGTGGTGCTCGAGATGTTCGCCGAGGAGTCGCTGTTCCCAACCATGGAACAGGCGGCGGCCCGATCAGGACTGTCGTTGCGCTCGCTGTACCGGTACTTCGCCGATCCAGGCGAGCTGCTCGAAGCCACGATCAGGCGCAACCGTGAGCGCACCGTTCCCCTCACACGCCTGCACGCCATCGGCAAGGGCCCGCTGGATGCCCGCATCGACGATTTCGTGGCGATGCGCCTGCGGTTGTACGACTCTGTCGGTCCGGAGTACCGGGCGACCCTGGCGCATGCCCACCGGCTGCCCCGCATCAGCGAGCAGCTCGCCACGGCCCGCCACGAGATGCGTCAGCAGTTCAAGCTCCAGTTCGCCCCCGAACTCGAAGCCCGCACGCCTGACTCGGGGACCGACGCCCCCGAGTCGGCGTCGCGCTCGCCTCGGCCTGAGACCGATACGCCGACGTCAGGCACGGCTGCAGACGGCGACGCAGTGCTCGCGGCAGGCGACCTGCTGACCCAGCTCGACTCGATCGACTACCTCCGCCGCCACCGCGGCCTGTCTGCCGCCGAGACCAAGACCATTCTCACCTCGACCCTGAACACGCTCTTGAACTAGCGCCCTCGGCAGGATTCGAACCTGCGACGCACGGTTTAGGAAACCGACGCTCTATCCCCTGAGCTACGAGGGCGGGGACTCCCTCGAAATGTACTGCTGGCCCTGAGCTGCCGGACTCGCGGCGTCACTGCGCTGAGGCGCGGGGCTGGGCGGCCCCGTCGGATTCACGGGACCCGAGGTCCCGTCGGTTTCAGGGGGCTCTGGCTTGCCGCTTGCCCCGCCGTGGAGTGGGCGTCGACCTGGGTTCTGATTCTTGGACGGTGGTCCAGGTGCCGTCGGGCTGGGGGACCATCCGGTAGCCGTGCTAGTGAAGAAAGTGGTGGTGCCGGTGGCACAGCAGCACCAGGTTGTCGAGATCGGTGGGCCCTCCGTCGATCCAGTGCCAGACGTGGTGCGCATCGCAGCGTGACGGCGGTTCCCCGCAGCCGGGCCAGCGGCAGTGGCGGTCGCGTGCGACCAGCAATCGCCGCAATCGCAGCGGAACGGTGCGGCGGGAGCAGCCTGCGTCGGCTGACCCGCCTGGGCCGTCGAGGACCATGGGGATGATCTCCGCATCACAGGCCATGCGTCGCACGACCTCGGGCGGCAGTTCGACCCCGGCATCGGTCAGGCCCATCTCATCGGTTTGCCCTCGAAGCGCATTGAGACCGATCAGCACGCTGATCTGCGCTGGCGGCAGCTGTCGCCCAAACGTCAGGCCCTCGTCGTCGACCGCATTGGCCTCGGGAGCGTCGTTGTCAGGCTGCTCGCATTCGGCCGTGGTTCGCTCGGCCGAGCCATTGCGGGGCGTGGTGCGCCGGGAAGGGGGAGGATCGTCCCGCAGGTTGCTTCGGCTGCGGCGCCGGGATGGTGGCGGGTCGCCTGGCAGGTTGTCGCTGCGGGCACTGGCGCGGGCGTGCAGCCGGCGGACGGCCGCTGCATCGGCGTCGGTGTGGGTGAGGCCTGCCAGCGCATACGCGAGCACGTCGGCGTCTCGCTGGGCCGGGCTGCGCCGCCCGTTGCGTACTTGCTTATCGTCGATCCAGTACTCGCGGCACAGCGCCTCGAGCGCGGCCTCGACGTGAGCGCCGGTGTCGGGGTCGAACTTGGCCCACAGCCGCAGCATCCCCTCGTGATCTCGCCGCCACCCCGCGCCACGGGCCGCCCGCTGACGCTCGAATCGCTCTATCGGCGTCTCGACCGAATGCTCGGTCTCGGCGCGCTGCACCCGGCGGCGGGTGGCGTCGGTGTCTTCGCCGGCGGCGGCCGCGACCAGTTTGGCCCGCACCGGTTCGGGCACACGTGCGTCGCACAGCGTCTCGGCCTGTGCGGCGTTGATGTCGCCGTCTGACAGTGCCTCCAGCACGGTTTCGTGCTCGCGAGTCTTCTCCGCTGCACGAAGCATCCGGCGGGCGTCACGCTCGGACACCCCCGCCGCGTCGCGCAGCGACAGATGCGGGCTCGCATCGGGCGCCACACCCGACTCGTTCAGCACCTCGAGCGCGCTCAGCACCTCGGCCCGGTACCCAGCCAACCGATTCGTCAGCCGCTCGATGTCGCTCAGCACGCTCAACAGCTCATCCCGCTTGAGCCCCGCCAGCGCCGCAGCGCTCAACCGGATCAGTGACAGCGGACCGGACGGGTGAGGGGTGGCCAGGCCACCGCTGGCTCGTTGGACGCCGGTGGGACTGGCGTGGGTGACCGCAGCGCTGCGTTCGGTGTTGGGGTGGCTGGCATCAGCGCCGAGAGCGCTGGCGTCGTCGCTGCGCCTCGTCCCCGCAGAACCATCCCTCAACATGGGAACAACCGTACGAACGGGGTGTTACACGTATCGGGAAGCGTGCAGCCGCAGCGGAGTCGGAATGAGCCGCTGGCCGGTTCGACGCCTCCCGCTCGCCGCCGCCAGCATCGTGTCGTGAACGCCAGCTATCCCTGCGAGCAGGCCAATCCCGCCGGAGGCGTCGCTCCCTCCGCCTCCAACGGCGCCGAGGCGGCACCGCAGACGATCTCCGCCGGCCGTTCGCCGACGGACATCCGCCACAGCTCACCCAAGCCCGCCTCCGCCGCTGGGCACCAGGTCGATGATCCCGATCGACGGCCGCACACCCAATCGCAGCTGCGGGGCGTTGCCTCGCTCACGCCCCACGCCGGTCGACACATAGATCGGCGTGCCGTGCAGCTCATGCAGCCCGCCGGCCGCCACGTGCCGAGGCACGTTCGTCAGCGTCAGCGGCGGCCCCAGCAACGGCAAGGACACCTGCCCGCCGTGGGTGTGGCCCGCAATCACGAGATCGACGGGCGTCGCTCGCACCAACTCCACAGCATCCGGCTTGTGCCCGATCAGGATCCGCACCCTGCCCCGATCATCCCCGTCCGGCCCCACCAGCCGCGCCGCCATCCGCCGAGCCGCCGCATCGTCGCCGAACAGCGTCGTGCCGCCCACCCTCACCGGCACGCCCCGCACCTCGAACGTGTCGATCTCGTTGTCGAGCACCCGTGCGCCCGACCCCCCGACGATCCGCCGCAGCCCCGCCACGGTGTCGGTGTTGCCGCTCACCAGGTACACGTGCGGCACCTCCCCGACGATCCGCTCGATCAGCCGAGCAAACCCCGGCGCCCGCTCGGCGAACACAGCAGCGTCGAACTGGTACAGATCGCCGGGCAGCACCACCACATCAGGCCCGAACCCCAGCAGACGCTCCACCGCATCCCGCTCGTAGTCGCCGACGCCCGTGGTCTGCAGGTCGGCCAGCACGCCGATCCGGATCCGCTGATCGCCGCCGTCCACCCCGTCCACACCGCCGACCCCATCGACGCCGTCCAACGCCCCCACCGCCAGCATCGCCGGCACCGCCAGCTCCACCCGGTCCACCTTCAACCAGAACGGCTCCACATAGGTCGCATAGACGCCGACCGGCACGGCAGCCAGCGCCAGCACGCACACCACAGTGACCACCCAAGGCCGAGCCTGACCCCGGGTCCCCACCAGCACGATCCCGCCGGCCAGCGGCACCCCCACGGTCCCCACCACATAGGCCACATGGATCAGCGTGAACCCGTCCACCCCGGTGATGAGCAGCCCCCGGCAGCCAGCACCACCGTGCCCACGAATCCCACGCCCGCAGCACGTCCCACCACCCGCCAGCCGCCCACGCCGCCGCCCGCACGCAGCCACCGCACCGCCAAGCCGCCCGCAACAGCCCCCACCAGCACAGCCGCCGCAACGCAGTAGTAGTTCAGAAGCACCGGCCGCACCACCCCGCCTCAGCAGGGTGTCACAGTCGCGCCCGCGGGGCAGCTCGCGAGGCGGCTGCTTGACGCGACGTAAGGGCAGCGAGACCACGGCAACGGGCCGATTCTCCAAGTGATGCTTGTCGCGGCTTATGGGGCTTTTGTTCTGAAACCAAAAGCCCCATAAACCTTGCAAAGTCGCGAACTCGACTCCTCGAGCGACGCCGGCTGTGATCCTGATCGACGAATGGTTCAAGATGAGACGGTTTCCCGGCATCGTGTCTCGAGACGGGCCCACCGGGCGCCGTGCCGGGCTGGCCAGAGGACCCGACGTGTGGGAGATCGTGCGCGACCTCAAGCGGCACAGCGCCGAAGATGATCCGGTCAGTCTTGTCGCCGAGGAAACGGGCCTGGCATCCGAACTGATCGATCTGGCGGCCGACTACTACGCCACGTTCCCCGGTGAGATCGACGATCGCATCGCTGCCGACGCCCGGGCTGCCGAAGAATTACGGGCGCTCGCTGAACGCCGTGAACGTCGGCTCTCCCCGTGAAGGCGCTGATTGACGAGATGTACCCGCCGTCGACCATTGCCAATCCATCGCCACCCCCAGGCGTGCACTGGCCGTGAACCGATCAGCAGTCCGCAAATGACAGAGGCCCCTCACAAGGAGGGACCTCGGGTCCTGGACGACGAAGCGCGCAGGGTGTTATGCCTTGAGAGTACCGCCGAGCAAGATTCCGATTACACAGCGGGGCAAGCTGGCCACGGTTGGCAGGATGGTTGAACCATGACTCCTGACGTAAGCACTTTGGGACATCGCGTCGAAGTCGTGCGGTCTGACGAGTGGTGGGCGATAACGGTTCCGTCGCATCGGGGCGTCTTCTCCCAAGCGAGACACCTCGACGAGGTGCCGACAGCCGCTCGTGAGGCCATCGCCCTGATGCTCGACGTCGATCCCGCCGACGTGGGCCCGATCGACGTGCATGTGCAGCAACCTGGTGGGGCTGCGCCCGTGACCTAGACGGCGGGGTGGGTCATATCCGGGTCGCTATGGTGGCGGTCGACGGGAGGCGCGGAGCTCACCGCCTGCGCAGGGGAACCTGACCACTCGGCCCTGACTGACGCCTAGCGGTCGTTGCAGCTCCACGTGTTGCCGTAGATGTCATACGCCTCACAACTTGAGCGTCTCGCATCGGGTTCGCGATAGCGACACTCATGTACGAAGACGCCGCCCAGCCCCGGCCTGTAGCTGACGTTGCCGTCTCGTGTTGCGCACACGAGATCTCCAAGTTCGAGCTCCGCCTGAGGGTCGTGTGTCGGAAGATCCTTGACGGCTTCTTGAACTTCCTCGACTGCAGCGCGGGTGTCTTCGGTCACAGCAACGATTCGGTCCGTCTGCGACGTTGACACCACGAACAACGCCGCCCCTAGTCCAACGATGGCTGCCGCCTGCAAGGCGAGCAATGCGACAACCCAGCGAATCAGCTTCGGCGTCCAGTTCCCGTAGCCCGCTGTGCTCAAGGACGGAGCGTCATTGTCTTCTGGCGTTTCCATGTTCGAATTCATGCGCGCAGTATTGCCTGCACCGGCTCGCGGCTCCCAGATTGGGCTCGGTGTCGACGCGGGCTCTCGCGTAGCTGACGAACGCTGACGTGCGGGGGTCCCCGCCGCTTGTTTCGCCCCGAGCCTCATGCAGGCTGCGAGGGTCCCTGTCACCAGTGAAGGACGCGGGATTGCGCGCAGCGTGCGTCGGGGTCGCGCGGATCTCGTAGAGTCACCCGCCATCAGGCTCCTCGCACCGGCTCTCGCTTGCGCACACGACTCCAAAGCGCCTCTTCGCCTGCATCGCTGCGGCACGTCTCGACGTGCGCCGGCACCCCTCGTGTGCGCGCTGGCGCTTGCAGGGCAGGCCCAAGCATCCGATACTTGAGAGTGATGGGGGAAACGGCCGACATCGGCCGTCGGGTGCAGCAGCTGCGGATTGAAGCCGGAGCGCCGCTCGACGATGTGGCTAGCGCGCTCGGCTTGACAGCCGAGGAGTTGACTGCCATCGAGCGCGGCGCTCTCGACATCGGTGACGCCGAGCTCACGACCTTCGCCGATCTTGTCGGCGTCTCAGAGCTGGCGGTTCTGGAGCCGGACTCGTTGCTCGGCCGACTCGCTGTTGCCCCTCGCGTTGGGGACGCGACCGTGTCTGCACGAGAGGCGCACCGAAGGCTGATCGCGCTCGCGGAGATTCATCACGTGCTTCGCGACGGCGGCCACGAGGCTCAGCCGGCAGTTGCGAGCGTCCCGGAGGGCGACGACGGGCGGTGGTTGGATCGAGCGAATCAGTTGGCCGAATGGGCCGGCCAGCGCCTCGGTGATCTGACAAGCGGTCCGTCAGAAGCGGACCGATTTGCATCCCTCGCAACGGCAATTGAGTACCAGTTCGGCGTAGACGTCATGGTTGAGTCGTTGGGCGAAGACGGGCCGTTGGGAATGTCGCTGACAGACCCCGAGTTTCCCTTCATCCTCATCAACGCAGACGTGATTCGACCTCGAGCGATGTTCACGTTGGCCCACGAACTCGGCCATGTGCTCGCAGTGGATGGCTCTGAGATCAAGATCGACGAGGATCTGAGAGGCAACAACGACGAAGAACGGCTGGCAAATGCCTTCGCCGCAGCGTTGCTGATGCCTGAGCGGGGCATCAACTCGTTGATCGAGGAACACGGGCGCGACGCCAAGTGCTTGGCGATGATGATCCTGTCCTTCGGGGTGAGCTTCGAGTCGCTGATCTACAGGCTGCACAACTTGCAGGTCATCAACGCCGACGGGCGTGATGCGCTCAAGAACGCCGGACTTCACAGTCTGCTCCGAGCGCTCGGTGACACCGAGGAATCGGCAATGCTGCTGGCGGCCCGCGAGCGGCCGCCTCGAAAGCCGCCGCATCACCTCACCACCCGCTGCATCAGCGGAATCTGGGACGGCACCATCAGCGCAGCGCCGCTGGCAGGACTGCTCGATGTGGAGACCGACGAGCTCGTCGAGAAACTGAGCAAGGCGTGGGAGACGGCCGACGCCATCACCGAGGACTACTCGACGCCCAAGGACTCGCCCGACGTCGTGAGGCAGGCCTACGACGCCGACCCCGTAGCCGTATAGCGGTGACACAACCGAGGCGGCGTGGTGGACGACAGACCGGTACTGCACGACGCCGTCACGTTGCGTCATTTCTCGGCAGCGAACTGTCTCGACGTTCTCGAGGGCGTCCATGGGTCGCTGCCCGAGCCCAGAGTGGCGCCGGCAGTGCTTGATGAGATCAGTGCCGCGGCTGATGAGGGCGAGGCGCATTGCACGCAGATCCTGGCTGAATCGTGGCTCGGCGATCCTCCGGAACTCACACGTGACGAGCGAAAGCTCGTCAACAATCTGCGCATTGCCCTCTCCGACGGCCGACGACCGCCTCAGGGCCACCGAGGCGAAGCACAGAGCATCGTGCTCGCCGAGAAACACGACGGGATGCTCGCGACCGATGACAACGCGGCCTATCAGTTCGCGACCCGCCGTCCGGCACTCGGGCCCTCAAGGGTGATCGACACCGTCGAGATCCTCCGCAGCGCCGTCGAGCAGGACATCATCACGGCCCAGGATGCGGTCGACATCGCAGACGACATGGCAGCGGCGGATCGCTGGCTTCGGCCTGTGCACGCCGACAAGATTCGTGCCGACTACTTCGAGCCGGACTTCTGAGCAGCACCGAGAGGCCATGCATGACGTCGAACCGTGCCGACCGCCCTGCTTCTGCGGACTCCGCCGAGCTGTCGTGCCCGAAGTGCGGTGCGGCGATGGTGCGCCGGGTCGCCAAGCGGGGCGAGAACGCGGGGAGCCAGTTCTGGGGCTGTTCGACGTTCCCGAAGTGCAGGTCGATCGTGCCGATCGATGTACCAGCGCCCAAGGACCCTCCGACTGCTGACCGAAGCGATCAAGCGTGTCCATTCAGCAGCCCGCCTCCCGAACCGCAGAAGGGGCTGCTGCGCAAAGCCGTCGCAGCGATGGACGGCATCTGGCGCTGGAGTCTCGAAGCAGACGAGCCCGATGCGACGGACCGCTGGAATCCCAAGCATCGCCGCAAGGTGCTCGAGTACCTGCACATTCGTGACGGGGAGCGCTGCGGGCTGTGCGGCGGCACCATGAAGCTGAAAGGGGCCCAAGTCGAGCACGTGGTCCCAAAACGGTTCGCGGTGTTCGAGCTCACCGCCGAAGGGGAGGCACAGCAGGGCACGTACTACACGAGCGTGCTGCACGGCATGGAGAACCTCCAAGCAGCCCACCCGCGGTGCAACAAGTACAAGGGCAACACGCCCGATATCCGCAGATGGAGACACCCGAGCATGCCCCGGCTCGTCGTCGCCAAGGCCAATGACGGCCGGGTGCTGATGCTGCCGCCAATGGACGACGTATAGGAAGCCGGCCTCTGCGGTTCCGTTCGTCAGATGCCTTTCTGCCTGGCTTGTGGCATCCCGTGTCGAGCCTGCGGAAGGCGACCGGTCAGGTTGCTTGCATCACCTCGGCGCCATGTTCGCTGGAAGCGCTGTCTCGGGGATGCCGGGTATCTGGTCAGCGCCTACGCTTCGGCCTGCGTCCATGAGCCAGTGTCATTCGAAAGGGGATCGCTTGACATGGAATCCCGTGCTGCCGGACTGTTCGACACCTCGTTCTCGGACCCTGAGCTCAGCGGCCGAGCGTTGTGCGAGGCGCTGATTCGAGCGGACAGCGAGGCTGAGGTCGAGGCGGTTCTCAAGGAAGCTGGCTACTGGGATGACATCGAGGCCTGGGATGTGTTCGGCGGCAATCCGGCGAACGCTTCGGTTATCGGCGGCCAGCAGGAAGCCCCAGAGGCCGCTCTTGTCGAGAAGATCGTCAACTCCATCGATGCTCGACTGCTGGATGCGTGTCAACAGCGAGATCTCGATCCCCGGTCGATTGACGGCATGCCGTCGAGCGGGCTGGAGGCTGTGTCGTCATGGTTCGACCACGGCATGAACACCAGCCAGGTGTCCCGGGCAGGGAATGTCGTGGCGTGGGCCCCGGGCAAGCGCGAAGAGCAAGCTGACCGGATCACTGTCGCCGCAACCGGTCCCACTGACGGCTACGCCAGTATTTCGATCGCCGACGACGGAGAGGGCCAGGAGCCCGGCGACTTCGCCGCGACGTTCTGCTCGCTGAACACTGGCAACAAGCGCTCCATCCCGTTCGTCCAGGGCAAGCACACCATGGGCGGGACCGGAGCACTGCGATTCTGCGGCGCCGGGCGAGTGCATGCCCACAATCTGCAGCTCGTCGTCTCACGGCGTAATCCGGCATACGCGTCGACAGGCGATCGAACCCCGTGGGGATTTACGGTGGTCCGGCGGTTCCCGGAACAGGACAACGAAAAGACCCCGACGTTCCGATTCTTGGCGCCCAACGGGTCCGTGCTTCGCTTTGAGGCTGACGAGCTGGCGATCTTCCCTCAGGTGCCTGCCGAGCGTCGCCGAGCGGAGCCGTATGCGCGGGCGGCCCGCTGGGGCACCCTCACGAAGCTGTACGAGTACATCAGGGCCACCTATATCACTCGGTCAGCGACGGACACGAAGGGAAGGAATCGTCTGTCACTCTTGAGACAGCTTGAGCTGCGCATGCCCAACGCGATGCTGCCGGTGAAGCTCTACGAATGCCGACCGTTCCGACGGGTAGCAGATCAGCACCCGACGATGGTGCTCACCGGCATCATGGGACGCCTCCACAATCTCCGCAATCCGTCGGAGTCGCTGGAATGGGACGGAACACCGAAGTCGCTTGAGTTCCGAGTCGACGGGCAGCTGATCAAGGTCGCCGTGTGGGCATTCAAGAAGCCGGCAGGTTCATGGCGAGGGTCGCATGGCGTGCTGTTCACGCTCAACGGACAGACGCATGCCACCCTCCCCGACTCGTTCTTCGACCGGGCCGACGTCGAGATGAACCCGCTGCGCAAGTCGCTGCTGGTCGTGGTCGACTGCTCTGCGATCAGCAGCACCCACGAGAGCGCCCTGATGATGACGAGCAGGGATCGACTCGCGGATTCCCTGTTCGCAAGGCAGATCAAGGACAGGCTCGCCAAGGACCTGAACGAGCATCCGGCATTGAGAACGCTGCGCAACCAGCGCTCCCGCTACCCGGGCGCAACAGACGAGCAGGCGCGCCGCACCGTTCAGGAGCTGCTGGACACGCTGATACGGGAGAACCCTGACCTGGGCAGGCTGCTGATCGATGGCACCGAGATCTCGAATCCACACAGGCCGTTCGCACACGCAGAAGACAGACCCGAACTCCGCCAGTTCCCGACGTTCTTCCGTCTGAGGGGTGCCAGAGACGGCCACCGTCGGCGAGACGCGCACCTCGGGCTCGACTATCTCCGGTTCGTGTTCGAGACGGACGCCAAGGACGACTACTTCGATCGAGTCGACGCGCCGGGCGTGAGATGCCTCGACATGGAGATCGACGATGGCTCGTGGCAGAACGCCGATCATCTCGTGGATGGCTGGCATCTCAGCGGGGGCGTGGCCGAGATGAGACTCCGGCTACCGGATACCGCGGCAGCCGGAGACGTGCTCAACTTCAAGTTCACCGTCGTCGACGACAACCACGAGACCCCCGATTTCGTCAGCACGATCGAACTCGTCATCCAACCTCCCAGAGAATCCAGCGAGCCTCCCGAGACGCCTCGCCAACCGCGGCAGCGACCGCCGAAGGGCGACGCGCCGGAAATCAGGGAGGTCCGCGAAGAAGACTGGGACCGGCAGGTGCCCGAACCCTTCGACGGCGACACGGCTCTGCGCAGAATCGACAGCGGAAACGGCGTCTACGAGCTCAGGTACAACGCCGACAACAAGTGGCTCCGCAAAGAGATCTCGCGTTCGAAAGCGAGCGAGGACCAGGCTGCCGACCTCCGTCACCAGTTCGGCGTGGTCATGGCGGCTCTCGGGCTCGCCGTTATGGGAGCACATCAACGAACGGCCAACGGCCAGTCCGAACACGAAGATCCCGCCGAGAACGGCAAGCCCGAGATGAGCATCAACGAGCTCATCGAGTGGTGCACATCAGCGGCAGCCCCAGTCGTCGCGTCGATCCACAGCCTCACAACCGCATCGCTGAGCGCCGACGACAGCGAGTAGCAGCCTGAGCAGATGGGTTGCCGCCGGAACAAGCGGCAAGGGTCCGCCTGACCGCGCATGTCGAAACTGGCCGAATCGGTCAGCCCCGTCGAACGGCACGACACGGTTATTCCGTCGTCACGAAGATCGAGGGCGGTGCATACTGGGGGCATGTCGCGACGGGCCCGCCGCATCAGACACGCAGCTCCCAGTGTCGGCGAGTTGATGGCCGACATCTGGGACGAGCATCGCAGCTTCTTCGCCGTGTACCGAACGGCGCCGGACTCGTGGAGGCAGGCCGGGCGGGACGTTCGGGCTGTGGCTGAGGAAGTCGAGGCCCACTTGGGTTCGGCTGTTGAACGCTACGCCGCAGATCACTCGATCCCTGCCAGGTGAGCGAAGAACTCGAGCCTGACGAGGCACAGGAGCCTGATCAGGTAATCGACCCCCAATCGAAGCCTGATCACGTCCACAGTTCGCGCCGTCTCGAACTGAGTTTCCACGAAGGCCCGCTGCCGACCCCGGAGGCGTACGCGGCCTACATCGAAGCCAACCCCGATGCTGGCCACGAGATCATCGAAATGGCCAAGGCGGCACAGACGCATCAGCACCGCATGGGCGAACGCCGCCTCGATGCCGTCATCCTCGTCATCAAGGGCGGCCTCGCCGCCCTGAACATCGCCGTGGCTGGCGTGCTCGTCTTGGCGGTTGTGCTAGCAGTCAACGGAGAACCAGTCTGGGGTGTGACCATTGGTCTGGGCGATGTGCTTATCGCGGCTCTACTGAACGCTCGCGCGCTATGGGAACGAAAGAGGGGATCGGAGGACCCGCCCGAGTGAGTTCTTGGAGTTCATCTCGGTTTGTTCGATTCGAACGGAAAGGCTCGGTTCGCTGTGAGTGACAGCGCGGCCCGGGCACCGATTCAACCCGTCGAGCGCGTTGCGCTGCCGACGTTCTGGGACGGCGTGGCGCAGGCGTTCGACATTCAGGGTCAGCACCCGCCCTCGTGGCTATGGTGACGGTCGACGGGAGGCGCGGAGCCCACCGCCTGCGCAGGGGAACCTGAGCACTCGGCCCTGAGCCGACTTCAGGCGGACCGGCCTCCCGTTCAGCGCGCCAAGTGCGTTGCCGTCTGGCCGGCGGTGCGCCTATCGTGGTATCCGACAACCCCGAGGGGTCGCTCTTGAGCGGCTTCCGGGGTTCAGTCGTTCTTGGACGGTCCGGCTGCTGGTGAACGTTGTGCCAGCCTCAGCCGGGGAGGTTGGGTATCGACGCCGCCGCTGGGATCGCCCACGAGGCGTAGTACCAGACCAGTGCTGGCGTTGAGGCCAATGCGATCACCACGACGGACCGTCGTCGAGTCAGGAAGGCCAGCCCGAGAATTGCGGCGATCGTCAGTGCGATCACACCCCATCCCGCCACGTACCGCTTCTCGCATGGAGCGTCCCAGTCGAAGCCGCAGAACGCACTCACGAAGATCCAGCCGCCAAGAAATCACATCAAGGCCAGCGATCCGAACATCCAGGCCAGCAGGTCCATGACGGCCCGAGTGCGTTTGCCGATCTGCGCAGCGGGCTGTCGAGGCGCCGGAACCGGAATCGACCGAGTCTCACGGCGTCTGGTGCCGGCGGCGCGCGGTCGCTTCTTCGCCGCTGTGCCCGTCGGAGCGACAGGCGCCTCGTCAGTTCTTGCGGCCATGGCTTCCATGATGGCGAGGAGGCGTGACATTGCGGGCGCAATCTCCGACAGCGGCTCCGAGACTCGGCAGCTTTGGGCGATGGGAAATGTCAAGAACTTCGGCCGAATGCGGGCCGAATCATCGAGAAAAACGCCTAATCAGACCTTGTTTCGGCACGCCCACACGGACAAGCTCGCAGCATTGACAAGTGCCGTTATCGCTCATTGAGCCCGCAGAGTAGCAACGCTGCCGAGGGCCATCCGAAGCCAAGCCGCCTCGTGTGAATCAGGCCGTCTGAGGCGACTCGCGGGAGTTCCGCAGGTGGTTGTAGAACTGCGCCACTGCACCCCGGTCGGCGGTCTCGTTGCGGGTGTAGCGGGCAGGCATCATCGGGGAACGCCACCGTCCCGCGGTCATCAGGCTGGGCAGCTCGACGCCGACACGCGCAAGGTCCTGGGCCATGCCGACACGCGGCGAGTGGCCGCTGAAGCCGTCGCCCAGCCCGGCGGCGAGGGCCGCCTGCTTGATCCGCAGCGAAATCTGATTGGGGCTGAGCTCGAACACCCGGAGCTCCGCCGGGGCGCCATTGCGGATCGACGCCAGGGCCGCCATGGTCTGCGGCGACACGAACTGCACCGAGCCTTCGCCGTCGAGGTCGGTCTTCGAGCGCCTGATCAGCAGCCGCCCGCTGCCGTCGGGCACCGTCTCGATGTCGCTCCAGACCAGCGCCGCGCATTCGGAGACTCGGAGCATCGCGTCGCGCATCAGACTCACGAGAGCGATGTCGACGCTGCCTCGCCTCGCCGCGGTGCGTGCGCTCTCTTGCCTGCCGCTCTTTCCGACACGCCGCTGGCGGGCGGTGGCTGCGATGGCGTCGAGCCGCTCCGCAGTGAGGCCGTTCGCCTGCTTCTGAGCCTTGCCGGCCACCCGGGTCGCCCCCCTGAGGGTGCGCTTGACGTCGCGATGGCTGCACGGGCTGGGGAGGTCGCACCTGCTGTGCACGTAGGCGATTGCAGCGGCGGCGACGCGCAGCGTGGCCGGCTTGTGCCCGTGCTGCTCGAAGCGCTCGGCCAGGTAGGCGGCGACATGCTCGGGCGTGGCGGGGAGTGCCGGGATTCTCCGCTCGTCGGCCCAGGCCACGAAGCTGCGCCATTGGCTTCGGTAGCTGCGGATCGTGTTGTGAGTGACCTCGTGGCGCTGCAGCCCGTTCAGGTTCTGCGCATCGGGCTCGGTGAGCAGGACGGCTTCGACCGACGACTCCGGCGCGCCCGCGGCCACGACTTCCGAGCCGGAGGCCCGCTGACGGGGCTTTGTCACAGCCCTATAGCGCAAGCGCACTCTCGTCGTCGGCACCGCCCGCGGCACACGGGATTCGCACGGTCATTCATGGCCATATGAAGGGCAGAAGTTAGGGGATAACGGCACTTACCCACGACATACGCCGCACGGGGCGCCCAGCTCTGGTTGACCGGGATGTCCGACGCCCCGGAAGTCGAAGCCACCGACGCCGAGTTCGACCCATCCGTCGACCCGGTGCTGTGTTCGCCGTTCGAGGAACCCCGGCAGCACTGGTCGCTTGACCGCACCGGCCGAGCCCGAACGGGCTTCGCCCCGGACGACGGGCGGCGGCCGTCGATGCTCATCAACCCGGTACCGGCCGACGAGAAGTCAGGTGCGCTGCAGCTCGCGCTCAACGACGTGCAGCTCAATGATCTGATCAACGACATCCGCGGCAAGGTCTCGACGTGGCGAGCCGGCGGTTACCAAGGCGCAACATCGGTGACCGTGCGGCTGCTGGAGCACTGGGCCGACGAGCGGGGCTGCAAGTTGCGGCCGTTCTTCGCCCAGCGCGAAGCCATCGAGACCCTCGTGTGGCTGCGCGAGGTCGCTACACGCCAGACACCCGAACGCCGGGAACTGGAGACCCTGTCGCGTCAGCACAACGACGAGATCGTCCGCCACGCGGTGAAGATGGCAACCGGCACCGGCAAGACGGTCGTGATGGGAATGCTGATCGCCTGGCAAACCCTCAATGCCGCACGCACCACCCGCCGGCGCAATCTCATGCACGGCGAACGATTCCTCGTGCTCACCCCCGGCCTCACAGTGCGCAACCGTCTCGCCGAACTCAAGCCGTCCAGCCGACCCAACGTCTACGACGACATGGGAATGGTGCCTCGCGACCTGCGCCCGGTGCTCAACCGTGCCCGGGTCGAAATCATGAACTTCCAGGCGTTCAACCGCCAGAACCTCAACACGTTGGGCTTCCCCCGCAGCGGGTCGAAAGGCGGCCGCGCGCATCGCGACCTGATCGGGAAGCCAGAGGGAGACGATCACCTCGAGAGCTACGAACAGTCCGCCCAGCGGGTGCTCAAATCGCTGCTGACAGCCAACGCATACGGCAATCTCGTCGTGCTCAACGACGAGGCGCACCACTGCTACCTGCCCAAGTCGAAGGCCAAGCGCAACGCCGAGGACAAGAAGGAAGACAAGCGCGCTGCGGTGTGGTTCAACGTGCTGCGCAGCCTGCGAGACATGGGCCAGCTCGGCCAAGCGAACCAGTACGGGCAGGCCTCGGTCGTCTACGACTTCTCGGCCACGCCCATGTGGATCGACACCTCGGGACGGGCCACGCCCGAACCGTTCCAATGGGTCGCATCCGACTTCGGCCTCATGGATGCGATCGAGTCCGGGCTGACCAAGGTGCCACGAGTGCCCGTCGACGACGACTCGATCCAGGAGCGGACCGTCTGGCGCAACCTCTACGAGGCGACCGACAAGAAGAAGATTCCGAGGCCTAGCGAGGACGGCCCGGCCGCAGTCATCCCCGCGCCGCTGAGCAACGCGCTCAACGCCCAGTACGACGACTACAAGGATCACTTGGCGCTGTGGTCTCGGGTGCGGCCCGAGACAGCGCCGGTGATCATCGTGGTGGCGAACACCATCGACAACGCCAACGCCCTGTACGAGCACATCGCCGGCTGGGAGGACAGCGACGGCATCCTGCACGAGGGCACCTACCCGGAACTCTCCAATGTCGTGCAGGGACAGTGGACGGACGATCTGCGCACCATCGTCGTGCACTCCAATCTCGACGACAGCAGCGATCTGCCGGCCAAGGCGGCGAAGCTGATCAAGGCTCAGGGGCAGCGTCTCAACGAGCGGCGCGGACGCTCCAAGGACGCGCTCGAGACAGTGCGAGAGGTCCTGAACACGGTCGGCAAGGAGGGATGGCCAGGCGCCCGGGTGCGATGTGTGATCTCGGTGGGGATGCTCACCGAAGGCTGGGATGCCCGCAACGTGTCGCACATCGTCGGCTACCGGGCCTTCTCGACGCAGTTGCTGTGCGAGCAGGTCACGGGCCGTGCGCTGCGCCGCACGTCCTACGAGGACTTCCGACACGACAGCAAGGGAAGGCTGCGCCCCGAGTACGCCGAAGTGGTCGGTATCCCGTTCGAGTTCATGCCTTCGCGCGGCGGCAACACCGTCAACCCTCCGCCGCGCCCGGTCACCCGTGTGCACACAGTGTCGGGGCGCGAGAAGTACCGGATCGTGTGGCCGCAAGTGCGTGAGTACCGGCGGGTCACGCCGAGCCTCAAGCTTGAATTCGACGAGTCCAAGTCCCGGGCGTGGAAGATGAAGCCGCAGACGGGCGCATCGGAGACCATTCTCAAGCCCCATGTCGGCGAGGAGAAGATCCTGCATGCCAGCGGGCGGCGCGGCGAGGCCGAATTCAGGATCGCTCAGGACATCGTGGCGGAGTTCCGCAGCAGCTCCGACGACGACACCGACGGCACGAGCCTGTCGCTGTTCAGATCGGCCAGACGAATCGTCGGCGAGTGGCTCACGCTCGACTACGTCGATTGCGACGATCCCGCCGTGCTGCTCGTGGAAGAGGATCAGCGGCGCGACGCGGTGCTCACGATCCTTCATGCATGCACCAGCGAACGAGGCCACGAGCATCAGCGAGTAGCAGTGCTCGACAGCCCGCCGCGTCTCGACACCAGCGATATCGACTTCGACACGACGCTGCATCACATTCACGAGACGCAGCTCAGCGAGCTTTCGCACGCCGCATGCCACTCGAATCTTGAGAAGCGGGTCGCAGAGGTCCTCGACACGCACAAGCAGGTCGAGGCGTGGGCACGCAACTTCCAGACGGGCTGGTCGGTGCCGTACTTCTTCAACGGTTCATGGCGACGCTACGAACCTGACTTCATTGCCCGTCTCGCCGACGGCACCAACCTGATCGTCGAATGCAAGGGCGTCCGCGACGACAAGGCGATCACCGCGGAGAAGTACGTGCTGGAGCACTGGATCCCCTGCGTCGCTGGCACCGTGGCGCTGCCCGATGCGCTGCGCCGCTGGGCCTTCATCGAGATTCAGGACGCCAACTTCGCCCGGCATCAGATCGAGCGAGCCGTCGGCGCCGTAACCGGTGACGGGCTCGCTCTGGCGGCTACCGGCTGAGAATCCGAGGAGCACCAAGTGGCGACCGACTCCTACCGGCACAAGACAGCGACTCGGCGCAACAACCCCACGCCAGAAACCGAGTCGATGATGACCGACGAGGACCGCAAGCCCGAGCCGTTCACCATCAACCGGCACGAGATCGCTACGCCGGTGCTCGCCTGGGATCGGCAAGGCGAGACCTCAGCACTTGGCGGCGAGGACGCCGAGGATGCGCTGCTGCGCATGGAAGCCCTGCCGCTGTATGTGCGCGAGAAGGTCTCCCCGGTCGATTTCGTCAATCAGCTCCGCAAGCCCGACAGTGGTGTCCAGGTCAGCATGGACGACTTCAACGGGTTGCCCAAAGGAGCCGACCCGCTCAACTTCTACGAGCATTCCGGAAACTGGCAGAACCGCCTGGTCCACGGCGATTCGGCCGATGTGATGAAGAGCCTCATCGCCAAGGACGGGCTCGCCGGACAGGTGCAGATGATCTACTACGACCCGCCCTACGGCATGTCGTACCAGTCCAACTTCCAGCCCACCACCGACAATCTAAACGTCAAGGACAACGGCACGGCAGTGCCAGCAGGTGATGCCTTGCCGATCCGTGCCTTCCGCGACACGTACCGAAACGGCGTCCACTCATACCTCGACGGCATCCACAAACAGTGCGTTCTGGCCCGCGAGCTGCTCGCCGACAGTGGATCGCTGTTCGTGCAGATCGGCGACGAGAACATCCACCGGCTCGGGGTGCTCTTAGACGAGGTGTTCGGCGGTGACAACCGCGTCGCCACCATCACCTGGCGTCCGACGGGCATGCCCTCCAGCAAGCTGCTCGGCGAGAGCGCCAGCTACCTGCTCTGGTACGCCAAGGACAAGGATCAGATCAAGTTCAACGCCCTGTACCTCCCGCGCTCCATGCAGGAGTTCATGGACGACTTCACGTATGCAGCGGCCATAGAAACTCCAGGCCAAGATGACCGCTCGCCCACGAAGTCGGAGCGCAGGAACGTGGACGAGATGCCGTCTGTCGCACGTCTTTATCACCGTATGCCGCTTACATCTCAGGGACGTTCGACTACGGGGCGCTCCGAACGGTACTGGTTCAATGGCAAGTGGCATCACCCCGAAGCTCAGCGGCAATGGAGCGTCTCGGTCCATTCGCCGGCTGCTGAGGACGACGGCCCGTGCCCTGGCGATCCCGACGAACGTCAAGTTGAGTGCGGTATGTGTTCCCTGAGGTCACAAGGGCGCCTGTCTGATCTGGGAAACACGCTTCGTTGGAAGTGGTACACGGACGAAATGCCTGGCCGCAAGCTGGACAACGTGTGGCACAGCGTCATGTCTCCGTCATCCAAGCGCTACGTCGTGCAGACATCGGATCGCATCATCGAGCGCTGCCTGCTCATGACCACAGACCCCGGCGATCTCGTTGTCGACCCCACATGTGGCAGTGGCGCGACGGCCGATGTCGCCGAGACTTGGGGCCGCCGATGGATTACGTGCGATGCACAACGAGTCTCCGTCGCTGTTGCACGATCACATCTGCTCACTCGCATCTATCCGTGGCACAAGACAGCAGACGCTGGGTTGGATCCCGCTGTCGGCTTTGTAGAAGACACCATCCCGAGCGTGACCGCGGCGACGCTCGCGTATCGGACGGTCGATGACCCTGACAAACAGATACGTCTCGTTGACCGGACAGAGGTTGAACCTCGCAAGCCCCGCATCTGCTCGGCATTCACCGTCGAATCGATCTCGCCGTACACCTACCTGCCGCTCGACGACGGCGAAGCTGACGACCTGCCTGCAGCCGATCCAACAAACGCAGAGACGTTGCTGCAGCTCCTCCGCAACACACCGGTGTGCGATGCCAACGGACGACCGGTGTTCGATGTTGTCGAAACGGTTCCATGGCCCGACACGAAACTCGTCGGCTACGGGGCGCGCTGCGCATCCGAGAGCAGGGATGCCGAGTTCACGGCCGGTGTAATGATTGCCGCGGCCGATGCCACAGTGACGACCGAGGTCGCCCGCCGAGCAGCAGTCGAGGCCCGTGAGAACGACCCGGGCTGCGAGAACCTCGTCATCATCGGCTACGACTTCGAAGCCGGCATCCCGCCGGCCGTCGGGCCGGTCCACGTCCACCGAGTCATCGCTTCCCGCGACCTGCGCCTGCCCGAGACCGTCAAGCGCTCGGCCGATGGCGGTTCATTCGTGCTGCTCGCCGAACCCGACGTGATCCTCGGTACGAGCGACGAAGGCGTCACCGTCGAGTTGCTGGGCTGCGACACATACGACCCCGCAGCGAACCGAGCGCGCGGCTACGGCACCGACGAGGTCGAGTGCTGGATGCTCGACACCAATCACGACGGGTTCTCGTTCCGAGTGCGCCGCGCCTACTTCCCGAACGGATTCCGCAAAGGCAGCGACATCAAGAAGCTCATCGCCAAGATCCCCAAGCGCGAACGAGACGAACACGCCCTCGACAACATCCAGTCCGCGGTGTCCCAGCCCTTCGCGCCGCCCGACCCCGGACGCAACATCGCCATCAAGGTCATCACCACCACCGGCGCCGAAATGACCACGACCATCGACGACGGCTGGTAACGGGCCGTCCTGGGATTGATTGCGCTTCGGTTGTGTCGGCAATCACCCGAATTCCGTTTGGAGGGAACCGCCATGCGCCAAACCACAAAACGTCGAGCTCGCAGACTGCGTCGCCGCCTGCGACGCAAGGGAACAGCCGAAGAGCAGCGCGCACGCGTCCAGGCGCACCTGCGACTCGGAAGCAGCTACGTATCGATCAACGACGCGCTGGATGCGCTGAACCGAGAGGACTACGCCGCGGCACGTACTGCGACTGAGCAGGTCATGCACCACTGCGCCGATGCGCTCGAGACACTCAGCGTGCTCGACAGCGGGACATCCGCATGAGTCCGCCGATGCAACAGCCCCAGCACCTGATGATTGCGGCCCGCGAGGACGACGGCAAGTACTGGGCATCCGCTTGCCGAGACTGTGACAGAGCCACGCCCGGCAACATCCGGGTGGGTCCGTTCGACACTCGCAAAGAGGCGAAAGCCGCTGCGGCGGAGCATCGTCGTGTCTGGCGGACCGCGACCGGCGAAGAGCGCGAGCGACTGGAGAGCGAGTTGCAGATCGCGCAAATGCAGAACCGCGCGGAGGAAGTTGAGCGCGGCAATATCCCAGTGCACGACATGGAGGCGCCAACGCCGTGTCCGCGGTGCGGCTCCATCTACATCCGGTTCAAGCGCAACACCGCAGCGAAGGTCACGGTCGGAGCGCTCGCGTTGATGTCGTCGAAGAAGGCGCACTGCGCGAGGTGTAAGCACCCCCGCTATCAAGACCGCTAGCTAACCGCCGTATCAAACCTTCGGCCGACCAGCGGACGACACATCGCTCTTCTCGACGCCCGAGACGCGACATCCGCACGGCGGGCCAGGTACTCGCGGGGAATCTGCACTCGCTCAGGAGCTGTCGTCATGTTGTTGGCGGTGTGACTAGTTCGCGGCCGTTGGCGACGGTGCGGTCGATGGGCCATCGGTCTCATGCAGATCGTTGACGCGCATGACATCGGCCGCGGTGAGCTGATGCGTCGATCAGCGATTACTCATCGTCGGCGGGTGCGAACTCGTAGACGAGACTTGGCGCTTCGCTAAGTCCCGCGAGAGTGGTCGTCCCGCGCTTGACTTCGCGGAGGTGATCTAGGGGGTCGACGATGACGCGGACAGTAGGCCGCGCATCATTGCCTTCGAGGTTCGACACGACGACGAGGAAAAAGTCTGGCGTAGTCGACGCTCGCTCATACTCGGCGGCAGTAAGAGTCACCTCGTTGGGTTCCGAGCCGGCGCTGACCTTGAGTTCGTAGTAGTTCTGCCACTCATCCATTGCGTCGGCACCGACACCGCGCTGGCCGCGAAGGTCGGCGATCTGGTCCTCATCGCTGTCGAGCAGCATTCTCAAGAGCTCAAGCCCGACGCTCTCCTTCTCCAATTCGGAATAGCCCCGCAGGGGGGTGCGGTCGCGCGGCCCAGGAACGCCAACTGACGGTTCCCTGAGGCTCGCTCCGGTGCTAGCCCTGTCACCTGAACCGGTTGCGGTATTGGGGCTCCCGCTGTCGGTGCGGCCTCTTCGGTCAACGATCGTGAGCGACTGCGGTTCTACGAGCGTCCTCAGAACGGCTTCAGGCGACGACTGGTCTTGATGGTCACCGCCCTCTGCGACGCCCGCGACTGGCTGATGGTCACCTGCCCGTCTACCGGAGGCGCTGCGCGACGAATCTTGCTGTCGAGCGGTTCTGTTCCGGAGCTGTACTAGCCGGGGGTCGGAGTCGAGTGTTGCCTCCGCCTGTTCGGCCCGTTCACTTGCGAGTTCGAGTTCCCTTGCCCGGGTGCCTTCTTCTGCCAGGTCGCACGCGGCTCTCCATGACAGGGATATGAGTCGTTCGTGGCCCTCAAACAGTGCTGCTAGCGCTCTGCCTCCGCCATGGACCCGGGCGAGCACCTCGGGATCCGACACGAACATGGCCAAGTGGCCATTGTCGACCTTCGCGTCGACTTCGCACTCGTAAGTGCGGTTCGGAGCGACGGGAATTGAGAGCGCAAGGCGTGGGTGCACCTTGACTCTGCAGGCGACCAGGTCACCCCACAGCGCAGCGAGGCTCTTCGCCAAACGTGGGTCGTTGCGCTGTAGGTCTTCGCGCATGAGAGCGAGAGCCCGTTGATATAGGTCCGTAGCTGAGGCGTCGTACCACGCATCTCCGGGATCGATCACTGTGGCGTTGCTGACCTGGATTTCGGTGACGCCCAAGTGCCCGAGCAGGCTTCGAAACTGTTTGAGTTCCCCGCCTGGCCGCCAGATCGGCAGTTGATCGCCGAGCCCAGTTGCAATAGCCGGGTCATCCGTTGCATAGACGGGGCGATCCCGCGCCCAGTCCTTGCTCGTCCACAGAGCCAGCTTCTTCAGCTTCTTGCGGAGTGCATTGTCTACCTTCGCATGAGTGCCTGCGAGGTAGCGCAGCGCTTCAAGCATGATGGCTTCCTCGATGGCGTCGGGAGGGTTCTCGCGTCTAGACGCGATCTGCCTCAGGACCTCCAGGCAATCGGCCGGTGACGGCGCTCTGATGCGCAAGGCCTTCCACAGCGATGCACAACCTTCGGGCTCGGGTGCGAACGCTCGATGGTCCTTGAAAATGTCTGCGCCGGACAGCACGTTGCGAGGCGACTGCCACCCATGATTTGTCAGCACGAGACCGTGGCGCGCGAAACTGTTCCGCAGCTGATCGTCAGTCAAGTCGGGCTCTTCAGGCTCACTGTCGATGTCTCGTGCCAGAGCCCTGTAGACAAGAACCGCGCCATGTCGTAAGTGATCGCTCGGGATTGCGTCTTGCGCGTCGGCACGTCGGATATCCCGAAGCCGATCCACGAGTTTGGATCGGCTCGGATCACCTGGCACACCTAGTGCTTCCAATACTGCGTGACGAATCCGCTGATCAAGCTTGGGGTGCAGAAAATCGGTCGATTCCGCTCCGTAGATCGCTTCGGTGCCCGGCGTTCGGATACACAAGTCGATTGGCCTGCGTGCATGGCCGTCTTCGTCGTCGAGCCAAGCGACATCTCCGGCTTGCGCAAGCCAAAACGCGCTAGTCCTGCCTTCGTGCCACCAACGGCGGTTGTCGTGCACCGCGTCGACCTCCGCATATTGCTGCAGCCGGCGGTCCCACGCCCGACCGAGTGCCGCTAGCAGAGCGCTGGCCCGCGTACGGCGTTCTTCGCCCTGCTGCTCAAGGGCGATGCTTGTCACGGCGGCGAGGAGATCTGGGCTGCCGCGATCTTCGAGTGTGTATGTGGCACCCAGTTTTCTCATCGCTGAAATGCGCGCTTCCGGCCCGCCGCTGACGTGGAGGGGCAGGCCACGCTGACGTTCGTACGCGTAGCGGTCGACCAGACGTGGGTGCGGTAGGAGCCGTGGTGCCGTCTCGGCTCCCAACAGCCGAAGGAACGCTTGTGGGCCAGCTACTGATTGTCCTTCTGGGGGGCGGAGGACCCGTGCGTAATGACTGCTGAGCCACACGATTCCGGGAGATTCGCCGGCGGCTACGGCAAAGCTGTCACCCGCTCGATCAATTGCCCGCGGAAGATAGGCGTCGACAGGTCGGGAGACGCTTGGGACCCTCTGGCCCTCGGCGTCATGTGCAAACGACGTCAACAGAATTGCCCGGCCGACCTGGGGTCCGAGTTCTTCCTGTTCGTTCGCATCGAGGTGTTCAAACGCATCTCGGAGTGAGCGGACTTGGTCATCTGTCAGTGACGGCTCGACGATCCACCCGGACTGTCCAGCGCGAGCGAGACGACGCAGCATTTCCGTGTTGTCGGAACCGTCGAGCAACGCCCCGCACTTCTGCAGCCAAGCAAGAACCTCTGTGGCATCGGTCGTGGGCGCCACGTGGGCCTGGTGAAGCTGCGCTACGAGTCCGAGTTGTTCCGCGAGCGGCGCGGCTCCTGCGACCAGAACCAACGCGGAATCATGGCCCGGGGGTACTCGTCGCTGACCATCCTGAGTGATCACGCACGGGACTTCGAGCAGCTTCTCGTCGAGACCCTCTCGGATCGCAACTGCTGTGAGGGCGATGTCGGGATCAGGAGGTCGTTTGTCGTCGCCGAGCAGCTCCAGCGCTTGCTCGACGCTGACGGGATCCGGCAGGTCATCTCGGTGAGTTCGCCAGTCCGCAAGAACCGAGCGCCATCTTCCGGCTGGATCCCGCACGTTATTCGGCAGCGCAGCACGAAGCTGAGCCAATCGGGCGATTTCGGTCGCTTGCAGAACGCCCTCGAGCGGCTCCGACTCCACCGCAAGATCAGATACGTGAAGGCGGCCTCGCCCCGGAATCGCTAACGACAAGCGAGCAGCCACTTGGCCCCTCGCCTGGTCAAGGACGGCGGCTTCAAGTGCGTTGACCATCTTCGACGACGTGCCGTCGACATCGGCATGTGGAAGCGGTATCGCCCGCCATGCGCTCGTGGGTTGGCGTTCGAATAGGTCGAGCACCGCCTCCGTCCACAATTCCGCGACGAGCTTCACAAGCGCTGCGTTCCACGGGTTGTCGTCGAAATCAGTCCGACTCGTAAGCGGATCGAACTGTGCATTTGCAAACAGTGGCGACTTCGTCCCTACTACGGGCAGCCCTGCGTAGATCTGACCCGTGTCTGAGCCTCTGAGCGGGAGTGCGATAGCGGCGGGTGTTGAGTCTCCCGTTTCCTTCTGTGCGCGTGATAGTCCTGCAGGGGCCGGGTATTCGGTGCTGTAGACCAGCCATGAACGCCCGTCAGCAGCGTCGACAAGGTCGCGCGAGAGCGATGCGAGCGCCGCGTCCGAATTCGAGACTTCGTCCTTGCGTCGCGAGAGACTGAGTTCCCTGATTGAGTCGCCGCTCGACTCCAGCAGTCTCACGCGAGCCACATTGCGAAGGAACAGCAGGGCTGAGGCGTCCCAGGCCTCAAACCAATCTTCGAGCTCCCGTGGCTGTAGCGTTTCGAGCCGAAGAGGAACTCGCAATGTCGTCCACCCTGGTCCCCGGAACAGGGGAGGCAGGCCCGGCAACTCACATGGCTCAATCGTCGGGTCGCCGATGCGGAAGCGGTAGTGGCCGCAATGCACCTCAAGCGTTGGGGATAACGACTGAAGAGTTGAGAGCCCAACACCGAATCGGCCGGTAGCGCTGACGTTGTCTGTCTTGGTGCTCAGCCAGGGAGTTGCGAAGCCGACCACGTCTTCGAGGCAAATTGGAGCACCGTTGTGGCTCGCCAACAGATCACCCGGCCTCAGCTGGAAGCGCACCTCCGCGGCCCCCGCGTCGTCAGCGTTCTGGATGATCTCGGCAAGGCCTTGGAGCTTCTCGCTCGACAGCTGGGCACCGCTTGCCCGCGCCGCGTCGAGCGCGGTCGATATCAGACCAGGCAGATCGCGATAGAGCTGTCTCAGCCGCTCGACCGCAGCCCGAGCCTCCGGTACGTCAGCCGGCTCGTAGAAGCGACCGCGGTCGCCTGGAAGCGAGTGGAACACCTGCTCGGCCGCCTCGATGGCTCGCGCAATGCCGTCGGTGTTTGCCGTCGAGTGATGTTGCACCGCCAACGACCAGACCCATCGCTAGTAGGCCCGCGCCTTCGTCGGGCCGGCCGGAAGAAGCTAGCAAGGCCCCGCAACTCCAGGAGCCCCAGAGTCCCTGCCAAAGTCCGGGACTCCCACAGCCTGCGCAAGTCCCAGGGTGAATAAGGATGCATCAACGGCCTCTAGCTGGACCACCACCTGAGCCGCATCCACCGCCGCACAAGACCCCACGCCCGCTGAACCCAGCAACCCCACGAGCCGCGCCCGCACCCACCGGACAACCCCCACCCCGCCGATTTGCTAAGCAGTCCCTTAGGTACCCTTGGTTCCTGCCAGGTCCCCCCCTCGGGGGGCCCGGCCTGTCAGGATGCAACTGCCGCGCGTTCACCGCGCGGCATGAAGGAGGACCCTTGCGTTGTCGGTCTGAGCGTCCCGTCGCATGAGCGACACTGAACTGCCGGAGTACGATTCGCCGCCTGTCGTTGAGGTCGCACTGACTGTTCAGTTCGAGGACTCGTTCGACATGGGCGAGGCAACAATAGACGCACTCGCAGGGGCATGGCCCGAGTACGCGCTGGAACGACGAGCTGTCCTACGCACGATTGGATTGGAGCCGTCGCACATTGACCGCCCCGAAGCCGGGGCCGAACTGGAACGTCTGTGGATGTCAGCCAAGGGCGGCCAACAAGTCGTCCAAGTCCAGCACGACCGCCTGACGGTCAATTGGAAACGTGACTCGTTGGACGAGACATACCCGCGATTCACTTGGCTTCGTAAGTTTTTCTTGGACGCATGGCATCGACTCAGCAAGATCACAGCGATCGATCTGTGCCCCGACATCTGCCAAGTGCTGTACGTGAACCACATCGGGGCCGAAAGCGGCTGGCATGGGATCAGCGATACGTCCGAGATTCTGGCTTCTTGGCGTGGTCACACAAGCGACGAGTTCTTGCCTGAGCCTGAGATCGCAGCCGCGTACCTCCACTACCACATCCCCGACCCAGGACAATGGCTGGACATCGACGTTGGCCCTATACGTCCCGATGAAAATGCGGACCGCGTGCTCGCCATGTACGTCTCATCCCGCGGCTGGGCAGCCACAGCGGACCTCGACGGCGCTCTAGCGGTCTTGGACGTCGCTCACGAGTGGATCGTCCGCGGGTTCACATCTGCCACGACAGCCAAGGCACATCAGAAATGGGGGAGAACTCGATGACCGGCAACATGGCAGGAACGCTGATAGGACCGCCCCGCAGCGCTGACGAATGCGCCGTGTTTGGCCCCTCTGTGCCGCCCTTGAACGGGCGCGGCATCGAGACCATTCACAACCAATCTCCATGGGCTAGTAGCCAGTCCGCAGATGCCCACTGGCGCGAAGCGCGCCTAGAAGCGAGAAGGCAGCGAGGACGAGAGTTCGTCGCCCAGTTGATAGAAGACGGTCCTCCCTACCGTGTCGCGACAGACGACGATCTAGAGCGGCTATTCGGTGGATCGACCCACTAGCCGTGAACGGCTGCTGGGACTGGAATCTTGACGCGCTCGAACGCGCTCTAGAGGAATGGCGAGCGGCCGATGAAGACTCACATCTTCACGAACGAGCAATGTCGGCGGCACTCAGGAAAGCCACCGAACTGCTGAAACGGGTCCCTTGCCACCAGTTCCCTGGCCAACCGGGCCCAACCGGGAACCCGCTCGATCGGTGCATTGATACCTACAGCCCAGCAATCATCGAGTTCTGGCTGGACGACGACCGATGCTTGGCGTTCACGACACTGATCTACCGAGAAACGGGCTCCTGACCTGCGGTTTCATCTGTGTGCTCTTGGTTGCTCATTTGCAGGATTCCCATCATTAGCGTGCCAGCCCAGTGCAGGACAGCCCAACGCGCGCCACCACGCCGGAGGCGCTGGCCGGTCGCGTCACTGAGTTCATCAGGTTCGGTAACACGGTCCGGCGTCCTGCGACCGCTTCCTCAGCGTCGGTGCGGCAGCTGCTCGTCGATCTCGAGGAGGCTGGCTTCGGCGGTGCTCCCCGGTATCTCGGTACCGAGCCTGACGGGTGGATGGTGCTCAGCTGGGTCAAGGGGTGGGTGCTGGCGGCTGGGCGCAGGCGAGCTCCCCTCGGTGGAGAAGCTGCTGGGGTCCTGTCACGACTGCGTCGCGGGGTTCGCTGCGGGCTCGGGCTTCGCCGGGGGCCTCAGGCGGTGGGGCCCGGGCAGGTGGTGTGCCACGGCGACATCGCTGCGCGCAACACGGTGTTCGCCGGCGGGCGGGCGGCGGCGTTCATCGATTGGGACCCGATCTTCGTGGCGTCGCCGATGTGGGACCTCGCGCACGCCGTGTGGCAGTTCGCGCCGGTGTGCGGCGAGCTATTGGTTGGCGGGGATGATGCGCAGTTCCACGCCTTCTGTGTCGCAGAGTGCCTGCCAGTTCCTGCCGACGTTGCCTTCGATGACATGCAGCGGCGTCCGGTGGTGGATTGCGGCGCCGAGGAAGTCGGCGGCGAGTCTGTTGATGCCGGGGCCGTGGCGACGCAACAAGTCCACCGCCAGCGATGCGTACGGCCGTGGGTCGACTATCTGGAGAACGTCCGGCGGCGGCGCAGACGCGTGCTGGATGACCTCGTCAGTGACCAGTCGGGTGATCTTGCCTGGCCGCGTGATCTCGCTGCGCCGCCGGTTGTTCCTGCGCAGCACAGTCAGCAATCTCACATAGAAGCCCCATGCCACCGACGGGACCTCGTCCTGCCCATAGGCACTTTCCTCGCCCGCCAAGGCTCTCACCGCGAGCCCGTCGTCGACGAGGATCACTGATCAGTGGCAGCGGACAGTCGTGAGCGCACGGGGTCCGGTTCCACAACAAGGAGGGTCGGCCCGTCGATCCGCTCGCCCATGGGAAGCCACATATGCATGGTGGGCTGGCTCGTCTCAGCAAGACGCTTCTTCGGTCGCCGAGCGAGGATGCGCTCAATACGCTCCATCAGCGTTGATGTCCAGTTCTCACTCTGAGGCTTCTCGGGAATCGAGAATCGGTAGGCAATGAACAGGTGCCCAGGGAAGAGATCCGCCGAGAGAGGAGGATCGTCGCCGAGGACTTCACGGCTGATCTCCTCGTAGTTCTCAGCGATCTCGGCGAATGCCTGCCTCATCGCCGCCTCGCTCATCCGATCAGGGGTTCCTTCTTCGCTCGAGTCGCGTGGCGGGGCTTGCTCTTGGAGCGTGGCATCGATGGCGCTTGACGGCGGGTCGGCTACGTCTAGGCCGAGATCAGGGTCATCTTCGAGAATCTTGCGGCTTTCGTCCACGTAGTGCTCGGCGATCCTGGAGATGCGATCTTGGACGGTTTCGTCCGAGCCGAGGGTCTCTTCCTCGTGAGCGATCCGGAGCCAATGAGTGAGCAGGGACGAGACCAGGACATCGGGCGTGCTGTGAAGTTCGTGGGCGCGCTGGTTGAGGACTCGAGCCAGTTCAGCGTCAAGTTCCAACTTGAACTGCTCCATGTTCGAAGCGTAACGAGAGCCCGCTCCGAGCGTTGACCGCATCACTGAGTCTGTCGAGATCGGCGACATCGCTGCGCGCAACACGGTGTTCGCCGGCGGGCGGGCGGTGGCGTTCATCGATTGGGACCCGATCTTCGTGGCGTCGCCGATGTGGGACCTCGCGCACGCCGTGTGGCAGTTCGCGCCGGTGTGCGGCGATGCGGACCGTTGGTGGGAGGGCTGGTCCAGCGCGCCTGACCGGTCGGCGCGCATAGCGGCGTTGGTAGGCAGCTACGGGCTCGGCGCCGGCAGGGCCTCGTTCACTGCGCGTCGAACCCAGGATGACACTGAGCGATCCTCGGCTGCGGCGACTGCTCTGATCTGCTCGAGCACACTCGGCGGGAAGCGCACGGCGATCGGATCGGACAGCCTCGGTGTGCGTCGTTGCGCTGGTCCTTGGGGACCCAGGTTTTCTGGTCGGCGGTAGAACTCGAATTCCTCGGCGGGGGTCATGCGTTCAGCGTTCATCGGTCCTCCATGTATTGGGAGACGAGGTGCGAAGGTGCCTCGTAACAGCCGATCGGTCGGCACCGCGTCGGGTCGCCCGAGTCCGATGGTGCGAGGGGGACCACGAGCACGACTCCGCTGACTTCGGCGACCATGAGCCAGTGTGCCGGCGGGGTTGGGGGGTAGAAGAGCGGGTCGCTTTGCCAGACGTCGACGATGTCGGGTACGCCGAGCGCGCTGTGCTTGAACAGGTGCGGCAGCTGGTCGGTGATTTCGAATGGGTCATCGTCGTCGAGGAGATCCAGGTCGAACGGGCTCTCCACAGCGGCAATTGTATTACAACCGAATACAGAGCGGGCACAAATGAAGGATCGGTCAGCCAAGTAGGCCGACGCCTCGGTCCAGCGTCGCGGGGTTCGCTTCGGGCTCGGGCTTCGCCGAGGACCCCCAGGCGGTGGGGCCCGGGCAGGTGGAGTGCCGCGGCAACAACGCGCCGCGCAGCAGCGTGTCCGGTTGTCATACGCTGGGCCGCATGGCTCCGAGGGTGGTCATCGGCGGCTCGGCGGCTCGACGCCGACGGATCGAACGCCGCGCGGGACTTGTCGACGCCCAAGAAGGTGTCGTTAGCCCCGCGAGCGATGCCGAGACTGCGAGGGTCGACTTAGAGCGCGAGAAGGACACGTTCCTTCGGGCTGGCTGCATACAAGCGGGCTTCTGAGCGCAGCGGCGCCGGCTTCTTTGGCGTGAGCTCGCTCGTTAGCGTCCTCACCGATGCAGGACAGTCCCGGCACTAGCCCAGACGCTCCGCCCGAGCCGGAGGCGCTGGCCGGTCGTGTCACTGAGTTCGTCAGGGTCGGTGACACGGTCCGGCGTCCGGCTAGCGAGTCGTCGGCGTCGGTGCAGCAGCTGCTCGTCCATCTCGAGGAGGCCGGTTTCGGCGGCGCTCCCCGGTATCTCGGTACCGAGTCTGACGGGTCGATGGTGCTCAGCTGGGTCGAGGGGTGGGTGCCGGCCGATGCCGAGTGCTGGCGGCTGGGCACAGGCGAGCTCGCCTCGGTGGGGGAACTGCTGGGGTCCTGTCACGACTGCGTGGCGGGGTTCGCTGCGGGCTCGGGCTTCGCTGAGGGTCCCCAGGCGGTGGGGTCGGGACAGGTGGTGTGCCACGGCGACATTGCTGCGCGCAACACGGTGTTCGTCGGCGGGCGGGCGGTGGCGTTCATCGATTGGGACGGGATCTTCGTGGCGTCGCCGATGTGGGACCTCGCGCACGCCGTGTGGCAGTTCGCGCCGGTGTGCGGCGATGCGGGTCGGTGGTTGGAGGGCTGGCCCGGCGCGCTTGATCGGTCGGCGCGCATAGCGGCGTTGGTGGGCGGCTACGGGCTGGGCGCCGGCAGGGCCGATGAGCTCGCCGACATGGTGGCCGAGGTGATCGCCGGCTGCAGGCGGGCGGTGGTGCGCAAGATCGCTGCGGGGGTTCCGGCGTTCGTCCAGATGGAGCGCGAGGGGATCCTGACCACGCTCGACAGCCAGCACCGCGCCGCCGAACAGCTCCGCCCGCTCATCGCGCACGCCGCCGCTGCTGGCAGTTCTGAAAGGCACGGCTGAGTCTCGTCGACCAGATCGACTGCTGTGCCGTCACCGGGCTGGCGTCACACCGAAATCAGTTGGATCGGAGCGCAGGGCTACCGTTAGGTTCGTGGCGGTGAAGAAGCTGTCGATCTCTTTGGACGAGTCGGTTGCCGAACGTGCAGCCAGCGCCGCTGCGTCGCACGGGGTCAGCCTGTCTGCATGGCTCAATGCGGCCGCAGAACGGGCGATCCGTATTGAGGACGGGCTCGCCGCGGTGCGCGAGTGGGAGCAGGAGCACGGCGAGCTCAGCGCCGAGGAACGGGCCTGGGCTGACAAGGCAATCGCTTCGGACCTGAGGGCATGAGTCAGCAGCGTGCCCGGCTATACGTACGACACCGGCGCGCTGATTGCGGCTGAACGCAATGACCGACGGGTGTGGGCTCTGCATCAGGGGGTACTCGCCGCGGGACTGACGCCGACGGTTCCCGCTGTCGTGCTAGCTCAGGGTTGGCGAGGTGGACCGCAGGCGCAGATGTCGAGATTGCTGTCGGGATGCCGGATCGAGACCCTCTCTGAGGCGGTTGCTCGCTCTGCGGGTAGCGCATGTGCTCTCGCTGGCACCAGTGACGTCGTCGATGCCGCCGTGGTGGTTGGGGCATGCGCTCGGGGGGACATCGTCGTCACGAGCGATGAGCGAGATCTGCTGCATATCGCAACCGCCCTCGGAGCCCCTCTGCGCACCCGGCGGGCCTGACCGACGCCGACCCCGCGTCTACGAACAAAAATGGGACCCCCAGCGGGGGTCCCAGCTGAACCTCGACAGAGATCCCTAGCAAAGCGGGTTCCACCGGAACCCGGACCAAAATGGTGGCCAACGGCCAAGACTGACTCTAGCGCTGCGACGGCGCCCTAAACCTTGTCGGCTGACGCGACAAAACAATTTTGCGTGTCATGAGGTTTCATCTATTTTCGACTCATTATGTGACGCGGCGAGAGCGGGAGCGACCATGGCGAGTACCGTTGAGCAAATGGAGTCCGACGCTGATGCCGGGGCGACTGCTGAGACGGCCACGGTGCGTCTCGATGACGAGGACCGTGCGCTGCTCGACGAGATCGCGTCCGAATTCGGCGGGCGCTCAGCAGCGATCAAGCAAGGACTGGTGATGCTCGCCGAAGAGCATCGCCGTCGACGTGCCCTGGCGGACTTCATGGCCGAGTGGGTAGCCGAGTCGGGGCCGCCAGACCCCGACGGGGTGGCTGCGATGCGCGAGCGCCATTTCAGCCAACGGTGATCCTCGACGCCGGCGTGCTCGTCGCCTGAGAGCTGCACTGCTGTACCGAGGCCGAGATGCGACTGAGGTTCACGCTCCACGCACGACAGCAGATGGAACGGCGAGCGATTCCTTGGTCATGGGTAGAGCGAATCGTGGCGTCGCCGTCTCATCGCATGCGGGACCCGGATGACAGCACAGTGGAGCGCTTCTATGGGCCAATACACGAGCGTGACGGCCGAGTGCTGCGTGCGGCGGTGAACACGTCGTCAGATCCGTGGCGAGTGGTTACCGTGTTCTTTGACCGCGGAATGCGAGGTGAGGCATGAAGCTGCGAATCGACAAGGAGGACGACGCGCTGTATTTCCATCTCGATGATTCTGCGATCGTCGACTCGCTCGAGGTCGCGCCCGGGGTGGTGTTGGATTTCAACGCAGCCGAACAGGTGGTCGGCATTGAAATGCTGAGTGTGTCGGCCCGATCGCCTGATCTCAACCTCAACTCGCTCCAGTTCGAGACCGCGTAGCGGCAAGCTACGTCCACGCTGAGTCCACTTCGGATTCGGGCTGATGGCGCCCGGCGAGGGCCTCAGAATCCACAGTCCGGCAGGTCGAAGACCGTGGAATCTGGGACGTGCACAGGCGCATGCCGTCCGCAGTCGGCATCGGGGTAGCGCGTGTACTTGCGGCATCGCTCGCCGTCGCGTCGCAGCCTGCGGCACCGCACCTTCTCGCGTCTGCGCACGCGGTCAGCTTAAGGACGGCCGGATGGTCGGGGCAGACTGGGCTGCCGAGGGGGCGCGTCATGTCGCAGGCTTTCGCTGTTGAGGAGATCATTGGTCACCCGGCTCCGCGGGTGTGGGCCGCCCTCACCGACTGGCCGAACGCTCACCGGTGGATGCCCGGGATCGACACGATCACCGCCGATGGGGAGACCGCCGAGGGCACCCGGCTGACGTTCCGGGCTCGGGGCAAGGACCGCTCGAGCACCATCATGCGATGCGTCGACGGTCAGTCGCTCCTGCTGCGCTCGGTTCAGGGCGGCGTGACTGCCGACTACACCTACGAGGTCCGCGGCAACGACGACGGCGCCTCGCGAGTCACGCTGACCGCCGACTGTCAGAGCACGGGCGTGCTGTGGCGGCTGATGTGGCCCCTGCTGCGCATCGCTATCCGAGCATCCGACGCCAAGCAGCTCAAACTCCTCAAAGCCATGATCGAAGACGCCTAACCGCTGCGCCCGGCCGCTCAGGGTGGGGTGGTGATTCGGCTGCCGCGGCTGGTGTTCAGCCAGTTCATGTCGTCGCGGACGTACTCGCCGGCGGCGTTTCGCTGCGGGCTGTAGTCCCACCAGTCGATGCCGGCGGCGTGTGCCGCGGCGCTCACGACCCGGCGGGAGCGTTGCGACGCCAGGACTTGGTCGCGCAGCGCGGTGCTGTCCCAGCGCTCGGCGGTCTCTGCGGCGAACGCTGCAACCAGATCGGCGTGGGCAGGGTCAGCCGCCAGGTTGTTGCGCTCGAGCGGATCGTCGACCAGGTCGTACAGCAGGGCCGGGTCGCCCTCGCAGTGGATCCACTTGTGGCGCCCCCGGCGGATCATGAACATCGGCTGGGTGGTCAGCACCGCCGTGTACTCGCCGATCGCCTCGCCGTCGCCCTCGCCACCGGCGCCGCTGCCACCACCGCCCGACGCCAGCTCCCACAGGCTGCGCCCCGCCGGCGGTCTGCTCATCTCGGGCCAGCCGTCACTGCCCCCGTCGGTCGCAATATCCAGCAGCGTCGGCAGCAGGTCAACCAGCGAGCACACATCGGGCACGGCACGGTTGGCCACGCCCGGTCCGGCCATCACGAACGGCACCCGCGCCGCCCGCTCGAAGAAGCACATCTTGAAGAACGTGCCACGGTCGCCCAGCATGTCGCCGTGGTCGCTGATGGCGATCACGACGGTGTCGTCGGTGCGGCCCGTCTCGTCCAGCACCTCCACCAGGCGCCCCATCCACGAGTCGAAATAGCTGGTGTTGGCGTAGTAACCGCGGCGGGCGTTGCGGCACTGCTCCTCGGTGAAGCCGACGCCGTCGGCCCCGATGCCCCGGCGCAGCCGCCGGGTGTGCGCATCGACGGCGTCGGGGGCGATCGGGTCGGGCAGGTCGATGCTGTCGTGGTCGTACAGGTCCCACCACTGCGGCCGAGCCTCGTAGGGATCGTGGGGATGGGTGAACGAGGCCACCACGAAGAACGGCCGCTCATCCGGGGCACGGGCCAGGTCATACAGGTGCCGCACCGCAGCGAACCCGACTTCCTCGTCGAAGTCGTGCTGGTAGTTGGTGACCACCGGGCCCGCTTCGGACAGGCTGGCCATGGTGTACCAGTCGCTCGGCGGCCCCGACGCCGCATCCCAGTCGGGCGTGAGCGCAAAGCCCGAGGGGTAGATGTCGGTGGTGAGGTGCTGCTCGAAGCCATGGAGCTGGTCGGGACCGATGAAGTGCATCTTTCCCGACAGCGTCGTGCGGTAGCCCAGCAGTCGCAGGTAGTGCGTCAGCGTGGGCACCGATGCCGCGAACTCGGCGCCGTTGTCCCACGCCCCGATCGACGCCGGCAGCTGGCCCGACAGCATCGAGAACCGTGACGGCGCGCACAGCGGGAAGTTGCAGTACGCCGCATCGAAGCGCACGTCGCGCTCGACGAGCGCATCCAGCGCCGGGGTCTGCACCACCGGATGGCCGTACGCACCGGTGAAGTGGGGCGCCAGCTGATCCGCCATCACGACGAGGATGTTCGGGCGTCGTCCCGAGCGGGTCACCGAGCGGAACCTACACCCAGCCTCGGCACCGGTTGGATCAGTCGAAGTCGGCGGGGGTCGGGGGCCTGACGAGGGCGTCGATGGCCGTCCACAGCGTGCGCGACACCGGGTCGAACAGCACTGGCACCGCCACGCCGACGGGTGCCGCGAGGGCCAGCAGCAGGCCGCGGCTGACGTCTGTGCCCCAGACGAGCATGGCCACCACGACGGTCAGGATCACCGCCGCTGCTGACACGACGGTGTTCACGGCCACAGCGCCCAGCCAGTGACCTTCCATGCGTTCGAACTTGAGGCCGCAGTGGGGGCACCGCTCGCGTATGGCAAACAGCCCCCAGCGCCGAAACAGGCCGCGACCGCCGCACGACGGGCAAGCCAGCGTCAATCCGCGCAACAAAACGCGCACCCCCGCAGTCTGCCTGTCCCACATCGCGCCGACGAAGCAGGCGCTGGCCTACCGCAATCAGCGGCAGTTGTCAGCTCGCCGGAAATTCACTTCTTGGCGGGCGACCTCACCGGCTAGTCAAACGCCATGAAGGAATTCGACACGACCGAACCATCACGAGATATGGGCTCGACCCACCGCGTCGCCGGCATCGGCGGTCGTCCGGGCACGAGGCGGTGTGGCTACGCTTGTGGTCACAAATCGATCCACCGGCGCGGGAGGCGGCTCAGATGAGGTCAGTCGGGGTGCGGGAGTTCCGTGACCATGCGACGAAGCTGATCGGCTCCGGCGAGACGCTCGTCATCGAGAAGCACGGCGAGCCGGTCGGCTTCTTCGTGCCGATCGTCGCCAAGGACCGGCGCGCAGGGGCGCAAGCACTCGAGCGGTTGGACATTCTGGTTACTGACGTGCTCGAAGAGCGGGGTCTGAGCGAGGACGAACTGGTCTCCGAGATCGTCGGTGCCGGCGACGGCCGCGACTGGAGTATCCAGCTGCACTCGGCTCGAGTGAGCAATGACCCGTCAGAGGGGGTCGTCTATTCGACCGCGCGCTGGGTACCCCAACCCGATGAGGCTCGTCGTTGACACCAGCGTTCTCGTCGGCGAACTGCTGCGAGCGGCCGGACGGGAACGCCTGCGTGACAACCGACTCGACCTGTTTCTCCCCGAACGCATGTGGCAGGAGACGCAGTGGATGCTCCCTTCCCGAATTGAGCGATTCGGCGAGCAGCACGGGCTCGCGCCGACGACCCAGCGTGACCTGGTGACGGCGTGCCTGGAGGCGGTCATGGGAAACGTCGACATTGTCGCCGAGCCGATCTACCTGGCGAGGGAAGACGAGGCGCGGGCTCGTTCGCAGCGCGACCCCGACGATTGGCCTGTCGTGGCGTGCGCGTTGTCGCTCGGCGCCGGGGTGTGGACCAACGACAACGACTTTCTGGGCACCGGTGTGCCGACGTGGACGACCGCAACACTCGACCTCTGGCTGCAACGAGTAGATCCAGCCGACGAGACCTAGCGTCCCGCTCAGCGGGCGGCGCGCAGACGCAGGCGTGATGCGGCGGCGTAGAGCAGCCAGCCGAGGCACCAGGCCGTCACTGCGACCAGCAGAACCGTCTCGCCACGAGCGTCCAATCCGGGGGCGTAGAACGGCTCGACGAAGTACTGGGAGATGAAACCGCCCCTATACGGCGTCTGACCGGCGAGACGCCAGAGATCTTTCTCCCAGACCGTCAGCGGGCACGGCAACCCGGGCAGGTTCACCGCCGCGATCGGCGCCAGCGCAGCCAGGTACCAGCGCATCAACCGGGGGCTGCGCGCAGCCAGCGGTGCGCCCACCACGATGAAGACGGCCAGCAGCCCGTGGGCAAGCGCCACAGCGGCCGCCAGCAACCATGCGACCACACCGCCACGCTACGCCCGCCATCCTCGGCCGGGGCGTGTCAGGTTGGCGGCAACTCGGTGTCAATCTGGCCGCGTGCCTAGCTGCCATACCTAGGGCGTAGTAAGCCGGACTGCATGGCCGCACGATTGTGGCTGCGGGTCTGCACGCGGGTGTTGGGGGTTGTTGCGATCCTTGCCGCCGCGGCGTGCGGCTCGGTCGACCGAACGGATCAGATCTCGACTGCCGGGCCGGAAACGGCGACCACGGAAGCGGGCACCCCGGCTGTCCCGACTGAAACCGCGGCGGCCGGATCAGACACCGATGCACCTGCGCTGATCGGCGGGTTCGCGGCGTGCGACGACATTGCCGATGTGCTGAGCGTCTTCGGCCCGGGGCCTGCGTACGACAGTCTCCCGTCATCGGTGTTCAGCGCTGTCAGGGAATACGGCGAGCAGCACAGCGACCAGTTCGGCTCCGTGTGGAATGGCGCACTGCCCGGCGGCGCCATCGTCGCGGCGTTCACCGACGATCTCGACGTTCACCGTGACGCACTGGAAGCGCTGCTGCCCGAGGGCACGCCGTTCGATGTGGTCAAGGTTGACCATCCCCATGCGGCGCTCATGGCCGTCCAGAGCTCCATCGGGCGCCTCCAAGGCATGCAGGGCGTCGGCATCTGGACCGTGCGGAACCGGGTGGCGCTCGACTTCGTGGACCCGACCGACGCCACGCTTGAGCAGCTCGCCGACACCGTGCCCGCTGACATGCTCTGCCTCAACGTCATCTACACCGTCGAGCCGCCCAGCGGACCGCTCGACATCATTCCCCTCGACAGCGCCGACGACCCGCCGACGGACTGTTGGTGGGGCGGCTACGACCTCAGCAGCACTAGGTGTGAGAATCGTGTCGTCCTGCCACCGGGGCTCGGCCATGTCGCCGTGCATCTCAATCCCGCTGCGCTGCCCGAGGCTGCGGATACCAGCGTCCGACTGCTCGTGACCGAGGTCGGCTGCACCAGCGGCCGCGAGATGGGCGACGCCCTGCGAGGACCCCAAGTCATCGAGACCGACGAAGCGGTGCTGGTGGCTTTCGCCGTAGTGCCGTACGTCGGAGCGGCCAACTGCCCCGACAACCCGGACGTGCACGCAACCGTCGAGCTCTCCCGACCCTTGGGCGACCGTGCCCTGCTCCACGGAGTCCTCGTGCCGCCCGAACCGATCCAACTCCGCCCCGACCCTGACTGGTAGCTGACGTCCTTCGCGCACTGGGCGTGGTGAACCGAGCGTTGACGGGTGGATCACCGAGTCGCGATGCCGGGGTGCGTATGGCTCGGGTCGACGAAGCAGCCGCTCATGCTCTCCACGACCCATGTGTCATCTGTCCAGATGGTGGCGGTCACGATGCCGAGCGGCGTGCCGACGTCGTCTTGAATCTCCCACAGCACCTCGGTGTCGCTGCGCTCCAGCTCCACGAACACGTCGCCCGCCCATATGAGGTGCACACGTGCGTGGCGGAGTGCTAGTTCCGGAGTCGCGTGAGCGGGTTCCTCACTAGGTGTGTAGCTGTCCGCCACTTGGCGTTCGCAGTCGGGGAACGGGACGCTGTCGGCCACCAAAGGTGCTACCGACTCTGCTTCGGGCCGGGGCTGGGCTGATTGCGGCGCGCCGAACACGTAGTGCACGGCTCCGGGAAGCATGTCGAATTCGCCGTGGTATGGGTCGTCGTGAACCACCACGAGCCCGTCGAGCGAACACGATGGGTTCGGCAGCGTCGTCCATTCGGCGATGTCCTCAGCGTGGAACTGTCGGTCGACCAGCAGAAGATCGCCCGCATGGGCGGGACCCACCTCGGCCCGACCGAAACCGTCGACGTCGCGTGGCCAGTGCAGCACATCGGCAATGGCCGGCAGCTCGGCGGTGAGGTCGAGCTGTTCGCCATGGGCGAATGCCAGCGGCAGGTCGCGGCCGAACCGGTCGATCCCCACGACGCATTCGGAGCCGAAGTAGAGCTCGACGAACACCGGGTCGAAGTCGTCGTCGCTGCCGGCCCGACCCAGCGTGACCGCAGCGATGCTGGCGACCGAGACCTCGACGACTTCATCGGGCACGGCAGTCGTTGTCGTCGAGGCGACTGGGGTCGTGGACACCGAAGTGGACCGTGCCTCGACTTCGTACGTCTCAGGATCGCGCTGGCAGCCGAAGATCACCACCGCGACCAGCACGCACGGAATCCAGCGGACGACCCTGCGTAGGCATTGGCGGTGCTGACAGATCACTGTCTCAGCCTCGCGCTGCATCGGTGTCAGATCGACGACAAGCCTGCGTCGGTTCAGCCCCCCTTGAGGTCGCCGCTGGGGGGCGGGGGTCAGGTGGGGTTGCCGGTGTGGCGGTGGGCGTTGAGGTCGCTCAGGCTCGCCCACTCCAGGGTGCGGGCGTGGGTCGACTCCAGCACTACGGGGGGAGCGACGCCCGCTTCGAGCGCTTCGGTCCAGCGTGAGGCGCACAGGCACCACTGGTCGCCCGGTCGCAGCCCGTCGAAGCCGGTGGCCGGCTGCGGTGTGGACAGGTCGTTGCCGGCGGACTTGGAGAACTCCAGGAACTCTGCGGTCATCACGGCGCACACCGTGTGGACGCCGAAGTCGCCCGAGTCGGTGTTGCAGCAGCCGTCGCGGAACCAGCCGGTGAGCGGGTTATAGGAGCACGGCTGCAGTTCGTCTCCGAGAACGTTCTGGGCCACGCATCCCAGTCTCTCAGGTCGCCGCCACCGCCGAACGAGCAGCGGATCAGCGGGCGCCGTCCAGCCGTCGACCCTCACCGGCAGCCCCGACGAGTACACCGAGCTGGCGCCCGAATTCGCCCCAGAGTTCCTGCAGCTCCTCACCGACTGGCTCACCGAGCAGACCAAGGCCTGATTCGCTAATGGATCGGCTTCAAGCCATCGCGTCGGGTTAAGGACCAGAGTGAAGGACCTCTCTGGGTTCCGACCTCGCCAACAATGTCATCCCAGTGACGCTCGACGAGCGCAGCCATCTGGGATTTGTCCATGTTCTTGGTGCTGGTGAGAAACACTGCCCTGACAGCCGACCGCATCAAGTGATCGCGCTCGTTCTTGTCGCGGCGAATCCTCTTGTCTCGCGTGATGAAGATCAGGTCTCGGCCACCCGCGCCGAGCGCGTCGTGCACATCCGGGTCCTTCGCGGACACTGGGATTTCCGGAATCGCAGGGTGTCCGACCCAATACACGAGTCCAGGGTGCAGAGCGTCGAGTTCGTATGCGACACCCAGAATGTTCTCGTCAATGAAGACTCCGCTGAACGTGCCGCCTCGCGCCATGGTGGTGCCAGTTCATGCGACCCGTGAGCATCTCAGGGCGTCGTCGACAACGTCGTCGCTGATGTCCCACGTCGCCTTGATGTCGTCACGTGCTTCGCCAGCGGCGATCGCCTCGGCAATCGCGGAGACCCGCAGTCGCCGGCCTCGGACTGTGGGCTCGCCGAAGCCGTATTCGGGGTCCAGCACCACGTTCGGCGTGCCGAACAGGCGGAAGCGGCGCACCTCATCTGTTTCCTCGTACTCGGCGTCCTGCTGAAAGCGCTGAACTTCCATCGAGAGCATGACGTTCTGGTTGGTGCGCACTACGAACCGCAGCGACGGGCTCAGCACCGTCTCGTCTTGAACGCGCAGGACGAGATCCCGGCCGTCTTCGCTGAGAAAAGGGCGAGAGGTTGCCAGCGGATAGTCGGTCTCGAATTCTCTGCGCAACGCCATGATCGCCGGCCGCATTCGCACGACCGCGACGCCGCGGCTTCGGTACTCGGCGATCAGCCGAGTCTCGACGAACTCGCCCCACGTGACCGCATCGGAACCCGTGGTTTCTGCACGCGCCAGCGGCTCGTACTGGCGACCGCGACGCTCGTAGCCGTCGATCCAACGCCGCGCTGTGCCGATGCCCAAGTCGAGCAAGCGGTCCACCTGGCTCATCACGTACACCTCGCGGTGAAGCAGCGACGTGACCTGACCCATGAGAACCTCCCGGGACGCGTCCTCATCCTCACAATGCCACGAACTCTGCGTCCGAGCCGAGTCAATTGCGCTGTCAGGCCTCCCCGTCGAGGGTGCCCGGTGGCGTTGCTGCCAGTGACCTGGTCCAGGCTTGGACCTCACGCCGAGAGGACAGCCAGATGATCGGGAGATCAGGGCGCTGCTCGGCCAATGCTTGGACGCGTGGCGCGTGCTCGTGGTGGGTTCGTATCGCCCAGCGGATGATGTGGTCGGGATCGCTCAGGATCGTCCGAAGGGGCGGTTCGCGAAGCCCATTCCACAGCTCGGTTCGACGAACGACCCGACGCAGCGTCCGTCTCACTACACGGGCGGTCGCCAGCCATTTCGGCAGGTCCAGGAACACCAGCAGATCGGCACGCACGGCTAGCAGCGGGCGAGCGATCGTGTACTGCCATCCGGTGACCCACTCATCTTGAGCGGCCAGCGCAACGATGTCGTCGCGGAACGTCGGTCTTGGCTGCCATTGCGGGCCGTGATACAGAGCGTCTAGCTCGGCGTACGGCAGTTCCCAATGGGCAGCGAGCAGTCGGGCAAGCGTCGACTTGCCAGAAGCAACCGCACCTGCCACCAAGACCCGTTTCGGCCTCAGCGGCAGCCCATCGGACCACCTCAGAACTGACACTCCGGCAAGCGTATGAGCCAAGTTTGCGAGCCCTCAGGTGCGCCCAGCCGACTCGCCGATTGTCGATCGGTCTTTCGGTCAGTTGCAGGAAGTGCCGACTGCGAGCTGTACGGGGATCTCTTCGTCGTCGGCAGAGGCCAGCAGCTTGACGCAGCCGGGCTTGTCCACCCAGATGCCGCCTGCCCAGACGATCCACTCGCCGCGATCGGCCCCGCACGGCCAGCCGCCTACGTATTCGGCTGAGTCGACGTCGCATGCCGGACCGTGCGAGTCGCAGGGGCCGGCTGTCAGCGCATCGGCAGTCCCGAACTCACCCTGCCCGTGTTCGAGGAAGGCATAACCCGGGGCTTTCACGATCTCGAGCGATGCCTGCTGGGAGCGGCGCACGAGCAGCCCGAACTTCGCGAACCGGTAGTCCTCGAAGCCGGAGCCCTCCGGGCCGAATCGGCCGAGCTGCAGCGGTCCCGAAGGCAGCGCGATGAACCCGCCGTTAGCGCCGTATGCCGTGTAGCCACGACCGGGATCGGGGACCACGTCGATGACGTCAATGCACTCGACCACTCGATGCCCCGGTCGATCTTCGGCCGTCTGGTTGTCTGCAGTGCTCCCAGTGCAAGCGAAGGCGACCCCGACAATCACCGCAACACCTACGATCCGCACCAACCTCAGCGGCAGTGCATCGGACCATCTGAGCACTGTCACCTCGGCAAGCGTAGGAGCGAGGTCGCCAGCCCTCAGGTGCTCCTCGTCGATGCGGCCAGTGATATCAGATAATCTGATTTTGTGGCAGAGATCAGCGCTACTGAGGCTGCACGGGAGTTTGCAGATGTGCTCGACGCCGTGGAGCACCGTGGGGAGCGGTTCACGGTCGTGCGGCGCGGCAAGGCGATCGCTCGCATCGAGCCCTTGGCCGGCGGCGAAGGCCGCAGGACAAAACAACTTCTTGCCGAGACGAGCCCCGATACAGAATGGGCCGGCCAGCTCGCCGAGACTCGCCGACTGCTTGAACTCGACACTCGAACATGACAGCGCTACTGCTCGACACGACCGTCCTCATCGACGCCGAACGCGACCAAAAACAGCTTGACCGGCTCATCGGGGACGACGACTCGGTCGCCATCGCTGCGATCACCGTTGCCGAACTTCTCGTCGGCGTCCATCTGGCCACGCAGCGACATCGCGCCCGCCGCCAGGCATTCGCCGACGCAGTGGTCGACGCCATCCCGGTCCTGCCTTACGGCACCGAGGTGGCTGCGGCGCATGCCGAGCTGCTGGCCGAGACCCATCGAGCGGGCCGGCCGCGCGGCGCTCACGACCTCATCATTGCGGCCACGGCACGAGCCACGAACCGCACGGTCATTACCGCCGATCCGTCAGGTTTCGACGGCCTCCCCGGCGTCTCTATCGCCACCTACCGCTGAGCGGCGGGTTCAGATTCTGGCGGAGCCGTGCCCCGCTCAGCGGGCGGCGCGCAGGCGCAGGCGTGATGCGGCGGCGTAGAGCAGCCAGCCGAGGCACCACGCCGTCACTGCCACCAGCAGAACCGTCTCGCCACGAGCGTCCAAGCCGGGGGCGTAGAACGGCTCGACGAAGTACTGGGAGATGAATCCGCCCCGGTACGGCGTGTTGCCCGCGAGACGCCAGAGACCTTTCTCCCAGACCGTCAGCGGGCACGGCAGCCCGGGCAGGTTCACCGCCGCGATCGGCACCAGCGCCACGAGGTACCAGCGCATCAATCGAGGGCTGCGTGCAGCCAGCGGTGCGCCGACCACGATGAAGACGGCCAGCAGCCCGTGGACAAGCGCCACAGCGGCCGCCAGCAACCATGCGACCACACCGCCACGCTACGCCTGCCGAAGGGCCGAGGGCGCGAGCAGCCGGCGCGTCGATGTGACGCTGCCCCGGTGGGGGCTAGGTGGCGTTGCCGGTGTGGCGGTGGGCGTTGAGGTCGCTCAGGCTCGCCCACTCCAGGGTGCGGGCGTGAGTCGACTCCAGCACTACGGGGGGAGCGACGCCTGCCTCGAGCGCTTCGGTCCAGCGTGAGGCGCACAGGCACCACTGGTCGCCCGGCCGCAGCCCATCGAATCCCGTGGCCGGCTGCGGTGTCGACAGGTCGTTGCCGGCCGACTTGGAGAACTCCAGGAACTCTGCGGTCATCACGGCGCACACCGTGTGCACGCCGAAGTCGCCCGAGTCGGTGTTGCAGCAGCCGTCGCGGAACCAGCCGGTGAGCGGGTCATACGAGCACGGCTGCAGTTCGTCTCCGAGAACGTTCTGGGCCACGCATCCCAGTCTCTCAGGTCGCCGCCACCACCGAACGAGCAGCCGACCAACGTGCGTAGTCCAGCCGCAGACCGTGCCACGCACTTCGGAGATGGCGTATTACGAAACGTGATACACTGCCGGAGTGGCACACGCGATATCTGTTCGGCTCGACAACGAGGCGCTCCGGGCTCTTCGCAGAGTCGAAGCGCAGGGTCTGACGCAATCCGAAGCGGTACGCAGGTCCATTGTGAATGAGGCCGAGCGTCTTCGTGGCCGCCGTGCTCTCGCCGCCGAGGCTGCTGCATTGGAGGCTGACGAAGCCGATCGGGCCGAGATGGCCGCCGTTGCCGGCTTGATGGAAGAACTCCGTGCGCCGGGGTGATGTCCACGAGCTGCGCCTTCCGAAGGGTGTCGGACACGAGCAACAGGGGCGCCGGTACGGCATTGTGGTGCAGTCCGACGCACTGCTGCCTCGATCGGTAGTCCTGATTGCGCCGACGTCCACGAGTGCACGATCAGCTTCATTTCGCCCCACCGTCGACGTTGCCGGGCGCAGCACACGGGTGCTGGCGGAGCACGTCGGGGCCGTTGATGTCAGCCGCCTCGGTGACGTCGTCGGACACCTCACGCAAGAGGAGCAGTGGGGAGTCGATACAGCCCTGGCGACCGTGCTCGATCTCTGACCAACCGCATCTCCGCTGCACCCGACCGCCCGGTGTGCACAGAGTCAGGCGGAGCGACCTCCGCATCGAGCGCCGCGGGTGCGGTGCTGGGTCAGTCGGTCGCCTGGGGTCGCAGGGAGTCGATGAGGCGGGCCATCAGGGGGTTCCAATCGTCATCGTCGGGCCTCGGACGCTCGGGGACCTGTGAGCGCATGGCCAGGTAGGTCCCGAGACCGAGCGATTGGCACAGGAACACGACAGCTTCGGTGCTCAGCGACGGATCGATGGCGCCCTCGGCTTTGCCCGCCTCCACGATCTCGGTCAGCTCGACGGCTTCGGTCTCTTGGGCCTGGGAGATCGAGCCGTGCAGCATGCCGTCGCGGCTGCCGCTGACGCACGCCTCGATCCACAGGTTGCGGGTCTGATCGCGAGCATCGGTGAGCAGATTGGAACCGAGCATCGCGAGCTTCTCGGCCGTGGTCGCCTCAAGGTCCTTGATCAGCAGCAGCATCCGCTGCGCGGATGCGTGCTCGACGGTGGCCACGAACATCTCGCGCTTGCTGGTCCAGCGTGCGTAGATCGCGCCGGTAGTCAAGCCGCAGTTGCGTGCGATCTCCGAGACTGTGGCCGCCTCGAAACCGCGCTCGCCGAACACGATGATCGCCGAGTCCAGCAGGCGTTGTGTGACCTCCGCGGGTCCACGCCCGCTCTGGCGGGGGAGTCTCGAAGCAAGCTGTTCGGGCAGTGGAACCGACGGCACTGGCCGCTGAGCGTAGTTCTGCCGGCCGGTCTCCTCCGCCAGCCCGCCGACATGTGAGCATTTCTACACAGCGATCTCGTGCCGCACGCTGCGCACGTCCATCTCGTAGTCGAGATCGATGACCGGCGGACGCGACCGGTACCAGCGCAGGCCATGGCGGGTCGCCGCGCCCATCGCCCCGATCACGGCGTCCTCCAGCAGCCCCTCATGCATGAACACCGTGTACACGTCGGTTGTGGTGACGAGATCCCAGCCAGCGCCCATGGCCGCCAGACGTGAACTCATGGTGGCGGTCACGAAGGCCGCCTTCTCGCGCATGGCCTCGGGATCGGTCTCGCCCTTGCGGATGATCTCGTTGTCGTCGAGCGTCGCTTCTGGGATCTCCCCCGCGCCCGAAACGACGAACGTCGTCGGTGCGTCGGCCGCTTCGACTGTGTAGGAAAACGCATGCAGCACCGGCTCGGCGGGCGGATGGTGCTCAGGAGCCACATTGGTGCGGGCCATCGGGTTGTGATCGCCGACGTAGAGATCCCATGACCGGACGAGCTCGATGTAGCCGGCGTTGAACTCGATGAAGTCGGGCATCGAATACGGCGCAGGGCAGCGCAGCTCGATGGCGCACAGTGCCTGGCGTTCGCGGCCGATCCCGCCGAGGTGGGCATCGATCAGCTCGAAGCCCTCGCGCCACGGCAGGTACGCGTCCAGCGTGGCGTGAATGATCTCGTGCCCTGCTGCGGCGATCACTCCGCTGGAGAAGGGCGAGATGCCGGTGAGGAAGCGGTACCCGCCCCGGGGATTGTCGATCAGCATGTTGGCCTCCTTGAGCGCCGCCATGTGGCTGCCCGGACAGTAGTGATTCTCTGCGGGGCAGAGCGTGCCGGTGTCCTGAAGGTCTCGGCTCAGCCGCTGGGCATGCTCCAGCTCAAGACCAGCAGGCAGCCGGCGAGCGCTACGGCGATGGCGAGCAGCCAGTCGCCCGTGCGGGATCGGGTCTCGGTTGAGGTGTTCATTCTGATTTCTCTGTCTCTGTCCACCATGCTCTTCGCATGTGTGCTGTCTCGGGTTCAGTGCACCAGGGGGGTGTGACATCGAGGAATCCGGGACTAGACCTAAGGTCATGCGCATGAGGTTGAAGGAACTCGGTATGAGCGCCGCTCATCGCGGGCGGATCTGCGTCCTCGGTGTTGCCGCCGGCGTGCTCGTAGCTGCATGCGCCGCCGGCGACACCAGCAACGAAGCGCGCGCACCCGCGGCAGCAGAACCGGTCCCTGTCGTCCAGTCACAAGACAACGACCTGCTGCAGACGGTGAGGACTCGGGGCATCCTCAACTGCGGCGTTTACGGCGCCGCGGTGGCCTTCTCCGAGACGCAACCCGACGGCAGCACCACCGGCTTCGACGCTGACTACTGCCGGGCCCTCGCGATCACGATCCTTGGCGACGCCGGAGCCGTCAACTTCGTGCCCCTCACCTCTGCCGAGCGGTTCCTCGCATTGCAGACCGGCATCATCGATGTGCTGGTGCGAAACACGACCTATACCCAAAGCCGCGACACAGAGCTAGCGCTCGACTTCGCGCCGGTCACGTACTACGACGGCCAGCAGCTGATGGGCCGTGCCAGCGACGGGTTCACGGCGGAGTCAACCGTGGCGGATGTCGCGGGCGCCATCGTCTGCGCGACTGCGGGCACCACGACCGAGCAGAACATGGCCGACGCGGCCGACGCTGCGGGCATCGAGATCTCGCTGCAGACCTTCGAAGACATCGACATCATCACGCAGAACTTCACCGCCGGCGCCTGCGATGTGATGACCACCGACGGATCGGCGCTCGTCGGCCGCCGGGCCCGCCAGCAGGGCGACCAGCAGTGGGTGATCTTCCCGGCGCAGCCGTTCTCGAAGGAACCGCTCGCCCCGGTGTACCCGCCCAACCAGTCCGCCTTCGGCGACATCGTCAACTGGACGGTCTACGCCACGATCATCTTCGATGAGAAGGGCATCACCTCGGCCAACGTCGACGACCTGATGGCCAGCGGGCAGCTCGATGCTGAGGCCATCCGGCTGCTCGGGGGCGAGGGCGAGCTGCAGACCGCCATGGGCTTGGCGCCCGACGCCTTCTACCAAGTCGTCAAGCAGATCGGGAACTACGACGAGATCTACACCCGTCACCTCGTGCCTGTCGGGCTGCAGCGGGCCGGCGGCCCCAACGCACGCTGGAGCGAGGGTGGGCTGATCTACGCACCCCCGGCACGCTGATCGAGAGGGGCCGACTTACCAGGTCGGCCGAGTCAGCACGCCGCCGTCGACCACGAGGTCCACGCCGGTGATCCATCTGGCGAGGTCCGAGCACAGGAAGACGCACGCATCGCCGACATCTGCAGCGGTGCCGAGCCGACCTAGCGGTGCCGCCGCATGCCAGCGGGCGACGCCCTCGGGCCAGTCATCGGCCAGGCCAGCACGGTCGATCAGGCCCGGCGAGATGCTGTTGATGCGGATGCCGTCGGGGCCGTACGCGCCCGCAGCGGCCCGGGCATGCATCAGCAGGCCGGCCTTGGCCGTTGCGTAATGGCCGTGCAGGTCGGTGGGATGGTGCGCCTCGATCGAGGCGATGTGGACGATCGACCCGCCGGTGCCCTGTGCTCGCATCACGCTCGCTGCGGCGTGGGTCAACCTGTGCACCGCGGTCAGGTTGACGTCGATCATCTCGGCCCACTCGGCATCGCTCAGGTCCGCGAAGTGCACCAGCGGTTGGATGGCGGCGTTGTTGACCAACCCGTCCAGGCGGCCGTGATGCCCCCGCGCTGCATCGACGACACGCTGCGGCCCGTCCGGTTCGGCCAGGTCGGCCCGCACCGAGACCACGGGGGCTCCTTCGAGATCTACCAGGTGGTCGACTGGCGACGAGCGGGTGTGCGCCACCACGTCGGCACCCGCAGCGAGGAGCCGGCGGGCGATGCCGGTGCCGATGCCGCCGCCTGCACCCGTGACCACGATGACCCGGCCGTCCAACCGGATCATTTCGTCCGGCGGCGGCAGTTCGTCTTCCGCCGACAACTCGGCCTGCGGCGGCATCTGATCCCGAAGGGGCGACTCGTCCTGCTCAGCCATCGGCTGCATCCTCCCGCGTGAAGCGGGCGATGTCTTCTGCGGCCTCGGGGTACGCGGCCGACAGCGCTGCCCGGTCGCCGAGCTCGAAGCTCGCATCGTCAAACGGGGGCGCCATGGTCGTGCCCGCCAGCGACCACGCGCCGCGGGTTCCCGCAGCCATCCACGTGCCCGCCTCGACGACCACCACCGGCCGCTCGCCAGCCGCCAAGTCGGCCCCGAGCCGCGGTCGCAGCACCCTGCCGTCCGGTTCGAGCAGGAGCATCTCGACTGCAGCACCGGCGTAGTGGTGCCACAGCTCGACGCCGCCCAACCGATGCAGCGCCGAGAAGTCGTCGGGCCGCAGCAGGAAGTAGATCGCGGAGGAGTGCTCGTCTCGCCAGGTCTGCGCCCATTGGCCGCCCTCGCCCGCCAGCGGCTCGAGCCCCAGCAGCGCGATCACCTCGTCGGCATCCACCGGTCCAACGTAACCCTCTGGCCGGATCAGAGATGCGCCGGAACCAGCGTCAGCCGGCGTCGATGTCGGGCGCGATCGGGTCCAGCCCGAGCAGGTCTTCCAGCACGGCCACGGTCTGCAGCACGCCCACATCATCGGTCTGGTGGCCGAGCACGCCGAGGCCAATCGGCATCCCATCGTCGGTGAAGCCGCTGCACACCGTGCCCGCAGGCCGCCGGGTCAGATTGGCCAGCGGCGTGAAACGCACCCAGTTCTCGGTCTCGACGCCGTCGATGAGACCGTCCCCGCCCACGACGGGGGTCTGCGATGCCATGGTCGGCAGCAGCATCGCGTCGAAGCCCGACATGACCTCGCCGAGCTGCATGGACAGCTCGGTGGCCTGCTGGCGTGCCGACGAGATCGCTTCGACGGTCACGTTCGCCAAGGCTTCCTCAAGAGCCACGGCGAGCAAGTCGGTGACGTCGTTCCATGCGGGCGTGCCCAGCAAGGACCGGTATGCGGGGGCGATCAACCCACCGAGGAACAGTGGCAGGAACGCAGCCGACACGGTGTCGAACAGCGTTCCCGACTCGACCACTTCGACACCTTCGGCCGCCAGCATCTCGACTGCAGCGGCGCAGCTCGCCAGGATCTCCGAGTCCACCGCGTCACCGTCGAACGACGGCACCCACAGCACCCGTGTCGGCAGCGGAGGATCGTCCAGCGCAGCGCGCCACGATTCAGTCGGCGCCGGCAGGCTGCGCAGGTCGGACGGGTGGGGCCCCACGAGTGCGTCCAGGCAGTACGCCACGTCTCGAATGCGGCGGGCCATCGGCCCGACGCATGACAGGTCCAGCAGCCCCGGTGGCGGTGGCCCGCTGGGCACACGTCCGTGGCTGGGCTTGAGGCCCGACATGCCGCAGATCGACGATGGGATGCGAATGGAGCCGCCGCCGTCGGAGCCTGTGCCCACCGGCACCATGCCCGACGCCACCGCTGAGGAGGTGCCGCCCGACGAGCCGCCAGCGGAGCGGGACAGGTTCCACGGGTTCCAGGTGGCACCGAACAGCGGGTTGTAGGTGTCGCCCATGCAGCCGAACTCGGGCGTGTTGGTCTTGCCCAAGATCACGGCGCCGGCGGCTCGCATGCGGGCGACCTCGGTGGAATCCGCATCCACCGGAGGCGTGTCACGCAGGTGCATCGCGCCCCGGGTGGTGACGAACCCCGCAGCGTCCGCAAGGTCCTTGACCCCGATCGGGATGCCCGCCAGCGGCCCCACGTCGTCGCTGGCATCGAGCCGCTCGTCGATGGCAGCGGCCTGCGAGCGAGCGCCCTCGGCATCGAGCGCCACAAACGCATTGAGCTGCGGATTCAGCACCTCGATGCGCTCCAGCGCGTGCTCGGTGACGGCTGCAGCGCTCAGCGTGCGCTCGCGCACTTGCGCCGCCAACGCCTCCACCGTCACCGTCCGAAAGTCGGGCACGTCCATAGCTGCCTCCCGCTGCGCTGCTCAGTTCCCTCGCCGCGGGACACTAGCGACCACCCCGAACCCACCCCGCACAGCGGCTGTCTCAGCGGGACGATGCGCCGCCGTCGATGGTGATTGAGGTTCCGCTGACGTGGCTCGCCCGGTCTGATGCGAGGAAGGCCACGACGTCGGCTACCTGCTCCACCGTGCCCGGCGCCGGGTCGGCGGGGATCACCTCCTCCCAGCGCGACTCGTCGCCGAGCTCGTCGATCGCTTGGCGGCGGAGCATGTCGCTCATCCGGTCGGTGATGATCAGGCCGGGGTTGACGGCAACCACGCGCACGCCGTCACGCAGGCTGCGGCTGCCGAGCGCAGCGGTCATGGCGACCAGGCCGCTGTTGCCCACCCCGCCAGCGATGTAGGACGGCTGCGGTCGCAGCGACGCCACCCCGATCACGTTGACGATGACCCCGCTTCCCCGGGCCGTCATCAGCGGCAGCACGGCCCGGCACAGGTCGATGTAGCCGAAGACCTTCAGGTCCCAGGCATCGCGCCACGTCGCGTCGTCGACCGTCACGATGTCGCCGGCAGGTATCGCCCCGGCGTTGTTCACCCAGATGTCCGCCAGGCCGGCCCCGCTGCCGTCGCAGCCGGTCTCGGCAAGCAGCGTCTGGCGGCCGTCGGCCGCCGACAGGTCGACGGCATGCGTCGTGACGGTCGCTTCGGGTGCCGCGTCCCGCACTGCTTCGGCAGCCTGTGCCAGCACGTCCGCCGACCGGGCCGCCAATGCCACATCGCAGCCTTCGCTGGCCAGCGCGAGTGCGCACCCCAGCCCGATGCCCTTTGATGCGCCGGTTATCACGGCACGCCTGCCCGTCAGCCCCAAATCCATCGGCTCAACGTAACCCCATACTCCCCGGCCGGATCGAAGCGCGGCCGGTCAGCCGGGCGTCCGCCTAGAACAGTGGTGGCTGTGCGGCTTGGTACGGGTCGGTGTCATCGCGTGCAAGCCGCATGCTGCGGATCTGTTCCCAGATGTCGGCGAGTTCGGCTGAGGGGCGGTACCGCCTCCCGCGTTTGTCGCCGAGCGCAGCGAGCAACCCTGCCCTCACCATCAGCTGCAGGTCTCGTGAGGCCATGCCGTCGCTGATCGGCTCTCCGCTGTTCGTCTCGGTACGGGTGCGGTACAGGGATCGCCGCACGGTCCACCCGCGGGCGGCGTCGCAGAGCGTGCCCACTGCGCGTTCGGGCAGGCCGCGCTGTTGAGCTAGCTGGCTGCACGCATCCCACAGCGTCTCGAACTCGAGCACTCGGCGGAGCACGGTGTGCGCTTGGCGAAGGTGCGCTGTCAAGCAGAACTCGATCCAGGGGCGAGCGCTGCGCTCCGGCGACCAGCGACCATCGGCGACCGCGTTGAGTGCCGCGTAATAGTCCAACGTGTTGCGTCCGAGGTACTCCTCGATGCTGAGAAACTCCGACGCGAGCGGATCGTCGTCCCGCACGGCTGCAGCGGCGAGCAACAGCGTCTGCACACAGCGCGCCATCCGGCCGTTGCCGTCGCTGAATGGATGAATCAGCACCAAGTTGAGGTGCGCCATGGCCGCAGCGACCATCGTCGGCACGGTGTCATCGGCGAAGAGATCGGCGCACTGCTCGAAGTACTCGCCGAGCAAGGCTTCGATGACATGGCGCTCTGGGGCGTCATACACCGACTCGCCGTCGGCGTCGGCAACCCAGATCGCACCTGGACGCAGTTGACCCGGGTTGTGGGCGAGGTCATGCCTGATCATCATGAAGTGCAGCGACCGGAGAGTCGACAGGTCGACCGGCAGCGGCGGGGCCGACGAGGTCGACGATTCGGGGCCTGCCGCGCTTCGTGCCGACGGATCGCGAAGCCGGTTTCGCGGCGACACGCCGGCAGCGAGCTGAAGTGCGTACGTCATTGCGTCGCGATAGCCGGCTACAGCACTGACGGTGTCCTCGGACACCTCGGCGATCGGCTCATCGTCATCGATGACCGCCGCCGCATCCTCGACGCTGGCGTGATACCCCTCGATCGAGTTCGAGCCCTGGACAGCGCGCGCGAATTGGGCCCGACGAAGGGTGCCGTACCAACGTCGTCGCATGCGGAGATAGGGCCTGAGCTGTTCGCGCAGTTGCTCGATTTCGTCCGCGACAGCTGCGTCGGTGGCTGTCATACCGGGGACTTCGTAGATCACGCGCGTGATTCTACCTATTTATTCGTCACTTGACGATGAATATTAATTGTCAATTGCTAATGAAATGATAATATGAAACAAGCACCGGGGGAGACTCGGCACTGGGCAGTACCGGGTCGGGCGGTGGTGGCGTTCGGGCGGGGTTGGCGCGGTGGTTCTACGCTGCGCGCATGGCGAGCGCCGACGAGGTCTGCGACGAAGCCCGGACGTGGCTGGAAGAGCACTGGCACCGCGAACGGCCGCTCATCGAGTGGCGCAACCTGCTGGCCGACACCGGCTGGGGCACGCCGTCGTGGCCGACCGAATGGCACGGGCGGGGTCTGCCGCCCTCGATGGACGCCGTGGTGGCCCGCGAGTTCGATGCCGTCGGAGCGGTGGGCGTCGCGGCCGGCGTCAGCATGTATCTCGTGGCGCCGACACTGCTGGCACACGCCGATGACGACCAGAAGCGGCGCCACCTGCGCCCGATCCTGACCGGCGAGCACAAGTGGTGCCAACTGTTCTCCGAGCCCACCAACGGCTCGGACCTGGCGGGGCTGGTGACCCGGGCCGACCGCGACGGCGACGAGTGGATCGTCAACGGCCAGAAAGTCTGGAACTCGGGCGCCCACAAGGCCCGGTTCGGCATCCTGATGGCGCGCACCAACTGGGACGTGCCCAAGCACCAGGGCATCTCGTACTTCCTCATCCCGATGGACCAGCCCGGCGTGGAAGTGCGCCCGCTGCGCCAGATGAACGGCCACGCCACCTTCAACGAGGTGTTCTTCGAAGACGCCCGGGTGCCCGGCAACGAGCTGGTCGGCAATCCCGGCGACGGCTGGCGCATCGGCCTCACCACGCTCACCCACGAACGGGCGGCAGTGGCCACACGCCGTCCCCGCTACCCCGCCGACGGCGGCCCGACGGTCGAGCGGGCCCGCCAGGAGAGCGACGAGTACTTCGCTACCTACAAGTGGTACCCGCAGCGCGCCGGACGGGCCAACCTCGTCGTGCCCGAAGCGCAGCGCACCGGCCGGGTCAGCGACCCGGTGATCCGTCAGCAGATCGCCCGGGTCGAGACGCTGCGACGCATCTCGTCGTGGACCACCCAGCGCGCCCGCGCCGCACGCGCCGCCGGCAAGCCGCCCGGCCCCGAAGGCTCGCTCACCAAGCTGAACATGTCGGTGACTGCCCGGGCGTGCCACACCGCCCACACGATGATCGCCGGCTCCATGGGAATGCTCGTCGGCCCCGACTCCAACGCCGACGGCATCGTGTCGGAGATCCTGATGTCCACCCCGGCCATGTCGATCGCCGGCGGCACCGACGAGATCCAGCGCAACATCATCGGCGAGCGAGTCCTGGGCCTGCCCAAAGAACCCGACGACGCCAAGGACATCCCCTACAAGGACGCCCGCCGCAACTGAGGCCCCTCGATACGATCGGTCGCATGGCCACGCTCGGCATACGGCATGCGGTGCTGTGGGTGAAAGACCCCGAGGCATCTGCCCGCTTCTACAACGAGGCGCTGGGGCTCGAGGTGGTGAACCGCTACGGCACTGCGGTGTTCATGGCATCGCCCGACTCCAACACCGACCACGACCTCGGGCTGTTCGACGCTGCCGGCGAGGGCGCCCCGCCGCGTCACGTGGGCCTGTACCACGTGGCTTGGGAGGTCGCCACGCTCGCCGAGCTGGCCGAGGCCAAGATCCGGCTGGCCGAGATGGACGCGCTCGTCGGCGAGAACAATCACGGCGTCAGCCGCAGCCTGTACTGCCACGATCCCGACGGCATCGAGTTCGAGGTGATGTGGGAAGTGCCGGTCGACCTCTATGAAGACGGTGCCCCGAGCAACATCCCGCTCGACCTCGACGCCGACATCGCCCGCTGGGGCGCCGACTGCCTCAGCCGCGGCGCCCGCCCCGCCGCCTGACACCGCCGGTCGACCGCGGCTCGGGTGAGCGCGGAACGGCCCACAGCTAATGTCGCCACCAAGCTTGATCGCTCGACGGCGGAGGAGGCGGACGATGCTGCGACTCACGTTCCTGCTGCGGCGCAAGAAGGGCATGACCCGGGCCGAGATGCAGGACTACTGGCTGAACGTGCACGGCCCGCTGGTGGTATCGCACTCGGCCACGGCCAAGTTCCTGCGCTACGTGCAGGTGCACACCACCAGCGACGATCACAGCCGCCTGCCGGGCCGGCGCGGCGAGATGGAAGAGCCCTACGACGGCGTTGCCGAGGTGTGGTGGGAATCGAAGGAATCGATGCTCGCCGCGATGCGCACCGACGAAGGGCGCGAGTTCGACCGGGTGCTGGTGGAGGACGAGCTCAACTTCGCCGACATCGAGAACTCCTCCGCGTACTACTGCTACGAGTACCCGCAGGTGAACCCGACGCCCGAGAACATCGTGGCCACCGAGCGGTCCAGCCTGGTCAAGCTGTACTTCCCGCTGCGCCACCTGCCGTCGCTGAGCATCGACGAAGCGCAGCGGTACTGGCGCACTCACCACGGGCCGATCATCCGGCGGCAGGCCCAGTCGTCGGGCATCCTGCGCTACCAGCAGGTGCACGCCGACGAGCACTCCTTCACCGCGGCCGTCAACCGCTCACGAGGATCGCAGGTGGAGCCCTATACGGGTCATGCTGAGGTCTGGATGGACCGCAGCGCCATGGGCAACGCGATCCCCGAGAACCGGGCGGCATCGCGCCGGGCCTACGAGGACGAGTCCAACTTCATCGACTTCGGACGCTCAGTGATGTTCCTCGCCAAAGAACACGTGATGGTCGACCGCCGCTGAGCGGATCAGTCTTCGACGACGTGGCTAGCGAAGCGGCCGAGCGAGGCCAGCCAGGCGTCTGACGAGATCTCACCCTCGGGCGTGAGCGCCGACGCTGCGTCGGCACCCATGTCGGTGACGTGGTGGAGATTGTCGATGACTGCGAGACCCTGGCGGCCGAACGAGATCAGGCCGGAGGGTGCCAGCGAGGCGAGCCACTCGGCCACGGCAGCGCGATCGGTCATCGTGGCTCGCTCGAAGACTGGGTACACCGACGGCAAGCGCCGCACGGTTGTCTCCGCGGAGGAAGGCGCCGGCAGCCCGCTGGCTTCGAGGTCCGCGGTGACCTGCTCGGCGATCTCCACGTCATCGGCATGCCAGATCTCGTCGTGGGACCAGCAGGGAATCTCGGCACACAGCACTGACTGTCCTGCCGGGTCGTCTCCGTCGCGGTAGTTCTTCGGCTCCGACAGCCTCGCGACGACGGTGTCGGGTCCCGGGAAGTAGTGGGCGTCGTACGGCGTGTACTGATCTCGATCGACAACGAGGTATGCCAGCACCATGGACCGGGTGCGGCATCGCTCCAGCGCATCGGCGATCTCCGGAGGCGGTGCGGGTGTCAGGATCGACGCGAGCGTCGGGATTGGCACGGTCGACAGCACCGCATCTACGTGCAGTGCATCGCCGGTCTGCTGACCCTGTGGTTGCAGGTGCACGGCGACGCCCTTCGCATCCAACTCGATACCGGCGGCAGCCGTGCTGAGACGCATGTTGACGCCGGCATCGACGGCAGCGTCGGCCATGGCCTCGCTGAGCTGGCCGTAGCCGTGGCGGGGGTACAGGAACTGGCGACCTTTGGGCCGGGCGGCGCGCACCACCCGCCGCAGCACGTCGACGCCGCTGGTCGCTGAGACCCGTCGGCGGGCCAATTCGGCATCCAGCTCGGCGGGCTCGACGCCGTACAGCTTGCGCGCGTAGGGGCCGTAGAACTCGTCGGCCACGGTGGGGCCTAGGCGCGCCCGGACCTCGGCATCGAACGACGGGCCCGGCGTGCGCCGCAGCGGGCCCGTCACCATGTCTGCGGCCACCCGCAGCCCGAACGACGGCGGCACGTGCGTGAGGAGATCCCAGGTGCGCAGCGGGAAACCGATCCAGCGATCGCGCAGGCGGATGCGCCCGTTACGGGGCCGTACCTGCAGGTCGTCGCCCAGCAGCCGCTCGAAGCGGGCACGCTGGCGCTCAGAGATCGCGTCATGCAGGCGATGGGAGCCGTAGTCGACCCGTTGGCCGGCGAACTCGAAGCTCCCGGCCATGCCGCCGACTGCGGCGCCTGCCTCCACCAGCGTGCAGCTATGGCCGGACTCGACCAGGTCGAGCGCCGCAGACAGGCCTGCCGGCCCCGCGCCGATCACGACGACGTCAGCCATGGCGCCGTCCCGAAGCACACGTGCCGACCGCCGGCACGGGCTGCGGCCGGCAACGCAAGCAGCCTCGAATCGCTTTGTGTAAGGTAACCCTAATGTCAGGCATTGAGCACGCTGAATGCAAGGTCGTGGTCACTGGGGCTGCAGGCTTCATCGGCTCACACCTTGTCGACGCATTGCTCGGGGCCGGCCGTCGTGTCGTCGGTATCGACTCGTTCGATCCGTGGTACAGCCCCTCCCACAGGGCACGCAATATCGAGACCGCCTGCGCCGACCCGGGGTTCCGGCTCGAAGTCAAGGATCTTCGCACGGCAGACCTGCGAGAGCTGTTCGATGGGGCGAGCACCGTGTACCACCTGGCAGCCCGGCCAGGAGTGCAGCACTCGTGGGGTGCCGGGCTGACCCGCACCATCGAGATGAACGTCATGGTGACCGGCGAGGTGCTCGAGGCCGCCGTCACCGCAGGTGTCGGCCGTGTCGTGCTGGCGTCGAGCTCGTCGATCTACGGCAACACCGCTGCCGCGGGCGGCTCGCGCAGCAAGGCGCCGCTCAGCCCCTATGGCGTGTCCAAGGCTGCCTGCGAAGACCTGGCCGACGTGTACCGCCATCGCGGGCTCGATGTCGTGACGCTGCGCTACTTCACCGTGTTCGGCCCGCGGCAGCGGCCCGACATGGCGATGCACCGGCTGTTCGAGGCCACGCGCCGGTGCGGCCCGTCGTTCGGGCGGCGCGGCAGCGGCCAGCAGTCGCGGGAATTCACCTTTGTCGGCGACGCGGTGGATGCCACCGTGCTGGCCGGCGCTGTCTCCGAGGCCCGCAACCGCACGTTCGACATCGGCGGCGGCTGTGTCGTGTCGCTCAACGAGGTCATCGAGGTGGTGGGACGGATCGCCGGGGCTTCCGTGCGGGTGCGACCGGAGCCCACACCCGCCGGCGAGCCCTGGACCACCATGGCCGCGAACGACGAGGCCCGGACGATCCTGGGCTGGCAGCCCCGCACGAGCCTGCGGCACGCGCTGTGCGCGCAGTGGGCGTGGCATCAGGGGATCCGGCTCGCATCGATGCCGTCGGCGCCGCGCCCAGCAGAGCTCGTGCCCGCCGGGGTGTGAGGAGTCGGACCCGGACGGCTGCAGCCGCGCCACGCCGTTGCCGCGCTGGCGATCAGCGCGACGGCCCACAGCCAGTGAAGCGCCACTGACCCTGCCCCGCCGAAGGACTGGTAGTCGGGCAGCAGCGCCGACCACGCCTGGTACCAAGGGTTCGACGTCTCGGCAAAGTCGACGATGAGCGTGCGACGATCGGTTGACGTCTCGATCGCCAGCCACACCCAGCCGAGCGCTCCGACGATCCAGCTCCCGAGCACCACCCAGCGCAATGCAGCGATGCGCTCGGCGGCCAGCGCGATGACGGCGACCGCGGCGGGCAGGATCACCACGAGCTGGCGGCCGGGCCACCACCACCCGTGCATGGTGAACGCAACCCAGGTGGCCACGCCGTAGCCAACCGCAACCGTTGCGCCGATCGCCCACCATCTCGGCGGCCGCACACGGGCCAGCACCGCCATCGCACCGGGCAGGGCGAGGTACGCGGGCATCCACGCGGCCAACCCGAACTCGCGGTCCACTAGCAAGCCCACCAGCCGCCGGGTGCGGCCCAGGTAGTCGGGACGGCGGCCGACCACGGAGAATTCGCTGCTGACGAAATGGTCGCCGGCCGCGTACACGGTCCATCCGCCGTAGATCGCCTGGTGCAGCCAGAGGTACACGGCACCGGCGATGACGTAGAACACCGCCTCGGCCAGCAGCGCTCGCCGCCGGTGCGGCCACATCCGCACCACCACCACCAGCGCGAGCACCGCCGCGAGCGGCACGTACTTCACCGACAGCCACGGCAACGCAACGACGGAGACGGCCGCCACCACCCGAGCAGGGCGCCCGAGCGGACCGCACACCGCGGCCAAGCCCACGGTGACGCACAGCGCCGCCGGCATCTCGGGATACACCTGCGAGCCGTAGGCCACCAGCGGCGGCGTCGCGAAGAACGCCGCCACGATGCCGGCGGCGATGCCGAGCCTCACTCCCAGCCGACGCACTGCCAGCCACAGCGCGGCAGCGGCCGTGAACGCAGCGAACGCTGCCAGCGTCGCCTTGGCCGCGACCCAGCCACCGGCGCGCATGGGTCCAGCCAGCAGCAGCGGCAGCAGCGGATCGTGCGGGCTGAGCCGCTGCCCGTCCTCGTTGAGCGGCCTGGTCTGGGGATCGAGATCGATCTCGTGATACGGCAGGAAGCTCCGCTCGCGCAGCTCGTCGGAGATGTCGAGGTCGAAGTCGGTGCCGAGGCTCAGCGCCGTGGTGAGGTACTGGGGCTCGTCCGCGCTGACCCGGGCGCCGTAGGTGGCGCGGGCGTCGATGGCGATGAGCGCCCATGCCAGCGACCACAGCGCCACACCGGCCATGGCCAGCGCGAGCCCTCGTCTCGCCACGCCCTCATCACACGAAACGGCAGGCTCGACGCTCGCTGCCGACCCCGTCACGCTGTCACCTGCGTTCTGGACCCGAGGCCTGCTCCTGGCGGCGAACGACGAGGAACCAGGTCAGCAGGAACGACATCGCCACCAGGGTCACGCCCATCAGGCCCGCCTCGGCCACGAAGGCATCCTCGAAGGAACCGAAGATCTGGGTGGCGAGCGTCGAGAAGCCCAGCGGCGAGATCAGCAGGCTGATCGGCAGTTCCTTCATGACCGACAGCAGCACCAGGCCGGCGCCGGCGAGCAGGGCCGGACCCATGAGCGGCATGTCGATCGTGAAGAAGCGGCGCAGGGGGCCGGCACCCAGGAGGCGCGCCGAGTCGTGCAGGCGGTCGGGCACGCTGCGCACCGCCACGACGCTGACGCCCATCGCCAGCGAGCCGAACCGCACGATGTAGGCGAAGATCAGCAAGGCGAAGGTGTCGCCGAACAGCGTGAACGCGATGTCGGAGCGCAGCGTCCAGAAGCGCATCGACAGGGCGATCAGCAGCCCGGGCACCGCGAAGGTGCTGATGACCACGGCGTGGGCAATCCAGCCCGCCCGCGAACGGTAACGGCCGACGAGAAACGCAATCGGCAGCACGGCGGCCACCGCCACGATCGCAGCCACCACGCTCACCCACAGCGTGTTGAGGGTGGCATCGGCGACCCGGGAGTAGTCCACGGTGAGCGGCCGGCCGTCACCGAACGTGCGTGCGACGCCGCCGGCGGCCCAGTCCACCAGGGCGACGAGGGGCGCGCCCACGCCGGCGAATGCGGCCACGGCCACAGCGGCGGTTGCCAGCGGTCGCCAACGGCCCAGCCGCAGGGTCGTCGGTTGGCCGCCGCTGGCTCGCGAACCGTCGGGCAGCCGTCGTGAGAACCATCGCTCCGCCAGCACCACCACGGCCGCGAGCACCAGCAGCATCAAGCTGAGTGCCAGCGCGGCGGGCGGGTCGGCCAGGTGATTGGTGGCGATGGCGCGTGTCAGCGTGTCGTAGCGCATGAGCTGCACCGCACCGAAATCGCTCAGCGTGTAGAGGAACACCAGCAGCGTGCCCGCCCCGATCGCGGTGGCGGCATAGGGCAGCGAGATGCGCCAGAACGCCGCGAGCGCGCTGTCGCCCAGCAGGCGCGCACTCTCCTCCAGCGAGGACGGGAGCTGGCGCAGGCGCGCCGCCACCGGGATGTATACGTACGGGTAGCACATCAGCAGCAGCACGAGCCAGGCGCCGAAAAAGCCCCGCAGCTCGGGCGTGGTGCCCACGCCGAGCCCGCTGAGCATGTCGTTGGCCAGCCCGCCCGGGTTCAGCGTTCTGATGAACGCCGCAGCGCCCAGGAACGTGGGATACACCAGCGGCAGCGGCAGCACCACTCGCCAGAAGCGCCGGCCCGGCAGGTCGGTGCGGTGGGTCAGCCACGCCAGGCCGGTGCCCATCACCAGCGAGCCTGCCGACACCGCTGCTGCGAGCTTCAGCGTGCGCCACAGCGGGGCGAGCGTGCGCTGGCTGAACAGCAGGTTACCCGGATCGGAGCCCTCGCCGAATGCCCGGTAGGTCAGGTAGATGCCGGGGAATGCAAACGCGAACGCCAGCACGAGCCCGCCGGCGCGCAGCAGCGCCGGCGTCTTGCGGCTTGGCCGGCCTGCCTGGGTCTGCCTGGGCATCGTCGTGGCCCGGCTAGCAGGCAGGGCCCGGGGCCGTGGAGGCGCTCACTGGTTGAGGATGCCACTCGCTTCGATGATTGCGGTCGTCTCGGCGAATCCGCCGCCCAGCGCGTCGAAGTCCACGCTGCCGATCTCGAGTGCCTGCAGCGGCGGCAGGATGTCCACCGGCTGGACGCCTGCAGCCAGCGGGTACTCGAAGGTCTCCTCGCTGAAGTAGCGCTGGACGGGCTCGCTGAGCAGGTACGACAGCAGCTCGTTGGCCTCGGCGGTCCGCTCGCTGGAGGCCGTCACCGTGGCTGCGGTGATGATGAGGAGCGAGCCGATGTCGTCGTCGGCCAGATCCCAGTTGGACGCCCGGTGGCTGTCGCCTTCCGCCGCGGCTTCTTGGTACTGGTAGTAGTGGTTCACGAGGCCCATCTCGATCTCGCCCCGCCCGGCCGCTTCCACGATGGACCGGTTGTTGGGGTAGTAGCGGGCGTCGTTGTCGACCATGTCCGACAGCCATCCGGCTGCCACGTCGGATCCGTACTGATCCCGGAACACGGTGAACCAGTCGATGAACGAGCCGTTTGTGGCAGGGATCGCCACCTGGCCGCGGAATCGCTCGTCGGTGAGGTCGAACACTGACTGGGGCAGCTCGTCGGGCGAGTAGCTGTCGATGTTGTACACCAGCACCCGCTTGCGCCCCGAGAAGCCGACCCAGGTGCCTGATGCAGAGTGGTTCTGGGGCTCGACCAGCGCCAGCACGTCGGGGTCGATCGTGCCGAGCAGATCCTGGCTCTCCAGGAAGCCCACCGGTCCGGGCGATCGTGACAGGAAGACGTCGGCCGCTGTGCGGTCGCCTTCCTCGGCCAGCAGCAGCGCCAGGTCGGTCGAGCCTCCCCAGCGCACTGCCACGTCGATGCCCTTCTCACAGGCGAACGCATCGAGGACAGGCCGGATGAGGTTCTCGGTGCGGCCCGAGTAGATGGCGATTTCGTTCCCCGTGCTCGACGCGCACTCGCCGCCGTAGATCCCCGCTGCGGGGCCGTCAACGAAGCGGGGGGTGCTGTCGCCGCCGCATGCCGATACGGCCAGCGCGGAGGCGATGACGACTGCGGCCGCCAGACGTGCTGGCCGTCGGCGGCGCAAGATGCCGCGCAGGGAAGGGAGCCGGTCGAGATGCGGGATGGGCATGGGGCGCGAATATAGCGGCGGTTTCTTCTTGATGTAAAGTAAACCTAACTTGCTATGGTTCGCATTCTGAACCCAATGGCGAACCCAGTGTCATATCTCCGGGCGACGCTGTCGCGTCGAGCGGGCGCAACGGTTGTCCTTGCCGTCACTGCCGTCGCGGTCGTCTTGGTGGTGCGGGCGACCGATGGCGCGGCGCTCGCTGCTGCCTGGCGGCGGGCAGCGTCCGAGCCGATCAGCGTGGCAGTCGCGCTCAGTGCCTTCGCTGCGGCGTTCACGATGCGCGCCGTGGCCTGGCGGCGAGTGCTGCCCTCGCTGAGCTTCGGTCACTCGCTCGCCGGCATCCACCTGGCGCTCGGCGGCAACCACGTGCTGCCGCTGCGCCTCGGCGAGGCCCTGCGCGTGGTGAGCGTGGTGAGGCGCACCCCGATCAGCACCGATGCTGCTGTCGCCTCATCGCTCACGCTGCGCACAGCCGACACGCTGGCGCTGCTGGGATGGGCGCTCGCCGCCAGCCCGGTGGTGCTCTTCGCGATCATGGGAACCGCCGGATGGCTGCTGATCGGCGCGGGCATGGCGGTGATCGCTGCTGGTCTCGCGTGGTGGTGGCTGCGGGCTTCGGTCGGCGGACGAAGCGACGTGCGCCCACCCGGTCTTGCTGCCCTCGGGCTTTCGGCGCTGGCGTGGCCCGCAGAGGCGGTGCTGGTTCACGAGGCAGCTCACTGGGCCGGCCTCGAGATCAGCGCAGCTGAGGCGGTCGGTGTCACCGCGCTGTCGGTCATCGCGCAGATTGTCGCGATCGCACCGGGCGGATTCGGCACCTATGAGGCGGCTGCCGTGGCTGCCTATGCGGCCTTCGGCTACGACCCCGCTGCTGCGCTGGTCGCGGCGCTGACAGCCCATGCGCTGAAGACCGCGTACTCGGTCGTCGCCGGCGGGGTGGCCGCGGCCATTCCGGCCCCGGGTGTGATGGCGACCCGCGCGCGCACCAGCCACGCGGAGGCCGAGCGTTGGTCCGGGGTGGACGGCAGACCCGTCCCTGATCAAATCCCGACGCTTGAGCTGTACGTCCGGGGAGACGCCGCGAGCCGGCCGCCGGCCGTCCCGTTGCCGCCCGGTGGAGACCGGCCGCTGGTGGTGCTGTTCATGCCCGCCTTCAATGAGGAGGCATCGGTCGGCAATTGCGTCCGCCGCGCCCCAGCGTCGGTGCTCGGTTGCGATGTCGAGGTGCTGGTGGTGGATGACGGCTCAGCCGATGCGACCGCCGAGCGCGCCCGCGCCGCGGGTGCGACGGTCATCTCGCTGGCTGCCAACCATGGTCTGGGCAACGCAGTGCGCGTCGGCCTGGCTGCGGGTGTCGAGCGCGGTGCGGCAGCCGTCGTCTTCTGCGATGCCGATGGGGAGTACGCGCCGGAGGAATTGCCGGCGCTGGTCGGGCCGATCCTCGCCGGCACCGCCGACTACGTGGTGGGCAGCAGGTTCGGGGGCCAGATCGAGGTCATGAAGCCGCACCGGCGTTTCGGCAACGTCGTGTTGACGCTCGCACTGTCGGCGGTGGCGCGCCGACGCATCAGCGACGGGCAGAGCGGCTACCGGGCCCTCTCGCTGGACGCAGCGAGGCATGCGGAGATCCTCCACGACTTCAACTACGCGCAAGTGCTGACGCTGGACTTGCTCGACAAGGGCTACCGCTATGCCGAGGTGCCCATCAGCTACCGCTTCCGCACGACCGGCGACAGCTTCATCAAGCTCGGCCGTTACCTGCGCCACGTCGTTCCCGCTGTGGCCCGCGAGCTGACAGCCGGCCGCTCAACCGCCGTTTCCGAGTCTGCATTAGACAAAGCTACTATTAGTCGATAGGTTTACTTATCAATCAGTAGTTGGCAGTGCTGACATAAAGATTCTGAGGAACCACCCACCGAACCGCGGCCGAGCGATGTGATGCCTGCGCCGCCATGACGAAAGAGACAGCAATGCTTCATTCCCGACGCACTTGGGGAGTTCTGATCGCCGTGTTCGCGGCGTTCGCGCTGCTTGCAGCCTCGTGCACCGGCAGCGACGACGGATCGGAGGTACGCGAGATCGGCGAATCCTCTGGATCGGTCAGCGGCAGCGCCTCAGGCTCTGGCAGCGCCAGCGGTTCGGCCTCGGCATCAGGCACGCACACAGGATCTGCCAGCGGCTCCGCATCCGCGTCGGGAACGCACACTGGTTCGGCCAGCGGTTCTGCGTCGGCAACGGGCATGTCCTCGGAGATGACGCCCGGCGACGGCGGCTACGAGTACGCCTCCAATGTCGATTCCCACCGGCTGGTGGTAGCTGACATCTGCGGCATCGGCGACCTGCTCGATGCCGGCGACTTCGCCGCCGTGGAGGACATCTATCGCAACGGCAAGAACTCGGTGAAGAGCGACGGCTCCATCCGCACCATCGGCGGGTTCGCGTCCCGCGACGATCGCAGCCACGGGCACGACGTCTACTACGGAACGCCGACGCCTCTCGATGACTTCGTGAGCGCTGCGCTCGACGGCACTGGCATGTTCGCCGGCACCAGCGATGCCGTGCGCGGCCAGGGTGTCGAGAAGGGCATCCAGAACCAGGTGATGGTGGCCTGGGTGGTGCACGAGCTCGACGCTGCGCTGGCCAAGGCAGCCGACGGCAACTTCGATGCTGCCAGCGGCGCGCCGCACAACTGGGATGAGGCATGGGCCTTCTACCACGGCGCCGAGCCGGGCTGCGCGCCCTACGCCACGGCCAACATGCGCGCCGGCAACTTCGCCACGATGGGTGCCGACGGCGAGACCGCCCAGGCGAACGAAGCGATCCTCGCTGCGATGATCGAGGGCCGCGACGCACTGCTCGACGGCGACACGGACGGTACCGAGGCAGCGGCCCTCGAGATCGTGCGCAACCTGGTCATCACCTACTCGCAGGCGGCGATCCGCTATGCGTCGCTCATCGAAGGTGACCTGGCGGACGGCAACGACGCCAAGGCCGCCGAGCATCAGGCCGAGGGACTGGCGTTCTGGCGGGTCATCGAGCCCTACGCCGTGCCCGCGGGCGCCGACGCAGCGGCGATGTCGGCCATCTTCGATCTCGACAACCCGCCCGGCGCGAACGGCTACGGCGATGCCGTGCGCGCCGCACTGCAGCCGGCGTGGTCATCCCTCGGCATCAGCGCCGACGACATCGGAACGCTCCAGTAGCCCCTCCGCTCCTCCCAGATGCGGCGGAAGCGGGCAGGCCCCAATTCGGACACAGGGGCCTGCCCGCTCTCCGCATCTGGAACCGGGACTCGAGTTCAGGTGAAGCGCAGCGGCTCGGCGGCGCTCCAGTCGACGGGCTGCTCGTCGAGGTTCAGCGCCAGCCGGTGCCACACCAGCTCCACCGGTGGCGGACCCACCGGGTCCGTCTCGGCGGCGGCGTTCACCATCAGCTCGTACATGGCGCCGTCGGTCTCGTCGGTAGGCCGGGCCAGCAGCGCCATGAACGCCTCGGCCATCTCGCAGGGCTCGAGCATCCGCGGCTGCCAGCGCCCGAACACACGCTCGTTGCCGGCGTACTCATTGGTCATGCCCGTGCGCACGAACGGCAGCAGCAGCGTGAAGCACGTGACCAGGTCGGCACTGCGGCCCAGGTTCACCTTGAGCACACTGGGAAGCTGCAGCACCGCCCAGTTGCTGAGCGCGTAGCCGGGCACTGCCGGTCCAGGGTCGACGGCCTGCCGGGACGACACGTACACAAACTGCGCCTGCTCGCCGGCGTACACCGCCTCGCCTGCCCACAGGTGGGTCGATGCCAGGAAGCCGTCGACTTTGGTGTCGAGCACCAAACGTGACTGCTCCAGGTTCTCGATGAACGCCTGGCGCACCCGGGCTCGCCTGAGCGAAGAAGACTCGCCCTCGACCGGGCGCAGCGTGCGGCCCAGGCTGTAGCCCGATTCGGTGAGCCCCGAGTTGCAGATCACGAGGTTCGGCGGCAGGCCGCCCATCTGGTCGATGACGTAGCTGCGGATGGCCCACAGGTCCCGCAGGTTGGTGACGTCGGCCTGCACCGGAAAGGCATGCACGCCCTCGTCGCGCAGGCGGTCCACCAGGTCGAACCCGTCCTCGTAGCTGCGATGGAAGTGGATGCCGACCGAGTCGGCGCCGTTGAGCCCGGCGCTGAGCGCCATCGCCTGGCCGATGCCGCCGTCCTTGCCGGCACCGGTGATGAGCACCCGCTTGCCTTCTACCCCGCCGCGCAGCGCATCGAAGCGGAACCTGTCGGTAGGCGCGGTGTAAGTCATGGCGTTGCTCCTCGTCGAGCTACGGGCTGGGCTGTTGTTGTCTGCTGGAAGCTGCCGGTCGGGTGACCGTGCGGGCAACCGGAGCAGACCGCGAGTCTGCCCTACCTGAACAGGGGCGAAGTACGCACCCCGACGGCCGAAGGCATGCCGGGGCGGGCACGAGGCCAACGAAGCGGTCTGTTGCTCAGCGGCGGATGTCGGGTGCGCCGAGGCGGGCAGCGTCGGCGGTCTGATCGTCGGGCCTCGTCTGGCTCTCGCGCTCGGCCTCGACCCGGGCGTGGTAGTGCCACACCTCGCGCTCGATGGTGTCGGGCGACCAGCCCAGCTCGGCACCCATCAGCTCCGCGGTGTCCTGCGCCACCTCGACGCCCCGATCCCACGCCTCCACCGAGAGCCGCGTGCGCCGTGTCAGCACGTCGTCGAGATGCAGCGCAGCCTCGCTGCGCACGGCGTGAGTGACCTCGGCGCGCAGATACGGATGGCCCTCGGCCAACGGCGCAGCCAGGTCGGGCTGCTCGGCGATCAGCTCGACCACTTCGTCGATGCGGTCGCCGTGGCGCTCGAGCAGGTGCACCGCGGCGGCCCGGCTGATGCCGGCGCCCGCTGCGATCTCGTCCTGGCGGCGGCGCCGCTCCTCGTAGCCCGCGGCGCCCACCAGCGGCGTCACGCCGGTGGCGGATCGGCGGGCTGCGGCATTCCGTCGACGGCGGGAGAGCTTGGGCGGCGTGCGGCCGTGAGCAGACGCGACTTCGGCGAGCGCCATCTCGACCGTGTCGGCCGCCATGACGCGATAGGTCGTGTACTTGCCGCCGGCCACCGAGACCAGCCCTCGCGCCGCCCGGGTGACGGTGTGCTCACGGCTCAATTTGGCGGACTGCTCGGCATCTGACGGACTGTCGCCGGCCACCAGCGGGCGCAGGCCCGCGTAGACGCCGCAGATGTCGTCGCGGCTGATGGGGTCGGCGAGCACGCCGTTGAGCCGCTGCAGCAGCAGATCGATGTCGGCGCTGCTCGCAGCAGGGTGGGCGTAGTCGAGATCCCAGTCGCTGTCGGTGGTGCCGATGATCCACCGGTCGCCCCACGGAACCACGAACAGGACGCTGGGCGGAGTCGGCACGATGAGCCCGCAGCCGAGGTCGATCCGGTCCCGGGGGACCAGCAGGTGGATTCCCTTGGAGGCACGAATGCGGGTCCGCAACCCGTCGGCGTCGGGCGAATCGCGCTCAGCAAGCTGCTCGATCTGGCTCGTCCACACACCGGTGGCGTTGATCACCGCATCGGCATCCAGCCTGAACGTGCGCCCGGTCTCGCCGCAGTGCGCGATGACGCCCCGCACCGCTCCGCCGGTGACGATCAACTCCTGGACGCGGGTGGAGCTGAGGATGCGCGCCCCATGGGCAGCGGCCGTGCGGGCGATCGCGACCACAAGGCGAGCGTCGTCGGTCTGGCCGTCCCAGTAGGCGATGCCGCCACGCACCACGCCTGGATCGAGGCCCGGTGCCAAGTTCTGCGTGCCGGCGGCGCCGAGGTGCCGGTGCGAGCCGATGCTATGGGGGCCCATCCCGGCCATCAGGCTGTACAGCAGGATGCCGGCGCCGGTGCGCAGCCGTTCTCGCCAGCCCCGCCGGATGGGGTAGAGGAACTGCACCGGTCGCACCAGGTGAGGGGCCAGCCGGCCCAGCAGCAGCCGACGCTCGTTGAGCGACTCGGACACCAGGCCGAACTCGAGGCGCTGCAGGTAGCGCAGCCCGCCATGGATCAGCTTGGACGAGCGGCTCGATGTGCCCGACGCCAGGTCACGCTGTTCGAGCAGGGCCACGCTGCGGCCCCGCAGCGCCAGGTCCAGCGCGCAGCCCGCGCCGGTGACGCCGCCGCCGATGACGACGACGTCAACATGGCCGCCGCTGATCTCGTCGAGCCAGGCGGCGCGCTGGGACGGCCCGAGCCGGCCGTCACCGGCAGTGTCGTTCACTGCTCAGGTGAACTCGTGCGGCAGGTGGCGGCGGGCTGCCCAGCCGAACAGGATCCAGCCGAAGTCGCCCTCAGTGAGATTGCGCTGCGCTCTGCGCGCGTCCTCGGCGGAGATCGGGATGCCGCGGGTGGCCTTCATCTGCACCTCAGCCACGCGTTCGGCAAGCACGAACCAGCCCACCGCGTCGGCCGGGCTCGTCCCCACCGTGAGCAGCCCGTGGTTGGCCAGGATGACCGCGCGGCAGTCGCCGAGGGCAGCGGCGATGCGCTTGCCGCCATCCGTGGAAAGGACCTGCACTTCCCCGTCGTCGAAGAGTGCATGGTCTTCGAAGAAGCAGGTCGCCTCCTGGTTGATCGGTTCGATCATCCGCCGTTCAGCCGAGAACGGCGTGCCCCACTGGGTGTGTGTATGCGCGGCGGCGCCGATGTTTGGCCGGGCCTCGTGGATGGGGTGATGTATGTGGTAGGCGGCGTTGTTGATGGTGGCCGGCCTGCCGTGCTGGTCGGCGGCGGTGCCGTCGGGCGCCACGAGCACGAGGTCGTCGACCGTTGCTCGTTCGAACGGCACGCCGTACGGCAGCAGCCACATGTGGTCCGGCTGCAGCGGGTCGCGGCAGGTGATGTGGCCGTCGCCCAGCTCGCCCCAGCGGAGCGCTCCGAACAGGCGGTACGCCTGTGCCAGGTCGGCGAGCAGTCGGGAGCGCTCGGCGTGCGGGTCGGCCTCGAACGGTTCGGCGGTCTCCGTGGCAGGGTCGCAAGCACTCACTGCGCGAAGTCTGCCACGCCCTCTGTCGAGTTATGTCCGTAACCGCTTGCGGACTAGTCTCGGCCAAGCACGCATGTGCGCCTGAGATGGGGGTCACATGGCGACGGTCACTCTTGATCGGCTGACGAAGAAATACCCGAACGGCTTCGTCGCCGTCACCGAGCTGAACATCGACATCGCCGACGGCGAATTCCTGGTGCTGGTAGGGCCGTCGGGCTGCGGCAAGTCGACGGCGCTGCGGATGGTGGCGGGGCTTGAGGAGATCAGCGACGGGGAGCTGCTGATCGGCAGCGAGCGCATGAACGACGTGGAGCCCAAGGACCGCAACATCGCCATGGTGTTCCAGAGCTATGCGCTGTATCCCCACCTCGACGTGGCCCGCAATATCGGCTTCCCCCTGAAGCTGGCGGGCGTCCCCAAGGCGGAGATAGAGGAGCGGGTGCGCACCGCTGCACGCCTGCTGGAGCTGGAGCCCCTGCTCGGCAACAAACCGGCACAGCTCTCGGGCGGCCAGCGCCAGCGCGTAGCGATGGGCCGGGCCATCGTGCGCGACCCGGCGGTGTTCCTCATGGACGAACCCCTGTCCAACCTCGACGCCAAGCTGCGGGTGCAGATGCGGGCCGAGATCACCGCCCTGCAGCACCGGCTGGGTGCCACCACCATCTACGTCACCCACGACCAGGTCGAGGCCATGACGATGGGCGACCGGGTCGCCGTGCTCAAGGACGGTCTGCTGCAGCAGGTAGACCGCCCGACCGACCTCTACGAGCGTCCCGACAATCTCTTCGTGGCCGGCTTCATCGGCGCGCCGTCGATGAATCTGCGCATGGCCCGACTCAGCTCAGGCGCCGGCCCTGATGGCGCCTGGCAGTTGCAGATGGGCTCCCAAGTGCTGGATCTGCCAGGGCGAGTGCTCGATGCGAAGCCGGCACTGCGTGCCTACGACGGCGCCGACGTTGTGGTGGGCATCCGGCCCGAAGCATTCGAGGACGCCTCTGTTGCAGGCGACGACGTGCGGCCGAGCCTGTCAGCGGAGGTGTCGCTGTCAGAAGCCTTGGGCTCAGACCTGCTGCTGCACTTCCCGCTGGACGCGCCGTCGGTGGAAGCTGGCGACCCCGATGCGCTCGAGGGCATCGAGGACCGCATGGTCATCGCCCGCGTTCATCCGCGCAGCACCGCCCGCCCAGGCTCGGCCATCGAGCTCAGCGTGGACGTCGACGAGCTGCACTTCTTCGATCCCCAGACCGAGGCCGCCATCCGCTCCTGAGTCGCTCGTGTGCTGCGGGCTCAGGGGTTCCAGAGCTTGCGGTGCGGCATGGTCTGCAGCACCAGCCGGCCGAACAGGTCGCACTCGGCAAGGTGCGGGTAACCGGAGAGGATGAAGGCGTCTATGCCTGCTTCTTGGTAGGCGCCGAGCTTGGAGGAGACCTCTTCGGGGCTGCCGACTATTGCTGCGCCGGCTCCGCTTCTGGCTCTGCCGATGCCGGTCCAGAGGCCTTCTTCGGCGAAGCCGTCGTCGTCGGCGCTGTCGCGTAGCTGGGCTTGGCGTTGTACGCCTACTGAGGCCGAGTCGAGTGCTCGGGCCCGGATTGTGGCCCCGGTGTCGTCGTCGAGCTGGCTGACCAGCCGGCGGGTGGCGTCCATGGCTTCTGCGGTTGTGGGGCGCACGATCATGTGCGCTCGCAGGCCGAACTTGAGTTCGCGACCTGCTGCTGTGGCCCGGTCTCGCATTTCGGTGACGGTTTCGGCGACGCCTGCGATCGTGTCAGGCCAAGTGAGGAACACGTCGGCTGCGAGGGCGGCGGTGTGCTTGGCGTCGTCGGAGAAGCCGCCGAAGTAGAAGGGCGGGCATCGGCCGCTGACGGTGCCGACGCGGGGCGGATCGAGCTGCACCGAGACGAACTCGCCGTCGAAGTCGACCGGTTGGCCGTTGAGCAGGGTGCGCAGCACCTCCATGTGCTCGCGGGTGCGCTGGTAGCGGGGGGCCGACGGCAGCGGTGCGCCGGGCAGGTCGCTGGAGATGATGTTGATGGTGAGCCGCCCGCCCGCCATCTGGTCGACCGTGGCGAGCTGGCGTGCTAACTGCGGCGGCCAGAGCTCGCCCATGCGCACCGCCAGCAGCAGGTTGATGCGACTGGTGCGCGTGGCGATGCCGGCGGCGAACGCCGTGGCGTCGATGCCCAGCGAGTAGCCCGAGGGCAGCAGCACGTTGTCGAAGCCGTTTCGCTCTGCTGTGGTGACGATGTCGGCGCAGTGCTCCCAGGTGCTGGCCAGTGTCGGGTCTGGCACGCCCAGGAACTCGTAGTCGTCGTCGCACAGCGCCGAGAACCACGCAATCTCCGGCGGGGCTGTGTTCATTGGCCGCGGCTCCGCAAGCTGCGCCGCGGTGTTCATTGGCCCAGCCCGGCGAGTTCGGCAGGGGTGAGCAGCTCGCTCATCTGCACTGGTCGGCCCTCGTCTATCGAGAAATGCGCGGCCCGGCCGATGGCCACCGACCACAGCCCATCGGCCAGCGTGCACTCCGCCGGGCTCGACGTGAGCACGGCGTCGCGAAAGCGCTCCAGCTCGATGTACGACGAGCCATGGTGATGGCCGACGACCGGTGCGGTGCTGGCGATCTGCCGCTCGGTGACGTTGCCGATCCAGTCACGCCCACGCACTCCCACCCGCAGCACATCGTCGGGGATCAGCGCTTCGAGCTTGCCGTCGTCGCCCACCACCGACAGCTCCTCCTGGTTGCGGGTCGCGTCAGCGAACATGCACAGATCCAGCAGCGCCCGAGCGCCCGAGGCGAAATCCACAAGCACGAAGGCGTTGTCCAAGATGTCGGGCGTCTCGCCGCAGTAGGTCTCGTCGAGATGATTCAGATCCTGCGCCCCCGAGGCCATGACACGCACGGGCTCGCTTCGGGCGATGAGGCGCATGAGGTCGAAGAAGTGGCAGCACTTCTCGACCATGGTCCCGCCCGTGTTGCAGTTGAACCGGTTCCAGTCGCGCACCTTCGGCTGGAAGGGGAAGCGGTGCTCGCGCATGGCGATCATCCGGACAGCGCCGATCGTCCCGGCGTGAGCCTGTTCGATCAGCGCAGCCACCGGCGCCATGTAGCGGTACTCGAGGCCAACCCACACCAGCGGCGCATCGCGGCCGAGCGCCTCGACGCCACTGATGATGCGGCGGCAGTCGTCCAGCGTCGTGGCCAGCGGCTTCTCGACGAGCTGCGGCAGCCCGGCAGATGCCACGTCCAAGACGATGTCGGTATGGAGATGGTTGGGCGTCGCGACGACGACCGCATCGCACAGCCCCGCGTCGAGCAGCTCGTGGTGGCTGCCGAACTCCGGCACCGGGTCGAGCCCGCTGGAGGCCAGCTCGTGCTGGGCCGTCTTCAGCGATGGCTCCCAGTTGTCGCAGACGGCGGTCAGCTCGGCGCCGTCGAGCGCAATCACATTAGCGATGTGCTCGATGCCCATCATCCCGGTGCCGATGACGCCGACGCGCATCGGCCGGTCACCGGGGGAGATGCTCCCGCTGCTCACGGCAGGGGTTGCCCTTCGGAAGCCTCGATGATGTCGTACACGTCGTTGCGGTCGAGGTGCACGCCGAGAGCCGCTTGGAGCGATTCGAGGCGCTCAGGTTGCTGCGTGCCGACGATGGCCACTGGCGCGGTCGGGTGGGCCAGCACGAACGCCACGCACACCGCTGCCCGGCCGACGCCCTCCCGATCGGCCAAGCGGTTCAGCGTGGCCAGCAGCCCCGGCCGAACGCCGCTGTCATCGTCTGCCTGTGCCATGAGTCTGCCTGTGCCATGAGTCGCCCGCCTGCCAGCGGGCCCTGTGCCATGAGTCGCCCGCCTGCCAGCGGGCCCTGTGCCATGAGTCGCCCGCCTGCCAGCGGGCTCCATGCCAGCGGCACCATGCCGATCTCGGCGCACAGGTCGAGGGTGCCGTCGCGCAGCGGGTCCAGGCACGCGGCCGAGTACTCGGGCTGGGTGCTGACCAGCGGTGCGTCGAGATGGGCGGCCAGTGCCCGGGTCTGGGACGGCGTGTAGTTGGACACGCCGACGGCAACCACCAGGTCGTCGGCCACCAGCGTGTCGAGGGTGTCGGCCAGCTCGGCCGGATGGGTGAGCATGTCGGGCCGGTGCACCTGGTACAGATCGATGTGATCGGTGCCCAGCCGGCGCAGGGAGGCCTCGCACGCCGAGCGCAGTGCCGCAGCACTCGAGTCGTACGGCACCGGCGGCACGATGCCCCCCTTGGTGGCCAGCACCATGCGCTCGCGCAAATCGGGACGAGCCTCCAGCACCGCGCCCAAGTTCTCCTCGCAGGCCCCGAAGCCGGTTCCGCCCCAGTCGAGCCCGTATACGTCGGCGATGTCGACCAGGTTCATGCCCAGATCCAGGCCGGCCTCGACCAGCGCTGCATTGGCCCCCGCGTCCGTGCCGGTGAAGCGCCACAGGCCCAGCGCCAGCGGTCCCACCTGGGCCTCGCGGCCCAGTGGCCGCGGCTCGCTCCGCACCAGATTCGATGTTGTTACCACGGCGACTCAGGATTTCACAGAACCCGCCAGCAGGCCGCGCACGAAGAACCGCTGCAAGAAGAAGAACACCAGCATCGGCACGCCTGCCTGCACGAACGCTCCCGCCGACAGCAGGTGCTCTCGCAGGCCGAACTCGCCGGCCATCGAGGCGATCTTGATGGTGGCGGGGTAGTTCTCGCCCGCAGCGCCGAGCATGGTCAGAGCGATCAGGTAGTCGTTCCACGTCCACAGGAACTGGAAGATCGCAAAGGCTGCCAGCGCGGGCACCGACAGCGGCACCACGATGCGCCAGAAGATGGTGAAGTGGTCGGCACCGTCGATGCGGGCCGCCTCGAACAGCTCACCCGGCAGTGTCGAGATGTAGTTGTGCAGCAGGAAGATGGCGAACGGCAGAGCAAACGCCGTGTGGGTCAGCCAGACGGCCGTCGCAGTACCGGCCAGGCTGAAGTCGGGGAACAGCGTGATCACGATCTCGGTTCCGGGCAGTGTCCAGTGGGCACCGCCGGAGAACATCTGCAGCAGCGGCAGCAACGCCACCTGGTTGGGCAGGGCCAGCAGCGAGACGGTGCCGATGAACAGCCACTCGCGACCCCGGAAGGGGATCCACGCGAACGCGTAGGCCGCCAGGGCGGCGATGGCGATCGGGATGACGGTGGCCGGGATGGCGATGGCGAATGAGTTGAGCAGCGCCTGCCACAGCCCGCCTGTCTGCTGGCCCGACGACAGCACGTCGCTGTAGTTCTCGAGCGTCCAGTTGCCTTCGGTGAACGAAGTCCACCAGCCCGAAGCTCTCTGGTCGTCACGGTGGCGGAACGAGTTGAGGAACAGACTGCCAGTAGGCACGCTCCACACGATCACCATCAGCCACAGCACCCAGGTGGGTATCGAGCGCAAGAAGCGGTACACCGCCCGCCCGACGCGGTCGGGGCCCCGGCGTCCGCGCTGCGCCGAGCCGCCAGCCGGCGGCCCAGCGGCCTCGGCCCGGTCGGCCACGCTTCCCGCCGCTGCGCTACTCACCGCGCTGCATCTGCCTGATGTTGAGGCCCATCACCGGTACCACGCCCAGGAACAGCACCACCGCCAAGGCCGATCCCAGCCCCAGGTTGAACTCGGTGAAGCTGCGCTGCCACATCTCGTTGGCGATGACCTGGGTGCCGAAGTTCCCGTTGGTCATCACCCGCACGATGTCGAACACCTTCATCACCAGTACGATCATGGCGGTCATGACGACGGTGATCGTGGGGACGATCGTGGGCAGCGTCACTTGGAAGAAGACCTGTCGCTCGTCGGCGCCGTCCACCCGGGCGGCTTCGATCAGGTCGGCGGGCACTGCTTTGATGGCGGCCGACAGGATGACCATGGCAAAGCCGGTCTGGATCCAGATCAGCACCACCATCAGCCACACGTTGTTGAACGGCGATTCCTGGACGAACAGGATCGTGCCGGCGATCGGCTCGTCGTTGGGACCTGCGACCGAGCCGCCCACGCCGGGGCCCACGAAGCGGTAGATCAGCCACAGCAGCGGGATCGCCGCCGTCGCAGATCCCACCGCGATCGCCGTCTGGCGACGTCGTACGCCGAAGGCGCACAGGCCGGTGAGCAGGACGGTCACCGAGGCCAGGACGGCGACGGCGGCCCAGGCGCCGCCGGTGGAGGGCCTCAGCGTGCCGAGCCAGACCCAGACGGCGTTGAGCAGCCCGGTCTGGCTCTTTTGCGGAGGCCTGGCGATGTACATGAAGCGCCAGATGATCCCCGCGCCGACGAACGAGATCGCCATCGGCAAGAAGATGAGGCTCTTGGCGAGCGATTCGCGCTTGACGCGATCTGCGATCACTGCGGCGAGCAGGCCGAGCGCCGTGGACAGGAAGGTGACCGCCACCACCCACCACAGGTTGTTCATGACCGTGCCGCGCAGGCTGGCGAACACGGCGAAGCTCAGCAGCAGGCCGGCGCCGAGCCCGATCCCGACTGTGCCGGCGGAGAAGTCGGCCCGGACGCCGCGCCGACGGCCCCGGTACAGCGCAATGACGGCCATCAAGACGAACAGCACGACGGCGCCGTAGAACAGCTGGCTGCCAAAGATGCCCGACCAGCCGGAGAGGTCGAGACTCTGGGCGTTGGTGAATATCTCGCCGTAGTTGGCCAGCCCGCGGAAGTCGGTGCCGCGCTTGTCGAACAGCGACAGGTAGATGGTGCGCAGCAGCGGGATGATCAGCCCCAGCGCGACGAACAGCATCGCCGGACCCACGAACGTCAGCGCCCGCAGGCGGCTCTGCACAGCCACGATGCGGGCCGCCGACAGCGGCCAGCGGATGCCCACGGCGATGCCCACCAGCCCCCCGGCAGCAGCGCCGCCGACGATCCAGACGAGCGATGAGCCGGCCAGCAATTGCTCGGACTCGGGTCCGCTGCGAATGCCGGCCGCCAGCGCGCCCGCGACCCCACCGGCGATCGCGCCCGACACGGCTGCCACCACGGCCCATCGGCGCTCCACCAGTGCGAACAGCCGATGAGTGCCCCAGAACAGAGCGGCGCTGGCGCCGACGGAAATCACCACGCCGACGAAGGCCCCCCACAGCGCTGCCATCGTCGCAGTCTTGCACCCGGTGCAACGCTGCGACGCCTTTGCTTCCCGCTCTGGCTCCCCGGTCTCATGCGATTGGGCTGGTGGGCCGCTCGTGCCCGGGGCTCAGCCTCGGGGACAAGCGAAAGGCCGCCCCGCACGGGCGGGACGGCCCTTCGTCTATGGATGTGATCTCGCCGGCAGATGCGCCTCGCGGCGCGGAACCGGCCAGAAGCGGCTCAGCCTCAGCCGGGCCAGCTGTCGTCGATGGCCTGGGTGGCCTCGGCGACGGTCTTGTCGCCGTTGACCACTGCGGTGCCCTCGGTCCAGAACGTGCCGGCGCCCACCTCGGCAGGCATCAGGTCTGAACCGTCGAAGCGCACGACATCGGCGTTCTGCAAGATGCTGAGGAAGGACTGCTCGAGCGGCTGGTACACGCTCGGGTCCTGGTTCGTCGCAGCCGACAGGAAGCCGGACAGACCGCCGCCCTTGCGCTCGGTCTGTGCCCGCTGGCGGACCTCGGCATACTCGGAGCTGCCGAAGTACTTCATGACCTCCCACACCTCGGGAGCGTCACGGAAGGCGCCCACCAGGGTGCCGGCGCCCAGCACAGGCTGGTCGCCCCTGACCGACGGGAAGTAGAAGGTGTCCACTGCGTCGGCCGAGCCGTCAGCGAACACGGTTCCCTCGGGGATGAACGCGGCGTAGAAGGACGCCTGACGGTGCATCATGCAGTCGTTGTCGACCAGCGGCTGGCCGTTGTCGCCGAACGGCGTCGCGGCGATGGAGCCGCCTGCTGCGAACACCATGCCCGGTGTGTTCCACAGGTCGAGCACTTCGGTGAACACGCCGCTGACCTCGTCGCTGGAGAATGCCAGCTCGCCGGCAACCCATGCGTCGTATTCGTCAGGCGTATGGAAGCGCAGCATCAGGTCCTCGACCCAGTCGGTGAAGGTCCAGCCCGTGGCAGGACCGCTCTCGATGCCGATGCAGAACGGCGTGTCGCCGTTGGCGATCATCTCCGCCGACAGCGCCTTGAGCTCGTCCCAGGTGCCGGGCACCGAGTAGCCCTTCGACTCGAACAGCGCCGGCTTGTACCAGACCAGCGACTTGAGGTCGGACTTGTTCGGGATGCCGTACTGGGTGCCGTCGACGTCGCCGAATGCCGTCCATGCGGGCGTCCAGTGCTCGTTCATCGCAGCGATCACGTCGTCGGGCAGCGCGACGAGGTGGCCGTCACGCGCGAAGTCGGCCAGCTTGCCCGGCTGCGGGAAGATGAAGATGTCCGGCGGGTTGCCGCCGGCGGCCTGGGCGTTGATCTGATCCGCGGCGTCGCGGGCACCGGTGTAGGTGATCTCGATACCGGTCTGCGCGGCGAAATGATCGAGGGCGTCGCGCAGCGCGCCGGCCTCTTCGTCGCTCGACTCGGGACCGAAGACCGTGACCTTGGTGCCTTCGAGGGGGTCAGCAGCTTCGGTGGTGGCTGGCGCGGCGGCAGTGGTCGCCGCCGCGGCAGCGGCGGTCGTCGCTGCCGCGTCCTCGTCATCGTCGCTGGCGCATGCAGCTGCGATCAGCCCGAATGCCAGTGCGATAGCCAGAAGACGCGCCCCGCGGAGGCGGGTACGTCTGTTGCTGTGATCTCTCATGTGTTCCTCCCTGTGGGGCCGCACGACGGTGCGCCCTCGTGACACGTTGCAAGCGCTTGCAGACGCCGTTGCCGCAGCCTAGCGGACCGCCGAATGGACGTGTCTTGCTGGCCACCCGAGGTTCGACCGCGACATGCGGTCACGTCGTGCACTCCCGTCATATCCCGTGGGCGTTCGGCGCTGTGCATGTCGTCGTTGGGCTCAGCTTGGGGGCGGCCCCACCGAGTCACGGACGATCAGTTCGGTGTCGAGCTGGATGTGGTCGGGCGCTGAGGCGGCGGAGGTGAGCGCGGCCAGCACGAGATCGGCAGCCGCCACGCCTTGGTCAGCGACGTGCTGTCGCACCGTGGTCAGGCCCACGAGGCGGCTCTGGTCGTGGTCGTCGACCCCGACCAGCGACAGATCGTCCGGGATGCGCAGACCCAGGTCGCGCGCCGCGAGCATGACGCCGAACGCCTGCTCGTCGCACATGGCAAAGATCGCACTCGGCGGCTCTGCGGCGCCGAGCAGCACATGGGCCGCCCGGCGGGCCTCGGCCCAGCTGTTGCTCGTCGAGACCGTCATCGCAGGATCCGGCGCCAGCCCAGCTGTGCTGTGCGCCCCGGCGTAGCCCTGGGCCCGCTGGCTGGGAATCGAGAAGTTGAGCGAATCGCCGCTGCTGAGGCTGAGCAGCCCGATGCGCCGGTGGCCGTGGTCGAGCAGGATCTCAGTAGCGGCGCGGCCAGCGGCCACGTTGTCGACCGTCACCGAGCTGAGTGCCGATGTCCGGAAGCCGACGGTGACAGCACAGCCGCCCTGAGCGACGAAGGCGCTTGCGACTTCGGTGTCCACGGCGACGTCAATCAGCACCACCGCGTCGCTGCGACCCGATCTCACGCCGTTCAGCTCGATGAAGCGCTGTCGTTCTTCGGAGCTCGCGACCCCCGACAGCAGCAAGTCGTAGCCCGCGGCGGTTGTGTGGCGGCCCAAGGCACCCACGATCGTCGCGTTGAACCATGCGGCCGGGTCGGGCACCGCAGCAGCGATTGTGTTGGTCGTTCCGGCGGCCAGCCGGGCCGCCGGCAGGTTGGGCCGGTAGTCGAGTTCGGCAGCGGCCGTGAGCACTCTTTGCCGTGTGGCCGGCGCGACGTGGCGCAGGCCCCGCAAGGCCCGGCTGACGGTTGCGGTGGACACTCCCGCGGCTCGGGCGACATCGCCGATCCGAACCATGGGACCGGTCATTCCTGCCACACCACCGCGCTCGCCGGGGCGAGCAGGTACGGCCCGTTCGACTGTCCTGGCCCGCGGCTCCCGCAGGGTCCGGCAGCGCCGTCGTGGGGGTGGGGGCAAGCGGACGCCGAGTCGTACAGCACGGTGGCAGCGGCTGGGATCTCCACTTCGACCGAGGTCCCGCCGACGCTGGCTGCGACCCCGATGCGGCCGCGGCGGTACGAGATGACCGGACCGCGGCCGCTGTCGGTCCACTCCACTGCTTCATCGCCGCTTGTTTCGGCACCGCCGGCGGACCCGTTCGAGAATGCTGACCGCACTCGCTGCTGCACGTCCAGCAGCGTCCGGTACGCCCCCAGCCACGACCGCTCGTCCTGGGACTGCGCCCCAGCCGTCTCGCCGACGGGACGCTCGGCCGAGCGCAGCCACGGCTCGGCGGCCGAGAAGCCGTTGTGGGGGCCGTCGCCCCACGGCATCGGCGTGCGGCAGCCGTCTCGCCCGGCGCTCACGTCGTCGTCGGGACCGACGGGGTCCAGCTTGTCCTCGGCAGCGACCTCGCCGTCGGCCAGACCGAGTTCTTCGCCTTGGTACAGCACCAGGGTGCCGGGCAGGAAGGCGGCGAGCACGTTGAAGGCGAGGGTGCGCGCAGCACCCCAGCGCCGCGAGACCCCAGCAGTGCCCTCAGCGCTCGAGTCTGGCGCGAAACGGGTCGGCGCCCGGGGCATGTCGTGGCTGCTCATCGCCCACAGCAGTCGGCCGGCCAAGCCGCTCGACGGACCGCGGAGCGTCCTGCGGATCTCGTTGGGCTCCCAGTCGATGTGCATCGGCGCGAACCAGTAGCCGCCGTGCATGCCGTCGGGCGGCAGCAGGTCGTCCATGCCCCGCGGGTCGAGGTGGTACGTCTCGCCGTGCAGGAACGCTCCGTAGTCGTCACAGATCTTCCGCCAGCGACGGAACACGTCCTGGCTCTCGGGCTGGAAGACGTCATAGAGATGCTCGAAGCAGTCCCACTGCTCCCAGCGCGACGCCCGGGGCGGGATCGGCAGGAGCTGGGGATTCGAGCGAAGCTCGGCGTCCTTGACCAATCCGCCGGCCACGTCGACGCGGAAGCCGGCGACGCCGCGGTCCAGCCAGAACCGCAGGATCTGGTCCCACTCGTCGGCCACGGCGGGGTTGCGCCAATTCAGGTCAGGCTGTGACGGCAGGAACAGGTGCAGGTAGTACTGGCCTGATTCGGGCTCCAGCGTCCACGCCGGACCGCCGAAGTAACCCACCCAGTTATTCGGCGGCCCGCCGTCGGGGGCGGGGTCTCGCCAGATGTAGTAGTCCCGGTAGCGCGCCCGCTCAGCTTCGCCGGCGTTGCCCAGCGCGGCTTGGAACCAGCGGTGATCGCTGCTCGTGTGGTTGGGAACGAGGTCGGTCACCACGCGGATGCGCCGATCGGCGGCATCGGCCACCAGCGCCTCGAAGGCGTCCAGGTCGCCGAACAGCGGGTCGACGTCGCAGTAGTCGGCGACGTCGTAGCCCCAGTCGTGTCCGGGCGTGGGGTAGAAGGGCGTGATCCAGACGAAGTCGACCCCGAGGTCGCTGAGGTAGCCGAGCTTGGACCGGATGCCGGCCAGGTCGCCGATGCCGTCGTCGTTCGAGTCGGCGAAGGACCGCAGGTACACCTGGTAGCCCACGGCGTCCATCCACCACGGTGAGGGCGTGTGGCGGGCGGATGTCGGGCTGTGAGCCATCGCGCCGTCTCCAGTCGTCCAATGGTGAGGTGCTTCGCTGACGGCTGTCAGTCTGCCCTCAATCTGCAAGCGATTGCAGGATCTGTCCATGCGCCGGCTGCGTAAGTCACCGCGAGGCGCTGAAGCCGCCGCGCGAGCAGGCAGCTAACGGGCTGGGCTGTGCAACCCAAAGACCGGCCCGCAGAAGCGGGCCGGTCCTTGGTCTGTCAGTTTGGGTTGTGTGATGTGCAGCCCGGAGTGCGCACTCCGGGCGGTGAACACGCCGCTTGTTTAGCCCAAAACGGCAAGTACGTGCCATTTCGTTGCCCCGAGCGGCGCTGAGGGTGCTGCATACGGGCATGAATGCCCATGCCCGAGCGCGCTGCCAGCGCGCGGCCACGGCGGCAGGTCAGCATGCTCGGGCGGCATCCGACGACAGAATCGCGAACGACCGTGAACGAATAGTGTCAAGGCTTGGCGCGCGGTTCGGCCTGGCGCCGACGCGGTGGATCCGGTCGCACAGCGGACCGAGTGCCTCATCCACATCCCACCGGTTCAGCGAACAGAAAGGTGCCTGTGATGCCACAGCCTCCCAGTCCCTATGACTTCCTTCCCGCAGTTGCGTCGTTCGAGGTGCGAAGCGACGACGTAGCGGATGGTCAGATGCTGCCGATGCCGCAGGTCTCGGGCATTTTCGGTGCCGGCGGCGAAGATCGATCGCCCCACCTGGCGTGGTCCGGAGCGCCCGACGGGACCCAGAGCTACGCCGTGACCTGCTTCGACCCCGACGCACCGACCGGCAGCGGGTTCTGGCACTGGGTGGTGTACGACATTCCCGCGTCGTGCGCCGAGCTTGCCTCAGGTGCCGGCGATGCCGAAGGCGGCGGACTGCCTGAGGGCGCCAAGCAGCTTCGCAACGATGCCGGACTCTCCGGCTACCTGGGTTCTGCGCCGCCTGCCGGTCACGGCCCGCACCGCTACATGTTCGCCGTGCACGCGCTGAGCGTTGAGGCGCTGCCGATCGACGAGAGCGTCTCGCCCGCGATCTGCGGCTTCAACATGTTCGGCACGACGCTGGCCCGCGCCCTCATCACGCCCGTCTACGAACAGGGCTAGCTGTGACGACCGGGGATGCCCGCAGCGGCGTTCCGGTCCCACCGGCTAGATCGCACGTCGGCGTGGTGGCACCAGCCCCAGGCCCCGTATCCGAGGCAGCCCCGTGAGCTCCGCCCAGATGCGGCCCACTGCGACTCCGGTGGTGTACCGGGCGATGTGGAATGACGACCGTCCAGGTCTGCACGAGCTTGCTGCGCGCACGTTTCGAGCATGGGCTCGGACGCTCCACCCGCAGCTTGGCGGCGACGCCGCAGCGGGCGCGGAAAAGCCCGCGTCCGGCGAGCCGACGCCCGACGGGCCCTCGAACGGGTTCGGCGGCGAGGCCGCCACCGATGGGGTGCGGGTGAACCTTCGCCGCGAGACCGCTGCGCATGGCGGTGTCTCCGAGACGCTGCTGGAGCTGGACCAGCAGGGACCGTCGAGTTCATCCGTAGTCGTCCTGCGCGTGCTGACCAACGGCACGGACGGCTGGGTGTGGATCGATGTGGAGATGGGTCACGAGCAGGCCGCGGCCGCCAACGTCGGCGAGGTACAGGACCTCGTATGCACGCTGCTGGATGACGCCGAACGCGGTGGCGGCCGGCCCCGCATGGCAACGGAACGGCTGGGCACCCGCCCGCTTGCGGTCGAACCGACACGCCAGGCGGTCGTGCCGCTCGCGAACGCGTTGCGCGGCGCGAACCGGGTGATGCCGTACGTCGTGCTGGCGCATGACTACCTCGACGGGCCGGGTCCCACGATGGACCGCGCTCGTGCAACGGCACGCCACCTGGCAGGACTGGCCCGTGTCTACGTGCTGCCGGCGCAGACGATCAATCCCTTCCAGGTGGCGATGGGACCCGAGCTCGACGTTCAGCCCGGCGAGGCTCGGCTGTACCTGCCCGGCGAGCACGAGCCGCACCGTCACCGGACGCTTGCTGCGGAGTTCGTGCGAAGCGAGCCCGACGAAACGGGCCGCTGGTTCGGCCGCCTGCTCCAGTCGATGCTGGTTGACCGCGAGCCGCCCGAGCTCTACCGCCGATCGCGCCAGCTGCTGGGCGATCGCCGCGAGCGCTACGAGCCCTCGCCCGACACCGACGCGGCCGAGCGGGCCGAAGCCCTCGAGACCGAGGTGGAGGCGGTCTGGGCCGCGCTCTACCAAGCCCGCGAGGAGCGAACCGCGGCCCGGGCCGAGCGTGACGAGCAGTCCGAGCAGCTCTACGACGTGCTCGAAGAACTCGAGATGGCCCAGCAGCGGGTCGAGCAACTGCACCAGCTGCTGGAGGAGTCACGGGATCAAACCGTCAGGGCCCTGATGTCGTCTGAGATGACTGCGGCGTCCGATGCCGATCCCTCGCACACCAAGTACCCGCAGGTGACCTCCATCCGCCAAGCCCTCTCGCTCGCGCGGATCAATCTGCGCAAAGTCGAAATCCCGCCCGAGGCGGAACACCGCATCGCCGACCTCGACAGTGCCATCGAGTCCAGGTCATGGGCTCGCAGCGTGTTCGACGGCCTGCTCGCCCTCGAGGTGTACGCGCACAAGGGCGACGACTTCGGCGACTTCCGCGACTGGTGCGCCCGCAGCAAGCACGAGCGCGCCTGGTTCGCGAATGCCAAGAAACTGGCGATGAACGAGTCCGAAGAGGTGATGCGACGTCCCGAGCTGCGCCAGCACCGCGTGCTGCCGGTCTCGAAGGGCGTCGACCCCTCAGGCCAGACCGTGATGCAGTCGCACCTGAAGCTGGCGAACGGATCGATGGCGCCGCGGCTCTACTTCCACGATGACACGCGAGGGTCGACCGGGAAGGTGCATGTGGGCTACATCGGCCCGCATATGCCGACGAAGCGCTTCAAGTCCTGACGAGCAGGCTGCGCCGGCAGCGCTGCCGGCACGGGCCTCGTGGTGTCAGCCGGAAAGCCCGGCAGCCCCCTGGCGCTCGCCTTGGGGGTCGCGGCGCGACACGAATCCGTTGAGGTCACAGGCCTCGCGCACCGGTGCCGACATGTCGAACGTCCCCGGATCGAGCGGGGTGCCGGTGCCGTCGGCGACACGGGTCATCATGTGGAAGTTGGCGCTGACCGCCACCGCATCGACCATCACATCGGCGCCGGCAGCGTCAGTGAGAGCGGCTCGGGCTGCTGCCATCTCGGTGGCGTCGCCTTCCCACATCGCCTCCGCGATGCGGGCCAGCAGTGCGCCGTGGGGCACGCCCCCGTCACCACTCTCGGAGCCGTTGACGGTGTCGTATCCGACGTCCATGCCCTTCTGTTGGCCGCTCAGACCGAGCAGCAACGCATGTGCAGACGTTCAGTAGAAGCACTCGTTGAGCTTCGATGTCCGCGCTGCGAGCACCTCGATCTGGGGCCGGGTGAGCGAGTTGCGGTCCGACACCACATCGCCCCGCACGCGCTCCATCGGCACGTACTGGGCGTCGGAGAGGATGAACAGCGCCTCGTTCTCCGCCGGCACGGCGCTGAGCGCCTTGATGACGTTGGGCATCTTGATGTCCGCCGTGGGAACCCAGTGGTACTTCACGGCCGCAGGCGCGCCCTCCCGCCCCGGCGGGCCGTCGGCGGGCTCGTCCAGCTCGATGCGCGGCAGCTCCAGCGCGTCGGCGAAACGATCGACGCAGTTGGACTGCGCGACCAGCCCCACCAGCTCCACATAGGCCAGCGGATCGGTGCCGCGATCGACGATCGACTGGTACCAGTCTTCGGTCAGCGTTCCCGGGTGGTTGGTGATGCGCCACACCGCATCGACTGCGGCGGCGGGCAGCGGGCCGTCAGCATCGACAAGGCCGTCGACGGTGCTGGGCTGCACCCACGGCGGCAGTGCGCCGCCATCGTCGCTGCGATGGTCTCGGGCTGCGCGCACCTGCCGCACGATCTCGGCGCGCTGCTCGCCGGTCCACCAGGTGCCTGGCCGCGACCAGCGGGCCGCGATCTCCCCATGGGCGGCTCCCAGATCGTCCCGGATCGGCAGCTCACTGTCGTAGGTGCGTTGTGGTGCTGCGATGCTCATGGCTGCATCTCCGCTCGTTGTGGGCAGTGGCGACCGCCACATGCTGGCACACGTCGGGCAGACGCACTGCGGCCATATCGAAGAGCAGGAACCGGCGGTGCGCGGGCCGCGACGGTTGGCCTACGATCAGCCTCGCAATCTCGCCGCCGCGCCGCCCTGAGCGACGCCGGGCGCGGTTGATTCCGCTTGCACAACCGAACCCCTCAAGGAGCACAGATGCCGACGCCGCAGAAGGCCATCTTCAATGAAATGGGCGCCAACCAGTGGTACGTCCACTTGAGTCGTGTCGAGGGCGCTGACCTCGGTGTCATCAAGTCTGTGATCGCAGCCACCAGAGCAGCCGCGGACGACCAGGGCATCAACCTGACCGTCGGCATCGGCCCGGGCCTGCTGGGTGACCTGACCGACGACGTGCCCGACGACTTCCAGGAGTACGTGACCGTCAAGTCAGAGGACGGCTCGGGGCGCGAAGCCAAGGGCACTCAGGAAGAGCTGCTGCTGTGGCTGAACCACGACGACAAGGACAAGGTGTGGAAGGTGCAGTACGACGCCCGCACCGCGCTGGCCGGCCACATGGCCGTCGCTCGTGAGACGCCCACGTTCATCTACGGCGACTCGCTGGACATGACCGGCTTCAAGGACGGCACCGGCAACCCCGCCGACGAGGATCAGCCAGCCGTGGCCATCGTGCCCGACGGCGATCCGGGTGCGGGCGGCAGCCACATCATCGCCCAGCGCTGGGTGCACGACCTCGACGGCTGGAACGCGCTCTCCGATGAGCAGCAGGAAAAGAACTTCGGGCGCAAGAAGTTCCCCGAGACCGACAAGACCGACAGCCAGGAGCCCTACAGCCACCTGAGCCATGTGGAGCTGCGCGCGGATGGCAACCACGGCAACGAGGGCAGCGACAAGATCAACGAGATCGCCCGCCGCTCCACGCCGTACGCATTCCACGACGGCACCGTGGGCCTGTACTTCATGGCGTTCTGCAAGGACCAGGCGCCGCTGCGGCGCCGCCTGCGCCGGATGTACGGCCTCGACGACGCCGACGGCGTGCGCGACGCCATCACCGACTTCTCGAACCCGGCCTCGGGCTCGTTCTACTTCGCTCCCAGCGAGGAAACCCTCGACGCCATCACCGGCTGCGAATCCAATCCCAGCGGCGTTCCTAGGCGTCGTCGGCGGCTTGGTCCCTGAACCATTCGCGGGCTGACATCGAGGCGATCGCCTCGAGTGCGAGGCCCGTGTGCAGGTCGTCGGCCATGGCGCGTCGCAGCGGGCGGACCAGCGCGTGGCACGTGTTGCGCAGCAGGATCGGGTTCAGCTTGGCCAGGTCGGCGGCGATCTCCTGAGCGCGAGCCATCAAGCCGTCGGCGGGCAGCACCTCGCCCACGATGCCGAGCTCGTGGGCCTCGGCGGCGTCGATCTGCTGGCCGGTGAGCAGGAAGTAGCGGCCGCGGTTCGGGCCGAGCAGCATCGGCCAGACGATCTGCATGCTGTCGCCGGGGACCAGCCCGCCGGGGAAGTGCGGGGCGTCCTGGAAGTAGGCCCCTTCTGCGGCGAGCACGATGTCGCACAGCACCGCCAGCTCCGAATGCACTGTCACCGGGCCGTTCACTGCGGCGATCATCGGCACCTCGATATCCAGCATCTGGTCGACGAGCCGGTTGCCCTCCCAGATGATGCGGTCCCACACCGTCGCGTTGGCGCGCCCCTCGGCGAGCGCATTGACCTCGTCGGGCAGCTCGATGAACGAGTCTCCGGTGCCGGTCAGGATCACCACCTTGATGTCGCGGTCGGACGCCAGTGCCATGAACAGCTCGGGCAGCTCACGGTGCGGGCGGCCGCCCCACTGCAGCGGCCCGCCGCGGGTGTTCATGCGAACGGTCACCACCCCGGCGTCGTCGCGGGTCACCTCGGCGGTGCGATATCGGTCTGCGTACTCAGCGAACTCCATGGCTTCATGCTCGCAGGTCGCGGATATCAACGAGAGAGCCGGCGGGTTGCCCGATTACCATCGTTTCGACGGGGACTGCCTGGGGGAGCGCGATGACTGACGTTGCGGATCGAACGGAAGCGGCCGATGCGCCGACGAGAGAGCAGCACCTCGCAGACATGGCCGACTACCTCGCCGGCGGCGTGGAGCGAGCCCACGAGACCGGCAACAGGGGTCCCGTCCGGTTTGGGCCCGACGGCAAGCTGCATCCCGAGATCCTGGAGAACTACTGGAAGCACGGCTTCTACGTGTTCACCGGCGTCGTCGGCCCAGACGAGATTGCCGAACTCCGATCCGAGGTGGGCGAGGTCATCGAGCGGGCGCCGGTGCGCCAAGGCGCAGAGGTGGACCGTCACGGCCGGCCCGCGCTGGGCCGCGACTACGCAGTCGAGCCGTACATCCACATCGCGCCGCTGTCAGACCCGTTCGGCGGCACCAGCGCCCTCGGCGGTCGCCACCAGGTCCAGATGGACCAGCCGACCCCCGATGCCGACGCCCCGCCTGATGTGGTCTACCTGATCTTCGGCATGTGCCAGTCGATGCCCTCCGCGCTGCGGCTGTACGGCCATCCCGACCTGATGTCGATCGCCGAGAGCATCAACGGCCCCGACTTCGTTCCCTACAACGACGCCATCTTCGTGAAGGAACCCGGGCTGGGCGGCTCGGTGTCGTGGCACCAGGACGGCGTCACCCACTGGGACAACCCCGACTGGGACATGGGCATTCACGGCTTCAACTTCCAGGTGCAGCTGTATGACACCACGGCGGCGAATGCGCTGTGGGTCGTGCCAGGCACGCACACGTCGGGGCGCATCGACCTGCGTGCAAAGGTGGCCGACAACGGCGGCAGCACCATGCTGCCCGACGCCATCCCGCTGCTGTGCGAGCCGGGTGATGCGACCGTGGTGAACCGTCACATGGTCCACGGCTCCTACGCCAACACCTCTGCGGACCCGCGCATCTCGGTCACGTTCGGCTTCCACCGGCGCAGCTCGGTGCTGGGCGTGGCAGGTCAACTGCGGGTGCACGAGCGTGACGGTGTGGTCGTCTACGACGAGGAGCGCGTGTTCAAGCGGTCGTCGGTGATTGCCGTGGCCATCGACGCCCGGGCGCAGCATCACCCCGGCGAGCGCCGCTACACCTACGCCCCCTTCGTCGGCCTAGAGGACGACTTCCGCTACAACGACGAGACCTTCGAGCGGGTCATCCGCGACTACAACCTCAACGACCTCGCCATCTGACCCACCGTCGATCTCGACCCTTCAGGCCGCCGACGCCGGGCTGTAGAGCTCGGTCACGACGTCGAGCGCTTGGGTCACCAGCGGCAGGGGTTCGCCGGAGCGGGTGAGCAGCAGCAGGGGGACCGAGGCCGCGGTGTCGCTGATCGGCACGTAGTGCAGGCCTGGCGGGCGGAACGTCTGCACGCTGGCGGGCACGATGGCGACGCCCTCGCCTGCGGCCACGAATCCGAGGATGGTGGTGTACTCGGTGGCCTCGATCATCGGGTCATAGGCGACACCCTGGGCGCTGAACATCCCCGCCAGCACGGCGTGGAGGCTGGGCGACACCCCCCGGTCGAATCCGATGACCGGCTCGCCGGCCACGTCACGCAGCGCTGCATTCGGCTGCTGTGCCAGCCGGTGGGCGCCGCCCGCGGCCAGCAGCAGCGGTTCGTTCATCACCAGGGCCGCCTCCACCTGGTCGGCATCCCCGGTGGCCCTGCCGATGCCGAGGTCGATGCGCCCGGCCCGCAGCGCCTTGACCTGCTCGTCCGAGCTCAGCGTGTGCAACTCGAAGTCGACCCGGGGCCGCCGCCGGCGGTACTCGGCCAGCACGCGCGGCATGACCTCGTAGGCGGCCGAGTCGACGAAGCCGACACGCAGCGTGCCCGTGTGGCCTTCGCGGCGCTGAGACATGAGGCGCTCGACTCCGTCTGCAGCCGCCAGCAGGCGCAGCGCTTCGGGATAGAGGAACCGTCCGGCCCCCGTGAGCGTGACGCGGCGGGTGCTGCGGTCGAAGAGCGGTGCATCGAGTTCGTGCTCCAGCAGGCGTATCTGCTGGCTCAGCGGCGGCTGGGACATGTGCAGTCGCTGCGCAGCTCGGCCGAAGTGCAGCTCCTCGGCCACGGTGACGAAATAGCGCAGGCGCTGCAGGTTCACGCAGCACATCGTAGGCAGGAATGAGAGGCAACACGTCTGAATTGATCGCAAATTGATACTTCCCGTCACCGAGCGAGGTGCTTACCCTGCATGGCGATGGCGGCAATCGGGGGTCGGCTGCGGCGACGCCCGCCGAAGTACTCGGCGGCGGCGCTGGCCTGGAAGGGCCTGCGCGGCGAGAGCTGGCCGCGCGTGTGGCGCGACTGCGATCTGAAGCGGTCCTACGACGCCGTGGTGATCGGCGGCGGCGTGCACGGCCTGGCCACCGCGTACTACCTGGCCCGCAACCACGGCATGACCGATGTGGCCGTGCTCGACAAGGCCTATCTGGGCAGCGGCGGCTCGGGGCGCAACACGGCCATCGTGCGCTCCAACTACCTCACGCCCGAGGGCGTGGCCTTCTACGACCGTTCGGTGCACCTCTATGAGCAGATGGCCATCGAGCTGAACATCAACGTGATGTTCAGCCAGCGGGGCCACCTGACGCTGGCCCACTCCGACGCCTCCCTGCGCACGATGCACTGGCGCGCCGAGGTCAACAAGCTCGGCGGCGTCAATTCCAGCGTGATCGGCCCCGACGAGATCAAGCAGGAGTGCCCGAGCCTCGACACCTCCGACCACCCCCGCTACCCGATCCAGGGCGCCCTGTATCACCCGCCCGGCGGCGTCGTTCGCCACGACGCGGTGGTGTGGGGCTACGCCCGGGCGGCGGACCACATGGGCGTCGAGATGCACCAGAAGACTGAGGTCACCGACATCATCTGCGAAGGCGGCGATGGTCCCGACGGCAAGGGCGCAGGCGGTCGAGTCACCGGCGTGCGCACCAATCGCGGCGACATCTCCACGCCGATCGTCATCAACTGCACCGCCGGGTGGGCATCGCTCATCTCGACCATGGCCGGCGTGCGGTTGCCTATCACCACCCACCCGCTGCAGGCGGCGGTCACCGAGCCGGTGAAGATGTTCCTGCCGACGGTGGTGGTGTCGGGCTCGCTGCACGTCTACGTGAGCCAGACCGACCGGGGCGAGCTGGTGTTCGGCGCCTCGGTCGACCCGTACGCCAACTACTCGGTGCGCGGCTCGCTGGAGTTCACCGAGGGGCTGGCGGGACACGTGCTCGAGCTGATGCCCGGCATCTCGCGCATGCGGATTCTGCGCCAGTGGTCGGGCCTCTGCGACATGACTCCCGACTACTCGCCGGTGATGGGCTTCACGCCTGTCGACGGCTTCCTGGTGGATGTGGGCTGGGGCACCTACGGCTTCAAGGCCGCCCCGGTCTCAGGCGAGCAGTTAGCCGAAGCCGCCGCGACAGGCAAGACGCCCAAGCTGATCGAAGCCTTCGCCCTCAGCCGTTTCGACAACGGCGAGCTGGTGGGCGAAAAAGGCGCAGCGTCGGTGGGCCACTGATGTCCGGTGAGACGCTTGACCCGGGTGCCATGAGGCCCACCGGCGCCATTACGACAGTGGTGGGCCACTGATGCTGCTTGTCCCGTGCCCCAACTGCGGTCCACGCAACTCGACCGACCTCCGGTACGGCGGCGAATCGCACGCCCGTCCCGACCCCAACACGGCCTCGCCATCGGAATGGCGGGCCTACCTCTACCTGCGCGACAACCCCGCGGGCTGGCTGCGCGAGAACTGGTACTGCGCGTCGGGCTGCCGCCGCTGGTTCTCGGTGGAACGCAACACCGCCACCAACGAATTCCGAGATCCGCCCCTGCCCGGCGACAAACGCGGCGGTGCAGCATGAGCGCGTATGTGCCCGGTGCCGTCTGGGGTACCCAGCCCGACGGCGAGCGAGGTAGTGCGGCATGACGATGAGCCGGCAGGGCGTCCAGCCCACCGAGGTGATCGACCGGGCTGCCAAGCTCCGCTTCCGCTGGAACGGCAAGCGCTTCAGCGGCTTCGAGGGCGACACGATCGCCTCTGCCCTGGCCGCGTCTGGAGTGCAGATCTTCTCCCGGTCCATGAAGTACCACCGGCCCCGGGGGATCCTCACCGCCGACTACTGGGATCCCAACCTGATGGTCCAAGTGGGCGACGATCCCAACGTGCGGGCCGGCCACCGCTTGCTGGAGTCCGGCATGGACGTCCGCTCGCAGAACGCGTGGCCGTCGCTGAACCGCGACATCAAGGCGGCGAACAGCCTGCTCGGGCGCTTCCTGACGGCGGGCTTCTACTACAAGACCTTCATGCGGCCGCAGTGGCTGTGGCCCACCTACGAGCGGGTGCTCGCCACGTTCGCCCCGGGCGGCAAGATCGACCTCGACACCCCGCACGCCTACCACGACAAGCGCTACACCCACCCTGACGTGGTGGTGGCCGGGGCAGGACCGGGTGGCATCGAGGCGGCATTGGCCGCGAGCAACGCCGGCGCCAGCGTGCTGCTCGTCGAGCACGAGCACGCGGTCGGAGGCCATCTGCGCTATTCGAGCGATGCTGCCGATCAGGCTGCCCTGGCAGAACTGCGGGCAGCCCTCGACGCATCCGACATCGAAGTGCTGACTGATTCAACCGTGACGGGTCGATATGAGGACAACTGGCTCGGCATCGTCCAGCGCAACCACCCGATCGCGGTCGAGCGGCTCATCAAGGCCCGCGCCAAGACGCTGGTGGTGGCGCCCGGCCTGATCGAGCGTCCGTATGTGTTCGAAGGCAACGACCGGCCCGGGGTCATCACCCCGGGAGCGGCTCGACGCCTCATCAACCTGTGGGGCATCAAGCCAGGCGAGCGGGCCGTGGTGTTCAGCGCGAATGCCGAGGGCGACGCGGCAGTCGCCGACCTCGAGCGGGCCGGCACCGAGATCGCCGCCGTCATCGACGGTCGCACCGCCGCGCGGATCAGCTCGACCGCAGGTTCGTCCCGGGCCGTCGAGGCCGTCATGGTGGACGGAACCGACGGCCCCCAAAGAGTCGAAGCAGATGTGCTGGTGGTGGCCGCAGGCTGGACTGCCCCCACCTCGCTGCTCAACATGGCAGGCGACCGTCCGGTCTACGACCCGGCCGCGGCCAGATTTTTTCCGTCAGACCCCCCCAGCACTGTGCTGGCGACGGGCGGGCTTGCCGGCGACGGCGATCTGGATCGGCTGCGCGAGCACGGCGCAGACACCGGTCGCCTCGCCGCATCCCGTGCCGCTGCGGTACGCCATCGCTTGCAGGCCCGCACCGCCCGGGCGGTGCCGGTCGACGGCGACGAGCCCGCGTGGGCGCCTGACGAGCGGGCGCCGCTCGGCCGTGATCCCCATCCCGAGCTCTACCGCGCCGACACCCACGGCATGGTCGACATGTCCGAGGACATCAGCTCCAAGGACCTCGTCGCCGCCGCTCATGAGGGTTACGACTCGGTGGAGCTGGCCAAGCGCTACACCACCGCCACGATGGGGCCCTCGCAGGGCAAGCTCGAGACGGTCAACACCGTTGCGGCCATCGCTGAGGCGCGCGGTGAGACGATCAGTGAGGTCGGCACCACCGTGTGGCGCCCCCCCTTCGCGCCCATCACGCTGGGCGCGCTCGGCGGCCGGATGTTCGAGCCGGTGCGGGTGTCATCCATCCACCCCTGGCACGAGGCCAACAACGTCTCGGTCATCCAGGCCGGCCAGTGGCTGCGCCCCGATCACTACGGCGACCCCCAAGGCGAGGTCCGCAACGTCCGTGAGAATGTCGGGCTCATCGACGTCACACCGCTGGGCAAGCTCGACCTGCGCGGCCCCGACGTGCCGAAGCTGCTCAGCCTGCTGTATGTCAACAAGTGGATGAAGCTGGGCATCGGCCGGGTGCGCTACGGGATGATGTGCGCCGAGGACGGCGTGGTGCTCGACGACGGCGTCACCGGCCGGCTCGGCGAAGACCACTACATGATGTCCACCACCAGCTCGGGCGCCGGCGGCGTGTGGGAATGGGTGGAGAACTGGCTCCAGACCGAGCGCCCCGACTGGCAGGTGCACGTCACGCCGGTCACCACCGCCTACGCCAGCATCAACGTGGCCGGGCCCAAGTCCCGCGAGCTCATGGGCAGGGTCTGCGAGGGCGTCAACCTCGATGCCGAGGCATTCCCGTACATGACCGTCCGCCAGGCCACCGTGGCCGGCGTGGAGGGCTGCTTCATGTGGCGCATCGGCTTCACCGGCGAGCTGTCGTTCGAGCTGCACGTGCCGTCCGGTCACGGCTGCCATGTCTGGGAAGCGCTCATGGACGCTGGCAGCGATCTCGGCATCGGCCCCTTCGGCCTCGAAGGCCAGCGCATCATGCGCCTCGAGAAGGGGCACTTCATCGTCGGTCAGGACACCGACGGGCTGACGCTGGGACCCAGCACCGGCTTGGGTTCGCTGATCAAGCTCGACAAGGACGACTTCGCCGGCAAGCCCGAGCTGGCGTGGGCAGCCGATCGGCCGCTGCCGCTCGTCGTGGCCATCCAGCCCGACGATCCCCACGTGGTGCCCGAGGAAGCCGCCCAGATCGTCCGGGGCGAGACCAACGAGATCCTGGGCCGCATCACGTCCTCGCGCTTCTCGCCGACGCTGAACCGCTCGATCTGCCTGGGGCAGGTGGAGCCCGACCTGGCCGCCGGCGGCACGAAGCTGACGGTGCTGCTCGAGTCCGGCAGGCGCATCAGCGCCACGGTGATCGACCATCACGCCCACTTCGACCCGGCAGGGGAGCGTCTCCGTGGCTGAGACCGCATCGCCCCAGAGCCCGGCGTTCGAGAGCCCGGTGGTACGGAGCTATCCCGCAGGGCCAGAGGGCGACCTGACGCTGACCGACGCGAGCGCCACCGCCAAGTGGCTGGTGCGAGCCAGTCCCGACGGCCCGACGGCAGCGCGCATGGGAACCGCGTTCGGATCGTCGAGCCTCGCGCCGAGCGGCGCGCTCGTGCTGGGCTCCCGGCCCGGCGAGTGGATCATCGTGGGAACCCCGGGCGAGGTGGCTGCAGCAGTCGCCGACCTCGACGGACTCGACTCCGAGGAGTTCATGACGGCGCTGGATTGGACCCACAGCCGGGCGATGTTCCGGGTGGCCGGCGCCGAGGCAACGCGCATGCTGGAGAAGGTGTGCGGCATCGACTGGAGCGACCACATGACGCCCGACGGAGCGGTGCTCTCGGCCTCGGTGGCCCTGGCCACCTGCGACCTCGCCCGCAACGACCGCGGCGAGGTCCGCTCCTACCTGATCTTCTGCGACCGATCCTTCGGCCAATACCTCTTCGACGCGCTGATCGATGCCGGCGGCGAGTTCGGCCTGGCAGTTCGCGCTGGCTGAGCCAGTCGCTCAATCGGGATGCGCGGGCCTGCGTCGCGCAGCAGCGCTCAGGCGAGCACGACGACGGGAGTGCCGATCGGTGCCCACCGGTACAAGCGCTCTGCCTTGTCGTCTCGTTGACGGATGCAGCCCAATGACAGGGCCTCGCCGAGTTCCGCCTCGGTCTGCACCGGCACATCGCTCCAGCCGCGGGGAATGGAGTGGAAGCCGATCCAGTCGTCGTCGGCATCTGTCGTGAACCGCACCATGTGGCGCATGGTGACCAGCCAGTTGTAGGAGATCGCATCCTCTGACTTCGACGTGACCGCATAGCGGCCTGGCTCCGGTGAGGCGGGGTGACCGCTGACCGGGTAGTTGTCGACCATGCTCCCGTCGGCGTCAACCAGCCAGACCCACTGCTGGCCCCGCTCGTAGATGACATGACGGCGCCCCGCGAGCCCGACATCGGGCACTGAGTTGCCGCTCCGCCAGAGCACGCGTCCCTGCGGCGTCACCACCGCCAGGGTGCCGTCGTCGTCAAGCCGGAGAACAGCGCCCGATTCGCTGCGAGTGTCCGCGCTCCACAGCATTGCTGCACTGCCTTGCGACAGGGTGTCGCCGAATCCGGGGCTGGCCGTGTCGTAGAGAGCGAGTTCGCCGCGGGCGTGCATCACCAACAGCGGCATGGCTTCGGTGACAGGCCCGGTTGACCACAGCAGGCCGTAGCGGCCTATGCCGTCGTCTGTGGCACGCAGCACCAGTCGGCCGTTCGGTTCGAGCGTCAGCCGGTACCAGCCGTTTGGCGAGACGGCCGATTGGCCGACAGACAGGTACTCACCGGGTCCCAAGACGACGGTCGAAGGCGGCTCCTGGGGGAATTGGTCAGCGGGATCGATGACCTTGACGAAGCCGTCGGGTGGCCATGAAGCATCGAATTCGGCGTGCCAGAGCAGACTCGGCTCTGCGCTCAGATCGGCGAACCGGTCAGCAGCGGACGCGTGACTGACGGGCAGCACGGCGAGCACCACCGCCGCGAGGACCAACGTGGCGAGGGTGCGCCACGGCGTGTTCGAAACGAGCACGCATGGCGAGAGTACGGCAGGTGTCCCAGTTCTGACAAGACTTTATGAGCGGTACCGCGACCCCGAATTCGTACGCCAACGGTCTGAGAGGGCCGAGATCGCGAGGAACTGCTCGCCGGTTCGAGACCCTCGCATTCCTCTACTGAGAGGAAAGAGCCGCTACTCACGTTAGACATCATCTCGGCTTCTGTGCTAGGTTGCGGAGCGGCTCGGACACGTTCGCACGCGGGCGTGCCGAGGCACAATTCGCGGGGCGTTACGGTTCGCATGAACTTGAACGCCATGCCAACAGGGGGAGCAATGGCCACAGATCTTGAGAAGTTCGTCGAAGCCGACGGACGCGAGGAACAGATAGCCGAAATCGAGCGCCGGATAGAGGCCGACGGCATCCAATACCTCTACTGCCAATTCGTGTCGGTCACCGGCCGGATCATGGGCAAGGGGATACCTGCCAAGCACTTCGGCATGATCGCCCGCAAAGGATTCCAGCTCGTCTACGGCTCTACCGCCAATCTCTTCATCGATCGTCACGGCAACTACATCGGCTACGGCCCCGAAGCCCGCGAGCTCGTGGGCATCGGCGAGCCCGAGACGTTCATGCCGCTGCCGTGGGACCCCAAGACCGCACGCGTCTGGTGCACGCTCTTCCGGGGCCGTGAAGAAGAGGTCGACGGCGGCGCGTTCCTCACCTCGGACTGCCGGGGCAATCTCAAGCGCCTGCACGCCGAATTCGAGGCCAAGCACGGGCTGCACCTGCGGGCCGGCTGCGAGCCCGAGATGATGTGGCTCAAGGCCGATGCAGACGGCAAGCCCACCGTGGAGGGCATGACCAAGCCGAACTGCTACCACATCGACCAGTTCGCCGAGCTGCAGCCGCTCATCCACAAGGTGGTGGAGTACTGCGAGGCCATGGGCCTCGAGATGATCCAGGGCGACCACGAGGACGCTCCCGGCCAGCTCGAGCTGAACTTCCAGTTCGACCGGGCCGAGCTCACCGCCGACCGCCTCACCACCTACCGCCAGGTGTGCAAGCAGGTAGGTCGCGAGCTGGGTGCGTTCCCGTGCTTCATGCCCAAGCCGTTCATGGGCGTGTCGGCCAACGGCTGCCACCACAACATCTCGCTGTGGGACTCCGAGGGCAACAACAAGTTCCTGCCCGAGGGCGACAACCCGCAGCTCCCCGGGCCCGTCGGCATGAAGGCCATCGGCGGCATCCTCGAGCATGTGCGGGCGCTGACGTGCCTGTCCTCGCCGACGGTCAACTCCTACCGCCGGCTGTGGGACACCGGCTTCTGGGCGCCGGTCTTCGCGGACTGGGGCTTCCAGAACCGCACCACCGCGCTGCGGGTGAGCGCGCCGGGCCGTTTCGAGTACCGCTCGGCGGACAGCTCGGTCAACCCCCACCTGTCCTTTGCCGGGCTGCTCATGGCGATGGACGACGGCCTCGACCGCAACCTCGACCCGGGCGAGCCCGAAGAGCGCAACATCTACGAGGCCATGGAGGCCGGCAAGGACGTGCAGAAGATCCCGCTCACGCTGGGCGAGGCCCTTGAGGCGCTCCGCAACGACGAGTGCGTCATGCGGTCGCTGCCCGGCGAGATGGAAAAGGTGTTCTTCCACTACAAGACCGACGAGTGGGAGCGCTTCCTGCACACCGTCTCCGACTGGGACGTGGAGGAGTACCTCGACGTCCTGCCGTGAGGGAGGCCGACAGCCATCGGGCCGGTTCGCCGAGGCGGGCCGGCACACAACCCGAAAGACCAACAGCACCCACGAAGGGGGGAGCACCATGTGCGGCATAGCCGGAGTGATCCACCGCGACGGAACCGCCGACATCGGGGCAGAGCTCACGGCGATGCTCCAATCGATGAAGCACCGAGGGCCCGATTCCACCGGCTACGCCGTGTACGGACCGGCCGACGACCTGGTCGTGATCCGGTTCGTGCTGGCCGAGCCCAACAAGAGCACGGGCATCGGCATGGCCGAGCGCCTCGAGCGCAACCGGGCCGAGGTCGAGAGCCGCCTGGCCAAGATCGGCGCCGAGGTGGCGACGGTCACCAGCGAGACCGGGTACGCCTTCCGTGCCACCATCCGCTACGGCGGCGATCTCAAGGCTCTGGCCGACTACCTCGAAGACGTTCCCGGCTGCGAGGTGCTGTCGCTGGGCAGCTCGCTGGAGATCATCAAGGACCTGGGCGACGCATCGACCGTGAGCGACCAGTACAACCTGGGCTCGTTCCGGGGCACGCACGGCATCGGCCACGTGCGCATGGCCACCGAATCCGAGGTGGATCTTGCGAGTGCGCACCCCTACTGGGCGTATCCCTTCGCCGATGTGGCGGTGGTGCACAACGGCCAGCTCACCAACTACCACCAGTGGCGCCGCCGCCTCGAGCAGCACGGCCACCGATTCCAGAGCGAGTGCGACTCGGAGATCATCGCCGTGTACCTCGCCGAGTACATGAGCCGGGGCCTGACGCTCGAGACGTCGATGAAGCACAGCCTCGATGATCTCGACGGCGTGTTCACCTACGTCTGCGTCACCGGCAACCAGCTGGGCGTCGCCAAGGACGAGATGGCCGCCAAGCCTCTGGTGCTGTTCGAGTCCGATCCGCTCGTGGCGGTTGCCACCGAGGAAGTAGCCATCCGGTCGCTCGTGAAGCGCGAGGTCGTGACACGTGATCCCTACGAGCGGGAGGTGCTGGTGTGGCAGGTGTAGGTTCCCGCAGCGGCGTCTCCTACGACGCCCGGGGGCTGGTTGAGCCCCATGCCGACATGCCCGACAACATCGAGGTCGACGGCGGCCGGGCCCGCTTCGACGCAGCCGATCTGACCATCCGCCAGATCAACATGGCACTGCGCAAGCTCATCTACGACGACGGCATCACCGATGTGACGATCCTGAATCCGGCGTCGAAGCACTCGCTGGCGGTCGGGATCCTGAAGCGCTGCCGCATCCACTTCGAAGGCAGCCCGGGCTGGTTTGCCTGCGGGCTCATCGACGGCCCCGAGGTGACGATCAACGGCCGTGTCGGCTGGTCGGTGGCCGAGAACATGATGTCGGGCGTGGTCACCATCGAGCGCAGCGCCGGCTCGCTGACCGGTGCGGCCATCCGCGGAGGCGATCTCATCGTGAAGGGCGATGTGGGTGCCCGCACCGGCATCGACCAGAAGGGCGGCACGATCGTCGTGCTCGGCGATGTGGGCATCAACACCGGGTTCATGATGCAGCGGGGCCGCCAGATCATCTGCGGCAACGCCGGCATGAACCTGGGCGACTCGATGTACGACGGCGAGATCTACGTGGCCGGCAAGGTGGCCTCGCTCGGCGTCGACTGTGTTCCTGGTGAGTGGAACGATGCCGACACCGAGCTGATCGAGCGCAAGTTCCGCATCCACGGGCTGGGCGACCCGCCCGAGTTCCAGAAATTCGTCTGCGGCAAGGTGCTGCACAACTACGACCAGCTTGAGCCGTCCGAGCGCAAGCTCGTGATCCATTAGAGGCAGGGGGAGTACAGCCATGGCTGACGCAAATGAGGTGAACAAGAGCACTGACGTGCTCGGCAAGAGCCGGATCTTCACCCCCGAGGTCATCAACGACATCCACGTGAAGGCCGAGCTGGGCCGCTACCGCATGCGGGGCTTCTCGATCTTCAAGAAGATCCCCCACTGGGACGAGCTCGTGTTCCTGCCGGGCACCCTCACCCGGTTCGTGATCGAGGGTTATCGCGAGAAGTGCGAGACCAAGACCGTCATCGGCTCACGCTTCGCCTCTAAGCCGCTCGAGCTCGACATCCCGGTGTACATCACCGGCATGAGCTTCGGCGCACTGTCGCTGGAGGCCAAGATGGCGCTGGCCAAGGGCGCCTCGATGGCCGGCACGGCCACCTGCTCGGGCGAGGGCGGCATGATCCCGCCCGAGCGTGACCTGTCGACCAAGTGGTACTACCAGATCATCCAGAGCCGCTACGGCTTCAACCCCCACCACCTGATGCTGGCCGACGCCGTGGAGTTCTTCATCGGCCAGGGCTGCAAGGTGGGCCTCGGCGGCCACCTGATGGGTCAGAAAGTCACCGAGCAGGTGGCCGAGATGCGGTCGTTGCCGGCGGGCATCGACCAGCGCTCACCGGCCCGCCATCCGGACTGGCTGGGCCCCGACGACCTGTCGCTGAAGATCCAAGAGGTGCGCGAGGCCACCGACTACCAGATCCCCATCCAGCTCAAGCTGGGGTCGGCCCGGGTGTACGACGACGTGCGGATGGCGGCCAAGTGCGGCCCCGATGTCATCTACCTCGACGGTGCCGAGGGCGGCACCGGTGCGGGGCCGCACCTGGCCACCGAGGAGACCGGCATCCCGCTGATGGCGGCCATCCCCGAGGCCCGCCGGGCGCTGGAGGACGTCGGCCTCGCCGACGACATCGACCTGGTGGTTGCGGGCGGCATCCGCAATGGCGGCGACGTGGCCAAGTGCCTGGCGCTGGGTGCGAACGCGGTTGCGCTCGGCACCGCGGCGCTGATGGCGCTCAACTGCAACAAGGAGATCCCCGGCGTCACCGACTACGAGGGCACCATCGGCGTGCCGGCGGGCGAGTGCTACCACTGCCACACCGGCCGGTGCCCCGTGGGCGTGGCCACCCAGGACGTGGAGCTGCGCAAGCGCCTCGACGTCGACGAGGCGGCGCTGCGGGTCTACAACTTCCTGATCACCCTCACCATGGAAGTGCAGATGCTGGCCCGGGCGTGCGGCAAGACCGACATCCACTCACTCGAGCCCGAGGATCTGGCGGCCCTGACGCACGAGGCGGCAGCCATGGCCAAGGTGCCGATCGCCGGCACCAACTACATCCCGGGCGTCACCGAGGAGCGGACCCTGGCGGAGATCCGTGACCTCTTCGACAAGCACGTGATCGACGGAGGACTGTAGGCATGGCTGGACAAGCAAGCACCGGCGAGAGCACGCGCGAGACGCGCACCGTTGCCATCGACGCGGAGGTGCTGGCGGGCAAGCGGTTCCCGTACCAGGAGGACATGTCGCTGGTCGAGGACATCGACCTGCTGGCGCTCACGCCGGGTCCCGACATCAACTGGCTCGAGGACATCACGCTGCTGGAGGAAGACGGTGTGCCCGCCGTGTTCGACCGCTACTCCAACTCGTTCCTGAAGATCTACTTCGACATCCCCGAAGGCCGCGAAGACGAGATCGCCCGCAAGGTGCTGATGAAGCACCTCACCGAGGGCAACAGCTACGGCATCACGCTGAAAGACATCCACTGCAAGTTCCCGCAGGTGGAGCTGGGACCCTGGGTGGAGAACTCCCGCATCGTCGGCACCGAATGGCGCCCGCCGGTGCTGGAGGGCTGGGAGGCTCCTGCCGGCCACTGAGCCGGCGCTCGCCGACCGGCCAGCGTCGCCACACGACAGACGCCGCCACACGACAACACCGCGACACTTCACGATCAAGAAGGCAACGGCATGGCACTACCCACCAGCGCTCGTTACGTCATCATCGGCTCGGGCATCCACGGCCTGTCCACCGCTTGGAACCTCGCCCGCGATCTGCGGTCGTCGGGTCGGGGCTCGGGCGCCGACATCGTGGTAATCGACAAATCGGGTGTGGGCGCAGGCGCTTCAGGCATTGCCTGCGGCGTTATCCGCAACAACTACTTCCAGCCGGCGATGCGCGAGCTGATGGCCCACTCGGTGGACGTGTGGGACAGCGATCCCGAGGCGTTCTCGTACCACCCTGTCGGCTACATGCAGATCAGCCACGAGGCGATGCGCGCCGACGTGGCGTCCATCCATGCCCAGCAGCAGGCCATCGGCTACTCGTCGACGTTCGTCGAGGGCGCCACTGCGTCGGACAGCTACATGAAGGGCATCTTCGACGACTGGCAGGCCCAGGGAATCACCAGCGTGCTGCACGAGCACCGTGGCGGGTATGCCAACAACATGGCCTCGCTGAAGGGTTTGCTGGGCAAGGCCGAAGCCGAAGAGGTCAACGTAGTCGGCGGCGTCACCGTCACCGGGTTCGACCAGGACGCATTGGGGGCCGTCACTGCCGTGCTCACCGATCAGGGCTCGGTTGCCTGCGAGCACGTGGTGGTGGCCGTGGGGCCGTGGGTGCAGAAGATCTGGGCAATGCTGGACCTGCCCACCACCACCGACATCGCGGGCGGCGACGGCGAGCTGCACAACGTGCCGACGTGGACCTACATGTGCCTGCAGGAGGGCACGCTGACGGTCGATCCGGGCTACCTGACCGACAACGAGGGCAACATGCCGCCGGTGGTGCATGTCGACACCGACGCGCCGCTGTATGACGCGGATGGCCTGGTGACCGAGGGTCCGTGGGGCATCTACTACAAGCCCGACTTCAACTTCGGCGGCGTGCAGGGCGGTTACATGCCCTACGTGGTCGACAAGCCGCCCGAACAGGTGGCCGTTGACCCCTACGGGCCCGACTCGCCCGACTTCGTGGTGGGCGGCGATTTCTACCGCACCTGGACGGCGGCACTGGCGCACTGCCACAAGCGCTTCGAGGGCAAGAACCACCTCATCAGCGACGAGCCCTCAGGCGGCATCGGCAGCTTCTCACCCGACAACTTCCCGGTGTTCGACACCTTCTGCGACAACGCCTTCTTCATCGCCGACTCGAATCACGGCTACAAGATGATCGGCGTGGGCGCACTGGTCGCCAAGGAGTTGCTCGGCGAGCCACAGGCACTGCTCGAGCCGTTCCGCTACTCGCGCTACGCCGAAGGCCGGCTCCACCCGGTCAGCAACTCGCCCTACCCCTGGAGCTAAGAGGCTGAGCCGATAGGCGAAGCCGTGGCCCGAGCGGCCCGTGAGCGACAGCGAACAAGAGCGGGAAACGACAGGTGGGCCGACGAGAAGGCTCGCCTATCCGCGCTGCCTCTAAGCGCGGGCGCTGGGTCCGTAGGACAGGTGCATCAGGTCGCCCTCGGCGAAGCGTGACGGTCGCAGAGCGCTGATGTCGATGGGCGGCGCGTCGCCCACCTGGTCGACGCCGAGCACGCGGGCTGCGACGATCTCGCCGAGAGCGGGTGACAGCTTGAGCCCGTGGCCCGAGAGGCCGACGGCCAGGTACAGGCCCTCCACCTGCGCGATGTCCGACGCCCAGCCCAGGATGGGGTGGTAGTCGGGCGCGACGTCGTAGGCCCCGGCCGTGGTGCTGACGGTGGACGCGACGGTCAGGCTCGGGAGTCGTTCGGAGATGGCAGCCCGCAGACGCACGTCGTGAGCTGCATGGCCGGCCCTGGACGCATCGGCGAGCGGGTCATCGACCACGGGCATCTCCGGCGGGTAGGCGACGGCGACGATGTGACGGCCCATGTCGGGTCGGATCACCAGGTTGGAGTTGCCATCGGTGATGCAGGTTCCCAGTGCTCGTGCTCCAGCGCTCTGTTCGAGCACTGCCATTTCCAGCCGCCGCCGCTCGATGGGCACCTCCACGCCCAGCGGATCCAGCAGGTCGCGCGCCCATGCCCCAGTGGCGGCCACAACGACCGGCGCGACGATCTCTCCGCCGGCGGTGTTCACGCCGGTGACGGCCCCGCCCGAGGTCATGATTTCCTCGACGTTGACCGGCGCGAGCACATCGGCACCGGCGGCGCTCGCCGCGGTGAGCCAGCTCAGCACCATCTTGGTGACGTCGATGTAGCCGCCCTCGGGCTCGTAGGCGCCGCCGGCGAGACCGTCGGCGTTCACCAGCGGCTCGACCTCGGTGATCTGGCTGCCGACAACGAAGCTGGTGTCCACGCCGAGGCTGCGGCCGAGCTCGATGTTGTGGCGCAGGCCGTCGAGCTGATCTGCGACGACCAGCAGCATGTAGCCGAAGCGGGCGTAGCCGGGATCGCCGAAGCCCACCGCCGAGTCCCAGTTCTGGATGCAGTGGAAGCCCCGCTGGGCGATGCGCACCATCAGCTCGTTGGAGTAGTGCTGGCGGATCTGGCCGAACGTGCGGCCCGAGATGCCGCCCACCGGTGCCCGGGCGTCCACGATGGCCACGCGCATATCCGAATGTCGGGCGAGCTGGTAGCCGATGCTGGCACCGGTCACCCCGGCGCCGATGACCACAACGTCCGCTTCAGATGGGATCGCCTGCACCAAGCGGCCCTTCGCTGTTCTCTCTTGGCGAGACCCGCCGATCAGCCTTCAGCCAAGTACGACTCCAGCGAGTCGTCGAGGGCGTCCTCCCACGACGTGTGGTGCACCGGTGCCAGCGTGCCGGTCACCGGCGAGGTGTGGCCGTGGTCGCGGTAGCCGATGATCGACTGCTTCTTGTGCCCCTTCCAGTCCTTGAACATCTTGTTGATGAGCTGCGTGTTCGGGTCGGGGCAGTCGGTCTGGTCGATCAGGTCCTGGGTGTAGTCGCCCTGGAAGTCGATGGCCCCGTAGTCGTCGGCCACGGCGTCCTCGGCGGCCTGGAAGTCGTCGATCCAGCGGGCCTGCTCGTCCGCGCCGGGCAGTTCGATGCGGCCCAGGATCACGTCGCGGGCGTACCAGGCCTGGGCGTCGAACATGTTGAACGTGTACCACTGGTCCTGCATGCCCAGGTAGAGGATCCGGTTCTCCGGCTGGAACACCACGCCCCGGTACAGCATCGACGAAGCGAGCCGGTTGGCGGTCACCAGGCGCAGCTCGTCGTCCATGAACGGGAAGTGGTGCAGGTAGCCGGTGCACGAGACGATGGCATCCACCTCGGCGCTGGTGCCGTCGGTGAAGTGCACGGTGCGACCGTCGACATGGGTGAGGATCGGCTTCTCGCTGATGCCGGCGGGCCAATCGAAGCCCATTGGTCCGCTGCGCGAGGAGCAGATGACCTCCGACGCCCCGTACTTCCACAGCTGCGACGCGATGTCCTCGGCCGAGTAGCTCGAGCCGATCACCATGACGACCTGGCCTTCGAACTGCACGGCGTCGCGGAAGTCGTGGGCGTGCAGCAGCGTGCCGCCGAACGTCTCGTAGCCGGGATAGTGAGGCATGTTGGGCGTCGAGAAGTGTCCCGTCGACACGACCACCCAGTCGAAGTCCTCGCTGACGTTGGCGTCGGCGGCGTGATCGTGCGACGTCACCGTGAAGCCGTCACCGGACGCAGAGCGGCTCACCCGTCGCACCGCTTGGTTGAAGCGGATGCTGTCGCGGATGCCGCTGCGCTCTGCCCGCCCGATGATGTAGTCGTAGAGCACTTCCCGTGGCGGGAACGAGGCAACTGGCTTGCCGAAGTGCTCCTCGAAGCCGTAGTCGGCGAATTCCAGGCACTCCTTGGGGCCGTTGGACCACAGGTAGCGGTACATGGAGCCGTGGCAGGGCTCGCCGTGTTCATCGAGGCCCGTGCGCCACGTGTAGTTCCACAGGCCGCCCCAATCCTCTTGCTTCTCGAAGCAGACAAGTTCGACGCCCGCAGCCTCCCCCGAGGCGTCGCTGGCGAACGCATGCAGCTGCGACAGTCCGCACGGTCCAGCACCGATGATGGCTACCCGAGTCATATCCGGATCCCCCCTGTGAGTAGATGTTTATGCAATGAGAGTAGAACGTCGCCCAGTCTTGCATCTGCGTGCACAGGTCCGGGACACGTTGCGCGACCGCTGCGGAGGCGGCAGGACCCTATGAGCGCACTCGGGATTTGTCGGGATCGTAGAACGGGAAGCGCACGACCTCGGCAGCGATGCGCTTCTCGTGGCCGTCCAGCTTGCCCACTTCCACCGCGGTGCCGATCTCGTTGTAGGGCAGCGTCATGCGGCACAGGGCGATGTTCTTGCGCAGGATGGGCGAGATGGTGCCGCTGGTGACCTCGCCGACGTGATTGCGCCCGACGTACACGCCGTCGCCGAGCCCGGCCGGCTCACCCCCCTCGAGTTCGAGGCCCACCAGCCGCCGCTGGGGATTGTCGCGCCGGTCGAACAGGGCATCGCGTCCGATGAAGTCGTCTTCCTTGGTCTTGAGCGGGACCGTGAAGCCGATGCCCGCCTCGTAGGGATCGGTCTGGTCGCAGAACTCGTGGCCGGCGAAGACCAGCCCAGCCTCGATGCGCAGCATGTCGAGCGCACTCAGGCCCATGGGCACGAGCCCGTGGGGGGCGCCCGCCTCGAAGATCGCGTCCCACACCGCCGGGGCATCGGAGGGATGGCAGAACACCTCGTAGCCGAGTTCGCCGGTGTATCCGGTGCGTGAGAGCACCAGCGGGATGCCGTCGTAGTCGCCGATGCGAGCGATGGCGAACCGGAACCAGCCGAGCTCGGAGACGGTGGGCTGATCGGGGCGAGTCCAGATGACTTCGTCAAGGATGCGGCGGCTGTTGGGGCCTTGGACCTGCAGGTTGTGGAGCTGCTCGGTGGAGTTGCGCACCCAGACGTCCAAGCCCATCCGCTCTGCCTGCTCGCGCAGCCAGATGCCGCTGTAGCCGAGCTGACCGCCGATCCAGCGGAAGTTCTGGCGCGTGATGCGGAAGACGGTGCCGTCGTCGATCATGCCGCCCGTGGGGTGGCACAAGGCGGTGTAGACCACCTGCCCGTCGGCGAGCTTGCGGACGTTGCGCGTGACGCAGGTCTGCATCAGCAGCTCGGCATCGGGCCCCGTCACCTCGTACTTGCGCAGCGGCGACAGATCGATGGCTGCCGCCGCCTGCCGGCACGCCCAGTACTCCTCGGTGGCGCCGTGCGCCGTGTAGTGGTCGGCCAGCCAGTAGCCGCAGTACTCGCTGAAGCTGCGCGTCAGGGCGGCGGTGCGGGAGTGGAATCCGGTCTCTTTGGTGAGCTGGGCTTCGGAGTCCGCGGTCATTCTGATCGCCGTCGCTTTCTTGAACATGTTGGCTGCGGGGTACACCCTGACCGCAATGTCGGTGGGGTTCCAGCCGTTGGCGGCGTCGACATCGCACGGGCAGGCGGTGCTGACGCACACCAGATCCTCCAGCGCCCGCAGCAGCACGTAGTCGCCGGGGCGTGACCACGGCTCGTCGAAGTAGATCTGGTTCGCGTCGTCCACCTGGGTGTTGTAGAAGAAGTTGATCGCCTCCCAGCCGCGCCGTGGGGCGACGTTGTAGGGATCGAGCTCCCGGTTGATGTTGTCGGTGCAGTTGACGTGGCCGGGGTAGCCCATCTCCTCGTAGTAGCGGGCGTTGCAGGCCGTGTTGAAGGTGTCGTGGCGGCCCACCGTGTCCTGCACCACCTCCACGAGCGGCTGCATCTTGGCGTTGAAGAACTTCGAGTACAGCCCCGGTGCGGGGCAGCTCGCCCCCATGAGCGAGCGGGTGATGGTGGCGTCGAGGCAGAGTTCGTTGCCGGCCTCGAGGTCGGCTACCGCGAAGCATTGGAAGTCCGAGCACTGCCGTCCCTCGGCGTCCACGACCTGGAACCAGTCGCCCTTGGGCACCTGGTAGGCGCGAGCGGTGCTGGCGAGGATGATGAAGTCCTGGCTGGGGTCGGCCAGCGGCGTGGGCAGCAGGGGCTCGGCGCCATTGCCGGCCGGGTCGCGTCGGTGGACGTATGCGATGAGGTCGGTCGGGGGGACGCCGCCGTGCGCCGACATGGCTCCGCCGGGCGCTGCGACCACGCAGGCGAGGTCGTCGAGGGCAGTCACGCGAGCGCTGCTGTTGGCGGGTGTGTCGCCGTCGAGAAGCCTCAGCGGCGTCGCTGCCTGCATGGCCCCCATGTCGATGCCCACCCGTTCGAGGCCGGCCCGCACCCGGCGGGCGTCATGCAGCGGCGCTGAGAGGATGCCGACGGCGACCGGATCGGATCCATCGGCTGTTCGGGCATTGCCGCCAGCGCCCTTGAGCCCAGCGACCTCGAGCAGGCCCGGGTCCGAGTGGCCGCCGGCACCGAACGCGAGCAGCTCGCATGGCTGGCAGCCTTCGGGATCGACGACCTCCAGCTCGTCGCCCGCATCGAGGGCCAGCACCGTTGCCCCGCCGCCGGTGACCCGATATCGCTCGACCCCCGGTCCGAGCAGCATCAGTCCGGGCACCACCTCGGACTCGCCGGGCAGCAGCAGTGTCATCGCCGCCGGCCGAGCGGTCCGGAGAAGAACCAGCGCGGCGGCTCGTCGGGGTCGCGACCCTCACCCGCAGCAACGCCGGCGAACATGTTCCACCCGAGCAGCACGACGGCCGCCGCACAGGTGATGAAGGCGATCTGGGGCCCGAGGCCCGGATCGGGGCTGCCGAGGCCCGACGGGCTGACGAGTTCACGGATTGCGATGGTGCCCGCGAAACCGGCGCCGATCCAAGCGGGGCGCCAGCGGATCTGAATCAGCACCACGGTCAGGAGACAGATGACGAGCAAGATCCGCCCGATGCCGGTGCTGATGCCGCTCACCGTCTTGGTGGTGTCCGTCAGCGGCCCGACTCGGACGTTGGTGTTCCACGGCAGGAACATCGCGGCGCCCGCCACCACCACGCACGCTTGGGCGATCCACTTGCGAGTGGCGCTCATGGCCCCAACCTAGAACCTCAACGCGCCAGCAGACGCCGCGCCGCCGGTGGGCGGCGCGGCGTCTGCCGCGTTGGTTGTGATGCGTCTGCTGACTGCTGTCAGCCGACGACCTGGATGGCAATGATCGCGAAGACGATGCAGGCGATGGTGAAGACCACCACCCCCATCTCAACGGCCTTGCTGTGACCTTGCAGTCCTTGGAATTCGATCTGCTTGCGTCGAGCCATGTCAAGTCCTCCTAGCTGTACTTGTCAGCGAGACGGTCAGCTGCATGGTTCAGCAGCTTGTCCTCGCGCGCCGTCACAAGAAACGCCGCAACCACGGAAACGGCGATCCCGATGACGGCGAGAACGACCGAGGCCGTATTGCCGCCTGGGCCAAAGGTGAAATAGCCAGGGCAGGCGTTATAGAACGCTTCGCACAGACGTTCACCGGTGTCAGGATTCTCGACAGCCCTGAGAGCTTCGTCCCAGCTGTCGTAAGGGAAGGTGTTCATTCAATCCTCCTCAGGTTTGAACGAGGTCAGTGATCGTGTCGGTCCTGTCCCTGTGCCTCTTGCTGCGCTCGTTTCTGCTTGCCCCAGTACCCGGCGGCCGAAACCAGCAGGTACATGACGACGATCGCAAGAATGAACTGCAGCCACGAGGCGGACACCCGACTTATCGGTTGGCGGCGAGGTCGGCCCGCAGCGTTTCGTCTGCGTCCCCCTCGGACCCGTCAGCGTGGACAATGGGCTCAGGGGCTCGGCCGAACTCCGGATAGAAGTCCGTCTCGAACTCGGCCATGTCGAGGCCCTCGACCTCCACCTCGGGCGGCACCCGGAGCAGGTTGAACTGCTTGAGGATCCACGATGCGACGTACCCCGTGACGAACGACAATGCGAAGATCGCCGCTGCACCTACGAGTTGACCCAGGAAGCTGGTCTTCACTCCGCCGGCCCCTGTCGGGTAGCCCCCGGCGAAGATGCCCACGAGCATGACGCCCCAGAAGCCCATGACACCGTGGACTGACACCGCGCCGACGGCGTCGTCGATGCGGGCCTTCTGCTCGATCCAGTTGCCCACGCTGTAGGCAAGACCGGCGGAGAAGAACGCCAGGATCAGTGTCAAGTTCGGGCTGTAGATATCGGCGCCTGCCGAGACAGCCACCACGCCGGCCAGACCACCGGAGATGGTCCAGAACGGATCGCCCTTGGCGAAGATGTAGCCGCCGGCGAAACCGCCTGCGAAGCCCATGGTGATGGTGAACGTGATCGCCGACAGTGTGGCCGGGCTGAAGTAGATGTTCGCCCAGCCCGGCGTGGTGTCGGCCGTGATTGCCAGGCACGCCGCGTAGAACGCGTAGAACGCCGTGAAGATGATCATCAGCCCCATCAGCGTCAGATGGAGGTTGTGGGGCTTGAACACCCGTGTCCCGCCGTCCGCGTCGTAGCGACCGATTCTCGGCCCGAGGTTGAAGAGCACTCCCAAGGCGAAGATGCCGGCGACGCCGTGGACCACGCCCGAAGCGGCGAAGTCGTGGTAGCCGAAGTGGACACTCAGCCAGCCGCCGTAGCTCCAACCCCAAGCGGCCGCGATCACCCAGACGATGCCGCCCATGAGAGCGGTGAGCCAGAGGTAAGCCGAGATTCGGATTCGCTCTAGCACCGAGCCGGACATGATCGAGCCGGTTGTCCACGAGAACAGCACGAAGGCCGCCCAGAAGACGCCGCTGATGTTGTCGCCGAGATTTGGCCCCATGGAGCCATCCCACGGTAGGCCGAAGCCATCGCCGCAGTAATAGTCACCCGAGGCGGCTGTGCCACCTCCGTCGGCTGTCCCGGTGAACTTGAGGCCCTCCTGCATGCAGAAGTAGACGTACCAACCGACGTAATAGAACGTCGGCGTCACGACGGCGATCGTCATGATGTTCTTCATGGCCGTCGACATGACGTTCTTGCGACGGCTGACGCCGGCTTCATACGTCATGAAGCCGACGTGCAATAGCCACATGATCGCGACCGTGAAGAAGTAGTAAGCCTCCGTGAACACAACAGAGGTATCCATCGCGCCTCCCCCCATTTTCGGTTTGCGCTGAGTCCCCAACAACCCGGGCGCCAGACCAATTGGAGGAAACCGTAACAGGTTCGCAATGTTCGATCTGACATCGCCCGCGCAATGGGTGGAAATTGAACGTCGCGGGTGATTTCTTGAACGAGGCAGTCCGGCTTGCAGCGCGCTGTTGACGAATTCGTGACGCGGCTGTGCTGGACTCGACTGCCGCGCGGATCAGCCGTCGCCGGCGTCGCCGACCTGCACTTCGCGGATCTCCCCGGTGCCGGCGTGCACCCAGATCGCTGCGTGGTGGAGGAAGTCCTCGGACCCGCCGTCGGGGTCTGCAACCGTAAAGACCACGACCCAATAGGGCGTCGGGGGGAAGCCCTGGCGGAGCACCTTGGCCTCGGTGCGTTCGGGCGTGAAGCCATCGGGGTGCGCGTCGAGCTCGGCGCGAGCAATGGCGACGGCCTCGTTCTCCTCGAGGTCGACGCCGGAGCAGCTTCCCGGAGCGAAGACGAGGAGGATGGCCAGGATCACGCCGACGACGATGAGCAGCAGCGGCCGACCAGGCATCGCGTTCAGGCGGCCGATCAGGCCCTTCGATCCGTTGGGCGGCTCGGGCGGCATCAACTCGTCGTCAGGCATCGTGGTGTCCTCTGGCTTTCCGGCTGATGGGATCAGTCGTCTCGGGGCGGGCGCGGCACGAGACGCAGGATGACGTAGCCCACCACATGGGTGATGGCCACGAACGACACCCACCACAGCATGACGGTTTGACGGTAACCGCGTTCGCGGCATTCCCAGTAGGTGAGGCCGACCGCTGCCGCCAACAGGATCCACAGAAGGAGGCTGCGGCGCGCAAAGCCGGTGTCGCTGATCCAGTCGGCGACGAACATCAAGACCATTGGCCTCAGCCTCCCGCCGCGCCGCGCGACTCGCTGGCGGGGTACACCTTGATGGAGATGAACCGCACCGGCAACTCGACGAGCTCGACCGGGCCGTGGGCCACCTCGCCGTGAATCTGCATGGTGTCGCCGGTGTTGAGCAGGTAGGCCTTGCCGCCGTAGCCGTAGTTGAGCGATCCCTCCAGCACGTGGAGAAACTCCACACCCGGGTGCTGGTAGAGCGGGAACACGCCGCCCGGCTCGGTGATGGTGGTGATCATCGGCTCGATGATCCGGTTGGGTCCTCGCAGCGTGCCGAGATCCTGGTACAGCCGGTCCGGCCCGCCGCGGTCGTGGTGGATCTCATGGCCTTCGCCCGCTCGCACGATGACTAGGTCGTGTTCCTCGTCGAGGCCCCGGAACAGCGCGGTCACGGGTACCTTCGCCGTTCCGGCGAGGCGAGCGAGCGTCGACAGGCTCGGCGCACTCTGGCCGTGCTCGATCTTGGAGAGCATCCCCAGCGAGATGCCGGCATCGTTGGCGAACGCCGACATCGTCATATTCAAGGCTTGGCGGAGTTCGCGGACCCGGCTGCCGACCACGCGGCACAGCTCGGCGGTGGTCAGCGGTGAATCGATGGCTGACTCCGCAAGGCTCAGCGGGTCGGGGCCGTCGGGATCTTCCCGCGGGTCCGGGTTCATCGCCCTGATAGTGCCAGATGGCAAGTGCTGCCCGGTGTGCCCGCTGCGGAGGCGGCAGGATCCTTAGAGGCCGGCGGCTGCGGCGAAGGTGCGCAGTTCGCGTTCGACGTCGCCCATCGGCTGGAACGAGACTTCGGTGATGCCTGCGGCAGTGAGTCGTTCCATGCGCTCGGGCACCTCGCTGGCATGGCACACGAATGGGGCGATGCGCAGGGACTCAGGCGTGAGCACTTGGCGGTCGATGGCATTCAGCTGGGTGAGGTGGCCTTCGTGCAGCGACAGGTGGAGCGTTGCAGGGTCCATGTCGCCGGTGATCTCGCTGAAGCGCTCTGCGTTGGGGAGTGTGCCGAGCCGGGCATCGCGTTGTTCCAGGAATGCGTGATACGCCACGCTCACGCCGGGTCCGGCGGTGTCCATGACACGTTGCGATTCGATCGACTCGTCGTCATCCATGATCGTGCCGAAGCCGAGCAGGATGACGTCGTCGATGCCCGCGTAGTCGGCGTCGGGCCGAGGTCGCGAAGTGAAGACGCCGCAACCCATCTTCGCCGCGGCCTCGAGGCCCCGGGGGCCGTTCACGCCCAGGATCCATGGCACTTCGATGGGCCGCTCCGCCGCTTGGCCCGGCCAGTGCAGCATCTTGGCGGCCCTGCCGTCGACTTCGACGATCTCGCCTCGCAGCAGTGCTTGGGTGTCGGCAACCATCTGAGGAAAGTCGGCCCAACGCAGCGGCTTCTGGCCCATGGCCCGGCGGCCGGTGAATCCGGTACCGGCACCGATGATGACTCGTTCGGGTCCGACGAGCCCGACCAGTGTGGCGATGGCTGACGCCGTGGTCATCGGGTGGCGCAGCGAGGGAATCAGCACACCGGGCCCGAGACGGATGCGCTCAGTGCGCACCGCCGCGAGGGCGAGAATCATCCAGACATCGAGCTGCAGCGCCGGCGTGTCGTACACCCAGGCGGTCTCGTAGCCCAGCTCCTCGGCTAGCACGATGTGGTCCGGCGTCTCGGGAACGGGCGGGAACGCGGCAGAGATCTTCATGGCGGCAGTCTCGCGAAATGCGCGGGCTTCGGCCCGGGTCGCCAGCCCTCAACCCGCGGACTCCCATGTCCGAGGCTCGGGCCCCCTCGGCAGCCCTGACCGCCGGGGCTCGTATGTGCGAGGCTGCGCGCATGGAGATCTCGAAGGCACTCGACTACGTGCGCAAGAACGACCGCGCTGTGCTGGCCACCAAGGCGCGCGACGGCACGCCACAGCTGTCGCCGGTGACGTTGGCCGTCGTCGACGACACGGTGGTGATGAGCACCCGCGACACGGCCTTCAAGGTCAAGAACCTGCATCGCGACCCGCAGTCGTGGCTGTGCGTGTTTCCCGAGAAGTGGCTGGGCCGTTGGGTCCAGCTCGAGTGCCAGGCTGAGATCATCTCGGGCGAGGCTGCGCTCGATCCGCTGGTCGAGTACTACCGAACGCTGCAGGGCGAGCACCCCGACTGGGACGACTACCGCCGCGCGATGGTGGAGGACAAGCGTTGCCTCGTCCGCTTCCACATCACCAAGGCCGGCCCCGACAAGCACGGCTGATCCGCCGGGGCTGAGCGCCGCGGTGTATCGTTGGTGTATGGCACGCACAAACATTGACATCGACGAGGCTGCGTGCATGCGTGTCATGCAGCGCTATGGACTCAGCAGCAAGCGAGCAGCAGTGAACTTCGCCTTGGAACTCGCCTCCGAGGAACCGATGTCGCTTGATGAAGCGCTCGCCATGCGCGGCACCGGTTGGGACGGCGACCTGGAAGCCATGCGTGGAGGCCGCGTCGAGCACCTGTGACACAGCTCGCTGGCAGTGTCGGCCCACCGGCGGAAGCAGTGCTCATTGAGACGTCGGCATGGGTCGCGTTCTTGCGTGGGAGCGATGACGCGATCGCTGACGCAGTCGAGTCTGCGCTCGCCGACGGCGTGCTCACCTGTGACGCGGTCCGCATGGAAGTGCTGGCAGGTGCCCGTGACGAAGTGCATCTGGCTCGGCTGCGTGCATTGCTCGGTCGTGCGAAGTTGATTCCGACCAATTCGGTCGATTACCAGCGAGCAGCGCTGCTGTACCGAACGTGCCGACGGTCTGGCGCGACGGTGCGCAACATGATCGACTGCCTCATTGCTGCCATCGCCATCAGGAGCGGCGCAGCGGTGCTGCACGCCGATCGCGATTTCACAGCGCTCGCTCAACACACCCAGCTACAAGTCCATCCCGCATCTGCGACTCACATGCCCGATCGATAGAGGACGTCAGCTGCTGGTGACCTGCCAGTGGACGAGGGTGTAAGGCGGGTTGCCGTTGTCGTGGTCCTCGAAGACGGCTTCGACATCGCTGCCGATGACGATGTCTTGCATGGGGTCGCCGAGCAGGTTGCCGATCATGCGCAGGTTGTCGGCGTGGGGCAGCTCGACCAGCACCACGATGTAGGGACCGTGTTCGGCCAGCGCCGGATGCACGGGGTGATGCACGCGCTGCCAGGAGTAGATGCGCGCCGTGGGCTCGACCGTCACCCACTCGACATTGAGCGACTGGCAGGCGTGGCACACCCAGTCGGGCCCCCATTGGTGCGTGCCGCAGTCGGTGCAGCGCTGCACTCGCAACTCGTGCTCGCGGGTGCCTTCCCAGTACGGCGCGTCCATCCCGTCGCGCATCGGAGCCGGTTGGGTGAGGCCTTCCGGCAGGTAGGTGCCCTCGGCGAGCGCACTCATCCGAGCACCTCCGCCGTGCCGTAGATCGCTGTCGAGGCGATCTCGACCATGGGTCCGGCATTGGAGAGCGACACGTTGACGTTCGGCACCTGGTTGGTGGAGTCGCCGCGGACCTGCCGCACCGCCTCGATCTGCATGCCGAGCCCGTGCATGTAGCACTCGGCAAGGTTGCCGCCGCTGGTGTTCAGCGGGATGCTCCCCCCGTCCGCCCGCAGGTTCTCGAACGTCAGCACCTCATTGGCGTTCTCGTAGGTGCACAAGCCGTGCTCGATGAGGCTCATCACCACGGCGCCGGTGAAGTTCTCGTAGCTCTGCACCACGTCAACGTCGTCAGGTGTCACGCCGGCCTGCTCGTACAGGTGCTGCGCCCCGAGCTTGAAGCTGGAGGTCGCATAGTCGGTCGGGTTGTGGACCCAGGCGCCCGAACGGTGACCGCCACTCTGCTGGGCTGCCAGCACCAGCACCGGTGTGTCGCTGAGGTCGGCGGCTCGCTCGGCAGACGTGACGATCATGGCCGCGCCACCGTCGTTCTCCAGGCAGCAGTCGTACAGCCGGAACGGCTCGGTGATCCAGCGGGACGAGTCGTAGGTCTCGGCGTCGAGCGGGCGGCCGTACATGACCGCCCGGGGGTTGTTCTGGGCGTGGTGATACGCAGCCAGCGCCACCGCCCGCATGGTGGACCGATCGATGCCGTGCTCCCACATGAGCCGGGTGGTGCGCATCGCGTACATCTGGGCTGGGCTCATCACGCCGTAGGGGAGCGTGTAGGCGAACTCGCCCCGCACGGCCGGTCGGCGCCCACCTTGGCCGAAGCGGCCGAACTGGCCCTGGGCCAGGCCCCGGTAGGCCACCACGACGTTGGCCGATCCGGCGTGCACTGCACTGGCAGCGTTCTGCACGACGGCTGCAGCGCCGCCGCCTCCGCCGCCCCACTGCATGTTCGAGTAGCGCAGCTCTTCGAGGCCGAGGGCGTTGGCCAGCCGGGCCGGTGTATTGCGATCGTTGCTGTACGAGCAGAACCCGTCGATCTCCCGTGGGTTGATGCCCGCGTCCTCGCACGCCGTCAAGATCGCCTTCACGACCAGCACGAATTCAGGATCGGTCGATTGGCCGCGCTTGTAGTAGGTGGTCTCACCGACACCTGCAACGGCCGTGCGGCCACGCAGGCCGCGATCAGCACCTGAGGCACTCACGGCGCAAACCGTAGCCAAGCCCTGCCCGCCCCCGCCGATGCACCGCCGGGTCTGCTGCACCCCTCGTCCGGTGGCTGTCGCGGCTCGATGGGCTAGAAACAGGGCCGATGTCCGACGACGAGCTCGCTGCCTTCCGCCGCAGTATCGACAAGGTCGATGCGGAGCTGGTTCGGCTGCTCGCGGAGCGCTTCCGCATCACTCATGACATCGGCGTCTACAAGGCTGCGAACGACCTGCCGCCGGTTGACCTGCCTCGCCAGCATGAGCAGGTGGACGGGCTGCGCCGGCTCGCCTTGGCGGAGGGACTCGATCCCGACTTCTGCGAGAGGTTCGTGCATTTCGTGATGGACGAGGTGATCCGCAACCACAAACGCATCGCCGAGGCCGCCAGCGAGTTCACCATCGAGCAGGAAACTCTCTAGACGGGCGAGACCGCTGGCAAGCTGAACGGGCGGTTCAGCGCGAGATGATGACCTCGATGCCAGCGTCGGCGAGCTGGGTGCGTGCTGCGGCTTCGGTCTCGGGCGCCACCGAGGCGGAGAGCCCCTCGATCACCGTGGTCACGTAACCGTTCGCAGCAGCGTCCATCGCGGTGGCACGAACGCAATGGTCGAAGGCGATACCGACCACGTCGACTTCGTGTACGCCTGCAGAGTTCAGCAGGTCGTTGAGGGTCCGGCCGTCGCCGTCGACGCCTTCGAAGCCGGAATAGGCGGCAGCGTGCATGCCCTTGCGCACGCCCGCGTCGATGCGACCGGCTACAGCGTCGAGTGCAGGGTGCAGCTCGGCCTCTGTGGTGCCGGCCACGCCGTGGGGCGGCCATGTGTCGACGAAGTCGGGCTCGTCGCTGAAGTGATCACCCGGGTCGATGTGCCAGTCCTGGGTGGTCACCACGAGGTCGTAGCCGTGGTCGCCGGCGAGCAAGTCGGCCACATTGGCGGCGACGTCGTTGCCACCCTCGACCCCCAGTGCGCCGCCTTCGCAGAAGGTGGGCTGCACGTCCACGACGAGCAGTGCTGTGCGGGAATGCTGATCGGGATTCTCAGCCATGTCTGGTCTCCTGCGCCGCGACTCGTGCCGCCGGGCGCGGCTCCCGCAGCGCGCTGAGGCCAAATCTACCGACGGCCCGATGGGGCTTGAGACGGCGCTACACGCCGAGCAGGAACGAGGCGTTGCCCGCCCAGAACGGTGCGGTGACGCCTCCGCTGAGGCCGGCCGCGGTGAACGAAGCCTGGAACTCTGCGATCGGGTCGCGGCCGCCTTCGGGGTGCGGCCAATCCGACGAGAACAGGTACAGCTCCGGCCCGCTGTTGGCCACCAGCCAGCCCACGTCCTCGAAGTGCCACGGCGTGAACCGCACCTGGCGGCGGATGTAGTCCGAGGGTGCCATGGTCAGCTTGGACAGCTCAGGCTCGTGACGGCCGAAGGCCTTGACGCTGTTGTCCAGCGAACGCAGCAGGTTGGGCACCCAGCCCGCGCCCAGCTCGATCAGCCCGCAGCGCAGATCGGGGAACTTCTCGAAGATGCCGTCGAGCACCATGCAAGCCAGCAAGTTCTCGGCGTCGTGGTACAGGTTCAAGAAGTCCTTCGAGCGCATGTTCTCGCCGCCGCCCACGAAGTCCTTGCCCGGAACACGCCCGTTGTTGTGGTACGTCTTCGGCAGCTTGTTGCCGCCGTTCGGCCCGAGGTGCATCAGCACCGGCACGTCGGCCTCGGACAGCAGCGCCCACAGCGGGTCGAAGTCGGGGTGTGTGGGGCTCGTCGCGGTCGGCACGCCGTGGGGGATCCATGCGGCCCGGCATCCCACCTCGATGGCCTCGCGGGCGCACTCGAGGGTGCGCTGCGGATCCTCCAGAGGCACGAACGCCACGCCCAGCAGCCGCGGGTCGACCGAGCAGAAGTCGGCGATGCCGCGGTTGTGCGCCGAGGCGCCGCCGTACGCCAGATCGACATCGCCGCGGGCGTGGAACTGCGTGTGCGCGAACGTCGTGAACACCAGCTGGCTGGCGAAGCCCAGCTGGTCGAGCGCCCCGACCCGTTCATTGGCGTCCATCGAGCCGTAGGCGAAGTAGCCCTTCGGCCCGCCGACCACGTCGGCTGCCAGCTTCGCCGTTTCCTCAGGATCGTCGCGCCGCGCCCAGCACTGCTCCACCAGCTCATGGGTGGCTGCATCGCCCCCACCCAACAAGCTCAGGTCTCGGAGCTTGGCGGCCACGGAGCTGTCGGCGTAGCTCGCCAGCCAATCCACCGGTTCCATCAGATGGCTGTCGGTGTCGTGAATCAGCAGCTCACCTGCATACGTCGTCATAGTTCTTCCCATCGGCCGAACGGCCAGAACGCTGGCCCTGCGACTGCCAGTGTTGCAGGACTGACGCGGCGGTACTCGACCCGCTTCTTGAGGCCAGCAGTTGCTTCAGCTACTGATCTATGCATCTGCCGGGTGTTCTGCCCGCGGAATCGCGGCCACCATGCCGCGGTCAACGGTGACCACGGGCATCGCATGTTGATCGGACAGGGCTGCGTAGAGCGCGTCAGAAAGCCGCAGATTGTGGCGGTGGTTCCATGCGCTCGCGAGCAGAGAATCAAGCAGGTGGCGTCGCACGATGATGCGCTTGAATGTTTCCAGTAGTCGTGACACCTGCGCTGCCCTCAACCGACCGGCACGGTGAAGACGGCCGAGTGCCGACATGACCTCGATGTCCAGATGTGCCGGCGCATGCAGTTCGTTGTGCCGCAGGCGATTCCGGATCGCGCCAGCCGAGGGGGCATCGATGAGTATGTCGACGACCGCCGAAGCATCGACGACCAGCGCCTCATTCACCGAATTCGAGTTCGTCTTTGGCCGCGCGGACCGCTTCGACAACGGATTCGTCGTCGATGCCCGTCGAAGGCAAGTTCGCCACCTCGTCGAGCCAAGCGTCCAGCGACTGGCGATCGAGTTCACGCTGGATGGCGGCCTGTGTCAGCCCGGAAACGTTCAGGTCGGCAGCGCGCGCCTTCTCGGCAAGATCATCCGGCAAGTAGACGTTCACACGTGCCATGCGCATAGGGTACACACTCAATTCCGCGCGAGGAGCTGACGTTCAGCATCGCCAGCATGGATCCATCTTCGGCCCGCAGGCAAACGATTTTCGCAGCGCGGTTGACGTCGCCCTGTGCGCCTACACCCGTCGACGGTTGACGGGTCCCTGGACATTGAGAGGATTGTCCAGCTTGGCGATCTCTTCGTACTCGAGTGATTCGGCCTCGCTCTCCGTCAAGCCAGAAGCGAGTGTCTCGTACTGGTAATCGGCACCTGCCGCAACGAGTCCGCTCATCTCCTTTGAGCCACCGGTCAGTCCCCTGTCGCCCGAGACGTGCTCGGACACTCTGGCCTCGACCAGCCGGCTGGTGATGCCTACGTACTGCTGACCGTTCTCGAAGCTGAGTCGATAGACCTTCCAACGGCGGCTTGGCGGATGCGGTGTGTCAGACGGCGCCTCCAAGCGCCGGTATTCGAGCTCGAGCGTGAGTCGCTGCTTGTTGAGTCGTCCGAGCTCGGTTATCGATGCGCCAGCCTCTCGTTGGCGTCTGTACCGCCGGCGCACTGTTTCGTACTTCTTCCAGCGGATTGCGGCTTCGGCGCATGCTGAGCAGGGTTCCTCGCCATGTTTCTTGTGACGTTGAAATGCGGCCCATGTACCGCAGGGGCGTTGCATGCGCCCGCCGACGTTCACACGGGTCCGCTCGCCTCGTTCGTCCAGCGAGTAACCCTCAGCCATTCGGCATCGAATCTGAGGTGATGCCTGAGGCTGGTCAGCCGCCGTGGCGGAGGAGCTGGCCGCTGTAGGTCTCGGTCTGGGTGTCTTCGGAGATGGTCTCGGCGCCGTTCACGATGACGCTGCGGTAGCCGCTGGCCCGCTGGATGCGGCGCCACTCGCCGCCCGGCAGGTCGTGCACCACCTCGTTCGGGCCGACTGCCAGGTTTTCGGGGTCGTACACCACGACGTCAGCAGGACCGCCTTGGCGGATGAGGCCCCGGTCGCGGAATCCGGCGAGCTGCGCGGGAAGCGCCGCCAGCCGACGATGCGCTTCCTCGTAGGTCACCCACTGGTTCTCACGCACCTGCTCGGAGAGCGTCTCGGTGGGGTAGCGCCCCGCCGTGAGGAACTTCGTGTGTGCGCCGCCGTCTGACACCCCGAACAGCATGTGCGGGTACTGCACCACGTCGCGCAGCAGCTCTGAGTTGCCCTGCGGCGGCGCCACGAAGAACAGCGTGTCGAGCCCGTCCGTGACGGCCACATCCAGCATGAGGTCCACCGGGTGCTTGCCGGCGACTTCGGCCGCCTGGCCGACCGACATCTCCCGGTACTGCTCGGTGGATTCGCTGCGCGGCGACAGGATCGTCACCGTCTCGATGCCCGCGGTCGCGGTGCGGGGCATCGTGTCCTTGAGCGCCTGCCGGCGGCTGGGGTCGGCCATCTTGGCCAAGCGCTCGGCCTTGTCGCCCATGCAGGCTTCCATCCAGGCCTCGGAGTCGTCGTAGAGGTTCCAATCCTCGAGGGTGAACGTGAAGCCGGCATCGCTGGTCACGCCCTGGCCGTACACCGGAACGCCCTGTTCACGGCAGCGCTCCAGCCACTCGATCTGACGGCGGTGGATGTTGGGCTTGTCCTCAAACGCCTGCACCACGTTGTGCAGCAGCGGCCGGCCGCTGATCGATGCGATCTCCTCGAGGTGGGCCATGTCGTGCGCGACGTTGCCGCTGGTGAGCGTCATCTGCACGACGCCCTCGTTGCGCTCGGCCAGCACGCGGGCCAGCACCCGGGCGGTCTCGTCGTTCATCATGTCGGTCGGCATCGGCGTGCCGTCCCAGTCACGCTGCACCGCAGCGGGACCGGTCGGTGGCAGCCGCTGCGCCGACCAGCCGCAGCCGCCCGCGTCCATCGCCTCGTGCACCAGCTTGGCCAGCATCTCGTGCTCGCCTTCTGTGGGCAGCCGCCCAGACTTCGCATCGTCGAGGCCGAGCACCATCACCAGCATCGGGCCGATCGGCACGTACGGGAGGATGTTCATCGCCTTGGGCGTGCGTTCGAGGCTGTCGAGGTACTCCGGGAAGGTCACCCAGTCCCAGGGCATGCCCTGGCGCATCGACTCGTACGGGATGGCCTCGACGCGGGTCATCGAGCGCATGGCGTACTCGCGCATGTCGGGATCTACCGGGGCGAAGCCGAATCCGCAGTTGCCGATGGCCACCGAGGTGATGCCGTGCCAGCCCGACAGCGTGCAGTAGGGGTCCCAGAAGACCTGCGCGTCGTAGTGCGTGTGCAAGTCGACGAAGCCGGGGGCGATGTGCATGCCGGAGGCATCGATGACTTTGGCGCCCTCGCGGGCGTCGACCCGGCCGACGGTCGCGACCCTGCCGTCGGCGATGCCAAGGTCGCCGCGCACTCTCGGTGCCCCTGTCCCGTCGAAGATCATGCCGTCTTTGACGACGATGTCGAAGGTGCTCATGTCGGACTCCCCTGAGACTCGGCCTGTCCGGCGAATTGCCGTGCCTTGATTGTGGCGCGCTCGGCGCGGTGCTCGCTCGGCTGCGGGCGGTGGCCTCAGCCGTCGATGTCCCAGCTCATCCGCTGTGCCGCGTACAGCGTGTCGGTGTACTCCTCCATGTGGGCGATGAGCCCATCGCGGCAGTCGTACACCCAGCAGTACTGATTGTCGTACTCGCGGCCGGTGGCCTTGGCGGTGGCGGTCAATCGCTGCTGCACCACTGCAGTGCCGCCGTCGACGATCATCCTGCGGACCTCGAGGCTGATCGGCTGGCGGATGTCGAAGGTCTGCCTGACCACACGACCCCCCAGGGCCTCGACCACCTCGTTGGCACCCGTCATCGTGTCGACGGCATTGCCCTGAGCGGCCGTTTCGGGCAGCACCCAGGTGACTTCAGGGTCGAGGCATTCGAGCATCGTGTCCCTGTCGGCCGTCGTCAGCGCTGCGTAGTAGCGCTCCATCAGCGCTCGCGTCTCATCGCTCTCCATGGTCGTCCTTCCTTCCTGTCGCGCAGCGATCTAGGCCGCCGTGGCGCGCAGCGCGTCGTCGAGCCGGTCGAAGATCTGCCCGATCTCCTCGTCGGTGATGATGAGCGGCGGGCAGAATGCGAGCGCGTTGCCGATGGCCCTCGTGATCACACCGCGCTTGAGGAACGCATCGCGGGTCTCCGCCGCGTCGCGGCCGATGTCGCAGGCCCAGATGCCGCCGAGCCCGCGGTAGCTCTCGATCATGCCGTCGGCCTGCAACGCCCGCAGGCCCTCTTCGAGCTTCTCGCCAATGTGGGTGGCCCGTTCGACGAGCCCTGCGGACTCGATGACGCCGAGGTTCGCGACCCCGGCGGCACACGCCGTCGGGTGGCCCGAATAGGTGTAGCCGTGCATGAACTTGGCCTCGTCGGCTTCGAGCAGGTCCGCGATGTCCCGTGACACCACGACACCAGCCAGTGGGATATAGCCCGACGTGACGCCCTTCGCGAAGGTGAAGATGTCTGGCTTCACGCCGAAGGTCTGGCCTCCGAACCAACTGCCAGTGCGCCCGAAGCCGCAGATGACCTCGTCGAAGATCAGCAGCGCACCGTTGTCGGTGCACAGCCGACGAAGCCCCTCGAAGTACCCGGTCGGTGGCGGAATCACGCCTCCGGCACCCTGGATGGGCTCAGTAATGACGGCGGCGATTCGCTCGCCGTGGGTCGCGAACAGCTGCGCAGCCGGTTCGATGTCGTCGTTGGGGATCTCGAGCACATGGGGCATCAGGTCACCCCAGCCTTCGCGGTAGGCAGCCCCTCCCTGAACGCTGGTGCCTCCCACGTTCACACCGTGGTAGCCGGCGGTGCGGCGAACGATGATCTGCCGATCGGTGTCGCCCTTGCGCTGTTGAACGCGTCGAGCGAACTTCAGCGCGGTGTCCACGGCCTCGGAGCCCGAACATGCCAAGAACACTCGCCCGTCAGGGTGCTGCGACCGAGCGCGCACCATCTCGGCCACCTCGACCGCGGGACCATTCGAGAACGGCTCGAACGTGTTGTACGTCTGCAGTTGCTCCAGCTGCGCGTTGATGGCGTCGATGACCGTCCGGTTGCCGTGGCCGATCTGGCACAGCCACAGGCTGGCGAGCGCGTCGATGTACTCGTTGCCGGCTTCGTCGGTCAGCTTGACGCCGTTGCCCGAGACAATCCGGACGTAGGTGTTTTCGTCGCGGCTGAGGACCGAATACGGATGGATGAGTGCGTTGTTGCTCATCGTGGGCACCCCCGTGTGTGTTCTGCAGCGTCCGCCCTGGCAGGCGAGGGCGCCGCTCTGACGGCAGCCTACGCGTGCGCTCGGGCCCGGGCCTCAGCGTCCTTAGGCTGATGGCGCTTGGCGACGCGCCGGTGGGCACGATCGCTGAAGGGAGTTGCAATGTCGCTGCGACACGGCCGCCCGCTTGTCATGATCCCGGGCCCGTCGGTGATCCCCGACCGGGTGCTGAATGCGATGCGCCGGCCCATCCCGAACATCTACGAGGGCGAGGTGGTGGACCTCACCTATTCGCTGCTGGAACGGCTGCCGGCGATCGCCCGCACCGAGCACCGGGCGTATATCGCGATCTCCAACGGCCACGGCGCCTGGGAGATGGCCATCACCAACACGCTCTCTCGTGGCGACACGGTGTTGGTGCTCGAAGTCGGCCACTTCGCCACGAACTGGGCCGAGATGGCCGCGATGAGCGGAGTCAAGTTCGAGGTGCTGCACGCTGCGGACCGAGCGGCCATCGACCCCGATGCCGTCACCGAACGGCTGCGAGCCGATGTCGGCAGCGAGTTCGCCGCTGTGCTCGTGGCACAGACGGACACCGCGTCGTCGGTGCGCAATGACATCGCCGCCGTGCGCCGCGCCATGGACGAGGCGGACCATCCGGCGTTGCTGATGGCCGACTGCGTGGCCTCGCTGGGATGCGAGCCGTTCGAGATGGACGCGTGGGGTGTCGACGTGACCGTGTCGGGAAGCCAGAAGGGCCTGATGGTGCCCCCGGGCCTGGGCATGGTCTGGGTCGGTCCCAAGGCGTGGGAGGCACACCAGCGAGCGGACCTGCGCACCGCGTACTGGGACTGGACGAGGCGCACCGATCCCGATGCCCACTACTGGATCTTCTGCGGCACGCCGCCTGTCCAGCACCTCTGGGGCTTGGCGGAGGCACTCGACATGATCGACGAGGAGGGCCTGGAGAACGTCTGGGAGCGCCATCGTGTGATGGCGGGCGCCATCCACGCAGCCGTCGATGCGTGGTCGGCACCCGGCGGGCTCGAGCTGAACGTGGTGGACCCAGCGCATCGTTCGAACTCGGTCACGATGATCCGCACCGGCGAGGTCTCCGCGCAGCAGCTACGCGCCACGTGCGAGTCCGAGGCCGGACTGACCCTGGGGCTGAGCATCACCGGCAATGCCGACGCCGAGTTCCGCATCGGCCACATGGGCCATCTCAACCCGCCGATGCTGCTCGGCACACTCGGCACCATCGAGGCCACTCTGGCGGCCATCGACGCGCCGATGGGCACTTCCGGTGTGGCCGCCGCCGCTCAGGTCATCGCCCAGGCCACGACCCCAGCACCCAAGCCGGCCCCCGGTCCCGAAGACCCCTGGTCGTGACCGCCGCTCGCGCCAGCGGAACAAGTATCAGCCGGCGAGGAGCTGGCGGACGAGTACGACGGAGGCGCTGGTTGCTGCGACCGAGAGCACGATGATCCGGAAGCGTGGACCTGCCAGACGCGGCCGCAGCCACCTGCCGATCGGCAGACCCAGCGCAACTGCTGGCAACAAGCCCAGCCCCAGCCAGAGCTCCCGCAGACCGAACTCTCCGATGATGACGAGGGCAGCGATGATCGCCGTGCCGACGATCAGCATGAAGGTGGCCAAGGTGGCCCGCAGGGCTGCCGGCTCCCAGTGGCTGGCGAAGACTGCGTACACCGGCCCGGGCACTGCCGCCACCGACGATGAGAACGCCGTGCCGGCTCCGGCCGCATAGTCGGCCCGGCGACCCTCGGGCGGCCGGAAGCCGATGGCCTGCGCCGACACGGCCGCCAGCACGAACACGCTCACAGCGATCGCCAGCGAGCGGTCGCTCAGCACGGTCAGCAGCGCGACACCGCCGACCAGACCGAGGGGTGCCGCGATCAACTGCCGGCGCAAGGCCGGGGCTTTCAGCGCCGCTCGGTCCGCGACAGCGTTGCGGATATTGATGCCGCCCGCCAGCATCAGCATCGGCCCAGGGATTCCCGTCGGCTCGATGGTCACCAGCACTGGTCCCACGATCAGGCCCATGCCGAGGCCGATGCACGCCTGTGTTCCTGCGCCGGCGGCGACCACCACCGCCACGACCACATACTCCAGGACGCTCATGAATCGAGCACGTCGCGGCTCACGAGGTGCTTCCCCAACCGCTCATCTGGCCCCTTGCGGTATGGGCACGCTCACACCGGCAGGTTGCCGGTAGCGGCCCCGGTGCTGCCGGTGTCGGTATAGGCGGCGATGGTGCGCTGCGCGATGCGCATCTGGTGCACCTCGTCAGCGCCGTCGGCGAAGCGGGCCCAGCGGGCGTGCTGGTACATGTGCGCCAGCGGGGTGTCGGTGGAGTAGCCGAGCGCTCCGTGCACCTGGATCGACCGGTCGATGACCCGGCCCAGCATGTTCGCCACGAAGTGCTTCGCCATCGACACTTCGGCCTTGAAGTCCTCGCCGGTGCCGGCCTGCGCCCGGTCGACCTTGTAGGCCGCGTGCAGCACCATCAGCTTCGCTTGGTACAGCTCCATGGTGCTGTCAGCGATCATCCACTGGATGCCCTGCTTCTCGGCGAGCAGTGAACCGTGGGCGAACCGGTTGAGCGACCGATCGACCATCATGTCGAGCGCCGTCTGAGCCTGGGCAATCCAGCGCATGCAGTGCGCCAGGCGCGCCGGCCCCAACCGGTACTGGCCCAGCAGATGTCCCTGGCCCCGACCGCCCAGCATCTGGCCGGCGCCGACGCGCAAGTCCTCGATGAGGATCTCGCTGTGGCCCGTCGAGCCGTGCATGGTCTCGATCTGGCGCACTTCGGTCCAGCCGTCGGCCGGCAGGTCGACGATGAACGCTGAGTTGCCGGCCTGGGGGATGTCGGGGTTGTCCTCGGTGCGGGCGATGAGGATGGCGAACTTGGAACGGTGCGCGTTCGAGATGAACCACTTGTGCCCGTTCAGCACCCACTCGTCGCCGTCTGGGTAGCCGCGGGTCTGGATGAGCGTGGGATCCGAGCCGGCCACCTCGGGCTCGGTCATGGCGAAACACGACTCGGCGCGGCCCTCGCACAGCGGCGCCAGGTATCGCTGCTTCTGGGAGTCGGTGCCCCAGTGCAGCAGCGTATGCATGTTGCCCTCGTTGGGCGCCTGGCAGTTGAGCACCCACGGGCCGAACCGGGTCTTGGCGGCCTCGGCCTGCACCATGGCCATCTCGACGTGACCGAGCCCCATGCCGCCCCACTCAGCGGGCATGTGCGGCAACCAGAGCTCTTCGTCTTGCGCCCGCTTGCGCATTCCGAGCAGTGCCCCGACGTAGGCGTCCCGGTCGGTGTCCTCGAGCCGCTCGTCGTCGATGCGAGTCTCGACCGGACGTACCTCGGCGTCGATGAACGCGGCGATGCGCTTGCGGAGCTCCTCGAGTTCGGGGCTCAAGCTGAAGTCGATGGCCATCGATGCTTCCTCCTGCGGGGGTGTGCCGCGGTCGCTAGATCGTGAAGGGCTCCCCGTCGCCCCGCTCGCGCACGGCAATCTCCTCGACCGGCTTTCGGCTCAGCTTGGTGAGCTGCTTGGTGGGCTTGCCGATCGGAAGCAGGGCGCACACCGCCTCCCAATCCTCCAGCCCGAGGAGTTCCTTGGCTGCGGGCTCGTTTGCCGAGAGCAATGTGGTCATCGCGCCGCCCAGGCCCTCGTTGCGAGCACCCAGCAGGATGTTCCACGCGAACGGGTACACCGACGCGCCGCTGACCACCCCGATGCGATCCTGCTCCTTGTCGATCGAGGCGACGTTGCGCAGATCGACGGTGATCACCAGCACGACGGGCACCTGGTCCATGTGCTCGAACATCGGGAGCGGGAACTTCAGCGACTCGTCGGCCATGGCCTCTTCGATGTTCACCGATGACGGGCTGTAGCTCTGCCAGTATACCTCGCCGGCAGCGACCTGCGCCGCGGCAACGCGCATCGCCGGAATACACAGCTCGCCGAGGCGCTTCTTGCGGGCGGGATCGCGTACCACGATGACCTTGTGGCCCTGCCGGTTGCCGCCGCTGGCGGCGAACCGGGCATTGTCGAAGATGCGGTACAGCACTTCGTCGGTGACTTCGTCGTCGGTGAAGTCCCGAGCGGCGAAGGTTGTGCGCATGACGTCGTAAATCTCCATCTCGCCAGTCTCGCACCGGTCGGCCAACTCCGCGCCGAGGATCAATTTCGCGCCAGAATCGCCGGTACCCGGCCATGTCACGGCCATGTGATGGCCATATCGAGGGGGGATCGTGAGTTTCACCCGTGTCCTGATCGCCAATCGCGGCGAGATCGCTATCCGGATCGCCAAGGCTGCTGATGCCTTGGGAATCGAGACGGTGGCGGTGCACGCGCCGGTGGACGAGCGCTCGCTGCACCTGACGGCCGCCGACCAGGTCGCTCCGCTGCCGGGCGGCGACCCGTTGGCCGCATACCTGGACATCGACGCGTTGCTGCGGATTGCAACCGAACACGGCTGCGATTGCGTCCATCCGGGCTATGGCTTCTTGGCGGAGAACGCGGCCTTTGCCGCTGGCTGTGCCGAAGCGGGCCTCGCCTTTGTAGGCCCCGCCGCCGACACGCTCGAACTCTTCGGCGACAAGGTCCGCGCCCGCGCATTGGCTGCTTCGATCGACGTTCCCGTCGCGGGCGGATCGCCGGGGGCCGTCGCCGATGCGGCAGCGGCGGCCGACGCCGCCGCGGAGGTCGGTCTGCCGGTGATGCTGAAGGCTGCAGCCGGCGGCGGCGGCCGGGGCATGCGCGCTGTGGAGCGCATCGAGGACATCGCCGAGGCGTTCGAGCGGTGCACCAGCGAGGCGGCAGCGGCGTTCGGCGACGGCGCTGTGTTTGTGGAGCGCCTCGTGGAACGACCGCGCCACATCGAGGTGCAGGTGCTCGCCGACCTTCACGGCAGCGTGGCGCACCTGTATGAACGGGACTGCTCGGTGCAGCAGCGCAATCAGAAGGTCATCGAGATCGCTCCTGCGCCGGGACTTGATGCCAGCCTGCGTGACCGGCTGCATGCTGATGCTGTTCGGCTCGCTGCACAGGCCGGTCTGGCGAATGCAGCAACGGTGGAGTTCTTGGTGTCGCCCGAGACCGGGGACCACTTCTTCATCGAGTGCAACCCGCGCATCCAGGTGGAGCACACCGTCACCGAGCAGGTCACCGGCGTCGATCTGGTCGAGGCGCAGTTCAGGATCGCTGCAGGTGCGCGCTTGGAGGAGATCGGCGTTGTTCCGGGCAGCGCAGACCGAGACAAGGCCGCGGAGGCGTTCGTGGCCGCTCCGCGCGGCTACGCCGTGCAGGCACGAGTCGTGGCGACTGGTTCGGGCGCGATCTCGGCGTACCACGAACCGTCAGGCGCGGGCGTCAGGGTCGACGCCGCCGGCTATGCCGGCTACACACCGCCACCGCACTACGACCCACTGCTCGCCAAGGTCATCGGCACCGGCAGCACCCTCGAAGCAGCAGTAGCCCGCACCTCGACCGCATTGGCTGACTTCCACATCGGCCAGCTGCCCACGAACATCGACACGCTTCGCCAGATCTTGGGCCACCCCGCCGTGCGCATTGGTGATGCACGCACCACGTTGCTCGCCGAGATGGTGCCGCTCGCAGACGGGGCGGCGGCCGCCACCAGCACCAACGGAATGTCGGGCGACATGAGCGGCAGCGCCTCGCGGCGCGCCGCGATGTTGGAACCCGCCTCAGCGGCGATGCCTGCGACGCCGTCACCGGCCACGGCGCCGGCGTCGACATGGCCGGACCGCGAGCTCGCCGACGGTGAGGTAGCAATTCGCAGCCCGCTGCCCGCCAGCGTCGTCGAGGTCCGGGTGAGCGCTGGCGACGCCGTGACAGCGGGGCAAGCGCTCGTGGTGCTGTCGGCCATGAAGATGGAGACGGAGGTCACCGCTCCATGCGAGGGCACAGTCTCAGCACTGCGCGACCTGCAACCCGGCGACCAGCTGGCGGCCGGCGACGTGCTGGCTGTGGTGCTTTCCGGCGCCGCGGCCGGTGGCGCTTCGAGCGCGGGCGCGGCCCCCAGCGGCTGGGAGCCGCTGCTGGATGACGTGCAGACGTTGCAACGGCTCGCCGAAGAACGCTTGGGTCCGGACTCAGACGAGCCGGGCGTGGTTCGCCAGCGCAACCGGGGGAAGCTGCATTGCCGGGACCGCATCCGCTTGCTGCTCGACGACGGCAGCTTCCGTGAGGTCGGCAGCCTGGCCGGTTTCGCTTCCTACGACGACGAGGGCGAGATCGCAGCCTTCACGCCAGCCAACCATGTCGGTGGGACCGGCAAGATCCACAGCCGGGATGTCGTGGTCTGCGCCGACGACTTCACGTCGCGAGGCGGCCATGCCGACGGTGCCATCGGCGCCAAGAGCTTCTACTTGGACCTGCTGTCAACCGAACTTGGCGTGCCCTCCATCCGGCTGCTGGACGGTTCGTCCGGCGGCGGCAGCGTCGCCTCGATGGTGCCCGAGCAGCGCAAGGAAGGCGAGAGCAGTGCCAAGGAGAGCACCGGGGCCATCAAGGCGGGCCGGCCACGGGTGACGGGTGGGGGAGGTTCGTTCCTGCCGTCGCACTTGGGCAGCACCGAGTATGCGGAGCAGCTCACGACGGTGCCGGTGGTCAACATGCTGCTGGGCAGCGTGGTCGGCATCGGAGCGGCGAAGGCCGTGTTGGGGCACTTCGCCGTCATGGTGCGCGACATCTCGCAGCTGTTCGTGGCAGGGCCGCCGGTCGTGAGCCACGCCATGGGCTACGAAATCTCCAAGGAAGATCTCGGCGACTGGCGCATCCACTGCACGAACGGCTCGGTCGACAATCTCGCCGAGACCGAGGAAGAAGCAGCCGATCTCGTTCGGCGATTCCTGTCGTACTTGCCGTCGTCGGTGTACGAGACGCCGCCGGTGCTGCCGCCGGACCCCGACGATCCGCCGGACCGGCGTGACGAGGAGCTGCTGACGCTGATCCCCCGCAAGCGCACCACGACGTTCGACATCCGCCGGGGCATCGAGCTGATCTGTGACCGAGGTTCGTTCTTCGAGATCGGTTCGCTGTGGGGCACCGATCAGGTCGTCGGGTTTGCCCGCATGAACGGGCACCCGGTCGGCGTGCTGGCGTCCGACAGCCGTCATCCGAACGGCGGCGCGCTGACCGCCGACGGCTGCGACAAGCTGACCCGTCACATCGACCTGTGTGACCTCTTCCATATGCCGATCCTGAACCTGTGCGACAACCCCGGCTTCGCAGTCGGCGTCGAGCACGAGATCACCGGCACCATCCGCAAGGGCGCAACCTGGATGACGGCATTCGCGCAGGCCGCGGTACCGATCTTCACGGTGCTCATGCGCCGCAGCTTCGGCGTGGCTGGCAACAACTACGCCACGCCCCGGCGCCAGCACAACGCCCGTGTGGTGTGGCCGGCCGCCGACGTGGGCGGCATCCCGCCCGAAGGCGGCATCGAGGCCGCCTACAAGCGGCAGCTGGCTGAGGCGGAGGACCCGGTGGCGCTGCGGGCCGAGCTCGAAGCGCGTATCGAGGCGGCGCGTGGCCCCATCGGGCCGCTCAACCGGTTCCAGATCGAGGAGATGATCGATCCTCGCGAGACCCGCCGGCTGATCTGCGAGTGGATCGAAGGCGCTTACCGGGTCGTGAACCGGCCAGCCCAGCTCGTGCCCCGCGCCATCGCATTTCGGCCCTAAGAGAATGCACTGGATCCATCATTGGCTTCCCTTGCGGTGACCGTGTTCCTCTTGGACTATCTGCAGCGGCACACCAGAAACGAACCCAGTCCAATCTCTACTAGGAATGGTCGCTCCTTATCGCAAATGCGCCTCTTCTTGGACTCAGGCCATTTGCAAATTCGGGAGAACTGATTTCGAACTGAAGACTCTAGCGCAGGTATCGTTCGGTTCACTTGGCGACATCAGCAAGCGCCGCAGTGGAACCATGCCTTCGTAGCGAACGCCTCAAGCCTAATGTAACCGAGTCAGCGTTTCAGTTTCCATTTGCCGGCGCAATTTTTCCCATGTGCGCTCATCACGAGCTAGATTGTAATCCGGCTGTGATTCTGCCCGCGTTTCGATGCGATTATTGATCTCGAAACGGACAATGCGTCGTGCGTCCTCGATAGCACTTCCAGTAATCTGGTCAAAGTGGTTCTTGCCGCTCAGCAACTCCTTATAGCTCTCGAATCGACCCTCCTCGCGACTCAATCTCAAGCCAACGGCAACCAAGCCAACCAAGTATCTCGAAAGCCGATACAAGTAGTTAGGTTCACCAAAGGTAGGAGCCCGGCCTCCACCTTCTGTATTATGGCCGTGACCTGCATCAGACTTCTTCGCTTGATTCCGCAGGGCACGGCTTTCTTTTTTGAATATATCGTCGAGCGCAATGGAAATAGCTGCCTCATCAAGTTCTGGTTCAGTCCAAGACTGAAGTGACTGGCCCTGATCACCAAAAGCCCACCAGTAGAGTCCGGAATCTGAGGTGTCAAAGAGCAATTTGGGCTCTTTGTATGTGCGGACGGGACCGTGAAGGAACGAATAGCGGATTCGAGCAAGCTGGTCTGAGGTCAAGATAGGCCCTGCATCACCCGTGATACGTTTACCACGTTTTGGCTGATAGCTAAAGGACGGGACTGGCCCCTTTCCAGACCGTCGATTAAGGTGCTCCCTTAGAAACTGCTGAATTTGATCGTTCGCCCTAAAGTCCGAGATTTGGATCGGGTTTTGAGTATTGTTGAAGCGGATGATGTTCTCAGTGAATTCGCCGCCTGTAGCGTCGCCGGTCGCCGTCAGACGAAATAGCACGGAAACCTTGTCTGTCGAGTTGGCACCAGCGATAGCACCAACTGTTTGGGCACCATTGATTATCTGGAATCGCTTTGCCTCAACACGATTTTGTTGCTCATTGTACTCAAATTCATGGCAGACGGCCGAGACTCCATTATTGTAAAAGAAGAATGACTCGGGTTCCTTTTCGGCTGTGTCTCGTATATCCCGGTTGATGGCACGATTTAGTGTCATCGGAAGGCGTATGTTGAGGGCAAACAGTTCTTGTTTGTGTTGCTTGTAGAGATCTGTCAGCTCATTGCCCGATATGCGACATATTAGGCTGTGAGATGGTTGACGGAACTCGACCACGTCGTTACCCTTGACGGCAAATGTGATGGATTTCAGTATGCCGGCATCAGTAGATTTGACTTGGGATTCCAGTTCCTTGAGTTCAGTTTGCCCGAAGATCTCACATACTATGGGCAAGCCAGCGTCCTCGTAGCCCTTGTTTGCGCTGTCCCTAATCAGACCGATTCTCTCAGTCTTTGGAAGAACCCGATTCGTAACGAATCGGAATCGCACTGTGTAGTGATCACGTACCCGATCTCTGTAGCCGCCGAGCAGCTCTCGCGCCATATCGCTCCCGGTCGCAATATAGTCTGGCTCGCAGAGCTTGGTATGGAGGCCGAAGAAGCTCTGTAGCTCGTTATTCGGGAACGCAGTTCCTTTGCCTAACCATTTTGCCTGGACTAGAAGCAGCTGCTTGTTCTCAGAATCTTCGAGTACAACATCGACTCCTAGATCATTACGCCGTAGGATAACTTCACTTAAGTCTGCGCTATGAGGCTGCTGTCCTTCGAGGACTTCTTGGAAACCGCTTTCCTGTACGAACAAATGCGCAAGGTAGCTTTCAAAGCCGCGTGCTAGGTCGTTGGCCTTGAAACCGTACTGTTGCGCCAAATCCTCACAGCGTTGCCTCAGTCGCGTTGGGAAGGCACTGGAGTTTGATTGGCTGGTCACGGTTCGACGACCCTCCTTCCACGATTGGGGGACTTGCCGTGCCGACTCCTCGGAATGATGTCGAGCTGAATGACAGGCGGGAGTAGTGGTTCATGGTACTCAAGCGGACCGACGCGACCAGTGGCACTCAAACATCGGTTACGCATCGCTCCAGAAACTCTAGATGTGACACCTCATCCCGTCTGCTTCTTCAAAGGTCGTGCAAATTCGAAATGGGGCGGCATCTTGCGGATCGCTAATCGTACACTCGGGGGTCCGTAACCGTTTGGGTACTTGGACGGATCGACGTGCGGAGAATGCGCCCGATCGCATTCAGGCCCTAGCTCTTGCGGCCTTGACTTGATTGGCCCTGTTCGAGCCGACCATGATCGGGCTGCACCGCCCGGGCCTCGGCCGCAGATGCCAGCCGCACGATCAGCTCACGGAAGATCATCGTGTGGATCGGGACGAGCGACCACCAGTAGAGGCGGCCGAGCACGCCCCTGGGATGGAAGCGTGCCCGCTGACACAGCAGCACTCCCTCGGCTGACTCGCTGAGCTGCCATTCCAGCCATGCGTCGCCGGGCACGCGCATCTCTGCCCGCAGCCGAAGCAGTTTGGGCGGCTCGTGTACCTCGACGCGGAAGAAGTCGACGGCGTCGCCGACCTGCAGGTCATCGGGGTGTCGCCGACCCCGCCGCATTCCCACGCCTCCGATCAGCTTGTCAACCGCTCCTCGCAGCTGCCACAGCCATTGGCTCGCGTACCAGCCGCGCTGGCCGCCGATGCCTGACACCGTCGCGAATGCGTCCTCGATGGACGCGTCCACCAACACCTCGCGCTCGTCTGCCAGCACGGTCCCCCCAGCCCAATCGGGGTCTTGGGGCATCGGCGACGCTGCTGTGCGACTCGCAGCACTGTCCATCCAGCTGGTCGTGATGTCCAGGTCCTGAACATGCTGCGAGGCCCGCTCGAGGGCCTCGTCCAAGGACAGTGGTTGATGCCCCGAGCGCATGCGCGGATTGGCGGAGCCTTCCGTCGCGGTGCCCGTTATTTCCCGCTCTTGTTCGCTGCGCTCACGGGCCGCTCGGGCCACGGCTTCGCCCTGTGCTTCCCGCTCTAGCTCGCTGCGCTCGCGGGCCGCTCGGGCCCGGGGCTCAGCCTCTAGGCAACGATCGATGCTGCGGGCCTCGCTGACCACGACGTCATTGACAAGGCTGTCCACGAGCGGCCGCGCAAGGTCGTAAGGAAGCGGGGTGACCAGCTTGACCCAGTGCCCCGACAGGCGGGGGGTGAGCACCGGCACTGGCAGGATCAGCCTCCGTCGCAGACCTGCACAGCGCGCGTAGGCATTCATCATGTCGCGATAGGACACGACATCTGGGCCGCCGATCTCGGCGATCTCGTGTGCCCCCGCGGGCATGCCCACCGCCTCGCCGAGGTAGTGCAGGACATCGGCAATGGCGATGGGCTGGCAGCGAGTGGCCGTGACCCAGCGAGGACAGATCATCGCCGGCAGCACTTCGACAAGATGTCGCAGCATTTCAAAGGAAGCACTGCCCGAGCCGATGATGACCGCCGCCCGAAGCTCGGTGACCGGCACCGACCCGCTGGCAAGCAATCGCCCGACCTCATGCCGGCTCTCCAGATGCGGCGACAGCTCCGAGGGTGCGTCGCTGCCGAGCCCGCCGAGATACACGATCCGTTGCAGCCCCACGGCCTCAGCAGCGTGCGCCATGTTCTGGGCGCCGATCCGGTCAGCGCGTGCGAAGTCGTCGGTCATGCCCATGGCATGAACGAGGTAGAACGCAGCGTCGCATCCGGCCAGCGCCACCTTCAGCGACGCAGCGTCAGCCACGTCGCCGGAGCGCACCTCGACGTCTTGGCGCCAGGGGCGGTTCGCCAGTCGCTGAGGATTGCGCGAGACGCACACCATGTCGTGGCCACTGGAGATCAGGTGCGGCACGAGACGGCCGCCGACGTACCCCGTCGCACCGAGTACCGCGAGTTTCACGACCTCATTTTTGCTGCCATGGCGGGTGAATCGAGGTCGCGAGACGACCTCATCGGCCGATCAGGTGCGATGGATCAGGAGCAGCAGACCGACCCGGCCAGGTCACGCAGATTCCACGGCCCAGACAGCGGGAGCGGTGCGGTCGCGTATCTGTTCGACCTCGTCGAGTTCGGCTGCGTCTTCGAGAGCGCCGTTGATGCCGTTGCCGGCGAGCACCGGCTGGCGCACTCCCTCGGGGAGATGACGCGTGGCGGTCAGGACGGGTGTCGGCGTCGGTCGTGCGGATCGAGGCCGAATCGGGGCTGCCCACTCGGATTCCGGTGCCGGTGCCGTGAGATAGTCGCGGGCCGGGTTGCCGGCGAAGCTGTAGATGACCAGACCCACTGCGGCGATTGCTGCCAAGGCGAAGAACGCGGACCGGTAGCTGTACGCATCGTTGAGGACCCCGGTGAGGAACGGCCCCCCGGCCAGGCCGGACACCATCAGCAAAGAGCCGAAGCCGTAGATGCGCGGGTAGTCCCGCACGCCGAAGGCGTCAGCCAGGATCAGCGGGTGCAGCATCAGCAGATTGCCCATGGCGCTGCCCAGCACCAGCACGCCGAACAGGATGGCAAGCCCGCTACCAGCCACAGCAAGCAGGCACAGCCCAACCACCTGCACCACCATCAGCACCATCGTGAGCCAGCGCAGCGACACCTTCAGCGCTGCGATGCCGCCGCAGATCCTTGCCACGACGCTCGTGCCCGCGAGCACCTGCACAGCGCCGGCGGCGGCTGTCTCCAGCCCCAGCCGATCCCCGGTGAACTTGTACATGTGCTGAATCGCCCCGACCTGGCTGCTCATCACCAGCACGAAACCGATGGCGGTGAAGACGAAGAACCTCGTGCGGATGGCCTGCTGGTACGGCGTTCCGGGCGGCGGTCCGGTGGGCGTCTCGCCCGGATCGCTGGACTGTCTGGCGCCGTCGGGCAGCAGCCCCACATCTTTGGGCCATGCCCGAAGAAAGAACCACGTGGAGATCAGCAGCAGAACGCAGTACACGACGGCGAATCGGGGCGCCCAGTAGATCAACGTGTCCGCTTCGATTCGAACGCTCATCTGCGGCAGCAGGATGATGCCGCCGAGCGACAGACCGGTAGACGAGATCGCCATCGCCACCGAACGCCGGCGCTCGAACCAGCGCGTCACCAGCGTCGTGGTGGGCACCAGACCGCAGAGCCCGAAGCCGATGCCGAAAATGGTCATGACGACGAACATCTGCCAGCCGCTGCGCACCTGTGACAGCAGTGCCATGCCGATGGTGCTGACAGCGGTGCCAGCGGTGATCACCCAGCGGGCGTCGAATCGATTGACCAGCTTGCCCGTGTAGTACCCGCACAGTCCCGACGCCAGCAAGAAGATGCCGACGCCTGCGCCCGCGAGTCCGGTGCTGAAGCCCTGCTCGTCCACGAAAGCGTCCAAGAACGCGCCGAGGGCGTAGAACACCATGCCCGAGGTGATCATCATCACCCCGAAAACGCCGGCGAGCACAACCCAGCCCCGAACGAACCGTTGGCTGCGCTCAGCGGTCGCCACCGGCACATTCACGCCCGACAGCCTGCCAGCTAACTTTCCCCGATGCGCCTGCTGTGGCACCGCAGCCTCATCGGTCCGCAGCGGGTCATGTGCGTGACGGTGCTGTGCGCGCTTGCTGCTGCGGCGTGCACGTCAGGGGACCGCGCAGCCGGCACGACGGTGCGACCCACATCGTCGGCAGCCGTCCCAGCAGCGTCAGCACCCGAGACATCGCAGGAGGCCGCACCGTCGACGAGCGCCTCTGCCTCAGATGGCTGCGTACCGGATGCGGATGTCGTCGGTTCCCATGGCCGCCACCGTCTCGCCTCGGGAGGCAACGAGTACGAGTACCTGCTCTATGTGCCGGCGTCGGCATCGGGGTCGGCGCCCGCACCGTTGGTCGTGAACTTTCACGGCCTGGGCGGCGACGGACCCGGCCAGGCGGCCTACACGGGTTACACCGATCTGGCCGATGACGAGGGCTTCGTGGTCGTCCACCCGTCCGGTCTGGGCGACAACGACTGGGGAGGCGTCCGGAGTTGGGAGCTCGCCCACAGCGATACCTCGTCGCGTGACGATGTGCAGTTCGTCGGGGATCTGATCGAACGAGTCTCCGAACAAGCGTGCGTCGACGAATCACGCGTCTATGCGACCGGATTCTCGAACGGGGGCTACTTCAGTGCGTACCTGGCCTGCAAATTGGCAGATCGGATTGCAGCAACGTTCTCTGTCGGCGGCATCAGCCATCCCGAAGGGTGCCAACCCTCCCGCGCCGTGGCGATGGCAGCCGTTCACGGCACGGACGACGAAGTTGTGCCCTTCGACGACCGCCGAGAATCGGTGTTGTTGCAGGGTGTGCAGATCGATGACGAGAAGGCCCGGGAGCTCGAAGCGTTCTTCGCGGAGATCATCCCCGACGAGCTCGCGGAGTTCGCAGCTGCATTCGGATGCGCGGTCGTGACTGAGAGCGAGTTTGACTCCACGACATCGCTCACGAGCTACACCGGCTGCGATGACGGTGTCGAACTGCGCTTCTACGCGGTCGAGGGCCTCGGCCACGTCTGGCCCGGCTCATCGTGGGGGAAAGGCAACGGCAAGAACGGTGCCGGTTCAGAAGCGGGCATCAGCGCCACCTCGGACGGCTGGGCGTTCATGAGCCAGTATTCGCTGAACCAATGAGAATGATCAGCAGCAGGGCGTGGGGCAGAAAGCGAGCAGACGCATGGAGATGATGAAGGCGGGTCGGATGGTCGATGTGGGTCGCATGGTGTGCGAAGAGATCCCGGTGCCGCCATTGGACGAGGCCTCGTCAGATGCCGCACCATCGTCCCGGCCCGATGCCGCCTTGGGCATGACGGCGGTGAACTACGACGTGCTCATCCGCTCGGAGATGGCATCGATCTGCGGCAGTGACCTGCACATGGTGATGATGGGCGCCGGCCTGGCGCATCGTCCGCCCTGCCCGCATGGCTTCCCAGGCCACGAAGGCATCGGCGTGGTGGTGGAGAGCCGGGCGCCCGGGCTTCCGGAGGGCACGCACGTGCTGACGTTCCCGAACCCGCCGGTAGGCGAGTGCTTCAACGCCTTCCAGCGGATCAACTCCAGCTACTGCGTGCCGTTGCCGGCCAGCGACGTGCCTCGCTCGCACCTGCTCATGGGCCAGCAGCTCGGCACGGTGATCTACGCCATGCGCCAGCACCCACGTGATGTCACCGGCGAGACCGTCATGGTCATGGGCCAAGGCTCGGCGGGGCTGTTCTTCACCTACCTGCTGAAGCGAGCCGGCGCGGAGCGGGTCATCGTCTCTGACCTGTCACCGACTCGCTTGGCAGTAGCAGAGGCCTACGGCGCGGACGAGTGCCTGAATGCCGCCGAGCTCGGCAACGCCGGTGTCATCGAGGCGGTTAAGGACATGACCGATGGCCGCGGCGCCGACTATGTCATCGAGGCGGTCGGCCGTTCGGACACGTTTCTTGATTCAGTCGAGCTCGTACGCATGGATGGTCAGCTCTTGTGGTTCGGACTGCCGTCGACCGACGACAACATCCATGTGCGCTTCCAGAAGTTCTTCCGCAAGCGGCTCTCTGCCGCGAGCACCTACGGGGCCCAGGACGAGCCCGGCTCGATGTCATTCCGTCAAGCGCTGCAGCTCATTGCCTCGGGCGACATCGACGTGTCTCCGCTCCTCAGCCACGTGTTCGACGTGAGCGACATCGGCGACGCCTTCCGGCTGGCCCACGAGCCCCACGACGCCGGAGCGCTGAAGGTCTCGGTCAGCTTCGACTGACCTTGGCTGGCTCAGTCATACGATCGAGTCGGGGATTCCCAGAGCGTTGCAAGGGGGGCTGAGTGGAGCCGGTCGCCCAAGCTGGCCGCGTGGCGGCCGGTGTGCAGCAGGACGCCGGCGCGGAATGCGCCCGGCTCTGCGCGGTCAAGGCTGTCGCGCAGGGCGGCAATGTGACGCAGGTCGGTGGCGCGTGGCGAGGATGTGGCCTTGATTTCGATCGCGACGATGGTGCCGTCGGGCCGCTCCACAATGAGGTCTGCTTCACGACCCGCGTTGTCGCGATAGTGGTAGAGCGTCGCACGATCGGCGTGGGCTGCCAGTTGGCGGGCGATCTCGCTCACGGCGAACGTCTCCAGCAGCGAGCCGGTTGCGGTCGCGGTCGGCGTGCGCAGCGCGGCGGCGTCGACACCGCTCAACGCTGCGGCCAGCCCGCTGTCGGTGAGGTGCAGCTTCGGCCGACGCACGACGCGTGCCGATCGGTTGCGGGTCCACGACGGCAGTTCGTGGACCAGGAACACCGTGCGCAGCCAGCCCAGATACGACTCCACGGTCGCCCGGTCGGCGCCGAGTTGCTGCGACCAACGCGTCAGGTTCGCCTCGCTGGCCGTGTTGGCGGCGGTAAGGCGCAGCAGCCGTCCGAGGAGTTCGGAGCGCCGGATGTCGCCGAGGCTCACGATGTCGCGGCTGATGACCGTCTCGACGTAACTGTCGAACCACTCGGCGCGTCCCGCTGGCGCGAGTTGCTGCACCTCGGGGTAACCGCCGGCACACACCATCTCCAAGTAGCCGTCACGGTCGGGCCAGTCGGCCCCCCCGACGGCGAACGATTCCGGCGCGGCAGCGCCCCCTTCGTACCAACGCTCGACGACAGATGCTGTGCCGTCGCGATCTTGACCGCTGAGCGTCGCGAAGCGGTTTTCGGCAGATCCCGCACTCGGGTCGCCCCGTCGGCCGTCCGCGGCATCTCGCGCCGCGGTAGCCAGCTCCAGCTGAGAGAACGGCCACAGTCGCAAGATGACGGCCCGCCCGGCCAGCGATTCGCTGACGGTCGGCACGGTCAGGAAGTTCGTTGAACCAGTGAGCAAGAAGCGGCCGCGAGTGTCGTTCTCGTCCACGGCGATCTTGATTTCGCGTACCAGTCGATCTCCGCCGAGCTGCACTTCGTCGATTACCAGTGGCGGCGCATAGGCGCGCAGGAAGGTGCGCGGATCGGCACGCGCAGCATCGAGCATCTGTTGGTCGTCGAGCGTGATGTACGCGCCGCCGCGCGCTGCTGCAACGGCACGGGCCAGCGTGGTCTTGCCGCACTGACGGGCACCGTGCAGGATCACGACCCGCGCGTTGTCGAGCGCGTCCGCCAGCCGAGGCCGCATGTGCCTGTCGACCAGGTCCATGCACACGACAATAGCTTCAAATCACAATTACGTCAGAGGTCTCATCCTATTTCTGTATGACCACTAATCCTAATTTCGTAATCCTCAGCAGTAGCACTTGAGCACTGAAACGAATGGTGTCGCTGATGTTCGACACCGGGGATCGCGGCTAGGCGCAAAGGCTGCCATTCCTCGGAAACACTACGAATTCTCAGGAGCGCTACTTTTTCTCATCTCTTGCGCTTCTGATCCCGCCGGGCTGAACCCGATCGGGTCAGTTGAGTGCTTCGAGGGCCCCGACGAGGATGTCGAGTCCCTCGTCGAGCTCGGCTTCGGTCACGTTCAGCATCGGCGTGATGCGGATGACGTTGCCGTACAGGCCTCCCTTGCCCACGAGCAGGCCGCGTTCCTTGGCGGCTTCCACCACTGCGGTCGACGTCGGGGCGTCGGGTTCGATGCTGCCGGGGTGGCAGAACTCGATGCCCTGCATGAGCCCCTTGCCGCGCAGCTCAGCGACATGCGGCGACGCATCGCACACCGTCGCCAAGCGAGCCTGCATCTGCGCCCCCCGTGCAGCGGCGTTGGCCTGCAGGTCGTTCTCGAGCACATAGCGCAAGGTGGCCCGACCCGCAGCGGTCGAGAGGGGGTTGCCGCCGAATGTGGTGAACGACGTGCGGGTGAGGCAGTTCATGAGTTCAGCACGCGCCACGATCCCGGCCAGCGTGATGCCGTTCCCGACGCCCTTGGCGAAAGTGATCGCGTCGGGTGTGATGCCGTGGGCCTCGTAACCCCAGAAGTGCTCTCCGGTGCGGCCCCAGCCGGTCTGCACCTCATCGGAGATGAACAGGATTCCCTCCGAGTGCAGCACCTTGCCCAGCGCTCCGAAGAAGCCGTCCGGAGGCACCGCGAACCCTCCGACGCCCTGGATGGGCTCGGCAATCAGCGCCGAGAACCCCCCTGAGTCGGTCATGTCGATGAGCTGGACGAGGTCCTCCACGCAGGCATTGGTGAAGGCATCGTCGTCGAGGTCGCGAAACGGGCTGCGCAGCCGGTAGCCGCCTTGCACGAAGTGCACGTCGAGCCCGCTGTGAGAGGTGGTGGACCAACCCCGGTGGCTGGTGATGGCCTGGGCGGTGAGCGAGCGGCCGTGGTAGCTGTTGCGCATCGCCAGCACTTGGTTGCTGTTGCGGAAGTTGGTTGCCAGCAGGATGGCGGTGTCGTTCGCCTCGCTGCCCGAGGTGGTGAAGAGCACCCGGGGATCCGAGATGCCCGATACGGCGGCGACCTCCTCGGCGAACGAGATCATCTCCTCGTTGAGATACAGCGTCGATGTGTGCATCACCTTGGCTGCCTGGGACTGCACGGCCTGCACCACGGCGGGATTGGAGTGCCCGATCATGGTCGTGAGGACCCCGCCAAAGAAGTCCAGGTAGCGGTTGCCCTCGTGGTCGAAGACGTAGCTGCCTTCGCCCCGATCGATCGAGACGGGCTGGGCGTACAGCGGGCTGATGAAGCTGGGCAGGACGGCCCGGTAGCGCTCCGCGAGATCGGCGGTCGAAGCCATGTCGGCTCACTTTCGCTTCGTTCAGAAAAATCGGATGCCCGAACCGCAGCCTCCGGCGCATACGGAACGGGCACGTGGAAGTTCGAGCACATCGTAGAGTTCGTGGGCACCCTGAGCGGCCAGCGGAGGGAGGCATGCCATGGCAGGTCTGACCAAATGGGTCACGCAGGCTTTCGAGACCGCCCGCAGCGTTATGCAGTTCGGCGAGTTCGAACGCGATGCCGACAAGAGGCACCTGATCCGCGCCGCCGACGTGTCTGACCTGCGGCGTATGGCCAAACGCCGGATGCCGGTCGGCTGCTTCGACTACATCGACGGGGCAGCGGAGGACGAGGTCAGCGCTGAGCGCAGCGTCTCCGCGTATCACCGCTGGCAGTTCCGGCCTCGAGTGCTGCGGGACGTCACCGATGTGGACATCTCGGGCAGGGTCCTGGGCCAAGAAGTACCGATCCCGCTCGTGATCGCACCGACCGGCTTTGACCGCATCGCCCACTCTCAAGGAGAGCTGGCTGTGGCCCGCGCCGCCGAGCGCGCCGGCATCCCGTACTCGCTGTCGACCATGGGGACGCGCTCGGTCGAGGAGGTCGCTGACGTCTGCGACGGCAGGAAGTTCTTCCAGGTGTACGTCTGGCGTGACCGCGAACTGATGGCTGATCTGCTGAAGCGCTCGGCGGCAGTCGGCTACGAGGCGATCATGATCACGGTCGACACTGCAGTGCTGGGACGCCGCGAGCGCGACGTCCGGCACGGCTTCAGCCTTCCCCCCAAGCTAGGCCCCGACACGATCATCGACGGATTGCTGCATCCGCGCTGGCTCCTGGACTTCCTCAGCAACGAACCGATCAAGTTCTCGAATTGCGAAGGCGCGGCCGGCGGCGACGGCGGCGACGCGGTGGCCCTGGCCGACTACATCAACAGCCAGTTCGATCCGTCGCTGTCATGGGACGACATCGAGTGGTTCCGCGATCGCTGGGACGGCCCGGTGATGCTCAAGGGGGTGCTGTCGCCCGACGACGCCAAGATCGCTGCCGACATGGAGCTCGACGCCGTCATTGTGTCGAATCACGGCGGACGCCAGCTCGACGGGGCGCCTGCGCCGGTGGAGTGCGTGCCTGCAATCCGCGAAGCCGTCGGCGACCGGTGCGAGGTCATCTGTGATGGCGGCATCCGGCGCGGCAGCGACATCGTGAAAGCGCTGGCACTGGGTGCTGACTCAGCCATGATCGGCCGGGCGTACCTGTATGCCCTTGGTGCCGCGGGCGAGACCGGTGTCGACTGGGTGCTCAACTACTTCGTCGAGGGGATGACCCGCACGATGCGCCTGAACGGCGTGCGTTCCACTGCGGACCTGACCCCCGACTTGCTCGAACGCGTCTGAGGCGGCACTGATGGCAGAAAAGACTTCACCCGGGCGCGCCCTTGGCGATCGCACGATCCCGGATCGTGCCGGGCCCAATCGCACGATCCCAGATCGTGCCGAAGTGGTCGTCGTGGGCGGCGGGATCGTTGGGTGCGCCGTTGCGTACCACTTGGTGCGTCGGGGCATCACCGACGTGCTGCTGCTGGAGCAGAACCAGCTCACGGCGGGCACCACATGGCACGCCGCCGGTCTCGCGGCGCAGCTCAAGGCGACGTACAGCCTCACCAAGCTCGCCACCTATTCGGTGCGCCTGTTCGAGGCACTGGAAGACGAGACGGGCCAGGCCACCGGTTTCCGTGCGCCGGGTTCGATCTCGGTGGCGTCTGACGCCGAGCGTTGGGAGGAGATCCTGCGGGGCGCGTCGATGGGGGCCACTGTCGGCGTCGAATCTCGCCAGATCGACATGGACGAGCTCACTGAGATGTGGCCGCTGATGCGCACAGACGACTTGGTAGGAGCGTTGTACCTGCCAGACGACGGCTTGGTCTCGCCGGTGGACGCCACGATGGCGCTCGCCAAGGGCGCACGTGCGCACGGCTGCCGGATCATCGAGGGAGTCGCGGTCACCGGGCTCGAGACCCGCAACGGTGCCATCTGCGGCGTCCGGACTGAGTTGACACCCGGCGCCGCGAGCGGCACCGGTGACGCCGCTGGGGGCGACCACCTCATCGAAACCGAGACGGTGGTGCTGGCCACCGGCATGTGGACCCGCCACCTCGCCGCACAGATCGGCGTGAACGTCCCGTTGCAGGCGTGCGAGCACTTCTACGTGGTCACCGAGCCGCTCGAAGGCCTCGACACCTCCACGCCCATCGTGCGCGACCCCACGAACTACACGTACTTCAAGGAAGAGACCGGCAAGCTCATGGTCGGCTTCTTCGAGCCGGAAGCCAAGGTGTGGCGCCTCGACGGCATTCCCCGCGACTTCAAGTTCGGGACGCTGCCGGAAGACTGGGACCACGTCGGGCCGGTGTTCGAGCGCTCCTGCCATCGGGTGCCTGCGCTGGCCGACTGCGGCGTGCAGCTGTTTTTCAACGGCCCCGAATCGTTCACTCCCGACGGCACCTACTACCTCGGCGAAGCGCCCGAGATCGACGGCTGTTTCGTGGCGGCCGGCTTCAACTCCGTTGGCATCCAGTCCGCGGGGGGAGCCGGTTGGGTGCTGGCCGACTGGATCGCCGATCGGCACCCGCCGATGGACCTCTCAGCGGTCGACATCCGGCGTGCCATGCCATTCCAGGCCGACAACGGCTACCTGGCCGAGCGCATCAGCGAGAGTCTCGGGCTGCTGTATGCGATGCACTGGCCGTTCTTCCAGTACACGAGCGCTCGTGACCAGCGGCGCTCGGCGCTGCACGACGCGATGGATGCGGCCGGGGCGGTCTTCGGCGAGACGGCCGGCTGGGAGCGGGCCAACTGGTTCGCCGAGCCGGGCCAGGAGCGCGAGTACCGCTACAGCTACGGCAAGCAGAACTGGTTCAAGAACTCCGGGCGTGAGTGCGACGCCGTGCGCAACGGCGTTGCCGTGTTCGACCAGTCGTCATTCGCCAAGTTCACGGTGCGCGGCCCCGACGCGCTCGACGTGCTCGACACGTTGAGCGTGGCGTCGGTGGACGTGCCTGCGGGGCGCGCGGTGTACACGCAGTGGTGCAACGAGCGAGGCGGCATCGAGGCCGACCTGACGGTCACCCGGCTGGGCGACGATGAATTCTGGGTGGTCACCTCGGCTGCCTGCCAGACCCGCGATTGGGCGTGGCTGCGGCGCCACTGCCGAGATCGTGACGTGGACATCGCCGACGTCACCGATGAGTGGGCAGTGCTCGGGCTGATGGGGCCGCACTCTCGAGATCTGCTCAGCCGAGTCACCGACGCCGCGCTCGACAACGAGTCGTTCGGCTTCGGCGCTGCGCAGCACATCGAGGTGGCGGCCTCGGCTGGCCCGATTGCGGTGCTGGCCGTGCGCATGAGCTACGTGGGGGAACTCGGCTGGGAGCTGTATGTGCCCAACGCCGAGGCAGTCGCGGTCTACGAAGCACTGCGCGACGCCGCCGCAGCCGCGGACGGGCTGGAGCTGGCACACGCCGGCTACCACGCCATGAACACGCTGCGGCTGGAGTGCGGCTACCGCCACTGGGGGCACGACATCAGCGACGAGGACACGCCGCTGGAGGCCGGCCTCGGTTTCGCGATCGCGTGGGACAAGCCGTGCGACTTCATCGGCCGCGCCGCACTGGAGGCACAGCGCCACGAGCCCCGCACACACCGCCTCATCCAGTTCCGACTCGACGACCCCGACGTGCTGGCCTACCACGACGAGCCGATCCGCCGCGACGGCGAGCTCGTCGGCCGGGTCACGTCGGCCATGTGGAGCTACACCGAGGATCGCTGCCTGGCGATGGGCTACGTGACGCACCCGACCGCGGCCGACCCCGAGCCGCAGGCCGTCACCAAGGCCTGGCTCGACGCCGGCAGCTTCGACATCGAGATCGCCGGCCGCCGCATCGCCGCCACGCCCTCGATCCGCAGCTTCTACGACCCCACCAACCAACGCGTCCGCCTGTAGCCGCGAATGCGCGCAGTGGTGCGCGGAGTGGTGGTAATTTGCGCGCACCACATCGGCATGCCGCGGGGTCGGAACCGGGGGGTTCGGCTCACGTCTGGCCTGGACACATGGGGACCTGTGTATGTCTGAGCAGGCCCGGCATCACTGAGCATGCCTGAGCAAGCGCAATGCGTCATCGTCGGGGGCGGGGCCATGGGGGCCGGCCTGCTGTATGCCCTCGCGCACGAGGGCTGGACCGACACGATCCTGGTGGAGAAGGGCGAGCTGACCTCCGGGTCCACTTGGCATGCGGCCGGTCTGATCCCCAACTTCATCGGCGATCTCAACATGGCCAAGGTGCACCAGGAGGCGGTCGCGCTCTACCCACGCCTGGAGGCCGAAACAGGACTGTCGGCGGGCTGGCACGGTTGCGGCGCCATACGGCTGGCGCGCACGGCCGACGAGGCCGACTGGCACCACTACGTCCACGCCATGCTCACCCAGATCGGCGTCGAATCGCACCTGATCGGGCCCGACGAGATTGCTGAACGGCACCCGCTGCTGACCGATCTCGACGACGTACGGCTCGGCTTCTACACACCCCATGACGGCTGGACCGATCCGTCGAGCTGCACGAACGCCATGGCCAAGGGGGCCCGCGATCTGGGCTGCCGGATCATGCGCCACACGCTCGTGACCGGCATGTCCCAGCGCCCCGACGGCAGCTGGGATGTCACGATCGTGCGCGGCGGCGCCGATCCGGGCCGGCGCCGCAACGGTTCGAACGGCCACGACGAGCAGGACACCATCCACTGCGAGCACGTCGTGAACGCCGCCGGGCACTACGCACCCCAGCTCGGCGCCATGATCGGGCTCGACGTGCCGATCGTGTCGGTCATCCACCAGTACTTGGTGACCGAGACCGTGCCCGAGGTCGAAGCCCTCGATTTTGAGCTGCCGGTAGTGCGCGATCCCCGTGCTTCCTGCTACTACCGCCAGGAGATCGACGGCCTGCTCATCGGGCCGTACGAGATGTCCGGATCCCGGTCCTACGGCGTCGACGGCATCGACTGGGACCTGCACTTCCATCTGCCCGGCGAGAACCTGGACGTGCTCGAAGAATGCCTCGGCTTCGCCGAGCAGCGCATCGGCGTGCTGTCCGACGCGGGCATCAAGCAGGTCGTGTCGGGGCCGATCACCCATACCCCCGACTCGGGCTATCTGATGGGTCCCGCACCGGGGGTGCGCAATTACTGGCACTGCAACGGGGCGTCCATCGGCATCACCCAGGGCCCGGGCGCCGGGAAGTTCCTGGCGCAGTGGATGGTCCACGGTCAGACCGAGATCAACGTGCGCGCCATGGATCCGCGCCGCTTCGGCGACCACACCGGCCCCAAGTCGCAATTCGTTCTCGAGAAGGCGCTCGACGAGTACCACGAGATGTACCAGGTGCGGCTGCCGGGGGAGCAGCGAGCCGCCGGCAGGCCGGTCAAGACCACGCCGCTGTGGGGACGCTTCGACGCGCTGGGAGCGCAGTGGCAGGAGATCTACGGGTGGGAGCGCCCCCAGTACTTCTCGCCCGACGGCACGCCTGAAGCGCACTCGTTCCGTCGCTCCAACGCGCATGACGTTGTCGGCGCCGAAGTGCGCGGCGTTCGCGAGCGCGTCGGGGTGGCCGACCTGAGCGCGTTCGCCAAGTTCGAGGTGACCGGGCCTGACGCGGCGGCCCTGCTGGATCGGCTGTCGGCCAACCGCCTGCCCGGGCGCGACGGCGGAATTCGCCTGACCCACATGCTCACCGAGCTGGGCGGCATCGAGTGCGAGATGACCATTGCACGGCTGGCGCCGGACCGGTTCTGGCTGGCCTCCGCCATAATGGGCCAGAGCCACGATCTGGACTGGCTGCGCGATCACGTCGCGGCCGGCGAGCAGGTGAGCGTGCGCGACGCCACCGACAGCACCGCCATCTTGGGAGTGACCGGCCCGCGTGCTCGTGACGTGCTGTCGCCGGTGACCGACGCCGACTTGAGCAATGACGCATTCAGCTGGCTGACTGCCCAGCAGATCTCGGTGGCAGGCGTGCCCGTCATTGCGCTGCGGGTGTCCTACGTCGGCGAACTGGGCTGGGAGCTGCACTGCCCGATGGACGATCTGGCCCGCGTGTATGACGCAGTCGCCGAAGCCGGCGAGCCCCACGGCCTGGTGCACTTCGGCAGCTACGCCATGAATGTCATGCGCATCGAGAAGGCCTACAAGGCATGGGGCAGCGAACTCACCACCGAGATCACGCCGGTCGAGGCCCGACTCGGGCGCTTCGTGGACTACAGCCGTCCCTTCCTCGGCCGTGACGCGGCACAGGCTCGCCGGGAATCTGAGCAGCAGGGCGAGCCGTTGTCGATGGTGCTCGTGTACTGCGAGGTGGACACCGAGATGGGCTCGATGGGCAACGACCTCCGCGGCAATGAGCCGGCGTTCGCGCCGGGCAGCGACGAGCCCATGGGCATCGGCACCAGCGGCGCCTGGGGCCACACCGTGGGCCGCAGCTTGGCCTTCGTGTACGTCGACCCCCGGTTCGAAGCCCCCGGCAGCACGTTCGAGCTGGATCTGCTCGGCGAGCGGCGCACAGCGACTGTGCTGGCCGAAGCGGCCTACGACCCGCAGAACCGGGGATTGCGGTCATGAGCGATACCGACACGAGTGAGGCGCCCAGGCGGCGCCGCGGCGGCGGCCGGGCTGGCCGCATCGCCGTCCGCGAAGCTGCTCCCGAGCGTGATCGCCGGCCTGTTCGCCCGGGTCTGCCCGCGGGTCGCTTCAAACCGCTGACCGAGAGCGACATGCAGCAGGTGTACGACACCGCACTCGGGCTGCTCGAAGACGTCGGCATGGGCGATCCCCTCGACGAGTTCGTCGAGGCGGCGATGCCTGCGGGCGGGTGGGTCGACGACAACGGACGCATTCACCTGCCTCGCGGCGTCGTGGAGCGCGCCATCGAGACGGCGGCCAAGGAGTGGATCTGGCACGGCTTCGACGACGACCAGTCGGTGCACGTGGGCGGTGAGCACGTCTATTTCGGCACGTCCGGCGCTGCGGTGATGATGTACGACCACGAGACGGGCACGTTCCGCGATTCGCTCGCGCAGGACGTGTACGACTGCGGCCGCTTGGTCGACACGCTCGACAACCTGCACTTCTACGTGCGCACGGTGGTGGCACGCGACATGGTCGAGACCCGTGACCTCGACATGACCACGGCATACGCAGTGATGTGCAGCACCACCAAGCCGGGCGGATCGTCGTGGTTCGAGCCGGAGTGGGTGTACGAGTCGGTCGAGATGTTCGATCTCGTGCTGGGAGGCGAGGGTGAGTTCGCGAAGCGCCCGTTCATCGCGGCCAACAACACGTTCGTCGTACCACCGCTGCGCTTTGCCTACGACTCGGCCAGGTGCCTGGTGGCACAGGTGCGCACGGGCATGCCCATCAACCTGCTGTCGGCCCTGCAGGCCGGCGCCACTGCGCCTGCGGCGCTCGCAGGCGCGCTGGCGCAGGCGGTGGCCGAGTGCCTCGGGGGGTTGACCTTCGTGAACTTGCTGTCGCCTGGGCATCCCTGCCTGCTGGGCTTGTGGCCGTTCGTGTCCGACCTGCGCACGGGCGCGATGAGCGGGGGATCGGGCGAGGAAGGAATTCTCAACGCCGCAGCGGCCGAAGTGGGCCACTGGCTCGGGCTGCCCACCGGTGTGGCGGCAGGCATGACCGATTCCAAGGTGAACGACGCCCAAGCCGGCTACGAGAAGGGCCTGAACGTCGGACTAGCCGGCCATGCGGGAGCGAACATCGTCTATGAGTCGGCGGGGATGCTGGCGAGCCTGCTGGCGTGCTCGCACGAGGCGCTGGTGATCGACAACGACATGCTGGGCGCCATCAACCGCACCGTGCGCGGCATCGAGGTGAATGCCGACACCCTGTCGGCAGAGCTCATCGGCGAGGTCATTGCGGGGCCGGGGCACTTCCTGGGCTCGCCGCAGACGCTCGAGCTCATGGAAACCGAGTACCTCTACCCGCTGGTGTCCAACCGGGACACTCCCGAGGACTGGACCGAGGCTGGCAGCCGGGCCGCGCACGATGTCGCCCACGACCATGTGGTGGCCACGCTGGAGAACCACTGGCCGTCGCATATCAGCCCTGCTGTCGACGCCGCCATCCGGGACGCCTTCCCGATCGGCCTGCAACCGCAAGGCCCTTCGACCACTGCCGTCGCCTCCTAAGGGGCTGAGCCGAATGGCGAAGCCGTGGCCCGAGCGGCCCGTGAGCGCAGCGACTAGGCCGCCGCGGGGATATTGAGCGTGGCCAAGAGCGCGCCGACGCGCTGGCCGATGTCGTCACGTACCTCCCGCACAACCTCAATCGGCTGGCCGGCGGGGTCGGTGAGTTCCCAGTCCTCGTAGCGCTTGCCCGGAAAGATCGGGCAGGCGTCGCCGCATCCCATGGTGACGATCACGTCGGCCGCCCGGGCAATCTCATCGGTCCACGGCTTGGGGTACTCGCCGGTGATGTCGATACCGATCTCGCCCATGGCCTCGATGACGGCGGCGTTGGTTTCGAGACCCGGGTCGGAGCCGCCGGAGAACACGTCGACGCGGCTGCCCGCAAGGTGCCGGAGCCAGCCGGCCGCCATCTGGGAGCGCCCCGCATTGTGCGTGCACAGGAACAGCACCGCAGGTACGTCGAGCGAGCCGACTTCGAGACGCTTGAGCGCTCGCAAGCGGTCGCGGGTGAAGCGTTCGATCAGCAGCGGTAGCCAGTCCAGCAGCCTCGCCCCGGCCTTGAGCTTCGTGCGTGAGTCGAGCATGTAGCGCTCGATGGTCTCGGCATTGAAGACGCCATCGAACTCGTCGCGCAGCCGAGCCGAGCCCTGCTTGATCAGCAGCAGCTGCTCGGTGGTGAACTCCGGCAGGCCGACCTCGTGGTCGCTAGCCGTGAAGTTGCGCGGCGCAGCGCTGTCCGATGTCGAGTTCGTGGACATAGGTGCTCCTGGGTGTGCGGCCGCGCAGCTGCCGCCGCGCGGCATCCGGCTCAGCGTCGTAGGTAAGCGGCGACCGGGAGCGGGATCAAGCGATGTCGCGGCATCGTTGGCCGATGTTTCCGCGATGTTTGCGTTAGGCATCGCTGCGCCTCCACGGTCCGCAATGCACCGGGCGAGGCGGCGTCGCCGATCGGCTCGGCCTCCTAGCGTGATCCTGTGGCGCGCTCGCTCGATCTCAACGTGGTGCTGACTGGCTTCATGGGGACAGGCAAGACCACCGTCGGTCGGTTGGTCGCACACGAGCTGGATTGGACGTTCATCGACACAGATGACGTGATCGTGGCCCGGCACGGACCGATCAACGCCATCTTCGCCGAGCAGGGCGAACGTGCTTTCCGAGCACTCGAGCGGGAGGTGGCTGCCGAAGCTGCCCGCAGTCGGCAGCACGTCATCGCCACTGGCGGTCGGATGCTTCTCGACTCGGCCAATGCCGACGCGCTGACCGCCACGGGTCGCGTCTTCTGTCTCGCCGCCAGTGTCGACGAGATCCTCCGCCGCCTGAGGGCCGATGTCGATGGCCCGGTGCGGCCATTGCTTGCGGGCGACGACCCGGCCGCCGCAGTTGCCCGGCTCCTCGACGAGCGGGCCGCGGGCTACGGGCAGTTCGAGCAGGTCCACGCAGCGGGCCGCTCACCGCAGGACATAGCGGCAGACATCATCAAGCGCCTCGAAGCCTGACCCGCGACAGCACGTTTGACCGGCTGTCGAAAGCCGGCGGATCGTCAGGGGATGCTCAGTCGGAGGCGACGATGCCGCGCTCGGTCAAGTCGGCGATCTCGCTCTCGTCCAGGCCGAGCAGATCGCCCAGCAGGGCTGCTGTGTGCTCGCCGGCTCGTGGCGCGGGGCCGCGCACGCCCACGTCGGGAGAGTTGTGCATACGGAACGGAGCGGCGATCGTCTCGAAGTCGCCGGCCTCTGGGTGGTGAATTGTCTCGAAGGCGCCGGTTGCGCGCACCTGCGGATCCTGCGCTGCTTGCGCCGTGTCGTTGATCGGCGCCCAGATGCAGCGGTGCTCGTCCAGCCGGGGCATCCAGTAGTCGGATGGCTGTGACTTGAGCGTGTCGTCGATGTCGGCCAGCAGTGCGCGCATCGCCCGGAATCGCTGCCGGCCGGTCTGGTAGTCGGGATTGGACAGCAGGTCCTCGCGCTCGATGGCCTTGCAGAAGCGTTCCCATGCGTCACCGGTGTCAGGCATCGTGAAGTGCAGCCAGCGCCCGTCCGCGCACTCGAAGGCTTCGAGCATGGGCGACAGGCCGCTGTCACGATGACGTTCGGTGTTCGGTCGACCGTCCACCAGCGAGGTGGACATGTCGATGGCGATGGTCCAGGTCGCAGTGCGCAGCAGCGACGACTCCACCACCTGGCCCTCGCCGGTCACATCCCGGGCTCGCAGCCCGGCCATGATCGCGCCGAAGAACGCCAGGCTCGTGGTGTGGTCTCCTTGGCCTGGCCGGGCGTGCGGCGGGGCGCCTCCGGGAGGCGTCGAGGCGCCGTACAAGCCCGACCGTGAGAAGAAGGCCGTCACGTCGTAGCCCGGCCGGTCGATCTCGTCTCCGACCTCCCCGTAGCCAGACAGCACGCCGATCACCAGGTCGGGCTTCAGCGCCATCAGGTCGTCGGTGCCCAGGCCGAAGCGGTCGCGGCGCTCGGGCAGCAGGTTCATGACCACGACATCGGAGGCCGCGACCAGGCGTCGCGCAATCGCTGAGCCGTCGGGATCCTCGAGGTTGAGCTGGATCGACTGCTTGCCTCGGTTGATGAACTGGAACGCCACGTCAGGGTTGTGGACGCCGTCGGGCACTTTGGCCTGCTTCATCAGCCCGCGGATCGGATCGCCTCCGATCGCCTCCACCTTGATCACTTCGGCACCGAGGTCGGCCATGATCGCCACGGCCGACGGCGCGGCCGCGAAGTTGGCGAACTCGGTGACCCGGATGCCCTCGAGGGGTGATGTCATCTCCGTTGCTCCCGTATGTCGGTAACGATGAACTCGGTCGCCGGCTTGGCGGGCAATCCGCCCATCGCACGGCACGCAATGGTCGGCACGGTGCGCCCTTCGTGCACGGTCACGGTCCACGCACGCCCTGCGGATGTTGCGATCACGTCGACCTCCCAGGCGTCAGGGGTGCGTCGGAAACGCACCTCGCGCGCCATGGATTCGAGCGACCACCCGATCTCGGCCAGCACCGCCCGCTCGCCCACCTGGGCGGGCCCGGTCGCAGCCCCCCACCAGCCGCGACAGCGTGGCGCCAAGGCGGATGCGTCCGCGGTCCGATCCAAGATGGAGGCCAGTTCACCGGCCTCGATGCCGGCCCACATGCGGCCGTCGGGCAGTGTCATCGCGGTGGGGGCAAATCGATGCCCCCCGGTGTGGCTGACCCGGTACACGGAGACCCGCCCGCTGGCTGTCGGCGCGCCCGGATAGGGCTCGTTGACGTCTGCGCGGCGGTAGGCCCGCAGCGCGCCCTCGAAGTCGGCTGCGAGGCGGGAGCCCTCGCTGCCGCAGCACACGTCGTGGCTGCCCTGGGTGCAGATCAGCACTGCCCGCTCGTCTTCGGTGCAGCCGAGCGATGCGAATCCCTGCCCGTCGGGAATCGGGTCGGATGGCAGGTTGTGCTCAAGGTGTGCGAAGAGCTGGCGCAGTCCGGCGGGGTCGGCGGCTTCGAAGTACGCGGACTGGATCCCGGCACCGGCACGCGAATGGAGCACGACAGGAATCCGGTCGGACCTCGTGCGCTCGTCCGGCGGCACCGTGGCGAGGACGCGCGTCGCGCCCGTCGCCAGATCGATCATCGGTCTGAATCCCTCCAGCAGGCCGGAGGCGAAGACCGGCTTTGGCCAGGGCAGCGGTGTTTCGATCAGCGCAACTGCCCCGGCGCTGATTGCGGTTCCGCCGGGGTCCGTGCCGATGCCGGCAGCGTGCGCGGAGCAGCGCGGCGCCTCGTCGGCAGCCGGCAGCAGCGCGAGCACATCGGGCTCGAGCGGTGGCAGAGCACCCTCGGTCGGCTGCGCCGGTCGGGACGCTGTTCCCTCCGGTGCCGCTGCCATCGGGCCAGCATAGGAAGCCGTTCTGGCTGCGGCCTGATGAACCCTGCGCCGAGCGTGCGTCCCCCGAACCGTCGGCAGAGGTTCACCATGGCGCTGCCCAGGCGTTGTGCGGGCTCGCGGTAGGTTCGGGTACGTGCCGTGGTGGCTGTGGTTGCTGATCAGCGTCGGGGCCTTTCTTGGGATCGTGTTCATTCACGACAGCATTCAGAAGCGGCACTCGATCCTGCGCACGTACCCGGTCATCGGCCATCTCCGTTTCCTGCTGGAGAAGATCGGCCCCGAGCTGCGGCAGTACATCGTCGCTCACAACGAGGAGGAGCGGCCGTTCAACCGGGACGAGCGACGCTGGGTGTACTCGACAGCCAAAGAGCAGAACACGTACTTCGGCTTCGGCACCGATGACGAGATAGACAAGCCCGGTCACATCACGTTCCGCCACAGTCCTTTCCCGCTGGGCCGCACCGTGCCGGTCGATGCGCCGCTGCCGTGCGGCAAGGTCATGGGCGCATGGAGCAACCGAGCCAAGGCATTCCGCCCTGCTTCGATTGTGAACGTCTCGGCAATGAGCTTCGGATCGTTGTCAGGCACGGCGATCGAAGCGCTCAACCGCGGGGCGAAGATGGCCGGCTGCATGCACAACACGGGCGAGGGCGGTATCTCGAAGTACCACCGCAGCGGCGGCGACCTGGTCTTCCAGATGGGAACCGGCTACTTCGGGTGCAGGAACCCCGACGGCACCTTCTCGATGGATCGCCTGCTGGAAACCGTCGAGGGGGCGCCGGTTCGCTCCATCGAGGTGAAGCTGTCCCAGGGCGCCAAGCCCGGTGTCGGAGGATTGCTGCCCGGGGCCAAGGTGAGCCCCGAGATCGCCGAGGCACGTGGCGTCCCGGTCGGCAAGGACGTGGTGAGCCCCAGCCGGCACTCTGCATTCGGCAGCGTGGCCGAGCTGGTGAACTTCGTGGAAGAGGTGGCCGGGGCGACCGGTCTGCCGGTAGGCATCAAGTCGGCGGTGGGCCAGGAGGCCTTCTGGACCGAGTTGGCCCAGCACATGGCCGAGACCCGTCGTGGACCGGACTTTGTCACGGTGGACGGTGCCGAGGGCGGTACCGGTGCTGGGCCGCTGGTGTTCACCGATCACGTGGCATTGCCGTTCTGGCGGGCGTTCGGAGTCGTGCATCGCGCCTTCGGCGAGGCCGGCCTGACCGACGAGATCGTGATGATCGGCTCTGCCAAACTCGGCTTTCCGGCCCCGTCCGCGCTCGCGTTCAACATCGGCGTCGACATGATCGGCGTGGCCCGCGAGCCGATGATGGCCATCGGCTGCATTCAGGCGCAGCGCTGCCACACCGACCATTGTCCCACCGGCGTGGCAACACAGAACAAGTGGCTCTCTCGCGGCCTCGACCCGACGCTGAAGAGCGTGCGGCTCGCCAACTACGTCGTGGGCCTGCGCAAGGAACTGTTCCGGCTGGCCGATGCATGCGGAGTGCCCCACCCGGGGCTCATCGGGGGCGACAACGTCAACGTGGTGAGCCCCTTCGGCGACCTCATCCCGGCGCATCATGCATTCGGCGTGACCCCGGAGCGCACGCACAGCCCAGCCCGCATCGCCGGCCTGCTGGAGGCCGTGAACGCACGGGCGGCCAAGGACGCGCAAACCGACGCCGAAGCGCTGGCAAACTCTCTCGCATCGGAATCGTCAGCAGGCGCTGCCTAGTCGCAGCCAGCCCCGCCATTCGCGTCGAGGAGGAGCTATGAGCCGCCCCTATGGCCACCCGATCCAGGCCAGTTCGCACGCCGCCGAGCGCATCACCGACGAGCACAAGGCGGTGTTCGCCGCAGACGGCGTGGTGAAGGTGACCCATGCGGTGTCGGACGGGTGGGTCGAACGGGTGCTCGAGGTCGCCGACCAGCAGCTGCGCGAGCCCGGCAAGTGGGTGTCAGATACGAATCCGGGAGCGTCGGAGAACCGGCTGTTCACAAGCCGGTACCGCTGGGACATCGATCCGGTCATCGGCGATTTCGTCTTCAACTCGGGCATGGCGCAGATGGCCGCGGCGCTGATGGAATCGGATACCGCCCGCTTCTATTTTGACCACCTGCTCATCAAGGAGCCGCGGACCGCCAACCCCACGCCGTGGCATCAGGACATCCCCTACTGGCCCTTCTTGGGCAAGCAGATCTGCTCTGCGTGGGTGGCGATGACACCGGTGACCGTGGCCGAGAGCTCGCTCGAGTTCGTGCGAGGTTCGCACGGCTGGGACGCCTACTACGCACCCGAGTCCTTCGACGGCACGAAGGGCTTCATGGCTGACTTCGAGGGCGAGAAGATGCCCGATGTGGAGGCCGACCGGGCCGCGTACGACATCATCGGGTTCGACGTCGAGCCCGGCGATGCGCTGTTCTTCTCGTCGTGGATCATCCACGGATCGCCGGGCAATGCCGGCGATCACCGGCGCGTGGCACTGTCCACCCGCTGGCTGGGCGACGACGCAGTGTGGTACCCCCATCCGGGGTGTGATCCCATCGTGGGCGATGACGACACGACATCGGTAGCCGGCGAATATCCCGCTGACAACGACAAGTTCCCGCTCGTCGCGGCATAGCGCAGCCGCTGTCCGCCGAACTAGTAGCAGTGACTACTAGGGCGAGAGTAAGTTTGGGGGATGGACTATCCAGCCTCCGTTACCGTCGAACCCTCAGAGCGCGTGGCGAACTGGCGTCCGCTGGTCCACTGGATCATGCTGATCCCGCACTTCGTGATCCTCGCCGTGTTCCACATCGTGGCTTGGCTGCTCGCGATCTTGACCATGCTCGCGGTTCTCTTCACCGGCAAGCTGCCAGCAGGCATCGCGAGCTTCCAAGTGATGTACATCCGCTACTACCACCGTGTGCTGTCGTTCGTGCACATCATCCATGACCAGTACCCGCCGTTTGAATTCCCTTCCTCGGCAGAGGATCCGGGCGGTTTGCCGGTGGCGGTGAACATCGCAGTGTCGTCGGGGAGCCGCAATCGTCTGGCAGCACTGTTCCGTCCGATCTACGGGTTGCCGCAGATCGTTTTCGTAACCGTCTACTCGTATCTCGTGGTTGTGGTGGTCACTATCGCCTACCTCATCATCCTGTTCACCGGCCGCTGGCCCGCAGGCATGCGCAGCTTCGTGATCGGCTTCTACCGGGCCCACACGCGCTACTTGGCTTTCATGTACATGCTCACCGACAAGTACCCGCCCTTCAGCGCCGCCGCATAGAGCCTGTTCTCGCCCGCCGCTCGACCATGCATCGAGCGTTCCGGGCTTCCAAGTAGGTTCGGCGGCATGGCTTACCGGTTCTCCGCGATTTAGGGGGGAGTGAGGGTTTTGAGGAGGGTCCAGTCGGGTTTTCCGGCATAGAGCAGCGCGCGGATTCGGAAGTTGTCGAAGTTGGTGAATCCGAACGCGACTCGTTTGACGCGTTTTGCGAGGTTGTTGGCTGCCTCGGTGGGTCCGTTGGTGGCTCGGGAGGCGTGCCAGTTGGTGATCTGGGGGCGCCACGCGGCCAGGGTGCGTCCGAGACGGTTCAGCTCGGGGCTGTACGCGTCGTCTTGGAGATCGCGGGCGAGCTCGTCGAGCGCGGCTGTGGCCCAGCGGCGTGTGGGCACCTGGTAGATGTCCCGGACGGCCTCTTTGGCCAGCCATGCGTCGCGCACCTCGCCGTGGGGGTCGCCGGCGGCGAGCAGGCCCTGCAGCTTCGCCTGTCCGGCTCGGGCGACGCGTTCTTTGGCCATGACGAGCAGCTTGCGTATCCGATACAGCGGATCGTGCTTGGTGCCGCGTCCGCCCAGGGTGTCGTTCTGGACGCGTCGGCGCACCTCGTCGAGGACGCTGTTGGCGAGCCGCACGACATGGAACGGGTCCGCGACCTGGCGGGCGTGCGCCAGCGCGTCGCCGAACGCCTTGCGGTAGGGCCCCGACAGGTCCAGCACCGCCCAGCGCACCGCACGACGCCATCCCGGAGGCCGGCTGCGCAGCCACGCCGCGGCGGCGTTGGCAGTCCGACCAGGGAAGACATCGAGCAGGCGGCCCCTGCGGACGTCCACCGCGGTGGTTGCCCACGTCTTGCGCCGATAGCGGCCTCGCCGCACGACGAGAATCTCGTCCATCCCCAGCGCGGTCACCCCGTCGAGGCGGCCCCGGTCAGCGTTGAGCAGCGCTTCGCCCCAGCGCCGCACCGAGGCCATGACCGTGTGCCAGCCGCAGCCCAGCTCCGCGGCCACCGCTGCGATATCGCGTCCCGCGCCCGCCTGGCGGGTCGCCCAGCGAGCCGCCCGGGCCGTGAGCAGCCCACGCGCAGCCCCGATCCGGGAGTCCTGCTCGGTCCACGACCCCACAGCGCAGGCCGCATCAGGACAGCGCCAGCGACGCTTGTGCCACACCAGCCGCACCGGCCGCCCGAACACCGGCAGATCCACCAGCACCACACAGCGGGACCCCTTCGACCACGCCCGCCTGCCGCACGACCCGCAGCACGGCCGGTCCCCGCCCAGCCGCACATGCACCCCCAACGGCCGCCCAGCCCGGTCGACAACACCGACCACCTCCACGCCGGGGCCCAAGCCCACCAGCACACGATTGACACGCGTAGGGTCAGCCTCCACAGGGATCCTCCAGCACTCGGAAGCATCAACACCTCCGATTCTGGGGGATCCCTCCCATTCAGGCCCGCACCCTCACACCCCTACTGCCCCCTCAAACGCGAAGAGCCGGCTTACCCGGCTTCCGTCACCGTCGAGTCACCGGAGCGGATCGCCAACTGGCGACCCTTGGTCCACTGGCTGCTGCTGATCCCGCACCTCATCATCTTCGAGATCCTGCAGCACATTGCATGGCTGCTCAATCTGTTCGGTTGGCTCGCCATCGTCTTCACCGGCAAGTTGCCCAAGGGCTTGGCGGATTTCCAGTCCATGTATCTCCGCTACAGCGTCCGGCTGTACGCCTACTTCGACTTCCTGCACGAGCGGTACCCGCCCTTCGAGTTCGACATGTCTGCGCCAGAACCCGGAAGCACACCGGTCGCCGTCGACATCGAGCCGCAGCTCACCGACCGCAACCGGCTTACGGTTGCGTTCCGGCTGATCCTGGTCATCCCGGCTCTGGTGTTCACTGCGATCACTGGTCTCATCACAGTGGTTCTGGTCGTACTTGGCTTCTTCGCTGTGCTGTTCACCGGCCGTTGGCCCGCAGGCATGCGCGGGTGGGTTGTCTCGTGGTTCGGGGTGAATCTGCGCATGAACGCCTACCTGCATCTGCTGACCGATCAGTATCCACCGTTCAGCCTCGACGCGTAGTTCCCAGCGCCAGCCGGCAGCGAAGCCGAGTCCGCTGCACCGTTCGTCGCATATCGCAGCGGCATCCGCCCCGGCGTGCCGGTGTGCCGCGGGGCTACCGTTCGGGCGGTGATCGAGGCCCGAGGTGAGCGACTGCGATGAGTGAGATGACCGGCGGCGAGGCCGTCGCAGCGACGCTGGCACGCTTGGGTGTGCGGCACGTCTTCGGGATCGTCAGCGTGCACAACCTGCCGATGTATGAGGCGCTGTCGGTGCGTGACGACATCGAGGTGGTGAAGGTCCGCCATGAGCAGGCCGCCGCGCACGCTGCTGACGCCTACTACCGCGCTACCGGCGAGATGGGCGTGCTGCTCACTTCCACCGGCCCCGGCGCAGCCAACGCTGTGCCTGGCTTGTACGAGGCGTCGTTCACCAGCTCGGCTGTGCTGATGGTGACGGGTCAGACCGAGTCCCGCTTCTACGGGAAGGGAAAGGGCTTCCTGCACGAGAACGACCAGCAGGTCGACATGCTGCGCTCGGTGTGCCGCAGCGTTGCATCGGTACGGCACCCCAGCGAGATCTCGGCCGAGATCGCCCGCGTCGCGGACGACATCCGCACCGGTCGCCCGCAGCCCGGTGCTGTGGAGATCCCGATCGATTTCCAGTACGCCAAGGTCGGCAGCGGATCTATCGCCGGCTCATCGGAGGTGCCCCGCCTTCGTCCAGATGCATCGTTGCTCGACGATGCTGCCGAGCGATTGGCAGCATCGCAGCGGCCGCTCATCTGGGCCGGTGGCGGGGTCGTCAGCGCCGATGCGTCAGCGGAGCTCACCGCATTGGCTGAGCGTCTGGGCGCGCCGGTCGTGACCACCATCGAGGGCCGCAGTGCCCTGAGCGAGCTGCACCCGCTGTCGCTTGGCTTCCGCTCGGACCGCCCCCAGATGGCTGATGTCTTCGCTGAAGCCGATCTGCTGTTGGCCGTGGGCACCCGGTTCCAGAACTACGCAACCCGGGTCTGGGCGCTGCGTTTGCCCGACGAGCTGATCCACCTTGACGCCGACCCCGGCGTGATCGGTCTCAACTACCCGGCGTCGCTGGCTGTCGTCGGCGATGCGAAGCTCAGCCTGGCCGGGCTGCTCGAGCGGCTGGGTGACGGCGCGCCCGCCGTCGACGACGGCTACGTCGAGCGGGCCCGCAAGCACCGCGCCGCCGACATCGAGGCGATGCGGGACGAGATCGGACCCGACCACGCGGCAATTTGCGACACAATCCGCCGTCTGCTGCCCGATGAGGCCCGCATTGTGCGTGACACCACCGTGCCCGGCTACATGTGGGGCAACCGGCTGCTGCCGATCGTGGCCCCGCGTACGTCAATCCGGGCGGCGAACGCGGCGATCGGCCCCGGCGTGCCGATGGCGGTCGGTGCGGCGCTCGCCACCGGCCAGCCGACCGTCGTGATCCAGGGCGACGGTGGGCTGATGCTGTCGGTAGGGGAGATCTCGACGCTCGCCGAGCACGGCCTGCCCGTCATCGTGTGCGTCTTCAACGACGGCGGCTACGGCGTGCTGCGCATCATCCAGGACGCCCTGTGGGATTCCCACCACGGCACCGAGATCGGCGGCATCGACTTCGTCGCTGTGGCTGAGGCCATGAGCGTGCCGGCCCAGCGGGTGCGCAGCGTTGCCGAGTTCGAAGCTGCCTTCGGCGAAGCGGTTGCCCGTGCCAGCGGCGAATCAGGTCCTGTTGGACCGTCGCTGATCGACATCGACCTCACTGCGCTCATCCCGATCACGTTCCCGCTGCCCGCCCACCAACGCCGGCGCGACGACTGATCGCCAGCCCAGCGGGCGGGGCCGCGCAGTGCTCAGAGGCCAGAGATGTCGGTGTCGGGGTCGAAGAAGGTGCGGCCGGCCAGCTCCATCACCGGCATACCCACCATGAAGTGAGCCGAGGCCGTCTGGGCATCGCGCAGGTGGCGTTGCAGCGGGGATGCTTCGAAGACGGCCGTGCCCCCGACGGCGGAGTTCATGGACTGGATGACTCGGAGGCTGGTCTGCATGGCATGGGTGGTCGCCGTGCGCAGGTCGCGGCGCTGCTCAAGATCGGACAGGCCGTGCTGCGCCCGCTGCCACGCAGCGTCAATCGACGCATACAGCAGATTTCGCGCAGCACGCACTTCGGTGTCTGCCACCGCGACGGCACTGTGCAATGCCGGCCGTTGGCCCAGCGTGCGCCGCGAGCCCTGGGGCACCTTCGACTTGGCGATGTCGATGACTTCGTCCACGCTGGCCCGGGCCATCCCCAGAGCGATTGCTCCGATTGGCAGCGCCAGCAGACCGAACAGCGGCATGCGGTACAGCGGCTCGGCGGCGTACGACGACTTCAGGATGGAGCGTTCGTAGGCGATGCGTGACGCAGGAAGCCACACCTCGTGAGCTTCGAACGTGCTCGATCCCGAGCCGCGCAGACCGCTTGTGTACCAGTCGTCGTGGAGCGCGATGTCGTCGGGCCGGAAGAACGCCCGGCCGAGCGCCGGCTGGGGGCCGTCGCCAGCGCGACCAGCGGCATTGCCATCGACGATCTGCACGCCGCCCGAGATCCACGCAGCGTTGTGCGATCCCGAGGCCCATGCCCAGCGGCCGCTCACCACGTACCCGTCGGAACCGCCAGGTCCCTGTGCAGCCGAGGCCGTTCCCGAGTGTGCGAACACCCCGGCGGTGATGACATCGGGATTCTCGAGCACCTCCGCGAGCTGGGCCGGTTCGAGCGCGGCGAACATGATCTGCGACGTCGCGCCGATGAACGTGCACCACGCTGCGGAGGCATTGCCCATGGCCAGCACTTCGCTGATCTCGGCGACCATCGCCGGTGGAAGGCCCAGCCCGCCCAGCTCGGGAGGCACCAGCGTCCGGTAGAAGCCATCGGCGGCCAGCGCATCGGCCAGGTCCTGCGGCAGCTGCCGCAGCCCGTCGATCTCGGTGCTGCGCTCCCGCAGCGTCGGGCCCCACTCGGCGGCCAGCTTCAGCAGCTTGTCACTCATGACGTCGCCACCGGCGCGCACTCGAACGGCACGCCCAGCTCGTCGCCGACCCGGCGGAGCGAGCGCACCACCGACGCCGGATAGCTGACGGTGCCAGCAGCGGCACGCCGGTCCATCTCGAGCTGTTCAAGCTCGCCCGGCAGATAGACGGTCTGACCCGGCAACACGTCTTCTTCTCCAGCAGCGCGGATCTGGGCAACCATGTCCTCGATGTCGTCGTAGTAGCCGTCTCGATCGCGGAACACGCCCGGGTCCGTCAGCAGGAAGAACTGCCCTCGCCGCCCCACCGCCACATCGCCGGTGTGGGCCGATCCGGCCAGGATCCCTGCGGCGATGTTGGAGGCCGTGATCATGCCGATGCCCTTGTATCCGCCGATCGCAGGCACGATGCCGCGCATCGCCACGTCGGGATCAACCGTGGGATTGCCGTCGCGGTCCAGGAATCCCCACTCCACCGGGATCTCGGCACCCTCCGAGCGAGCCCGCAGCACCTTGCCGAGCGCCACGGGTGTGATGGCCATGTCGAGCACGATCGGCGGCTGGTCACGACGGGGGAACGTCCACACGATCGGGTTGTTGCCAAACAGCTTGCGGCGGCTGCCGAACGGCGCCAGGTTCGGCACCGAGGTGGTCGTGCCGTAGCAGACGAACCCGGCCTCAGCAGCGTGGTACGGGTAGTTCGCGCCGCACCCCCAATCGTTGGAATTGCGGATCACGCCCACCACCAGCCCGCTGTCGCGAGCCGCCTCGATGAGCTGCTCCATGAAGCGGGTGATCACCAGCTGGCCGAGACCGTGGTGCCCGTCGGCCACCAGCACGGACGGCGTGCGGGTGACGATCTCGCACTGTGCAGTCGGGTCGGTGGTGCCGTCGCGGAACCAGCCGACGTACCAGCTGACCCGCTGGAACCCATGGGTGTCCACACCGCGCAGGTCTGACCACAGTTGGTTGTCCACCACCGTCGCCGCGTCCGCAGGTGCCATTCCGGCGGCGACATACGCGTTGATGCCCCACGGGCGCAGCTCGTCCAGCCGGAACGACACGGGCGCTGTCTCGTCGCCCGCAGCCGGCCGGTCGTCAGGTATCCCCCGCGGCAGTGTCTCGCCGCTCGCCGTCTGCTCGCTCATCTCGTTTCGCCTGCCTCCATATCGAACCGTACGCGAGTGTGTACACCGGCAGCCGCGGCTTCGCGCCGGACGGACATGGGAATGAGCGAGTCAGGAAAATGATGTGGACTCCGAGCGACGATGTGCGATGCTGCCGGAGTGAGCCAGTTGCAGCAGGCCCAATTCGCCAACATGGGCGCCATGGCGCAGCCCGATGCTGTGCTCACCCGCTTGGAGGAGCGGTTTGAGAAGCTTCGATCGACGCTTGTCGCTGACCATCCCGGTCAGTGGGCGCTGCTCATCGACCGCGGTTCAAGACTGGTGCCGCTGCTCCAAGTGTTGGACGACGAATGGGACGCGATTCGCGCTGGCTATGCCGACCCCGCCGCCCGCCGCTTCTGCGTCAAGCCGATCCTTGAGGCCGACCCAGAGTTGATGGTGAATTCGTTGGGTGCCCGGCATTGAGTCCGCGGCTGCCCCATGGCCGCTGACGGCCCGCATCACCGGCAGCGGCGCACGCGTCGATTTCGAGTTGAACGCCACGGCCGTCGACGTGCAAGAGCATCGAATGGTCGCGCGCCCGCTGCCGCTGCCAGTCCGCGGCAGGGCACTGATCGACACCGGTACTCAGATGTCCCTGATGAGCGACCGCATCGCGCAGGCACTCGGCCTTGACCCGACGCGCACAACGGTGCTGCGCACCGCCGCCGGTCGGACTACCGCTCTCTGCTACGCCGTTGCGTTCTCATTCGTGTCGCACGGAACCGTCATCGGCAAGCCTCAAGACCTGATCGTCGGGCGTGCCGACACGCTGCAAGAAGACATGCTGCTTGGCCTCGACGTGCTCCGTCGCAGTCGCATGGAATGGAACGGCCCCACCGCCACTGTTCGCATATTCCGGCACGGCTAGGCCGTCGGCCCGTCTCCGACGGCCTTGGCCGCCGCCGTCAGGGCCTCGACTATTCGCCTGCCGAGTCGCTTGAAACCCAACTCGGCGGCAAGTTCCGAGATCAGATCGGCTTGGGTACGAAGCAGCGTGTCCCGCTTGATCCAGCGGGCGAGGGCCACCAGTTCGGCGTGCGTGTAGTCGCCGATGTTCCGCCTTCCCGGCGAGCCGACACGGGCGACGTTTGGCCTGGCACCGCGAGATGCGGGCGAGGTGACAGGCCGCATTGCCGACGAACTCGCCGATCGCTGTGGCTTTCACGGAGCGTCCGCAGCAGAAACCGCCTCGCGCCAAGCTTCTTCTGCCTTGTCGAGTTCGGCTTCGGAGTCGGTGAACCATGAGGTCGACCAGATACGGTGAACGCTCCAGCCCTTGTCTTCAAGCACCTGCTGGCGGATGCGGTCTCGATCTCTGGCGGTCGCGCCGGAGTGGTAGCTGGCACCGTCGGCCTCGAGAAGGAGCACCATCAGCCCCGGCTTGTCGGGATGGGCGCACCCGAAGTCGACCCGGTAGCCGGCGACGGCGAATTGCAGCGTGGCGGGAATGCCGCGACGTTGCAGGCCGCGCTGTACCGAGAGTTCGAAAGGGTTGAGCGGTACATCATGTGCGGCCGATCCGAGCACCTCGCATCGGGAATCGGCGTACTCCAGGTACTGACGCAGGAGTTGTACGCCCCGCGCTGACGAACGATCAGGTGCCATGTCGCGATGACTGAACGAGGAGACGAGCGCTAAACGTGAGCGGGCCCTGGTCACGGCAACGTTGAGACGCCGCTCGCCGCCTTCCTGATTCAACGGACCGAACCGGTACAGCAGCCGCCCGTTGGCGTCCTTGTGGTAGCCGACGCTCAGCACGATGGCGTCCCGTTCATCGCCCTGAACCCGCTCGATGTTCTTCACGAAGAAGCGCTCCTCATTGGCTTCGGAGAAGAAGGCATCCAAGGACTGATCTTCGAGGTCGCGCATGAGCCGGCTGAGCTCGCCTTCTATGGCGTCGGCGTGGGCTTGGCCGAACGCGATCACGCCGAGAGTCTCGTGCGGCGAGGTGCGTGCGTGTTCCAGCACGCGCTCGGCCACATAGCGGGCTTCGTCGGGATTGGAACGCGTGCCGTTCGCTGCGGCGAGCGCGCGGAACTCGACCTCGTGGTGCGTCACTGGCGGCGCTGCGTCTGTGCCGGGGAACGTGGTCAGCGAGCCGCTGTAGACGTGCTTGTTCGAGAAGGCGATGAGGCGGTCGTCGCGGCTGCGGTAGTGCCACGTCAGCATTGCGTCGCGAAGGAAGACGTCAGCGAGATCAAGCAGAGACTCCACGTCCCCTGTCGAGAAATCGGTGTCATCTTCGACGCCTTCATGGTCGTAGGACTCTCGTCCGAAGAACGTCGTGGGCGGCAGCTGACGGCTGTCTCCGGCGATGACAGCTTGACGGGCCCGTGCGAGGCTGCTGATGGCCTCAGCCGGCGGGATCTGGGACGCCTCGTCGAAGATGACCACATCGAAGAGGCTCGACTGCATTGGGATCATCTCGGCGACGAGCACCGGCGACATCGTCCAGCACGGGCGCAGCGCGGTCAGGACATGCGGGGCGTCGGCAAGCAGACGGCGGATGCTGCGATGACGGCGCCGCTTCGCAGCTTCCTTGCGAAGGATGTCAGCCTCGCTCGGGTGTGCGTCCATTGCAGCGACGACATTCTGTGCGACCTCGCGCCGGAGGCGCATCGGATTGGCAGCGAGGTGATCCCGATCGAACTCGGCGAATTCGCTCAGCAAGCGAGTTGCGCGGTCGCTGTCGAAGTTCGAGATTCGAGGGTCGGCGAACTGGATCTCCTCGAGGACTTGGCTCAGCCAAGCGCGCTCGACCGCCTCCGCGGCCTTGCTCGGGGAACACTCATCGTCAAGCGAGGCGAGAACGTCTGTGACGCCGGATGCGTGCAGGTCTGATTCCAGTTCACGCAGCCGAGGCAGACGCTGGGCAGCGTGCGCGTCTGCGGCGAGCGCGCCGATGTCGGCCGACAGCTCTGCCCACGACCGAGCTTCGGCAGCGGCCCGGTCGATCAACCCGGTTTCGGCGAGCTGGACCAGCGCCGACAGCGCTTCGGCTGCTGCTGTGAGCGCGGCATCGAGGTCAACGGGTGGTCGGGGCAGGCCATCGGTGCCGAGCTCGGACCACGTCGACCGCTGGTGCAGTGCCTGTTCCACAATCTCGTCTGCCTCGTCTGCCCCCAGCCGCTTGCTGCCGCCGTCGAGCAACGTGTCCTCGACAGTCCTGCGGCACTGCCGCAGCTTGCGCGAGAACGCCTGGGTGAGCTTCCACGAGCCGCGGGCTCGTGCGAATTCGGCGTTCAGCGCAGCCAGATCAAGGAGATACACGTCGGGGCTGCAGCGTTCGAGCAGCGCCCGAATCTCGCCGAAGAGGCTCAGGACATCGGCTCGATCGGATGCTTCTGTCGAGACGGGCATCCCGACGCTCTCGAGACAGGAGCGGATTTCGCGGTCGGCAGCGGGGAGCAGAGTGTGTGCGGCGCTCCGCAGCGTCTCGAGCGCTGCCTGGGCTTCGGACGGCGATGTGACCGTGCTGTTGTGCCAGCGCGGGTGCTGCTTGGGAAACAAGGGGCCGCCGAGTTCGACCCACTCGGTGATTCGATTCTCCAGCGTGCGCCAGTCGTCGCGATCGATTCGCCGAGCGGCGTCGCCCCCTAGGCGCTGCTCTGAGCGGGCCGGTGGATCATGGGCCAGCAGCCGTTCATAGATCTCCCACACGCTGAGGTTCCATGGCTCGCGGGCTTCGTGGAGCGCCGCCGACATCGCGAGCAATTCGCCCCTTCGAGCCGCCAACTGGCCATGCAAGTCGGCATAGTCCTGAGCGGGGATCTTGCTGACATTGTCGAGCGACGCAGCCAAGTTGGATGCGAAGTCGCGGCGAGACGTGACGCCGCCGTGCAAGTCCATGACCAAATCGCCCAGTGCGGCCTGGTTCAACCGCTTGGTGACAGCCTCGATGGCGGCTCGCTTCTCGGCGACGAAGAGCACTCGTTTGCCGCGGGCAGCGAGCGCTGCGATGAGGTTGGAGATGGTCTGCGACTTGCCGGTTCCGGGTGGTCCTTGGATGACCAGCGACTCGCCGCCGAGCACTTGATTGATGGCTCGATGCTGGCTGGAATCGGCGTCGAGGATCAGGAACTCCGATTCGAGAGGATCGGCATCAGGCTGGCTGGGACTCGGGTCGCACACCTGAGCGCTGAGCGCATCACGGGCGTGTGCGACCCCTGCGATTGCCGCCACGAGATCGTTCTGTGCGAGCGCCTCGGTGTTCTGTTCGAGGTCGTGAACCAGCGGCATCGTCGAATACGAGAAATTGCCGCACACGGCCCGTGGCGTGATGGCGAATCCCGGGAGCTCGCTCCATGCGCCGGCCAGCTGGTCGAACAGCTCATCGAAGGCTTCGAGCGAAGCGGGAGGATCCTCGGCGAGGTCGGCTTCAGTGTCGTCGGTGTCGATGCTGTGCTCGCTTCGCAAGATGTGTGCAAGAACCGGGTTCAGGTGCGCGTCGCCGGCCACCGAGACCTCGTAGTCGCGTGTAGCGGCTCCCGTCGGTGCCGTGTGCAGCGGCACGAGGATCACCGGTGCATTCGGTTCCGTGCCCTGATCGACATTCCACGTAGCGAGGCCGATTCCCGCGAAGCAGGTGTCGATGCCCTTCTCTTCCAGATTGGTCAGCGCTGTCTTGTGGATGTTGGTCATGCGCCGTCGAGCATCATCCAACGGCGTCGCAGCGTCCGGCGCCGCCGCCGTTGCGAAGAGTTCGCTGAGGCGCACCGTGCGACCGGCCAGCAGCCGGTCCAGTGCAGGCGCGCTCAGCCCTGTTTGCCCGCCTGGGGTGAGATCGAGCGTGCCCGTCCTCAGGTCTCGATAGTTGCGCAGTCGATTGCGCCCGCTCGTGTCCAAGAGCTCGCGCTGCCACCGCTCTGCCGCTGAGCGCACGGCATCAAGACGCTGGTCGTCGAGCGACATAGTCGCGGCATCGTAGCCAAGCCCTGCGAGACCGCTCTCTGGACCGGTTGTGCTGTCCGTCGAGTGCCGACCAACTTGGCCTCGAATGAGCGGGGGCGACCCCGCACACCACTACCTGAGACTCAACCTCGGCTCTTCAGCGGCTGATTGCCAATCGCGGCGTCGGCGAGGCGAAAGTTTGTTGACGAGGGTTCGTGCAGATTGTTGATTAGTGACCCGACAGATTGTCGATGACAACGGTGGCGAAATCCTCGGTGCCCGCAGTGCCGCCTTGGTCGGGCGTCAGGTGCTCGCCCGCTTCGTACACGGTCGCAAGTGCTCGGTCCAAGCGGTCCGCCGGAGTCTCGAGCCCCAGATGGCGCAGCATCATCTCGGCCGATTCGAGCGTGGCGGTCGGGTTGATGATGCCCTGCCCGACGATGTCGGGCGCTGTGCCGTGCGCCGATTCGAAATACGCCCACTCGTCGCCGTAGCAGCCCGAGGGCGCCAGGCCCATGCCTCCGATCGTGCCGGCGCCCTGGTCGGACAGGATGTCGCCGTAGAGGTTGGGCAGCAGCAGCACGTCGAGCTCGTGGGGCCGCACCACCAGCCGGTGCGCCATGTCGTCGATGATGAACTGCTCGTATTCCAGGCCGGGGTACTCCTGCGCCACCTCCCGAGCGATGTCGCAGAACCACCTGTCGGTCGCGGGAAGCATGTTCGTCTTGGCCGAGACGGTGAGCTTGCCGCCCCGGCTCAGCGCCAGCTCGGCGGCGAAGCGGGTGACCTGCTCGGTGCCGGGGCGGGTGATGATCTTCGCAGCGAAGCGTCCGTTGGCGGCATCGGGCGGGACGCGAGAACGGCCCTCGGCCAGACCCGCATCGAGCAGTCGTTGCGCCGGGCCCATCACCCCGACATACATGTCCTCGAGGTTCTCCCGCACGATCACGTAGTCGATGCCCTCGGGCCGGGCCAGCGGCGAGGCATAGCCGGGCCGCCAGCGCACCGGTCGCACGTTGGCGTAGGTGCGCTTGCCCCAGCGCATGAAGCCCGCCCCCGGCGTAGTGCCGTTGGACGAGCCGAAGAGCACCGTGTCCGCGGCGTCGATGTGCTCGCCGACCAGCGACTCGCGCTCGTCGGGCGTCAGTGCCGCCAGCTCGTCGCCCACCGGCACATGGTCCCACTCGATCGGCAGATCCAGCGCGTCCAGCACTCGAAGCGAAGCCGACATCGCCTCGGGGGCCGCATCGTCACCCGGAATCACGCACACGCGGTGCCGCCGCTGCTCGGTCATGCGTGCCGACGCTACGCGGCGGGGCTCGCGGCCGCGTTGGCCACTGCAGCTATAAGCCGGGCTTGGTGACCATCACGGCGATGGCGGCCACGATCACCAGGTTGCTTGCCATGGCCCACATCTCGGCTCGCCGCCGCAAGCGCACGGCGTCATCGGCCCGTTTGTCGCCCGCTTCCAAGGCCTCGGCCAGCTTGGCGCTCGTCGGCCGCAGCGCCCCGTGTGCGATGCCTGCCCAAGCGAAGTAGAGGATGAACGCAGTCGTCACCCAGTCCTGCCGAAGATCCCACCGGTCATCGATGAGCACGGCGACGAGGCCGGCGATGCCCGCGAGGTACGCCGCCATATCCGTCAGCCGGTTCGACGCGAAATCGAACGACCGCCGTACCACGCCGGCGGCATCGGGGCCGTCGGTCCACGCCCGGCGCAGCATCACTGTGCCGAGCGCGCTCCCGCCGAAACCCACCACCGCGCCGACCAAGTGGACGACCAGCACCGCCTGATACCAGCCGGAATTGAAGCTCGCGCCTACAAGCGATCCGCCGACAGTCATGACCGCGAGTATCGCTCGCTCTGGAGCGAAAGCGGCAGCGGCCCCGTGTGGGAAATGCGAACCCGGGCGAAGCTCAGTGTCGGGGCAACTTCGGGGCGGTGTTCAGTCCGCCGGTGGCGCCAGGGTGTCCTCGATGAGCGTCTGCATCACCTCGTGCAGCGCCTCGGAGCTGTCAGCTCCGGCTTCGGTTGCCGCGCTATAGGTGGCCAGCTGCCGATCCGCCGAGGTGCCTCGCTGGCAGATCGTTCGCAGGTGCTCGATCTCGGCGACGCAGTCGAGGGATTCAGCGTCTGGGCGCACCATGTCCACGATGCGCTCGACGGCGCGGGGCACCGGTTCCAGTTCCCCGCTCTCGAAGTCGATCAGTTCGCCCTCAATGCCGTGCCGCTCCGCCAGCCACTTGTTCTGCCCGACCAGGAAGTTGCTGTGCTCCCGCCAGCTCAGGTGCTGGATGCGCAATCGCCACAGCATCCGCAGCAGACATGCGTACGCAGCCGCCACAGCGACGGTGTCTTCCATCCTGGTCGGCAGGTCGGTGACCCGCATCTCCAAGGTCGGGTAGGAGTTCGAGGGCCGGATGTCCCACCACACCTTGGAGGCGTCTTCGATGACGCCGGCGCGCACCAGCACGTTGATGTGCCGCTCGTACTCGGCCCACGAGCTGAAGCGCTCGGGCAGGCCCGTGCGCGGCAGCGTGCAGAAGACTGCCGATCGGTAGCTCTTGAGCCCCGTGTCTTCGCCGCGCCAGAACGGCGACGACGTGGACAGCGCCAGCAGGTACGGCAGGAAGGCAGTCATCTGGCCCATCAGGTCGATGCGCAGCTCAGGGTCCTCGATGCCGACATGGACATGCAGCCCCGAGATGATGAGCTGTCGTGAGACTCCTTGGAGATCCGCGGCGAGCGCCCGGTAGCGCTCCTTGTCGGTGATGTGCGCTTCCTCCGCACGGGCGCTGGGATGGGTGGAGGCTGCGATCGGCGCCAGCCCGTACTCGGCGGCGGCTTCCGTCACGGCTAGGCGCAGGAGGCCAATGTCCGCTCGCAGGCTGCGGAAGTCGTCGCAGATGCCGGTTCCGATCTCGATCTGCGCGCTGAACAGTTCGGGGCTGACCTGCCCGTGACGCAGTTCGGCCACCCGCTCGATCAGCCCCGGAGGCTGCTCGACGACCAGCTCGCCGCTCTCGCGGTCGACGAGGAGGTACTCCTCCTCGACACCCATCGTCCAGCTCGGTTCGTCCAGCACTGCGGCCGATGATTGCAGATGCAGCGGGCAGCGTCGGCGGCCAACGACCAAAGCAGGCTTCCACTGCAGCACGGGCCGTAGTCTCGGGCACTCCGGCTGCCGCCCACGAAAGGCTCGCATGACTGATCGCCAGATTCATATTCGAAGCTGCTCGCTGTGCGAGGCGATGTGCGGGCTCGAGGTGCATCACGCTGACGGCGAGGTGAAGCTCATCCGGCCGAACCGCAATGACGTCTGGTCCAAGGGCTACATCTGCCCGAAGGGCACCGTGCTCGGCCACATGTACGCCGATCCCGATCGCGTGCGCAGGCCGCTGATCCGCGGAGCGTCCGGCGAGTTCGCCGAGGCCAGCTGGGGAGCCGCCTTCGAGCGCTGTGCCGAGCTGATCAGCGGCGTCCGGGACAAGTACGGCGTCGAGGCGATCACCGCTTACCTCGGCAATGCCACTGGCTTCAACTATTCGATCAGCCGCTACGCCGGCATGTTCCTGCAGCTGGCCGGGATACCGACCGTGTACTCGTCGGGCACGGTCGACACGTGGTCCAAGAACGTGTGCTGCCAGCTGATGTACGGGCATTCGTGGCGCATCCCGGTGCCCGACATCGATCGCACCGACTTCATGGTCGTGCAGGGCGCCAACCCGTCCGCCAGCCAGGGCAGCTTCATGGGCTGCCCCGACGTTCCCGGGTCGCTGGACCGAGTGCGCGAGCGGGGAAAGGTGGTGGTCATCGATCCGCGCCGCAGCGAGACCTGCGCGCACGCCGATCAGTGGCTGCCGGTGCGGCCCGGCACCGATGCGCTGCTGCAGCTCGCCGTGGTGAACGTGCTGTTCGACGAGGGCCTCGTGCGGCTCGGGCACCTGGCCGATCGGCTCAAGGGTGTGGACGAGGTGCGGGCCATTGCTGCGGAGTTCCCGCCGGAGCGGGTGGCCGGAGCGTGCGGTGCGGACGCCGGGGCGATCCGCGCCCTGGCCCGCGAGTTCGCCGCCGCCGAGCGGGCAGCGTGGTACGCCCGCATCGGCACCTGCAACCAGGAGTTCGGCACGCTGGCGTCGTGGCTGCCAGACGTCATCTGCGCGCTCACCGGCAACTTGGACGCGGTCGGCGGGATGATGTGGGCGAAGCCCGTGGCGTGGTCGATGCTGCAGCAGGACTGGGGCTTCGAGGGCGGATTCGACCGCTGGCGGAGCAGAGTCCGCGACATCCCCGAGGTGCTGGGGCAGTTCCCGATGGGATGCCTCGCCGAGGAGATCGACACGCCCGGCGAGGGTCAGCTCAAGGGGCTGGTGGTGGTGGGCGGCAACCCCGTGCTGTCGGCCCCCAACTCCGAGCGCCTCGACAACGCCTTGCCGCTGCTGGAGGCAATGATCTCGGTCGACAACGCGCTGAACGAGACCTCCCGCCATGCCCATGTCGTGCTGCCGGGGCTGGCAGCGCTGGAGCAGCACTTCTACTCCGAGATGCTGTGGGGCTGGGCCAAGCGCTCGGCGGCGAAGTATGCGCCCCCGCTGTTCCCGCCTTCCTCTGATCGGCCCGACGAATGGGAGATCCTGACGCGGCTCGGTGCGATGTGCGCAGGCCTGGGAGAGGTGAACGTCGCAGAGTTCGACGACCTGTACTTCTCGGCCTTGGCGGAACTCGCCGGCGTGGATCCGGCGGTGGCACTGGAGGCGTCACCCGAGCCTGGTCCCGAGCGGTTGAACGACCTGGCCATCCGCACCGGCCCGTGGGGCGACCGCTACGGCGAGAACCCCGACGGTTTGAACCTCGACAGGCTGAAGGACTTGCCGGACGGGCTCGACATGGGCCCGATGGTCCCGCAGGTCGACGACATCGTCGTGCACCCCGACGGCAAGATCGACCTCGCGCCTGAGCGCATCACCTCCGACGTCGAACGCCTCGAGGCGAGCCTCGACCGATCTGATGCTGCGCTGAAGCTCATCAGCCGGCGCCACGTGCGCTCCAACAATTCGTGGATGCACAACGTGGAGGTGCTGGTGCGGGGCAAGGACCGCTGCACGCTGCTCATTCACCCTGACGACGCAGCCGATGCCGGCGTGGCAGACGGCGAGCTCGCCAGGGTCTCGTCGTCGAGCGGCGCCGTCGAGGTGGCGGTGGAAGTCAGCGACCAGATGTACCCGGGCGTCGTGTCACTGCCGCACGGCTGGGGGCACGACAAGCCCGGAACCCGCCAATCGGTGGCGAGCCGCTACGCCGGGGTCAACTACAACCTGCTGGTCCCGCCCGACTTCGTCGATGTGCCCTCGGGCAACGCCGCTGTCAACGGTGTGCCGGTGACAGTCGCACCGGCATCTGGCGTGCCGGCTTGACCGACCGTCGCGGGCCCTTCTCGGCCAAGGGCTTCCTGCCGCTCTGGCTGAGCGGTCTGTGCTGGCACTGGAGTCGCTGGGCCATCGCGTTCCTGGCCGGATACCACGTCAACGTCGTCACCGGATCGCCCCGGCTGGTGCAGCTCACGGGCACCGTGATGTGGGCGCCGCTGCTGCTGGGCGGCGCCATGGGCGGTGTCATCTCGGACCGCTTCGACCGGCGCCGCACGGTGCGCTGGCAGACGGCGCTGTTGATCCCGCTGGCTGTCATCGTCGGGCTGGCCGAGCGAGCGGGCCAGCTCGGCTTGTGGCTGCTCTACCCGTTCCTGCTGTTCGCAGGCGTCGGCTGGGTCGTCGACATGACCAGCCGGCGTGCGCTGCTGCTCGACATCGTCGGACCGCAGCGGATCGGCGGGGCCATGGCCTGGGAGACGATGGCGCTCGCGTCAGGTCTGGCTGCTGGGCAGTTGCTCGGAGGCGTCATCACCGGCCGAGCGGGTGTTGGGACCGCGTTCTTGGGCATCGCCGGGGTGTTGTGCGTTGCCTTGGTGCTGCTGATGTGGGTGCCGAAGGTGGCCCGAGTCGCGGTCGAGGAGGCGCGCTCGTCGGTCGGCGCCGAGCTGCGGGCGGGTCTGCGACTGGCGCGGACCAATCGAGGTCTGGCAAGCATCCTGGGTGTCACCGTGATGGCGAACTTCTTCATGTTCGCCTACTTCCCGGCGGTGCAGCTCATCGGCAAGGAAGTCGATGCGACGGCCTCCCAGATCGGACTGATCGGTTCGATGACGGGCTTCGGCATGATCACCAGCTCGTTCATCACCTCGGTGGCCAGCGCTCGGCGCTGGGGGATCCTCTACGTCAGCGGCGTGTTCATCACGATGGCCATGCTCATCGTGTGGGCGCTGTCGCCCAATGTGCCCGTCGCCGTCGTGACGCTGTATCTCGCGAGCTGCGGCAGCGGCCTGTTCGCGGCGACCCAATCCACGCTGGTGCTCACGGTGGTGCCCGAGGCGATGCGCGGGCGAGCCATGGGCCTGCTGTCGATGGCCATCGGAGCGTTGCCGATTGGCACCTACCTCCTCGGCGAGGTTGCTCAAGCGCTCGGGCCGCGCACGGCGGTCATCACCATGGCCTCGATGGGGTTCGTGGCACTCACGTTGTGGCTCGTCTGCCGACCCGAGGTGGTGCGACCCAACGACCCGACCGCTTGAGATGGCGCGGACCGAGCGCCCGACGGCCGTTCGCTACGCTGCGGCGAGGTCACGCGCCAGTGACCGGCGGGAGGGGAATTGACGATGAAAGCTGCAGTGCTTAACGAGATCCCGGGCGAACTCGACATCGAGGACATCTCGGTCGATGCGCCTGCTCCCGACGAGGTGCTGCTGCGGGTGGTGCACGCAGGCCTGTGTCACAGCGACCTGCACTTCATGGATGCCCACTGGCCGTACCAGCTTCCCGCTGTGATGGGTCATGAGAGTGCCGGCGTGGTCCAAGCGGTCGGTGAGAACGTCGCGTACGTGAAGCCCGGCGACCACGTCATTTCCTGCCTGTCGGTCTTCTGCGGCCACTGCGAGCGTTGCCTGACCGGACGCCCGAACATCTGCGCCAATCCCGCTGCTGTCGCTCGGCCTACCGGGGCCGCACCACGGCTGGCCAAGAAGGACGGCACCGAGGTGGGCCAGTTCGCCCGTCTCGGCGGATTCGCTGAGGAGATGCTGATCCATCAGAACGCTGTCGTGAAGATCCGCGAGGACATGCCGCTCGACCGTGCAGCGCTCATCGGCTGCGGTGTGACCACGGGGCTGGGGGCGGTGTTCAAGACGGCGCGCATCGAGCCCGGCGCGACCGCGGCCGTGTACGGCGCCGGCGGCATCGGTTTGTCGGCTGTGCAGGGGGCACGCATCGCCGGGGCCGGTCGGGTCATCTCGGTGGATGTCGAGAACGACAAGCTCGAGACCGCTCGTCAGGTGGGTGCAACCGACACCGTTAACGCTTCCGAAGGCGACCCTGTCGAGGCCATCAAGGAGATGACCGGCGGCGGCGTGGACTACGCCTTCGAGTGCATCGGGCTGAAGCAGACCTGCGAGCAGGCGTGGTCGTCGTCGCGGCCCGGCGGCACCACGGTCATCGTCGGGATGATGCCGTTCGGCGAGAAGATCGAGATCCCGGGCTACGAGGTGTTCATGCTCGAGAAGCGGCTGCAAGGCTCGATGATGGGCTCGAACGCCTTCCGGGTGGACATGCCCCGCTACGTCGACATGTATCTCGACGGCCGCCTGATGCTCGACGAGATGATCTCGGCGCACATGCCGCTGGAGGACATCAACGTCGGCTACGAGCAGATGCGCCAGCGGGTCGGCACTCGCACTGTCATCGATTTCGACTAGCCGGTCCGCCCCGCAAGCGGTCGGGCCGCACCAAACCAACAACGAGCAAGTGAGGGGCCATGGAGGTCGGGGGCACAGTTGCCGTGGTGACAGGCGCGGCGAGCGGCATCGGCCGCTCTATGGTCGATACGTTTGCAGCGGCGGGCATGAAGGTGGTGCTGGCCGACATCGAGGAAGCGGCGCTGAACGATGCCGCTGCCGAGGTACGCGCGACCGGCGCGCAAGCCATCGCGGTGCGCACTGACGTATCGAAGTTGGCCGACATCGAGGCGCTTGCCGAAGCTGCCGTCGAGCAGTTCGGAGCGGTGCACGTGCTGTGCAACAACGCCGGTGTCGGCATTCCCGGGCCGGTGGGTGACATGTCGCTCGAGGATTGGCGCTGGACACTCGACATCAATCTGTGGGGGCCGATCCACGGCTGCCACGTGTTCCTGCCGATCATCGAGGCAACCGGCGAGGGTCACATCAATTCGACCGCCTCGGTGGCGGGGCTGTACGGGGGTGCCTCCCTGGGTGCCTACAACGTGTCCAAGCACGGCGTGGTGGCGCTGATGGCCACGCTGGAACGCGACCTTCGGCTGCGCAACTCGCCGGTGCATGCCTCGGTGCTGTGCCCGGGGCCGATCAACACCAACATCGTGTACAGCCAGCGCAACCGCGACCCCGACGATGCCGCCCACCATGTTCGGACGGAACAGGGCGACAAGTTCTGGGACATGCTCAAGGGCTACCTGGCCGAGGGCATGAATCCAGCCGAAGTGGGGCCGATGGTGCTCGACGCGATCCGCACCGACCGTTTCTGGGTGCTGACCCATCCCGAGATGGGCAAGATCGCCCGCTACCAGGTCGACGCCATGCTCGACGACGGGCACCTGACACGCTGACCGCCTGATGCGCGTCGCTGCCGCGCGTGGCGAGGCTGAGGCAAACCGCTCGGGAAGGCGTTTACTGAGCCTGTGACGCCGACCGAGTCGCTACGAGCGGGACGCTTGACCCAAGCGCGGCTCCGTCGGTCCTGAGCACGTGAAGCCCGCAGGACCCAACGTGCGCGCGCGAGCGCGGCTGGCTGCGGCGCAGCCGTCGGTGTTCACGGTCGTCCCGCAGATTCTCGATGCCGCCGGCCGGCCGCTTGCCCCATCGGTGGCACCCCCCGCCCCGCGCACGGCCCCGTCGGGCGCTGCGCCCACCGACCGCCCAACTCCCGCCATCGGCGCGCCCCCGTCAGACAGTTATCGGTGGGTGCTGCTGGTGGTCATCGGCTTCGCGGTGCTCGGCTTCGGTTCGCTGATGACGCTGGTCAGCGCAGCGCTGGGAACCATCGCGGAGGACTTGGACACGAGCGTGCCCACGGCCGGCTGGGTGATGACCGGCCTCATGCTGGCGATGGCTGTGTCGACACCGGCAGGCGGCAAGCTCGGGGACATCTACGGGCATCGCCGAATGTTCATGATCGGCATTGTCGGCATGACGGCGACGATGATCGTCAATTACTGGGTGCCCGATATCGGCACGTTCATCGCGGTGCGAGTCGTGTTCGGACTGTGCGGCGGAATGCTCATGCCCTCAGGGATGGCCTTGCTGATGCATGCCTTCGGTCCGGCGGAGCGGGCCCGGGCCGTGGGGTGGTTCCAATTCGCGATGACCGGGGCGCCCACGATCGGCGTAGTTGCCGGGGGTCCGCTGCTCAACATCTTCGGCTGGCGCGGCATCTTCCTGCTCTTCGGCCTTATTGGACTGCTGGGCACCGTGCTCGCGGTGTTCATCGTCAAACCGATCCCGAGAGGCGCTCGCGTCTCCATCGACGTGCTCGGTGCCTTGCTGCTGGGCGGGGGCACGCTAGGAGTGCTGTGGGCGATCACCCGGATCCCCACGCTGACCCGTTCGGGCACGTCGCTGCTCAGCGACCAGACGCTGATGCTGATGGTCGGCGGTGCGCTGGTGTGTTTCGTGCTGTTCGTGCTCTGGGAGCGACGCGCGGCATCACCGTTGCTGGATCTGCGACTCTTCCGGCGCCCCAGCTTCACGCTGCCGCTGGTGTCCGCAGCGTGCAACCAGTTCGCCTACATGGGTGCGTTCATCATCGTGCCGACGTTCTTGCTGCAGGACGGATACGGGTACTCGGTGGGTGTGGCGGCGATGCTGATGGTTCCCCGGCCTGGTGCATTCGCGGTGGCGTCGCCGCTGGGCGGTACGCTGGTGACCAAGATCGGCGCTCGAGCACCCATGCTGTTCGGCACCTCGGCGATGATCGGCTCGATGGTGGCATTCGCCTTCGGTGCCGATCCGGCGGGCTGGGGGCTCGCGCTCGTCATGGTGGGGCTCGTGCTCTCGGGCGTGTCCGCCGGCTTCGGCTCTCCGGCGTATCAGATGCTCGTTGCCGACTCGGTCGAGGACAGGGACTTGGGCATCGCCAACGGCATGAACCAGACCGTCATGTGGATCGGCATCGTCACCGGCATCCAGTCGATGCTGGCGTTTGCGGGAGACAGCCCGTCGATCGGCCGCCTGCAGATGACGTTCCTCTTCGGCGCGATCGTGGCGGCATTCGGATACATGGCGCCGCTGTTCGCCACTCGCCGCGCCGCCCGCGCTGGTTAGCGGGTCACGCTGGCGCCGCCGACGGACTCGTCGGCAGTGATGCAGTGCGCTAGAGCGCGGCGAGGAAGTCGAGCAGTTCGGCGTTGAGCTCGGCGGCGGCTTCCTGCTGGACCCAGTGCCCGATGCCGTCGAGGATCACTGACTTGTGCAGGTTGGGCATGGTCTCGCCGAACTTGGCGATGGACCCGGCGCCCCACACGGTCGGGCCGTCGACCTCGCCGCCGACGAACAGGCTCGGCTGGGTGATGGCTGCGCCGTCGAAGGCGGCCATGTCCTCCCAGTCGCGGTCCACGTTGCGGTAGCGGTTCAGCCCGCCCGACATGCCGGTGCGGGTGAACTCCGAGGTGTAGTAGCCAAAATCAGACTCAGCCATCCAGTGGGGCCAGGAGCCCTCCTCGGGCCAGACGAAGTTGTCCGAGAGCTTGCCGCCGGGGGCGACGCCGAAGCCCCCGCCTGAAGAGTCGCCCGATGCCTGCCGGGCCCGCACGCCGTCGCCCGAGGCGGAGAAGTACATGCCCAGCAGCCAGTGGGGAAGGTCGACCTCCATCTCAGCCTCGGCCCGGCCCGGCTGCTGGAAGTACTCGATGTAGAACTCTTTGTCGCCGCCCATCATGCGGAAGGCGGCGCTGGGCTTGAAGTCGCTGCGGGCGTTGTAGGGCACGCTGACGAGGCCGAGCGCAGTGAAGATGTCGGGCCGCAGCAGCGCCGAGCTCCAGGCGATGGGTGCGCCCCAGTCATGGCCAACGATCACAGCGGTGTCCTCGCCGAGAGCCCGCACGACGCCCACGTTGTCGGCAACGTGGCGGACCATGCGGTAGTCGTCGACCGCAGCGGGCGCCGAGGAGCGGCCGTAGCCACGCACGTCGATCGCCACCGCCCGATATCCAGCCGCAGCCACCGCGGGCAGCTGGTGCCGCCACGAGTACCACGACTCCGGAAAGCCATGGACGAACAGCACCATCGGCCCCTCGCCCACCTCCGCCACATGAATCCGCGTCCCCAGCGCATCCACGTCGTAGTGCTTCACTCCAGAAAGATCAGGTGCCGTAGTGCCATAGCTCTCACTCATGGCCGACATTCTGGCCCCCAATTGCGTTTGTCGGCGGGTGGTATTCGAAAATGAGTTGCATGAGATCGACGCATCGCGCGAGGTTCAGCAGATGTGCGCTGGTCAAAGAGCTGTGCGTGCAGAATGCTGGCAACGCAGGCAGAATGCTGGCATGGCGGTGCAGATCACAATCCGAAACGTGCCCGAAGATGTACGCGATGAGCTAGCCGCTAAGGCTGCGGAGCGGCGTCAGTCGATGCAGGAGTTCTTGCGGGGCGAGTTAGAGCGCCTCGCCGCGAAACCGTCTGTGTCGACGTTGCTCGAGGAGATTCGACGGCGGAAGGAAGCTGCTGGCACCCATGTGTCGGCGGCCGAGATCCTGGCGGCACGTGACGCCGACCGGAAGTGAGCGTCGTTATCGATGCGTCGTGTTTTGTGGCCGCGCTCATCGACGACGGCAGCGATGGCCAGTGGGCGCTCGAACAACTCGCGCAGGAACCGATGGCCGCACCTCAGCTGTTGCCAGCCGAGACATCGAACATCCTGCGGCGCATGGAGCTCGCTGGTCAGGTCTCGCGGCTCGAGACCACAGCATCGCAGCGTGAGCTTGCTCGATTTGATTTCGAGTTGTACCCATTTGACCCGTTTGCGGAACGGGTATGGGAGCTTCGCTTCAATCTCACTGCCTACGACGCCTAGTACGTCGCGCTAGCTGAATCACTCGGCTGGAAGCTGGTCACTCTCGATCGCAAGATGGCCAACGCCAGCGGTACGCAATGCGAGTTCCGACTTCCCCCACAGCGCGAAGAGACCGGGTGACGCCCAAGGTCGGACAGCGGGACGTGGAACCGGCAAGGATGGGCGGCATGAAGATGACTGGTGCAACACGGCGTGCGCCCATAGGGCAAGCTCTCGCCTCCGCAGTCACCAGCGGGCCTAGCATCGCCGACCGTGGTTGAAGTGCTGCCTTTCTCTGAGGCCGAGACCCGCTTGTCGGAGTTGGCGGACCGGATCGAGCGCCAGCACGAGCGCATCGTCGTCACGCGCCGTGGTCGGCCATCGTTCGTGCTCATGAGTCCTGATGACTTGGAATCGCTCGAGGAAACGCTGGACATTCTTCAAGACGAGGAGCTCGTGGCGTCGCTGCGGTTGTCGCGGCAACAGGCCGCCGAGGGCAAGCTGATCCCGCTGCACGAGGTCGGCTAGCTCGCACGTCGACGAACCGGTCGGACCTGGGCAGGCAGGCGAATGTGTCGCACCCCTCCGCGATGCTGGCGTTCGTGAACACGCAACTGACTGAACTCATCCAGACTGCGCCGTGGCGCGAGGCCGTGACCTACCGGGACACGTGGCCGCACGAGTACGTGCTGAGCGAGAAGGACACCCAGCGGGAGCTGCTCGCCGCCATCTGCGCCCGGTTCCACGCCGGCGAGGGCGTCACGGGTCGCTTCTTCCGGATGACGAACACCTACCTGTTCGTCGGCGATCACAAGTACTGGCTGATGACGGACTACCGCGAGATCAAGCCGCTCGCGGGCGAGGACAACTACGTCATCAACCGAGCCCGCCTGTACCGCGACCGGCGAGACTTCGTGATCCAACCCGGCGACACCGGCCGCCCCGACGACTATCCGACATCGCCGGCGGCACACCCCATCGACTGAAACGGAGCATCGCCATGGAAGACGATCACTCACTCTTGGCCCATCTGGTACTGAAACTGACGTCGCAAGTGGAAGACGCGGCGACCGACGCGCTCGCTTACATCCTGAACCAGTCGGAGTCGTGCCGAGAAGCTCTTGCCTCACTCGTGAGCGACGGCGAACATCAGTTGCGGCCCTTGCACCGTGCAAGCACCCAAGTGACCGTCCCCCCTGACTGGCGGCTGGATCTCGTTGCGTACGACGCAGACGACTCGATGCGGCTCATCATCGAATCGAAGTTCTGGGCGGCTCTGTTGAGCTGTCAAGCAAGCGGTTACGTCACTCACTTGGCTGCCGACGGGCCAGCGACACTACTGTTCGTCGCCCCCGAAGTTCGACGCGAGACGCTCTGGGTCAAGATCAGAGCTCAATTCGACAAGGCACCGAGTCTGAACCTCGAGTCGGACCGCACTGTCGGGCAGTTGAGGGTTGCCGACGTGACCAAGCTGGTTGATGTCGCTGACGATGCCCAAGGCACCGATGCCCGATGGATCGATACCGAATCGCGCGTGGCGCTGACCAGTTGGTACGCGCTGCTTAACCACCTCGAGCCCGTCGATTCGTCAATGACATCCAACATCCGGCAACTGAGGAGTCTGGCGAACGCGGCGGACGACAAGGCGTTCGCACCTCTGCACGCCGAGGACTTCAATCCGGCAATACCACGCCGTCACATGGACTTCTGCCGACTCGTCGACGACCTGGTCAACACCGGCGAGCAAGAAGGCTGGATATCCGTCAAGGGATTCAAGGCCACGGCTCAACGAGACGGCTACCTGCGGTTCTTCCGGTTCGTCGCCGACGACGGCGGGCGCATGTCAAAGGAGATTGCTCTCTACTTGAGTGCGAGTCGCTGGGTGAAATCGGGCACGACGCCCACCTGGCTGCGCCTTTTGCACGCGCCGGAACAGAAGGCCCTCACTCAGCAAACCGAGATCGCGCACGAGAAGGACCCTGGCGGACCCACTTGGGTGCCGCTTCGCCTGCTGACTGACGTTGAGTACTCAGACGTGTTCGACGACGTGGTTGCGCAGGTCAGGGCCGTCCGTGACATCGTCCTGCGGTGATTCCTGGCATGGTGATGCGATGCCCGTAGAGATCACTGTCTACGACGTTCCGGAGCGCGTCCGAGATCGATTGGCTGGGAATGCTGCAGATCGTTCCCAGTCTTTGGAGGAGTACCTGAGGGCCGAACTGGAGCAGCTGGCCGAGCGCTTCTCCGCGAAGCCTTCGGTGCGGTCGTGGCTCGCTGAGACCAGGCGTCGAGTCGAAGCTGCGGGCACCCGGGTATCGGCTGCGGAGATTCTCGATGCGCGTGATGCCGACCGCCGATAGGCGTCGTTGTTGATCCTTCGGCATTGCCACGGCGTTGCGTCGGAGGACCGGCAAGGATGGGCGGCATGAGTTTGTTGTCGTTTGAGATGCCGTCGTTGGAAACGATTGAGCTGGAGCCTGATGGCGAGACGCTTCGGGTATGGCTGAACCGGCCGGAGTCGCGCAATGCGCACAACCAGCTGATGATCCGCGAGGTGGGGGATCTGTTTTTGGCCCTGAATGGGCAGACACAGCATCGGGTGGTTGTGCTCGGCGGGCGGGGGAAGTCGTTCTGCGCCGGCGCTGATCGCAAGGAGCAGCCGCCGTCTGCCGCGAACGACCGCGAGGCCCGTTACATCAACCAACTGGGGCGACGGGCGGCTCGGGCCATCGAGGATTGCGAAGCGGTCACGATCGCTCGGGTGCACGGGCATGCCATCGGCGGCGGGTGCTGCTTCGCCACGAGCTGTGACTTCCGCATCAGTGAGGCCGATGCGATGTGGTACGTGCCCGAGGTGGAGCTGGGTGTGCCGCTGCCCTGGGGAGCCACGCCGCGGCTAATCGCGGAGCTCGGGATGTCACGGGCACGCCAGTTCGTCATGACCAGTGAGCGCATCGACGGCCGCAAGGCCGCCGAGTGGGGCTTGGCGCACGAAGTGTGCGAAGGCGATGACGAGCTGGATGCCGCCGTCGAGCGGTGGGTCGCGCGCTTGCTCGACCTTCCGTCGCTGTCAGTGCAGATGGCCAAGCACCAGCTGCGTGGCTACGCCCAGATCACTCGGCTCGGCGATCTGTCCGAGTTCGACGGCGATGCCTCGGCCCGGTCCATTGTCAGCGACGACGCCCAAGCCCGCTTCGGCACGTTCTGAATCGATCAGAACTGGACGCTTCAAACCAAGCCCCTGCCAAGGCGTAGCTGCTCATGCGGTGACCCCCGCTCAGCGACCAGTCAGGGGCCAAGAGCGAAGAGGGGTACCACTGACACGCCGTCGGGGCGCTCATAGGAGAATCCGTCGGCCGCGGTGATCACTACGAGCTTCGCAGCGAGGCCCATCTTGGTCTCATCAACCTTGCGCTGCACGGCGAGGAGCGAGCGAGCCGCTTGTTCGATCTGCTCGTTCCCGCCGAGCTTGACCTCGACGGCGATCCAGCGGGCGTATCCGCCATCGACGATGGCATCGGCTTCGGTGCCCGCCGTGTCGCTGAACGCGAACACCCCTGCCCCGCTCGCTTGGGCGTAGACGCGCAGGTCCCGGATGACGAGCGATTCGAACAGCAGGCCGAGCGCTTCGGGGTCGGCCAGTAGGCGCTCGGGGTCGGCGCGCAAGGCAGCAACAGCCAGCGACGGATCGGTGAAGTGGTGCTTGGAGCTGGTCAGCAAGGGCGATCGGGAGCGAAGATGGGTTGGCCATGCCTTGAGCGGCTCGAGCACGTGAAGCCGATCGAGAGCGTCGAGGTAGGCGCGGACCGAGTGCCGCCCTAGCGGCGCGTCAGCACTCGTCTCGACAGCGAGCTTGTTGAGGCTCGCCGCAGTGCTGACGTTGCGCGCCAGCGAGTGCAGCAGGGCTCGGACACGCACCGGGTCGCGAGCAACGCCGTCCACTTGGCGGATGTCCGTTCGCGCGATGTCGTCGAGGTAGTTCTGCAGCGCATCGATTACGTCGCGTGCGGGCACATCGATCTCGAATCCGGGCCAGCCTCCGCGGCAGATCGCGTCAACTGCGTCTGGCACTCCGAGCCCGGTGCGGCGTGCCTTGGCGGGTTCGCCACTCAGTAGTGCCGCGAGCGAGACCTCCTGCGTGGATGTCCCTTGTTCGGCGAGCGACATGGTCCTCAGAGCAAGCCGCTGTACCCGCAGGGCGCCCGAGTGCCTGGTGATGTCATCTGCGGGTGTGGCTGACCCGGTCAGGATGAACTGTCCGGCCTCTGCACGGGCGTCGCATTCGCCACGAACGGCGCCCCACAAGGCCGAAACACGCTGCCATTCGTCGATGAGTCGAGGCGTCGGCCCCTCGAGCACCCTGTGGGGCTCAGCTTGGGCGAGCGCGAACGCTCCAGGATCCTGTTCGAGCAGCACTTCGCTACGCGCGAAGTGTTTCCCGAACCAGGTCTTGCCACATCCTTTCGGCCCCTCGATGAGCAAGGCCCGAGCAGTGCGCAGCATTTGGGTCGCAGTGGTTTCGGCGATACGAGTGCGGTAGCCGTCAGGTGTGAGCGGCGAGGCCGCTGGCATTGGCTGGTGGATGTCCACTGGCTCCAATCTACCAGATTCAAACAGTTTGATCTACAAAAATTGATAATTTGTTCTACAAAAATCAACTAAATTGATCTACCAAATTTGACTCTAACGATCCACTACATCGCAAAACGGCGCGGCATGCAGGACTCGCTCGACGCGGCGCTAGCTGCGGGCATCGATCTTGTCGAAGGCCTTCTTCATTGCTTGGTAGCCCTCGACGGCTCGGGGGATGCCGCCGTAGATGGTCATCTGCACCATGATCTCTTCGATCTCGGTGCGTGTCAGCCCGTGGTTGAGGCCCGCCGGAACGTGGAACGCCAGCTCGTCGGTGCGGCTCAGCACAGTCAGGATCGCGATGACCACGATGCTGCGGTCTCGCCGGGACAATTCTTCCCGTGACCAGAGATCGCCGAACGCCCAGTGATAAGCGATGCGCCCGACCTCGCCGAGGTGCTCGACGAGGCGTGCCATGTCCTCGCTGGGATCGCTCGACGCGCGGCCAGCGGTGAGCGTGCTGCGTACCTCAGCCGCCCGTCGCTCCCGCTCGTCGTCATCGAGTTCAGCGGCGCCCGAACGCTCAGGCAGCCGTTCGACACCGTCGAGCGTTCGGAACCGTTCGTCGACCACGCGCGACGCCGCCATCGCCATCGGGAAACCCGCGTAGGCGGCCACCTGGATCAGGACCTCTTCGATCTCGGTGCGCGTCAGGCCGTGGTTCAGGCCGACCTCCGTGTGCAACGACAGCTCCTCGCTTGAACCGATCGTGGCGAGCACCGTGATCACGATCAGGCTGCGGTCTCGGCGCGAGAGTTCGGGGCGTGCCCACACGTCGCCCATCACCACGTCGAAGGCAAACGTGCCCAGCGCCCCAAGGCGCTTGACCATCGCGCGCTGTGCCCGCTCGGGGTCGACTTCTCCGTTGGTGAATCGCTCGTATACCTCGAACGCGGCTGCCCGCCGCTCGGCGTGCGTGCGTGCTCTCGTCGTCGACATCGTCAGCTCCCTGCGCTTGATCGTCTTCGTGCCAGCGCCCGTCATCATCGCCGCGAACGCGCCTGTCGTGCCCGACTCGCAGGCGTGGGCAGCAGGCCCGCTGCCGGAAGCGGGCCCGTCGTGCGGCTACAGCTCGCCGGGCTCCTTGCCGGGCAAGTAGGTGACCGGCAGCCTCGTCAGGCGGCGAACCCGCGAGGGGAGGTCGGCTCCCACCAGCCGGGACGCCCCTGCGGGAAGCGTCGACAGGATGATGCCGTCGAAGCTCGAACGCGACAGCACCGCCTGGATCGCCCGCATCGGATCGGGGTCGCCCAGCTCGCCGGAGGCCGCGTACGACGCCGCAGCGATCTTCGCGAGCTGGGCATCCAGCCGCTTCTGTGCCTGCTCCATGCCCAGCGTGTCCGGCCCTAGGTAGTCGGCTGCTGGCACATGCTCGGAGGGGATGCCCGTCACCGGGTCGGCCGCCAGCATCGACAGCCGCCGGGCCCGGGCGTAGCTCTTCGAATGCGTCATCGGCACCAGCAGGTGGAACTCGCACGGACCGTGACTGTTCAGGCGCTCGATCTCCGCGACGACCTCGCCGGTGCCCAGTGTCTGGTTGGCCACGATGAGCCAGCGGGTCACCTCGACATCCGGCGCGCCAGGCGTCAGGCCCGGGCGCATCCGGTCGACCTGGAACGCAAGCCGGAGCTTGATGCGGTACAGCGCGATCTCGCCGTCCACGAGCATCACGTCGCGTTCCTCGACATGCGCCACCGACAGATCGCGGATCGTCTTGGTCGCCTCGGCCACACCTCGCCGCGCCGCGTCTTCCCACGAGATCCGGCTTGCCGCGACCAGCGTGATCACCTTCTCGACCGAGTTGCGGTTGCGTTGGGGTGCTTCGTTCAAGATTCGAACCCGTTCGCTAAGCGGCTCGTCCCAGTGGGCGGAGAGCGATGTGCTTCGGTGGGGCAGACTGTAGGTCACACCGCGAACGTGCGGCACAATGCGCGTGCGAGGGATCCAAGGAGGATTCAATGAGCAGCGTCTACAACGTGATCGAGCTGATCGGCACGAGCGACGAGTCGTGGGAGAAGGCGACGCAGAACGCGATCACCGAGGCCTCCAAGACTCTGCGGGATCTCCGGGTTGCAGAGGTAGTCGAACAGGACGTCGTGATCGAAGGCGGCGCCATCGCGGCGTTCCGCACCAAGGTCCGGCTGTCGTTCAAGCACGAGTCGCCTTGAGCTTCACCCCCCTCTCCATAGCGAGCCTCCCGCGCGGTCTCGGGGGAGCGCGCGGCCTGCGCGGGCGCCCATCTCTTCGATGACGGCGCGCGGCCTTGGCGGCATCCGTGTCGTCGAGATGGGGCAGATGGTGGCGGCGCCGTGGACGGCCAAGCTGCTCGCCGATCTGGGCGCCGAGGTCATCAAGGTCGAGCCCCCCGGCGGCGATCGGGCACGTCGGCGCGGGCCAGTGCCGCCGGGTGAGACAGACCCGGATCCGATGGGCGGGCTGTTCGCGGCCATCAACACCAACAAGCGCAGCGTGACCGCGGACCTCTCCCACGCCGAAGGCCGCTCGACGCTGGATCGCCTGCTCGTCGACGCCGACCTGTTCGTGCACGACCTCGCCCCGCACAACACTGAAGCGTGCGGTCTGACGGCGGCAGCGCTGCGAGCGCAGCATCCGTCTCTCGTGACCATGTCGATCACTCCGTTCGGTCAGAGCGGGCCGTATGCGAACTGGCGGGCCGAAGAACTGCAGGTTGTGCACGGCGGCGGCTGGGGTTGGCTGACCCCAGGCTGTGTGGCGGATCCCGAGCTGCCCCCGCTGAAGCCGTACGGTCACCAAGCCGCCTTCCAGTCGGGATTCGCGGCCGCCTGCGCCTCGCTGGCCGCCGTCGACCGGGCTCAGCGCACCGGCCGCGGCGAGCACATCGACTTCGCCCAGATGTCCTACGTCGTCGGGATGCTGGAAGCCGCGTTCATCATCTGGTCCTACACCGCCGACAATCCCAGCCGGCTGGGGGCGCGCATCCTCAACCCGTGGGGGATCTTCCCGACCAATGACGGGCACATCTTCCTGGTGTGCGTCGAGGCCGACCAGTGGGAGCGGCTGAAGGATTTCATGGGCCGACCGGAGTGGGCCGACATGGACCTCTTCGAGACGCTCGAGGGTCGCTTCGAGAACGAAGATCTGCTGCGCCTATGGCTTGGCGAGTGGATCGCTGCGCAGCCGGTGATGGAGCTGTTCCACCGGGGCCAGGCAGAGCGGCTGGCCTTCGCGCCCGTCAACACGGTGACGCAGATGGCCGCCGACCCGCACCTGGCTGCCCGAGACTTCCTGGTCACCTACGACCAGCCAGGCCTGGGCAGCATCACCGTGCCCGGCGCGCCGTCCCGGCTGACCAACCGCTGGTGGGCTATCCGCCGCCCGGCGCCCGGCCTCGGTGAGCACAACGGCGCTTCGTTTGCCGCAGCCGACACGGCAACGGCAACACCGTCAGCACCTGCAGCTACACGTGCGCGCGCAGCGTCGGGCCGCCCGCTCGACGGCGTCACGGTCGCCGATTTCTCCTGGGTCTGGGCCGGCCCGTACTGCACGGTGCAGCTCGCCCACCTCGGCGCCACCGTCATCAAGATCGAATCCTCAGCCCGGCCCGACCTGGGTCGCCGCCTGCCCACCCAATCGGTGCACCACGAACCGACGCTCGACACCAACGGCTACTTCAACCAGTACGGCCAGGGCAAGAAGAGCATCGCCATCGATATGGGCACCGCTGAGGGACGTTCGCTGGCGAAGCGCCTCGCACTGGAGTGCGATTTGGTGGTATCCAACTACGCCACCGGCGTCATGGACGAGTGGGGCCTCGGCTACGAGGCGCTGGCCGCGGAGCGCCCCGACGTGATCGTGGGCGCCATCAGCGGATACGGCCACCACGGGCCGTACAAGTCGTACATGGGCTACGGACCCACCACCGGACCCCTTTCGGGCTTGGCGTCCATGACCGGCTACCCGGGCAGCGCAGCCGATGAGTTGGGCGTCTCGCTCGGCGACCCGGCCGCCGGCATCGCCACGGCCTTCGCGCTGGTAACCGCGTTGGTCGCCCGGCGGCGCACCGGCGAGGGCCAGTTCATCGACACTTCTATGTGGGAAGCCACCACCGCATGTACAGCCGAGGGCTGGATGGAGTGGGTGCTCAGCGGCTCGCAGCCATCCCCCATGGGGAACTGGGATCCGCTGTGGGCGCCGCACAACCTGTACCGCTGCGCGGGCAACGACGACTGGGTGGCGATCTGCTGCACCGACGAGGTCGAATGGGCGGCGTTGGCCCGTGTCGTCGGCATCGACGGCCGCGATGAACGCTTCGCAACGGCAGCGGCTCGGAAAGCCAGCGAGGCCGAGCTCGACAAGCTCGTCGGCGCATGGACCCGCGAGCGAGACCAATGGGATGTCACTGAGCTGCTGCAAGAGGCAGGAGTACCAGCGCTCCCATCACTCAGCTCGCGGTCACTCGAGGAAAACCCGCACTTAGCCGACCGTGGGCTGATCGAGCGCCTGGATCATCCCGTCGTCGGCCAGATGAGCCACGTCGGCATCCCGTGGCTGCTGACCGACGGCACCAACGGCGTGCGCTCGCCCGCCCCCACCCTCGGCCAGCACACCCACGAAGTGCTCACCGAGGTCCTGGGCCTGAGTGCAGCCGAGATCGCAGCGCTCGAAGCGGCAGGCGCCCTGCGCTGAGCGTTACTCGGGCCAGTCGGTACGATGCGGGATTGAGGAAGGCCCGAATGAAGACACTCAGCGTCGACGACGGTCTCTACGGTGCGATGGAAGCGGCTGCGGCGCGCGACGGCCGCTCGGTTCAGGAGCTGATCACTGAGGCGATCGGCGTGTGGCTAGAGGATGCATCGCTTGACGACGCCGACTATGCGCTCATCGAGTTGGCCCGCGCTGAGGCGAACGAGCAGGGCGGAGTCGAATTCGAGGCATTTTTCGACTCGCTGCCGGGCACGCGCGACTGACTCTCTGAGCCTTGCCGGACTCATACCGAATTGAACTGTCGCCTGCCGCCCAGCGCCAGGCGAGGCGGCTGACGTCGAATGACCGGCGACGAGTTCGCGATGCGCTGCGCGGTCTCGTCGAAACCCCTCGAACCCGCGGCAGTGTGAAGCTCACAGGTTTCGAGAGCGTCTACCGGATACGGGTCGGGCAGTTCCGGGTCGTCTACGAGATACATGATGACGAGCACCTCGTCATGGTGCTACGGATCGCTCGACGAGACGAAGCCACATACCGCCAACTCTGATTGAAGATCACTCCAGATGCTCTATTGAGTAAAATTGCTCAATAGAGCATCTGCGACGGTATGCTGGCTGTGTGCCCATGTATAGGCGACCGCTCGTAGCGACAATCGCAGCACGGCTCAACGAGAGGCCGGAACGTCTGGTCGCCGTGTTCGGGCCTCGGCAATCGGGCAAGACGACCGCTGTCCGGCAGGCTCTGAGCGAGATTCGGCAGGACTGGCGCATGGTCGCATGCGAACCTGGCGGAACCGACGAGTCGTCCGACGAACTGGGGCCGTTCGACGCGAGCGTGATCCCCGGACGCCACGCGCGCTTGCCATCAGCGCCTCATGACGCTGCATGGCTCGTCGAAATGTGGGAGCAGTGCCGCCTACGAGCGAACGAGTCGGCGGCCGGCTATGTCCTGGTGCTGGACGAGGTCCAGGAGCTGTCGAACTGGTCTGCCGTTGTGAAGGGCCTCTGGGATGCCGACCGCGCATCGGATTGTCCGCTTCATGTGGTCATCCTCGGCTCAGCCCCGCTACAGATTCAGACGGGCCTCAATGAGAGCCTCATGGGTCGCTTCGAGCCGATGGTTTCCCCTCATTGGTCCTTCACCGAGATGGCTTCGGCGTTCGGCGTCAGCTTGGACGAGTACGTGTTCTACGGCGGCTACCCCGGATCGGTGGGGAAGATGGTTGCCCACGACGCATGGCACCGGTATGTCCGAAGCGGACTGGTCGAGCCGAATATCGAGCGCGACGTGCTGGCGATGACCAGGGTTGACAAACCAGCGCTCATGCGACGCCTCTTCGATGTGGGTGCTCGCTATTCGGGGCAAGTGTTGTCGTACAACAAGATGCTCGGACAACTCCAAGATGCGGGGAACACCACCACGCTGACGCGCTATCTGCAGTTGTTGTCGCACGCAGGATTGCTGAAGGGCCTGTCCAAGCACACTGAGCGCGTCGCTTCAGCCAAGGCTTCGACACCCAAACTGAACGTGCTGAACACCGCGCTGATGTCGATGGTCTCGGGTTATCGGTTCGAAGAGGCGCGGGCGGACCGCACATTCTGGGGCCACCTCGTCGAGAGCGCCGTTGGAGCGCATCTGGTCAACACCATGTCATCGAGCGGCGAGGTCAAGTACTGGCGGGACCGCCACGGTCGGTCCGTAGTCGATGTCGATTTCGTCCTGCAGCGAGGGCCGCATCTGCTCGGAATCGAGGTCAAGTCCGGCGTGGTTCGCGGATCGCTGCCCGGGCTCAACGAGTTCGGACGCCGCTTCGGTGCCCGAACGCTCGTCGTGGGCGATGGCGGCGTGCCATTGGACGAGTTCCTGTCAGCGCCAGCGAGCGAGTGGGTTGAGGAACCGTGAGCGAAACCTACGTCGAGCGCACATGTACTCGCCTCACTGCGGTTGAGTCTGGCGGCCAACAAGATGTGGGGCCGGCCTCACTCAGCGAATTCCGATCGGAGCACGCGTACGTGCTCCTAGGCGACGCTGGATCCGGCAAGTCGATTGAGTTCCAGCACGAGTGCGAAGGCCTCGGCGACGCAGCAGTGCTGTGCAGCGCCCGGGATTTCGTGACGTTTGACATCAGGCCTGAGTGGAGCGACAAGACGCTGTTTATCGACGGTCTGGATGAGATCCGCGCGGGTACCGCCGACGGGCGTCCAGCGCTTGACGAAATCCGCAAGCGATTGGATCAGCTCGGTTGGCCGACGTACCGCATTTCGTGCCGCGAGGCCGATTGGCTCGGTAGCAACGACCGCCGCAGCCTTGAGCGGGATACGCCTAGCGGAGAAGTGGCAGTGCTGAGACTTGACCCTCTCAACGGGGTTTCGCAGCGGGAGCTGTTGGCACAACACCTTGATGAGAACGATTTGCACGCTTTCGCGAGCAGCGATCCTCACGGCGACATCAGCGCAATGCTCGGCAATCCGCTCACACTCCAGTTGCTCGCTCGCGCGTTCGCCCACGGCGGCAGTTCGTGGCCCAAGAATCGGTTGGACACGTTCGACCTCGCTTGTAGACGCATGGTGCAAGAACGCAATGACGAGCACACCGCAGCGACGCCATCGTCTGCTCCGACTGTGGAGGATCTGTTGGCTGCCTCGGGCGAACTGTGCGCGCTCGCGCTGCTATCTGGCGTTGACCACTTCTCACTCGGCCCCGACGATGACGGTTCGCCGCACATGGTGCTCGATCAGCTGCTGCCATTTGACGCAGGAACCGCTGCCGGAAACACGAACGTCCGTCGGAGCGCGCTCGGGACCAAGCTGTTCTCGGGCGTGCATGACCCCGGATCCGTTGCCAGCCAGCCGCGGGTGTCACCCCTGCACCGTCAGATCGCCGAGTTTCTCGGCGGCCGCTTCCTCGCCGGGCTGGTCAAGAACGGCTTGCCTGTTCAACGAGTTGTGGCCCTCATGATCAGCCCACATGATGGACGAGTGGTGACGTCGCTACGCGGCTTGTCGGCTTGGTTCGCTGGGCACTCCCGCGAAGCACTTGACCGACTTGTCGATGCCGATCCGGTTGGTATCGGACTGTATGGCGACATCAGCCGCTTGAACGGAGACCAGAAGCAGCGACTGTTGCGAACTCTTGCGGGTTACGCCGTTGAAGATTCGTTGTTGGGGCACCAGTGGCGTGACAACCCTGATGCCGGTTATCGGGATTCGACTGCATGGGCATTTCGTTCGATCGTCGATGGTGAGACTGTCGAGGTCGCGGCTGATCTGCTCCGCGGGCAAGCAGACGACTTTGCGAGTGATCGGATCGCACGCTTCCTGCTTCGAGTGTGCGCAGAAGTCGAGGGGGCAAACCGAGAGGCTGCCAAGCCGCTGACAGAGTCGGCGTTGGCCATTGCACGTGAACCGGACTGGTCGGCCCAGACCCGCCGTGCTGCGCTGAGTGCCTTCGTTCATCTCGAAACGGATCGCGAGGTGCGCGATGACCGGCTGATGGCGCTGCTCACCGACATCGCAGGACGCCGACTCGCCGATCCCGACGACGACCTGGCGGGGCTTGCCATGCGCGAGCTGTACCCACATCGTGTGACGCCGGCGGCCGTTTGGTCGTACTTGGGCATTCGCGCTCGTGAGAACAATCACGGTGCTTTCGGCTCATTCTGGAGTTACGACATCGTCAATCAGTCGTCGGCTCAGAATGCGGCGGACGTGATGGACGCCTTGTGGGCGAGTTTGCTGGAGCAAGAGGGCCTCCGGTCCGGCATCGATGACGTGCTCCGTCGGCGAGCGCAGGACATGATGCCTATCCAGCTGCTCGTGAAGGCACTCGACGAACTCGGCGATGACGCAGACATCGAGCGTCTCTTTGGCTGGCTGGCCGCAGCCGCTACTTGTGGAACTGATGTTCGACCTTATGCACGGCAAGGCCTCCATGACGCTGCGTTGAAGGCTCTGGAGCAGTCGAGTCCGGAGGAGGTCGAGCGGTGGGGCTACGGAGGGGACGAGGATCAGACGGTCGCAGATCGATACGCCGATCCAGCTGGCCCGGTCCGCGCTTGGCTCGAACGACGTCCCGAGACTCAACGCAGGCTCTATTTGGAGTGGCTCAACGTGTGCTGCGGCCACGGCCGCCTTGAGGACCGGGCTTGGTTCCTGCGGACGCCGCTGTTCTTCAGCAAGTTGCCCCGTGACCTCGGCCGATGGTGCCTGGAGCAGGCGCTCGTTCTCGAAACGAGCGACCCGGACTTCGCAAAGGACATTCTGAGAAACGTTGTCAGTCAGCAGCTCACCGATGCCGATGTCAATGAGGGTTTGACGCTTGACCATGTGAGCGATGCGACGAACAGCAGTCCGTTGCTGAGTGCAGAGCTGGAACGTCTGCTGGCTGCATGGCCACTGGATGCGAAACGCACCGCGTTTGAAGCCGAGATGCGTGATCTGAAGCTTGAGAACCGCCGAAAGGAGCACGAGCACCGTCAGCAGTGGGCCGATCACATTCGAGACAACCTGCATGCGCTCAACGACGGCTCATTTCCCGTCAATGAGCTAGACCAACTCGCGCACATCTACTTCGGGCATAGGCCCGGCAGCAATCAAGACGCCAGCGGCGAAGAACAGCTCACCGAGTTCTTGCAGGGTGACAGCGGGCTCACAGCTGCTGTTACCGATGCGCTGGCCGAAGCTGTCTTTTTCGCCGAGCTACCGACGGTTGACGAGACGATCTCACTCAGCGCGCAGTCGCAGCACGCTTGGGCCGCGTGGCCACTGTTCGCCGGCTTGCAACTCGTCGAACGTCACGAACCTGACCGCCTAGAGCTTCTCGACGATGAGCGCAAGCGGCAAGTGGTCGCGACGTACTTCTGCGTACCGAATTCACTGGATCGGCCACCGCCGTGGCTCCAGCGGTGGTTGGCCGGCGATCCCGAACTTGTCAGTGATGTGTTCGTTCGAAGTGTCATCGGCGACGTCCGGGCGGGCAGCGAATGGAGTAATGCACTCGCCGAGTTGAACGAGCTGGGCTTTGATGACGCGACTATGCGCCGCGTACGTCGCAGGGTGCTCAAGGCGTTTCCGACGAGCGCGCCGATTCGGCAACTCAAGATGTTGGACTCGCTGTTGTTCGGCGTTCTACGCGAACCAGCGACGACGGGCGTCCAGGACGTCATCGACGCCAAGCTGGCCGCGAAGAGCTTGACGGTGGCGCAACGGGCGCGTTGGCTCGCGGCGGCCGTTTTCTTGTTTCAAGACAGCTATGTGGCTGAACTCGCCGAATTCGCGACTCGGCATCCTGCTGGCAACTATCGCTTGGCCGAATTCCTTCACCACGAGTTCGGGCCGCGCTGGGGGGGAGATTTCCATTTCGCTGCTCGCCTGGCGCCGACGACGTTAGAGGTGCTCGTCCATGTGCTCGGAGGTGCTTTCGAGCCCTTCGATCTGAACGGTGCCCACACCGTCGCCGTCAATGCCTCCGAGTGGGTTTCCGACTTCATCAATCAGCTCTCTGCTGCACCCGAGTCTGATGCCACGGAGGCTCTCCAACGGCTCGAGCAGCTACCCGAGATGTCGGCATGGCATGACTCCTTGCGGCACGCAAGGGAAGAGCAGAGTCGCCTGCGGAGTGACACCGAGTATCGCGTGCCAAAAGTGAGCGAGGTTCAGCGAACCCTCGGTGGAGGCGTACCCGCCAATGCCGCTGACCTCACAGCGCTCACTGTGGACTGGCTCGATGACATTGCCGTTGAAATGCGAGGCAGTCCCGGCGATCCTTGGCAGCCGTTCTGGAATGTGGACCCGCATGGGCGTCCGGAAGGTCCTAGGCCCGAGAATGTCTGCAGAAATGCGATCATGGCGGCGTTGCGTGAGCGGGCGCGACCGCTGTCGGAAGTGGAATTGACACGCGAACCCAGTGCAGCAGCCGACAAGCGCGCTGATATTGGTGTGAGTTGCTTTGGCTCTCGCGTGCCGATCGAGATCAAGCTGGACTCGTCGCGCGACCTCTGGCACGCGATGCGCCGACAGCTCATCGGTCTATACACAACCGACCCGGCAACGGATGGCTACGGCATCTACCTCGTGCTTTGGTTCGGAGGCGAGGACGTTCCGTCGCCGCCCTCTGGTCGCCGACCAAGCAGTCCGCTGGAGCTGACGGAGATGCTGAAGCAGAACCTCAGCACCGACGAAGCCCGCAAGATCTCCGTACGTGTCATCGACGTCACCAAGCCCGGCACGGCCTGAGCGACCTCGACTCCCACGTCAAGATGGCGTCCCGAATCGCTGGTTATGGGCAACCAAGCAACGGGATCAGCAAGCAGCTCTCGGCGGGTGTTGGCAAGCGCTTCGAGAGGAACCAGAGGGGGTCGGTCACGAGCTTGCACCCTCGATCGCGCTCGTTCCGGATGGGACACCGCCGACCGTGTCACACCGGATTCGTACGGTGCGCCTATGGACGTCTCGCGGGACAACAGGCGCGTGGTCGGAGTTCAGCTGAGCCTGAAGCCGTATCTACATATGCGCGCTCATGCTGCGCCCACGGGCCACACTGAGCCGGTGGAGGTCGGGTCGGCGATTTCGTTGTTCTCTGGGGCTGGCGGGCTCGACCTTGGTGTCGAGCAAGCAGGGTTTCGAACCACCGTCGCGGTTGAGTGGGACGCAGATGCGGCTGACACCATGGAGAAGAACTCCAGCACGCATTTTCCGTGCCTGCGGGAGGTCGTGCGCGCCGACTTGTATCCGCTGGCCGCGCGACGCGATGGCGGCGTGACGACCAGAGAGCTTCTCCATGCTGGGGGTTTCACCAGCCGCGACCGGCCGGACCTGCTGGTTGGGGGGCCTCCCTGCGTCGCGTTCTCGAAGTCGGGGTTCTGGCTCGACTGGAAGAGGGAGGGCGTCGATCCCGCAGCGAGTCTGCTACAGGCGTATACCGCGGTGCTGGCACAGGCGCAGCCGCGATTCTTCGTCCTTGAGAACGTGTACGCGCTGACCTTCGACAACAAGGCCAGCCGTCCGGCCTTCGAACGGCTGCGCAAGGAGTTGAGCGCAGCGGGGTACGACTTCCGGTGGGATGTACTTAACGCAGCCGACTATGGCGTTCCTCAATCGCGGCCGCGTCTGTTCATCGTCGGTGCGCGCCGCGGCGAGACGGTTCCGGAGTTACCCGCCCCTACCCACCACGGCGATTGGGAGCGACGCAAGACGGTCGGCGGCGGACTGCCGCATACGACCACTGGTGAGGCGTTGGCGGATCTTGCCACGGTGCCAGAGTCCGAGGAGGTCGTACGGGGACGTTGGGGGCACCTGCTCCCCGAGATTCCGCCCGGTGACAACTATCTCCACTTCACTGCGAAGCGCGGCCACCCCGACCCCATCTTCGAGTGGCGCTCGCGGTTTTGGTCCTTCCTGCTCAAGCTGGACCCACATCGACCGTCACCGACCATTCAGGCGCAGCCGGGTCCGAACGTCGGTCCGTTCCATTGGGAGAACCGGCGGCTGCGAGTACCGGAACTGAAGCGGCTGTTCACGTTTCCGGATGACTTCGATTTCGTGGGGCGTCGTGCTTCGATCCAGTCTCAGGTCGGTAACGCAGTGCCTCCCCAACTGGCGAAGCAGGTAGCAGCCACGGTTGCGATGGTGGCTTGAGGCCGTGCGCTGCTCGCGTCCGCAGCGACGCACCCGCGTGGAATCCTGCACACTTGTCCCGTGGATTCCCTGCTGCTGACCTGGTTGCGAGACCAGACTCGCGACTGGCGTCCGTCTATCGTCGGCGTCTTCCGGGAGCATGCAGCCCACAGCGACTGGCCGCTCACTGCGCACTCGCCTGGTGATCTCCGAGAGCAGCTGACCACCCTCGGTCACCTGTTGCCGCTGCCGAGCGAGCCCGCTGCACTCGCCAACGTCATGGAGATCGAACTCCGGAGGCACCTGACGCGCGGCGCCGCAGACGTGGACGGCGGGCATATCGAGGAAGGAACCGAGCGGTCGTATCCCGACCTTGAGTTCACCGGAGCACCATTCGGCGAGGGAACGCAGGCTGTCGACATCAAGTGCGCTCGGCGCAAGCTCTCGGCGTCCGGCACGCCCACTGGCAGTCTCAACAATCGGATCGCGCTCTACACCGGAAACACGTACTTCCTGTGGCCCCAGCTCAAGTTCTCGGGCATCTTGCGCCCGTTCGACGAGTACACCGACCATGTGTCCGTCGTGGTTCTCTACACCTACGACGCATCACTGCCCGAACGCATCATGGACGTGAGCGTCGTTGTCCACGAGACGTGGCGCATCGCCTCGCGGTCAAGGGCCTCGGCGACGCGGGAGTACATCGGATCGGTGTCGAGAATCGGAGACATCGAAGCCGGTGATGGCGATTTCGCTACGGCCGAGGAGTTCTACGCGTATTGGCGTGCACCGAGCATCGGCTGGAAGAAGTCCCCCGAAGCTGAGCGTCTGCTGCGGCAAGCGCTCGAAGCCCAAGACACCTGAGCAGGGCACGGGCAAAGCCGCATAGCCCGTACCGCCCGGGTGTGGCGCTATTCGGGCCAGTCGGTGAGGGTGACGACGTCGAAGGTCGCGCCGACTGGGTCGGCGATCGTGGCCATGCGGCCTGGACCCCAGTCGAAGGGCGGCACGATCACGTTGCCGCCGTTGGCCGTCGCCGCAGCGCAGGCGGCATCAACGTCGTTCGCCCCGAAGCTCACCCGCCAGTGCGGCGGCACGCCAGGCGGCGGTGCGACCGACGTGCTCGCCACCGGGTCCCCGTCGAGCGTGAAGACTGTCGGAGAGTCGGGCACGCCTTCCATCGTTCCCGCCTCCCAGCCGAACAGCTCGCAGTAGAACGCCTTTGCGGCGTCGTTGTCGTGCGTGGCGACCTCGGCCCAGGTGAACGCACCCGGGGCATTCACGATTCCCGCGCCGATCGCGGCGATCGGCGCCCACGTGCAGAACACGGCTCCGGTCGGATCGGCAGCGATGACCATGCGGCCCGCGGCGTTCGGACCCGGTTCGGGCACGTCGATGGCCGGTCGCATGACTGCTCCGCCGGCCTCCGTTACCTTGCCGGCGAACTCGTCGGCATCGTCCACGGTGACGTAGACGTTCCAGCAGGGCGGCACGCCTTCGCTGAGCATCTCGGGAGGCATGTCGAACACCCCTGCAGCCGGGTGCCCGTCCACAACGGCCATGACGTAGTTGATCTCGTCGGTGGGGTCGCGTTCGTAGTCCCAGCCCATGACCGCCCTGTAGAAGTCGATGGCGCCCTCCACGTCGGTGGTCGCCAAGTCGACCCACGAGGGTGTCCCGGCCGCGTGGCTGTCTCGTATCGGCATGTCTTCGGTCTCTCCTCGTTGTTCTCGCTGCGTCGCTCTCGTGGATCGGTTTCCGTCAGTCGGCCTCGGGGGCTGCCAGGGCACGTCGCATCGCAATGGCGGTCAGTTCCTGCGCCTCGTGTGCTTGATCCAGGAAGCGCGTCATGCCGAAGAAGCCGTGGAACTGGCCCGGATATTCGATGAGCGTCGTGGGCACTCCGGCATCGGAAAGTTTCTGTGCATATTCGACGCCTTCGTCGCGCAGCGGATCGTGTCCGGCCACGATGACCAACGCAGGCGCCGCGCCCGAGGGGTCGTCGACTGCGAGCGGGGCTGCGTACGGGTTGCTCCGCTCGGACGGCGGGCAGTAGAGATCGTCGAACCAGGCCATCGTGTCGCGGGTCAGCAGGTAGCCCTCGGCGTTGGCGATCATCGAATGCGTGTCGCGGTCGAAATCGGTCACGGGGTAGATCAGCACCTGCAGAGCCGGCTGACCGCAAGCGTCGCCGTTCGCGGCGCCGTCGCGGCACATGAGTGCCACAGCGGCGGCGAGATTGCCACCTGCGCTGTCGCCGCCGATCGCCACACGAGCTGGGTCGATGCCCAACGACGCAGCGTTGTCGATCACCCATTGCGTGGCGGCGCAGCAGTCGTCAGCCGGCGCTGGGAACGGATCCTCGGGTGCGAGCCGGTAATCCACCGACACCGTCACGACTCCGGCCAGCATCGTCAGCGCCCGGCATGTGCGGTCGTGGGTCTCGATGCTGCCGACCACCCAGCCGCCGCCGTGGAAATACACGAGGCAACCGAGCGTGCCGCTCGCGTCGGCAGTAGCTGCGCCGTCGCCTGGGCGGTAGATCCGCACGGCGATCTCGTTGCCGTCAGGCCCGAGAATCGTCCGGTCTTCGGTGGTGGCAACCTCAACGAACTCGCCCGAAGGCGGCATCTCCTCGAAGCCCGCCCGGGCACGTTCGTAACCGACATCCTGGAATGACGGTCGGCCCAGGGCGTTCAGCTGGTCGATGACTTGGGATGCTTCTGCTTCAAGTGTCACGGCGCGCAGCATATGAGGCAGGGCCGGAGCCTCGCGGCGCCGTTGGGGGCCAAGCGTCCGCCGGTGCCCGGCCTCCCGCTGCCGTACGCTGATGCGGGCACGGCCGCCTGCGAAAGCGGCGGCGATGACGGGGGCATGACATGGGTGATCTGCTGATCTCAGGCGGGAGTCTGATCGACGGGACGGGCGCTGAACCGCGCCGGGCCGACGTGCTCATCTCCGACGGCGTCGTGGCCGAGATCGGCGAGTCGCCCGGTGATCTCGCAGGCCGCCATGCCGACCGCACCATCGACGCCGAGGGCCACGTCGTCACACCGGGGTTCATCGACGTGCACACCCACATGGACGCCCAGATCGCCTGGGACCCGATGGGCGAGAGCTCGTGCTTCCACGGTGTGACCACCGCCGTGATGGGCAACTGCGGCTTCACGTTGGCCCCTGCCCGACCCGACGCCCGCCATCTCGTGGTGCGCAACCTCGAACGAGCCGAGGACATCTCCGCCGAGGCGATGGCCGCAGGCATCGACTGGACGTGGGAGACCTTCCCCGAATACCTCGACTTCGTCGACGCCACCCCCAAGGGCATCAACTACGCCGGCTACCTCGGCCACTCAGCACTGCGCACCTGGGCCATGGGCGAGGCCGCCTTCGACCGAGGCGCCAACGATGACGAGCTGGCGCTGATGCTGCAGCAGCTGCGCGATTCGCTTCACGCCGGCGCTATCGGCTTCACCACCTCCATCTCCTACAACCACGAGACCGCCGACGACCGCCCGGTTGCCTCTCGACTGGCGGAATGGTCGGAGATCGACGCATTGGTCAGCGAGATGGGTGTCATGGGCGCAGGCATCTTCGAGCTGGCCAACCACGGCGATCTGCGCTCACGTGACGCCGAGCGCAACGACGCCTATGTCGCCAAGATCGTCGAGCTGGCCGCCCGCACGCGCGTGCCCACGACGTACGGCATGCTCGCCCCCTCCAGCGAGGACCACCACTGGAAGCCGGTGCTCAAGCTGCTGGATGGCATCAACGCAGCGGGCGGCGTCTCGTGGGGTCAGGCGCACACTCGCTGCCTGGGGACCCTGCTTTCGTTCAAGACCTCGCTGCCGTTCGATGTGCTGCCGCTGTGGCGTGAGGTGCGCGCGAGCTCACGGGGCGAGCAGTGGTCTGCGCTGCGGGATCCCGAGATCCGGCGGCGCCTCGTCGACGAGGCCGAGAACGGCGACTACGGCAGAGCTCTCGGCCCGGAGGCCCGCAAGCCCGTCTGGGAGCACATCTACCCGCTGACGCGACCGCTGCCGCCGTTCCGCACGATGGACGTGATCGCAGCCGAGCGTGGCACGACGCCCATGGAGGCGTTCGTCGATCTCGCGCTCGACAGCGATCTGGAGATGTTCTTCGTCCAGGCCCTCGCCAATCAGGACCAGGACCTGGTGCTGCACTTGCTGAAGCACCCCCGGGCCATCCCCACGTTCTCCGACAGCGGGGCGCACGTCACCCAGATCATGGACTCGTCGCTGCAGACCCACCTGCTGGGCCACTGGGTGCGCGATCGCCAGGAATTCACGCTGGAAGACGCGGTGCACCGCATCACCCAGCTGCCGGCGCAGGCATGGGGTTTCCACGACCGTGGTGTGCTGGAAGTGGGCAAGGCAGCCGATGTCAACGTGTTCGACCCTGAGACGGTGTCGCCGGACATGCCCAGGCTGGTGCACGACCTGCCGGCTGGCGCCGCCCGTCTACGTCAAACCGCCACGGGCTTCGCTGCCACCATCGTCAACGGCGAGGTCATCACCGAGCACGGGAAGGTGACCGGCGCTGTGCCGGGTCAGCTCCTGCGAGGCCCGCTGGCCCGCTGATCGGCCCTGGGAAGCTCGCTCGCGGGCCGGCTCAACGGCCGGCCGACTTGGCAGGAGGCTCGGCTGCGTTCAGGCTCTGCCGCTTCTCTGCGACACCCGGGTTGGGACGGTTGCCGACGTAGGCGCTGCCGTAGTTCGGCTCGCTGGACCAGTCGATGCTGTCCAGCGCTGTCCTGAGCCCGCGGCGGGCGTCATTCCATGCCGCTACCAGCCGGTCTTCAGCGTCGTAGTCGAAGGGGTCGCCCAGCCGCTGTTCGAGCGTTCCGCCGCGTTCGAGTGGGTTCTCAGCCAGCCATCGGGCGGCGGCCCGCCACGCATCGACGGGCGCCAGCACGTCCCGGTAGCCGAGATCGCGCACAGTCGGCCCGATGTCGACTGCCCGGTGGGTGCTGGACCAGTTGCCCACCAGCGGTCGTGCCGGTGCTGCGAGCTCGTAGGGGAGCGATACCAGCTCCCAGCTATGACCGAGCTCGTCGGCCACAACCTCGGCGATCTGGGCGATCGACAGCGCTGCCGAGTCGGCCACGTTGTAGATGCCGCCGAGCGCCGCGGCAGGCGCATCGCACGCCAGCAGCGTGGCGTTGGCGGCGTTGCCGATCCATCCCTGGCTCTTCACCGTCAAGCCCCCGTCGGCCACCACGAGGTGCGGCCGCCAATCTAGTTGTAATGCCCAGCGAGGTTGTTGACGCGGCTGGCGGGTGTGTCTGCGATGGCGGTGTGGTGCCGGTGGAGATTGTAGGTGTGCACCCAGTGCTGGAGCCGGCGTCTGCGGTCGGGTTCTGAGCGGAATTTGTAGCTGTAGAGGAACTCGTCGGCCAGGGTGCGGTTGAACCGTTCGACCTTGCCGTTGGTCTGGGGCCGGTAGGGCTTGGTGAGCCGGTGGCCGGTGCGGTTCTCGGCGAGCGCTTCGGCGAACGCGGTCAAGGTGAAGTTCTTGGCGTTGTCGGTCATGACTGCGTCGATGCCGACGTTGAGCCGGTCGAACCAGTCGCGTGCGTTGCGCCAGAACCCCGCTGCGGTCACGGCGCGCTCGTTGTCGTGCGCCTCGACATAGGCGAGGCGGCTGTGGTCGTCCACAGCGACATGCAAGAACGTGTACCCGCGTCGCTTTCGCTTCTTGGGCCTGGCTTTGGGCGAGCCTCTGCCATGGACCCGCCAGCCGCCGCCCGGGGGCACCTTGGCGACCTTTTTCACGTCGATGTGCACCAGCTCGCCCGGATGGGCTTTCTCATAACGGCGCACCAGCTGCCCGGTGGGCCGGTCGATCCACGCCAGCCGGTTCAGCCCGTGGCGCACCAGCACCCGATGCACCGTCGAAGCGGGCACCCCCACCCGAGCGGCCAGCCGCACAGGCCCCAACCGCTTCGAGCGCCGCAAACGGCAGATCCTCTGCTCGACCCTCGCCGGGGTGCGCGAAGGCGATCTGGCCGGCCGGCTGGAACGATCCTCCAACCCCGCCGCCCCCTCGGCCTCGAAGCGGCGCACCCACTTGTGCACCGTCTGACGCGAACAGCCCATCTGCGCCGCCACCGCAGACCGCGACTGACCCGCCAACACCCGCTCGACCATCACCAGCCGCGAATGCGGCGACAACCTCGGCCGCGGCGCACCCCGCCGAGCCGACCCTGCACTACTGTCGATCACTGAGCCTCCGTTCGCAGCCTGGGATCCCAACAGACCCCACACTGCCACGGAGGCTCAACTCATCCCACCACCCGAACCGTCAACAACGTCCATGGGCATTACATCTAGTGCTCGCCGCACCAGCGGCCATTCGCGGGGCAGTGGCTGGCGCGGCCCGTAGAGCTGTGGGTAGCGCAGGTGGATCGCGCTGGGGTGGTGCTCGAAGACCGCTTCTTCAGTGACGCGGATCATCCGCAGCTTGCGGAACTCCTCGCCGTCGCCGACCAGCGGCGCATCGTGCGGCAGCGGCACCGGCATGCCGAGCGGGAACAGGTCGTCGGGGCTGCCGAAGCCCCGGTACACGCCGACACCGCCGATCGACACGAAGTGGTCGCAGCGTCCCGCCAGCAGCGGTGCCAGCATCCGCAGCCGCCCGTACATGGCCACGACCAGATCGAACGACTCACCGCCGAGCGCTGCGGTGGTGGCCTCGCCGTCGAAGGGGTCGGTGTAGATGCGGCGGACCTCAGGGCCGATCAGGTCGCTCTGGTGCCGTCCGGTGTGCAGGATGGTCACGTCGTAGCCGCGCTCGATCAGCCCGTTGACGACCAGCGGCCCTGTGGGTCCGGTTCCCCCGATGACAAGTGCGGTCTGCGGCGACGTCACCGGATCATTGTGCCTGGCGGTCAACTTGTTCATATGACCGTATGTGCGGCATCGGTTCCGCTGTCGATGCCACGGCGGGCTCGAAGTCACCGGGTTGCTCTTGCCCGCGCACTCCCGCCGCGATCGTGCCCACTCACCAGGACCGCCAACAGTTCTTCAATTGGCCAAGAGAAGTCGCGGCAAAATGCGAGCGGCAACGGGTCTCGAAGCACTCGGCCACTCCTCGAGTAGTACTAGTGCGCGCGGATTCCCGCACCTTGAGATGCCCCTTCATGGTTCATCGAGAACGAACCGGACCCCTTACGGATTCGGGTGTGCGTGCTAGACCTCCGTGGTAATGAGACCTACCGCGGCCGCGGTCTTGCTGGTGCTCCTCGCAAGCTGCTCAACGTCAGTGATGACGGAGGTGACTGGCCCGGTCGTTTCTACAACGACGGGGGTGACTGGCCCGGCCGTGCCTCAAACCTCGGTGGTGACCACCACAGCGGTGCCTGAGACGACGATTGCGACGGCTCCGGCCGTGTTGGAAACGACGGCACCGACAACGAGTCAGGCCCTGTCCGAGACGGCCGTGGCCGTACGCATGTGCAACGAAGGCCTGGAAACGTTGAGGGGCTTATCGAAGCGCACGCTTGAAGCTGCCGAGGAATGGGTCGAGGCCAAAGCCAGCGGCAACTCGGAAGCTGAAGCTGAGGCGCACCGCGAGACCTTCGAACTCGCGTCTGCAATGCTCGACGTTGACCTCGGGACATGCCCGTCTGGCAACAGCGCCGCCGAATCGGCCGAGCAAATGCGTCGGGGAGCGGCACTTGGAGCGGGCGTGCTCGTGGCCGCAGCGTGTCCCGACAACTACGAGCACGCGGGCGAGGAGTACACCTTCAGGGTGAGCAATCCGCGTCCCGACGGCGTTCATCAGGTCGATCTTGGCGTGCTGGAGAGCGAGTGTGGGCCACGGTTCGTGGTCGCCGAGTGCCCTGATGACTATGAACATGCGGGTAAGGAATACGCCTACCTGGAGGACAGGACATCGGCTCAGCGGAAGCACTGCGGCAAGAGATTCGAACGAGGCCGTTGGCGGGTGCGAACTATTGACGATCCCGTGCGAGGTGACATCGGTTCTCAAGCCGTCCTGTCCGGGCACTGGGTGGGGACACCGGACTGGCTCGCTGACGAGGTTCCTCAGATGGGGATCCAATGCCAGCGGGACAAGCTCGGCGTTTGGGTCCGCACGGGCGGATACGTTGGCGCGAAGTACGGGCGCGGCGTCCCGGTCGAGTATCGCCTTGGAGAATGGATCGTCACCGAGGAGTGGGGCGAACTGATATCTGGTTCCGATGAGAGCGCCGGAGCGTTTATCCAGTCTTGGCAACGTCGGGAGTTCGTGAGCCGACTGCGCGAAGCGGCTGCGAACACCGAAACGACGTTTACGATCTCCATCACCGGCTACGACGGCGCCAAGTACGGGTCAGCCAGATTTGACTTGACCGGCATCGAGCTTCGAGTCGAGCCGATCCTGCAAGAATGCGGCTGGTGAACGCCCTTGTCGGGCTGGTTCCTCCGGCGACGAACGCCGTGCGGTGTGTAGTCACCGACGCACTCTGTCATCTCGACCTCGCCGGTCTCGATGGCATCGGCGAGGTATTGCCGCGGCGCGGCGTGTAGCTTCATACGGACCACATTTCGCATTGACACGATGAGACCAGGGGGATGCTGTGGCGACCAAGGCTGGAGAGCGTCTGGACTTCGACGGCGGCGTACAGGTCATCGTCACCAAGGGCGGTGAGGCTGACATCTCCGCGTCGTCTGGCGGCGAGGGACTGAAGGTCGGCAAGCGCTACCAGGACGAGGATTCCGGTATCGAGGTGCTCGTCACCAAGCCGGGCGCAGTGACCTTGCAGTGCAACGGCAAGGACATGGCGCTGCAGGAGCCCAAGAAGACCAAGTCGGCCGATTAGGGGAAACCTGCGCCGGCCACCCGAGGGGGTGGTGGCACCCTGAAACGCATCGAGCACACACTGCGAGGCGGCGCGCTGGATCGCGCCGCAGCACGTGCACTGACTGATCTGTGCACGTCGGTGCGCGAGGCGCGCGAGCCGGCGGTACTGGTGCTGCGCAACGAGCCCGGCAGCGACTTCTGCTCGGGCATCGGCTTCGATCCACTGGAGCTGCAGCCCGACCCGGCGTCGGCGTTGGCTGCGGTTCGGAGCCCGGTGGTCTGCGCCATTTCGGGCGCATGCGCTGGCGCGGGACTCGAGATCGCTCTGGCCTGCGATGTGCGCCTGTGCGATTCGAGTGCTCGATTCGCGATGCGTGATGCGCTGGAGGGTCGGCTCCCCGCGTGGGGCGGCACCCAGCGCCTCCCTCGTGCGATCGGTGCTTCGCGGGCGAGCGCGATGCTCCTGCTGGGAACCGAAGTGGATGCGGCGACTGCGCTGGAGCGGGGGCTGGCACACGCCGTCGAGGATGATCTGGACGAGGCGGTGGATCGCTGGCTGGACGAGCTGGCCGGCGCGGGGCCGCTGGCACTGGAGTTTGCCAAGGAGGCCGTGCACCGGGGCTCTGAGCTGCCGCTGGCCGACGGCCTTCGTCTGGAAGGCGACCTGAACCACCAGCTCGCAGCAACCGAGGACCGCGCCGAGGGCCTCGCCGCCTTCTTCGACAAGCGCCCGCCTGACTTCTCAGGGCGTTAGCCATGAGAAGCATCAGACACAGCTCAGGGCGTTAGCCGTGAAAAGCATCAGACACAGTTCAGGGCGTTAGCCGTGAGCGATTGGCTGCCGCCGGGCCTGTTCGAATATGGCACCGAGCTGGCAGCTGCCGTCGATCGACGACTGGGCACCTGTGTGGTGGGCGACTCCCAACCCTGGATCGAGATGCCCCGTCGGGTCGGGACTACCGACGTGCCGAGCCGACCAGTTGCGTGGGGTGATGGCGCGCTGTGCGTCGACCTCGGACCCGACGACGCCGAGACCTGGGAACGTTTCGCCGATGTGCACCGCGGCGAGTCCAATCCAGAAGCCGTCGCGGTTGCGGCCCAAGAGTGGCGCCTGCCGGTGACGCCGTACCGCCGGCTTCCCGCTGCATCCGCCCGCCGGGGTGTGGTCGAAGCAGCCGGCACGATGCTGACAACGTTCGGCATCGACCTCGGCGCGTCCGGCGCGGCACGGGCCGCATCCGGCATCGGCGGTGTCAACGTGGTGGACCTGACCTCGATGTGGGCCGGGCCGCTGTGCACTGAGCTGCTGGGCCGCGCGGGCGCAGAGGTGCGCAAGGTCAGCTCTGCAGCGCGGCCCGACGGCCTGGCGGGCACGGCGATGTACGACGAGCTGAACGCACACAAGACCGCAGTCGAGCTGGACCCCCGACACCCGGCAGGCCGCCAGAGCCTCGATGAGCTCTTGGCGAGGGCAGACATTCTGATTACCTCCCTCTCTCCGCGGGCGCTCGGCAACCTGGACCTGCTGCCCTCGCAACTGTGTGCTCGCCATCCGCGGCTGCGCACGTTGGCGATCACCGCATTCGAACCGGATTCGCCAGAGCGCGACTGGATCGCCTACGGCACCGGCGTGCACGCCGCCTCGGGCTTGGGTTTGCTGGGCGACGGGCCGCGGACGCCCGCGTTTTCCTACCCCGATCCGCTCGCCGGACTGCTGGCGGCAGGCGTCGCGGTCGATCAGCTTGCGGGCATCGCACCCCAGCACACGCGTGTGTCGCTGGCGGGGGCAGTGACGCCGCTGGCTAGCCGGGCCTCCTGCAGCGATGCCGCTGACGCCCCGGCTTCCTTTGCCCCCTCGGGTGGTGACCGGCATGGCTGAGCGGGTACGGCTGGTGTTCGGCCATGACGGCGTAGCCACGATCACGCTGTGCCATCCACCGCTCAACATCTACGACCTGGACATGCGCGACGGGCTCATCGAGGCGATCACTGCCGTGCGCGACGTGCCCGACGTGCGTTGCGTGGTGCTCGCCGCCGAGGGCAAGCACTTCAGCGCCGGCGCCGACCTGTCCGAGTTCGGCACCGCCGAGTCGATCTTCGATGCCCGGCGCATCCGCTGGGACCGCGACCCGTGGCTGCCGCTGGTGAATCTGCCGGTGCCCACCCTGTGCGCCCTGCACGGCTACGCGCTCGGCTCGGGCTTGGAAATGTCGCTGCTGTGCGACCTGCGCATCGCGAGCGAGGACTCGGTGATGGGCCTGCCAGAAACCAAGCTCGGCATGCTTCCCGCTGCCGGCGGCACCCAGAGCCTCACCGCGGCCATCGGACCTGTGGCTGCCTTGCCGCTGGTGCTCAGCGGCAGAAACATCGACGCAGCCGAGGCTCTCCGGCTCGGCATCGTCGCCGAGGTCGTGCCGCCCGACGATCTCGACAGCCGCACAGCGGAATTGGCGGGTCAGCTCGCCCGGATCGATCAACCGGTGGCACGGGCGCTGCGCCGCTGTCTGCGAGCCGCGAACGACCTCCCGCTCAGCGACGGCCTGGCCGTCGAGAGGCGCTCGGCCCGGCTCGTCGCCGCCGGTTCGGGCGGCAAATCTCCGTCGCCATAGCTGCGGGAGCGCCTTTCGGGCGGCCTGTCAGCGAGAGACGACGCAGAACTCCGAGCCCTCGGGATCGGCCATGACGGTGGCCCGGAAGCCAAGGTGGCCGGCGACCTCATCTGCAGCCGGCACCAGCACCGATGCACCGAGCGCTACCAGCCGAGCCACCTCCGTGTCCATGTCTCGGGTGAACAGGTCGAGGTGTGCACGCAGCTTCGTTGTCTTGGCCTCGGGCACCCGCTGGATGGTCAGGTGGTTCAGCATCCGGCCGCCGCCTGCTTCCGACAGCGTGATGTACGGGCGGCCGTTGCCGACCCGGGTGCTGAAGCCGATGGCGGTCTGCCAGAAGTCGGCGATCCGCTCCGGGTCGGAGCAGTCGATCGTCACGCCCACAGCTCGCAATTGCGGCGCGTCGGCCACGTCGTCGGTCGTGTCGGATGTCACAGCGGCCGTCTCGCTCATGGAAGCGGAAGTTACTGCACCCGTTCGGTGCCCTCCGCGGCGGGCACCGCGGGATCGCAGACGAAGCGGATGGCGGGAATCTCGATGTCCTCTAGTGACACCGAGCAGCTCACGACCCAGTACGGATCCAGCAGCGGCTGCCCCCAGGCGGCTGCGTCGAACGCTTCGATCCGGGCCGCCAGCCGCTCGACACGCGACGGCTCGTGATGCGTCTCGACCTGGACGAGCCGCAGCCCCAGCGGCGTGTGCGCCAGGTTCATCGAACCGACGTGTTGGAGGTCGCCGACCGACAGCGGATCGGGGTCGAGGGCACTCAGTTCGAGCATGGGCCCGGTGCCGTTGCTGGCTCTGTCGGTCGGGGAGACGGCCAGATTGACGCCGTCGTAGTGGCGGCGTAACGCCACATGGGCCCGCTGCGCAGGAAAGCCGAACTGCGACCGCAAGCCGGCAACGGCGTCGTCGGTGGAAGCGGCTGCGCCGATACAGAACGTCCGGGCGCGGGCGCCGCTGCGGCACACCACCCGGACGAACGCTGCGCTGAACGCTCCCCACGGGCTCTCAGACACGTCCCACGCCAGCAGCGACATGGCAGGCGGCACGATCGGGTGCAGTCCCGGCGGCAGCACCGCTTCACGCGCCGGGCGCCGCAGCTCGGCAACCAAAGACAAGCCGGTCACCCCGCCGAGCCGGATCGACTCGGTGCCGAATGCAGCGATCTCGGGTGCACCGGCGGCCAGCTCGTCGACCGAAGCGGTTCCCGAGATCATCGGGCAGCCTCGGCCGGCTCGGCCTGCGTCTCGCTGACGTCGGGAACCGCGGTCGGCGCCTGCACGCGGGCAGCCCGCTCTTCGGGCGTCTGGAACTGCGGGATCACCTCGGTCGCGAACAGCCGCAGGCTGTCGAGCACCTGCTCCTGGGGGATCATCTCCATGGCGTTGAGCAGGAAGTTGATGCCGGTCACGCCCACGTCCTCCCACTTGCGGATGGTCTGCACGAGATGGTCGGGGTCGCCGATGCCGACGCCTTCGGGCAAGCCCTTGGCCACGCTCGGGTCATCAGCGGGTGTGCTGCCGTTCGGCGTCCCGCGGCTGCGCAGCGCAGCACCGGCATTGCCGAGCGTCTGGTACGCCCGGGTCGGGTACGCCTCGCGGGTGAAGTACAGGTGCGCGTTCGACATGCTGAATGCGCCCACCATCGGCAGGCCCAGCGCCGCCGCCTGGCGATAGTCCTCGTGGCAGTACAAGAAGTTGAGCGTGTGGACCTGGTCGTTTACGAAGCTGCCGACCGGATCACAATTCGCGACGCGGCGGTAGTACTCCTTCGTACGGCGTTCCTGCTCGGCGAACGGGGCGGCGCTCACCCCCAGGCACCCCAGCCCTCGCTCGGCAGCGTCCAGCTCGGTGCCCGGCGTAGTCACCGTCACCCACATGGGCGGGTGCGGCTCCTGGAACGGCTTGGGGATGACGTTGCGGGCCGGTATCTCGAAACGGGCGCCCTCCCAGCCGAAGTCATCGTCGGTCCACATCTGCGGGATCACCCGACAGAACTCGTCCCACGTCTTCTTCGTGTCGTCGGGATCGGCGCAGAACCCGCCGAGCTCGGTCCATGTGCTCGACCGGGCCGTGCCCAGCTCCAGGCGGCCGTTCGAGATGATGTCGAGCGCTGCCGCCCGCTCGGCAACCCGGATCGGGTTGTTCATCTCGGGCACGCACACCACCGCACCGTGACCCACCCGGATGCGCTGGGTCTGCGCCGCAACGGCCGTGAGGAACACCTCGGGCGCGGGGCAGTGCGAGTACTCCTCGAGGAAGTGATGCTCCACGGCCCAGACGTGGTCGAACCCCAGCTCGTCGGCTACCCGGCACTGTTCGAGCGCGTTGTGGTACGTCAGCCACTCATTCGCCCGGCTGAACGGCCGCGGCACCGACAGCTCGTAGAAGATCCCGAACTTCATCACGCTGTTCTAGCCCAGCGCCTCCAGCGTCGCCCATCCCGGAAAATGGTTCGTGCCGGAGCGGTCCGTCTTCGTACTCTCGCCCGATGCCCCGTGGACCGGAACGTCGTAGATCTCGACCGACATGAGCCGCAGCGCATCGTCGGGCCACTGCACGCCGCTACACGCTCCCGAACCCGCCCCGGAGGACTTGGTGCGCACATCGCGGGCTGCACGGACTCAGGCGGCATTCCGAGCATCATGGAGCAGCGAGCCTCTCCGATGATGAGGCTCAGCGACGGCGAACCGATTCGTGGCGACCTGGTTGCTGTCATCGACGAGTCATCGCGGACGGCTGGTGCCGGCGTCTACTACATCGTCACCGCCGCGGTGATATTTGATTGGCCGGATGTCCGTGAACGCATACGGGGAGTAATCGGTGAGCGGAAGTCGCCGTTTCACTACCGCCGAGAAGGTCCCGAGGCGATCAGACGAATGGCAACCGTGCTTGAGGAAGTGGATGTCGTGGCGTCGGTGCTGTGGCGGTCAGTCGGCCGGCGCCACCAAGTTGACGCGCGCCGGAACCTGCTAGCGGCCCATGCTCGCCGACTGGCGGACGACGGTGTCTCGCACTTGATCATCGAGTCCGGCGATGAAGCGACCGATCAACGCGATCGCAGGACTCTGCTGCGCGAATTCGCCGCCAGCGTTGTTCCGTTCAGCTACGACTGGCGGTCGAAGTCTGAGCCGTTGCTGTGGATTGCCGACGCGGTCTGCGGCATCGCTTCGAGTTTCCTGCTGGACGGGAGCAGCGAATCCTTCGATCGGCTCGCTGCTGCGGGGATCATCGAGGTGACCAACGGCTGACCAGACATGCGAAAGCCCCGGCTCCCGTCCTAGTCGACTTGCCTTGCGGCAAGTCCTCGGCCTGGCACTCCGGGACTTACGTCTTCCCACCGGAATAGCACCGGGGGCACGTTCAACATAGTTGACTCGGGCTCAGAGGTCAATCAGACATCGAAGACGACGAGTGATCTGCCGCTCACGGTACAAACTCAGCGCGTAGCACCACGACAGCCGCTTGGGGCAGCCGACGCCGCCCTGCTCGGCACCGCGTTACATGTGCAAGAGCAACTCGATGTTGCGTCGCGGTTCGTGAGCATGGACCAACGCCTCACCGAAGCAGCCGAACGCGAAGGCCTCGCCGTCGTCTCTGCATGAACAATCTGGCTGCGTTGTGTCGGTGTTCGGCGCGCCTCGAAGCGGTCGCAACGTGGCGCGTAAGGTGCGAGAGCGCATCCGGCGTTGCCAGCGAATCGGCGAGGGGCCATGACTCAGCGACCTTTGACGGCACGCAATCCGGTCCATCACTTCGTGCTGGTCACCGACGGGCTTGACCTGCTCGACGACGACAATCTCGAAACGCTCTACGAGGCGGGTTGCAGCGACGCCAGCATCGGCCACCGCACTGTCGAGTTCGACCGCGAAGCCCCGACTCGCCGGGATGCCATCCAGCAGGCAATTCAAGACGTGAGCGCGGTCTCCGGATTGCGGATCGTCGATGTCCGCGACAGCATGGACGCCATTCCCGCCACACCGACCGACCACGCACTCGCCTAACGCTCGCGGCCGGTTGCGCACCCAGCGGAGGGCATGACATGGCACAGGTAGCAATTGCCAGAGAGAACGGCGGCAGCGGGGACTGGCTGGCCGAGGGCGACATCGGCGAGTGCGCCTACTACGCCAACGCCGTCACGCTCGCTGAACTTGAGGCCATGATTCGAGAGGCCGCCGAACTGGCTGGCGCAGAACCCGAGATCGTGATCTCGCCGGAGACTGCCACCGACACGGTCACGGCCTGATCCCATCGGCCCAATCCCTGCAGCTCATGAGCCTGCACGAACGCCGCACCGAAGCCGCCGCACGCGAGGGATTCGCCATCGTCCCCGTCTGAACAGGCGGCTCCAGGGCCAATCAGGCGCTCAGGGCATCTAGCAGCGTGAACATGCCAGAGGAGGGGTTGTCGTCGGGAAGGACGCGCCCGTTGGTGCTGTGACGCTCGGCGAGGCGACGAGCATGGTCTGCTGCATCTTGGCGCATTGGCAAGTAGAGGCTGCCGTCCACCCGCTTGCCCTTTGCCCCGTCGAGTTGCTGCCGCAGACTGACTGCTTGAGCGGTGGTCATGGGCTGGGACATTCGCTGCCAGTGGAAGATGAGCCACGCTTCGAAGCACGGATTCGAGATGGCAACGTCGATGTCGTTGTCTCTTGCGAGGTTCACTGCGCGCATGAGCGAGGGGTGTGGTCGCGGTTGCTCTACGTCGAAGACGCACCAGACGGAGTCGAAGCCTTCGCCGCCGTGCTGGTTTCGCCTCGGTGCTCGGGCGGCGCCGGTGACGATTTTGATGGGTGTTCTCCCGGCCAGGGACGGGTCGATCTGAATGTCAAAGCGCTGGCGCACATGCGGCAGCTCGGCGATCGCGGCGAGGTAGTCGGGCTCGGTTCGGCGGCCTTCGGTCATGATGAGCACCGACGACTTCGGCCGTCGTGTAGTGCGCTTGCGGCGATCGAGGCCGCTGGTTCGTCCCGCAGGTCTGCGGGGCTGCTCTGTCACGAGGCCATGCGCTCATCTACAGGCGTGCCGTCGGGGTCATCGTCGATCTCTGGCACGTCGAGCATCCGATAGAGCGCCGCCTGGTCGGCGCTCGGCACGGCGCCGAAGCGGCCCTGCAGGTAGGCACGCTCGAGATTGAGCGACTTGCGGACCCGTTCGCCCTCAAAGTCTGCGAGCGCATATAACGTGGTTGCCCCGGTGGCGTCCTTGTCGGTCAGCCAGACCTCGTCGCGGTTGAGCGTGCCGAGCAGCGACGTGTCGTGGGTGGTGAAGATGAGCTGTGCGCCCAATGGGTTGGTCACTGGGTCTCGGAAGGCTTCCAGTACCCGCTTGGTGATCCGCGGGTGCAGGCTGGCGTCGAGTTCGTCGATGAGGAGCGTTCCGCCGAAGCGCAGTTGCCACAGAACGGCACCGAGAGTTTCGAACCAGCGCTGCGTGCCCTGTGATTCTTCCCCGAGACTGAACTCGGCGGTGCTGTCGCCTGAGCGATGCCGAAAGCGCAACTGGCGTCCGCTGGCGCCCTCAGCAATTTCGTGCCGTGACTGATGCCATGTCGCCCCGCAGATGGATGGGTCAGCCAGTTGCATCAGGTGCAATGCGGTCGCCTGGAGGTTCGGATCACGTTGCGCCGGCTCATGCTCGGGCCGGTCCGCCTCAGACGGCCACATGGCCTCCCGCTGGTCGGCTTGGACTCCGATCTCGTAGTCGTCACCGAAGAGGTCTGTCGCGGAATATCCCAATAGGGCAAGTTGGCGACCTTGGACATCAGCCGCCAGAGTCCCCGCATTGATCCTGTGAATCGCACCGCATGCGGCCCGGAAGTCAGCGGCACCCAGTCTCCAGCCGGCCGAGAGCACGAGCGTGGTCGGCGTCAGCAGATCCCGGATGCCGCGCACACGCTCGGTGCCGCGCCGAAACGTCGTCGCCATGTCCTCGCGTTCGAAGATGCGGCGGCGGCGACGTTCCGGAAAGCTGTACAAGGCCTCGAACGCCACCCGGTCATCGCTGACGGCCAGGTGGTACTGGTAGCGCACACCCTCTGCCAGCACATCGATTCGGAACTCCGAGGGCAGATCGGGGCCTTGCCCATATCGATGCGCATCCCGCGGCACGCCCGAGCCCCACTCCCACCAGACGCGCCCGATTGAGTCGACCAGCCACGCAATGGCAGTCAGAACGTTCGACTTCCCGGATGCGTTGGCGCCGTAGATCCCTGCGGTCGTCAAGACGTGCCTGCCGAGCCGCTCATGCCAGCGCGCCCCAGGCCGATCCTCGTCAATGGCGATCATCGAGAGTTCGACCGGCTCCAGGATGGAACGGTGATTGGAAACCTCAGCACTGATGAGCACGCCACTCTCCTTGCCGATCACTGCATTCTCAGGCAGAAATCCGTCAGATAAGTGCAGGATAGCTATCGAAATTGTCACTGACGAGCGTCACCGCGGAGGATTGGCGCGCCGCGTTATTCCGGCGATGTTGTGGCCGCCGCGTATCGACAACGGTTGTCCACATGGGCAGACTGGCGAGGTGCGCCAGAACACCATGAGCCTTGCGCTTCCCCCCTCGATGCGGAGCTACATCGACGAGCGCGTGCGAGGCGGCGAGTACGGCAACACCAGCGAGTACCTGCGTGACCTCATCCGGCGCGATCAGCAGGCCGAGGGGGCGCGCCGCTTCCGCTCGCTGATCGCTGACGGGCTTGAGTCGGGTGAGGGTCGTCCGTTGACGCCCGAAGTCGCCGACGAACTGCGTGCGCAGGCGCTCGGCCGAACCGTGTGACAGACATCCGACTGCGCCCGCTGGCCGAGGCCGACTTAGTCGAACGAAGCAAGCACTACAAATCCGAGGGCGGCGACAGCCTCGGTGAGCGATTCTTCGACGCTGCGATCGAGGCATTGCGAGACATCGAGCGCATGCCAGGCGCAGGCTCGTCGCGGATCGGAGAGCTGGCCGGCATCGACGGCCTGCGGTCCTGTCGCCTGGAACGCTTTCCGTGCGGCTGGTTCTACTTCGAACGAAGCGATCACGCAGATGTGGTCCGTCTACTCGCCTACGCGCAGGATCTCGAAACAATTCTGGGCGACCTGAACCAAGGCCGTTGAGGCGCAAGCCGTTACCACCGGCCTGCCGGGCTCGACCAAATCGACCACACGCCGCCGGAACTCGACGGGATATCCCCTCGATGCCATAGAGCTTCCTCACGGCCCATGACGGCAGCACTCATCAACACACCTACATGAAGCAGGGAGGATGCGTGTGGGGAGCGGGCAGTCTCTGATTGTGGGCGTCGGCCCATGCACCGGTGGTCTCATGACTTGATGAGCCAACCGATGTACGATACGCCCAAACGACAGGGAGGATTCCGTGGCTCACAATTCCTCGGATTCCGAGCCGACGTTGACAGATTCGGCAAGATTGCCGGCTGCAAGGTTGCGCCGGTTGTCTACGTGGATAACCGTGCTGTTCGCGATCCACGCCATATTGCGCCTCAGCTTTTTCGCAGCTCACCAGAGTCGCGCTCAGTGGTTTCGCGATTACTCGGCTGGCCTTAATCCTGATCTAGCCGCCTTAGATCAAGCAGAGGGCCTTCTGGCCGATTGGACTCCTCTGAGCATTGCTCTACTCCCCGGTGCCATTCTGCTGGCAGTTTGGTCACGCCGCGCAACTAAGAATCTGCGATCTTGGGGAGAAACAACCACATGGGGGCCGGGATGGGCCGCGTGGGGTTGGTTCGTCCCAATAATGTGGTTCTTCGTTCCATATCTCGTCGTACGAGCCGCTTTTCGACATAGTCCGCAAGACTTGTCCCGGAAGTGGAATCGGAAGTCCCTCAGCATCATGTGGGCTGTCTGCTTCTTTGGATTCTGGATCGCGATGGCAGCACCCAGATTGGCAGAGCAATGGAGGCCAAGCCCCTACCTTTCTGACTGGACTGTCGCTGGGATCGAATCCGCTGTCCGTAGCGACGCATTGAGTGCCGCAGGCGAGCTCCTGTTTTGTGTCGTTTCTGTGCTGACGTTCGTAGTGATTCGCGCCATATCGAATATGCATGATCCAAGAAACCGTGATCGTTCCTGGCACGGCGCGATACTCCAGAGACCACCACGTCTGTTGCGGTTAGCAAAACTGATCGGACTCGCATATCTCGGGCTTATTCTGGTCGTGTTGCTTGTTTGGAGCATCATTACTGGGTTCAGCGGACTCGGCGACCGCGCGCCTAGTGCGACGGCAACGACAACAGTTACTGAGGCAGCAACCGGGGGACCAACAAGCGCCAATCCCGATGCACCCCAAGACAACTCGTGGTCTGTAAGCGATTGCGTTGCAATCCCTCCTCACGTTGACACGGTCAGAAAGGTGCAGTGCTCTTCCACGATTGCCGGTGGTGATGTGGTCGCAGTGGTAGCAGACATCGATCATTGTCCCCTGGTTGCTGATCTGGGGCTTGAGATCGATACGGGCCGCTTTGCTTGTATTGACGACTGGAGCTACGAAGTGGCGGACGCTTGGCAAGTCGGCGCTTGTGTGACGTTTGAAGGCGATCTGGTCGAACCCGTTGACTGTGCTTCGGATCGGGTGAACGGTCATGTCATCGCGAACACATCGGACCCGGACCAATGCCCGGCGCCTACGGAATCCTATGTCGACTACGACGACGACAGAGTTGCATGCCTGAGTAACACAGTAGTCACCACGGCGCCTGCCGCGACTCGCGACGTTCCTGAGCAGTACGAGTTCAATGAAGCAGATGAGCGCGAGTACGTTCGGTCATTGGACCGAGTAGCAAAGGCCCGTCTGAGGTACAGGATGCTTGCTTTGGTTGGCGAGGATGTCATTGACGACTGGACTCATGAGGAATTCATGGAGGCTTTGACCGCGCGGCAGGCGGGCACTCGCGAAATGGCCTTGCAGTTCAAATTGGATGAGCAGCTGATACAGGAGTCATTCAAGGCAGCTCGCTTGTCGATCCAAGCGGGGGATACAAGCGGGTCTTTCGCACCATCGCAGCTTGGGAAGGTATCAGGCGCGGATGCGCAGGCTGTGTCGTCACTGATCGAGAGCTTGGAAGCGCGCTCTGAAGTTGCCCAGCTCAATGGCCCGCAGATCAACTTGATTGATCCGGCGTACCTGCGGTCCGTGTTGGATCAGCAGTTTCAGTTGCGTGTTGGCAGGAGAGCGTCGTCGCGGGAACAGCAGTCATTCGTGAACGAGATTCACGCGGCGCAGCGTGCTGGTTTGACTGGGCCGTCGCTTGACCCGGTTGCTCGGGCTGGCGAATTCGCTGAGCAGGCGGATCCATTTGGGGCTGAGGCAATTGAGCGGCTGAATGCGGGGCGCACGATCCGTGAGGCGCTGCAAGGGACAGGACCATGAGCATCTGATGGAAACGAGCCATGACCATTCAGCTGCAATTCCCGGAATAGAGGCTACTGTGAAAGCGCTTCACATGGAACAAAACAGGCAACGCCCAGTAGCACAAGCACTCGTAACATGACGGTCCCGGACGCGGCTGCCTATCGCCAGACGCTCAACGAAGTTGCAGCGACCACTGATCTGAGCGCTCGTATTGCTGAAGCAGTTGCTACGTACGACCTGACTCGTTACCCATTACCGGGCGGTGAAGAATATGACAGCGACGGCTTCCGAGAATCGGTCGTGTTTAGTATCACAACATTGCGGTTGGTATCGCGCCGCACGAGGAATGGTGCTAGCGCCCACTGGTGGGCGCGTCAAGCTGAAGCCTTGTCATCCGAGTTCGGGGGATGCCGGTACATATCTAATGTTGCCATGCTCGTCGCGGCATACATCGAAGGAATACACATCTTCGAATTCGTCGTAGACAGATTTGGTTTGCGTTGCAGCTTAGATGTGGGGCCTATCGCGGGCTGGCAGTTCAAATGAACACACCGACACTAATGTGCGGCGAATGCTCCATCGGGAGTCGTTACGAACCTTGACGATTCGACCTACGACTTGGCTCGGCAGGCTCGAGACGCCGTGGATGCGGCCGCGAGGGACCTCCTCCGAGCGAAGGGTGTCTGCGCCTGAGTTCATCTGACTTGGGTCTTTTGAATGCAGTGTCGACTACGAAGTTGACCGGCGCGGGCGAGCGTCAGATGTTGATGCGGTAGAGGTTGGCGGCGTTGAGGGACATGATGCGCTCGACGTCGTCGCGTGGGATGCCTTCGAGTGCTTTGGCCAGGTTGTGGTCGTCGCGGGGGTACAGGCAGGTGGGGTGGGGGAAGTCGGTCTCGAACATGAGGGATTGGGCGCCTACGTACTCGAGGGTGGGGCGCACCGTTGAGCGTTCGAACCAGAAGCAGCCGTAGAACTGGCGGCGGAAGTAGTCCGAAGGCAGCATCGACAGCTCGGCCAGCTCGTTCGGCGCTGTCTCAGCCATCTGGTGGTCGAGCACTTCGAGGAAGAACGGCAGCCAGCCGACCCCGCTCTCCACGGAGACGAACTTCACGTCTGGGAAGCGCTCGGGCACGCCGGAGTAGATCATGTTGCCGACGACCCGGGCGTTGCCCATGAACAGGTTCGCCGAGCCCACCGCGAGCCTCCGGCCTGCTTGGGGTCGGGTCAGGGGGCGAGCGCAGTGACGGGCACCACGGCGATGCCGTCGGGGCGCTCGTAGGCGTAGCCGGTGGCGGTGATGACGGCGAGCCGGGCGAGCGGTCCGGTGCGGGACTGGTCGATCCTGTCGCGGAGTCGCAGCAGGTTCTTGGCGGCGTGGTCGATGGCCTGCGCGCCGCCGAGCTTGATCTCGAGCGCCGCCCAGCGTCCGTCGGTGTGCTCGACGATGGCGTCGGCTTCGAGGTGGTGGCTGTCGCGGTAGTGCGACAGCGCGCAGCGGTTGGCTTGGGCGTACACCAGCAGGTCCCGCAGCACCAGCGACTCGAAGAACCGCCCCGCGAAAGCGAGATCGGCCAGCAGATGCTCAGTGCCGATGCCGAGCGCGGCGGCGGTGAGCGAGGGGTCGCAGAGCATGAGCTTTGGCGAGCGGCGCGCTTGTGCCCGCGAGGCGATGTGGGGCCGCCATGCGGGTATCTCCTCCACCACGAACAGGCGGGCGAGCGCGGCCAGGTAGCCGGCGACGGTGCGACGCTCGACCGGCGGCTCGCCAGGCGCGGCAGTGTCGGCGGCGAGCACTGTGTGGCGGACCTCGGTGGCTACGTTGCGGGCGACTGAGTTCAGCAGCCGGCCGACGCGCACTGGGTCGCGCTGCACGCCGTCCACACGCGACACGTCGGTGCGGCTGATCTCGCCCAAGTAGGCGCTGTGCGCCCGGACGGCGAGGTCGAGGTCTGCGTCGAGCATCTGCGGCCAGCCGCCCCGGCACCCCAGCGCGAGCACCTCGGCGAGGTCATGCCCGGCGTCGGCGGCTCGGCACGGCTCGCCTTCGAGCAGCCCGCGCAGCGACACTGTGCCATTCGAATCGCCGCTTTCGTGCAGGCTCATCGGGCGCATCCGCACCCGCATCACCCGTCCCGCCCCCGAATGGCGAGTGACGTCATCTGGCGGGTCAGCCGAACCCGTCAGGATGAACTGGCCAGGCAGACCACGCGCATCGCACGCTCGCCGCATCGCGTTCCAGATCCCCGGGGCGAGCTGCCACTCATCCACCAGGCGCGGCACCGGACCGTCCAGCAGCGACGCTGCGCTCATCCCTGCCGCCAGCGACGAGTCGACGCTCTCATCGACAAACACCGCGCTGCCGGCGAACCGCCGGCCCGTCCATGTCTTGCCGCACGCACGCGGCCCCTCCACCACCACCGCGGGCATCACCCGCAGCGCCGTGCGCAGTTCCTCGTCCACCACCCGAGGCCGATAACCGTCCGGTGCCAACCCGGCGGCATCCCCGACATCGGTCATGGGTGCCTCCAAACTGCCATGCCTAGATGATAAGCCAACAAAGTGGCAGTTCATAAGCCAACAAAGTGGCAGTTAGCATACCGATGAAGCCCAAACGCTCGCGGGCGGTGCTGGTCGAGTGGGTCGGACCGACTGAGGATGAGATTGAGTCGTTTCTCCAAGTAGTCCGACCGAGAGCACGACATGGCACAGGTCGTAGTTGCCAGGGACAATGGCGACAGCGGGGACTAGTTGGCCGAGGGCGACATCGACGAGTGCGCCTGTTTCGCCAACGCCGCGACGCTCGCCTTACTCGAGGCCACGATGTGAGCGGCCGCCGACCTAACCGGCACAGAACCCGAGATCATCATCATGTCGGAGACTGTCACCGCCACTGCCACCGCTGGAGTCATCTGACCTGGGCATCTGGGGAGCAGTGTCGACCGAGAGGTTGACAGGTGCGAATGCAGCTCAGATGTCGATGCGGTAGAGCTCTGCGGCGTTGAGGGACATGATTCGCTCGATGTCGGCGTGGGAGATTCCTTCGAGAGCTTTGGCAAGGTCGTGGTCGTCGCGGGGGTACAAGCAGGTGGGGTGGGGGAAGTCGGTCTCGAACATGAGTGACTGGGCGCCTACGTATTCGAGGGTGGGGCGCACTGTTGAGCGTTCGAACCAGAAACAGCCGTAGAACTGGCGGCGGAAGTAGTCGGAGGGCAGCATCGAGAGCTCCGCCAGCTCGTTCGGTGCTGTCTCAGCCATCTGGTGGTCGAGCACTTCGAGGAAGAACGGCAGCCAGCCGACACCGCTCTCGACCGAGACGAACTTCACGTCCGGGAAGCGCTCGGGCACGCCTGAGTAGATCATGTTGCCGACGACCCGGGCGTTGCCCATGAACAGGTTCGCCGAGCCCACCGCAAGCCTTCGCTCGGGGCCGAACGACGGCCACGGTGCCTTGCCGTAGTAGTCGAGGTTCCCCTTGGACGAGCCGATGTGGAAGTTGACCGGCATCGCGAGGTCTGAGCACACCTGCCACACCGGATCCCAGTGCGGCATCGCCATGTCGGGCAGCCCGGCCTCCTCCGGATTGGAGCACGTCACGATGCCGCGCAGGCCGTTGGCGTGGCAGCGCTCGATCTCGCGCACCGCAGCGTCGAGGTCCCACCACGGCAGCAGTGCCATGCCGAAGACCCGCTGGTTGCTGGCTTCCTGGAACTCAGCGAGGGCGTCGTTGTAGATCTCCACCGAGACGAGCCGCAGGGCATCGTCGGGCGACTTCAGGAAGTTCTGGTTGCCGAAGCCGGCCACGTTCGGGTACATGATCTGAGCATCGAGGCCGAGCTCGTCGAGCATGGCAACCCGAGCCTCGGCGTCGTAGCTGGCGCGGTGCACCATCTCGTTGTCGAAATCGAAGAACACCGTGCCGGTGACCTTCTGCCCATCGGGATCCACGACCGATGAGGCGATCGGCAGCCCAATCGGAATCGAGTCGTCGAACCACCAACGCCGCTTGCCATCGCGCTCGGCCATGCGCGGCACACGATCGCGGTACTTCGCGGGTGCCCGCGACGTCCACAGGTCGTACGGCTCGGACCAGTGGCTGTCGGTATCGATGATCTTTAGGTCGTCGAGAATCGTGCCGCTCATCGACCTAGATCCTGTTCGGGGAACCTCAGCCGACCGGCGGCACGGTGACCGGGCGTTCGCCGAACTCGGGCCGCTCGGTGCGGGTCTTCTTCAGCTCCCAGAAGCCGTCGATGTCCATCATGGCCACCATGCCGTCCCACAGCTTCAGGGCCTCCTCGCCCTTGGGTGCGCGGGTGATCACGGGACCGAAGATGCCCACGCGCTCGCCGTCGCTGCGGTTGAGGGCGATGATCGGCGTGCCGACATCGGTGCCTACCAGCGCCAACCCCTCGTCCATGCGGGTGCGGATCTCGTCGTCCCACTTCTCGTCGTTGGCTGCCTTGGCGTGCTCGGGATCGATGCCCAGCTCCTCGAGCGCCTTTGCGATGTCGAAGTCACGGTCGCCGTCGTGGTGGATGCGGCTCGCGAAATCCCAGTACACGCCGAACACGGCATCGTCGCCCTCGGCGGCCCGGATCGATTCCATGACCCGCAGTTGGCCGTGCGTGCCGACCACTGCGTCGTAGTAGGGGCTGTCCGTGGGGGGCTCGTTCTTGAAAAGCAGGCTGATCGGCTGCCACTTCACCTTCAGGTTGCGCTCGGAAGCGACATCATCGACGACCCACCTGGCCGTCACCCAGCACCAAGGTCAGATGGGGTCTACCCAGAACTCGATCTCGGCGGCTTCGGTTCCCGTGTCAGTTGACATGCGGGCAATCTATCTGCGACGAGAGTCCTCCATCCGGGCCGACCCTCATGCGCCCCTACATCGAGGTGCCGTCGGCGTTCAGGTAGTCGCGGGTGACGTGGCCCTCGTCGCACAGCGCCTGCCACTCAGCGTCGTCGAGCCCGAGAACCTGCCGGTACACGTACTCGTTGGCGTCGCCCAGTATGCCGATGGTGCGCCACGGCATCTCGGGACCGTCCCAGCGCCACTGGCGTCCGGGGAAGCTGTGCCAGCCCTGCTCGACGGAGCCGTTCTGGCGGAACCAGCAGCGATCGCCCATCTGCGGGTCGGCGCGCAGCTGCGACTCGCGCAGCACCGGTCCCGCAGGCACCCCGGCCTGCTGGCACTGGTGGAACACCTCGGTCGAGGTGCGCTGCTGGGTCCAGGCGCTGATCCGTTCGTCGATCTCGTCGTGGTGGGCATGGCGGCCCGCAAGCGTGGCCAAGCGCTCGTCGCCGCCCATCACCGGCGTGCCGTTGGGCCGGTCACGATCCAGCAGGCCGGCCAGCGCTGCCCAGTCGGCGTCGGTCTCGCACGCGATCACCGCCCATTCGTCGTTGTGGCCGGGCCGAGCGGGATCGGTCGCACAGCGGTAGCAGCCCTGCGGTGCCCGGGCCACCGAGCGATTTCCCAGCGGCTGGTGACGGGTGCCGTTGGCAGCAGCGTCGATGAAGTACTCGCCGATGTGCTGCATCACGTTCTCGGCCTGGGAGAACTCGATCAGCTCTCCGACCCCGGTACCGCCCGCACCGTCTATGCCGTCGCGCCGACCCAGCACCGCCAGCACCGAGAAGGCCGCGGTGGCGGCGCTGGCGGGGTCCATGTGGAACACCGAGGTGAGGCTGGTGGGGTCGTCGTCGGCATAGCCGCGCAAGCCGGTCAGTCCACACAGCGCCTCGAAGTTGGCGCCGAAGCCCAGGTAGTCGCTGTAGGGGCCGTCGATGCCCATCGGCGGCATGCGCAGCATGACGGCACGGGGATTGGTGGCGTGCACCGTGTCCCAGTCGAGGCCCAGCTTCGGCAGCACGCCTAGCGAGTTGTTCTCGACGATCACGTCCACCTCGCGCACGAGGCGCAGCATGGTCTCGCGCCCCAGCTCAGTGCGGGCATCGAGCGTGCAGCTCAGCTTGCCGCGGCCGTGCGAGCTGAACATGTTGTGGCGGTTCCACGGCCGGCGGCCCGGGTCGTTGTTGGGGTAGCCCGACAGCGGGCCCAGCTCAGGCACGAGAGCGGCTGGCGGGCGCACCATGTGGCCCCGGGTGGCGGTCGGGAACACGTAGGGGTTGTCCACCCGGATCACCTCGGCGCCGAGATCGGAGAGGTACATGGTGCAGCCGGGTCCGGCCCACACCACCGTGAGGTCCAGCACCCGGATGCCGCTGAGCGGGAGTCGGGGAGACCCCTGCGTCGCCGGTTCGCCGTCGCGGGCCGCCGCTGCGGCTGGTTCGCGTGCGGCAGCGCGCACCCCGGCGTCGTGCTGGCCGAGCAGCGGTGCCGGCCGCGGCGGCGCTGGCAGCGCGCCGTTGGGCGAACTCCCGCCGGCGTGCAGCCGGAACGGTGCAGCGAGCTGGTTGACCGTGCCGGCTGCGGTGTGCTCGGTGGGCTGGAAGAACTCACGAGCGGCGAAGTGCGGGTCGTCGAGCACATCCAGCGGCGCATTCAGCGGCATCACCGCCCACTTGTTGACCTGCGCAGACGCTGCGATATCGGCCCGCGTGTGGCTGAGCAGCCACGGGTACAGCGCCGACTCCACCGCCTCGGGAAGACCCTCGTCGAGCATCCAGGCGGGATCGGCGAAACGATCGGCCAGCGACGGCTCGTCGTCGGATCCCAGCCCGAGCCCGGCCGCAACCAGCGTCTGCACCATCCGGGGAACCCAGGCCGGCAGCGTGAACACGAGCGCCCAGCCGTCGATCACCGGATAGAAACCGATGGGCGACGCGCGCTGCGGCTGCCGGGGCTCGCGGGCTACGTCGTCGCCCGTGTACGCCTGGTACAGCAGGTAGGACGTGCGGCGGTCGATCGTGCCCGCCTGCGCTTCGAACGCCGCCACGTCGATGTGGAATGAGCGGCCGCTGCGACGGCTCATCTGGTACGCCGCCAGCGTCGGCACCGCCGCCAGGTTGCCCACCTGGTAGGAGGTGACGTCGCCGCTGAGCTTGATCGGTTCGCGCTCCTCGATGCCGGTGCCCCACATCGGGCCGCCCATGGCATAGGTGACGATGTCGCTGCCCCGATAGCCGGCCTCGGCATAGGGACCGGTCTGGCCGAACGGTGTGATCGAGGTGAGGACGATGCCCGGCCGCAGACCGCACATGGTGTCGTAGCCCAGCCCGACGGCATCGAGATGACCGGGAGCGAACGCCTCGATCACGATGTCGGACTCGGCAACAAGCGAGCGGACGAATTCGGTGTCATCTGCGCTCGGCGCATCGCTGCCGATGTCGGCGATCACGCTGCGCTTGTTGGTGTTCAGGTGCAAGAAGAGCGGTGACCGCTCAAGGCTGTCGGCACCTCGGGGCGGCGTCGCGGACTCGCCCCACGGGCCATGACGGCGGGCCGGGTCCCCGCTGGGCGGCTCGACCTTGATGACATCGGCGCCGTGGTCGGCGAAGAGCTTCCCCAAGTACGGACCTGAGATCCCCGATGCGAGCTCCAGCACCCGGACGCCAGCAAACAATTGACTCACCGCTGCCCCCCTGACCGGCTCCGAGGACCCATCCTGACGGGGAGAGTATGGCCGATGACCTCGAGCGGCTTGCCGGCCCCGTCAGTTCGTGGCTGCCAGGATCGGTGCCAGCGATTCCAGCAGCGGCCCGACATCGTCGTCACCTTCCAGGCCCAGCAGGTTGGTCGTGAGGGCGATGCCGAGGTCGAATGCGGGCGCGTAGGCCGCAATGGTGCGAAAGCCCGGCACGCCGCCCCCATGGGTGTAGATGGTCAGACCGAGAATCTCATCGGTCGAGATGCCGAGGCCGTAGCTGTTGGCGGGATCCGGGTGGCCCGCAGTCATGAGAGCGACTTGGTCCTCATCGAGGATGTCGGTCGCGAAGAGTCCCCGGATCAGCAGCGCCACATCGCCGATCTGCGCTTCGATGCCGCCGCCGGTCCATCCCGCGGAACGGGCGAAGTCGCTCGGCACGGTGCCGATGTCCACGAAGATGGCGTCGTTGTGGGTGATCTGGTTGTCGGTGGTGAGCCCCAGCAGCGGCCCCATCAGGTAGCCGATCGTCCCGCCGACGTACCCATTGGCCGTCGGCTCGGGCGGGAACTCCTCGGGCGTCAGGTACGTGTGCTCAAGACCGAGCGGCTCGAACACGCGAGCCCGCAGCTCCACGGCTGCGGTGTTGCCGGTGACCGCCTCGATCAACAACCCCGCAGCGAGATAGCCAGTGGTGTTGTAGTGGAACTCGGTGCCCAGTTCAGCCACGGGTCCGTACTCGGCGGCGAACTCCAAGATCTCCTCTGGTGAGATCTGCTCGCCCAGCCTGGGCGCTGCGAGTTGGTAGAAGCTGACGTCAAACGCGTACTCGACAAAGCCCGAGGTGTGCCCGAGCAGATCACGCACGGTGACTGCGGCGGCGTGTTCGTACCCCGGTGCCCAGCCCTCGCCCAGGTACTGCGCAACCGGCGCGTCGAGCTCGACCAGACCTTCGGAAACGAGCTGCAGCACGACGGCAGCGGTGACCGACTTGGTGACCGAACCGATGCGCACATGGTGATCGACCGTCATGGGGGCGCCTGTCGCGATGTCGCTGACGCCCCAGGCGAAGGTCATGGGCTCGGCACCGCCACGCGTGATTCCCAGCACGATGCCGGGCGCCCCGGTGCGGTCCATCCAGTCCCCGATCGCGGCGCCGAGCGGGCCTGCCGGCTCGGCATCGGGTTCGGGCTCGTCGCCGGACTCGCTGTCAGACTCGCCGTCCGACTCGTCCTGCGGCGCAGCTGTCGTGGTCGGAACGGCGGTAGTGGCAGGCGGTGCCTCGGTGGTTGCCGGAGGCAGGGCGGCAGTCGTGGGCGCCGGGGCAGCGGTCGTCGGCGCCGGTGCCTCGGTGGCAACCGGAGGCGGGGCGGTACTGGTCGGTGCCGCTTCATCGGCGCTGCTGCAGGCGGCCGCCAGCAGGCTGAGCGCCAGCAAGGCCGATGCGAGTCGCTTCATGCGCGCAGCGTATGGCCCGAAGCAGGCGATTCTGAGCCAGGATCCCGCATCCAGGCGAGTCATCCGGCACCCGTCGTGGGCAGACTGTGTCGCCGCTTGCGCCCCTGCGAGTGCGCTGGCAGCAACATTCTGCGAATATCCGCCGTTGACTCTGCGGAGACGGGCCGCGAGGCCTCACGGAATAGGGGATCGACGTGAATCTGGGAATGCTGCTCTTCATGCCGGCGACCATCGCCGGAGAACAGGTCATCCTGATCGACACCTCGACGGAGGCCGGCGGCGGCACTGCCCGCGAGGTCACCTATCAGGAGCTGCTCGACAACGTGGGACGGGTGGCCGGGATGCTGACCACGCTCGGCGTCGGCGTCGGCGACCGGGTCGGCATCTTTGCCACCAACAGCGTCGAGTGCGTCGAGGCCATCTTCGGCGGTGCGTTCTGCGGCGCTTCGGTCGTGCCGATGAACTTCCGGGCCGGCCAGGAGGAGACAGCGCACCTGCTCAGCGACAGCGGCATCAGCGTGCTGTTCACCGAGTCGCGCTACCTCGATCTCATCTACGAGAACAAGCCCGACGATCTCGAGCACGTCTACGTGCTGGACGACCCGGATTCGTTCGCTGCTGCTCGGGACGAGTCCTTCGAGCTGCCAGTCCCCGAGGACGTCGAGTTCGACGGGCTGTGCACGTTGCTGTACACCAGCGGAACGACGGCGATGCCCAAGGGCGTCAAGCTGACCAACGGCGCCATCACCGGGTACGTCATGGGCACCAACGACGCCGCCACCGGCGAGGACATGGGCCGCATGGCAGTGGCAGCGCCGCTGTACCACATCGCCGGGTTGACCTCGATGCTGAACGCGCTCTACAGCGGGCGTGTGGTGGTGCTGCTGCCGCAGTTCCAGGCCGAGTCGTGGATCGAGTGCATCCAGCGCCACGACGTCACCCACGCGTTCCTGGTGCCCACCATGCTGGCCCGGGTGCTGCACGCATCGAACTTCTCACCAGACGCGTTCACCAGCCTCGAGGCGGTCACCTACGGCGCGGCACCGATGCCGCCGTCGGTCATCCGCCATGCGATCGACGCATTCCCGCCCAACGTGTCGTTCGCGGGGGCCTACGGCCAGACCGAGACAACCTCGACAGTGGCCGTTTTGGATCCCGACGACCACCGCATCGACGGCACGCCCGAAGAGCAGGAACGCAAGCTGCACCGGCTCTCGTCGGTAGGCCAAGTGCTCGAGGACGTGCAGGTGCGCATCGTGGACGCCGACAGCGGCGAGCCGGTCGAGCCCGGCGTGATCGGCGAGGTGCAGCTGTGGACCGACCGAGCGATGGACGGCTACTGGGGCCAGGACGAGAAGACCCGGGTCACCATCGACGACGAGGGCTGGGTGCACACCGGCGACCTCGGCTACCTCGACGACGATGACTACCTGTTCTTGCATGGCCGGACCGGCGACATGATCATCAGGGGCGGCGAGAACGTGCTGCCCGACGAGGTCGAGGCGGTGCTCTACGACCACCCCGATGTGCTGGAGGCCGCAGTGGTGGGCCTGCCGAGCGAGGAGTGGGGCGAGCGGGTGGCTGCCGCCGCGGTGGTGCGTGACGATGCGCCGACCTCGGGCGAGGACCTGGTTGCGCACGCACGCGAGCGGCTGGCCCCGTTCAAGCGCCCCGAGTTCGTGCACCTCATGGACGAGCTGCCGCGCACGTCAACCGGCAAGCTGCTGCGCCGCCAGCTCATCCCGATGCTCGACGAGCTCGGCGTCTGAGGCTGGGTTTGGCGTGCGGGGCTGAGTCCGCGTGAGCGCCGCTCAGCTTGCCGGGTACTGCGACGATCATCTGCACCTGCTGGCGTGCGCTGCGGCACGCCGATCGTCCGACGTCCGGGCTGCGACGTCGGTGGGCGGGCTGCTGTCGCTGATCCGCCAGGGCGCCCGTGAGCAGGCAGCGGCCGGCGGCCCCGGATCGTGGCTGCGGGCGTGGGGCTACGACGATGCGTTGCTCGACGAGCGCCGTCATCCCACGGTGGCCGAGCTGGACGCTGCCGCCCAGGACGTTCCCGCCGTGCTGCACCACATCACCGGCCATGTGGCACTGGTGAACACCGCCGCCGGCCGGGCTCTCGGCCTCGCGGGCGGCGAGCTGCTCATCGAGCGCCAGGACGTGCTCGCTGGGGTGCCCCGATCCGATCGCGCCGAGACTGTGTCGGGCGTAGCAGCGGTGCTGGCCGATCTGGCTGAAGCAAACATCACCATCTGCACCGATGCGACCCACACCAACGATCTCGAAGCGCTGGAGCTGCTCGCGGATGCGGCTGCGGCCGTGCCGACGGTGTCGATCACGGCGATGGTGGGCGCGGGCCGGCTGGCATCGCTGGGCGATCGGGGGTTCGGGACAGCGGTGCAGGGTGCCGAGGCAGCGAAGGGCGGACCCGGCAGCGTGCGCATTGGGCACGCCAAGGTGATGCCGCCGCACGACGACGACAGCGCGATTGCCGCGTTGGTGGCGGAGGCGCGTGCACACGGCTTTCCCGTGGCGATCCACGTGATGGACATCGATACGCTCGATGCCACCCTGGATGCGCTCGAAGCACACCCGCTGCCCGGCCCTGCGGTTGAGTCCGATCGCATTGAGCACTGCGCGCTGGCGTTGCCCGAGCAGCTCGACCGCATCGCCCAGCTCGGCGTCAAGGTCGTGACCCAGCCCAGCTTCGTGACCCGGCGCGCGCAGAAGTACCGCGAACAACTCTCGCCGACCGAACAGGAGTGGCTGTGGCCGCTCGGCAGCCTGCTGCGACGTGGCATCTGCGTCACGCTGTCCTCCGACGCTCCGACGGTGCCCCCTGATCCCGCCGAGTGGATAGAAGCGGCCACGGGCCGTGACCTCGCTCCCGCCGAGCGCATCGACGCCGAGACCGCTCGCCGACTGTGCTGGCGAAGTGGCGCAGGCCGCTGAGTACCCTGCCGCCTCGGTGCTGTGGCGGCACGGAGCAATCGACACGCCATGAGCAGGGGGAGGACCGATGGCCGGGCCGATGGAGGGCATCCGCGTCGTCGAGTTGGGCGTGTGGATCGCTGGACCCGCCTGTGGCGGGATCCTGGCTGACTGGGGTGCCGACGTCGTCAAGGTGGAAACACCAGACGGCGACCCGTTCCGTTCGCTGGACTGGCTGTATCAGGGCGACGGCAACCCGCCATTCGATCTCGACAACCGCGGCAAGCGCAGCATTGCGTTGGACTTGCGGCAGCCGGAGGGGCTCGACGCGTTGCACGCCCTGCTGGCCGAAGCCGACGTCTTCCTGTCCAACATCCGGCCCGGCGGGCTCGAACGGATGGGTCTCGACTATCCGTCGCTCGCAGAGCGCTACCCGCGCCTGATCTACGCCAGCGTCACGGGCCTCTCGCTGCGAGGCGATGAGCGCGATCGCCACACCTATGACGTGGGCGCGTTCTGGTCCCGAGCAGGGATCGTCAGGTCGCTGACCCCCGAAGATGCCGAGCTGCCGTACCAGCGCGGCGGCATGGGCGACCACATGACCGGGCTGGCGGCAGCGGCCGGGGTTGCGGCCGCCCTGTTCCACCGCACCAGCACCGGCAAGGGCCAACTGGTGGAGTCGTCGCTGCTGCGACTGGGCACCTACCTGCTGGGCTGGGATCACAACGTCACCGCCATGACCGGCACCGAGACCGAGGCGTGGGGACGCGACAGCCCGCCCAACCCGCTCATCAACTGCTACCGCTGCGGGGACGGCGAGTGGCTCTGGATGCTGGGCCTCGAAGGCGACCGCCACTGGCCGTATGTCGTGCGCGCGCTGGATCGGCCGGAGTGGGAGGACGACACCCGCTTCGCCGACATCGTGCTCCGCCTCGAGAACACTGCCGCCCTCACCGCGGAGATGGACGCCGTCATGGCAACGCGCACGCGCGCCGAGTGGGGCGAGATCTTCGATGCCAACAATGTCTGGTGGGCGCCCGTGCAGTCGACGCTGGATATGCGGTCCGACCCCCAGGCCCACGCTGCGGGTTGCTGGGTGACGGTGCCGACGCCGGATGGCGGTGCGACCGAGATGGTCGCGACACCGGTGGATTTCTCCGAGAGTGCGTGGTTACCCGGCGGACCGCCGCCCGAACTCGGCCAGCACACCGAGCTGATCCTGCTCGAGCACGGTTACGACTGGGATGACATCGAGCAGCTCAAGCAGGCAGGTGTCATCCCCTGACGCGTGCCGGCCGGCAACGGCCGCGCGTCGAGACCACGGCCGGGCGTGAGATAACTTCGATCCGCCGCGTCGCCGTGCGTCCCGAATACAGCATCACGGACGGACGAGACGGTGCGGCGGGGAGGGAGAGCGGATGATCGAGCCGGTCAGCGCTCGTGTTCTGACACCCGAGTGGGCGCCGACGGTCATCCCCGCGCCGTATGACTCACTCACCCCGGACGAGCACGCGCAGCACCTCGCCGACAATCCCGACTCCTTTGCCCATGTGGCCGGATTGCCGCCGGAGAGCTTCGGCCACCCCAGCGAGCACCTGCAGCACGCCACACGCAGCACGCAGGCACTCGAACGGCTCATCGGTCTGGGCGTGTTCGGCGCTGCCCGGGAGCCAAGCCTGTACGTGCAGTGCGTGGAGGCTGACGGCCACGCCCAGCACGCATTGCTGGGCGGCGTGCGCCTCGCCTCCCATGAGCTGCGCCCGCACGAGGACACCCAGCCTGGACGGGTGCACGGCTTGGCCGTGCACTTCACCGAGGTCGGCCGCATGTCGAGCCCCGTGGTCGTCACAGCACCGCGGCTGACGATGGTCTCCGATGTCATCGAGGCCACCCTCGCCGCAGCCGGGGCGTCCACACCGCTGGAGCCGCTGCTCGATACCAAGACCACAGACGGTGCGCGGGTCACGCTGTGGCCGGCTGTCGTCGGGGGTGGCGAGGGTGCCAGCGTCGGCCTCGACGGCCCGCTGTACATCGTGGACGGGCACCATCGCGTCGCAGCTGCCCGGCAGGCCGGTTTCTCACACGTCCTCGTGGCGTGCGTACCCACCGAGGAGCTGCACCTCGGCAGCTTTGACCGTGAGCTGAGCGAACTCGACATGATGCCCAGGCGCGTCATGGAGCTGATGAGGACTCGGTGCGATGTCAAAGAGGTTTCTGACGCCGTCGCAGCGCGCCCGGGGGCGCCCGGATGGGTCGGCGTCGGCGTGGCAGGGCACTGGTTCCGCGCACGCCTGCGCCACGCTGGACCGGCCGACGACACATCGCCCGTCCAGAACCCCGCGACCCGGCTGGATGCCGCATTCGTTCACGACTTCATGCTCGGCGAGATCTTCGGTGTGGAGAGCGCTTCGGATCCGAGGCTCACCTACCGTCCCACGACCGTCGTCGCCGCTCCGGCACCGGTCACGATCCTGCTGGCACCGGTGCCGCTCGATTCGGTATTCGAAGTTGCAGACTTCGGCGGCGTCATGCCGCCGAAGACCACGTACTTCTTGCCCAAGGCTCGCTCCGGGTTGCTGCTGGTTCGCTGCTGATCTGCCGCTGATCCTGTTTCGCTCATGCTGATCGCGTTCACCGGGGGTGCTCGCAGCGGGAAGTCCACAGCGGCGTTGAGCGCCGCGACGTCGGCCGGCGCACCGGTGACGTTCATCGCGACGGCCGAAGCCGGTGACGATGAGATGGCCGAACGCATCGAGAGGCATCGGGCCGATCGGCCTGCGTCGTGGACGACTACCGAGGCCCCGATCCACCTAGCGCTCGCGGTGGAGCAGGTCGACGCCGAGGCGACGATCGTCATCGATTGCTTGTCGATGTGGGTCTCGAACCGGATGCTGGCCGAGGATGCCGCTGGCACTCGCTCGATTGTCGCTGAGGCCGGCGACTTGGGCGAGCGCCTGCGGGCGCGCAGCGGCACGGCCATCGTGGTCACCAACGAGGTCGGCTCGGGAATCGTTCCGGCTACCTCACTGGGAAGGGCATACAGGGATGTGCTCGGGTCGGTGAACCAAGCCGTCTTCGCGTCAGCGAACCGGGCGTATCTGGTCGTGGCCGGTCGCCTGCTGGAACTGCAGGACCCCAGAGATGGCGTCTGAGACCCTGCCTCATCCACGCGCTCGCTCAGGCGACCGCAGCCTGCTGGAACGGATGCTTGACGACTTGCCGGATCCCCATGAGGCTGCCCGGCAGGCCGTGGCTGATCGGGCATCGCAGGTGCTGCGTCCCGCAGGTGCGTTCGAACGGCTCGATCGGGTCGCCGCATGGCTCGCGGGCTGGCAGCGCACATCGGATCCCGCCGTCGAACAGCCGGCGGTGCTCGTCTTTGCAGCCGACCACGGAGTGACCACAGAGGGCGTGAGCGCCTACCCCGCCGACGTGACCGCTGCCATGGTGGCCGCCGTCGACGGCGGTGTCGCCACGGTGACGGCTGTCGCCCGCCAAGTCGGGGCAGTAGTGCGATGCGACGACGTCGGCGTGGGCATGCCCACAGGCAACATCCGCACGCATGATGCGATGAGCGCCGACGAGTTCGATGCAGCCGTCAACACAGGCGCACTCGCTGTCGACCACGCTGTCACCGATGACCAGGCCGACCTGCTGGTGCTCGGAGAACTGGGGATCGGCAACACCACAGCCGCGGCTGCCGTCTGCGGGCTGCTGTTCGCCGACGACGCGATGTCGTCAGCAGAGGCCGCCGCACGATGGACGGGGCCAGGAACCGGGGTGCAGGGGGGAGCGCTCGATCACAAGCGGGCTGTGGTGCGCGATGTGCTGGAACGGGTGGGCAGCGTCGCGCCGCTGGAAGCACTGCGCCGAGCAGGCGGGCGTGAGCTCGCGGCCATCGCCGGGGCGGTGTTGGCAGCGCGGCATCGCTCGATTCCCGTGATCCTCGACGGCTTCATCGGAACGGCCGCCGCGGCGCCGTTGGCACTGGCTGCGCCGGGCAGCCTCGACCACTGCATCGCCGGCCATTGCTCCGCCGAGCCAGGCCATGGAGCGCTCCTGGACCAGCTCGGGCTGGAGCCGCTCGTGCGCTTGGATCTGCGGCTGGGAGAGGGCACGGGTGCGTTGGTTGCCGTACCAATCGTGCGGATCGCCGCAGCCGCTGTCACCGATGTCGCCACCTTCGCCGAGTGGGGTCTGGCGTGAGCCTGCGAAACGTAGGGGACTCAGCGTGAGTCTGCGTTATGCGTGGGCCTTCCTGACCCGGCTTCCCGGAGGAGCGCACCCTCCGACCGAGCGCGACTTGGGGCGCAGCGTGCCGTGGTTCCCGCTCGTCGGAGCAATCGTGGGTGCCCTGAGCGGAGCGGTGTTCTGGGCTGTGTGGCAGCCGCTGGGCGCCCCGCTCGCGGCGATCCTGGCCGTCGCCACGGGTGTTGTCGTCACCGGTGCTTTCCACGAGGACGGCCTGGCCGACGCGGCAGACGCCCTCGGCGGCACGACGCCTGAGGAGCGCCGCGAGATCATGAAGGACTCCAGGCTGGGGACCTTCGGGACGCTCGCGCTCGTGCTGGCGACCCTGGTGCAGGTCTTCGCCGTCATGCCGCTGGCATCACGCGACGCCGTGATTGCCATGGCCTTGGCACACGGGGTCGGCCGTGCGCTCGCGATTGCCGTGATGGCCTCGACACCGGCGGCCGCTGGCTCAGGTCTGGGTCATTCCTCTACCGCCCATCTGCGGGGTCTGCCGTGCGCGCTCTCGCTACTGATCAGCTACGGCGTTGCGTTTGCACTCGGGCCGGTAGGCGTGTTCGCCGTCGGCGCAGCCACAGGCGGGGCAGCGGTGGTGGGGTTGATCGCCTACCGTCGATTCGGCGGCATGACCGGCGACGTTCTAGGTGCGACAGCGCAGGTCAGCCAGATGGCCGCGCTGGTGGCGGTGTCGCGGCTGCTCGATGACTTCGGCTGGTTGTGGACGTAGAGTCCTGACCGAACAGCCCGCCCTCCGGTCCGAATGAGCAGACTGCGGATGCGCGAACCGACCGAACCATCAGCAGAGGACAGAACGAACCGCGACGGATTCGCTGCGATGGCCATCTTGGCCATGACCATCGTGTTCATCGTCGCGATCATTGTGTTCGCGATTGCCTAGCGCCAAGCCGATACGCCGCGCGAAGTGGCGAGCTGCGGCACAGATTGGCTCCCATGTCGGGCGCTTGAACCCCCGGCAGCCGGTCGACGGCTGTGCTTGAATGACCGACTTGGCAGGCGGCGGTCGCATCAGCCCGCCATCGGGCCTGCCGAGTCCTCAGGGAGGGGAACTACATGACGACCAGTGAACGTGCAGTGACGCGCCAGTCGAGGCGCCGAACGTGGCGGACGGTGGCGGCACTTCTCGCCGTCTTCGCCCTGATTGCCGCCGCATGTGGCGGCGACGACGGTGAGGACGACGGAGCGAGTGCAACCGAACCCGCGCCCACAACCACCGAGGCGGCAGCCCCCGCGACCACGGAAGCGCCTGCCGACGAGCCGATGGCCCCGAGTGGCGATCCGATCAAGGTCATGACTGTCACGACGCTCAACGCAGCGGGTCCGACGTATCACAACATCGCGAACACGGCGATGGCTTACGCCGACTACATCAACGCACGGGGCGGCATCGGCGGCCGGCCGCTGGAGGTCACCGTCTGTGACGAGATGTTCGACCCCGCGGTGGCAGCGGCGTGTGCGCGCGAAGCCGTCGAGGAGAACATGGTCTCAGTCGTCGGCTCGTTTACGTTCTTCGCGGAGAGCATCGTGCCGGTGATCGCCGAATCCGACATCACCTGGTTCGGCCCGTGCTGCCCGATCACGCCGTCTGAGCTGACGAGCCCGCACTCGTTCCCCATCGGCAATCAACCGATGTATGCGGTCGGCATCATCAAGCGAGCCATCGACGACGGCTGCCGTGCGATCAACGCTGTGATCATCGACGGCGCCCAGATCTTCCTCCCGCCGATGGAGAACGCGATAGCAGCCCTCGGCCAGAGCTTCGGCGACATCATCATCCTGCCGCCGACAGCGCAGGACTACTCGTCAGAGGTCGCCCAGGCCACGACCGACGCCGACTGCGTGATCGGCATCGTCTCAGAGACGCCGTACATCACCTGGAACACCGCGTGGACCCAGTCGGGCACCGACGCTCGCCAGTACGGCCCGCAGGGCAACCTGAACGAGATCTCCGCCGCCGGCAACGAAGAGTCCACCGACGGCGACATCATCGGCGGCATGTACCCCGACATCTCCACTGCGCCGTGGGACGAGTACCGGCTGGCCCTCGAAGAAGGCGGCTGGGACACCACCGAGCACGACTACAACAGCCTGGGCGGCATGGGCACGTGGGCGGCGTTCGCTGCCTTCACCCTGATTGCCGAGACCATCGACGGCGAGATCAACGCGACCTCGTTCTTCGAGGCTGCATCGGCCACCGACAACCTCGATCTCGGCGGCATGGTCCCGGTGCTCGACTTCACCCAGGAGTGGACCGATGGTCTCCCGGGATTCCAGCGCCTGTTCAACCGCAGCGTCGTGTTCAGCAAGCTGGAGAACGGCAAGGTCGTGCCGCTGACCACCGAGTTCGAAGACGTCGGCGACCTGGCCACCGGCAACGCCGGCTGACCGTCATCTGAGTACTGGCGCCCGCGCCGGGGTGGCCCGAGTGAGCGATCACCAGCCATCCCGGCGTCGGCGGGAGCCGGCCTAGCGCCGCTGCGACGGGAGAACCATTGGACGAGGTCATCCGCTTCGCTCTGCTGGGATTCGGGGTCGGTGCCTTGTACGCGCTGGCCTCCCAAGGCTTGATCGTCGTCTACCGCGGCACCGGCGTACTGAACTTCTCCCTTGGCGCAACCGCAATCGCGGGCGTGTTTCTGCAGTGGGAACTGCAGAACCGGGCCGGCTGGCCGTTCCTGCTCTCGGCGCTGACAGGCGTCGCGCTGTCAGCGCTGCTCGGTGCCCTGACGCACTGGGTGATCATGCGGCCGCTGCGTCGCGCCAGCACGCTGATCCGCGTCATCGCGACCCTCGGTGTGCTGATCTTGATCCAGGCCGGCGTGGTCATCCGGTACGGCTCCAACGCACGTCAGGTGTCCAGTTGGCTGCCCACCAACCGGGTAACGCTGTGGGGCGAGGTTGCGATCACCGTCGACCGGCTGATCCTGTTCGGAGTGGCGTGCGTGTTCGCCGTGGTGCTGTGGTCGATGTATCGACGCAGCCACTTCGGCCTCGCCACCGAGGCAGTGTCCGAGAGCGAGCGAGCCGCTTCGGCCATCGGCTTGTCGCCGAACGCGATCGCCATCCAGAACTGGGCGCTGGGCTCGGCCATCGCTGCGGTTGCGGGCATCTTGGTGGTGCCCATCATCACGTTGCAGGTCACGGCCATGACATCGCTGGTGCTCGCAGCCTTGGCCGCTGCGCTGGTCGGGGACTTCCGGTCGTTCCCCATCGCCACCGCCGCCGGCCTGGCATTGGGCGTCGGTCAGACCCTTGTGGGCCGCTACGTCGACCAGCAAGGGCTGGGGCCATCGCTGCCCTTCCTGGTGATTGTGGCTGTGCTGGTGTTCAAGGGCCGGTCGCTGCCGCCTCGGGACTACTTCTTGCGCGAGCTGCCGATGATCGGCAACGGACGCATGTCGTGGGACTGGACGATCTTCGGCATCGGCACGGTGGCGTTCCTGATGCTCACCAAGCAGGCCAAGTGGATCGACGCCCTGACCGTCACGATGGGCGTTGCGATCGTGCTGCTGTCGATCGTGCTGCTGACTGGCTACGCGGGCCAGCTCTCGCTGGCGCAGTACACCATCGCGGGGTTCGGCGCGTACGTGTCAGGACGCCTCGTTGCGGTGTTCGACATCCCGTTCCTGTTGGCGCTGGTCGTCGGCGTGCTGGCCGCCGTGCCGCTGGGATTCATCTTCGCCTTGCCGGCTGCACGAACCCGCGGGATCAATCTGGCAATTGTCACGTTAGGACTCGGCACCACCATCGAGCTGATGCTGTTCCGCAACCGCCAATACACCGGCGGCGTGCAAGGCACCCAGGTCGGCAGCCCTGAGCTGTTCGGCCTCGACATCGGCTCCATTCGCTACCCGGAGCGATACGGCCTCTTCGTGCTGGCGATGGCGCTGCTTGCGGTGTGGGTGGTGTCGAACGTGCGTCGTGGGCGCAGCGGCCGGCGTCTGCTCGCCATCCGAACCAACGAGCGGGCCGCGACTGCGCTCGGCATCGACGTGCCCAAGGCGAAGCTGTTCGCCTTCTCGCTCAGCTCTGCAATCGCGGCGCTGGGCGGGATCGTGCTGGCATTCCGGCTGACCTCGGTCAGCTACACGTCGTTCACCAACCTCACCTCGATCCTGTTCGTGGGCCTCGCAATCGTGGGCGGCGTCGGTCACCTGCTCGGTGCGTTCGTGGGCGCCACCATGGCCACCGCAGCCTTCAGCCAGGAAGTGCTCGAATCGACGTGGGATGGGGTGGGCCGCTGGACCCAGCTCATCAGCGGCATCGCCATCTTGCTCATGGTCCTCGGGTACAAGGACGGTGTCGCCGCCGAGTGGGTGAAGATCTTCCGGCTGGTGAAACGGGCGCGCAAGTGGGGCCGCTCATATTTCATCGAGCTGGAAGACGTCTCCGATCCGAACGCCTCTGAGGGCGAACAGTCGAAGGTCCCGGCTCGCGTGCTGAGCATCGAGAACATGACCGTGCGCTACGGGGCCGTCGTGGCGGTCAACGATGTCAGCTTCAACCTCACTCCGGGCACCATCACGGGGCTGATCGGCCCGAACGGCGCCGGCAAGACGTCGCTGATCGACGCCGTGTGCGGCTTCGCGCCGGCGGAGGGTCGCGTGGTGCTCGACGGCGAGGACATCTCGCGCGTGCCGCCCTCCAAACGTGCTCGCATCGGCATCGCACGTTCGTTCCAGACGCTCGAGCTGTTCGAGGATGCGACGGTGTTCGAGAACATCAGCGTGGCCGCGGACCCCCAGGACATGCGGTCGTACCTGCGCGATCTGGTGGCGCCGTCGAGCCCTCCGTTCCCACCTGAGGTCGTGCGGGCGATCATCGAGTTCCAGCTCGACGGCGACCTGCACCGCGACGTGAAGGATCTCTCCTACGGAAAGCACCGGCTGCTGGCGATTGCCCGGGCGGTTGCGATGCACCCGAGCGTGCTGTTGCTCGACGAGCCGGCCGCTGGCCTGAGCACCGCCGAGAGCGAAGAGCTGGCCGAGGTGGTCCGGCGCCTGGCCCAGGACTGGGGCATGGCAGTGCTGGTTGTCGAGCACGACATGAACTTCGTCAACGAGGTGTGCGACGAGGTGGTGGTGCTGGACTTCGGCAACAAGATCGCAGTCGGGAGCCCCGAGCAAATCCGTCTCGACCCAGCGGTTGTGGCCGCCTACCTGGGAACCGAGGCTGACGAGCACGACAGCGAACTTGAACGCCGTACGACGCAAGCTGCGGGAGGCGGCGCATGAGGCCGCTGCTGCAGACGCGAAGCCTCAAGTGCGGGTACCTCAACCGGGCGGTCGTCCAAGGAGTGAACCTGAAGGTCCACCAGGGCGAGGTGGTCTGCCTGCTCGGGCCCAATGGCGCCGGAAAGACCACCACGCTGCTGACCATCGCCGGTGAGCTGACGCCCGTCGACGGCATCGTGATGTTCGGCAACACGCCTACCTTCACGCCCATGTACCAGCGCATCCGGCGAGGGGGAATCGGGCTGGTGACTGAGGAGCGCTTGGTGTTCACCAAGCTGTCGGCTCGCGACAATCTGCGAGTGGGCGGCGGTTCGGTGGAGGCAGCTCTGGAACTGTTCCCCGAGCTCGAGCCTCGGCTGGGAGTGCGCGGCGGCATGCTCTCGGGCGGCGAGCAGCAGATGCTTGCGCTGGCACGGGCGCTCAGCCGTCAGCCGTCGATTCTGCTGGCCGATGAGCTGTCGCTCGGACTGGCGCCGATCATCGTCGATCGGCTGCTGGGAGCGGTCCGCAAGGTGGCCGACACCACGGGCACCGGCGCCTTGATCGTCGAGCAGCATGCCCGCAAGGCGCTGGCCGTGTCTGATCGGATGTACCTGATGGCCCGCGGCCAGATCCTGCTGGAACTGCCGGCTGCCGAAGCCCTCAACCGCCTCGACGAAATCGAAGAGACGTACCTGACCGGCACGTCCGAGACCGAGGAAGACCACATCGAGCGTTTGCGGCGCAAGAACAAGAGGAAGGCTTGGAGGCGCCTGCGGGTGCGCGAGCGTGAGCTGACACGGCTGTCGGGCAAGCTCGCCTCGACCCGCACCGCCGCCGAAGACGACTTCTATTTCGAACGCGAACGACAACGACGACACGCGGCGATGGTCCGCCGAAAGAGGTAATCACCATGGGGTATCGAACAGCTGAGCTGCCCGACGTCGATCTCGACGAGTTTGCGAAGATCCCGTTCTTCGAGCGGATGAAGCTACTGCAGCTGCACTGGGTGGAGCACGGGTTCGGGACGCCCAAGCAGACCGGCACGTTTTATGCGTGGAAGATCTTCCTGTATGCGCTGTTCGGGCTCATCGTGGCCGGAGCGTTCACTGCCGGACTCGAGTTCAACGACATCGGCGGCTGGTGGGACGAGCCGATCCTTTACCAGAAGCTGATGATCTGGACGATCCTGCTCGAGATCACGGGTCTGGCGGCCACCTGCGGCCCGCTGGCGTTCCACTTCGACCCGCCCATCGGCGGGATCCTCTACTGGTGGCAGAACGACACCCTGCGTGTGCCGCCCTACCCCAACCATGTGCCGTTCACCAAGGGCAATCGGCGCACACCGTGGGACACCGGGCTGTACAAGCTGATCCTGGCCAGCCTGATCCTGCTGCTGGTGCTGTCGCCGGAGCAGGTGGACGGGCTGCCCGACGGCCGCACCGGCATCCTGCCGCAGTGGGCGACGCTGATCTACTGCGGATTGATCTTGCTGATGGCCATGCGCGACAAGATCATCTTCCTGTCGTCACGGGCCGAGCAGTACGTGCCCACGCTGCTGTGCTTCTCGCTGTTCAGCAACTTCGTCGACATGATCATCGCCGCCAAGGTCTTCATCGTCATCATCTGGATGGGCGCCGGTTTCTCGAAGCTGCAGCACGGGTTCTCTTCGACGGTTTCGATCATGGTGCAGAACACGCCGTGGGTGGTGTGGGACCGATTTCGCAAAGCGACCGTCAAGGACTATCCCCGCGACATCCGGCCGGCTCGAACGACGCACCTGCTGGCCCATATCGGCGGCACCACTTGCGAGCTCATCATGCCGTTGGTGCTGCTGTTCTCTCCGTGGGGATGGGCGACGTGGATCGCCATCGTGTCCATCTGGATGCTGCACACCTTCATCATCTCGACGTTCCCGCTGGCGGTTCCGCTCGAGTGGAACGTGTTCTTCATCTTCTGCTCAGCGTTCCTGTTCTCGAACTTCCACGCCGGCAACGGCTACGCGGTGTGGGACATGGAGCCGGTGCTGCTGGTCATAGTGCTGGTTGCGGCGCTGTCGCCCATCGTGCTCGGAGCCTTCCGGCCGCAGTACGTGAGCTTCTTGGTGGGCATGAAGCAGTACGCCGGCAACTGGGCGGCGGCGACGTTCTCGCTCCGCAACAAAGAGATCGAAGACCGGATCAACGACAAGATCGTGAAGTCCGCCGACAACCAGATTGACCAGCTCGAGCCGCTGTTCGGCCCTGAGATCTCTGAGATCTTCATTCAGAAGGCGGTGGCGTTCCGCATGATGCACCCGATGGGCCGCATGCACATCTCGGGCCTCATGTGTCACGTGGACGATCTCGACAAGCGCATCCAGCGCGAGGGCGAGTTCTTGAGCAACGTGCTGACGGGGTGGAATTTCGGCGACGGGCACTGTTTGGACGAGCGGCTGATCGCGGCGTGGCAGGAGCGGTGCCAGTACGAGCCCGGCGATGTGATTGCGGTGTTCACCGAGTCGCGGCCGGCATACACCAACCGCGTGCAGTACCGGGTGATCGACGCAGCATTGGGGACTGTCGAGAAGGGCTGGTATCGCCACGACGACGCCTACAACAGCCAGCCGTGGCTGCCTGACGGTCCGATTCCGCACACGGTGACGTGGCGGAAGGAGGGCTATGAGCCTCAGGGCGTGCCGCATCCCGGCAATGCCCGCAAAGTGCCGTCGATCGATCACGACGGGAATTGGCTGATCCCACGCCAGACGGCCGACGGTGTCGTGATGCCCCCAGTCGACTCCGGCTAAGGCAGTGACGACGGCGATTGTCGTCGGCAGCGGGCCGAATGGATTGGCCGCTGCGGTCCACTTGGCCCGGGCCGGTGTCGAGGTGACGGTGCTCGAAGCCGCCGAGACCATTGGCGGCGGCACTCGCAGCGCGGAGATGATCGTGCCGGGCCTGGTGCATGACCAGTGCTCTGCCGTGCACCCGGTGGCCGCGGCGTCGCCGTTCCTGCGCTCGCTTGACCTCGAAAAGCTCGGCCTGCGATGGCGAGCGCCGCTCGTCGATTGCGCGCATCCCCTCGACGACGGTTCTGCCAGCCTCCTCTACCAGTCCATCGACGACACGGCCGACGGGCTCGGCCGCGACGGAGCGCGCTGGCGCCGGCTGTTCACTGCGCTGACTGCTGATCTCGACAGCTTGTTCGAAGACATCACCCAGCCGTTGTTGCGGCTGCCCCGTCACCCGGTGCTGACGGCGCGGTTCGGCGCAGCCGCGATGACCCCCGCCACCGTCATGGGCCGCCTGTGGCGTGACGAGCCCGCTCGGGCTCTGTGGGCGGGCGTCGCTGCCCATGCGTTCTGGCGCCTGGACCGCCCCATGACCAGCGCGGTGGGCCTCATGATCCTGGCAGCGGGACACCAGTACGGCTGGGTCGTCGCCGAAGGCGGTTCGCAGGCGATAGCTGACGCGCTGGTTGCCGATCTGATGGCACACGGCGGACGGGTCGAGACCGGCGTGCGGGTTCACTCGACCACCGAGTTGCCGCCGACCGACCTGCTGCTGCTCGACGTGTCACCGTCGATCGCCGCCGACATCTTGGGTGACCAGTTGCCCGGCCGCGTCGCCCGCGCCTACCGCCGCTTCCGTCACGGTCCCGGCGCGTTCAAGGTCGACTTCGCCATCGAGGGCGACGTGCCGTGGCGGGCACCGGCCGCGGTCGACGCGGGCACGGTGCACCTCGGCGGGGATGCGGCCGAAGTGATCGCCAACGAACTTGCAGTGCACCGCGGCCAGGTGCCAGAGCGACCCTTCGTCCTTGTCGGCCAGCAGTACCGTGCCGATCCAGACCGTTCAGTCGGGAATGTTCACCCACTGTGGACCTACGCCCATGTCCCGCACGGTTACGCCGGCGATGCCACCGAGGCGATCATCGCCCAGATCGAGCGGTTCGCTCCCGGATTCACCGAGCGGGTGGTGGGCACGGCGGTGCGCTCCACCACCGAGATGTCGGTCTACAACCCGAACTTCATCGGCGGCGACATCCTGAGCGGTGCGTCGTCGCCACTCCAGCTGCTGTTCAGGCCCCGACTCGCCCGGGATCCCTACTTCACCGGCATTCCGGGCACCTACTTGTGCTCAGCGTCCACGCCGCCCGGAGCGGGGGCACACGGCCTCTGCGGCCTGAACGCTGCGACCCGAGCGCTGGCTGCGCCGAAAATCCCCCGCCCAACGTGAACTGCCGGGCTGCCTGAGGTGGTCCGGTCCGCCGTCGGCGAACAGAACGACAGGCCGACCAGAACTACAGGTCGAAGACGGTGCGGGCGTTGTCGCCGACGAAGGCCCGCTGCCACTCCGCGGGGAACATGTCGACGAGCTCGTCGAGGTCGAGCACGTACTCCGGCGTGTGGTCGGCGTGGGGGAAGTCGCTGGCCCACATGAACCGGTCATGCCCGTAGCGCTGCGCCAGCGCGGGGATCGAGCGCTCGTCGGGGTCGCAGGAGATCCAAACCTGCCGCATGAAGTACTCGCTGGGCTTCATCTGCAGCGGCACGCGGGTGCCGGTGTAGGTATGCCCGAACACCGCATCGATGCGGTCCAAGCAGTAGCCGAGCCAGCCGCCGCCCGACTCGAGCACCAGCACCTTCAGCTCCGGAAAGCGCTCGAAGACGCCGTAGTCGAACAGCGACACGAACTGGTGGCGCACACCATCCGAAGCGGTCATCGAAGCCGTGAGGCGCAGTTCGCGCACGTGCTCCCACGTCCCCATGCGCGTGCCCTTGGTCCACTGCGGTTCGAAGGTGGGGTGGATGGCGAATGGCACGCCCAAGTCCTGCGCCGCTTCGAATACCGGGTCGTGGTCGGCGTGGCCCAGCGGACGCGTCGAATGCGTGAACGGCGCCACGAAACAGCCGCGCGCCCCGTCAGCCACCGAGCGTCGCAGCTCGGCCGCCGCGGCCACCGGATCGGTCATCGAGATGTGGGCGACGGGAATGAGCCGGTCGGAGTGATCCCGGCAGAACTCGCAGATCCAGCGGTTGTAGGCCCGCGTGTATGCCTGGCTCAGCTCGGCGTCTTCGAGCTCGGCCTCCCACAGCAGCCCCATGGTCGGCAGCAGCACCGCGATGTCGAGGCCTTCGGCATCGAGCAGCTCGATCCGCTGGTGAGGGTCCATGGCCCCGTAGGGGATCTCGCCGACGTAGGTGCGATCCGGGTTGAACATGATGTCGGGCAGGTCGGGTGCGCCCATGGCGCCCAGCGTCGAGACCATGCCGGGACGGGCCAGCTTGCTGCGCTGGTTGTCGATCATGAGCACTTCGAGGCCGCGCTCGGGCTCGATCTCGATGCGCAGCGCCCGGTCCTTGTAGCGATCCTCGAGGTACTCCTCCCACAGGTCGGGCGGCTCAAGGATGTGCCCGTCGGCGTCCACTGCGCCGGCGTGCGCGATCTTGTGCACCTCGTGCATGTGGCGCTGCCCGCCCTCGGCGGTGAGCTGTCGCTGAACGGTCGTCGTCATGTCTTTCCCCGATGTTCGCGGGTTCCCCCGAATCCCGGCTCGTATTCTCGCACGGCGCACGACTTCGCGTCATAGGCGACAATCGCGGCGTCATATTCGACAGCAGGGGAGGAAAGCACGATGAGCGAGAACAGTGGCAACTCCGGGGGACGGCTGGCCGGCAAGGTGGCCGTGGTCACGGGCGGCGCCAGCGGCATGGGACGGTCGACGGTGGAGCGATTCCTGGCCGAGGGCGCCTCGGTGGTGATCGGCGACCTGAACGCCGACACCGGACGGGCATTCATGGACGAGCTGGAGGCGGCGGGCCTGGGGGAGCGCGTGCGCTTCACCCGCACCGATGTGGCGGTGGAGGATGACGTGGCCGCCATGACCGAGCTGGCGGTGGAGGCGTTCGGCCGGCTGGATGTGGTGTTCAACAACGCCGGCATCGGCGGGGCGTTCGGCCCGATCACCGAGCTGGAGGTGGACGCTTGGGACGAGACGTTCGCCATCTTGGTGCGGTCGGTGATGCTTGGCACCAAGCACGCGGCGCGGGTCATGATCCCTCAGGGCACCGGCGGCTCGATCATCAACACCGGGTCGATTGCTGGAATGGGCGGGGGCGCCGGCCCGCAGGCGTACTCGGCGGCGAAGGCTGCGGTCATCAGCCTGGCCAAGACCACGGCGCTGGAACTGGCGCCGCACCGCATTCGCGTGAACGCCATCTGCCCGGGCCTCATCTTCACGCCATTGATGCACAGCGGCAACGAGGAACAGGCCGAAGAGATCATGTCGGAACTGCAGCCGTGGCCCGACCGCGGCGAAGGCACTGACATCGCCGGCATGGCGCTCTTCTTGGCGAGCGACGACAGCAAGTTCGTGAGCGGCCAAGAGCTGGTGGTGGACGGGGCGATACTGGCGGCCGGGCCTCGCGTTCACGGCAGGATGCACAACACCCGCAACATCCACCGCATGTCCGGCATGGCCTACGGCACCACCGGCAAGGCCGCCACTGTCCGCCGCCTTTAGTCGCGCCGGAGGGGCACGTCGCCCCTGGTGCGGGCGCACTGGCCGACGCGGCGATTAGCCGGGAACGTTGTCGCTGAGCTCGTCGCGGAAGTCGGGGTGGGCGATCGAGATGAGCAGCTCGGCCCGCTCGCCCAACGAGCGGCCTCGCAGTTCCACGGCGCCGAATTCGGTCGCAACGATGTCCGCGGTGTAGGACGGCAGCGTTGTCGGGGCGCCCGGCTCGAGTCGGGTCACAATGCGCGAGATGCGCCCGCCGGCGGCAGTGGACGGCATCGCCACGATCGCCCGGCCGCCGGTCGCCACGCAGGCGCCGAATGCAAAGTCGGGTGCTCCGCCGGGTCCGGAGATGTAGCGGCCGCCGATCACCTCCGAGTTGGCCGAACCGTCGAGCGCCATCTGCACGGTCGACTGCAGCGCCACGAAGTTGCGAATCTGCGCGATGCCTTCGATGCCGTGACTCAGCGAACCGTTCGTGAGATGCACCGCTGGGTTGCGGTCGACCCAGTCATACAGACGCCGTGTTCCCATCACCTCGGCGGCGACGCTCACGCCGTCGCCCAGCGGACCCTTGTGACGGTTGTCCACTGCGCCGCTGTCGATGAGGTCGATGCAGGCGTCGTTGATCATGCCGCCGTGCAGGCCGAGGTGACGGCGGTCGGCGAGGCTGGACAGCACCGCGTCGGGGATCGAGCCGATCCCGAACTGCAGCGTCGTGCCGTCGCCGATGAACTGCCCGACGTGGGTTGCGATTGCCCGGGCGGTGTCGTCGATGACGGCCGGTGCCAAGGTCGCGAGCGGCTCATCAATCTCGACCAGCGCATCGAAGTCCGCGCGGTGACACTCGCCCTCGCCGTGCACGTAGGGCATCTGGGGGTTCACCTGCGCGATGACCAGCGGGGTGGACCGCAGGAGGTCCACGTGGCCGCCGACGCCCGTGCCGAGGGTCATGCGGCCGTCGGCGTCGGGCGGGCTGGCCTGGCACAGCAGGACATCGGACTCCAGCCCGCCGCCGGGTCCCACGAGGCCGCAGATGTCCGAATAGCGGGCCGGCACGACGCCGAAATGCGGGCTGTCGAGGGCGTCGCGGAGAGCCCCGCTCGGCTGCAGCGAGGTCCAGCGGAACGGATTGCCGAGGTGATCGATCGGCTGCGGCCGATCGAGCAGGAACGCGCTCACGAACTCGAGCCCGTCGAAGCGATCGTGAGCGGCGTCGATGGCAGCGAGCAAGCCGAACGGCGTGGCCGAGCCCTGCGCGACATAGACGCGTGCCCGGCGCCCGATGCGCCCGAGAGCCTCGTCGACACCGAGCTGGACACCCGCACGATCGCCTCGGCGTGCGGAGGGACGGTCTGGATTCATGGCGGCAGCCCTTCCCGGCACTCAGTGGCCCTGTGCCCGACGGGTTGGCGAACTGTACGACGGCTCGGTGCGCCACCGCGGAGCCCGCTGTCCGCCCCCCGGGATGTGCGAGGTGTGCGAGTGGCAAGATTCGGGCCATGACCTCAGCCGTGATCGATCTCGACATCGTGCCCCCATCGGAGTTGGCACACGAACTCATGCCAGAGGTGGCCGACGCTGCGGTGGGTGCGGCAGACCAGGTGGTGGTGGACCGGGCGGCGGCATGGGCCAGTTCGGCCGTCGCGCCGAACGCCGAATCGTGGGAGCGCGAACGGCGCTTCGCTGCCGAGGCGTTCGCGAGTGCCGGCGAAGAGAACTTGTGCGGGCTGCTCGTGCCTGTTGCCGACGGCGGCTCGGGGCTGAGTCAGGTCGGCTTGGCGCGGGTGCTCGAAGAGGTGGCCGCGGTCGACTTCGCCATCGCCTTCGTGTTGGTCTGCCACAACAACCTGGCCGGTGCGGTGAGCAGGCGCGCCCCTGCCGAGATGCGCGAGCGGGCATTGGGGCCGCTGGTTTCGGGCGAACGGTTGGGCGCATTCCTGCTGACGGAGCCGGGCGTCGGCAGCGATGCCGCCAAGATCACCACGTCGGCACATCGAGACGGCGACGAGTGGGTCATCGACGGCCGCAAGGCGTGGGTCAGCAACGGCACCGCAGCCGACGTGCTGTCGGTGTACGCGCAGGCCGATCCCGAGGCCGGACATCGGGGCATCATGACGTTTCTCGTCGACGGCAGTGCCGACGGCATCGAACGAACTGACGGCTACGAGCTCATCGGCGCCCATGGCATCGGCACCAATGAGATCCGCTTCGACGAGTGCCGGGTGCCTGACGCCGATGTGATGGTGCCGCTCGGCGAGGGATTTGTCGCGGCCATGGAGGGCATCGACATCGCCCGAGTGCTCGTCGCCGCCATGTGCTGCGGCATGATGCGCACCGGCCTCGCAACCGCCATCGACTACGTCCGCAAGCGGCAGGCGTTCGGCGGCCGCATCGCCGACCTGCAAGGAGTGCGGTTCAAGCTGGCCGACGTGGCGACCGACCTCGAGGCCGCCCGCTTGCTGGCCTACCGAGCGGCGCTGGCGGTTGCCGAGGGCCGCCCAGCGGCAGTCCACGCAGCACACGCCAAGAAGTTCGCCACCCGTGTCGCCGAGAGGGGCCTGGCGGACTGCATGCAGGTGATGGGTGCGGCGGGCGGCCGGCGCGACCATCCGCTGCCCCGCCACCTTGCCGCCTCACGACTGACTCACTACGTCGACGGAGCCACCGAGATCCAGGACGTGGTCATCAGCAGGGCGTTGCTCGACTGAGCGCACCATGGCCGGGCTCGTGCTGGTGGGGTCCCGGCGCCGGGCTCAGACGTTGCGCCGGTCTCCGAGCCAGTCGACGATGGCCTCAGCAACGTGGCGTTCGGGAGCCTCGCCATTGGTCTCGGCCCTGGTGAGAGCCGCCCATTCCAGGTCGAGTCCGGACCTGCCGCAGCGCACTGAGGACAGCCGACCCGAATCCAGCCAGGGCGACATCGCCCACTTGCTGAGTATGGAGACCCCGAAGTCGGCGGCGACCATCTCGGCGATCGCGCCCGTTTGCTCGAGCACGGTGATCGTGCGGGGTGACACTCCGGCAGGCCGCAGGAACCGTTCGTATTCGAAGCCCGGCGAGGGCTGGCGGCTGTAGGTGAAGTAGTTCTCGTCGGCCATCGATTCGGGGCCGATCCAGGTTCGGTTCGCGAGTCGGTGCTCAGGGTGCGTGATCAGCACCAGCTCGTCGGTGAACAGATGCTGGGCGTCGCAGGACCCATGTGCGGGCCCCGGGGCGAGCACGAGATCAGCGGTGCCGTCAGCGAGCCGCTGGACCGGGGCGTCACCCACGACCACCAGTTCGAGCAGCAGTCCCTCCAGCCGCTCGGCAGACGCTGCCGCGAACGGCGCCAGCCAGTGGTAGCAGTCATAGGAGCCGACACCGATGCGCACCGTGGCCGTCGTCCCGCCCACGCTGCGCATGAAGTCGGTCTCGGCGCGAGCCAGATCCGGCATCGCACGGTGTGCTGCTTGGCACAGTGCCAGCGCAGCGGGTGTCGGCTGCATGCCGCGAGAGGGCCTGCGCTCAAACAATCGACCGCCAAGCCGCCGCTCTGCTTCGGCGAGCCGATGGCTCACGGCCGACTGGCTCACATGAAGCCGACCGGCAGCCGCCGTGACCGAGCCCGTTTCCGAGACCGCCACAATGGTCTCGTAGTGGTGCATTTCCAAACGTGAAGACATGGCTACGGCATCGCCGACATTTGATCTAATTCATTTCCCAATGTAGGCAAGAAGTGCAAGAGAGTATGTGCATTCAGCGGGAATGACAACTGAGCCGGTTTTCTCGTGAAGAGCCGCCAAGAATCGTTGAAAGATAGAACATAAAGTTCTCAATTTCCTTGATCTAGATATCCAGAAATGTTCATAATAGATACGTTCGAATCTCGTAGCGCCTACATTCAGTCGGCTACGGGAAGAGCGGTGCTCAGCGACGCATCGCCGTACCCGCTGGATCCCAGAGGCAGCCGTCGATGAGGTGTGCCGTGCGCCGCTCGCCTACGATTTCGATCCCGAAATCGGTCCCCTCATTTGCGAGTTCGACTGGCACGTAACCCATGGCGACCGACATGTCGCTGAAGTGGGCATAGCCGCCGGAAGTCACCCAGCCGACCGGTTCGTCATTGCAGTAGATCGGTTCATCGGCAAGTGCATCGAATCCGGTGCGATCCGCCGGTCCGGGCACGGTCCACGTGCGCAACGTCATCGAATCGGGCGGCAGGTCTCTCCCCGGATCTGGACCCCGAGGCCCGTACTTGGCGACAAGGGCTGAGCGACCCACAAAGTCCGACCCGTCGTCGCTGGCTCTGGCCATTCGCACGAAACGGCCCAGACTCGCCTCGAACGGGTCGTAGACGGGCCGGTACTCGCGTGCCCAGCTGCCGAAGCTCTTGTCCAAGCGCAGAGAGTCCAACGCATGCAATCCGAACAGCCGCAGGCCGTGCGCTGCGCCGTGGGCGACGAGCAGCTCGAACACATAGCGAAGCTGGCCTGCATCGAGCCACAGCTCGTAACCGAGATCGCCCGTGTAGCTGAGCCGGCTGCACCACGCCCGGGCCCAGCCGACGTCGATCGCCGTGAAGCTGCCGAAGCACATCGCCGCGTTGCTGACATCTGCGTCGGTGACCTCAGCGAGCAGCGCCCTCGACTCCGGCCCGGCAATGGCCACGCCGCACAGCGCAGCGCCGAGTGTGCGATACCGCACGGGTTCCCGCGGCGCCGCTCCATGCGGCGCTGTGCTCGATGACGCCGCTCCATGCTGCGCTGTGTCCTCCCAGCGAGCGAGATGTGTGTCGAACCAGCGCTCGTAGTAACGCTCGGCGATGCCCGAGCCGAAGATGATGAAGCGCTCGTTGGTCGCGGCGTTGGCGGTGGCGCCGCCGGTCACCGTGTGCACCGGCCCGTCGGCAGTGCCCGTCGCCGTCGGCAGGCAGGCGATCGTCAGATCTCCGGTGAGGTTGCCTTGCTCATTGCACATCGGCGCGAGCGCGATCCGCCCCGGTCCCGGCAACCTGCCTGCGGTGAGATGCGTGAGCCAGGCCCGCGCCCCCGGTCCTTCCACCAGGAACTTGGCGAAGCCCGATGTCTCTATGAGGCCGACGGCGTTGCGGACGGCGAGCACTTCTTCGCGCACATGGGGCCATGCGTTGGAGCGACCGAACGTGACGTCCTCGACGGTCCCGGGCTCTGGAGCAAACCAGAGCGGCACTTCGAGTCCGTAGGCATCCCCGAAGACGGCACCCGCCGCACGCTGCGGTTCGTAGATGGAGGTCGTGGTCAGCGGCCGGCCTTCGGGCAGGAACTCGTTGGGGAAGCTGATGCTGAAGCGCCGCCGGTAGTTCTCTCGCACCTTGGTGGCCGTGTAGGCCCGGGTCGCCCAGTCGCCGAATCTGGCGATGTCCATGGCCCACACGTCGAATCCGGGATCGCCGCTGGTCATCCAGTTCGACAGGGCGAGCCCGACACCCCCGCCTTGGGACAATCCCGCCATCACCCCGCAAGCCGACCACAGGCCCGGCAGCCCGCGGATGGGGCCGACGAGAGGGTTGCCGTCTGGGGCGAACGTAAACGGCCCGTTGACCACCCGGGCGATGCCGGCGTCGGCCAGCACGGGAAAGTGCCTGAACGCGGTGTCCAACGACGGTGCGATCCGCTCCAGATCGGGCGTTAGCAGGCGCTTGTCGAAATCCCATGGCGTCTGCTGGCGCTGCCACGCCACGGCTGCCTGCTCGTAGGTGCCGACCAGCAGACCCTGACCCTCTTGGCGTGTGTAGATCTCGCCGCCGAAGTCGATGGAACCCATCAGCTCGGCGCCGGAGCGCTCGTTGTGGGCGACGATCTCGTCAATGGGCTCGGTGATGACGTAGGTGTGCTCCATCGCCAGCACCGGCAGCTCGAGCCCGACCATGCGGCCCACCTCGCGTGCCCACAGCCCTCCTGCGTTGACGACGTGGGTTGCTTCCAGCCAGTCGTCGATCTCGCCGGCTGTATCTGATGAGCCGGCGAGATTGCCCCCGGAGGTGTCGTACAGCCCGATGCGCCATGCTTGGCCGTCGGGCGTCCGCTCGATGCGGCGCGCCCACGTGTGACGACGGACCTGCGCACCGGCAGCCATCGCCGCCTTGGCGTACGCGTAGGTCACGCCGGTCGGATCGACGTGGCCATGCTCGTAGTCGTACATCGCTCCGGCGAATTGGCTGGGATCGATGATCGGCATGAGCCGGGCGGCTTCGTCGGCGGAGATCATCTCGGACGTGATGCCGAGGTACTTGCCGCGTGCGTCGGTCATCCGCAGCCAGTCGAGGCGCTCGGCCGTGTCGGCCAGGAAGACCGCGCCGGTGAGGTGGATGCCGCAGTCCTGGCCTGAGAGCTCTTCGATCTCGCGATACAGCTCGATCGTGTACTTCTGCAGCTTGGCGACCGTGGGGTCGGAGTTGATCGGATGCATGCCGCCGGCGGCATGCCACGTCGAGCCCGCGGTGAGCTCGGAGCGTTCGAGCAGCACCACATCGGTCCAGCCGGCGCGGGTCAGGTGAAACAGCACCGAAGCGCCCACGACGCCGCCGCCGATCACGACGGCCTGTACCCGTTCAGTCACGAATGCGAAGTCTGGCCCGACAGTGCAGGTTCGGCGACCTCGATGGCCGGCGGCAGGGGATTCGGCTCGCTGCCGTAAAGGTCGGCGCCTCCGGGACGGTCGCCCGCCGGCACCTTCAGGTCGGCGGCGGAAGGGAGCGTCATCAGGTCGGCGGTCATCTTGTGGAAGCGGTTGAGCGGTTCCTCGAAGCGGGGGGCCAGCGGCCCCGGCGGCGCGCCGCCGAGCGAGATGCCGCGCTGGGCGCGCTCGCAGATGTCGATGTCCTCGTCGTTCACCTCGATCCAGAAGCGGCGTGTGATCTCGAATGACTCCCGCAGCTCGGCCGAAGGCTCACTCGCGGTCAGCGGGCCTGGGGGGAACAGGAATGTGCATTGTTCGAGGGTGCGGCCCGCGGCGAGTGGCTGCAGCACCATCAAGAACATGTGGCTTGGCAGCACCGCGAGCGTCACGTTGGGGAACAGCGCCACGAACCTGCCGCTTGCGGCATCAGAATCGTCGAGTCCGGCTGCTGCCGGCAGCGTCAGCCAGTCGTCACGCTCGTCGCCAGACACCGGTGTGGTGGTCTGGCCGCAGTACATGCCCGGACCCTGGTAGCGGTAGTGGTCGGGCACTCGGGACACCTTGGCCAGCTCCGGGTGCACCCAGGGAAGGTGGTAGTACTCCGCGAAGTTCTCCACGATGAGCTTCCAGTTGGCCGCCACGTCAAACGTGCGTGCTGCCCCGTCGAGTCCGGTCGAGCGCCACTCGGAGAACTCGTAAGCCGCCAACCTGTCCGGCAGATCGCCGAGCCACTCCTTGAGCGGCGGCGTGTCGTCGTCGAGACAGACGAACACGAGTGGGCCCCAGGCCTCGGTGCGCACGGGAATCAGCCCGTAGTCGGCCATGTCGAAGTCGTCTCTGGGCACTTCGTCGAATAGGGGTGCTGCTACGAGCCGCCCGTCAGCGCTGTAATGCCACCGGTGGTACGGGCAGCGGATCGTGTTAGCGATGTCGCAATCGCGTTCGGCCAGCTCGGTGCCCCGGTGGCGGCAGGAATTCAGAAAGCCATGCAGCCCGGCGTCTGATCGGGTCAGCAGCACCGAACGTCCGCCCACCGAGCGCACGAGCAGCCGGCCCGGCCGAGTCACTTCTTCAGCCAAAGCCACCGCAACCCACGCCCGGCCGAACAGTCGCTCCTGCTCAGCAGCGAAATAGTCCTCGTCGGCGTACACCGCAGGCTGCATGGCGAAGGATGCGTCGACGGCGTTGCGTTGGGGAGCCCAGAACCCAGCCTCCGGTTGTGTCCAGTCAGCTACCGGCTGTATCCCGTCTGCCGCCATGTCGCCGTTCTACCCCTTGGGCGCCTGTTCCGAACACTAGTGCGCGGAGAGAAGTGCCACTCCCGGCTAGCCGTCGTGCTCGCTCTCGGGGCTGCCCGAACGTCCCGCAGGGCGGATCTCCGCGATCAGGTCGCCGGGCTCGAGCAGCGACCCCGAGGCTGCGGCGACCGAGATGACCGTGCCGGTGACGGGCGCAGAAATCGACGACTCCATCTTCATGGCCTCGATGACCGCGACCGTGTCGCCCGCTTCCACTTGATCGCCTTCGGACACCGACACGTTCACCGAGCCCCGGAACGGTGCCGCCACGTGACCCGGGACGCTGGGGTCAGCCCTGGCATGTTCGGGTCGATCGACGGCCACAGTGCGATCCAGCGTGTCGATGTCACGGGGCTGGCCGTTCACCCGGAAGCTCACCAGGCGAATGCCCTCGTCGTTCGGCTCGCCGATGGACCGCAGGCCCAGCAGCAGCCGCACGCCCGGGCCGAGCACCACGGCGGTGTCGTCGTCGTGAGGGTCCAGCCCGTACCAGAACAGCAGCGATGGCAGCACCGACAGGTCGCCGTAGCGGTGGGTGTTCTCGTCCTGGGCCGCTGAGGGCGTGGGGAACAGCAGCCGATTCAGCGTGGCGGCGCGGTCGGCCGCCAAACCCACCACGTCGTCCTCGGTGAGGTCCTTGGTCTTGGGCGTCCAATCACGGCCCTCGGTGGCGTGGGTCCGGAAAGGTTCGGGGAAGCCGCCGGGCGGGGTGCCGAGCTCGCCGTGCAGGAAGCCGATGACGCTGTCGGGCAGGTCTGCCCCGGCCGGATTGCCAGCCAGCTCGGCAGGCGAGACGCCCGAGGCCACGAGGTGCAGGGCGAGATCGCCGACGACCTTCGACGACGGGGTGACCTTGATGGGGCGGCCGAGCAGGTCGCTGCACGCCGCATACAGACGCTCGACTTCCTCGAAACGGTGCCCCAGGCCCAGCGCCCGTGCTTGCGCCCGCAGGTTCGAGAGCTGCCCGCCGGGTATCTCGTGGCGGTAGACGGTGCCCGTGGGCGACGGCAGGCCTGCTTCGAACGGCGCGTACACGTGCCGCACGGCTTCCCAGTAGGGCTCCATGTCGCCGATCGCGTCGAGACTGAGCCCGGTGGCCCGGTCGGTGTCGTCGGTCATCGCCACGATCGAGGCGATGGACGGCTGGGAGGTCATCCCCGACAGGGGCGGGGCAGCACCGTCGATGGCATCCACCCCGGCGTCGATAGCTGCAAGGTAGGTGGCGAGCTGCCCGCCGCCGGTGTCGTGGGTGTGCAGGTGCACTGGCTGGGCGAATCGATCCCGCAGCGCACTGACGAGCACCTCCGCAGCCGGAGGGCGCAGCAGTCCCGCCATGTCCTTGATGCACAGGACGTGCACCCCGGCGGCGTCGAGCTGTTCGGCGACCCCGAGGTAGTAGTCGAGGGTGTAGAGGTCCTCATTGGGGCTGGACAGGTTGCCCGAGTAGCAGATGGTGCCCTCGGCCACCGCGCCGGCCTCGATGACGGCTTCGATGGCGGGCCGCATCTGGTCGATGGAGTTGAACGCGTCGAAGACCCGGAAGATGTCCATCCCGCATGCAGCCGCCTCGGCCACGAACTCGTGGGCGACCGTGTCGGGATAGGGCGAGTAGCCCACCGTGTTGCGCCCCCGCAGCAGCATCTGGGTGCAGATGTTGGGTGCCGCCGCACGTATGCGCCGCAGCCGTTCCCACGGGTCCTCGTGCAGGAACCGCAGCGCCACGTCGAAGGTGGCGCCGCCCCAGCACTCCATGCTGAGCAGCTGCGGCATGTGATGGGCCATCTGGCGGGCGCCGGCCACCAGGTCGATGGTGCGCAGCCGGGTGGCCAGGATGGACTGGTGGGCATCGCGCAGCGTGGTGTCGGTGACGGCCACGGTGCCGGCGGCCCGCAGGTCGGCTGCGAAGCCCGCAGGCCCGAGCCGGTCGAGCCGCTGCTTGGAACCGTCCGGCGGCGTACGCGGCGTCGGTGCGAGCTTGGTGACGGGATCGACATGGGTCGGAGCCGGGCCGTGGGGCTGGTGGACGGTCACGTCGGCCAGGTAGCGCAGCAGCCGTGTGGCCCGGTCGGCGCCCACCGACGCTGCGGTCAGCTCGGGCCGATCGTCGATGAAGGTGGTGGTGACGGGTTCGGATTGGAACTGGGCGTCGGCCAGGATCGCTTGCAGGTACGGCTGATTGGTTGATACGCCCCGCACGCGGTATTCGGCCAGCGTGCGCTGCATGCGCCGGACCACGGTGTCGAAATCGGGGCCGCGGCAGGTGATCTTCTCGATCATCGAGTCGAAGTGCGGGGTGATCTCCACGCCCTGGTACACGCAGCCGTCGAGCCGCACGCCTGCGCCGCTGGCGGGTCGGTAGGCCACGATGCGCCCGGTGTCGGGCCGGAAGTCGTTGGCGGGGTTCTCGGCGGTCACGCGGCACTGCATGGCGAAGCCGCGCACGCTGATGCGGTCCTGGGACAGCCCCAGATCGTCGAGCGTGGCACCGGCGGCGATGCGCAGCTGCGACTCGACGAGGTCGATGTCGGTGACTTCTTCGGTCACCGTGTGCTCCACCTGGATACGAGGGTTCATCTCGATGAAGACGTGCCGACCGCTGGGCTCCACCAAGAACTCCACCGTGCCCGCGTTGACGTAGCCGATGGTCTCCGCGAAGCGCACCGCATCGGCCAGCAGCTGCTGCCGCACCGATGGATCGAGGTCGCGGGCGGGCGCCATCTCGACCACCTTCTGGAAGCGCCGCTGCACTGAGCAGTCCCGCTCGTAGAGGTGCACGACGCGGCCGCTGGCATCGGCCAGCACCTGCGCCTCGATGTGGCGCACATCGGTCATGGCCTCTTCCAGAAACACCGTGCCGTCGCCGAAGGCGCTGTGGGCTTCCCGGCGAGCGGCCTCGACCGCCTCGGCCAAGTTCTCGGGGCGCTCCACGCGGCGCATGCCGCGCCCGCCGCCGCCTGATGCGGCCTTCACGAACAGCGGGAAGCCGATCGCCGACGCAGCACTCGTGATGTCGGATTCGGCAGCGTCATCATCGACGGGCGGCGACTGTCGCAGCACCGGCAATCCGGCGGCTTCGGCCGCCTCACGGGCCCGCATCTTGTTGCCGGTCAGCCGCAGCGCCCCTGCGCTGGGCCCCACGAAGGCGATGCCAGCCGCCGCGCACGCATCGGCGAGATCCGGGCTCTCGGAGAGGAACCCGTAGCCGGGGTAGATGGCGTCGGCGCCAACCTCGACCGCCTTGGCCACGATGGCCTCGTGGTCGAGGTAGGCACGAACGGGCCGGCCCTCGGTGCCGATGACGTATGCCTCGTCGGCCTTGATCCGGTGCAGCGCCCCGCTGCGTTCCTCCTCGACGGGAAGGATCGCAACCGTCCGGATACCAAGCTGGGTCGCAGCGCGAAAAGCACGGATGGCGATCTCGCCCCGGTTCGCTACGAGCAGCTTCTTCATCACATCTCCCGCGGACATCTCCCGTGGACGTCTCCCGTGTCCGGTCAACATGTTCGCGCCTGACTCGGTTCCTACATCACTTCGCTGCGGCGAGCCGCTGCCGTAGCGTGCCCTGCGTGACTGCATGGCTGTTGGACCCAGAAGTGCTGCATCTCAATCACGGCTCGTTCGGCGCAACCCCTGCGGGCGTGCTCGACGCGCAGCAGGCCATCCGCGCCCACATCGAGGCCAACCCGACCCGGTTCTTCCTCGAGGGCGAGTACCAGGAACGGCTGGACTGCACGCGGCGGGCTGTGGCGGACTTCGTCGGCGCAGACCCGGCAGGGCTCGTGTTCGTCACGAACGCCACGGCGGGGGTGAACTCGGTGCTGCGTTCGCTGGAGCCGAGCCTGGCGCCCGGCGACGAGATTCTGGTGACCGACCACGAATACAACGCCTGCGCCAACGCCGCGGCCGTGTCGGCCTCCCGTGCCGGCGCTGTGGTCACCACAGCAGCAGTGCCGTTCCCGCTCGACGACCGCAGCGAGGTGGTCGACGCCGTGCTCAGTGCCGTCACCGACCGCACGCGCATCCTGCTGATCGACGCGGTCACCTCGGCGACGGGCCTCGTGATGCCGGTGGACGAACTGGTGGCGCGGCTGGAGCCCGATGTGCGGGTGCTCGTCGATGCGGCACACGCCCCCGGCATGATCGATTTCGACGTGACGGAGTTGGGCGCTTCGTACGTCACCGCGAACTGCCACAAGTGGATGTGCTCGGCCAAGGGCGCCGCATTTCTGTGGGTGCGACCCGACCGGCGAGACGGCCTGCACCATGCGGTCATCAGTCACGGGTACAACGGCGGGTGGCCGTCGGAAGGGGGGCATTTGCATGCCCAGTTCGATTGGACGGGCACTCATGATCCGACGGCCTGGCTGACCATCGCCGATGCTCTGGCCACGGTCGAGGCCATGCATCCCGGCGGCTGGCCGGGGGTGAAGGCGGCCATCCGCGAACTCTGCCTGACCGGTCGCGACGTGCTCATGGAAGCGCTCGGCATCGACGCCCCCGCGCCCGACGACATGATCGGTGCGATCGCCAGCGTGCCGCTGCCACCGGCTGGCAACTCGGGCTCGGCGATCTTCGACCCCCTGATGGCAGCGCTGCGCGACCGGCATCGCATCGAGGTGCCGGTGTTCACCTGGCCGGCGCCGCCAGACCGTGTGCTGCGCATCTCGGCCCACCTCTACAACCGGCCCGACGACTACGACCTGCTCGCCAAATCGCTCACCACGGAACTGACCGACTAGGGGCCGCTAGACCGGCTGATGGTGCCGTCGTGGGGCCGCAGCGCTGCGGCGGCTGGGGCTAGGTGGCAGGATCGCGACAGGCAGGGCGAGACCCGCCCGAGGTTCGCAGCCCAGGAGGCACCGATGTCATCGGCCATCGCAGCAACACCCGGCGCCAAGATGATCTTTCTCATCAAGCGCCGGCCGGACGCCACCCGCGACGAATTGGTCGCGAACTGGTTCAAGAATCACATGCCCGACGTGATCGCCGGCCAGGAGCGCGCCGCCGCCGACGGCAAGGTCCACGCCACGAAGTACATCGCGACGCTGTTCGATCAGCGGCCCGGCAAAGACGTGCCTTGGGACGGCATGGCGCAGCTCTGGTTCGACCGGGCGATCCCGAATCCGCCCGAGCCGCACGGCACGGTGCCCCGAGACACGTTCCAGGAGAAGGCTCAGCCGTACGTGGGGTGGGCAACCACCGAGTACGTGGTGATCGACGGCGAACTGCCTGTCGTGCCGAACACCCTCAACGAGCCGTTCCCGGCGACGCGGTCGGGCTTCTTCAAGGTGTCGTTCCTGGTGCCCGCCCGCGACGGGATCGACTACGACGAGGCGTTCCGCCATTGGCTGGATGCGCATGCGCCCAACGTGCGAGGGGTCATGGGCGAGATCGGTGGCCTGCGCTACGTCGTGAACCACAGCCAGGACCCCGCGAATGAGTCCTACCTGGGCATGGCCGAGCTGTACTTCCGCGATCCGCAGGGCTGGGACGACTACCGGGCCACCATCACCGAAGACGGCTTCAGCGAATTCGTCGACTTCGACCGCCTGGTGAACATGCACGCAACCGCACAGATGATCGGCATCCCCGGCTGATCGGCTGCTTCACTGCGAGGCGTCAAGCCTCTGCGGCCGCCTTCATCGCTGCGAGCGTGGCGCGGATGCCGGCGCGGGCGTTGCCGGCCCGGTAGTCGAGTTCTTTCTGTCCGAACTCGACCATGCGCGGCGAGAGCTTGCGGAGCGTCCAGGTCTCGGTCAACGTGGTGCCCGCACCCTTGGGCGCTAGCTGGTAGCGCCACAGGACGATGTTGTATTCGAGGCCGCCTGTCACGAAGGCGAAATCCTCGTTGTCGACCCGGCGGATGATCTCGACGGGGGCCTTCCACTCCTCGCCGTCGAGCCGGTTGATGCCGACGAACATGTCGCCGACCTGCCCGGTGCCGGGCACGCCGTCAGGTCCCTTGCGCCAGTACCCGCCGGTGTTCTCGTTGCTCCACTCGCCGTAGCGGTCAAGTGCCGTCACCATCTCCCACACCTTCTCCGGCGGGGCATCGATTTCGATCGACTCGCTATGGGACATCACCGGGTCGTCAACATGCCCGGGAAGCTGCTCACTCATAGCCCGCAGCCTTGCAGACGCTGCCGGACAGTGTCGGGGTCGAATCTTGGCCTGAGGGTCATGACAGCAGCTGCAGCGCGAGTCGAAATGTGGCCCGCAGCGTGTTGGTGCGACCGTCATTGGCGACCACGACCACACCCCGACGTCGGTCGGCGTCGAGCCCGGCGGATGCCGACCACAGGGTGTTGGATCCCTGCATGGCGTATGAAAGGGCAGGAACACGGTTGGCAGGCATCCAACCCATTGCAGCGCAGCTGCGCCCTGCGCCAACCGGTGCCAGGAGTTTGGTGATCGACTCCGGCCGGAGGAGTGGATCGTCGCCGCTCGGCGGTCCTGCTGCTTCATCGTGGAGAAATGCATGAACGAACCGCGCCCAGTCCTCGATGGCGATATGCAGGGTCCCCGCGGCCGACATGACCGGCGGATTGTCGCTCAAGGGATGTGACGGCTCGACTGGTCTGCCGGGCAGCGCACGCAGGAGGCCGAATCGGAATCGTGGACCGTGACCCGCCACGCGTGCCGGAGCGCCGAATCCGGCACTGCTGATGCTGAGAGGCTGGTGCACGTAGACGTCCAAGGCCCGCTCGAATGGCATCGACGCCAGACGGTCCACAGCGGCCCCGACAAGCACATAGCTCAGATTCGAGTAGGCAAAGCGGCCAGGTCGTCGCGGCGGCGATGCCATCACACGTGTGGCCACGTCGAAACGTTGTTCTTCGAGCGGACGGGAGTCGGCCCACGCCTGCCGCATCGCCGACGGCGTGAGATTCGGCTGGACACCTGCATGCCACCGCAATGCGTCATCAACCGTCTGGCTCGCCCAGTCGGCGTGCAGGTGACCGCGAGGGCAGCCGAGCGCGTCGGCCAGCGGCATGTCCCATTGCGCTACATCGTTCTCGACCAGCCTCGCCCACAGGACTGCGGTCATCGTCTTGCCGCAGGATCCGATGTGCCACGCATCCGACACCGTCACGCGGTCGGCTGTGCCGCGCCGCAGCACTCCGGCCACAGCTGCTTCGACGGAGCCATCGGCCGCAATGACAGCCGCGGCGACTGCAGGAACGCGGTCCCGGTCGCAAAACCCATCAAGCAGTTGATTCATGGCCATGACGGTCATTCCGGATGTGCGCCAGCGAGTCAGCGTCTACTCGGGACCCGCGCTGTCGTTGGCGGGATAGAGCTCTCGCCAGTCGATCTGGTCGTCTTTCGGCAGCGCGGCGTTGAGCGGCGCCATGTCGGCCAGCAGAGCGTCGGCAGCGTCGTCGCCGATGGCGGCCCAGTGAGCGCCGTCGAGCCGGTCGGTCGTGGCCTCGACCTGGGCTCTCCCGGCCAAGCCCGCTTCGGTGGCCTGCCCGTCGGCTTCCACCCAGCCGCGGCTGCGGAGGCGCTCGTAGGCGTCCGCCGCCTCTGTCTCGGTCCAGCCGGCTTCTTCTTGAATCCACTCGCGGGGTGCCTCATCGACGGCGACTTGGGACACCACCGACTCGCAGCCGTCCAGACCGGCCGCTGCCAGGGCGATCAGGTGGCATCCGCTTCGGTACTCGCGCAGCAGCGTGCAGCCGTGCCACAGCGCAAGGTGCGGCTCGCCGGGCCAGTCCAGCGACGCCCAGCCTGCGAACAGCACCCGCCCGACGGGGTCTGCCGCATCGCAGGCAGCCCGCACGGTCTCGGCGCAGCGGCGAACCGGATCGCTGCCGACCAACTCGCCCAGTTCGCGCCGCAAGGCGGCGTCCATGCCCTCATAGCGCGCCGCCAGCACTTGGGTCGGCGTCGAGAACGTCCAAGCATCGGGGATGGCCCGCCTGACCCGCGCAGGTGCGTAGTAGAAGAACAACGACTCCACGACGCTCGCCGGCACGGGTCCCAACGGCGCCGATCGGGTCGCGAAGTAATTCATCCAGAAGCCGCGCAGCCCAGCGGCGGCACCGGTTTCGCGCACCTCCGGCGCCCAGTAGCAGAGCTGGTGATACCGCTCCACGCACTCCCACATCTGCCGCGCCCGTTGCATGGTCGTCTCAGCCATCGTCAGACGTTCTAGCTGTTCGCCCTCTGTAAGCGGCGATTCCCGCAAAGCGGACCTCGTCGAGCGTGGCGTTCTTGAGTGTGTATGCACATCTGTATGCAGGCACTTCTACATCACTAGGCTGCCATCGTGGCAAGCACCAGCGTCCGGATCGACACGAACACGCACCAGAACATTTGCCAGCTTGCCCAATCGTTGTCCTTGACGATCGGGGAAACGGTGGCGCTGGCGGTGAGGCGACTCCGTCAAGAGCGGATGGGTCTCGAATTGCGTGCGGAACTCACTGACAATGAGCGGGATTGGCTTGAGGCTGATCTTGGATGACGTTCGTTTCGGGTGATGTCGTCGAGGTAGATCTCGGCGTTCCAGCAGGGCACGAATCGGGCTTTCGCCGACCTGCGGTTGTCGTCACCGCCCAAGCCGTTCTTGATGCAACGCCGAGCGTGCTTCAACTCGTGCCCCTGACGACGCGCCTTCGGGGCTTGAGCCTCGAGGTGGAGCTGGATCCGGGCTCTGCCAATGGACTTGAGTCTCGATCGGCTGCCCAATGCCAGCATGTGCGGTCCGTGGCCGTGTCCCGGGTGCAAGAACGCAGCGGCAACATAGGCAACGTCGCACTTGCCCAAATCCGCGAGATCATCGCGCTGTTGTTCGACCTTCCCTGACTCAGCCGGGCTGGTTGATGAGGTGGGTGGCGGCGTTGTCGAAGTGGGCGAACATGGCCTGAGCGATGTCGGCATCGAGCGGCGACCCGTCTGGCAGCTGTGCCGTTTCGAGCGAGGCAACCATGTGACGCATCCAGGCATTGCGTTCGGCCGGCCCGATGGTGAAAGGCATGTGACGCATGCGCAGGCGCGGGTGGCCACGCTCAGCGCTGTAGTTGGCCGGCCCGCCCCAGTACTGGGCCAGAAAGCCCGCCAGTCGGTGCCGGGACAGTCCCATGTCGGCGGGGTACATCGGTCGGAGCAGTTCGTCCTGCTCGACTGCGTCGTAGAAGCGATCCACCAGATCGTCGAAGAATTGTTGCCCGCCCACGGCTGCGAACACCGTCGGCGGCTGCTCGACGGCCTCGGCCAGGCTGCCGCCCAGCGTCAGGCCACCGGCGCCCCAAGCGGCTTCTTCGCGTGGGACGGAGGGCTCGCTCGCTGTGGCGGCATCGTCCTCGGTCACGGCGCTCAGGCTAAGAGGCGAAGCCGTGCCCGAAGCGGCCCGCGAGCGACAGCGAACAAGAGCGGGAAGCACGGGGTGAAACCGTGAGCCAAGTGGCACCCGGCATCCCGCAGGGCGGGGCGCGTACAGTCGTGGGGCGCGACCAGCACGGGAGACACGATGGCGTTGACAGAACGGCCCCAGCGGACGACCAATGGGCGGAAGCCGGATGGGCGGCGGGCGCACCGGTCGTACCTCAGCTACATCGACAAGTCGCGCGAGTACTACGCGGCGCACGGCTACCCGCAGCCGTACCAGTGGGCGTACAGCCACGACGTGGCGTTCGCTCCGCTGCCGAAGCCGCTGTCGGAGTGCACCGTCGGGCTGGTCACCACGTCGTTCTTTGAGAAGGGCCGCGAGCCCGCGGGAGTGCCGGTGGCCCGGCCCAAGCAGCCCTACGCGGCTCGCTACGACGACGCCCTCGACGGCCTGTACAACAGCGATCTCTTCTGGGACAAGGACAACACCCACACCGAGGACCTCGACACCTACCTGCCCATCAACCGGCTGCGCGAGTTCGAGGCCGAGGGGCGCATTGGTGCCCTGTCTGAACGCTTCTACGGGATCCCCACCGACTACAGCCATCGCCGTACCCAGCGCAACGACTCGCCCCGCATCGAGGAGTGGATGCGTGAAGACGGCGTGGATGTGGCCTTTCTGGTACCGCTCTGACCGGTGTGCCACCAGACGATCGGTCTGATCGCTCGACATCTGGAAGAAGCCGGCATTCCCACGGTGGTTGCCGGAAGCGCCCGCGACATCGTCGAGGAATGCGGCGTCGCTCGCTTCGTGTTCACCGACTTCCCCTTGGGGAATCCGACTGGCAAGCCCGGCGATGTCGACATGCAACGCGCCATCGTGGGCACCGCGCTCGACCTGCTGGAGCGCGCGTGGCTGCCGCGCACGACCGTGCAGACGCCCTTCGTCTGGGACGCCGACGACAACGACGGTTGGCGTGATCACTTCATGCGCGTCGACGACTCGAACCGGGCCGCTTTGGCCGCGGCCGGTGAGGCACGCCGGCGCGATCAAGAGGCCGCCAAGGCTGACGGACGCGCCCGGACGAGCTGAGCAACCCGGGCACCCGCGTCGGGACCAGCCGGCGACGCCACGCGTGGTGCCCGAGCGAACGAAAGGCCGCACATGACTGACCAACCGCGCAAGCCGCTGTTCGACCCTGCAGACGCTGAAGCGCCCGACTTCGTGCCGTCCGAGCCAGCCGGCGCCGATGTCTATTCGCATCCCTCCGAGCACGGCGAGCGCATCACCGACACGCTCATTCCCGACCTCATGATCGAAGCGTCAGGAGGCGTGACGGTTGCCGCTGACATCTACGGCGACGACGGCCCGCTCGTGCTGCTGCAGCACGGCGGCGGCCAGACCCGCCACGCCTGGAAGGGAGCGGGCCAAGCCCTCGCAGACGGCGGCTACCGGGCCGTGTGCCTCGATGCCCGGGGCCACGGCGACTCGGACTGGGCGCCCGACGGCGACTACACGACCGAAGCGTCGGTGGCCGACCTGGTGGCGATCGTGGAGCACTTCGGCGAGCGACCGGTGCTGGTGGGCGCCTCGATGGGCGGCGGGACATCTCTGACCGCTGTCGGCGAAGGCGCCGTGGATGCGTTGGCATTGGTGCTCGTCGACACGGCGCCGCAGATCGAAGCAGCCGGCGTGCGCAAGATCCGAGAATTCATGGCCCAGGGCGCCGATGGGTTCGCATCGCTGGAAGAGGTGGCCGAGGCCATTGCCAACTACCAGCCGCACCGCAAGCGGCCCAGGAATCTGGACGGGCTCGCCAAGAACGTCCGCCTCTGGCCCGACGGCCGCTACCGCTGGCACTGGGATCCCGCCTTCATGCACCGCCCGCGCAGCTTCGCCGAGCGCATCCCCCGCCAGCAGGCCGCCGCGGAGAACCTGACGCTGCCGACCCTGCTGGTCCGGGGCGGCATGAGCGACGTGCTGTCGGAGGAAGGCGCTCAGTCGTTCCTCGACACGGTGCCGCATGCGCACTACGCCAATGTGGGTGGTGCGGCGCACATGGTGGCCGGCGACCGCAACGACATTTTCGTCGAGGCGACGCTCAAGTTCTTGGCCGAATTTGTGCCCGGCGCGCACGCGCAGGCCTGATCGCAGCCTTCCCGCCGTACCCTTGCGGCCCTTGGCCGGGCCGGCCAGGCCGAGCTTCGAGAGGCACAGCATGCGCGGAACAGTCAAGTTCTTCAACAACGAGAAGGGCTTCGGCTTTATCTCCCGTGAAGGCGCCGATGACGTCTTCGTCCACTTCTCCAACATCGTCGGTGAGAACTATCGGACGCTGGAGGCGGGGCAGGAGGTCGACTTCGATATCGGACCCGGCCGTAAGGGCGACGAAGCCCAGAACGTCAAGCCCGTCTGAACTCGATCGCCGTCGCGCGCCGTCGCCTGCACTGATAGGCCGCGTCGACGCTTGTTCGGGTCGGCGGCGGTCCCGTCGATTGCCGACCCGATGTCGGCGAGGAGATACATGCCCCCCACCTTTGCCCAGCTGGGCGCGCCCAACTTCATTGTCAGCGCGCTCGCCGAACGCGGCATCAGCCAGCCGTTTGCCATCCAGGCAGCCACGGTGGCCGATGCATTGGCCGGACGCGACGTCTGCGGCCGCGCGCCGACCGGATCCGGCAAGACGCTGGCGTTCGGGATCCCGCTCGTGGCCGGCGTCGGCAAGGCTCAGCCGCACAAGCCACGAGCTCTCGTGCTCGCGCCGACCCGCGAACTCGCCGATCAGATCAAGACCGAGCTGCGCACCTTCGCAGGCAAGCGCCGCGTTGGCGTTGCCTATGGCGGCGTGGGCTACGGCTCCCAGATTGGTTCGCTGCGTCGCGGCGTCGACATACTCGTGGCGTGCCCGGGTCGCCTTGAAGACCTGATCTCCCAAGGCCAGGCAACCCTGTCGGCTGTCGACAAGGTCGTCATCGACGAAGCCGACCGCATGGCCGACATGGGATTCATCCCGGCCGTGCGGCGCCTGCTGGACCAGACCGCAGCCGAGCGCCAGACCATGTTGTTCTCTGCGACGCTCGACGGAGACGTCGCGACGCTGACACGCGACTACCAGCGCGATCCCGTGCGTCATGAGGTCGGCGACGAGACCCCCAACGCCAAGGCCGCCCACCACGTGTTCTGGAGCGTGGCCCGCACGGACCGCACCGACATCTGCGCCGAGGCGATCGATGCCGCAGGATCGACGGTCGTGTTCTGTCGAACCCGGCACGGCTGTGATCGCGTGGCCAAGCAGCTGAATCGCCGAGGCATTCGAGCGGCTGCACTTCATGGCGGACGCAGCCAACCCCAGCGCACCCGGGCATTGGCCGAGTTCGCCGCCGGCGAGGTGCAGGCGCTGGTCGCGACGGACGTTGCTGCGCGCGGCATTCATGTCGAAGGTGTCGGTGCGGTCATCCACTACGACATTGCTGCTGACCACAAGACCTACCTGCACCGGTCGGGCCGCACGGCGCGGGCCGGCCAAAGCGGCGTGGTGGTCTCGCTCGTCCAGCCTGACCAAGTCACAGAGCTCAAGTCCATGCAACGCAAGATGGGTCTGGAGCAGCGCGTCACTGACGCCGACGTCACTGCGATACGGCAGCCGGCGCGCACTCAGACGCGACGTCGCACGCTGGAGCGTCCGGCGGCCAAGCATCAATCCCGGCACCGTCCTCGCAACAACAACCGTTCCAGACCGAAGGGACGGCAGCGCTCCGCGAAGCGCTGAGGCAAATCAAGCGTCTGAGTCGTCGTCCGACTCGCCGAGAGACTCGAGGCTGGACGGCGCCAGGTTCGAGGCGAACTTCGACATGTTGTCGGTAAGGGCGCTGATCAGCTGCTCCACGAACTGCGGCGACATGTTGACCCGCTGTACCACGACGCCCCGTCGCGGCGACTGCTTGCCGCTGAAGTCCAGCCGGATGAAGTCGAGCGTGAACTCATAGGGCGAGTGGCGCACCACGGCAAAGTTCGACCACACACCGGCCTCGAGCTCGGGTGGCAGCCGGATTTGCAGTTTCGTGCCGTCGGGCAGGGCTTCATGGGTGTTGCCCTCTGTCACCTGCGGAAACCTACTTGGCGGCTGCGTCAGGACACTCCGCGATGCTCGCACGCGTGAGAATGCGCGCCCTCAGCGCTCCTCACGCCGGTACGGCAGCGTCAGCGCAGCCGGAGCGGGGCTCGGGCGGTGGCGAGCGCGGAAGCTGATAGCGATCAGCACCACCACGGTCAGCAGGAATGGCAGGATGCCCAGCAGGGCCGGCGAGATCGTGTTGACCTCCAGCCCGAAGATCGTGAGGTCGAACGTCTGGACGCGTGGCTGCAAGGCCAGAGTGAAGCCGAACAGCAGCGAGCCGGCCGCCAGCCGTCCTGGGCGCCATGCGCCGAAGATGACCAGCGCCACAGCGATCCAGCCCCGCCCGGCAATCAGGCCCTCGGTCCAGCCCGCCGCCATGTACAGCGAGAGGAACGAGCCGGCGGCACCGGCGAAGGCGCCTCCGACGAGGACCGCACTGGTGCGCAGCAGGGTGACCGAATGGCCGACCGAGTCGGTGGTGGAAGCGGATTCGCCGACTGCCCGCAGCGCCAGGCCGAGCCGGGTGCGGCTCAGCACGAACCACGCAGCAACCCCCAGTACGCCCGCGAGATACACCACCGGGGGTTGATCGAACAGGATCGGTCCCGCCCACGGGATGTCGGACAAGCCGACGATGCTGAGATCGGTGAACACCGCATCGGCCCGCTCGCGCACCGCGTCCTGACCGATGAATGCTGCGAATCCCAGGCCCCCGATAGTGATCGCGAGGCCCGACACGACTTGGCCGGCACCCATGATCACGCTGACCAGCGCATGCACGCCCGCCGTCGCCATGCCGACGAGGGCCGCGACGGCAAAGCCGATCCATGGGCGATCGGTGGCGATCGCCGCCATGAACCCCGTCACGGCGCCCATGGCCATCATCCCCTCGACTCCGAGGTTGAGCACACCGGCACGCTCGGCGATGAGCTCGCCCAGGCCGGCCAGATACACCAGCGTGGCGAACTGCACGGTCGCCACGAGCAGGCCGATGACGGCATCCTCAGACACCGGACGCTCCTGCGCTCGCCGGATTCTCGGCGGCGTCGCCATCGGCCCCGCGGCCCACCGGTCGCACCCAGCGCACCCGGTAGTTGAGCAGCACCGCCGCGACCAGCGCGCCGATGAGGATCATGGCCTGCAGGATCGTGGCGATCGAGCTCGTCACGCCGAGCGTCTGGATGGACTGGCCGCCCCGCAGCACTGCGCCGAACACGAACGCGACCACGGCGACGCCCGACGGTCGCATCAGCGCGAGCGCCGCCACGATAATCCCGGCGAAGCCATAGCCGCTCGACAAGCCCGGCTCGAGCCGGGTGGCGGTGCCGGTCAACTCGATCGCCCCAGCCAGGCCCGCCAGCCCGCCCGACAGCAGCAGCGCCGCCAGCACCTTGCGCTGCAACGAGATGCCGGCATAGCGAGCAGCCGCAGGTGACGAACCCGCCATGCGCAGCTCGTAGCCCCATGCTGTGCGCGAGACGGCCAGCCAGAACGCCAGCAGCAGCGCCGCTGCGAACAGCACGCCGATGTGGACCTGGCCGAACAGCCCCGGCAGCGAGGCTTGGTCTGGCAGGGGTGAGATCTGGGCAAAGCCGAATGACTCAGGGTCCTTCCACGGACCCACCTTGAGCCATTCCACGATGCGTATCGCCACTTCGACCAGCATCAGCGTGGTGATGATCTCGCTCACGCCGAGGTAGGCGCGAGCCAGCGCGGGTCCCACCACCAGCACCACGCCGCCCACGGCGCCGGCAACCAGCATCAGCACGATCAGCACCGGGCCCGGCAGGTCGCCGGCCACCATGGCGAATCCGGCCGCGACGGTGGCACCCGCCATCATCTGGCCCTCGGCGCCGATGTTCCACAGGCCCATCGATCCGGCCACCGCCACCGCCAGTCCGGCGATTGCCAGCGGCGTGGCGCGCAGCAACGTCCGCGACAGTGCGTCGAACCCGCCGAGCGATGACTCGGCCATGCGCTCATAGACCGCGACCGGATCGTTGCCCGAGCCCCACAGCAGCATCGCCCCGGCGATCAGTGCCAGCACGATGCCGATCACGAATGCGATGGCTTGAGCGGCCGGTGCAACCCGGGCACGCCGCTGCAGCACCGGCCGCACGATGACGCGATGCCAGCGTGCGCGGCCGCGGGCAACGGTATGCAGCGGGGCGTGGGTCGGCTCGGTCACGCTGACGCCGTTCCGGCCATGGCGGCCCCGACCGCAGCCCGGGTGACCTGCGTGGGATCCATGCGGGCCGCCACCTGACCCTCGTACATCACGATGAGCCGGTCTGACAGGGCGAGCAGCTCGTCGAGATCTTCCGAGATCAACAGCACCCCCACACCTGTGGCTCGCTGCGCGACGATCTGCGACTGGATGGCGGCGATGCCTGCCACATCGAGGCCGCGGGTCGGCTGCGCCGCCACGAGCACCTTGGGTTCGCCGGTTAGCTCACGTCCGAGCAGCAGACGCTGCAGATTGCCGCCGGACAGGGCGCTCACGGGTTCGTGCACGCGTCCCACTTGCACGCCGAAGCGCTCGACGAGGCGCCTGCAGTAGTCCTCGCAGCGACGCAGGTCCAGCATCATCCTGCGCCTCATCGACCGGTAGGAGCGCACGACGGCGTTGTCGACCACTGACATGGCGGGTGCCAGCCCCACGCCGAGCCGGTCCTCGGGCACATATGCCAGCCCGGCCCGTGAACGAGCCCGTGGCGAGGTGCCGGTGATGTCGGCGTCCGCGAGCCGCATGGTGCCCGCCGTGGTCGCCCGCAGCCCGGCGATGGCTTCGGCCAGCTCACGCTGCCCGTTGCCCGAGACGCCCGCGACGCCGACGATCTCGCCAGCGCGTACATCGATGTCGACCGAATGCAGCGCCGGCAGCCCGCGGTCGCTGAGCGCCGAGATGCCCTCCAGCTTGAGCACGACGTCACCGCTGGGCTGATCGGTCGGCCGCTGGATCTCCGCCGCCGCCTCGCCCACCATCATCTCGGCGAGATCGGAGCGGTCGATGCCCGCGAGGCTGCGCGGCTGGGCCACGGTCACCCCGTTGCGCAGCACGGTCGCCTCGTCGCACACCGAGAGCACTTCGTCCAGCTTGTGGCTGATGTAGATCACTGATCTGCCTCGATCGGCCATCGAGCGCAGTGTCAGGCCCAGATCGGCTGCCTCGGCAGGAGTCAAGACCGCCGTCGGCTCATCCAGCACCAGCAGATCGGCGTCGCGCCACAGTGCCTTGAGGATCTCGACGCGCTGGCGTTCGCCGACCGAGAGCTGCCACACGGGTCGGGTCGGGTCGGTCTGCAGCGAGTAGGTGGCTGCCAGGTGGGCGACCCGCTCGATGATCTGGCCCTTGTCCAGGTAGCGGGGTGCCGAGCCCAGCACCACGTTCTCGAAGACGGTCAGCGTGGGCACCAGGCGGAACTCCTGGTGGACCATGCCGATGCCCGCCGCGATCGCATCGGCGGGGGAGTGAAATTGGCGTTGGCGGCCGTGCACCCAGATCTCGCCGGAGTCGGGCAGGTACACGCCGCCCAGCACATTGACCAGCGAGGTCTTGCCGGCGCCGTTCTCGCCGAGCAGCGCATGGATGGTGCCCGCGCGCACGGTGAGGTTCGCGCCGTCACAGGCGACAACGCCGGGGAACTCCTTTCGGATGCCGCGCAGGTCGACGACGACGCGACCGTCGCCGGAGCCGGGGGACACAGCGGCGTCCCCCGGCTCCGGCATCGGTTTCAGTGCTGTTCGATCAGACGGATCAGGGGCTGGCGTCACCCACGACGCCTTCGACGAACCAGCTCATGCCCAGCATCGAGCCGTCGTCCATGGTCTCGCCTGCGGCGACTTGCTCGACGCCGTCCTGATCGTTGATCGGGCCGGTGAAGACATCCCAGCTGCCGGAGCGGATCTGCTCGGCGACCTCGGCGATCTGGTCGGCGACGGTGCCGGGCACGTCGGCGGACAGCTCAGCGAGCTGCACGATGCCGTCGTCCATGCCGCCCCAGTACGCGCCCGGTGTGTAGGTGCCGGCTGCCACGGCCTCGATGGTGCGGGCGTAGCGCGGGCCCCAGTGCCAGACCGGCGCCGTGATGAACGCCTCTGGCGCGAAGTTGCGCATATCGGAGTTGTAGGCCACCCAGCGAGCCCCGGCGTCCTGTGCTGCGACGCCCGCGGCGGTCGAGTCCTGGTGCATCGCGATCACGTCAGCGCCGGCCTCGAGCAGCGCCGAGGCGGTGTCGCCTTCGACCGCGGGGTCGAACCAGGTGAACGTCCAGTTGACGTGCACCTCAGCGCTGGGGTTGACCTCACGCACGCCCAAGGTGAAGGCGTTGATGCCGCGGATCACCTCGGGAATGGGGAACGCAGCGACGTAGCCGATCTGACCGGTCTGCGTCATCGCACCCGCTGCGATACCCGACAGGTACCGCGGCTGGTACATGCGGCCGAAGAAGTTGCCGAAGTTGGAGTCGTTCATCTTGTAGCCCGAGGCGTGCTCGAAGATGACATCGGGATACTCGGCGGCCAGTTCCTCCATCGGATCCATGTAGCCGAACGACGTGCCGAAGATGATGTCCGCACCCTCGTTCTCGATGAAGTCGACGGCGACTTCCTTGAACGCCTCAGCGTTCTCGGGGATGCTCTCGACGACGAGCGTCGTCGCCCCGGTCTGTTCCTCGGCAAAGAGGCGACCCTGATCGTGGGCCCAGTTCCAGCCAGCATCGCCGACCGGTCCCACGAGGATGAACGCCGCAGTGATGTCCTCCGCCGACATGCCCTCGGGCTCAGGCTCGGGCTCGTCGGCCGGCGGGGCTGTCGTTGCAGGTGCTGCAGTGGTCGCTGGTGCCGCAGTCGTATCGGCCGCCTCTTCGTCGTCGGTGCCGCACGCGGCGCTGACCAGTGCTATGGCGGCGAGCGCGATGGCTAGCCGTATCAGAGTCCTCGAACGCATGATCTCCCTCTCCGTTCGCGCCCGCGAGGCACACTCGGGGCGATCGGGATCGAGCCTAATCTCGCTGGCCCGAGCGCACAGCCAGCATCGCGACCGTTATCGAGCAACGCCGGGACGGGCCGCACGCATCCGGATGGAGTTCGGCACGGTTCGCCGGCGCTTCAGAAGGGGTTGAGTTCGAGACCGAGGAGGTGACGGCCGAGCTGGTGGGTCACCCGGTCTTGGTGCACGTTGATGTGCACCGGCATGGCGCGGAAGTCGCGGTAGCGGCGGTCGAACGCGCCGCCTTCCCGCAGCGCCGTGCCGCCCTGGGTGCGGTGCAGCAAGGACATGGCCTCGTCGAGCTGCTCCACGGCCATCGTGGTCACTGCCATCTGCCGCAGGTAGTCGGCTTCGTCAGGAACTACACCGGCGGCGATGCGGCGGTCGACGTCATTGCAGGCGGCTTCGGTTGCCGCGGCGGCGGCTGCCAGCAGAGATGCCGCCCGGCCGAAGTTGACCTGCACGGTGGGCCGGTCGACCATCTTGCCGCCGATGATCACCCGCCGGCCGCCGGCCGCGTCAGCAGCCTCGGCCAGTGCTCGGCGCACGAGGCCCACGGCCATGAACGAGAGCCACAGGTCGGAGATCCCTACCCAGTCCTCGCGGTAGCGGTGATGCACCACCGGCACGGTGCGCAGCGACTCTGCCCGGTTGGCGCCGAACCAGGCCACGCAGTCGCTGAGGTTCACCGGCACGTCGGTGTAGTGGACATCGTCGGTAGCCGATGCCCGCAGCCCGGCGCCGTCCCACGACGCGTCGATCTTCATGCCCTCAGTGGTGGTGGGCAGGATGGTGAAGCGGATGTCCATGGGCCGCACCGGCTTGCCGTCGTCGCCGGTGATGGCGAATGCCACCCCGCAGTAGTCGGCGTAGCGGGCGCCGGTGCCCCAGCGGCCGGTGCCGTTCAGGATGGCCTGGTCGCCCTCCACCCGGCCGTAGACCGAGCTGCGGGCACCGCCGGGGAACGACACCCACTGGCCGTTGGTCACGACGTGGGTGAGGAAGTCCTGCTGTTCGGGGCCCACTGAGCCGACGAACAGGTGGAACACGCACAGGTGGTTCCACAGGCACCAAGCCAGGCTCGGGCAGCGGGCTGCCACCGCTTCGAGTTCGCGGCCCATGTGCAGCATGGTCTCCTCGACGCCGCCGATGTTGCGCGTGGCCGACATGCGCATGAAGTCGGTGCCGCGGATGGCCTCGATGACCTCCGACGAGACGGACCGGGTCCGGTCTGCCGTCTCTGCTTGCGCCTCGATCGCGTCCAGGAATGGTGCTATCCGCAGGCCCTCGGTCGGCACCGGGGAAAAGTGCTCGACGAGTTCCTCGCCGGATAGACCGGCGTCATCAGGTTCGGCCCCTGAGGACATCAGGCTTGGCTCGTCGGCTTCGGGTGCTCCCGCCATCCGGCCACAGTAGGCCGCGGTGACCTCAGGCGCAGTGGCCGTTGGATGACGGCGGCACGTCCAGCATCGGGTTGCGGTCGAAGAAGCCGTCGGGCACCAGCCCGAAGCCGACGTACTCGGTGGGCATCACCGGGAAATCCTCGGGCCGCGCATCGTGCGTGATCCCGAACGTGTGCCACACCGTGATGTCGGTGTCGACCACCGACCGGTCGCCCGCCGTGTAGCGCTCCAGGCCGTCGCCGGCGTTGCGCTGGGTGGGGAACCGTCCGGCGCCGTAGCGCTCGTCGGGCCGGGTCGGCGAGACCCACAGGTTGTGCCTGGCGAACGTCGCACGCTCGGAATGCGGGCTGTCGTTTGCAGCAAACATGGTGGCCGTGGGCGGCGGCAGCAGCCGGAAAGCGGTCGGATGCCCCAGCCGGTTGATGCGATCCGTGCTCTGGATGCGCCAGTAGCGGCTCGACGCCGAGTTGGCGTTGCGGCGGGCTGCCAGCTCGCTTTCGAGCACGGTTTCCCGCGCGGCGAACGCGGTGCCGTACGGGTTGTCCGGTCCCGGCGGCAGGGCCTCCGTGTTCACTTCCACCACCCGGTTGGCGTTGCCGTCCACCGCCATGTCCAGCCGCACGCAGAAGATGTGCTGGTGGATCGGGGCTGACACGTGCGGTGCAACCTGGCGGGCGAACGTCAGGTCGTCGCCCTCGCGGTGTGACCGCGTGGTGAGGATGCCGGTCAGCTTCACCTCGTAGCGGATTGTGCCGTCGAGGTAGAAGTACCAGAAGAACCCGTACTCGTAGTTGCCGACCGTGTGGATGGCGCTCACCACCAGTCGGCGCGAGCGGCGCACCTCGGTGGTGTCGGCGTTCCAGTCGAAGTGCTTCCAGCCGATGCCGAAGTCCTCCTCGTGGATGCAGATGGCATTCGGCGTGGTCACCACCGAGCCGTCGTCGAACACCTGCGTCGAGTCGAGGTAGACGATCTCGCCCAGGCAGTCGCAGCCGAGCTGCAACGAGTTGTTCATCAGGCCGAGGCCGAACTCGCCGGAGTCGAGCGCGTGCTTGAACGTCTGCGACGGCCGGGTGTCGCCGTAGGGAACCACCATCTCGGCCAGCGACGCCCGGTCGATGATGGGCCGCATCCGGCCCCCGTCGTCGTACGCGATGCGGTGCAGCACCAAGCCCTCGGTGTCGTCCATGACGACCCGCATCGACCACTTCTGCCAGCGCAGCTCGTTGTCTTCGAGGGTGAAGCTGGTGCCCTCGGGCTGGGTGATCTCGATCGGGCGCAGATCGGTGCGCATGGGCCCGAAGTCCTCGGTGACCGAGTCGACGTCGTAGTTGCCTCGTTCAGACGCCAGCGGCCACTGATCGAAGTCTTCAACGTGCAGCACTTCGAGAGTGTCGACGTCCACATGCACCATCAGCCCGTCGAGCGGGTAGGCGTAGCCGTTGTCTGCGGGGTTCGGGCGCCAGAAGCCGATGCAGCGCTGCACCCGCCGTCCGGTTTCGAAGTCGAAACCGTAGTCGCCGGTGGGCCAGGGGTCGATCTGCACCTGGGAGGGATCGGTGATGCCTCGCTTGGCGCAGGCCTCGGCGAATCTCGGGTCCTTCCGGCAGGCGTCCATCACGGCGAACAGCTCCGCCATGCCGACGCGGGGCACCACGTCGGGATGGTGGGTCCACGAGTCCACCTCGCCGCGGGTCACCGACACCACGGCGGTGTGCACCTCGCCGTGCTCGCGCACCACAATCTCGAAGCGGCGGTCAGTGGCGGTCCCGGGCGTCCATGCGGCGACTTCGGCCTTGGGCGGCTCGGCGATGCAGAAGCCGTGGATGCGCGCGCCATCGCCGAGATGCCCGGCGCGGCGCAGCACTTCGAGGGCGGCGTGGGCTTCCGCTTCGGTCATCATCGACAGCGGGTGAACCGAGGGCGTTGCCGATCCCTCGACCGGTGTTTCCAGCAGTGTGTCGGCCATGGCTTCACGCTACGCGGTGCAGCGCGCATACGCGGTCGGCGCGATGAACGTCACTAATCTCGCTCACTACGGTTCCGCACCCGATTGGCCGAGAACCGGCCTGACGAATGGGGTCCGCACGTCGTGATCGATGGGGATCTCCGCAGCCGGGTCAGGCGCCACCTTGAGTTCATCTATCCGGCGATGCGTACCGATCGTCTCGTCGACGACGTGCTCTCCACGCTCGGGCTCGACGGCACTGAGGGCGCTGCAGAGGGCGGCCCGCGCTGGGATGAGCACGACGTGGCGGTGATCACCTACGCCGACTCGATCACCGAGGCCGGCAAGGTGCCGATGCAGACGATGCACGAACTGCTCGACGACCTGACCGGCGACGTCGTGTCGGTCGTGCATGTGCTGCCCTTCTACCCAGCGAGCTCGGACGGGGGCTTCGCCATCACCGACCACCGTGCTGTGGACCCGCGGCTGGGAGCCTGGGAAGACATCAGCGATCTCAGTGAGACCTACACGGTCATGGCCGACCTGGTCGTGAACCATGTCAGCGCCGATCACCCATGGATGGAGCAGTTCTGCAGCGGGGAAGAGCCAGGCAGCCGCTACCTGCTCACCGCCGAGCCCTCCGATGACCTGTCGAGCGTGGTGCGCCCCCGCACCACGCCGCTGCTGCGCGAGGTCGAGACCCCCGACGGCCCCCGACTGCTGTGGTGCACCTTCAGCTACGACCAGATCGACCTGGATTTCGCTGAGCCTGAGGTCCTGCTGGACTTGCTGCGCACCGTGGCCCGTCTCGTCGACGCGGGCGTGCGGTGGTTCCGGCTCGACGCCATCGCCTATCTGTGGAAGGAGCTCGGAACCTCCTGCGTGAATCTGCCCCAGACGCACGAGTTCGTAAGGCTGCTGAGGACGCTGCTGGATGCACGCTGTCCCGAATCGGTCATCATCACCGAGACCAACGTGCCCCACGACCAGAACGTGGCGTATTGGGGCGACGGCGACGAAGCCCACCTCGTCTACAACTTCAGCCTGCCGCCGCTGGTGGCTCACACGATGCTGTCGGGCTCGTCGGTGGCGATGCAGCAGTGGCTGGAGAAGCTGGAGACACCTCCTGCGGGCACGTCGTTCTTCAATTTCATTGCCAGCCACGACGGCATCGGGCTGCGCCCGGTGGAGGGGCTGCTGAGCGTCGCCGAGATCAACCGGCTCATCGCCGCGGCGCACAGCGCGGGCGGCACGCATTCGGAGTTCGACACGCCTGCGGGACCCAAGGCGTACGAGCTGAACGTCTCGCTGTGGGACCTCTTCGCAGGCGATGGCGACCCGCTGGGCGTGGCGCAGTTCCTTGCCGCGCACACGATCATGCTGAGCCTCGCCGGCGTTCCCGCCCTCTACGTGCACGCGCTGCTGGGCACGCCCAGCTACTGGACGCCGATCAGCGAGCCGCCGCGCATCGTCACCGAGCACGGCCTGCCGCCCGTGGAGCAGAACAAGCGCACGATCAACCGGCGCAAGGTCACCTTGGACGAGGCGGTGGACTTGCTCGGCGCTCAGGATGGGATCCGGCGCAGGACCCTGGTGGAGCTCGTGCACCGCATGCTCATCCGTCGTGCGCAGCCGGCATTCCATCCCGACAGCCCGCAGGTGTCGCTGGATCTGGGACCGCAGGCGCTGGGGGTGATGCGCGGCGATGCGCAGCGCGGCCAGACGGTTGTGTCGGCGACCAACGTCGGCCACACCCTTCTCACCGTCGATCTTGAGGTGCTGTCATCGCTCTGCCCGCCAGACAGCGCAGGTAGGCAGTTCGGCGAGGTCGGCTGCGTGGATCTGCTGGACGGTGCGCCGCACGGCCCGTCGGACCGCGTGAACTTGGCGTCGGGCCAGACGGTGTGGCTGTGCTTGGAGTCCGAGCGCCGGGAGCCCGCGCACGCGCACCGTCCCCCAGCCGCGCATCTCTCGTCTACATAGGGCGGTCTCAGGCGTTGTCGAGCTCGACGGCGTCGTAGAGCTGGCCGAGCACGTCGGGTATGGCGCTCTGCACGCGTGACCAGTTCGGGATGAACGGCGTGCCCATCGGGTCGTTCAGGAACTCGTCGCCAGCGTCCATGATCGCCGAGGCGAACAGCTCCACGGCGGTCTCTTCGGCGTGCAGGTCGAAGTCGAAGCCGTTGAACGTGGCGTCGTTGCGGTAGTGGCTGACGAGGTCGAGCGCGTTGCGGTAGTAGACGGCCTTGACGGTGCGGAAGATCTCGGTTCCCAGCGTCGTTCCGTCGATGGCCAGCTTGCGGTAGATGGCCTTGGCGATATCGCGGCTCATCTTGTGCAGGCCCGCGTTGGCGTCATCGAGCGACAGGTCTTGGTGCTTGTGGTCGTAGCGCCCGCACAGATCGACCTGGCAGATCCGGCGCCCCTGGTAGATGCGGTACACCTCCGACAGCACGCCGATCTCGAGGCCCCAGTCGCTGGGGATGCGGATGCTGCGGGTCATGTCGAGCTTCATCGCGAACTCGCCGGCCAGCGGGTAGCGGAACGACTCCAGGTAGCGCAGGTAGTCGTGCTCGCCGATCGTGGCCCGCAGCGCCCGCAGCAGCGGTGTCACCAGCAGGCGCACGACGCGCCCGTTCAGCCGCGCCGAGGCGCCCTCGCCGGCCCGGTAGTAGTAGCCCTTCGAGAAGGAGTACCCGAAGGTGGGATGCAGGATCGGGTACAGCAGCCGTGCGAGCAGGCCACGGTCGTAGGTGAGGATGTCGGCGTCGTGCAGGGCCACGTTCTCGCAGCGTCCTGAGGCCAGGAAGTAGCCCAGGCAGTACCAGACATTGCGGCCCTTGCCCGGCTCGGTCGGTGCCAGCACCCGGTCGGCGAGCACCTCGTCGATCTTGCGCAGTCTCGGGCCGTCATTCCACAGCAAGCGGGTGCGCTGGGGCAGCCGTGCGAAGAACTGCCTGGCGTCGGCGAACTGGGCCTCGTCGGCCCGGTCGATGCCGACGATGATCTCGTCGATGTAGGCGACCTTGGCAATCTCGTCGACGATGTTGCCGAGCGCAGGTCCCTGCAGCTCGCTGTACAGCGCCGGGATGATCAGCGCGATGGGCCGGCGGCGGGAGTAGTCGTACAGCTCGTCGGCGAGGCTTTCGATGGGACGGTCGGCGAGGCGGTGGAGCGTCGCGATTGACTCGTGCTGCTGGAAATCGGCCACGTCAACCCGCTCTGCTTGCTTGCTGATGGTGAACCTACCCCGACCGGGTTCACCGGCTCGATTCGGGTCGCGCGGTAGGGTGCGACATGGCCCCCCAACACCCCCCTGGAGTGGGGCGATTCCCCTCCCTGAACGCAAAATTCACGACCGACGGGCTCACCTTCGACGACGTGCTGCTGGTGCCCGACGCGTCCGACGTGCTGCCCGATGCGGTCAACACATCGAGCCGGTTCACGCGGGGCATCACTCTCGCCGTTCCGCTGGTGAGCGCGGCCATGGACACCGTCACCGAGGCGCGCCTGGCCATCGCCATGGCCCGTCACGGCGGCATCGGCGTGATCCATCGCAACCTGCCGGTCGCCGATCAGGCCGCCGAGGTCGACAAGGTGAAGCGCTCCGAGTCGGGGATGATCAACGAGCCCTTCACGCTCGGCCCCGACAACCTGGTGTCCGAAGCCGAGGACCTCATGGCCCGTTTCAAGATCAGCGGGGTGCCGATCACCGATCCGGCGGGCCGGCTGGTCGGGATTCTCACCAACCGCGACCTGCGCTTCGAGACCGATTGGAGCCGCCCGATCCACGAAGTGATGACGTCGGAAGGGCTGGTGACCGCGCAGGCGCCGATCACGCTCGACGAAGCGCAGGTCATCCTTGCGCAGCACCGCATCGAGAAGCTGCCGATCGTCGACGACGACTTCCGGCTTGTCGGCCTGATCACGGTGAAGGACATCCAGAAGCGCATCCAGTTCCCGAACGCTTCCAAGGACGAGCGGGGCCGGCTGCTCGTCGCTGCTGCGGTCGGCACCGGTCCAGACACGATGGAACGTGCGGCGGCGCTGGTCGAGCGGGATGTGGATGCCATCGTGGTCGACACGGCTCACGGCCACAGCCGCGACGTCATCGAGACCGTTGCAAAGATCAAGGCCAATCACCCTGCAGAGGTGGTAGCGGGCAACGTGGCCACCGCCGATGCGGCTCGTGCGCTCATCGATGCCGGTGCCGATGCGATCAAGGTCGGGATCGGCCCGGGCTCGATCTGCACGACGCGGGTGGTGGCCGGGGTGGGGGTGCCGCAGATCTCGGCGGTGTTCGACTGTGCCTCGGAGGCCGCAGCGGCCGGGGTGCCGGTGATCGCGGACGGCGGCATGCAGTTTTCGGGCGACCTCGCCAAGGCGATCGCCGCGGGGGCGCACAGCGCCATGGTGGGCAGCCTGCTGGCAGGCACCGACGAGTCACCCGGCGAGGTCGTGCTGTACCAAGGCGAACGCTTCAAGGAATACCGCGGCATGGGCTCAGTGGGTGCCATGAAGGGGCGCAGCTACTCCAAGGACCGCTACTTCCAGGACGGCCGCGAGGTGGAAGAGCTGGTGCCCGAGGGCATCGAGGGGCGCGTCGCCTACAAGGGTCCGCTGGCCGGTGTGCTGCACCAGCTCGTCGGCGGGCTGCGCCAGGCGATGGGCTACTGCGGCGCCACCAGCATCGACGACATGCGGCTGCGCACCCGGTTCGTGCGTGTCACCGCAGCGGCCCTGCGCGAGAGCCATCCCCACGACATCATGATCACCAAGGAGGCGCCCAACTACCGGGCGCCGACCTGATCAGCTCCCTCTTCCTTGCTGAGCTGCTCCAGCCGTTCCCACTCGTCGATGAGGCTGCTGTCGGTGTCGCGCACGAGGTCACCGAGCCACCGCGTCAGCTCCACGATGTCGTCGGTGCGGCGGTCCTCGGGCACGTTGCGCACGAGCGCCTTGTAAGCATCGCTGAGGTAGCGCAGCAGCACCCCTTCGGAACCCTTGATGCCGTAGTGGTTGACGTACTCACGGAACGTCATGGCCCGTTCTCGCAGGTCACGCGCCGCTGACTTGGGGCGGATGTTGTCGTTGCGCAGCCAGGGGTGGTGGGTCGACCAGGCGTTGAAGCTGTCATAGAGCCAGTCGCGCAGCGGCTTGGGCCACTCGACTTCTTCGAGGCGCTCCATGCGCTCCTCGTACTCCACGCCCTCGGCCTTCATCTCGGCCAGCAGGTCGGTGCGGGCAAGGTCTCGCTGCCGTTCCAGCACCACGGTCGGGTTCTCCAGCGTTGCCTCCAGCACGCTGAGCACGTCGAGCGGGTAGGTCGGCTCGTCGGGGTCGAGAAACTCGATGGCGTCGAGTGCGAACGGCGACAGCGGCTGGGTCAGGTCGAACTCGGCCTGCAGGTCCACGTTGACCCGCACGAGGCGGTCGAGCTCATCGGGTTCCGCGAGCTGTTCCACCACCTGCGTCTCGGTCAGCGAGCGGTAGATGGCGATGGCGCGGCGGATGTGGGTGCGGTTGGCGGCCCGGGTCTCGTGGTTGTCGGTGAGCAGCCGGCGCATCGCTGCGCAGCCGTCGCCGGGCCGATCCAGCACGTTCATCAGCATCGAGTGCGACACGTCGAACTGCGAGCGCAGCAGCTCTGGCTGTCCCGATGCGAGCCGCTCGAACGTGTCGGCATTCCACGGCGCATAGCCCCGCTTGGGCGGCGACGGGCGCCGCACCTTGCGCAGCTTGGCCGGGTCGTCGCCGAACTTCTCGCGGGCTTTCTCAAGCGCCATCGCGTACTCGATTTCGTGCTCGGGTGCCTGGCACCACACGAAGCCCTCGTGGTCGAAGCCCCTGCGCCCCGCCCGCCCGGCGATCTGCTGGAAGTCGCGCACCGACAGCACCCGCGTGTCGCGCCCGTCGTACTTGCAGAGCTGGGTGAACACCACCGTGCGGATGGGCACGTTCACGCCGACGCCGAGCGTGTCGGTGCCGCAGATGAGCTTGAGCAGGCCCGCTCCGGCCAGCCGCTCCACCAGCAGCCGGTACTTGGGCAGCATCCCGGCGTGATGGACGCCGACGCCCGCCTTGACGAAGCGCTGAATGTCACGGCCGAACGGCGAGTCGAACCGGAAGTCGACGATCTCCGCGGCCACCTCCGCCTTCTCGTCTTTGGTGAGCACGTTGAGGCTCGTGAGCGCCTGCGCCCGCTCGGTGGCGGCTCGCTGGGTGAAGTGGACGATGTAGGCGGGTACCCGCCGCAGCTCCAGCAGCTCTTCGAGCGACTGGTGCAGCGTGGTCTCGCGGTAGGTGAAGGTGAGCGGCACCGGCCGTTCGGCTCCGGTCACGGTGGCGACCTCGCGGCCAGAGCGCCGCTGTAGGTCGTCGGCGAAGCGCTGGGTGGGGCCGAGCGTGGCGCTCATCAGGATCATCTGGGTGCGGGTCAGCTCGAGCAGCGGCACCTGCCAGGCCCATCCCCGGTCGCGGTCGGCATAGAAGTGGAATTCGTCCATGACGACGCTGTCGACCGGGGCGCCGGCACCTGAGCGCAGCGCCAGGTTGGCCAGGATCTCCTGCGTGCAGCACACCACCGGCGCGTCGGGGTTGACGGCGCCGTCGCCGGTCACCATGCCGACGTTGGCAGCGCCCAGTTCCTCGCAGAGCGCGAAGAACTTCTCCGACACGAGGGCTTTGACCGGCGCGGTGTAGTAGCTGCGCTGGCCGCGTGCCACCGCCTCGAAATGCGCAGCGAGGCCCACCAGCGACTTGCCCGAGCCGGTCGGTGTGGTGATAATGACGTGGTTGCCCCCGAAGATCTCCAAGATGGCGTCTTCTTGGGCCTCGTAGAGCTCCAGGCCGATCTCGGCCGTGTAGTCCAGGAAGCCTTCGAGCAGTGAGTCAGCGTCCGGCTCGCGAGGCAGAAACGCCGTCAGCCGTCCCGCCGCCGCTCGCTCAACTGCCATCGGTATCGGAGGTTAAGAGGCAGAGCCTCAGGCGCTGCGGCCGGGCCAAGCCTCGGGGTTGAGCATGTTGGGCGGCTGGTCGCCGTCGAGAGCGGTCATGACCTCGTCGACAGCATGGATGAAGATGCGGCGGCGGCCGGCGACGGTGGCCGAGGCGACGTGCGGGGTCACCACCACGTCGGGACGACCTAGCAGCGGGTGGCGAGGCGGCAGCGGCTCTGGCTCGGTCACATCCAAACCGGCACCACGCACCTTGCCTGCGTCGAGCGCTGCGAGCAGCGCGTCTTGGTCGACGAGGCCGCCGCGAGACGTGTTCACCACATACACGCCGTCGCGCATGGCCGCGAGCAGTTCGGCGTTCACGAGATGGCGGGTTTCATTGCTGAGCGGCGCGTGCACCGACACGACGTGCGCGTCAGCCACTGCTTCGCTGGGCGTCGCCGCCCGCTGCGCCCCGAGTTCCGCAAATCGCTCGTCGCTGGCATACGGGTCATACGCCACGGTTTCCATGCCGACGGCCGACATGATGCGGGCCACAGAGCCGCCGATGCGTCCGAGCCCGACTAATGCGAGCGTCGAGCCGGCCAGTTCGAGATGCCCGTGGCGTGCCCAGTAGTCGCCTTCGGCAGCTTCGAGCCGGCGGGCCGATTCCTTCAGTCCCTTGGTGACGGCGAAGATGAGCGCGACGGCTTGCTCAGCGGTGGAGATCGTCGGACCGTCGGGCGTGTTGCAGGCGGCGATGCCGAATTCGGTGGCGTCGTCGAGGTCGAGATTGTCGAACCCGATCCCAGCCCGGGCGATCACCTTCAGCAGTGGCGCACGCTCGTACACGGTGCGGTCGTAACGGATGGCGGCGCCCACGATGGCGCCGTGAGCCCGTTCGATGCCTTCGAGCGGGTCGTCGCCGCGCACGTCGGCAATCTCGGCCCGACCGTCCAGCAGCTCGCGCGGCAGCCGGCCAGCAGGCCGGTCGAACCAGACAACCGGCAGGCCAGCCTCTGCGTTGGCGTCAGGGGAATTCGCGTGAGTCGAACCGGTGCTCATGCCGTCAGTATTGCGCCGAGCCGCTGCCAGGCACCGTGCCGGATTGACAGGTCCGCTATTGGGTGGGCATGCGACGCGCCGCCCGGGCACGGCGCGGCGGTGAGCGGCACAACTACCGTTGACGCTGGCTGTAGCCGGTATGGGCGAGCAGAGGCGCGATTTCATGCAGGTCGACGAGGCGGTCATCCACGACACCGAGCGGTACGCCGCCGAGGGCTACCCGTGGGCCGAGTGGGACCTGCTGCGCGAGGAGGCGCCCGTCTACTGGTACGTGCGCGACAACATCGTCCCGTTCTGGGCCATCACCCGCTACGAGGACGTGAAGTGGATCTCGGGCCAGAACAAGACCTTCATCAACGGCGGCGGTCGCCTGCGCCTCGCCGATGCCGACCGGGATGCCCGCTTCTGGACGAAGTACCGCCAGCGGGCCATCGAGATCGGCTGGGACCCCGACGAACCGCCGGACTTCATCTTCAAGGACCGTCCCGACCACTGGGACCTGCGCCGGCTGGTGGTGCCGGAGTTCACCCCGAAGGCGATGCGCAGCAGATCCGAGTCGCTTGAGCTGCACGCTCAGCGCTTCGCGGACGAGTTCATCGCCAAGGTCGCCGACGAGGGCACGGCCGACGTGGTGGAAGACCTGGCGGTGAAGCTGCCGCTGGCGGCCATCTGCGAGATGGTGGGCGTATCGGCCGACGACTGGGAACAGGTGCACGCCTGGACATCGGTGCTGTTCGACGATCCCGATCTGGAGAGGTTCTGCCGACCCGGCGAGCCCCGCGACGAAATGCGGGCGCGCATGATCCGCGAGTTCGACACGTGGATCGGCGAGCTGATCCGCGAGCGCCGGCGTGACGGCACCGACGGCCGCGACTTGGTGAGCATCCTGCTGCGGTCGGAGATCGAATCAGGCCCGCTGACGCCGCAGCAGCTCGTGGGCTACCTGCGCTTGATGATCGCTGCGGGCAACGAGACAACTCGCAACGCCGCGAGCGGCGGGGTGATCGCCCTGCTGGAGCACCGTGATCAGCTCGAACTGCTCAACGAGCGCATCGACGACCCCGATGCCGTGGAATCGGCCGTGGAGGAGATCCTGCGCTGGACCTCGCCGGTCATCCAGTTCGCGCGCACCTGCACCAAAGACACCGAGCTGCGAGGCCAAACGATCAAGGCCGGGGAGCACGTGGGGGTGTGGTACCCCTCGGCCAACCGCGACGAGCGCCAGTTCCCCGAGCCGTACCGCTTCGACATCCGGCGCACGCCCAACGACCACCTCGCCTTCGGGCACGGCGCCCACTTCTGCCTAGGCGTGCACCTGGCCCGCTGGGAGCTGCGAGCGTTTTTCCGGGTGGTGGCGCCCCTGCTCGACGGCCTTCGGCTCGACGGGGAGCAGTCGCGCATCGGACACCTGCACGTCGGCCCTATCAAGCACCAGATGGTGGTCGCTCGGCCTTGATCCGCCCTCAGCGTCGGGTATCTGGACACGACCGGTGTACTCAGATCGCATCTGAGGCCAAGACTAGCGTCGGCGGCCATGACGACGACTGATGTGGTGGTGACGGGGCTGCGATTCGGGGAGGGTCCGCGCTGGCGCGGCGACCGCCTCTGGTACTCCGACTTCTACCGCCACGGGATCTACACGGTCACGCCCGACGGCAACGAAGAGCTCGTGCACACGGTTCCGACGCAGCCCTCGGGGCTGGGCTGGCTGCCGGATGGCGACTTGCTGTTCGTCTCGATGCTGGACCGGCAGCTTCGCCGACTCGACGCCGACGGCAACGAGTCGCTGCACGCCGACCTGTCCGGCATCGCCGGAGGGCCGTGCAACGACATGGTGGTTGCCGCCGACGGCACGGCCTACGTCGGCAACTTCGGGTTCGACGACAGTGCAGGGGAGACGTTCGCCCAGGCGACCTTGGCGATCGTGAGCCCCGACGGCGCGGCACGGCCTGGGCCCGACGGGTTCGACTTCCCCAACGGCACCGTCATCGACCCCAGCGGGCGCCACATGGTGGTGGCGGAGAGCTACGGCCGCCGGATGACCGCGTTCGACATCGACCCCGACGGCTCGCTGAGCGGCCGGCGGACGTTCGCCGATCTGGGCGAGCGGGTGCCCGACGGCATCTGCCTCGACGAGGCCGGCGGCATCTGGGTTGCCGACCCGCTCAATGCGAGCTGCTTCCGGGTGGTCGACGGCGGCGAGGTCACCGATGTCATCGAGCTGGAGCTGAACTGCTTCGCCTGCATGCTCGGCGACGACGATCGCCGCACCCTCTACATGGTCACCGCTCCCACGTCGCGCCCGCCCGACGACGCTCCGGCCCTTGGCCGCATCGAGACCGTCCGAGTCGACATCCCCGGCGCTGGCCTGCCGTAATTCTCAGCCCTCCGGGTCGGTGGCGACGAGGCGACGCAGGTGGCCTGCGCGGATCTCGGCTGTCTGGCCCTGGACCAGCAGGAACAGCGCTTCGCGGGCGAGGCGCTGCGCGTGATGGGCGAGCGTGATGGCTCTTCCGCCGACCGATGAGACGAGCGCGCTGGTCGCGCGGATGCCCACATATCCGACCTGCGCACGGCGTTCGGGCATCTCGTCGACCTCGGCCGCGTAGAGCGCGCTTCGTGCGGCGTCCAGCTCGGCATCCAGTGGCGTGGGCCCGAGCAACCCGAGTGCACGGGATGCCACGCCCAGCATGAGGGCGCCGTTGGTTCGCAGGCCTTGGCGGTAGAACGACAGCCAGTCGCTGTAGTCGATGACCTCCACCACCTCGTCGTTGCCGACGGCGTGCCCGTTGAAGTGAAGCTCCACTGTCACCGACGAGTCCACTGCGGCAAGCCGCAGCCGGCGGGACGTCAGCGTGCGCGCCTCTGTGGCCGGTATGAGCATCCACACCAGCCGATCTGCCTCGTGAGCGGCGACTAGCACAGCGTCGATGTGACCCCACCCGGTGACGAACGGTGCCACGCCACGCAGCACCCAGCCACCGCCGGAATGCTCGGCGAACAGGCACGGCTCGGGCCGCAGCACATGTGCGAACGCCACGCCGCTGCGCCGCTCGCCGGTGGCCAGCGGGCGGGCCCACCGCTCATGCAGCGGCGATCCGGCTGGCATCCGAGCGGCGTTCGCCGAGCCGCCGCCGTGCTGCGCCCACACGAACGCGGTCGTGAGGCAACCGCCCGCTAACGCTTCGAGAATGGGGAGCCGCTCAAGCTCGTCGAAGCCGCAGCCGCCCACGTCGGTCGGCGTCCACAACCCGTACAGGCCAGCGTCACGGAACAGGTCCAGGTTGTGCACGGGAACCTCGCCCGATGCGTCCACGTCAAGTGCGCGCTCAAGCAGCACTCCATCCGCGAGCCCTTGAGCATCAGCCAGCATTTCCCCGGCCTCGCGCGGGGCACCGGAGCTCACGGATGTACGCGGGGTGTTGTCGTCGCGCAGTGCACGCAGCCGCTCGGCGGCGCCAGGTCGTGCCAGCACGCGATCGTGCAGTTGCCGATAACTCTTGGTACTCGGCATCGGACGGAACCTTTCTTCGGCGACCTGTCGGGCGCCTTCTTCGCAAAAGGTTATGAAGGAGGTGGCTCCGCTGGTTGGCGCCACATGAGGGCGTTGCGGCGCATGATGGCGACCAGCGTGTCGTCCTGGTTGTAGGCGCGGTGCTCGAACAGGATGATGCCCTGGTCGGGCTTGCTCTTGGACGGGCGTGCCGAGACCACTTCGCTCTCCACCCGCAGCGTGTCGCCGTGGAAGACGGGTGCAGGGAAATCCATCCGCTCAAAGCCGAGGTTCGCCACGGTGGTGCCGTGGGTGGTCTCGTGGACCGATATGCCGACTACGACAGCGGCCGTGAACATCGAGTTCACGAGCGGCTTGCCGAACTGGGTCTCGGTGCGGGCGTACTCGAAGTCGAGATGCAGGGCAGCGGGGTTCATGGTCATGGTGGTGAACATGACGTTGTCGGCCTCGGTGATCGTGCGGCGCAGCCGGTGGTGGATCACCAGACCCGGTGTCAGCTCTTCGAACCACCGTCCGCCGTGCGGGCGGGGCGCATCGCTCATCAGGCTGCTCCTCCTGCAACTTCGGCAGTGTCTGATTGGCCGACTCCAAGGGTGTCGGCGGCGTCTGATTGGCCGATGCCGAGAGCATCGGCCCAAGGCACCTCGCACGCTTGGTCGAGATCGATCTCGGCGTGGACGACCGGGTTCTGGTGAGGGCCGGCGCACCACGACGGCATCACCATCGTGTACAGACCCGAGCCGCCCGCCTGGAATACCACGATCCTGCTGGGGTCTTTCAGGATCGGGATCAGCTCATCGGGCGGGCCATCCCGGTCGAGGTAGAAGGCCGACCCGACATGGGCGAGCGTGGCTGCCGTGTTGGTGGCGCGGGCAGCCAGCTCGGCCTGAATGTCCTCGCGGGTCAGCCCCGCGCGGGCCAGCACCGTCGTGTGGTCGGGGTTCATGATCACTGTGACAGCGCCGTGCCGCAGGTGCGCGTTGTTGCTGCCCGGATTGGCCATGACGGCTGCGATCACGTTCAGCAGCCGGCTGGCCGACTCGGGATCGTCCGCATCGCCGGTGAAGATCGTCGAGTGCGGTGCCTCGGCGCCGACCACGACCACAGCGCTGTCTTCTTCGGCGTAGCCGTAGCCGGTGTGCAGCGGCGCGAACGGGCTGTTCTCGGTGTCCTCGGCGAGGCAGTAGGTGAACTTGCCGGGATGGCCGTGCAGCGCCATGTCTGACACCCCGGGGCGGGCACCGCCGATGTTCATCATCGCCAGCCGCAGCGCCCGGCCGATGGTGGCATTGGCACGATGGCCGGGCCCCAGCGCGCCGAATCCCGATGCCACTTCACCGCACTGGTGCCGTGCTGGCCCGCACACCACGATGAGCGGCGCGGTGCAGTGGGTGGTGCTCTGCATCTCGGTGAGGTCGAACTCGGGCTTGCACACCGCCCGCACGGCGGCCACCACGACGGGGATGTGGTCGGGCAGGCAGCCCGCCATCACCGCAGCAGTAGCCACTTTCTCCACGCTCGCCACGCCGTGCGCGGGTCCCATGACGCCCAGTTCGAGATCGGGGTCGAGGCCAGAGGCGAGCGCCATCATGGCCACCCGCTCCGGAGTAGGAATGACGACCGGCAGGCCGTCGGTGAGCCCGAGCGCGTGAAGCTGCTCGAGCGCGTCGGCCTCGCTGCGGGCCTCCAGCAGTGTCACGGCTGGCTTAGTTGGAACCAGCGCCGGTCAGGATCGAAATGATCTGCGGCGTGATGTCAGCGGCAACCTTGGCCATGTTGTCCTCGCCGCTGCCCGCTACCGGGTGCGGCAGGCGGACGCGAGGGACGGACGGCATGCCGGTGGCGTTGGCCACGAAGTCGCCTTGGGGCCAGAACGCATCGGTGACGAGTGCGATGGACGGGATGCCCGCTCGGGCGGTGGTGATGCTGTCACGCACGGTGCCAGATGTGCAGCTGCCTCAATGGCCGTACGCGGCGATCACCGCACCGCACTCGGAGCTGATGTCGCTGAGCATCCCTTTGCCGACGACCGACGAAGCGTCGCCCTTGTCGTAACGGTTGAACGACGCCGACGGCAGCCGTTCGGCCAGCGCCTTCTCGACGTGGTCGAGAAATCTGACGCTGTCGGGGAAGCCATTGGCGACCAGGCCGATCGTGATCGGCTGATCGAGTGGTGTGCTGAGCGTGTAGGGCTCAGGCGCAGTCTTGGCCTCGCCTCGCGGATCGTGGAAGGTGAGGGTGCTCATAGGTCCAGTCTGACACCCGCGCCGCAGGCGCGCGTGCTGCGCGCTCGCACGCTTACTCGCTGCCGGGATCGGCGGCCCGGGCCACACCGATCATCGAGTCTCTGGTCACTAGGTCGGCCAAGCGTTCGACGGGCCACCCTTCGGTGCCCGCAGGCCGCTCGGGCAGCACCAGGAACCGGGTCTCGGAGCTGGAGTCCCAGACGCGTACCTCGGTGCCCGGGTCGAGTTCCAGGCCCATCTCGGCCAGCACCGCCCGAGGCTCGCGCACCACGCGAGCCCGGTATTCGGGGCTCTTGTACCAGTTCGGCGGCAGCCCAAGCAGCGCCCACGGGTAACACGAGCACAGCGTGCAGACGACCACGTTGTGGACGCCGGGCTCATTGGCCTTCACCTCGATGTGCTCGATCTCAGCGCCGCGGATGTCCATGCCGGCCAAGACGGCATCGGCGTCGGTCAGCAGCTGCTGTCGCAAGCCAGGATCAAGCCACGCCTGGGCCACCAATCTGGCGCCGATCATCGGGCTGATGTCGTGCTCGAACCGCTCGATGATGGCGTCGATCCGTCCCCGGTCGGCGATGCCGCGTTCCACCAGCACGTCTTCCAGCGCCTCGACGCGGATTTCCGGCGATGATGCAAGGTGACGGTTGCGGTGGTCGTGATCGCCGTGGCTGCTGCCGCCGGCATGGTCGTCGTGCATCGGTTCCTCCCTGGTCAGCCTGCTGCCATCGCGTCAGCCGCCCTCGGCTGCCGTCAGGTAGCACTCGTAGAGGTCGACGTGAATGGTGGTGTTCGGCTCTGCCTCGTCGCCCCACAGCGTCTGGGCGTCGTAGCCCACGCAGTAGACGTGCTGGGGCCGCTCGCCCATGTCGTGGGCCGTGCTGTCTGGCAGCACTTCGGCCGGATGCAGCTTGGCGACCGTGCCGGGCTTGCCCACCGCGTAGCTCGGAAGGCGGGTGTGGCCCGGTTGGGTTGGGCCCGGCGCCACCACCCGATCGCCCACCTCGAAGCGGGGGCGTTGGGGGAGTTGGCGACGCACGGTGCGACGCTCGGGGGCCGGTGTGGGCCGGTCGGGCGGCAGCAGCGCCGCATCGAGCGCGGCCGCCGGCGCAGCCCGCTGGACTGGTGACGCACCGGCGGCCTCCGCAGCGGGCACCTCGATGCGCTCGGCGACCTCGCTGTTCATCTCGTCTGCGCTGATGACCCCGTACTCGCCGAGCAGCACCTCGAAGCCGGCGAGCCAGCGGCCGTAGTAGCCGTTGTCGAAGTAGTCGGATGCGTCCAAGCGCTCGAGGACGTATCGGAACTCGCCCGGCCGGCGGGCCGTCGAAGCCGTCACCGCGCCGAGCAGACCGAAGACACGCCGTTCCCAGTCGGCATGAAACGGCGGCTCGTCCGGGTCGTGAGGCACCGGTCCGAATCCCGAAGCGCCCCCGAGATCATGGACGCTGCGCTCGTGAGAGTCGGACTGCATCGGGTCCAGCATTGCACCTGTAGCGAAGATCGCCGCATCGTCTCTCAGTCGCTGGAATCACCTGAGTCTGCGTCAGTTGGGTTGTTAGGTTGCTGCGGTGCCTGCGTTTGTGCTTGCGGTGGACCTCGACGGTGTGTGCGGGATGCACACCGAGGCCTTCCGTCGCGTGGTGGCGGCCGAGCGCGGGGTTCCGGAGGACTCGCTGCCCCTGGTGCGTGGCTGGAACTTCAGCGAGTGGGGCCTCGCCGACGGCGAGTTCGAGGAGCTGCATCGCATCGCCGTGATCGACTACCGCATGTTCCGTGAGATGGAGCAGATGGAGGGGTGCTCTGAGGCGCTGTGGCGGCTTTCTGACGCAGGCGTGTGGATACGGATCGTCACCCACCGCCTGTATGTGAGCTGGGGTCACCGCGTGACGGTGAGCGACACAGTTGAGTGGCTCGACCGCGAGCGCATTCCCTACCGCGACATCTGCTTCGTGGCCGACAAGGCGATGGTGAATGCCGACGCCTACCTCGAAGACGCTCCGCACAACGTGATCGACATCCGTGCCGCAGGCGGGTATGCGATCACGTTCGACCAGCCCTACAACTCCCAGGTGGAAGGACCACGGGCCCACGACTGGGCCGAAGCCGAAGAGATGGTGGTGGAGCTGCTGGCGGAGCACAGCGGCTACGTCTCGCGCCCGCTGCCCGGCATGGATGCCGGCTCGGACCGGCTGGAGCTGCGCACCCGGGATACCGCGTAGGCCGGCCGCGTGAACGATTCGCCCACAACACCGCCGGCACCGATCGACGCGGCGACGGTTGTCGTGCTACGCGATGCCGAGCCCGCTGCTGCGCCTGGCCACGGCTTCGATCCGGCGGCAAGCGATGCGGGCGTCCACATCGAGGTGCTCATGCTGCAGCGCAACTCGCGGGGCTTCTTCGGCGGCATGTGGGTGTTCCCCGGCGGCCGGGTGGATCCGCCCGACCGGGAGGTTCCCGGCGACGTGGTGGCCGAGTGCGATCCCCGCACCGCCGCCGGTCCCCAGGGCCCCTTCACTGCTGACAGACGCGGGTATCGCACGGCCGCGGTGCGCGAGGCCTCCGAGGAAGCCGGCATCGACCTGTCATCGGCCGAGCTCGTGCACTTCGCCCACTGGGTGCCGCCGCCGATCCGGCCCAAGCGTTTCTCGACGCACTTTTTCGTGTGCGAGGCGCCGGAGGGTCTGGGCGCCATACGCGTCGACGGCAGCGAGATACTGGACTACGCTTGGGTCTCGCCCGCTGCGGCGCTGGCCCGTCGGGCCGCCGGCGAGATCGAGTTCGTCACGCCCACGTTCGTGACGCTCACCTGGCTGTCGGGTTTCACCCGCGCCGCCGACGTGCTGGCGTCGGTGGACGGGCACACCTGCTATCACACCGAGATCATCAAGTCGCCGGAATCCGACCCCGGCCACGTCGCGGTCTACGTCGGTGATGCGGCCTTCCCCGATGGCGACCTCGACGCCCCCGGCCCACGCCGACGCTGCGTCATGGTCCGCTCCGGCTGGCGCTGGGAGGAACACGACGGCACCGCCGCCGCGGTGGCTTAGGCCGAGCGCAGCCCGCGCACCCGCGGAACGAGACGCTCGATCTGATGCTCCTGGGGCGGACCGTCGGGGCCGCCGCCGGGTCGGGCGGCGCGGAAGTCGATCGCTGCCTGGGCGGGCTCAGCGCCGAATGCCACCATCGCGAGAATGCCGATCACCGACGTGCGCGCCATGCCCGCCCCGCAGTGCACGAGCACACCGTCGCCGCTGTCGAGAGAGCCGACGACTTCGCGCACCAGGTCGAGCACCGCATCGTCGGCCGTGACACCGCCGTCGGGCGTGGGCAGCCACAGGGCACGCGGGCTGTCGGTGTCGCCGCCATGGGTATCGAGCCATTCGCTGTACGCGGGGTAGCGCAGCTCGATCTCGCGATCGGTCAGCATGCATGCCAGCGTCGATGCCCCCACCCGGTCGAGCGCAGCCTGGGGATCGGGTCCGACGGCGGAGAAGTTCGTGACGAACAGTCGGCCTCGTGCCGGCGGCGACGGCAGCGGGACTTCGTCGATGCGGTGCTGCACGGCGCGAGCTACGAGTCGCCTCTGCGGAACCTCGCGAAGCGACCCTTCGGTTCCTCGGGTGGCTCAGGCAACGGCGGCCATGCCTCGGCGAGCTCCTCCTGACCGGAGCGGCGCACGGCTTCGAGTTCGTCGCGGCTGTAGGGCTCTGGCCGGGGGTCGAGCGCCCGGTAGCGGGCCTCCGCGCTGGCGAAGTTGTCGTCGGTGATCAAGCCGTCGATCAGCGTGGCCGGCTCCCAGGCCTCGCGCGGGCCCAAGTAGATGTAGCCGTCGGCCACATCGCGCAGCCGCAGCGAGCTCTCCGCGCCGTCAGTCGAGCCCGTCACCTCGGTCATGGCGACGCTGCCGAGCGTGGACGCGGCCAAGTCCAGGCCGAAGCGGACCTCGGTGCTGCCCCTGCCCTCGGGCGATCGCGACACGAGTTCCTCGACTCGCTCGGTTGCCGCCGTGTCGGCGATGGTCCCGTGAAACACGACCCGTCGGCAGCCGTCGCCCATCCAGCGCCACAGGAGGTTCCCCACCGATGTCGTCGGCTTGCCGCCGGCCCATTCGATGAGCCTGGTCGTGGTGGCAGTGACGTTCATGTACACCAGCGCCCGCTCGCCCGATCGCAGTACCTCTGCAGTGAGCACGCTTGCGGCGTGGAATGCCGACATGTCGCGGAAGTGCCCGCCGAGCCACCAGTTCCGCAGGCCCTCCTCGGCGGCCGAACGGCCGTCGAGCAAAGCGGGGTCCTCCACGTAGGTGGGCAACCCCAGCGCGACCATTCGGATAGGCCTGCGGTCGGCGTCACGGCGCTGCTCGGCTCGGTTGTGCTCCCAGACGGCACGCAGGACATCGGCATATTCCTGGTAGCCGAAGCCGGCGCCGAGCAGATCGACGAACAGGTCGGCGCAGGCCCGCTCGTCCCACTCGGGTGCGTTAACCAGCGCGTCGAGCTCAGCTTGGCGGCGAGAGTTGGTGTACTCCCAGGCCAAGTTGGCGATGCCCTGGTCGGCCAGCTCGCTCAGTGCGTTGGCCAGGAACTCGAGGTGCTGGCGCACCCCGATCTGGTCGCCGAGCATCACGATCTGGTGGCGTCCGCAGATGTCGCCGAGGTACTCGGCAGGAGATTGGAGCGCGGACGTGGGCCGCTCGTCGTCGGTGGGGGCTTCGGGCGGCACCGCCCATGAGTCTGCCCGGTTTGGGGCCCGAAGCTGACAGTGGGCCAGCCGGAACCGCTAGAGCACCTGTGTCCAAGCCAGCTCTGCTGCGGCGGCTGTTGCGGTGACCGCGACCTCGAAATCGCCTGCGGTGGATCGGACATCGCGCAGACCTGGGTCGAGCGCGTACCGCCGCGCGTGCTCCACGTGCATCGCCGGCACCGGCTCGGGAAGCGGGGTGGGCGCCCGCCGTTCGTAGTCGCGTTCGAGGTAGATCCAACCGCTGGCCAGCCCGCCGAGCGGTTCGCGGTCGAGGCTGGTGGTGCACCCCAGCCGGGCGGGCGGACCCCGGTCGACGTCGAACGCGAGCGGCACTTCGAGGTCGTCGTTCAGCGCGAACACGGTGTCGAGCACGCCGTCGGCAGCCAGCGCGTAATCGCACAGCTCACCGTCGGCGGGCAGCGCCTCGTGGATCAGCACCGTGACCGCGCGGTCCGCGATGGCCTCGTACACACGGTTGGCCGCGCCCACCACCCGTCCGTCGACGACCTCGGCGTCGATGGCATCCCACACCTGGTGCGGCCGCCGCCGCACCCGCGTGAGGGCATGGGCGGTGCGTGTCAGCACGAGCGCGCGATGACCGGGCTCGACCACCTCGCTCAGCAGCACCTCGCACATGTGCTGCGACACCGGGCCGCGGTCTCGCAGGTGCGGCCACGCGTACGCGCTGCGCAGGTCGGCCGTGTCGGTGACCGCGTCGAGGTCCAAGTCGTAGTCCAGCCCCAGCACGCGCATGGGCGCAGTGCCGGCGTCGGCGAAGCGACGGTTCACCTCCCACACTGCACTCAGCACGTCGAGGTACTCGCGGTAGACGAAGTTGTGGCGAATGCCCCAGCGCAGGAGCGCCTCACGTGCGAGCACCTCGTCGAAATTGGTGCCGGAGACGACCGCGTCGAGCCGTGCCTGATCGTCGACGCAGGCGTATTCCATCGCCACGATGCCGACGCCGGCGCGGTACGCCGCGGCAACCAGGTCTTGCAGAAACAGCCCGGCGCGGCGGGTCGGCGTGTGGTGGCCCACGAAGACCACCTGATGGCGCCCGAACAGATCGCTCACGTAGGTGAGGGGGTCGCTGCCGTGGTTTCTCAACCAGTCGGCCAGCTCGTCGAGCAGGACCGGCTGGATGGGCGGCAGCTCGCGGCGGTGCCGGTACAACGCGATCCGTTCGAGCAGCGCAGGATCGCCTCGACGGTTCTCCACCTGCTCCGACAGTACCGTGTCGGGCCGTGGGAATGCGCTTGTACGACACTGCGCAGAAATCGATCGTCGAGCTCGAGCTCGACGATCACGTCGGCATGTACGTGTGCGGGATCACGCCCTACGACGCCACCCACTTGGGCCACGCTGCCACCTACCTGACCTATGACCTGCTGATCCGCCGCCTGGAAGACTTGGGCCACACGGTCACGATGGTGCGCAACTACACCGACGTGGACGACAGCATCCTGCCCAAGGCGGCCGAGCTCGGCGAGCACTACCTGTCGCTGGCCGAGCGGGAGATCAAACGCTTCGAAGCCGACATGACGGCGCTAGGGGCACGGCCGGCGGCGCACGAGCCGCGGGCCACCCGATCCATCGACGACATGATCGCCATGATCTCCAAGCTGGTCGATGCCGGGCATGGGTATGTCTCTGGCGATCGTGTCTTCTTCGACGTGAGCACGTTTCCCGAGTTCGGGAAGCTGTCGGGCTACAGCGCCGAGGAGATGACGGCGCTCGCGGCAGAGCGCGGCGGCACGCCCGATGATCCACGCCAGCGCAACCCGCTCGACTTCGTGCTGTGGCAGGCCAGCGCAGACGGCGAGCCCTCGTGGCCGTCGCCGTTCGGGCCGGGGCGACCGGGCTGGCACATCGAGTGCTCCGCCATGGGTTATGCGGCGCTGGGCGAGACCTTCGACATTCACGGGGGAGGCGGCGACCTGATCTTTCCGCACCACGAGTGCGAGATCGCCCAGAGCGAGGCCGTGCATGGTGTCCCGCTTGCCCGCTACTGGATTCATGCGGGGCTGGTCTCCTACCAGGGGCACAAGATGTCGAAGTCGCTCGGCAACCTCGTGTTCGTCTCCGAGCTGCGGTCCCTCATCGACCCGCGGGCCATACGGCTGGCACTGATGGCGCACCACTACCGCGGCGAATGGGAATGGTTCGACTCTGAAGGACTCGCCGGCCAGCGCGACCTGGACACGCTGGTGAGCGCCGCGAACGGGGCTCCGCGAGGCGACGATGCTGCCCGAGGGTCATCGGGGCTCGTTGCGGAGGTGCAGGCTGTGCTCGATGACGATCTCAACGCACCGGCGGCACACGCCGCGCTGCTCGACGCCGCGGCGACGATCGAGCGTGGCGCTGCAGGCACCGCGCTGCGCTCGGAGCTGGCCGCTGCGGCGGCGCTGTGCGGGATCGACCTGCACAGCCCTCCCGTTGCAGGCGCTCCGTGAGGCCGGGCTCGGGGCTGCTGGGATGAGGTCGGCGGGGTGAGGTCGGCGAGATGACGACACTGACCGTGGTCAACCAGAAGGGCGGGGTGGGCAAGACGACGGTCACGCTCGGTCTTGCCGAAGCGGCGTGTGCTGCGGGCCACAGCGTCCTGGTGGTGGACCTCGACCCGCAGTCCAACGCGTCGGCTGGGCTCGGTGTGTGGAATGCCTCCCTCAACATCGACAGCGTGCTCGCGGATGCTGCGCCTGCGGCGGCGCTGGCAGCCATCACCGACTCCGGGTGGCCTGACGGCGGTCCGTGCCCGCAGCTCGTACCCGGCAGCTACGCGCTCGCGAGCCGCGAGCCCCAGATGGCCGCCGACCTGGTGGGTGCCCAGGACCGGCTGCGCATAGCGATGGCTGGTGTGAGCCATGACCTCGTGTTGATCGACTGCCCACCGTCGCTCGGACTGCTGTGCATCAATGGGCTCTTCGCAGCCGATCGGGCGATGATCGTGACCGAGCCCGCCGCGTGGGCCGCAGACGGCGTCGACCTGATGCGGTCGACGATCACCCGGGTTGCCCAGCGCCAGGGCACGCCGACCGTCGCCGGCGTTGTGCTGAACCGCATGGGACGCACTCGCGACAACGCGTACTGGGCGCAGCAGCTCGCGGAGCGCTTCGGCAGCGAGCTGCTGCCGCCGATTCCCCAGCGGGCCGCGATCGCCGAGGCCTCCGGTCAGTCGCTGCCGCTGCGGGCACTGGGACGCCGGCCGGGTGCCCCCGAAGCGGTGGCGGCATTCGACGGGCTGTGGGCCGATCTCGAGCGCCGGCTGGGCTGAGGCGCCCCACTACCCTCGGATTCAGCGAAGTTTCAGCATGGCCAACTACGACCCCAACCGACCCCGGCCGAGCATCGATGCGGCGGCAGCGCTGCCGGGTGACGCACTCCGAGGTGACGACCCCGAGACACCGGCCGCGACGCCGGCCGACGGTGCCGAGCACGACGCCGATCCGGCGCCCGCGCCCGCGTCGCAGCTGTTGCCGCGACAGGCCGAGCCGGTCGACCGGCGGCAGCTAGCGGCGTTCGGGGGTGCCGTGGCCGTCGGGTGGCTGGTGGCGGCTGCGCTCGCATGGTGGCTGTGGCGGCGCTGGCGACGGCGCCCCTGAACCATCCGCGCCCGTCGTGACAAGATCAGCCACGCTGTGAATGTGGATGCCCACGCCGGCGGCGTCACTGCCGGCATCGCCCGCGACGTCGAGATTCCGCGAAGCTTGAGCCCCTCGGGCGCGTCCACATTCCGGCAGTGCGCACGGCGCTGGAAGTTCCGCTACATCGACAAGCGGCCCGATCCGCCGGGCGCGCCAGCGCTGCGCGGCACCTTCGTGCATCACGTCCTGGAGGAGCTGCTGGCGGTGGCACCGGCGCAACGCACGCTCGAACGAGCTCGGGCCATCTGCCGCGACCTGTGGCCGGCGCTGGCGGGCAACGCCGACTTCGAAGCGCTGGAGCTGTCGGCCGACGACGAACGCGCCTTCCGGTGGAACGCCTGGCGGGACATCGAGGGGTTCTTCGAGCTGGTCGATCCCACCGGTGTCGATGTGGTCGACCGCGAGCGCGATCTGGTCGCCACGCTTGATGGCGTGCCGTTCCGCGGCATCGTCGATCTCGTGGACCGAGCGCCCGACGGTCTGCGGATCACCGACTACAAGACCGGTCGACCGCCGGGAGCTCGCTACCTCGACAGCCGGCTCACACAGGTCTGGCTGTATGCGGCGGCGGCTGCCGCACTCGGCGACGACGTGAGCGAGGTGCGGCTGCTGTACCTCGGCGAGACCGGCAACGGGCGCGACACCCGCGAGCCCATCGAGATTGCTCGCCCGTTCGATCCCGACGCCGTGCACGCTGCGGTCGACGAGCATCGCGTCACCTGGGACCGCATCGCCGATGCGGTGGGCAGCGGCCAGTTCGAACCGACCACCGGTCCGCTGTGCAGCTGGTGCCCCTACCAAGACGACTGCCCCGAAGGCCGGGCCGAGCACCAGCGGAGGAACGGGCTGGCTGCTTGAGCCAGCCCGCATCAGACACAGCTGGTTGCGTGAGCGTTGCCGCACCAGACACGGCTGGCTGCGTGAGCGAGACTGCGCGAGTTGCGGCCATGCTGTAGGTCGATTCGCCGAGCCACGGAGCACCAAGATGGAGTACGAGCAGATCACCGTCACCGACGATGGCGACGTGAGGGTCATCACGTTGAACCGGCCCGAGAAGCTGAATGCGTGGACGCCGCGCATGCAGGCGGAGATGACCCACGCAGTGCTGGCAGGCAACAACGACCCGTCAGTCGGCGCGTTCGTCGTGACCGGCGCTGGCCGAGGCTTCTGCGCCGGGGCGGATATCGCGGAGGTCTTCGCCGCCCGCATCGCAGACGCCGACGAAACAGGCGCCAGCGTGGGCGAGGCGGCGGCCGGCGACGACAGCGCTGCTGATGACTGGGTGGACCTGGTACGCAATTCCAAGCCGCTCGTTGCCGCCATCAACGGTGCCTCGATCGGCGTGGGCCTGACGATGGTGCTCTCGATGGACCGCCTGATCGCCCACAGCGAGGCCAAGATCTCGTGCCGGTTCGTGAAGATGGGCGTGACACCCGAGCTGGCCTCCTCTCACATGCTGGTGCAGCGCTGTGGATGGGGTGCGGCCACCGACCTGGCCCTCTCGGGTCGCATCGTGACCGGCGCTGAAGCCGGCGAGATGGGCCTGGTGGACGAGGTCACCGACGGCGACGTGCTGGAAGTGGCACTTGCCCGCGCCCGCAGCTACGCAGAGAACCCGCCCACCATGGTGCAGCTGACCAAGCAGCTGCTCACCGCAAACGGCTCGGACACCGACTTGGGGGCCGTGCAGCGCCGTGAGATGGAGGCCCTGAATGTCGCGCGCGCCTCGGATGATCACCGTGAAGCAGTCGCCGCATTCCTGGAGAAGCGCGCTCCCAAGTTCCGCTGATCCCGACGTGGCACCCATCGCCCCGGCACGCCTGCCGGGGAGGGTGTGCTGAGCCGCCATGCCTGAGTTGCCCGAGGTCGAGGTCGTCCGGCGGCAGCTTGCAGGGCCGCTCGTGGGACGCCAGATCGTCGAGGCGTGGGCTCACCCGTCGCGCAAGTTCGCTTCCGGCGCCGATGCGATCGGCAGCGAGATCGAGGTGCTCCGGCGTCGGGGCAAGTACCTGATCGCAGAGCTCGACTGCGGGCGCGAGCTGGTCATCCATCTCGGCATGACAGGCCGGCTGTGTTTCGCGACGACTGCATCAGTGCGCGATGCGCCCCCGACGCCCGCGGTCCAGCCTCGTGACGGGCCCGCGACCGAGGTCATGGACGCTGCTGAGGTCACGCTCGCCGATCCCTACGTGCGGGCCTGGTGGCGCCTCGACAACGGTGACGTGCTGTGCCTGCACGACGTGCGACGGTTCGGCCGGATTGCCGTGTGCGACCGCGGCAACTACAGCGAGTTGCCGACGCTCGCCGCCATGGGTCCCGAGCCGCTGGAGGGTGACCTGGATGCAGGCGCGTTCTGGCGGGCGAGCAGGCGGTCCAGCCAGCGCATCAAGACGCAGTTGCTGAACCAGCGGCTGATCGCCGGGGTCGGCAACATCTACGCCGACGAAGCCTTGTTCCTGGCCGGGATCAACCCGTCGGCTCGCTCGATCTCGAAGCCGCGAGCTGAACGGCTGCTCGCGGCGCTGCGCGATGTGCTGGTGGCCAGCATCGAGCGTGGCGGCAGCACGCTGCGCGACTACTACAGCCTCGAAGGAGCGGGCGACAATCAGAAGTACTTCGTCTGCTACGGCCGCGCCGGGGAGCCGTGCGTTCGCTGCGGCACCGAATTGCGCCGCCGCGTGCTCGACCAGCGGTCCAGCACGTGGTGCCCAACCTGCCAGCAGAGGTGACGCGGCAACGGGCTCGCTGGGGCGGGGCATACTTGCAGCACACCCAACAACGAAATGAGCGGGGGTTCGGGTGGACAACGAGTTGTGGCGCTGGGTCTGGGTCATCACGGCGCTGGTGATGGGCCTCGGCGAGATTTTCACCGCAGGATTCTTCCTGCTGCCGTTCGCCATCGGCGCGGCCTTGGCGGCCATGGCGGCGTGGCTGGACTTCCACGGCGGGGTCCAGTGGCTCCTGTTCTTCGGCGGCACCGCCGTGTCGTTGCTGATCCTGCGTCGTTTCATGGGACGTCAAGACCGACCCGATGATCTGCCAGTGGGCGCGAATCGCTACATCGGCTTGCCGGCACGCGTCATCGAGACGATCGACATCGTTGAGAACACCGGGCGCGTTCGAGTGGAGTCCGACGAATGGCGAGCGGTCGCCGAGACAGGGCCTATCGAGGAGGGATCGGTGGTTCGCGTGACCGCGCTGCGCGGTACGAAGCTGCTCGTCGAGTTCGTGGAACCGCCGCCACCCGACTACGTGCCTCACCATTCGCCGCCCGCAGCAGTTGCTGCGGCAGAGCCGGCACAGGAATCCGCCGAGGGCGATGCTGACGCCGATGAAGGCGAGCAGGCCCCCGATACCGAAGCCCCAAGGAGCGAATGATGAACAGCATTGACCCCGCAGTGATCCTGCTGGTTGTCATCGCAGCGGCGATCTTCGTCGTCGCCGCGACCGGCCTACGCATCGTGCGCCCGTTCGAGCAGGGACTCATCGAGTTCTTGGGCAAGTACCGCACGACGGTCGAGCCGGGCCTGCGATTCGTTATCCCGTTCGTGCAGCGGATTCTGAAGGTGGACATGCGCGAGCAGGTCGTGGATGTGCCGCCGCAGGAGGTCATCACCAAGGACAACGTGGCGGTAACCGTCGATGCCGTCATCTACTACGAGCCGACCGATCCGGTGAAGCTGAAGTACGCGGTGGGCAACTTCATCATCGCCGTGACCAAGCTGGCCCAGACCAACCTCCGCAACGTGGTCGGCGACCTGCAGCTCGACGAAGCGCTGGTGTCGCGCGAGATCATCAACTCCAAGCTGCGCCAGATTCTCGACGACGCGACCGACAAGTGGGGCACCCGGGTGGTGCGCGTCGAGATCCAGCGCATCGAGCCGCCGCCCGACGTCACCCAGGCCATGCATCGCCAGATGAAGGCTGAGCGCGACCGGCGCGCGGTGGTCACCGAGGCCGAGGGCGAGAAGACGGCTGCGATCCTGCAGGCCGAAGGCGTCAAGCAGTCCCAGATCCTGCGAGCTGAGGGCGAGGCGGAGGCCATCAAGCGGGTGGCAGATGCCGACAAGTACCAGAAGCTGACCGTTGCCGAGGGTGAGGGCCAGGCCATCGAGCGGGTGTTCGCGGCGATTCACAACGGCGACCCCACCGACGACCTGATCGCCATCAAGTACCTCGAAGCATTGCAAGGCGTGGCGGACGGCCAGGCCACCAAGATCTTCCTGCCGCTCGACACCAGCGGCGTGCTCGGTGCCGTCGCCGCAATGGGCGAGATGTTCCGCGAGCGCACCACCGATGCCGCTTCCCCGATTGGGGCCGCCGAGGAGTAGTCGTTGCCCGATCGGACAGCGACAACACGGACGGCTGGCTGGGGTTTGTTCCCCGATGACACTGCAGGATGAGCTGGACGCGGAGTCGGCAGTGCTGCACTACGTCGTTGTCGACATCGAGACCGTGCCGCAGGTTGGAATCGGGCCTGCGCAGGACATCCGCGAGATCGGCGCGTGTCGTGTCGAAGTGCTTCCGGATGGCAGACACTCGGTGGCGGCGCGCCCGTTCCATCGGCTGATTCGCAGTGAGGTCGTGAGCCCGGTCACGGGTTCGAGATACTCACCGTCACCGTCTGCAGCGGCTGCCGATGCGGAATCCGACACTGGGCTGGTTGCCTGCCGCGATGCGCTCGGCGACCTTGTGGACTTTTGCGCCGGGACGCCGGTCGTGGCCCATAACGGGCGGCTGCACGACTTCGCCGTGCTCGAAGATGCCTGCCGCCGTCACGACGTGCCGACACTGCATGATGACCGCCTCGACAGCCTGGATTTGGCACATGTCGCTGCCCCACGCATTGGCAGCGAGTTGCGGCCCAATGCGGACGGCTCAATACCGCCCGCTAGTCGCAGCCTCGACGACCTCGCAGCGTGGCTCGGTGTCGCGGATCGTCGTCGTGAGCGGCATCGCGCCGTGCCAGATGCGGAACTGACGGTGCTGCTGATCGAGCGGATGCTGAAGATGATCTCCAGTACCGAACCGGTACGGCAGCTGCAACGGCGGATTCTCCATGCGGGGTGCCATCCGTGGGCGCGCTTTCTTGAGCATCCGCTGGTTGATGTGTCCTTGATCGATTGCCTCAGACTCGACACGGCGCAACTGAGTGCTCAGGATGGCTCGCCAAACGATGATGTCCCGGGTCTTGGGCACCGCAGCGTCGAGAGGTCCAGCACGGCCGCTCAGCCCGTTGCGCAGCTTGACGAGGCCTCGGTGCTCGCTCCGCTGAGTCCGGGCGGAGCGCTCGTCACTGGGGAGGGACGCGTTTTTCGGGACCAGCAGCGCAAAATGGCCGCTGCTGTACTCGCCGCTCTTGCTGACAGTTCTCGCGGCAGTGGCGACGGCGGGGTTGCGCCAACCGGACGATTGGCAGTCGAAGCGCCGACTGGGACTGGCAAGACACTGGCCTACTTGGTTCCTGCCGCCGCGTGCGCCCGAGCCCGCCGTCGCCCTGTCGCGATCGCCACGCATTCCAAGGTGCTTCAGGACCAGCTCCTCACCGACATCGAGATCTATCGCAGAACCGTCGGCGACATCCGCTGGGTGCTGCTCAAGGGCATCGCCAACTACGTCTCGGTGGGTTACCTCGATGCGGCTATCGAAGCAGGCTCCGAAGAACCCGTTGAATCGCTCGTCCTTGCGGTTCTCGCGGGCTGGGCCGCTCAGACGGCCACCGGCGACTGGGACGATCTCAGCATCGCTCAGATCGAAGCTGCGTGGCCGCAGGTTAGAGAACTCAGAGCGCGGCTGAGCGTAGACGAGCTACGGGACTTCGCCACCGACGAAGCGGACCGCTTGTGCTTTTATCGACGAGCACTGAACAGCATTTCCTCGACAGACATCGTGGTTGCCAACCACGCCGTGCTGGTGACGCTCGATCGACTCTTCGAAGAAGTCAGTCACCTCATCATCGATGAGGGCCACAACCTCGAAGATGCCGCGACGAGCGCGCTGACCGAGGAAACCGGAGCATCGGCGCTCTCGGCGCTGTTCGACTGCGTCGCGCATGCCCGCGGTGGCGGCGGTGTGCTGCGGCGCTACGCCGTTGCCTGCGGCGACAACCCGCCGGGCGGACAAATCGACGCAGCACTTGAGTCGCTGGACCGATGCCGCGAGGCGATTGCAGAGCTGGACACTCGGGTCGTCGACTATGTGAGAGGGCGAACCGAGGTCACGGTTGCCCAGGCTGCCAGCTTCGGTGTCTCATATCGACTGAGGCCCGGCTTCGATACCCGCAGGGCCGAGTTCGCGCCAGCGCGCCGCGCCGCACAGGCGCTTTGCGAACATCTGCGACATCTCAGCGGTTGCTTGGCCTTGGGCCCGCCTGCATCTGCGCAGGGAACCCGACATTGGCGACACATTGAGTCAGAGCTAGGCCGAATCAGTCGTGATGCTCGGGCGGCGGCCGATGTCGTCGCCGAGACCATGTCAGCGCGCGATGACGAAAACTGGATCAGCATTGTCGATCTGTTTTGCCGGACATCTGCGGGCGGCGATGGGACGACATGGGAGTGGCAGCTGCGACGAGTGCCGCTGTCAGTCGCCGATCGGCTCAAGGCCAAGTGGATGGAGCTGGCTTCGGTTGTCCTGACGTCAGCGACACTGCGGGTAAACGGTGAATTTGGTCACGTGCTCGAGAGGGTCGGACTATCGGACGCACTGCGACTTTGCTTGCCGACACCGTTCGAAGATCTCTCGACCAATGAGCTCGTGGTGCTTCCACGCCATCTGCCAGTCCCTCGCGGGGGCCTGATGCCAGAGTTCACCAAGGCCGAGGCCGATGAACTCGCCCGCCTGATCCTTGTGGCACGTGGCCGAACGCTCGCACTGTTTACGGCGACAGCGCGTATGGCACACGCCCGAGACTTCCTCTGGCGCGTGCCCGAACTTCGAACGGACGGGCTCGGTGTCATGTGCCAGGGCGATGCGCCGTCAGGCGAACTCGTTGATCGGATGCGGGCCGATAATTCGTCGAGCCTGCTCGCTACTCGCTCGTTCTGGGAGGGCATCAGCGTGCCCGGCGAGGCGTTGAGCCTCTTGGTCATCGAGAAACTGCCCTTTGCTCCGCTCGGAGATCCCGTGGTGGCAGCACGGATGCACGAGATCGAGCGCCGAGGGGAGGACGCCTTCACGCGCTATCTGGTGCCCGAAGCCGCTCTGCGCTTTACACAAGCGGTCGGTCGGTTGATTCGAACCGAGACTGATCGTGGCGTGTGTGTCGTGCTGGACAAGCGGATTCGGGGCAGTGCGCCGTACGCCAGCGTTTTTCTCGATTCGCTGCCCGGCCCTCCCTCCATCCAGCGGCCCTCAACGGAGCGGGAGGCGTATGCGGCCGTGGCTCAGCACTTGGGCCTTCCTTTGAGCGCGACGGTCCAACATCGGCTGGAGGGGCTGCCCTCCTCGGATCCATGGCGCGAACTCGAAGGGCTCACGGACAAGCACGAAGAGGCAGCAGGCACAGGACGTGTCGACGAGCTACTGGAACGAGCTCGCAATCTGCTCGGATTCGATGAGTGGCGTCCGGGCCAGCTGGACGTGATGCGCAGCTTCGCTCGAGGCGATGACACCCTTGCGGTGATGCCCACCGGAGCGGGCAAGTCGCTCACCTACCAATTGCCTGCCATGTTGCGCCGAGGTCTGACGTTGGTGGTGTCTCCTCTGGTGGCGCTCATGCGAGATCAGGTCGAGGGATTGCGCGAACGAGGATTGACGCGTGTAGCTGAACTCCGCTCTGGCCAGACACAGAGCGAGCAGGCCGAAGTGCTTCGTCGTGCCCGCAATGGGGCCTACAAGTTGCTGTACGTGTCCCCGGAGCGCCTGTGGTCGAGTCGTCTGAGGCAGGCCTTGGCCGACGTCGAAGTCTCGGCGGTGGCCATCGACGAGGCGCATTGCATTTCCCAGTGGGGGCATAGCTTCCGCCCCGAGTACCGGACCATCGCACAGGCGGTAGGCGAACTGTCGTCGGGCGTCCGTCCCCCAATCTTGGCAGTGACCGCGACTGGCACTCGAGAGGTCACTGGCGACATCGTCGCGAGCCTCAGGATGCGTGCTGCACCGGTCACCGTGGAGCTGGACCCCAACCGAGCCGAGCTCTGCTACTACGTCGAAGACTGCGACTCGTTCGACGAGCGCGATGTCGCAGTCATGCGGATCGCCGAGGCCTTCCGGCATCGAGCGATGATCGTGTATGTGCCCAGTCGAGCGACTGCCGCACGCTTGTCCGAGCTGCTGCGGCTCGACGGCCATACTGCGCGGCCGTATCACGGCGGCATGACGTCGGCACAACGCGTGCACACCGAAGAGGCCTTCCGATCTGGCGAGATTGACGTGGTCGTTGGCACGAACGCGTTCGGCTTGGGCATCGACAAGCCCGATGTGGAGGTGGTCGTTCACTTCGAAATGCCTGCCTCAATCGAGGGCTACGTTCAGGAAGTGGGGCGCGCGGCGCGTGGCGCCGCCGATGGCAGTGGGTCCGGTGTCGGTCACTGCATCCTGCTGAGGACGCCCGGTGACTGCGGTGTCCATGAGTCGTTCATCAGAGACGCAACTCCCAGTCTTGATGCGGTCATGCAGCACTGGCAATCGCTCGTGATTGCCAGTGAGCGGATGGACGCGCCGGTTGCGCTCGAGGGGCTCGCTGGCACTCGCTCCGCTGCGAAAGACCGCGACCGCGAACATCTCGAACTCGCCGCGCACTTGCTGGCCGAGCAGGGATGCGTCGAGCGCATCGAAGACATGATCGAGGAGGGCATCGTCCGGGTCCTTCCCGGTGCGGCTCGGCACCCGAGTGCTGAAGGCGGCGAAGGGCCGCTCAGTGCCGACGCGTGTGAGGTCCTGGAGTCGCTCAGCGGTATTGATGAGCGAGCATTCGGCATTCGCTTGTGGGCATCGGAGTTGGGTTGGACATCGCCGCGTCGACTCGAACGCGCACTTGTCGAGCTCAGCTATGCCGAGGCTGTCGACCTGTCGGCGTGGCAGGTCTCGTCGATGTGGCGCCGAGTACCTGGCAAGACCCCCGATTTTGCTGCCATCGACGAAGCGCTCGAACAGCGCAGGAGTGCAGTTCGCAAGCTCAGCGACAGCGCGAAGCGATATCGCGACAGCAACCGGATCTGCCGCCGTCGGATCCTGCTCGACTACCTCGGCGTCAACCCAGCGCCGAGCTGCGCGGCCTGCGACGTCTGCAGATGCGATCTGGAGCGGCCGTGGGAGCAGGTAGCGATCTCGCGCGAACATCTCGACGAAGCCCTCAACGCTGAAAGCGTGATATTTGAGATCGCCGCCGAGGTGCCCCCCGGGGATCGGAACCGGCGACCGCCGTCCCGGGTGAACATCGAGCGGTGTCTCGCCGGCGAATCCGGCGACGGCACTCGCAGTGAGTTGTCACTGCCATTGCGCACGCACCGGCTGTACGGTCGGTTGGCTGCCTTGGGCCAGCGTGGCGTCCGGCGCGAAGTCGACCGTCTGCTTCGCGAGGGCAAATTGCGCGTCGAACGTGTCGAAAGTCAAGGCACCAGCTGGGAGACACTGCGCTTGATGGCGTAGATAGCCACAAGCCCATCAGGAGTGCTCGCGCGCTTGAGTTCGGCGCTGCCCGTACCGGTCGCAACGGCAGCCGAGACCTCCTTGCCTCGAACTTCACGGCTACCGTGAACGCCCTGCATGGCTTTCCTGCTCCCTGCGAATCTCGTCAACAATATGGAAGTGCCGGCGCCGCTACGGCAAGCCGCCCAAGCGTTCCGGGATTGGTTGCCGGAGCAGGTCACAGTGACGCTCCATACGGACGCGGAGTCACGACCGGCGGCTGACGACGTGCCGTCAGCTGGTTCCCGGGACGGCAAGAGCAGGCCCTACTTGGTCGTCTTGCATCCGGCTCTTGGCGTTGTGTTCTTGGATTTCGTCCCAGGGAGCACGGTTCGCGCCTTGGGGACCAGTCGCCGCTCGCGTGCTGTCCTTCGGCGCTTCGCCGAGGAGACACGTGAACATCTGGGCCAGCAGTCCGATGAGGTCCGCGGGCGGCTTGCCGCCCAAGGCTTGACCGACGAGAGCGTGCCGGTCGCACTCGCCGTGGCAGCACCGAGGCTGACGCGCGCGAGGGCGCTCGCGGGCGGCCGAGCCGACGTGGACCAGTTCCTGCTGCAGGACGACCTCACGTCCGCGTCGATTGAAGCTGCGTTGCGGCGCGTGATTGCCCAAGCTCACGGCGGCCGACTGCACCTGGGCGCGACCCTCAGCGCCGCAGACGAGCGCCGCGTTCGAGCGGCCATCAATCCTCAGCTGATCGTGCACCGTGAGACGCCGCCCGAGCAGGGTCAGCTCGTGTTTCGACCACCGGACGGCGGCGAGGACGTTGTCGGAGTGCTGGATCGACGTCAAGAGCGTCTTGCCGATCACCTCGGCAGCGGTTACCGAGTCATCAAGGGCGTAGCGGGTTCCGGCAAGACTCTTGTGCTCACCTTTCGAGCACGGCATCTTGCCCGCCATCACCCGCGCTGGCGCATCTTGCTGACGTGCTTCAACCGGCCGCTCGCATCGTCGTTGGCACGTCAGCTCGATGGCCTTCCTCGAGTCGAAGTTCGCACCGTCGACGGCATGGCAAACCAGATCTGTACGGCACTTGGGATTCGGACGGACCACTTGGGCAACGAGAAGTACGACCGCCGAATTCGAGAGGTGCTGCAAGCGATTGAAGCCAGTCGCGTGCCGGAGCACTTTCGCTACGACGCTGTCTTGATCGACGAGGCTCAAGACCTCGACAAGAGCCGGACCCAGATGCTCTTCGGACTCTTGAAGCAGCCATGGAACGATTTCGTAGTTGCTCTCGACTCGGCGCAGAACCTGTATCGGCGCCAGCCGGGGCTCCCACCCCCCGCTCAACACCCTCCGGATTCGACGGATACGACCGAGATCAGCGGCCGTGGCCGGACCGAGATACTGCGCTTGAACTACCGAAACACCTACCAAGTCCTCAAGTTCGCTGACGACTTCTTGCGTGCAGACGGTTTGCTCGAGAGCGGCGATCTGGAAGATCCGGCGACCTACATCCCGCCTGAGGCCGCAGAACGGACGGGTCCCGAGCCTGATGTACGTCCATTCTCCTCGAGCGACGCCGGCTATCAGGCCATCTGCACAGCCCTGCGCCGGTCGCACGACGAGGGCCTCCGCTGGTCAGACATGTCGGTGCTTGCCGGCAATTGGGATGCGCTCAATGACTTCGAGCGTTTAGCTCGGGAGCAGCGAATCCCTACCTTCAAGCTCGCGGACCTCGACAATCGCGGCAGCGAACCCGAGGACGGCGTGCGCCTGTCGACGCTGCAGCACGCCAAGGGTCTCGAGTTCGCTCGGGTGTACATCATCGGTGTGGATGACATCAGAGGCGGCCCCGACGCTGACGTCACCCTGCAACGTCGTTTGCTGTATGTAGGCATGACCCGCGCCACCGATGTACTCAAGATCGCAGTTTCTGGCAGCGGTGCCATCGTCGAGTCGCTCTTGGAAGCCCGCTGAGTTTGAGTCAAAGGTAGGAACCGAGTTCCTCTGTCCTGACAATTCGCACTCTGCTCCTCGGGAACTGTGCCTCGAAGAGGACGATGACACGGCCGATGCCGGTGGCTGATGGGGCACGTAGGCCGCCGAACCCTGCCCTTGCGACTGCTTCGCCTACCTGTTGGCAGCGAGTCCAGTTCTCGGCGACGATGTCGTTGAAGCTGAGCCCGGCTGTCTTGAGAGCGTCGGGCGCGGCGAGATCTGCGAGGTGGACGCCGTTAAGGGCGACGTGGTGCAATGCGCGCGGAAGCAATGACGCGGCACCCCGGCCTTGTCCGTCCGCCATTCGCTGGAATTCGGCAATGCACGTCGGCAACGAGTCGGCCAGATAGATGGCGGCACTGCCGCTGGGACGATTCCATCGACCGCCGAATTTTTGGGATCCGCCGCCGGAGAGCGGTTGGCGACCGGGGGACGTGTGCCGGAAGGCCACTGCGTGGAGCACGGTCGACGAGAAGTCGGTCACGAGTTTCGGAGCAGCGCATGTGGCCGCGGGGGTCCGGAACTACACAGTGACGCCGTCGGCCAGGGCTTCAAGAAGCGCCACAACCGATCGGTAGTCGCCGGCGGCGATGCGGTCGGCGGGCGAGTCGTGGTCGAGCAGCCGGTTGGGGGCGAACAACCAGAGCGACAAGTCGGTGGGTTGGATGACCGCGGTCGCCTGCTCGGCCACGTAGGCCAACTCGAGCAGCCGTTGCCGGGCATCAGGCTGCGGCCTGCTGCCGCCCCGGTTCCAGCGGGCAACGGTGCGGGCGGACATGCCGACCACGCGCCCGATGTCATCTTGTGTGAGTTGAGCAGATTCTTGAAGAGCTTGGACGCGCTCGGCGATACCGGTCGACATGTCCCAACACCTCTCGCTACGCCGCTTGCGCACTGTTGTGTCAGTAGTTTTGACTTAGTTCTGTCAAGTAGAATAGCATGTAATATGGCATTGATATCGGACAGCCTGTCGAAGAGCGCGGTCTCGTCTGCTCGATGACCCGATTCTCTGTGACATTGAGGCGTGAGTCGCTCATGGCGAGAGCGCATGCCGACGAGACTGCCCGAAGCTCCCGCTCGGACCATCATGGTTTTTCGGTCTCAGCGAGCGAGACCTGGGTCGGCGGATACATCAGCGCGTAGGGTGCGCGGCCATGGCGTTGGGATTGCCGTCGGTGCTGGTCGGTTCATGGACTGACGACGACGCAGCCACCGGGGTGACCGTGGTGCTCCCGCCGCCAGGCACCTTGGGCGCCATGGCCGTGCGCGGCGGTGCGCCGGGGACTCGCGAGGCCGCTGCGCTGAGTTCGACGGGCGCCGGCGTCGAGTGTCACGGGGTGGTGCTGTGCGGCAACAGCGTCTTTGGCCTTTCTGCGGCGGACGGCGTCGTGCGCTGGTGCGCCAGCCAGGGCCGCGGGCTTGACATTCGCGACAGCATCGTGCCGGTAGTGGGCGCGGCCGTCGTGTACGACATCCAGTCTCCGGACAGCGAGCGTCCGACCGCGGCGGCGGGATGGGCTGCCTGCGAGGCGGCCAGCGCGGACGAGCCTGCGACCGGTCGGGTCGGCGTGGGGCGGGGCTGCACGATCGGCAAGGTCGCCGGCCGGGATTTCTCTGTGCCCGGCTGGCTGGGCGCTGCGGTGGAGCGCTCGGGCGATGTGGTCGTCGGTGCGCTGGTGGCGGTCAACGCCCTAGGCGACGTGATCGACACTGACGGGACCATGCTGGCCGGCTGCACGGCGCCGCCAGGGGCTGAGCGCTATCCGCATGACCCGGTCGAGGCGATTCCCGGGTTCACCGGGCGCGGCACCGAAGAGCCCGAGTCGCCCGAGCGTGGCAACACGACGATCGGCTGTCTCGTGACGAATGCCCGCCTCACCAAGCCAGAGGCCTGCCGAGCGGTCGATCTGGCGCACACGGGAATTGCCCGGGCAATCGAACCCCCGCACACGAATTTCGATGGTGACGCGCTGTTCCTGCTCGCGACCGGAGAGGTCGACACCCAGCCGGACCTGGTGGCAATGCTGGGGGCTGCTGCCGTTGCCCGAGCGATCCGATCGGAAATCGTTTCCTAATCCGGCCGTGATTGTGGCAATCTGGTCGCACCAGAGAAAGGGGGTGGTCCAAGCAATGCCGAAACGCAACAGGACTCTGGAGGTGGCCGGGCGCTGAGGCGGCCCGCTTCCGAGAAGGGGACGTCTCCATCAGGTGGCGACTCCAACCCGGACCACCGAACCCCACAAGATCCGCGTGTTGGTCCTCACGCGGCCGCTGCCCCGCCAACCGGCGGAGGCGCGAACACGATCTTCGGGTAGCAGCAGGCCCCTGCTCAGTCGAGCGGGGGCCTGCTCGCGTCTGAGGGCACCCAACCAAGAGGCTGAGCCCCGGGCCCGAGCGGCCCGCGAGCGAAGCGAGCTAGAGCGGCAAGCACAGGGCGAAGCCGTGGCCCGAGCGGCCCGTGAGCGAAGCGAACATGAGCGGGGAACGAAAGGTTCGACGACGGGAAGGTGCGCCTACCCACGCGGCCTCTAGGGTCCGCACATGGACTTCGACTGGCCGGACGATGACGATCCTCGCCGCGTCGCTGTGCGCGACTGGCTCGACGATCACGACGGAAATCCGAGCCAGGAAGCGCTGGCACACGCCGGATACGTGGCACCGCACTGGCCGAAGCCCTACGGGCTGGACGCCGACCCCATCACCCAGCTGCTAATCGACGAGGAGCTGGCCGTCGCCGGCGTGAAGCGCCTGGCGGGCGGCATCGGACTGGGCTGGGCGGGTCCGACGATCATCTACGGCGGCACCGACGCTCAGAAGGAGCGCTACCTGTGGCCGATCCTCACCGGCGAGGAGGTGTGGTGCCAGCTGTTCTCCGAGCCCGACAGCGGCTCAGACCTGGCGAACCTGGCCACACGAGCGGTGCGAGACGGCGAGCGGTACATCGTGAACGGCTCGAAGATCTGGTCGTCAGGAGCGCACCGCAGCAAGTTCGGCATCCTCATCGCCCGCACTGATCCCGATGTGCCCAAGCACCGTGGCGTGTCGTACTTCATCTGCCCGATGGACACGCCCGGCTTGGAGTTGCGCCCGATCATCGACATGACCACGGCCTACTCGTTCAACCAGACGTTCTTCACCGATATGGAGCTGCCGGTGGAGAACCGGATCGGCGACGAGAACGACGGCTGGCGGCTGGCCAAGATCACGCTGGGCAACGAGCGAGTGTCGCTCTCGGGCGAAGGAGCGTTGTGGGGCAGCGGCCCCAGCGCTGCCGACCTGCTCGACGTCGTGCGGTCGGCCGGGGGCGTGTCAGATCCGGTGATGCGCGACCGGGCAGCGCGACTGCATATCGAAGGCGAGGTGCTGCGGCTCATCCGGCTGCGAACGCTGAGCGCCCGCCTGCACGGCCGCCAGCCCGGGCCCGAGGCCAGCGTGCGCAAGGCGTTGGCAGACGATCACGGCCAGCATGTCATGGGGCTGGCCAAGGACTTGGCCGGCGCTCACGGACTGCTCGCCAACACGGGCCCGCTGGGCACATCGCCGGAGTTCCCCAAGACCCAGGCCGTGGTGGAGGGCTGGAACGGCTGGCACGGCGGCTACCTGTTCAGCCCGGCTCTCACGATCGGCGGCGGTACTTCGGAAGTGCAGCGCAACATCATCGCCGAGCGGGTGCTGGGCCTGCCCCACGACGTCGACGTGGAGTCCGGCAAGTCCTGGTCGGAGGCCCGAGCCTCCCTCGCCTGAACGTCGCTGATCAGATCGGGCTGATCAGATCGGGATCGGCCCTCGGTTAGCGGCCAGTGAACGTTGGCGGGCGCTTCTCGAGGAATGCCTGGACGGCTTCCTTAGTGTCCTCGGTGGTGAAGTTGAGCGACTGAGCCATGCCTTCGCCTTCGAGCGCAGTGGCGAAGTCGGCCGAGGCGTTGAGGGTGAGCAGGCGCTTGGTCATCGCAACGGCGATGGGCGGCCCGGCCGCGAGACGATCGGCCCAGTCGTCGACGAATGCGTCGAGCTCGCCGTGGGGCACCACCTTGTTGACGATGCCGAAGTCTTCGGCCTGCTTGGCATCGATGACGTCAGCGAAGAACGCCAGCTCCTTGGCGCGGTGCAGGCCGATGAGCCGAGGCAGGATCCAGGTGCCGCCGAAGTCGACTGACAGGCCACGACGGGCGAAGATCTCGCTGAAGCGAGCCTGGTCGGAGGCCACGATCAGGTCGCAGGCGAGGGCGAGGTTCATGCCGGCGCCGGCTGCCACCCCGTTCACCTTGGCGATGACTGGCACCATGATCGAGTACAGCGCCGACACGGTCTGGTGGATCACGTTCAGCCCCTGCAGCGCATGCCGCCGTGGGCCGTCGCCTCCATCGGCGGCCAGGTCAGCGCCGCTGCAGAAGGCGTCGCCCGCACCGGTCATCACCACGCAGCGCACCGTGGGATCACCGCCGATCTCATTCCACGTCTCGCGCAGCTCGGTGAACATCTGCGGGCTCGCCGCGTTGAGGCGCTTGGGCCGGTTCATCGTGATGGTGACGACGCCGTTGTCCGCGGCGTCGATGATGAGCGTCTCCAGTTCTGCCGATTCCATGAGTGGCGACGCTAGTGGTGGGACGCGGGTTGCGCCCGAGGGCTCAACCTCGATGCTTGGCCCACGCGGTGAGGCGTTCGACGGTCTGGACCATGTCGTCGTTGCTGCCTGCGAACGAGAACCGGATGTAGCGATGTCCCTCTGCGGGGTCGAAGTCGATGCCGGGCGTGGTGGCGATGCCGAGTTCCGCGAGCCAGGTCGCGGCCAGCTCAGCGCTGTCGTCGGTGAGGTGATCGACGTTGGCATAGATGTAGAACGCCCCGTCAGGCGGGGCGATGCGATCGATCCCTGCCGCGGGCAGGCCGTCGAGCAGGATCTGGCGGTTCGTCCGGTAGCGGGCGACGTTGGCTTCCAGCTCGTCGATGCTGTCGAAGGCGCCGAGTGCGGCGTGCTGGCTCACCGTGGAAGCGGCGATGGTGGCGTTCTGGGCGAGGCGCTCGACGGGTGAGACCAGATCGGGCGGCAGCACCAGCCAGCCCAACCGCCAACCGGTCATCGAGAAGTACTTGGAGAAGCTGTTCACCACGACCGCGCTCGGGCTGTGCGCCGCAGCGGTAGCGGCTTCGGTTCCGTAGGCGATGCCGTGGTAGATCTCGTCGGAGATCAGCCGCACGCCGGCGTCATGGCACCAGCGGGCTAGCCGGCCCAGTTCGTCTGCCATGAGCATGGTGCCGGTCGGGTTGGCGGGACTAGCCACGACCAGCCCATCGAGCGGGCCGGCGCTCGTGACCATGTCTGCGCTCAACCGGAAGCCCGACTCGGGCGTGACGGCAATCTCGACGACCTCGATGTCCAGTGCTTCGAGCGTGTTGCGGTAGCAGGGATAGCCGGGCGCAGTCACCGCCACCCGGTCGCCGGCCTCGAAGCATGCCAGGAACGCGAGCGTGAATGCCCCGCTGGCGCCTTGGGTAACGACGATGCGGCCCGGGTCGGTGTCGTGGCCGTACCAGTCGGCGTAGTGCTGGACCAGCCTCGTGCGCAACGGTTCGATGCCCACGGCCGACGTGTAACCCAGCACGTCGTTGTCGATGGCCGCCTTGGCAGCAGCGCGCGCGCCTGCCGGCGCCGGGGTAGATGGCTGGCCGACCTCCATGTGCACCACACCGCCGCCGGCAGCTTCCCGGTCGGCGGCAGCCCGCATCATCTCCATCACAAAGAACGGCGCAATGTCCGCCCGCTCGGAGACCTTCAAGCCGCTCACGAAGCGCCGCCGTGCCGTTGCATGGCGTCAGAGGCTAAGAGACAGAGCCCTGGGCCCGAAGCGCAGGGCGTTGCAGGGCTCGGCATCCCTCAGGCCGAGCGGAGCGCCTCGGTGGGAGACACCCGCGCAGCTCTGATCGCCGGGTACAAGCCGGCGATCACGCCGATGGCGACCGCCGCAGCGAACCCGCCGATCAAGGCAACTGGTGGAATGATCACGCGCCATCCTTGGGCGAGCGAGTACCCGTAGGTCACCGCAACCCCCAAGAGCACACCTGCTGTGCCGCCCAGGGTCGCGAGCGTCAGAGCCTCGGTGAAGAACTGCCGACGGATGTGCGCCCTCGTCGCCCCGATGGCGCGCCGGAGGCCGATCTCCCCGCGACGCTCAATGACCCCGATCACCATGACGTTTGCCACGCCGATGCCGCCCACCAACAGCGCCACCGCGCCTAAGCCCAAGAACAGCGAGGTGAAGGAGCTCTCCGCGGCTGACCTGGCTTCGAGCAGATCCGACGGCCTGCTGATTTCCGCCTCCTCGGGATTCTCCGGGTCGACCGTCGCGGCGAGCACGTCTCGGGTCGCATCGATGTGGTCCTCGTCAACGCGTACATACACCGTGGCCGGAGCCAGCTCGGCGTCGTAGTAGCGCTCGGCTGCCCGGTCGCCGATCAGCACAGCGCGATCGAGGTTGGCGGCGAGTGCGAAGGGCTCGAGAACTCCGGCCACCTCGACCCAGCGGTCGCCGATGTACAGCCGCACCGGCTGGTCGAGGTTGCGGACTCCCAGGCGTTCGGCGGCGACCGCCCCGACCACCGCCACCGGATGATCGCGGGTGGCCTCCGTCAGGAATGAGCCGAGGGCGATGTCGCCGTTGAGGGCGCCCAGGAGGCCCGGATCGGTGCCGTACACGCTGATGCCCCCGGTGAGGTCTTCGGGCACGAGATCGTTGCGGTACACGCCCGCGTCGACTGCGTACACGGCGGACGTTGCCTCCACTGTGGGCACGCGGCTGACCGTCGCAACCGAGGTCTCGGGCAGGGCCGCATCGCCCGCACCGAAGCCCGAGCCTGCCTCGATGGTGAGCAGATTGGTGCCGAGCGCGCCGATCTGGTCGAGCAGCGCCGACTTCGACGAGTCCGACAGGCCCAGGACAGCCACCAGCGATGCGATGCCGATGGCAATGCCCAGTGCCGACAATGCCGAGCGGAGCCGGCGCGCTGCCAACGATCCGAGACCGACCCGCGCTGTCTCGGATGCGCGCAAGCGGCTCGGCGCCAGGTTCATTGCGGGATCGTCCCTGTGTCGCGCACAAGACGCCCGTCGAGAATCTGCAGCTGTCGGGGCATCGCAGCGGCGATTGCTTCGTTGCGGGTGATGACAACAATTGTCCGACCTTCGTCGTGCAGCGAGAACAGCAGCTCGATGATCGAATTCGACGAGGCGGAGTCGAGATTGCCGGTGGGCTCGTCGGCCAGGACAAACGCCGGCCCGCCGACGAGCGCCCGGGCGATGGCGACGCGTTGCATCTCACCGCCGGACAGCTCGTCGGGTTTGTGCCATCTGCGCGCACCGAGCCCGACACGCTCGAGCACAGCCTCGGCCGCCTTGCGCCGATGTGGCCGGGTCGCGCCGGTGTACAGCAGACCGTTCGCCACGTTGTCGATCACCGCTATCCCAGACAGGAGGAAGAAGCGCTGGAACACGAAACCGACGCGCCGACCACGGATAGCCGATAGCTGGTTGTCCGTCAGCAGCGAAGTGTCGGTGCCCTCGATCAGCACCGAACCGCTGGTGGGCTGATCGAGCGTGCCCATTACGTTGAGCATCGTCGACTTGCCGCTGCCCGACTGGCCGACGACTGCGACCATCTGACCCCGGCCGATCTGCACCGAAACGTCGTCCAGCGCCTTGATGGGCGGCGATCCCGGATAGATCTTGGAAACGTCGCGCAGCTCGATAGCCGGTGGTTGCGGATCGGGCACGGCCCTCCGGTCGCTCAACGGGGAACCACCACTCGCATGCCGGCCTCGAGTTCTGGGCTGAGCACTTCGACGTCGCCGTCGACGAACAGTCCCGTCTCTACGCCGATCAAGCGAGCGCTTCCGTCGTCGGCGAGAACCTCTACAGCGCTTCCTCCCTCGACGAGGGCAACCAGCGCGGTGGCGGGCACGACCAAGGCATCTGCAATGAGGGTTTCGGTGATTTCCACCATTACCGACGCGCCGATCCATACCGCCGAGGCTGGGCTATGGAGCTGAATGGTCAACTCGACGATGTTCTCGCCCGTCGCGGGGTCGGCGACCGGGGACGGATTGATGGCGACAACGGTGGCTTCGACATCGGTGCCATCGGGCAACTCCACGTTGACGATGATCCCCTCGCTGACCAGGTCCCTGTCGCCGAGGGGAAGGTTGGCGGCGACGCGCTGGGTGGTGGCCATGACACCGCCGGTCGGCGTCTCGATCACCGTCAGCGACGCAAGCGTCGTACCGGCTGGCAGATCCTGGCCCACCTCGATGCCCGTCGACCAAGGCCCGATCTGCACCGGACCATCGACGAACAGCACATCAGCGGTGCCCACTGTCGCGTCGACGCGGTGTCCGACTTCCTGCTGCCAACGCTGCACTGCCGCGGCCGTGGCCTCGTCGAAGACGCCGTCGGCGACCCGCTGCTCCCGGTCGAGGTAGCCGAGCTCGACGAGGTTCTCCTGCAGCTGACGGACATCGTCGCCGGAGGTTCCCGGCTCCATGGTGCGATATGCGGGCATGCTGCCGAACAGGACGATGAGCGAGTCCTGACCCTGGCTGAGATCAGCCCAGTTGGCCTCAGCGGCGTTGAGCCCTGCTTCAGCACTCTGGACTGCCGACGTGAGCGTCGCGAGCTCCGTTTCCGACGGGGGAGCCAACAGGTCCGCCAGGGCCTCTTCCGCAACCAAGATTGCTGCGTTCGCGGCGTCGATCTCTGCGTCTGAGGGGCCGGCGCGCAGGTCCGAAAGTGCTTCTGAGGCAGCGGCGAGATCGGCCCGCGCCTGGGCTCGCGTCGCCTCGGTGGGATTGTCGAGAAGGTCGAGTGTTTCCTGTGCCGCGAGCACCTGTGCTTCGGCATCGTCGATCTCTGCGTCCGACGGGCCGTCGGTGAGATCGTCGAGTGTTTCCTGTGCGGCGAGCACCTGTGCCTCTGCCTCATCGACCTCAGCTTCGGTCGGACCGGCGAGGAGTTCGTCGAGCGCCTCTTCGGCGGTCAGCAACACGGCGCGCAGTTCGTCAATCTCGGCGTCAGTGCCGCAGCACTGCAGTTCGTCGCGGAGCCGTTCCCAGGCGATCGCCACAGCCGCTTCGGCCGATTCGATCTCGGCTTCCGATGGCTCTGCGAGCAATTCTGCGAGTGCTTCCTGCGCCGTCACCAAGTTGGCCTTCGCCGAGTCGATCTCGGCTTGTGTTGCTCCGGCAATCAACTGGGCAAGATGCTCTTGCGCGGCGGCGAGGTCAGAACGGGCCTGCGCGCGCAGCATCCGTGGGGTTGTCGAGGTGCTCGAGAGCTTCCGCAGCAACGGCCACAGCCGCCTCGGCGGTGCGGATCTCAGACACAGTGGGCGCTGCGATCAGCTCGTCCCGCGCCTCGATGGCCGTGGCAACATCGGCTCGTGCCGCGGCCATGTCGGCATCCGAAGGCCCTGCTCGGGCGCTGCTCAGGTCGTCTTCAGCAACCATGAGCGAGTCCTGCGCCGATGCGACTTCGGCCAGCGCATCGGCGGTTTCCGCGTCGGTCGGGGGATCCAGGATCAGGTAGATCGATTCGCCCCGGCCCACGACGGTGCCCTCGGCAGCAAGATGAATCAGCGATCCGTCGCTACGGGCGGCGAGTGTGACTGTGCCTTCGTAGTCGAGCGTTCCTTCGATCTCGAGGTACTCGGTGAGGTTGCGCTGTTCGATCAGCGTCGTGGTGAGGCTCGACTCGGCCGCGTCGCTCAAAGTGTCGTCTGAGCCATCGCGGAGGAGTACGAGCGCGACGATGAGCACGATCCCAGCGATGACGATGAGCACTGCGGCGACAGCGGCAACTCTGGTCCGTCGGCCTGTGCGCGCCATGCTCATTGTCCCGCCTGCGGCTGACCGCCACGCTGCCCCGGGGCGATCGACACCTGCTCGGCGCAGATGTCCATTGCGGCGCTCACATCGGGATCGTCGAAGTCCAAGTCACCGAACGGGCGAGCGGCCCCGCCGCCTCCGCCAGGGCCGAATCCGCTGGTGTCCGGGTCGCCGACGTCGATGCCGTTGTCGCGCAGGCACTGGGCGAATTCGAGCAGTCGGTCGGCCCGCTCGGCCTGGGCCTCCGCGAAGTCCTGACTGCCTCGGCCGAACGCGAGGCCTTCAAGTAGGCCCCCGCATGCTTCGCGCGCTGCCGGCAGATCCGGATCGCGCCCGATGCGCTGCAGATTCTCTGCCGACTGGGAGGCACCGCCGGCGCCCGGCCGCAGACCGAAGCTGATCGTGCCGTCAGCCTCGACGATCGGGTCGGGGAACTCCACGCCGTTGTCGCGCATGCACGCTGCGAACTCCAGCAGGCGCTCCTCGTCGCCGACGGCTTCGTCGGCGCCGTCCTGTTCTGCGTCAGTCGACGCCGTGTCGGTCGATGCAGGAGCTGTGGTTGCGCTTGGTGAAGCGGGCACCTCGGAAGGTCCGTCAGAGCCTGCAGCCGTGAGCGCTTCGGCGGCACTGGTCGACGTGCTGTCAAGCAGCGTTGGCAGGCCGTTCTGGTTGCCCTCTGAGCAAGCCATTGCCACCAGTGACATGACTGCCGCGATTGCGAGCAGCGATGGGCGGAAGAATCTCAGCACGCGGGTTCGCCTCCGAGTAGCCGTAAGGGGGTGCACGCACGGTACGAAGCCGAGATGAGAAGAATCTGAGAACGCGGCACACGGGCACGCGCCCACAGCGGCTCAGTAGTCGATGCCCTTCTTGGCCGCGATCCCCGAGTCGTAGGCGTGCTTGGCCTTGCGCATCTCGGTCACGGTGTCGGCGAAGTCCGTCATCCACTCCGGCGCATCACGCCCGGTCAGCACCAACGAGACATGCTCTGGCCGATCCCTGAAGGTGGCCTCCACGTCTGCGGCGTCGATCCAACCCCAGTTGAGCGGGTAGGTGATCTCGTCGAACACCACCAGCCGGTGCTCACCCGCCGACACCAGTTCCTTGCCGTGCCGCCAGGCCTCGCGGGCCTCGGCTTCGTCACGCGTCAAGTCCTCGCTGTCCCAGGTGAAGCCTTCCCCCAACGACCAGAAGTCGATGCCGAGCGGTTCGGCCATCATCTGCTCGCCGGTCACCCAGTCTTCGGACTTCAGGAACTGCACGACTGCGACCGGCCAGCCTCGGGCGCGTGCCCTCATTGCCGTGCCGAAAGCCGCGGACGATTTGCCCTTGCCGTCGCCGGTGTTCACCACCACGAGGCTGCGCGCTGTGCGCAGCCCGTCGGGGCGGGGATCCTCGGTGGGCGGCGATTCGGTGTCTGACGGTATGTCGTTCATCAGGACTCCTTGCTGGTGGCGAGCACTGCCAACTCCGCTGCCTCGAATCCGGGAACCGGCGCGGAGGTAGGGACGATGACCGGCCCCTCCGGATCGTCGATCACGCGGACGTGTGCCCCGAAATGCTGAGCGATGGTCTCCACCGTAAGCACTTCAGCAGGCCGACCGCACTGCGCGATCCGGCCGCCGGAGAGCACCGCCACGCGGTCGCCGTAACGGGCCGCGAGCGTCAGGTCGTGCAGCGTCGCGATGACGGTCAGGCCGCGCTCGCGCCGCAGCGTCTCGACGAGTTCGAGCACGTCTTGCTGGTGCCCGAGGTCGAGCGCCGTGGTGGGCTCGTCGAGCAGCACCACTTCGGTCTGCTGCGCGAGCGCCCGGGCCAGCACGGTGCGCTGGCGCTCGCCGCCAGAGAGCGACTGCACGGTGCGCTCGCTGAAGCCTCCGAGATCCAGCCGTTCCAACACTTCTGCGGCGATCCTGCGATCGCCAGCGGTCTCGGCCGCGAATACGCCGCGATGTGGCGTGCGTCCCAGCAGTACGTAGTCGGCCACGAGCATGCCAGGGGGGATCACCGGAGTCTGCGGGACATAGGCGACGTGACGGGCTCGTGCTGACCGGCGGCGATCGCGCAGCCCGTTGATGTCGATGCTTCCCCGGAACGGCACCAGCCCGAGCACAGCCCGCAACAGGGTGGTCTTGCCTGCGCCGTTGGGCCCGATGACGTTGACCCACTCGCCGGCTGCAACCTCCAGGTCGGCGCCGCGCAGCACAGGAGTGCTGTCGAGCGTCACGCTCAGCGATCGGATCCGCACAGCCATCACCAGACCTCCCGGCGCGACGTGCGGAGCACGAGCACGAAGAACGGTGCGCCCAGGAAGGCGGTGACGACACCGATCGGCAGCTCCGCCGGCGAGAGCACCGTGCGCGCCGCCAAGTCGGCGAACACCATGAAGGCGCCCCCGAACAGCACCGACAGCGGCAGCACCACCCGGTTGCTGGCCCCGAACGCAAGCCGCACCGTGTGAGGCACGATGATCCCGACGAAGCCGATGAGCCCGCTCACCGAGACGGCAGCGGCCGCTGCCAGCGATGCCGCCAGCACCACGACCAGGCGAACTCGCCGCGGATTGACACCGAGGGCTGCAGCCTCCTCGTCGCCCACCGCCAGCACGTCCAGCGCCCGGCGGTAGCGCATCACGACGGCTGCGGTGAGCACGAAGTAGGGGAGCATCAGCGCGGGCTCTGACCAGCCAGATGTTGCGATCCGGCCGAGGATCCAGGCGATGATCCTGCGAAACGCATCGCTGTTGGCCTGCAGCACGTAGGTCTGGCATGCCGTCAGGAAGCTGGCGACGGCAATGCCGGCGAGGATCAGCGACGCCGTCGAGCGCCCGCCGAGATGGCCCGCCGCGTATGACACCGTGACGGCCACGAGTCCCCCGGCGAATGCAGCGAGGGGCACCGGGTCGAGTGCACCGGCACCATCGCCCACATTGGCGGTGATGGCGATCGTGGCGCCGAGACCTGCACCGGCGGCGATGCCCAGCAGGTACGGGTCCGCGAGCGGGTTGCGGAAAGCGGCCTGGTAGGTGGCACCGCTCATGGACAGCGCCGCACCCACGAGCAGCCCGAGCACGACGCGAGGCAAGCGGATTTCCCGGACGATCGCAGCGTGTGCATCGCTGAGCCCCGAGTCGAATGCCAAGCCCGGCAGCGCGTCCGCGAGCTCGAGCGCCACCCGATGTGCGCTGATGCCGACCGGCCCGATGGTGAGCCCCGCGATGACGGCCACGACGACCGCAGCGGCGCCGATGCCGAGCTGCCGCAGCCTCAGATCCGCAGCCTGCAGTGCCGCGTCGGCGCTGGCCCACGAGCTGGAGCCGGTCGCGCGAGCGTCAGTCACGGCAGCGTTCGATCAGCCCGCAGCGCCGATGTCGACCAGCGCGTCGGAAATGGCAGCAATGAAGTCCACCAAGCGGGGTCCCCACCTGGACACGATGTCGTCGCTGAGTTCGACGACCCTGCCCTCCTGAACCGCGGTGAGCTGATTCCAGCCCGGGCGCGCCGCCACGGTCTCGGCGTTCTGGCCGCAGCACAGCGTGTCGGCGAGGAAGATCAGGTCCGGGTCTGCGTCGACCAGGTATTCGTCGCTGAGCTGGGGATAACCGAAGTGACTGCCGTCGGCGTCGGCGGGATCGGCGACGTTGTCGAGCCCGAACAGCCCGTACACCTGTCCGATGAAGGTGCCGCTCGTGACGCTGTACAGCGTGTTGTCGAGCTCGTGGTAGTAGGTCAGTCCCGAGGCATCGGGCGCGGCGGCGATCAGGTCGGCGATGTCGGCCTGCATGTCGGCGGCGAGCTGAGCCGCCTCGTCGACTTGGCCGGTGACGTCGCCGAATTGGGCTATCTGGGCGTAGACGTCGTCGAACACGACCGGTGCGTCGTGGGCGAGCACGGTGATGCCCAGTGCCTCGAGTCCGGCGATGAGTTCGCCGTTGGTCTGCAGCACCACGAGGTCGGGCTCGTACGACGCAATCGCCTCGAGGTTCGGGCTCCAGCCGTCGAGGTCGGTCACGGGGGCCTCGGGCGGGTAGTAGGAGAACTGGTCGACGGCCACGACACGCTCGCCTGCACCGATGGCGAAGAGGATCTCGGTGCCGGTGGGGGAGATCGACACGATCCTGCCGAATTCGTGTTCTTCTGCCGACTCGGCGTCGCTGCCCGTGCAGGCCGACGCCACAATGGCAAGCGTCAGCAGTGCCCACAGCAGTCGCAGTGGCAGGGCCGCTCGCTTGGAGGCGGTGCGGTTCATGGTGTTCTCCCTTCTGCTCGAGTTCAGGGCCGAGCAGCGGGAGCACCCACCGCACGAGCCGCTCCTTACCTCGAGGAATCGGTTCGCGAGATGGCGGCCGGGAGGCGACCGGACTCGTCCCCGGAAGGGGCATCACCGTTGCGGGACAGTGCCGGGATCTCACCGGCTTCGCTCACGACAACCGGGTGTGAGTCTAGGGCGCGGCCGGGACGCGAAGGGTTAGTTCGGAGCGGACTCGCCGGAGCCGGCCGCGGGGCTGCGAATCAGCCGCCAGTAGCTGACCACGACCGGGATCACGAGTGCGAGCAGGATCACCGAATTCACCCGGCCGGTGATGCCTTTCGAATAGAAGGGCTCCACGAGGTAGTGGGAGGCGAAACCTGTCTCATATGGCTCCCGACCGGCGCGAAGCAGAAACCACTTCTCCCAGGTGGTCAGCGGGCAGTCGGAACCGGTGATGTTCACCAATCCGGCTGCGCCGAATGCGGCGAGGTGCCACTTCATCAGCTTCGGTCGGCGCTTCGCGGCAAACCCGCCGACCAGCAGGAACACGATGTAGGCCAGATGCGACGCAGCCATGAGCCGCGCCAGCCCGACGAGTGCCATTGCCGCTCACGCTATCTGTGCATGTCGCGGGACTGCTGAGACGAGCGGCTTCAGCGAGTCGGAATCGCCACGGGCACCCTGGCCTCAGCGTCGGGCTTGCGGTGCGGGCAGACTTGTGGCGTGGGCACGGCCATGATGACCGACCTCTATGAGCTGACCATGCTCGATGCGGCCCTGCAATCGGGGGTGGCGTCGCGGCGCTCGTGCTTCGAGGTATTCGCCCGGCGGCTGCCGCCGGGCCGCGGCTACGGAGTGGTGGCGGGCCCGGGCCGGCTGGCCGGGCTGCTGGCTGACTACCGGTTTGAGGCCGACGACCTTGACTACCTGGCAGGGCTCGGCCGCTTCAGCGACGGCTTGCTCGATCATCTGGCGATGTTCCGATTCGACGGCGATGCCTGGAGCTACCGCGAGGGCGATTTCTACGTGCCCGGCAGCCCAGTGCTGCGGGTCGATGCGTCGGTCGGCACCGCGCTGCTGGTGGAGACGCTGGTGCTGTCGGTGCTCAACCACGACTGCGCCGTGGCATCTGCGGCTGCACGGATGCACGATGTCGCCGAAGGACGTCATCTCATCGAGATGGGCGGCCGCCGCACCCACGAGCTGGCCGCCGTCGCCGCCGCACGTGCGGCATGGCTGGTGGGTTTCGATGCGACGTCCAACCTGCTCGCCGGTGAGCAGTTCGAGATCCCGACAGCCGGCACCGCTGCCCACGCTTTCACGCTGGCGCACCACGACGAGGAAGCAGCCTTCGAGGCGCAGATGCGTGCGCACGGCCTCGAGACCACGCTGCTCATCGACACTTTCGACCTGAGAACGGGACTCGAACGGGGTCTGGCAGCGGCGAAGCGTCTCGGCGGGGTGCCCGGTGCCGTGCGCATCGACTCGGGAGATCTCACGGTCGAGGTGCCCCGGGTACGGCAGTGGCTCGATGACGCCGGCGCCGAGTCGACGCGCATCGTGGTGTCGGGAGATCTCGACGAATACCGCATCGCCGACCTGGCGGATCTGCCGGTGGACGGCTACGGCGTGGGCACCCAGCTCGTGGTGGGCTCGGGCCATGCGACCGCTGGCATGGTGTACAAGGCGGTGGCCATCGCACGGCACTCCGGCACATTCGAGCCGGTGGTGCCCGTCTACAAGGAATCAGAGGGAAAGGCCACCCGTGGGGGCGTCGTGCGGCCCTACCGGGTGGTGCGCGATGGTGAGGCTGTGTCGGAGACGCTCGTCGAGCAGGATCGCCCCGGGCCCACCAACAGCCGGCCGCTGCACGTTCCGCTGCTGCGATCCGGCCAGAACGCCTATCCCTACACGCTTGCCCAGGACCGTGTTTTCCACCAGCGCGTCCGCGCCGAACTGCCCGAATCGATGCGCCGCCTCGACGGCGCCCCGGCATTCGAGGCTGAAGTCGTTGGCGAATCCAGCCTGAGCTAGGCGCCTGGCTGCGGCCTGTGCTGCTGAGGGTGCCGCAGCCTTGTGTCGAGCCGCGGCCCGTGTTTACTTGCCCGGCTGCGGCACCAAGCGCAGGTAGGGCAGCGGTGATTCCCAGCCGTCGGGGTACTTCTCGGCGGCGGCTTCGTTCGAGACAGCGGGCACGATAATGACGTTCTCGCCCTGCTGCCAGTTGGCCGGCGTGGCGACCTGCTCGGCGGCGGTGAGCTGGCACGAGTCGAGCAGGCGCAGGATCTCGGCGAAGTTGCGGCCGGTGGTCATCGGATAGGTCAGCGATGCCTTGATCTTCTTGTCGGGGCCAATGATGAACACCGTCCGGGCCGTGGCGTTGTCGGCCGCGGTGCGGCCCTGCGAGGTGTCGCCCGCGTCGGCGGGAAGCATGTCGTAGAGCTTCACCACGTTCAGTCCAGGATCGCCAATGAGCGGGTAGTTGACCTCGTGACCGGTCGCAGAGGCGATATCGGCCTTCCAGCTCGTGTGGTCGCTCACCCCGTCCACGCTGATGCCGATGATCTTGCAGTTGCGTGAGGCGAAGTCGTCCTTCAAGCCGGCAACGGCACCCAACTCGGTGGTGCACACCGGCGTGAAGTCCTTCGGATGGGAGAAGAGCAGCGCCCAGCCGTCGCCGATCCAGTCGTGGAAATTGATCTCGCCTTCGGTGGTGTCGGCAGTGAAATCGGGTGCGGTGTCATTGAGACGCAGCGCCATGTTCGTCCTCCTTGCGATGCGGCGAGTGCCGTGGTGCGCGAGCCAGCACAGCCGTGCCGCGGAGGATAGCCGCATTTGACGATAAATCCGACCGGATTAGTCAGGAATTGATCAGCCGGACAGATGCAGCCGTCTGCAGTCCCCGAACGGGCACCAGGCCTCAGCAGCAATCGCGTATCGGCGTGCCGTCGGCGTGGTGGTAATGGACGTTGGAGGCCTCGCTGAGCGCACGGTCGCCAGTCGGCGCCCGAGAGGTTTCGAATACCCCGGCAGCGGCCCCCAATTCCAGTGCCCGGTCCACGTCCACCACTCGGGGCCCGCAGCGCTGAATCGCAGCACGCACGACGTCATCTGCACCGATCGTGCGTTCCCGGTCGCCGTCGAGCGATAGCACCGTCGGGCCCCGAAGCTCCACGGCCTCTCCCAGCTCGACGCTGCGGTGATCGATCACCGGCACCGTTCGGTACAGCCCGGGCGCCAGCGCCACGCGCATCGGCTGCCCGCCAGGTCCGCACTCCACCAGCACGCCGGCGTCGTCGTCGAACGAGCAGGGCCGCAGCAGCCCCGCCAGCGAACTGAGCCCGATGCTGGCCGGATGGGCGCGCGACACGAGCACCTGCCGCATCCGCACCCCGTCCGCGGGCATGCGATTGCCGACGAAATCGTCGGCCAGCGTGACCGCATCGATCAGTGCGATCTCGGTCCAGCCCCCCGCCGGCTCCGCCTTCTGCGATGCGTCGTTCTGCGACGTCACGGTGATCAGCTTCGACCGGGGCGCGCACGTTTCAGCGTCCACCACGCCGGTTGCCACCAGCCCCGCAGCGGCGCCGGCGACGGTGGGCTCGGTCAGGCTGGGAAACACGTTGTTGGTACCGGTGGACATCGGCACGAGCGTCGCCTCGGGCCAGACCCCGCAGACCGTGCGGTTGGTGCCGTCGCCGCCCAGCGTCACCAGCACGCTGACATCACGGGCTCGCATGGCCTCGACTGCCCGGATCGTGTCGGCGGGCGAGACCGTCGCCCCCACGTCGACGATCTCGATCTCGGCGTCGATGCGAAGGTCGGTGAGCGCCCCGGTGGCGATGCCGAACGGTTCTGCCATGGCCACGATCCGTGTGGCCCCCGCGGTGACGGCGCCGATGACTGCGCGCGCGATCCGGTTGCGCTTGTCCTCAGTGGTCGACACTGCGCCTCGCGCCGCCACCCGGCGAACGTCGCGCCCCGAAACCGGGTTGGCGATGATCCCCACGGTGCCGTCGGCGCAGATGCGACCAGTGCAGGAATCGCTCGGTCTCGAAGCTGTTCCGGCCATCGCTCGCCGACGCTAACCACAGGGGAGGGTGACTGCCGCGCCGCGCTCCCAACTGTTGTACTTGGGACATGGCCGGTGGGATCGCGAGCGAGAACCCTCATCCGCCCGCGCAGCACGCCTGGTGGCCCGCGGCGTTGACCATTGCAGGGGCCGATTCTTCGGGCGCGGCCGGTCTCGCGGCCGATCTGCTGGCGTTCGCGGCATGCGGCGTGCACGGGGCATTCGCGCTGACGCTGGTATCGGCGCAGAACACCACCGAGTTTCGGGCCGCGCAGCCGGTAGATGCCGAGCTGGTGGCAGCGCAGATTCACGCAGTGCTTGACGACATGCCCGTTGCTGCGTCCAAGACGGGCCTGCTGCTCACGGCGGAGACCGTCGCGGCGGTGGCATCGATAGCAGCCCGCCGTCTTCCCCAGTTGGTGGTGGACCCGGTGCTGGTGGACGGGGCCGGCGAGCCCATGCTCAGCTCGGAGGCCGAGCGATCTATTGCGACGCGTCTGCTGCCGAACGCCCGAGTCGTGACGCCCAACCACCTTGAGGCAGGCCGACTCGTGGGCAGAAACCTCGGTGACGAGGTCGAGGCGTGGATCGAGGCAGCCCACGAGCTCGCATCCACGGGCCCAGAGGCCGTGGTCGTCACCGGTGGTCGGGTCCGGACCGGTGAGACGATCACCGATGTCGTCGTCCAAGGAGGCAGCGTCCGACTGCTGTCTGCGCCGCGCATCGAGACCCGCAACATCCGGGGGTCGGGCGACGTCTTCTCGGCAGCTATCTGCGCAGAACTGGCCAAGGGCACGGACTTGGACTCAGCGATTGACCGTGCCCATGACCTGACGGCACGCGCTATCTCGGCGGGAGCCGATCGCCTTCTCGGCAGCGGCCGCGGACCCGTCGATCCGCTGAGCCTCTGAGATCGACCTGCAGGTGCCTGCATACACTTCAAGCGCCGAAGGTGATGTCAACACTGAACGCACCTCGGCAGTGACGGGACTGCGGATCTCAGGAGGCCACGGGTGACACGCGAGCGCTGGCAAGCAGAGTTCGAGGCCACCCCGGTGCGCGACGCCGACTTCTCCACGATGAGCGGCCTCGAGCTTGACCCGCTCTATGCGCCTGCGGAGAGCGAACCTGATCCTGAGGTGGGTTGGCCGGGACAGTTTCCCTACACGCGTGGCGTGCATCCCAGCGGCTACCGCGGCCGGCTGTGGACGATGCGCATGTTCGCAGGCTTCGGAACGCCCGAGGACACCAACAAGCGCTTCCACGAGATCCTCGAAGCTGGCGGGGGCGGATTGTCGACCGCGTTCGACATGCCCACGCTCATGGGACTCGACTCCGACGATGTCATGTCGCTGGGCGAGGTTGGCCGCTGCGGCGTGGCCGTGGACTCCATCGAAGACATGGCGACGCTGTACGACGGCATCGACCTCGAAGCCACCACCACGTCGATGACCATCAACGCACCGGCCGCCACCATCTGGGCGATGTTCGTCGCCAATGCCGAAGAGCACGGTGCGGACCGCCGCAACCTCGGCGGCACGCTGCAGAACGACATTCTCAAGGAGTACCAAGCCCAGAAGGAATGGGTGTACCCGCCGCGGCCGTCGATGCGCCTCGTCGCCGACACCATCGAGTTCGCTACCCACGAGATGCCCCGCTGGAACTCGGTGTCGATCAGCGGCTACCACATCCGTGAGGCGGGTTCGACGGCGGCACAGGAGCTCGCCTTCACCTTGGCGAACGGGTTCGCGTACGTCGAAGCCGCTGCAGAGCGGGGACTGTCCACCGACGAATTCGCGCCACGGCTGAGCTTCTTCTTCAATGCCCACATCGACTTCTTCGAGGAGATCGCCAAGTACCGGGCGGCGCGCCGCATCTGGGCCCGCTGGATGCGCGACCGCTACGGCGCTGCCAACGAGCGCTCGACGATGCTGCGGTTCCACACCCAAACAGCGGGTGTCTCGCTGACGGCCCAGCAACCCGAGATCAATATTGCGCGCACGGCCATCGAGGCGCTCGCCGGGGTGCTCGGTGGCACCCAGAGCCTGCACACCAACTCGATGGACGAGGCCTTGGCACTGCCGACCGACAAGGCGGCCCGGATCGCCCTGCGGACACAGCAGATCATCGCCCATGAGACCGGTGCGGCGAACGTCATCGATCCTCTGGGCGGCAGCTGGTTCATCGAGGAACTCACCGACAAGCTCGAATCCGAAGCAGAGGAGATGTTCGCTCACATCGACGCGGCCGGCGACGGCTCGATGCTGGAGGGGGCGTTCCGGCTGATTGACGAGGGCTGGTACCAGTCCGGCATCGCCGATGCGGCGTATGAGTTCGAGAAGAAGGTGAATGCCGGCCGCCGGGTTGTGGTGGGCGCCAGTGCGTTCACCGAGGGCAACGAGGACGACGAGATCGACCTGCTCAAGATCACCAACGACGACGAGCAGCGACAGATCAAACATCTGGCCCAGGTGCGGGCCGACCGCAGCCAGGCCGCTGTCGACGACGCTTTGACGGCGCTGCGCCGCGCCGCGGAGACCGACGCCAACCTCATGCCGCACCTCATCGACACCGTGCGCACCCGGGCCACCGTGGGCGAGGTAACCAACGCGCTCGCCGACGTCTTCGGCCGCTACCAGGAGCGGCCCTTCATTTGAGCGAGCGTTGGCGTTATTTCGTCTGATCAAGGGCTAATGTCCCGACTGCCCACACCGGAGGTCGCCACATTGACCAGACCGTCCACGCAGGGACGATCCCGCGTGCCGGGGCGACCGGCAAGCTGCCGCGACACGAACGGTCTCGCGCGGATTCTGGCAATGCTTGCCGTGGCGGCCATGGCAGTGGCGGCGTGCGGTGGCGAACCGGATCAGACACAGCTCGAACGCGAAGTCCAGGATTACCTGCAGAGCGTCGTGGCGCCAGCGGAACTCACCGATGTCAGCTGCCCGCCGAATGCTCCGATCCGGCCCGGTTCGACGTTCCTGTGCAACGGGCTCGTCGAGGGCGCCTTCTACGAAGCGCACGTGACGATCATCGACGAGCAGGGCCGCCGGGAAGTCCGGCCGCGCCAGGCAGTGATGCAGGTGAACGCCACCGAGACCGCCCTTGGCGCCGAGGCGGCGACTGCCTTGGGCTTCGATGTCCAGGCGGATTGCGGCGACGACCAGTACCTCGTCGTCTCGGTCAACCAGACCTTCTTGTGCAAGCTCTCCCAGTCGGGCAGCGAGGCAACGCAGGACATCGAGGTGAAAGTCCTGAACGAGAACGGCGCGATCGAATGGACACTGAAGGGCTAGGCCCAGCGCATGGCACGTCATCGTTATGACGCGGCGGGCAACCTGCGCCCGCTGCGCCAGCGTCAGCCCGGATTGTGGTGGACCGCAGTCCTCGTCGTAGCAGCAATGCTGCTGACCGGATTCGCTGCAGTCTCTTCCCTGCTGTAGTCAGCCGCGCACGTCTACCACAGTGCGACCCTGCACCTCGCCGGCCAGGATCTTCGGCCCGAGCGCCGCGAGGTCGCCGAGTCCCACGGTGGTGGTCATCGAGGCCAGCAAATCGCGGTCGACCAGCTCGTCCAAGCGCTCCCATGCCGCCTGGCGCGGCGCAAATGGGCACATGACCGAGTCGATGCCGAGCAGGTTCACGCCTCGCAGCAAGAACGGGATCACGGTCGTGTCCAGCCCGTTGCCCCCGGCCAAACCGCACGCCGCCACGCTGGAGCCGTAGGACATTTGCGTCAGCACATTGGCCAGCGTGGTGCCGCCCACTGCATCCACGCAGCCGCCGAACCGTTCGCTGCCGAGCGGTCGCTGCGGCGGTTCGGCCAGTTCGGCCCGGTCGATGATCTCGCTCGCCCCGAGGGAGCGCAGGTAGTCAGCGGTCTGCGGCCGGCCCGTCGAGGCGGCGACGGCATGGCTGGCGGCCGACAGCAGGTGCACCGCAACGCTGCCCACCCCGCCCGCGGCCCCGGTCGCCAGGACTGGACCCGCACCGATGCCGTGGTTTTCGAGAGCTTGAACAGCCAGCATCGATGTGAATCCTGCGGTGCCCAAGGCCATCGCGTCGAAGGTCGACATCCCCGCGGGCAGGCGGACGAGCCAATCTGCGTTGACCCGCGCGCGCTCCGCGTAGCCGCCCCAGTGCGTCTCGCCGACCCGCCAGCCGGTCAGCACGACCCGGTCGCCGGCGGTGAAGCGGCTGTCGTCGGAGGACTCCACCACACCGGCGAAGTCGATGCCGCCCACGTGCGGGTAGTTGCGAACCAGCCGGCCGATCCCGCCCAGGATCATCCCGTCCTTGTAGTTGAGGGTGCTGTATTCGACGGCCACGGTGACGTTGCCCTGCGGCAGTTCGCTGTCTTCGACAGATTGCACCTCGGCGGTGACGACCCGATCTTGTTCGTTCAGCATCAGCGCTCGGAATGTCATGGCGTCCCCTTGGTGTCTTGCGTCCCTGCGTGCGCAGGGCTCGAACCAGCGGGACACTACTGCCGTTCGTCAAATCGCCGTTGGGAGCGCCCACGGTGCTGCGAGATGCCGTCAGTAGGCTGCGCCCATGGCCCTGAGCGACCCGATGGCTCCCGCTGACGCAGTGCGCGAATCGATGATGGAGACGCGGCGCGAGACCTTCGACGTCACGCCGGCCGCGCTTGAGAAGGTGATCGAACTGCGCAACAGCGAAGTCGACGGCGACCAGCTCGCGCTTCGCATCGAGGTGACCGGCGCCCAGGGCGTCGACTACACCTACGACCTTGCCTTCGAGCTGCTGGCCGAGGCCGACGCATCCGATGTGCCGTTCGCAGTCGGCGGCGGCCTGACGGTGCTCATACCCGATCGCGATGTCGCGAAACTGGACGGTGCCTCGCTGGACCTGCCATCCAATCCCAATCAGCCGGGGCTGGTGCTGCGCAACCCCAACCGCCCAGACCTCGGGCCCAACGCCGAGCTTGACCTCAACGGCAGCGTCGAGGACAACGTGCGCGAGGTGCTGACCAAGCGCATCAATCCCTCGATTGCCGCTCACGGTGGCTTCGCCGAACTGGTTTCCGTCGAAGACGACACCGTGATCGTCAAGCTGGGCGGAGGCTGTCAGGGCTGCGGCATGGCCAACGCAACGGTCACCGCTGGCATCGAGCGCACCCTGCGCGAGCTGATTCCGGAGGTCGAGCGGGTCGTCGACCTCACCGACCACGCCTCGGGCGAGAACCCCTACTTCACCTAGCGGCTGAGCCGAACGGCGAAGCCGCGGCCCGAGCGTCGGAGGTTCTGGCTGTGGGCGTGATCCTCACCGATCAGGGCGAGATCGAAGCGCCCGCACGGGCGCTGATCATCGTGGCCCATCCCGACGACATCGATTTCGGCATGGCGGGCACTGTTGCCGCGCTGACATCTGCCGGGTGCCACGTGGCGTACTGCCTGGCGACGAGCGGGGAAGCAGGGGACGACGACATGTCTCACACGCCAGAGGAGCTGGCGGCGATGCGGCAGGCTGAGCAGACCGCGGCTGCAGCGAAGGTGGGTGTCAGTGAACTGCACTGGCTCGGCCATCCCGATGGCATGGTCGTGGCTGACCTCGGCCTGCGGCGCGACATCGCACGCGTGATTCGCATCTCACGCCCCGACGTGGTGCTGTGCCAGGCCACGATCCCCAACTGGGACCACATCTACATCTCCCACCCGGATCACCTGGCCACTGCTACTGCGGCGATGGCCGCCGTGTACCCCGATTCGCGCAATCCGCGTGCGTTCCCGGAGCTCCTCGACGAGGGGCACAAGCCCCACAGCGTCAGCGAGATCTGGTTGATCGGCACTGAGCCGAACCGGTGGATCGACATCACCGACAGCTTTGGCTGCAAGGTCGAAGCGCTTCGTGCACATCGCAGCCAAACCGCGGAGATGGACGATCTCGAAGGCCGTCTGCGTGAATGGGCTGCCGATACCGCAGCCGCGGGCAGCCTTCCCAGCGGTCGGCTGGCCGAGGCGTACCGAGTCGTGCCCGCGGGCTAGGCGACACGGACGCTCCACGCCGTAGGCTCCTGCGCTGGCCGGTGTGCGCAGGAAACAGCCGACCGGACCGCTTGAGGGCCGACGATGACGGCGACGATTGCAACCGCAGCGACGGGAGAACCGACGATGGGACGAGGGATCATTGCGTACGGGGCCTATGTGCCGTACTGGCGGCTGGACCGCTCCAAGATCACCGCAGCGATGGGCTCTGGCGGCGGCCGCGGGCACCGAGCTGTAGCCAGCTACGACGAGGACACCACCACGATGGGTGTCGAGGCTGCGCGCAACGCACTGCGCGGCAGCGACATCGTGCCCGACTCGGTGCTGTTCTCGACCGCCAATCCTGCATACATGGACAAGACGAACGCTTCTGCGATCCACGCTGCGCTGGACCTGCCCCAATCTTCATGGGCGGTCGACGCTGGTGGCGCGCCGCGTTCTTCGGAGGCGATCTGGGCGCTTGCCGCGGCCAATCGGGGCACCAATCTGGCGGTCGCCTCGGATCTGCGCACCGGTCGCCCGACCAGCGGCGACGAAGCCAGCGGCGGCGACGGTGCAGCCGCCTTTATCTTCGGCGATGACGCCGTGTCGCCGGTGCTGTGCGAGTGGCTGGGCGGGGCAGTCGCGACCGCCGAATTCACCGACCGCTACCGCCAGCCGGGCGATGCGTTCTCGCGCATCTGGGAGGAGCGGTTCGGCGAGCAGGTGTACCTGCCGCTCGCGAACGACGCCATCGAGCGAGCACTGGCCGACGCCGGTATCGGCCTTGACACCATCGACAAGATCGCGATCGTGGGTCTGCACGCTCGTGCGGTGCGCGGCCTCTCCCGGGTGGCAGGCGACAAGCTGGTCCCCGATCTGACCGGCGACGTCGGCAACACCGGCACTGCGCATGCGGCGATCGTGCTGGCCTCGGTGCTCGACGAAGCGGCACCGGGCGAGACGATCCTGCTGGTCCATCTCGCCGACGGCGCCACGGCCGATGTGCTGCGGACGACCGACGCCATCGCCGACCATGTGCCGTATGCGCCGGTGCGCGCCCAGATCGGTCGGGGCAACGACGCGCTGGATTACAACAAGTTCCTGACGTGGCGTGGCTTCCTCGACCGTGAGCCGCCCCGCCGGCCGGACCCGGAGCGTCCCGGCGCTCCGCCTGCGTTCCGCTCCGAAGACTGGAAGTACGCCTTCGTCGGCTCACGTGACCGCAGCTCTGGCGCCATCCATCTGCCCCCGATGCGCGTGTCGATGGAAGGCGGCGCGGTCGACGACATGGAGCGCGTCCGCATGGCGGATGTGCCTGCGACGATCGCCACCTTCACGGTCGACCGGCTGGCGTTCTCGCTGTCGCCGCCCATGGTTGCCGTGGTCATCGACTACGACGGCGGCGGGCGCTTCCAGGCTGAGATGACCGATGTCGACCCCGAAGAGGTGCGCATCGGCGACCGCGTCGAGATGACGTTCCGCCGGCTGTACAGCGCGGAAGGAATCCACAACTACTTCTGGAAGGCTCGCCCGGCTGCTGGCTGACGCAGCAACGGACACGGGTCAGCGGCCATAATGTCAATACCCAACCCACCACAAGGCAGGCACACATGAGTTCACATGGCATTCGCGACAAGGTCGCGATCGTCGGAATGGGTTGCACCCAGTTCGGCGAGCACTGGGAGCGCAGCGTCGATGACATGCTCACCGACGCCGCACACGATGCGTACGCATCGGCGGGAGTCACCCAGGACGACATCGACGCCTTCTGGCTTGGCACGATGGGCTCGGGAGTCTCCGGCCTGACGCTGTCGAAGCCGCTGCAGCTCGACTACAAGCCGGTGACCCGGCTCGAGAACATGTGCGCCACCGGCTCTGAGGCATTCCGCAACGCTGCCTACGCAGTGGCTTCGGGCGCCTACGACATGGTCATGGCGATCGGCGTGGAGAAGCTGAAGGACTCCGGCTATTCGGGTCTGACGGGTGCACGCCCGCCTAGCGACGGCACCGATTCCACCATCACGGCACCGGCCACGTTCAGCCTGCTGGCTCCGGCGTACGCCCACAAGTACGGGCTCGACGAGGAGACCATGAAGGAGGTTCTCACCCGCATTGCGTGGAAGAACCACCGCAACGGCTCGCTCAATCCCCGGGCGCAGTTCCGCAAGGAAGTCGCCAAGGAGACCATTGCTGGCTCGCCGCTGATCGCTGGTCCGCTGGGCATCTTCGACTGCTCGGGCGTCAGCGACGGCTCGGCTGCCGCGGTCCTGGTACGGGCTGAGGACGCCCACAAGTACTGCGACAACCCGCTGTACATCAAGGCCCTCAGCTTTGCGTCCGGTCCTGCGACCGGCGCGCTGGACAGTACCTACGACTACACGACGTTCCGTGAGGTCGTGGCGTCGGCGACGGAGGCCTACAAGCAGGCCGGCATCACCGACCCGCGTTCGCAGATCGCGATGGCCGAGGTGCACGACTGCTTCACGCCCACCGAGCTGGTCCTGATGGAGGACCTCGGCTTTGCCGAGCGTGGCCTGGGCTGGAAGGAAGCCATGGCCGGCACGTTCGACCTCGACGGCGACCTCCCGGTCAATCCCGACGGCGGTCTCAAGAGCTTCGGCCACCCGATCGGCGCATCCGGCCTGCGGATGCTCTTCGAGTGCTGGCTGCAGCTGCGCGGTCAGGCCCCGCCGGAGCGGCAGATCCCCTCGGTCACCGAGCAGGGCAAGACGCTGGGCCTCACCCACAACCTCGGCGGGCAGCCGGGCGCGGCGGTGAGCTTCGTCTCGGTCGTCGGTTCCGAGCTGGGCTAGCCGTTTCTCGTGCCCGCAGCATTGCTGCGGCGCTGACAACTCAACGCATGACGGCCCGGGGCGCTCGCTCCGGGCCGTTACGCGTCCCCTCGCGTTCTCGGTCGCTAGGCCGTGATGCGGGCGAGGGTCTTGGTGACTGCGGCCGCAATGCCCTTGGCGTCGAGGCCGAGTTCGGCCTGCAGCTCCTGGGCGGTGCCATGGGGGAGGTACGTGTCGGGGGTTCCCAGTTGGGTGATGCGTGGGACGGTCGGGGCGTCGAGCTGCTGGAGGGCGTCGTTGACGAGGCTGCCGAAGCCGCCGACCCGGACGCCGTCCTCGACGGTCACGACGAGCGGATGCGATGCAGCGTCGAGGATCATGGCCCGATCCAGCGGCTTGAGCACCCGTGGATCCCACAGCGAGATCTCGACGCCCTCGGAGCTGAGCAGCTCGGCAGCCTCGGCGGCCGCGCTGAGTGTCTGCCCCGCCGCGAGCACGCAGGCGTCGGAGCCCGTGCGGTGCTGGCGAGCTTGCATCCGCATGCTGCGGGGTGATGTCGGGAGCGGCTCGATGGCCCCTGCCAGCGCACCCTTGCCGCGCGGCCAGCGAATCACGACAGGGCCATCGGTGATCTCGAGCGCGTGACCGAAAGCGACCGGCAGCTCGTCGGGCGACGACGGCGCGAACACCGTCATGTCGGGGATGCGCGTGAACATGGCGATGTCGTAGACCCCGTGATGAGAAGCGCCGTCGGGGCCCGTGATGCCAGCCCGATCCACGCAGAGGATGACCGGCAGACGGTGCAGCCCGATGTCATAGAGCGCTTGGTCGAAGGCGCGGGCCATGAAGGTCGAATACACCGCCACGACCGGCCGGAGACCTGCGCGCGCCATGCCCGCCGCTGAGGTCAGCGCGTGCTGTTCGGCGATGCCCACGTCGTAGAAGCGTTCGGGAAATTCGCGCTGGAACGGCAGCAGGCCGGTGGAGCCGCCCATGGCAGCGGTGATCGCCACGATGTTGCTGTCATGCCGGGCTGCGGCGATGAGCGTCTCGGTGAATGTGGCCGTGTAGTCGCGCACGACCGGCTCATCGGACACAGCCAGTGTTTCGACCGTCGCCGACTCCTCCGGTGCAGCCGCAGGTTCTGCCGGGATCGGCCCGGCAGGGGTGAGTGCTGGAGAGGTGCCTGTGGCGGGGTCGAAGAGCCCGATGTCGTGCAAGTGCTTTTCGATGTCGTGCTCGGCGGGGGCGTAGCCGCGGCCTTTCTGGGTCACCACGTGAACGACGACGGGGCCCCCGGAGTAGGCGGCCGCATCGCGAAATGCCGACTCCATGGCTCCGATGTCGTGGCCGTCGAACGGTCCGAGGTAACGCACGCCGAGCGTCTCGAAGAACGCCGGCGGCTCCCACATCTCGCGCATGGCCGCCGCCGCGCTGTCCAGTCCCCGCCGCACGCCGTCGCCGAGAGGCACGCGCTCGAGCAGGTGATCCACGACCCGCCGCCCCTGCACATAGTGCGGCGACTGGCGCAGCCGTGACACGGCGGCCGACAGCCGGCTGACGGTCGGCGCGTAGGAGCGACCGTTGTCGTTCAGCACGATGAGAGCACGCTGCGCGTAATGGCCGAGATTGTTCAGCGCCTCGAAGGCCATCCCGCCGGTCATCGAGCCGTCCCCGATCACCGCGATAACGCGACGGTGCTCGTTGCCGGTCAGCCCGAAGCCCGCAGCGAGACCGGACGCCCAGCTGAGCGAGGTCGAGGCGTGGCTGTTCTCGACGACATCGTGGGGTGATTCGGCGGCGCTGGGGTATCCCGACAGACCGTGGCGCTGGCGGAGCCGATCGAAGCCCTCCCGGCGACCCGTGATGAGCTTGTGCACGTAGGCCTGATGGCCGGTGTCCCAGACAATGACGTCTCGCGGCGATTCGAAGACCCGATGCAGCGCCACCGTGAGCTCGACTGCGCCGAGATTCGATCCCAGATGTCCGCCGGTGCGCGAGACGGCCTGCACGATGAAGTGCCGTATCTCTGCGCAGAGTTCGTCGAGCTGCGCGGGGCTGAGCGCTCGCAGGTCAGCCGGACTGGTGAGCTTGGCGAGGTGCACTGGTGGTTCAGGGTACTCAGGGTCCGAGCGGGACTTCGGCGGGCACCTTGCCGCGCCTGCGACGTCCGCCGAGCGCCAGCGCTGGCGCTCCGGTCAAGCTCACCAGCAGCGTCAGCGCGTACAGCAGCCAGCCCAGCAGCACGGCTTCGCCCTCGTTGACACCGTGGGCGTCGAGGAACAGCACGAGAGCTCCTTCACGTACCCCGAGCCCGCCGATGGCACTCAGATTCTGCACGATCAGCACCATTGGCGCGAATGCCAGCCAGGCCCGAAGACCCGGATTCACTCCGATGGCGGCGCCAGCCAAGGCAGTCGCTGCCACCAAGAGGAACTGGTAGGCCAAACCGACGCCGAGCAAGCGCAACGCGGCTTGGGGTTGTCGCCGGAACACGCTCAGACCCGTGTGCACTGCGCCGAGTCCTTCTCGGATGCGTGTACCGCCCGCGAGCCGGCCGAGTCCGCGGGGGTGTTCTGCGACCCAGACGATGAATGCGAGCACGATCAGCGTTCCCAGCGCGAGTCCGCCCGCGATCTGTCCGCCCGAGTGTCTCAGCAGGCTCGGCTGAGACACCAGCGCAGCCAACGTGAGCAGCGGCAAGACAACCCATCCCGTCAGCCGTTCGATGATGACAGTGGCGAATGCGTTGGCCTGGCTGCCGCAGATGCGACCCAGCCGGTTGACGCGCAGCACGTCACCGCCGATGGTCGTGGGCAGGAAGTTGCCGACGAACAGCGCGGCGAGGTAGATGGAAAGCGTCGAGCGTCCCGACACCCGGACGTCGAGCGTGTCTGCCACCTGCCACCAGCGCACGGCCGCCATGATGAACGCCGCCGCGACGACGAGAGCAGCGGCGGTCAGCCAGGCGGCGGCAGCGCTCTTGGAATCGACGTTGAGCGCCGAGAGTTCGTCACGACTGACGATCAGCAACCACGCGAGAAGGCCTGCAGTCGCGCCGACGCGGAGCACCGTGACGAGGCCGTGCGGGATGCGCACTCAGGCTGCACTCCCACGGAGCCCGCTCAGAGCGGCACTGGTCGCAGCACCGCTGCGCACTTCCCTCCCGAAGCGTTTCACGTGGCTTCGCACAATAGTGTGGCCGCACTGCGGGACATGAGTCGCGGACACGCGTCTCGCCGACGATTCGGATATCCCCGCAGCCAACCCACGACAACGGCGCACTCCATGACTCCGACGACCCCCACCATCACTGCCGACAGCACCGGAGCCGGACCGCTCGTCGACCTTGACGTTGTTGATGCGACTTTGCGGGAAGCCCTGCGTGCCGGTGGCGAGTGGGCCGAGCTGTTCGCGGAGGATCGATCCTCGACTGGCGTGCTGTTCGACGAGGGACGCGTCGAGGAAATGAACTCGGGTCGGGACCGCGGTGTCGGGATCCGGGTGACAGCGGGCGAGGTGACGGGCTATGCCCACACGTCGGACATGACGCCCGAGGGACTGGCTGACGCGGCACGAACGGCAGCGGCGGTGGCGACCCGCTCTCCGGGGGGCGGGACGGTGGACATGGAGTCGTTCCGCGGCGGCGGCACGACGGAGCCCCGCGTCAAGGTGCTGCCCACGACCGTCGGCGCGGACCGCAAGGTGGCGTTGCTGCGGGCGGCCGACGAGGCCGCGCGCTCCACCCACGAAGCGATCACCCAGGTCACCGCTCGCTACGCCGACAGCCGCCGCCGGATCTTGGTGGCGAACTCCCATGGCGTCTGTGCGGCTGACGATCAGGTCCGCACGCTGTTTTCGGTGAGCTGCGTGGCGAGCGGCGACGGCGGCCTGCAGACCGGCCGCGAGACCGTGGGCTACACAGTCGGGTGGGAGCTGTTCGACGACTGCGACCCAGCCGAGCTGGCCCAGCGTGCGGCACAGCGCGCCGTCACCAAGCTGGCCGCCCGTCCGGCGCCGAGCGGCGAGGTGCCCGTGGTGATCGCCCGGGGCGGCGGCGGCGTGCTGTTTCACGAGGCCTGCGGGCACGGGCTCGAAGCCGACCTGGTGCGCAAGGGCGCGTCGGTATTCCGTGACCGGGTGGGCTCGCAGGTGGCTGCCGAGGGTGTGACGCTGGTGGATGACGGCACGATGGGTCCCGAGTGGGGCGCGCTGAGAATCGACGACGAGGGCCATCCCACGCAGCGCAACGTGCTGATCTCTGACGGCGTGCTGAGCGACTACATGTGGGACTGGCTGCGGAGCCGGGACGACGGGCGCGCGCCGTCGGGCAACGGCCGTCGCCAGAGTTACACGCACCTGCCGATGGTCCGCATGACGAACACCTTCGTCACGAACGGCGACATTGACCCCGACGACATCATCGCCGACACCCCTACCGGCGTGTATGTGGCCCAGCTCGGCGGCGGGCAGGTGAACACGGCGACCGGCGACTTCGTGTTCGGCATGACCGAGGCCTACCTCATCGAGGACGGCAAGATCACCGAGCCGCTGCGCGAAGGCAACTTGATCGGCAACGGCCCCCAGGTGCTGGTGGACATAGATGCGATCGGCAACGACTTCGCGATGGGCCATCCCGGCACCTGCGGCAAGGACGGCCAGGGCGTCCCCGTCGGCGACGGCCAGCCCACCCTGCGGGTGCGAGCCCTGACCGTCGGGGGCACCGCCGCGTGAATCCCGATGAGCTGGCCCGGTTGGCGCAGCAGGTTTGCGAGCGGGCTGCGGGCAACGAGCAGATCGAGGTGTGCGTCTCGACGGGGCGCTCCACCACGGTGCGGGCGTACAACGGCGAGGTGGAATCGCTGCGCTCGGGCGTGACCGCGGCAATCGGCGTGCGTGTGCTCGATGACGGTCGCCAGGGATTCGCGTTCGCCGGTTCGCTGGATCCCGATGTGGTGTCTGACACGCTGGAAGCGGCGCGCCGCAACGTTGCGTTCGGCGAGTCGGACCCGCACCAGCGCCTTGCCGAGCCCGACGGCGTGGAGCCTCCCGGACTGGAACTCGGTGACCCGGCGGTGCTGAGCGTTCCTGATTCGGACAAGATCGCCGCGGCGATCGATCTCGAGCGTCGCTGCCTGGATGCCGATCCGCGCATCTCTGGTGTGCGTGTCGCCGCTTGGAGCGACGGCTGGTCGCAGTCGGCCCTGGCGTCGAGCACGGGCATCTGCGTGCGGACCTCGACGGGAAGCTGCTCGATCGGCGCCCAGCCGCTCGCCACCGACGGTGACGAGACCCAGATCGGTTACGCCGGCGATGCCGCTCGGCGGCCCGACGAGCTCGACGTCGAACGAGTCGTCACGGAGTCGACCAAGTTGGCCACCGGACAGCTGGGAGCGACCAAGCCGCCCAGCGAACACCTGACGGTCGTGCTCGCCCCCTCGGTCGCGGCCGCCTTCATCGGCGTGGTCGCGAGCGTGCTCGCAGCGGACAGCGTGCTCAAGGGGCGCTCCCCGTTCGCCGACCGCGTGGGCTCTCAGATCGCCGACGAGCGCTTGAACCTGGTCGACGACCCGACCGACCCCGGGACCTTGGGCGCCACGAACTTCGACGGGGAAGGGCTGGCGGCCCGCCGCAACATGCTGATCTCCGCCGGCGTGCTCGACAGTTTCCTGCACAACGCGTACACCGCCCGCCGATCAGACACGGCCTCCACCGGCTCGGCTGTCCGAGGCACCCGGTCCGTTCCCGGAGTCGGCATCCACGCGCCCGTCGTGGCCACCGGCGACATCGCCAACGACAAGCTCAACGCGTCCATCTCCGATGGCGTCTTGGTGCGGGGCGTCAGCGGACTGCACAGCGGGGTCAATCCCACCAGCGGCGACTTCTCGGTCGGCGCGTGGGGCCATCGCATCGCCGGCGGCGAGTTGGCGGAGCCCTTCAGGGAAGCCACGATCGCGTCCACGCTTCAGCGGATGCTGCTGGGGATCTGCGGCATCGGGGCGACCGCCGAGCCGCTTGCGGGAGGCCTGTCGATGCCGCCGCTGGTCGTCGCCGACGTCGCGCTGTCGGGGGTGTGAGCTGTGCCTCGAACGCCCGCCCCAGCAGCCGTCGAACGGCACCCGCACTTGGCAGACGACTGCCCCGCGGGCTGGGTGCGCGTGGATTTTCACACCCACACCATGTGGTCGGGGGACTCGACGACTACGCCGGAGGAATTCGCCGAGTGCCTCGCGGAGAGCGGCATAGACGTCGTGTGCATCACCGACCACAACGCCGTGCGTGGCGCCCAGCAGCTGCAAGGCGAGCTGGATGCCCGCGTCGTGGTGGGCGAGGAGATGAAGACCCATGCCGGCGAGCTCATCGGCCTGTTCCTGACCGAACGGGTGCCGCAGGGTCTGGCACCCGTGGCGGCCGCGCAGGCGATTAAGTCGCAGGGCGGGCTTGTCTATATCCCGCACCCGTTCGATCCGCTCCGCAACAACCTCCGTCACGACGTGCTCGATGAGCTTGTCGCCGAAGGCCTCGTCGACGGCATGGAGGTGCTGAACTCCAAGACGAGCCTCAACAGCCTCAACTCGCGTGCGGCGCGCTATGCGGGCGAGCACGGCTTGGCGCCGGGCGCCGGCAGCGACGCCCACGTGGCAGAAGCACTCGGGGGCGCGTACCTGGAGATGCCGGACTTCGACGACAACGATCCGGCCGGCTTCCTAGCGTCGATGCGCCAGGGCTGGGCGGTCGGCCACCACTATGACCCGCCCCGTCGCTGGAGACCGCGCATCATCCCATCGGTGGGGAGCGACGACTAGGGGCTGTTGCGTTGGGTGATATCGCCGGCGTCGCGGACGTGGGCGTCGCGATCGTGCTCGGCCTGCTGCAGGGGCTGACCGAGTTCTTCCCGGTGTCCTCCAGTGCCCACCTCGAGCTGGTGCCCTGGCTGGCCGGCTGGGACCTCTTCGATGGCGACAACGAGCTGGAGAACTCATTCGACGTGGCGCTGCACGTGGGCACGCTCGCCGGAGCGGCCCTGTACCTGCGCGCTGACATCGCCCGCTATGCGGTCGCACTGTGGCGCGGCATCCGGGGCAACCCCACCCCCCACACCGTGGTCGCCGTCAGCCTTGCCGTCTCGGCGATCCCCGCGGCGCTGGTGGGACTGGCACTGGAAGACGTCGTGCTCGACCTGGCGGAAGAGCCGCTGCTGATCGCAGCATTGCTGCCCGCGTTCGGCTGGTTGCTGTGGCGGTCCGACGTGACGGCCGCCCGGCGGGGACTTGAGCGCGAGCGCCACACGTACGGTCTGCGGGACGCCGCCGCCATGGGTTTCGCGCAAGCGATGGCGTTGCTGCCAGGTGTGAGCCGCTCGGGTGTGACGATCACGGCGGGGCGATGGCTGGGCTTCGACCGCGCAGCGGCAGCGCGGTTGGCGTTTCTCATGAGCTTGCCGGTGATCGCCGGGGCGGGCCTCTACCGCGCGGGCACGCTGGCACAGGCCGCTCCCAGCGCGGTGCACGTGCAGCTGATCGTCATCGGCGCCGCGACGGCCGTCGTGTCGTCGTGGGCTGGCGTCGCTGCGATGGTGCGGTTGCTGGACCGGATGGGCCAGCGCACCCAGCGCTCGCCGTTCGCACTGTTCTTCGGCTACCGGGCAGTGTTGGCGGTGGCGGTCGCCGTGGTCGTGTTCAGCGGGTTGCGCTGAGGACGACGGGAACGATCACTCCCGTTGCGCTCGCTCGAGCGACTGATTCGAGGTCCGCAGCATCAACCTCGACCAGCCACCGCTCTGCCTGCGAAGCGAGGACGTGGGCCCGGACACGATCTGCGCTGACGTTGGCCTCGGCGGGATTGAACGGATCGATGTCGGCGAAGAGCATCAGCTCGACTGCGGTTCCGGGCCGCACCTCGGGGGCGTGGGGGCCGACGCCGATGCCGATACCGCGACGCCCCGGAGTGACGCCGGAGGTCGGATCGATGTCGAGCTCGGTCAGCAGGCCGCCGCGGGGCACGGTCCGGGTGACATCGCCTACGTCGAGAGTGCTGGTGAGCGCCCCAGCAGGGACCAGGTGGGCCGGGACTTCGACCAGGTCGACGTTGCCTTCCACCGAGGTCCCGATTGCCAGCGGGGAACTCGCCGCCAGCACACGCACGGGGGCGCCCCATGCTGCGGCAGCCGACCGCGCCCGTCCTTGCGTTCCGGCCACGAGCACCAGCGCGACGAGCGCAACGACGCCGACTGCGGTCCAGTGCACGAGATTGGGTCGGCGCTGCCAGAGATCGCCGAGCTGTGACAGGAGCGTCATGGGAGCCTCCGTCGCACATCACCGCAGCGGCTGTGCCGCTGCGGGCGTGTTTCGATCACCGCAGCGGCTGTACCGCTGCGGGATTGTCTTGATGCGGCGGGCGTCAGCCTGACGCCGAGGCGGCCCCGACGGAAGAGCTTTCCTTGCCTCCCGACGGGGTCGAATCCTTGGTTCCTGTTTCGTTGCTTGTGCTGGATGAGCCGCTGGCAGAAGTCGTCGACTTCGAACGGCTCTCGGATCTGCTGTCGTTGCGGTAGAAACCGCTGCCTTTGAAGCTGATGCCGACGCTGGAGAACACCTTGCGGACCTCGCCGCCGCACTCCGTCACCGACCCATTGAGCGCAGCGCCGTCAGCCGGCAGCGGGCACACCGTGATCGGATCATCGCTGAAGCTCTGCTGGCGCTCGAAGGTCTGACCACAGTCGGTGCAGCGATACTCGTAGATCGGCATGAGGTCTCCGTTGCGGCGTCCAGCCAGAAGTCCGGCCACGCCCCTGTCCCCAAGGGGAGCGGCGAGCGTCGGACCGTCGGGCAGTGTAGCGAGGCGTCCCCGGGGGAGCCCGAGCTCATGCGGGGTGGCGGGTGCTCGGGTTTCCGACCGAGCTAGCTTGAGTCGCCGTGCACGACGCTGAAGCACTCGGGGAGCGCTACGGCGTCGACGCCCGCACGGCCCGGTTGCTCAGCGAGTACGGCTTCGATCCCGACGTGTTCGACCGGCTGCGCGCCGAGTTCATCGACGGGTCCGTTCGAGCCGGCTCAGGCGCCATGGCCGAGGCGAACTGGGTTCGCGGCCGCATCGAGCCACCGCGCGACGGCGATCTCGTGCGGTTGCCGCCGACCGGTTCGCCTGAACGCAAACGACTCGACCTCGCCGGCCGCGAGGCGATTGCCGCTGGCCACGTGGGCGTGTTGTTGCTCGCTGGAGGCATGGCCACCCGCTTCGGGGGAGGCGTCAAGGCGCTGGCCGAGATCATCCCGCCGCTGACCTTCGCCGACGTCAAGATCGCTGACTTGCAGCAGCTCGCGAGCGAATTGGATTGCGCGATCCCGCTGGTGCTCATGAGCAGCTTCCAGTCCGACAGCGCGTTGCGCCGCTGGGCTGCGTCGGCGGGCGACGGTGCGCGCGTGCCGGTCGCCATCGCGCCGCAGGGCATCTCCATGCGGCTCTCGACCGATGGCGGGCTGTTTCGTGACCGTCACGGCGTTGTGTCGCTGCACGCTCCGGGCCATGGCGATGCGCCGTGGGCGATGCGCCACAGCGGTGTGCTGCAGCAGTTCGCCCGCAGCGGTGGGCGGCACCTGTTCGTCACCAACGTCGACAACGCCGCAGCCACGCTCGACCCGGCGGTCATCGGAGCGCACTTGGCCGCACAGCGCCCGCTCACCTGCGAAGTCGTCCCGGGCCATGCGGCCGGCGGCGCGCCGTGGCGGGTGGACGGTCGGCTGCAGATCGTCGAGGCCTTCCGCTTGCCGCCGGGGGTCGATCCGCTGGCGACCGGTGCCACCAACACCAACTCCCTGATCGCCGATGTGGAGGTGTTCGAGGCGGACTGGCCGCTCACCTGGTTCGAGGTGCGCAAGGTTGCCGACGGCACCGAGGTCGTGCAGTTCGAGCGACTGATCGGCGAATTGTCGGCGTTTGTGGACACCACGATGCTGCTGGTCGACCGCGATGGGACTGACGGGCGTTTCCAGCCTGTCAAGGACCCCCAAGAGCTCGAAGCGCGCCGCCCAGAGATCGCCCGCATCCTCGCGGCCAGGGGGGTCACAACCGGCGGGTAGTCCCTCGCAGGTACATTTCGCCCTGTGCTGCCACTTGAGACCGCGCGTTCATATGTCTTGGATCGGTGCCCGGCTCGCAAGCCGGAGCGTGTGCCGGTTGCAGACGCACTGGGCCTGGTGACTTCCAGCGAGATCATCGCGTCCGAGAGCATCCCGCAATTCGCAAACACGGCCATGGACGGCTTCGCCGTGCGGTCGGCCGATGTGGCGGATGCGCCGTGCGAGCTGCGCGTCGTCGAGACGATTCCGGCGGGCCACGCGCCGCAGGTCACCGTCGGCCCCGGCGAAGCCAGTCGCATCATGACCGGCGCAATAGTCCCTCCGGGTGCCGACGCTGTCGTCATGGTGGAGCGCACGGCGATCATCTCGGAGCCGTCAGCCGACCCGGAGATCGTGCGCGTCGAGGTCAGCGTCCCTGCGGACAATCACGTCCGGCCCATCGGCGACGATCTGGGAGCCGGTGAGCCTGTGTTCCCCGCCGGAACGGAACTCACTGCCGGTCACCTCGGCGTGCTGTGCAGCCTCGGCATGACCGAGGTGGAGGTATTCGGGCGGCCACGCGTCGGCGTGCTGTCCACCGGCGACGAACTGGTCGACGACGGAAGCCCGCTGCAGCCGGGCCAGATCCGCGATTCCAATCGCCGGACCTTGCTGGCATTGGCGCAACGGGCCGATGTGACGCCAGTCGATCTCGGTCTCGCTCCCGACGATCCGGACGCAATCGAGGCTGCCCTGCGCACCGGCACCGAGACGTGCGATGCCATCGTCACCTCCGGCGGTGTCAGCATGGGCGACTTCGACTACGTGAAGGCGGTGCTCGACCGCATCGGCGACATGCGGTGGATGCAGGTGGCCATCAAGCCGGCCAAGCCCCTGGCGTTCGGCACGGTGGGCGACGTTCCGGTGTTCGGACTGCCCGGCAACCCGGTGTCTTCGATGGTGTCCTTCGAGCTCTTTGCCCGGCCCGGTCTGCGCTCGATGATGGGTCACCCGCAGCCGATCCGGCCCCCGGATCTGGCGTTCGCTGCCGAAGACCTGCCCCGGCGCCCCGATGGCAAGACGCACTTCATGCGGGTGCTCGCCACGCCGCTGGGCGGCCGCATCGAGGTGCGCTCAGCCGGAGGCCAGAGCTCGCACATGCTGTGGGCCATGGCGAAGTCGAATGCGCTGGCGGTCGTGCCCGATGGCACGGGAGTTCGCGCCGGAGACAAGGTCGACGTGCTCCTGCTCGACTGAGGTCGCCCGACGTCCTGCGAGCAGGCGACTGGGTACGCTCACATCGATGAACGGTTCAGCGGGGGCTCTGGCTCAAGCACGACCGGCGGATCTCGTCGATCCGTTCGGCAGAGTCGTGGGCGATCTGCGCATCTCTGTCACCGATCGGTGCAATTTCCGCTGCCAGTACTGCATGCCTGCGGAGGGCATGACATGGCTGCCCCGTTCGGAGATCCTCAGCTTCGAAGAGATCGAGCGATTCGCCAAGGTCTGCGTGGAGCGCTTCGGCTTCGAGAGCATCCGGCTGACCGGAGGGGAACCCTTGGTGCGGGCTCATCTGCCCCAGTTGGTGGAACGTCTCGCCGCACTGGGTGTCGACGTGGCGTTGACGACCAATGGCGCCACCTTGCGCATGCATGCCAAGCCGCTGGCAGACGCAGGACTGTCACGCATCAACATCAGCCTCGACTCGCTGCGGCGTGATCGGTTTCTCGAGTTGACCCGGCGCGACGAGCTGGACCGGGTCCTCGACGGCATCGACGCAGCCATCGACGCCGGGCTCGCGCCGACCAAGATCAACACCGTCATGATGCGCGGCATCAACGATGACGAGGTCATCGACTTTGCCCGGTTCGGACGGGAGCGCGATATCGAAGTCCGCTTCATCGAATTCATGCCGCTGGAGGCCGGTGACGTCTGGACGTCGGCAGTGGTGGTGCCCGCAGACGAGATCTTGGCGGCGATCTCGGAGGTGTTCCCGACCGAGCCCGTCCAGCGAGCCAATGAGCCTGCCGAGCGCTATCGATACCTTGACGGCGGCGGACATGTCGGTGTCATCGCCAGCGTCACTAAGCCGTTCTGTGACAACTGCGACCGGGTGCGACTGACGGCTGAGGGCCAATTCCGCACCTGCCTGTTCGCGCTCGACGAGTTCGACATGCGTGAGATCCTGCGCAGCGGCGCTGCGGGCGACGAGCTGGACGACCGGCTGGCCGATGCGATCCGAGGTGCGGTCGGCACCAAGTGGGCTGGTCACTCGATCGGACAGGTCAACTTCATCCGACCGAAGCGCACGATGAGTCAGATCGGCGGCTGAGGGCCGCCGACCATGAGAAACAGAGGCGGCTGAGGACATGGCCGAGTCACCCTTCACCCACCTCGACCCGCTCGGCCGGGCACGCATGGTCGATGTGACGCCAAAGGAGGCATCCCACCGCCGGGCGATCGCTCGCTGCCGTGTGCACATGGCAGCCGAGACAGCGTCGTTGGTCGCTCGCGGCGCGATCGCCAAGGGAGACGTCATCGCGGTCGCCCGGGTGGCCGGCATCCAGGCCGCCAAGCGCGCCCCGGACCTCATCCCCCTCTGCCACCCCCTGCTCGTCGGCGCGGTGTATGTGAACTTCGAGATCGCCGACACGTGGATCGAGATCGAGGCCCAAGTCGAGACGGTGGATCGAACCGGCGTCGAGATGGAGGCGATGACGGCTTGCTCGGTCGCCGCGCTCACCATCTACGACATGTGCAAGTCCGCTGACCGCTCGATGGTCATCGGCGACCTGACCCTGTGGGAGAAGACAGGCGGCAAGTCAGGCACGTACCGCCGCGACGTGGCAAGCTAAGTGGGCAGGCCCGCCAGCGAGGCAGGTGTTGCGTGACTCAACTGGTCTTGGTGCTCCTGGCGATCGCTTGGGTCGTGGTGTTGGCACCCGATGTCGCTCGGCGGTTCCGGCCGCGACGCCGCGCAACGTCATCGCTTGACCAATTCAGGCAGCAGCTCGACTCGCTCGGGCGGTCGGTGCCTGCCGCGGCCGACCTCTCGCAGCGACAGCGTCCGAAGGACAGCGGCGAATCGCAGCCGGGTCCCGCTCGGCGTCGGGTCGGCCCGTCCACGACGATGCCCACCACACCGCAGCAAGCAGCAGTCCGCCGGCGGGACATCGGGTCGCTGCTTGCGCTGTGCATGCTGGTGACTATGGCCGGCACGCTGGCGACCGGTTCGCTCTGGGCACTCGCTGCATTCGTTTGCATGGGTGGGCTCACCGCCTCGTATGCCGGTTTGGTGGTGCGCCGGCGACGAGCCGCGCCGACCGCTGAGGTGCACTACCTGCCGTTGCGAGACCAGAGCTCCTCGTCGACGGTGAAGATGGTTCGCCGAATGGCGAACGAATAGGCGCGGCGCCGAATGGCGAACGAATAGGCGCGGCGCCGAATGGCGAACGAATAGGCGCGGCGCCGAATGGCGAACGAATAGGCGCGGCGACAGCCGCAGGTATATTCGGCCCCCGCCCGTTAGGGGGTGTAGCTCAGTTGGTAGAGCGCTTCGGTCGCATCGAAGAGGCCAGGGGTTCGATTCCCCTCACCTCCACGTTGAGCCCCAGGGACCGCTTGGTGAGGTTCCGGCTCACGCGGGGGCCCTCGATGCTGGGCCGATTCATCGCGTGCCTTCTGGTGGCGGCGCTCGCGACGGGCGCGTGCGCGTCTGCGGACGAGTCCGAGTCGCGATATGAGGGCCTCGCCGTGGCGCCCTCGCAGTTGCGGGAGATACCCCAGATGGAACTCACCGATACCTCGGGCAACGATTTCCACCTGGCGGACGACACCGAGGGGCAGGTGCGACTCGTGTACCAGCTCTTCACGAACTGCCCCGACATCTGCGGGGTCCAGATGGCGCAGCTCGCCAGTGTGCTGGGGCGACCAGGGGCGCCCGGCAACGTGCAGGTCATCGCAGTGACGGTCGACCCCGACCGGGACTCGCCGGAGATCCTGCGTGCCTACCTCGACCAATTCAGCACGGAATTCGTCGGCATCGTCCCGCAGAGCGAAGAGCAGCTGACCGAGCTGCAGAACGCGCTTGGATCGCTGGCATCAATCAAGGTGTTTCCTGCCACCACGACCGAACACGGTGACACCGCCGAAGCGGACGGGTCGATGACGCACGACCACGGCGCCTACGACGTCGCCCACGATGGCCGCGTCTTCGCATTTGCACCCAACGGCTGGGGCTACGCGCAGTACCCGTACCCCACCCGGCAATCCGAATTCGATCACGACCTGCCGATCCTGGCGGGCATTGATTCGGACGATCCCGCCGATGCAGGCTTGTAGTCATGCGGTTCTGGTGCTCAGCGCTGCAGGAGCCTTGGACATGGGCATGGCGTGCCTACCCCGGCGTGTGGGCAGCGTCGGCAGCCATCGCCGTGCCCTATGTGTGGGCTCGACGCCGCATCCGCCAGACCCATGCGCTGTCGCAGGATTCCGCGTCGGCTGCGCTGCACCGGCGGCAGGCGTGGTTCTTCGGGGCTGGGGTGGTGGCGTTCTGGGTGGCATCGGATTGGCCACTGGGCGTCCTCGGTGCGGGCTATCTGGCGTCGGCGCACATGGCGCAGTTCATGCTGTACACGCTGGTTGCGGCACCGCTGCTGGTGCTCGGCACGCCCGAGCCGATGGCGAGGCGGATCCTGGCGAAGCTGCGCCTGTACCGGTTCATGACCCGGCTGACCCAGCCGGTCTTCGCCGGTCTTGCGTTCAATGCTTGTCTGGTGGCGACCCACTCGCCCTGGGCGGTGGACACGCTGCGGGCGAACCAAGCGGGTTCGTTCGTCATGGACGTGGTGTGGCTGATCTCCGGCGTGGTGGTGTGGCTGCCGATCTGTTCTCCGCTCGTCGAGCATCGACTGCAGCACTATCCCGGAAAGATGGTGTACCTGTTCCTCGCGCTCGGCGTCGTGCCGGCGGTTCCGGCCGGGTTCCTCACCTTTGCCGGCTTCCCCCTCTACGCCACCTACGAGCTGGCGCCGCGCTTCTACGGTCTCGACGCAGCCACCGATCAGCAGATGGCGGGGCTCATCATGAAGCTGGGCGGCATCCCGATCGTGTGGGGAACCATCCTCGCCATGATGATGCGATGGGCCGACGAGTCGAAGCAGGCCAGCCTCGCGCCTGCTAGTCGGCGATGACAAGCGCCCAGTAGATCACTGCCGCCAGCAGGGCTGCGGCGGCAGCGAGTGCGCGAACGGACAGCCACACCTCGTCGCCCGGCCGCATCGGCCGCCGCGGTGGCCGGCCGAACATCAGCCGAGGCGGGCGCTCTCGCGCTCGCGTAGCCGGACATTCACCCACATCTTCTCGAGGTGCTGGGCGACGGTGAGCGCGCCCTGCGGCACCTCGTGTTCGGCGAAGAACGCCTCGACCTCGTCGGCGAGTTCACGGGTGTTCAGCCCGCGTATGCCGCCGACCATGCGGGGGATGGAGTTCTGCGGGAAGCGGCTGGTCAGTTCGTCCCACTGGTCGCGAACGAACTTCCACGCCACGGGACCCCAGTCCAGATGTGTCATGGCAGCTCCCAGCATGTAGGGGGCGTTCTGGGTGCGCACCTCGGTGGCGATCAGCTCGAGCGTTCGCTCGAACAGGTCGCGCGGCTCGAATCCCAGCAGTGCCTGCAGGTAGCGCAATTCGCTCTGGGGGGTATCTGCTGAGCGGTAGAGATCGATCATCCGCTCGTAGTCGGTCTGGTCGCCTGCTGCTGCTGCGACCTGTACGGCTGCGGCAGCCAGATTCGGCTCGACCGCATTGCCGTTGCCGATGGACGTCTCGAAGATCTCTCGTGCGCGAGTGCGCACCAATTCGTCACGGCCGCGGCCGCCCGCGGCTTCGAACAGCACCCCGCGCAGCTCCCGGTCGAGATCCGGCTCGCCCGGCTGGGGCTCGAATCCCAGCACGCCGAGCGCGGTCGTTGCCAGGTCCCGGATCAGCACCTCCAGAGCCGCCCTGCCGGTCGGCTCCGCGATGGCGTGCAGCCCCTTGAGGCCCCCGATCATCCGCTGCCACACGTGCAGGTCGGTCTCGAGTCCCAGGTCGGTGACGAGCTCGATGAACTCGGCCGCGCTGGCGTCGCCCGCGACGACGGCTGCGTAGGTGTCGTCCACCAACCCGTAGCGCTCGATGGGGTCGAGCACTTCGAGGGCCTGGCGCGCCACTGCCCCGAGCAGATCGCCGCCGTAGCGAACCCGGTAGTAACCGTGCCCGCCCGAGTTGACGACCGCCCAGGAGACCGATCCGCCCAAGTCGACAACCGTCGAGGCGCCCGAGAGCAAGAACCGTCGCTCGACAGTGCCTGTCCCAGCGAGCTGGGCACGCACCATGACCGGCACACTCCACAATTCGCTGTCGCTCTGCCCAGCGCTCGCGGCGTTCGGAGCGTCGCCGCCGTAGGTGAACCGCTGCTGGGAAACCTTCAACCCGTCGGGGTGGCGCTCGACGGACAGGATCGGGTAGCCGCCCTTGAAGATCCAGCCGTCCATGACCGATCGCACCGGCTCGCCGCTGGAGGTCTCCAGCGCATCCCACAGATCGGTCGTGGTGGTGTTGGCGTAGCTGTGGCGCTCGAGGTAGTGCTGCACGCCGACCGCGAACCGATCAGGGCCGAGGTACTGCTCGAGCATGCGCACGACCGCCGCGCCCTTCTCGTAGGTCAGCACGTCGTACATGCCCTCGGCGTCGGCTGGTGAGATCACCTCGTACTCGACGGGACGGGTGGAGCTGAGCGCGTCGACGTCGAACGCCGCACCCCGCTCGATGCAGAACTCGTCCCAGCGCTTCCACTCGGGTCGGAAGGCATCGGTGGTGGCCACCTGCATGAACGTGGCGAACGCCTCCTTCAGCCAGATGCCGTTCCACCAGTCCATCGTCACGAGATTGCCGAACCACATGTGGGCCAGCTCGTGGGCCACCACGTCGACTATGCGCAGCAGTTCCGCGGTGGTGGCCTTCTGCGGGTCGGCCAGCAGCAGCGTCTCGCGGAAGGTAATGGCGCCCATGTTCTCCATCGCGCCGAAGGCGAAGTCGGGCACGGCGATGAGGTCCACCTTGGTGCCCGGGTAGTCGATGCCGTAGTAGTCCACGAGCCATGCCAGCGCGAACGCTCCGGCTTCCAGCCCGAAGCTCGTCAGGGCCGACTTGCCCCGCACATGCACGATGCGCAGCGGCACGCCGCCCACGTCGACGGGATCGGTGGCCTCGAGATCGCCGACAATGAAGGCCATGAGGTAGGTGGACATCTGCATGGTGTCGGCGAAGGTGTCGCGCCGGCGGCCGTCGGGCAGGGTCTCCGACGACACGACCTCCCCGCAACTGACTGCCATGAGGCCGGCCGGCACGATCATCGTGACGCCGAAGACCGCCTTGAGGTCCGGCTCGTCGAAGCACGGGAATGCCCGCCGGGCGTTCGTGGACTCGAACTGGGTCGTCGCAATGGTGTGGGTCTCGCCGGCCTCGTCGACGAACGTGGACCGGTAGAAGCCCCGGAGCTGGTCGTTCAGCACACCGGCGAATATGCATGCGATCTGGAGGTCGCCAGGTTCGAGCCGGCTGCCGTCTGCGGGCCGCAGCAGCATCCGCTCGGTGTCGGGATCGAACGAGATATCGGCCCCGACGGTCCTGTCGCCTTGGCGCAGGGTCGCATCGGTGCATTCGAGCTCTGCGGCGTTGAGGGTGACGCTGTCGATCGACGCATGCACCTTGGCGTCGATGCTGACTTCACCGACGAACCGCGCCGCCTCGAGGTCCGGCTCGATGAGGATGTCGTAGCGGACGGGGTGCACGTCACGCGGCAGCCGGTAGGGGTTGGCGTCGGGCGAGCTATCAGTCAGAAGCGTCACGGCGCGCACACTACCGACGCCCTCGCTGCGGGAGCAGGTCGTGCGAGCGGGCGAGTCGAGGTGCTAAGCCCACGTGCGTGGAATCGGCGGCCGAGCCCGAGCCTCTTGACGTGGTCGGCATCGGGAATGCACCCGATGCCACTGCCGAGCCCGAGCCGCTTGACGTGGTCGGCATCGGGAATGCACCCGATGCCACTGCCGAGCCCGAGCCGCTTGACGTGGTCGGCATCGGGAATGCAATGGTGGATGTGCTGCTGCGCGCCGATGACGCCGTCGTCGACGGTCTGGGCATCGTCAAGGGGGCGATGACGCTGGTGGATACCCGGCGGGCAACTGAGCTTGCCGCCATGGTGGAGCTGCTCGGCGGCGCCGACGAGATGACGCCTGGCGGGTCGGTGGCAAACACCATGCTGGGCATCGCTGCGCTCGGCGCCCGCGCCGGCTACATGGGACGCGTCTGCGCGGACGGGCTCGGCGATCTGTTCGTCGCCGACATGTCGGCACATGGGGTCACTCAGGCAACTGCAAGAGCGCCGCGTGACGACCCCACGGGACGCTGCACCGTCGTCATCACCCCTGATGGCGAGCGAACGATGAGCACCTACCTGGGTGCGTCCGCCGGTTTCGCACCGGCTGACGTGGACTGGGACATGGTGGGCCGAGCCCGCACCGTGCTGCTGGAGGGCTACCTGTGGGATCCGACGGCTGCCCGGGCGGCACTGCGCGAGGTGGCCGAGCACTGTGCCGCGCCCGGCAACGACTGCCAGGTTGCACTCAGCCTCTCGGACTCGTTCTGCGTGGACCGCCACCGGCGCGAGTTCATCGACATGGTCGACCGGTGCACGAACATCCTGTTCGCGAACGCCGCCGAGCTCAAGGCCTTGTACCAGACCGACGATCTCGACGAGGCGCTGGCGGCGGTGCAGGGCCAGGTGGACATTGCATCGGTGACCCTCTCGGCAGCAGGCGCGGTTCTCGTGACGCCTGATGAGATCGTGCAGGTGCCGGTCGAACCGGTCGACAACGTCGTCGACCGCACCGGCGCCGGCGACCTGTACGCAGCAGGCGTGCTGTACGGGCTGGCTCAGGGATTCGACCTCGAACGGTGCGGCCGCTTGGGCTCGGTGGCCGCCGCCGAAGTCATCTCACACGTGGGCACCCGACCGCTCGTGCCCCTCGACGAGCTGGCCGCCGGGGTGATCTGAGGCGAAGCTTCACCGCCGCTCGAAGGACAGGATCGGTGCGCCGAACTCGCGAGGCCCTTCAGAGTTGAGCCAGGCCATAGCGTCTGCATCGTCGGCGATGTAGGCCTGCCAGAACGCCAGCGTCGTCTGTTCGACAATCCTCCGATGGTGTTCGTTCGCGGCAAACATCGCCATGCTGCCGCTGATGCCTCCCAGTCCGTGGTCGGCACCCTCCATCCAGGCTTCGTACTTGTCACCGGGCGGCGCGAACAAGAACGGCTCACGCTTCCAATTCGGATCGTCGGTGGTGGCTCCCATGTCCTTGCTGCCGGTGATGTTCAGCAGCGGGCAGGCCACGGTGTCCCATGAACCGTCTCGCAATCCCTGCTGGTTGCGACCTTGTCCGCTCGCGAGCACCACAGCGTCCACCCGGTCGTCCCGGAACGACGTGGGCCCCGCGCCCGGCAGGTCGATCGTGACGCCCGAGAGCAATTGGCTGGTGTAGGCGCCAAAGGAGTGCCCGCCGACGCCGACATGTGCGGCATCGACGGTTCCGGCGAAGTCCGCCACGCCGTCGAGCAGCACCGGTGCTCGGTCCAGCACGGCTATCGCGTCAGCGACGCGTGCCAGCCACCACGCGGGCTGCAGCAGGTTGCCCAGCATGAACTCGTAGACCTCGGGCACCGTGACCCACTCGTTGTCGTCGATGTGGTGCCGTTCGAGGCCGAACTCGGGATGATTCCTGGCGACGTGCTCGATCGAGTCCTCGAACGTCGGTTGAACCACGACAAAGCCGTGGCTGGCCCAGAGTTCGGCCAGGTCGCGGCTGCGATGGCGGGAGCCGCCCAGCCCATGGCACCACACCAGCAGTTTGTGCGAACCGGCGGCGATGGGGTAGCGGCAGGTGAGCTCGATCTCGCGGTCCCGCGGCTCGTCTGTGGCAACGAGGTGCTCGGCCATCCCGACTGTGTGGGGACCAATGCCCGCGTAGGCCCCAGCTGCGTGAGCGTTCATCCGACGATCTCCTTGCCATCGGGGGCGTAGAGCACGCACGCCACGCGCCGGTCGCTGCCCAAGTCGAACATCGGCGGCTGTTCGTCCACGCACGCATCGTGAGCGTGGGGGCAGCGAGTGCGGTACGGGCAGCCTGAGGGAAGGTTGAGCGGGCTGGGAATCTCCCCGAAGCTCCGGCGGCCGTCAGAACGCCGTTCGCGCTGTCGAACCGGATTCGCCACGGGCACTGCGGCCAGCAGCGCCTGGGTATAGGGATGCGCCGGCTCGGCGTACAGCTCTTCGGCCGGTCCCTCCTCGACGATGCTGCCCAGATACATCACCGCGATGCGGTCGCTGGCGTGGTGCACGACGGCTAGATCGTGTGCGATCAGGAGGTAGGTGAGCCCGAGCCGTTCCTGGAGTTCCTCGAGAAGGTTGATGACCTGGCTCTGGGTGGACACGTCGAGCGCACTCACCGGCTCGTCCAGGATCAGCAGGCGTGGGCGCAGCGCCAAGGCCCGCGCAATGGCGATGCGCTGGCGTTGCCCGCCTGAGAACTCGTGCGGTTTGCGTTCGAGGTGCTCTCGGGACAGCCCGACGAGTTCCAGCAGCTCCTCGCATGCCGCCAGCCGGGCTGTCTTGTCGAGGCGCTCGTGGATGTCGAGCGGCTCGCCCACGATGTCCGCGATGACCATCGAGGGGTTCAGCGACGAGGCGGGGTCCTGGAAGACGGCCTGAATGTCGCGGCGGATCTCCTTGGGGTACTTGCCGTCGAGTTCAGTCAGGTCGACGCCGTCGAAGCGCACTGAGCCGGACTCGGCCTGCACGACGCCCAAGATGGTGTTGCCGGTGCTCGACTTGCCCGAGCCGGACTCGCCGACGAGCCCCAGCGTCTGGCCCTGGGCGATGTCAAAGCTCACACCGTTGACTGCGTGGATGTCGACAGCGGCCAGGCGAAAGAGGCTGCGAGGACTCCGGTAGGTAACAACGAGGTCCCATACGGCGAGCAGAGGCTCTGCGCCGCTCATCGGGCACCCTCCAAGGTGAGTTCTGCTGCGCGTACGCAACGAACTTGATGTGCGTTCTGCACCTCGATCGCCACCGGCGCAGCAGTGCACTGCGTGGTGGCGTAGGGACAGCGCGGCGCAAATCGGCAGCCGCTCGGCCATTCGCCCGGCTGCGGCACCACGCCCGGTATCGACCGAAGGGCCGTGCCGCGGTGACCGGCTTGGGGGACCGCACCAAGCAGGCCCTCGGTGTAGGGATGGCGCGGGTTCGCGAACAGCTCGCTGACGTCGACCTCCTCCACGATCTCGCCGGCGTACATCACCGCGGCCCGGTCGCAGATGTCCGCCACGACGGCCAGATCGTGGGTGATGAACAGCATCCCCATGCCGAGCTCGCGTTGCAGGTCTCGCAGCAGTGCCAGAACCTCCGACTGGACCGTCACATCGAGCGCGGTCGTCGGCTCGTCGGCAATCAACAGCATCGGTTCGCACGACAGCGCCCGCGCGATGGCGACACGCTGCGCCATGCCGCCCGAGAGCTCGTGGGGAAACGCCCGGCTGCGCGCCGCCGCATCAGGAATCCCCACCATCTCCAGCAGTTCGATCGCGCGCCTGCGAGCGGCCCTGCGGTTCATGCCCCGCTTGACGCGCAGCACTTCGGAGAGCTGATCGTCGATCCTGAATGCCGGATTCAGGCTCGTGGTGGGGTCTTGGAAGATGGCCGCCGCTTGCGTGCCCCGAATGTGCTGGAGATCGCGGGGCGGCAGCGCCGACACGTCTTGGCCCCCCACCAGGATCGCCTCGGCGGTTGCTGCCCCGGGTTCGGGTACGAGGCCCAGCACCGACATCGCCGTCACGCTCTTGCCGCAACCCGACTCGCCGACGAGACCGAGCGTCTCACCTGGCCGCACATGCAGCGACACGTCGCTGACGACGGTCAGCGGAACCCCGCGCGGCGAGGGGAACTGCACGTCGAGCGACGAGATGACCAGAACTGCATCGGGTGGCACATCAACCTGCTCCCGCCGGCCCGGCAGTGCATCACCTGCGCCCGAACTGGCGGCCGATGGGCTTCGTGCCCCGGCCTGCAGCGTGGCCGTTTCGCCGACGCCGCGCCCGATCGAGTCGCGAATGGCGTCACCGAGCAGGTTCACCGCCAGCACGACCAGGGCGATGGCGATGCCCGGCGGCAGGGCCAGCCACGGGTGCAGGTTGATGAACTGCGTCGCCGAGGTCAGCATCGTCCCCCAGCTGGCATCGGGAGGCTGCACCGCAAGGCCCAGAAAGCTCAAGCCTGCTTCGGCGAGCAGGATGGTTCCGGTCGTCAGCGTGATCTGCACGATGAGCGGCGCGGCGACGTTGGGCAGGATCTGCTTGCGCACGATGCGGCCGGTGCTGGCCCCGACGACACGTGCGGCTCGCACGTAGAGCTCCTCGCGCTCCGCGATGACGACGCCGCGCGCGAGCCGCAGGAAGGCCGTCGAGAACAGCAGGCCCAGTGCGATCATCGACTTCGTCAGACCCGTTCCGAGCACCGTGATGATGACGATGACCACCATGATCCCGGGCACCGAAACCACGGCTTCGACAATGCGCATCACGATGCGGTCCCACCAGCCGCCCATGTAGCCGATGAACAGCCCGATCGGCACGCCGATGACGACGGCAACCGTCAGCGCTTGGGCAACCGCGATCAGCACGATGCGGGCTCCGAAGATCAGACGGCTCAGCACATCCCTGCCGAAATCGTCGGTCCCCAGCCAGTGCTCTGGCGACGGACCTTGCATCGTGTTGAGCAAGCTCTGGTCGAGCGGGTCGTAGGGAGCGATCCAGGGCGCGAAGATCCCTGCCACCAGCACGGCCAGCACGATGAGCGACGCGGGAATGACGGCACGCTTGGCGAAGAAGCGCCGGGCGAATCGCTGCCGGGAACCCAGCAGACCGCCGGGTGCGCCCGACTGCTGGTCGGCAACAGGCGAAGCCGCGAGCCCGGATCCGGGCGAGACATCCGTCATGACGGCCGGGCCTTCGGGTTGAGGTAGCCGTACAGCAGGTCGGTCACGAGCTGGGTGAGCACCACGACGATCACTGAGACGATGACGACGCCCTGCACGAGTGGCACGTCTTGGCGACGTACAGCGGTAACGGCCAGTGAGCCGAGCCCGTTCACCGAAAAGACCTGCTCCACGATGATCGCGCCGCCCAGCAGCACGGTGACCTGGAACGCCAGCACCGTGACGACGGGCAGCATGGCGTTCTTCATCGCGTGCTTCAGCACCACCCGGCGCGAACTGAGGCCTTGCGCGCGGGCGGCGCGGACATAGTCCGACTGCAGAACGCCGACCATCGCGCTGCGGGTCTGGCGTGCGAGGATCGCAGCGGCACCCGTCCCGAGCGCGATGGCCGGCAGCGTGATGCTGCGCAGCCACTCGGCGGGCGATTCGGTGAGGGGCGTGTACCCGGTCGCGGGGAACCACCGGATCTTTACAGCAAAGACAACGGCCAAGATCAGCGCGAGCCAGAAGTTCGGCAGCGCTTGGCCGATCGTGGCACCAGCGGTTGCGGCCCGGTCGGTCCAGCCGCCCGGTCGCAGCGCCGCAATGAGGCCGGCGCTGACGCCGATGACGAGCGCAACCACCACAGCCGCAAGCGTCAGCGACAGCGTCACCGGCAATCGCAGCAGCACGGCGTCGGTCACCTCGACGCTGTTGAAGAACGATGTCCCCAAGTCGCCTCGCAACGCATCGGTCAGCCAATCCCAGTACCGCAGAGGCCATGACTGGTCGAGGCCGAGCCGCTCATGCACCAGGTCGACCTGCTCCTGGGTGGCGTCCTGGCCCACGATCAGCTCGGCGGGGTTACCCGGGAGCAGGTCGGTGATCGAGAACGTCATCAGCGACACGATGAACAGCAGGGGGACGAGCGCGACCAGCCGCTGTGCCGCGAGCTTCAGCATGCGGCGTCAGGACAGTTCATGGATGATCGCCGACGTCCGGCGTGGAAGACGGGTTGCGGCTAGCCGCCGAGCCGGAGTCCATGCCAGATCGGTGCCTCCGCTTGCGCGGCATCGACCCGGATCGTCGGATTCTGCGCCAGCTCGGACGTGGTGCCCAGCACGATTTCGCCGCTCGTGATGAAGAGGACGGATCTCTCCTCAGCGAGGAGCTCCCACATCTCGTGGTAGTGGGGAGCGCGCTGGGAAGGATCGAGGCTCGCCGAGCCGAGTTGGTTGAGCTCCGCGTATCGCGGATTCGGCTCGTGTCCGAACGGGTTGAATGGAGCGTCGGCATTGAGATAAAAGGCCGGGTAGCCCGAGGGGTCCGTGCCGACGACCCAGTACAGCATCGTGATGGGGAAGTCGGTGCTCCGGCTGCGGCCGGCGAGCGTGCCGGGCTCGAGCACTTCGACGTTCATGTCGATGCCGATGTCTCGCCAGAACTCGCCGAGGACTTCCGCGTGCCGGCCGAAGAAACCGATGGAGGGCATGGTGAAGCTGAGGCCGTCGGCGTAACCCGCCTCTGCCATCAATTGCCGCGCTCGCTCGGGGTTGAACTCGATCTGGTCGTCGAGTGCATCGTTATGCGCCCAATGGCCCTTCGGGTACGGCTGCAGATTGGGAGTGCCGTAGCCGAAGTCAACGACCTGTGCAAAGGCATCCCGGTCGATGGCGATCGACATCGCTTCGCGGACAAGCGGCGAGGCAAACGCCGGCACGACGGTGCCGTCGCGGTCGAGAATCGGGGTCATGAGCACGAGATTGGTGCCCATCCGGATGACACCGAGCGAGCTGTCAGCCCCCACCTCCGCAGCGGCCGGTCCAGCGATATGAGCGAAGTCAAGCTGGCCGGTCTTGAGAGCGTTGACCCGGGCCGCCATGTCGGGCATGTCGTACACCTCGATGCGTTCCACGCCTTGGGCGCTCGGATCCCAGTAGTTGTCGTTCAGCGTGTAGATGTGGACGTCGCCCTCGCGGCTCTCGGCGGCGTTGTACACCCACGGGCCTGTGCCCACCGGGTTGCGGTCGAGTGCGGGATCGTCCATTGCCGCGGGACTGATCATGAATCCTGCGACTGACGCCATATCGGTGATGAAGCCCGGGGACGGCCGCGCCAACGTGACGACCACGGTGAACTCGTCAGCAGCGCTCACCGAGTCGATCACGGCAAACTCCGACCTGATGCCGATTTCCTTGCCGCGCTCCAGGTTCGCCTTGACCGCGGCGGCGTTGAACGGTTCGCCGTCGCTGAAGGTGACGCCCTCCCGCAGCGTGATGGTGACGTCCAGACCGTCCACGGAGTAGCCGGTCGCAAGGACTCCCTGGATCGAGCCGTCTCCGCCGCGCTCGCTGCGGAACAGCCGCTCGTACACCGGCGTCAGCCAAGGAAGGCCGCCGCCCTGGAAACTGTGCGGGTCCATCGTGACGAGCGACACGAGCGGCGCGGTACGGATGGTGCCGCTCGGGGCGGGGAATTCTGGGGCCGTGTCTTCGGGCTCCGGCTCGTCCTCTTCTGCCGCACCAGCGGCGTCGTCGTCCGCTGCGGGTTCGTCGGCTGCCGGTTCGTCGGCCTCTGGTTCGGGCTCCGGCGCTGCATCCTCAGTCTCGGTGACGGCCGCACTGGTGTCCGCACTCGGCGTGTCTGCGACACCATCGGCCGCGTCATCGTCGGTGCCGCAGGACACCGCCAGCAGCGACATCGCCGCGAGCAGTGCGATCAGCAGCCGGATGGGGCGTCGTCGCGCACCCCTCCCCGGACTCGGACGGGTACGCGAATGGCCGGACATGACTGCCCCCCAACTGGTTGTGTCTGGCACGACGTTAGTTCAGTGTGGCTAAAGGCTGCAGAGGCAGTCCACGACCTCCGCGGCGATGGCCTCGAGCAGTTCCTGCAAGAGACGGCGTTCGGCGCGGATGTCTGTGGGCCTCGGTCTGACGGCTTCGAGGTAGATCTTCGCCTTGGGCTCGGTGCCGCTGGGCCGAATGCAGATGCGCACCGTTGCCTCCGCTCCTGAACCGGGTGCGTCGGCCGCCGCCGGACCAAGCTCGAATTCGACGAGGTCAGCGGGGTGGGACGTGTCACGGTCGAGCCAATCGGTGAAGTTCGTCACTGGGCGGCCGGTGATGGCGGGGACCGAAGCGCCCCGCAACGTTGACATCGCAGCAGAGATCTCTTCGGAGCTGAGGTGCAGTGACGCTGCACCGGTGACATGCAATCCGACCTCTGCGGACAGCTCATCGAGCCGTTCGAGCGGGCTGATCCCACGAGCGGCCAACGAGCTGGCCAACCGTGCGAATTCCACTGCTGCCGAGATGCCGTCTTTGTCCAGCACGGCGTCGGTGACCGAGTAGCCGAGCGCTTCTTCGTAGCCGAACACCCACCGGGCGCCGGGGTGGGTCAACCGGGGCTCCATGATCCACTTGAAGCCGGTCAGGGTGCGGTGGTGGGCCACACCACGGGCAGTGCACAGGGCTTCGACCATCCGGCCTGACACCACCGACGACGCCGAGATGAGCGTCTTCCCAGCTCGACCGCGGTCATGCAGGCCGATCAGCCAATCGCACAGCAGCACACCCAGTTCATCGCCGCTCAGCCGGTGCCACGCGCCGTCCCGGTCACGCACGGCGACCGCCAGGCGATCTGCGTCGGGGTCATTGGCCAGGACGAGATCGACATCGTGATCGTCGGCGAGGGCCATCGCATCGTCGAGGGTGCCCTGCTCCTCGGGATTGGGGAACGGCAGCTCCGGAAATGTGCCGTCGGGATGCCGCTGGTGCTCCACATAGATCGGCGGCGGCAGACCGGCGGTGGCAAACGCATGGGCCAAGGTCTGCGAGCCGACCCCGCACAGGGCGGTGTACACGATCGGCGGCACATCGTTCGGATCGACCGGCTGACCGTTCGCGTCGAAGACGGGGCGGCGGACGGCTGCCCCGACGTAGGAGGCGATCACCGATCGCACCTCGAGGCTTTCGACCTCGTGCCGAGCGGCTAGGTCGCCGTCGTCGGGAAGCGACAACAGATCCATGCGAGCTTCAATGCGCTGGTCCAGCGGTGGCCGGATTTGGGTGCCGTCCTCCCAGTACACCTTGAGGCCGTTGTCGTCGCGGTGGTTGTGACTGGCGGTGATCATCAGTCCCGTCCCGGCGGAGCGGGCGAGCACTTGGTGCGCGAGCAGGGGTGTGGGAGCTGGGCTGTCGATGATGGCGGTGGGAATCCCCATGGCGGCGAGCAGCCGGGCCGCATCAAACGCCATGTCGCCGGAGCCGGGCCGGGCGTCGAACCCGACTACCGCGCCACGGCTGGTGAGGCCGCTGGCGATCAGCTCGGTGCCGACGGCTCGTGCCGCAATGCGGGCCATCACGCGGTTCATCCGCGCCGGCCCCGGTCCTGCAGGTGCCCGCATTCCTGCAGTGCCGAAGCGCAGCACGCTCCCGAAGTGCTTCTCCACCCATTCGGGGCGGAGCCGCTCGGCTTCGATGGCCCGGCGCGTGGCGGGGTCGGGGTCGACGTTCAGCCAGGAATCCAGCAGCTCTGCGGGAATCGTCATGTCGTCACTCGGCGTCGTCCATATCGGTCTGCGGCCTCGCCGGGCAGTGGGAGCGCCAGTATGTTCGGCCCGGCATGCTGTTCCCGACGTTCGTCTTCGGAGCGTTCTTCGTCATCGTCTTCGTCGTGAACTGGCTGACCCGGCCGCATCCGGCGCTGTGGAAGCCGCTGATGCTCACCGCCAGCATCGTGTTCTACGGCTGGTGGAGCTGGCGCTTCGTGTTCCTGCTGCTGGCGACCATCGTCATCAACTGGGTCGTCGGGCACTTCGCCGCAGCTGCGCTGCGGGAATCAAGCCCGGCCGCAGCTGCGCTGCGGGCATCAGAACAGGGGGCTACGAACTCCGACCACCGGAGACGCTGGTGGATCCGGGCTGGTGTGGCAGCCAATCTCGGCATTCTCGGCGTCTTCAAGTACTGGGACTTCTTCGCTGTCGAGATGTCGAACCTGCTCGACAGCCTCGGCATCTCAGGAGCGCTGCCGGTGCTGGAGTACACGTTGCCGGTCGGCATCTCCTTCTACACGTTCCAGGCGATGAGCTACATCATCGACATCGGCCGGGGCCGAGTCCGCGAGATGGCACCGCTGGACTTCGCTGTCTACCTGTCGTTCTTCCCCCAGTTGGTGGCAGGCCCGATCGTGCGGGCCGCGGAGATGGCCCCGCAGCTCGCCGCCCGTCCCGACCCCCGCTACGTGCCGGCGGCCGAGGCATTCGGCCTCATTCTGAATGGCCTGTTCAAGAAGGTCGTCATCTCAAGCTTCCTCGCAAGCGAGATTGTGGACGGCGTCTTCGCCGATCCCTCAGCGCACAGCGGTCTGGAAGTCGTGCTGGCTGTGTACGCCTACGCCGTCCAGATCTACGCCGACTTCTCGGGCTACACCGACATCGCGATCGGCGTGGCGTTGCTGCTGGGCTTTCGCTTCCCGCAGAACTTTGACAACCCGTACCGAGCTGTCTCCCTGCAGGACTTCTGGCGGCGTTGGCACATGACGCTGTCGCGGTGGCTGCGCGACTACCTGTACGTGCCGCTGGGAGGCAACCGGCGCGGCCGCGCCAACACCTACCGCAATCTCATGATTGTCATGTTGCTCGGCGGCCTCTGGCACGGCAGCACATGGAACTTCGTGATCTGGGGCGGCATCCACGGCGTCGTTCTGGCGGTCGAGCGGCTGCTGCGCGAGCACCGCGAGCGCACCGGAATGAGCCCGCTGCTGCCGTCGGGCATCGGCGAGACGGTGCGCTGGCTGGTCACGTTCCACGTGGTGTGCCTGGCGTGGGTGTTCTTCCGCTCCGAGTCGCTGTCGGCGGCAATGGAGATGCTCGGTGCCGTTGCCAACTTCGGCAACTACGCCGGAACTGCGACACCGCTCGTCATCGCGGTGACGTTCGGAGCACTGGCCTTCCAATTCATGCCTTCGGACTGGTTCGAACAGCTCCGCGATGGTTTTGCCAGCCTGGGCTGGGTGAGCCAGGGCGCTGTGGTGGGGCTGTCCCTGGTGGCAATAGACGTGCTTGGCCCGACGGGCGTGGCCCCGTTCATCTACTTCCAGTTCTGAGTCATGCCGGCCTCACACGTTCCTGCTGATCAGCGATCCGGACCCTCTGGGGACCAGCCGCGGCTCGACGCGACGGACCGCCGTCGCGGTGTGGCTGCCGGCAGGGTGCTTGCGGCCGGTGCGTTCGGGCTGGTGCTGGCGATCGCACTCAACGCCCAGCAGCTGTTGCGCGAGGCTTCCCAGAAGCCGTTCGGCTGGGAGCGCGATGGGTCGGTCGCGGTCTGGGAGCCTGTCGAAAGTGCATCGAGTGCCGTGGGGCTTCACCTGCCCCGTCTGTGGGCGGACGAGGCCCTGGGCCGCACCGTGACGGACCCGGGTGGCACGCAGGCCGGGTCAGACAGTGTCACCGCTGAGACTCCGGCACCGGCCGACCCCGGGGCAGCTGGGGGAATCGTGGTCGCCGAGACCGGCGCCGACGGGGACGCAACCGGCGCCCCAGCAACCACTCCAGACACCGTGGCCGTGATCGACGCCACTGGTGAGCCGACACAGGCGGCCGTCCCCACACCGGACAATCCGCTGCGCCTTGCCGTGATCGGCGATTCGATGGTCAGGTTCTTCGGCGACACGATGGTCTCGCTGGCCAACCAGACCGGTGTCATCGATGCCGCGACCGAGCACCAGCTCTCCAGCGGCCTCACCCGCCCCGACTTCTATGACTGGCCGGCGCGGATTGTCGAGGTCATGACAACCGACGATCCCGATGCGGTGGTGTTGATGTACGGCGGCAACGACGCGCAGGCGCTCGTCGTGGACGGCCAGATTGCCCGCCCATTCTCGGACGGCTGGGTGCGCGAGTACTCAGCTCGCGTCGGGCACATGATGGATCTGGTCACGACAGACCCCGATCGCATCCTCATCTGGGTCGGGCAGCCGATCATGCGCGACCCCGACTTTGACCACAAGATGGTTGAGCTGAACAAGATCTATGCGGCCGAGGCGGCCACGCGTGAACGTGTCCGTTACGTCGACACACGGAACCTCTTCCGCGGGCCCGACGGCGGTTTCAGCCGCTACGTGATCGACGAGGCGGGTCAGCGCACCGATGTGCGCCTCACCGACGGGGTCCACCTCAGCACGATCGGCGGGCAGTGGCTGTCGCAGCTCCTGCTCGACGAGCTCGGCGAGATGGTCGACTTGAGCTCGGGCGCCGCATCGTGAACTGACGCTGCGGCTCAGCGGCAGATCGCCTTGAACTCGAGACCGGAATCAGCCAGTCGTTCGAGGGCCATGTCGAGACCGCGGACGGTTGTCGAGCGATGCCCGCCGCCGTCGTGCAGCAGGATCACGGCGCCCGGCTTCGAACGGTTGACGAGGCCGTTTGCGATCGTCCTCGCCGACGGTCCTAGCCAGTCTCGCGGGCTGTACGACCAGCTGATCAGCTTCAGGCCGAAGTCGGCAGCCCACTGCTGGGTATATGTGCCGACGGCCCAATACGGCGGTCGAAGGCAGGGCGTGGCGAGCGGTCCCAAGACATCCTGCGTGCGCCCGATGGAGCGGTCGAAGGCCGCCTGCGACACGCGGGCGAGCGACTCGTGCTGCCAGGAGTGGTTGGCCAGAGTGTGGCCCTCATGTGCGATCCGCTGGATCAGCAGCGGGTACTTCTCCGCCAAGTACCCCACCACGAAGAACGTCGCTTGAACACCGTGACGCGCCAGCACGTCGAGCACCTGCGGCGTATAGGTCGGATGCGGACCGTCATCGAAGGTCAGGTAGACGACTGGGCCGTCGTCGGGCACGGGTGGCGGAGAGATCGGGGTCCCCGACCAGAAGCCGTTGAGGTCACGAGTCGCAATCCGCTCGCTGAGTTCGGCCCCGAAGACCTCGATCGAGAGCCGGTAGCTCGCCCTCTCGATGAGCGAGGAGGCGACAGTGATGCTCCAAGCTCCGCCCGCAGGCATGCGGCTCGCGAACCGTTGGGTCTCTTCGGCGATGGGCACCAGCACGATGTCGTCGAGACGAGCTTCCAGCCAGACGCCAGCTGGCGCGTCGAGCGTCGCCACCACGACATCGCCCTCGGCGGCGTGAACGAGGAAGGGATGCCGTTCGCGCAGCCCGATTCGATCCGACATTGCGGTACCGATGCCGTCGAGCTCAAACCGGGCGGGCGTGGGCAACCGGGCGATCTGCAGCGATGGCACGTTGCGGACCGGTTCGACGCGGACAGCGGTGACTGCGTCACCGGCGTCATCCATGCTGACGGTCAAGGTCGTTCGCCTCGTGATGACCGTCGGCTGCTCATACGGTGAGCGATCAAAGAGCGATATCTCGATGTCGCCGCCCTGGATGTCGACCGTCTCGACGATGATGCGCTGACCGAGCTCGATCAGATCTCCCAGACGGAAGGCTCCGCCTACGTCGACAGCGGGGACCAGCCAGTTAGTTGGCGGCAAGCCTGATGTCTCCTCGATGACATGCAGGACGTAATCATCAATGCCGTCGTCGTCCAGGTCGCCCCTCGCAGTCTCTGGCTGCAGCGAGAATGCGCGATCCGGGAACGACGCGGCGAGCGAGATCTCAACGGCAGTCGCGATCTGTTCCTCTTCATGCATCTTGGCGTCGGTCTGATTGGATTCCGAATCAGGCTCACCGGGCGGTGGATCGTCGGCCTCCTCGTCTGCAGCGTCGGTGCCGTCCAATGCTCCGCTCGAGGGGGACACTGTGGCGGGCTGTGTCGTCGCTGGAGCCGCGGTCGGCGCAGCACCTGCCGAAGTGGACGGCGGATCATCTGAAGTCGTGGCCGGCGGCGCGACAGCGGTCTCGATGACATAGGGCGCTGCGGTAGTCGGTGCTGCGTCGCTCGGGGGTTGGTTGTCGCATGCGCTGCTCAGCAGCGCAAACAGGATCAGGACGATGATCGACGTGCGCCCGCGAAATCGATCCATTGCCACTGATCATGACCGATGCAGCAGCGTGCGATGAGTCGATTGAGTGCCGCCCGGCCAGCAGCGCGCGGCAGGGCCTAGCCGCGGCCGCAGTTGGGGCGCTTGCCGTGGTTGGCCTTGCTGCGGCGCGCCCGGAGCTTCCGCTTCTTGGTGCGCTTCGACATAGGCGTTGCAGGCTACCGAGGCAGTGCCGGCATCCGGTCGTATCGCCTTTGTCTTCCGCTCTTGTTCGCTGCGCTCACGGGCCGCTCGGGCCCTGGGCTCAGCCGACGGCGCCCACCTCATGCAGCTTCTCGATGTCGTCGGCGTCGAATCCCCAGTCGGCGAGCACCTCGTCGGTGTTCTCGCCGGGGGCTGCGGGCGGCCGGGCGACCTCGCCGGGGGTGCGGCTGAAGCGGGGCGCGGGTGCCGGCTGCATGACGCCCTCGACCTCCACGAAACTGCCCCGGGCGACGTTGTGGGGATGATGCGGCGCTTCGGACAGGTCCAGCACCGGTGCGTAGCACACGTCGGAGCCGGCCATGATCTCGTCCCACTCGTCGCGGGTCTTGGTCTTGATGACCTCTGCCAAGCGCGCCCGCTTGTCCGCCCATGCGTCCCGGTCGTTGCGGTCCACGGTGGGAGCGTCGGCTAGGCCGGTCTTTTCGAGCAGCTCGTCGTGGAACTTGCCCTCGATGGACCCCACTGACACGAACTTGCCGTCCGATGTCTCGTACACGCCGTAGTAGTAGGCGCCGCCGTCGAGGAAGTTGGATTCGCGCTCGTCCGTCCAGCCGCCCGAGCCGTAGATGCCGTAGATCGCCGCCATCAGCGACGCCGCACCTTCGGTCATGGCTGCGTCTACCACCTGGCCCTCGCCCGAAGCGCGCGCTTCGAGCAGCGCCGCGCACACGCCGAACGCCAAGTACATGCCGCCGCCGCCGAAGTCGCCCACCAGGTTGAGCGGCGGGCTCGGTGCCTCCGAGGGGCCGATGGCATGCAGCGCACCGGTGAGGGCGATGTAGTTGATGTCGTGGCCGGCCGCGTGCGAGAGCGGGCCTTCCTGGCCCCATCCGGTCATGCGCCCGTACACCAGCTTGGGGTTGCGCGCGAGGCAGTCGTCGGGCCCTAGGCCCAGCCGTTCGGTCACGCCGGGGCGGAAGCCCTCGATCAGCGCGTCGGCTTGGGAGACCAGCTTCAGCACGGTCTCGACGCCGTCGGGCGACTTGAGGTCAACTGCCACCGAGCGGCGGCCGCGGTTGAGCACGTTGAACTTGCGCCCCCGATCGATGCCCAAGTCCTCGGGAGCCATGCGGTCGATGCGAACGACGTCGGCGCCGAGGTCGGCGAGCAGCATCGCGCAGAACGGTCCAGGGCCGATGCCGGCCAACTCGATCACCTTGAGTCCTTGCAACGGTCCCATGGGTTCCTCCCCGTCAATGGATGCCTCGGGCGCGTACCCGAGGGGGCGAAGTCTTGCACGCGGCGCTCGGTACCGCCCGGGAGGGCCGTCAGCACCCGGCGGTGCACTCATTAGCCTCGCCCGGCGATGGAGCGCTTTGGGTTCGTGGGCCTGCCCAACGCGGGGAAATCGTCGCTGTTCAATTCGCTTGCCGGCGGCGGGGCACTGGCGGCACCGTATGCCTTTGCCACCACCGATCCGAATGTCGGCGTGGCTCGGGTGCCCGACGCCCGGCTCGATGCGCTTGCCGAGATGAGTGCCAGCCGCAAGGTGGTGCCCACCACCACGGAGTTCATCGACATCGGCGGACTCGTGGAGGGCGCCAGCAAGGGCGAGGGATTGGGCAACCGGTTCCTGGCGGGCATCCGCGAGGTGGATGCGATCGTGTTTGTGCTGCGCGCCTTCGGCGATCCCGACGTGCCCGGCCCCGCCGACCCGCTCGAACACTTGCGCATCGTCGAGACCGAGCTGACACTGGCTGATCTGGAGTCGGTGGAATCCCGGATCGACCGCCGGCGCAAAGCGGCGCGCAGCCAGCCGTCTGACACAGCACTCGCCGACGAGGTAGCGGCACTCGACGCCGCGCTCGAACACTTGGCGGCGGGAACGCCGCTGTACCGGGCGTGGCCGCTCGGCGCAGTGTCCGATGGGCCTGACGAATATCCGCACCGCGCCGCGCTGCGGAGCCACTTCCTGCTGACCGACAAGCCGGTCATGGCAGTGCTCAACCTCGGCGAGGACCAGCTCGATGCGGCGGCGGAGCTGGCAGAGCCCATCGAGGCCGAGCTGCCGGGTGCAACGGTGCTGCCGCTGTGCGTGCAGCTCGAAGCTGAAGCTGCACAGCTCGCGGGTGCCGAACGAGCCGAACTGCTCGAAGGACTCGGTCTCGGGGAGGGCGCGCTGGAGCGCTTCGTGGCTGCTGCGCACGGCCTGTTGGGCCTGCACACGTTCCTCACCACGGGCGAGAAGGAATCCCGGGCCTGGACGTTCCGGGCCGGATGGCGGGCGCCGCAGTGCGCTGGACGCATCCACACCGACTTCGAACGCGGCTTCATCCGAGCCGAGGTGATCGACTGGGCCGAACTGCTGGATTTAGGCTCATGGTCTGCCGCGCGGGACGCCGGCCGCCTGCGAGTCGAGGGGAAGGACTATCCGATGCGCGATGGCGACGTCGTGGAGTTCCGCTTCAACGTGTAGCCATGCCCTGGCTGGCCTGCGGGGAACGAGTGGTGGCAAGCCTTGAGGTTGCTCGTACCCGCTCTGAACGCCGGCGTGGCCTGCTCGGGCGAGACGACCTGACCGGGGCGCTGCTGATCGAGCGGTGCCGTTGTGTGCACACCATCGGGATGAGATTCGCCATCGACGTGGCGTACCTCGATGCGCATCGTCGCGTGATCGACATCGTGACGATGCCGCCCGGGCGGATCGGCCGTCCCCGCTTGGCCGCCCGTTCGGTCATCGAATCCCGCGCCGGCGCATGCGAACGCTGGGGCTTGGCCGTGGGCGACACTCTCGATGTCCGGCTCGACGCATGAGCGAGACGGAGAATCGGCTGTGGCTGGTTGCCACGCCTATCGGCAACCTTGCTGACATCGCCCCGCGGGCGGTCGAGGTGCTGGCGACGGTGTCGTTCGTGGCCTGCGAGGACACCCGCCGCACCGGCCTGCTGCTGCAGCGGCTGGGTGTCGGACCGCGGCCGCTGGTGGTGATGCACGAGCACAACGAGGCCGCCATCGCCGCAGAGATCGTGCAACGCCTGACGGCGGGGGAGACCGCCGCGTACATCACGGACGCGGGCATGCCAGCCGTTTCCGATCCCGGGCAGCGGCTGGTCGCGGCGGCAGCAGCAGCAGGCATCGGCGTCAGCGCCGTTCCAGGGCCGTCGGCACCGGTGACGGCGTTGGCTGTCTCAGGTCTGCCGACGGATCGCTGGGTCATGGAAGGGTTCCTGCCCCGCAAGGGAAAGGCCCGCAATCGACGACTCGACGAGATCGCCGCCGAACAGCGAACCGTCGTCCTGCTGGAATCACCCAAGCGCCTCGGCGCCACGCTCGAAGACCTGGCCGAAGCCTGCGGCGCCGACCGTCAGGCAGTCGTCGTCCGCGAACTCACCAAGCTCCACGAAGAGGTGGTACGCGGCACGGTCGCCGAGTTGGCGGCTCAGTTCGCCGAACCGCCCAAGGGAGAGATCGTCGTAGTTCTCAGCCCTGCGACCTCCCACCCCCCATCTGACGAGCAGATTCGAGCCGATCTCCACCGAGAACTCGCAGCCGGCGCCAGCCCCCGCGACGCAGCAACCACCGTGGCGAATCGACTCGGTATCGGCCGCAACCGCACCTACCCCATCTCCACGACGCTGGCCCAGTCCCCCGACACGTAAGAGCCTGCACGGCAGAGGCACAGATCACATAGCGGTGAAGTGGGCGCCGGAATTCAACGGGCGGTCGCGCTGCTCCTCACTACCCTGCTGACGTGGCCTCCTACTACGTCACGACGCCGATCTACTACGTCAACGACGCCCCCCACATCGGGCACGCGTACACGACGATCACCGCTGACGCGATCGCTCGCTGGAATCGTCTGTGCGGCGACGACGTCATGTTCCTGACCGGCACCGACGAGCACGGCCTCAAGGTCCAGCGGGCCGCAGAGCAGAACGGCTGCACTCCCATCGAGTGGGCCGACCGCACCGTCGTGCGCTTCCGGGAGGCGTGGCAGCAGCTCGATATCGCCAACGACGACTTCATCCGCACCAGCGAGCCCCGCCATCACCACTCTGTCCAGCAACTGCTGCAGGCCTGCTACGACAACGGCGACATCACCCTGCAGACCTACGAGGGCCTGTACTGCGTGAGCTGCGAGGCCTACTACACCGAGGACGACCTCGACGACGGCATGTGCCCCATCCACCGCCGACCGGTCGAGCACGTCTCAGAGGAGAACTACTTCTTCTCGCTCAGCCGCTACGAGAAGCCCCTGCTGGACTGGTACGAAGCGCATCCAGACTTCGTCGTCCCGGCGACCAAGCGCAACGAGGCGCTGGGGTTCATCCGCAGCGGGCTGCAGGACTTCTCGATCAGCCGTACGTCGCTGGACTGGGGCATCCCCATCCCGTGGGACCCGAGACATGTCACCTATGTCTGGTTCGACGCGCTCACCAACTACATCACCGCTGCTGGTTACGCCAGCGACGACGCCCAGTTCGCGCATCGCTGGCCGGGTGTGCACCTGATCGGCAAGGACATCCTCCGCTTCCATTGCGTGTACTGGCCGGCGATGCTGATGAGCGGTGGCGTGCTGCCGCCCCGCCGGGTCCACGTGCACGGCTTCTTGCTCGTCGGCGGCGAGAAGATGGCGAAGTCGGCGCTCAACCAGATCGCCCCCGGCGACCTGGTGGACGACTTCGGCAGCGACGGCGTGCGGCACCACTTCCTGCACGATCAGCCCTTCGGCCCCGACGGGGACTTCTCTTATGAGGGGATGGTTGCCCGCTACAACGCCGACCTGGCCAACAATCTGGGCAACCTCATGAGCCGGGTCGCCACCGTGGTCAGCCGCAAGTGCGACGGCATCGGGCCCGCGCCCCGTCCCGACAGCCCGCTGACCGGCGCGGTAGCCGAGAGCGTTGCCGAGACCGCCGATGCCTGGAAGCGTCTGGCGCCCTCGGAAGCCCTGGACGCGACGTGGCGGATCATCCGCGAGACCAACGCGATGCTTGAGGCCGCCGAGCCGTGGAAGGCCGATCCGGGCCCCGAGACCGACGCCGTGCTGGGCGATGCACTCGAGGCGCTGCGCATCGTGGCAGTGCTCGCATCGGTGGCCACGCCGAGGGGCTGCGACGAGGTGTGGCGGCGCATCGGCATGGAGGGCTCGGTTGCGGATCAGCGACTGCCTGAAGCTGCGACCTGGGGCGGCTACCCCGGCGGCCTGCCGGTGTCGACCGGCGAGCCCCTGTATCCCCGCCTGAAGTGACCTCGCAGCGATGAACTCAGCACCGCAACCCGAGATCTGGGTGGACAGTCATTGTCATCTTTGGAATGGGGGAGCCGAGCTGGTCGCCGAGGCCCACCAGGACGGCGTGGCGTGGATTGTCGACATCGGCACTGACGTCGAACACAGCATTGCTGCGCTGGAGCGGGCTCGCACCCTGCCCGGTGTGGCGGCAACGATCGGGCTGCATCCTCACGACGCAGACGAAGGCCCGGCTGCCCTTGATGCCCTCGAGCAGCTGATTGCCGCGGGCGAGACCCCGGTCGCGATCGGCGAATGCGGGCTCGACTACTACTACGAGCACTCCGATCGTGGCGCCCAGCGCGCGGCATTCGCCGCCCAGATCGCCATGGCGCACCGCTATGAGCTGGCCCTGGTGATTCACAGCCGGGATGCCTGGGAAGACACCTTCGACGTGCTCGATGCAGAGGGCGTGCCCCCCGGCACGGTGTTCCACTGCTTCACCGGCGGGCCCGATGAGGCGCGTGCAGCGCTTGACCGGGGCGCCTCGGTGTCATTCAGCGGGATCGTGTCATTCCGCAACGCAGCCGAGATACGCGATGCCGCAGCGCTCGTTCCCGCCGACCGCTACCTGGTCGAGACCGACGCGCCCTACCTGGCGCCGGTGCCCAAGCGGGGCAAGCAGAACCGGCCGAGCTGGGTGCGCTTCGTGGGCGAGGCGGTCGCGGCGGCACGCGGCGTCCCGGCGAGCCAGGTTGCGGCGGAGACGACTACCAACGCCGTGCGCATCTTCGGACTGGGTGAGCCCGAAGCTTCATGACCGGCCGGCTGCTGACCCTGCCCGCCACCAAGGAGCTGCTGGAACGAGCAGGCACCGCACCCCGCCGCAGCCTCGGTCAGAACTTTGTGGTCGATCCGAACACGGTCCGCCGCATCGCACGGCTTGCGGACATCGGCCCGGGCGACCGCGTCGTTGAGATCGGCGCAGGGCTGGGTTCGTTGACGCTGGCGTTGGCTGAGACCGGTGCCCAAGTGGTGGCAGTGGAGACCGACGGTCACCTCGTGCCGCTGCTGCGGGAGATGACCGATCCGTGCGGTGAGGCGGTGAAGGTGGTGCACGCGGATGCCCGGAGCTTGGACTGGGACGCGCTGCTGGAGGGCGCTGGCTGGCACCTCGTGGCCAACCTTCCCTACAACCTCGCCACGTCGCTGGTTCTCACCGTGCTCGATGACGTACCGGCCGTAGCCGACCTGCTGGTGATGTGCCAGCGGGAGGCAGCAGAGCGGCTGGCGGCATCTCCCGGGGGCGGTTCCTACGGGGCCGTCTCGGTGCGTGTCGCCACCCACGCGTGCGCCGAGCTCGCTGGTGCAGTGCCCGACACCGTGTTCTATCCCCGCCCCGAGGTGGACTCTGCGCTGGTGCGGATCACACGGCGGGCACCACCGATCGAACCAGTCCTGCGAGACGAGATCGACCGCTTGGTCACGACCGCGTTCGCGCGCCGCCGCCAGATGCTCCGCCGCACGTTGCGAGATGCCGTCGGTGACGCCGACCGCATGCTCGAAGCAGCCGGCGTGGATCCGACCGACCGCCCCGAACGGCTCGGACTCGACCAGTGGGTCAGGCTTGCCGAGGTCTCTCTCGCAGCTCGGGCGAGGGGCTGAGTCCGCTTTGGCGACCGGGGAATCTGCACGCACCGAGCCGGTGCGGTTGCTGGCGCCAGCCAAGCTGACGCTGTCGCTGCGCATCACCGGCACCCGGTCCGACGGCTATCACTCCATCGACGCCGAGATGGTGACGCTCAACCTGTGTGACGAGATCATCGTGCACCCCAGCTCGCAGCCCTCGGTCGCGATCGTGCCGACGCCCGTCGCGCGCGGGGGAGCCGTCACTGCTGCCGACTGGGACATCCCCACTGACGGGTCGAATCTGGTGATGCGGGCGCTGGAGCTTGCCGGCAGGACGGCCCATGTCGAGATCCGCAAGCGAATCCCGCCCGGTGCCGGCCTCGGCGGGGGATCGGCCGACGCAGCCGCAGTGCTCCGTTGGGCGAATCGGATGACTGCCGCGGAGACTGCTGACGGGGCAGCCACCGGCTCGCAGCTTCACGCGCAAGCCCCCACGTATGTCACCCCGCAGCAGGCGGCAACGCTGGGTGCAGACGTCGCGTTCTGCCTCGTTGGCGGGCGCGCTCGCGTCACCGGAATCGGCGAGATCGTCGATTCGCTCCCGTTCCGGGAGCAGTCCTTCGTGCTGTGGACACCGCCGATCGGGGTCGATACCGCGGCGGTGTACCGGACATGGGACGCGCTCAGCGTTCCAGCGGGCGAGCAGTCCAACGACCTCGAGCCAGCAGCATTGGCGCTCTACCCCGAGCTCGCAGCGTGGCGCGACGAGTTAGAGGCAGCCACCGGGCGCATGTCCCAGCTCGCAGGCAGCGGCGGCACCTGGTTCGTCCCCGCCCCCTACCCGATGCAACCCGACGTGGTCCCGCACGAGGGCGTCAGCGCCGCGCTGGCCCGAACGATCGGCCGCCTGTAGACGAGAAATGCTGGAGAATCAGCGGTTTCGTCGCTGATAGCGCGTGCGCCGCAGCATCTTGCGGTGCTTCTTCTTGCGCATCCGCTTGCGGCGCTTTTTGACCAGCGATCCCATCGGACGGTGAACGCTATCGCCTCGGCGGCGGTGCAGCACGAGTGCCGCAGCGGCGAAAGCTGACAGTTCTGGGCAGCATCGGAGTCTGGCGCAATCGGGCGCCCCCAAAACGCTGCGGGTCGCTGGTGGCGAGGTCGCTACCCTCGATCCCGAACCACGCCGGCCGCAGCGGCGTGCGCGATCGGGGATCGTTCAATTGGTAGGACATCGGGTTTTGGTCCCGGCAATGGAGGTTCGAGTCCTCCTCCCCGAACCCTGCTGTCGCTTGCTGGCCGCGGATCTGCGCCGATGAGCGCGCGCTGCGCTGCCATCGTGCTGGCAGCAGGCGCTGGCACCCGGATGTCGTCGGACCTGCCCAAGCCGCTGCACCCAGTGGCTGGCCGCGCCATGGTTCTGCGCCTGCTCGACACGCTTGCTGCAGCCGATGCAGGCCCGGTCATCGTGGTCATCGGGCACGAGGCGGACCGGGTGCGCAAGGAGGTTCGCTCAGGCGCGCCCCAGCCGGAACGGCTGATCTTCGCCACCCAACCGCAACAGCTCGGCACGGGCGACGCTGCCCGCGTGGGGCTCGACGCCCTCGGCGAGGTGCCGGAGGCGAGCGATGTGCTGGTGCTGCCAGGCGACACACCGCTGCTGCGGCCCGAGACCCTCACCCGGATCGTTGCCATCCGGCGCCGCGACGGTGCCGCGGCCAGCCTGCTGACCGCCCGCCTCGACGATCCGACCGGCTACGGGCGCATCGTGCGCAGCGACAGCGGGATCACCATCGTCGAGCAGCGCGATGCCTCACCGGCGGAATCTCAGATCGACGAGATCAACGCCGGCGTGTACTGCTTCGACCTAGCCCAGCTCCGTCACGTGCTCCCGCAGCTTCGCCCGACCAATGCCGCATCGGAGTACTACCTCACCGATGCCATCGACCTGCTGGCGCGCAGCGGCCAGAGCATCGCTGCGATGACCCTGAACGATCCCTCTGAGGCCATGGGCGTGAATGATGCCGCTCAGCTCGCTGCCTGCGAAGCCGTCTTGGCCGCTCGCCCCTCACCGTCCTGAAGCCGGGGCGCCCCATGACGGCCTCGACACAGCCCGGACTCCGGGGGTCGCAGGGTGCCGTCGGGTAGTCTCGAAGTGCCGTCGGATTGCAAAATATGCCGCCTGAACCCACCGCCAAGCCGCCTGCGCGAGGGAAAGGCGCGACAGTGTCGAGCGCGTCGCCACCTGGACTGTCTCGAAAGGAATACGCGATGGAGCTGGTCACCAAGAAGCGCCTGCATCTGTTCAGCGGCCGGGCGAATCCTGAATTGGCCCAGGAGATCGCTGCACAGCTGGGCGTGGAGCTAGGTGACCCAGGCTTGGTCGACTTCGCCAACGGCGAGATCAAGTGCAAGTTCGCCGAGTCCATTCGCGGCGGGGACGTCTTCGTCATCCAGAGTCACGCCGCCAGCGAGACCATGAGCATCAACGACGCAATCATGGAGCAGCTGATCATGGTGGACGCCGCGCGACGTGCATCGGCCAAGCGGATCACCGCAGTTGCGCCGCTGTACGGCTACGCACGCCAAGATCGCAAGGCGGCCGGCCGCGAGCCGATCACTGCCCGCCTGCTGGCCGACCTGTTCACTGTGGCCGGGGCCGAGCGGCTGGTGTCGATCGATCTGCACAGCGGCCAGATCCAAGGGTTCTTTGACGGACCGGTGGATCATCTCACCGCTGCGCCGGTGCTCATCAAGTACCTGTCCAACGTCATGGGACCCGATTCGGTCATCGTCTCGCCTGACACGGGCCGGGTGAAGGTGGCCGAGCGCTACGCAACCCGGCTGGGCTGCGACGTGGCATCCATCTACAAGCGACGCGCCACCGAGGACACCAACTCCTCTGAGGCGCTCGGGATCATGGGCGAGGTGGCGGGACGTACCTGCGTGATCATCGACGACATGATCGACACTGCCGGCACCATCTGCTCGGCCACCGAGACGCTGATCGCTCAAGGCGCTGCCGACGTGATGTGTGCCAGCACACACGCCGTGTTCTCCGGGCCCGCCGTCGATCGGCTGAAGAACTCCTCGCTGAGCCAAGTCATCGTCACCAATACGGTGCCGATTCCCAGCTCGAAGCAGTTCGACAAGCTCATGGTGCTCAGCGTCGCCGAGGTGTTCGCCGACGCGCTCGAATCGGTGTTCGAGGACGCGTCAGTGTCGGAAATCTTCGACGGCCAGAACCTCTTCTGAGACCCGTAGGCTTGCCTGCCGCTCAACGTGCAGGCGCTCGACCGGTGAGGGAATCGCGATGGAACAGCTGAAGCTCGTCGCCCACAGCCGCACGCGCACTGGCTCGGGCCCGTCGCGGCGCCTGCGAGCTGACGACAAGATCCCTGCGGTCATGTACGGCCACGGCACCGAACCGGTGCTGCTCACGTTGGATCGCCTGCGGTTCCGGGCCGCGCTGAACGCAGCCGGGCCGAACGCGATCATCACGCTCGAAGTCGAGGGCAAGAACCATCTCACCATCGTCAAGGACATGCAGCGCGACACCATCGCGAACCGCGTGACACACGTCGACTTCATGCTCGTCTCCCTCGATGAGCGCCTCGTCGTCGATGTGCCGGTGCGGCTCGTTGGCGACCCTGTGGTCGCGGGCCGGCAGGGCGCTGTCACCCAGCAGCAGCTGATGTCCCTGCACGTCGAATCGCCCGCTGGTGCCATTCCTCCCGCCCTGGATGTCGACGTGTCGGAGCTGTCACTCGAGACTCCGGTCCGCGTCAGCGACATGACGCTTCCCGAGGGCATGGTGAGCCTGCTCGACGGCGACACGCTCGTGGTGATCGCTCAGCGAACCCGGGCCGCTGTTGCAGCCGAGCAGCTCGGCGAGGACGGCGAAACCCTCGAAGACGACGAGGAAGTCGACGCCGAAGACGCCCAAGACGAGGACTGACCGCCCCGGTGTCCATCTTCCGCCGGGCGGCCGCGCGGCGGGGCACAGCCGCAGACTGGCTCGTGGTGGGTCTGGGCAATCCCCCCGAGCGCTTCGCCGGCAGCCGCCACAACGCGGGCGCAGCAGTGGTGGAGCGCTGGGCGGCGGCATTGGGCTGCGAGCTGGCCGCGGCTCGGCGGGAATACGCCCGGGTGGGCACCGCACTGGTGAGTGGCCAGCGCATCGCACTCGCCTGCCCGACCACCTTCATGAACGAGAGCGGGCGCAGCGTGGGTGTGCTGGTGAAGCGTCAGGGCATCGTCGAGCCGGCCCAACTCGTCGTGGTGCACGACGAGCTCGACCTCGAACCAGGTCAGGTCCGCCTCAAGGCAGGCGGAGGGATCGCCGGTCACAACGGGCTGGCCTCGATCGCCGCCCAGCTCGGCACGCAGGACTTCGTGCGGATGCGCATCGGCATCGGCAAACCGCCGCATCCCGATGCCGGCAAGAAGTGGGTATTGCAGCGGCCCAGCCGTCACGAGGAACCGCTCGTGGATGCGGCCCTCGACCAAGCGGTGTCAGGGCTGGAGGTGCTGGTGCGTGACGGTATCGAGGCGGCGATGAACGTCACCAATGCCCGTCGGCGCGGTCGGGGCCGCTCATCGCCGTGAGCCCAGCCCCAACGGCGCCCCTGCTTGCGCTGACCGAACGTCTCAACCGTGACCCGGGCTTCATTTCGATGCTCGGAAGATCGTCGGGCTCGATCGCCGTCGCAGAGGGGGCCCGTCCATTCGTCGCAGCCGGCTTGGCGACGCAGGGCGCGCGCGCACCAATTCTCGTCGTGACAGCGACGGCCCACGAGGCCGAGCGCTGGACCGACGACCTCGCGACGTGGCTGGGCGCCGATCGGGTGGCGCTGTTCGCCGCGTGGGAGACCCTGCCATTTGAACGAGTGAGCCCGGCGACCGAGACGATGGGTCGCCGGTTGGCGGTGCTGGCGGCACTGCAATCGCCGTCGTCGCAGGGTCCCGGCCTGCCCGAGGTCATCGTGGCCCCGATCCGGTCGCTGCTCCAGCGGCTCAGCCCTGCGGCCTGCGCCGGCGGGATGACCGCATTGGAGGTGGCCAAGGGCGGCCGATGCGACCTCACCGAGCTGGTGGCCCAACTGGTGGCGTGGGGATACCGGCGGGAGCACCAGGTGGAGCACCGGGGCGAGTTCGCCGTGCGCGGCGGGATCGTGGATGTCTTCTGCCCGACAGCGGACGCACCGGTGCGCATCGACCTGTGGGGCGACGAGGTGGATCGCCTGACGGAGTTCTCGGTGTCCGATCAGCGCTCGGTTGCCGACCTCGACCAGACGCGCCTGCTGCCGGCGCGCGAATTGCGTCCCGATGCTGCAATGCGTCGCCGAGCGCGTGAGCTGGCGATCAGCGAACCATGGTGCCGTGAGCACATGGAACGTCTCGCCCGCGGCGAGCTGTTCGACGGGATGGAGTCCTGGCTTCCGTGGCTCGCGGACGAGGAGATCGTGCTTCCGGACCTGCTCGGTTCGGGCGCGTTGGTGCTGCTGAACGAGCCACGGCGGCTGGCTGACCGCGCGGCCGACATCGCTGCGGAGACCGATGACCTGACTCGCTCGCTTGCCGTGACGTGGGGTCTGCGCAACTTCGACAGCACCGATCTGCGCGATGACGAAGGTCAGCACGATGGCGAGGGGGCTCATCAATCAGATCCCCCTCTCGGCGGGCTCCCCCGGCTCCACGTCCCGTTCGACCGGCTGCTCTCACGCTTTGACGGAGCGGTCTGGTCGATCGACTCGACGGCGGCCCCGACCGCCGCCGGTGACCCCGGTTCCAGCATCGCCACTGAACTGTGGACACCCGCAGCCGGCGACCCCACACGGCTGGTGGCGCAGCTCCGTCGCCTCGTGACTGGCACTGAGCGGCCCAGCCCAGGAGCGGAGCGACCCATAGTCATAGTGGCCGCAGAAGGCGAAGGCTCCGCCGCACGTCTCGCCGATGCGCTCCGTGCCGAGGAGGTACCCCTCCGCCTGCACCGCGACCGCGCGGCGTTCGCTCCCCAGCCCGGCGGGCAGGTCGTGGTCGCCCCGCTTGAGAGCGGCTTCATCGCGCCTGCCGCCGGTGTCGCTGTGCTGCCCGAAGCCGAGTTCACCGGCCGTAGCCGCGTCCACCGGGCCGCTCGCCGGCGAACCGCTCTCACGCCGACGTTCGAGGATCTCGGCATCGGCGACTTTGTCGTCCATCATCATCACGGCATCGCTCGCTACGCGGGGCTGGTTCGCCGGGCATTCGGCGACGACGAGCGCGACTACCTCGAGTTGGAGTTCCGCGGCACCGACCGGCTGTACCTGCCCACCGAGCAGATCGACTTCATCCGTCCCTACATAGGCGGCGAGACCCCGCGCCTCAGCCGCATGGGCGGCAGCGACTTCCAGCGGCAGAAGGCCAAGGTGCGCGCTGCCGTTTCCGAGATCGCCCAGGAGCTGGTGGTGCTGTACCAGCGGCGCATCACCACCGCGGGCAACGCATTCGATCCTTACGCAGGGGGCATGGCAGATCTGGCCGACAGCTTCGCCTACACGCCCACGCCGGATCAGCGTCGCACCATTGACGAAGTTCTGGCCGACATGGCCGAGCCTGTCCCGATGGACCGCCTCGTGTGCGGCGATGTCGGCTTCGGCAAGACGGAGGTGGCCGTGCGCGCGGCCTTCTGCGCGGTCACCGCCGGCAAGCAGGCTGCGGTATTGGTGCCGACAACGCTGCTCGCCCAGCAGCACCACCAGACGTTCGCCGAGCGTTACGCCGACCACGCAGTACGCGTCGAGGTGCTCAGCCGGTTCCTCACGCCCGCAGAGCAGCGCTCCGTGATCGCCGGGCTGGCCGACGGTACCACCGATGTCGTCATTGGCACGCATCGCCTGCTGTCAGGCGACGTTAAGTTCAAGAACCTGGGCCTCTTGGTCGTCGACGAGGAGCAACGCTTCGGCGTCAGCCACAAGGAGTCCATCAAGCACTTGCGCGCCGAGGTGGACGTGCTCACGCTGACCGCCACGCCCATTCCCCGCACGCTCGAGATGGCGCTCACCGGCATCCGGGACCTGTCGCTGCTGCAGACACCCCCCGCCGAGCGCCAGCCGATTCTCACCCACGTCGGTCCGTACGACGAACGCGCAGTCAGCGAGGCGATCCGGCGTGAGCTGCTGCGCGAGGGCCAGGTGTTCTTCGTGCACAACCGGGTCGCGGACATCGACCGTGTGGCAGCGGAGCTGGCTGCGCTGGTGCCGGAAGCACGAATTGCGGTGGCGCACGGACAGATGGACGAGGGCACGCTCGAGCAGGTCGTGATCGACTTCTGGGAGGGCAACTACGACGTGCTGGTGTGCACGACGATCATCGAGTCGGGCATAGACATGCCGAGCGTCAACACCTTGGTGGTGGATCGTGCCGATCTGCTCGGCTTGGGGCAGCTGCACCAGATCCGCGGCCGGGTGGGCCGCTCGGGCCAGCGTGCGTATGCGTACCTGTTCCACCCCGAGGGCCGGTCGCTGAGCGAGGAGGCCTACGAGCGCCTCCGGACAATCGGAGAGTCGACCGAGCTGGGCTCGGGTTACCGCATCGCCATGCGAGACCTGCAGCTGCGCGGCGCCGGAAACCTGCTGAGCGGAGTGCAGTCCGGCCACGTCGCCGCGGTCGGCTACGACCTCTACTGCGAGCTGGTCAGCGAGGCTGTCGCCGAGTTGAGCGGTGAGACGCTAGAACAGCCGGCCGAGATCGTCATCGACCTTCCGCTCGTAGCGCATCTGCCTGATGACTACGTGGCCGACGCGACCGGACGCTTGGAGGCCTACCGCAGGCTCGGCGCGGTGACCGAACTGGTCGAAGTGGCCGACGTCGAAGCCGAGTGGATCGATCGCTACGGTCCAGTGCCTGCCGAAGCTCAATCGTTGCTGCACATCGCGCTGTTGCGCGCGGAGTGCCACCGGCTGGGCATGCGAACTTTGGCATTCGCACCCGGCCACGACGGCGGGAGGGTGCGACTGGGACCGCTGGAGCTGACTGCCAGCGAGGAGCTCCGCATGAAGCGCATCTGTGCGGGCACGCCCTTTACGGCGGCCCGCTACAAGGCCGACTCGAACGAGGTGCAGCTGTCGGTGCGGGCGCTCAGGCCGGCCACGGTCGGGCAGCTCTTCGAGTTCTGCCAGCAGCTGCGGCCCCCTTCATGATGAGGGGCGTCAGCACCGCCGACGCGGCAACCACCTAGCCTGCCCCCAGTGCGTGCCGAGCGAAGTTCCATGTCTCGACGAATTCTGCTGTTGGCACTGCTGGTGTTCGGGGCGTTCGCGTGCAGCGACGACGGCAGCGTCGTCACGATCCACACCGAGGTTCTCCAGGAGGACTTCGAAGCGGTCGACGCCGATGATGACGGCGTCGTGACGCGTGATGCTCTCGATGCGGCCGAGCGCGATGCCGAGCTTGCGGCCGCACAAGAGGCCCTCGAAGCGGAACGAGCGGAACGAGCGGCCCAGCTCGCAGAACAAGAGGCTCTCGCCAGGGCGGTGTACGAGGACGGCAGCGCTGTTGCGGCGAGTTTCCCCGGCGGGCAGCTCTCGGTGGCCCAGGTCCGCGCCAGCCTGGCCGCTTCGCCGATGTCGCAGATGGACGATCCACAAGACCCGACCCACGAGGAGTTCATTTCCCGGCTGACTTCGATGCTGCAGCTGCGGCTGGCTGCCGTCGCACTCGACGAGCTCGGATTTCCAGTCGACATCGACGCGTCCGATGAGGACATCAATGCACAGATGCAAGCCCATCTTGAGGGCCCGTTCGAAGAATTCGCTCAGCAGCGCAGCGTCGCCGAGGACCCCAGCATCGAACGCTTGGCGACACCTCACTGCGTGAGTGCCTTGGTGCTGACCAACGAGGCCGACGCCAGCGCGGCCGCCGAGCGTGTGCGCGCGGGAGAGTCGGTGGGAGACGTCGCGGCAGATGTCAACCTGCCTGGGCTCACCGAGGCCGACGGCTCCATCGAATGCGGTCGGCCCTTCGACCTCTTTGGCGCCGGCGAGGTGTCGCTCGCCCTGCTCGAGATCGAGCCTGGCGAAGTGACCGAGCCGATCTTGCTGCCTTCCGCAGCAAGTCCGACCGGCGAGCTCTGGGTGGTGATGCATCTCGACGACCTGCAGCACGACCAGGCCGACCTGTCCGCGATCGGACCGTTCGCCGGCCGTGTGCTGACCGGGATCATGATCGGCTATGAGGTGACCGTGACCCCAGAGCTCGGTACTTGGGATCCCAGCAGTCTCGCGGTGTCCCTGCCGTACGTTCCCTGACCGGTCCCCGAGAGAGTCGTGATGGACGCTGACGCAGACCTCGGCGAACGGATGGTCTCGCTGCATGAGGTGATCGCGAGACTGCGGCGCGAGTGCCCCTGGGACCGGGTCCAGACGCATTCGTCGCTGGCGCCCTATGCCGTGGACGAAGTGTCGGAGCTGGTCGAGGCGCTGCAGGCGGCTGACGATGCACGCGTGGCCGACCCGCGCGAGATGGCGACCGCCATTGAGGACTTGGTCGAAGAGTTGGGCGACGTGCTGCTGCAAGTGCTGATGAACGCTGCAATCGGGGAGGAAGCAGGGACCTTCACGCTGGCCGAAGTGCTGGCGACCGTCGAGGCCAAGATGCTGCGCCGCCATCCTCACGTCTTCGAGCGAGACCCCGAGGCGCCTGAGCCCAGTGATGCCGAACTGTCGGTGCAGTGGGAGGCGATCAAGGCGGCCGAGCGGGAGGCCCGCGCGAATCGCATAGCAGCGCGAGAAGCTCAATCAGGCTGAAGGCCACGTTTCGGCGCGCTGGCACTGCCTGCGTCGACCTTCGGTACTGTGGCATTGCGTGACAGCGCACGCGTCGACGCAGATCGTTCAGGTGGCCGGCCGCGAGGTTCTGGACTCGCGGGGGAATCCCACAGTCGAAGCCGAGGTGCATACCGCTGGCGGCGCCGTCGGCCGGGCGATCGTGCCCTCGGGCGCCTCGACAGGTCAGTTCGAAGCCGTCGAACTGCGCGACGGCACCGACCGCTACGACGGCAAGAGCGTGGCGGTTGCGGTCTCCCATGTGGACGGCGAGATCGCCGGTGCGCTCGTGGGACTCGACGCTGTCGAACAGCGGGCCGTCGACCAAGCGCTCATCGAGCTCGACGCCACCATGAACAAGGCGCGACTCGGGGCAAACGCCATGCTGGCGGCCTCGCTGGCGACCGCCCATGCGGCGGCAGCCACGATCGGCGTTTCCCTGTACCGACACGTGGGCGGCGCCAATGCGCACGTGCTTCCCACGCCGATGATGAACGTGATCAACGGAGGGTCCCACGCTGACAACAACGTGGACCTGCAGGAATTCATGATCGTCCCGGTCGGCGCGGCGTCGTTCTCCGAAGCCCTGCGGTGGGGCACCGAGACCTATCACGCGCTGCAGCGAGTCCTGCGCACGCGCGGTTTGTCGACGGCCGTCGGCGACGAGGGCGGCTTCGCACCCGACTTGGAATCCAACGAGGCCGCGCTGGCGCTGCTGGTCGAGGCAATCGGCGAAGCAGGCTTTGAGGCGGGCGCCGACATGGCACTCGCGCTCGACGTCGCATCCACCGAGTTCTACGACGAGGGCATCTACCGTCTCGCCAGCGAAGGTCGCGAGCTCGATGCCGTCGCCTTCGCGGGATACCTGGCCGATCTGTGCGAGCGCTACCCGATCTGCTCAGTCGAGGACGGCATGGCCGAGGACGACTGGGAGGGATGGTCGCGGCTGTCGGGGGGGCTTGGTGAGCGGGTGCAGCTGGTAGGCGATGACCTCTTCGTGACCAACATCGAACGGCTGGCGCGGGGCATCTCCGCGGGAGTCGCCAACAGCATCCTCGTCAAGGTCAATCAGATCGGCACGCTCAGCGAGACGCTGGATGCCGTCGAGCTCGCGGCCAGCGCCGGCTACACCGCGGTGATGTCGCACCGTTCGGGCGAGACCGAGGACACCACCATCGCTGACTTGGCAGTCGCGACCAACTGCGGCCAGATCAAGACGGGTGCTCCGGCGCGCTCAGATCGGGTCGCCAAGTACAACCAGCTGCTGCGCATCGAAGAAGAGCTCGGCTCCGCGGCGGCCTTCCGGGGCGGCGATTCTCTCGCATCTGGAAGATGAACGCCCCCCCGGACACAGCAGTCGGGCTCCGCCGCCCGCGCTCAGGGCGGCGGGTGATGACCATGCTTGTCGGCCTTGTCATCGTGGTGGGCGCGGTGGGACTCCTGGCGGTGCTGCTCTTTCCCTGGCAGTCGCTCAACTCCCAGCGCAACAACATCACCCACGCGGAAGAAACGCTGGCACGGTTGCGAGCTGAGACATCCCACCTTTCAGAACAAGTTGCCGATGCCAAAGATCCCGTGGTTGTGGAACGGATCGCACGTGAACAGCTCTCGCTCGTGCGTGAAGGGGACACCTTGTACCGGCTGAACGTGGACCCTGCCGACGTGGTCAAACTGCCTCCGGCTTGGCCGCTGCCCGGCGTGGCTCACTTGCTCAGCGACTGAGTCCCTGCAGGCATCAATCCGTCATGATCCGGAGCGCGCGCCCGATAATGGCCTCGCGGTGCGCATCGGGATCCACGCCGCTCTGCTCGAGCGAGAGACGGATCGTGCCCACGGCTGCCGCCGCCCGGACGCGTTCGGTGACGTCTTGCGAGGATCGCGTGAGCCAGGCGAAGAGATCTCTGGCTTGGGCTCGTAGGCGCTGACCGACCGCACTCTTCTGGACGTCGACATCGTCGGCAACGAGACGGAACACGACGATGTCACGCGCCAGCAGGTCGAAGTAGTCGTCAAGAACTTCCCGCAGTGCATCCGGTGTCGGTTCCAGCTCGGCCATGCGGACGATGATTGCTTCGCCATCCCGTTCCATCGGGGCCAGAACGCCGGCAAGCACGTCCTCCTTGCCCGTGAAGTGGTAGTAGAGCGCTGCGGGCGTCAGGTTGAGTCCCGAGGTGAGTTGCCGGACGGACGTGCCCCGGTATCCCTGCCGCGAGAACAGCTCTCGAGCGCGCCGCAGGATGAGATCCCGCGTGTCCGGGGGCGCAGCCTCGCCCTCGCTCTCCGACGGGCCGCTGGGACCCGCGACGGCCTCGGAGGTCGCCACATCGCCAAGCTACTGCTGCCGTTCCGCGCCCTGTGTCCCCGTGTCGGCGCGTTGCCGCCGCATGGTGCATGATGGTGGCCGCTCGGCCCATGGGCCGAGCGGCCGACGAGACGGGAGAGGTCACAGTGGAGATCAGCGTCACGGTGAACGGCGAGACTCGCAGCGGCGATGTCGAGCCGCGCACGCTGCTCGTGTACTGGCTGCGGGATGACCTGCGGCTGACAGGAACCAACGTGGGCTGCGACACGTCCTCGTGCGGCGCCTGCACGGTTCACGTGAACGGCGAATCTGTGAAGTCGTGCACCATGCTGGCGGTGCAGGCCGATGGCGAGGACATCGGTACGATCGAGGGTCTGGCGCCATCGGATGACGAGCTGCACCCCATGCAGGAGGCCTTCCGGCAGAACCACGGCCTGCAGTGCGGCTACTGCACGCCGGGCATGGTCATGGCAGCGGTATCGCTGCTTGAGGAGAACCCCAGTCCGACCGAGCGAGAAGTGCGCCTCGGACTCGAAGGGAACCTGTGCCGTTGCACGGGGTATCACAACATCGTCAAGTCGGTGCTGGCCTGCGCGGCCGGCGAGACCTCGGCCTGAGAGGAGCACTGCAATGATCCCTGCAGCATTCGACTACGTACGGGCTGGCTCCGCCTCCGAGGCCATCGCGCTGCTCGGCGAGCACGGCGACGAAGCCAAGCTGCTGGCGGGCGGCCATTCGCTGCTGCCGATGATGAAGCTGCGACTGGCAGTGCCCAGTGTGGTCGTCGACATCGGCCGCGTGACCGACCTCAGCTACATCAACGATGGCGGCGACCACATCGCCATCGGTGCGCTGACCCGGCATCGTGCGCTCGAGACGAGCGATCTGCTGGCCGCCGAGTGCCCCCTACTCGGGCACGTGGCGGGCGAGGTGGGCGATCCTCAAGTCCGCCACCGCGGCACGATCGGTGGCTCGCTGGCGCACTCGGACCCCGCGTCGGATCTTCCAGCTGCCGTTCTGGCGCTGGGAGGCACGCTCGTGGCACAAGGACCGGGCGGCAGCCGCGAGATCGCGGCCGGTGACTTCTTCACCGGCTACTTCGAATCGGCGCTGGCCGACGACGAGATGCTCACCGAGATCCGGGTCCCGAAGGCCCCTGGCGCCGGCTGGAACTACCAGAAGTTCAACCGGCGGGCGCAGGACTGGGCCATTGTCGGCGCAGCCGCGGTAACGGTGAACGGCGGCACGAACGTGGCGCTGGTGAACATGGGCTCAGTGCCGCTTCGGGCCAGCGCTACCGAGGCGGCGCTGGCAGGCGGGGCGTCGGCCGCCGAGGCCGCCGAGCAGGCCGCTGAAGGCACAGATGCCCCCACTGACCTGAACGCCACGCCTGACTACCGCAACCACCTTGCCCGGGTGCTCACTCGGCGGGCGCTTGAGGCAGCCGGCGTTTCGTAGCGCCGCAGCTCAGTTCTAGAGCAGCTCAGTCCAAGAGACCGGTGGCTTGGCCACCGTCGATCAGCAGGCCCGTGCCGGTGATGAACTTCGCCTGCTCGCTGCACAGGAACGCCACCGCTGCGCCGAAGTCGTCGCAATCGCCGCAGACGTTCATCGGGTTGCTCTTGGCGGCTTGCTCCTGATCCATCATCTTGGCGACGCGGTCGCTCCAGTGGGTGCCGGGCTGAGCTGAATTCACCGTCACGCCTGTCGGGGCCAATTCCCGGGCGCTGAGCTTGAGGAAGCTGGTGAGTCCGGCCCGTGCCACCGAGCTGGCGAACAGGAACGGGATCGGCTGCTTCACGCCCACGCTGGTGATGGCGCATACCCGGCCCCAGCCCCGCTCACGCATCGGCGGGATGGCCACCCGGCACATCTCGATCATCGCCTTGCAGTTCATGTCGAAGGCCATCTGGTAGGCGTCGATCTCGGTGTTGTCGAACATGCCCGGCGGGGGACCTCCGGCGTTGGTGACCAGGATGTCCACCGAACCCAGGCCTTCGATGGCTTGCTCCACGAAGCTGCGTCCGTCGGCCGGGTCGCTCAAGTCGGCGGTGATGGTCAGCACTTCGCCGTCGATCTGTGCCGCTGCGGCCGCCAGGCGATCCGGATCCCGGCCGCAGATGGCCACACGCACGCCGTCGGCGGCCAGCGCCTTTGCCGAGCCGAGTCCCAGCCCTGCCGAACCGGCAGCTACCGCGGCCGTCCGTCCTGCAATTCCCAAGTCCATGGCCCGTCCCCTGTCTCGCCGGGCTGGATTGGCCAGCCCATCTGTGATCGCCCGGAACCGTAGCCAACGGTTGACCGCCCCTGCGCACCCCTCGTGAGCCGTAGCATCCAAGCGTGAGCGTTACCGCTGTGGCGCCGACGCATGACGAGCTCGTGGCCCAGATGACAGGCGGCATGGCACGGCCCGATCTGCCTGTCTTCGAAGGCTCAGAGCGCCTGCGTCCCGACGGCCGGCCCATGCCGGCATTTCGTGCGCAGTTGCGGCGCATCCCCAACTTCATCAACGCGATCGAGGTTCTTGCGACGCTGGCGGCGCCGGTGGCCGTCATCGCAGCCGTTGTGGCCATCGGCCATCCGCTCGCTGTGGTCGCCGCCGTGCCCGTCATCGGCACGCTGCAGCTCCGGTGGTTCATCCTCCATCACGAGGCGGCGCACCGGCTGCTGTTCTCGAACCGCTGGCTCAACGACCGCATCGGCATCAATCTGCTGGGCTGGCTGCCGCTGGGCACCGGCTCGCACTTCTACCGCCGGGGCCACGCAAACCATCACCGCGACGAGTTCGGTCCCAAAGAGCCCGATTTCCTGCTCTATTCCTTCTACCCGATCCCAGCAAGATCGCTGGGCCGGAAGCTGATGCGCGACCTCGTGGGCGTCTCGGCGTGGCGCATCACCAAACCTCGCTTTACCGGGCTCGTGAAGCTGAAACATGTGCCGCTCAGCCTGCGTTTCTTCGCCGGGCAGGCAATTGTGTTCGGCCTGTTCTGGTTGGCCGGACAGCCGTGGCTGTACCTGCTGCTGTGGGTGCTGCCGTGGTTCACCTGGTACCAGCTCATCAACCGATTGCGGGCGATTGCCGAGCACGGCGGCATGACCCGCACCGACGACCGGCGCAATACGACGCACCACATCCGCCAGAGCTGGCTGGCGCGCGTGCTGTTCGTGCCGTACCACGTCGGATATCACCTGGCTCACCACGTCGATTCAGGCGTTCCCGCCCGCAATCTCAAGCGACTGCAGCGGGCGCTGGAAGAGGATGGCTACCTGCCGCCCGAGGCCGCATGGCCCACCTACCGATCGCTGTGGCGTGCCCTCGCCGCAGGTTCGGCGACAGCCGCTTAGCGCCGACGCTGCTTTACCCGCGTCGTCAACCCGACGGACGGGCGCCGCTGTCGAATACGTTTCGGGGCCATGTCGCGACTGAAGTCAGTTCAACTCGGTTCGAACTGTGGCCTGCAGGTGTCCGAGCTCTGCCTGGGAACCATGAACTACGGCATTCCCGGTCGTGGCCACCAGGGCGACTGGACGCTCGGCGTCTCCGAAGCTCGACCCATCTTCGAGGCGGCCATCGAGCGCGGGTTGTACTACGTCGACTGCGCCGACATCTACGGCGTCGGCGCGGCAGAGGAAGTGGTGGGCCAGCTGCTGCGTGAACTCCTGCCTCGCGAGCAGTACGTGCTGACCACCAAGATCTCCATCCCGATGGGCCGCAACCCCAACGAAGGCGGCCTGAGCCGCAAGCACGTAATGGAAGGCATCGACGCCTCGCTGCGCCGCCTCGGCCTCGACTATGTGGACCAGCTGATCATTCACCGGCACCCCCACGGAGTGCCGCGAGGAGCGCCGACGCCGATCACCGAGACGCTCGAGGCGCTGCACGATGTCGTGCAGGCAGGCAAGGCGCTGTACCTCGGCGCCTCGTCCATGTTCGCCTGGCAGTTCGCCGAGCTGCAGCTCACCGCCGAGATGCGGGGCTGGACCAAGTTCGTCTCGATGCAGAACCACTACAACCTCATCTACCGAGAGGAAGAGCGCGAGATGAACCCCTACTGCATCAGCACCGGGGTGGCGCTGACCCCGTGGTCGCCCCTGGCGCGGGGGATCCTCGCAGGCTCGTATCAGGGCGGCATCGGCGCCGGCACGACGGATCGCTCCCAGGGCCAGGACCGCGACCGCACCGAGAGCCTGTACCGGGGCGAGCGCGACTTCGACATCGCCGCCCGGGTATCAGAGGTGGCCGATCGTCTCGATGTGCGCCCGGCTCAGGTGGCGCTGGCGTGGCTCGTCAACAAGGCCGAGATCACCGCACCCGTCGTGGGGGTGTCCAAGATCAGCCAGCTTGACCAGCTCGTCGAGGCCACCACCATCGAGCTCAGCGCGGACGATACTGCCTACCTCGAAGAGCTCTACCAGCCCGTCGAGAATCTGTTGTCGATCGGTACCAGTTGAGAGCCTCACACCCGTCGGGCCTCCGGATGCACCCGCATCCGCGACTTGAGCAATCCTCATGCCTTTTTCTCGTTTCGTGAGAGATACTGGGCAACAGTGCAGAGGCACCTCTGGCAGGGGAGGTTCGGAAAACAGCGATGGCGTACTTCGATCTGGGCTCGTATCGATGGCCGGTCACGACCCGAGACGCCGAAGCCCAGCTCTGGTTCGACCGAGGCATGGCGTGGTGCTACGGCTTCAACCACGAAGAGGCAATCGCCTGTTTCGAGCGCGCACTGCTGCACGACATCCACTTCGCTATGGCTCACTGGGGCATCGCGTATGCGATCGGGCCGAATTACAACAAGGCGTGGACAGAGTTCGATGACGCTGATCTGCGCGTCTCGCTGGCGCGTGCGCGCTCGGAGGTCGCAGCTGCTCTCGATGCCGCGGGGGGCACTAGCGACCTTGAACAAGCGCTGATCGGTGCACTCGCGCACCGCTACCCGACCGATCCCGAAGCACCCGACACCGATGACTTCGGGCAATGGAACGACGCCTACGCGGACGCCATGCGCGAGGTCTATCGGTCCTGCCGCGACGACCTCGATGTCTGCGCGCTGTTCGCCGAGGCGATCATGAACCGGACTCCGTGGGAGCTGTGGGACCTCGATACCGGCCAGCCGGCTGCGGGTGCGGGGACGCTCGAGGCCGTCGATGTGCTCGAGACCGCCTTTGAGCGGCTTGACCAGATGGGCGCCAACAGCCATCTGGGCCTGCTGCACATGTACGTGCACCTCATGGAGATGTCGCCGCATCCCGAACGGGCGCTGGCTGCCGGTGATCGGCTGGTCGATCTGGCGCCCGACGCTGGGCACCTCGTCCACATGCCCACCCACATCGACGTGCTGTGCGGTCACTACCACAACGTCGTGACGCGCAATTCGGCCGCGATCGTCGCCGATCGGAAGTACCTGGACTTCAAGGGCCCGATGAACTTCTATTCGGCGTACCGCTGCCACGACTACCACTTCAAGGTGTACGGGGCGATGCTGGCGGGCCAGTACGCCCCCGCTCTGGAAGCGGCAGAAGAGATGAACCGCACGCTGCCCGAGGAGCTGCTGCGTACCGGTTCGCCGCCGATGGCCGATTGGCTGGAAGGATTCGTGGCCATCAAGCAGCACGTGTATGTGCGCTTCGGCAAGTGGGATGAGATCCTCGCCCAGCACTTGCCCTTCGACCAGCAGTTCTATTGCGTCACCACGGCGATGATGCGCTATGCGCGGACGGTCGCATATGCCTCGACCAACCGGATCGACGACGCACTGGCAGAACGCGAGGCGTTCGTAGCTGCCAAGGCTCATGTCCTGCCCAGCCGGACGCTGTTCAACAACACCGGCCTCGACATCCTCGCCGTCGCCGAAGCGATGCTGAACGGCGAGGTCGAGTACCGGCGCGGCAACTACAACGTGGCCTTCGACCATCTCCGCCGAGCGGTCGAGCTGGACGACAACCTGCCCTACGACGAGCCCTGGGGCTGGATGCAGCCGACCCGCCACGCATTGGCTGCGCTGCTGTCAGAACAGGGTCAGTTCGAAGAGGCGGAGACGCTCTATCGATCCGATTTGGGCCTGGACAACCAGCTGCGCCGTCCCTGCCAGCACCCCGACAACGTCTGGAGCCTGCACGGATTGCACGAATGTCTCACGCGGCGAGGGGAAACAGTGGAGGCACCGCTCATCCGCCAACGGCTGGATCTGGCGGTCGCCCGCGCTGACGTGCCCATCACCGCGGCGTGCTTCTGCCGGCTGGAGGTCACCGCGCCCGCGTGAGCCTTACGCCGTAGCCTTGGCCTTCGTGTTCACGGCGCCTACCTGCACAGCAGACGTCTCGGCGGCGTTGACCGAGCACGGCTACCTGCCCGACGAGGGTCTCTCCACGGTGGTGTACCTCTCGGTCACGATGGGCCGGCCGCTGTTTCTCGAAGGAGACGCGGGCGTCGGCAAGACCGAGCTGGCCAAGGTGCTCGCAGCGTGGACCGGCGGTGACTTCATCCGCCTGCAGTGCTACGAGGGCATCGATGCCGCCCAGGCGCTCTACGAATGGGACTACACCCGCCAACTCCTGCACCTGCGCACCGCAGAAGCTGCAGGGCGCGCAGCCGTCGACGCCGAGGCCATCGAGGACGAGCTGTACTCGGAGCGCTTCCTGATCCGTCGGCCGCTGCTGCGAGCCATCGATCATGACGACGCCACCCCGGCGGTGCTGCTCGTGGACGAGGTGGACCGGGCCGACGACGAGTTCGAGGCGTTCTTGCTCGAGGTGCTGTCGGATTTCACCGTCACGGTGCCCGAATTGGGCACGATCACCGCCACCCGGCCGCCGTTCGTGGTCGTCACCTCCAACCGGACCCGCGATGTGCACGACGCCTTGAAGCGGCGCTGCCTGTATCACTGGGTGTCGCATCCCTCGGTCGACCGCGAGGTCGAGATCGTGAAGCTCAAGCTGCCTGACGTGGATGGCTCGCTTGCCCGCCAAGTCGCAGTCGCCGTGTCGGCGATGCGCGAGATGCGCCTCTACAAGCCGCCGGGCGTAGCCGAGACCATCGACTGGGCAACTGCCCTCGGTCGCCTCGGTGCTGCCGAGCTCGACTCCCCGATGCTCGAAGCCACGCTGGGCACGGTGCTCAAGTACCGCGAGGACCAGCAGCGGGTCACCTCGGTGGGCATGGAGATGATCATGGCTGCTGTGGCCGAGGCCTGAGCGGCCCCGATCTCCACGCCGCCATGGCAGCCAACGGCACCGAACTCAGCAATCGGGAATCCGGCGTCGAGCGGCCCGCAACCGAAGAACATGTGAACGAGCCGGAGCGCCTGGCGTCGGCCTTCTCGTCGGTCCTCCGTGGGGCGGGCTTGGTGGTCACCATCCGCCGGGTGATGGCCTTCACCGAAGCGTTGCGATTGCTCGGGGTTGGTGGCCGTGACGACGTGTACTGGGCGGGCCGGGCGACCCTGGTGGGCAGTCCGGCCGACATCAGCACCTACGACCGTGCGTTCGCCGTGTTCTGGGAAGGGCGTGAGCCCAGCGGGATGGTCGTCGAGCTGCCGCCGATCTCGGTGACGCTGGCCACCGACAGCGACGACGACAGCGGGGCAGCGCCTCCGGCTGACGAAGGGGAGCCCGACACCGGCCCAACGCTGCGAGTCCGCTACAGCGATGTGGAGACGCTGCGCCACAAGGACTTCGCCGACTGCAGCGACACCGAGCTGAGCGAGCTGCACACGCTGATGGGGGAGCTGCGCTTCCAGGCCGTGACGCGCCGCTCCCGCCGCGGCGTGCGGGCCAAGCGGATTTCCCGTCGCCCCGACCTGCGCCGCACCATCCGGCGGGCCTTGCGCACCGGCGGGGAGGCCATCCGGCGGGAGTTCCTCACAAGCGACCGCAAGCCTCGCCGCCTCGTGCTGTTGCTCGACGTGTCGGGCTCCATGGAGCCCTACGCCCGCGCGCTCGTGCGTTTCGCCCATGCTGCGGTCGTGGGGCGAACGAGGGTGGAGGCATTCACCATCGGCACTCGGCTCACCCGGGTGACGCGTGAGCTGTCGTCGCGGGATCCCGATGCCGGGCTGCGGGCCGCCGCTGATTCCGTGCAGGACTGGTCGGGCGGCACCCGTCTGGGCGCGACCTTGCACGAGTTCAACGATCGGTGGGGTGTGCGAGGCCACGCCCGCGGCGCAATCGTGGTGATCTGCTCGGACGGCTGGGACCGCGGCACCCCCGACGAGCTGGCCGAGCAGATGGCGCGCCTGCACCTGGTTACCCACCGGCTGGTGTGGGTCAACCCGCTCAAGCACACGCCGGGCTATGCGCCCCTGGCCCGCGGCATGGCGGCAGCATTGCCGCACGTCGACGAGTTCATCGAAGGCCATTCCTTCGATTCGCTCGAACACCTGGCTGCTGCCATCGCGGCGTGAGCTGGGCCGAACCCAGCGATCACCCGACGCACGACCTTCCAATACCGCAACAATGTCAACAGGGAGACTGGGCTCATGGACGAGATCTTGGATGACATTGACCGGTGGCGGGCAGTGGGCCAGCGAGTGGCCGTCGCCCGGGTGGTGGACATCGAAGGCTCGGGGCCACGCGACCCCGGCGCTGCGATGGCCGTGAACGAAGAGGGCGAAGTGGCCGGCTCGGTCTCGGGCGGCTGTGTCGAGGGCGCCGTGGTCGGCGAGGCCCTTGAGCTGCTGGGCGGACGACGGGGCCCGGGCATCACCACCTTCGGCTACAGCGACGACGAGGCATTCGCCGTCGGGCTGACCTGCGGCGGCACGATCCACCTGTTCGTGGAGGAACTCGACTGGTGAGCGAGGCTGCGGGCATCTACGAGGCGTTCCGGGACGCCATCCGGGCCGAGGAGCCCGTCGCGCTCGCCACGATCATCGACGGCCCAGATGCGGGCGCGAAATTGCTGCTACAGCCGGATGCACCGACGCTGGGCACGCTGGGCGATCCCGACTTGGATCGGGTGGTGGAGCGTGATGCCCTTGGGATGCTGGATGCGGGCATCAGCGAGGTGCGTCACTACGGCCAGCACGGCGAGGCCCGCCAGATGGACCTCAGCGTGTTCGTGGAGTGTCACGCTCGGCGTCCCCACATGGTGATCTTCGGCGCCGTCGACTTCACCCGGGCGCTGGCCTCCCAAGCCAAGCTGCTCGGCTACCGGGTGACCGTCTGTGACGCCCGAGAGGTGTTCGCCACGAAGCGCCGTTTCCCGATGGCCGACGACGTGGTGGTGGACTGGCCCAATCGCCTGCTGGATCGCATCGGCGACGAGCTGGGTCCGCGCGACGCCGTCTGCGTGCTCACCCACGACCACAAGTTCGACGTGCCCGCCATCGTGGGCGCCCTGCCCACCCGTGTCGGCTACCTCGGCGCGATGGGTTCCCGCACCACCCACGAGAAACGAACCGAGCGTCTGCGCGAGGCAGGCGTGAGCGACGAGGAACTCGAGCGAGTCATGGCCCCCATCGGCCTCGACATCGGAGGCCGCACCCCCGAAGAAACCGCAGTGTCGATCATGGCCGAGATCATCGCCGCCCACACCGGCCGCCAAGCCCCCCGCCTCAAAGACGGCAAGGGCCGCATCCACTAGCCCCGAGGCCCAGCGGCGCGAGGGATGGGCAGGGGCGGGGGTGCCCACGCGCAGTTTGCAGCGCCACAGCACGACCACCGTGCAGCGGGCGGCGCTGCACTGTTTGAGCATGGGTGCCCCCGCCCCTGCCCATCCCGGGCCCAGAATCAAGCACCAGCGGCCCGGTAGCGTCAGCACAATGGACTTCACGCAAAACGAGGACCACGAGGCGATCCGCGAGGGCGTGCGGCGCGTCTGCGCCGACTTCCCCGACGAGTACTGGCGCGAGCGCGACGAGCAGCACGAGTTTCCGTGGGATTTCTACAACGCCATGGCCGAGGGCGGCTGGGTCGGCATCGCCATCCCGGAGGAGTACGGCGGCGGCGGCCAAGGCATCACCGAGGCGTCGATCGTGCTCGAGGAGGTGGCGGCCAGCGGTGCCGCCATGAACGGCTGCTCGGCCCTGCACCTGTCGATCTTCGGCATGGAGCCGGTGCGCAAGTACGGCTCGGAGGCGCTGGCCAAGGAGATCCTGCCGGGCGTCGCCGATGGCTCCATCCACGCCGCGTTCGGCGTCACCGAGCCCGACGCCGGCACAGACACCACGTCGATCCGCACCCGGGCAGAGCGTGACGGCGACGAGTACGTGATCACGGGGGCCAAGGTGTGGACCACCAAGGCGCCGTTCTGCGACGTCTGCCTGCTGCTCGTGCGCACGACGCCCAAGGAGCTGTGTGACGGCCCGACACAGGGCATGACCCTGCTGCTCGTCGATCTGCAGGATCCCGCAGTCGACATCACCCCGATCCCCAAGGTAGGCCGCAACGCGGTGGTCTCGTGCGAGGTGCGCTACGACGGCCTGCGCGTGCCAGTGGACCGCCGTGTCGGCGAGGAGGGTGAGGGGTTCCGCTACATCCTCGACGGCCTCAATCCCGAACGGATCCTGATCTCTGCTGAAGCACTGGGGATCGGCCGGGTCGCACTGCGCCGCGCCGCCGAGTACGCCAAGAGCCGGGTCATCTTCGGGCGTCCGATCGGCCAGAACCAGGGCATCGCCTTCCCCTTGGCCGACAGCCACGCCCGCCTGCATGCCGCTGAACTGGTGGTGCGCGACGCCTCGTGGCGCTACGACAACGGCCTGAGCTGCGGTGAGCAAGCCAACCTGGCCAAGTACTTGGCATCGGAGGCGGCGTTCGAGTGCGCCGACCGGGCCATGCAGACACATGGCGGCTTCGGCTATGCCAAGGAGTACGACGTGGAGCGCTACTGGCGCGAGGCGAGGCTGATGAAGATCGCCCCGGTTAGTCAGGAGATGGTCCTGAACTTCGTGTCGTCCAAGGTGCTCGGCCTGCCACGTTCGTACTAGCCAGGCTCAGCGCCGGGGCCCGAGCGGCCCGTGAGCGCAGCGAACTGGAGCGGGAAACAACTGGTGACGTAACGGGAAGGTTCCTCGATGAGCGCATTCGTGGAGGATCGGCGGCCAGTGTCCACGGCGGGAGTGCTGTTGGCAGCGGGGGCCGGAACCCGTTTTGCAGGTCCGCAGCACAAGCTGCTGGCAGTCATCGACGGCCGGAGCGTGGTCAGCCGGGCTCTGGAGTCGCTGGTCGGGGCGTCGCTCGACGCTGTGGCCGTGGTCACCGGGGCGGTGGATGTCTCCGAGGCGCTCGCGGCGGTGAGCGGCGAGATCGCCCTGATCCCCAATGCTCGCTGGGAATCGGGGATTGCGTCGTCTGTCCGGTGTGCCGCCTCGTGGGCGGCGCAGCAAGGCCATGGCGCGATCGTGGTGGGCCTTGCCGACCAGCCGTTCGTGACGTCGGCGGCGTGGCAGAGCGTCGCTGCCGCCGCGGCCCCCATCGCCGTCGGCACCTACGGAGACCGGCGGGGAAACCCGGTCAGGCTGGCACGCGAGGTGTGGCCGCTGTTGCCGTGCGGCGGCGACGAAGGCGGCCGGACGCTGATGCGGCGATTTCCGGAAATCGTGGTACCGGTAGCCTGCGAAGGGCGACCTGACGACATCGACACCGTGGAGGATCTGCGCCGATGGAGCTGAAGAACGAATTCCGCGTCGACATCCCTACGGAGCAGGCGTGGAACACGCTGACCGATGTCGAGTTCATCGCGCCCTGCATGCCGGGAGCCCAGCTGACCGAGATCGACGGTGACGAATTCAAGGGCGGTGTGAAGGTCAAGGTGGGCCCGATCACGGCCCAGTACAAGGGCACGGCAAAGTTCGTCGAGCTTGACGAGGCCAATCGCCGCATCGTGCTCGAGGCCACCGGCCGCGACTCCCGGGGTGCCGGCAACGCCGCCGCCGAGGTGATCGCGGAGATGACCCCCGACGGCGACGGCACCGTCGTGGCGATCACGACCGACCTGAAGGTGACCGGCAAGGTCGCGCAGTTCGGGCGCGGTGTGATGGCGGACGTGACCGAGAAGCTCATCGGCCAATTCGTGGACTCGCTCTCGGAGAAGCTGTCAGAGGTCGGTGCACCCGGCGACGACGAAGCCGACGCCTCCCCGACGGAATCTTCTGAAGACTCGGCAGAGGCTGCTGCCGAGGACGGCCCGCGCCAAGTCGACATGGACGAGCCCGAGCCAGTGGATCTGCTCGAGACGGCAGGCCGCCCGATGCTCAAGCGCCTCCTGGCGCCCTTGGCGGTCGTGGTGCTCTTCTTCCTCAATCGCCGCAGGCGTCGGCGCCGCCGTCAAGGCTGAGGAACCACCTGGGCGTTCCCATCCGGGTGGTGCTTGTCCGCTGCGCTCCCAGCGCACCCCCCACGCTCCCTCAGGCGGAGGCTGTCGCTGAGTTGCTCGGGCGCGCGCCGCAGTGCGCGTACCACGTGGCGGTCGCGCACGACGATGGGCGTCCCGTCGTGATCGCCAATGCACCGCTGCTCGACGACGGTCGTCCGATGCCCACCCGCTACTGGCTGGTGGACGCGGACCTGCGCCGGCGGGTGTCCCAGCTCGAAGGTCGCGGCGGCGTCCGCGCGGCCGAGGAGGCTGTCGACGCTGAGTGCCTCGCGGCGACACACCGTCGCTATGCCGCCGAGCGTGACGCGCTCGTGCCTCCGCACCACCGCGGACCGCGCCCCTCTGGGGGCGTCGGCGGCACGGCGCAGGGCGTGAAGTGCTTGCATGCGCACGTGGCGTACCGGCTGGCTGGCGGCGAGGACCCCGTCGGCGACTGGGTCTTGGACGAGCTGGGCATGCAGGGATGCGGCTCGTGACCGCCGCAGCGCCGACCGGACCGGTTGCGGTGGTGGACTGCGGCACCAACTCAACCCGGCTGCTCATCGACGACGGGGAGGGACTCGGCCTGCGCATGCTGCGGATCACCCGGCTGGGGCGCGGTGTCGACGCAGGCGGTTCGCTGGCTGACGACGCGATCGGCCGCGTTGTCGGAGTGCTGGGGGAATACCGCGAGGTCATCGAGGATCGCCAGGTGAGCGCCGTCCGGGCAGTCGCCACGAGCGCGGCGCGCGACGCCGCCAATGGCGCCGAGTTCCTTCAGCGAGCAAGCGACGCGCTCGGCACCGATGTCGAGCTGCTCGACGGGGACAGCGAGGCGAACTACGCCTTCGCCGGTGCGACCACGGGCTTGGGCGGTGAGTCCGGAACTGCCGCGCTCGTGCTCGACATCGGCGGCGGCTCGACCGAGTTCGCCTACGGAATGCCCGGACCGGGCGCCCGCCCGGCGGATGCCCTGTCTGTCGACATGGGATCGGTGCGCTGGACTGAGCGTTTCCTTGCGATGGATCCGCCACGCCCCGAAGAGCTGAGTTCGGCCATCTCGGTCGCCCGCTTGCACCTCGACGACATCGACCGTGAGCACCCCGTCATCGCTCGGGGCGCACCGGCAGCGCAGCTTGTGGGCGTTGCGGGCACCATCACCACGGTCGCAGCGGTGGAGATCGGCCTCGACCCCTACGATCCCGAGGTCATCGACGGGTTCGTGCTGACGCGGGCCGCAGCAGAGGATGTCTTCCGCACGCTGGCCACCGAACGGCTCGCCGACCGCGTCCACAATCCGGGCCTGCATGTCGACCGTGCGCCCGTGATCGTGGGCGGCTGCTGCATCCTCGTTGCGGTCATGCGCCACTGGGGGATCGATGAATGCCTGGTACGCGAGCGCGACCTGCTCGATGGCATCGCGGCCGAGCTTCGTGAGGCGCAGGCCAGTCCAGCGGCCGAGCTTCGCGGAGGTGCCGATGCCGCTCGGTGAGCGTCGGCGGCGCGCCAGTACTGTGCGGGGCGTGAGTCGCCTGCGCACCGAGCGGCTTGAGCTGCGCCCGCTCGTGCCTTCGGACTTCGCCCAATGGAACGAGGTTCGCGAGCGGTGCCGTGTCTGGCTGGCGAAGTGGGAGCCCCGCCCGCCGGCGAGCGCGCCCGATCCCTCGCGTGACCCGCAGGCGTTCTCGAATCGCTGCCGGATGCGCGAGCGCGAGCGATCGCTGGGCACTGCCTTCGATTTCGGCCTCTGGCACGAGGGCTGGTTCTGCGGCGAGATCAACATCTCCCACGTGGCGCGCGGCGCGTTCCAGAGCGCCCATGTGGGCTACTGGATCGACGAACGACTTGCGGGCCGGGGCTTGGTCGCCGAAGGGCTGATGGCTGTGTTCGAGTTCGCGTTCTCTCAGGTCGGCCTGCACCGTGTCCAGATCTCGATCATGCCCCGCAACTCCGCCAGCCTGCGGGTGGTCGACAAGCTCGGGCTGCGCTCGGAAGGCACTGCGCAGGGCTACATCCAGATTGCCGGCGTCTGGGAGGACCATGTTCGCTTCGGCATCACGCTGGAGGAATGGAACGCCCGCCGCGACGAGATGGCTGCGCGACTGCATGACGCCCGCAACCACGGTGTGACTCAGTCCTCCGCGTCCGACAGCCACTCCTGACCGGGACTGCAGTCGGCAGCAATCGGGCACCAGCGGCATGGGGGTCCGGGCACCCGGCGGGGTTCGTGCCCGCCTGCTCGCAACGTGATGAGCCGGCCGATGCCGTCCACGGTCCGGCGCAACGCGCTGTCGAGCACCTCAGCGGTGATTGTCTCGTGCTCGATGCGCCCTTCAGCCACGTAGAACGAACCCACGCCGAGCGGCGGCACGCCGATCGACAGCGTCTCGACCAGCGCGTAGAAGCGCAGGTCTTCAGGATCGGTCGGCATCCTGGAACCGGTCTTGAGATCGATGATGACCTTGCCGGCTCGCTGGTTCCCCTCCGTGTCGCCGACGGGGGCAGGTGAACCCAGCGTGAGGTCGTACTTGCCGTTGAGCACGAATGCGCCGCCGCAGAGTTGCACCCGAGCCCGGACTTCCGCCGCAGGTCGCCACGAGCGCTGCATGGACGGGAACGTCTCCTCGAATCGGGTCAGCAGTCCCACGCAGTTGGCAATGAGATCGGCTCGCTCGCCTTGAGTCGCCCCAGCCAGGAAGCCTCCGAGGTTGGCGTCGTCGTCGATCAGACGCTGGACGGCCTCGTCGACCGCATCAGTCGGCGGGACGTCTCGGTGCGTCGTCAGCTCCACCGCCTTGTGCAGCACCGTGCCGCGGGCGATGGGAACCGACCATTCGAATGGAGCGTCGGTCTCGGCCAGGTAACGCGCCTCACAGCCGAACACCCCAGCCAGGTCGCGCTTGGACACCCGCATGCCGCGGCTGTCCAGCGCGCGTGCGGCGTCCACCATCGGCGTGAGCGCGTCTTCTGCCCGGTCGCGCAGATCGGCTGCGAAGCGCTGGGGATAGGACGGTCGTTGCTCGGCGGGGACGCGAATCACATCGAGCGTCGCCTGCTGCGCAGGCAGCAACCCCGGATTGTGCTCGGACACTGGGGACCATTGTGGTTCGGGCGGCGGCAGCCCCGGTGATCAGGGTCGCCGGCAGTCGCATTCGTGTCACACCCCCCTGTGATGCTCGGCACATGCCAGCAACACCCCGTACCCAACCTCCCGCAGCGCTGCGGCTGGTCGACGCGTCTCCCGCACGCAGCCGGCCGCACCGGCCTGCCGGCGCCTCGTCCCGTCCGACGGGCGGCCGCGTCCGCTCCGGGCCCGATGCCTCCGGCCAGTTCGTGCTCACCGTGCGGACGCTCGCTGCGGCGGCACGAGAGCTGGGCTTGCACGTGCCGAGCTTTCAGAGCCCGCCGCGCTCAGATCAGCTCGATCGCACCATCCAGCGCAGACCGCCTGATGACTGGGTCGTGGCCGTGCGCGTGAAGGGGCGGCCCTTCGGGGCGGTAGTCGCCGACGCCGTCGAGGGCATCGTGGTCTGCAATGAGCTGAGCGCGGGCGCAGCCGGTCCGGTTCGAGACGAGCTGTGGCGGGCTACCGAGCAGATCGCCGAGGCGATGGGTAGCGTCGCCGGCCGCAGCATCCCGCCTGCGGCAGCACCTCCAGGCCCGACAACCCGGGTTGCATCGCCAGCGCAGGCCGAGGTCCAACACGCCGCCCCGGTTGAGCCGGTCCAGCCGTTCGAGGAGGCCGCCTAGACCTCCGTTGCGTCGCCGTTCGCCGGTGGAGCGAGCATCATGGACTCCGCAAACGCACGCCGTGCTGGCTGGCCCGGGTGGCGGAACTGGCAGACGCAGAGGGCTTAAACCCCTCGGCTCCTGCGGGAGCGTGCGGGTTCGAATCCCGCCCCGGGCACGCAATATCTCCTCCCGCGCGCAGCGCCGCGAAAACGCTTTGCGCCAGCGATTTGCGTCAGCTAGGCATGGGGCGGGACGAGCGCTCAGCATCGTGTGGCTACATTTGTGGGCACAATAGGTGCGGAACGCCTGCGACGAAAGAACGTGCGATGAAATCAGTAGGAGTCCGGGAATTCCGGAATCGCGCTACCCAGTTGATCGCGTCCGGTGAGACGCTTGTCGTCGAGCGGCACGGCGAGCCCGTCGGATTCTTCGTGCCGATTGTCGCCAAAGATCGCCGTGCTGGTGCGGCGGCGCTCGACCGCTTGGGCGAGACCGTGAGAGATGTTCTCGCGAAGACGGGCCTCACCGAGGACGAATTCGTGGCGGAGTTCACCGGGGCGGAACTGGCCGGCGAGGCTGATGATGATGCGGGCGAGGCGGCGTAGTCGGTTCCCGGACCATCTCAACCAGCGAGAGTTCACCTCCGCAGCATGCGTCTCGTCATTGACACGAGCGTCTTGGTCGGCGAGTTACTACGCGAGCGGGGCCGGCAGCGCCTGGCTGATCCGCGAATCGACCTCTACCTGCCAGAACAGATGTGGCATGAGACGCTTCGTGAGATTCCCCGTCGTGCGGAGGCATTCGGTCGTCATCGAGGATTGAGTTCGAATGAAATTGACGGACTCTCGGACCGATGCCTGCATGTCATCGCCCGGAACTGCACCGTCGTCGCCGAAGCCGTTTACTCGGCATGGGAGGACCAGGCCCGCGAGCGCTCGATTCGCGATCCCAGCGATTGGCCCGTAGTTGCGTGCGCCCTGGCTCTCGACGTAGGGGTGTGGACGACGGACAAGGACTTTCTGGGCACCGGCGTGCCCACATGGACGACAGAAACACTCGATCTCTGGCTCCGGCGAACAAGTGAGGACTCATAGCACCCAGTTAGCCTGAGCCTCGGCAGACGTAACGCGGTGGCGGTCACTCGGGGGGTTGGCTCTCTCGCGAACGAAGACTCAGGCGGGCCATCTCGGTGGCGAGCTGTGGTGCATGGTCCGTCGTTGAGGCCACGGCTGCCGCGGCGAACCTCGAATCTGGATGGCTGAAGCGGCGAGTACCCCCAGATCGCGGAGGTGTGCCACTACGGGCAACTCGACTAATGTTGTTTCCTCGGTCTGGGTGACCGATACCGGCGGGACTCCTTGAGGTTCAGGAGGTCAAGCCAGTGGGCAAGATATAGAGTGCACGCGTTGGAACTACCTCAACACGTCAGCCTCACCTAGTGCTCCTGCAATCTCACCACAATCAACATAACTGACTATGGCTACTATTGAAGATACAGTCGACATTACACCATCGCCACGAGTCCTCCGAATGCTGGGGCAGATTGAATTTGCACCTTGGCAATGTCTAGCCGAGCTTATTGACAATTCGATCGACGCACTGCTTGATACACCGACGTCTGAAGATGATGATTGGCAGCCCGAGATTGACATCACTCTTCCAGCTCCGACCTCCCTAGACCTCGACAGCGAACTGCGCGTTCGCGACAACGGCCGAGGAATGACTTTTGAGGAACTCACCAACGCCGTTCGTGCCGGTTACTCGGGCAACGGACCGGTTGACAAGCTTGGTCTATTTGGTATGGGCTTCAACATAGCGACTGCGCGACTAGGGGAGTCTACCGAGATCTGGACTACGACTAGCGCAGAAGATTCTTGGACCGGGATACGAGTCAAATTTGACGAAATGGAGGAGAGCGGCACCTACGGTGTCCCTCATTTGACTCGTCCAAAAACTGACTCAGAATTGGCTACAGGTGTTCAAGGTACAGAAATCAAGATTTCGCACCTGGACGTTGACCGCGTCCGAAAGCTCACTTGGGGCAAAGGGAAGTCGAGTACCCGTGAGCGGCTTGGCAAACTGTATGGGCGCGTAATCTCTCTTCATGGCATACGACTGCACTATGACGGCGAACTTGTCGTTCCGACCCGTCATTGTGTATGGAACAAGACTCGCTCAGTCGAGACCGCGTCGTTCGGTCGCGTGTATGCACAGATTCCTATCAAGCACGATCTAACTCCCAGACGCTATTGCACGACGTGCTGGGTTTGGCTCCTTGATGGTGACCGATCTTGCCCAGCGTGCGAGCAAACATCAAGTCTCATTGAACGGCAACGCCGGATCGAAGGATGGTTGGGCATTCAGCGCTATTTTCACAAGGAGCATTATGGAATAGACCTAATCCGCAACGGACGTGTCATCGAGGAACTAGACAAGAGTTTCTTCAACTGGGTGGATCCTGACACCAACGAGGAAGAAAGAGAATATCCTCTCGATGCGGTGTTTCTGGGCGGCCGCATCGTTGGTGAGCTCGAGATTGACTTTGTTAGAGTCTCCCACCAGAAGAACGCGTTCGATAAGCTCGATCCGCAATGGTCTGAAGTCGTTAAGTTCATTCGAGGTGAATCACCGTTGCGTCCGAACATCGCTCGGGCACGAGAATTTGAGGCAAACACATCTATTCTGGCCCAGCTGTATACCGGCTACCGGTACGGTTATGCCGGTCTGAAGTATCTTGTTTCGGGTCACCGCGACGGGCGCGCTCGAAATGATCGAGAGTTTCACGAGTGGACAGTGCGCTTCAGGCGTGGCGAACCAGAGTATCAGGATGATCACAAATGGTACGAGCTTGCCCAACTGGCTGATCAGCCGGAAGAGGAGTCTGACAGCTTCGGCGACGAGGACGATGCCTTCCCGATTGCCGATACAGACTCCGACAGTCCCTCGGGTGGACAATCGACGGAATCAGAAGAACATGCAGATGACGCCAACGGTGAAAGTCGATCCGCAGAAGCAATTATTTACCATACGGACGAGAACCTGTCGGGTGTTTACAACATGCCGGATATGCCAGGCGGCCCGTCTATCTCCGTTGCGGCCCGCTCGTTTACGGGCAGCGAGAGCTCTCCACCATTGCGAGCGAAAGAATCAGGAACAACTCTGTCGTTTGACCACGATCCGAAGCATTCATTCTTTAGGGATGACCTGGAGTCACCAACGGACTGTCTGATTGGCGTTCTGGCACACCAGTTCTTGTACTTGGCTGCTGCGAGTCAAGAGCGACACCCGATTCCCATTATCGAGCGTGAGCTGCGTGAACGCTATTTTCCTGAGACGCGTACGACGCTTGCAGCGACAGCCGATGCTGCGACGGACACTCTTAGTGGCCTACGGCTGCATCTCGCAGAGCGCCTCACCGACTGCGACCCGACCGATCCTGACTCTATTGGTTCCCTTGAGCTGGCCCTAGTCCGCAGCGGTATCTTGAGCGCGTCGCTCGGCGATGAACAGGGCACCTTGAATGCGTTTCGTACCGGAGAGTTCATTCAGTACGTATCACTTGCGTTCTTGGAGTCAGCAGTCGAGCGATGGCCATCGCTGCTGTTGGACGGTGCGTTCTTTGCCGTCCCTTATGCAAATGTCTCTGACGAGCATCGATCAGAAGGTATCAGTATGGTGACTGAAGCTCTACGCGATGCTGTTTGGTTTGTTTCAGACGCGGGTATAGGGGCGCTCAATCGGGACTATCAATGGCGATTACGGATTAAGCGGGCTGATTCCTCGGTTCGGCTGCTGGAGTTCTGGCGCAGGTAATCTGCAATGCAGGATTTTCTTGGTCATGAGAGATTAGTTCACGGTCCGTGGCCAGCATTTGAGAGGGCGCTTGCTCGTTTGATTGAGCATGCCGGTTTTCGCGACATCGCGATTGTTGGCGGACCTGGAGACCTCGGTGCAGACATAGTTGGTACTCTGGATGCACAGCGATGGGTTATTCAGGCAAAGTTCAAGCGTTCTGGCGGCGTCGACTCCGATGGAATTGAAGAGGCGGTACGCGCTTCTAACTCTTATGACGCGCAGGTCTGCGTTGCGGCGACAAATCAGCGATTCACGGAGAACGCACATCGCCGAACAAGAGCATTTCGGTCGAGTGGCATCGATGCCCGGCTATGGGACAGGAAGTACCTGCTGAAGTACGCCCAGCGGCTTCCTGTGGATTCGATCGCCAGGCCAACTCTCCGGCCATATCAAAGCCGCGCTGTGGATTCGATATATGCCGCCCGAAGTAGTGAAGTCCCGTCGGCGCTATATGTCATGGCGACCGGATTGGGTAAGACGCTCGTGGCGGCAGAGATCATTCGCTTGCATCTGGACAGAGATCGGGACTCAGAGGTTCTAGTACTCGCTCATACCGTCGATCTAGTACGGCAGCTAGAACAGGCCATGTGGCGTTTCTTGGACAAGGGAACGCCGACCCACCTCTGGACCGATGGAGAGTCTCCCTCGTTCGCAGGAGGCGTGACCTTTGCAACCTGGCAGTCCATTGCAGCTCGATTGCGCATCGAAGGACTACACGGTCGATACCCATTGATTGTAGTAGACGAAGCGCATCATGCGCCGTCCCGAAAATATCGACGTCTTCTGGAAGCGCTTGAGCCCGAGTTTATGCTCGGCGCCACCGCTACACCTTGGAGGATGGATAGGCGGCTAATGAGCGATTTAGGGGGGAGTGAGGGTTTTGAGCATCAACACCTCCGACCTCTCAAACGCGAAGAGCCGCTAATGAGCGACCTCTTTGGCGATCCGATCTTTTCGATGGACATCGTTGAAGGTATGCAGGATGGTTATCTTGCGGACGTCGACTATCGTATGATGGTGGACGACATCGACTGGGACGAAGTCTATCGGCTTTCGCAGCAGGGCTATAGTATTCGCGACCTCAATGCACGTCTCATCATGCCTGAGCGTGATGAAGCCGTCGTGTCGCGATTGATATCGGCGATGCGGAGCATCGAAGAACCTAGAGTTCTCTGCTTCTGTAGGACGATTTCGCATGCTGAACATTTCACGCGCATGTTACTTGCATTTGGCATCGGCGCCCGCGTGCTGCATAGTGGCTTGTCCAGAACCGAACGCTTTCGTACGCTCTCAGGATTCCGTGTCGGAGACTTCCCAGTACTCATGGCAGTCGATGTATTGAATGAGGGCATCGATCTACCTGCGGTGAATCTGGTGGCGTTCATGAGAGTAACGCACAGCCGGCGGATCTTTGTGCAACAGCTCGGGCGAGGGTTGAGGCTTGCTCCAGGCAAGCAGAGCGTAACGATATTGGATTTTGTTGCTGACATCCGAAGAATAGCTGCTGGTCTTGTCTTGAATAGGCAGGCAGCCTTGCGTGGGAGGGAAACGGAGGTGCTTCGCTTCGGCAATGGACGTATAGTTCAGTTTGAAGGTGAGATACCCTCAGAGTTTGCTTCGGAGTTCCTTAGCGATGTGTTAGCGATCGACGACGCTGACGATAGCGCCCGGCTTGTGTTTCCAGAACTTTAGGCCGATGCGGAACGATGCGGAGTGCAGGTCCACTGCGGCTCGGGTTGGTCCGACACCAACGGCGATAGATCTCTTTGCGGGATGCGGCGGCTTGAGTTTGGGCCTCAAGCGAGCGGGATGGGATTTGCTGACTGCCGTCGAGATATCGCCGTTTGCATCGGAGTCGTATTTCAGAAATCTTTTGTCGGCGACATCTCAGGTACAACACTCGTTTGAAGTACACCGTACATTAGACGCCGCGGACCAGCTCCGACAGGGATTGCTTGTCGGCGACGCTCGAACCGTCGTTGAGCTTGAGGAGGAAACCCGTGCGATGCTGGGTGGCCGAGAACTGGGGCTTCTCGCAGGCGGACCGCCATGTCAAGGCTTTTCGCTTGCGGGCCGACGTGAGATAGACGATCCCCGAAACAGGTTAGTGTGGACCTTTCTGGATGTGGCCAGATTTACCCGGCCAAGACTTGTGCTCTTGGAGAACGTTGGCGCGATTCAGAGTCCGTTTGAGAAGGGGCAACGCTCGGCGGTTCTCGGAGAACTGGAATCGGCTCTGCGCGGAATCGCACCGGAGCTTGGGGGATATAGAATAATCAGGGCTCTCTTGCGCGGTGACCATTTCGGAGTTCCTCAGCGACGTAAGCGCGTATTCCTCATAGGTGTAAGAGGTGACCTTGCTCGATATCTCAAGATCGACGAATGGAGCTGCTGGGATTCGGAGAGCTCGTCCTTGGACTTGAACGAGAATCTATGGATACCCTCACCGTCGGAGGCCAAATCCATCGGCGCTGAGGCCGCACTGTGGGACATTGTTGGTAAGGAGTACCTACCTCTTTCTGAGGCACCAAATTCAGTCGCCCGAGAATTTGCCCGCAGAATGCGCCATGGAGACTGTGTACTAGAACCGCGTCGCAGACGCCTCGCTGGTAAGGAGCCCCCCAATCATGAGTTCAGACGGCATAGCTCCCGCACTGAAACACGCTTTCAGCTGATGAGGATATTCAGAGACGCGGGAATCCCGGCTGATCTCTTTTTTCGCGTAGGAAACGGAGACCTCGCGATTGAAGAGGAGCTACGGCCCCTTGAGGTCATACTGCCGCTGGACCTGCCCGATCGGAAGGTAAGTTCGACACGAGAATTGGCTATCATTGTTCGGTCACTCGGTACACGTAAACACACGCAACGAGCGTTGGATCCGCGGCAACCCGCACCTACGGTGACTACGTTGCCAGACGACATGGGGCACTATGGCGCAAACAGGACACTCTCTGTTCGTGAGATGGCCCGGCTACAGACGTTCCCAGACTCGTTTGTCTTTTGTGGCAAGGTAACTACCGGGGGACATTCCCGACGCGGCGAGGTTCCACAGTACAGTCAAGTAGGCAATGCAGTCCCGCCGCGATTGGCGTATGTGCTTGGAGCATTCCTATTCGGCCTCACTCAACGCTTTGACAATCAAGACGGATGATCCCGTTGCGATAGTTACATGTGGCCACAGGGCAAGACGTGCACAGCGGGTTCGAGCTAGTGCAGATCGTACGTCCAAGATCCAGTATTGCGAAGAAATAGCTACGTGGATCGCTTGCAGGGACGAGGTCCATTGCCAGATTCTGCAGCTCGTGATCGCCGCGTATATCTTGAGATCCCGGCAATGCAAACACACGGCGCAGAACTCGTGCGATGTTGACATCGATTGGTGCAACGCACTCGGTGAATAGTTGTACTGCGAGTGCCCGTGCCATGTATTCGCCTATGCCTGGCAGCTCTTCAAGTTCACCTGATGTTTGAGGCTCGCCGTGCTCAACTATTGCAGCGGCGATTAGCTTGAGCCTGGTCGATCGTTGATTCTGGAAGCCGAGTGAGGCGATTAGGGACCTTAGCTCTGAGAGTGGAATCGCCAGAATATCGGCCCAATCTGCGCAGCGACAAATTAGCTCCGAGAATACGGGCACGACTCTCATCGCCTGAGTTCGCTGCAGCAGAACTTCTGCCACCAAGAGTGTGTAGAGATCTAAGCCCGGCTGTCGCCAGGGAAATGATCCGGTGGTGTCTCTGGCCCAGTCGTCGATGGTGTCTACCAGACTTGACCTGCACATATCGCATGAACGGTCCATCGTCCCATGGCAATAGCCGGGTAGGTTCTCTAGCACCATTTTGAAATGGTATGCGTTCGAGAGTCCTAAGTCCATCGTGCTGGGCTGCGGGTCGCAAGGTTTGGCTTGATGGGTCAAGAGTTGCTGGAACAAGGGTTGTCCTGCAGCATGATCTGCTGGTTCGGCCAGATGTGGAAGCGGCTATTCGGTGGTGGTGGCCCGCAGTGAGGCGGCGGTCTCGGTGCCCGGGCCGAGCTGGCGGGCAGCGGCGTCGCAGCACTTCTCGTTCAGCACCCGGTTGAGCGGTGTCGGGATGCCGTGGCGTTCGCCGAGTTCGCAGATGCGGCCGTTGAAGTGCTCGACCTCGACGGTCGGGCGGCGGAAGTGCAGGTCCTGCCAGGTCGACGGGTAGCTGTAGAGCGACGGGTCGGAGACCTCCTGGGGTTCGCGCTGGCCCGGCCTGCGCAACCGGGCGATCCACCGGTGCAGGTCGCTGCCGTCGTCCATCACGGGTGTGATGCCGGCAGCATCGAGCACGTCGGCCGCTTCCTGCTGGATGTCGGCCATGAGGAAGCGGTTCTCCTCAGCGCAGAACCACTCTTGGACCGGCAGGTCCGCGAGCGCCGAGAAGGCGTTCGTCAGGTTCATGACGAGCTTGCCCCACTTGAGATCCACGACCCGCTCAGCGAGCGAAGCGCGCATCTCAGCGGCAACCAGATCGTCGACCACGCGTGCGCACAGGTGGTCGGATCCGGTGGGCCAGCAGCCGATGTCGGCCCGGCGCGCACCGGTATGGGTGACCACGCCGGGCTCGTCGATGCGGGCTCCGATGCGCACCATGACGCCGTAGGCGCGCATGCCCTGTTCGCTCAGCCATTCCTCGTTGGTGACGCTGTTCTGGAAGCAGAACAGCGGCACCCCGTCGTAGAGCTCCCGGTGCTGTTCGATCGCCTCGAAGGTGTGCTGGGTCTTCATGGTCAGCAGCACCACGGTGTTCTCATCGAGCGCCAAGTCGTGGGCCCCGCGCGCAGCTGGCAGCCTGAAATGGCCCTCCGTGCGCCCCGAGATGCGCAGGCCGTCTTGCTGGAGAGACTCGAGGTGCGCGCCGCGAGCGATGAGCGCCACCCGGCGACCTGCCTGGGTCAGTCGAGCGCCCAGCACGCAGCCGATCGCGCCGGCACCATGCACGATGTAGTTCAGCCGAGCACCGCCCTTGGCCGGATCGCGTTCTGAGGAGCCGTCTGCTTTCACGGCGGTACATCGTGCCAGATGTGTCGGCGACCGGTCAGGTCGTGTCGAGCGATCCCAGAGCAGCGCTACCGTGCTGCCATGCGCGAGTGGAACACCGATGTGCCGAACCTGATGGAGGCCGAGTTCTGGACGCAGCCTGCCGACGTGATCGACTCGGTGATCGCCCGGCACCATGCAGAAGCGCCGCTGGACTGGTTCGAGGAACCCGCGTACGACGGCCTGATCCCCGTGGCGCCCGGCTACTGGTGCGTCACCCGGCACGCCGACGTTGCGGCGATCTCGCGCAACACGGAGGTCTTCAGCTCAGCGGCGGGCATCACCATGCTGGATGCGCCGCCCGAATTCCTCGAGTTCTTCAGCTCCATGATCGCCATGGACGACCCGCGCCACGCCCGGCTGCGACGCCTCGTGGCCAAGGGCTTCACGCCGAGGATGCTGGCCGACCTCGACGGCAGCGTTCAGGCCGCGGCGGCCGACATCGTGGACTCGGTCTGCGAGAAGGGCAGCTGCGACTTCGTGACGGAGGTCGCTGCCGCGCTGCCGCTCAAGATCGTGTGCGACCTGATGGGCATCCCCGGGTCGGAATACGACGGCGTGTTCGAGGCCACCAACATCATCTTGGGCATCGGAGATCCCGAGTATCAGCCCGAAGGCGTCGACTTCGTGACGGCGCTGCTCGGCGCGGGCGCCCAACTCGCCGAGCTGATGAAGGAAGTCGCCGAGGCGAAGCGCGGCGGCGACGGCAAGGACCTCACCAGCGTGCTGGTCAACGCCGAGCTGCCCGACGACCGGTTGAGCGACTCAGACCTCGCCAGCTTCTTCGTGCTGCTGGTGGTGGCCGGCAACGAGACCACCCGCAACGCCATCTCCTGGGGGCTCAAGTACCTCACCGATCATCCCGACCAGCGAGCCATCTGGGCCGCGGACTTCGAGGGCGTGGCGCCCACGGCAATCGAGGAGATCGTGCGGCTGTCCAGCCCGGTCGGCTACATGCGCCGGACGCTCACCCGCGACTTCGACTTCGAAGGCCGTGAGATGAAAGAGGGCGAGAAGATAGCGATGTTCTACGTGGCAGCGAATCGCGACCCGGCAGTATTCGACGACCCGTTCAAGTTCAACGTGCTGCGCGACCCGAACCCGCAATACGGCTTCGGCGGCCCCGGTCCGCACTACTGCCTGGGAGCACACCTGGCACGGCGGGAGATGTCGGTGATGTACCGCGAGCTGTTCAACCGGCTGCCCGACATCGTCGCGGTCAACGAGCCCGACACGCTCCAAGCCGCATTCATCCACGGTGTCAAGCACCTCGACGTCGAGTTCACGCCGACTGCACCGCTCGCCGCCTGATCCTTCCCCGCCCGCTGCTGGGACCTCTTCGCCCGGCCGCCCCGTAGCGTTGGGGTCATGAACCAACCGCAGATCGCGCCTGCGACCGGGAAGCTGGGCGTGCTCACGCCCGGCATGGGAGCTGTGGCCACCACGTTCATCGCCGGGGTGCTGGCAGCGCGTGCCGGACTGGCAGAACCGATCGGGTCGGTCAGCCAGCTGGCCCACATCCGGCTCGGCGGCCGGGCGGAGGGACGCAATCCGCTCATCCGCGACTTCGTGCCGTTGGCCTCGCTCGACGACCTGGTATTCGGCGGCTGGGATCCGATCACGCCCAATGCGCTCGAGGGCGCCCGCACCGCGGGAGTGCTGGAAGACCGTGACCTCGGCGTGATCTCCCGCGAGCTGGAGGGCATCGTCGCGATGGACGCCGTGTTCGACAGCCGCTGGGTGAGCCGGCTCGAAGGCACCCGTACCAAGCCCCCGATGGGCAAGCTCGAAGCTGCCCAGGCGCTGATGGAGGACATCGAGCGCTTCCGGGCCGAGAACGAGTGCGAGCGGCTGGTGATGGTGTGGTGCGGCTCCACCGAGGCGTACCAGGAGCCGTCAGGCGTTCATGCCAGCGTCGCGGCATTCGAAGCCGGATTGGCGGCCGACGACGACAACATCTCGCCCAGCCAGATCTACGCGTACGCAGCGTTGATGAGCGATGTGCCCTTCGCCAACGGCGCGCCGAACCTGTCCGTCGACATACCGGCCATGACCGAGCTGGCTGTGCGCCGCGGCGTGCCGATCGCGGGCAAGGACTTCAAGACCGGCCAGACACTGATGAAGACGCTGGTGGCGCCCGGCCTGAAGGCACGGATGCTGGGCCTGCGCGGCTGGTACTCCACCAACATCCTGGGCAATCGCGACGGCGAGGTGCTGGACGACCCCGAGAACTTCAAGACCAAAGAGACGTCGAAGCTCGGCGTGCTCGGCACGATCCTGCAGCCCGAGACCTATCCCGAGCTCTACAGCGAGATCGACCACGTGGTGCGCATCAACTACTACCCGCCCCGCGGCGACAACAAAGAGGGCTGGGACAACATTGACATCTTCGGCTGGCTCGGCTACCCGATGCAGATCAAGATCGACTTCCTGTGCCGCGATTCCATCCTGGCGGCGCCCATCGTGCTCGACCTGGCGCTGTTCTTGGACCTCGCCCAGCGTGCCGGCCAGGGCGGCGTGCAGGAGTGGTTGTCGTTCTACCTCAAGGCGCCCCAGTCGGCCGATCCCGCCGGTCCCGAGCACGACCTGTTCATCCAGCAGACCAAGCTGAAGAACACCCTGCGGGAGTGGATGGGCGAAGAACCCGTCACCCACTCCGAGGCCGGCTGAACGCATCGCCTCGACGTCCCCAACTGTTCACGCGTTGTTTGCTCTCTCCGCGCCTGCGGTGAAGGGATCGCACCGTAATTTCGGGATTGTCTCAGGGAGTGTTCAGGATCAATCCAAAGGCTGAATTGCCCGAACTTCCCCCTCCTGAAAGGAGTGACGGCATGACTGAGACAGGAACCTCAGCACCGATTGGAGGACCCGCTGCCAACCGGCATTTCAGACGGTTGGGGGTGGCGCTGGCGGCGGCCATCACGGCGACCGTCATCGCTCTCTCACTGGGTGTCGGCAGCGCTGCGGCCCATCACGAGGAAGGTCCCAGGGATCACCACGACGAGGTCATCAGCGTTCACCACGAGGACTGAGGCCTCCAGCAGCACCCGAAGCGGGCCGGTTCCCCCGACGGCCCGCTTCGGCGCGTCCGGAACCTGCGCCGGGTACGCATTCTCATTTCGCTCTCACGCTGCATTCAGGGACCCTTCAGGTTCATTCGCCATCGTCTGGGTCGTTGCACACAGCCCGGAGAAAGGACTGGCGATATGACCGAATCCGGCGAGACCGACGAGCCCACCGAGGCACCGAGGCGCAAGCCAGGGCGCAGCCGACTGTTGGCGCTGCTGGCTGCACTGCTGCTGGCAGCGACTGCGGTTCTTGCGTTCAGTGCCGGCAGCGCGAGCGCGCAGACCCAGAACGACAACGGCAACGCCGACCAGCAGCAAGCTGACGACGATGCAGACGACTCCGGGGGCACTTGCGACAGGCACGGCGCACACCGGGGCGGCGGCCACTGGCGGGCCGGAGCGAGTGACACGCTGACCGGGGTGCTTGGCATCGACGCCGAGGCCCTGCGCGCCAAGCTCAAGGACGGCTCGACGCTCGCCGACATCGCTACTGAGCAAGGCGTCGCGGTGTCCGACGTAATCGAGGCACTCGTGACAGCGGTCACCGACAGGGCGGCCGAGCACGACCGTGAGATCGATGTCGACGCCGTGACCGAGCGAATCACCGCATGGGTCAACGGCGAGAAGCCCGAGCAGGCCGAAGGCTGGTCCGGCGAGGGTCGTCGGCACGGCGGCAAGCGCTTCGGCGGCAAAGGCCTCGGCGGCCATAGCCACGGCAGTAATGCAGGAGCATGGCCAACCTCGACTTAGAACCAGTCTGCGCTTGGCGTCGCAGACTCACGAAGCGGGCCGGTTCCCTCTCCGCCGGCCCGCTTCGGCGCGCGGTGGCAGTTTGTACGTCTGCGGAACGGCTATGCGACGGTGAAGGTGGCGATGCGTGTCCAGCGATCGGGGTCGTCGGGGTCGGCGCCGCCGTAGATGGGGCGCAACTCGAAATCCAGCCCGCTGATCTGCCCGGCCGACTGGCGTTGGCCCAGCCAGTCGCCGAAGCCGACCTCGTCGAAGTGCGCCGAGTTGATGCCCAGGCTGCAGCGGGCACCGGGTCTCGCCACCCGCAACAACTCGGTGACGGACTCGGGGCCGAGATGGCCGTGGGTGAACGCTCCCGCGCTCACGATGCCGGCATAGGTGTCGCTGTCAAGATCGAGCCGGCTGGTGAGATCAGCCTCGAAGAGCTGCCGGTAGGTCGAGCGCCCTTCGTGGGTCTTGGCGGCGGCCTTGGCCAGCATCTCCGGCGAGATATCGATGCCGTCGATCACCGGCACACCCAGCCGTGCCAGCTCGGCACCGACGACGCCCGTCCCGCAACCGACGTCGAGCACTGGCTTATCGAGTCGGTCGAGGGTGTCCTCACCGCGGACGAACGCAGCCGCCACGTGCTGGTGATACTCGTACTTGTTCTCGGCCAGAAAGACCGACTCGTAGGTCTCCGCCCACGAGGCATACAGCTTGCGGTTGTCCTCGGGACCGTCGACGGCGTACGCGTCGTCGAGCCCGATGCCTGTCGTTTCCGATTCCGCCGCGGTGTGCTCGGTCATCGCTGCGCGACCCTAGTGAGCCCAGCGCATCGCTCTCAGATGAGCAGCGGGTCGGTCATCACCTCCACCAAGGCAGGACCCGGGTGCGCCAAAGCATCGCGGAGCGAGGTGTCGAGCGCGTTGGACGCAGTCACTTGGCGGCCCATCGCTCCGCACAGCTCTGCGAACTCGGCGAAGCCCGGGTTGTGCAGCGAGGTCTGCCAGACGTCGAACTCGGCTGCACGCTGCTCTTTGGAGATCTTGCCCAGCTCGCCGTTGTTGAGCAGCACGTGGGTGATGTCCATCCCGTACTTGACGGCCGTGGTCAGCTCCATGGCGTACTGGCCGAAGCCGCCGTCACCCGACACCGAGACCACCGGACGGCCGGCCCATTGAGGGCCCGGTGCGTGCTGGGTCGCCGCCCAGCAGCCCATCGCCGCGGGGAACGCGAAGCCGATCGACCCCAGGTACCCCGACATCAGCACGGTCTGCCCGCACGGCTCGAAGTAGCGGCCGAAGGAATAGGCGTGGTTGCCGACATCCACCGGCATGACGGCATCAGCCGGCACGAGGCGGCTCAGCGCCTCGAACACCTCCGCCGCGTTCATGCCGCTGCCACGGTCATCTGCCCGCCGGCGCTGCTTCTCAGCGCGCCAGATGTCCCAACGCGCTGCGACCTCCGCTGCAGACGTCCCTGCGTTACCCCTGCTTGGGAGCGCCCCGGCCAGCGCACGGGCCGCCACACCTACATCGGCCAGCATCGGAACGGTCACCGCATGGAAACGGCCCAGCGCCATCGGATCGAAGTCCACCTGCACGATCGGCTTGTACGACGCTATGCCCGTGTGGTTGGCGAACGACACGCCGAACGTCAGCAGCGCGTCGGACTCGTTCATGAACCAGCTGGCGATCGGGGTGCCCGAGCGGCCGAGCACGCCGCATGCCAACCGGTGCTGGTCGGCGATGAGCCCCTTGCCCTTGAACGTGGTGGCCACCGGCGCATCGATGGCTTCGGCCAGCGCCACGATGTCGGAGATGCCGCTGCGGGCACCGTGGCCCACGATGATCATCGGCCGCGTCGAGCCCGACAGCACCTCTGCCGCCGCCTCGAGCGCGCCGACGGCAGGCGACACGCCACGATCGCCCGTGCGTCCCTGCGGCGAACCGGCCGGTCGCTCGGCAGCAGGCGCCGGTACGACCTGCACCTCGTCAGGCAGCACGAGGTGCGCCACGTCGCGCTCCACCAAGGCGGTCTTGCAGGCCAGGTTCATCAGCTCGGCTGCGTTCGATCCCGCTTGGACCGTCGCCGAGTAGCGCGACACGTCGGCGAACGCCGCCGAGAGGTCCGTGTCCTGGAAGGCACCCCGTCCCCGCACACTCGAGGGCACCTGGCCCGACAGGGCCAGCACCGGCGCCCGATCCATCTTGGCGTCGTACAGCCCGGTGAGCAGGTTGGTGCTGCCCGGTCCGGCGATGGCGAAGCACGCCGCCAGGTCGCCGGTGAGCTTGCCGTAGGCGGTGGCGGCGAACGCGGCGGCGCCTTCGTGGCGCACCCCGATGAACTGCAGATCACCCCGAACCTCGGCCGCACGCAGCGCATCGGCGAACCCCAGGTTGGAATGGCCCACCATGCCGAACACCCACGCCACCCCCCAAGCCGTCATCGTCTCGACGAGCTGGTCCGACACCGTGCGGGGCCGTTCGGCCGTCGCTGGCAGCGCCACATAGACGCCGTCCGGCCGGATCTCGGTACGGAAGGCGGGCGGTGCATCGTCAAAGGGCGGGGGCGGCGTGCCGTCGAGCGGCGAATAGTCGTAGCCGTGCCACGGACAGCGCAGCCAACCCCCTTCGATGCTGCCCTCACCGAGGGGACCGCCCTGGTGCGGGCAGGCATTGGCCAGACAGCCGAACCCCGCCTCGGTCCGGGTGACGCACAGGCTCTCGTGACCGACCGTCACGGTGGTGACCCGTCCCACGTCCAGCTCGTCAACCCCCAGCAGCCGATGCCAGGCGAACTTGCCGGAAGGCAGCGCCGGTACCACGGAGCTCGGCGTCGGATCTGGGGATGTATCGCTCATCGCTCACCCCTGTTCAACTCGCGCTCATCGTCGCACACTGCGCCCGGGGTCCCGTGGTCGCGACGCGGCGCCGGACAGTGCCGCGCGGCTCTAGCGTTCTGCGGGTGCTGCATCTCGTGCGACACGCTTCGGCCGGCGACCGGCACTCCTGGCGAGGCGATGACGACGCTCGGCCGCTGGATGCGGTAGGTCACGCCCAAGCCGAGGCCATCGCCTCAGCGCTCGCCGCCGCCCCAGTCCGCCGCATCCTGTCGAGTCCCAGCGTCCGCTGTACCCAGACGATCGAACCGCTTGCAACCAAGCTGGGACTCGACATCGAGATCAGCGCCGAGCTAGCCGAAGGCGCAGACGGATGGCGGACCGAAGCCCTCCTCGAACGCCTGTGCGGCGAAGCGGGCGACAGCGTGCTGTGCAGCCACGGCGACGTCATACCCGAGGTGCTGTGGCGCCTGTCGTACCGCGGCGTCGAAGTGAGCCCGACACGCTGCAAGAAGGCGTCCATCTGGGAACTCCACGTGCTCGATGGCGCAGTCAGCCATGGCATCTACCGATCCCCTCGTAGTCTCGGCGCCCGGCTGGAGGATCTGATATGAGGACCAACCGGCACTACTACCTCGAGTCGTACGAGCAGATCTCGCTGGCGCCGTACCGGATCAGCCGATCGCCCTTCGCTCATCGGTACACGACCGATCAGACCATCCACGCGGTGTACTGCAACCGGCTGTACGCGGTGAAGTCGTCACCGGATGAGAGTCCCATCGAGGGTTACTGGAAGCTGCGCCGCGGCGTCATGCTCTATGACGTTCCCGAGAAGCCGCTGGAGATCGTCGGGCCCGACGCGGCGCTCCTGCTCGAGCGGGTGCTGGCGTGCAGAGTCGCCGATCTCGGCATCGGCCGCTGCCGTTACGGCCTCGCATGCAACGACGACGGAACGATCCTGATGGACGGCGTCGTGATGCGCTTGGGCCCCGACCGTTTCTGGTACGTCATCGCCAACGGCGAGTTCTTGAGCTGGCTGCGGGCACACGCCATCGGACTCGATGTCAGCGTCAACGACCCCCATTCTCGGGTGCTGCAGATACAGGGCCCCACGTCGCTCGAGGTGCTCGACGCGGCCATCGGCGGCGGCCTGCCGGCCGACTTCAAGTACTTCCGTGCCGGCTTCTTCGACGTGTGCGGGCAGACACTGTGGGTGTCGCGGACCGGGTGGACCGGCGAGGTGGGCATCGAGATCTACTGCAATAGCGGACCGGTGCCCACCGATCACGACGCCCTGTGGGACGGCCTGTTCGCGTGCGGCGAGCCGTTCGGCATGGAGTTCAGCACTGCATCGTCGATGGGGATACGGCGCATCGAGTCGGGCATCCTCGACAACGGCACCGACATCGAGCCAGGACTGACGCCCTACGGCGCCGGTCTCGGCCAGTTCGTCCGGCTCGACAAGGACGACTTTGTAGGCAAGACAGCGCTGTGCGAAGCCGACCGCATCCAGCTGCTGTTCGGTCTGATCTGCCCTACCGCGATGCCGGAGCCCCAGATGGGCGTCAGCTACGCCGATCAGCACGTCGGCCACGTGACGATCGGCACCTGGTCGCCCACGCTCGATGTCGGCGTCGGCTACGTGCGATTCGACGAGCCGCTCGCGGGTGACGACTGGCTCACAAAGACCGTTGCGCTGCGTGACTACGAGGGCACACAGCACGCGGCCACCGTGGACACCCTGCCGTTCGTCGACAAAGAGAAGCAGTTGCCGCGCGTCGCCTGGCAAGGCCCGGGCACAGGCGCGGGGTGATGCTGACGCTCGACGCGGCGGCGGTACGAGAGGCCACGCCGTGGAACGAGCTGATTGAGTCCATCGCAGAACTGCTCGCCGGCGGCACCGCCAACGTTCCCCAGCGAGAGATACACGATGTCGGGCTGCCAGGCGGCGGCGCCGGCTCGCTGCTGGTCATGCCCGCATGGCTGGATGCCGAACTGCTGGGTGTGAAGGCGGTCACGTACTTCCCCTCCAACGCGGGCACGGACCTGCCCACCATCAGCGCCGGCTTCCTGCTGTTCGACGGCAGGACCGGGCAGCTGTGCGCCACCCTCGACGGCGACGAGCTCACGCTGCGACGCACGGCGGCCGTCTCGGCGCTGGCCGCCGACCGCTTGGCGCGCCCCGACGCCAGCGGGTTGCTGGTTGTCGGCACCGGCAAGCTGGCGCCCAACCTGGCGCTCGCCCACGCCGCCGTCCGTGAGTTCGAGGTGATCGAGGTGTGGGGCCGCACGCCGGGCAATGCCGCCGCGACGGCTCGCCGGTTGGTCAGCGAAGGCTTGCCTGCACGACCCGTCGAAGCACTGGACGCCGCCATCGGGCGAGCCGACATCGTGACGTGTGCCACCGGTGCGACCAGCCCGCTCGTGAGTGGCGAGCTGCTCGGGCCCGGCACCCACCTGGATCTGGTGGGGAGCTTTCGCGCTGACATGCGCGAGGCCGACGACGCAGCGGTGCTGGCCGCCACGCTGTTCGTGGACACGCTGGAGGGAGCAGTGCTGGCCGGCGATCTGGCCCAGCCGCTCGCCTCCGGAGTGATCTCGGGCTCCAACATCGCCGCCGACTTGGCGTCGCTGGTCACCGGCAGCCACCCCGGCCGGACCTCGGACGCCGAGATCACCCTGTTCAAGTCCGTCGGTTTCGCGCTGAGCGACCTCGCAGCAGCCAGACTCGTGCATCGCCGCCTCTCGTGATCGGCCGTAACGGCGGCCGCCGCTTCGGCTGGGGCCTCGCGGCGCTCGGCATGCTGCTGGTGTCCACCGACTCGCTGTGGGTGCGCGTCTCAGGAGCCGACGCGCTGAACATCGCCTTCATCGTGGGCGTGCTGTCACTGCTGCTCTACGGCGTCATGGCCCTGCGCCAGGCAGCGGCCTCGTGGGCGTCGCTGCGCGCCGATACCTGGCCGCTGCTGGCGATCGGCGTCCTCGGAGCGATAAGTCAGCTCACCTTCATCTCGGCGATCACCCACACCGAGGTGCCCAACGTGGTGGCGATCGTGGCCTCCGCGCCGGTGCTGGCCGCGGCGTTCGCGTGGGTGGCCCTGCGCGAGCGGACATCGCCTCGTGTCGCCGCGGGCATCGCCCTCACTGTGGTGGGCATCGGCATGGTGGTGTCGACGTCGATTGGTTCGCCCAACCTCTGGGGCGACTTCCTGGCTCTCATCGCGGTGATCTGCTTCGCCGCCAGCACCGTCATCTGGCGCCGCCATCGCGACATGAGCCGTCTCATGGGACTTGCCTTGGCGGCGTTGCTCGTGGTTCTCCCCACCGCCTTCGTGGCCGATCCCGGAGGGCTCGACGCCCCAGCCTGGTTAGCCATCTTGGCCATGGGCCTGGTCTGCAACCCGCTCGGCCGCCTGTCCTACAGCAACGCTCCGAGGTACGCGCCGGCCAGCGAGGTAGCGCTCTTCGCTCCGGTGGAAACCGTGGCCGGCATCGTGTGGGCAGCGCTGTTCTTGGGGGAGTACCCGGCGATCGTCACTCTGGCAGGCGCGGTCGTGGTGATCTTTGGGATGCTCTATGCCACGGTGCTGGACCGCCGCGGAGCGGTGGCGTTCGGCAGCGACTGAACGCTGCTGATCCGCGAGGACCCCCCGACCGCCCGGGTCTTCGCCCCGCGGTTCGCTCGGATACTGTCCGAACACATGGCGTCGGAAACCGAGGCGGACGCGACTGCATCCGACTTCGAGGAATTCCCTGAGCTTCCCCCGAAGCGACCTAGCCGCTTGTCCCGCCGCGCCTACGAGCGCGAGCTCAAGCTCCTGCAGCAGGAACTCGCCCGCCTGCAGCGCTGGATCCGTCACAACGGGCTGAAGGTCGTCGTCATCTTCGAAGGCCGCGACGCTGCGGGCAAGGGCAGCACGATCAAGCGCATCATGGAGCGGCTGAACCACCGCGTGGTGCGGGTCGTCGCGCTCGGCACACCCAGCGACCGCGAGAAGACCCAATGGTGGTTCCAGCGTTACGTCGAGGAGCTGCCGGCGGCGGGCGAGATGGTGATCTTCGACCGCAGCTGGTACAACCGCGGCCTTGTCGAACCGGTCATGGGCTTCTGCAGCGAAGAGGAGTACGAGGAGTTCCTGCGGTCATGCCCCGAGTTCGAACGGATGCTGGTCCGCTCAGGGATCATCCTCATCAAGTACTGGTTCTCGGTCAGCGACGAGGAGCAGGAGCGCCGCTTTCGAAGCCGGATCGCCGACCCGGCCCGGCGTTGGAAGCTCTCCCCGATGGACCTTGAGGCCCGTGCCCGCTGGGTGGATTTCTCACGCGCCAAGGACACGCTGTTTGCCCACACCGACATCAAGCAGGCACCGTGGTACGTCGTCGATGCCGACGACAAGCGGGCGGCCCGGCTGAACTGCATCGCTCATCTGCTGTCGCAGATCCCCTACGAGGCCGTGCCGTGGGAGCACGTCGAGTTGCCTGAGCGCGAATCGGCAGGCGGGTACGTGCGGCCGCCGATGTCAGACCAGACCTTCGTGCCCGAGTTGTACTGAGCCGTCGCGACTGGTCGGCCGATCGGCTCAAGCCTCGGCCCGGGACTCCATGTTGATCTCGAGCAGCCGGGCGGCGATGGTGCGGGCCTCGTCGAAGCTCGCCACGAAGTGGTCGCCGGGCACACTGTGCAGCACATCGAGCGACTGCAGGCTGCCCGAGGGCAGGCTCTCGAGCCCGATCACGATGCACTCGGTGTCGTGCTCCATCGCTGCATCGATGAGCTGCTCCACCACCAGCGCAGCGCTGTCGTCGACGTAGCTCGTCTCGGTGAAGTCCAAGATGACGACTTCGTGCTCGACGATGTCCTTGCTGATGGCAATGCGCAGCCGGTTCGACGAGGCGACGGTGAAGCTGCCACGCATCTTGACCATGCCGACCCTGGCGGAGAACGCGTCGAACTGGCTGATGTCCACCCGGTCGCTGTCGGCGAAGAACACTGCGTCGAGCATCGGCACCGACAGCACGCTGTCAAGCTCCAGCCGTTCGAAGCGACGGCTGGCCGCCAGCGCTGCGGCGACGACGCCGGCCGCGATGGCCACCAGCAGGTCGACGAACACCGTGAGGCCGAGCGTCAGCAGCATCACCAGCATGTGCTCGCGCTGCACCCGGTACAGGTGCGTGATGAGCCGCCAGTCGATGAGCGTGAGCCCCAGCCACAGCAGGATGCCTGCGAGCACCGCATAGGGGATGGCGTCGATGAGTCCGCTGAGCACCACGATCAGCACCAGCGCCAGCACTGCCGAGATAGCACCCGCAGCACGGGTCTGAGCCCCTGCCCGGATGTTGGCCCCGGTGGCATCGGGGGAGCCGGCGCCGGCCAGACCGCCGAACATCGCGGCCACCGCGTTACCGAGTCCGACGCCGATCAATTCTCGATTCGGATCATGCTGCTGGCCCGTCATGGAGTCGGCTTGCGATGCGCTCATCAGGCTGTTCATCGCGCCGATGAGAGCAATGGTGACGGCGGCGCCGACAGCGCCCCAGAAGCCGCCTGGGGGCATCTCCATGGCCCAGAACGACGGTGCCTCGATGACGTCGGCGATGCGTGGCGCCCCGTCGAACATGAGCGCTCCCACGATGACGCCGCACACCAGCGCGCCGGGAACTCGCGGCACATAGCGACGCCATCGCTTCGGCCAGCCGGCGCAGATCACGAACGTGGTGACGGCCAGTCCGAACGCATGAAAGTCCATGTCGCTTGCAGCGTCGTCCCAATGACGGATCGAATCGATCGGGTTGCCTCCGACCGGATCAGCGCCGAAGAACGGCAGCACCTGCAGCAGCACTACCATGACCCCGATGCCGCTGATAAAGCCCGAGGTGACCGAGTGCGGCGTGTACTGCACGAGGCTGCCGAGCCGCAGCAGCCCGATCAGCACCTGCATGATTCCGGCGATGAAGATGATGGTGAAGGCCTCGACTGCGGTGTCGGCGTAACGCACGAGCACGAACGACACGGCGATGGCCACCGGTGCAGTTGCGGCGGAGATCTGCACCCGGGTGCCCCCGAGCACCGCAGCGATCAACCCGACGGCGACCGCACCCCAGAGTCCGGCGATGGGACCGAGTCCGGACACCACACCGAATGCGAGCGCCAGCGGCAGCACGACGATCGCAGAGACCACGCCAGCTTGCAGGTCGGCGCGAAGGCGCTGGGTGTCGTAGTTCATTGCAGATCTCGCCGCGTAGGTTCGTCCGCGGGTCACAGTAGTTGAGGCCTGAGCGGCTACCTACGAATCCGGCTGCCTCTGATCATGCTGCACTCTCAACCAAACATGCCCCCGTCCACGGTGAATTCTTGGCCGGTGCAGTAGCTGCTCGCGTCAGTGGCGAGGAACAGCACCACCCGGCCGACTTCGGCGGGTTCGGCGATGCGTCCCAGCGGCACCTGTCGCAGGATCCGGCGGGTGCGGTCGCTGTCCTCGGTGAACACGTTGGTCTGCGCCAGCATCTCGGTGTCGATGTAGCCGGGGTGCACCGAGTTGACCCGCACGTTGCGGCGGCCCAGCTCCTTGGCGGCCGACTTGGTCATGCCGCGCACCGCCCACTTGCTGGCGCTGTAGGCGAATGAGCCAGCGGTGCCCATCAGTCCCGCCACCGAGCTGATGTTGACGATCGATCCTGACTCGGCCTCGGCCATCGCGGCGCCGACTTTCTGCATGCCCAGGAACACGCCGCGGGCATTGATTGCCAACATGCGGTCGAAGTCGGCAGTCGAGGTCTTCATCAGCCCTGCGCCTTGGAAAATGCCGGCATTGTTGACCAGCACGTCGATGCGCCCGTGGCGAGCGAGCACGTCGGCCACGACCGAGTCCCAAGCCGCCTCATCGGCCACGTCGTGATGCAGGTAGTCGCACCCCAGCTCGCCCGCGGTGCGCTCGCCCTCGTCGTCGAGCACGTCGGTGAGCACCACCGTCGCGCCCTCGCTGGCGAAGAGCTCGCCTTCGATCGCACCCTGTCCCCGTGCGCCGCCGGTGATGATCGCAACTCGTCCGTCCAGAAGACCCATCTGCCTCTTCCCCTCGCTGTGAGATTGGATCCCGGCGCAGACCGCACAGGATCGACGGCGAGACCCTAGACCCCGGAAGATCCGCGTTCCCAAGTCCGGAGGCTCAAGTCCGGGCAGCCTCGCCCAGTTCGACCAGGATCGCGCTGAGCTGCTCGCCGTCGCCCGGCGTGTTGACAGGAATCGAGAACTCGATGCGGTCGATGTGGGGGCCGTATCGCTCGGCGAGCAGCCCGCCGATCTGGTCGTACGTGCCGACCGTGGCGATGGTGTGCAGCATCTCGTCGGACACGATCGCCGAGATCTCGTCCCAGCGTTGTGCTTTCGACAGCGCCGCAGCCTGTTCGGCCTCGTCAGTCCAGTCGTGCACATCGAAGGCCGCCTGGTAGGCGGGAGTCGAGAGGTAGAAGCCCACGCGCTCGCGCACCGTGCGGGCCACGTCGGCCAAGGCTGTCTTGTCGGGTGCCGTGGCGACAAGCGGCTTCATGCACCATTCCACGTTGCCGGCGTCTCGCCCGGCCCGTTCGGCGCCGCGGGCGACAGCAGGCGCCATGACCTCGGTGATGTAGCGGGGCGAGCACACCGGGTGCAGCCGCACACCATCGGCAACCTCGCCGGCGACACCGCACATGTTCGGGTTGATCGCCGCGATGTGCACCGGAATGCGGGGATGGGCGATCGGGCCGGGATCGAACAGCGGCACCATGAGGTTCAGGCTGTAGTGCTCGCTCTCGTACTCCAGCGGCGTTCGGTCCTGCCAGCAGCGCCACACCGACCGGACCGCGCCGACGTAGTCGCGCATCCACGGCCCCGGCGCCGACCATTCCATGCCGTAGCGGCGGCGGATATGGCCGCGCACCTGCGAGCCCAGCCCCAGGATCGACCGTCCCCCCGATGCCTTCTGCAATGTCCACGCCGACAGCGCGGTGACGGTCGGCGAACGGGGAAACGCCATCGCCACCGAGGTGCCGAGACCCAGCGTGGTCGTTGCCACCGCCGCCATGGCCAGCAGCTGGTACGGGTCGTCCTTGGTTTCTTCCACGACGAGGGCGTCGTAGCCCAGCGCCTCGACCTGTACGGCGGCGTTGCCGATGCTCGTGACGTCGAGCGGCACATCGGGTGCACGCAGCCCAGGGTCGAGCTTGCCCAACGGCAGCAGCGTCTCAGTCTTCATCGCACCCAGGGAAGATACGCAGTCGCGCCGAGGCGCGTCGGTAGTCAAAGCGGTCGTCGGCGCGTATCTGCGGGGAAGCGGCCATAGGGTGCGCTGCGATGCGGACGGGCGATGCCCCGAGCGCGACGGCGGGCGCGCCTGACGAGGTCGCTGCGACTGGAGACGGCCCGATGCAGCGCTTCGGCCTGAACTTCGTGCTGGTCGCGACGATGGTGCTCGGCCCGTTCCCGATCATGGCGCCGGCGGTGGTGGCGGTCGATCTCATCGGCGATCTCGGCATCACCACCGGTGCGTTCAGCGTCGCCCTCACCGCCAACACGGTCGTCGCCGCGCTCTTCGCGCCGCTGTCGGGTCGCATCACCGATCAGATCGGGCCGAAGGTGTCCACGGTGCTCACGATCGGCACGGCCGGCGTGGGCCTGTTCGGCATGGCCTTCGCGCCGAACGTGTGGCTGCTCATGGCGGCGGCGGCGTTCTCGGGCCTCGGCCAAGGCTGGTGCAATCCGGCCACCAACAAGCTCATCGCCGAGCGCGTCCCGGAGGGTCGTCGCGGCACCATCACCGGCCTGAAGCAGTCCGGCGTCATGTTCGGCACGTTCCTGTCGGGTGCCACGCTGCCGACGCTGGCGACCCTGTACGGCTGGCGCTGGGCGAGGGGGATTTACGGCGTGGTGACACTGGTGTGCGCGCTGGGCATCCAGCTGTGGCTGCGACCCGACACCAAGACCGACAGCGAGCCGGCCTTCGCCTACGAGGCACCGCCAGGTGCGGTGTTCGCCGTCGCGCCCGCGCAGCCCAGGGTGGTGCGGATGGGACCCGCGGAGCGCCGATTCATCATCACGATCACGTGGTTCTCGCTGCTGATGGGCAGCGTCGTGGGCGGCGTCGGCCGCTTCCAGATCCTCTTCGCCGAGGAGTCGCTGGGCTGGACCAACTTCTGGGCCGGATGGGCCAGCGCCCTCGCCGGCGTGACCGCTATCGGATCGCGCATCTGGTGGGCCCGGCTCACTGAGCGGCGGGTGCATCCTGCGAGCGCGTTGGCCGTCCAATCCGCGTTCACGGTGGTGGCGATGGCGCTGCTGCTCGGTGCGGCCACCGTCCACAGCAGCCTGATGTGGGTGATGTCGCTGCTGGCCGGGTTCACGATGATGTCGTGGAATGCCGTTGCCATGCTGGCCATCATCACCGGCATTCCCGTTGCGCTGGCAGGCCGGGCGTCAGGCATCGTGATGCTCGGCTTCATGTCCGGACTCAGCATCGGGGGTCTCGTCACGGGCTACGTCGCGGAGTGGACGGGCAGCTTCAACCTGGTTTGGACGGGTTTCGCAGTGCTCGCTGCCGGCGCGACCCTGCTGGCGCTGATCATGCGCCGCCAGGGCCGCGGCGCCCCCCCAGCCCCCGGTCCTGAGCCCCAAGAGGGGTTCACCGGCGCGACCTAGGCTGGCCGCCATGGGGGACGACTTCGGCATCGAATACCAGAGCGGTTTCGGCAATGAGCACGTCACCGAGGCAGAACCCGGCGTGCTGCCGATCGGCCAGAACAGCCCCCAGCGCGTCACCCACGACCTGTACACCGAGCAGCTGACCGGCAGCGCGTTCACCGTGCCGAGGGCGGACGCGCTGCGCACCTGGATGTACCGGATCCGCCCGTCGGTACGCCACGTCACTGCGCTGCGCGATATCGAGGCGGGCAACCTGCGCACCTCGCCCTGCCGTGAGGGCACGCCCCCAGTGGCGCAGCTGCGCTGGAGCCCGATCGGGGTTCCCGACGAGCCGCTGAGCTGGCTTGAGGGCCTGTGCACCCTCGCGGCCAACGGCGACGCCCACCTCGGCACGGGTGCCGCGACGCACCTGTACGTCGCCAATCGCTCCATGGACGGCGAGGTGTTCGCCAACGCCGACGGCGAGATGCTGATCCTGCCCCAGCAGGGCTCGCTGCGTCTCGTCACCGAGCTCGGCACCCTCGCCGTCGGGCCTGCGGAACTGGCAACGGTGCCCCGCGGCGTCAAGTTCCGCGTCGAGCTGATGGAGGAGTCCGCCCGGGGCTACGTGTGCGAGAACTACGGCGCCCCGTTCCGGCTGCCCGACCCGGGGCTGATCGGCGTGGATGCGCTCGCCATGCCCCGCGACTTCCTGTTCCCGATGGCTGGCTACGAGGCTGACGATCGACCCACCCGGCTGGTCTTCAAGCACAGTGGCCGCCTGCTCGAGACCCATCTGCCGCACTCGCCGCTCGACGTGGTGGCCTGGCACGGCAACTTCGCCCCCTACAAGTACGACCTGCGCAACTACTGCCCGCTCGGCCCGCTGCTGTTCGACCACCCGGCACCGTCCATCTGGACACTGCTCACCTCCCCGTCAGACACGGCGGGCACCGCCAACGTCGACTTCGTGCTGTTCCGCGAGCGCTGGGCCGTGCAGGAGCACACGTTCCGGCCGCCCTGGTACCACTCCAACGTAATGAGCGAGCTGATGGGGCTCATCGAGGGCACCTACGACGCCAAGCCCGAGGGGGGATTCGAGCCCGGCGGCGTCAGCATCCACAACGCCTTCCTGCCCCACGGTCCCGACATCGAGGCCTACGACGCCGGCACCACCGCCGAGCTCGAACCCCGGCGAATGGCCGACATGCTGGCCTTCATGTTCGAGTCCCGCTACCCATGGATCCCCACGGCGTGGGCGGCCGGCCTCGACGAGCTGCAGGAAAACTACGCCGACGCCTGGACGCCGCTGGACGACCGCAGCACCCTGCGCCGCAACGGCGACGGCTGAGCACTTGTCCCGCCGGAGCGTCGACGGATGACTGCGACTCGGGCGACTGCGGACTTGGGCGGCCGCGTGGCGATCGTCACCGGCGCGGGTGCACGCGGCGACGGGATCGGCAACGGCCGGGCGACGGCAATCCTGCTGGCCGAGGCCGGTGCGCACGTGCTGGCGGTGGACCGCAAGCCCGAGCTCGCCGAGGCCACGGTCGAGATGATCGGCGCCGAGGGAGGCAGCGCCGTCGCCGTCGGTGCCGATGTGACCGTCGAAGCCGACTGCGAGGAGATGGTCAAGGCCTCGCTCGACCAGTGGGGACAGCTGGACATCTTGGTCAACAACGTCGGCATCGGCAGCAGGGGGACGGTGGTGACCGGCGATGTCAATGCGTGGGAACGGGTGATGGAGGTGAACCTCACCTCGATGGTGCTGGCATCTCGTCACGCCATTCCGGCCATGATCGAGCACTCAGGCGGGGGAGCGGTCGTCAACATCTCGTCCATCTCGGCGCTGCGTCCCCGCGGCATGACGGCGTACTCCACGTCGAAGGGGGCGATCATGGCGCTCACGGCCGCCATGGCCGTCGATCACGGCGCCGATGGCGTGCGGGTGAACTGCGTGGCTCCTGGACCCGTGCGCACGCCGCTGGTCGGCGGCGACGAGATGCCCGACGAGCTTGCCGAGGCCCGTCGGCGGGCCAGCGTGCTCAAGATCGAGGGAAATGGCTGGGATGTCGGCGCGGCGGTCAGGTTCCTGTGCACCGACGAGGCCCGCTACATCACCGGCCACACGCTGGTCGTCGACGGCGGTGTGACGCTGCGAGGACCGACTCGGGCCTCGCCGCGGGGCTGAACCGGACGCCGCCGTCACTCTTCGCGCTGGCTGAGCTGGCTCGCCGCCGCCGAGCCGCCGCGCCGATCGGCTACACCCGCTGCTGGCGGAAGCCGCTGGCGTAATGCGTTTCGGGCAGGCGTCTGCTGCCGAACAGCTTCTCGCGCAGCGTTCCCGGCTGGTACTCCCGCTGCACGAGACCTCGCTCGCGCAGCACCGGCACGACACCTTCGATGAAGTCCACGAACGTGCCGGGGGTGGTGGCATACACCAGGTTGAAGCCGTCCACGCCCTGGTCCAGCCGGCGCTGCATCCCGTCCGCGATCTGCTCGGGCGAACCCACCAGGAATTGCCCGGCCATGTTCAGCTTGATGAGGTCGCCGAAGGTCCGGGTGCCCGGCCGCGCCGAATCCAGCAGCGACTTCACCGGGCCGCGCACGCCCTCGGTGTCGAGCGTCTCGAGCGGCTGGTCGGGGTCGATGTGGCTCAGATCGATGTTGAGGTTTCCGCTCAGGTGTGCCAGACCTGCCTCCAGCGAGAGCGTCTCGAGATAGTCGGCGTGCTTGGCTTTCGCCTCGGCCTCCGTGCCGCCCACGATGGGGGACAGGCCGGCGATGACCTTCACGTCATCGGGGTGGCGACCGACCGCACTCACCCGGCGCCGGATGTCCTCGGCGATGCGCGTCAAGCCCCGCGAGGCCGCCACGACAAACACGCATTCGGCGTGTTTGGCCGCGAAATCGCGCCCACGATCCGACGAGCCGGCCTGGTAGATCACCGGCGTGCGCTGCGGCGACGGTTCGGCCAGATGAGGCCCGGCCACCGAGTAGTACGGGCCCTCGTGGTCGATCGGCCGCACCCGGTCAGGGTCGGTATAGACGCCGCGCTCGGTGTCGGCCACCACCGCATCGTCAGACCAGCTGCCCTCCCAGAGCTTGTAGCAGACGTCGAGGTAGTCCTCGGCTCGCTCGTAGCGCGTGTCGTGCTTGGGCAGTCGCGGGTAGCCGAGGCTCTGCGCGCCGTTCTGCAGGTACGAGGTGACGACATTCCAGGCCACCCGCCCGCCCGTGAGGTGGTCGAGCGTGGAGATCTGGCGGGAGAAGGTGAACGGGTGCGCCTGCAGCACGTTGCTGGTGAAGGCGAACCCGAGGTGCTCGGTGACCGTGGCCATGGCCGGGATCAGCAGCATCGGGTCGTTCACGGGCACCTGTATGGCCTCGCGCAGCGAGGTGTCGGCGCTGCCCCGGTAGGTGTCGTACAGCCCGATCACGTCCGCGAGGAAGATGGCGTCGAAGCATCCGGCCTCGCAAATCCGGGCCAGCTCCAGCCAGGGCTCAAGCGAGGTGTACTCCCGCTGGCGGGTGTCGTCTCGCACCCATAGTCCCTGCTGGATGTGGCCCACGCAGTTCATCGTGAACGCGTTCAGGATGATGCGCCGCCCTTGCCCGACTGCCCCCGCTTCCGCCGCCACGGGAGTCAGTCTCGCATCACTGGCTGTGAGCCGTCCCGGCCCTTCAGTGGGAGTTGCGGCTGGGCGCTGTGAGGTAGCTGTCGACGATCTCGGCAGGGTCGCCGACGGCGCGGATGCGGCCCTCGTCCAGCCAGACCACCCGGTCGCAGAAGCGCCGGATCTCGTTCATGTTGTGGGTGACCAGCACGACTGAGCCCGAGGCGGAGCGCACGTCGTCGATGCGCTCGGCCGCCAGCCGCCGGAACTCCTCGTCGCCCACCGTCAGCGCCTCGTCGATCAGCAGGATCTCGGGAATCCGGGCCGTGGCGATGGCGAAGCGCAGCCTGGCCCGCATGCCAGAGGAGTACGTGCGCATCGGCCGGTCGATGTCGGCGCGCAGCCCGGCGAAGTCGATGATCTCGTCCATCCGGCGCTCCACCTCGGCACGGGTGAAGCCCAGCGCCAAACCGCCGATCAGGATGTTGCGGCGCCCCGAGAGCGCCGGTCGCAGCACCGACGACACCCCGAGCAACGACGGCCGCGACCGTCCCCGGATGGTGCCCGAGCGCAGCGGCAGCAGCCCGGTCATCGCGGCGAGCAGCGTCGACTTGCCTGCACCGTTCGGCCCGATCAGCCCCAGCGTCTCGTGCTCGAACAGATCCAGCGTCACGCCCTGCACGGCGGGGATCATGCGGTACTGGCGACGCATCCGGCCCCGGGCAAAGCCCTGCTTGAGACCCGTGGCCGGCTCCTCGAAGACCCGGTAGCTGACGTGGGCGTCGCGCACCTCGACCGTGACAGCGGAGTCGCTCACGCGCCGAGCCTCTGCTCGGACCGGTGGAACACCGCAAACCCGATGGCGGGCATCAGCACGCACCACATCACGAGACCGGTCACCACCCACAGGTCCACGGGCTCGCCCAGCAGACACCAGCGCGCGCACGTGATCACGTCATAGAGCGGGTTGAGCGCGAACGCACGCCGCCACGCCGTGCTCTGCACGAACGCATCGACGCTGAAGATCACGCCCGAGCCGTAGAACAGCAGCCGGAACAGGTGCGGCAGGATTTGGCGCAGGTCGGGCATAGTGGTGCCGATGCGAGCCACGAGCAGCGCAGTGCCGAAGTTGAAGGCGAACTGCGCCACCAGCACGGCAGGGAGCACCAGCCAGCGCAGCGTCGGCAGCTCACCGGTCGCCAGCACCGCCAGGATCGCCAACGCCAGCGCGGGCACGAACGCAGCGGTCTGGCCGTTCACCGACGCTGCGGGCAGCAGGATGCGCGGGAACTGGATGGAGCGGATCAGGCCCATGTTCTGCGTGATCGAGGTGGATGCCTCCAAGGTGACCCGCTGGGTGAGATGGAACAGCACCACGCCGACGATGAGGAAGCCCAGGAAGTTGTCGACCCCGCGCCGGGTGTCGATGATGACGCCGAACACTAGGAAATAGACCCCGACCAGCAGAGCCGGATTCACCAGGTGCCAGAGCTGGCCCAGCGTGGTGTCCATGTTCTGGGCCCGAAGGTCCTGCGCCGGCACCACGATGGCGAACTCGCGCCGGCGCCACGCCTCCCGCAGGTACGTCCGCGCCGTCGGCCTCGATGTCAGGTCGATGAGCGGCCGTGCCGCTGCATCCTGCGAACCGGAGTCGTCGGCGGCCTCAGCGGCCGTGTCGGTCTCGACGCCATCGCTGGCTGTGCTCGCCTCGCCGCCTTCGCCGACTGTGCTTGCCTCGCCGCCTTCGTCGGCCATGCGGGTCATCCTACGAAGGCCGTCCTGGGGCAACGGTGCGGGGCAGGGACAGCCAGCGGCGGCATACTCACGCGGCCGAGTGATGTCCGGCGACGGATGTCTGACCGCAACGGACCGCCCGTGTTCACACCGCCTGCACACCGTCCCACACCGCCGCCCGCCGATGTGCGGGGCAACGACTGGCGCTCCCTGGGCGTGGCCCCGCTGGACGTGTTCGAGCCACTGCTGCCGGTGACCGTGGTCGTCCCCTACTACGAGGCACCGGATGCGCTGGCTCTCACGCTGGCCGGACTCGAGCGACAGACCTACCCCGCGGATCTCTACGAGGTCGTCGTGGTGGACGACGGTTCGGATCCGCCGCTGGACCTGGCTCAGCTCGATCTGGCGGCGCTCAATGGAACGGGCCCGAGCCGGCTGAGCCTTCGAGTGGTCCATCAGGAAGACCTCGGGTTCGGCCTGGCCCGGGCTCGCAACAACGGCGCCCGTGCAGCGCAGGGCGATGTGCTGATCTTCCTCGACTGCGACATGGTCCCCGAGGCCGACTGGCTGTCCGCGCACGCCCGCTGGCACCACGCAGCCAGCGACCTGCTCACGCTGGGGTTCCGCCACCACGTCGATGTGGACGGCATCGGGGCGTCCGACGTGCGTAACCGTCCCGGGACACTCGCCGACCTGTTCGAGGGACGACCGATCCAGCGTCCCGAGTGGATCGAGCGCCGCATGGAGCAGACCGACAACCTCGCCTCGGACGCCGACGACGTGTTCCGGGTCGTCACCGGCGGCAACTTCGCTGTGTCGAAGGCGTTCTTCGAGACCGTGGGCTGCTTTGACGAGTCGTTCACGCAATGGGGTTCGGAGGACATCGAGTTCGGCTGGCGTGCCTACGCGCAGGGTGCAGTGTTGGTGCCCGAGCGCTCGGCGCTGTGCTGGCACCAAGGCGAGGGAGCGGTGCTCAGCGAGGACGAGACGGTCAGCCTCGCCCAGCAACGCGACAAACTGTCTCACCTCATTCCCGACCGGCGGCTGCGCACCTCGCCCCCCGGCCGCTCGTACACCGTGCCGCAGTTCGTGGTGACGGTGCAGCCCGGGCACGTCGACGAATCCGAGATGCTCGACACCGTCGAGCAAGTGCTGGCCAGCAACTTCCACGACCTGGTGGTGTGGGTCGACGAGCGCCCCGGCGAGCAATTCGAGCGGCTCCGCCGCCAGCTCGACCCCGATCCCCGCGTGAGCGTGGGCGCAGCTGGGGGCGCGGCGCTCGCGCATCCCGCCGCGGCATACCACGTGCGTGTTCCCGCCGGCGCGGGCATCCGGCCGCGAATGTTCGACCGGCTTCAGAACCAGCTCGGCACTGCCGCGGCGGGTGAATCTGATCTGGCGTCAGGACACCGGGTGGGCATCACCCGCGGCTGGGCGATTCACCGCGCCCGCCGCTCGCACCGGACCGTGGCCGAATTCGGAGCGGTCGTCGAGCTCGACGTCGACAGCCTGCAGGTCACCCAGGAAGCCAAGCCCCAAGGGTGGCTTGCCAGCAAGCTGCATGGGCCCGCCAAGCGATTCCTGCGGCTGTGGGCTCGAATGCGCCGGCACGGCTCGACGCTGTTCGTCGCGGTGCGACGCATTCGGCGGCCCGCAGATGTCGCCCGCCTCATCGGCACGGTTGCACGGGCCGTGTGGTGGCGTCTCAAGAACCTCCGTTGGAAGTTCCGCAGCATGATGTGGGCCTTGCGGCGGGCAAGAAAGCACTGGCCGCGGCTCATCAAGAGAATCAAGAAGCGCCTGCGCATCTGGCTGGGCCTCCAGCCCCGCAGCCAGCGTTACGTGCAGCGTCTCGCCCGCTACCCGCTCGGCGCCGAGATCGTCGCAGTTGGCCGCGAGGCCTCGGCCGTGTTCGCCGCTTCGACCAGGGTGGCGACTCACGTCGGCGATGACGGCGACCACCATGTCGATGTCGTCGTTGCCGATTCGGCCAAGGCGGGTGAGGCGGCGCTTCAAGGTGCACCAAGCGAGCGGCAACCCCTCGTTGCCGTGCTGGCGGACATGGCCCCCTCGGCCAAGGTGCAGGCCTTCAACCCCGAGGCGGTGAATCCGATCGGCTGGTCGGCCGGGTTCGAGTCAGAACCGGCGTCGGTGCGGTCGCTGCTGTCGCCGGCTCGTGGCTCGATCTTCAGCCTCTACCTCGGCGGCGAGCTGCTGGCCGACCTGCGCGCCCCGCATCATCTCACTGACAGCGCTGCCGACCACCGCGACGCGGTGCAGCGGGCAGGAGCGCTGGCGGCGCTGGCCGGCGCCGGCATTGTCGTGCACATCGACGCACCCGATCCCGAGCTCGCAGCGACGCTTGGGCCAGCGCTGCACGACCTGATGGCGTCGGGTGATATCACCGATGCCGATGCACACCGCCGCGAGCAGCTCAGCGTCGAGATGCGACGCTGCGCGTTGCGCGACCACTCGCTTCGCAGCCGGGCGCGCCAGATCCTCTCGGCGTCGGGCGTCGGCGCTCAGCCGCCAGAGGTGTCCATCGTGGCCCCGACCCGGCGGCCGGACCGCGTCGCCGATGTGATCACGACCGCCGCCCGCCAGACCTACCCCCGACTCGAGCTCGTGCTCGCCCTGCACGGCGATGGCTTCGACAGTGACACGGAGATCGAAGCGCTGGCCGGAGAACTTGGCCAACCCCTCCAGATCGTGCGGGTCGACGGCACCCAGAACCTGGGAGGGGTGCTGCGAGCCGCCGCAGAGGAGGCCGGCGGATCCCTGCTCACCAAGATGGACGACGACGACTACTACGGGGCCGAGCACATCTGGGACCTCGTGCTCGCCCACGAGTACTCCCGGGCCGAGCTGATCGGCAAGTCTGCCGAATACGTGTACTTGGAACGGCTCAACACGACCGTGCGCGACCAGAACCGCCAGAAGTTCTCAGAGCGCTACATCCCCTTCGTGGGCGTCTCGGGCGGCGTGCTGATGATCTCCCGCCACGATCTCGAAGCCGCCGGAGGATGGCGCCGGGTGCCCCGGCGGGTCGACATCGCCCTGGCCCATGACATCACGCTGGCAGGCGGGCGCATCTACTGGACCCACGGCGCCGGCTACCTGCGCGTGCGCCACGGCGACGAGCACACCTGGAACGTCGAGGACAGCCATTTCTTGGGCCGGGCCAGCGAGGTACGTGACGGCTGCGACCTGTCCTTCGCGGGAGTCGCAGAGGCTTGACCGCTCCCATCCTGCGAGACTGGGGCCATGAGCGGCACCTTGGACCTCACTGCGAACGAATCCGAACTCCAGCGCTATCTCGACGAAGTCGACGAGAACGGCTACTGCATCGTCGAAGGCGCCATCGAACCCGAGTTGGTCACTGAGATCCGCGAGACCGTCGCACGGGTCGAGGACGAGCTGAACGTGCAGCCGAAGGGCAACCGCATCGAGGGCTTCGCCACCAAGCGCATGTACAACCTGCTCAACAAGGACCGGTCGTTCTGGAAGCTGCCGATCCACCGCAACGTGCTGCCGTTCCCGCAGCATCTGATGGAGCCCGGGGCGATCCTGTCTGGCACCACCTGCATGCACATCGGTCCGGGCGAGGTGCACCAGGGCCTGCACTCCGACGACGGCCTCGTCGATCAGATCGACGTGCCGCGGCCCCGCGCGCCGTTCATGGTCACCACCATCTGGGCTTTCACCGACTTCACCGATGAGAACGGCGCCACCCGCCTCGTTCCGGGCTCGCACCGCTACGACCACGAGCCCCAGCCGGGCGAGAAGCCGGAGTACATCGCGGCCGAGATGCCGGCCGGCTCGGTGCTGATCGTCAACGGCGGCACCTGGCACTGCGGCGGCGCCAACACGTCCGACGACGATTGGCGCCTTGGCATCAGCGTGCAGTACTGCCGGGGCTGGATGCGCCAGCAGCAGAACCAGTACTACAGCCTCGCTCCCGAAGACGTCCGTGAGATGCCCGAAGAGTTGGCGGCGCTGTGCGGATTCAGCCTCTACCGGGGGATCATGGGCCACATCGACGGCGCCAGCCCCGGTCGATTCCTCGGCGCCGAGGGCCTCGCCGAGACCGCTTATGCGGCACGGATCAAGGCCATCGACGAGGGTGAGCAAGTCGGCGGCATCGGCACGGCCGAGCCTGAAGCTGCTGCGGCCGATTGATCCGGCTGCGCGCTGACGCTGTTCGGCACTGCCGAGAGCGACCACGCTGCGCGACACTGAGCCGGTTCACCGCGCCGAGAGGCCGCAGACGAGCAAGGAGCAAGGGCCATGGAACTGCGTGATCGAGTTGCGATCATCACGGGCGGGGGAGGCGGCATCGGCGGGGCCACCGCCCGGCACTGGATGGCCGAGGGTGCTCGACACATCGTCGTCGCCGACTACAACGCCGATGCTGCCCAAGCCGTCGCGCATGAGATCGGCTGTGAGGGCGTCGGACTGGATGTCACCGACGAAACCGCGGTGGCAGACCTCGTCGAACGAACGCTCGACACGCACGGGCCGATCGACGTGTTCTTCTCCAACGCCGGCGCCGGCGCCGAAGGCGGCGTGGTTGCTTCGAACGATGCCTGGCAGTCGCAGTGGGAGCTGCACGTGATGAGCCACGTGTACGCGGCGCGGGCAGTGCTGCCCTCGATGCTGGCCCGCGGCGAGGGCTACCTGGTGCACACCGCCAGTGCCGCCGGACTGCTGGCGGCCATGGGCTCGGCGCCCTACTCGGTCACCAAGGCGGCTTGCATCAAGCTGGCCGAGATGGAAGCGATCCTGCACGGCGACGACGGCATCCGGGTCTCGGTGTTGTGCCCCCAGGGTGTCAACACAGCTATGGCGCCGCAGCGACTCGCCGACGGCGGCACCGACGGCATCGTCGAGCCCGAATTCGTTGCCGAGGTCATCACCCAAGCCATGGCCGAGGAGCGCTTCTTGATCCTGTCCCACCCCGAGGCCCAGACCTACGTCGAGCGCAAGGCCTCCGATCCAGACCGCTGGCTCAAGGGAATGCGCCGCCTCCGCCAGCGCTCCCTCGACCTCGAGGAAACCGCCTAGCCCCCAGTGCCGAGCAAGGCAGTGCAGCAAGTCGTAGCTTTGCCGCCATGGCTGATTCCGATGTCAAGGCACTGACGGGCGGGCTCGAGCTCCCCGATTTCGAGACCACAGCGTTCACCACGCCTCCGCCCCTCGCCGAAGCCAAGGTCGCCATCGTGACCTCGGCTTCGCTGCACCATCCCGACCAGGATGATTTCGAACCGATAGACACCGGCTACCGGGTGCTCGACGGCAGCCGGCGCGACTACATGTGCGGCCACTGGAGCCCCAACTTCGATGCCACCGGGATAGCCCTCGACCTCAACACGGTGTTCCCGATCGACCGCCTCGACGAGCTCTCTGCCGACGGCACCATCGGCGAGGTCTCCGACATCCACCTTTCCTACGCCGGCAACCAGTTCGACCTGTCCGGGGTGCGCATGGACTCCGGGCCTGCGGGTGCCAAGTTCCTGCGTGACCACGAGGTGGACGTGGTGCTGCTCACCCCCGTCTGACCGCTGTGCACCCGCACCGTGAGTGCGCTCGGACATGTCTTCGAGGAAGCCGGCTTGGCGACGGTGGCGCTGGGCTCCATCGGCGCCCACATCCAGGGAACCGCCCCGCCCCGAGGCCTCTGGTGCGACTTCCCGCTGGGGCGCCCACTCGGCAAGCCCAACGATGCCGACTTCCAGCATCGGGTGCTGGCCCACGCCTTCGGGCTGCTCACCTCGCCCGAGCCGGTGGTGGAGAAGTTCGCCGAGACGATCGACGACGATGGCACCGCCACGATGTCGTGCGAGCTGCCGCCACGGCACGACCCCAGCCTGCACCCCGCCGTCGACGAGGCCAACGGCCTGCGGCAGGCCTATGACCGGGCTGTGGCCAAGCTGGGCAACCGCACCGGCGCGGGGCGCGTCGTGGCCGCCGACGACATCGGCGCGGCCGTGCAGTCGTTCGTGCGCGTGGCCGAGGGCACCCCGTGGAAGGAAGCCGGCATACCGGGCATCCCGGCGCGGGTGGCACAGGACATACGCGGCTACTACGAAACCGCCGCGCTGGCGCTGGCCGAGCACGCACCGGCCCCGTGGGCGGGCGCTCGCTGGTTCTTCACCTCCACCGAAGCGGGCCGCACGATCATGGCTGCTCGCAAGGCCATGGCCGACGCCGGCGAGAAGCAGCCCATCTGGTTCTTCCTGGCACCTGGCGACATGTAGCGGCTGCCGCCTCGGGCGGCCTCCGGCTCACTCCAAGCTCATCGCGTGAACCCGCTCACTGGCCAGCCGTCCGGCGGATGGCAATGCTGATCGGTCGGCCGTTTCACGGCTGGCGGGTGGCGTGGGCCGGGTTCTGGGTGCTGTTCATCGTTTACGGACTGCAGTTCAGCTACGGCACATTCGAAGGGGCCATCAGCGCAGACACCGGCTGGTCGACCAACTGGCTGCAGCTCGCCTACTCGCTGTACATCCTCAGCTACAGCGCGATCAGCGTGTGGAGCGGGCAGCTCACCGACCGAATCGGCCCCCGTCAGGTCATCGCCGTAGGCGCTCTGCTGCTGGCCGCCGGCTACCTGGTGCTGTCGTCTGCGTCGAGCCTGGTGCTGGTCTTCGTCGGGCTGGCGGTGATCGCGCCGCTCGGCATGTCATCGTCGTGGGTGCCTGCGAATGCGACCGTGGTGCGCTGGTTCACCGCTCGGCGCGGCTTGGCGACCGGCATCGTGGGCTCGGGCGGCAGCGCTGGCGGGATCGTGGCACCGCCGATCGCTGCGTGGCTCGTCTCGCAGTTCGGCTGGCGCACGGCAATTGCCGTGATGGCCGTAGTGGGCGGTGTGTTCATGGCGGCCACCGCCATGCTGTTCGTGCGCGATCCCGAGTCGATCGGCCAGTATCCCGACGGTCGCACGCCGGATCGTGCTGACCGCCCGCTGGCCCGTTCGCGGGTCGTGTCGAGGCCGGCAGGGTTCGTCGTGGAGGCCACCCGCAGCGGCGCAGAGGACGCCGAGAATCCCCGCACCGCGTGGACCGCCTCTGCTGCGTGGCGTACCTCGGTGTTCTGGCGCATCTTCGGGATGTTCGCCTTGACGTTCGTCGTGGTGTTTGTGCCGTTTGCACACGGTGTCCAGTACGCCCGGAGCCTTGGATTCTCATTGCAATGGGCCTCAGGCGTCATCAGCTCGGTCGGCGTCGGCGGCCTCGTGGGGCGCATCGTGACCGGCCCGCTGTCGGACCGCATCGACCGCCGCCGAGCCGTGGCGCTGGCGCTGGCGGTGGAGACGCTGTCGTTCGTCGGCATCGCCGTGGCCGACAATCTGGTGCTGCTGTACGCCTCGGCTATCGCGTTCGGCATGTCCTACGGCGGCAGCGTGGCGGTCTTCCCGGCGCTGGTCGCCGACTACTTCGGCCGTACCCATGCCGGTGCGATCGTCGGCCGTTTCTTCGCGACCGCGGGGTCGTGCGCCGCGATCGGGCCGTACGTGGCGCAGCAGCTGCTGAATGCAACGGGGGGCTATGGCTGGACGTTCTCGATGGCGGCGGTTGCCAACGCCTGCGCACTGGGCTTGGCATTCACGCTGCCCCGGCCCGGTCTGCTGCCCAAGCGCTGAACCGCAGCGCCGCGCCCCGCAGCGAGCCAGCCAAACATGAGCGCGCTCGCTTCACCGGCGGCAATTCGGGCTGACGGGTAGCCTCGCAGGTGGCCGCCGCACCCGCCGCCGCGGCGCATGAGGGGGATTCGATGGCTCTCGCAGACTTCAAGCTCGAAGATCGCTTCGACCGTATGGAAGGCGATGTCGCGATGTCGGGCGTGCAGGCGCTGCTGCGCGTGCTGCTGGATCAGCTGCGGGCCGACCGCCGTGACGGACTGAACAACGCTGCGATGGTGTCGGGCTACCGCGGATCGCCGCTGGGCGGCATCGACTCGCTCATGCTCGGCAACGCCGAGGAGCTGAAGCAGAACAACATCATGTTCGAGCCGGGTCTCAACGAGGACCTCGGCGCCACGATCGTGTGGGGCAGCCAGCTCGCCAACCGCAACTTCCAGGGCCGCTACGACGGCGTGCTGGGCATGTGGTACGGCAAGGCCCCCGGCGTCGACCGCTCCGGCGATGCCATCAAGCACGCCAACGTCTGCGGCGTCGACCCCAAGGGCGGCGTGCTGCTCGTAGCCGGCGACGACCCGGCATCGAAGTCCTCCACGCTGGCCTCAGAGTCCGAGCCGGTGCTGATCCACTACCAGACGCCGATCCTGTACCCGGGCTCGGTGCAGGAGGTCATCGACTTCGGGCGCTGGGGCTTCGAGCTGTCCCGCTACAGCGGATTCTGGTCGGCGCTCAAGATCGTCACCAACGTGGCCGACGGGTACGCGACGGTGCAGGTCGGCCCTGGCCGCGTGTCGGTCGCCCGACCCGAATTCGAGTGGGAGGGCAAGCCCTGGGCGCACACCCAGCAGGACGCCCTGTTCGGCCCCAACGCAGTGCGCATGGAGCTCGAGATCCACGAGGGCCGCATGGTTGCGGTCGACAAGTTCGTGGCCGCCAACAAGCTCAACCGACAGACGCTTCCCACCCGCGACGCCCGTATCGGCCTCGTCGCTGCGGGCAAGACCTACTACGACCTGCGCGAGGCGCTCGACCGCATGGGGCTCGACGACATCGAGCTGGAACGCCGGGGCGTGCGCATCTGGAAGCCCGCGGTGGTGTGGCCGCTCGAGCCCACCAGCGTGCGCGAGTTCGCCGACGGGCTCGACCTGATCGTCGCCGTGGAGGAGAAGCGCTCGATCATCGAGTCGCTCATCAAGGAGAACCTGTACGGCATGGCCGACGCCCCGGTCGTGCTCGGCAAGCGCGACGCGCAGGGCGGCTTCTGGTTCCCCGGCCACGGCGAGATGGACGCCGATCTCATCGCCCGCAAGATCCGGCCGTTCCTTGTGGACCGGCTCGGTCCCGAAGGCATCGGGCCCGCTGTGCCCGAGCGCATCACGATCCCGCTGGCGGTCACCACCTCCAAGGGCGAGAAGGCCGCCGGCCGCACACCGGGGTTCTGCTCGGGTTGCCCCCACAACCGCTCGACCTGGGTGCCCGAGGGCTCCGAAGCAGGCGGCGGCATCGGTTGTCACGGCATGGCGGCTATGACGCCGACGCGCAACGTCCGCGGCACCACCCAGATGGGTGGCGAGGGCTGCCAGTGGGTCGGCGCTGCGCCGTTCGTGACCATGGAGCACCGGTTCCAGAACATCGGCGACGGCACCTACCACCACTCCGGTTCGCTGGCCCTGCGTCAAGCGGTGGCCGCAGGCACCAACGTCACCTACAAGATCCTCTTCAACGGCGCGGTGGCCATGACCGGCGGCCAGGACGTGGACGGCGGCATGGCCGTGCCCGAGCTCACCCGCTCGGTGCACGCCGAGGGCGTCGCCAAGGTGATGGTGGTCACCGACGACCCCAAGAAGTACCCCGCCGACGCGGAGTTCGCTCCCGACACCGAGGTCTGGCACCGGGATCGCATGGATGAAGCACAGCGGCTGCTGCGCGACATCGAGGGCTGCACGGTGCTGATCTACGACCAGGCCTGTGCAGCCGAGCTGCGGCGCGACCGCAAGCGCGGCAAGGTGGCCGAGCCCACGATGCGGGTCTTCATCAACGAGGCGGTCTGCGAGGGCTGCGGCGACTGCGGCGAGAAGTCGAGCTGCCTGAGCGTGCAGCCCGTCGAGACCGAGTTCGGCCGCAAGACCCAGATTCACCAGTCGTCGTGCAATAAGGATTTCACCTGCCTCGACGGCGACTGCCCCGCCTTCATCGAGGTGGTGCCTGCGGGGAAGATCCCCACCAAGGCCACGGTGGCTACCGAGCACATCGGCGATGACCTGCCCGAGCCCGACCGGATCGACGAGGGCAACATCTTGATGATGGGCATCGGCGGCACCGGCGTGGTGACCGTCAACCAGATGCTCGCCACCGCAGCGCTGCTCGACGGCAAGCAGGCCAACGGCCTCGACCAGACCGGTCTCGCCCAGAAGGGCGGCCCGGTGCTGTCGAACCTCAAGGTCCGGCGCCTGGGTGCGAACGGTGACGACACCCCGGCGGCAGATCATGACGGGGGCGACGAGGCCAACAAGGTCGGCGTCGGCGAGGCGGATGCGTACATCGTGTTCGACCTGCTGACCGGCACCAACCCGGCAAACCTCGACAAGGCGTTGGCCGGCAAGACCGTTGCCGTCGTGTCGTCATCCAAGGTGCCCACGACTTCGATGGTGCGTGACACCTCCGCCGAGTTCCCCGAGTGGACGGCGTTCCAACGGGTCATCGACGAGTCCACCAGCGCAGAGCGCAACGTCTATTTCGATGCGGGCACGCTGTCGGACAGCCTGTTCCGCTCGCACATGCCTGCCAACGTGCTGGTGGTGGGCGCGGCCTACCAGGCGGGCGTGGTGCCGATCAGCGCATCGGCGATCGAGCGGGCCATCGAGCTGAACGGCGTTGCGGTGGAGATGAACACCCAAGCGTTCCGCATCGGTCGCAAGATCGTGCTCGACCCCGACTTCTTGGGAACGCTCGAGGTCGAGCGGGTCGGCAAGGTCAAGCGTGACACCGGACCGTCGAAGCGTCAGCAGGACCTCATCGACACGGTGCCCAACCAGTCCGAGGAGCTGGCACGGCTGATGCGCATCCGGGTGCCCGACCTGGTCGGCTACCAGAACCACGCATATGCATCGGACTACGCCTCCTTCATTGCCAAGGTGCGCGAGGCCGAGGCAGCGGCAGGTGGCGAGACCTCGTTGAGCGAGGCCGTGGCGATGTACCTCTACAAGCTGATGGCCTACAAGGACGAGTACGAGGTGGCCCGGCTGCACCGTTCGGGGGCGTTCAAGCAGGCAGTGCGCGACCAGTTCGGCGACAAGAGCGAGGTCACCTACAAGCTGCACCCGCCGATCATGCGGCGCATGGGCGTCGAGAAGAAGATCGGCCTCGGCCGCTCCGGCGACATGGCGTTCGCACTGCTGGCGCGGATGAAGGGCCTGCGCGGCGGAGCGCTGGACGTCTTCGGCAAAACCGCTCACCGCAAGATGGAGCGGGAGCTGATCGACGAGTACCGCGGGATGATCGAGCGGGCACTCGACACGCTGGGCGCAGGCGACGATGCCGCCTACGCCCGAGCCGTCGAGATTGCCCGGCTGCCCGACATGATCCGCGGCTACGAGGAAATCAAGGAGAACAACGTCGAGCTGTTCCGGGCCCGCGCCGCCGAACTCGGCGCCTGAGCGGGGCCGCATGGCTGCCAACCGGCCCGAGGGGCATACGCCTAGCGCGCCAGCGTGGTGCGTGGTCGACTTTCCCGAGCTGACGGCCTATTCGATGGTCTTCTCGAAGGGGCCTGACAACGCCGACACGCTGGTGGAGCTGCAGGCGGCGTTGACCGGCGGCGAGCACCGGCCCGATCACGTCGAGCGGGCCCGGGTCGTCAACTTCACCGACGAGGGCGACGACGCAGCCGAGGCCGAGGGCGACGTCGAGACCGTGTTCATGGCGTATTGGGTCGATCCGGCGGTCTACGAGCGTTGGCGGGATGGCTGCGATGTGCTCGAACGGGACGGGGTCTACTGCGAGACGGCCGTCATCCCGGCGGAGCGCTGGGAGACGATCGCGGGGACCAAGCGGCCGCTGCCGGGCGTGCGCAACCTGACTTCGGTGGACCTCACTGAGCTGCACGACTACTGGGGTGCTGCGCGCGACCGCATGGCGGCCAGCGCGGACGATCCGTTCGAGGCCGCTCCGGGTTCGCCGCTGCCCGCCAATCTGTGCCTCATCCGCTCGGGCCAGAAATGGGACGAGTGCCTCGACGACGAGCGCGAGATGTACTTCACCGACATCGAGCCGAAGCTGCGGGCCGGAATCGAGTTTCTGGCCGCCAACCGTGACTCCGGCTGCATCTCGAGCAGATTCCTGCGCGAGCAATCCATCGACGGCGAGGATCTCAAGTCCACGAGCTTCGTCGGCTGGTTCGACGACTTGGCGTCACTCGAAGCGTGGTCCCGGTCGCACTCCACGCACTTGGCCATCTTCCACTCGTTCCTCTCAACGGTGCATCTGCTGGGACGCCCGCCCAAGCTGCGGCTGTGGCACGAAGTATCGGTGCTGCCCGAAGGCGGCGTGGAGCTGGTCAACACCGAGCTGTCCCCGCTGGCCGAGCTGATCACCTGACAGCCGTGAAGTGGCTTCGGCGCGGCCCGCATCGCGTTCCTAGGCTGTGATGCCGTGACTGACGCCCACCCAGGGCCTTCGCCGATGCCCGAGGCCCTGAAGGGCCTCGACATTGCGTCGTCGGTGCTGGACCTTGTGGGCCGCACGCCGATGGTTCGGCTGAGGAAGGTCGAACCTGACATCGCAACGCCGGTTGTCGCCAAGCTGGAGACCACCAATCCCGGCGGCTCGGTGAAAGACCGCGCCGCGGTGGCGATGATCGACGCCGCCGAAGCCGACGGCTCGCTGCAGCCGGGCGGCGTGATCGTCGAGCCCACTTCGGGAAACACCGGCGTGGGCCTTGCCGTGGTCGCTGCGCAGCGCGGTTACCGGTGCATCTTCGTATGCACCGACAAGGTGGCACCCGAGAAGGTGGCGCTGCTGCGGGCCTATGGCGCAGAGGTGGTGGTCTGCCCGGTGGCGGTTGCGCCCGACGATCCACGCTCGTACTACTCGACCGCGGAGCGCCTGAGGAGCGAGACGCCAGGCGCATACTCGCCGAACCAGTACGGCAACCCGACAAACCCTCAAGCGCACTACGAGACCACCGGACCAGAGATCTGGGCACAGACCGAGGGTCGCATCACCCACTTCGTGGCGGGTGCAGGCACAGGCGGCACCGTCACCGGCGTAGGTCGCTATCTCAAAGAACAGGATCCCGGCATACAGGTCGTGATCGCTGACCCGCCGGAGTCGGTGTATGTCGGCGGCGACGGGCGGCCCTACTTGGTGGAAGGCATCGGCGAGGACTTCTGGCCGTCCACCTACGATCCCGGCGTCGTCGACCGTGGAATCCCCGTGACCGATGCCGAGTCGTTCGCGATGGCACGCCGGGTTGCCCGGCGCGAGGGCCTGCTGATCGGCGGCTCCGGCGGCACGGCAGTGGCGGGCGCATTCACCGTCGCAGCGGAACTCGATGCCGCCGGCCGCGCGGAGGAGTCGCTGGTAGTCACGCTCATCCCGGACTCGGGCCGGGGCTACCTCAGTCGGGTGTTCGACGACGAGTGGATGGCACAGATGGGGTTCCTGCCGCAGGAGCCTGGGCCCGGAACGGTGAGCAGCCTCGTCCACGGCGAGTTCGTGTTCGTACGGCCCGACGACACCGTGGCCGCTGCGCGGCAATGCATGGATCAGACGGGATTGCGTGCCGTTCCGGTATGCAAGGGCGAGATGCCCCTGGCCGCTGCTCAGGTGGTCGGTTCGGTGGCCCAAGACGGGCTGCTGGCGGTGGAGGGCAGCGCAAAGGTGTCTGCGGCGATCGAACCGCCTCTGCCTGCCGTCGGCATCGGAGAACCAGTCGGTCGAATCGCCGAACTGCTGGCCCGAGCCGACTTGCTCGCAGGACCCGAGGCGGTCGTGGTCTATGACCGGGGCAGGCCCGTTGCGACGCTCGGCGCGGACGCAATTGGAGGCAGTTGATGCTGGGTGGCGATCCGCAGGTCTCGGGCTTCGAGGATCCTGATGAGTTCGGCTTCGAGACCCGCGCTATCCGGGCGGGTCAGCCTCACGATCCCTATACGGGCGCGGTGGTCACGCCGATCTCGCTGGCCACGACGTTCGCCCAGGAGGCGGTCGGGCAACCCCGGCATGGCTACGAGTACGGCCGCACGGGGAATCCCACTCGTCACGCCTACCAGGTCTGCGTGGCGTCGCTGGAAGGCGCCCGCCACGGGTTTGCATTCGCCAGCGGGCTGGCAGCGTCGGATGCGCTGCTGCGGGTGCTGCGCCCCGGTGACAGCCTGCTGCTCGGCGATGACGCCTACGGCGGCACGTTCCGGCTCATCGACAAGGTGTTCGGCAACGCGGGCGTGGGACTCGCCGCGGTCGATCTCACTGCCCCCGACAAGATCCGCGACGCCTGGACGCCCAGCACGCGCATGGTGTGGCTGGAAACGCCCACCAATCCGCTGCTGACGGTGTTCGACATCGAGGCCATCTGCGCCGTCACGCACGAGCTGGGCGGCATCGTCGTGGTCGACAACACGTTTGCCACGCCGTACCTGCAGCAACCGCTGGCACTGGGTGCCGATGCCGTGCTGCACTCGGCCACCAAGTACCTCGGCGGCCACAGCGATGTGGTCGGAGGCTTTGTGGCCACCGACGACGACGAGCTGGCCGACCACTTGGTGTTCACCCAGAACGCCGTCGGCGCCGTGCCGAGCCCGTTCGACTGCTACCTGGCCTTGCGGGGCACCAAGACGCTCGGCGTGCGCATGGACCGTCACGGTGAGAACGCGCACGCGGTGGTCGAGTTGCTGGAGGAGCATCCGGCAGTGCGGTCAGTGCTCTATCCGGGGCGCCCCGATCATCTCGGACACGACATCGCCTGCCGCCAGATGAGCGGCTTCGGCGGCATGGTGTCGTTCCGGCTGCACGGCGGGAGAGCCGCAGCCGAGCAGGTCGCAGCGTCGACCAAGGTATTCACGCTGGCGGAGTCGCTGGGCGCAGTCGAATCGCTGATCGAGCACCCCGGCGCGATGACGCACGCATCCGTCGCCGGTTCGGCCCTGGAGGTGCCTGACGACCTGGTGCGGCTGTCGGTAGGGCTTGAGACGGAAAGCGACCTGCTGGACGACCTCGGCGCCGCCCTCGACACAGCACCTTCAGCAGCGAATTAGCTCCCGCGAGCAACCCTGAAACGTTCTCGCCTTCGGAGTGCAGGCGAGGACATCCCAGCCGAGAACGTGGTCTCCGGCGGCGGCACAGCGAATCCGCTGTGCGAGCGGCTCACCTGCAATGATGTGCGGATCAGCCGCCCCATTGCCCGCTAGCGCATGCGCGCGCAACGAGGAGAGAAGTGATGGAAGGCAACATCGCCTGGATATTGACCGCAGCGGCCCTGGTGCTGTTCATGGTGCCGGGGCTTGCGCTGTTCTACGGCGGCATGGTGCGCGCCAAAAACGCGCTGAACATGCTCAATATGAACATGTGGTGCCTCGGCATCGTGCCGGTGATCTGGGTGCTCGTCGGCTACAGCTTGGCGGCGGGCGAGAGCGGCCTGCCGATCATCGGCGATTTCTCGATTGTCGGCATGAAGGGCATTCACGGCGCCGAGGGATTGGCAAAGTTCGCGTTCCTGATGACGTTCGCCGCAATCACTCCAGCGCTCATCTCCGGTGCAGTCGCGGACCGCATGAAGTTCTCGGCTTGGATGGTGTTCGTCCCCGTGTGGTCGCTGCTGGTGTACGCACCGGTCGTGTACTGGGTGTACGGCGCAGATGGTTGGATCTTCAACTTGCCCGCCCACGACTTTGCCGGCGGCACCGCCATCCATGTGAACGCCGGCGCCGCCGCTATGGCGCTGGCGCTCGTCGTGGGCCGGCGCTCAGGCTGGCCCGACAACCGGCCCGTTCCGCACAACGTCCCCTTCGTGATGCTGGGTGCGGGCATCCTGTGGTTCGGCTGGTTCGGCTTCAACGCAGGATCGGCCTTGGCGGCCAACGGTGCGGCGGCGCAGGCATTCGTGAACACATTCATTGCTGCCGCGGCCGGCATGGTGGGCTGGGCATTCGCCGAATACGCACGGCACCAGCGGGTGTCCACCATCGGCATCGCCTCCGGCGTTGTCGCAGCGCTGGTGGCCATCACACCTGCGGCGGGCTTCGTCGGTTCGATGCACTCGCTGGCATTCGGCGCGATCGCCGGCGTGGTGTGCTTCTTTGCCATCGAGGCCAAGTTCCGGGTCGGCTTCGACGACAGCCTCGACGTCGTCGGCATCCACTGGGTGGGCGGCGCGGTCGGCGGCATCCTGCTCGGCTTCTTCGCCGATGCCTCGGCGGTCCCCGGGGGCGACTTCATCGACGGCGTGTTCTTCGGCGGCGGTGTGCTGCTGTGGAACCAGGTGCTCTCGATCGCCGTGGTCACCGCGTACTCGTTCGCTGCGACATGGATCATCGCCAGCGTGATCAAGGCGACCATGGGCATCCGGGTCTCGCCCGAGGTCGAGATGGCCGGCATCGACGTGAGCGACCACGGCGAGGCCGCGTACCAGATCGAATAGCACCGCGAAGGGCCGTCCCTGCGAGACACGGCGGAGCAGGCGTTAGCTTGCCGGCGTGACACGCGCAGAGACACCGGCTTCAAGCGGCGAGATTTACGACAATTACGACCTCGCGCCGTCCGATACCGAAGTCCGCCAGTTTGAGCAGCAGCGGTGGATCCGGCCGCCGGGCGCAACCGAGGTGCTGCTGGTGCGCCACGGCGCGTCCCAAGCCTTCATTCCGGGCGAGCCGTTCCCCATGCTCGGCGAGCAAGGCGACCCGGCGCTGGCCCCGAAGGGGCACGACCAGGCTGCGGCGATGGCGAACCGGCTGGCGCACGAGCCGATCGACGCGCTGTACGTATCGTCGCTGCAGCGCACCCAGCAGACGTTCGCGCCGCTTGCCGAACGGCTGGGCATGATCCCGACGATCGAGCACGATCTGCGCGAGGTCGCCCTGGGCGAGTGGGACGGGGGGCGGATCCGCCAGTACGCCGCCGACAATCACCCGCTGTACGAGCGCCTGCACATCGAGCGGCGCTGGGATGTCATCCCCGGTGCCGAGTCGAACGAGCAGCTCATCGGCCGGTGCATGGCCGCCCTCGGGCGCATCGCCGACGCACATCCTGACCAGCTCGTGGCAGCATGCGTGCACGGCGGCGTCATCGGCGCGGTGCTGGCGCACATCACCGGGTCCACACCGTTCTCCTTCGGCGGATCCGACAACTGCTCGATCACCCAGGTGGTGCGATGCGACGGCGACTGGGTATTGCGCCGGTTCAACGACTGCTCGCACCTCGACGACCACCTGCACCACGCCTGAGCTGTGGAGCCGCATTCAGAGGGAATCCCCCACGCGCGCGAGCGGCGCTAGCGCGCAGCGAGGAAGGCGCCGAGTGCGGCCGTGAGCATGGCGGCGTCATCGCTGCCGCCGAGCTCGCGGGCAGAGTGCATCGACAGCTGGGGTGAGCCCACGTCGACGACGCTCATGCCGAGCCGGGAGGCCGTGATGGGCCCGATGGTCGAGCCGCACGGCAGGTTCCCCCGATGGGAGTAGATCTGATGCGGCACGCCGGCCGCGTCGCACGCCGCCGCGAAGCGGGCGTGGGTGCGCGCATCGGTGGCGTAGCGCACGTTGACGTTGGTCTTGATGACCGGGCCGCCGTTCAGCCGCGGCAGGTGCTGGGGCTCGTGGCGTTCGGGGTAGTTCGGATGTACCGCGTGGGCGCCGTCGGCTGAAACGCACAGCGAGCGGGCCACCGCCCGCAAGTACTGCTCACGGCTGGCGCCGAGGCAGTGGGCGATGCGCTCGAGGGCATCGGCGAGGATCGGGCTGCCGGCGCCGGTGGCGGAGTCGCTGCCGATCTCCTCGTGGTCGAACAGCACGACGACCGCTGCAGTGTCGGTGGGCACGGCATCCAGCCCGGCCAGGGCCTCGACGGCTGCATGACACGAAGCGAGGTTGTCGATGCGACCGGCTGCGTACATCTCGCCGTCGCGTCCGAGTCGGGTCGGCGGGGTGAGGTCGTGTGCCATGACATCCCACGCCAGCACGGCGTCGGGCTCCACGTCGAGCTCCGCTGCCAGAAACTCACGGAATCCATCGGCGCTCGGCTCGCCCAGCCCCCACACCGGGGTCATGTGCTGCTGGCGATCCAGCTTCAGCCCGTCGTTCACGTCCCGATCGAGGTGGATCGCCAGCTGCGGGACGCGCAGCAGCGCCCGGTCGCACCGCCACAGCACCGTCTGTGGGCCGTCGCCAACCTCGGTGGCAACCGTGACCCGGCCCGACAGTCCGAGGTCGCGGTCGAGCCAGGAGTTGAGCAGCACACCGCCGTAGATCTCCACCCCGAGCTGGCGATAGCCGAGCGTGCCGCTGTCGGGCTGGGGTCTGATCCGTAAGTTGGGACTGTCGGTGTGTGCGCCTATCACGCTGAAGCGCAACCGCTCAGGGTCGACCCCAGCGCCAGCCCGTACGGCCACCACGGTGCCGCCATCGCGCACCACGAGGCCCTGCGCAGCATCGAGTCCGTTCCACGATGCGCTGCGGCCGGTCTCGATGCAGCCAGCGGCGATCAGTCGCTCGACGGCCGAAGCAGCCGCGTGAAACGGTGACGGTGACGCCTCGATGAACTCGAACAGCGAGTCGAGCATGCGGCCCCTAGGCGTCGGCGTACGCCGTGATGATGTCCCGGCTGAAATCGTCGAACTTGGATCGGGACATCGGGTTTACCACCAGCCGACTCACGCCGATGGCGGCAACCTGCTCGATCCACTCCGGCGTCGCCGGTCCCATAGTCGTGAATTCGATCTTCTCGGGGTCTCGTCCCGTCTTCTCGGCGCAATGCTTGGCGTGCTGGTACAGCATCGCCATCTCTTCGAGATCGCCAGACACGGGGAAGAATCCATCTCCGTGCTCGCCTGCGCGGCGAGCGGCGCGCTTGCTGTCGCCGCCCACGATGATCGGCACCGGACCGACAGGTTGCGGTCGGCAATAGACCCGGTCAAACGAGACGTGCTCGCCCATATAGGAGCAGACCTCGTCGCGCCACAGCGACTGGTAGGCCTCGAGGTGCTCATCGGTGATGTCGCCGCGGTCGGCAAACGACACGCCCAGCGCGTCGAATTCCTCCTCCATCCATCCGGCGCCGATGCCCAGCAGTACCCGGCCGCCCGAGAGGCGGTCGAGCGTGGCAACCGCTTTTGCCGTGACGGCGAAATTGCGCTGCGGGACGATGAGGATGCCGGTGCCCAGCTTGATCTCGGAGGTCACCGACGCCACGAAGGCCATCCACATCAGCGGATCGGGAATGTCGATGTCGTCCCGCTTGCCGGGCATCTTGCCGTCTTCGGCGTACGGGTATGGCGTCTGGTAGCCCTCCGGCACCACCACATGCTCGACAGTCCAGAGCGACTCGAAGCCTGCCGCCTCGGCTTCCTGTGCATACGCGATGGCAGTCCCGCCGTCCACCTGCGGACCCGTGTTTGCCAGTGTCATGCCGAACTTCACAGTGCACTCCTGTCGTTCTCGTGTCGGCACGTTGCGATGCCGAGGTACCTCGTTCGCCAACGGCCGGCACGACCCTACTTCGGTGATGCAGATATCTCCCGGGCGCAGCCGACGTTGCGCCCTGTCTGCACGCCTGAGCAAGTTTGACGGCCTACGCTGCGGGAATGCGAAAGATCCTGGCTCTCTCACTCGCAATCGTGTTCTTGGTCGCTGCATGCGGCGGCGACGATCCGCCTCCCGCCACTGAAGCGGCGGCACCGACCACCGCTGCGCCCACCACCGTTGCCACGACGGAGGCCCCGCCACCCACCACCACCGAGGCGCCGCCGCCCACGACAACCGAAGCGCCGCCGCCCACCACAGCGGCCCCGCCGCCCACGACGACAGAGGCGCCGCCGCCGCCGACCACCGAAGCTGCCGCACCGGAGGCCGGCGCGCTGCCCCCAGCGGTGGAAGGCACCCTGCTCGAAGGCCAGACACCCGAGGGCTTTGACACCCTGCAGACCGCCACCAACATTCCGCGAGCCGAAACCTGTCCCGGCACTCCGGCCTACGGCGGGATCGTGCCGGTGGCGTACTCCGAATCGGTCTGGGCAGCCGATCCGCTCACGGGACCGTTCCTCGATGTCTCCATCTCCCGATTCGAATCGGCTGACGTAGCTTCGCAAGCCTTCAACAACTACCGCGTCGAGATCGTTGCCTGCGGCGAGTTCCCCGAGCCGTCGACTGGCGCGGTGGGTGCGTTCGTCGAAGGCGAAGACCCCGCTCTGGGCGACGAGTCGTTCGGCACCGACTACACGGCCACCTTCCAGGGGCTTCCCGTCAACCGCTACGGAGTCCTCGTACGCATCGGCGACTCGATCTACAGCTCGGGTGCCACCCATGTCTTCGTGGATCCCGACAAAGCCACCGTGCTGGAGGCGCTGAACACCTTCCTCGGCCAGTAGCCGAGCGGTCGGCCTGACTCGGCGTTGACATGCCAACGCTGAAGACGCCGACGCTGAACTACAGCGCAGAACAGCTGCGCGGGGACGTCTTCGGAGGTCTCACTGCAGCGGTGGTGATGCTGCCGCTCTCGCTGGCGTTCGGCGTGGCTTCGGGCCTCGGCGCCATTGCCGGGCTCTACGGCGCCGTCGCCGTCGGATTGCTCACCGCGCTCGGAGGCGGCACCAAGACACAGATCTCGGGACCGACAGCGCCGCTGTCGGTGGCGATGTCGGTGGTGGTGGTCGATTACGCCGGGGGCGACATCAACAAGGCGCTGGCCATCATGGTGCTGGCGGGAGCCCTGCAGATCGTGCTGGGTGCGCTGCGACTGGGCAGCTTCGTGGCCTACACGCCCTACCCCGTCGTCTCGGGGTTCACGTCGGCTGTCGGTGTGATCATCATCGTGGTGCAGCTCATCCCGCTGCTCGGACACGAGGTAGCGCTCGGCGGCGTGGCGGCCTCGATCAGCGCGCTGCCGGATGCCGTCGGGAACATCGACGCCAGCGCGGCCGCGCTCGGCGCCTTGGCAATCGTGATCTGCTTGTTCTGGCCACGGTCATTGGGGCGGTTCCTGCCCTCTTCGGTGGCTGCCCTTCTGATTGCCACGGTGGTCAGCGTGCTGTGGATCGACGATGTCGCGGTGATCGGCGATGTGCCGTCCGGCCTGCCCGACTTGGTGGTGCCGAGCTTCGACTGGGCCGGCATCGGCGGTGCCTTGCCCCCTGCCATCACGCTTGCCCTGCTCGGCTCGATCAACAGCCTGCTGACGGCGAGAGTCGCCGACTCGATGACCCGCGATTCGCATCACCCCAATCGCGAGCTGATCGGCGTCGGCACCGCCAACTTCCTGTCAGCGTTCATCGGGGCCGTGCCCGGTGCGGGGGCCACGTCGGCCACCGTTGCAAACGTCAAGGCGGGTGGCCGCTCGCGGGTGTCCGGAGCGCTGTGCGCCGTGGTGCTGGGTGCGCTGGTGCTCGGGTTGGGGCGGTTCGCCGAGGTCATCCCGCATCCGGTGCTCGCCGGCATCCTCATCAAGATCGGCTTCGACATCATCGACTGGCAATACGTGGTGCGGGTGCGGCGAACGCAATTCGACCAATACGCCGTCATGGGCCTCACCTTGGGCCTGTCGATCGTGTCCGATCTTCTCCTGGCAGTCGGCGCCGGCCTGCTTGCGGCCGCAATGACTGCCTCCCGGCAATTCGAGCGTCTTGAGCTCGACAACGTGGTCTCGACCCCGCTGCTCGACATGACGTTCCTGAACGTGCCAGACCCCGATGCCACCGACGAGGCTGCAGCCCCCGCGGTGCCCAGCTTCGACCTCGACGGCCCCGACCCGTTCGCAGCCCGCACCGGCCTGCTGTCGTTGCGAGGCACGTACACGGCGGCCTCGTCGATCAAGCTGTTCAACACGATCAACCACGATGTGGAAGAGCATGAGGTGGTGATCTTCGACTTCACCGACACGCGCTATATGGACGACAGCGCTGCGTACATGGTCGGCCAGCTCGTCGATGTCGCCGTCGACTCCGGCACCAAGTGCATCGTGATGGGTCTGGAAGGCTCACAAGCGACGAACGTCAGGGAGCTGAACGTGCTTCGCAGTGTGCCCGTCGATCAGTTCGTGGATGATCTCGACGCTGCCCGGATTGTCGCCCGCCGGCTCCTCGACAGCCCCGGCGGCGGCGAGAACGGTGGCAGCGAGGACGGCGAGGGCTAAGCGCCGGGCTTCGCAGCCGCTTTGGCTGCTGCCTTGGCGGCTCGGCGTGCCGCCATCTTTCTTCGATGTTCCAGCGTGCGATCGATGTAGGGCGCGATGGCAGGCGTCTTGCAGCCCGTCTCGCCGTGGTCGACCTGTACGGGCCCGATGCGGGCGTCCAGCTCGAGCACCGAGCGTCGGAGGTTCTCGTCCCGCAACGCGATCGCGATGAGCACGCCGTTCATCTCGTGACGCACCCGATTCGGCCGCTCGGCGATCTCTGCGTCGATCTGCCTCACCAGGCCACGCAATTCACTGGCGGACCAGATGTCAGCCTGCTCGGCGGTACAGGCCACGATGAACCAGCCCACCGACGCAGGCCACTCCTTGGGCGAATCTCGCCACTCGTCGCTGAGCGCGCGTGCATGTGGCGCCTGTGACAGCAGCCCTCCCAACGCCTCGGCGAGGATGTAGTTGTCGACATCACGAAGCCATCGTCGAGCCTGTGTCTTGGTCATGGCGGACGCATCGGCGACACGCAGCGCCAGCACCCGAGCGTCGTGATTGGCTGAGATCCACAAGTCTGCCGCGAGCGCATGATCGGTCTTGAGCGGCTTGGCGATAACGCCCAAGTCCTTGTAGCTGACACCGAACATCGGCTCGGCGGCACCATGGCGGGCATACACCTTGCGATTCTGCGCCGTTCCGGCGAGCCGCAACTGCGCCATCACATCCTGCAGTGTCGACATAGCAACCAAGCTTTCTGAAACGTCCCTGACAGATGTGGGGACAGCTAAACCGGCAAATGCTACGTCGCTGCGACTGCACATGCTCGAGCGTTTGCAAGAGGGCTTGAAACTACAGCGGGTTACAGGTGCCCGAATGCGCGCGCCCAGACGGAACGCTGCTGCGGCCGGCATGTACACAACTCGTAGGGTTCAGGGCCGTGCGTGGACTTGGCGTTCGGCGGGGCGGGCAGCCGCTGGCGACCGTCGCGCTCGCTGCTGTCTCGGTGGCGATCTTCTTCCTGACTCACGACTTCGTGCGGGTGCTGTCGCTCACCCGCCGTTCCCTGAGCGACTCGGCCCTTGAGGGCTACAGCACGTTCGGTCCCTACATCGCCGAGTGGGGGGAGTGGTGGCGCGTCGCGACCGGCACCTTCTTGCACGCCGATCTGCGTCACTTGATCTTCAACATGCTGATCCTGTACCTGCTCGGTCGCAGGCTGGAGCACACGGTCGGTCCCGCCCTGCTGGCGGGCACGTATGTCGTTTCCCTGCTGGGCGGTTCGGCGGGTGCGCTGCTGCACCGCCCTGATGTGGCAGCTGTCGGGGCATCAGGGGCGGTATACGGCGTCATGGGCGCGGCCTATGTCGTGGAGTACCTGCGGGGCGGCAACCCGTGGCGAGACGGGCTCGGCACCCTGATCCTCATCAACGTGGTCTTCTCGTTCCTCGTTCCCAACATTTCGATCGGCGGTCACCTCGGCGGTCTGGCAGCGGGCGTGCTGGCGGGCTTTGCGATCGGCGACACCAGCCGGCGCCGTCACCCGCCCACGCTGGCGGAGCGGCTCTCGAATGAGCCCATCGACACGCGGATGCGGCGATCGCCGGTCATGATCTGGGGGCTGCTGGCGCTCATCGCCGCAGCGGGGTTCGCCGGAGCACTGGCGGCCGCGACCACCTGGCGCAGCCCGCTCTTCTAGCGACGGGCCGTTGGCGCCCAGCCGCTCAGGGCACGACATCGCTCGGCGCCGGGTCCGACTCCCGGTTGATCACGATCGCCGCAATCACCGCCACGATGCCCGCGACCTCACGCACACTGGGCACCTGCGACAGCCACACGAGCCCTATCAGCGTCGCAGTGACCGGCAGCAGCGCCTGCAGCAGGGCGAATCTCGCCCGTGCCAGCCGCTGCATCACGAGCTGGTCGATGCCGTAGGGGATGACGTTTGACAGCACGCCCGCCGCCACGCCGCCTGCCAGCAGCAGCGGCGCGCCCACCGCGGCGCCCAGCCCGCCGGCGCCACCGGCACCGTCGGCGATGCCCACCGGGCTGATCACCAGGGCACCGATGAGCATGCCCACGCCGAGCCCGTCCACTGCCATCCCGGCACGGGCCACCCGATGCCCGAGCACGATGTATCCGGCCCACAGCGCTCCGGCAATCAACGAGAACAGCGCCCCGAGCTGGGCCTCGGGCGGCGCGAATCCCGCCAATGCCACCACCCCGCCGACGGCCAGCGCCAGCGCCCCGCCCGACCGCAGCGTTCGGGTGCCGAATGCCGCCACGGCAATCGGCCCGATGAACTCGATCGCCACCGAGTTCCCCAACGGCACCCGCTCGATCGCCAGGTAGAAGAACAGGTTCATTGACGCCAGCGCCGCCCCGAATGCTGCCGTCCACGCCAGTTCGGTGTATGACCAGCGCCGCCGCCACGACCGGCGCAGCAGCACCACCACCGCTCCGGCACCGGCCACCCGCAGCAGTGCGACCGTGCCCGGCCCCAGCTCGTCGAACAGCTCGAATGCCGTGGCAGCACCCAGGTACTGCGACACGGCGCCCACGGCGAACAGCGCCTCCGGCGACACCCGTCCCGCTCCCCAACTTCGTACGACAGGTGCGCTCAATAGGTACCTTCCCGTGGCAGTCGTCATCTAGGGTCAGGGCAAGACGCATACAGCTTGGCGAACCATGCTGGCGCTCGTGCACGATGCAGGTGGCTGCGGCAGCGAGTGACGGCGCGCGAGGAATCTCGCGGGGCCTCGTCGGGCCAACTCAGGGAGGAACATGCGCATGAACAAGAAACTGCTGACACTCTTTGCGGCGCTCGTCGCGTTGTCGCTCGTTGCTGCCGCATGCGGTGAAGATCGGCCTGAAGCAGGCGCGCTTGGCGTGGTGGAGGTCAATGAGGGCGAGGAGGTCCAGATCCGTTCGCTCAACGCCATCACGGGAGATGTGGCTTTCTTGGGGCTGCCCAATCAGCGTGGCGTCGAGCTGGCCATCGAGCACTTCGGCCCGATTCACGGTTTCGGAGTTGACATAGGAACCGGCCTCGACGACTTGTGTTCGGCCGACGGCGGTCAGGCGGCGGCGCAGGCGATCGTGGCCGATGACAGCGTCGTGGGAGTCATCGGGACATCCTGCTCGGGAGCGGCCGTCGCAGCGGCACCGCTCATCACCAATGCGGGCATGGTGATGATCTCGCCGTCGAATACGTCACCTGCTCTGACGTCGGACTTGGCAGGCACAGCAGGCGAGAACTACAGCGTCGGCTACTACCGGACAGCTCACAACGATCTCTACCAAGGCGCCGCCATGGCAGAGTTCGTCTACGAGGAACTGGGCTTGACCAGCGCTGCTGCCATTCACGATGGCGATCCCTACACACAGGGCCTCGCCCAGGCATTCGCAGATGCCTATGAGGAACTCGGCGGCACCGTCACCGGATTCACGGGTGTCAACAAGGAGGACACCGACATGGTGCCTGTCTTGACCGAGATAGCGGCTGGCGGGCCGGACGCGCTGTTCTTCCCGATTTTCCAACCTGCAGGCGATCACGTTGCCGCTCAGGCGTCCGGCGTCGCCGGACTCGAGAACGTGGTGCTGCTCGCGGCTGATGGCTTGCTCACGGACGGATTCTTGGAGCTGTCGCAGACAGCAGGGATGTACTTCTCGGGTCCTGACGTGCGATTCGGCGACAACACCAACGAGAGCACAGGCCGCACCGCGGACGATTTCTTGGCCGAGTACGAGACCCTGTACGGCGGGGCACCCGAAGCCGCTTTCTGGGCACATTCGTACGATGCGACCACGTTGCTGCTTGAAGCCGTCGAGGCAGCCTCCTACGTGGACGGCGACACGCTGGTCATCGACCGTCAAGGCGTTCGGGACTATCTCAACGGCGTCAGCGACTACAGCGGCTTGATCGGGTCCATCAGCTGCGATGAGTTCGGTGACTGCGGCGCGCAGCGGATCACCGTCATCCATCATGAGGATCCGAACGACATCGCTACGAGCAAGGCAAACGTAGTCTTCGAGTACCCCTGATCGTGTCGTGCGGTGACGCTCAGCGACCCGCGGCGCGGCCCGGTTGGACCGTGTCCGGTCGCACTGCGCCCGTGCGAGGCGTGGGTGGCCGCGCGCTACCTGGGCTCGGATGAACCGGCCTGACGCGGGCGTCTCGCGCGCGGCACGCACCGGCCGCCGACGCAGTCGCCGTACAAGAGTCGACTGGTTTCTCACGGTCCTGCGGGTGGCGGTGATCGCTGTGGTCGCGGTCGGCGTGCTGGCCTTCATCGCCCAAGAGATCGACCCCGACAACCCGTTTGCCCGCTGGGCGAACCCCGATGCCACCGGCCTCACCGGGGCGCAGTTCCGCGGCTTGGTGATCTCGGGTATCGCCCAAGGATCGATGTACGGGCTGATCGCGCTCGGGTACTCGATGGTCTACGGCGTGCTGGGGTTCATCAACTTCGCCCACGGCGAGGTGTTCATGGTGGGCGCCATGACCGGCATGATCACATCGAACAAGCTGGCCGACGCCGGCCTGTGGGAGTCGAACTTCGTCGGCTCGCTGGTGTTCATCGTGGTGGTGTCGATCATCGTGTCGTCCCTGACTGCGGTGATCATGGAGCGGGTCGCGTACCGGCCGCTGCGGGGTTCGCCACGGCTCATCCCGTTGATCACCTCGATCGGCGTGTCGTTCTTCCTGCAGAACGCGTCGGTGGTGCTGCTGGGGCCGGCCAGCAAGTCGTACCCCGACGTGCCGGACTGGGTGAAGGCCAAGCACACGTTCTTGCAGATCGAGGGCGCCAAGATCCTGGTGATCGTTGTGGCGGCGCTGTCGATGGCAGCCCTGTGGTACTACGTCGATCGCACCAAGACCGGCAAGGCGATGCGGGCGGTGGCCGAGGACGCCGAGATAGCGGCCCTCATGGGCATCAACGTGAACCGCACCATCGTGAAGGTGTTCGCGGTGGGCGGGGCCATGGCCGGCATGGCGGGGATCCTGTGGGGAATCCTGTTCCGCAGCGTCATCCACACCACCGGTTTCCTGCCGGGCATCAAGGCCTTCAGCGCGGCGGTGGTGGGCGGCATCGGCCACCTCGGCGGTGCAATGGCGGGCGGGCTGTCGATCGGCGTGGCCGAGTCGGTCGGGCCGCTGCTGATCCTGGAGCCGTTGGGCGTGAGCGGGGTGTCGCAGCTGCGCGACGCCGTGGCGTTCTCGATGCTGATCATCGTGCTGCTGGTGAAGCCGGCTGGCCTGTTCGGCGAGCGGCTGCCTGCGGAGGACCGGGCATGAGCCTCGCCGCGCCGCCCGAGCCGAGCTCTGCCAGCGCCGACGCGCCGCCGCGCCCGCCGTTCGCCCAGGACTGGCGCCGCATCGCCCGCATGGGCGCCATCGGCGCCTTCGGGCAGATCTTCATCTCGCTTTCCAACATGCCCGTCAAGCTCGACGGCCGGGCGATCATCGAGGGCGTCCTCAGCCTGGGCTACCTCTCGCTGGTGGTGCTGCCGCTGGCGGCAGGCAGCCGCGTCGGCCACCAGATCCGGCGCAAGGGCGTGCCGTTCCACCGTCCAGGTGCCCACGAGGTTGTCGGCGGGGCCGCATGCGGTGCGCTCGTCGGCGGGGGACTGTCGCTGCTGGCAGTGCTCATCGCCAACTTCGACCTGCGCGAGCCCCTGGTCAACTGGAGCCCGATCCTGGCGGACTTGCTGGCGTTCAACCGCGGCACGGCGTTTGCGGTGGTCATCTGGCTCGCCGTCGGCGCGGCCGTCGGCGCTGTGGGCGGGCTGCTGCGGATGGTGACGCCGCTGGCGCGGCGCGTGCTGTGGACCATGGCGCTCACGCTGTTCGGCGCTGCGGTGCTCGAATCGCTGACCACCGACTTGGCCGAGGGCATGGGCATCGAGGCGCTGATCGACTGGTTCTATGCCCCCCGCGGTGGGCTCACCATCACCGGCGCGATCGCCCTCGCAGCCGGATCGGGCGTGCTGGCGCTTGTGGGCCGGGGCCGCATCAGGGGGGCCAAGGTCCGCATCGATGCGCTCGAAGGCCCTGCCCGCAACCGGGCGCAGGGGGGCCTGATCCTGGCCACGGCCGCGGTGCTCGTCATCCTGCCGATGTTCGCCGGCAAGCTCACCAATGAGCTGCTGGCCAACGTGGGCCTGTTCGTGCTGCTGGCGCTGGGGCTGAACATCGTCGTCGGCCTCGCCGGCATCCTCGACCTGGGCTACGTCGCGTTCTTTGCTGTCGGCAGCTACAGCGCGGCGGTGCTCACCGCTGCCGCATCGCCGCGCATCAACCCCGAGCTGCCGTGGTTCGTGGCCCTCATCGGCGTCGTGATCCTGACCGGGCTGGTGGGGTTGTTCATCGGCGCCCCGGTCATCCGCATGCGCGGCGACTACCTGGCCATCGTCACGCTCGGCTTCGGCGAGATCATCCGCCTGCTGTTCCTGTCGGACTGGCTGTCGGGCTGGTTCGGCGGCTCCCAGGGCATCACCAACATCCCGGGTGCGGAGATCTTCGGATTGGCCGAGGTGGCCGGAACCGATCCGCGCAGCGTCTTCTATCTCGTGCTCGCGTTCTGCGCGATCGCGATCTATGTCTCGTGGCGCTTGGAGCGGTCGCGCATTGGCCGCGCCTGGATGGCGGTGCGCGAGGACGAGACGGTGGCCGAGGCCATGGGCATCAACACGGTCAACGTCAAACTGCTGGCGTTTGTCGTGGGTGCGGTGCTCGGGTCGTTCAGCGGGGCGATCTTCTCGGCGAAGGTCGGCTCGGTGTTCCCCGCCAGCTTCCTGATCCTGGTGTCGATCGTGATCCTGGTGGTGGTCATCTTCGGCGGCATGGGCAACATCGTCGGCGTCATCGCCGGCTCGGCGGTGCTGATCGGCGTGCTCGGCGGGCCGAAGCAGCCGGGCTTGCTGGCCGAATTCTCCGAGTTCAAGCTGCTGATCTACGGCGCACTGCTGGTGTGGATGATGCTGGCGCGGCCCGAGGGCCTGATCCCGAGCGTGCGCCGCACCCGAGAGCTGCACCAGGAAGAGCTGGCCCAGGATGCCTGGCTGCGAGGCCAGACCGAGGATGAGCACGTCGAGAGCAGCGAGGGTCGCTCATGAACGCCCCAGCCGCCGAGCCCATCCTCGAGGCCCGCAGTCTCAGCGTCGACTTCGGCGGCCTGAAAGCCCTCGACGGGCTGGACATGGCGGTCTACCCGGGCGAGATCGTGTCGGTCATCGGTCCCAACGGCGCCGGCAAGACCACGCTGTTCAACGCCATCACCGCCACGGTGGCTGCCAGCGAGGGCGACATCCGCTTCGAGGGCGAGTCGCTGATCGGTCTCGACCCCAACCGGGTCACCTCCCGGGGCATCGCCCGCACCTTCCAGAACGTTCGCCTCTTCGCCAACATGACCGTGCTCGAGAACGTCATGGTGTCCCAGCACTGCCGCACCCGCCAGAGCGTGTTCGGGGCGCTGCTGTACACCAAGGCGTTCCGCGACGAAGAGGCCGAGATCACCGAGCGGGGCAAGCAGGTGCTGTCGTTCTTCGGTCACCGACTCGTCGGCTACCGCTTCGACCAGCCCGCCTACACCTTGTCCTACGCCAATCGCCGCCGGCTCGAGATCGCCCGCGCCATGGCCACCCAGCCCAAGTTGATCCTGCTCGACGAGCCCGTTGCCGGCATGAATCCCACCGAGTCGGCCGAACTGACGGGCCTGATCGGGCGGCTGCGCGATGAGTGGGGCTTCGCCATCGTGGTGATCGAGCACGACATGGAAGTGGTGCGCGAAGTCTCCGACCGGGTGGTGGTGCTGGATCACGGTGTGAAGATCGCCGAGGGCGACTACGCCGATGTCTCGGTGGACCCGCAGGTCATCGAGGCGTACCTCGGCCGGAGCGCGGCAGGCTCATGAGCGCCGAACGTCCCGATTCTTTCGTCGGTGCCCTTGTGCACCACAGTGCGGTCGCGCGATGAGAACGATGTCGAAACTCCGGGTGCCCCGGCTGACGGTTCTGCTCGCAGTCGTGACTGCCATGGCATTCGCAGCCGCCGCGTGCAGCGCGGACGCGGGCCAAGACGCTGATCTCAACGTCGGCTCTGCCGGCACGGCGGCCGGCGAGAGTTCGCTCGGCGTCGTGGAGGTCCAAGAGGGCGATGCCATCCAGATCCGCTCGCTCGAAGCCATCACCGGCGACTATTCGATCGTCGGCCTCGCGATCGACCGCGCTACCGCTATTGCGGTGAACGACTACGGCCAGATCAACGGATTCGATGTTGATCTCGGCGCGAGCCTCGACGACCTGTGCTCGAGCGACGGCGGACAGGCTGCTGCCCAAGCCATCGTCGCCGACTCCGATGTCGTCGGAGTCATCGGGACGTCGTGTTCGAGCGCAGCTATTGCCGTGGCACCGCTGGTGACGGCTGCCGGCATGGTGATGATCTCCGGAGGTGCTACGTCTCCCGCGCTCACATCGGATCTGGAAGGCAACCCGGGCCCGAACTACAGCCCGGGCTTCTACCGCACCGTCACCAACGACGTATTCCAAGGCGCGGCGATGGCCAAGTTCGTGCATGACGATCTGGGCTTGAGCACTGCAGCGGCGATCCACGACGGCGACCCCTTCACCCAAGGCCTGGCCCGGGCCTTCGCCGCTGCGTTCGAGCGGGAGGGCGGCACGATCACGCGCCTGTCGGCCATCAACAAGGAAGACAGCGACATGGTGCCGGTGCTCACCGAGATCGCCGCAGCTCGTCCCGAGGCGCTGTTCTTGCCCATCTTCCAGCCGGCAGGCGACTTCGTGGCCAACCAGGCACCGGGAGTGCCGGGCCTCGAAGACACCGTGCTGGTTGCGGCTGACAGCCTGCTGAACCTCAATTTCCTGTCCCTGCCGCAATCTCAGGGCATGTACTTCACGGGTCCCGACCGGCGTTTTGCGGGCAATGTGAACCAGAGCACCGGCAAGACCGCTGACGATTTCGTGGCCGCATACGAGGACCTGTACGGCCACAAGCCCGGCTCGCCGTTCTGGGCGCATGCCTACGACGCCACGACACTGCTGCTGGACGCCATAGCGGCCGCATCGCGGGTGGACGAGGGCACCCTCATCATCGACCGGGCAGGCATTCGGGAGCACCTCGACAGCGTGCGCGGTTATGAGGGGCTCATCGGCCGCATCGCCTGCGATTCGTTCGGCGACTGCGGCTCCAACAAGCTCGTCGTCGTTCGCAACCTCGGCGGCGAGTCCAATGCCGAAGCCAGCATGGAGAACATCGTGTTCTCCTACGCTCCCTAGGGGCTGAGCCGAATGGCGAAGCCGTGGCCCGAGCGGCCCGTGAGCGCGGCGAACAAGAGCGGGAAATAATGGCAATGCGACGCGCAGGTGCTCCATTCGGCGCATGCTCTTCGAGGATGCAGGGGAACCAACGGTGTGCGCGGCTGCAATGTCGCCCTGCCCGATGAGCGGCACAGCACGCGCGGACATCCGGCGCGAGGGCGCTGCCGCAGCCGCGAGCACGCCGCTGCTCGAGATGCGCAAGGTGAACGCGCACTACGGGGCCGTGCATGCCTTGCGCGACGTCGACCTGTCGATCTACGAGGGCGAGCTGGTGTGCCTGCTGGGCGGCAACGCCAGCGGCAAGTCGACGACGCTCAAGACGCTGCTGGGCATGCTCAAGCCCACCTCCGGCGAGGTGGTGCTCGACGGTGAGGTCGTCAACGAGCGCCCGACCAGCTACCGGGTTGCCCGGGGCGTCACGATGGTTCCCGAGAACCGGCGCCTGTTCAAGCGGCTCACGGTGCGAGAGAACCTGCAGCTCGGCGCCTATCTCCGCAAGGACAGCGACGACATCGCAGCAGACATGGAGCGTGTCTACGAGCTGTTCCCTCGAGTCAAGGAGCGGTTGGCTCAGAAGGCGGGCACGCTGTCGGGCGGCGAGCAGCAGATGGTGGCCATCGGCCGGGCGCTCATGTCCCAGCCCCGTGTGCTGCTGATGGATGAGCCGTCGATGGGGTTGGCACCGGCGCTGGTGCAGCAGAACTTCGAGCTGATCTCCCAGATTCACGAGGCTGGCATGACGGTGTTCATGGTGGAGCAGAACGCCAACATGGCACTCGGCATCGCCGATCGGGGCTGGGTGCTGCAGACGGGTCGTGTGGTGCTGGACGACACCGCTGAGGCCTTGCTGGCGAATCCGGCGCTGCGCACGTCGTATCTGGGCGGCGGCCAGGGCGACAGCGGCAACGAGGCAGGCGAGGGATCCGCAGGGGAGTCCTAGTAGCAGCGAGCCTGCTAGGACTGGCTGCGTGAGCGAGGCCTCAGGCGGGCAGGTGCCTGACGACGCCGTGACCGGGGTCCTGCACCCCGGCGACATGGGCGTGACCGTGGCTGCGGCCTGTGCGGGCACGGTGCTGTGGGCCAGCGAAGGTCGATCGACCGCGACCTGCGAGCGTGCTGCCAGCGCCGGCCTCACCGATGCGGGCGACTTGGCATCGTTGGCGGCCGCGGCTGACATGGTGATCTCGATCTGCCCGCCCCACGGTGCCGAAGCACTGGCCGCCACCCTGGCCGATGCCGGCTTTGCGGGCTGTTACGTCGACGCCAACGCTGTCTCGCCGGCTACTGCCCGGCGCATCGCAGCCCGCTTTGAGCACTTCGTTGACGGCAGCGTGATCGGTCCGCCGGCGCGAGAACCCGGAACCACGCGGCTCTACCTCGCAGGCCCCGACGCCGCTCGTGTCGCAGCGAGGTTCGCCGGGTCGCTGCTGGACGCCCGCGTGCTCGACGGTGGCGACATCGGCGCTGCCTCGGCGCTGAAGATGGCCTACGCGTCATGGACCAAGGGCACCAACGCGCTGCTGGTGGCGGTGGCGGCCTTGGCCGCTGCCGAGGGCGTGTCGGACGAGCTGACCGCCGAGTGGGGTCTGTCCCAATCAGGCCTGTCGCAGCGATTGACGTACACCGCGATCCGATCCGCACCCAAGGCGTGGCGCTGGGTGGGCGAAATGGACGAGATCGCCGACACGTTCGCCGCGGCTGGCCTGCCCGACGGCTTCCACCGCGCCGCCAGCGAGGTATTCGCCCGCCTCGGCGAATTCAAGAACGCCCGCAGCGCCTCCGTCGAGCAGATGCTCGAAGCGCTGCTGAACCCCGCAGCACCAGCCGACGACGCCGGCTGACGCTGAACGGCTTGACCACTCGGCTGTTCGGCTCTGTAGAGGCAGCATCGCGTCGGCGAAAGCCGAACGGTGCAGCCTCTAGTTCTGCAACGGCAGGACGGCGCTGGCGACGCCTTCGAGCTCCGCGAACCAGTCGTCAGGCTCGCCCACCAGCACGGGCACGAACTTCGACGCGCCCACCTCGATGAAGCGCTGGATCTGGTCGCGCAAGCCGTCCCAGCCGGTCGGGATGATGTCGCCCGGGTCGGCATCAGGCGCCCGCCGCTCGAGGATGGCCTTGTAGCCAGGGCTGATCTCGCCGTGCGTGTAGGGGATGAGCACGCCGAAGTGCTCGGGATCCATCCAGCGTTCGTGCTCGTCGGCGGCCTCGTTCACGATCTTCCAGCCCGCCGCAGCGATGTCGGGCGTGCAGAACGACGGCAGCCATCCGTCGCCGAAGCGTCCGCAGCGGCGCAGCTCCACCTCGGCTGCCCCGCCCAGCCAGATGTCCATCGGCTTCTGCGCCGGCTTCGGCAGCAGCGACACTTCGTCGTAGTGGTACCAGTCGCCATGATGGGTGACGGGCTCGTCTTCCCAGAAGCGCTTCAGCAGCGGCAGGGCCTCGTTGAACATCTTGGCCCGCTGGCGGCGCTCGACACCGAAGGCTGCCTGCTCGTGCACATCGGCCACGCCCAGACCGAACGCGGGCAGCAGCCGGCCGTCGGACAGCCGATCGAGGCTGGCCAGCTCCTTGGCCAGCACCGCGAGGTTGCGCCCGGGCAGCACCAGCACCGACATGCCGAACTTCATGCGCTTGGTGCGGCCCGCTGCGTACGCGAGTCCCACGATCGGATCCGGGCATTCGCCGCCGAGCCGTTCGCTCAGCCACAGCGAGTCGAAGCCGTTGTCTTCCAGCGCATCCACGAACGGGTCGAAGGTGGCGTGGTCGTTGGTGAAGCTGCGCGTGCCCAGCCCGAAGCCGATCCGGATCTTCATGGCCCACACGCTAGGGCACTGCTGCCGCCTCGACCCGGGCCTCCAGCGTGGCGCCGATCCGATGGCGAGTGCAGACATCTCGTACCCTCGGACGTCGCGTGCACTTGGTGACGAAGGAGCGTCGATGAACGAGCCAGCAGCGAATGGGCAGATCGACCTGACTTCGCCGTTCCGGCTCGACGGGCAGGTCTGCTTGGTGACCGGTGCATCGAGCGGATTCGGGGTCCGCTTTGCCCGAGTGTTCGCAGCCGCGGGCGCCAAGGTGGCGGTGGCTGCCCGGCGAGCCGATCGGCTGGAGGCGCTGGCTGCCGAGCTGCCCGACGCGCTTGCCGTGCCGTGCGATGTCGGCGATGACGACGCCTGCCGCGACCTCGTAGCACAGGTACTGGACCGCTACGGCAAGATCGACGTGCTGGTCAACAACGCCGGGGTGAGCGACGCCATCAACCCCGGTGAGCAGGCCGACATCGACAGCTTCCGGCACGTCGTCGACATCAACCTCAACGCATGCTTCCTGCTGGCGGGGCTCGCTGCCGCCGACATCATCGGCCGTGAGGCGCGTGGCAGCATCATCAATGTGGCCTCGGTGCACGGTCATGTGGCATCCGCTCCGAACCTGCAGCCTGCCTACGCGGCGTCGAAGGCGGGCCTGGTGAACCTGACCCGCGACCTGGCCGTGCAGTGGGCGACGCGGGGCGTACGGGTCAACGCGCTGTGCCCCGGTTATTTCGAGACGGAGCTGACGGCGCCGATGTTCGACGACGATCGCTCGATGGCATGGATCAGCAGGAATGCTCCGATGCGGCGTCCTGGCTCGGAGCACGAGCTGGACGGGGCGCTGCTGTTCCTGGCCAGCGACGCCAGCAGCTATGTGACCGGCAGCTCGCTGATGGTGGACGGGGGCTGGACCGCCCGATGAGCGCGACCCGCCGCCTCGGTACGCGTCCGCAGTGCGGAGGTGCTTGGTGAGCCGGCGGGATGCATCGAGGCTGCGAGTGGGCGCAGCCGCACTGGCGGCGGCCTTCGGCGGCGGGGTCTGGTGGGCGTCGGGCCGTCGGCGGCGGGCGTGGCGCACCGATGCCCTCACGGGAGTCCCGACCCGCGACGGGGCACTGGCCCACTTGCGCGCCGAGCTGGTGCGCTCTTCGAGGTCTGGACGGGTGGTCGGCGTGGCGTTCTGCGACATCGATGCCTTCAAGCAGGTGAACGACCACCACGGCCATCTCGCCGGCGATCTGGTGCTGGTCACGGTGGCGCAGTGCCTGCAAGGCGCGGTGCGGCCGTCCGATGTGGTGGCTCGTGTCGGCGGTGACGAGTTCGTGGTGGTGTGCGGCGGGCTGCGCAGCGCCGACGACATGGAGGTCATCGTCGCCCGCCTGCATGCGGCACTGGGCGGAACGTCGATGGCGAGCGGCACTGCCGATCCGCTTGCCGAGATGGGTGTCACGGTGAGCGTCGGCAGCGCCACCGGTCGTGGCGGCGAGGTATCTCCCGGCGCCCTGCTGCACGCAGCCGACCGGTCGATGTACCGCCAGAAGGGCCAGCTGCCCTAGCGCCTCTCAATCGAGCCGGCTAGGAGCAGCGGGCTAGCCCAGCGCGGGGGTGCCTTCGAAGTTGCCTGGGTCGCCCTCGGTGGGCAGCACCGGGCGCATTCGCCAGTCCATGACTTCTTCCACGCCGGTGATCACGTCGTACCACTCGTCGGCATCCCAGCCTTGGGCCGAGCCGAGCACGCTCGCATCCTGGGCGAGGTGCACGAGGGCGGGAAGCTGTTCGAGCTCCAGGGCACGGACGAACTCCCGATCGGGGTCCAGCAGCACCAAGTGCTCGTCAGCGAAACGGCCCAAGAAGCTGCGAGCGCCGTCGGCATCGGTGCAAACCACGAACGCGCAGCGGATGTCGGCCTCCTCGTAGTGGAACAGCACGCGCGACGCCGTGGGCAGGATCCAGCCGCTCTGGCGGGTGTACGGGTCGATGATCACCACGAGTAGGTTGAAGACCACGAGCCATTCGGCCAGCGTGTGACCGTGGCCGGTGACGGTCTCGAGCTTGATGTCGGCGGAAGGCGCAGCAAGCACGGCAGGCAAACTAGCGCTCCGCGACGGCGTGACCACGGCTTAGGAGGCTCGATGTGCCCGAGCGCGTGTGTCAGATCGGGGGGCGCAGCAGTTCGGCGGCGAGGGGGCAGTCCGCCCGCTGCCAGCCGGCGGCCGGCTCGATGCCGCCCGGGCCGACGACCTGGCTGAACAGGCCGAGCGGCACGACCTCCTCGTCGCAGTCCCACGGCTCGTCGGCAACCGAGGCGGCAGCGGCGTCGAAGAACTGCTGGGGCAGCGCCCGTCCCCATCCGACGACGCACCAGACCTCGGTGCTCGAGGTGTACCCGACTGCCGCGGCGGCATGGGAGCCGCCTGCTGCGATCACGGCATCAGGCCCCGCGGCGGCAGCTTCCACCAGGATCACATCGGCGTTCGAGCATGCCGCGGCCAAGCCCGCGAGGGGCACGTCAGTCACCTCGCAGCCGTTGCCCGCCAGCCTCCGGGCCAGGCCCGCCCCCTCGCCGAAGGCATCGATGATGCGCACGTCGATGTCGGAGCGGCGTCCGAGGCCGTCGGCTGCTATGTCGGGCCAGCCCAGCAGGCACACCGCGGCACCGTCGGGCAGTGCATCTGCGGCGTGATCCGCGGTGGCCTCAGCGCGCATCTCGGATGCGAACTCCTGCGCCGCCCGGTAGGGCTGCGCCGAGGTGCACACCCGGGCCGCCATCGACCACAGCGCGCCGGCGATCGGGTACTTGTCGAGGATCCGGCGGCACACCGTGACCAGCTCCAGCGGGTCCGACGCGAGCGCGCCCAGCGCCGATGCGGCCTCGCGTACCAGCACGTCCTGGGACAGGTCGCCCGCACGCGCCACATAGCGCAGGTGTTCCATCGGGTGCACGCGCCGAAGCTATCCCGTGCGGGTGAACTGATTCGCTGCGGGCGCGAGAGGGCGCTCCGCGGCGCTGCTCAGGCGCTCTGTGTCTGCAGCCGGCGCGCGATCACCTTGAGGCACAGCGTCTCATCGGCGCCCTCGAAGATCGACAGCACCCGGGCATCCACGAACAGCCGGCTCACCGTGTATTCCTCGGCGAAGCCGAAGCCGCCGTGAAGCTGCTGCGCCTCGCGGGTCACCCACTCGGCCGCCTTGCAGACATATGCCTTGATCATCGACGCCTCGAGCGCGCCGCCGCCTCGAGCCATCATGCGGGCCACCTCGTAGCTGTACTGGCGGGCGGCGGCGATGATCGCCGCCATGCGGCCCAGCTTCGCCTGCGTCAGCTGGTACTCGGCGATCGGCTGGCCGAACACCTTGCGCTCGTCGGCATAGGTGCGGGCCTCGTCGTAGGCCGCCTGCATCACGCCCACCGCCCGGGCCGCCGTCTGCAGCCGCCCGTTCTCGAATCCGGCCATCTGCAGGTAGAAGCCCTGCCCGATCCCGTCGCCGCCGCCGATGAGGTTCTCTGCGGGCACGAACCAGTCGTCGAATGCGATCTCGAAGCTGTGCATGCCCCGGTAGCCCAGTGTGGCGATGGCCCGCCCCTCGATAGTTCCGCCCCGCTCGTCGGTGAACTGGAAGTCGTGGCCCTCCGACTGCGGCTTCGGCACGATGAACAGACTGAGGCCCCTGTGGGCTTTGCGCCGGTCGGGATCGGTGCGGGCCAGCAGCATCAGCACGTCGGCCCGGCCAGCGAAGGTGCACCACGTCTTGGTGCCTGAAATCAGCCAGCCGCCCTCGGTGGGCGAAGCCGACACCACCAGGTTGGCCACGTCGCTGCCGTAGTCGGGCTCGGTGACGGCGACCGCCACCATGGTCTCGCCGGTGGCGATCTGAGGGAACCAGTGCTTCTTCTGCTCCTCGGTGCCGCCCCGCTCCAGCGCCCGGGTGAGGATCTCGGGCCGGGTGATGAGCGAGCCGCCCGCACCCAGCGACGCCCGCGACAGCTCCTCAGTGGCGATGACCATGCCTAGGTAGTCGCTCTCGGAACCGGAGGCGAACCCGCCGTATTCCTCGGGCACCGACAGGCCGAAGCAGCCCAGCTCAGCGAGCCCGCCGATGATGTCTTCGGGGATGTCGGTGTCGCCCCGGTGGATGTGCTCGGCGGCGGGGGCGATCTTGTCCTCGCCGAAGCGGCGGAAGGTCTCCGCCACGAGCTCGAAGTCGTCGTCGAGGTGGCTGGGTGCGTCGAGGCCGGCCAGCGTGGCCACGTAGGCCGGGTCGCGGTAGGCGGCTACGAAGTCGCGAGCGCCGTCGAGGGCGCCGGGCGCGAGACCCCACTGGGCTTCGCGGGCGAACAGCCGGGCGTGGAACTCGCCAAGAGCGTCGGCGATGAACCCGCAGGCGAGACGGGCTTCAGCGACGCCCAGCGCACCCCAGCCGACGAGCGAGTCGCAGATGCGCAGCGCCGAGGCGGTGTGCGCCAGGTCGTACAGGAAGCACTGGTGGTCGTCGCCCATGCCGACCGCATGGCTGCACGCACGGCTCAATGCGGCGTTGCCCACAGCCAGCGCATCGGCCGCCGCGTGCATATCCGGCTCGGTCACAGCAAGGCCAGCATCGGCAGTCATGTCGTCCCCGTCGTCGTCACAGCCGCACAGGCTAAAGCCCGCTCCTGCGCGCGGCCCGGGCAGTGACGGGGCTGGGTCCGGTCAGCGAGGACGCTTCGCCGTACGATGGCCCGACCCCTGCACCAACACCACTGCTCGTGACCACCGCACGGAGGTTCCTGTGACCGTCCATGACCGCCCGTTCGGGCGCTACTTCGAGGACTTCGAGATCGGCGACGTGTACCGGCACTGGCCGGGCAAGACCATCACTGAGGCCGACGATCACCTCTTCTGCATGATCACGATGAACCATCACCCGCTGCACACCAACGAGTGGTTCGCTCAGCACGAGACCGTGCACGGCAAGAACGTGGTGGTGGGCAATCTCGTGTACTCGCTGGTGCTGGGCATGAGCGTGCCCGACGTGAGCGGCGCGGCCATTGCAAACCTCGAGGTTGAGACGCTGACCCACTCCCGTCCGACGTTCCACGGCGACACGATCTACGCCGTCACCAAGGTGCTCGACAAGCGTGAGTCTGGCTCGCGGCCCGACCGGGGCGTGGTGACCGTGGAGACCCGGGCGTTCAACCAGCGCTCCGAAGAGGTGTGCTACTTCCGCCGCAAGGTCATGATCTGGAAGCGGGAAGCTGGGCCCGAGCGCCGCTTCCCCTACAGCGATGAGGCAGCCTTCGGCGAGGGCTGATCGCTTGCCCCACACTGAGTCGGATGCGCGTGGCTTGCGCCACGCCGAACTAATCGGGTGGTGGCAGGCCGAGCGGCGAGATCTGCCGTGGCGGCGCACCCGTGACCCGTGGCTTGTGCTGGTCTCGGAGGTCATGCTGCAGCAGACCCAGGTGGAGCGGGCGCTGCCGTACTTCGAGGCGTTTGCCGAACGCTGGCCGACGCCGGCGCAGTGCGCGGCAGCGGAGTTGGCCGATGTGCTGGCTGCCTGGCAGGGACTGGGTTATCCCCGGCGCGCTCGCAATCTCTGGCGGACGGCGACCTTCATCACCGAGCGGCATGGGGGCGGAGTGCCTGCCGATCTCGACGACCTGCTGGCGCTGCCCGGCGTGGGGCCGTATACGGCACGTGCAGTGCAGGCCTTCGCCTTCGGCATCGACACCGGCGTAGTGGATACCAACGTGGGCCGCATCCTGGCCCGCTGGATGGGTCGCCGGCTGAGCCCTAGGGAGGCCCAGCGCACAGCCGATGAACTGGTGCCTGCGGGGGAGAGCTGGGCATGGAACCAGGCCATGATGGACCTCGGTGCCCAGGTTTGCACCAAGCGCGATCCGAGCTGCGGCCGATGCCCTGCTCAGCCGTGGTGCGCGTGGGGGAACATGGTCTTGGGCTCGGAGCCCTCGGGCCAGCTGGATCCGGCCGACGGCAGCGCCGGGGTCAGCACGCGTCAGGCCCCATTCGAAGGAAGCGACCGCCAGGCTCGGGGCCGTCTGCTGGCCGCGCTGTCAGATGGCCCGCTTCCGACGGAACGGGCTGCTGCCGAGATGGGGCTCGAACACGACGAAGCACGCGCTCGACGGCTCGTCGCCGAGTTGATTGGCGAGGATTTGGTCAGCGCCGCGGGCAGCCAGCTTCGCTTGGGCTAAGCAGCCACGCTGTGCTTGTTTGGCTCGTAGCTCAAGCAGCTACGAGCTGCTCGATCAGCTCGTCGAAGGCCTTGTCGGCGATGGCGACCATCTCGTCGTCGGTGCGGTCCTGGATGGGATGCTCCACCCACACGGCCGCCGGATCGAAGCCGAGCGCCTTGCCCTGCACCTCGGCCCCGTCGACGAACTGGACGGTGGCGACGAACACCGACGGGATGCCGCGGCGTTCTAGATCAGCGATGTCGTGCACACTGCACGACGTGCAGCTGCCTCAATCGGCTAGCGCTTCGATCACCACGTCGCACTTGGTGGCGATCTCGTGGCGCAGGTCGACTGGGGCTGGCTTGGTGAACGTGGGCTTGGAGTAGCGCTCGACGCGTAGGCCCCGCTCTGTCAGCCGTTCCTCGAGCCGGTTCAGGAAGCGGTCGCCGCGGGGCTTGCTGATGTCCAGCAGGCCCACGGTGAGGCCGTCCAGCGAATCGGGCCGGGTGACCCGTTCACGATGGGCGGGTGCCGCTTCGTTCGTCGGGTCCAAGACGACAGTGCTCATGTGGTCCCCCCTGTGTTGGATCCGGTGGGCACGTCCTCATCGACTGTAGCCGCCCGGTGTCCAGGTGGCCCTGCTAGCGCCAGGGATCGATCCCGACGCACACGGGCTGAGCGCCGACCTCGCCGTTCACCCAGCCGCCGATGACTGCCGAGAACAGCCCTGCGCCGCCGCCGCAGTGCACCAGGTGCAGGCCGCCCTCACGGAACTTCGGCAGGTCGGCCTCGGCCAGGAATTCGGGGACCCCTTCGGCGATGCCGTCGGCGCCGCGCACCAGCTCCGAGCCGGGGCGGGTCGTCAGCTCGTTGATGCGCTCGGCAGTCTGCTGGCGTGTCCAGCCGCTGTCGATGAACACGCGGGAATGATCCGGCGCCACCGCCAGGATCGCATCGAAGCCCAGCACCAGCTTCGGGTGATGGATCGCATTGAGCGACGCAGCCAGGGTGCGGGCCAGCGACTCGGGATCGCGGGAGAGCTGGTCGACCACCGAGCGGGGCGCCTCGCCCGGGAAGGCCGTCACAGCGTTAGTGCCGGCCTCGAAGCCGAAGTCGGTGCACAGCGGGTCCCAGCCGGCACCGCCGCCTTCTTCCGACGCCTCATCCCCGCCTTCGATCTCAGCGAAGCAAAAGCCCACCTTGCCGGGCTGGCCGAGCGCCGCCCGGTCCACTTCGCCGGGGCGTCCGCCGCCCACGTTGCGGACGATGAGCTGCACCGCCCGCCCGATCGTGCTGTTGGCCCGGTTGCCTTGGCCGAACACATTGATCCCGTTGTTCATGCCGATCTGGCGGGCGATCGGTCCGTTCACGATGAACACCGGCCCGACCGGCATTGTCGTGGCGAGCATCCCGTGCATGTTGAACGTGTCATTGCACACGGCGGTCAGCGCAGCGAGCACCACCGGGAAGTACTCGGGCCGGCAGCCGGCCATGACAGCGTTCACTGCGGCCTTCTCGACGGTGCAGTCGGCAAGATCGGGCGCGACATTGGCCATCACCTCGTCGGCGGCACGCGACGTTCCCGCCAGCATCGCTGCGACTCGCTCAACGGTCGGTGGCACCAGCGGCAGGCCGTCCGACCATCCCCGGTCGAACATCGCCTCGTGGAGGTCTTCCTGGCTGCCGAACTCGACGCGGCGAGCGCTCAGGCCCGAGCCGCCGAAGCGAGCCTCCAGGGCGTCGACGTGGGCCGGATCGACCGACAGCGAACCGCAGCCGGGACGATGTTCGGGCAGACCGGCACCCAAGCTGCCGAGTCCGCTGAACGATTCCCACTCGGGTCGCGACCAGCCGACGATGCGTCCGGTCTCGGCACCGTCGGCGAACCGCATCAGCGTCGGCACGGTCTCGATGTCGTGATGCCATGAGAAGCCAAGGTCGGCGTCGTGCACTCTGGCTGCGACCGCCTCGGGAAAGGCGGGATCGTCCTGGGTGAACACCGTCAGCGAGCCGCGGGATTCGATGTCTGCCAGCACCGGCCCGATGAGTTCGCACGTCGGGCAGTCCCGCTTCACGATGGCCACCAGACCGTCGCCTGGCACCTCCGCCACCGCGTTGTCGGCTTGGTTCTCGTCTGCGCTCGAAGCCATGGCGGGAGGCTACGTCGCGCACCTGGCGGCGTGTCTAGGGTTGGCGCCGTGACTGACGCGAGCGACCAGCCCTCCATAGACAGCAGGCTCTTTCGGGATGTGCTCGGGCACTTCCCGACCGGCGTCACCGCCGTCACCGCCGTGAACGAGGGTCGGCCGGTCGGCATGGCCATCGGTTCGTTCACTTCGGTGTCGCTCGAGCCGCCGCTCGTGGCGTTCCTGCCCACCAAGGACTCGTCGTCGTGGGGCGATATCCGTACAGCGGGCAGCTTCTGCGTGAACATCATGGCCCAGGACCAGATGGCCACTTGCGGCGTGATGGCCAGCCGGGCCGATGACAAGTTCGCCGACGTCGAGTGGCGGCCGGGACCGACCGGCGCCCCGATCATCGAGGGCTCGATCGCCTACATCGACTGCACGATCGAAGCCGTGTACGACGGCGGCGATCACGACATCGTCGTCGGGCGGGTGGTCGAGCTCGAAGTGCTCGACGCGAAGGATCCCCTGCTGTTCTGGAAGGGTGGCTACGGCACCTTTGCGTGACGTCCGGCTGATGAGCGGGCTGCGGTGATCGGCACCGTCGCACGCATCGCGCTGGGTGTGCTGTTCCTGGCGTCGGGCGCGCTGAAGCTGAGCGATCCGTCGTGGCCTGGCGCGGCCCGGGCGATGGGCGCTCCCCGGTGGACGGTCCCGTTGTTTGGCCCAGTCGAGATCGTGCTCGGGGCAGGCTTGGCGGCTGGCGTTGCCAAGCCGTGGCCGGCGTGGCTGGCGTTGATGCTGCTAGCGGCATTCAGCGCGGCACTGGCGCGGATGCTGCGACGCCCGCGTGAAGAGCGGCCCGCGTGTGCGTGCTTCGGCCGCTGGTCGGCGAAGCCTGTGGGCGCTAGCTCGCTGTTGCGCAACGGATTGCTGGAGGCACTTGCCGTGCTGGCGCTCTTCTAGGCCGCTCACGGCACCCGTGCCGTCTGCGCGTGGCTCACGCCACGCCGAGCACGTCGCAGATGAACGCCAGGATGAACGCTTCATCGCGCCAGGCGTCGTAGCGGCCTGAGGGTCCGCCATGGCCGGCACCCATCTCGGTGCGCAGCAGGATCGGCTTGGTCGAGGTGGTGGTCTCCCGTAGCTTGGCCACCCACTTTGCGGGCTCCCAGTACTGCACCCGCGGGTCGGTCAGGCCTGCAGTGACCAGCAGGGCAGGGTGGTCGGCCGCCTCGACGTTCTCGTACGGCGCATACGACCGGATCGTCTCGAACGCCACCGGGTCGTTCGGGTCGCCCCACTCGTCGTACTCGGTAACTGTCAGGGGGATGGCTGGGTCGAGCATTGTGTTCAGCACATCCACGAAGGGCACTTCGGCCACGATGCCGCAGAACAGCTCAGGATGGCGGTTCACCATTGCCCCCATCAGCAGGCCGCCGGCGCTGCCTCCCCGCGCGCAGATCCGCTGCGGGTCCGCCCATCTCTTCGAGGCCAGGTGCGCGGCGCAGGCGGCAAAGTCATCGAACGTGTTGTGCTTGCTGGCCAGCTTGCCGCCCTCGTACCAGGCCCGCCCCAACTCGCCGCCGCCGCGCACGTGAGCGATGGCAAACAGCACTCCGCGGTCCAGCAGCGACAGCCGGACCGTCGAGAACGACGCCGGCATGCCGATCTCGTAAGCCCCATAGCCGTACAGCAGGCAGGGCGCTGGCCAGCTGATTTCGCCCGGCTTCCACACCAGGCTGATCGGCACCGCCGTGCCGTCGGGCGCCGTGGCAGAGATGCGCTCGGTCGTGTAGGCGCTCAAGTCGACATCGCCGAGCACTGGCAGCTGGTCGAGCAACTCCCGCTCGCCGCTGTCGAGGTCCAGCTCGAAGATCGACGGCGGCGTCACCATCGAGGTGTAGCCGAAGCGGTAGCGCCGGGTGTCGAACTCGGCATTCGCCCCGCCGCCCGCCTCATAAACCGGCTCTGGCATCTCGATCTCAAATGCAGGGCCAAGCTCGCCCGGGTTCGCATCGCCGCGTCCGTCGGTGCCGGTACCTGAAGTGCCGACACCGGCACCGTTCGGGCTCAACCCGCTCGGCTGGGCATCGCGAGTGTCATGAACCCGCAGCCGGACCAGACCGTGCTGGCGCTCGTGAACAACCACGAAGTCCTGGAAGCAGTCCAAGCCGTCGATGCGGATGCCTTCGCGCGCGCCGATCAGCTCACGCCATGTATTGCCTTCGCCCGGGGTATCGCTTCTGGCCGGTTCGTCGTCGGTGTCAGGGGACTCGCCCGTAGCCGGTACATCGCTTGCACTGGGCACGGGGGCCTCGACCAGCCGGAAATCCAGCGCTCCGTCGTTGGTGACGATGAGCAGCCGCTCGCCCTGGTGATCGACGCCGTATTCGATGCCCTCGGTGCGTGCCCGCGCTACCAGCGGCTCGGCATCAGGCCGGTCGGCATCCACCAGGCGGTGCTCGGAGGTGATCTTCGACTGCGAGCCGATCACCACGAAGCGCTCGCTGCTGGTGGCCCCCACGCCCACCCAGAACCGCTCGTCGTCGTCCCGGTAGACCTCGACGTCGCCGGCGGGATCAGTGCTCACGACGTGGCGGATCACCCGGTTGGGACGCTGGGCGTCGTCGGTGCGAACGGCGAACAGCGTCGAGTTGTCGTTCGCCCACACCAACCCGTAGCTGAGCTCGCTCAGCCCGCACGTCGGTGCGGGTACGTCGGGGCCGTCCAGCACCTGGCCGGTCGCGATGTCGACGACCGTCAGCGTGTACTTCTCGTCGCCGTCGGTGTCGGTGGTGTAGGCGAGTAGGCGGTGATCGGGGCTGACCGCCAGGTCGCCCACGGCGAAGTACTCGTGGCCCTCGGCCAGCTCGTTCTCGTCGAGCAGCACCGTCTCGTCATCGTCGGTGCCGCCCCGGGGGCGCCGCACGTGGATGACGTACTGCAGGCCCTCCACCGTGCGGGCCCGGTACTCCCAGTCGTCCTTCGGCGTCGGCAGCGACTGGTGGGTCTCCTTGGTGCGAGCCTTGATCTCGCCGAAGATCTGCTCGCGCAGATCTGCCAGGTGAGCAGTCGCGGCTTCCGCATAGACATTCTCTGCCTCGAGGTACCCCCGCACCGCGGGGTCGTCCCGATCACGCAGCCAGTGCCAAGGATCGTCGGTCTCGGTGCCGTGAATCCGCCGCACATGCGGCCGCTGCGGTGCCACCGGAGCTTGCGTCATGGAGCTCGCACCGTAGCGCCCGAGCTGCGTCGATCACTCCGTCAATTCGGAGGCTGACCACTAGCGTGGCGGCGTGCCGATATACGCGCTTGGCGGCTACGAGCCCGACATCCATCCCGACGCCTTCGTGATGCCTGAGGCGATCATCATCGGGCGGGTGACGATCGGCCCGGAGGCGTCGATCTGGTCGGGCGCGGTGCTGCGCGGCGACGACAACGACATCTTCGTCGGCGGAGGAACTTCCATTCAGGACAACGCCGTGCTGCACGTGACCCCCGAATGGTCGACCACCGTGGGGGAGCGCTGCACCATCGGCCACCTGGCCCACATCGAGGGCGGCGTGGTGCACGACGAGGCCTTGGTGGGCACCGGCGCAATCGTGCTGCACGACGCCGAGATCGGCGAGCGAGCGCTGGTGGGCGCCGGGGCCGTCGTGCCGGGCGGCATGAAGGTCCCGCCGGGCACCATCGCGGTGGGCACGCCCGCCAAGGTCCGCGAAGGTGTCGACACCGAGCCGCTGATCATGCCCGGCGTGCAGAACTACCTCGACCGCCGCGTCCGCTACATGGGCGAACTCCGCCGCCTCGACTGATACCGCGCTTCGCTTCGCCCCGGTCGACACCCTGACGCGCCGCAAGCTGCGGCGGTAGCGTCACGACCCATGAGCATGGGAAGCATCGACTTGGGACGCATCGGCATCTGGACGGGGGTGCTCGACGCACTGCCGTCCGCGCAGGGCGTGGAGTTCGTGGCCGAGGCCGAAGAACTGGGCTACGGGGCGTTCTGGATCCCCGAGGCCGTCGGGCGTGACCCGTTCGTGGCCGCCGCCCGGCTGCTGGAGGGCACCAGCACCATCAAGATCGCCACCGGCATCGCCAACATCTACGCCCGCGACCCCATGACGATGGCCAACACCCTGCGCACCATCGACGAAGCCCACCCGGGACGCTTCCTGCTGGGCCTCGGCGTCAGCCACCACCATCTCGTCGAGTACATCCGCAAGCACGACTACTCCAAGCCGCTCAGCTACATGCGCGAGTACCTCGAGCGCATGGGCAAGGCCCGGTTCATGGCACACGGCCCCCAGGAGCTGCCCGAGATCGTGCTGGCGGCGCTCGGCCCGAAGATGCTCGAGCTGTCGGCCACCGCAACCGCCGGCGCCCACCCCTACTTCGTGCCGCCCGAGCACACGGCGGTAGCCCGCGACACCATGGGGCCCGACGCAGCGCTGTACCCCGAGCAGATGGCGATTCTCGACACGAACGCCGACTCGGCCCGTGCGCTGGCCCGCAAGAACATGGCGATCTACCTGGGCCTGCCGAACTACGCCAACAACCTGCTGCGGCTGGGCTTCACCCAGGCCGACATCGACGGCGGCCCCGACGGCGGACCGTCCGACAAGCTGGTCGACGCCATCGTGGCCTGGGGCACCGAAGACGACGTCAAGGCCCGTGTGGACGCCCACTTCGACGCCGGCGCCGACCACGTCTGCGTGCAGATCCTGGCCGACGACCCCCAAGCAGCTTTCGACGGCTGGCGACGCCTCGCCGCCGCCCTGCTGAATTGACCGCTCCGCCCCGCCACTGCACTCCGACCCCGACGGGGGCGGCGTTAGGCTGAGGTTGTGACTGACATCGCCGAGCCAACCGTCGGAATCGACCTCGGCAAGTACAAGCTGGGGTGGAGCGACGAGGAGGACTACGTCTTCAAGCCGCGCAAGGGCTTGGACGAAGAGATCATCCGCGAGATGTCGAGTCTCAAGAACGAGCCCCAGTGGATGCTCGACTTCCGCCTGCGGGCCTACAAGACCTTCCTGCGCAAGCCCATGCCCAACTGGGGCGGCGACATGTCGGAGATCTACTTCGACGACATCTACTACTACATCAAGCCCACCGAGGGTCAGGTCGACGCCTGGGAAGAGCTGCCCGACTCGGTCAAGGACACCTACGAGAAGCTGGGCATCCCCGAGGCCGAGCGCAAGTACCTCGCCGGGGTCACCGCCCAGTACGAGTCGGAAGTGGTGTACCACCGCAACCGGGAAGACCTCGAGGCCCAGGGCGTGCTGTTCAGCGACATGGACTCCGCCGTCAAGGACTACCCCGAGATCGTGCAGCGCTACTTCGGCACGATCATCCCCCCGGGCGACAACAAGTTCGCAGCGCTGAACTCGGCCGTGTGGTCGGGCGGGTCGTTCATCTACGTGCCGCCCGGCGTCGAGGTGGAGATGCCGCTGCAGGCCTACTTCCGCATCAACGCCGAGAACATGGGCCAGTTCGAGCGGACGCTGATCATCGCCGACGAAGGCGCCACGGTGCACTACATCGAGGGCTGCTCGGCGCCGGTGTACACCACCGACTCGCTGCACTCGGCCGTGGTCGAGCTGGTGGCACTGCCGGGCGGGCGCATCACCTACACCACCATCCAGAACTGGTCGAACAACGTGTTCAACCTGGTCACCAAGCGGGCCGCCGCCTACGACGAGGCCCACGTGGAATGGATCGACGGCAACATCGGTTCCCGGCTCACTATGAAGTACCCGGCCGTGTACCTGATGGGTCCCAAGGCCTCGGGCGAGGTGCTGTCGGTGGCGTACGCCGGCAACGGCCAGCACCAGGACGCCGGAGCCAAGATGGTGCACGCAGCGCCCGAGACCACCTCCAAGATCGTGTCGAAGTCGATCTCGAAGGACGGCGGGCGCACCACCTACCGCGGCCTCGTGCGGGTGGAAGACGGCATGAGCGGCTGCCGCAGCCACGTGCAGTGCGATGCGCTGCTGCTCGACCAGGACAGCCGCTCAGACACCTACCCGTACCAGGAGATCGGTTCACGAGACGCCGAGATCGGCCACGAGGCCACGGTGTCGAAGGTGGCCGACGAGCAGCTCTTCTACCTGATGAGCCGCGGCCTGTCGGCCGAGCAGGCCATGGGCATGGTGGTGAACGGCTTCATCGAGCCCGTGACGCGCACGCTGCCGATGGAGTACGCCGTCGAATGGAGCCGGCTGATCGAGCTTCAGATGGAGGGATCGATCGGCTGATGCGCAGTCCAAAAGACTTCTTCGCCCCGCTGGCGCTCGGGGCGCCTGCTCCGCTGCGCGAGATCCCCTTCCGGCCGGCTCGCATGATCCACTTCTTCGACCCGTCGAATGATCGGATGCGGGCCAAGGTGCCCGACATCGCCCCCACGGTGGACGTGTTGCTCGGCAACCTCGAAGACGCCGTGTCGGCCGACAGCAAGGACGCCGCCCGCGCCGGGTTGATCGAGGTAGGCAAGGCGTGGGAGCGCGGCCACACCCAGCTCTGGACCAGGGTGAACAGCCTCGACTCGCCGTGGTTTCTCGACGACGTGTGGGCGCTGTGCCACGAGATCGGCGACAAGCTCGACGTGATCATGGTGCCGAAGGTGGAGGGCCCGGAGGACATCCACTACGTGGACCGGTTGCTGGCTCAGCTTGAAGCCCGGGTGGGCATCGAGCAGCCGCTGCTGGTGCACGCGATCCTCGAGACCGCCCGCGGCGTGGCCAACGTGGAGTCGATCTGCCTGGCCAGCCCTCGCATGCAGGGCCTGTCGCTCGGGCCGGCCGACCTGGCTGCCGACCGTCGCATGAAGACCACCCGGGTGGGCGGTGGGCACCCCGGCTACCTGGTGCGCACTGATCCGGTGCCCGAGGGCGACGGCGCAGACGCAGGCGACATGGCACGCACTGCCTTCCAGCAGGACCTGTGGCACTACACGCTGGCGCGCATGGTGGACGCCTGCGGCACTGCCGGGATCCTGCCCTACTACGGGCCGTTCGGCGACATCGCCGACCCCGTCGGCTGCGAGGACCAATTCCGCAACGCCTATCTGCTGGGTTGCGTGGGCGCGTGGAGCCTGCACCCCAGCCAGATCGCCATTGCCAAGCGGGTCTTCAGCCCCGAGCCCGCCGAAGTGGCGTGGGCGCAACGGGTGGTGACCGAGATGGGCGACGGCACCGGCGCCGTGATGATCGACGGCAAGATGCAGGACGATGCCACGGTGAAGCAGTGCCGGGTGGTGCTGCAGCTCGCTCGTGACCTGTCGGCGGCCGATCCTGAGCTGGCCGCCGCCTACGGGCTCGAGACCGCCTGAGAAGGTCTGGACGCCATATGAGCGCTGCTGCCGCCAGCCCCCGTCCGCGCCGATCGGTGCTCTACATGCCGGCGGCGAACGCCCGGGCGCTGGAGAAGGCCAAGAGCATCGGCGCCGACGCACTCATCTTCGATCTCGAGGATGCGGTGGCGCCCGATGCCAAGGAAGCCGCCCGCGAGGGCGCGTGCGCCGCCGCATCATCGGGCGAATACGGCTACCGCGAGCTGACCATCCGCTGCAACGGGCTCGACACCCCGTGGGGTCGCGACGACATCAGGGCCGCGGGTGCAGCAGCTCCCTCGGCCGTCGTCATCCCCAAGGTGTCGAGCGCCGCACATCTCGCTGCCGTGTCCGATCTGCTGGACACCGCGGGCGCCCCCGACTCGGTGCGCATCTGGGCCATGATCGAGACACCTGCGGGCATCGCCCATGCCCGCGAGATCGCCGGCTTCGAGCGAACCGAAGCGGTCGTCATGGGCACCAACGACATGGCCAAGGAACTGCACGCCACCATCACGCCCGACCGGGCAGCGCTGGTGCCGCACCTCGCGACATGCTTGGTGGCTGCCCGGGAGGCCGGCGTCACCGCCCTCGACGGCGTCTACAACGACATTCGCGATGCCGACGGGTTCGCGGCCGTGTGCCGCCAAGGCGCCGACCTGGGCTTCGACGGCAAGACGCTCATCCACCCCAGCCAGGTCGACCCCGCCAACGGAGCCTTCTCGCCGAGCCTCGACGAGCTCGATTTCCACCGCCAGGTGATCGAGGCATTCGAGGCGGCGGTGGCAGATGGCCGTGGGGTGGTGACCGTAGACGGCAAGATGGTTGAGAATCTTCATGTTGACGAGGCTCGGCGGGCCATAGCGCTGGCCGAGGCGATTTCGCAGCGCTGAAGGAGGCGACTGCCATGCCGATGCGGACGAACTGTCGCCACTACGAGAGCCGGTCCTACCCCAACGGCGACACCGTGCGAAAGTGCAACCTCGACTTGGCCCCCGAGGCCCCGTGGCGCTGCCCCGAAGACTGTCCGTCGTATTCGCCTCGACGGCTTGACGCCGGCTGGCAGCACGGCTCGCTGGGTGTGCGTAACTTCGCCACCGAGCCCGAAAGCATCGGCGTGGATGAATCCATCGGCGACCTTCTCGACGCTGCCGAGGACATCCTGAACGAGGCCGGTCCGCGAATCCTCGAAGAGGTTGCCGCAGAGCAGTCCCGGCGCAAGGGCATCCGCATCAGGTCCAAGAATCGCAAGGCTGCCCGCAAGGCAAAGCGTGTGAAGCGTCGTGCGGACCGCGACGATCGCAAGGACGGCGAGGTCTGAGCACGGTTCGGAGCGGGCCGCTCCGGCCCGCTAGGCCCTGACGGGCCGCCGGTAGCCTCCGCAGCGTGTTCAGCCCCGACCTCGTCGACGCGCTCGACGGTTCCGACGCGTTGGCCAAGCGGCGCCGCGCGGCAGCGGATCGGGCAGTCGCGACGGGCCAGCCGTCGTTCACCGAAGAGGTGTGGCGCTACACCCCGATCGACGATCTCGACCCAGCGCGATATGCGTTTGCCGCGCCGGGCGGCGTTGCGGGGCCCGCTGGCTTGATGAGCGGCGTCGACGACGGCGCCGCAGCGGTCGTACACATCTCCAACGGAGCGGTCGTCGATGTGTCGGTGCGGGCCGACGGCGTCCGCGTCGACACGCTCGGCAACGGAGCCGACGACCTGATCGGCACGGTGGCGCCCGAGGGGCCGGATGTGTTCGGCGACTGGAACCTCGCGCTCGCCTCGGCTCCGGTGGTGGTCAGCATCGATCCGAATGCCGTGGTCACGGAACCGATCGTGGTGCACGTCCATACCGATGTCGAGGGGCTGGCATGGTTCCCGCGGCTTGTCGTGATGGCCGGCCGCACCAGCCAGGCCACGGTGATCGAGCATCACACCGGTGGTGACGCACTGGCGCTGATCAGCCCGTTGACCGAGCTGAGCGTGGGTGATGGTGCACACCTCGGTCACGTCACGGTGCAGGAGCTGGGCGAGGCCGCCTGGCAGATCGCCAACCTCTGCTCGGACGTCGGCCGCGACGCCAATTTGCGGATCGGTCATGTGGCGATGGGCGGCGACTACGCACGGGCCCGCATCGGAACCGACATGACCGGCCGGGGCGGCCACAGCGAGATCGACGCCGTGTACTTCGGCCGTGGCACCTCCACGCTCGACTTCCGCACGTTCCAGACCCACGTCGCGCCGCACACCACATCTGCCCTGCTGTTCAAGGGGGCGGTCGATGACTACGCCCGGGCCGTCTACACCGGGCTGATCCGCATCGAAGCCGACGCCTCGAACGTCATGGCCGATCAGACCAACCGGAACCTGAAGCTGTCCCCGAATGCGTGGGCTGAGTCGGTGCCGAACCTGGAGATCGAGAACAGCGACGTGCAGTGCAGCCACGCCTCGTCGATCGGTCCGGTCGACGCCGACCAGCGCTTCTACCTTGAGAGCCGGGGCGTGCCCACCGACGTGGCCGAGGCACTTGTGGTGCGCGGGTTCTTCGACGAAGTGCTCGATGCGCTGCCGTCTGAGCAGATCTCGGCATCGGTGCGCCAGCGCATCGACGAGCTGGTGTCCGACGCCGACTTCACGGCGGCGCTGTGATGAGCTCGACCGCCATGAAGGCGGTGCGATGAGCTCGACCGCCATGGAAGCGGTGCGATGAGCACAGCTGGCGATACCCGCACTGTCGTGCTGTGCCAGCGCGACGACGTGCCCGACGGCGAGGCCCGCCGCTTCGATGTCGACGATCACCGCATCGCGCTCGCACGCATCGGCGACGACTTCTACGCCATCGGTGACCAGTGCAGCCACCAGAACTACTCGCTGGCCGACGGCTGGGTGTGGCCCGACGAGTGCGCGCTGGAATGCCCCCAGCACTCGTCGAGCTTCGACCTGCGAACGGGCCGACCGAACTGCTTCCCCGCCACCCAGCCGGTGCCGGTGTATGAGATTCGCACTGGCGACGACGGCGTGGCGGTGGTGCTGCCATGAGCGCTCCGACCGCCCAGGCCGCGCACACGCTGCGCATCGAAGGACTGCACGCATCGGCGGGCGACACCGAGATCCTCCAAGGCGTGGATCTCGAAGTGTCCTCCGGACGAGTGCACGCGGTCATGGGGCCGAACGGCTCGGGCAAGAGCACGCTCGCGCACGTCGTGATGGGACGCCCCGGCTACGAGGTCACTGCCGGATCGGTCACCCTCGACGGCGTCGACGTGCTGAGCCTAGCGCCCTGGGAGCGGGCGCAGGCCGGGCTCTTCCTGGCCATGCAGCATCCGACCGAGGTGCCCGGCGTGTCGGCTGCCCAGGCACTGGCCGAGGCGCTTGCGCTGCGGGCCGGCGACGACAGCCCGAGTGCTGAGCATCTTGAGCGCACCCGCAGCCTGCTCGAAGCCGAGGCGGCCGCTGTCGGGCTGAAGGCCGAGCTGGTGGCGCGGCCGCTGAATGTCGACATGTCGGGCGGCGAGAAGAAGCGCAACGAGACCGTGCAGCTCGCCGTGCTGCAGCCCCGCATTGCCATCCTCGACGAGATCGACAGCGGCCTCGACATCGACGCGCTGCGCGCCTGCGCCAACCGCATCGAGGCCCTCACCGAGGCGGGCTTGGGCGTGCTGGCCATCACGCACTTCACCCGCGTGCTGGAGTACCTCCGGCCCGACGAGGTCCATGTGATCGTGGATGGCCGCATCGTCGACTCAGGCGGGCCCGAGCTGGCCGAGGCGCTTGAAGCGGACGGCTACACGCCCTACCTGCCCGAAGAGCCCGATGCCGGCGTGGCAGTGTCCATCGGCGGGCTCGGCAGCGCCCCGGCTGTAGGAACGGGGGCGTCTGCTCCGGACGATCCATTTGCCGATCCCTGGGCAGACCCGCTCGACGAGTTGGGCTGAGCGCAGCTGAGTATCGCTTGGCGCCTGCCCTCGACGACCGCGCATATTGATCTTTCGATGTACGCGCCGGTTGGTGTTGACTGGGCAAGGGGAAACCTGGGGAGGGTGATCCGATGGCACGAGAGCTGTTGACGCAGGACGAACTGAGCGAACTCGCCGCCGAGCTCGGAGCCTGGGAGGTGTCGGGCAGCGAGCTGCGCCGCACCCTCCGCTTCGGGAACTTCGTGGAGGCGTTCGGCTTCATGGCCGCCGCCGCATTGGTGGCCGAGAAGATGGACCACCACCCCAACTGGTCGAACGTGTACAGCACGGTGGAGGTCGCACTGAACACGCACGACCGCGGCGGCGTGACCGAGCTGGATGCCGCTCTGGCTCGTGCGATGGACGGCCTAGCAGGCGCCGCGGGCTGACCGCCACTCGATGCGACTGCCACGCCTCCAGCGGCGCGCCAAACCGGACCGCTCCGAGCGTCCGGCGCCCGCGCCCGTCGTGGAGGGAACGGTCGAGTCGAAACCGGGCGTGCGACGGATGCTGCACCAGCTCTTCGAGTTCTGGGTGCGGCTGCGACCTGCGAGAGTCACGCTCGGCGTGCGCGGTCTGGTCGTGGACCACAAGGGCCGCGTCTGCCTGGTGCGGCACACCTACCGGGACGGCTGGTTCCTGCCCGGCGGCGGCGTCAAGACCCGCGAGGCGCTGGTGGAGGCGGTGGCGCGGGAGCTGCGCGAGGAAACCGGCGTCGTCGTGGCCGAGACGCCCCAGAACGTGCTCGGCGTGTATTCCTCACGCCACGGCAACCGCAGCGACCACATCGTGGTGTTCGTGGTGACCGACTGGCGTGTCGAGGAGTCGGTCTCGCCCGAGATCGCCGAGGTGGCCTTCTTCCCACCCGGCGAACTGCCGCCCGGCACCACGCCGGGCACCTCACGCCGCATCTCCGAATGGATGACAGGAGTCCCCCCCGGCCACCGCTGGTAGCGCCGTTGGCCTCCGCCGGACTGCTAGAGGCGGGGGGTGCGGGGTGGGTGGCCCATGAGGATGCGGCCGTAGGCCTCAAGGGCCGGGTCGAGGGCCGTGATGGCGTGCATGTTGATGGCTTGCAGATCGGCTTGGAGGCGGCCGATCCGGTTGGAGTCGCGCACGCCGCGGCCTCCGGTGGCGAGGTAGAGCGTCTGGACGGCTTCGAGGCAGCGGCGGACGGCGTATGCGCAGTCGAGCCGGACCCTCGCCCGCAGCGACAGCTCCAGGGCCTCATCTTTGAGCGCAGCGTCGATGAGCAGCTCTGCAGTGCGGCGCATCAGCAGCTCGCCCTGGTCGACGAGCGCGTGGGCTTCGGCGAACTGGCGGTGTGTGAGCGGCCAGTCGGTCTGCAGCACGTCGACATGGCTGATGACCTTGCCGTCGACCTCTTCGGCGAATGCGGACAGTGACGCGCGTGCAGCGCCCAGGGCCGGCGGCACCAGCGCATAGGCCAGCGTCGGCATGAGCGAGCTGCGCTGGATCCAGCCGACGTTGCGGGCCATGCCAGGCGTTTCGCCTGACGCCAGCACGTCACCGCGGATGAACCGGTGCTCGGGTACAAATGCGTCCTTCACCACGAGGCTGCTGCTGCCGGTGGCCCGCAGCCCGTTGGCGTGCCAGTCGTCGAGCGCTGAGACATCCTCGGCCGGCAGCACGAACATGCCCGAGACCTGCCCGTCGCCGTCGGGGGATGGGAAGTGGCCTCCCAGGATGACCCAGCCGGCGTGATCGATGCCCGAGCCGAACGGCCAGAAGCCGCTCAGCATCCAGCCGCCGTCGACGGGGGTGGCGTCGCCCCGGTCGACCAGCACACCGGCCACGTAGATGTCGGGCCCGTTGCCGTAGATCTCTTCCTGGCACTCATCGGGCCAGTGGCCCACCAGCCAGGCGTGCGCGTTGCCGACGCATGAGTGCCACGCCGTTGACGGGCAGCCTTCAGCGAGCGCCGCATTCGCTTCGAGGTAGGTGATCCAATCGAGCTCCTGGCCGCCGTTGGCGCTCGGCTGGCCGATCGTCAGCAGCTCGGCGCCCCGCAGAGCGTCGATGACGTCGGGTTCCACCCGACGAGCCCACGGGTCGGCCGCCGCGCGCAGCCAGTTTCGGGGCGAGCTGGCGCGCCCGCTCGACGAGTTCGGCACGTCGGCCAGCCTCCTCAGCCACGGCAGACCACTGCAACAGAGGTTGTTCGGCTGCCTGATCGAGCCATAGGCCATGCCTTCCCTCGCGACCGGATTCGATATTCGTATCGGCCTAGCAAGTGTTGCCGATCAGATTGAGCCGATGCAGCGCAGCAGTCAGCGGATCAGCCGCAGCTTCCCGATGTCAACTTGCTTCGACCGTCTCGTCGAGGCCGGTGGCGAGCGCGTTCCAGCCGAGGGTGGCGCACTTGATGCGCACGGGGAACTTCACCACGCCCCGCAAGGCCTCCAGATCGCCTAGCCGCAGAGCGCCGTCGGTCGAGCCGTCTGACTCACCGGCTCCGTCGAGCGCTTCGCTGCCGTCGCCGCCGATCGATTCCTCGTGGATCGACATCATGGCCTTGAAGGACCGCGTCAGATCGCGGATCTCATCGATGGTCTTGCCGATCACCGCAGCGGACATCATCGACGCCGAGGCCTGGCTGATCGAGCAGCCGTACCCGCCGACACGCAGGTCGGTCACCACGTCGCCGTCCATCTCGAAGGTCAGCACCACCTCGTCGCCGCACAGCGGGTTGAAGCCCTCGCTGCGGCGTGCCGGCGGGCATTCGAGCTGGCCGCGATTGCGCGGGTTCCGGTAATGGTCGAGGATGATCTCCCGGTACAGATCTTCGAGCCCAGCCATTGGATCCTGTCTCGCCCCGGTCCGTTGCCTCTAGTGGCCGAACAGCGCGCCGACTTCATCGAGCGCCTCTGCCAGCGAATCTACGTCGGAAGTGTCGTTGTACACGTACAGCGAGGCCCGCGTCGTGGCGGAGACGCCGAGGCATCGCATGAGCGGTTTGGCGCAGTGGTGGCCGGCTCGCACGCACACGCCGCTCTGGTCGAGCACTTGGGAGATGTCGTGGGGGTGCACGTCGCGGTACACGAACGACAGCACGCCGCCGCGCTGCGCCGGCTCCGAAGGCCCGTGCACGGTGATGTCGTCGCCGTGGCGGTCGGTCAGCGTCCGAAGCGCGTACCCCGTGAGGCTCACCTCGTGGGCTCGTACCGCATCCATGCCCAGCCCCTCCAGGTATCTCACCGCTGCACCGAGGCCCACGATCTCGGCAATGGGCGGGGTGCCCGCCTCGAATTTGTGCGGCACCGTGTTGGGCCGGAAGCCTTCCTTGGTGACGTCGAGGATCATCTCGCCGCCGCCGAGGAACGGGGGCATGGCGTCGAGCAGCTCCATGCGAGCCCACAGCACGCCCACACCGGTCGGGCCGCACATCTTGTGCCCGGTGAACACCATGAAGTCGGCGCCCAGTTCCCCCACATCGGTGGGCAGGTGCGGCACGTACTGGCTGGCGTCCACGCTGAGCAGCGCACCGGCGTCGTGAGCGGCGGCGGCAAGGCGGGGGATCGGGTTGAGCGTGCCGAGCACGTTGCTCATGGCGGTGACCGACAGCAGCTTCGCCCCATCAAGCAGGCGGTCGAGGTCGGTGAGGTCCAAGCAGCCGTCGTGGGTGATGGGAATCCAGCGGATCTCGAAGCCTCGCTCGGCGGCCAGGATGTGCCACGGCACGATGTTGGCGTGGTGCTCCATCTCGGTGAGCACGATCGCGTCGGCCGGACCGAGGTTCGAGCCGCCCCACGAGCGGGCTACCAGGTTCATGGCCTCGGTGGCGTTCTTGGTGAACACGATCTCGTCCGCGCTGGGGGCCGAGATGAACCGGGCGACGTCTGCCCGAGCCTGCTCCATCTGCTCGGTCGCGGCGGCGGCGATCTCGTACGCGCCGCGATGGACGTTGGCGTTGACTGTGCGGTAGTAGTCGTCCATGGCGTCGAGCACGGCCGCCGGCTTCTGCGACGACGCCGCAGAGTCGAGATAGACAATCGGACGGCCGTGGACGCTGCGCTCGAGCAGCGGGAACTGTGCCTTCACTGCCCCGTCGATGTCGGGGCCGGCCCCGGCGCTCACGCTGCGGCCTTCTGCTCGAAGGGCTCGTATCCGTCGCGTTCCAGCTCGGCGGCGAGCTCCGGGCCGCCCGAGGCCACGATCTGCCCGTCGACCAGCACGTGGACGTAGTCGGGCTCGATCTCGCCCAGCAGGCGCTCGTAGTGGGTGATGAGCACCACGCCCATGTGCGGCCGCTCGGCACGGACCTGCTGCAGTCCGGTGGCCACCACCCGCAGCGCGTCGATGTCGAGGCCCGAATCGGTCTCGTCGAGCACGGCCACATCGGGCTCGAGCAGGGCGAGCTGCAGGATCTCGTTGCGCTTGCGCTCGCCGCCGCTGAAGCCCTCGTTGAGGTAGCGGTCCATGAACGACTCGTCCATGCCGAGCCGTGACATCCACTCGCCCATGGCGACGTAGATCTCGATGGCCGACACGTCTTCGCCCCGCCGTGCCGAGACCGCTTGGCGCAGGAAATTGCGCACCGACACGCCGGGAATGTGCTGCGGGTACTGGAACGCCAGGAACAGGCCGGCTTTGGAGCGGGCGTCGGGGTCCCACTCGGCCACGTCGTCGCCTCGGTAGCGGATCTCCCCGCCGGTCACCTCGTACTCCGGCGAGCCCAGGATCGTGGTGGCCAGCGTCGACTTGCCCGACCCGTTGGGGCCCATGATGGCGTGGCACTCGCCCGCGTGGACCACCAGATCTACGCCGCGCAGGATCTGCGGGCCGTCGACGGCCCGCACCCCCAAGTCGTCGATCTCGAAGAGCGGTGTACCGGATGCGGCGTCCGGCCCTGTGTTGGCCACTGCCATCAACCGCAGTGTATGGCTGGCCCCAAATGCCTCAACCGGCGCCGGGCCGTGGGCCCGTCAGTGCGTAGGTGCCGCCTTCAGCCCCAGAGGCTGTCGACCACGTCGAGCCACAGCTGGGTGGTAAGCGCCAGCGACTCGATGTCGATGCGCTCGTCGTTCCCGTGGAACCGGGCGCCGAAGTCGGCGCCGTCGAGTTCGGGGCTGAACAGGCCGGCGCCGTATGCGACCGCTCCCATGTCGCGATACACCCGGGAGTCGGTGAACCCGATGATGAGCTGCGGCGTCAGCCGGGCAGTCGGGAAGCGCCGCCCCACCGCCACCCCCAGCGCGTCCCACAGCGGGGTCTCGACCCGGCTCAGCGATGCCGGGTCGTTCATGATGATCTCCACCTCGACCTGGTCGGCCAGATCGCCAAGCGCCTCGTCGAGATGCGCCTGCACCTCCGCCGCGCCCTCGCCGGGCAGCGTTCGCACGTCCACCTCGATGTCGACGTGGTCGGGGATGACGTTGGTCTTCATGCCCGACGGCGCATCGAGGACGTTCGGCGAGAACGACGTGTGAGTGCACGAGTACAGGTGCGCTGCCGCCGATGCGCTCGGATGGGCGTCGAGCCAGTCCTCGATGAGGTGCTCGTCGAGCATGATGGCCTTGGTCTCGTCGTCGACGCCGAGCGTGTCGACCTGCTCGCGCCACAGCTCGTGGAACTTCGGCGGGGGCCGGTACTGCGAGATCCGGTGCACCACCGCGGCGGCCTTCACCAATGCGTTGTCCTGCCGAAACGGGCGTGAGCCGTGGCCGGGCACGCCTCGCACGCGCAGTCGCCGCCACGCCACACCCTTCTCGCCGATGTTCATGCCGATGAACGGGGCGTCGGGCGACCCCGAGTGCAGGCCGCCGTTCTCGGTCAGCACGTAGTCGGCGCCGATGACATCCCAGTGGTTCTCGGCCATCCAGCGAGCGCCGTAGTTCGAACCGGCTTCCTCGTCGGCACAGGCGAAATAGATGAGGTCGCCCTTGGGCCGGTAGCCGGTCAGGGCCAGGTGCCGCATTGCCACCGCCATCGAGGACGTGAGGTTGAGCATGTCGACGGCGCCGCGGCCCCAGACTTCGCCGTCAATGAGTTCGCCGCCGAAGGGGTCGCGACTCCAGCCGTCGCGATTCACCGGCACCACGTCGGTGTGGCCCATCAGGCAGAGAGTGGGAGCGTTCGGGTCGCTGCCCTCGATGCGGGTCACGAGCGACCGCCGGCCCGGCGCCGCGTCGAACACTTCGAGATCCAGTCCGGCGCCTTCGAGGTAGGCCTGAAGGGTGTCGGAGTTGCGGACTTCGCCGCCGGATTCGGGTGTGCCGTAGTTGACGCACTCGTTGCGGATGAGCGTCTGCAGCAGCTCGACGGTCTGGTTGGTGCGACGGTTCTCGTCGCTGGTCCCAGCAGTGAATGACCGGCTCATGGCCTGAAACTTACGCGGCGACTGTGGTCGAATGACCCGATGGACTCGGGCTCTGGGAATGATGCGGGCATCTGCGGGCTGCCTGCCACACAGATGGCGGCCATGCTGGCCGACGGAGAGATCTCGGCGCGAGAGCTGCTGGCGGCACATCTCGAGCGCATCGAGCAGGTCAACCCTGCCCTCAACGCCATTGTCACGTTCACACCGGAATTGGCGGCCGAGCGTGCGGCCGCTGCCGACGAAGCGCAGGCCCGAGGCGAGTCGCTGGGACTGCTGCACGGGCTGCCCGTGGCCCACAAAGACCTAGCGCTGACCGCCGGTGTGCGCACCACCATGGGCTCGCCGCTGTTCGCCGACTTCGTCCCCGACATCGATGCGCTGGTGGTGGAGCGTCAGCGCGAGGCCGGTGCCGTGATGGTGGGGAAAACCAACACGCCCGAGTTCGGCGCCGGTTCGCACACGTTCAACCCGGTGTTCGGCATCACGCGCAACCCCTACGACACCGGCAAGACCTGCGGCGGCTCCAGCGGGGGCGCAGCAGTGGCGCTGGCCGCCCGGATGCTGCCGCTGTGCGACGGGTCGGACCTGGGCGGCTCGCTGCGCAACCCGGCCGCGTTCTGCAACATCGTGGGCTTCCGGCCGTCGCCCGGACGGGTGCCGTCGACTACGGCGATGGATGCCTGGTTCCCGCTGGCGGTCGAGGGCCCGATGGGCCGGACGGTCGGCGACGTAGCGTTCTTCCTGCAGGCGCTGGCCGGCCCCGATGACCGCTCGCCGGTGTCGAACCAGGAGTCGCCGGACGTCTTCGCCGGCTCGCTGGAGCGAGACCTGCGCGGTGTGCGGGTGGCGTGGTCGCCTGACGCCGGCGGTCTCCCGGTCGACCCGGCGGTTCGGGCCGCGACGTCGAACGTGCCCGATGTGCTCGCCGACTTGGGCTGCGAGGTGGTCGAAGCCTGGCCCGACCTGACCGACGCCCCGCAAGTCTTCCAGGCCCGCAGGGCCTGGGTGATGGCGGTCGGCTTCGGCCAGCTGCTCGAACAGCACCGGGATCAGTTCAAAGAAACGCTCGCTTGGAACATCGACAAGGGCCTGCAGATGACCATCAGCGAGTACGCAGATGCCTGCCGTCGCCACTCCCAACTGTTCGCGGCCGTCGACGCCTTCATGTCGCCCGATGGCGACGGTTTCGAGTTTCTGGCGTGCCCGACGACCCAGGTGCCGCCGTTCGACGTCGAGGTCGAGTACCCCACCGAGATCGAAGGCGTCGAGTTCGAGACCTACATCGACTGGATGCGCTCGTGCAGCGACATCACGGTCACCACCCATCCCGCCATCTCGGTGCCGGCCGGTTTCACCGCCGACGGGCTGCCGGTCGGCCTGCAGCTCGTCGGTCGTCACCGCGCCGACCGCTCGGCGCTCGAGCTGGCCCACGCGTGGGAGTCGACCACCCGCCACATCGACGTCCTGCCACAGCTTCCCGGCTAGCGAACAAGCGGCCCGTAATTCCCGGGTCTCTGGCGCAGGCCGCTCGATAGCCTGCCGCCGGTGTCCGAATCGAATTCCATAGCGCCGGTAACGGCCATCGAAGCCTCCGGGCTGGTGCGCGACTTCGGGACCAAGCGGGCGGTGGACGGAGTGGATCTGCTGGTTCACCAGGGCGAGATCTTCGGCTTCCTGGGACCCAACGGCGCCGGCAAGAGCACGACGGTGCGCATGCTGTGCACGCTGCTGGCACCCACGGCCGGTTCAGCCCGGGTGGCCGGCTACGACGTGGCCAAGAACCCTGGCGAGGTCCGCGTCCGCATCGGTGTGGCTATGCAGGAGGCCGCCCTCGACGAGAAGCAGACCGGCCGCGAGATCCTCGACCTGCAGGCCCGCCTGTACGGGCTGCGCCCCGCCGACCGGGCCTCGTCCATCTCCCAGGCCATCGACCTTGCCGACATCGGCGACGCCATCGACGACCGTGTCAGCACGTACAGCGGGGGCATGAAGCGACGCCTCGACCTGGCGGCGTCGCTCATCCATGCACCTGAAGTGATCTTCCTCGACGAGCCCACCACCGGCCTCGACCCGGTGAGCCGTACGCAGGTCTGGGAGGAGGTGCGCCGACTGAACGGTGAGCTGGGCGTCACGGTGTTCTTGACTACGCAGTATCTGGAGGAAGCCGATGCGCTGGCGGACCGGATCGCGATCCTGGCCGACGGCCGGATCGTGGAGCAGGGAACGCCGGTCGAGCTGAAGCGAGGCGTCGGCGCCGACGTCATCGTGGTGGATCTCGAGCCCAGTGACATCAGCCGGGCCGCGGAGGTGGCGTCGTCGGTGCCGGGCGCGGACGATGTAACTGCCGGCCGGCTCGGCGTCACCATCGCGACATCCGACGGCGCCGGGCTCATCGGCGCTGTGGCAGTGGCGTTGGCGCGTGCCGATGTGCATCCGACCGCGCTGACGGTGCGCACGCCCACGCTCGACGACGTGTTCCTGCAGGCCACCGGGTACCGCATGGCCGTTGCCGAAGAAGCCGCCGCAGACGAAGCCACGAAGGGCACGCCATGACCGACACCACAGCCCCTGCGCTGACAGGCGGCGGACTCACCCGACGGGTCGGCTTTGTGACCGACATCGCCACCATTGCCCGGCGGGCGGTTCGCAGCGTGCTGCGGGAACCCGAGTTCGTAGGACCGGCGCTCATCATCCCGGTCTTCTTCTTCGTGGTGAACGTCGGTGCGCTTGAGCCGTTCGTGGAAGCGGGTGCTGCGGCCGGCGCAGGGGCCGGCCCGATGTCGGGCGGCGTGGCCGACTACCGGGCGTTCCAGCTGCCAGTGGCGATCATCTTCGCTGTGACAGGAATCTCACGCGCCAGCGTGCTCGTGATCGACATCCAGTCCGGCTATCTCGACCGCATGCTGGTGACGCCGATTCGACGGACCACCCTGCTGCTCGGCCTCATGGTGGCCGACATCGTGATGGCGCTGGGACTGGCGCTGTTCGTGATCGTCATGGGGCTTGCCTTCGGCGTGTGGTTCGAGACCGGAGTCTTGGGATTGGCGGTGTTCTTGCTGCTGTCGATTGCGTGGAGCCTTGCGTTCACCGGCTTCCCGTACACCGTGGCGCTGCGCACCGGGAACCCTGCTGCGGTGAACTCCGCGTTCCTGATCTTCTTTCCGTTCGCGTTCCTGACGCCGGCCTTCCTGCCCCGGGAGCTGATGTCGGGCTGGATGCGCGCTGTTGCAGCCTGGAACCCGGTCACCTACCTGCTCGAGGGCATGCGCACGATCCTGACGACGGGCTGGGACGGCGCTGCGCTTGCCAAGGGCGCGGCGGCAATCCTCGGGCTCGCCGTGGTCACGTTCTTCATGGCGTTCAGGTCGCTGGCGCGTCGAGTAGCCACGGGCTGAGCCCAGGTTTCAGACAGGCGCTACCAGCGGCGGTCGATCCACTCCTGCAGGTGGGGCGTCTCGATGCCGATCGTGGTGTCGAGGCCGTGGCCGGGCAGCACGATCGTGTCTGCGGGGAACGCCGAGAACATCCGGTCCTCGATGCTGCGGATGATCTGGTCGAAGTCGCCGCCGCCGCTGGTGGCGCCGGGCCCTCCCGGGAACAGCGTGTCGCCGGTGAACAGCAGCGGCGTGCCCTCCACGTGAAAGCTCATGGAGCCGGCAGTGTGGCCGGGGTTGTGAATGGTGCGGATGCGCAGCCGTCCCACCTCGATCACCGAGTCGTCTTCGAGGATGTAGTCGTAGCTGGGCAGCATCGTCGCGTCCTCGGCGGTGATGCCCACCTCGATGCCAGCGTCTCGCACCGCAGGCACGGCCTGGATGTGGTCCCAGTGGCCGTGGGTCTCCACCACCGTGACGACGCCGAGTTTCTGGCACACCTCCAGCAGCCGCTCGTGCTCGTTCGATGCGTCGATGAGCATCGCCTCGCCGGTCTCGGTACAACGGATGGTGAAGACGTTGTTGTCGAAGTCGTCGGGGAAGCCGTGGGGCAGGTTGCCCTCGAGCGGGCGCACGACGTGCTTGTGGACTTCGATACCGGTTGCGGACCAGTGCAGAGCCATGGCCGCATCCTAAGACGCGGCTAGTGCTGCTCAGGCGGCGTCCACGCGCACGGCGACGCGGTGCCAGCCTTCGGCCCCGTCGGGCCGTACGTCCTTGGGGCCTTCTGGCTGGGTCATACCGGTGCCGTCGATGGCCCGCACTTGCAGCGAATGCGTGCCTGAGGTGGGCGTCCAGGGGAGGTACCACTGCACCCAGCTCTCGTCGCCGAGCGCCTCGCCCAGATCGCACTGCTGCCACGGTCCGTCGTCGATGCGGACCTCGACGGCGCTGATGCCCCGCGTTGGCGCCCAGGCGATGCCGGCGATGGCAGTCTCGGTTCCCGCCACCGGACGGTCGCCGCTGCCCGGCACGTCGATCCGGCTCTGCGTCTTCATCGGCCCGCGCTTCGACCATCCCCGCGGCACCCAGTAGCCGTCGAAGGCGTCCCAGGTGGTCAGGTTGATCTCCTCGATCCACTTCACGGCCGACACGTAGCCGTACAGCCCCGCCACGATCAAGCGAGCGGGGAAGCCGTGCCTGGTCGGCAGCGGTTCGTCGTTCATGCCGACGGCCAGCAGGGCGTTGCGGCCGTCGTACAGCAGCGGGGTGGGGAACCCGGCGGTCCAGTCGTCCACCGAGCGGCCGACCACCTGGTCGGCCCCCGGCTGCACTCCCGCCCGCTCGAGCAGGTCCACCAGCGGCACGCCGGTCCAAACGGCATTGCCGACGAGGTTGCCGCCGACCCGGTTCGAGACGCACGACAGCGTGACGACGTGCTCCTGGAGGTCCATCGCCAGGATCTCGTCGAAGGTCAGCTCGTAGGGATTGTCGACCATGCCGGTGAAGCTGAGCTTCCAGTTGGCCGGGTCGACCTGCGGCACCGTCAGCGCTGTGTCGATCCGGTAGAACTCGTTGTTGGGCGTCACGTAGCTGGAGATGCCGACGACCTCGTCGAGCGTGTCGAGCGCAGCGACCTGGGTGGCAACGGAAGGCCCGGCCGTCGTGGTGGCGGTGGGCCCCGCAGCGGTAGCCGTGCCCGCAGCGGCGGTTGTCGACGGAGGCCTCGCCGCACCTAGATCGATGCCAGCCCGGGCCGTTTCCGCCGCTGAGGGACCGCGTACTCCCCGGCCCAGCGCGACGAGACCTACGGCTGCCACACCGGCTCCGCCGATGCCGAGCAAGAAGGCTCTGCGGCTGGCATCGGGAGCCGTCTCGGGCGTCGCCGCGACCCCAGGTTCAGGGATCGCTGGTGCTTGTGCGGCCGCGGCGCCGCGGGCGGGGGCGACTCGCAACAGCAGCCTCAGCGTGACGTAGCCGAGCGCAGCGGCAGCCAGGGCAACCACCCACGAGCCCACGAACGGGCTCATCGGGTTGCGCGCAGCGGTCCAGCCGCCGATCAGGCCGAACGCGGCGAATCCTGCGAACGGCACCCACCGGCGTCGTGGCGCCATGGCGCAGGCGCCGAGCAGGCCGCCGATGATCAGCGACACGCCGACGATGCCGATCGCCAGCACAGCCTTGTCCTTCTCGCCGAACAGTTCGATGCTCAGCTTCACCGCCCAGTCGGGCGAGTAGTCCACCAATGCCTCGCCGACGGCTACCACGAGCGACGGGATCGTGTCGACCAACCCGTCGATGAACTCACCGAACGCCAGTGCGACGGCGGCGCCAGCTACGCCTGCCAGCAGCCCTGCGATCGATCCGGGCCGGCGGACGAGCCGGCCGATGCCCCGGCCGCTCGTGGCCTCGGCATGGGGGGGCGCATCCGTCGTGGCCTCGTGGGAACTGTCGCTCATATCTGCCCGTTTCGCTGGAGATGTGGCATGCCGGCAGCTGAAGTCGTCTCAGCCTGTCGGTCGAGTTGGACGGGCACCGGCTGGGGGGTCGAACCGGTGTACCCCGGTGGGGGCTGCCCGTCACGAAAGCTAACGCTCGGCCCGCCTGCGGGGTTCCACACATTCCCATCTGCTGCGGATGAGCCGATTCTTCGTCTGGGTGATAGAACTTCGCCTGACTATTGCGCCGGTGCTCAGGCTGCATCGGCCCGGAGGGGTGTCCGTGAACTTTGCATTCACCGAGGAGCAGGAAGAGCTCCGCAACTTCGTTCGCTCGTTCCTGGAGGACAAGTCGTCCGAGGCCACCGTTCGGGAGCTGATGGAGACCGACGACGGCTACGACCCCGCGGTCTGGTCGCAGATGGCCGAGCAGCTCGGCTTGCAGGCGCTGATCATCCCCGAGGAGTACGGCGGCCAGGGCGCCAGCTACGTAGAGCTCGGCATCGTGCTCGAAGAGATGGGCCGCAGCCTGCTGTGCTCGCCCTACTTCTCGACCGTGGTGCTGGCCGGCAACGCGATCTTGCACTCGGGCAACGAGAAGGCCAAGGAAGAACTGCTCGAGGGCATCGCCTCGGGCGAGATCATCGCCACCCTGGCGCTGGCCGAGGCGAACGGCAGCTGGGATGCCGACGGCGTCGAGGTCGAGGCCTCCGACACGGGCGACTCGGCCACGATCAGCGGCGAGAAGATGTTCGTGACCGATGGCGGCACCGCGAACCTGTTCGTGGTGGCGGCGCGCTGCAACGGCGGCATCCATCTCTTCACGGTGGAGGGCGACGCGGCCGGACTCAGCCGCGAGAACCTCGCCACGATGGACCAGACCCGCAAGCAGGCCCGCATCACCTTCGACAACACGCCGGCCAAGCACCTGTGCGACACCGACAACTTCGCTTACATCGACAAGGTGCTCGACCTGGCCGCCGTGGCGCTCGCCAGCGAGCAGGTCGGCGGTGCGCAGTTCGTGCTCGACATGGCAGTGCAGTACGCCAAGGACCGGGTGCAGTTCGGCCGCCCGATCGGCTCGTTCCAAGCGATCAAGCACAAGTGCGCCGACATGCTGCTCGAGGTGGAGTCGGCCAAGTCGGCTGCCTACTACGCCGCTTGGTGCGCGTCGGAGATGAATGACGAGCTGCCGTCGGTGGCGTCGCTGGCCAAGGCCTATTGCTCTGAGGCCTACTTCCACTGCGCCGCAGAGAACATCCAGATCCACGGCGGTATCGGCTTCACCTGGGAGCACCCCGCCCACCTGTACTTCAAGCGCGCCAAGAGCTCCGAGCTGATCTTCGGCGATCCTGCGTACCACCGCGAGAAGCTGGCCCAGCGCATCGGCCTGTAGGCGTCTCGACAAGACTGAGGGGCGGCCGGTGCGCCGCTTCGCACATCGGCAGTCCGGGAGCTGCTCGTGATACTCGCGGTCCTCATCATCTCGCTGGTGATCGGCTTCGTCGTCGCTGCGGGCGTCGTGGGCTCACAGGCTCAGCTACTCGGCCGCCAGCGTCGCGAGCCCGTATGGCGGCTGGCTGAGGCCGCGGCGTACGTCAGCGACTTGCTGCCCTACGACATCGCCGCAGGTCTGAACGCCGAAGAGCTCGAAGTGCTCTTGCGTGCACATCTCAATCAGCTGCAGTTCGGGCTGCAGCCCTCCGCACACGACGAGAGCTCCCCGCAGTCTGATGCTGAGTCCGATGTGGGCGCCGATGCGGTGTCCGATGCTGGCGCTACATCGGTGCTCGAGGATCGTGCCTCGGTCACCGAGCTGTACCGCGCGCTGCGACGCGAAGGTCTCGAGGTCACCCTTGAGCAGGTCACCGCCGTCGGCGCGGCCCATCTGGAGTACCTGCAGCGCATCGGGGCCCTCGCCGCTGTGCGCCGCGACGGAGGCTGAGCCCCGCCGTGTCGCCGCCGGACGGCAGAATGAGAGCCATGGACATTCCGAGGGAGCTCGCCGGCTGCCGGTTCGTAGGCGACAAGCGCAGCCAGATCGTCTACGACATGGAATCCGAGCCCGCCGATCCGGCCGTGGCAGAACAGATCGCCGGTGCCGTAGCCGACATCGTGGCAGCGCAGTCCTACGCCACGTTCGGACCCGATGAGCTGCCCGAGGCACGCAACCGCGGCTACCGCCTGTCGCGGCTCTGCCGTTAGAACGTGACGGTGCGCCCCGTGACGGCGGCACGAGCGGCGTTCGGTCGACAACCCGCAGCGACGTGAGCACCGACGTCACCGAGACCACCATCGAGGGCAGCCCGGGGCTCGCAGCGATCCTGGTGCGCCCGAAGCGGCCTGTGCGCAGCGGGCCCGCAGTTGTGCTCTGCCACGGATTCCCGTCGATGCAGCGGCCCGGCGTGCCGAACCGCACCTACCAGCGCTTCGCCGAGCGCATCGCCGAGGCCCAAGGCTGGACGGTGCTCGCCGTGAGCATGCGCGGCTGTGGCGAGTCTCACGGCGATTTCTCGTTGCTCGGCTGGATCGATGACATCGGCCGTTCGGTCACCCATGTGCTCTCGCAGGGCTGCCGGGGCGTGTGGTTGGTGGGCTCGACGACCGGTGGCTCGGTGGCGATCCTGGCGGCCGCTCGCGATGCCCGGATTCGCGGCGTGGCGGCGATGGCCCCAAGGGCGGATTTCGACGACTGGGCGAGCGATCCCAAGGCGTTCCTGCAGCACTGCCGGAATGTGGGTGTCATCCGTTCAGACGGCTTTCCCCGCTCGACGGGTGCCTGGAATCGTGAGCTGAAGCAGAACCGGGCGATGGACGCTGTTGGAGAACTGGCCGACCGGCCGCTGCTGATCCTGCACGGCATCAATGACCGGCAGGTGCCCTACGAGGAGGCCCGCCACCTCGCCGCGGGGCATCCCAGCGCAGAGCTGCGCCTCATCGAGGGTGCCGATCACCGCATCCGCCACGACCCCCGAGCGGTGGCCATCCTGCTCGGCTGGCTCGAGCGCCAAGCAGCCGCCCAGTACGCCTAAGTCGCTGCGCTCTGGGTGGAGGGGTGGCGGGCGATCATCATGTTGGCCACTGAGCGCACGACCGTTGTGCGGTCCTGGTTGACCAGTTCGTGGGCCATCTTGACGATCCCGCGGTCGGGTTTGGACCGGCTCGGGATGACTTCCAGCACTTCGGCGACCAGCGTGAGGCGGTCGCCGGGACGCACGGGCGCCAGCCAGCGCAGCTCGTCGAGCCCCGGCGAGCCCATGCTGGACGGGCCGAGGAACTCGTCGTTCAGCAGCCGCATGACAATCGAACCGGTGTGCCAGCCCGAGGCGATCAGCCCGCCGAAGATCGACTCGCGCGCGGCGTCAGGATCGATGTGAAACGGCTGGGGGTCGAACTTGCGGCCGAACTCGATGATCTCGGCCTCGTCGATCGTCGTGGTTCCGAACGTGAAGCGCTCGCCGGCCTCGTAGTCGTCGAACCATCGCTGCGGGCAGGGGATGTCGCTGGGCACCGGGACATTCTGGCGACGCAAGCCGGACTTCACCGGACATGTCCGCCGCCCGCGAGGCTCAGTGCGCTGCTGAGGACCAGGGGTCGGCGCTGTCGGTGGCCAGGCCGTAACGCTTGATGGCCTCCGCGGCCGCCGTCGAGTCGATCTCTCCCAGCTCGGCCAGGCGCCACAGGACGGCGACCGTGATGTGCTCGGCGGTGGTCTCGAAGTGCTCCCGCAGGCGGCTGCGGGTATCGCTTCGTCCGAAGCCGTCGGTGCCCAGCGAGGTGTAATCGCGGCCGATCCAGCGGGACACCTGATCTGGCACGGCCCGCATGAAGTCGGTCACGGCGATGACGGGCCCGGTGCCGTCGGCCAGCTGGCGGGTGACGAAGGGAACCTGCTGGGGCTCGTCGGGATGCAGCGTGTTCCAGCGCTCGCACGACAGTGCTTCCTCGCGCAGCGCCTTGTACGAGGTGGCGCTCCACAGGTCGACGGCGACGTCATGCTCGGCGGCCAGCAAGTCAGTCGCAGCCCGGGCGGCACCCTGAGCCGACCCCGAGAACAGGATCGTCCCCCCGTGCGCGCGGCCAGGCGCTGCGGGCGCGTAGCGGTACAGCCCGGCCAGCAGGTCTTCGACAGCGAGATCATCGGGCTCGGGCGGCTGGATGTAGTTCTCGTTGTAGATCGTCAGGTAGTAGAAGATGTCCTCGCCCACGCCGTACATGCGCCGGATCCCGTCGCGCACGATCGCTGCGAGCTCGTACGCAAAGGCGGGGTCGTAGGCCTGGCACGGCGGCACGACCGAGGCCAGCAGCGGGGAATGCCCATCCTGGTGCTGCAGGCCCTCGCCCATCAGCGTCGTTCGGCCCGCGGTGGCGCCCATCAGGAATCCGCGCCCGCGCATGTCGGCCAGCGCCCAGATCATGTCGCCCACGCGCTGGAAGCCGAACATCGAATAGAAGGTGTAGAAGGGAACCATCGGCACGCCGCGGGTGGCATAGGACGTCGCGGCAGCGGTGAAGCTGGCCAGCGCGCCCGCCTCGGTGATGCCTTCTTCTAGGATCTGACCGTCGATGTGCTCGGTGTAGGACAGCAGCAGGTCGTGGTCGACCGGCTCATACAGCTGTCCCTGGCTGGCATAGATGCCGAGCTCACGGAACAGCGAGTCCATGCCGAACGTCCGGGCCTCGTCGGGGATGATCGGCACCACCCGATCGCCGAAACCCGGTTCGCGCGTCATCGCGCGCAGCATCCGGGTGAACGCCATGGTGGTGGACACCGCCATCTCGCCCGAACCCGTAGCGAACTCCTCGAACGGCTTCGAGCTCGGCATCGGCAACGCCTTGCGGCACCAGTTGCGAACACGCTTGGGCAACGGGCCGTTGAGCGCTTTGCGGCGAGCCATCAGGTACTCGTGCTCGGCGCTGCCCGGCTGGGGCCGGCAGTACGGCGGATCGTCGGGATCGAACTCGGCGTCGATCTCGGTATGGAGGCGGAGCCGGTCGCGGATCGTCATCAGCTGGGTGCGGTTCAGCTTCTTGATTTGGTGCGTGGCGTTGCGCGCCTCCAGATCGGGCCCCAGCGACCAGCCCTTCACCGTCTTGGTCAGGATGACCGTTGGGCTGCCCTCGTGCTCGACAGCCGCCTGATAGGCGGCGTAGAGCTTCTTGTAGTCGTGACCGCCGCGGGGCAGCGTCTGCAGGTCCTCGTCGGAGAGGTGCTGGACCATCTCGCGCAGCCGGGGATCGGGGCCGAAGAACCGCTCACGGATGTACTGCCCGCTCTCCACCGAGTAGCGCTGGTACTCGCCGTCGATGGTTTCGTTCATCTTGTTGAGCAGCACGCCGTCGCGGTCGCGCGCAAGCAGCTCGTCCCAGCGCCCGCCCCAGATCACCTTGATGACGTTCCAGCCCGAGCCGCGGAAGTTGGCTTCGAGCTCCTGGATGATCTTGCCGTTGCCTCGGACGGGCCCATCCAGCCGTTGCAGGTTGCAGTTGACGACGAAGATGAGGTTGTCGAGACGCTCCCGTGCGGCGAGATGCAGCGCCCCGAGCGTCTCGGGCTCGTCAGTCTCGCCGTCGCCTACGAAGCACCACACCTTCGATGCTGCGGTGTTGTCGATGCGACGGTTGTGCAGGTACCGGTTGAAGCGGGCGTGGTAGATGGCCATGATCGGCCCGAGTCCCATCGACACTGTCGGGAACTCCCAGAACTCGGGCATGAGACGGGGGTGGGGATACGACGACAGCCCGGTGCGGCCGATCTCGCGCCGGAAGTGCTCGAGGTCGGTGTCGTCGAGGCGGCCTTCGAGGTAGGCCCGTGCGTAGATGCCCGGCGCGGCATGGCCCTGGATGTAGATGTGATCGCCGGGCTCGCCGTCGTCCTTGCCGTGCCAGAAGTGGTTGAAGCCCACGTCGTACAGCGCCGCCGAGCTGGCGAACGTGGACAGGTGGCCGCCGATGCCGTCGGCCCAGGAGTTGGCGTGGGTCACCATCGCGACGGCGTTCCAGCGGATGAAGGCGCGCAGGCGTTTCTCGATCTCCTCGTCGCCGGGGAACCACGGCTCGTGCTCGGGAGCGATGGTGTTGATGTACGGCGTCGAGACGGTGGCGGGAAAGTCGACCTGCAGCTGACGGGCCTTGGACATGAGCCGCCGGATGAGAAAGCGCGCCCGGTTCTTGCCCCGCTCCTCGACGACTGCAGCGAATGACTGCAGCCAGTCGTCGGTCTCATCGGGGTCGATGTCGGGGATTTGCTCATGCAACCCGTCGAAGAGCATGGGTTCTAGTGTCGCACTTGGATGAGTCCACAACCGCACGCGACAGCGCGAGATGTCTTCACCGACGGGTCCTGCTTGGGAAACCCGGGTCCCGGCGGCTGGGCATTCGTGGTCGACGGCGGACCGTGGGAATGCGGCTACGAGCCCGCCACGACGAACCAGCGGATGGAGGTGACGGCCGCGGCTCGCGCTGTCGCAGCGCTGGACGGTCCATTGCGCGTCGTGAGTGATTCCACCTACGTGGTCAAGTGCTTCACCGACGAGTGGTGGAAGGGCTGGCACCGTCGCAACTGGCTGAACTCGAAGAAGGAACCCGTCGCCAACCGCGATCTGTGGGAGCCGTTCATCGATGCGGTAACAGCACGCGGCGATGTCACGTTCGCCTGGGTGAAGGGCCATGCCGGCCAGCGGCTGAATTCGGCCGCGGACGTCTTGGCCGTGCATGCGGCGGGCGCCGGCACGGGGCTGCGCGGCGATCGATTCGACGACGGCGTGCTCGATCAGCTCGCCGATCGGCGATCGATCCCGAGTGAACCCGCCGCCGGGGTGGCCCGCAGCGGCGCAAGCTCGGGCGATGGCCGCGAGATCAGCGGCCACGGCCTTGCCGTGCTGGGTCACCGGCCGCCCGAGATCGGCGGGTACAACGAGAACCCGACCTCTCGCAGGGTGCTGCGCCAGCTCAGCGACGTGCTGTCCGCCAAGCGTGAGATGCATCCCGATCTTGTGGTTGCCAGCGGCCTTGGTCTCGGGGCCGAGACGATGGGCGCTGAGGCTGCGCTTGCGGCGGGGGTGCCGTACGTCGTGGTGCTCGCCTTCGAGGGCATCGAAGCCCGCTGGCCCGCTCCGTCACGGCGCCGCTTTGCCGATCTGCGCCAGCAGGCAACTCAGGAATTCGTGCTGGCCTCGACGGCACCGGTCGATGGCGAGGCGTTCGGCAAGGCGATGCGCCGCCGCGACACCTGGTTTATGCGCAACTGCGACGAAGCAGTGCTGGTGCGGCGCGGCGACGACCGCACATTGGCGGACCTCCATCGGCGCCTCGAGGAGGCGTTCGACGGAGATGTCTGGGTGATCGAACCCGAGGACTGATCTCCGCCGGGGCACATTCGGGCACCCGCCGGGGAAGCACCGATCAGTCGGCTTCGTCGTCGGATGGGTTTTCGACCAGGGCGGCCAGCCGCTCGAGAGTCTTCTCCATATTCGTCACGTTCTTGCGGTGAGCCCCGATGAGTTCGACGCTGCGCGGCAGCTTCGCCGTTCCCCACTCGAAGGTCTCGCGCACGAGCGTGCCGCCGCCGTCCTGGGGCTCAAGCTCGTAGCGCCAGCGCTGTCCTTGCCAGTGCGCCCAGGCGATCAGGCGGTTGTCTTCGAATTCCAAGACGCGGTTCTTGACGGTGTAGGAGATTCCGACCTTGATGCGCATCGAGAACGTGCTGCCGAGCGTGAGCGGGGCGTTGCTGGTGGTCAGCTTGGCCAGTGTCCCCGAGCCGTCGATCTCGCGGTGGCGGCTGGGATCAGTCAGCACGGCGAAGATCTTCTCCGCAGGAGCGGCAATCAGCCGCTCGACGCTGACGCTGCGCTCTTTGGTGCGCTTCACGGCGGTGCCTACGCGGGGGACAGGGCGTCGGTCACGATGTCGGGCGGCGGAGTGCCGTCACCGCGCTTGACGCTGCCGTCGACTCGCACCAGCATCCACCTCGGCTGGTAGCTGTTGCCGAGCTGATCCCACAGATCGCCGTCTTCGTTGGAAACCTGTGGAATGTCGCCGAGTTGGTGCTTGGCGACGAATTCCCGGTAGGCGTCTTGGGAGTCGCCCCCAGGGACCCCGACGAGCACCAGATTGTCGCCGTGCTCTGCCTTCAGCGCTGCGACCGCAGGCGCTTCACGATTGCACGCCGGTCACCATGGCGCCCAGAACCACAGCAGGACGTCGTTTCCGGCGGTCGCAGTCAGATCGAACTGCTGCCCGTCGAGCAGCGCACCCTCCAGCAGCAGGATCTCGGCCCGGGTCTCCTGGGGGATCGGGGCAGTCGTCGCTGCAGGCTCGGCAGCCGCACCGGTGTCGGTGCCGCCGGAGGTAGTCGCGGGCACCTCGGCAGCAGGTGTCGTGGCCGCCGTGTCCCGAGACACGCTGACCTCGACGCTCCCGCAGCCGCTCACGAAGCCGAAGACGAGCAACGCCGCCGCTGCCGCGACAGCCGCCTGAGATCGCAGCTGTGTCACGGCGCGAGCCTAGCCGTGGGCCTATTTGGGATAGCGCGGGTTACATTCTGCGGGGTGAGCACTCGGGCGCTGCTCGGCTTGGCACTCGCCACCGGCATTGTCATCCTGGTGGCGTTCGCCGTCCGCGTGCTGACGTGGCCTTAGGCGCTGGTTGTCACGGCGGCCGGCCGCTCTCGGTGCAAACAGGCGGGCAGGGAGGCGTACCCTCGTCGCGCGATGGCAGATGAAGCGATGAACGGCGAGACAAGTGCCCCGGTTCGCTACGACCTCGTCGTGATCGGCGGAGGTCCCGCGGGCTACGGAGCGGCGCTGTATGGCGGGGCTGCGGGCATGAAGGTCGCGCTGGTGGAACGGGACCGGCTCGGCGGAACGTGCCTGCACCGCGGCTGCATCCCAGCGAAGGAACTGCTCGAGACCGCAGCCGTCTGGCGCACCGTCAGCGATGCATCCACCTTCGGCGTGAATGTCGCACCGCCGGAGCTGGACTTCGGCGTCTCGCAGGAACGCAAGCAGCGCATCGTGGACGGTCTCGAGACCGGTGTGGAGGGACTGCTTCGCCGCCGCAAGGTCACCGTCTTCGAGGGCACCGGCCGTCTGGTGGCCGACCGGTCCGTCGTAGTGGAAAGCGACGAGTCCGGCTCGCAGATCCTCGCCGGCGACCACGTTCTGCTCGCTGCGGGCTCGGTGCCGATCACGCTGCCCGGATTCGAGCGCGACTCCACGCTGGTCATGACCTCCGACGAGGTTTTGGCCCTCGACGAAGTACCCGGCCGCGTGGCGGTGATCGGCGGTGGGGCCATCGGATGCGAGTTCGCTTCGATGCTCGCCGATCTCGGCGCAGAGGTGACGGTGCTGGAGTACGCCTCCCAGATCGTCCCTGGGGTGGACACCGACATCGCCAAGGCATTGACGCGGGCGTTTTCCAAGCGGGGCATCAAGGTGCTTACCGGCTGCCGGGTCACCGGCCACACGCCGCTTGAGGGCGGCGGCACGACCGTGCAGTACACGACGGGCGGGTCGTCGGAGGGCGATGGCGAGGTGGCCGACGTGGAGGTGGACGCCGTTGTCGTCTCGGTGGGCCGCAGGCCCTACCCAGACCATCTCGGCCTTGACGACACCGAGGTCAAGGTGGACGAGCGTGGCTTCGTCGTTGCCGACGAGCGGTGCCGCACGTCGATGGCCGGTGTCTACGCGGTCGGAGATCTCATCAACACCCCGCAGCTTGCCCACGTCGGGTTCGCCGAGGCCATGGTGGCCGTGCAGGACATCTTGGGCGAGGAACCCGCCCCGGTGGACTACGCCAACGTGCCGTGGGCCATCTACTGCCATCCCGAGGTGGCCTTCGCGGGTCTGTCCGAGGCAGCGGCCCGCGAGGCGGGCTTCGATGTCGTTACCTCCAAGCACCGCTACAGCGGCAACTCGCGCGCCATGATCGTCAACGACACCGAGGGCTTGGTCAAGATCGTGGCCGAGCGCGAGGCCGACGGGACTGCCGGGCGCGTGCTGGGCGTTCACATGATGGGACCCTGGGTCACCGAGCAGCTCGGCCAGGGCTACCTGGCGGTCAACTGGGAGGCCACCGTCGCCGAGGTGGCCGCCTTGGTGCAACCGCATCCGACGCTCTCGGAGCTGTTCGGCGAAACCATGCTGTCGCTCACGGGACGAGGGCTGCACGGATGAGCGCAGGATCGGGCGCAGTACGCCAGACGGGGCAGCGGGATGACTGACCTGGTACTGCCCCAGCTCGGCGAGACAGTCACCGAGGGAACGATCACCCGCTGGTTCAAGGGTGTGGGCGACTCCATCGCTGTGGGCGAGATGCTCTATGAGGTCTCCACCGACAAGGTCGACAGCGAGGTGCCCTCGCCGATGGAGGGCGTCATCACCGAGATACGCGTCCCTGAAGGCGAGACGGTGGACGTCGGGACGGTGCTGGCGATCGTCGAGCTTGCCGAGGGCGCCGAAGCGCCGTCACCCGATGCGGTCATCCCGGTGCCCAGTGGCGCGCCGGCGGAACCGGCTGCTGCGCCTGCAGCCGCGCCGCCACCGGCCGATCCGCCCGCAGCGCCGGCCGCTGCTCCTGCGGCTGCTGCACGTGCCAACGGTGCCGCGAACGGGCCTGGAGCCGACCATGGCAGCCACTTGCTGTCGCCTGTCGTCCGACGCTTGGTGCGAGAGCACGGACTCGACCCCGCAGCGCTCGTGGGCACCGGCGTGGGCGGTCGCATCACGCGTTCGGACGTGCTCAACGCCATCGACGAGCGGCAGCGCTCCGCGGCCGCAACGGCGGCCGCCGCAACGCCGACCGGGCCGCCGGCCAGTGAACGCCCGTCGGCGCCCAGCCCGCCCGTGGTGCCGGCGCCCGTGGCGGCTGCCGCAGCAGCGGGATGGTCCGACGGCGATTCCCGGTTCGAGACCTTCAACAACATTCGACGCCGCACCGGCGAGCACATGGTGCACTCGGTTGCCACCTCGCCCCATGCGCTCACGATTGTCGAGGTCGACTACGAGAACGTCGAGCAGGTACGCCGTGCCCATCGCGAAGCGTGGCGGGCATCGGAGGGTTTCAGCCTCACCTACCTGCCCTTCATCGTGGCGGCCGTCACCGATGCGCTGGGTCACTGGCCCCGCCTGAACGCGTCCGTCGAAGAAGGCGGCCTGAGGCTCTGGCGGCGCCGCAATGTCGGTGTCGCGGTGGATCTCAGCTACGACGGCCTCATCGTGCCGGTGCTGCGCGATGCAGACTCGCTGAGCCTGCGTGGCGTCGCTCGCACCATGAACGAGCTGGCAGGGCGTGCACGGGAGAAGCGCCTGACGCCCGATGACATCACCGGCGGCACCTTCACGATCTCCAACAACGGCTCATTCGGCACCTACACCACCGCGGCAATCATCAACCAGCCCCAAGTCGCGGTGCTGTCGACCGACGGGGTCGCCCGCCGCCCGGTCGTGGTGACCGACCGATTCGGCAACGAGAGCATCGTGATTCACTCGGTGGGTCACCTGGCGATGGGCTGGGATCACCGGGCGTTCGATGGCAGCTACGCCGCCGGATTCCTGGGGCACGTCCGCCAGATGCTCGAACAGCACGACTGGGGAGCGGAGCTCTGAGGCTGGTGCCCCCGATGCTGCGAGTGCGCTGGCTGGGGCGGGTTCGCTACGCCGAGGCGCTTGACCTGCAACGACGGCTGTTCTCCGGCAGCAACGACAACTACCTCTTGCTGCTCGAACACGACCACGTGTTCACCGCGGGACCGAGCGCGGACGAGACCAACCTGCTGGTCGATCCTGCGGAGGTCGGTGCCGACTGCGTGCGCATCGACCGTGGCGGCGACTTCACCTATCACGGGCCTGGCCAGCTCGTCGGCTACCCGATCCTGACGCTGCCGGGACGCCGCGGCGGCGGCCTGGCCGAGACCGCGGCGTATGTGTGCGACCTCGAACAGGTGCTCATCGACGGGCTGGCCGACCTCGGCCTCGGCGGGTGCGGCAGGTTGCGTGGGTACCCGGGGGTGTGGACCGGCCTCGACGGCACGCCCCGCAAGCTCGCCGCCATCGGGGTGCGGCTCAGCCGCGGTCGCACCATGCACGGATTCGCGCTCAACGTCGACACGGATCTGTCGTGGTTCGAGCGCATCATTCCCTGCGGCATCACTGAGTACCGGCCCACATCGCTGCGGGCGGAGGGCTGCGCGGCGACGATGCGCGAGGTGGTCGACGCAGTGGCTCGGCACGCCGCGCAACGATGGGGCGGCGGGAATATCGAGCGGGCCGAGGTGGCGTGGCGGCACCGCACGTCAGACCTCAGTGCGTTCAGCCGTGGACTGGGTCCCGGCCCCGTCGAGGTAGCCCCGCCGCGCAGCCGGGCGCGGCTCAGCGAGGCGGGTGTGAATGGCGGCTTGCACCTCGCCGATCGGAAGCCGCCGTGGCTGCGCGCTCGCATGGATCTCAACGACGGCTACCTGCGACTGCGCCAGGTCATGCGGCGGCACGACCTCGTCACGGTGTGCGAGGAGGCGGGTTGTCCCAACATCTTCGAATGCTGGGGCGCGGGCACCGCGACGTTCATGCTCAATGGGGAGCGGTGCACGCGAGCGTGCGGCTTCTGTCTGGTCGACACCCGCCAGCCCGGCCCACTCGACCCGGGCGAGCCGCGCCGGGTTGCGGACGCGGTCGCCGAGATGGAGCTGGATCATGCGGTGGTCACCGCCGTGGCCCGGGACGATCTTCCCGATGGCGGGGCCGCCGCGTTTGCCGAGACCATCGCTGCCATCCGGGATCGGTCGCCGGGCACGACTATCGAGGTGCTCGTTCCCGACTTCGGCGGTGATGCCTCCTCGCTGCAGACCGTCCTCGACGCGAGCCCCGGCATTCTGAATCACAACATCGAGACCGTCGCCCGGCTGCAGCGGGCGGTGCGGCCCTCGGCGGGTTACGCCCGCAGCCTCGCCCTGCTGGCGCGCAGCGCTTCGGCGGGGCACGTCACCAAGTCGGGCATCATCGTCGGTATGGGCGAGGACGACGCAGAGGTCGATCTCACGCTGGCGGATTTGGCGGCCGTCGGCGTGAGCATTGTCACCATCGGCCAGTACCTGCGACCGACGAGCCACCACATTCCCGTCGCCCGCTGGGTATCGCCCGAGTCGTTCGAGCGTTGGCGGGAGGTGGGCACAGCGCTCGGCATCGACCATGTCGAGTCGAGCCCTCTCACCCGTTCGAGCTACCACGCCGCCGAGTCCGCCGCAGCCGTGGAGCTCAGCGCCCGCGTCCGCCCCGTCCCGGCGTAGCGCTTCCCCGATCAGCGAGAGGTAGCACGGCGATGGCTGAGGGCGCACCGGTGGATGTGGCGACGGTGATGTGCCAGTGGGCCGCAGGGGGGCTGGCGTACCTGTGGGTGACCACGCGCCGGCGGGAAGTCGGACTTGGCTACGGCTGGCTGCTGCGCTCGCTGTACGGGGTGATCGCCGCAGTCGGGGCTGTCACCGGCCTCGTGTTCCAGCCGAATGCCGTGCGTGACATGGCCTGCATTGCGATGGCGCTGTGCGCCGGTGCGACACTCGTGCGTTCGGCCGTGCCCAACGTGAACCAAGCAGAGTCCCAGGCGCCGACTGGCGACGCCGGCAGCGACCGCGGGGCGCCAGCTGAATCCTCCCCGAGGAGGACGATTGAGGGCTTCGACCCGCGCTGGGATCTCGCAGCGCCTCTCGTCGGACTGGTCGGGGTCATTGCTGCAGGACTCGGCGCGAGCGGCGACATCGCTCCGGCGCTCCACCTCGCGCGTGTCGTTGTCGGCGCTGCCTTCCTCGGTGTGGTGAGCGACTCGATGCTGCTTGGGCACTGGTACTTGGTGCAGCCGGGGTTGCGCCGTGAGCCGCTGCGCGAGCTCGTGCGGCATCTGGGCGCGGTCTGGCCGTTCGAGGTGGGCTTGCTGCTGGTGCCAACCGGCATGATCGCAGTGCTCAGCGGCTCGATCGACGACGGTTACGGCGGCCTGCTCGGATGGTTCTGGGTCGCCTGCGCGGTCACCACCGTGGCGCTCGCAGCCGTGGCGATGGCAGCGTTGCGAGAACGCCAGTACGCCGCCGTGATGGCCGCGACGGGGCTGCTCTACCTGGCAATCCTCACCGGCTTCGGCACCGACCTCGTCGCCCGCCTCACGCTCGCCGGCTAGACCCGTTCGGGGGTTGCGTCGTCAGGCGCCGGTCCATTCGGGCGGGCGCTTCTCGGCGAAGGCGCGGCCGCCCTCCTTGGCGTCGTCGCTGGCGGCTACGAGGCGGCGCAGCGACTCGCCCATGCGAACCGCCTCGGTCCAGCCCATGCGGGCGCTTCGCCAGGCGACTTCCTTGACGGCTCGCACGGCGAGGGGTGCGCCCTGGCAGAGCCGCTCGGCCAGCGTCCGGGCTTCGTCCAGCAGCGAGTCGTGCGGCACCACCTTCCACGCCAGGCCCATCTCGCGAGCCCGCTCGGCATCGACGTTGTCGCCGGTCAGCAGCAGCTCCATGGCGTTCGCCCAGCCGATCTTGGGTGGCATGCGCATCGAACCCACGATCGTCGGCACGCCGATCTTCACCTCCGGCATGCCGAAGATCGCCCGGTCCGAAGCGATCAGGAAATCCGCCACCAGCGCGCCGGTGAGGCCGTAGCCGATGCACGCCCCATTTACCGCCGCGATAGTGGGCTTCCACAGCTCCAAGCCGCTCTCGTAGCTGTTGACGGTCGGCGTCTCGAAGAATGTGCCCGACCAGATGCCTGCCGAGCCGCCGGTGCGGTCGCGCATATCGGCACCGGCGCAGAAGGCCCGGCCAGTGCCGGTCATGATCGCCACCCAGGCATCGGGGTCGTTGTAGAACTCCAGCCACGCGGCGTTCAGGCACGCTCGCATCTCGCCGTTGATGGCGTTGAGCGCTTCGGGCCGGTTGTAGGTGATGGTGGCGATGTGACCGTCGAGCTCGTAGGTCGCGGCGGCCGTCGGGGACGTGATGTCGGCCGGGGCAGACACCGCGCCCGGGTTGAGCGGGGAGGGAGCAGAAGCGTCGTCCATGGCCTCCGTTCTATCGCCCCACCCAGGGCGTTGCCCGCGGCACACGAGTCGCTCGGGCTCGCCCACGGCCAGAGAACTAGCGTGACTGCCGCCCGCGCCGCACGACGACGCACTCGGGACGAACGGGGGAACCCAGCATGCGCACCGGACAGCAGTACCGAGACTCGCTCGCAGACGGTCGTCTGACCTACTTCGAGGGCGAGAAGGTCGACGACCTCGAAAAGCACCCGATCCTGGGGCTCACCGTCGACGCCACGGCGAAGGCCTACGACCGCGTCTACGACCCGGCACCAGACGCCATGTCACCGCTGATGACCGTGCCGCGCAGCGCGGACGATCTGCGCGAGATGATCCCGCTGCTGCACTCAGCCGGGATGATGGCCCACGTCACCTACACCTCCATCCAGACGCTCAAGACCGCAGCCGGTCGGATGGTCGACACCAAGCCCGACTACATCGAGCGCATGGATGCCTTCATCGCTGAGTCCCAGGGCGACGACATCCGCATCACCCAGTGCATCACCGATGCCAAGGGCGATCGCAGCCGGCCACCGGCCCGGCAGGACGACCCTGACGCCTACGTGCGAGTGGTGGACCGCCAGCGCGACGGCGTCGTCATCCGCGGCGCCAAGCTGCACATCACCGGTGCCTCGTTCGGGCACGAGCTGCTCACCATCCCGACCAAGGCCATGAAGCCCGGCGAGGAGGACTGGTCGATCGGCTGCTCGGTGCCGGTGAATGCGCCCGGGGTGAAGATCATCAACACCACCTACGCCCCCCGCCACGAGGATCCCCGGGCGTTCCCGGTGTCGGGCGAGCACCACTATCCCGAAGGCTTCGTCATCTTCGACGACGTGTTCGTGCCCCACGAGCGCGTCTTCCTCGACGGCGAGACGCACTACGCCGCCGTGTTCGCGCATGCGCTGGGTTTGTGGGAACGCCTCGGCGGGCTGTCGGCCTTCGTGGAGGAAGCCGACCAGCTCGTCGGCCTGGCGCAGCTCGTGGCCGAAGCCAACGGCACCGCGGGCATCGGCCACGTCAAGGAGAAAATCTCCGAGTTGATCATCCACGCGACCCTCATCCGAGCGGCGCTGGAAGCGGCCATCGCCCACTGCTCGATCGGGCCTGAGGGCGCGGCGTTCCCCAATGAGCTCTACACCAACGCAGGCAAGTTCCAGGCGGCGGCGAACTACAGCGCGATGGTGCGCCACCTGCACGACATCGCCGGCGGTGCAGTGCTGACCTCGCCCGTGCCGGCCGACTTCGAGAACGCCGAGGTGGGCGCGCTCGCCCGCAAGTACATGTCGACCCGCAACGACGTCGACGGCGAGTACCGGGCCCGGTTGATGCACACCATCAGGGACCTCACGGCCGATTCCTACGGCGGGTGGAAGTTCGTGACCAACCTGCAGGCGGGCGGCGGCCTGTATGCCCAGCGCATCGTCACCCGCAAGCACTACGACCTCGACTCTGCCAAGCGCAAGGCGCTGGCCGTCGCCGGTCTCGCCGAAGCAGATCACTAGCCATTGGGTGCAGGGGGTTACCCGCTCCTGAGCGTCTGTGCCCCTAGGTTGAGCGCGTGAGCGACGCTGCCGAGACGGTGATTGCCTCGACGACGGCGCTGACGCAACGATTCGGATCGACTGTCGCGCTTGACGCGATCGATGTCCAGTTGCATCCGGGCGTAACCGGGTTGGTCGGCGCGAACGGGGCAGGCAAGACGACGTTGATCAATGCGCTGCTGGGGTTGCGCGCGCCGACCTCGGGTTCCTCGACGGTGCTCGGGCTCGATCCCCGCAGCCAGGGCCCCGCACTGCGGACCCGAGTCGGATTCGCTCCCGAACGAGACGTGCTGCCCGACGAGATGCGAGCCGTCGACTTTGTGCGCCACTTGGCACAGGTGCGCGGGCTGCCACGCAGCGAGGCGCGCACACGGGCCTCGGACAGCCTGTGGCTGGTGGGCCTGGGCGAGGAGCGGACCCGCACGCTCGGCACGATGTCGACCGGCCAGCGCCAGCGGGTCAAGCTCGCGCAGGCCATCGCGTCCGATCCCCAGCTCGTGCTGCTCGACGAGCCGACTTCGGGGCTCGACCCAACCCAGCGCAGCGAGATGCTCACGCTCATCGGCGAGATCAGCAACGAGCACTCGGTCAACGTGGTGCTCTCCTCGCACCTGCTCAACGAGGTCGAGAGCGTGTGCGACCACGTTGTGGCGCTAGATGCCGGCCGGCTGGTGGCGAGCGGGCCGCTCAGCGACCTCATCGGCGACGATGAAGGCGTCACCCTCGAACTCGTCGATGTCGCAGAGCCGGCTGGCTCGGTGGATGCCGTCGAGCGTGCATTGCGTGCTGCGGGGATCGCTCTCGAGCGCGTCGGCACGACGCTGCGACTCGGCGGCCTGGAGCGCGACGAGCTGTGCGACCGAGCTCGCGATGCGGTTGCCGATGCGGGCGCACGCATCCGGAGGCTCGAGACTCGCCGCCGCTCCTTGGCTGACCTGTTCGAGACGGCGGCATGAGCGAGTCGACGGAATCGACCCCCTCGGGCGTTGCGGCAGCCGACAGCGCTGCACAGATCCTCGATCAGCGCTACCGGCCTTACGACGGCGCCCGGCACGGTCTTGCCGGCGCCATGCGTGCGGTGATTGTCTCGTCGATGCGGTTCACCCTCGGGCTGGGACGTCCCGCCCGGCACAAGTTCCTGCCGTGGCTGGCAGTGGTAGTCGCCTTGGTGCCCGCAATCGTGTTCGTGGGCATCGCGACGGTGCTCGACATCGACCTGATCAGCGAGAACATTCTGCCCGAGTACCACGAGTACTACGGCTACATCCAGGCGGCGCTGTTCTTCTTCTGCGGGATCGTTGTGCCCGAGATCCTGGTGGCCGATCGCCGCAACGGGATGCTGCCGCTGTACCTGTCGACGCCGTTGCGGCTGTGGAGCTACCTGGCCTCGAAGGCTGCCGCGGTGACGGTGACACTGGCGGTCATCACCATGGGGCCGCTGCTGTTCCTGCTCGTCGCCTACACCGTGGAGGGATCGGGCCCCGCCGGGATCGGCGACTGGCTGACGGTGCTCGTGCGCATCCTGGGTTCTGGCATCGCCATCGCCGCCACGATGACCGCTGCCAGCCTGGCAATATCCAGCCTGACCGACCGCCGGGCCTTCGCTGTGATCGGCGTCATCCTGCTGCTGCTCGGCAGCTCTCTCGTCACGAGTTCGCTGGTGGAGACCGCCGAGCTGGACTCGCGCCTGTACGCGTTCAACCTCTTCGAGATCGGTGCCGCGCTCAAGGACCGGATCTACGGCATCGGCCCGCCGCTGCAGTTCGCGGGAGACGACGGTGCACCGGGACGACGCTTGAGCGAGTTGGCGACGTGGTTCGTGCTGAGCGCCAATGCCGCGTGGGTGCTGGCGGGAGGCGCGGTGGTCTGGTGGCGCTACCGGCGCATCGAGGCGACGCAGTGAGCCCCCGCCCGCGCCCGATGCCGGCGCCGGAACCCCCAGCCGGCTCGACGGCGGTCGGCGGGAGATATTCGGGCGGGCCGGCAGGCGAGGCGAACGGGGCCGGGGCACCCGATCTGCCCGCCGGCATGGTCGAGGTGCATGGCGTCTCGAAGATCTTCGGGGACGTGGTGGCCGTGTCGGATGTGACCTTCGCGGTGCGTTCGGGTGTCACCGCGCTGCTCGGACCCAACGGCGCGGGCAAGTCGACGCTGTTCCGCATGATGTGCGGGTTGACGTCGCCCTCCCGCGGATCGGTGCGCGTCCTGGGTGCAGACGCACGCCTGGACCGCGACGTGCGAGGCCGGATCGGGTTGTCGCCGCAGCAGGACGCCCTGTTCGACCGGCTTGATGCGCTCGATTTCGTGCACATCGCGGCCGAGACACATGGCGTCGCCGACCCCGTCGACGCTGCACGCTGGGCGCTGGAGCTCGTCGAACTGAATCCGGACGATCCGCGTCCGGTCTCGGGGTATTCGAAGGGCATGCGGCAGCGCACCAAGCTGGCCGCCGCACTCGTGCACAACCCTGACGTGCTCATCCTGGACGAGCCGCTGAACGGCCTCGATCCCCTCCAGCGGCGCCGCATGATCGACGTGCTCGAAGATCTGGGCGCACAGGGCCGTTGCGTGCTCGTGTCCTCCCATGTGCTCGAAGAGGTTGCTCTGCTGGGGTCGCGCATCCTGGTGATCGCCCAGGGCCGGCTCGTCGCCAGCGGCGACTACCGCGAACTGCGCGAGCTGATGGACGACCGTCCTCATCAGGTCAGCATCGAAGCCGACAAGCCTCGCAACCTAGCCGCGGCGCTGATGGAGTCGGGCACTGCCGTCGGCGTCCGTGTCGAGGAGAGCGCCGTCATCGCCGACACGCTGGACGTGGATCGGCTCGGCCGCGAGATCGCGCCCCTGGCCCGACGTCTCGACGCACGCCTGCGCACCGTGCTGCCGCTTGATGACGACCTCGAGTCGGTGTTCCGCTACCTGGTGGAACGGCGATGAGCACCCCGGCGGCCGCTGCAGCCTCAACGGCCGTGCGACGGCGCGTCGGCGCTGTGCGTGCGACAGTGCTCTGCTACCGGGTCCTGATCCGCCAGATCGTCTCGATGGGTCGCATCGCAGCGCTCGGCGCCCTGGGGACGACCATGATCGTCGTCGGCTGGGTGGTAGGCAGCTCGTCAAGCCGCAACGGAAGCAGCACTGCGGGAATGATCTTCGACGGCGCGAGCTACGCCGACGGATTCGGTCTGATCGTGATCGTGCCCATCGTGTCGCTGGTATTCGCTGCAGCCTCGCTGGGCGATTCGCGCGACGACGGCACGCTGGTGTACCTGTGGCTGCGTCCGATGGGCCGTGCCCCGCTCGCTGCTGCTGCCGCGTTGGCGTCGGTCACGGTGTCGCTGCCGCTGTGCGTCGTGCCCACGGTGCTGGGCGGCTGGCTCGCGACTGACTTCGTCGCCGGTTCGGGCCGAGTCGCTCTCGGATCGCTGGCCGCCGCGGCGCTGGGAACGATCGCGTACTCGTGCCTGTTCGTGCTGGTGGGCCTGCTGTTCCGCAAGGCCGTGCTGTGGGGGATCGCCTACGTCCTGCTGTGGGAGGGCTTGGCGGTGGGTCTGGGCGACTTTGCCGAGCGGCTGTCGCTGCGCGGCTATGCCCGCACGTTGCTCGCCCGCATCGCTGACGTCGACCTCGGCTTCACGACGTACCGGCTCGTCACCGCCGTCATCGTGCTGGCATGCGTGTCGGCGGTCAGCCTTGCGCTCGCCACCGTGCGACTCCGCCACATCGACGTCGACTGACTTGGCGCACGACACCCGGCGCTGAGTTCCCTTGTGCCGGGCGCACCCGACGCTGAGTTCTCTTGTGCCGGCTGTACCCGGCGCTGAGTTCTCTTGTGCCGGGCGCACCCGACACAATGTGCGGGTGCGCTTGGTGATCCAGATCCCCTGCCTCAACGAGGCTGACACCCTGGGACAGACCCTGAGCGATCTGCCGCGGCAGGTGGAGGGCTTCAGCGAGGTGCTGTGGCTGGTGATCGATGACGGCTCCACCGACGGCACGGTGGATGTGGCGTGGACGCACGGTGCCGACGCAGTGGTGAGCCTCACGCAGAACAAGGGGCTTGCCGTGGCGTTCGCCAGCGGTGTCGACGCGGCCCTGCGCATGGGTGCCGATGTGATCGTCAACACCGACGGCGACAACCAATACCACGCGGACGACATCAGCCGCCTGGTCGAGCCAATCGTGGCCGGCCGAGCCGATCTGGTGATCGGTTCGCGCGACATCCGCAATCACCCCGAGTTCTCGCCGCTCAAGAAGCGCCTGCAGCGACTCGGCTCGTGGACCGTGCGACAGGCCTCGGGCACCGACGTTGCCGATGTCACCTCGGGATTCCGTGCCTACAGCCGGGAAGCAGCGCTGGCGGCCAACGTTGTCTCGCGCTTCACCTACACGCTCGAAACGGTGATCCAGGCCGGCAAATCCGACTTGGCCGTCACTGATGTCGAGGTGAGGGTGAATCCCACCACCCGGCCGTCGCGCTTGTTCAAGTCCAAGCGCCAGTACGTGCGCAGGGCGGCCGGAACGATTGCCCGTGTTTATGCCATGCACGAACCGCTGCGGGTATTCGCGGTGCCGGCGGCGCTGTTTGCTGCGGTCGGCCTGTTCCTGTTCGGCCGTTTCGGCTGGTTCTGGGTGACTTCGGACGGCTCAGGTCACGTGCAGTCGCTCATCATCGGGGCGGTCGCGTTGCTGGTCGCGATGCAGCTGGTGATGCTGGGCGTGCTTGCGGACCTGCTGCGCGCCAACCGCGTCATCGCCGAGCGAACGCTTCGCCGTGTCCGAGCCATCGAACTCGATGTCGGCACGCTGAAGACGCGAGCGGCCGCGGATGAACCTCGGTCGCTCGAAGCGGACGTCTAGGAGATCACGACCACCACGTCGCCGGCGCCGACGGTGTCACCCGGTGCCACCTTGATATCGGTGACTGTCCCTGAGCGGTCAGCGTTGATGCTGTTCTCCATCTTCATGGCTTCGAGCACCACGACGCCCTCGCCTGCAGTGACCTCTTGGCCGACCTCCACGAGGATCTTCACGATCGTGCCCTGCATGGGCACGGTCACCTGGCCCGTACCGGCGCCTGCTGATGCGCCGCTGGCTGAGCGCCGCGGCCGTGTGACCGTTGCCGCCGAGTTCGCAGCGGGCGCCGACTCGGGCACCCATGCACTCACCGAGTACCGCTTGCCGTCGACCTCCACGACGACGTCGCGCCGGACGCGCGGTCCGGCCTCGCCGTCGAGCGATACCTCCGGCGCCGTGTCGGCCTTGCCGCTCACCCCGCTCAGATCGAGCCGCTCTTCGACCCACTTCGTGCTGTGGGTGCCGGCCTGGAAGTCGTCCGAGGCCATGATCGCCGCGTGCGCAGCAGCCGTCGTCGCGACACCGCCGACCTCGAGCTCGCCGAGCGCGCGCTGCATGCGGGCGATCGCAGTCGGGCGGTCCGAGCCCCACACCACGAGCTTGCCGATGAGGTTGTCGTAGAACTGGCTGACGGTGTCGCCCGCCTCGTACCCGCCGTCCCAGCGAATGCCGAAACCGTCGGGCACCCGCAGTGCGCTCAGCTCACCGGGTGAGGGCAGGAAGCGACCGCCGGCGGGATCCTCGGCGTTGATGCGGGCCTCGATGGCGTGGCCGACCGAGGAGATGTCGGATTGGCCGAACGACAGCGGCTCGCCCGCGGCCACCCGGATCTGCTCACGCACCAGGTCGATGCCGGTCACCATCTCAGTGACCGGGTGCTCCACCTGCAGGCGAGTGTTCATCTCGAGGTAGAAGAACTCGCCGTCCTGGTAGAGAAACTCCACGGTGCCCGCATTCGTGTAGTCGCAGCCGCGCGCCACCGACACCGCCGCCTCTCCCATGGCTGTGCGGACCTCGTCGTCGAGCGACGGCGCGGGGCTCTCCTCCACCAGCTTCTGGTGTCGGCGCTGGGCAGAGCAGTCGCGCTCGCCCAGCCAGACGGCATTGCCGTGGTGATCGGCGATGACCTGCATCTCGATGTGGCGCGGCCAGGTGAGGTAGCGCTCCATGTAGCACTCGCCCCGCCCGAAGAACGCCTCGGCTTCTCGCTGCGCGGATGACAGTGCTGCTTCGATCTCGTCGGGCCCGCTGACCACCTTCATGCCGCGGCCCCCGCCCCCGTAGGCCGCCTTGATGGCGATGGGGTAGCCGTGAGCGTCGCCGAAGGCTGCGACATCGTCGGTCGAGGTGATGACCTCGGTGGTGCCCGGCACGCCCGCGACGCCCGAGCGCTCAGCGGCGAGGCGCGCCGAGATCTTGTCGCCCATGACCTCGATGGCTTCGGGCGGCGGCCCCACGAACGTCACGCCCTTCGAGGTGATCGACCGGGCGAAGTCGGCATTCTCCGAGTAGAAGCCGTAGCCGGGATGCACCGCGTCAGCCCCGCTGCGCTCGATCACGTCGAGAATGGCCTCGGTGTTGAGGTAGCTCTCCGCGGCCGTCTGCCCGCCGAGCGCGTATGCCTCGTCAGCAAGCCGCACGTGCATCGCATTGCGGTCGAGTTCGCTGTAGACGGCGACGGTGCCGATGCCCAGCTCACGGCAGGCCCGGATGACGCGTACCGCGATCTCACCTCGGTTGGCAATGAGGAGCTTGCTGAACACGAATGAGTTCCTAACTGTCATGTCCCGCCGGAGGCGGCTGCCGGTGCTCGCCGACGCCACGCCGGTTGCGCCGACCCATATGCGACCGGCAGCGGGCAATTCTGTCGGCTGCCGTCCCGAGTGCCACCGTTACGCTCGGGGCGTGCCTCCGCAGCGCGACACCACGTCGACCGAATCAGCGCACTTCACGTCGGTCAGCGGCACCAGGTTTTCCAGCGTCGAGTGGTACGAAGAGATCGACTCGACCAACACCGAACTGCTCGAACGGGCGCGCCAGGGTGCACCTGAAGGAATGGTCCTCATCGCGGACCTGCAGACTGCCGGGCGCGGCAGGAGGGGACGCCGCTGGACCGCACCGCCGGGCACCTCGCTCATGATGTCGGTGCTCCTCCGGCCGCCCCCCGGTGTGCTGCCTCCGCCCCGTGCGGCGCTGGTGACGATGGCAGTTGCCCTTGCCGCAGTTGACGCATGCGAGCGCGTGAGCGGGGTGCGCCCGAGTCTCAAGTGGCCGAACGATCTTGTCATCGCCGGCACGGGACCCCGGGACCTCAAGCTGGCGGGCATCCTGGCGGAGTCTCTCAGCACAGAGGGGGAACTGACAGCGCTGGTCGTGGGCATGGGGCTCAACACCGGCTGGCCGGCCGTCCCAGACGAACTCGACGGCATCGCGACGAGCCTGAACCTCGTGTCCGGGGCACCCGTGGACCGGACGTTGCTGGCGCGCCTGGTCCTCGAGGGACTCGAGCAGCGGTATGGGGCCCTGTGCAGCGACGATCACGGTGCCGGCTTGGGCGCGGCATCCCTGCTTGCCGAGGCACGTCACAACTCGGCCACGCTCGGACGCCACGTGCGCATCTCTTTTGACGAGACATCCAACGGCGCATCCAACATCGGGGCGCTGGAGGGAGTCGCCAGCGACCTCGATGCGGAAGGCCGGCTGCTGGTGCGCGACGTTACGGGCCGTACCCACACCGTGTCGGTCGGGGACGTCGTCCACCTGCGGCCCACCTCGTAGTCGTCGGCCAACGTCGAGAACTGCCTGCGCCGGTCGGCGGCGTCGGGTAGAACCGCGCTGCGAGATGTTGAGCGCGTGCCCGCGCGTGACCGACGAACGACCCTGCCGACCTGACAGATGGAGGAAGCCGTGCCGTTGAGTACGTCCATTGACGCCTTTGAGGTGGTCACCGATCACGGTGATGCACCGCCGACCGCCGCCAGCGACCGGCCGGTTCGCAGCGATGCACTCGAGACGCTGGGCGCTGCGCCGAACTACCTCGCTGCGAGCGGCTTCGACGGCTCCGCTGGCACGACCGCGTTGATGGCCGGCCTCGCCGAGGCCGCAGACGACGCCCTGCCGATTGCGGTCGGGCTGGGATCGGACGATCTCGGGGCGGCAGACATCCGCTCTGCGGCAGCGAACCTGTGGCGCTCGGCGTCGAAGCTCGACTCGCTGACCTCGGCGCTGGCGGCGGTTGCCGCTGACGACCTCGGCGCCGATGTCGCGCTCAGCGCCGTGGTCGAGGGCATGCTGCTCGCCTCGTACCGCTTCGACGAGCACAAGGGCGAGCCGCCTGAGCCTGAGGCGCTCGAACGGATCGTGCTCCCGGCGCCCGACGGGACGGACGTGGCTGGCGCCTTGGCTCGAGCGGACGCTGTGGCCGGAGGGATCGCGCTCGCCCGCGATCTCGTCAACCAGCCGGCCGGCGCGCTCACCGCCACCGGCCTCGCCGAAGCAGCTATGGCAGCGATCGAGGCTGCCAGCGCCGACGGCGATCCCGCCGCGGGCACCGCATCGGTCGAGGTATGGGACCGCGAACGTCTCGAAGCGGAGCGATGCGGCGGGATGCTGGGCGTCAATGCAGGTTCGACTGAGCCCCCGGCGCTCATCCGGATGCGCTGGCAGCCGACCGCCACGCCACGCGCGACCGTTCACCTGGTTGGCAAGGGCATCACCTTCGACACCGGAGGGCTCAACCTCAAGACCTTCGAAGGCATGGAGTGGATGAAGATCGACATGGGCGGTGCCGCTGCAGTCATCGGGGCGATGAGCGCCATCGTTCGGCTCGCACCCGACATCGCAGTCACCGGCATCTGCTGCTGCACCGACAATCAGCCCGGACCGACAGCAACCAAGCCCGGGGACGTGCTGCACATCCGCAACGGCAAGACGGTCGAGGTGCTGAACACTGATGCCGAGGGCCGGCTCGTTCTCGCCGACGGTCTGTCGCTCTCCGTCGAAGAGGAACCCGACCTGGTCGTGGATCTTGCGACGCTCACGGGTGCCTGCATGGTGGCGCTGGGCGACAAGTACGGCGGGCTCATGGGCAATGACCCCGCGGCGATCGAACGCGCCCTGGCTGCCGCACGTGCCGCCGGAGAGCTGCTGTGGCACCTGCCACTGCCGCCCGAATACCGCGAGCAGCTCGATTCGCCGATCGCCGATCTGCGCAACATCGGCAAGAACCGCTACGGGGGCACGCTGCACGCAGGTCTGTTCCTGTCGGAGTTCGTCGGCGACACGCCGTGGGTGCACTTCGACATCGCTGGACCCGTGCGCACCGACGCCGATGCCGGCGAACTGTCCAAGGGCGCTTCCGGATTCGGCGTGCGGACGCTGGTCGAGCTGGTCTGCGGCTGGCACTAGCCGCAACCGGTCTCGCTCGGGCGGGTGACGAGCACCGTCGGCGGCGCCTAACGCGACACCCGCCGGCCCGAGCGAGGCCCCACGCAGTGCTTCGCCCACGCCCAGGCGGTTGCCTCGTTCGCCGCCGTCGGCGGCAATCCCATCATCACGAGCCGCTCCGCTGATTCGTGCAAGCCGTTGCCGAGCATCAGCATGCAGGTCGCCAACAGCCGGATCTCGCCGACGGAGAAGTGGGCGTCACTGTCGGTTCGGGTCCACAGACCGATTTCGCTTCGCAGCTCGCGAGGCATGCGCACATAGAGCTGGTGGGGCACGGGAGGCACCCGCCGGCGCACCTGCAGCACCGCGTCGTCGTCGAAGTACGCCAGGTCGAACATGCGGCATCGATCGACCGTCCTGATGAACGTGCTCTGGCGACCCCCGCGATGCTGCAGGCCGAGCCGCCGGGCGGTGAATTCGAGATCGAGCTGCAGGTCGTCGTGCGGCCCGAGTTCGTCGAATTCGCGTGCAAGCAGCCGCAGCAGCCACACCGCGCTCGGACCGAGGACCGTGAGCCAGAACCGCTCCACGTACACCGAGCGCGGATCGTGACCGGTGCGGCGCAGCACTGGGTCGTCCCAGGGGCGCACCTGCAGGGCCTGCAGGCGCTCGTCGGGCCAGTCGTCGAGGGCAGATGCACTCAGTGGCTTGCCGGTGCCGCCGACGAGTCGCAGAGCGGCCGGCGCAGCGTCGTCAGACCTGAGCGGAGGCGAGGGAATCGTCGGCATCTGGTCAGCTGGCACAGGGATCTCCTTCGCAGTGTTCCGCCTCGTTCGGCCGCAGTCGGCATGTGAACGCGGATTCATTCTGTGTATATCAGGAAATACTAATACATCATGAAATATATCGTAAATTACATAACATCAGTCAATTCCGGTACCGTGCCATCGGCCAGACTGTGAGACATGAACACAGGGGCCGATTCGGGTTCCGGGATCGATGACGACGTGCGGACGGTGGCCGGGTGGATCGACGAGGCTCGTGCGATCACCGTGCTGACCGGTGCGGGGATCTCAACCGACTCGGGCATCCCGGACTTTCGCGGGCCCAATGGCGTGTGGACGAAGAACCCCGCAGCCGAGAAGCAGGCGACGCTGCAGAACTACCTCGCCGATCCAGAAGTACGTGTGCTCGCATGGCGCGCCCGCATGGACCATCGATCATGGGGAGCCGAACCCAACGACGGGCATCGGGCCCTGGTGCAGCTCGAGCGTCGGCGCAAGCTGGTATCGCTGCTCACCCAGAACGTGGACGGACTACATCACGACGCCGGTTCCGACCCCGAGAAGATCGTGGAGGTGCACGGCACCATCCGCGAGGTGGCGTGCTTGGAGTGCGACTACCGCGATGACATGGGCGTAGTGCTCGACCGGGTGCGGCTCGGCGAGGACGACCCGCCGTGCCCCGTTTGCGGCGGGATCCTCAAGAGCGCCACGATCAGCTTCGGACAGCAGCTCGTGGCGCGCGATCTGATGCGGGCCCAGATTGCTGCGGAGAACTGCGACCTGATGCTGGCTGTCGGCACGACGCTGGCCGTGTATCCCATCGCTGCGGTGGTGCCAGCGGCGAAGTCGGCCGGAGCGCGCATCGTGATCGTCAACGCTGAGCCGACCGAGATGGACCACCTGGCCGACACGGTGCTCCGCCGGTCGATCTCGGAGGTTCTGCCGCAGATCTGCGGCGGCGTCGGGCGCCTCGCGTGACGCGTGACCAATTCCCGACCGGCTAGGTAGGATTTAGGGCCCGGGCCTGATCGATTGATCGGGTCGCAGCGAACGCGACGCCAAGCGACGAACAGGGAGGCCCAGATGCCCTCGTTCCGCGAACTGCTGACTGCAACCAAGCGAGAGATCACCGAGATCGACACGGCGACTGCCGCCGAATGGATAGCCGAGGGCTCGCCCGTCGTGCTTGACGTGCGGGAGCCCGACGAGTACGAGCAGGGCGCGCTCGCGGACGCAATCCACATCCCGCGCGGGCACTTGGAGGCCCAAATCGAGAACCGCGTGCCCGATCACGACGCGGAGATCATCATCTACTGCGCTGGCGGGGTCCGTTCGGCCTTCGCTGCCAAGACGCTCGCCGAGCTCGGCTATCCCAACTCGGTCTCGATGGACGGCGGATTCGGTCGCTGGAAGGACGAAGGCCGCCCGTGGTCGACCCCGGCATCGCTCGGCCCCGAACAGCGCAACCGCTACCAGCGCCACTTGCTGCTGCCCGAGGTGGGCGAGGCAGGCCAGCTCAAGCTGCTCGAGGCCAAGGTGCTCATGCTGGGCGCCGGCGGGCTCGGCTCGCCCGCGGCGCTGTACCTGGCGGCGGCCGGGGTCGGCACCATCGGCATCATCGACATGGACGTCGTGGACGAGTCCAATCTGCAGCGCCAGATTCTCCATAACGTCGACCGGGTGGGCGATCGCAAAGTCGACTCGGCCAAGAAGACGCTCACGTCGATCAATCCCGACATCGACGTGGTGACGTACGACACCAGGCTTGGCGCCGACAACGTGCTCGACATCCTGTCCGGATGGGATGTCGTCGTGGACGGTGCCGACAACTTCCCGAGCCGGTACTTGCTCAACGATGCATCGGTGAAGCTGGGCATCCCGGTCGTGCACGGCTCGATCTTCCGCTTCGAGGGACAGGTCACTGTTTTTGATCCACTCAACGGTCCGACCTACCGCGACTACCTGCCCGAGCCCCCACCCGCTGAGCTCGCCCCGTCGTGCGCCGAGGCCGGCGTGCTGGGGGTGCTTCCGGGAATCGTCGGTTCGATCCAGGCGCTCGAGACGATCAAGCTGATCCTGGGCATCGGCGATTCGCTGTCGGGTCGCATCATCGCGTTCGACTCGCTCGAGATGACCTTCCGCGAGTTCCGGCTGCGGCCCGACCCCGCCAATGAGGTGACCTACGACAACCGCGAGCGCATCGGAGTCGCCGAGCTCGACGGGCTCTGCAGCCCCACCCTGAACTGAGCCCGCCAACAGCGCCGGCCGCGACGACAGAGGGGCTGGGGGCCACAGGTACGCTGCCCAGTCATGGCCCAAAAGCGCTTCGTCGTGATTGGCGGTGGCCCGGCGGGTCACTCGGCAGCCACCTACGCGGCGCGCTACGGCGCGGAGGTGACGCTCATCGAGCGTGACATCGTCGGCGGGTCCGCCCATCTTCGTGACTGCGTGCCCTCCAAGACCATGATCGCCACGGGCTCTGCGCTCAGCTTCGCCGGGCACCTGGACGAACTGGGCCTAGCCAACGTGTCCACCTCCGTCGACACCCCGCACCTGCGCCAGCGCATCGGCGACATCGAGGATCGGCTGGCCGATGTCGCCCGGCAGATGCTGGTCAGCCAAGGCGTTCAGATCCTCAAGGGCACGGGCCGGCTGCTCGGGCCGAACGAGGTCTGTGCCGACACCCCCGATGGGGCAATCGAACTGTCCGCTGATGTGATCGTGCTGTCGACCGGCAGCCGCCCCCGCATTCCGGACTGGGCGCCGATCGACGGCGAGCGCATTCTCACGACCCGTGACGCCTACCCGCCCGCAGAGCTGCCGGCACACCTGGTGGTGGTGGGCTCCGGGGTGACGGGCGTGGAGTTCGTGCACATGTTCACCTCGCTGGGTTCGAAGGTCACCTTGATCGTGAGCCGCCAGCAGGTGCTGCCGCACAAGGACCCCGAAGCCGCGGCGGTGCTCGAGCAGACGTTCGGCGATCTTGGCGTCGACATGCTCAAGGGAGCGCGTGCGACGAGCATCGAGCGGCACGGAGACGAAGTCGAGGTGGTCTGCAGCGACGGTCGGACCGTGCGCGCATCGCACGCCCTGCTCGCCATCGGTTCGATACCCAACAGCGACGGGCTGGGCCTGGACAACACCGATGTCCATGTCGACGGTGAGGGGTTCGTGCAGGTCGATCACAACCTGTGCTCGTCGGTGCCGAGCATCTACGCAGCCGGCGACCTGTCGGGCAAGCTGCCGCTCTCGTCGGTGGCGGCCATGCAAGGGCGCAAGATCGTCGAGCACGCGATGGGTTTGCACGAGACTCGCCCGCACCGACATCTCGACTATGACAAGGCCGCCTCAGCCATCTTCACCGAGCCTGAGATCGCCGATGTCGGCCTCGCCGAAGCCGAGGCGTTCGCGACGGGGCGCAAGATCCGCGTCACCAAGGTGCCCTTCGGCGCGAACGCCAAGGCACTGATCGAGGAGAACCCCCGGGGCTTCGTGAAGATTGTCTCGGATCCGCTGACCGGTCAGGTGCTGGGCGGCTCCATCGTGGGCCGCCACGCCGCCGAGCTGATCTCGGTGGTGGCTCTTGCCGTCAGCGCGAATCTGCGAGTCCAGGACATCGCCGAGAGCTTGTTCGTGTACCCGTCGTTGAGCGAGGCCCTCTCCGAGGCAGCTGAGTGAGTCAGCGCAGCTGGCGGACTCGCCTCATTCTTGTCTCGCTAGCGGTGCTGACCTTCGTCGGGGCGGCGGCGACCGGCGTGTCGGCGTACGTGCTGGTGCAGCTCGGGCGGATCGAACGACACGAGCTGGCCGGTGTCCTGACGTCGGCACCGCAGCGGCCAGTGACCGCAGCGGACGTTCTGTTCGACCAGCCGATCACCATGGCAGCAGTCTCCGACAGCTCGGCGGGTGCGGGCGGCGCTGGCAGTGATGGGTTGGACCGGCCGGGCGACGGCGTCGCGCCGGTCCCACCCGCCGATGTCGCCTCGGATCTGGCACGCGCAGCGGACGCACCCGATGGCGAACCGGCGCTGCCGGGGGGCCCAGCCGGCGAGAACTACTTGCTCGTCGGCACCGACAGCACCCTGGGCCTCGCTTCCGACGATCCGCTGCGCGCCGGCCACTCCGACGACAACCGGCTGGCGGACGTGATCATGGTGATCCGCCTGCGCGATGACGGCACCGCGGCGATGATGTCCATCCCGCGGGATCTGGCGGCAGAGATAGCCGGCACGAGCGAAATCGCCGGTGACGGCGTCATCGCCAAGATCAACAGCGCCTACAACCGCGATCGCACCACGGCGGGACGCGCGGCCCGCCTGATCGACACCGTCGAGGAGAACCTCGACATCACCCTGCAGCACTTCGTGGAGGTGGACTTCCAAGCGTTCCTGCGCATGGTGGATGCAATCGGCGGCGTCACGATGACCTTTGACCGGCCTTTGCGTGACCAGCCGAAGGAGAACGCAACCGATCCGACGGACAGCCGGAGCGGGTTCTTCACCAGCGCGGGCACCCATCTCCTCGACGGCAGGCAGGCGCTTGCGTACGTTCGCAGCCGCCATCTCGAAGAGCAGCTGGCTGACGGCACCTGGCAGCAGCACGGCGCCTGGAATGATCTCGCCCGCGCCGACCGCCAGCGTCAGTTCATGCGCACCGCCGCCTCGCAGGTCTCGCCCGCGTTGGGGGCCAATCCGATCAACCTGCTCGCCGTGCTGGACATCGCGGCCGACCACCTGTCCACGTCCGACACGCTGAGCATCACCAACGACGGCCGCAGGCTTGCGGAGAGATTTGCTGACGTCGATGTCGGCACCGATGTCGAGGACTACAAGCTGAAGGTGGTCGACGTTCATGATCCGGTGCGCTGGTCGCTCGGGCTCGATCCGCAGCGCGCCGAGCACAACCAGCGCGTGCTGGACGTGTTCCGGGGCATCGGCTGGGATGACATCGTCGAGGCGCGCGTACGGGTCCAGGTCACCGGCACCCAGCGCCACCGGATCGCCGCCGAGCTGAGCGAGATCGGCTTCGTCGCGGAGGCTGCAGAGTCGTTGCCGCCCGGTGTCGAGGCGCCTCCCGGGAGCACCGTCATCTATCTGAACCCAGGTGGCCGCCTCCCCGCAGGACTGCTCGCCAGCCACCTGGTGCCTGTGCCAGAATTCGCCGGCCATGACGACCTCGACACCACCACGGTGATCCTGCACGTCGGCGGAGATCCGCCTCGCATCGATCCCGGCTACCGCAGAGTCGACGTCCCGTCCGCAGCCGAACTCGCGCCATGACCAGCGCTGCGGGCGGACATCGAATCCTCGTCGTCGGCGCCGGGTATGTCGGGCTGACCACCGCCGCGTGCTTCGCCCACCTCGGCCACGACGTCATCTGCGCTGACATCGACCGGGCGAAGGTGGCGTCGCTGTCTGCCGGCGTCGTGCAGATTCGCGAGGACGATCTCGAACGGCTGGTGAGCGAGGGCATTGCACAGCGGCGGCTGAGGTTCGTGATCTCGGCGGCTGCGGTCGCAGCGACCTGCGACTTCGTGTTCCTGTGCGTGCCGACTCCCCTGCGCGCCGATGGCGAGACCGAGTTGAGCTATCTCATGTCGGCGCTCGATTCGGTGGCGACCAACTTGCGGCCTGGCGCCGTGGTCGTCACCAAGTCCACGGTGCCCGTCGGCACTGCACCCAAGATCGGCGCGGCGCTGGGACGCACCGATGTGGCGCTGGCGTCGAATCCGGAGTTCCTGCGGGAAGGTTCGGCGGTAGCTGATTTTCTGGCACCGGACCGGATCGTCATCGGTGCCGAGGATCACGCGGTCGCGCGGCGAGTCGCGGCGCTCTACAAGAGCGTCGACGCACCGCTGATCCTGTGCGATCCCACCTCGGCCGAGACGGTCAAGTACGCGGCAAATGCGTTCCTGGCCGCCAAGGTCTCGTTCGTGAACGCGCTGGCCGCGGTGTGCGAGGCCGTCGACGCAGATGTCGACTCGGTGCTTGAGGGCGTGGGCACCGACCATCGCATCGGCTCGGCATACCTGCAGCCTGGTCCCGGCTGGGGAGGCTCGTGCTTGCCCAAAGACACCCGGGCACTGGTGGGGGTCGCGAGCGACGCTGGCTATGTGTTCGACCTGCTCGAGGGCGTCATCGCGGTGAACGAGCAGCAGCTCGACCGGGTGGTGGCCAAGGTCGCGCGCGCCGCGCATGGAGGCACCAGCAGCGAGCGGGTCGAATCGGCGAGCGAAGAGCTGGATCTGGACGGCATCGCGGTGGCCCTGCTGGGACTCACCTTCAAGGCCGGCACCGATGACCTGCGCGGCTCTCCCGCGATCAGGGTGGCCGAGCGGCTGCGCGATGGCGGTGCGCACCTCGTGGCGTACGACCCCGCGCTGGGCGGCAACCTCGACGAGCGTCCTGATCTTGAAGCCCAGCTTCCCGACGGCCTCCTTCTCAGCAACTCCGCGCTCGAGGCCGTGCGAGGCACCCATGTTGCCGTCGTGCTTACCGAGTGGCCCGAGTTCGGCGCCCTCGACTGGGCGCGAGCTGCCGGCGAGATGGCGACCGCTCGGATCGTCGACGCCCGCAACATGCTCGACCCCGACAAGCTGCGAGCAGCTGGATTCTTCTACGAGGGGCTCGGCCGGCGCTGAGCGCTGGCGCATCGGACCCAGCCGGCGCTGCGCGCCGGTAGCTTGTCGGCCCGTATGGCGAGATCAGCCGCAGCCAAGAAGGTTGCCAAAGCTGCGAGCGCGGGCGGAGCCGGCAAGGGCTTCGGGGCGCGGCGAAATCTCCTGTTTCCCGCGGCGATGCTGCTCGTCGTCGCCCTGGGCGTCGTGCTGATCCTGTTTGCACGCTCCGAGCGGGCATCCAACGCTCCGGCAGGCCCGCCACGGCTCGGCGATCACTGGCATTCGCTCTATGCGATCTACGACTGTGACGACTTCATTGTCGACGTCTACCCCAACGATGTCGACGACCAGTCCGGCATCCACACCCACGGCGACGGGCTGATCCACATCCATCCGTTCCACACCGGTGTCACGGGCCAGTTCGCCACCGTCGGGGCGTTCATGCGTGAGATCGAGGTCCAATTCGACGATTCGAAGATCGAGCTGCCCGATGGCACGGTCCTCGACGAGTCGGGCGACGGCTGCGCCTCGCCGGATCCCAGCAGCGACGATCCCGCTATCGCCGAGCCGGGTGCGGAGCTGCGGGTCATGCGCTGGGAAACGCTGCAGGCCGAGAAGGCGCTGGCGTTCACCGACAACCTGCGAGATGTGCGCTTCCTGGGGGACGGCCAGATCTTCGTGTTCGCGTTCGTCCATCCCAGCGTCGACAACGCCGACGTGCCGCGACCCAGCGATGCGTTCCTGCGCTCGTACCTGAATCTGCCGCCGGAGGATCAGCCCCTCATCGACGATGTGCAGCTCGAGGAGGGGCCGGTATTGGGCGGTCCCGATGAGAACGAGCCGGCGCCTGCCGACCTCCCGGTGACCTCCGAGCCGGCCGAGGGCGAGTCCGGGTCCGGCGACGAGACTGACTCGGGAGCCTGAGGGCCGGCCCGGGGCGCCTCCACCATGAAGGCGATCTTGCTGCTGGGCGGCTTCGGCACCCGGCTGCGCCCGCTGACCGACGACATCCCCAAGCAGATGCTGCCGGTGTGCGGGCGCCCGATGATCGAGTGGGTCTGCGAGCACCTTGCACGTCACGGCGTGTCCGAGGTGGTGCTGTCGCTGGGCTACCGAGCCGATGCGTTCACCGGCGCCTACCGGCGGGGCCGCATCGGGCCGCTCGATTACGAGGTGGCAGTCGAGCCGGAACCTCGTGGCACTGCGGGGGCCGTGCGGTTTGCTGCGGAGGCCACGGGCATCGACGGATCATTCCTGGTGCTGAATGGCGATGTGCTGACCGATCTCGACATCGGGGCGTTGGTGAGATTCCATGCGGAGTCCGGCGCCGAGGCCACGATCGCACTCCAGCCGGTTGCAGACCCGACGCCCTTCGGCCTCGTGGTTGCCGACGAATCGGGCCGAGTGCTGTCGTTCTCGGAGAAGCCCGATCCCGATGCGATGCTTCCAGGCGGACCGCGCAGCGAATGGCCCACGATCAGCGCAGGCACGTACGTGCTGACGCCTGCCGTGGTGGATCGCATCGCTCCAGATCGTGCAGTCTCGATCGAGCGAGAGGTCTTCTCCCACATCGCCGCGGACGGGAGGCTGGCGGCGCTGGTCTCAGACTCCTACTGGCTCGATACAGGCACCCCGCAGCAGTACCTGACGGCCAATATCGACATCCTCGAGGGCCGTCGAGCGGCCGTCAAGGTGACGGACAGCGCCACCGAACTCTCCGCCGGCGTCCATTCAGACGCTCGCATCCGGACTTCGGTCATCGGCAGCGGGTGTGTGATCGGGTCTGATGCCGTCGTACAGCGATCCGTGCTGGGGGGGGGCTGCCGCATCGAACCGGGAGCGGTCGTGTGCGATTCGGTGCTCGGCTCGGACGTCACGGTCGGGGCGGCGGCGATGCTCACCGAGTGCTCGGTGGTCGGCGCCGGTCAGCATGTGGCTCCGGGCGCGCGCCTGCGTGCCATGCGCCAACCGGCCGCCTGAGCGTGAGGCGCTAGCGGAAGAGGTCCTCCGCGGGGTCGCGGATGATCTCCGAGCGCACCGAGGCTCGCCGCAGCCAGCTCGCGTCCAAGCCCCGCACGATGGCGACCGGCACGCCCCGTGCTTTGCCGCACACCAGGTCGGCCGCCGAGGCGATCTCGTCCGCGATGCACACCTCGGTCACCATCAGCTCACGGCCGAGCGCATCTTCGGTGCCCTTCAGATCGACCACCGCTGCGACGCCAGCGCACCCGATGGCCACGTCGGTGACGCCGCGCCGCCACGGCCGGCCGAAGGTGTCGGAGATGATCACCCCGACGGTGCGTCCCGACAGCGCCCGGATGCGGTCGCGGATCTTGTTGGCGGAGCGGTCGCTGTCGTCGGGCAGCAGTGCTGCATGACCCCGCTCGACATTGGAGAGGTCAATGCCCGCGTTCGCGCAGATGAACCCGTGCTTGGTCTCGCTGATGATGAGGTCGCCGCGGCGGCGCAGGATGCGGACCGACTCCCGCTCGACGAGGGGCTTGTGCGACAGCGGGTCGTCTGGGTCGATCTGTTCCATGGCGCCCTCGGCCTTGGAGACGATCTTCTGGGTCACCACCAGCACGTCGCCATCTTGCAGACCGGCAGGTGACGCCTCGCAGGCACTCCAGACGACGGCGCCGAGATCGTCGCCGTGGGCGATCTCGCCGATGCCCTCCACGGGAAGCAGTTCGACAGTCATGCGGTGCTCGTTTCTGTCAGGGTCCGTTCACGGCTTCGAGCGTCGTACGAGCCAGCGCGGCGGCCCGCTCTGGGCTGCTCATGATGGAGTCGGTGACCACGGGTGTCATCCCAGCAGCGGCCACGGCCGGAGCGAGGTCACGATCAGCATTGTCGATCACCAATGTGCTGGCGAATCCGACATACAGCCGCGCGATTCCGACGACGCTGGGCTCGTGGCCCAGCTCGCGCATCATCGCCCCGGCTGGTCCCTTGATTGATGTGCCGCCCACGATCGGCGACACGGCGACGGCGCTGTCGCGACGGCGGGCCAGCGTCTCGCGCACTTCCGGCACATCGACGACCGGTCCGATCGAGACGAACGGATTGGACGGCGCAATCACGACGACATCTGCGGTGCTCAGCGCGTCGAGCACACCGGGTGCCGGCTGAGCAGCGTCGATGCCTGCGAATCGGACAGCGCGCACCGCGATGCCGTGACGCTGTGCGACGAAGTAGTCCTGGAAGTCGATCTCGGGAGCGTCCGTGGGCTCCGCAGGAGTGATGCGAGTCTGGATCGGATGGTCGCTGACCGGCAGCAGCCTCAGCTCGAGCCCGAAGCTGGCGGCAATCTCGCCGGTCACCTCCGACAGCGTCGCACCCTCGCTGCGGCGCTGGGTGCGGAATAGGTGCAGCGCCAGGTCCAGATCGCCGAGCTGGAACCAGTCCTGCCCGCCGAGCCGCCCGAGTTCGGTGAGCACCCGCCAGGTCTCCCCGGCTCGCCCCCAGCCGGTCTCGGTGTTGATCTGTTCGGCGAGCGTGTAGGTCACCGTGTCGAGGTCGGGGCTGATGTGCAGGCCGTGCAGCGTGAAGTCGTCGCCCACATTCACAATCGCGGTCACATCTGCGGCGCGATGCACACGCAGCAGGCCGCGCAGGAACCGGGCCGCTCCGACGCCGCCGGCCAGCACCGCAACGGTTCCGGAGCTGGCGGCGTTCATGTCGTGGCAGTCCCGGGCGGGCAGTCCTGTCCCGCTGTGTTGGGGGACTGCCCTGCGAAGAGCGATGCGGCGGTGACAACGTGATTGCGGCCGGCGCTGCCTGGCGGGGACGGCGCGGCAACCGCCGCTGCATCCGACGGGGTCGCGAAGCTGCTGGGGCTCCATCGCTCGTAACCGCTTCCGTCGGCTCGCACCTGCACCTCGTACAGCGCAGTGTTCTGCAGCCCCGAGATGGTTCTGGGCGAGCTGACATTGCGCATTGTGATCCACTGCCCCCCGACGGCGCGGTACCTGATCCGGTAGCCGGATGGGTCGCGACTGCCGACCGTGACGGGAGCCCTCCAGCGGATCTCGAGGGCGCCGTTGAGCGGTTCTACGGTCACCTCACGCGGAACCCCGGGTGCGTCGCTGCGGGGGTCGCACTCTCGGTCCAGGCCCCTCAGCGCATCGGCTGCCGCCGCAGCTGCGGAATCGGACACTGCTGCAGGGCCGCCGAAGATCGTGAGCTGCACGGTGCCGGCATCGGGCACCGGGCCGGCCAGGAACCTGCGGGTCGCATCGGGCAGAATCGGCTCAGTCAGGAGCAGAGGTGCCCGTCGCAGGCCCAGCAGCGCGCCGCCGACCAGCGCGTCAGGGAATCTCCGGCCGTCTGCAAGGCCGAATTCGTCCGATCCGTAGCAGCGATCGGCGAGCTCGTCGGCGATCTCTGCGGCGGTCTCGAAGCGGTCCTGTCCCCAGAGGCGCTGGACCTTGATGCCCAAACTGGACAGCTCAGACTCGACTGAGTCAGCGATCGCCGCCGTGCCGCCGGCGATCACCACCTGTTCGATCGAGTAGTCGACGACGAAGCTCTCGACAGCCGTCGGCAGCCGGTCGCGCTCGGTGAGCAGCACGGGATGGGGCCCAGAAAAGGCGAGCGGCGACAGTGCGAGGGCATCGGCGAACTTCTCCCCGGTTGCCAGCAGGGCGGTGCGGCGCCCGTCCCCGCAGTAGTCACCGATCTCGCGGGCGTCGATCTCGCGGGCGATGTTGACGACGGTCCGGTAGCGATCAGTACCCTCCAGCCGCTCGGGCCTGCCGCTGATCAAGCGGTTCAGCTCGTCTGCGACCTCGTCGGCAATGGCGCTGGAGCCGCCGGCGATGATGATGTCGTCGATCCCGTGCCGCTCGATGAAGCTGCGGGTTGCCCGATGCAGCTCGTCGGGCGGCGACAGCAGGATCGGTGCGTTGCGCACGCGTGCTAGCGGCGTGGCTGCGAGCGCGTCCGCGAAGGTCTCCCCGGAAGCCACGATGGCTGTGTCGATAGGTCCAGCAGCAGATGCGAACTCCTCTGCGATCTCCGCTGCTGTCTCGTAGCGGTCAGCCCCCCAGAGCCGATCCGATTCGACACGAGATGCAGCTCCCGCAGCGTTCCCGATGCCCACGATCGCGGTCGCGGCCAGCAGCAGCGCCGTCACCGCCCGCAGCGGGCGAACCCAGCCGTAATGCGGGCGGCGTGCCATCCGCGGCACCGTACCGGAACCCACCGTCAATGCGGGTGAGGCCTGCCGCGATGCTCGCGACTTCACAGGCCCAACAGTGACCCGTACCCTGATCTGAGCCCCTGCGCGCCTGCCTTGCGACCCTCGAACCGGAGCCGACCTGTGCCGACGGCCCTCATCACCGGAATCACCGGCCAGGACGGCCAGTACCTAGCGGAGCACCTCCACGGCGAGGGATACCGGGTGGTCGGGCTGATCACGGGTCAGCGCAATCCGCGCTCGGAGACGATGGCGACCGACCTGCCCTATGTCGAGCTCGTGCCGGGCGACTTGGCCGACCTCGCGTCGCTCATCGCTGCGCTCGAGTACACCCAGCCCGACGAGGTGTACAACCTCGGTGCCATCAGCTTCGTGGCGCTGTCGTTCAAGCAGCCCGAGCTGACTGCGAACGTCACGGGCCTCGGCGTGCTGCGCCTGCTCGAAGCGATTCGACTCGTCGGGGGCATCGACAACCCCATCCGCTTCTACCAGGCCTCCTCTAGCGAGATGTTCGGCAAGGTGCGAGAAACGCCGCAGAGCGAGCTGACGCCGCTGCATCCGCGCAGCCCCTACGGCTCAGCCAAGGTGTTCGGGCACAACACCACCGTGAACTACCGCGAGAGCTACGGGCTGTACGCCTGCAGCGGCATCCTGTTCAACCACGAGTCGCCCCGGCGCGGCCTCGAGTTCGTGACCCGCAAGGTCACCAACGCGGTAGCCCGCATCAAGCTCGGGCTGCAAGACGAGGTGGCCCTCGGGAACCTCGACGCCAAGCGCGACTGGGGTTTCGCGGGCGACTACGTGCGGGCGATGCATCTCATGCTGCGCCAGCCTGAGCCCGACGACTACGTCATCGCGACGGGACAGACGCACGCTGTGCGCGATTTCGTGCAGCTCGCCTTCGCGGCGGCCGGCATCGACGACTGGGAGCGCTACGTGCGGATCGATCCCCGCTTCTTCCGGCCTGCCGAGGTGGACCTGCTCGTCGGCGATGCGTCCAAGGCTGCCCGGGTGCTGGGATGGGTGCCCCGGATGTCCTTTGAAGAGCTGGTGACGACCATGGTCACCAGCGACATCGAGATCGAGCAGCGCAAGCTCACGTGACGACTCCGATGCCCCCATGCTGCCCGGGGGGCAGCGGATGGCGCTGGCGCGGGCCGGTGCACAGCCGTGCTGTACACCGCGTGATATCCGACGGGCACCACCCGCCGGCCGGTACCACTACAGGGGTGCGGGAACTCCCGATGTTTCGTCGCGCAACAGCGACGTTGCGCCGGCTCGCCGGCGTGGCCGTTGCCGCTGCGGTGGCGGCGGGATCCTTGGCGTTCGCCGTGCCGCCCGCAGGCGCCCAGACCGCAGAGCTGGCCCCCAATGTGATTGTCGTAGAGGGCCGGGGCTTCGGGCACGGCAACGGCCTCAGCCAGTGGGGTGCGCTGGGCTACGCGGTGGACCATCGCTGGAGCAGCGATCAGATCGTCGAGCACTACTACAGCAACACCACCCAGTCCTCTGTCAGCAATCCCGACGTCTGGGTGCACCTCACAGGCAATGACCGCAAAGACCTGCTGGTCACGTCGGCGTCAGCTTTCGCCGTGGCGGGGCAGCAGTTCGATGGCGGCGACATCGTGCGGATCGGCGTCAGCTCCGGCGATTTCTGGGTGCGCTCCGATGCCGGCTGCGGGCGCCGCGGCGAACCAGTGACCGACCGGCTCTCCGCGTCGAGCCGCCGCGGAGACCGGTACGTCGAAGCTGTCCCGTCAAACAGCGATTACGCCGTGGACGACCAGTCACAGCTCCTGGTGATGATCTACTGCGACGGCAGCGACACCGCAGTGGAGTCGAGGCGGGTTGCCTACCGGGGCGTTCTCGGCGTCGTCGATCAGAACGGCCCGTTCTCCTTCAACCGGGTCCCGCTGGAGCAGTATCTGCGCGGAGTCGTGCCCAACGAGAGCCGTCCGCATTGGGGTGCTGAGGGTGAGGGGCGCGGCCTTGCCGCGCTTGAGGCCCAAGCAATCGCAGCGCGCTCGTACGTGCTCTCGCTGGCGGCCTCGCGTGCGAGCAGCGGAAGCCAGGGGCGGTTCACCGACACGTGCGACACCGCGAGATGTCAGGTGTATTTCGGCGCTGCCCGCGACGGGAACGCGCTCGATCACGGGACGCGGTACATCCACACCAACACCGCGATCCGGAACACGGCGGGCCATGTTCGCGTCCATGACGACGGATCGATTGCCTTCGCCGAATTCCACGCGTCGAGCGGCGGCTGGACGGCCGGGCTCGACGAGGGCTCCCGATTCCCCGGCGTCCAGGATCTCGGCGACTCGACCGTCGGCAATTCCAATCACGCCTGGGAGTTCCGCATCAGCAGATCGGACATCGAGGCGGCCTACCCGAGCATCGGCAGCCTCGTCTGCATCGAGGTCACCCACCGCAACGGCAACGGCGCGTGGGGCGGGAGGACCCGAGGCATGCGCATCGTGGGAACCGACGGAGTCGAGAACTTCGACGGCTACTCCGGCGTCGAGAACGGGCAGTGGAACCGCTGGGCACGCGATCCGTTCCGCAAGAGATTCGCCCTGCGGTCTGACTGGTACCGCTTCCCCCAGTTCCCCGACGGCCAGCCCTGCGAGCAGCCTGCCCCTGGCACCCTGGATCCGCCGTCAGACACAGACAGCCCTGGCCTATGGGTGCTGAAGTCCGACGGCACCGTCTTCGCTGACGGGTCGGCACAGCATCTGGGCAACGGAATCCTGCCGTCGTCGGACCGGTTCACGGCGATGGCTGCGCATCCGGGCGGGGACGGCTACTGGCTCGCGACCTCCGGCGGCGATGTCCAGCCTTTCGGCGACGCCGACTATCACGGGAACGCGGTCGGTGCGGCGGGGGCCGAGTCTGTCGTCGCGATGGCTGCGCATCCGGGCGGAGACGGCTACTGGCTCGCGACCGGCCAAGGCAACGTGTTCGCCTTCGGCGCAGCCGGGCACTGGGGAGCGATAGCGCACCTGCGCCTGGCTGCGGATGTCGTCGACGTCGAGTCTTCGCCCAGCGGCGACGGCTACTGGCTGGCGCTCGAGGACGGACGTGTCCTCGCGTTCGGCGACGCGCGAGATCTCGGCTGCGGGCCGCTGCTGCGCTCTGGCATGGTCGGCATCGGTCTCGTGGCCACGCCTGACGGCGATGGCTACTGGCTGGCTGGCGCCGACACGGCCGTGCATGCCATCGGGGCCGCAGACCACCATGGCGATCGCGCTGGCCGCCAGAACCGACTGCCCGCAGTGGGATTTGCTGCCACCGCCAGCGGCAACGGCTACTGGCTGGTGTGGAGCGACGGCACCAGCTTCAACCGTGGAGACGCGCCCGACTACCGCACCTCACGTGCTGGATCCGGCGTCGTCGCTGCTGAATCGGTCCGGTAGGCGAGCGCGTGAGCCATGACATCGTCATGAACGAGCCCGCCTCGACAGACGTACCGCTGCCGGACACATCCGAGCCCACCACGCTGGCGCCCCCGCCGGCGGTCGCAGCCATCGTCACGGCCTCGTCTCGATGGTCCGACACGGAGGCCACCTTGGGTGCCCTGGCAGCCCAGGATTACCCCCGCTTGGCCGTCCTAGTGCTGTGCGACGCGGAGGGTCCCCAGGGCAGTCGTGTCCGCGAGGTGCTTCCCACCGCTGCGGTCGCGAACCAGATGTCGTCCCGCCCCGATGAGCGCCGGGGCTCGCACCGGCGTCGCTCCGGATCGCTCAACAACCGGGGCGCGTCACTGGTGCGGGGGGCCGACTACCTGCTGTTCCTGACCGCTGGCGTCGTGCTGACGCCTGATGCTGTCGGCGTCCTCATCGACGACGCCGAGAACGCCCCGGGCAGGGTCGTCGGTGTCGCTGGACCGAAGCTGCTCGACGCCGACGACGGCATGACGCTGCGCGATCTCGGTGGTACGGCGGATCGTCTCGGCGTGAGGATCCCTGCCGCGAGCCAAGGCGAAGTTGACCAGGCCCAGCACGACGAGGCACGGGACCTGTTCGTGGCGCCGACGCAGGCGATGCTGGTCCGGGCGGATGTGTTCGCGATCGTCGGCGGGTTCGATCCTCACCTCGACGGCGACGGCGCGGCCGTCGATTTGTGCTGGCGGATCCAGCTCGCTGGGTCGCGCGTGCGCATTGTGCCGGCGGCAACCGGGCTGGTGCAGTCCACGCCGTCAGCGTCAGCGTTCGGCCCCTCGGCTCGCCAGCACGAACATCGGGCCCGGCTTCGCACGATGCTGAAGTGCTACGGCTGGGTGCATCTGGTGCCCGCGGTGCTGCTCGCGGCGGTGCTGGCACTGGGCGAGGTGCTCTTCGCGGCGCTGCGCGGGCGGTTCGCCCAGGCATCTGACGTGGCGCTGGCCTGGGCATGGAATGCCCGGCGCCTTCCGGGCACATTTGCCTTGCGGGGTGCCGCGAAGCGCTACCGGCGCGTGCGTGATGCCGACCTGCGCCGATTGCAGCAGGGCGGCTCGATCCGGGTCGCCGACTGGTTCCGCTACCGCCTCAGCCCCGAAGGCGGATTGGCAGCGCGCACCACCATCGACGAGAGCATCCTCGGCACCTGGCGGCGCAATGCGCACCGGACGGTGTGGGTGGTGTGGGTGCTCCTGATCGGCGGGATCGCCTTCGGTTCTCGCCATCTGCTGACCGGCGGCATCCCCGCATATGGCCAGTTCGCGCACTTCGCCGATGCTCCGACGATGCTCAGCGCCTATCTCGACGGCTGGCGTGTCGCTGCGGTGGGAGACGCCGGGATCGGTCATCCCGCGATGGGTCTCCTGGGCATCGGCGGGATCATCGTGCTCGGCGCGGTCGGGCTGCTGCGTCACATCGCTGTGTGGGGGCTGCTGCTGGCAGGCCTCGCCGGCATGTGGAAGCTCTGCGCACCGTCGAACAGTCGCAATGGCCGGCTGGTCGCCCTCGCGCTCTATGCCGCATGCCCGCTGCCCTACAACGCGGTGGCCAACGGGCGCTGGGACGTGCTGCTTGCGTACGGCGTCGCGCCCGCGATAGTGCTGATGGTCAGCCGGCTGATGGGTGCGGTGGCGGTCGGATCCTCCGGTGACGGCAGCCGGCGTTCGACAGCGGCCCGTGTCGCGTCGCTTGGACTGTTGTTCGCCGTCGCCGCGGCATTCGAACCGTTCATCGTGGTGCTCGGGCTGGGCGCCGCGGCGGTGCTGGCGGTCACCGAGACCACCTGGCGGGCGACAAGCCGGTCGTCGCTGGCGACACCGTGGCTCGGGCTGCTGCTGGTCTTCGCGGCAGCGGCGCTCGCCGTGGCGGCACACCTTCCTTGGCTGATCGAATTCGGTTCGCTGCGGGTGTTCTTGGATGTTTCCGGGGGCAGCTCGACAGTCTCGCCACCTGCGTCGCTCGCAGAGCTCCTGCGATTCCAGACGGGGCCGCTGGGCGATCTGCCGCTGGGCTGGGGCATGGTTGGGGCCGCAGCGGTGCCGCTGCTCGTCGGGCGCTCGAGCCGGCTGTGGTGGGCGGCTCGGGGCTGGATGGTGGGCCTCGCAGGATTCGCAGGGGCGTGGGCACTCGTCACCGGCTGGGCCGACGACCTGCTGGCGGAGATTCCGATCGGAGACTCGCTGGCTGAGGTCTCGCTGGTGCTCGGCGCTGTAGGGCTGTGCTGGGCGGCCGCAGCCGGTCCACCGGTGCTGGCGGCGTCCGGCGGCGACACGTCGCCGCGTGTTCGCAGCGCGATGGTGCTCATCAGCGGCCTCGCCGTGGGCGCGATGGCGCTGCCCACGGCGTGGGCGGCGGTCGACGGAGACTGGTCGGCGCCGCGCTTCGACCACCGTGTGCCGTTGGCGTTGATCGATGATCGAGATGTCGGGCCCGATTACCGCGTGCTCTGGATCGGCGACTCCGACGTCTTGCCGCTGCGCGGATCGGAGCTGGGCATCGACGGCCTCGCCGCAGGCACGTCGGTTCGCGGCTTTCCTGATGTCCGCCATCAATGGGCGTCGCCCCCCACGCCGGGAAATGAGCGCCTGCTGGACGCTGTGAGGGTGGGGTTGGCCGGCGACACCCTGCGCATGGGGCGGCTGCTCGGATCGTTCGGCATCCGTTACGTCGTCCTGGTCGAGCGTTCGGGTCCGTCGTACTCAGCAGGTTGGGAACGGCCGGTCGATCCGGCGGTCGCTGAGGCGTTGGCCTCGCAGATCGACTTACGCCCTCTCGCGGTCGATCCATCGGTGCAAGTGTTCCGCAACGAGGCGTGGTGGTCGTCGCGGGCGCAGTTTTCCCAGCCGATCCCGACCGGCTTCGCAGTCGATCAGACCGATCTGGTGGTCAGCGATCTGAGCGACGCCATCGGCGTGCTCACCGACTACCGGTCGCCGACGGTGCAACTCGGGCATGTGGGTACCGGCCCATTGCTCGTCGCTGAGGGGTTCGATCCGGGCTGGAGACTCCAGGTCGACAGCACGGAGGTCTCACCGACGCTCGCGCAGGGCTGGGCGATGCGATTCGATCCGCCCCACGCCGGCCAGGCTGAGCTGAGCTACGAGCGCTCTGCTGCGGTCACCGACAGGCTGTGGGCTCAAGCACTGATCTGGCTGTCGATCGGGTGGGTGGCCATCGGCCAGCCGACGCCACTCGCCGACCGCGTGACGGCGGCATTCGGGAAGTTGCGGCGGCGATGAGGATTCTGCGGTGGCTGCCGAGGTTGTTGATCCCGCTGGCAGTGGCCGCGGCGCTGCTCGTCGACGCGCGTGTCGATCGCACTCCTGCTGAGGCGGCGGCTCTCAATGATGAGGTGCCGACGCAGATCGAAGTGCCGGCACCGTCTGCGTTGACCTCGAGCTGGTTCTGCCCGGTCGTGGGAATGCGCGTCATCTCGCCTGGGTTTGGCGAGATCACAACCGAGCTGCTGCTCACCAACATGACTGGCACATCGGTGTCGGTCTCGGTCGAGTTGCGCGGTCGCACCACGGGCCGCCAGTTCGTGACGGCGGACGTGGCGCCGCTGAGCACCGGCGTGGTGAACATCGCCGATTACGCGCGTGACGAGATCGTCGGCGCCCTGGTGGAGGCCTCCTCGGGCGGTCTGGCAGTGACGCGCAGGTTCTCCTCCCCGCTCGGGATCGACGAAGCCCGCTGCTCGAGCGTGCTCGCAGCCAACTGGTATGTGCCTGTTGGCGACACCCAAGCCGATGCGCTCGGGGTGATCGCGATCATGAATCCGCTGCCGCGCGATGCAATCGTCGACATCACATTTGCCACCGAGGCCGAATTCGGGCCCTTCGTCGTGCCAGAGCTGACGGGGGTGGTGATTCCGGCGTGGAGTTCTGTCGCCTTCGACCTCGGCCAGCATGCGCGCCGGCGTGATGTCGTGGCTGCGTCGGTTCAGGCGCGGACCGGTCGCATAGCGGCTGACTCATTCGCGATCTACGACGGCAGCGTCGGCAGGCGCGGCTTTGCCGCGGAGTTGGCGTCGGTCAGCCTCAGCGAAACGTGGCTCGTGCCGGCAGCGGGCATCGACGGCGAGACTCAGCTGAGCGTTCGGGTGTTCAATCCCACCGACGAGGTGGCCCAAGTCGTCGCGGAGTTGGCGGTCGCCGGTGCCGAGAGCGACCGCGTGGCTTTCGCCATTGCTGCCCACGATGTGCTCGAGCTGACGGTCGAGCCGCCCAGCGACCGGGCGCCCGGGCTCGACTCCCTGCTGGCGCCCGCCGGAGTCCCGCTGGGCATCTCGGTGACCGGGCAGAACGACGTGCCCTTTGTCGTATGGGCGGAGACCTTGGTCGGCTCTGCGGCGAACCCGCTGACGGACATCCCGGTCGCTTCGGCTCCTGCCGAGGACACCACCGAACCTGCCGACGATCCATCCCTCACCCCATCCGTCACCGTCGTGGCCCAGCCGGACGTGTCGCCCGACACCTCATCTGAGGCTGCCAGCGCTCTCTCGGACGGTTCCGGACCGCAGGACAACTCAGACGATCCTGAGATTGCCGTCGCCGAGGTGCTCCCGCCGGTGCTCGCAGCACGGTCGGGTCTGGCCTCGGTGCCGGGCATCGGGGTGGAGCGCGAGCGCTGGCTCGTGGTGGCGCCCGCTGAGCCCGGCGTCGAGACTTTCCTGACCATCGTGAGAGCTCCGCCGCAGCCGGCTGGCGAGGGTGAGTCCCCCGATGAGGGGGAGGGTGATCGTCGGGTCGTCATCGGGACGTTGCATCGCGAGACGGTCGCGGTGGTCGATGTGCCGGCGTCGGGTGTGGTGACGCACCGGCTGACGAGCGGTACGACCCGCATCGTGGTGTCCGACGTCCCGTTCGCCGTGTTGCTGTGGCAATCCCGATCCGGCGGCGCCGGCCTCAGCGTGGCCCATCCGGTGGGATGGTGAGACCCTGATGGAACGCTTCGCAATAGCCGCGGTGCTTGTTGTCATCGCGCTCGCGGTCGCCTTCGTTGCCCAGCGCCGCAGGGGTGCTGCCGCCAGCGGGGTGCCGCATTCGAGCGTGCCTGCCTCGGTCGATCTCGGGTCGTTGGGCATCGATGCAGGCCCGGCAATCGTGGTCTTCACCGAGGAGACATGCCGGACGTGCGCGGCCGCGATCGCGGTGGTACGCGGACCGGCTGGCGCGGGCCTGCCGGTCACCGAGGTCCCCTTCGCCGACGAGCGCGAGCTGCATCGCCGCCACGGCATCGACACGGTGCCCACGACAGTGGTCGCAGATCCCGACGGCAATGTCGTCGACGGCTGGATCGGTCGCGTGGAACTGTCCGCGCTGGCTGCTGCGCTCGCGCAGGTCAGGAACCGCTGAGGGCGTCGTCGAGGATCAGTCCGCGACCTGGGGCGGACTCGCCGCTTGCTCGATGATCGGCACGTCCCGTGCGGGCTCAGCCTCGGCATCAGGCTCGGACGTGGAGTCCGCCTCGACAGATTCCTCGGTGTCGTCGAGCCTCCCATTGCCGGCCGCCGAGGACTCCGCGGCTTCGGGATCGGCGACGAGGGTCGCTATCTGGGAGCCCGTGATCGTCTCGTGCTCAAGCAGCGCGGCCGCGATCCGGTCGAGCGCTCCGCGGTGCTCGACGAGGGCGCGCCGAGCCCGGTCCTGTTGGGTCCGCAGGATCCGTTCGACTTCCTCGTCGATGACACGAGCAGTCTCGTCGGAGTAGTCGCGCCCCGAGACGAGATCCTCGCCGAGGAACACCTGGGCGTGAGATCCCCACGCCATCGGCCCCACCCGGTCGCTCATGCCCCACTCCGACACCATCTTGCGAGCCAGCTCGGTGCCTTGGACAAGGTCGTTCGCGGCGCCGGTGGAGGTCACGCCGAAGACGGTCTCCTCAGCCATGCGCCCGCCGAAGAGCACCGCAAGCCGGTCTTCGATGTACTCCTGGCTGTACGCGTGGCGTTCCTCGGGCAGCTGCATAGTGACGCCCAGGGCCTGGCCGGTCGGCAGGATCGTCACCTTGTGGACCGGGTCGGCATGGGGGAACAGCGTGGCGATCAACGCGTGACCGCCCTCGTGGTAGGCCGTGACCTCCCGCTCGCGTTCGGTCAGGGCGACCGATTCGCGGCGCTGACCCATCAGCACCCGGTCGCGCGCCGCCTCGAAATCGGTCAAGCCGATCGATTCCGAGTCTCGCCGGACGGCGTGCAGGGCCGCCTCGTTGACGAGGTTCGCCAAGTCGGCACCGCTCATGCCCGGGGTGCCCTTGGCCAAGGCTTCGAACTGCACGTCGTCGTCGGTCTTCTTGTCCTTGGAATGGACCGCCAAAATGGCCAGTCGCTCGGAGTACTCGGGCAACGGGACCACCACCTGGCGATCGAACCGGCCCGGCCGCAGCAGGGCCGGATCCAAGATGTCTGGTCGGTTCGTGGCAGCCATCATCACGATGCCGCCGGTCTCCTCGAAGCCGTCCATCTCGGCCAGCATCTGGTTGAGCGTCTGCTCGCGCTCGTCGTGGCCGCCGCCCAGCCCGGCGCCCCGCTTGCGGCCGATCGAGTCGATCTCGTCGATGAAGATGATCGCCCGACCCAGCTTGCGAGCGCTCTGGAACAGGTCGCGCACCCGGCTGGCGCCGACACCCACGAACATCTCCATGAAGTCCGAGCCGGTCACCGACAGGAACGGCACACCCGCCTCGCCGGCCACCGCCCTGGCGATGAGTGTCTTGCCGGTGCCCGGCGGGCCTACCAGCAGCACCCCCTTGGGCACCTTGGCGCCGATCGCCGTGAAGCGTTCGGGGGTTCTCAGGAAGTCGACGACTTCGGTGATCTCCTGCTTGACGCCGTCGTAGCCGGCTATGTCGTCGAACTTGGTCGAGGGACGCTCGGTGGTGTAGGTCTTGGCCTTGCTCCGGCCGATCGACATGATCCCCGACATCTGGCCCTGCGCCCGCCGCTGCATCCACCAGAACAGCAAGAAGATCAGGCCGAACGGCAGCAGGAACGGCAGCAGGCTGACGAGCAGGTTGGGCCGGTCGGTATGGAACTCGATCGTCACCTCGCGCTCTCGCAACAAGGCCAGATCGGTCTCGGGAAGCTCTACTGGCCCCTCGGAGGAGAACCGGGTGCCGTCGGTGTACTCGCCGGTGATCGCGCCGGTGCCGTTGGTGACCGTGACGCTGCTCACGGTCCCCGAGGACACCTCGGCGATGAGTGCGCTGTAGTCGATGGGCTCGCCACCGTCGTTCCGCAGGATCCCGGGCAGGAACATCACCGACAGCAGCACCATGGCGAGCAGCCAGATGGACCAGCGGGGCCAGCGCTCGCCACGCCGCCGTGTTCCAGGGCCCGACGGCGCAGGATTCTGGTGTCTCGATCGATCATCGAGGTTGTCGTGAGCGGGCGCGTCCGGAGGCTCGCTGGCTCGGGGCTTGCGTGCTCGGGAGCGCTCCTCGCCGGAGGGCACCTCGGATGCCATGGGTTCATGCTATGGCGGCGTCGTCGCTTCCCATAGCCGCGCGAATCCGCTCTGGGCACAGCACTAACCTGCGCTGGTGGCCGCACTGACCATGCGCCCCTCGCGCAGGGGGGCAGCACTGGCGGCGTCGGTAGAAGCTGCAGTGGTCGTGGCGAGCTGCGTGGCTGTCTTTCTGTGGCTCCATCCGGCCGAGATCTTCTCGGCTGCGACGCCCACCGGCGGGGACATGGGCGCCCACGTGTGGGGACCTTCGTTCCTCAAAGACGAGCTTCTGCCATCGGGCTCGCTGCGCGGCTGGACGACCGAGTGGTACGCGGGCATGCCCGCCATGCAGTTCTACATGGTGGTGCCCTACCTATTGATCGTGGCAGCGGACGTGGTGCTGCCCTCGGGTGTCGCCTTCAAGCTGGTGGCCATCAGCGGCGTCGTCTCGATGCCCGCAGCCGCGTGGCTGATGGGCCGGCTGGCGGGCTGGGCGCAGCCGCTGCGGATGCTGCTGCCGGTAGCGGGGCTGCTGTTCGTCTTCGACGTGAACTTCACGATCTACGGCGGGAACGCCGCATCCACCTTGGCGGGGGAGTTCGCGTTCTCGATCGCGCTGTCGGCGACGCTGGTGTACCTCGGGATGCTGTGGCGCTCGCTCGAGCGGGGCACCGGCCGTGCCCGGACGAGCTTGGTGTTGGCGTTCGTCGCGCTCTGCCATCCGATACCGCTCGCGTTCGCAGTCGCAGCCAGCGTCGCAATGGTGGCGGTGCGCGGCCTGCACACGCTGCCGGATCGCATCGGCCGGGTGCCGGCGATCGGCGTGTCGATGGCAGCAACCATGCTGTGGGTCGCCGTGTGGAACATCACCGAGGCACCGCTGTGGCGTCTCGCAGTGCCTGCTGCGGCGGTCGCCGCCCTCGCGCTGGCGGAGTGGCGCAGGTCTTGGCACGCGCTCGTCATCGGGGTGATCGGCGGAGCTGTGTCGGCGTTCTGGACGGTGCCGTTCGCAGCCCGCCGGGCATTCATGAATGACATGGGCTGGGAGCGGCTCACCTCGGTGCGGGAGCACTTGTTCTTCACCGACGAGATCGGCGGAGAGGGCACCTTTCACAGCATCACCTGGCTGCTGGTGCTCGCCGGCGTGGGTGCAGTGGTGGGTCTTGCCCGCTGGTACCGCCCGGCGATGACGTGGACGGTGATCGCGTTCACCATGGCCATGGGATTCGTCCACTGGCCCCAGCACCGCCTGTGGAACGCACGCATCCTGCCGTTCTGGTACCTGGCTCTGTACCTGCTGGCGGCAATGGGTCTGTGGCTCATCATCGCAGGACGGACACGCCGGCGGTCTGCGCCCGATCAGGCGGATGAGTCGCGACCTGCGGTCGTGCCGTGGATACGGACGGCGATTCCGGTCGTAGCGCTGATCGCAGCTCTGGGCCTGCTGCTGTTGCGCTTCGGTCAGCTCCCAGGTGGCAGTCGCGACGCCGGTGGGGCCTACCGCTGGGGTCCCCTCACGGTGTCCTCGGAGGACCGCAACTTTGTGTCGGGATGGGCACGCTGGAATTTCCGCGGCTACGAGGGACACCCGAACTATCCCGAGTACTACGACTTCGTCGCGGTGATGGACGAGGTCGGCCAGCAGCACGGCTGCGGGCGATTGCTGTGGGAATATGACCGCGACATCGTGGGCGCGTACGGCACGCCGATGGCTCCGATGCTGCTGCCGCAATGGACCGACAGCTGCATCGCCTCGATGGAAGGGCTCTACTTCGAGTCGTCGCCGACTGTGCCGTTCCATTTCCTTGTGCAGTCGGAACTGTCGGCGGCGCCATCACGCCCCATGCGTGGCCTGCCATACAGCGCCTTGGACTTCGGGCTCGGCGTTCCGCACCTGCAGATGTCGGGAGTGCGCTACTACGCAGCGTTCAGCGCTGAGGCCATCGCCGCGGCGAACAGCTCGACCGGCTTGGAGCACATTGCCTCTTCGGGACCGTGGAGGATCTACTTCGTGGTCAACAGCGACGTGGTGTCGCCGCTGCGCTTCGAGCCCGCCGTCGCCGAGGGCGTGTCCCACGCTGGACGAGCCTGGACCGATCCAGCGGTGATCTGGTTCAACGACCCAGCGGCGTGGGACGTGCCCATCGCCGCAGACGGCCCGCCGCACTGGTCTCGGGTGACGCTGCTGCCGCCTCCCAATCCTGACGGTGCTCCGCCAGCTTCATTGACGCGGTTTAGCGCAGCCCCGAGACGCGCGCTGGCACCTGTGGAGATCAGTGACCCCCACATCGGCCAGGATCGGCTGTCGTTCTCGGTCGACGAGCCCGGCGTGCCGGTGCTCGTCAAGATGTCCTACTTCCCGAACTGGTCAGTCGACGGCGCCGATGGCCCCTATCGCGTCACGCCGAATTGGATGGTGGTGATCCCCACCGGTCCCGACGTCGAGCTCACCTACGGCGCCACCGCGGTCGAGTATCTCGCGTGGCTGACGACGCTCATCGGGCTCGCGGCGCTGGCGCTCGTTGCCGTCCGGCCACCGGCACGATTCGAGAGCCGCTTGGCCGCCGAGACTCGACGCGCAGCACAGCTCGAGGCAGCAACTGCGCAGCTCGACGCGGGCGACGGCCCGTACCCAGCAGACACCGGGCGCGTACAGCCAGCCGTGTCGGTGGTGCTGCCGGCCTATCAGGCTGCACACCTGGTGGGTTCGGCGGTGGCACAGGTCAGCGCCGCCCTGCGCGACAACCCCGCCACCGGCGGCGACCTCGAGATCGTTGTGGTCGACGACGGGTCCACTGACGGCACCGCGGAGGCGGCTCGGCGCGCCGGTGCCGATGTCGTCGTTGCCGAGGTTGCGAATCGCGGCAAGGGCGCTGCGGTGCGGGCGGGCATGCTGGCGGCCAGCGGGCGGCTCCGGCTGTTCACTGATGTCGATCTGGCCTATCCGCCCGGTCAGCTCAACTCGCTCATCGATGTGTTGGAAGCCGGTGCCGACGTCGCACTCGGCAGCCGGCGTCATGCCGAAGCCCGCACGATCACTCCCGCGCCCGCAGCGAGAGCGTTCGCGAGTCGCCTGTTCAACGCGTTCACACGGGTCGTGCTGCTCCGCCGCTATCGCGACACCCAATGCGGCTTCAAGGGCTTCACTGCAGAGGCTGCGCAGACGATCTTCGGGCGCTGCGTCATCGACGGATTCGCTTTCGATGTCGAGGTGCTGTACCTCGTCGAGCATCTCGGTCTGACGGCGGCCGAGGTCCCCGTGGCGGTCGACCACACTGCGGACACCACGGTCCGCCTCGCAGCACAGTCGCTGAGGGTGGTTGTCGACATCTGGCGCATCCGCCACCGCGCCGGAGCCGGCGCGTACGACGCCGAACCCGCGCCGTCGAACGCTGAAGCCAGCCAGGCGTGAGCCGGTCAGGCCTCCTGGGCGTCGCGCACGGCGGGCTCTGGGGTGCCGCTGGCGGGGCTCTTGGGATGCGGCCGACGATCGGTGCCCCCGACGACGGCCATGAGCGGCGCAGGCCTCGCCGTCGGGGCAGACCGGCCGTCGCGGACGCCGTGGTGCCGTGAGCGCGAGCGCGGGATGGCGACGCCGCTCGGACGCTGCTGGCTGAAGAGGCCGGCTTCGTCTGCCAGCACCCGGTCTTCGTACTCGTCGAACCAGAGGGCTTCGGGGTTCCGGCCGACGATCGTCACCTTGCCCCGGTCGGGGGCGTGGGCCGGGTTGCGCAGCACCTTGAAGATCACAACGCCGTTCTCGGCTCCCCGCAGCCCCGCGATCGGACCGTCGGTCACTGCAGAGACTTCCGTCTTGCCCTTGTAGTGCACGATGGTCAGCCGCGCATGCGACTCCACGCCCGACAGGCCGCGCTGCGAGTCATTGAGCAGCTGCCACGCCCGCTCGATCGGCACGTTGAACGCCTTATAGGCCACGATGTTGCGCCCGCAGAAGAAGTAGTGGTTCTCGACGCCGACGCCCTTGAGCGTCCGCTGCAGGATCCGCAGAGCGTCGGGGTCGTCGTTGACGCCGGCAATGATCGGTGTCTGGTTCTCGACGCTGATCCAGCCGCGCGCGACAAGCGCGTCAAGGGCCTGACGCGTGTTCGCACGCCAGCGCAGGAAACCCTTGTCGTCCGCAATGTAGCTGCCGTCGGCATCCTTGACGAGGAACTCGTCGGGATGGTTGAAGTGGATCATGAATCGCATCGCGACATCCGGATAGACCTCGTGAAAGCGATCGATCATCGCAAAGAACGCATCGTCGAAGCGATCGGGGTAGAACGCCAGCTCCTTGGTGCCGACACGGATGGCTTCGGTGCCGGCCTCCGCCAGCGATGTGAACCAAGCAGCCAGCTTGGAATTGGGCAGCACCATCGGATCGCCGCCGGAGAGAAGGATCTCTCTCAGCTTCGGTCGACCGGTCTCGGGGTGCGTACCGCCATTGGCAGCGACTGCTTCGTTATGCGACCGGATGTAATCAGTTATCTCCAGAACGTTCGCAAGGCCCTTCTTCTTGAGCGTGCCGTCAGCACGTTCGATTTCCTTGCGGCCGATGAGTTCTTCCCTATAGCAGAAGCGGCAATGTGCTGAACATGTCGAAATGACATACAGCAAACCCATCTCATACTTGTGCAGAAGTCCTTCGATTGGGCTGTAGTCCAATTGATTCGCAGGATCCGGATCCCCCTCCAAGTCCACTGTTTCATCCGGCGATGCCTTCACAAGTTTTTGTAGTGCCGAACTTGACGTCGCCATATCAAAATAATGACGCGTCAATTTGACTGGCATTCGCGCTTCAACATCGCGCTCAGTACCGCGTAATTCCTCTAAGTCTGCGAGTTCTTGTGAGGTATAGAAACTCTTGAATTCGTCGGGTGCAGAGCCACTCATGAAGGGCTCGAGACCATTGACAATCTGGCGGTCGTATCTGGGGTTCTCGACCGCATCAAGAACCAATTGTTCCCGTTCTGTTGGCTGGTATTTGCTCTTGCTCATCACACCTCTCGCTTGCTTCAGGCAGGTTCGTATCCCACTCTCTGCAACCACCATAGGGAGAAGCGGGCGCGAATTGCAAGGGCGTTGCCGCAGAACGCCGCGCACTACTGCGCGGTCCTTTAGGCTTTGCAGGCTTATGGAGGCACGCATCGATCCTGTATCTGCCGATGTCTTGGCGGGCATTGTCAAGGCATATGACATACGTGGGATTTGCCCGGAGGAGTTGGGCCCGTCCACCGCGCGAGCGCTCGGCTTTGCGTTCGCCGAGTGGTCAGGTGCCGCGTGCATCGCGCTCGGCCGCGACATGCGTCCGAGCGGCATCGAGCTGGCGGAATCGTTCGCGGACGGCGTGCAGTCGGCCGGGGTCGACGTCATCGATCTCGGGCTCGCTTCGACGGACCTGCTCTACTTCGCTTCCGGCCGCCTCGACGTGCCGGGGGCAATGCTGACGGCCTCGCACAACCCGGCGGAATACAACGGCATCAAGCTGTGCGGACCTGGCGCTGCGCCAGTGGGTGCCGACAGCGGCCTCGCCGAGATCGCTCAGCGAGCAGCGGCCGGCAGCGTCGTAGGCGATGCCCGGGGACGGCGCACCCGACGCGACCTGCTCGACACGTTTGCGCATCACGTCCGTTCGTTTGTCGATATCGAGAGCTTGGCGCCCCTGCGCGTCGTGGCAGACACGGCCAACGGCATGGGCGGTCATGTCGTGCCGGCGGTCTTCGAGCCGCTGCCCTTCGAGGTCGAGCTGCTCTACGGCGAGCTCGACGGCACGTTTCCCAACCACCCCGCCGACCCCATCCGGCCCGAGAATCTCGTCGATCTGAGCGAGCGAGTGCTGGTCACCGGCGCAGAGGTCGGCCTCGCATTCGACGGCGACGCCGACCGCGTCTTCCTAGTCGACGAGCGGGGCCGCCCCGTGACCGGGTCGATGCTCACCGCGCTGGTCGCGCAGGCCATGCTGCGACGTCACGGGCCTGGGCCGATCCTGCACAACCTCATCTGCTCTCGGGCTGTTCCCGAGGTCATCGTCGAATCCGGCGGCCAGCCCGTGCGCACTCGGGTGGGCCACAGCTACATCAAGGCCGAGATGGCCCGCACCGGTGCCACGTTCGGCGGCGAGCACAGCGGCCATTACTACTTTGCCGACAACTACCGGGCCGATTCCGGTCTCATCGCTGCGCTCATCGCCCTCGAGACGCTGAGCAGTGCCGCTGTGCCCTTGTCTGCACTGCTCGCGCCGCTCGACCGCTATGCCTCATCGGGTGAGATCAACACCCGCGTTGCCAATGTCGATGAGGTGCTCCGCCGCACTGCGGCGCACTTCGCCGAGCTGCCGCAGGACTGGCTGGACGGATTGACCGTGGACGGGGGCGACTGGTGGTTCAACTTGCGGCCGTCCAACACCGAGCCGTTGCTCCGCTTGAATCTCGAGGCTCCTGACGCCGCAGCGGTGGCGCAGCGAGTGAGCGAGATCAACACGCTGCTGGCATGATCAGATCCGCAGCCGTCGTCGGCGCGCGGCTGTTCGAGGTCTCAGGAGGCGTGCGTGGGTCTTGATCCGGTGCTCATGGAGATACTGGCGTGTCCGGCAGACAAGGGACCGCTGTACTGCGTCGATGAGGCCGACCTGCTGTACAACCCACGCCTTGGTCGGGCCTACCGGATCGACGGCGGCATTCCCGTGCTGCTGATCGACGAGGCCGCCGAGGTGGATCCCTCCACAGCGGCGACGTACGACGCGCGCATCGCGAACGGCGAGCTCAGCCCGACCTTCGTGCCCACTGCTCATCCAGGCCCGAGACAGACCAGTGACTGACTCGATGGGAATGGCGGCTGCGGTCGACTCCCTCCCTGAGCAGCTCGAAGCAGCGCTCGCCGCCGCGTCGGCAGTGCCAGGACCGACCCCCGGCGAGCCGATCGCCGGTGTCGTCGCATTGGGCATGGGCGGGTCGGGCGTTGCCGGCGACATCGTGGCTGCGCTGGCGTCGCTTCAGATGTCGGTGCCGGTGACTGTTGCCAAGGGCTACGAGTGCCCCGCGTTCGTCCGCCCGTCGACGCTGGTGATCGCGGTGTCGTTCAGCGGAAACACCGAAGAGACGCTCGAGGCAGTCACGGCCGCCCACCAGGCCGGGGCTTCGATCATCGCCGTCACCTCGGGTGGGCGGCTGGGCGAGCTGGCCCGCCAGTGGGACGTCCCGCTGTACGAGGTCGACGGCACCATCCCGATGCCCAGAGCAGCGGTGGGAGCCATCTCAGTTGCTCCGCTGGTCGCGCTGGAGAGGGTCGGGCTGTTGAGCGGGGTCTCCGACTGGGTCACCGCAGCGGTTCAGCAGCTCCGCGTGCGCCGGGCCGTTGAGCCCCGCAGCGATCTGGACGAGCTGGTGCGTGCCGTCGGCGCAGGGGACATGGTGCCGGTCTTCTATGGCGCCGGTGCGCTCGGCATGGTTGCGGCGGGTCGCGCCAAGGCCCAGGTCAACGAGAACGTCAAGATGCCCGCCTACGCCAGCGCCATGCCCGAGCTGTGCCACAACGAGCTGGCCGGATGGGACCTCGTCGGCTCACCCAGCAGCGGCTCGCCGCTCGCGGTCGTCGCGCTGCGACACGACTTCGAGCATCCGCAGATACAGCGTCGCTACGACTTCACACGAGGCGTCCTCGCAGGCGGGCGCGTCGGCGTGCCGTACTGCGAGCTGCGCGCCGCCGGCGACGGTGCGTTGGCGCAGCTGTTCGATCTCATCTACCAGGTCGACGTGCTGAGCCTCCGCTTCGCCTCGGCAGCCCAGCGCGACCCCGGCCCGATCCCGCTGCTCGAAGAGCTGAAGGCATTCCTTGCCTGAGACGGCAGGCTGTCGGCCGACTCCAAGCGAGGTGATCCCATGACCCCCCCGTCGCGCCTGATCGATGATTTCGAGGTGGCCGATCTGAGCCTGGCGGCTGCAGGACGGCTCCAGATCGAGCTGGCCGAGACCGAGATGCCCGGGCTCATGGCCCTGCGTGCGCAGCACATGGACTCCCGGCCGCTGGCAGGAGCGCGCATCACGGGTTCCCTGCATATGACGGTGCAGACCGCTGTGCTCATCGAAACGCTGGTCGACCTGGGCGCGCAGGTGCGCTGGGCGTCCTGCAACATCTTCTCCACCCAGGATGAGGCCGCGGCGGCCGTCGTGGTGGGGCGCGATGGCACCGTGGACAGCCCGCAAGGCGTGCCCGTGTTCGCATGGAAGGGCGAGACGCTCGCCGAATACTGGCGTTGCAATTTCCGTGCGCTTCGTTGGCCCGATGGGCCCGGCCCCACGCTGATCGTCGATGACGGCGGCGACGCCACGCTGATGGTTCACCTCGGGGCTCGTTACGAATCTCAGGGCAGCGTGCCGAGCCTGCCAGTCGACGGCCCCGATGCGGCATCGCCCGACGAGGCGGCGGTGCACGAGCTGCTCGACGAGATCCAGCGCACCGAACCCGGCCTGTGGACCGAGATCTCGGCGGGTCTGCGAGGTGTCTCCGAGGAAACCACCACCGGCGTCAACCGGCTCTACGAGATGGCAGCACGCGGGGAGCTGACCTTCCCGGCCTACAGCGTCAACGACTCGGTGACGAAGTCGAAGTTCGACAATCTCTACGGCTGCCGGCATTCCCTGATCGACGGCATCAACCGGGCCACCGACGTGATGCTGGGCGGCAAGGTGGCCTTCGTGGCGGGTTACGGCGACGTCGGCAAGGGGTGCGCGCAGGCGCTGCGCGGCCAAGGCTGCCGGGTCATCGTCTCGGAGATCGACCCGATCAACGCGCTGCAGGCCGCCATGGAGGGCTTCGAGGTGGATCGGCTCGAGAACGTGCTCGACTTCGCCGACATCTACGTCACCGCGACGGGCAATCGCGACATCATCTCGGCCGAGCACATGTCGGCCATGAAGCACCAGGCGGTCGTGGCCAACATCGGGCACTTCGACAACGAGATCGACATGGCGGGGCTGGCCGCGATGTCCGATGTCCGGCGCCGTTCGATCAAGCCGCAGGTGGACGAGTTCGTGTTCCCCAGCGGGAACTCGGTGATCGTGCTGGCTGAAGGTCGCTTGGTGAACCTCGGTTGTGCGACCGGGCATCCGAGCTTCGTCATGTCGATGAGCTTCACGAACCAGGTGCTCGCCCAGCTCGAGTTGCACGCACATGCAGAGGAGCTGGAGGCAGATGTTCACGTGTTGCCCAAGCGGCTGGACGAGGAAGTGGCTCGGCTGCATCTCGACCGGCTTGGCGCGAAGCTCACCCGGTTGACGCCGGGGCAAGCCTCTTATCTCGGTCTCGACGCCGACGGTCCCTACAAGGCGGACCGCTACCGCTACTAGCGGAATTAATCGCTTCAGCGGTCCGCAGGGCCGCACCTATGGTCGGCCCGTGCTGTTCGAGGTGCGATGCGCCGGCTGTGGGCTGTTGGGCTGGTGTCCCTGTGCTGCGTGCATAGAAGCACTGGAGGCACCCGAGCCAGCCTCGGTGCCCGGTGCAGACTCGGTCGCGCTGCTGTTCTCCCATTCGGGGGTCGGGCGCGAGTTCATCCATGCGCTCAAGTACCGCGGCGAGCGCGCGATCGCCAGGTGGCTGGGAGACTCGCTCGCGCTCACCCACCTGGGCGTGACAGCGTCGGCTTCGCCGGTGCGGATTGACACTGCGTCGGCGAAGCCGATGCAGATTGACACAGTCACCTGGGCACCGACGACGGCAGCTCATCGACGGGACCGCGGATTCGACCAAGCAGAGACACTGGCGCGTGCCACCGCCAGGGCGCTGCGGGTACGTCCTGCGCGCCTGCTGCGACGGATCGGTTCCGGTGCGCAGTCGGGCACCGGACGGTCAGCGAGGCTGTCTGGACCCCGCTTCGCAGGCCGTTCGAGCGCAGTGGGTCGCCGGGTATTGCTCGTCGACGATGTGCTCACGACCGGGGCCACGCTGCGGGCGGCGGCCGCTGCGCTGGAGGGTGCCGGTGCTGCCGCCGTCCATGTGGCAGCGTGTGCACGACGGGGTCGCGACCGCGTCCCCGCAGGTGCCTAACATGGCACTCCCTTTGTTCCGAGCGGCGCCGACCGAGCCGAGCAGCCGCTCAGAAAGCTGAGGCGATGCAGATCACCATCACGGGTCGAAAAGTTCAGGTTCCCGACGATGTGCGGGCTGCGGTAGAGCGGAAGATCGGGGCCTTGGACCGGTTCGTAGGTGGGCTGGATCGAGCCGAAGTGGTGTTCCGCGAGGAGAAGAATCCACGCATCACCGAGCGCGAGCAGGTGGAGGTCACCTTGCTCGGCCATGGCCATCATGTGCGGGCCTCGGTCGCCGGGGTCGATCAGCATCAAGCGGTCGATCTCGCAGTCGGCAAGCTCGGCAAGCAGCTGCGCAAGCTGAAGACCCGCGTCGTGCGCCGGCACCGTCCCAACCTGCACCGCGACGAGGTGCACCATCCGCTGGCCCGCCTCGAGAACGACCTCGTGAACGGCGAGGCGGCGCCACAGCCGGCGCCGGGTCCCGATGACCCCGGGTGGGTGCCGCGCATCGTGCGCCGCAAGACGTTCGACCTCGAGCTGATGGATCCCACCGAGGCGGTGACCCGCATGCAGCTGCTCGATCACGAGTTCTTCCTATTCGTGAACGCCGACAGCGGCATGCCCAGCGTGGTGTACCTGCGCTCGGACGGCGATGCGGGCCTCATCGAGATCGACGCCTGAAGCTGCGCCTGCGCCCCCGAGCGCCCATCGATGCGGCCCGAGAATCTCGGCTACTGGCGCGAACCCCAGCGGTAGCCTGCGAAGGTGGCTCTGTTTCAGCGCGTGCTCCGTGCCGGGGAAGGCAAGAAGCTGCGCCTGCTGGAGGCGCTGGTTCCCGAGGTCAATGCGGTCGAGCCAGACATCGAGCGACTCTCCGACGACGAACTGCGGTCCCGCACCGGTGACTTCCGCGCCGAGCTCGACCGTGGCGCCGACCTGAACGACGTCCTGGTAGACGCCTTCGCGGTGACCCGCGAGGCGGCCCGCCGGGTCATCGGTCAGCGTCACTACGACGTGCAGATCATCGGCGGGGCGGCGCTGCACTTCGGATGGGTCGCCGAGATGCGCACCGGCGAGGGCAAGACGCTTGTCTCGACGCTTCCTGTGTACCTCAATGCGCTGAGCGGCAAGGGTGTGCACGTTGTCACCGTGAACGACTACCTGGCGGCGCGCGATGCCGAGTGGATGGGCCGCATCCACCGGTTCCTGGGCCTCGAGGTGGGGCTGGTGGTGCCCGGGCCCTACGACGCCTCCCACAAGCGCCGCCAGTACGCGGCGGACATCACCTACGGCACCAACAACGAGTTCGGCTTCGACTACCTGCGCGACAACATGGCGCCCAACCGGGAGTCCCAGACCCAGCGCGGGCACAACTTCTGCATCGTGGACGAAGTCGACTCGATCCTCATCGACGAGGCACGCACGCCGCTGATCATCAGCGGGCGGGTCGCCGACGCGGCGAAGCTCTACCAGCAGTTCGCCCGCATCGCGGCGACGATGACCCGAGACGTCGACTACGAGGTCGAGGAAGACAAGCGCAACGTGGCGGTGCTCGAGCCGGGCATCAGCAAGGTCGAGCGAGCGCTCAACATCGACAACCTCTACGACCAGGTCTCGGCCAACCTCGTCCACCAGATGAACGCAGCGCTGCGGGCCAAGGAGCTGTACCGGCGCGACAAGGACTACGTCGTCTCCCACGGCGAGGTGAAGATCGTCGACGAGTTCACCGGCCGCATCCTGGAAGGGCGGCGCTGGAGCGAGGGTCTCCACCAGGCGGTCGAGGCCAAGGAAGGGGTGGCGATCAAGGAGGAGAACCAGACGCTCGCCACCATCACGCTGCAGAACTACTTCCGCCTCTACGACAAGCTCGCCGGCATGACCGGCACGGCCACCACCGAGGCCGCCGAGTTCAGCGGCACCTACGGACTTGACGTAGTGCCGGTGCCGACCCACCTGCCCGTGGCGCGCGACGACCAGGGCGACCTGATCTACAAGACCACCGAAGCCAAGCTCGAAGCAGTCGTCGATGACCTCGCCGAGCGCATCAGCTCGGGCCAGCCCACCCTCGTCGGCACCGTCAGCGTCGAGAATTCCGAGAAGCTGTCAGCGGCACTCGAGCGGCGCGGCATCGACCACAGCGTGCTCAACGCCAAGGAGCACACACGCGAGGCCGAGATCATCGCCCAGGCGGGACGGCTGGGCTCGGTGACGGTGGCCACCAACATGGCCGGACGCGGCGTCGACATCCTGCTCGGCGGCAATCCCGAAGGCCTGGCCCGGCGCGACCTGCTGCGCGAGAAGCTGGATCCCGACGATCCCGACAACGCCGCCGATCTGATGCGCCGCGTCGAGCGCTACGAACCCGAGTGCCGGGCCGAGGGCGACGAGGTGCGCAAGCTGGGCGGGCTGTACGTGCTCGGCACCGAGCGCCACGAGTCGCGCCGCATCGACAACCAGCTGCGAGGCCGCTCGGGACGTCAGGGCGACCCAGGCGAGAGCCGGTTCTACCTCTCGCTCGAGGATGACCTGATGCGCCTGTTCGCAACCGGGGCGGTCAACTGGGTGATGGATCGCACGCTGCCCGACGACGTGCCGCTCGAGGCGAAGATGGTCACCAAGGCCATCGAGCGTGCCCAGAACACGGTCGAGCAGAAGAACGCCGAGGTCCGCAAGAACGTCCTCAAGTACGACGAGGTGATGAACGAACAGCGCAAGGTGATCTACGCGCGCCGCGAGCAGATCCTCGGTGGTGACGACCTTCGTGCCGAGTCGCTGGGATACCTCCGTGAGGCTGCCGAGGCGGCGGTCGCGGACCATTGCGACAGCGACGAGATCACCGAGTGGGATCTCGACGGGCTGCTGGCCACGGTCCGCACCTACTGGCCCAGCGAGCTGACCGATGCCGAGTTGTCGGGAGATGCGCAGTCGGGTGACGGCCAGCGAGGCTGGAGCTTCGACGATGTCGTCGATCTGGTGTGCGCCGACGGCGAGCGTCACTACGAGGCGCGCGAGGCCGAGATCGGTCCCGACGCGATGCGCGAGGTCGAGCGGCAGGTGATGCTGCGACTCATCGACCAGCGATGGCGTGAGCACCTCGCCGACATGGACCACCTGCGCGAGGGCATCCACCTTCGAGGGATCGGCCAGAAGGACCCGGTCGCCGAATGGCAGCGTGAAGGATTCGACATGTTCGGGGCGATGCTCGAGCGGGTGTACCGCGACTTCGTCACCTACGTCATGCACGTACAGGTCACGCCCGCTCCGATCGACAGCGAGTCGGCCACCGGTGGGGCAGCCCCGCCGGCCGGAGCGTCACGGTCGAGGGCGGCTGGCGGCACAGCCCAGACAACCGACGTGCAGTACTCGGCGCCGGACCTCACGCCCGCCACCGTCGGAGCCGGCAACGGCGCATCGGCTGCCGGCCCCGCGCCGTCGGCGCCGCGGGGCCCCTCCGGGCCGTCGCAGTCGCGCCGGATTGCAGCAGCGTCGACTGGCACCGTGGTCAAGTCGGCCCAGGAGAAGCTGGGCCGCAACGATCCTTGCCATTGCGGATCGGGCCGCAAGTTCAAGCACTGCTGCGGACGCTAGGAGGCTGAGCCGAATGGCGAAGCCGTGGCCCGAGCGGCCCGTGAGCCCGTTCCTCTCGAGAATTGGGAACAAGAGCGGAAAGCAACAAGTGACGCGACGAGAAGATCCTGCTGCGGGGACATTGCGATGAGCCGATCCTTGAGCGATCTCGCCGACGCGCTGGCGGACCTGGATCGGCGCGTGGGCGAGGCGCATCACTACCTCGGGATCGACGAGGCGCGCACCGCTGCGAACAGGCTGGAGACCGAGGCATCGGAGCCATCGCTGTGGGATGACCCCGACCGGGCCCGCGCGGTCACCACCCGGCTGTCGCGTGTGCGTGACGACATCGATCGCTGGCACCGGGCGCGCGTCGAAGTGGACGATGCCACCGCACTCGTGGAGCTGGCGACTGAAGAGGACGATGCCGAGCTGCTGCCCGAGATCGGCGAGGCGGTCGAAGCAGCAGAACGCAGGCTCGCCGAGATCGAGCTGATGGCGCTGTTCAGCGGCGAGCACGACGAGAACGACGCGGTGTGCGAGATCAACTCGGGTGCCGGGGGCACGGATGCCTGCGACTGGGCCGAGATGCTGCTGCGGATGTACCAGCGCTGGGCCGAGCGCAACGACTTCACCGTCGAGCTGACCGAGGCCACCGACGGCGGAGAGGCCGGCATCAGCTCGGCCACCTTTCTCGTCAAGGGGCGGCACGCGTTCGGCTTCCTCGCAGCAGAACGGGGTGTGCACCGGCTGGTGCGCATCTCGCCGTTCGACGCGCAATCCCGGCGCCACACCGCGTTCGCCTCGCTGAAGGTGGTGCCGTTCTTCGACGAGGTGTCCGACGAGGTGCCCATCGACGAGGGCGACCTGCGCATCGACACCTATCGCTCCTCAGGCGCCGGCGGTCAGCACGTGAACGTCACCGACTCTGCGGTGCGCATCACACACCTGCCCACGGGCATCGTGGTGGCCTGCCAGAACGAGCGCAGCCAGCATCAGAACAAGGATCGTGCGATGCAGATGCTGGCGGCCAAGCTGGCCGACCTGCAACGGACCGAACGCGAGGCTGAGGTTGCCGCGCTGGCGGGCGAGCAGCGCGACGTGGCGTGGGGCAGCCAGATCCGCTCCTATGTGCTGCACCCCTACCAGCAGGTCAAGGATCTGCGGACCGGCATGGAGATCGGCAACGTGGACGCCGTGCTCGATGGCGACCTCGACGGCCTGATGGAGGCATACCTGCGCTGGCAACGCTCCCAGCAAATCCCCGACGGCGTGGCCCCACGCTGAGCGAACAAGAGCGATAGCGGGGCGCTCACGGGGTGCCCGAGAACCGCGGCACCGCTGGCGTACCGTGGGAAGCGATTTGATGATGTCGGCGCGGGACGGGCCGGACGCACCCCGCCGCACGACCTGAAGGCGCGCATGATCCGCTTCGACAACGTCACGAAGATCTACAAGGGCGAGACGCGAGCGGTCAATGATGTGTCGCTCAACATCACCAAGGGCGAGTTCGTGTTCTTGGTGGGACCGTCGGGCTCGGGCAAGTCCACGATGCTGCGCCTGATGACCTGCGAGGAGAAGGCCACGACGGGCAACATCCACGTGGCCGGCAAGGACCTGTCCAAGCTCAACAGCTGGCGCGTGCCGTACTTGCGGCGCAACATCGGGTCGGTCTTCCAGGACTTCAAGCTGCTGCCCAACAAGACCGTGTACGAGAACGTGGCCTTCGCCCTCGAAGTGATCGGCCGTCCTGACGGCGTCATCCGCACGCAGGTGCCTGCCATCTTGGAATTGGTCGGGCTGCAGGACAAGCAGCGGCGGTTTCCCGATGAGCTGTCCGGCGGTGAGCAGCAGCGGGTGAGCGTGGCGCGGGCCTTCGTGAACCGGCCGCTCATCCTGCTCGCCGATGAGCCCACCGGGAACCTCGACCCCGACACTTCCGAAGAGCTGACGTCACTGCTGGACCGCATCAACCGCACCGGCACGACCGTGGTGATGGCCACCCACGACCAGACGATCGTGAATCGCATGCGTCGCCGGGTGGTCGCCCTGCGGCACGGCGAGCTCGTGCGCGACGAGCAGCGCGGTGCCTACGGCGGCGAGCCTGAGCACGGGACAGCACCGGCCGACGCCGTGCCGCGTGATGGGACCGGCTCGTGAGCCGCATCCGCTACTTCGCGCGCGAGACGTGGGCCAACATCCGGCGCAATCTCACACTGACCTTCGCCGCGATCCTGACCGTTGCGGTCGGCGTGATGCTGGTCGGCATGGGGCTGATGGCGGGTTACGCCAGCGGCAACGCGCTCGACCGCTGGGAGGGCGGCGTCCAGTTCGAAGTGTTCATGGACCCCCAGATCGATCCGAGCCAGATCGACGCGCTCGGCCTGGAGCTCGAGACTCACCCAGAGATCGACCGCATCGAGTTCTTCAGCTCCGAGGAGGCCTACGGGCTGGTGTCCCAGCAGATGGCCGACCAGCCCGAGTTGCTGGCCCAAGTGTCGCCCGAGGCGCTGCCGCCGTCGTACCGGGTGGTGCCGCGCTCGGTCGAAGCCGAGCTGATCGAGTCGCTGGCGGCGCAGTTCCGCCAACGGCCCGGAGTGATGTCGGTCCAGACTGGCCGTGAAGAAGTTGACGCCATCCGCACCTGGTTCACGTCGTTTCAGGGCATCGTGCTGCTGCTGTCGATCGTGCTGGCGGGTGCAAGCGTGATGCTGATCTTCAACTCGATCCGGGTGGCGATGTTCGCCCGCCGCCGTGAGATCGAGGTCATGAAGCTGGTCGGGGCCACCAACAGCTTCATCCGGTTCCCGTTCATGCTCGAAGGCATGCTGCACGGGCTCGCCGGCGGGATCATCGGGGCGATCGCGGCCGGGGTGTTGCGCGGCCACGTCGAGGGGCTGTTCTCGAGGTCCGACATCTTGGCGTTCTTCAGGTCGTTCGTGGTGACGTCCAGCCAATTCACCACCGTGGTCTTCGTCACGGTGATCGCCGGCGTGCTGGTCGGGATGCTGGGCTCTGCGTTCGCTGCGAGTCGCTTCCTGGACGTGTAGCACGGCCCGAGAGCACTGGCCGCTCGACGTAGAGAGTGGCTGGGCGTGTAGAAAAGCCGCCGATACCGCCGTCCGCCGCGTCGGGCGGCCACTGACTGAGGGGGCGTTGTGCCGGAGTTCGAGACGATCCTGTACGAGGTTGACGACCGCGTCGCCACCATCACGCTGAATCGCCCCGAGCGCCTCAACGCGTTCAACAGCCAGATGCTGCGTGATGTGATGGACGCCATCGACCTCGTCGACGCCGACGACGACGTGCGGGCGGTGATCTTCACCGGCGCCGGGCGTGGTTACTGCGCCGGGGCTGACCTGAGCGGCGGTGCCGACACGTTCGACTTCGACAGCCAATCAGATGAGCGGAAGGCTGAGCGAGCCTCTGAGCGGGGCGAGGGCGGCGACTTGGCGTGGATGCGCGACGGCGGCGGGCTGCTCACGCTGCGCCTGTACGAGTGCAACAAGCCGCTGATTGCGGCGATCAACGGCCCCGCAGTCGGCGTGGGCGTCACGATGACGCTGCCCATGGACATCCGGCTGGCTTCCACCAAGGCCCGCATCGGCTTCGTGTTCGCCCGCCGGGGCGTGGTGCCCGAGGCCTGCTCGTCGTACTTTCTGCCGCGAGTCGTGGGGTTGTCACGGGCGTTGGAGTGGTGCTTCAGTGGCCGTGTCTTCGACGCAGACGAGGCTCTCGAAGGCGGGCTGGTGCGCAGCCTGCACGAGCCGGATGATCTGCTGCCGACTGCCCGGGCCATCGCGGCGGAGATCGCCGAGAACACCTCGGCCATCTCGGTGACGGTGATCCGCCACATGCTGTGGCGCATGCTCGCCGCCGACCATCCGATGGAGGCCCACAAGATCGATTCCCGGGGGATCTTCCACCTCGGTCGCGGTGCGGATGCGCACGAAGGCGTTGCATCGTTCCTCGAGAAGCGGCCGCCGGAATTCTCGCTGCGCCCCACCCAGGATCTGCCCGAGTACTTCCCCTGGTGGGACGAGCCCGAATTCAGCTAGAGGCTGATGGGTCGTCGCCCCAGCCGGTGAGCAGGATGCCTGCGACGCAGGCGGCGACGGCGAGCCCGAAGGCCGGGCCGAAGCTGTCGAACCAGTCGGCTGTTGCACCGCCGAGTTGCGGTCCGGCCGCCAAGCCGAGGCCGAACACGATCGTGGCAACCCCGTAGGCGGCGCCGAACTCATCGCCGGAAAGGCTGTCGCTGACCCGGGCAGCGATCGAGGCGATGATGCCGGTGAACGCCGTGCCGAAGATGAATGCCGACACCCACGCCAGCGCCTGCCCGCCCACTTCGAGCAGGGGGTACGCGGTCATGAAGATGATGGAGATCATCGACACGCAGAACCCGATGGTGACCGTGCGCCGCCTGCCGAGGCGGTCCGCCGAGCGTCCGAAGATCGGCCCGCCGGCGATGCTGCCGATGCCGATCGACGAGAAGGCAATGGCAGCGTCCCGCGCGTCGAAGAGGTCGGTGTAGCCCTCGAGGTGGTCCACGATGAAGGTGAGCACCGTCGTGACGACGAATGCGTGCAGCGTGTAGGCGGTGATGAGCTGACCCGCTCGGGGAACCTTGGCGAGAGCGGCGCGGGCACCCCCGAAGCCGGTGCGACCAGGTGTGCGTGACCACTTGCGCACGGCGATGGCGAGGGCGATCAATATGGCAGCACCGATGACGAGTTCGACCCGGTATACGTTGCGCGGGTGGCTGAGATCGGCCGCGGTCAGCACAGTCTCGCCAGTCTCGGTGCCGTCGGGCCGGCTCAGGAGCGCGTCGATAGCCGCCGCGGCGACCATGCCGCTGCCCACACCGCCTGTCATCCAGCCGGCCGCGGCGCCGCGACGCTCGGGTCCCAGCAGCTCCGCTGCGAGCCCGGGAGTGCCCACCCATACACCAGCCGCGCAGAATCCCGTCAAAGCCAGTGCGAAGGCCGCGACGCCCACGTTCGGGCTCCAGGCCAGCAGGGCTAAGCCGGCCACGTTGCCAGCGAGGCCGATCCGCACGGCACCGCTCAGGCCGGTGCGTCCGACCGTCAGTGCAACCACCAGCGAGCCCACCACGTACAGCAGCAGATTCAGCGAGCCGAGCGCGCCGGCGACGGTGTTGGACAGGCTGAACCCGTCGCGCAGGTCAGCGAACAGCAGCGAATAGGTGAAGCGGCCGAACGACTGCGACACCGCCGCTGCCCCCGCCAGCGTCAGCAGCGTGGCGATCCGGCGTGCGCGGCTGAACCCTTCGCTATGCGGCGCGGCAGTCACGGTGAGTGCGCTTGCTGGCTCATGGCGCGGGCGGACGGAATGTCGTTTGCGGGACGCGAGCGAATCAGTCGTGCGGCCAGGTCACCGCTGGCAGCGGGGGACGCTGGCGGTAGATCGTCTCCGTGGTGACCACACGCCGCGGCGAACGCTGGGTGTCGGCGAACTTCGCGACATCGGCCAGGATGACCTCCCGATCGTGATCGTCGCCGAAGAAGCGCTCACGCATGTCATCGAGTGAAGCGAATGAGACCAAGGCGAAGCCGTCATAGGACGGTCCGTTGAGGGTGCCGACGACGCTGAGCTGGGTGTAGTCCCACATGCCGGGGTGATGTCGCAGCGCGAGCGGAGCGTGGGTATCACGCCAGTGGCTGTCCCCCTGCGAGTGGGTCAATGCAGGGTGGTGAACCATCGGGAAGATGGCAGTCAGGCCCGGAGAGGGCGTGCCTGGGTCGGACTCCAGGGGGCGCTCGCGGATGATGCGCGAGAACGCCAGGTAGGTGCCCACCGTCGCGGCCGGCGCGAGGGCGTCGGGCGCATCGGTCATCGCTCGCACCAGCGTGCGGAAGGGGAGCTCACGACGTTCGTCAGGATCTGCTGCGTAACACACGCCCCCGACACTCGCCGCTGCCTCCGCGGCGGCATCCGGATCATTTCCCGTGACGACGAGCTCGTGCATGCCCGCAACCTAGAGGATGCGCAGGGGGCAGGATGGAGTCGTGCTCGAGATGGACGAGGCCGCGTTTGCCGACCTGGTGGAACAAGCACTCGAAGACATTCCGGACGCGCTGCGCTCGCTCATGGACAACGTGGCCATCTTCGTGGAGGACCGCGGGGACGATCCGGACATGCTCGGCGTCTACGAGGGCATCCCGCTGACCGAGCGTCACGACTACGGCGGGCTGGCGATGCCCGACAGCATCGTCATCTACCGGCTGCCCATCCTGGAGATGTGCGAGACGCCCGACGATGTGGTGGAAGAGGTGCTGGTGACTGTGGTGCACGAGGTCGCCCACCACTTCGGCATCGACGACGACCGGCTGCACGAACTCGGCTGGGACTGACTCCAATCCAGCTTGCTTGCTAGGGCAGCGCCCCCGGTGCGCCCGGATGCGGCCAAGCGGTCGCAGTCGGCCGCGCCATCACGTCCGGCCGCGTGGTCACACGCGGCCGAGGCCAAGATCCAGCCGGCCCCGGGCAACGTTGGCCGCTAGCACCTCGGTGGGTCCCTCTGCCAGCCTCTGTGCGCGCACGCGTCGCAAGATGCTGGCGAGCGGGTGGTTGTCCACGAGCGCAGTGCCCCCGACTAGCTGCACGGCGTCGTCACAGATTCGGCTGAGTGTCTCGGTGGCCAGCGACTTGGCAGCCATCACTTCGTTGACGGCGTTCTCGCCGGCATCGAGCAGGCGCGCCGTGCGGTAGAGCGCGCTGCGAGCCGCGTAGACGTCGATCCGCATACCTCCTAGCGTCACCCGCTCCAGATCGGTGCCGACTCGCGCCGGTTCCTCAGTGGAGCCGTGCCGCCCCGCCCGCTCGACCAGCGTCTGCTCCACGAGGTCGATCGCGAATCGACACTGGCCGATGCACTCGGCTGCGATCGCCATGCGCGTGGCGTTGATCTGGCTCATCGCGCGCCGGAGACCGCGCCCAGCCTCGCCGATGACGTGGCTCGCAGGAACGCGCACATCGCTGAACGTGAATGCAGCATGGTGGCTGCCGTCGAGGGTGCCGAATCGTTGCTTGAGCGTCACGCCGGCCCGGTCGGTCTCGATGAGCACCATCGCCGGGCCGACCCCGTCGACCTCGACTAGTGCGTTGATGAAGTCGGAGTTCGCGCCCCCCGTCACGTATGACTTCGCTCCGTTGACCACCAAGTCGTCGCCGTCACGCCGAGCCCAGGTGTGGCGCGGGGCGTCGGCCGGCTCGGTGAACCCGAAACCGCTGCGGATCTCACCGGCGAGATACGGCAGCAAGAACTGGCTGCGCAGCGGCTCGCCGACATCGGCGAGCACGCCCGGCGACGGCCCGAAGACACCCGGCAGGTGACCCACATTGCGGCTGCCGAGCGTGTCACGCACGACGGCCAGCGCCAGAGCGCCGGCCTCGGTGCCGCCTACCGACATCGGCTGGGTCATGCCGAACACACCGGCCGCCTTGGATGCCTCCCGCGCCGCCGCCCCGATGTCGCTCTCATCGACCCGGCCCGACAGAGCTGCAAGCTCGTCGGCCAGCAGCTCGGCGGTGCGCAGCACCTCGGCGTGCTCGGTATCCAAGTAATCGGGCATCGATCGCGCCTTCTAGCCCGTGTGGCTGCGGACCCAGTCGGTGATGAGGTCGGCCGCTTCGGTCCGCGCACCGGCGGGTTCGGTCAGGTAGTGGTCGCCGGAGATGGAGTGCGCTGGGACGTCCGGTGCGCCGGGCCGGCCGCGCAGCGCGTTGACGATCTTGGCGGTGTCGGAGGAGAAGATGCCGGTATCGGCATCGGCGTCGATGACGATCGCCGGAAGATCGATGTGCTGCGCCTGGTCGGTGCTGCACTGCGAGTCGGCGAGGCTCCACATCGACAGCCAAGTCCGCAGCGAACTCACCGTCCCGACGCCGAAAATTCCGTAGTTGGCCCGGCGCGGATCGCCGAGGTAGCAGCCGGGCACGGTGCGTTGGCTGGGGTCGATCGAACCGTCGAGCATGCGCAGGTCCGCCCAGAGTCGCGGCACCACGAACAGACGCTCGCGGTGCCCTGCCGCTGCGAGCCGGTCCAGCTCGCTTTTGCACCAGGCGGTGATGCGTTCGTTGCGGGCCCGCTGTGCACGCCGGTACGCCGCGATGAAATCAGCGCCGAACGGCGGCTGGCGGTCGGGGGAGAACGGGTCGAGGGCCGGATCGATGCTGAGCGGATCGTTCTCGTCGGTGACCGACGGGTCCATCCAGTTGGTCAGCACTTCGGCGCGACCGGTGTGCGCCACGATCGAGACGTACAGGTCGCCTCCCGCCAGATCCTCGATCGCCGGGTGCAAGCCTCGCCGGCTGTACTCCGGAACCAGATTGGGCGCCGTGGCCTGTGCCTGGTAGGTGGCCATGAGCGAGCCGCCACCGCTGTTGCCCAGCAGCACCACGCAGTCGACGCCCTGGCTGCGCAGCCAGCGGACACCAGCGTCGATGTCGGCCAGCGCCAGATCGGCCAGGAAGTAGGGCTCGGCACCCCGGAAGCGGGTGTTCCAGCCGAGAAAGCCCAGACCCCGCTCGGCGATGTAGCTGGCCAGGTAGTGCTCGCTGAAGTCGATGTTGTAGTGGGTCGCTATGAGCGCGGTGCGCGGCTCGTGTCCATCGGGCCGGTGGTAGACGCCTTGGCAGGGATGCCCGCCCACGCCGGACCGGGGTGCGCTGGCGCTCGTCAGCGCGACGAATTCGCGGGTTGTGCCCATCTGTCGGCCGGCCCGCAGCTCAGGCCGTTGCGTCGGCGGGGATGGGGGAGCGCATCACTTCCAGCGCTTCGGCGGGATCGGGCTGGATGCCGGTGGTGTCCCGGCAGAGCTCCACCATGATCCCGTTGGGGTCCACGAAGTAGAGCGAGTGGCACCAGCCATGGTCCACCTCCATCAGAGGCTCGATGTCTGCGGCTGCCATGCGCTCGCGGGCTGCCTCTTGTTGCTCTGGCGTCGCCCGAACGGCGACGTGATTGACCCACACCGGCAGCCCCACCGTTGCGCTGAGGTCGGTGCTGTAGTCGGATTGCTCGCCCATGTTCTGGATGAAGAAGAAGGCGATGCACTCGCCGTCGCCGATGTCGTAGAAGACGTGCTTGATGTGGCCAGTCGGCCCGCCGTCGGGGTGCGGGCGCTCGGCCTGCTCGGCGTGCACCAGCGGGAACCCCATCAAGTCCTCGTAGAAGCGGTGGGTCGCCTCGAGATCCCGTGTTGCGTAGGCGACGTGGTGAAGTCCCATGGCTCCCCCTGCTGCGGTGTTCACCGCAAGGTTCTCACATCCGGCTGCGCCGCTTCGCCTCACGGACCGGGCCCGGCGTTCTCGTGGAGCGGGAACTTCGCAACATCGAGGTACTCGCCCCACGGCGCTGACTCGACCAGGCTGATCTCGTCGACCTCGAACGTCTCACCCAGGCGTGGCCACTCGACCGACGGCTGCCGCTTGCGGAATCTGGCAACGGTGAGGTGCCCCACGAAAGGGTGATCCGGCGGCTGGTCGCCGATGTAGCGAGTGCAGTCGATGACGGACTGGGCGAGTTCGTCGACGCCGGCAGCCGGAAGCATGAGCACGCCCCGACCAAGTCGTTCAGGCGCCGGGCCGAGCGTCGCCCGCGCCACCCCGAATGAGGCCGCCTCCAACGTGCTCAGGGCCTCGTCTTGGTCGCATTCACCGAGGAATCTCAGCGTGATATGCAGCCGGTGGGGCTTGGTCCAGCTGACGCCTGGCTTGGATGGCCGTGGCAGCGCCGCCAACTCGTCGATCACGGAGGGAGGCGGCCACACGGCGACGAACAGGCGCGGCACGGCACGAACCTAGCGGCGCGTCTCCGCCATGCCGGAGACACTCGGCGCCAGGCTCGATGCCGCTTGTGAGCCAGCGCGGAGGCGGGTTACGCTCGGTCGCGTGATGCTGGTACTGCGCCGAGCGGTTCTGGTCGCGGCCTCGTGCGTCGCGGGTGTGGGCCTGCTGGCCAGTTGCAGCAGCGACAGCGACGAGACATCACAGACGGTGGCTGCCAGCACGGCCGCACCAGCGCTCGCGACGACCGAGCAGCCTGCGAGTCCGACCACGGCACCGGTCGATCCCGCTGATCAGCCCGCCGACGAGGCTGGCGCTGATGCCACGGACCAGGCCACGGCGGACGACGCTGGCGACACTGCCGCGAAGCAGCAGGACGAGGCTGAGGATCAGCCCGGCAGTGCCGCCGAACCGTCGGCGGACGACGAGTCCGATGATGTCGGCAGCGGGGGAGCACAGGACGCTGCCGCGACCACCGACGACGACGACGCCCAAGCATCGGGAACCGACGCTGGCGGTGGCTCATCGCAAGAGGCCGAGTTGGACGATGAGCAGGCCGCCGAGCCGGAGGTCGACAACGGCCAACAGGCCGAAGAAGACGGCGAGGCCAAAGAGGCTGGGGAAGCTGAGGAGTCTGAAGAGGCCGGGACAGCCGGCGAGGTCGAGGAGGAAAAGGAAGACGACGCCGAGGAGGCGGTCTCCGAACCTGATCCGACCGAGAACAGGCCCAAGGTGCTGGCGCTGGCCGTCCCGCAACTCGACGGCACGACCCTCGATATCAGCGCATTTGCCGGCCGCGACGTGCTGGTGTGGTTCTGGGCACCGTGGTGACCGAATTGCCGGCGGGAAGCGCCTGCGGTCGCAGCGCTGAAGACACTGCACGGAGACAACTTGGCCCTCGTCAGCGTCGGGGGGCATGACACCACAACGGCCATCGCAAGCTTCGTGAGCTCCTACGGACTCGGTCACCTGCCCAACCTGCCCGATACCGAGAATCAGCTCGCCAGGACGCTCGGCGTCAGCTATCACCCCCGCTGGCTGCTGCTCCGTGCCGACGGAACAGAGCAGGCGGGCGGCGGCGCGATCCCCGACGCCGTCGTGACCGACGCCCTCACCCCCGGCTGACCAAGAGAGCAGTTAGCTGGACCTGGCCTCGATCCGTAGTTCGTAGAGTCGCTGTTCCGGATCGTCAGCCGTCACAAGTTCCTCGCCGATAAGCGCTGCATCGTAGCCAGCCTCAGCGATGGCGCTCATCGACGTGCCATCGCGAACTCCGATGCCTGAGGCAGCTACCAACAGAATTTGTTCGTCGATGCCCTCGAAACAGCTGCTAATCCGCACCGCCTTGTTGGGGTCGACTGTGTACTCCTTCGACTGAGGAAGATCTCGCTGATTGACAGCGATCATGTAGGCGCCGAGATCAACGGCGAGTTGGAATTCGTCTTCGTCACGTACTTCGGTGAGAACGTCGATACCGAGCGAGAGGGCGTGGTCCTGCATTTCGAGCAACTGTGATGGATCGATTTCGGCGAGGATCACCAGCATCGCATCGGCGCCCATCGCGGCGCTCTCTCGCACATCGTCGAGTGAGCGCAGGAAGTCCTTCCGAAGTACTGGCACATCGGCGGCGGCCTTTGCCGCCCGAAGATCGTCAGGTGAGCCGCCAAATCGTTCACCTTCGGTCAGGATCGACAGGCAGGTAGCACCGCCACGTTGGTATCGAACCGCGAGATCGCCCGCATCTAGGTCTGGGTTCATGGGTCCGCGAGATGGCGATCGGCGCTTGATCTCGGCGATCACCGATAGGCCTGCCTCTCGCAGCGCGGAGGCAAACCGATGCCCCTGCACCGACGGGCGCGTGGCTACTGCAATTCCGGTCGCCGACGCTCCGCCAGCGACCGCGATGTCAACTGCCATTAGGAAGGACTAGTCCCATCACAATCGACTCACTCCCAACCTGGACGACTGCTACTAGTGAATGGGTCGTGACTATAGGCCGTTCGATGGTGCCATGACGACCCTGTAAGGGGCTCCTCGCAGCTGAAGCATACGCCGACTCCTCGGCATTGCAGAACCAACCGGGGTCGACCCCGAATGCCGCCGGTGGCGGTCGCGCTTGGAGGCGCGGCGGAGCTTCCGCCGATGCGACATCGCCACCACATATGACTACGCTGTAGTCATGCCAGTTGTATCGGTTCGGATTTCCGACAACGAGTTGTACAGCCGGCTTCGGCAGAACGCACGACGTCACAGCCAGGGGATCTCGACGCTCGCTGAGCGTCTGATCGACGAGGGCTTGCGGATGCAGACCCATCCGGCGGTGATGTTTCGGGACGGCCCACGGGGCCGCCGTGCAGCGCTCGCAGCCGGGCCGGAGGTCGTCGATGTCGTCGGGGCGCTCATCGGAGGCGATGTGCCTGTCGACCAGCGACGAGCACGAGCGGCAGACCTGCTCAACATCAGTCCGGCCGCCGTCGACGCGGCCCTCGCGTACTACGCAGAATTCACCGACGAAGTTAACGCGGAGATCGCCGAACGAGCTCGGGCAGCCAAGGAAGCCGAGGCCGCTTGGGCTCGCCAGCGGGCATTGCTTGAAGCGTGAAGCTGCTGCTCGACGAAATGCATGCGCCGAGCGTCGCAGCTGCACTCCTTGATGCAGGGCATGACGTTGTAGCCGTGGCCGCGGACCCCTCGCTCCGTGGGTGCAGCGATACCAGCCTGCTGCAGTACGCAATGGAGTCTGGCCGGGCACTGGTGACTGAGAACGTCGGCGATTTCTCGGTGCTGGTGAAGCGGCACGTGGCGGCTGGAGAGTCGCACCCAGGCATCATCCTCACAAATCCCGCCCGTTTCAACCGGGCCTCGCTGGCCTATCCGGGAAATCTGATAGCCGCGCTCGCTGCCTTTCTCGCCGACCCGCCTGTAGGTGGCGATTCGTGGACGTGGTGGCTTCAGCGCGCTTGAAGGCACGTACGGCAAAAATCACTTGGAGGATGGGAAATCAATGAAATAACTTGAAATATATGGAAGATGAGCAAATGAACGATGACGGCGGCGAGCTGCAGCGCCGTCAGCTCCGTGCGGCTGGCGTGCTGGTTGCTTCCAATGCACGCCTGCGGCCGACGACCACGATGGTCGCCGAAGACGAGACGGGCGCCACAGTCGCCGTCGCCACCCTGCTGCTCGACGTAACCCGCCCAGATTGCATCGACCGGGTCGTGAGCTGGATGCGCGACACCGCCACCCTCCTCGAAACCCTCCAAGAACTCGAACGCTGATCTCTTGACGGTTCAGTGATTCGGTCGGACCTACCTTCGTTCCCAGCCGGTTAGCGTTCGTACGATGCAGGAACGAGAGGGCAAACCTGATCGAGGGGACATCACGCGTCGGCTGAATGCGCTGTATGCACAGGAGCCCTCAGGTCTTGATCCGGTTCTGCGAACCTTGCAGGCGCGTGCGCTCGCGGACGTCGAGTTTGACGCTGACGCCGCCGTCGATCGGTCGGTTCACGACACCTAGCGCTTCGACTAGTCCGGGTTGGGGGCTTGGAGCTTGCTGTGCTCGGAGAGGCTTCTGTGCTGCGTTGTTGGCCCTGGGGTTGCGAATAGCAGGCGTCCCGGTTCGTTGACGACGAGCCGGTGCCACACGCCGCGGGGCACGACACACATGCGGCCGTGCTCGAGAGTTGCGGACTCGGTTGTGCCGCTGTGGTCGAGGATGATCTCCATCGAGCCGGACAGCCCCACCAAGACTTCATCGCCGCCCGAGTGCATCTCCCAGTGGCTGTCCTGTCCTAGCTGAACCACTCCGGTCAGGCGCCCGTCGAGGTTGCGCTCGGCGAGTGATTGCCAGAAATCAGGCGCCGTGGCGTCGAGCCGCATGGCGTCGCCGTCTGGCGTGAGGTGCAGGAAGGTCTGCTGGGGATCCAGTGACGCGTGCTCAGTCACAGCGAGGATCTTTGCACCAATCTGCGGCTTGTTGTGATTGCCCGGTGGGGCGCAGATTGGCAGGGCGAGGGGCGCGGTAGCGTCGTCGCGGTGCTGCGGGAATTGCGTGAGCTGCCGAGGGCTGTGTGGCCGCGAGCCGTGGTGTACGGGGCCATCGCCGCGGTGCTCATCGGGATCCCGTCAGACCTGATCGACACGCCAATCTTCGGTCGGCCCATCGATGCTCGGTGGCTCGACTGGGTGATCTTGGCGATCACCTCGGCACTGATCGGCCTGATCTTCGCGATCCGGCCTCCGTCGAGCGCTGAGACAGGCACCGAAGCGGCCGTTGAGCGGCAGGGAACGACCACCTTGTGGGGTGGGCTGGTCTCATTCCTCGCCGTCGGCTGCCCGGTGTGCAATCAGGCGGTCGTGGCACTCGTGGGCATCTCAGGGGCGCTGTCCTGGTGGGCGCCGGTGCAGCCCATCGTGGGGCTGGCCGCCGTCGCGCTCCTGGTGTGGACGCTGCGCAAGCGGCTGCGCACCTACCGAACTGTCGCCTGCCTGATTCCCACGGCGTAGAGCATCGAGCGCCCGGTCAGTCGGGCGACGCAAGCTCGGTTCGGATCCGGTGACGAGTAATCCACAGTCGCAGGAGTATGAGCGCTGCGAGCAGGAACGCCGTGCTTCCGTAAACCATGATCGGTACCGCTTCCACGAGCACCCCGTAGTAGCCCCACAAGATGCCTTCGCCTGCCGTCAGCACCCAGGTGAGCGGGGCCACGCCGACCGGCGCGTACGACCGCCACGCGGCCCACACAGACGGTCCGAGGTACAAGCCGTTCGACAGGCCGAGCACAGTGCCCAAGACCGTCCAGCCCGCGACAAGCTGCAAACCCACCGATGCCACCCCCACGGCAATGCCGGCAATGACAGCGATGCGCACGTCGGCGCCATTGCGCCACAGCAGGAACAGCACGAGGCCGAAGCTGATGACGGCAGCGAGCACCGCCGGAATGGTGACCCAGAATTCCTCCGCGATCACATACGCGGTCCAGCCGATGTTGATCACCATGCCGATCGCCGCCCAAGCTGGCGAGGCGCCCTCGGTCCGCTTCAGGCGCACCAGACGCACCACTTGGGGCACGACTTGCATGAACGTCACCGCCGTCGCAACGACGGCCACCAGGTTCGCGAACTGTTCCTGACTCACGGCACGCGCTGCCGATCTCGCACGACGATTCGCCGTGAGGGCTGCCGCCGACAGCCTGGGCGCACCGCGACCATCTCGAAAGTGTCGCACCCCGCAACGATTCGCAGAGCGCCGACTGGCCCGGCGAGGTCTGCAGGCGAGAAGAACTCAGCGCCGTCACGTGCGACCGGCGCGATTTCGGGGTTGCATGGTCATTCGTGACCGACCTCGGCAATGGAGCGCAGGCCCGTCAGCGCAGGTTGACCGGGGCCGCCGCGGTGGTGCTGATGGCGCTGATTGCCGCGGTCGCCCAGTCATTCGGGCGGTTCACCTACGGCGTGCTGCTGCCTGCAGTCCGCGACGACCTCGGCTTGTCGAACACGGTGGCCGGGTCGCTCGTAACCGTCAACATGGCGGCGTACCTGGTGGGCAGTCTCATCGTGGCTGCGGCATCGAGCCGGTTCCGGCTGCTGTCGGTGATGCGGGTCGGTGTGGTGGTCGCGATTATCGGCCAAGCGCTCGCGACCGTCTCGCCGGGACCGCTCGTGCTAGGTGCGGGCTTGTTCGCTCAAGGTCTGGGCGGCGCCCTGACGTGGATCCCCGCCCCGGTGATCACCGCCGACGCGATCGCCCCCGAACGGCGCGGCCTGGCCGTCGGCTTTCTCGGCGCAGGCATGGGGCTCGGCGTCGTCTTCGCCGGCCAGCTCTCCGGCTTTGTTCGCTCGACGATGGGGGACTCGTCGTGGCGGACCGTCTACTTCGTGCAGCTCATCATCGGTGCCGTTCTGGCGGTCGTGGTGCTGCTCGCCATCGGCCACCGCCAAGCGCGTCTGGCATCACGGACAGGCCTCGGCGGGTTCGGCGCGCTGCGGCGCGTGCCCGGCTGGGCGCCGCTGGTCTCCGCGTTCTTCGTGTTCGGCCTGCTGTACCTGCTGGTCATCTCGTTCCTCACCACGCGGCTGGAAGACGACAGCGGCTGGACGAGCGCCCAAGCGTCGCTCGCGTTCACGCTCGTCGGGCTGGCGATGATCTTCGGGGGGCCGTTGTTCATCGCGTTGTCGGAGCGCATCGGAGCCCGAACGACGCTCGCCATCTCATTCGCAGGCTGGGCGGTGGTCACCACGCTGATGCTGCCGGGATGGCTCGCGCCGACGCTGGCGCTGTCGGTGGCAGTTGGCCTGCTGTTCGCATCGATGCCGTCGGTGCTGACCGCCTATGTCGTCAACAACACCAGCACCGACGACTACGGACCGGCGTTCGCAGCGGTCACTTTCTCGTTTGGGATCGCCCAGATGATCTCGCCGCAGCTCGGAGGCTTCATCGCCGACACGGCGGGCTCATTCACGCCGGTGTTCCTGCTCTCGGCGTCGTTGGCAGTGGTCGGCATGTTCGCCTCGTTCGGCCTGCCGCGCCGCAACCGGCCGGGCTTCCCGGCGGTGCCCGCTCCCGGGCCCACCGCAACGCCGCAGCCCGACTGGCGCTACATCAACATGACCTACACCGTCACGCCCCAGGGCCGGCCCACGGCCCGATGAACCGTTGACACCACCGCCTGCTGCTGCGACTGACACTGCCGTGGCGCGGTCCAGTTCACACCTGCGAGCGGTGTCCGTGGAGCGTGCGGCGCTGACCTATCGTCCTGTTGCAGACCGGGGTTGTATGGATACCGACGGTCGGGATCGGCCGTTGCGCCTGCAAGGAAGCGCATCATGTTGAAGCTGCGGGGTTTCAGGTTCGCGTCGCTGTTGGTGATTGCCGCAATTGTCTGTGCTGCGTGCACGGGCGGCGACGGCGGCGACACCACGACGGTTCCCGAGACCCCCGCGCTGACCGATACTGCGCCGCCCGATACTGCGCCGCCCGATGAAGTGTCGGCGACGCCAGGCGACGGCATCAGCGTGACCATGGGTCGGGCCAACTGGAACAGCGGATACTTCCAGGCCGAGATCTTCCGCCAACTGCTCGGTGAACTGGGCTATGACGTGTCCGATCCCGCAGAGCTGGAGCTCGGTCCCAATGCCGCCTATGTGGCTCTGGCTGAGGGACAGATGGACTTCTGGGCCAATAGCTGGTACCCGCTTCACGATTCGTGGCTCGCAGGCGAACTGCCCGACGGCTCCCTCGTGGGACACCACCTCACCGTCGTCGGCGAGCAGATGATCGCCGGCGGCATTCAGGGATTCCTGGTCACCAAGTCATTCGCCGACGAGTACGGCGTGTACACGATGGACGAGCTGAACCGCAACGCCGATGCTCTTGCCGCGTTCGACGCGACCGATCCGGTACCCGGCAACGGTGTGGCGGACATCTTCGGATGCGCCGAGTCGTGGACGTGCGACAACATCATCGAATCGCAGATCGCATTCTCAGGTTGGGACAACATCGTCCAGACGATCGCCGGGTACGACGCGATGTTCGCCCAAGCCGTCGACGCTGCCAACGAGAACCTGCCCATGGTGATCTACATGTGGACTCCTTCGGCATACATCACCATGCTCCGCCCGGGCGACAACGTGTACTGGCTCGGTGTCGAGTCGGTACTGGACGACTCGAATCCCACCGGCTTCGAGGGCGGCGAGGCGCATGACCAGCGGGGTGCCGACGGCACCGGCGGATATGCGGCAATCGGCGCGGACCTCTGCCCTGCAGCGGCGGACACTGACGACGGGCTGTGCCCGATCGGCTGGGTCGCAGCCGACATCCTGGTGACAGCCAACACCGAATTTCTCGGGGCCAACCCTGCCGCGGAAGCACTCTTCGAGGTCGTGCGGTTGCCGGTGATCGAAGTGTCTCAGGCCAACGTGGCACAAGACGAGGGCACGGTTGCGGCTGACTTGGCTACTGCGTGGATTGCCGACAACCGCACCACCGTTGACGCGTGGCTTGGCGCCGCCCGGGCCGCCTCGTAGGCCAACCCGTCGAGCGGTCGCACCGCTGGCGCGTTCTCAACAGGACCAGGGCGTGGCACGAACTAGCGTCCACTTTGATGTCTGGTCCGAGCGGGCCTCGTGTGCCGACCGGCAATCCGGTCGTGCCGTTGACGCCGTCGGACATTGCTACGCAGGTGTCGCACCTGGCCATACGCCGGGCGGCGCTGAGCTTCGGATCGATGTCTGTGCTGGCCGCGATGGCGGGCGTGTTCGTAGCGCTCGGCGCCATGCTGACCAACACCATCGCGGCATCGTCGAACCTCGGCCTCGGTCCCACCCGGCTCCTGATGGGCATCGGATTGTCGACGGGGCTGTTTCTGGTGGTGATCACCGGCGCGGAGCTGTTCACCGGCAACAACCTCATGGTGATCGGGCTGCTGGACCACCAGATCACCGTCCGCCAGCTCATCCGGAACTGGATCTCGGTGTACTTGGGCAACTTCGCCGGCGCATTGGCCGTGGTGCTGGTGGTGTTCTGGTCGCGCTGGTGGGAGATCGCCGATTTCTCGTTCGGCGCCGCAGCGCTCACCAACGCACACGCCAAGATCGATCTCGGGCTCGGCACCGTGTTCGCCCGGGGGATTCTCGCGAACGTGTTCGTGTGCCTGGCGCTGTGGCTGGCCACGGCGGGCCGCTCGCTCATCGACAAGCTGGTCGCCGTGGTGCTGCCGATCTCGGCGTTCGTGGCCGGCGGCTTCGAGCACAGCGTGGCCGACATGTACTTCGTGCCGATCGGCATGCTGGTCTCGGGTCAACCTGAGGTCGCCGAGGCAGCGCAGCTCTCAAGCGCCCAGCTGGACGGCCTGAACGGGGCGTGGTTCGCCGGCTTCCTGGCGATCGTGACGCTGGGCAACGTGGTCGGCGGCGTCGCGGTGTCACTTGCCAACTGGTTCGTGCACCTGCGCAGGATCCCGACCGTCGGCTGAGCCTTCGCCAATCTCGGCTTGGGTGCGCTCAGCTGCCTCTGGCTTCGGTCTCCTCGGCGGGCTCGAGCATGACGATGGGGAATTCGCGGTCAGTCCTCGCCTGGAATCGGAGGTAGTGGTCGTCCCTGGCGGTCACTTGCTCCCACAGCTCGGCGCGCTCGTCGCCTTCGGTCAAGCGGGCAGTCATCGGCCGGATGCCCGCGCGGTTGCGAACTCTTACCGACGGGTTGTCAAGCATGTTCAAGAACCATGCCGGGTGCTTCGAGTCGCCCCCGCGCGAGCCGATGACGACGACGGCGCCATTCCGCTCTGCGACCGCAGACAGCAGCGTGGTGCGGGGTTCACCGCTGCGCCGGCCCGTCATGGTCACTTCGATGATCGGCGTTCCCTTGTGGATCCAGCCGATGCGACCGCCGCTGCAGCGGATCGCCGTTCGGTTCGCCCAGTTCGCAAGCTTGAAGGTGAAATCAGACCACACGTTCACTGCCACACCGCCATTCTCGCCGATCCGCAGCCCTGAGGAAGGGGCGCGCCATACGCTGAGTCCATGTCCCTCGCGGACATGATGAGGCCCGAATGGCAATGATCTTGACAGTCACCTTCTACGGGTGCCTCCTCGGAGGCGTGTTGGCGATTGCGGCCGCAATTGTCTTTGCGGAGCAACGCGTGAGCGCGCTGTGGCTGTCGACGATGCTGCTGCTGGTCGCGAGCGTGCTCGCCATCGGTTCGATCGGTATCTTCCTGCTCGTCGTGCCAATCTTCACCGGACTCGCAGCAGTGACCCAGAGTCGACAAAGAGACCGAACGTCATGACACGTCCTGCCTCCCATGGCGGCGGCGAGGCCGGCCCCCCGATCGCAGGCGATCCCTCATCGTTTCCATCCGACGCGGAGTTGTCACGGACACTGGTAGCAGCCACCAGGATCGCCAGCCTCTCGACGCTGACCGCCGATGGATTTCCATACGGCAGCGTCGTCTCTTACGCTGCTGACGACGCCGGTGCGCCGGTCATCCTCATCTCAGAAATGGCCGAGCACACTGTCAATGCCCGCGGCGATGACCGGGCGAGCATGCTGATCGTCGACGGTGCCGGCGACGGCGACCCTCTGGGCCGAGCTCGGCTGACGCTTGTCGGCCGCTTGGAGGTGCTCGACGACCCCGGCGCACTGCGCGACCGCTACCTCGAGACCCACCCCTACGCGGCCTACTACGCGGACTTCACCGACTTCGCGTTCTGGCGCCTCGATGTCACACAGTGCCGCTACGTGGGCGGTTTCGGACACATGAGCTGGGTCACCGCCGACGGCTACCGCGACGCCGCGGTCGATCCGCTGTGGGAGGCCGCCGCAGGGATCATCGAGCACATGAACGACGACCACGCCGACGCCAACCTGATGTATGCGCAGGTCCAGGCCGGCCTCGACGATGCCACCGATGCGGCCATGGTGGGGATCGACCGCTACGGGCTCACCCTGCGTGTCACGACCCCGGCAGGACCGCGGATGGCACGTGTGCCCTACGGCGAACCGCTCACCGCGTCCGATCAAGCGCAGGCAGCCGTCATCGAGTTGCTAAAGGAAGCTCGGGCCCAACGCGGTCAAGCCTGACAACACCCCGCGGTCCGCAGCCGGGTGACAAAGCTCGAAATCAGCGCGCTGTACTGTTGGCCGCGTGTCGTCACAAACCGAAACGGTCACTGTGGCCGAGCTCAAGGAACTGCTCGCCGAACCGGCTGCTCGCATAGAGCTTCACGACGCCATTCATGACGAGACGATCCGGACAATCGAAGCTCTCCGCGATGCCGATTGCCAGGGCTACGACGAGTGCGTGCGGGCCTACGAGGCTGCATCGGCCAACCTGATCGAACTGCTGGTCACCGGCGCCTATTTCTCGAATTGCGCGGACCACGACAAGGCCTGGGCTCACGCTGTGCGCCTGCTGGCCAACCGGATTCCTTTCGCGGGCTCAGCCGATGGAACTGAGATCAACCTGCAGCACCAAGTCACGCTGCTGGCGATCTACGCGGTCGCCTTCGGCGCTGCCGCTGCCGATCGGCTCGACCCGCTCGCGCGGATCATCGGGACGGTGCACGCCGAGGACGACGGCAGGGTCGGGCGGGTCACGTATCTGGTCAACTGCGAGCGGCTCAAGCGAGCGGACGAAGCGCCGATCCAGGCATCGCTGCGCTTGTGGATGACACTGCGGTCGATCACCGACGAGTTCGTACCCAAGACCACCGAGGACGCCCTTTTCGACGCCTTGCTCGACGAGATCGAGTACCTGCTCGGCGTGACCCACGGGCGCGACACCGCCGAGGGAACCGGCCCGGTGGGGTACGGGGCGATCCAAGTGCTCGCCACCCGCGTGGCACCCGATCGTCTCGTGCGGCGCAACCTGGATCTGCTCATCGCGCACGACGCCTTCCAAAGCGTCGACGAGTTCTACATCTGCCGCGAGCGCTACAACAAGCGGTACGCCGCCGAAGCACGGGTCTGAACCCATCGCTCGACTCGCGCCCGGCGGAATTGGGTCCGGACGTCCCGCCCTTGTGGTGGAAGCGACTGCTTAGTGCGACGCACTGTGCTGGCTCAGCGCGACGCGCTGTGCCGGCGCCGAGCGTGACGGGCCTTCGCCCGCTCGCGCATCCGAGCGTGGGCCTCGGGTGTGCCGTCGTGGAATGTGCCGAACAGCTTGTCGAGCGGAACGGGCCTGTTGCCGTAGTTGCACTCGAAGTAGCGATGATGAAGGTGATGGAAGTAGTCGCCGCCGGCCATAGTGGGCCCCTCGCGCTTGCCGAGCTCGAATCGCTCGAACCCCGAGTGGGACATCGCCGTTGCGACGCTGTTGGACAGCAGCGTCAGGATCACGATGTAGGGGTGGGCCGGCACCACCCACCACAGCACGAACATGCTGAGGTACATCATGTGCTCGACGGGGTGCATCGACAGGCCGCTCCACGGCCCGGTGTTCACGTTGCGATGGTGCAGGTAGTGGACGTGTGCGTACACCCAGCGCATGTGCAGCACGCGGTGGATGAAGTAGAAGTGGGTCACCGACCACAGCGAGGTCGGCACCGCGAGTGCTGAGAGGTACAGCCACGCAGAACCCCACTCCACCTGCGGAATCCAGCCGTTGGCGTAGAACCACATGGTGAGTGACTCGTAGATCGTCCACACCCCGCAGCCGCTGACGAGGCACCAGAACATGTTGTCGCGGGTCTGGTTGTTCCACAGGAAGGCCCGGTTGGTCGTGCTGAGCCATTGGCGGTTGTACTTGAAGCGCTGCTGCTGGACCTGCCGGATGTACAGCAGAACATGCAGGGTCCCGGCCACGGCCGTGAACATGGCGACGTTTCGCAGGTAGATCTCCAGCACCCATCGCGGGCTCAGACTGGACATGCGCTCCATTGCGGGCGTGAAGAAGTTCCACGCCAGCGCCGACATCCCCACCCAGAGCATTCCTTGCGGCCACATCATCGAGATGATGTTCCGCAGCGTTCCGAGCGGTCGCGGCGGCCAATTCAGAATCGGCGACACGCTGATGGGCAGATCAGGCTCGAAACCCTTGGCGTCGGTGTCCGATGGGACGCCGTCGGGCGCCTGCGTGTCCGCCATGAGAGCGCCGTCCTCTCCGCTCGGTCCAGCCCTCGTCACCTCAGCGGCAGAATACCCCGCACTCCGAAGCGCTCCGTCGTCCCTCGCCGGTCCCAGGGACGACGGTGGGCGACCGCAGCGGTACGGTGCTGCATGGCCGAGCCGCCCAGCGACGACGACGTCGAGCTCGCACTCAAGCTGCTCGACCTGTGGGACAACGGCAGGGGCATCTCCAAGAGCGAGCTGGAGCGTCGCACTTGGGAGGACGGCTCGTCGCACGGCCGCCGTTTCGACCGGTTCATGCGGCGCACGCTGCAGATCGAGACGACGGGGCGTGCTCGCCAGACCGACCTCATCGAAGACCTCCAAACTCAGGTGCGGTCGCTGGGCGCGCAGCCGGCGGGCACCCCCGCCACTGAGTGGGAGACTCAGCTGCAGCAGGCCCGCGCATCCTGCCTGGAAGCGCTGAGAGTCTGGAACGATCCGCTCAGCTCGTTCCGCACGGGCGCGTTCTCGCTGCTGTTCGTGACGGCGTGGAACAGCCTGTCGCTGGCGGTGCTGCAGCGCGGCGGCGAGGAGTGGCGCAAGCTCGACTTCGACGGTCAGCCCACGCTGTTCGACGGGGTGGAGCAGTCGCTCGACACGCTCGACCTCATCGGCCGGGCGTTCGGGGGTTCTCCTTATCGCGGCACACGCGAGAACGTGGCTCGCTGGGTTGAGCTTCGCAACGCCACCGCCCACCGGCACCTGCCAGGACTGGACGTCACGGTCATCCCGTTCGCGCAAGCCGGGCTGCTGAACTTCGAGAACGCATTGACCAGCGAGTTCGGTTCCGAGTACTCGCTTGCGGACAACCTGTCGGTGCCGCTGCAGCTGTCGGGCTTTCGTGACCCCGGCGTGCTCGCTTCTGCCCGCAAGCTCCATGCATCGCTCCCGCTCGATGTGCAGGCGCTGCTGGGCCGCGCCGAAGCGGTGCCCGACGAGGTGCTGAACGACCCCACGTACATGATCCGGGTGGCGTTCGTGCCGGTGCCTAGATCGTCGGCCAACAATCCCGACGCCGTGGCCTACTTCGTGCGGCCCGGCGAGGTGCCTGCCGAGCTGGCCGATGCCCTCGATCAGTTCGTGGTGCTCAGCCGCCCGGTGGCGCGCCACGGCTTCAGGCCGTCCGACGTAGTCGGCGAGGTGCGTCGCCGCACGGGCCTGAAGTTCACGACCGCGATGCACGCCGAGGCGTGCCGCAAGCTCGGCGTGCGTCCCCCGAAAGGCCAGAACGACCGCACCATGAACCTCAACTACGCCGAGTACCTGACCAGCTACAAGAGCTACCTCTACACCCAGGCATGGATCGACCGGCTCGTCGCCGAGTTCGCAGAGCCGCAGCGGTTCGCCGATCTTACCGGCGCTATTGCGTCAGCGGCGATGACCAGCCGTGGCGTGAGATGACTGATTGCTACGGCGCGGCGGCCCGGTAGCCGACGCCCGGCACGGTGAGGATGTAGGTGGGGTTCCTGGCGTTGTCGCCGAGCTTCGAGCGCAGGTCCTTGACAAAGGTGCGCACGCGCTGCGCGTCGCCGCTGGCATCGTCGCCCCAGACGAGATCGAGGAGCTGTTCGTAGCTGAGTGCCCGGCCGGCGTTGATGCACAGTTCCGAGAGCAGCTTGTACTCGGTTGGGGTGAGATTCAACGCTTGCCCGGCGACCGTGACGGTCCGGGTCAGGAAATCGACGGTGAGGTCGGCCATCCGGTACGTCTCGACATGCTGCGATTGCGCTCGACGGCGCAGGGCAGCGCCGATGCGGGCCAGCAGTTCGGTCGGCGAGAAAGGCTTGACGAGATAGTCGGCGGCGCCCATCTCGAATGCTCTCTCTACGAAGTGGTCGTCGTCCCGACCAGAAACGAAGATGAGCGGCGCCTCCAAGATCTTGGGATGACGCCTGACGAGCTCGAATCCGTCGACGCCGGGCAGCACCACGTCGAGCAGCACGAGATGGGGCGTCTCGGCTTCGAACAGGCTCTCGACCTCGCCGGGATCGCTGGTGACGACCGGCGTGTAGCCGGCCCGTGCGAGCGTGCTGCGGACGAAGCGCAGCGCCTGGGGATCGTCATCGATGACGAGTATCCGCTCGACCTTTGTCCCCGCCCGGCTGCTGTCACTGACGCCTGCATCGGTCAGGATTGCTGCGACCGGCGGCTCGTCGACGGCGGGCACGGTGAAGGTGAACTGCGCGCCGCTGCCGTTGCCCGCGCTGTGAGCCCAGATCCGGCCGCCATGAGCCTCCACGATGCCCTTGCAGATGGCCAGCCCCAGCCCGTAGCCGCTGGTGGCGCTCTCGGTTTCGTCGGGGAGCCGGCGCGAGAACTTGGTGAACAGCAGCGGCAGTTGCTCGGCAGCGATGCCGGATCCCTCGTCGGTCACCGAGATTGCCACGTGGGTGTCGTCCAATACCGCTGACACGCTGATGGTCGACCAGTCGCGGGAGTAGGCCGCAGCGTTCACGAACAGGTTGTGCAGCACCTGGATGATCCGCTGCCCGTCGCACCACACACGCGGCAGGATTGGCGCCGGCTCGACCTTGACATTGTGCTGATAACCGCCGCTGAGGAATGTGTTCTTGGCCTGCTCGATAATCGACTCCAGGCTCCCCGGCGTCGGATTCACCGACAGCGTTCCCGCCTCGATGCGCGTCATATCCAGCAAGTCGTTGATCAGACCCCGCATGTGATCGGCTTGCTCTTCGACGATGCGGAAGAACTGGCGAACCTCTGCGGGATCGGGGGGCACCAGCGAGCTGCGCACGGTGGCCGCTGAGCCCTTGATGGACGTCAGCGGCGCACGCAGTTCGTGGCTCACCATCGCCAGGAACTCAGCTCGAAGCCGTTCCAAGTCCTCCAGGGGCGAGATGTCCTGCAGCGTCGCAATCACCGTTACCAGCTCGCCGTCGTCGGAACGGATCGGCGTGGCATTGACCAGTGTGGTCACCTCGCTGCCATCAGGACGCACGATCACCAGCTCTTCGGCGTGCACCGTCTCGCCGCCTTGCAGGGCCGCCCTGAATGGCAGATCCTCGAATGCGATCGCGGAACCGTCCATCCGCTTGAACGCCAAGCGCTCGACGCTCGCGACCGAGAACTCTCGCTGGTCGGGACCGACGCGGAGCAGGCGACGCGCCTCTTGGTTGACCATCACCGCCTGCTTCGAGGCGGTATCCATCACCAGCACGCCCACTGGAGAGGTGTTCACCAGGGCTTCGAGATCAGCCTTTGCCCGCTGCTCGTCGCCGTAGCGGCGGGCGTTGGTGAGCGCCTTCGCTGCTTGGCTGGCGAACATCTGCAGGATCTCCTCGTCCTCAGGTGTGAACTCGGAGTTGTCGTGCTTCTCGCCGATGTACAGCGTGCCCACCTGGCCGTCGCGAACCATGATCTGTGCAGTGAGGAAGGCGCCGATCTGCGGCTGGAATCCGCTGAACCCCGCAGATTCGGCATGGGCCACAAAGTCGGTGATCCGCAGCGGGTCGCGCAAGCCGCTGAGGTAGCGGAACAGCTCGATGCCGGCGTCATACTCCACGATCAACTGCTTCTCTTCCTCGGATACTCCCGAGAACAACAGGTCCTGCAGCTCTCCTGCGTCGTCGACCGTGGTGATGGCTGCGTAGCGGGCCCCTGTCAGCGATCGGGCGCTGTCTGCCACCGCCTGCAGCACCGTGTCGAGGTCGAGGTCCTCGCTGATTCGCAGAATCGCTTCGGTCAGCCCCGACAGGCGCGAGCGAAGCATCGCGTTCTCTGCACTCAAGCGGTCGATGTCAGCCAACTTGGCACCCTTCAAGCCCATCAGTGGTGTCCCGAGAGGCAAATGCGCACCGGAAACGTCTGATAATGCAGCATATGACTCAGATAATGCGGCATATGACACTGAGTGCTCAATGAACCTCCGCGAGTGCGTATGGCGGTGGTTGCTGCGCTTGGTGCATCCTGATGGCGGGCGAGCGGAGGTGACGTCGTGCCGATGATCCAAGGAGACGGGGTCGAGCTGTACGCGGAGGAATCCGGCGCTGGGCATCCCATCGTGTGGCTGCACGAGTTCGCCGCCGACTACCGCACGTGGGAGGGACAGATCCGGCGGTTCAGCCGCAGCCATCGATGCATCGCCTACAACGCCCGCGGCTATCCGCCGTCGGAGGTGCCCGAGAGCGATGCGGCGTACACGTTCGAGCGGGAGCGGGACGACTTGCGGGCCGTCCTCGACAGCCTCGGCATCGAGCGCGCTCACATCGTCGGCCTCAGCATGGGTGCGTATACCGGGCTGATGTTCGCCTTGCGGTATCCCGAGCGGGTCACGTCGTTGCTGTTCGCCAGCGGCGGGTCTGGCGCGTTCGGCGACACCCGCGAAGCGTTCCTGGCCGAGGTCCGTGCGGCTGCCGAGGCGATGATGAACGAAGGGATGGAGGTGGCAGCGGAGCGGCTGGCTGTCGGCGCCACCCGTGTCCAGCTTCAGAACAAGGACCCCAGGGGTTGGGAGGAGTTCAAGCAGTACCTGGCGGAGCATTCGGCGGTCGGCTCCGGGCTGACCATGCGCAACTTCCAGGCCGGGCGCCCGTCGCTGTACGACTTCGAATCCGAGCTGCGCCAGCTCGACGTTCCCGTGCTGCTGGCCGTCGGCGACGAGGACGATCCGGTCATCGAGACGAACGTCTTCCTCAAGCGGGTGCTGCCGCGGGCCGGCCTGTGGATCGCGCCCCGCACCGGCCACGGGATGAACCTGGAGGAGCCTGCTGCGTTCAACCAGATGGCGGCGGACTTCTTCAGCGCAGTAGAAGCCGGTCAGTGGACCCGCCGTGACCCACGCGCCGATCCCGCCCACTCTTCGCTCGGCGGTGCCCGCTCCGCGAGCTGAGCCGTCGAATGTCGTGACGCGCCGATGGCCGGGCGCGTGGAAGGCCCCTTCGGGGACGTGACAGACTCGCTGATAATCGGCGTGATCGCAGGAGCGAAGCGTGGACGATGAAGGTCTGAACGTCGCCAGGGCACTCGAGGAGACGATCCAGCGGGAGGCTGCCGAGGCCGAAGCGGCGAATCCGCCGGACAACCCGCCAGATTCGTGGGTCCGCAAGAACGTCAAGTCCTATCCGGGTGCGGAGAAGCAGCAGCTGCCCCACCCTGTGCCGGCCCCCATGTCAGTCGGCGACGTGTTGTCTCGCCGTCGCTCCTGCCGGAGTTTCTCGGGCGAAGCAGTGCCGCTCACGGCGCTGGCTTCTGCGTTGGGAAGCGCGCTGTTGACCCGCGGTGACGCGCTGTCGCGGCCCTATCCATCGGCAGGTGCGCGATGGCCCGTCGAGACGTACGTGATTGCCCGCAACGTCGAAGGCCTCGCTGAGGGCGCGTATCACTACGACGCGGCCGACCACATGCTCGCTCGTGTGAATGCGAGCATCAGCGCCGAGTCGCTTGCGCAGTGCTTCAGAGTGCAGGAGTTCGGCCCGCTGCCTCAGGCGGTGGCCGTCGCGACGGCGACGTTCACGCGGTCGTGGGCCAGATGGGGCATCCGGGGCTCCAGATTCGCCTACCAGGAAGCCGGAGCGGCAATCATGGCCCTCGATCTCGCGAGCATCGCTGCGGGACTCGACACGGTGTGGCTCGGCGGATTCGACGATGTCCTGCTCTCGGAAATCCTCGGCCTCGACTGGAGCCAGGACTCGGAGACACCCGTGCTGGGACTGGGCATCGGCCGAGCCGTGCCAGAGTGACCCTCGCCGGGAAGCGGGACGGTGACTTCTGAACAAGAGGGCCGGTCGGGCCGGCCAGCGAGGCCGCAGCGGCTGCGGCGGATGGAGCGTCGGACGCCGGTCTGGGAGGCGCCGGGCGAGATCGTCGAGTTGATGGGCGAGGTCTCGGGCAACGAGTTGAACGGCTGGGGCTCATCTGAGGCTCGGCAGCCGACGCTGGTCATGTGGGCTCATCCCGCCACGATCGCCCACGGCCCGGTCCAGGTGCGCATGACCGAGGAGTTCATGGCTCATCCTCAACTGCGCACAGTGCTGCGCACCGATGACCGCCACGAGCCCGCACCGGTCGATTCGCGCAGGATCGATCGCACGCCGGCGGAATGGCTCACCGAGATCACCGAGTTTGCGACGAGCGAGCAGGGCCACAGCGTCGAACTGGTGGCGGTCGTGGCAGCCCGACGCGAATGGTTCTTCGAGGGCCGCGAGTCCGGCCTTCCCTGGGCGATCCTGCTGGCCGTCGCGATGGACCACAGCGAGTTGGCGACCGCGCCCGAATACACGTCGGCCATGGAGGTCCACCGTCAATACAACCGGGGAACCGCTGCTGCGAGGACGCTGGCCGACTGGATCCGCAGCCGAGGATTCGAAGCGGTGGGCCACGGCGGCCCCGGCGCGGGACCGATGCAGATGGTCCCTGCTGCGATCGCCGCCGGGCTCGGAGAGCTCGGCAAGCACGGCTCGATCATCAACAGCGAACTCGGTTCCTCGTTCCGGCTGGCGCTGGTGCTCACCGACGCGCCGCTCGTTGCGACCCCTCCGGACACCTTCGGTGTCGACGAATTCTGCAGCGGCTGTCGCGTCTGCACCGATGCCTGCCCTCCCGACGCCATCGCCCCCGACAAGCGCCTCGTGCGAGGAACGGAGAAATGGGCGGTCGATTTCGACCGGTGCCTGCCGTACTTCGCCGTCAGCTATGGGTGCGGCATCTGCATTGCCGTGTGCCCGTGGTCGACACCCGGGGCCGCCCCGCGACTTGCCGACAACATGCGCCGCAAGCTCGCCCGAGACCAAGCAGACGAGCCTCCAGCGCAGACCAACTGATGTCAGGGGCACATCGCATCGCCCAAGCAGCCTCCCCGCGTCCTCCAACGTTTCGGTGAGTCTTCTCCGAGCGCAGTCGCTCCCTCGTGTCTCGCTCGATTCCCGCTATGAATACGCGGATGGGAGTCATCGTGATCACCGGGTCCGCCGGCGGGATCGGCCAAGCGGCCCGAGAACGGCTTGTGAGCGACGGCCACGAGGTGATCGGGGTCGATCTCCGGGACGCCGAGGTCATCGCCGACCTGTCCACAGCCGAGGGTCGCGCTGCGATGATCGATGCGGTTGCCGCCGCCAGCGGCGGACGGATCGACGGTCTCGTGGCAGGTGCGGGAATCACCGGACCCGACCCGGCTCAGGTCGTGTCGATCAACTACTTCGGGGCAGTGGTCACGATCGCAGGGCTGAGACCGCTGCTCATCACCGGGGCTGATCCCTCAGCAGTCGCGATCAGCTCCAACTCCAGCACCGCCATGGCCGATCTGCCCGAGGGTCTCGTGGATGCCTGCCTGGGCGACGACGAAGCCGAGGCTCGTGCGCTGGCGGGCGCTGATCCCATCGTGGCCTATGCCGCCAGCAAGCTCGCGTTGGCTCGATGGGTTCGCCGCACCGCCGTCGGCCCGGATTGGGCCGGTTCCCGAATCCGCCTGAATGCCGTGGCGCCGGGGCTCATCGACACCCCCATGACGGCAGACATGATCGACGTCGTCCTGTCGCTCGGCGAGCTCTACCCCATCCCGCAGGAACGGGCAGGGCGCCCCGAAGAAGTGGCGAACCTGCTGTCGTTCCTGCTGTCGCCCGAAGCAGGCTTCTTCTGCGGATCGGTCGTGTTCATGGACGGCGGCAGCGACGCCGCCCTCAACCCCGACGCCTGGCCCACCTACGTCAGCTCCACTTCGCCCTGACCAAGCCTCAGTAGCGAGGGCCTTGCAACGGCGCTGGGAGGCCTTGCCAAAATGTATCCTCTGAGATACAACTCGGCACAATTCCTCTAGCGGGCAAGAGGATTGACAACGATGGCATCAGTGACGGAACGGTCGTGGGAGCCGGCGGACCACCTCGCCACACCGGACGACGCAAGGGCATATCTCAATGCTGCTCTCGAGACCGGCGAGACCCGGTTGATTGCGGCAGCGCTTGGCGACATCGCGCGCTCGGAGGGAATGTCCAAGATTGCTGCTGCCTCCGGACTTGGGCGCGAAAGCCTCTACAAGTCGCTGTCCACAGAAGGCAACCCGGCGTTCTCAACGGTGCTGAAGGTCCTCAACGCGTTCGACCTCAGACTGCACGCAATCCCCGTCGGCACCGCCACAGCGCCGTAGTGAGCTAATCGCCGGTGCCGTCGACGAGAGTCTCTTTCAGACATTCGTCGACGGTTGCTCGAATGTCGGACCACTGCACCGGTTCGGCAATTTGGTCGAGACGGTTGATGCCCAGCGATTTCTGCGTGCCGAGCTCCCCGTCCAGGACGCTCGTACGTACGACCCAGAACTGCCAGTAGTCGGGATCGGCGACATTGACGTTGTCTGCGGGCACAGCTGTGTGCAAGCAGAACACATACACGTCGGCGAATCGTTGGGGCTGGTCATGATGGGTGAAGGTGTCCGTCGCCGCAGACCATGACGTCTTCTTCTGCTCGATGCCGAATCTGATTGGCGCCGAATGGTTGGGGTTCCAGCTTTGGCTACGTCCTGCGGCCTTGACTTCGATCTTCCTATCGCGATACAGCAGGTCGTAGGCATCCCATTCCTGGCGCTCGCTGGCTTTGTCAATCACGTCGAGGGCCATGCCGACGAGCCATTCCGCGAACAACCCGCGGTTGCGGTTGTCGACCAGATTGCCGAGCGCCCAGCGGCGGAAGTCTTCGAGGCTCAGCGGGTTCTGTGGCACGGCCGGCGACCGTAGCGGGATGAATGTCCTCGGGCCGCAGTCAGTCCCAGTCGGCGACGCCGTCGACACCGGTGATGCAGGTGGGGTGCAGACGCACCAGGCACTCACCGGGACCGGAGTTGCGCTCACCGAACGACTCGGCCTGATCCTTGCCCATGTAGCGGGCTCCAGCGAGGGTGGACACGCGCCGCAGCTCATCGGGGTCCTCGGAGAGTTCCACGACCCCGTCCACCTTCACGAACGCGTACGGCGGCGTTTCGGTGTCGACCACCAGCGAAACACGCGGCTCGCGCCTCATGGCCAGTGCCTTGCCGCTGCGCGTGCCGGTTGCAAACAGCAGATCGCCGTCGTCGACGATGAACCACACCGGCGCCACATGGGGATGTCCGTCGGCCGCGACCCATGCGAGCTTGCCTGTCCGTGAGCCCTCGTTCAGAAACTCCCATGCCTCCGAAGTGCTCATCGGGTGCATGCAGGTTCCCTTCGTGCAGCGGAACGAGTGGAGGTGGCGGGAATCGAACCCGCGTCCTTCAACGTTTCGGTGAGTCTTCTCCGAGCGCAGTCGCTGGGGGATTGTCGGGCGATGGCGGGCAGCGACACCCTGCCAGTCGCCGTAGCCGTCTGTGCGTGTCCCCGGCGCCCCGTCGGCACGGGCGGCGGGCGAGCCCTGCAGATGATGGCACCGACGCCCGCAGGACTGGGGCTATCGGGCCGAACTCACAACCTGAGATCAGGCTGCGAGCACCAGATCGTCTTGATCGACGTTGGCGTTTGTATTTGTTTCCGGCTCTTTTTCGTGGATCCGGAGACCACGGCTCGCTTCTCTCACTTCAACCGTCAAAGTCGAAACCGATCACCCCCAGGTGGTTAGCGGTACCCACGCTGTGCGGGTCCCGTTCGGCGGGCTACCACCCTAGCGATGGGCTGTGACGGGCCGAACGCGGCGTCATGACGGTCTGATGGCGAGAATGCTGGGGTGAGCGATCCGCAGCCTCGGGCTGCGCTGTGGGGTGACGAGCGCCACGGCGGTGCGTGTGTCGTGCTCGCCGACGATGCTCCGCTGGGGATGGGTGGCGGTGAAGCGCCAGATGGCGGGCTGCTCAGACCCCCGCTGCCGGAACGGCTGGCGGCAACGGCGTTGGCGGTGGCACACGAACGACTGGGGCGGGGCCGGTGGGTGAGCCGGCTTCGGGTAACTGACGACCGTTCCGCTCGAGAACTGGTGGCACAGCTGCGCGCCGACGGTCACGCCGCTGTGCTGGGGCCGCCCGACGAAGCGCACGTTGTGGGCTGGCGAAACCGCAACCGTGCGGTGCAGGTCGGCGGGAAGCTGGCCGTTTGCTTCCCGTGGGCGGACGCTGACGCTGCGGCGGTGGTCGAGGTCGACCCTGGCGAGGCATTCGGCGCGGGCACTCATCCATCTACCCGGCTCCTCGCTGAGTGGCTCGCGGAGCACATCAGCGGCGGCGAGCGGGTGCTCGACGTGGGGTGCGGCAGCGGGGTGCTGGCGCTGGTAGCGGCCAGGCTGGGTGTTGCCGAAGTGGTGGGCATCGACATCGAACCGGCAGCGATCGCGGCGGCCGAGGCCAATGCCCAGCGCAACGGACTCGACGCCGTGGCCAGCTTCGGCGTAGCCCCTGTCGGCGGCGCCGAACTCGGTACATACGACGTGGTCGTTGCCAACATCACTGCTGGTGTGCTGATGCCGCTAGCCGGCGACATTGCCGAGCGAGTCGCACCTGGATGCTGGCTTGCCATCAGCGGCATCTCCGCAGCCCAGACTTCGTCGGTTGCTGCCGCCTACCGCCGCTACGGCATCGAGCTGGCCGATCCCGTCCGGCTCGACGACTGGGTCTCGCTGTCGGGGCGCAAGGCGTCGGGCGGTCTGGTCTGACGCGCTTACGAGCTGGGGGCGGGGTAGTTGGCCCAGGCGGTGACGCCTTGGTAGCCGCCGTCGACGGTGATGGTCTGGCCGGTGACGTAGCGGGCTTCCTCGCTGGCGAGGAAGGCGACCACGTCGGCGATCTCCTCGGGCACGCCCCAGCGGCCGAGCGCGATGTGGCGCTCGAGGCCGTCGGCGAGACCGGGGATCTCGCGGCCTGCCGCCCACATCTCAGTGATGATCAGACCGGGCGCCACGGCGTTCACACGGATGCCGAAGCGGCCATATGTGGCTGCCTGCGAGCGGGTGAGCGAGTCCAACGCAGCCTTGGTTGCCCCGTAGGTGGCCAGCTCGCTCACGCCGACCGAGCCGGCGATCGAGGACATGTGGATCACCGAGCCGTGACCTCGCTCGCCCATCTGGCGGGCCAGCGCCCGGGTGGTCTCCAGCGGCGCCAGGTAGTTGAGCTGCAGCACTGCCTGATCGCCTCCTGGTTCGCGCAGCTCGCCCCGTCCTGCGTTGTTCACCAAGATGTCGACACCGCCGAGAGCATCGACAGCGGCGGCAGCCAGATCAGCACCGGCGCCGGCTACCGCGAGGTCGCTCTGGATCACCACCGGGTCGTGCGGCAGCTCGGCCGCGATTCGATCTAAATCGTCGGTGGTTCTCGCCGCCAATGCCACCCGCGCACCATCCCGGGCCAAGACCCGCGCACAGTGCTCGCCGATGCCCCGGCTTGCCCCCGTCACCAACGCCGTCCGTCCGCTCAACCTCTCCGTCATTCCCCAGACCTTCCCTTCGCGAATCATCAGTTTGCGTCAAGAAACCTGTTCAGGCAGGCGTCGGGGAGTGCGTAGCGTCTTGCACATGGCAGACGGGCGAGGCGGCGGGACGCTGCGGATCACGGGTGCCCACGTTCACTTCGACGGCTTCAGGGCGCTGGACGGGGTGGACCTCGCGGTCGGCGACGGCGAGATGGTGGTGCTGCTGGGACCATCGGGCTGCGGCAAGACCACGCTGCTGCGAGCCGCCTCGGGGCTGCAGCCGCTGGACGCCGGCAATATTGAGCTCGACGGGCGCGACTTGACCGGTCAGCGCCCCGACCAGCGCGGCATCGGCCTGATGTTCCAGGACGAGGTGCTGTTCCCGCACTTCGATGTCGAGGGCAACGTGGCGTTCGGGCTGCGCATGGCCAGGGTGCCCTACGCGGAACGGCGTCGGCGAGTGGCCGAAGTACTCGCGCTGGTGGGCCTGGCGGGCTTCGAGGGCCGCGATGTGGCCACGCTGTCGGGCGGCGAGGCGCAGCGGGTCTCGCTGGCACGGGCGCTCGCACCTGAGCCGAGGGTGCTGCTGCTCGACGAGCCGTTCGGCTCGCTGGACCGGCTGCTGCGAGAGCGTCTCATCGACGAGCTGCGCCCAGTGCTCGACCAGGTCGGCGTCACAGCCGTGCACGTCACCCACGACCATCACGAGGCGTTTGCCTTGGCCGACCGAATTGCGGTGATGGCATCTGGTCGTCTGCTGCGGATCGGCACGCCCGAAGAGGTGTGGACAGACCCCCGCACCGCCCAGGTGGCCCGATTCTTGGGTCACACGAACGTGTTCGACTCCGAAGTGCCGCCGGAGCTGGCTCAGGCAGCCGGTCGCTCGGACAGCTTCGTGCTGCGGGCCGACCGCATCGAGGTGGAGGTTGACGACGGCGCCAGCGCGGACGTCGCAGACGCTGTGACGGCGCAGCTGCCGGCCACGGTAGTCCGGCGTCGCTTCCGCGGCGACCGCTACGAGGTGCGGCTGGAAGCAGACATCGGCGGGGTCGCCACCACCCTGGACTCCATCACTCCCCACGGACCCGCAGTGGGCGCCAACGTGAAGCTGCACATCGGCCCAAGTGCCGTGCTCGCCCTCGAGACCTAGATACCGAGGTCTTTGAGGTTGTAGTCCTTGATGGCCTCACGGGCGTCGTCGTCCCAGACGAACTCGTGCTCGCGGCCCACGTTGGGCTGGTACACGAACGGCGTCTCGGCACCGAAACGCTTGGCACGGGCGTCGATGGCCCAGCCGATCACCCGGGAGCGCTCGGCGATGTAGGCCTCGTCGTACAGCGAGATCGGGTTGTGGACGCCGCCGCTGCGCACGCCCAGCACCGAGCGGCGCCGGTGGAAGCCGAAGTTGATGGTGACCCGCGGCCGCTCGGATGTGTTGGCGAACGAGCCATGGATGGCCTGGCGGCTGGTGATCGCGACATCGCCGGGCTCGCAGATGAGCGGCACCGCATCGGGGAGCCGGTCTGAGCCTGCTGCCTGGCACATCGCCTTGATGTCCAGCTTGCCCATGCGGTGCGAGCCGGGCACCACCCACAGGCCGTTGGTAGCGTCGCAGCCGTAGAGCTGGGCCATGAAGTTGAAGCCGTGCGTGCCCTCGTCGAGCTCGGGATGGTCCCAGTGCGTCCAGCCATCCTGGTGCCATGCCACCGAGCCGCCGAGGCCCGGATGCTTGATCCACACCACCTCGTTGAACGGCGTGAAGTCAGAGCCGTTGAGCGCTTGCGCGACGCCTAGCAGGCCGGGGTGCGCGTACACCCGCAGGCAGGCCTCGGAGTACTGCAGCGAACCGCTGATGACCTGCGCCACCCATTCCGGCGAGCCGTCGGGGGCTGCGGGCTCGAACATCTTGAACGGATGGCGCCCGTGGGCGACATCGGTGCCGCCGTAGGGATCCGACAGCGGGCGGACGAACGAGATGGCCTTGCCCGTGCGGCCGGCATCGAGCGCCGGGCGGCCGTGCCGGTCGATGTCGGAGTCGGGGCCGGTGGGGCAGCGGTCGAGCAGGTCGATGACGTCGGCCTCGATGTCGGCCAGTTCGTCAGGGCCGAGCACGCCCGTGAAGACGTAGAAGCCGCAGCGCGAGTAGGCCTCGGCAATCTCTGGATGCAGGTCGCCGCTGTCGGTGAAGCGGATCGGTCCACGGTTGCCGAGCTGCATCGCCCGCTCGGTGCCGGCTGCCCGGTAGGCGACCATGTCGTCTTCGACATCGCCGTATTCGACGATGGGTACCTCGGTGAGTCCCAGCGTTGCTGCATTCGCGCTCATAGTGCCCCCATTGTGGTCAGTCGGCGGCTGGTTCGCTGGATTGCTCGGCGGGCGCCGCGGGGCGCAGGTCGCGTTCGCGGCCGTGCTCAGAGGGTTCCCAGTAGACGTTGCCGGCTACCTCGTCGGGCCGGTGCTGCTGGGGAACCCAGCCGCTCGGGTCGTCATGCGGGTACACGTAGCCCTCGCCGTGGCCCAGCGATGCGGCGCCTTGGTAGTGGGCGTCTCGCAGGTGGATCGGCACCTCGCCGGCGCCGGCGGAGCGGGCATCGGATTTGGCGCGGCTGAGCGCGACCGTGACCCGGTTCGATTTGGGGGCGGTGGCGAGACGCACCACAGCGTGCGCCAGGTTGAGCTGGGCCTCCGGCAGCCCCACGTACTCGACCGCCCGGGCGGCAGCTTCGGCCACCAGCAGGGCCGAACTGTCGGCCATGCCGATGTCCTCCGAGGCCAGGATGACCATGCGGCGAGCGATGAAGCGAGCGTCCTCGCCGGCATCGAGCATGCGGGCCAGCCAGTACAGCCCCGCATCGGGATCGGAGCCCCGCAGCGATTTGATGAACGCGCTGATCGTGTCGTAGTGGCCGTCGGCGCCGTAGCGGACCGCTTTGGCGTCCACGGCGTGCTCGGCATCGGCAAGCGTGACGCGAATGCTCCCGGCCGATGCGTCAGGGGCGGCGTGGGCTGCGCCGCTGATCTCGACGGCTTCGAGGGCCTCTGCCTCCTGGCGGCGCATGGCGAGCGCCACCGCGACCTCGGTGCTGGTGAGTGCGTGGCGCCCGTCGCCGCCGCTGCGGGCAGCGATGTGGTCGATGGCGTCAGCGTCGGCCTGGGCGCCCTCGGCTTCCAATGCCCGATCGATGAGGGTGCGCAGCGCGCCGTCGTCGAGCGGCACCAGCCGGAACAGCGTCGAGCGCGACAGCAGCGGCGGGTTCACCTCGAAGTGCGGGTTCTCGGTGGTGGCGCCGATCAGCACGATCAGGCCGTCCTCGACCGCGGGCAGCAGCGCATCCTGCTGCGCTTTGTTGAAGCGATGCACTTCGTCGAGAAACAGGATCGTGCCTCGGCCATGCTCGCCGAGCCGCAGCCGGGCGTCCGCGATGACCTCGCGCACGTCCTTGACGGTGGCGCTCACCGCCGACAGCTCGCAGAACTCCTTGGCGGTTGATGCGGCGACGACCCGAGCCAGCGTGGTCTTGCCAGTGCCCGGAGGCCCCCACAGGATCACCGACGCCAGACGATCGGCTTCGATCAGCTCTCGCAACGGTTGCCCGGAGGCAAGCAGGTGGTCCTGGCCGACGATCTCGTCAAGCGTGCGAGGGCGAAGCCGTGCCGCCAGCGGCGCCTGGCGCGCCAGCCGCTCGTTGCCGGCAGCCTCGAACAGCCCCTCGCTCACGCCTCGACGGTACGCGCTCGTCGTGCCGGCAGGATCACAGCTCGGTGTGATCCACCTCGTACGCGCGGATGCGCTTGGCGAAGCTCAGGTCATGTCCCGCGGGGTCGAAGATGGGGAACATGCGCTCACCCCAGGGGGCGTCCCGGGGAGCTGCTTGCGGCGTCAGGCCCGCGTCGAGCGCTTGCTGGTAGAGCGCGTCCACATCGTCCACGTGGAAGATCACTCGGCCCCAGCCGGTCTCGGCCCCCGCAGGGTTGTCCACGGCGATCAGGTTGACGAAGCACTCAGCGCTGCGCAGCGTGCTGAAGGGCGCGTCATCGCCGCCGTAGCTGAGCCGGAAGCCCAATGCCTCGTAGAACCGCACCGACGCCGCCATGTCGGCGGTCCGCAACGTGATCGCATTGATCGACTCGACACCAGCCACGGTGCCATTCTCGCCGCGGAATCCGGTGGCGCGCCGACACCGTCCAGAGGCGCCGCAATCCGGCCATGCGCGACGGCGCGGTCAGTTCGCCGACGGGCAAGCGTCCGTAGCATGAAGCAATGAGCACCTACACCCACGTGGAGTTGCTTCCCACCGGACCCGCCGATGTGACCTACCGGCACCTCACGTCCGACTATGTATCGACCGTCACTGCCGCGGGGCGGCGCTTCCTTCAAGTCGAGCCCGAAGCGCTGCGGTTGCTCACTGCCGAGGCCATGCGAGACATCTCGCACCTGTTCCGCACCGGTCACCTGGCCTCGATCGCTGCGATCCTGGACGATCCCGAAGCGTCGGCCAACGACCGGTTCGTGGCCTTGGAACTGCTCAAGAACGCCAACATCGCCGCCGGGGGAGTGCTGCCGAGCTGCCAGGACACCGGCACGGCGATCATCTGGGGTCACAAGGGCGAGCGGGTGCTCACCGGCACCGCAGACGAGCCCGACTTCGACGATGCCGAGGCCATCTCCCAGGGGGTTGCCGACACCTTCCTCACGTCGAACCTGCGCTACTCGCAGATGGCCCCGCTCGACATGTTCACTGAGCGCAACACCGGCAACAACTTGCCCGCCCAGATCGAGATCTACGCATCGCCGGGCGACGAGTACGAGCTGGTCTTCATGGCCAAGGGGGGCGGCTCGGCCAACAAGAGCTTCTTGTTCCAAGAGACCAAGGCCTTGCTCAACCCCGACAGCCTCACTCGGTTCCTCGACGAGAAGCTGCGCACGCTGGGCACTTCCGCCTGCCCGCCATACCACTTGGCGGTGGTGATCGGCGGCACCTCGGCCGAGTTCGCCGTGAAGGTGGCCAAGTACGCGTCGGCCAAGTATCTCGACACGCTGCCCACTGCCGGCAGCGAGGCCGGCCACGGCTTCCGCGACCTCGAATGGGAAGGCCGCATCCTCGAGTTCACCCGCGAATTCGGCATCGGCGCGCAGTTCGGCGGCAAGTACTTCTGCCACGACGTGCGGGTGGTGCGCCTGCCCCGTCACGGCGCGAGCTGCCCCGTTGGCATCGCCGTGTCGTGCTCGGCCGACCGCCAGGCACTCGGGCGCATCACCGCCGACGGCATCTTCCTCGAACAGCTCGAGACCGATCCCGCCCGATTCCTGCCCGAGACCGAGGAGCAGGAGTTGTCAACCGGGGTGGTGCCCATCGACGTGAACCAGCCGATGGATGCCATCCGCAACCAGCTCACCCAGCACTCCGTCAAGACCCGCTTGTCGCTCACCGGCACGTTGGTGGTGGCCCGCGACATCGCCCACGCCAAGCTGAAGGAACGCCTCGACGCCGGCGACGGGCTGCCCGACTACCTGCGCGAGCGCCCGGTCTATTACGCCGGTCCTGCCAAGACACCGGAGGGCTACGCCTCGGGCTCGTTCGGCCCCACGACTGCGGGGCGCATGGATTCCTACGTGGAGCAATTCCAGGCCGCCGGGGGCAGCCTCGTCATGCTGGCCAAAGGCAACAGGTCACGCCAGGTCATCGAGGCGTGCGCTCGCTACGGCGGCTTCTACCTGGGCTCCATTGGCGGCCCGGCGGCCCGGCTGGCCAAGGACTCGATCCGCAAGGTCGAGGTGCTCGAATACCCCGAGCTGGGCATGGAAGCGGTCTGGCAGATCGAGGTGGAGGACTTCCCGGCCTTCATCGTGGTGGACGACAAGGGCAACGACTTCTTCAGCGAAGTCTCAACGCCCGTCCATATTCACTAGTCGCGCCAGAACAGGATCACGTCGAGCGGGTTGATGTCGCCGACCGTGAACCAGATCGAGGCGGCAATGCCCGCCGCGGCGAGCAGCACCATCGTTGCGATGGTCGAGCGGGGCAGCTTGCCATCGGCATCGGACGGCAGGCGTTCCCGCACCTTGCCCAGCAACCGGTCGGCCCATGCGGCGTCCCGGGCCAAGATCGCCAAGCCCACGGCGACCACCAGCATCCCCGGGCCGGGCAGCGGCATCATGATGACGCCGAGCACCACCACGCCGAACCCGAAGCCCATCCGGACCAGCCGGAGCATCGAACTGCGCCACGCCTTCTGACGGGTCGGCTCGCGCTCGCCTGTCTCCAGCTCGGCCGCGATAGCGGCTTCGCGGAACCGCTCGCCGCGGGTCGGATCGCCGGGATCAGGTGTATGTCGGTCAGGTTCGTTCATGGCTCGGCACGGCATCAGTCGGCAAGGCGGCAATAGTGTGGCGCGTCGCAGGCGCTCCGCAACGTCGCAACCGCGATCAGCGCCGCGCTTGTGAAACCGAAACGAGGAGAGCCGACGATGCCGACCGTCGACAAATCCACCCCGATCGCGTGGACCGTGGGCGATGCTCAGCTCACGCGTATCGCAGAGCTCGAAGTGCACTGGCCCTTCGGCATCCTGCTGCCCGGCGCCGAGGACGTCATCGACGACTACGACTGGTTGCGACCCGACTTCGTCACCGACGACGGCCGTATGCGCCTGTCCATGCATTCGGTGGTCATCGAGTCGGCGGGATTGCGAATCATCGTGGACACCTGTGTCGGCAACGACAAGTCACGCCCGGGCGCGCCCCCGTTCGAGCAGCTCTCCACCCCGTTCATGGCCGACCTCGAAGCGGCGGGATTCGCGCCCGAGACGATCGATTTCGTGGTGTGCACCCACCTTCACGTCGACCATGTGGGCTGGAACACCCGCCTCGTCGACGGCGCCTGGGTGCCCACGTTCCCGAACGCCCGCTACCTATTCGTGCAAGCCGAGTACGACTACTGGCGTGCCGAGCCGCAGGACTACGGGCCGGTCTTCGAGGATTCGGTGCAGCCCATCATGGATGCCGGGCTCGCCGACCTCGTCAGCCCCGACCATCGCATCAACGACGAGGTCTGGTTCGAATCCACGCCCGGCCACACCCCCGGCCACGTCAGCGTCATCATCGAATCGGCTGGGGAGCGAGCGGTCATCACCGGCGACATGATCCACCACCCGCTGCAGTTCGCCCGACCCGACATGGCCTCCAGCGCCGATTACGCGGCCGACGGCGCCTCCACCGCCACGCGCATCGAAGCGTTCCCTCGCTGGTCTGACGGCCGGCTGGTGATCGGCACCCACTTCGCCGGCCGCACTGCAGGCCACATCGAGACAACCGACCAGCCCAACAGCTGGATCTTCGCCCCCTAGCCGCGGGGTTCGCGGGGCAGCCGCAGGATCCGCTCGCCGATGATGTTGCGCAGGATCTGCGTGGTGCCGCCCATGATCGTGTAGGCGGGCGCGTACACCACGTTGCGCGACACCCGGTTGGCCAGCATCGTCTCGGCGCCTGCCACGTCGCCCACGAAGCGGGAGACCTCCTGCTCGAACTCGGTGCACCACGTCTTGGTCACCGCCGAGTACTGGGGGAAGGGCGTCTGGCGCAGCACATTGCGCAGCACCATGTCGCGGCCAATCCGGTAGCCGGTCTCGATGCGGGCCATCCGCTGGCGAACGAGCGGGTCTGAGGTGTCGGCCCGGTCCTTCATGTCGAGGTAGAGGCGCTGGTTCGAAGCCAGCCGGTCGATACCGCCTCGCTCGTGCTCGAGCTGGCGCATGGTCTGGGAGAAGCTGTTGTTGAGCTCGCCCACCAAGTGCTTGACGGGCACGGCCACCTCATCGAAGTACACCTCGTTGAAGTGGGCGTCGCCCGAGGCGTCGCGGATCGGCCGCACCTCGACGCCCGGGGTGTCCATCGACACGATCAGCTCGCTCATGCCCTTGTGCGGCGGGGCGTCGGGATCGGTGCGGCAGATCAGGTAGCACCAGTTCGCAGTAGCGGCGCCGCTCGTCCAGATCTTCTGGCCATTCACGATGAAGCGGTCACCGTCTCGCACCGCCGTCGTGCCGATCGCGGCCACGTCCGAGCCTGCATCGGGCTCCGACATGCCAATGCACCAACGGGATCGCCCGGCGCGCATCTCGGGCAGGAACTGGGCCTGTTGCTCGGGCGTGCCGTAGGTGAGCAGCACTGGGCCGATCTGGCGATCCGGGAAGAACGAGCTGGCCATCGGCGCCCCCCCGAGCAGCAGCTGCTCGGTCACCACGAACCGCTCGACCTCGGGCCGCCCATCGCCGCCGGCTTCGACGGGCCAGCACATGCCGATCCAGCCGCGCTCGCCCAACCGCAGCGTGAACTCCTCGGAGTAGCCCACCAGCCAGCTGTCGTCGATCGTGAACAGGTCCGCGGTGGCCTCGCTCACCCAGCTGGCAGCTTCCTCGGCCAGATCGGTCAGCTCTTGAGGCCAGCGGTAATCCATCGCCGAGACCCTAGGAGGTTGAACCCCGCAGCAGGGAGGCTCCGCTGGGTCGGCGAGGCCGAGTTGTACTCTGCCCGACCGTCGGCCCGCCCACATTTTCCTGACGCGAGGACACACCCATGACCCGAGCCCGTCGCGCCACATCGGCCAAGGCCGTAGCCATCTCGCTGGTCGCTGTGCTGGCGTTGCAGCTGGCGGTCCCGGCTGCCGCCAGCGAGCACGACGATGAGCGGTCGGACCGTGCAGCGCTCGAGGAGTTGTTCGCTGCGACCGGCGGGGACAGTTGGGGCCGCAACGACCTGTGGGGCTCTGGGGCGCCGCTCAGCCGGTGGCACGGCGTCACCACCGACAGCGACGGGCGCGTGGTGCGGCTCGAACTGCCGTCCAACGGCCTGTCGGGGGAGCTTCCCGAGGCGATCGGCCAGCTCACGCACCTGCAACGCCTCGACCTGGGAGACAACGGCATCCATGGCGAGATTCCCCGGGCTATCGGTGAGCTCACCAGCCTCCGAGAGCTCGACCTGCAGAACAATCGGCTCTACCGGCAGATCCCTGCCGAGATCGGCGAGCTCACCAACCTGACGCTGCTTGATGTCAAGCACAACGCCCTGTGGGGCAGGAATCCCGTCGAGCTGTGGCAGCTCGAAGACCTGCGTGTCCTCGACATGCGGGGCAACCGCATGTCGGGCCCGCTGCCGTCCGAACTGGGCGAGATGACCCAGCTCTCGCACCTGGTGATCAGCGACAACCTGTTCTGGGGCGAGATCCCCGCCGAGATCGGCCAGCTCCGCAACTTGGCGTGGCTCGATGTCAGCCGCAACAGCCTGTCGGGTGAGATTCCAGCCGAGATCGGCGACCTCGCCAGCCTGACGTGGCTCGATGCCAGCAACAACTCGCTTTCGGGCGAGATGCCCGCCGAGATGGGCAATCTGTCACGGCTTGTCACCCTCGACCTGCGTGCCAACCATCTCACGGGATCGATCCCCGCAGCGCTGGGCGGCCTGGGCGAACTCGAGTACTTGGTCATCAGCGAGAATCGGCTGTCCGGGGAGCTTCCTGCCGAGATCGGCCAGCTCTCCGAACTCAGGCATTTGCGCCTCGAACACAACAGCCTCACCGGAGCGCTGCCGCCCGAGTTGGGCGACCTGGGCGATCTGCGCTACTTGCGGCTGGAAGGCAACCAGTTGATGGGTCAGATTCCCGCCGAAGTGGGCCAGCTCGCCAGGCTCAAGGAACTCCGGCTGGAGCGCAACCGGCTCACGGGCGACATTCCTAGCCAAATCGGCGAACTCGGCAAGCTCCAAGTGTTGAACCTGGGCGACAACCAGCTCTCGGGCACCATTCCCGCTGAGCTCGCGGACGCAGCGAGCCTCGCCGAACTGCGCCTCGACCGCAACCTGCTGACCGGCCGGATCCCGAGTGCTCTGGGTGCGCTCACGAAGCTGAAGCGCCTCGACCTCAGCGACAACGTCCTCTACGGGCAGATCCCCTATGCACTGTGGGACCTGACCGAGCTTCGCCAGCTCCGGCTGAATGACAACGAGCTGTCCGGTCCGCTGAAGACGGCGGTCGCCAACCTCAGCGAGCTCACCGAACTCGACCTGAGCAACAACCTGTTCTCCGGCCAGATCCCGGTAACCGTCGGTCGCCTCGCCAAGCTGCGCAGCCTGCGCATGGCGAACAACGAACTGAGCGGGTCTATCCCCAGCAGTGTCGGCAGGCTCGGTCAGCTCGGGAGCCTCGATCTCAGCCGGAACTCGCTCACTGGCGCACTGCCGGGGAGCTTGGCTCGGCTGGCGAAGCTCGAGCAACTCGTCGTGCACGACAACCAGTTGTCGGGGGAGATCCCCACCGAGCTCAGCGGCCTAGACGAGCTGCGCAACCTCGACCTGAGCCGGAATGCCTTCACCGGTCACATTCCGCCCGAACTCGGCGGCATGGACAGTCTCGAGCGCATCTCGCTCAGCTTCAACCAGCTTGACGGCCCCATTCCCACTGAATTCGGCGACCTGGCGAATCTGCGGATCCTCTTCCTCCGGTACAACGAGCTGAGCGGTGAGATCCCGCCCGAACTCGGCAACCTCAGCTCGCTGACGCGGCTCAACCTGTGGCACAACGAGCTGACCGGTCCCATCCCTGCCGAACTCGGCAACTTGGTGCACCTCGCCCGGCTCGATCTCGACGACAACCAGCTGTCCGGCGAGATCCCGGCCGAGATCGGCAATCTCGTCGAACTGACCGAAGTGTGGCTGCGGGGCAACGAATTGACCGGTGAGATCCCGGCCGAACTCGGCAACCTCGCCAAGCTGCGACGGCTCTACCTCGACGGCAACCAGCTCACCGGGGCCATCCCGGCCGAATTCGGCAATCTCAGCAGCATCAGACGGCTCTGGCTCCAGGGCAACCAGCTCACCGGCTCTATCCCTGCAGGCTTGGCGGCGCTGGCCTACCTCGAACAGATCAAGCTCGGCGGCACCAACACTCTCAGCGGCTGCATTCCCGCCGACTGGCGCTACGCCGAGTTCTTGGCCGACGATCTCGACAGCCTCGGGCTGTCCTTCTGCCCGTCCGAGCAAGACTTGGCGACCCAGGCGATCGTGGACGAGCTGCGCCGCAATGCCGACGACTTCTCCTACGAGATCGGCACCCACGGCGGAGCGCTCACGCTGGCGACGATCTCTGAGCCACTCACCTTCAACCTGGCGCTGTCCAACGACGCTGGCTCGTCGAACGTCTTGGGCTACCTCTTCGAGGGCCTCACCGAGACGTCGTGGCTCAACGACGCCGTCGAACCGATGCTCGCCGAGTCGTGGGAGCGCTCAGACGACGGCCTGCGCTGGGTGTTCCGCCTGCGTGACGATGTGCGGTGGCACGACGGCACGCCCTTCACAGCGCACGACGTGGACTTCACGTTCAACCAGGTCATCTACAACGACGACTTCAACGCGTCGAGCCGTGCCACCTTCGAGTTCCGCTATCTCAACGATGACGGAGAGTGGGAAACGTCGAAGATGAATGTGGCGGCGCTCGACGATCACACGGTCGAGTTCGTGCTGCCCCAGCCGTTCGCACCGTTCCTGCGTTCGATGGGCACGTCCATCTACCCCAAGCACATCTTCGAAGCGCCCATCGAGGCGGGCACGTTCACCGAGTTCTGGAACATCGACACCGACCCAACCGAGATCGTCGGCACCGGCCCGTTCACCATCGGCGAGTACACGCCCGAGGAGCGGGTCGTCTTCAAGCGCAACCCGCACTACTGGCAGACCGATGCCAACGGCCAGCAGCTCCCGTACCTGGACCGGGTGGTGCACATCGTGGTGCCGGACCTGGAGTCCGAGCTGGCGCTGTTCCGCGACGGCACTGCCGACTTCCACGGCGTGCTGGGCGAGGAGTACGCGCTGCTGGAGCCGTTGCAGGAAGACGAGAACTTCGCCCTGCATCGCCGGGGCCCTGGCTTCGGCACCACGTTCCTGACCTTCAACCAGAATCCGCGCTCGAACGACGCGGGCGAGCCGTTCGTGGATCCGACCAAGCTGCATTGGTTCAGCAACGTGAACTTCCGTCGGGCGGTGGCCCACACGCTCGACAAGGCGGCCATGATCGACGGCATCCAGCACGGGCTGGGCTACGAGCAGTGGTCGTCAGTGAGCCCGGCCGCCGGCGACTTTCGCAACCCCGATGTGCGTCGCTACCCGTACGACATCGACAGGGCGAACGATCTCCTGGATGACTTGGGGTGGATCGACACCGACGGTGACGGCATCCGCGAGGACGACTTGGGCAACCCGATCTCGTTCACGCTGGTGACCAACACGGGCAACGCCGTGCGCCAGGCAGCTACAGAGATCATCCGGGACGGGATGGCCGCAGCGGGTCTCGACGTCACGTACGAGGCGATCGAGTTCAGAGACCTGGTGTCGCAGCTCACCACCACCTATGACTGGGAGGCGATGGTCATCGGCTTCACCGGCGGCCCTGATCCCTACAGCGGCATCGGCTTGTGGCACAGCTCCCAGTCGTTGCACCTGTGGCATCCGTTCCAAGACGAACCCGCGACCGACTGGGAAGCCGAGATCGACCGGCTCTATATCGAGGCCAGCCAAGAACTCGATCACGACAAGCGAGTCCTGCTCTATCGCGCGGCGCAGGCCATCGCCGCAGCGAACGTGCCGTTGATCTACACGACGCTCGGCGAACGGCTCGGCGCCGTGCGCAACGTGTTCGGCAACACCACGCCGACGCTGTACGGCTACTGGGACATCCGCTACCTGTACCGCACCGACCGGTAGGAGACGCTCGTCGGCAGCAGCCTCAGATCAGCAGGTTCGCCCGCAGCATCTCCAGCGACGCCGGGTCGAGGCCGTGAGCGAGGAGGTACCCCTCGACGCCCGTCGCCGCGCTGCCGTTGGACAGTCGCCCGAAGCGGTCATCGATCTCCGCCAGCACTGCTGACATCACCCCACGCGGCGCGCTGAGGATGGCGCGCACGTCGTCGATGTCGATGTTGATTCTGGCGAATTCCGGCGCCAGCTCCTTGATGCGCTGGTGCGAACGCAGCTCGTTCGACAGGCAGTAGTCGTCCAGCACGGTCTCGCGGGCGACGCCGAGCGCTTCCAGCAGGAGCGCTGACGCGATGCCGCTGCGGTCCTTGCCGGCCGTGCAGTGGAACAGCATCGGCAGATGGTCGACGTCGGCGGCAATGGCCACGAGCTGAGCGAACCGCTCGCCGTAGGAGCCGATCATCTGCAGGTACAGCCCGGCCATGTCGTCTTCACTGACCGACCGCAGCCGACCCTCGAAGATCTGGTCCACCATGCTGATGTCGCCGTCCACGGTGTCGCCCACCGGCAGCGAGATGTGCGACGTCACGCCGGGCCACAGCCGCGAGCGGTCACGCTCGATCTCGGGTCCGGCACGGAAGTCGACCACCGTGCGGATGCCGCGGCTGCCCAGTTCTTCGAGATCGTCGAGGGACAGTGCGCTCAGGCGATCGGAGCGAAACAGCGCTCCCATCCGCACATGACGCCCGCCCCCTGCGGGATAGCCGCCGATGTCACGGCAGTTGTTCGCGCCCTCGAGGGTGATGACAGCATCCCGACGCACGGGCTCGCAGGGTAATCACTTCCGAAGTACCGTCGCCGCCCATGCGTGCAGTGGTGATACCCGAATACGGCGGCGTCGACGTGCTCCAGGTACGGGAAGTGCCCGACCCGGCGCCTGGGCCCGAAGAGGTGCTGGTGAATGTGGCTTGTTCGGCGATGAATCGGGCCGACCTGCTCCAGCGGATGGGCCTGTACCCCGCACCAGGCCCCAAGCCCGAATTCGAGATCCCGGGTCTCGAGTTCGCAGGCACCATCGCCGCGCTCGGCGAGCGAGTTACCGGCTGGTCGGTGGGCGACGAGGTGATGGGCATCGTGTCGGGCGGCGCGAAGGCCGAACAGGTCGTCACCCACGAGCGCATGCTGCAGCACATCCCCGCTTCGGTGGCGCTGCACGATGCCGCAGCCATCCCGGAGGTGTTCATGACCGCCCACGATGCGCTCGTGACCCAGGGGGGTCTGGCCTCAGGCGGCACGGCGCTGGTGCATGCAGGCGCCTCGGGCGTGGGCACCGCCGCGATTCAGATCGTCAAGGCCATCGGCGCCCGCATCGCCGTCACCTGCTCGACGTCGAAGGTGACGGCCTGCACTGATCTCGGCGCCGACCTCGTCATTGACTACACCGAGACCGACTTTGCTGATGCGATCAAGGAGTGGACCGGCCGCCAAGGCGTCGACGTGGTGCTCGACGTGATCGGCGGCGATTACCTGGCCCGGAACATCGCCTCAGTGCGCGTCCAGGGGCGCATTATCCAAGTCGGTGTCATGGGCGAGCCGACGGCCACGTTCCCGCTCGGCGCGCTGCTGCCCAAGCGGGCGGCGCTCATTGGCACCGTGCTGCGCTCACGGCCCATCGAGCAGAAGATCGATGCCAACCAGCGGTTCTGCGCCGAGCTGCTGCCGCGTTTCGACGACGGCTCGCTGCGTCCGATCATCGACTCGCGCTTCGCACTCGACGACATCGCCGAGGCGCACGAATACATGGCCACCAACGCCAACGTCGGCAAGATCCTGCTGGACATCGCATGAGGCCGACCCATGTCGTGCTGCTGGTAGTGGCGGGAATGTTGCTGCACATTGCCGTTGCATGGGCAGTGAACGCCCGCCGTCGCGATCCAATAGCGATGGCAGCGTTCGGAGGCGGAGCGGGTGGTGTGTCGTGCGGTCACGGGCCGAGGAGCGTGAGGGGCGCGACCGCCACGCCGTCGCTGCGCTCATAGGCGTACCCGGTGGCCGTGATGACGAGCAACTTGGCGGGCGGACCCATCCGGTCGGTGTCTATGTGGTCACAGAGCTTGTTCAGCGATGTAGCGGCTTCGTCGATGGAACTTGGCTCGCCGAGCTTGACCTCGACAGCGATCCAGCGGCCGTCGCGCAATTCGACGATTGCGTCTGCTTCGAGTTCGTTGCTGTCGGAGTAGTGGTACACGCTGCCACCGAGCGCATGGGCGTAGATGCGCAGGTCGCGGACTGCCAACGATTCGAACAGGTGGCCGAGCAGCGCACGGTCGTCGAGGAGTCGTTGCGCGTTCGCGCTCAATGCGTTGACGGCGAGCGCCGGGTCAGCCAGATGCCGTTTCGCTGCCTGGCGCAGGCGGGCGCGCGACGCCAGATGGGGTGACCAGTGCGGTTGGTCTTCGCTGATGTGGATGGCTTCGAGCGTGGACAGGTAGCTCTGCAGCGTTGCGTGAGCGAGCGGCTGCCGCCCCGCGATGTCTGCAGCAAGCGTCTTCATTGTCGGCGCTGAGCCGCTGTGACGTGCCAGCGAGGCAATCGTGCGGCGCACGTTGGTGGGGTCGTGTCTGCGGCCGGCAAGCTGTCTGATGTCTACCCGGCAGATTTCGTCCAGGTAGTCCGTCAGATACAGCTGGGCATCGGACGGACTCATCGCTACACATGCGGGCCAACCGCCACGACAGAGCACATCGACGACGGAGCGCAGTTGTGCTGCAGCATCACCGTCGTAGGTCTGGTCCGCCGTGGCCGGCGAGTCGCTGGGCCATGCGGCGCATGCCTCGCCGTCGAACAGGCCTGCGAGGCTGACCAAGCCGGGCGAGTCACCCGACTCGAACAGCGACAGCGTGCGCATCCGCAGCCGAGCGACCCGGCCGGCGCCGGAATGACGGGTGATGTCATCGGCTGGCTGGGCCGACCCCGTCAGAAGGAAGAGTCCTGGTCGACCGAGGCGGTCGCTGATGCGCCTTAGCTGGTTCCACAGCGGCTCGGCGAGCTGCCACTCATCGAGCAGTGTCGGAAACGGCCCATCGTCTAACGGCAGCGTGCCGTGGGCGGCGTGCTCCCGGGCGGCGCTGTCGCGATCAAGCGGCAGGATGCGCTGTGCCAGCCGGCTGGCTGTCGTGGTTTTGCCGCACGCGCGCGGTCCGTCAATGACGGCCATCGGCATGATCCTCAGCCGTTCGGCCAGCAGTACATCGACGACGCGCGGCAGGTAGGCAACTGTGTCTGCCGTCGCGTCCATTGCAGCCTGACTGTAGCGAACTCAGCCTTGCAGACTCCACCTATGTGAATGTTTGCAGGTGATGCATGTGAACATTTGCAGGCATCACGCTGCGACGATTGCGGAAGCGCTCATGCCGGTTCGACGCAGGTCTGGATGCCGTTTTCGCGCACCACGTGATGTCGGTTTGGCGCAGCAGCAGATGTCACTATCGCGCACCGTTTGATGTCGGTTTGGCGCACGAAGGAGTGGGCGCTAGATCTGAAACTGACAGAGGTTGTTGACAGTCGGGCTTTCTCGTGAGAGGAAGTCCTGATGGACGATCGAGAACAGCAACGCAAGATCCGGCATCGCTTGGCGGTGCTCCGACACGCCGAGTAGGTCTCAGGCAACGTCGCGGCGACGTGCCGCTAGGTCGGGCTTGGCCTTGACGTCGGAGCAGGCCACGATCAGTGCTGCGCCACGACGCTGGACGATTGCTGACCGGGGACCAACTCCGCCCGCCATTCGCCAATACGAGAGTCGGCATCCACGTACTCGGCAATCATCGCCAAGAGATCGACGAGGTCGCCTGCGCCTCCGTTGAACCCACGGTCATCCTCGGCCCAGAACGAGACGCCTTCACCTGCGTTCGGGTGGATTCGTACTACGTGCATGTCACTCCCGAACCGGAACGTCCTCGTCTGCCCCAGAGCAGAATGCGGAGCGACAGCTAGCGGCCTTCGATCGGCACGTAGTCGCGCTGGCCCGGGCCGGTGTACTTCTGGCGGGGCCGGTAGATCTTCTGCTCGGGATCGCCGAGCATCTCCACCCAGTGCGCCAGCCAGCCCGGCGTGCGGCCGATGGTGAACAGCACCGTGAACATGTCCAGCGGGAAGCCCATTGCCTCGTAGATGAGCCCCGAGTAGAAGTCCACGTTCGGGTACAGGCGCCGGTCCTTGAAGTAGGAGTCGCTCAGCGCCACCTCTTCGAGCTTCATGGCGATGTCGAGGAGCGGGTTCAGGCCGGTCACCTTGAACACCGCGTCGGCGGTCTCCTTGATGATCTTGGCCCGCGGGTCGTAGTTCTTGTACACCCGGTGGCCGAAGCCCTGCAGCAGCACGTCGCCGGACTTCGCCCGCTCGATGTACGCAGCCACATTGTCGTAGGTGCCGATCTCGTGCAGCATGTGGATGACCTGCTCGTTGGCGCCGCCGTGCAGCGGCCCATACAGCCCGCAGGTCGCCGCAGCCACTGCCGTGTATGGATCGGCCCGGCTGGATCCGACCGTGCGCATGGTGGTGGTGGAGCAGTTCTGCTCGTGGTCGGCGTGCAGGATGAACAGCACGTCGAGGGCTCGTGTGAGCGTGGGGTCGGGCACGTAGTCGGGGTCGGCGACGGCCCACATCATCCGCAGGAAGTTGCCCGTGTAGGTGAGGTGGTTGACCGGGTACTCATAGGGCAGGCCCATCCGGTTGCGGTAGGTGAACGCCGCCATCGTGGGCATCTTGGCCATCAGCCGGATGGTCTGCACGAGCCGGCTGTAGGGATCATCGATGTCCTTGGCCTCGGGGTAGAAGGTCGACAGCGCGGCGATGGTGGAGACCAGCGTGCCCATCGGGTGGGCGTCGTAGCGGAAGCCCTTGATGAAGCGTGTGATGTCCTCGTGCACGTAGGTGTGGAACGTGATGTGGTGGATCCACTCGGCGGCCTCGGCCTCGGTGGGCAGTTCGCCGTGGATCAGCAGGTAGGCCACCTCGAGGAAGCTGGACTGCTCGGCGAGCTGCTCGATGGGGTAGCCGCGGTACCGCAGGATCCCCTCGTTGCCGTCGATCTCGGTGATCTTCGAATCGCAGTTGGCCGTGGAGAGATAGGCAGGGTCGTAGAACCACAGGCCTCGGTCCAGCTCGCGCAGTGCGGCCGCGGAGATCGTGCCGTCGACCACCGGGACGGTCACCGACTCTCCTGTGCGGTTGTCGGTGATCGTGAAGCTGTCCTGCGCCATCAGTCCCCCTCGTTCGCGCCGCCGAATGTACCCAATATGTCGCTCCGCCGCGAATCCGACGGCTTACAGGGGCGTGTTGTCGTGCCGGCGCTGGCGCAGCCGCTCGCGTTTGGTCGAGAGCATGTCGAGCGTGTCGATGAGCTCGCGCCTGGTGTGAGCGGGATCGATCACGCTGTCGACGTAGCCGCGCTCGGCGGCGACATAGGGGTTGAGGTAGGTGCCCTCGTAGTCGGCGACATAGTCGGCGACCTCGTCGGGGTCGGCGCCACGGCGCAGGATCTGGGCCGCCTGGGAGGCACCCATCACGGCCAGCTCGGCGCTCGGCCACGCCAGGTAGACGTCGTTGCCCATCGTCTTGGAGTCCATGACGATGTACGCGCCCCCGTAGGACTTGCGCAGCACGACGGCGACTCGTGGCACGGTGGCCCGTGCATAGGCGAATGCGAGCTGAGCGCCGTGACGGATCATGCCGCGCCACTCCAAGTCCTTGCCGGGGTAGAAGCCGGGCGTGTCCACCAGCGTGATCAGTGGCAGGCCGAAGGCGTCGCAGAAGTTGACGAAGCGGGCGCCCTTCTGGCTGGCGGCGATGTCGAGCGTGCCCGCGATGCTCATCGGCTGGTTGGCCAGCACACCCACCGCGTAGCCCCCCAGCGATGCGAAGCCGGTCACGATGTTGGGCGCCCAGCCGGTTCTCAGCTCGACAAAGCAGCCGTCGTCGACCAGTTCGCCGATGATGTCGCGCACGTCGTATGCGCCAGTCGCCTGGGTAGGCAGCAGGGCCCCGGCCTCGGGCGTGAGCCGCCCGCGCGGATCGGCAGTGTCGATGGTCGGCGGCAGCTCGTCGCAGTGGTGCGGCAGGTACCCCAGCATCTCGGTGAGCGTTTCGAGCACGTCATCCGCAGACGTGATTGCGCACGCCGTCCCAGAGGCCCGGGCGTGAATAGGTGCGCCGCCGAGCTCGTCGGGCCCAATGACGACGCCGGTCATCTCCTGCACTGGCACGGGACCGCTGACGAACGCATACGCGTCGTCGGCCATCACGACGATGTCGGCGAGGCCGATCAGCAGTGCGATGCCCGAGATTGCCTGGCCGGTGACCCCGGCCAGGATCGGGACCACACCCGAGCAGCGAACGAGCACCCGAGCGGCCTCGCCCCAGCCGTGCAGCGCGGCGACGCCGTGATGTGCGTCGGCGCCGCTCGAGGACAGCATGAGCACGACGGGAAGCCGCTTGGCGAGGGCGGTCTGCAAGCCGGCGACGATTGTCTCGCTGTCGGCCGGCGCAAGCGCACCGCGTCGATGGGGGCTGTCGGCGGAGATGAGCATGGCCGTCCGGCCACCGAGCGTGGCGACGCCGGCGGTGACATGTCCACTGGCGCCAGCCCGTAGCTGCAATTCCACTGTGGTGAGGTTATGCGGCAGTTACACCGGGGATGCGGCGGGCGACGCTTCGCATCACCGTGCGCAGCACGTCACGGGTTGCAGCCGCTGGTGCGGAGAGCATGCCCCGGCGGCGGATTGCGAGCGCGACCTGGCGGGGAGGCAACCCGGTCACGGTGAGCACGCTCCAGTCGCCTCGATCGGTCCAGACGGGAATCGAGGTGATCGGCACGATGGCCGGGCCGTAGCCCTGAAAGGCCAGCGTGGCGGTCAGCCGGATGCCGTCGAGTTGGGCCAGCGTCTGCAGCCTCACGCCGTGCCGGGCGGCAGCGGAATCAATCTGCGTGCGCATGACCGAATCCGGCGGTCCGAGCAGCAACTCGTGCTGTTCGAGTTCGGCGAAGCTCACCTCGCGGTCACCCTGTTCGGCAAGGGCGTGCCCGGTGGGGGCGATGACCACGAATTCCTCGGCGAACAGGGGAGTCGCCACCAACTCCTCGTGGTCGAGCGGGGCGTTCATCACGGCGAGGTCCAATTCGCCGCCTTCAAGCAGGCGGATCAGCGCCAGGGTGGTGGAGTCGACCACCATGGCGTCCACGTCGGGATGGCGCCGCCGCAGCTCATCGAGGAACGGCGGCAGCAGCCACCTTCCGGGAGTGCCGATGATGCCGAGGCTGACCTCCCCGGTGACGTGGGAGGTCATCGACGCCACATCGGCCCGCATCGCGGCGATCTCGGAGTTGATGCGCTTGGTGCGCGCCAGCACCACTTCGCCTTCCGGCGTCAGCGATCCCACAGCGCGATCCACGAGCACCGCGCCCAGCTCGTCCTCCAACCTGGCGATGTGGCTCGACACGTTGGACTGCACGGTGTGCAGCGCCCGAGCGGCTGCGGAGAAGCGCCCATGCTCGGCCACGGCGGCCAGCGCTTCGAGGTATCTGAGGTCCATGAGGCCACAGTAGCGCCGGACGGCGCACTATCTCTCAAAGAGATTAAAACTATCTGCCCTAACTGCTGGCCCGATAGTGAAGCCGACGCTAATTTGATCTCGAGCGGTTACCCCAAGCCGTTTCACATATCGCACTGCCGCACGGTGTCCCCCCACCCAGGCAGGCGAATGCCGGATCGGAAGCCCCCGCTCCGACCGGCTCCAGGTCGAAGCGTCCCCCACGCCCAGCGACCTCAGCGAAGAAGCCGGCCCTCCCCCCGGGCCGGCTTCCTCGCGTCAAAGCGAGGCTCGGATGATGTTGAGCGCCGAGCCTGCCTTGAACCATTCGATCTGGTCGTCGCTGAACGTGTGGTTGGCCTCGAACGAGAACGTGTCGCCCGACGGCTTGCGCACCTCGACGGTGACCGGGCGGCCCGGCGCCAGATCGGCGAGCCCCAGCACCGAGATCCGATCATCCTCATCGATGTGGTCGTAGTCGGCAGGATCCGCAAACGTGAGCGGCAGCATGCCCTGCTTCTTCAGGTTGGTCTCGTGGATGCGGGCGAAGCTGCGGCACAGCGCGACCAAGCCGCCCCGAAAGCGCGGCTCCATGGCGGCGTGCTCGCGGCTCGAGCCCTCGCCCATGTTCTGGTCGCCGATCACCACCCAGTTCACGCCGGCGGCGTGATACGCCTTCGCGATCTCCGGGTACGGCTGCGTCTCGCCGGTCAACTGGTTCTTGCCGTGCCCGACGTCGTACCCGTCGAAGGCATTCACCGCACCGAGGTACAGGTTTCCCGAAATGTTCTCGAGGTGGCCCCGGTAGCGAAGCCACGGGCCGGCCATGGAGATGTGATCGGTGGTGAACTTGCCCTTGGCCTTGACCAGCACCGGGAGATCGGCGTAGTCGTCGCCGTCCCACGCTTCGAACGGCTCGAGCACCTGCAGGCGGTCTGATGTCGGCGAGACCCGTACCTCGACACTGCCCGGATCAGCCGGCGGGGCCACGAACCCGCTCTCGCCGGGATCGAAGCCGGCCGGTGGCAGCTCCACGCCCACCGGAGTCGGCAGCGTGACCGGCTCCCCGGCATCGGTGTGCAGCACGCCTTCGACGGGATCGAAGTCGAGCGTTCCCGCCAGCGCCAGCGCCATGACGGTCTCGGGTGACGTCACGAATGCCAGCGTCGCAGCGTCGCCGTCGTTGCGCTTGGGGAAGTTGCGGTTGTAGGAGGTGACGATCACGTTGGCCTGGCCGGGGACGTAGTTCTCGTCGCCGGAGCGGTCCCACTGGCCGATGCAGGGCCCGCAGGCGTTGGCGAGCACGGTGGCACCGAGCGCCTCGAAGTCGGCGAGCAGCCCATCACGCTCGATGGTGGCCCGCACCTGCTCCGAGCCGGGGGTCACGAGCAGCTGTGTCCGTGCCCGCAGCCCCTTGGCGGCGGCGTCGCGGGCGATCGAAGCAGCCCGGGTGATGTCCTCATAGCTGGAGTTGGTGCAGCTGCCGATGAGCGCTGCGCTGATCTGCAGCGGCCAGCCCTCGGCTTGGGCCTCCGCGCCCAGGGCCGACACCTCACGGGCGAGGTCGGGCGTGTGAGGACCGTTGATGTGAGGCCGCAGTTGCGACAGGTCGATCTCGATGACCTGGTCGTAATGGGCGCCAGGGTCGGCCATGGCCTCGTCGTCGGGCCGCAGGTGCTCGGCGACCGCGTCGGCCGCCGCGGCCACCGCGGCGCGCCCGGTGGCCGACAGGTAGCGGGCCATGGCAGCGTCGTAGCCGAACAGTGACGTGGTGGCGCCGATCTCGGCACCCATGTTGCAGATCGTGCCCTTGCCGGTGGCGCTCAGCGACTCGGCGCCGGGGCCGAAGTACTCCACGATCGCCCCGGTGCCACCGGACACTGTGAGGATCTCGGCCACCTTCAGGATCACGTCCTTCGGCGCGCTCCAGCCCGACAGCTCGCCGGTCAGATGCACGCCGATGACCTTGGGCCACCGCACGTTCCAAGCGAAGCCGGTCATGACGTCGACGGCATCGGCGCCGCCCACGCCGACTGCCACCATGCCCAGCCCGCCGGCATTGGGCGTGTGGCTGTCAGTGCCGATCATCATCCCGCCAGGGAAGGCGTACTGCTCGAGCACAACCTGGTGGATGATGCCGCTGCCGGGCTTCCAGAAGCCTGCGCCGTAGCGGGCGCACACGCTCTCGAGAAAGTCGTATACCTCCTCGTTGTTCTCCGACGCGGCGAGCAGATCGCGCTTGCCGTCTTCACGGGCCTGGATGAGATGGTCGCAGTGGGTCGTGGTGGGCACCGCCACCTCGTCCAGCCCGGCGGTCATGAACTGCAGCCACGCCATCTGCGCCGTGGCGTCCTGCATGGCGACACGGTCGGGCGCCAAGTCCACATACGAGACACCCCGTTCGAGCTCCTGTTCACGGTGGGACAGGTGCGCGATCAGGATCTTCTCCGACAGCGTGAGCGCTCGGCCCAATCGCTCACGTCCGAAGGCCACAGCGTCGGCCAGTCCGGCGTACACCCCTTCGATCAGCTCGATCGGAGTACTCGCGTGAACGGCCATGTGTCCTCCCGGGTTCGTCGGCGTGCTCAGCCCATGCGCAGCGGCTGAGCCTGCTCGCCGTCGAACCTATCTAGAGGATGCGGCTCTTGTTCGCTGCGCGATCAAGGCCGGACTTCGTAGTAGAGGTTCGCGGCGTCGTTGAAGTCATGCTCGGTGAAGCGTGTGAATCCGGCGGCAGCGGTCATTTCGCGGGCCTTCGCCGGATACAGGCCGAGCGTGCCGAGTCCCATGCCGCCGGGCTCGCTCAGCGCCGACTGGAGGCAGCTCGTGACCGAGAAGCCGTAGAACATGGCCAGCATCGGGTTGCGCCGGTCCAGGTTGAAGTCGCCCTTGGAGCGGATGTCCTTGATGAGCAGCGTGCCGTCGGCGTCGAGTGCGGCCCGGATGGCATCCAGCGCGTCGTCGGGCCGGGGCATGTCGTGCAGGCAGTCGAAGGTGAGCGCCAAGTCGAAGTCGCCCGTGGCGGGAACGTCGGAGGCGCCGGCCTCGACGAACGTCGTGTTCTCCAGACCCGCGTCCTCGGCACGTTCCTGTGCCTGCTGGACCGCGATGGCCGACGGATCGAAGCCAACCACCTCCGAGCGAGGCCACTTCTCGGCGATGAGGCACGCAGACACTCCCGCCCCGCAGCCCACGTCCAGCACTTTGGCGCCGCGTTCCAGCTTGGCCACGACGCCGTCGAGGCCTCCCAGGATCACCGAGGTGAGGTTCTGGCGGCTGAACGGCCCGGTGGTGCGGGCCAGCCCGGCAGCCGCACGGGGGCCTTGCTGCTCGTAGGTCATGCCGATGCCGGTGCGGAACGAATCGAGGATCAAGTCCAGGACCTCGTCGCCGAGACCGCCGCGGAAGGCGCCCATGGCGAAGTGGAGCGAGCCATCCTCATCGACGAGCAGCGCCTCTGCCTCGGGCGACAGCGAGAAGGCGCCGTCGTCGTGATCGACGAGGCCCGCAGCAGCCACGCCGTACATCCACTCGCGCACCAGCCGCTCGGCGAGGCCGGTTGCCTCCGCCACATCGTGGCTCGTGGCGGGCTGGGTCTCCGAGAGGGCGGTGAACAGCCCGAGATGGTCGCCGATGTGCAGCATCGCCGACACCATCTCGCCCTTCTTGTACGTCCACACTTGAAATGCGAGCTTCTTCAGGAGATCGGGATCGATCTCACGCCGCTCAGTTGCAGTCTCAGCCATCCGCAAGAAGCTACTCGCCCTGTGTTTCCCGCTCATGTTCCCCATTCCCATGCGATTGGGCTCACGGGCCGCTCAGGCCCTGGCTTCGGCTGGCGGCTCAGCCTCTTGGCCGGTCGCTCAGGCGGTGCAGAGAGGGTCGTCGCCGGTCGGGGGCTGATGGAAGCACAGGATCGCCTTGACGCCGACGTAGGTGAACTCCCACGGCTCGGGCACCGGGCCCTGCCGGCCGCCGTCAGGGGGGTAGCTGGGAATCCAGCCGTGCTTCTTGGCATTGGCGAAGTTGTCCGCGGCCAACCACTCATAGGCCGGCGATTCGCCGAACTTGCTATCGCTGAAGCCTTCATGGCCGATGTCAACGGCGTAGCCGGTGTGGTGCTTGGAGTAGCCGGGCGGCGCCGAATGCTTCATGCGTTCTGCGAAGTCGTCTAGCTCGTACGGCGTTTCGAGCGGTCGCAGGAACACCTGGCGCTGGTAGCGGTGACCGCGGTAGGCAGAGACGAGTCTCAGCTCGATGTCGTGAGCGGCAGCGTCTCGGGCCAGTGCCAGCCATGCCTTCGCTGCCGGATGCTGCAAAGCGAGGCCATCGTCGATGAGGCGCATCAACGCGTAATCGGCCGGCAGGGGCCGGCGCTGGTAGCCGCGTTCGATGGCCTGGGTACGGATCCCCTCGTCCATCTCGGCCGAATCGGTGATCGTCGGCGCGGCCGAGACCGACGACAGGTTCGGCAGCTCTGCCGTGGTGAACAGCTCGTTGAACTCCGGCCCGGTGAAGTGAGGGAAGGACAGCGAATCGAGGCCGGCGGGCGCGGGCTTCTGCCATCGAGACTTGGGTTCGTGTGCGTGTCGTGGCTGCTCCCACGGTCCGATAATCGGGTCGGCGATGTGCCAGTGCCCCTCGATCGAGCTCGCGCCTGCGGCATGCGGCGAGGCGAGCGCGCCGACGGCGAAGGCCAGCGCGGCTGCCGCCCAAGCCAGGCGACGATCAGTTGACACCAGCGTGCGCATCAGCCATCGACACCACCAATCGAACGATACGAGCTGGCTGCGATCCGGCGGCGTCTTTGAGCTGCCCGCCCGCTGGCGGATGGCTCTACACGTAGGGCCAGCGACGCTTGGAGACCGTTGAGCTTGCCTGGGGGCTTGCTTCGGGCGGCGGCTTGGTGAGCGCCCAGCGGCGACGCCAGGCCGACCCCGGCGGTCCTTCGATACCCGGGCTGTCGGAACTGTGCAGGCGCCGGCGGGCGGCGAACCAGTTGCCGGTCGCGGTCTCGTCGGCGAGGCCCTCGACTGCTGCCTGCAGGCGCCTCGTGAACCGGCGGTTGTTCTCGCCCTCGTAGAAGTCGAGCGGGCGACCGAAGTTGATCACCGAACGGGCTCGCCTCGGCCACGCCCGACCCTTGCGCAAGATGTCGAAGGTGCCCCGGATGTGCACCGGCACGACCGGCACCCCCGCCTGCTTCGCCAAGAAGGCTGCGCCAGGTCGAAACTGCTGACCCCAGCCGTCCCGGGATCTGCCGCCTTCGGGATATATGACCAGGCTCCAGCCGCTGCGCAGCAACCCGACGGCCTTGTCGATGGTGCGACGGTTCAGCGCAGTGCGCTCGATCGGTATGGCTCCCACGAAGAGCGCCGAGATCGCCGATGTGAAGCGGTTGCCGAAGAAATAGTCCGCGGCGGCACCCACCACCAGGCGGTTGCACCACGGCTCGGGGATCGATGTGACGATGACCGCTGTGTCGGCGTGGCTCTGGTGATTGGCGACGAATACCGCGGGTCCGTCCAGCTCGCTGATCCGGTCGACTCCCTTGACGGTCGGCTGGGCGTAGTAGCGCACCAGCGCGCGAACGATGGTGTCGCGTGCCACCCGTCGGGCAACCCGAGCCGGGAAGCGCCGAGCCCAGTCGGTGTCGTAGTTCGCCCCCACGTTGACCGGCAGGGGCATCTGACCCCGGGGGGTTGCGGCCGCTCGCAGCGGGAATTCGGCGCCGCGCATGATGCGAGTCACCGACGCCCTCGTGCGCTGAGCGCGCTTGGCCCCGAGGTGGGAGATCGGGGGCTTCTCAGACGACATCGGCCATCAGCATGGGCGGATTGCGAAAATGAGTGACCGACGGGTCGCGCCCGACCACGTCGGTCGCCATCTCGAGCGCATCATTCAGCGTCGAAGCCGAACGGAAGCCCATGCGCTGGGTGGCGGCTTTGTCGCCGCCGACGATGATCACCCCGCCCACATGCTCGAGTGCGTGCGCGCACCAGTACCACATGTAGAACGGATGCACGCCGTGGTAGGCGTACGAGGTCCGGTACAGGTGCCGGTACCACTCGTCTTCGGCGTAGCGCTTCTCGTACCGGTGCTCGATGACCTCCGGATCGGTGGTGTCGGCCAGCACCTCTTCGAAGAAGTCGATGTAGCTGGGATGGTGGACCGGGTGGAACTCCCACGGCGTGGGGTGCGACATGATCACCACGCCGCCGTGACGGACGAGCGGGCGGCCCCGGTACAGGTTGAAGAAATAGCCGAGACCCAGGCACGCCACCAGGATCGGGTTCATGATCGAGTTGACGTTGTAGGGGCACAGGTACGGCAGCCCCATCGTCAGCACGTCGGTCTGGCCCTCCACACGCACGAGGTGCTGGCGGTAGACGTTCTCCAGCGTCCGTTCGTGGACCGCCTCGACCTCGCCGGCCTGAATCGAGGTGAGCCCGTAGGGCGCCCGGATGTTGTGGAAGATGCGGCGGGCCTGGCGGCGGGACATCAAATCCAGCGCCGTCTTGGTGCCCATCAGCATCATCCGGTCACGCGGGGACATCTCCCATTCGCGCTTCTGCAGGTAGTCATACGGCGAGGGGAACGTGTCGTTGTTGAGCGTGGTCTCGATCTGGAAGACCTTCACGCCGGCGTCGGCCAGCAGGCGTCCCTGGCGCCAGTTGCGCGTGTGCAGCTCTGAGTGCTCGGGGTCCATGAACGATGTCGAGTGCAGCATCGTGTGCACGTTGTGGTGGTGGCGCAGCGCCGTGTAGGGCGACAGTCCGGTAGCGACGCTCTTGTGGCCGCCGTCCATCGACACCAGGTTGATGTTGACGTATACCAGCAGGTCCGACTCGGCGGCTCGCTTCGAGATCACCACCTCCTCACCGGCGTCGGTGGTGCCCAGGTGGGTGAGCGCGTCGGGGTCCTCGGCGTCGAAGTTGTAGAGCTGGCCGTGGGGTGCGAAGGCGTCGTACACCCGGTCGCCGACGGCGTGGCGGAGCTCGGCTTCGGTCATGCGCCGGTGCAACGCGAGTGCGGCGATGAGATGCACGTCGTCGACTCCTGCAGCCGCCGCCATGTCGAGGATCTGCTCGATGATGCGGCCGCGGATATCCGGTGCGGCCATCGGCGGCAGCGGCAGCGAGATGTCGTCAAACGCGATGGTCAGCTTCATGCCCGGCTGCATGTACGACGCGAGCGGATCGCGGTCGCCGAGCGGGTTTGCGAGCGCCTCGGCAATGGCGCGCTCGGGATCGCGCACCGGATCGAGCGGTTCGTTCGGGTACACGACCCGGCTGCCGACCGGCAGCTTGTTGAGGCGGAAGCCCTCACCGTGGTGGAACAGGATCGGCGGGGTTGTCCGATCCACCTCGAGGACCAGTCCCTTGCGGGCGGTCATCGCCGATCTCCTGCTGTTGCGGCGGCCCGGCTCCGGCGGTGCGACCGGTCGAGGCGCTCGGTGCTGGCGCGCACACCGAAGCGCGGCGCGATGGGCAGCAGCGGCCGGGGTCCGCCGGGGGCGCGCTCCCAGTTCTCGCACAGCCACCCTCGCTTGTCGGCGATGGTGACCAACCGGGTCTCGGGGTTCACTGCGACGGGATAGCCCACGGCCTCCAGCATGGGCATGTCCGAGGCCGCATCTGCGTACGCCACGCCCTGGGACAGTTCGAAGCCCTCGGCCTCGGCCCAGTCCACCATCATCTGGGCGCGTACCTCCCCGGTGGGTGGGACATCGATCATCTCGCCGGTATAGCGCCCCTCGCGGCTGTCGATGCGCGCAGCGATGATGTGGTCGAACAGGGGTGCCAACGGGTTGACTGCCAGTTCGAGTGCGCCGGTGATGAGCACTGTTCGATGGCCGGCAGCCCGGTGCTCGCGCACCCGCCGCAGCCCCGCCGGGAAGGCCTTGGTCAGAAAGAGGTGGCTGAGCATCTCCGCAGCGTCTGCATCGAGCTGGCCCACAGGCGCGCCCCGGTAGCGACGGTAGAAGTGACGCAGGAAGTCGGTGCGGTCGCGCCGGTCGCGCCGCCACAGTCCGGGAGTCTCAGCGAGGGTGCGCAGTGCGAACCTCACCCGCTGGGATGTGTCCAGCCGGCGGGTGGCGAGCCAGGCGTAGGTCTCGACGACATTGCTGGCGATCAGGGTGTTCTCGAGGTCGAATGCGGCGAAGTGGCGGGCCGGGTCCAGCACTGCGGTGCGCAGCCGCTCGTTGCGGCTGGGCCCGGTGCGGGGCTGGGGCGTGGTCTTGACACGAGCCTGGGTGATGACCGTCGGAAGATGTACATCGGCGATGTAACCCGGCCAGTCGATGACCCGGGGATCGAAGCCGAACCGCTCCCGATCGGCGTCAGGCAGCGAATCCCACAAGTCCAGCGTCCGGTCGATGCTGTACAGCGCCTCGCACTTGCCGTACGCGCCGTAGAGCTGCACGTAGTCGCGGATCTGCTCGAGCCCAGCGCGACGCTGCGCGAGGCGCACGGTGAAGTCGTTGCGGCCCCGCATCGGCAGGTGGTTGACGATCTTCTCCGCAGTGTTGAAGACCGTCATGGCTCGGTCGAGCTGCTCTTCCAGCCCGCTCGAACCCGCATAGCGCCACTGTGTGCTGGCAGTGGGATGACCCTTGGCGTCATACACAGGGTGATCCTGGAACCACTTCATCGTCGTCTCGGTCAGCACTTTGAACCGCAGCGGGTTCACTGCCCCCGAGGCCACCTGGAAGATCTCCGGATCGGGCGTGGGCCCCTGGGCGGCCACAGCGATGATGGCTGCGGCCACCATGTCGACGGGGATGACGTCGATGACACCCTCGGGGTAGCCGGGAAAGGTGTCCAGCTCGCCTTTCGCGAACGACACGAAGAGCGGCTCAGCCATGCGGAAGCCGCGAATCCAGCCCGGTGACGGCTCGCTGAACGCCGATTCGATGATCGACGGGCGCACGATGGTGATGGGCACCCCGCCCCGCAGTTCCACCAGGGCCTGCTCGCCAAGCGCTTTGGAGTACGTGTACACGTCGGGCCAGCCGAGCGAGGTGGCGCGACTGCGGCCGGCCGTCACCATCTCGTCGTCCACCCACTCGCGGCGCAGCTGCTCGGTCTTGGCGGCGAGCATGGGCAGCCCGGCGGGACCGAGCTCCTCACGGGCGTCGCGGTGAAAACGGCGCAGACGGTCTGGCGCCCGGCTGGCTGCATCGAGATCGGCGCGGGTGCGACGCGCCGCGGACACCTCGGACCGCCAGTCGATGTCCATCGAGAACGGCGTGTCGGCGAGGAACACTTCGGCCGCCGAGCCGCGCCGGTTGCCGGCGACGTAGCACGTTGACACGGCGATGAGGTGTGGGGCGGTTCCCTCGGCCTGGCAGGCCTCGAGCAATCGGTTGGGGCCGAGCAGGTTGGTCTCGATGGAGGCGTCCAGCGGGCTGTCGAAGCTGACCGTCGCGGCGGCGTGAATGATGATGTCGCACGAGCACAGCAGCTCGCGGTCATCGTCGGACAGTGCCAGCCCGTCGATGCTGACATCGCCGGACACGACGGCGATGCGGCGCTCGCAGATGTCGTCGAAGTCGTCTGCCCAGGCTGCGCGCAGGCGGTCGAAGGCATCGTTTCGCAGCACTTCTCGCTCGACCCGGCGGCGCACGTTGGTGCGGCGACCGGGCCGCACCACGAGCACCAGTTCGCAATCGGGGACTGAGCGGAGCAGCCGCTCGACGAGCGCCGTGCCCAAGAACCCGGTCGCACCGGTGATGGCGATGCGCTTGCCGGTCAAGGCGTCGGCGATCACGACGTGTTGTTTAGCCCCATCAGGGGCCGAATACGCGCACAGCGGCCGAAAACGCTCATGCAGACGGCTCAGCGGTTATCTCGGCAAACAGCCGGGCGCAGGCTCTGACGGCCCGCCAGCCGCACGACAGAGCGAAGCGCTCATAGTCGCTTCCGGGTGCTCCGAAGGTGGCGAGATCCCGGCAGGCGGGCGCGTCGGCTGCCCCGCACAGCCGCCAGAGCTGGTCCAGATAGTCGTCGTCGCCGGGGGGAGGGTCCTGCGGCGATCGGCCCGCGAGCGCTGGCGGTGGGCCGTCGTCGCCCACCAGCAGCGTGCAATCGCGGGTGGTGCGGCCCCCGCAGGTCCAACCGAAGCTGGCGTACGCCGAGCCGCCCGGCGCCGACAGCACGAGCTGCGCGCAGGCACGGGCGCTGCCCTGCCCGCATGCATCCCACCATCGGTCCAACTCGGCGATATTGCCTGGCGCCCGCGAGTCGGGCCCGAATTCGATGCCCAGCAGACCTGCGTCGGCGCCCGGATCTCCGAGCAGCGCGCTGCAGTGCAGGTTCTCGCGGCCGCCGCAGCTGAATGCGAATGCCTCGTAGTCGCTGCCCGGGGAGGATTCGAAGAGCAGCGCGTTGCACGCGCTGGCCGAGCCCTGCCCGCAGGCGATCCACAGCCCGTCCAGGTACGGATCGTCCCCGGGCGGTGCGTCGGCGGGGTCGAAAAGCGCCGGGGCGCGCACCAGCGCCGCGGGCAGCGCCGCGTCGCGCTCCTGCGCCGGCGAGCGGATGGTCGTGTCGAGTGGCACGGCGTCGTCGGGTGTGCCGCCGCCGAGGGCGCAGATGTCCCGTGCGATGTCGGCCAGTGGTTCGTCGGCGGGGTCCAGCGGCAGCGACACTTCGTCGACCCCGAGGGCGGCTGCCAGGCGAGCGCGTTCGCAGTCGTTCAGATCGGCATTCCCGCTGCCGCCGCCGCTGTCCGTGGAGGGCCCCGACGAGGTGCACCCCGCCAGCAGCAGTGCTGCAGCACACGCAAGAACGACAGGGCGAGAGGGGGCCCCTGCGCTGGCTGCGCGGCGGTACATCGCCGCTATGCCAGCTTCGCGGCGATGGTCCCCACGGAGCGCAAGGCGGTGCCGTCGGCCCCCTGGGTGACGAAGCGGCGAGTCGGCCCGTCCAGCGCTTCCGCGATCAGATCATCGAGCAGCCCGATCAGGCTGTCGCCCTCGTTCGACCAGAAGTACCAGCTCAATGAACCAGGAATCGGGTTGATCTCGTTCACCCAGAGCCCCGCGGGGTTGTCGCCGCCGTCCCAGAGGAAGTCGATGCGCATCACCGACCGGGCCATGACGAGGCGAGCCACTTCGGCAGCTGCCGCCCTCAGTGCTGCTTCGATGGGTTGGGGAAGCGTTGCGGGCAGCTCACGCGGCGCGGTGGCCATGCCGCCTCCGCCTGTGAGGTACTTCTGGGCGTAGGTGTAGATCGTGCTGTCACTGCGCACCGGCCGCTCGACGGCGCTGAGCCGCAGCTCGGGCCAGGTCCGCACGGAGATGTTCAGGTCGATGATGTCGGTGAGGTAGCGCTGCACGACTGCCCCGTCGCGCAGCAGCGGCGACGTGCCAGCGAGGGCCCGGGCCGTTGCGAGGTCCTCGACGATCTCGATGCCGATCGACGAACCGCCGAAGCGCGGCTTCACGATGAGCGGGCCGCCGGCAAGGTCGGCCACCACGCCGTCTGCGGGCGCGTCAGGTGTCAGCAGCCACAGCGGCAGCGCGGGCAGTCCCGCCCCGGCGACGGCGCCGCTGAAGGCGAGCTTGTCCATGCAGATCGCTGCGCTGGCCTGCCCCGGACCGGTGTAGGCGACACCTGCGAGATCCAACGCGGCCGGCAGCCCGCCGTCTTCGCCGGGTCCGCCGTGACAGCAGTTCACAATGACGTCGACCGGCACCGGTCGGCGGCGCCGATCGGCCCGCACGAAGCCGACGCCGGGACGCCCCACCAGCTCGAGCTCGCTGGAGCCCCGCGGCACCCCGTCCGCGAACGCCGACGCTTCGAGCCCGGGGTCCACCTCGTGCCACGAACCCGTCGGTGACCAGTACAGCGCTACCGGATCGCGCCCGGCCTCGTCGAGCGCGTGGACGGCCTGCAGCCCCGTGAGGATCGAGATGTCGTGCTCGGGCGACGGGCCGCCGAAGCAGATGCCGGGACGGGTCATGGTGCTGACCCCGGTGATCTCAGCCGACTGGGCATCGGGGCAATGTTCTCATGGGAACCGGGTGCTCAGGGGTAGTGGTCGGGGAGGTCGTTCTCGTAGAGCACCGCGTCTCCCGACTGCAGGTGAGCGCGCACCCAGCGCACAGCTTCATCGCGATCCGCAACGCAGCGGACCGTGGCACGGGCATCGGAGCGGTCGTGCACCAGGCTGCGCGCGCCCCGGCCCCGTGTCGCCCGCCGCGCGGTGGCGCTGTCCCAGCCGGCCGCGCCGCCCAGCAGCGCAGTGCGGTTGGTGCGACCCACGATGAGAACATCGTCGGCGATCCGGGCGGCGTGCTCGCCCAGCAGGCGGTTCTCGTGCGCTTGAGTGCGCCCGAGCTCGACCATGCCGGGAGTGACCACGACGCGCCGACCGGCTTCGGTGTTGGCCAGCATCCCCAGGGCGGCGCGAGCGCCGGCGGGATTGGAGTTGTACGTGTCGTCGATCACCATGACGCCGCCTTCGCTGTGCGCAGCCGTGCGGCGATGCTCGGGAGTCGGCAGGTCGGCGAGCCGGCGAGCGATGTCCTCATCGGACACGCCGAGCACCGAGGCTGCGGCCACAGCACACGCCACGTTGCCCGGCGCGGCATGGCCGAGCGGTCGGGTGTCGATTTCCCGCCCGAACACCATGATGCGGCGCGGCACGGTGGCCTCGTCGACGAGCTCCTCGAAGGAGGCGTCGGGCGTCGGCTCCGCACCGGGTACGTCTGCGGTCGCATCCACGCGCAGCACCGCCACGTCCGCGCCGGCGTCCTGGGTCGAGCAGCGGATGACGCGCAGCCCCGAGGCGGCCAGCCGATCGGCCTCGGCCCCCAAGCCGTAGGCATCGATGTTGAGGATCGCTGTGCGGCTCGTGGCGAAGATCTCGGCCTTGGCAGCCACGATGCGATCGAGGCTGCCGAAACGCTCGAGATGCACGGGCCCGATCGACGCGAGGATCGACACCGACGGCCGGACCCATTTGGTCATGGCGGCGATCTCGCCGACAGAGAACGTGCCCATCTCGGCGATGAACACCTCGGTGCCCAGCGCGAGTTGTTCGTTGACGCTGCGGGACACGCCGGCGGTGTTGTTGAAGCTCGCCGGCGTCGCGATCACCGATCGGGTTCCCTCCACGAGCTGGCGCAGGTAGCCCTTGATCGTGGTCTTGCCGTACGACCCGGTGATGGCCACGCGCACCGGATCGATGCGTTCGAGCCGCTGCTGAGCACGGTGGACCCAGCGGCGCGACAGCACCGCTTCGAACGGTGCCAGAAGCGCCAGCGAGACATCGGTCCACAGCGGCATGCCGAACAGCAGCACTGCCAGCACCGGTGCCGCCAGCCCCGCGGCCAGACCCACGCCCACCAGCACCGACCACAGCAGCGCCAGCGTCGTCGCCAGCGTTGCGAGGCGGCGGGTCCACGCCAGCGGGCTCGTGCGTCCCCGTATGTCGAGGCCCTGCGGCCCGATCACCACCGCTGCCGCCGTGATCGACGGCGCCCACCAGTACGTGCCGCTCAGCACCACGCCGGCCGCCGCCGCTGCCAACCACACGCGGTTGGGCCAGTCGAGCAGCCACCAGCGCCGGGCGAAGCGCGAGGTACGTCCGATGCCGTAGTGCTCGCGCTGGGCAACACGGAGCCAGCGACCCGCACTGACCGCACCGGCTGCGACCGACGTCCACAGCACGACCTGATTCATCTCGCCCAGTTCATCCGGTGCAGCTCACCAGCGGCATGTCATCAGAGCCGATCTGTCAGCGCCACCACATTCGGCGCTGCCCATTATGGCGACCGGAGCTGCCGCACGACAGCATCGGCAAGCGCGCCGGGGGCCTCGGTGGGCACATCGTGCCCGACGCCATCAAGCACCGTCAGCCGCGGGTCGGCGAGCAGCCCCGCTGCGCGCTCAGCGACCTCGACGGGCACCTCGTCGTCCTGGTGGCCCCACACGAGTTCGACGGGCTGGGAAATCCGGCCGAGCTGTTCTTCATAGGTCTCGTTGACGGCAGTGACGAGCACGTCGCGCATGACGCCGCTCGCGCGCCGGTAGTCCGCGCTGCCGTACCGCTGCCGCATGCGCTCCATCGTGTCCTCGCCGAGCAGCCGGCGGCGATGCAATCCCAGCGCGATCCGGTAGCGCAGTGCTGGTCGTGCAGCAGGACGGTCGGTGCGCCGCAGCAACGGCACACCGCAGAGCACCAGCGCCGCCACAGCGTCAGGGAACCGGGACGCCAACTCGACCGCTATCCGTCCTCCGAAGCTGTGCCCGACCAGGGTGACCCGCGGGCCGCACTCACCCAGGACCGGGTGCACCATCTCCGCATAGCCTGCGGCGCCGCGCGGTGCGTCCGGCGCTGGGCTGGCCCCGAACCCGGGCAGATCGAGCGCGATGGCGCCGGTGCCTGGGTGCGTCTCGACCAGACCGGTCAGGGCCGCATCGAAGTCGCTGTGGCTTCGGCCCCAGCCATGCAGCGCCAGCACGCCGGCGGGCTGGCTGCCGAGGCGGCTGCCGAACAGGGTGCCGCCGGCGAAGCTGGAGAGCGGGCTCAGCGGGCGAGCGCTCCGGAATCGGGCCCAGGGTGCGACCGGTTGATTGCCGACAGCAGGGCCCGGAAGCTGGCCGTGACGATGTTGGGGTGCAGTCCCACTCCCCAGTACACGTCACGGGTCGGGGTCTCGATCTCCACATAGGCCGCAGCGGTGGCGTCAGCACCAGCCCCGACGGCGTGCTCGTGGTAGTCGACGAGGCTGACATCGATGCCCAGCGCATCGCCCAAGGCAGTCTTGAACGCCGACAGCGGGCCGTTGCCGCGCCCCTTCGCCCGTACCTCGCCGTCGGGTCCTTTGATCGTTGCCTCCACCTCGGACTCATCTGAGGACTCCGAGTCGAAGTAGCTGCGGTGCCCGACGTAGGTGTACGGCGACTCGGCGTGCAGGTACGTCTCGTCGAAGGTCTTCTTGATGGCCTCCGGCAGGATCTCGCCGCCCTCGTCGGTGATCGCTTGGATCACACTGCTGAACTCGATCTGCAGCCGGCGCGGCAGGTCGAGGCCGAAGCTGTTCTTCATGACGTAGGCCACGCCGCCCTTGCCCGACTGGCTGTTGACGCGGATGACGTCCTGGTAGGTGCGCCCCACGTGCGCCGGATCGATCGGCAGGTAGGGCACCTCCCAGAAGTCGTAATCGTCTGCCAGCGCTTCGAACCCCTTCTTGATGGCGTCCTGGTGACTGCCGCTGAACGCCGTGTACACCAGGTCGCCGCCGTAGGGATGGCGGGGATGCACCGGCAGCTGGTTGCAGTACTCCGCGATGCGGCGCAGGTGGTCGATGTGACTGACATCCAGCTCGGGATCGACGCCCTGGCTGAACAGGTTCATGGCCAGCGTGATGATGTCGACGTTGCCGGTCCGCTCGCCGTTGCCGAACAGGGTGCCCTCGACCCGGTCAGCGCCTGCCATCACACCGAACTCTGCCGCTGCCACGCCGCAGCCGCGGTCGTTGTGGGGGTGCAGCGACAGTACGACGGCATCGCGATGGTCCACGTTTCGATGGAAGTACTCGATGAGGTCGCCGTAGGTATTCGGGGTCGCCATCTCCACTGTGGCGGGCAGGTTCAGGATGATCGGATCCTCGGCGGTGGCGCCCCATTCCGCGCTGACGGAGTTGCACACCTCGAGCGCGAAGTCGATCTCGGTGCCGGTGAACGACTCGGGCGAGTACTCGAAGCGGATCTCCCCGCCCTCATGACGCTGAGCCAGCTCCTTGCAGAGCCGGGTGCCGGAGATGGCGATGTCGCGGATGCCCTCTTTGTCCAGCCGGTACACCACCCGGCGCTGCAGCTCCGACGTCGGGTTGTACAGGTGCACAATCGCCTTCTTCGCCCCGGCGATCGACTCGTAGGTCCGCTCGATCAGCTCTGGCCGGCTCTGCGTGAGCACCTGGATCCAGACGTCGTCGGGTACCAGATCCTCCTCGACGAGCATGCGGCAGAACTCGAAATCGGGCGCGGAGGCTGACGGGAACCCCACCTCGATCTCCTTGAAGCCCATCTCGACCAGCACCTCGAACATCTGGCGCTTGCGCGGCACGTCCATCGGATCGATGAGGGCTTGGTTGCCGTCACGCAGGTCCACCGAGCACCACAGCGGCGCCTCGGAGATGATCCTGTCCGGCCAGGTGCGGTCGGGAAGATCTGCCGGGTAGGCGTAGGTGCCATAGAGGCGGTACGGCATCGAGCTGGGCTGCTGGGCGCTGATGCGCTTCACGTCTGCCATGGGAATCTCCTGTGGTCGGGGGCTGTCGTTCGGGGTTCTGAGGATTCGGATTAGTGGGTTTCGGGCGGATCGGTCGTGTTCGGGCCACGAAAAAACCCCCTGGCCCGGAGGCGCAGGAGGTTGGGCGAGGACCTGTGCGGTCCCCGCCTAGTTGAGAAGAAGCAGCCCGGTTGCGGTATGCAGTGCGATGTGAGTCGAGTGGCGAATCACGCAGAACATGCTACCAGACGGCTCCGCGGGCCAGTAGTGCGTTCGCTGGGAGGGCGGATGAGCCTCAGGCGCGGCGCTCGGCGTGGCGGGCCAGCAGGACTGCGTGCAGGTCCGTGCCGCGGTACTGGGTCCACTCGCCGTCGCTGCCCAGCTCCCACCGTGCGATGCCGTCGTCGAGGTACATGTCGGTGAGCTCGGTGAGCTCGTCGGCGATGGCCGGGGATTCCACGGGCGCCAGCGCCTCCACGCGGTAGCGCAGGTTGCGCGGCATCGCATCGGCCGAGCCCAGCAGGATCGTGTGGCCCCGTTCGGCGTTGCCGAAGCGGTACACCCGGCTGTGCTCGAGGAAGCGGCCCACGATGCTGCGCACCGAGATGTTCTCGCTCACGCCCTCGATCCCGGGAACCAAGCAGCAGATGCCCCGCACGACGAGATCGATGCGGCAGCCTGCCTGCGATGCCTCGTACAGCGCGTCGATCACCTCGTTGTCGACGATGGCGTTCATCTTCATGAAGATGTGACCGTCGGTGTGCGCCGCCTCGGCTGCGATGTGCTTGACCAGCGATTGGCCGAGGCTGTGCGGTGCCACGGCCAGCTTGCGGTAGTCCGTCTTGCGGCTGTAGCCGGTGAGCGAGTTGAACAGTCCGGCGACGTCTGCGGCAAAGTCCTCGTCGCGGGTCAGCAGCCCGAGGTCCTCGTAGATGCGTGCAGTGTCGGCGTTGAAATTGCCGGTGCCGATAAAGCAGTAGTGGGCGATGCCGAGGCTCTCGCGCCGCACCACCATCGCCAGCTTGCAGTGGGTCTTCAGCCCGACCACGCCGTAGGCGACGTGCACGCCGGCGCGCTCAAGTATCCGTGCCCATTCGATGTTGGCGTGCTCGTCGAAGCGCGCCTTCAGCTCGACGACCACCACCACTTGCTTGCCGCGCTCAGCCGCACGGATGAGCGAGTCGACCAGACGCGTCCGCTCCGACGTGCGGTACATCGTCATCTTGATGGCGAGCACATCTGGGTCGTCGGCGGCCTGGCGGATGAAGGTGTCGAGACTGGTGTTGAACGATTCGTACGGCAGGTGCACCAGCACGTCCTGCCGCTTGAGCACATCGAAGAAGTCGACGCCGGTCTCGGGCTCCTCCGGAGTGCCGCGACCGCTTCCGGTGCCCGACGCCAGCAGCGCCGCGCTGTCGGTTGCTGCCCGCAGCGGCAGCGGCGTGCGCGGGTTGTGCGGCGGTGTCTTGAGATCATCCCGGTCGATGTCATAGAGCTCGAACAGGTCGGTCAGGCCCAGCAGCCCGCACGAGGTGTAGACGTCGTCGTGGGTCAGCTTCAGCTCACGAGTGAGCATGTCCAGGGCGTCGCTGCCGAGATCCGGTGCGGCTTCGAGACGCACCGCACCGCCGAAGCGACGCTGGCGCAGCTCCAGCTCGAGGTGCTTGAGCAGGTCGTCGGTCTCGGTGTCGTCGATGTCGAGGTCCGCGTCGCGGGTGACCCGGAACATGCTGTGGCTGAGCAGCTTCACGCCCGGGAACAGCTCGTCAAGATGCCCCGAGATGACCGACTCGAGCGTGATGAAGCGATGCGCATCGGGCAGCGCCAGAAAGCGCGGCAGGATCGGCGGCACTTTCACCCGGGCGAATGAGGGTCCGCTGCGGGAGTGCTCGACGAACACGGCGAGGTTCAGCGACAGGTCCGAGATGTAGGGAAACGGATGAGCCGGGTCCACTGCGAGCGGTGTCAGCACCGGGAAGACCTGCTCACGGAAGAGGTCAGCTACCCATGCCCGGCCGGTGTCATCAAGATCGTCGGGTTCGACGAAGGAGATGCCTTCAGCGGCGAGCGCGGGTCGCAGATCCTCTTCGAACAGCGACGACGCGTCCAGCAGCTGCTCGGCCGCTGCGGCGCGAATGCCCTTGAGCTGAGCTCGGGGTGTCAGGCCGTCAGGACCGGCCCGGCGCACCCCGGCGTCGATGGAGTCGAGCACCGTCGGCACCCGGACTTGGAAGAACTCGTCGAGATTCGAGGCGTGGATCGCCACGAACTTGATCCGCTCCAGCAGCGGGAGCTCTTCGTCGCGCGCCAGCGCCAGCACGCGGTGGTTGAAGTCCAGCCAGGACAACTCTCGATTGAGGTAGCGATGAGAGGATCGGGCCCCGTTGGCGGCGGACATGACGGTTCCAGGCCCCCCGTGCGTTCACCGCAAGGCGCTATGGGGGCGACACGCCTTGCCCCCGTGAGAGTACGCAACCGGCGCCGCTGTCCACAAGGGGCGACTGGATCGGCGAGATTCCAGGCGATCCGTCGCCGATCGCTGTGGACAACGTGTGTGCGGCGGCGCCGTGATTTGTGGACAGCGGCTGCGGCGACGCCGGCCGGTTCTGCCTCAGGCCGGTGCGAATTCGAAGTCGTTGTTGACCGAGACGTCGGTGCCGATGAACTCGGTCTGGGTCATTTCGTCCATGACTGCCGGATCGGCGCAGCGGGCCCACTGGCGGCCGTTCGGCGTCCGGACTGACGCCAGCGCCACTTCGGGTCCGAATTCGCCGCTGGGCGTCCTGCCGTGCATCACGGTGTAGGCCTCGATGGTGGCGTCGCCGGTGTAGTCGGCATCAAGCTCAACAGCGGGGAACCGGTCGATCTCGTCCTGGCAGTTCTGATGGCGGAAGCCGCCTTCGGACGGCTCAGTGGAGTACACGCCGAAGGCGTGCTTGGTGAGGTACCCGCCGTTGGCCGAGCACAAACCGACGGAGCCGGGGTTCTCCCGGAGCTTGCCTGCCATCGTGGCGATGGAATGGGTGACGTAGTTGTTGAGCGGACCGCCGGCGAAGGTGAGACCGCCCGTGAGCGTCAGTTCGCGGTCGAGACCCAAACCGAGTTCGGTGGCCGCGATCTGCACCGCCGAGGGGAAGCACGAGTACAGGTCGACGTAGTCGATGTCGTCGGTGCCCACGCCGGCCAGCTCCATCGCCCGGCGGCCGGCCACGCGGACGGCGGGCGAGCTGTGCAGGTCGCCGCGGTTGGACACGTAGTCGGTGTCGCGGCCGTCGGTGCCCGAATGCGGGAACACCCAGCGGTCGCGTGGCACGCCCGCAGCGGCAGCGGCTTCGGCCGAGCACACGATGAGCGCCGCAGCCAGGTCCAGGTCCCAGTTGGAGTTCATGGCCTTGGTGTAGGGGAATCCCACCAGCCGGTTGGCGGGGCTGGGATCGCGGATCTCCTCTGCGGTCATGGGAGTGCGAACCCAGGCGTAGGGATTCGCTACGGCAGCCCGGTTGAACTTCTCCCACATCGCGGCTAGGCGATCGCGGTGCGCGTCCATCGTCTCGCCCCTCGACGCCCGGAACGCCGACTCGAAGACCGGGTACAGGTTGATGGGCATCGACAGGCCGCGTTCGAGCTCGACCTTGTTGTTCATGACGACGTCCACGCCGAGGACTTCGTCAGGAGTGGCGTCGGGCTGATCGGTGTAGGGGATGCGCTCGTTGCGGCGACGGGCCCGGCGCCGGCTCCAGATTCCCTCTGCGCCGGCGATCAGCACCACGTCGGCCTGCCCGGCGGTGATGCGTTTGCACGCTTCGTTGACGAGCGACTGGGGTGTGTTGCCGCCGTCGGTGGACAGCCCGGTCTGTGCACCGGAGCCGAAGCGGGCGTTGAGCAATGCGGCGGGGTCGGTGTAGGGCCACGCCCCCCTGATGACCCAGGTGTGGGTGGCGCGGGCTGCCAGACCGGGCGCGCTGGCATCGTCGAGGGCCGCTGCCAGCGCCTCGCCCATCATCGCCACGGGTTCGAGCGCTTCGACGGGGTTGTCGGGACGCTGCTTGAACTGTCCAGCGCCGACGAGAACCGGGGTGCGCGGGTCGATCTTGAGTTCTGCCATGGCGAGTGAGCCTTGTCGTCGGGGGGGGGGGGGGGGACGGGACGCGACGATAGCGAACGGGGTTCTGGTCATTCCGGGCTGGTAGTTCCGGCCGGCCTGCGTGATCGTCGATGGCCCAGGTGTCGCCGGCGAGACCGGTCTGCGTGCCCCCGATTCGATCGGCGACGTGGCGTCGGACGGGCGGCAGTAGCGTCGCACGCGGGAGGCAGCCGGTGGCCCGATTGCCCGATCACTACGCAGCGCTCGGCGTACGCCCCGACGCCGATGCCGCGGAAATCCGGCGCGCGTGGATCAGGGCGGCTCGCGCGAACCATCCCGACCGCCGGGGCGAGGTCACCGAGGCGCAGACCGAGCGTTCTGACCGGCGCATGCGTGCAGTCAACGAGGCTTGGCGGGTGCTGGGACGGGTCGAGTCGCGCCGCCTGTACGACGAGGAGCGGGCCGCCGCCGCACCGCAGTCCCCACCGCCGGCACCCGCCGCCAGGCCTGCCGGGTCGGGCGGCCCTGCCGCCCAGCCGGGCGCGCCCGGTGACCACGATTTTGACGAGGACTTCGGAACCACCTCAGAACCCGGGGGGCCAGGGGGCTTCGTCGTGCGGCACCGCAGCGCCGCGCTGATGATCCGGGTGCTGCCATGGGCAACCATCGCCGTGGTGGGCATGGTGATCTTCGTGGCCAGCGCCTACATGAGCGCCGATCCCGACGCCGAACCGTCCAACGTCGCCGCCCTCGAGGTGGGGGAGTGCTTCTGGGAGGCGCCCAATGGCACGCTGCGCACGGTGGACTGTGATTGGCCGCAGAACGATGGCGTGCTCGACCAGATCATCACAACGTCCGCCAGCGACCGCTGCCGTCATCCTGATGCCGTCGCCCATCCAGCCCCGATCGCTGGCCGCCGCCTGTGCTTGGTGCCCGTGGACCGCTGGGAGCCGCCTGCTGCGGAGTAGCGGCTGTCAGTCGTGCTCGGTGAGCATGAGACGCACGCCCAGGTTGTTCTCCGGTGGCACGATGAACATGGCGTCCTGCTGTTCGCCGCCGCCGCACACGCCTACCCGTTGCGCGCCGGGGACGAGGCCGGGGTCGTCGAGCTGGAAGTGCAGGAGCTGCAGGCGGCCGGGCCGGTTGCCCATCCAGTGGGCCAGGTTGGCGTCGGTCGGCTGGATGAGCTTGAGGTTCCACGGGCCTGAGCGCAGGTCCACTCCGGTTCCGACCTTGGGGTCTTTCCACTCGTCGGTCTGCTCCATGCCCAGCGGTCCTCGAAACAGCGCGGCTGCGGCTTGTACATCGGACGTCAAGTGGACCACGGTCGCCAACGATGTGGACCGCCCGTGGCGAGTGGGCGGCAGGGGCGGGGCGTCATCCCAGCCTTCGCCGCCCGCCCAGGCGATCTGGATGACCATGCCCCAGCTGTCCTTGGGATGGAGGAACGCCTCCTTCCACAGCGGATTCTCCTCGTTGACCCCGATGACGTTGTAGCCGGCGTCGCCGAGCGCTCCGACGGTGTCGGCGAAGTCGGGCGTCTTGAAGGTGAAGTGGTGCGGGCCGGGGCCGTTGCGGGCCAGGAAGCGGTGCAGGAAATCGCTGCCCGGGTGCTCGACCGGCTCGAGAATCTCGACCCTGGCACCGCCGTCGAACGACACCTGGCAGAAGTAGAAGTCGTCGCCGGCCTGGGATGCCGGGTCGTTGTCGGGGCCGCCGATCCAGCGACCGCCCAAGTCGCGGCTGTAGCGGATCACGTTGTCCCAGGCGCGTTCGCTGACCACGGCGACGTGGTCCATGACGAGAGTCTCGGTCGGCATGGCGTCGCAGGCTATGCCCGAAAGGACGACTCGCTCCCGTTGGGCGAGGCAGGGGGCGCGTGCACGGGCATGCCGCGGGCGATGTCGTCGGCCTCCATCAGAGCAGCAGCCAGCCGTTCGTACATCTCGGCACGACGTGCCGGGTCGCTGTGGCCGAGCGGGGCCACCTCGTCGGGATCGGCCGCTGTGTCGAAGAGCTGCTCGGAGCCATCGCTGTGGCGGGTGAGGCGCAGATCCGCGGTGACGAGCGTGCGGGTCTTCACTGGGGTCAGGATGTCCAAGGTGAGCGCTCCGGGGAAATCGTCTTCGATGAGCACGTCGTCACGCACAGACGCCGCGGGGTCGTCCAGGATGGGCACGAGGCTGCGGCCTCCGATGCCGTCGTAGCCGGGCAGATCGGCAAGCTCCAGCAGCGTCGGCCCCAAGTCGATGCTGCCGGCCAGCGATTGGGTGCGGTCCGGCGAGCGCCGCGGGTCGACAATGACATACGGCACTGCAAGGGTGCCGCGGTAGTGCATGAAGCCCTTCAGCATCAGCCCGTGGTCGCCCATCATGTCGCCGTGGTCGCTGGTGAACACGATGATGGTGTTGCCGACCTGACCGAGCCGCTCGAGCGCAGCCAGGATCTGGCCGATGCCGTCATCGATCATCTCGATCATCCCGTAGGTGGCCGCCAGCGCCTCCCGCAGCATCTGGTGGTCGCCTGCCACGCCGCAGGGCGTGACCCAGCCGCGCTGTTTGCTCGGGTGTAGCTGGCTGATGTGCTGCACATATTGAGGGGCACCCTTCAAGTCGTCGTCGACTGAGACGGGAACTTCCATGTCGTCGGGACGGTGGCGGTCGAACCACTCGCCGGGCGGCGTCATCGGGTGGTGCGGGTCGGGAAAGGAGGCCCACGCCAGCCACGGTCCGCCTTGGGTGGCAGCGTCTTCGATGAAGGCGATCGTGCGCTCGGTGACGAACGTCGTGGAGTGCAGCTCCGGCCCGTAGGGCGGTTCGTACACCTGCCACCAGCGTTCCGAGCGGCGGCGGGCCGGTGACTCGGCGGTCAACGGCACCATGAGGTCTTCGAGGCGGCCTCCGCGATCGAGTGCCCACAGCAGATGGTGACCGCTGACCCGTGCGCCGTGGTCGATGGCCAGCTCGACGTGTTCGAATCCGTAGAAGCTGTCGGGGAACTCGGGCGCTCCGTTCACGTAGCGCTCTGCATCTTCGAGCGTGTCCCAGCCCGCCGGCCAGTACTGGTCGACGGCGCCGGCGGGCGCACCTGTCGGTAACACCGCGTTACGAGACATTCCGTGCTGCAGGTGCGACTTGCCGATGAGCGCTGTGCGGTAGCCCGCCGCCCGGAACTGCCGGACGTGGGTGTTGGCGCCCGGCTCGAGCGACCGGTCGTTGAAGACCACGCCGTGCGCGCTGGGCATGCGTCCGGTCATGATCGTGGAGCGGTTCGGCATGCAAATCGGATTGGCCACCCAGGCGTTGTCGAACACCATTCCCCGGGCCGCCAGCGCGTCGAGGTTGGGTGTGCGCACCACCTCGTTGCCGCCGAAGCCGGTGTGATCGGCGCGCTGCTGGTCGGTGATGATGAACAGCACATTCGGCTGCGCCGGAGCGCCGTTGGTGGTTGCGGTCATGGCGATCTCCCGTCGATGGTGTGGGCGGCGGAGTGGCCGGGGCGGCGCAGGCGGCTCAACCGAAGTTCATGGCGGCTGGGTTGCCGCCGTCGACCACCACGGTCTGGCCGGTGATCGATTCGGCCTCGCACAGCATCACCGTGGCGTTGGCGATGTCGATCGGGCTGCCTACCTGGCCGAGCAGCGACGCACGACGAGCCCCTTCGGAGATCTCGTCGGGCAGGCGAGCCGCCATGCGGGTGCCTTCCACCAGGCCCGGCGCAACGCAGTTCACCGTGACCGAAGGCGACATCGCCACGGCTAGGCAATGGGTGAGGTGGATGAGGGCAGCCTTGGAGCAGCTGTAGGCGATGCTGCTCGATCCGGGGAACAGACCGCCCACCGAGGCGATGTTGACGACACGCCCGCCGCCGTCGGCAGCCAGCAGCTCAGCCAGCGCCCGCGTCAGCAGGTAGGGGCCGCGCAGGTTGGTCTCCTGCACCCGGTCCCAAGTCGCAGAGTCGAGCGTCTCGAGGTTTCTGAATGGGATGCCGATGTTCCATGCCGCGTTGTTGACCAGCACGTCGCAGCGGCCGTGCTCGGCGATTGCAGCGGCCGCAGCATCGATCGAGGCCTCGTCGCGCTGGTCGAGCTGCAGCACATCGGCAGAACGGCCTGCGGCGCGCACCAGATCGGCACTCGTGTTCGCACGTTCGAGGTCGCCCACGTAGGTCACGATCACGTCAGAGCCGGCCGCGGCCAGCGCTTCGCAGATCGCACGCCCGATGTCGCCGGAACCCCCGGTGACGACAGCCAGTCTTCCTGTCAGATCCATGTTCGGTTGCCTTTCGATCAGCGTTTTGCGCCGTTCAGTGCCCTGGACAGTTCCGCCCGCTCAGTTGGCGACCAGTTCGGCCATGGCTGCCAGCAGCGTCGGCGGGCCGGAGAGCTGCAGCACGGTCACCACGGTGTCGTCCCAGCGCCGCAGGTCTGCCGCGATCTTGTCCATCGGACCGATCAGCGACACTTCCTCGACCAGCTCGATCGGGATGGTCGCTGCGGCCTCCTGCTTGTGGCCGGTGAGGTACATGTCCTGCACCTCGTCGGCGACGTGCTGGTAGCCCATCCGACAGAACACGTTGTAGTGGAAGTTGGCGTCGCGTGCGCCCATCCCGCCCATGTACAGCGCCAGCATGGGGCGGATCCGGTTGGCCGCACGCTCGATGTCGTCGTCGGGCACCACGCTGATCGGGCACACCACCTCGAAATCGGCATCGTCGGGGATTCGCCCGTCGTCGCCGATCAGCGGTTTGCCCGCCGCAGCGAAGCCGGCGTTCAGCGCATCCGCATAGAACTGGTTGTCCTTGGGGGCGAAGAACAGTGGCAGCCAGCCCTCGCACAGCTCGGCTGCCAGGGCCACGTTGCGGGGGCCTTCGGCGCCGAGATAGATCGGCACGTCAGCTCGCAGCGGGTGCACGGTGGACTTCAGCGGCTTGCCGAGGCCCATGCCTCCTGGGTAGGGCATCTGGTAGTGGTCGCCGGTGAAGCTCACCGGCTTGTCTCGTTCGAGGATCGCCCGGACGATCTCGATGTACTCCCGGGTGCGTGCCAGCGGACGGGGATACGGCTGGCCGTACCAGCCCTCCACCACCTGCGGGCCGCTCACGCCGAGGCCCAGGATGAACCTGCCGCCGCTGAGGTGGTCCATCGTGATCGCCGCCATGCCCACAGCGGCCGGTGTGCGCGCGGAGATCTGGATGATGCCGGTGCCCAACCCGATGCGCTCGGTATGGCTGCCCCACCACGCCAGCGGCGTCAGGGCATCGGAGCCGTAGGCCTCCGCGGTCCAGAAGGAATGAAAGCCGAGCTGCTCGGCGAGTTGCAGCGTCTCCAACGCATCAGGCGGCGGGCCAGCCGCCCAGTAGCCGACACCGGTTGCAAGCTTCATGTCACTTCGCCTTGTCGTTGCAGGGAATCCAAGAGTGCCCAGTATGGGCGCTAGCGGCCAGTGGCACAGAAGTGGGCGGGTACAGTCCGCGCGCACAGCCACGCGGCAGCCAGCACGGAGGAGCACGCGATGAGCACCGAACGCGATGACGGCCCGACCAAGGTGAATCTCGACGAATCCGAGATGCCGACCCAGTGGTACAACGTGATCCCCGATCTGCCGGCACCGCCCCCGCCGCCGCTGCACCCGGGCACGCATGAGCCGATCGGCCCCGACGACCTCGCTCCGCTGTTCCCGATGGGTTTGATCATGCAGGAGGTCACCGGCGAGTCCCACGTGGACATCCCCGGCGGTGTCCTCGACGTGTACCGGCTGTGGCGGCCGAGCCCGCTGTATCGGGCCCGCCGGCTCGAAGTCGCACTCGACACGCCCGCCAAGATCTTCTTCAAGTACGAGGGCGTCAGCCCTGCCGGTTCGCACAAGCCCAACACCGCCGTGCCGCAGGCCTTCTACAACCACGCTGAGGGTGTCACCAAGCTGACCACCGAGACGGGGGCGGGGCAGTGGGGCTCCGCGCTGGCGTTCGCCACGGCTCAGTACGGCATTGAGTGCGAGGTGTGGCAGGTGGCGGCGTCGTACCGCCAGAAGCCGTACCGCAAGACGATGATGGAGATCTGGGGTGCCCGCGTGCATTCGAGCCCGTCCGAGGCGACCGAGTACGGCCGGTCGCTGCTGGCCGCCGATCCCGACCATCCCGGCTCGCTCGGCGTCGCCATCTCCGAGGCGGTGGCCACGGCCGCCGGCGATCCCAATGCCCGCTACTCCCTGGGCAGCGTGCTGAACCACGTGCTCATGCACCAGACGATCATCGGCGAGGAAGCGCTGTTGCAGCTTGCGAAGATCGGCGAGACGCCGGATGTGATCGTGGGCTGCACCGGCGGCGGATCGAATTTCGCCGGGCTGTCGTTCCCGTTCCTGCGCGAGAAGCTGGCGGGCCGGATGGATCCCACGATCCGCTGCATCGAGCCGGCGGCGTGCCCGACGTTCACCAGGGGCGAGTACCGCTATGACTTCGGCGACCACGGCATGATGACGCCGCTGCTGAAGATGCACACGCTCGGCCACGACTTCATCCCGCAGCCGATCCACGCCGGCGGGCTGCGCTACCACGGCATGTCGCCCCTGCTGTCGCACATCTACGAGCTCGGCCTGGTCGAGGCGCTGGCGATACCGCAGGAGGAGTGCTTCGCAGCGGCGATCCAGTTCGCCCGCAGCGAGGGCATCGTGCCTGCGCCCGAGCCGACGCACGCCCTGGCGGCGGCGTTGCGCGAGGCCGAGGCGGCGAAGCAGGCGGGGGAGGAACGCACGATCCTGACCGCCATGTGCGGCCACGGCCACCTCGACCTGCCGGCATACGAGGCGTACCTGTCGGGCGCGCTCGTTGATGTTGACCTGAGCGACGATGCCATCGCCGACGCCATGGCCAGCGTGCCGGCGGTGGGCTGATCGCAAGGGTTCGACCACCAGGGCCGGCGCACAGCACCCGGCCTGCCGCACGGCCGCGGGTGGCAGGCTCGCGGGTGGCAGGCTGAGGCTGTGACTCTCGGGCAGCGTTCGATTCCGTGCGTGCTGATGCGCGGTGGCACGTCGCGGGGGCCATTCTTTGCTGCTGAGGACCTGCCTGACGACCCGGCGTTGCGCGATGCGGTGCTGGCCGCGGTGATGGGCAGCCCGACCGGTCGCCAGATCGACGGGCTAGGCGGCGGCACGACGGTCACCAGCAAGGTCGCGGTAGTGGGCCCGTCAACCCATCCCGACTCCGATGTCGACTACTTGTTCGCTCAGATCGACCCGGTCTGGGGGACGGTGGACACCAAGCCCACCTGCGGGAACATGCTGGTCGGCGTCGGCCCGTTCGCGATCGAAACGGGGCTGGTGAAGGCTGACAAACCGACGACATCGCTGGTGGTGCGCAACGTCAACACAGGCAGCTTCATCGATGTTGCCTGCTGTACGCCCGGCGGCGAGCTGACCTACGACGGCGACTGCGCCATCGACGGGGTCGACGGCACGGCTGCACCGGTTGCAATGCGATTCCGGGGCATCGAGGGATCAGTGACCGGCTCGATGCTGCCGACCGGCTGCGCGATCGAGACGATCGCAGCCGGCGGCATCGAGGTCGAGGCCACGCTGATCGACGTGGCCATGCCGATGGTGATGGTGCGTGCTGCCGACTTGGACCGAACCGGCCATGAGGCGCCGACAGAGCTCGACGGCGACGCTGAGTTCATGGCCACGATGGAGGCCATCCGTCTAGAGGCCGGTCAGCGCATGGGCCTCGGCGATGTGTCCCGCAGCGTTGTGCCCAAGTTCGGTCTGCTGTCGGCCGCTCGCGAGGGCGGCACGATCACGTCGCGTTACTTCACGCCCACCCAGTGCCACCCCGCCCACGCGGTCTCAGGCGGCATCTGCGCAGCGGCGGCCACAACGTTGCCGGGCACGGTGGCCGCATCGCTGGTCGACGGCGCCGAGCTGATCGACATCCAGATCGAGCACCCGAGCGGTTCGCTGGAGGTCGCGCTTCGCACAGATCGGCGTGACGGTGACGTGCGGGTCGTCTCCGGCGGCGTCACACGCACTGCCCGCAAGATCATGTCCGGCACTGTTTACGTGCCTGCCGAGGTGTGGTCGGGCTGAGCCGCTTCAGTCCCAGTCGAGCCAGAGCTCCTCTGGGCCTCTGAAGGTGATGTTCGGGAAGGTCTGGTAGTCCTGCGGCGGCAGCCGCAGCGATGGCACCCGCTGCGTCAGGATCTCCAGCGCGATGCGGGCTTCCATGCGGGCCAGGTTGGCGCCGAGGCAGAAGTGAATGCCCTTGCCGAAGCTGATGTGGCCGTGGGGATCGGGCCGGGCGATGTCGTAGGCGTCGACGTCGAACTGGTCGGTCTCGGCGAATGCGCACGGCTCGCGGTTTGCTGCTGCGAAGTTGAGGAACACCCGTGTTCCTTCCGGAAGCTGCACCCCGCCGAGCTCGGTGTCGCGGGTGGTCACCCGGCGCCAGGCCACCTGGCTGGAGTCGAACCGAAGCGTCTCCTCGACCGCCGTGGGGATCAGCGACGGTTCAGCAGCCAGGGCCTCCCACTGGTCCCGGCGCGGCAGCAGGCAGCGCAGCGTGTTGCACAGCAGGTTCGTGACCGGGTCGTGCCCGGCGAAGGAGATGCCGTAAATGATCGACTCGACCTCGCGGTACGTCAGCCCGGTGCCGCCGTCGGGGTCGGGGTCGGCATCGTGTGCGTCGAGCAGCTCCGAGCAGAAATCGTCGGTGCGGTTGCGATGGCGCTCGGCCACGAACTCGCGGCAGTAGCGCCAGTAGGCCAGCATCCCCTCGGCCATGTGTGCTTGCTCGGCTGCCGTCGGCTTGCCCCAGGCGAACGCCTTGCGGTTCACGCACCACGACTTCAGCATGAGGTCGTCTTCGGGCGGGAAGCCGATGAAGCGGAACACGATCTCTGCCGGCAGCGGGAACGCCACTGCCTTGACGTAGTCGGCGGGCTTTGGGCCGGCGAGCATCTCTTCGATCAGCTCGGTGGCACGTGAGCGCATGTAGTCCTCAAGCGTGCGCAGCCGCCGCACCGAGAACCCGCCGCGGGTGTGCACTCGGATGCGCCCGTGGTCGGGCTCGGCCCGGTTCGACATGACCGCTTGGGGGTTGTAGTCGGGTGCGGAGAGCACCTCGGCCGCCTCAGGAGCGAGGGGGAAGATGGGGTCCTGCACATTGGACGAGGCATACGTGTCGGGATCCATGAAGACCCGCTCGATGTCGTCCATGCGGGTCACCACGACGTGGCCCATCTCGGCGGCGTAGAACACCGGGTGGTCCTCGCGCAGTTTGGCGGCGATCGGGTAGGGATCGGCCAGGTATTCCTCGTTGAGCGGCGACCAGCTGTCGTGCACCGGGCAGCCCGGCGGCGGGGGCGAGAGCTGATCCGGTGCGGTGTGGTAGTCGTCGGCGCTCACTGGACCTCCGGTCTGGGCCCTGCCGTCGGGACCGGCGTGCGCTCGGCGGCGCCGGCAGGCCCTATCATCGTCGCCCCGCGGGCGATTGGCTCAGATGGTTAGAGCGCTGCCTTCACACGGCAGAGGTCACTGGTTCGAGTCCAGTATCGCCCACCCTTTCGACGCAGGTTGCCGCGCCGTTGCGCCGCCGTGCTCGGCGAGATGGGCCAGCAGCAAGCCGGTGAACGCGCCAGGCGCCTCGTCGGTGACGAAGTGATTGATGCCTCCCAGCTCAGCGAAGCGGTACGAGCCGGTCACGAACTGAGCGGTGTTCTCGGCTGCCATGCGGCCCACCGTGGCGTCCTGATTCCCCCACACGAACATCGTCGGCACGCTCACCGGTGGCGTCTCGGCCGGCTGGAACTGTGAGCGCCCGATGGCCCGGTACCAGTTCACGGCTGCGTCGAGGGCGTCGCGTTCGCCCAGCGTGGCCAGGTAGGCGTCGATGTCGGCGTCAGGCACCCCGCCGTGAGCCATGGCCCGTCGCAAGGGCGCAGCATTGTCGGCGAGCAGGTTGTCTGTTGCCTCGGGCTTCTGGAAGGCGGGGTGGTGCCGCGAGCGGTGCGGCTGATCGGGGTCGTCGCGCATCGCCGCAACGAAGGCCGCAGCGTGCGGCCGTGAGATGACGCTCAGCGAGCTGACGCGCGCCGCGTGGTGCGCGGCGATGAACCACGCCAGTGCGCCGCCCCAGTCATGCCCGACGATGTGGAATCGCTCGGCGCCGAAGCTGTCCGCAATCGCGAGCGCATCGGCGACCAGCAGCTCGGTGCGGTAGCTGTCGATGCCCTCTGGCCGTGCACCAGCCGAGTAGCCGCGCTGGTCCGGAGCACACGCCCGGAACCCAGCCGCCGCCAGCGCCGGCAGCTCGACGCGCCAGGTGTGCCGGGTTTGCGGGAACCCATGCAATAGCAGCACAAGCTCACCGTCAGCCGGCCCCGCCACATCGGCAGTGAAGCCAAACCCATTCGCCTCGATCGTGATGGTGTCAGCCGTTGTCGAGTCCACCATGGTGTCGTTCCAGTCCTGTCGCCGAAGGGCACACAGCTAGCACGCGGAGGCTACGGTCGCCGGTTGGAGGCCGAAGTGCCGCTTGCAACCCAGGGGGACTCGAAGTCGTTCGGGGGGAGGCCCCATGAGTACTCCGGCGATCATCGACTGTCACGGGCATTACACGACGGCCCCGCCCCAGCTCGGCGAGTACCGCGACGCTCAGCGGTCAGCGCTTGAGGCCGATCCGCACTACGTCGGTGCGAAGGGTGTGCTCGACATCAGCGACGACGAGATCCGCCACAGCATCGAACACAACCAGCTGCGACTGCAGCGCGAGCGCGGCTCGGACCTCACGATCTTCTCGCCGCGGGCGTCGTGGATGGGCCACCACGAGGGCAACGTGCACACGTCACGCTTCTGGTCCGAGCACTGCAACGACCTCATCCGCCGGGTCTGCGACCTGTTCCCGGAAAATTTCGTGCCGGTCTGCCAGCTCCCCCAGTCGCCCGGCGTGGCGATCGACAGCTCCGTGCGCGAGCTGCGCCGTTGCGTCGAAGAGATGGACTTCATCGGCTGCAACGTGAGCCCCGACCCCTCCGGCGGGTTCTGGACCGGCCCGCCGCTGAACGACGGCTACTGGTGGCCGCTGTGGGAAGCCATGGCCGAGCTGGACGTACCGGGGATGATCCACGTCAGCGGCACGTGCAACCCCAACTTCCACGCGACCAGCTCGCACTACCTGGGCGCCGACACCACGGCGTTCGTCCAGATGATGATGAGCGACCTGTTTGCCGACCATCCCGGCCTGCGTTTCGTCATCCCCCATGGCGGGGGAGCAGTGCCGTACCACTGGGGCCGGTTCCGGGGCATGGCCCAGGACATGGGCCTGCGGCCGCTCGACGAGCTGCTGCTGGGGAATGTGTTCTTCGACACCTGCGTGTACCACCAGCCCGGCATCGACACGCTCGTTGAAGTCATCCCACCCGAGAACATTCTGTTCGCGTCCGAGATGGTCGGCGCGGTGCGCGGCATCGACCCCACCACGGGCTTCAACTTCGACGACACCAAGCGCTACATCGACGCCGCAGATCTCAGCGACGAGGCCCGGCGCATGATCTTCAGCGAGAATGCCCTGCGGGTGTACCCGCGGCTGGTTGGCGCCCTGGACGCCCAGCGCAGCGCCACTGCGGCAGTAGGCCGGGAGGGATGATGACGGCCCGACACATCGTGAAGCGCACCATCGAGCGAGCCGAGCCCGATGTCATCGCGGGGCTGGGCGATGCCGGCACCGCCACGGTGCACGAGGCCATCGGCCGCCGCGGCTATCTCGGCCCCGATCTGCGACCCATCCAGCAGGGCACACGGGTTGCCGGCTCAGCGGTGACGGTGCTGTCGCATCCCGGCGACAACATCATGATTCACGCCGCCGTGGAGGTCTGCGAGCCGGGCGACCTCCTGGTCGTCACCAACACGGCGCCGTCCACTCACGGCATGTTCGGTGACCTGCTGGCGTCGTCGCTGATGTCCCGTGGCGTCGTGGGCCTGGTGATGGACGCCGGCGTTCGAGACACCTTGGATCTGCGGGCCATGGGTTTCGCGGTGTGGACCCGTCACGTGTCATGCGAGGGCACGGTCAAGAACACCCCGGGCTCGGTCAACGTCCCCATCAGCATCAACGGCGTCATCGTCCAGCCGGGCGATGTGATCTGCGGCGACGATGACGGTGTGGTGACTGTGCCCCGCGCCGAGGCTGCGTGGGCATTGGAGCAGTCCAACGCCCGGCTTGACAGCGAAGCCGGCACTCGGGCGCGCCTGCAAGCCGGCGAACTCGGACTCGACATGTACGGGCTGCGTCAGAAGCTCATCGATCTCGGCGTGGAGTGGATCGAGTGAGCGGAGGCCCTCATGAACCGGCAGCCCCGGGCGTGCGCTGCATGGTCATGCGGGGCGGCACATCCAAGGGCGCCTACTTCGTCGCCGACGAGCTTCCCGACGACCCCGACGAGCGTGACTCGCTGCTGGCGCGGATCATGGGTTCGCCCGACCCGCGCCAGATCGACGGCATCGGCGGCGCGCACCCGCTGACGTCCAAGGTGGCGGTGGTGTCGCCGTCGGACGATCCCGACACTGACGTGGACTACCTGTTCGTGCAGGTCGGTGTGGACGACGGCTCGGTCAGCGACCAGCAGAACTGCGGCAACCTGCTGGCCGGGGTCGGGCAGTTCGCCCTCGAGCGTGGGCTCATCACGTCCGACGCCAGCGAGGCCCAGGTGAGGATTCGCATGGTCAACAGCGACTCGGTGGCGACAGCCACGTTCCCACTGAACGCAGGCGTTCCCGCCTATGACGGCGACACGGCGATCTCGGGGGTTCCGGGAACGGCGGCCGAAGTCCGGCTCGACTTCGAAGACATCGCAGGTTCGACCTGCGGGGCGCTGCTGCCCACCGGTGCCGTCGCCGATGTGATCGACGGCATCGAAGCAACCTGTATCGACAACGGCATGCCGACGGTCGTGCTCCGCGCGGTTGATCTGGGCATCGCCGGCGACGAATCGCCAGCCACACTTGAGGCCAACGAGCTGTTCCGACGACGCTTGGAGAACATCCGCCTGCAGGCGGGCGAGCTGATGAAGCTGGGCGACGTCAGCACCACGACCGTGCCGAAGATGTCGCTGGTGTCCGCTGCCCGGGCCGGCGGGAGCATTTGCACTCGCACCTTCATCCCGCACCGCTGCCACGACGCCATCGGCGTGCTGGGCGCGGTCAGCGTGGCCACCGCCCTGCGGCTGCCAGGCGGCGTGGGCTCGGAGCTGCTGCACCTCGGCGATGACCCTGACCTCGTGGAGATCGAGCACCCGACGGGCGCATTCGCCGCCCGCGTCGAGCTTGCCGATGGTCCCGCAGGCCCCAGCGTCGGGCGTTCCGGCATCGTTCGCACTGCCCGCAAGCTGTTCGATGGGGTCGTGTTTCCGACGAGCGCGTCACCGCGAGGGCGCGCGTGACGGCACCCACGATCCTGCCGCCGCACCCCGCGCCGCACACGCCGACGGCGTTCGCGCCACCGCCGGGGGCAACTGACGCCCACTGCCACATCTTTGGCCCCGCGTACCGATTCCCCTTCGCACCGCAGGCCACCTACACGCCCCCAGACGCCGGCATCGACGACTTCGAGGTGCTGCAGGAGCGCCTCGGGCTGTCGCGGGCCGTCTTCGTGCAGGCAAGCTGCCACGGCACCGACAACGCCGCCATGGTCGACGCGCTCGTGCGGGGCAAGGGTCGGTACGCAGGCGTGGCAATGATCGACGAGTCGTTCAGCGACGCCGACATCGCCGCCCTGCACGAGGCCGGCGTGCGCGGCACCCGCTTCAACTTCGTTGCTCACCTCGGCGGGGCTCCCGACCTCGAGGTGTTCTGGAGGCTGGTTGACCGGGTGCAGCCGTTCGGCTGGCACATCGTCCTGCACTTCGACGCGAAGGATCTGCCGTCCTACGCCGGGCTACTCGACCGCATGCCGTGCCCGTATGTGATCGATCACATGGCCCGCGTCGACGCGACCGCCGGGCTCGGCCAGGCGCCCTTCGAGGCACTGCTCGATCTGCTGCGCGACGAGCGGGCGTGGGTGAAGGTGTCGGGCGCCGAGCGGCTCACCGCTGACGGCACGCCGCCCTACGACGATGTCGTGCCCTACGCCCAAGCGCTCATCGCTGCTGCACCCGACCGCGTCCTGTGGGGCACCGACTGGCCGCATCCCAACGTGCGCCACATGCCAGACGACGGCGATCTCGTGGACCTGCTGGCCGCATTCGCACCCGACGAGACAACCCGCAACCGGATCCTGGTCCACAACCCCGAGACGCTCTACGACTTCGCTTGACGGAGTGGCGACTCGACAGCGAATGCGGCGCTGCGGTCAGGCGGCTCGGGCGTTCTGCAGGATGAGCAGGCCGTTGCTGGTGTTGGAGGTGGGCACGTGGTTCATGCGGAACACCTCGTCGACCTCGTCGTCGAGCACTCCACGCATCACGAACCACATCACCAGCTCGATGCCCTCTGAGCCGGCCTCGCGGATGTACTCGGTGCGGGGCCGCAGGCAGCCGGCATCGGGCTCGGCGATCAGTTCGTCCATGAACGCCTGGTCAAAGTCAATGTTGACGAGGCCGGCTCGTTCGCCCTGGAGCTGGTGCGACATGCCGCCCGTGCCGAAGACTGCCACCCGCAGCCCGTCAGCGTCGGAGCCTTCGTAGCTGTCGAGCGCCCGCCGGATGGCCCGTCCGAGGCTCAGGCATCGCTTGCCCGACGGCGGCGGGTACTGGATCACATTGACGCAGATCGGGATCACCCGGCAGGGCCATGTCTCGGGCTGGCCATACATCACCGACAGCGGCACCGTCAGGCCGTGGTCGACGTCCATCTCGTTGACGATGGTGATGTCGAACTCGTCGCCGATCAGCGATTCGGCGAGATGCCATGCCAGCTCGGGATGGCCCTGCACAGCCGGTACCTGGCGGGGGCCGTAGCCCTCGTCGGCAGGCTGGAACTCGGCCGCCACACCCAGAGCGAAGGTGGGGATGAGCCGCAGCGAGAAGGCCGAGGCGTGGTCGTTGTAGACGATGATGCAGACGTCGGGCTGCTCGGCGGCCATCCACTCGCGAGCAGGCTGGATCTTGTCGAAGTACGGCCGCCAGTAGGGCTCGTCCTGCTTGCCGTTGTCGATGGCGGCTCCGACGGCGGGCACGTGAGAGGTACCGACGCCGCCCACGATCGTGGTCATGAGCGGTGGCCCGCACTGTCTGTTGCTTCGGCGCCAGGTGTTCCAGAACTCTGACCTGCGGGCGCCTCGCCGGTGCGGCGGTTGCCGTCGGCCGGGCGACCTCCGTCGATCATCATCTGGTTGAACTCCCCGCCGCTGACGCCAGACATGGCGCCGCCGATGTCCTGCATTGACAGGCCGTCGAGCGCAGCGAGCTTGAACGTGTAGTAGATGTTGCCGCCGAGCCGCAGCAGGCCCAGCCAATCCCGCTCGATGACCGCTCGGCGCTGCTGCGGTGTCAAGTCGAAGCCGTCCAGGTAGGCCTCTTCGTCTGCCTTGAACCGCTCGCGGTTGGCTTCGGCGTTGAGGCTCATGCAGAACATGTTGAGGTGGTAACCCTGCTGCGATCTCCGGCCGTCGAAGACGTAGGTTCCCGGGATGTCGTCATAGTCGCGTGACCCTGCCATGGCACCCCCCTCGCGCATCCGAGACTATTGATAGAGCACGGGAGCCGATGAGGGGACCGTCGTGAAGATCATCCTGGCCGGAGAGGGCGCCATCGGGCGCAAGCACATGGCGGCGCTGCGACGCATCGACGATGTCGAGGTGGTCGCCCTGGCGGGGGGCATTGCGGAAGACACGGCAGAGTTCGCCGACGAATTCGGCCTCGAGCGCTGGACGCTGGATCTCACCGAGGCCCTCACGGTGGACGCTGACGCGGCCATCCTGGCCACGCCCACGCAGCTGCACGCCGCGCAGGCCATCGAGACCATGCGAGCGGGCAAGCACGTGCTCGTCGAGATCCCGATGGCCGACAATCTGGCCGACAGCGAGGCGCTGGTACGGGTGCAGCAGGAGACGGGCGTGACCGCGATGGCGTGCCACACCCGCCGCTTCAATCCGAGCCATCAGTGGATGCACGATCGCATCCAGCGCGGCGAGCTGACGCTGCAGCACCTGGTAGTCGAGACGTTCTTCTTCCGGCGCGAGAACCGCAACGCCTTAGGCAAACCCCGCACGTGGACTGATCATCTGCTGTGGCACCACTCGTGCCACACGGTGGATCTGTTCGGCTACCAGACCGGCGAGCCGATCACTGCCGGCTGGGCGCAGCAGGGCCCCACGCATCCCGAGCTGGGCATTGCCATGGACATGACCATCGGCATGAGCGTGCCGTCGGGGGCGCTGTGCACGCTGTCGCTGTCGTTCAACAACGACGGGCCGCTCGGCACGTTCTTCCGATACATCTGCGACAACGGCACCTACATCGCCCGTTACGACGACCTCGTGGACGGCTACGACAAGCCCGTGGATCTGTCGGGCGTGGCGATCTCCGACGACGGCATCGAGCTGCAGGACCGCGAGTTCATCTCGGCGGTCGCGGAGGGCCGTGAGCCCAATGCATCGGTGGCGCAATGCCTCGGTGCCATGCGCACCATCGACATGCTGGAGCGGTCAATCAATGAGCGTTGAGCAGGTTTGCGGTCGGACATGACACGGGCCTATGGGTTGACGCGCTATCAAATGGGCCATGGCGGAGCTACGACGGTCTGACGCCGACCAGCTCGCCTACGACGAGGCGTTCGACCGTGACGGCAACGTCCGCCCGCTCTATGCCGCCATCGTGGAGCGCTTCTCCAACTTCGACGCGGCCGAGTTGCGACGCCGCGAGGGCATCATCGAAGAGGAGTTCCGCCGCCAGGGCATCACGTTCACGGTGTACGGCGATTCGCAGGGAACCGAGCGCACGTGGCCGATGGACCTGTTCCCACGGCTGATCGCTGCAACCGAATGGCTGGAGATCGAGCGAGGCTTGTCCCAGCGAGTCACCGCCCTGAACCGGTTCCTGGCCGACATCTACACCGGTGAGGGGGCGGCCATGGCCGACGGCGTCGTGCCCGCCTGGCTGGTGCAGTCCTCGGACGGATTCGAGCGCAACGCGTTCGGCGTCAGCGTGCCGCACGACGCCCACTGCGTCATCGCCGGCATCGACTTGGTGCGCGACGCCGAGGGCCAGTACCGGGTGCTTGAGGACAACCTGCGCAATCCGAGCGGGATTAGCTACGTCATCGAGAACCGGGCGGCGATGACCCGGGCGTTCCCCCGTGTCTGGGAAGACCACACCGTGGAACCTGTCAGCCAGTACGGCCGGATGCTGCGCACCGCGCTCGAGTCGGTGGCGCCCACGGGGGCCGGCGAGAAGCCGCTCATCGTGATCCTGACGCCGGGCATCTACAACTCGGCGTACTTCGAGCACGCCTTCCTGGCCCGGGAGATGGGCGTCGAGCTCGTCGAAGGGCCCGACCTGGTGGTCGACGAGCATGTTGTGTACCTGCGCACCATCGAGGGCCTCGTTCCCGTCGACGTGATCTACCGGCGCATCGACGACTCCTTCCTGGATCCGGTGTCGTTCCGTCCTGATTCCACGCTGGGTGTGCCGGGTCTGCTCGGCGCCATGCGCGCGGGCACCGTCACCGTCTGCAATGCCGTCGGCAATGGCGTGGCCGACGACAAGGCCATCCACCCCTACGTGACCGACCTGATCCGTTACTACCTCGGCGAAGAGCCGATCCTGCCCAACGTCGAGACGTACGTGATGTGGGAGCCCGATCAACGCGAGGCGGCGTTCGAACGGCTCGACGAGTTGGTCATCAAGCCGGTGGGCGAGTCGGGTGGCTACGGCATCGTCATCGGGCGCAATGCCACCGACGAGGAGTTGGCGAATGCGCGTGCCGAGATCGAGGCCGATCCGCGCAACTGGGTGGTCCAAGAGGTGGTGGAGCTATCGACGCTGGCATCCATGTGCGACGACGTGCTCGAGCCGCGCCACCTCGACCTGCGCCCCTTTGTGATCACCGGCGAGCGCACGCAGGTGTTTCCCGGCGGCCTGACACGGGTGGCCATGCGCAAGGGCTCGCTGATCGTGAACTCTTCGCAGGGCGGCGGTTCCAAGGACACCTGGGTGCTCGCCCCCCAGGGATCGCAGACATGATCCTCGCCCGCCACGCCGATTCGCTGCTGTGGGCCGGTCGCTACTTGGAGCGGGCGGACACCATTGCCCGCTGCGTGTCCGTCGAGACCAATGCCGTCATGCACCGCCAGGCCACCGAGGCTCGCTTGGCCTCCCGCCGGCTGGTGCAGGCGCTCGGGCTGCAGGACGAGTTCGTGGCGGCCCAGGTCGGCACTGGCCCCTATGCCGTCATGGATTTCCTGGTCTCGGACGACTCGCATCCCGGTTCGGTGGTGTCGGCTGTCCAAGCGGTACGGGAGAACCTGCGCATCGTGCGCGACCGCATCCCGGTGGAACTCTGGGAGGAAGCCAACAGCCTGCACATCCTCATGCAGAGCGCCAAATCGGTCGGTGCTGCCGCTCGGGAGCAGACCGGCGGCGAGGTGTCTCGCATGTCGGTGATCACGGCCCGGCGGGGGTGTCGCTCGCTCAGCGGTGTCATGACTGAGTCGATGAGCCGCGACGAGGGGTACGCCTTCATGGAGGCGGGCCGGCTGCTCGAGCGGTCGATCCTGACGGTGGAACTGCTGAAGTCGGGTCTGGGCACCGGCAGCGATGTCTTCGACGGGAATCGTCTGCTGGCGTTTACGCATTCGCTGCAGGCCGCTCGGCGCGAGCTGGGGCACTCGCCGCAGTGGCACGCGGTTGCGAAGTTCCTCCTGCAGCACTCCCAGATGCCCCGCTCGGTGCTGTGGTGCCTGGGCCGGGTGGAGCTGCGGTTGGAAGATCTCGCAGCGGCCGCAGGTGCTGTTGCCACAGCTAGGCGGCGCGCCGGGGCGCTGCGGGCGCACCTGGAATACGGCGAGCTCGACGAGCTGCTGGCCCAACCCGAGGCCGAGCTGGCGTACCTGGGCTCGGCACTGGCCGAGCTCGCCGCCGACGTGCACGCCAGCACGGTGGCGAGATCGAGCTTGGCCGAAGTGCATGCGCAATTCGTGCGGCCCGGCGACGGGAGAGGCAGGCCGCAATGAGACTCGACATCGCCTACCGGCTGCACTTCACCTATGCGGAGCGCGTCTCTGAATCGCAGAACGAGATTCGCGTGCGGCCCCGTGACGACCTGCGCCAGCAGGTGCTGTCGTACCGGCTGACGACGACTCCGGCGACCCGGGTGCTGCAGACACGCGACTACTTCGGCACGACGGTCGACCATCTGGGCATACGCGGGCCGCATGACGATCTGCTGGTGGTGGCCGAGGCCTCGGTGGAGACCTCACCGACCGAGAGCGCCCCGGCGCCGGTGAGCTGCGAGCGGTTGGGTGATCAGCAGTTCGTCAACCAGCATGTCGAATACTTGGCGCCGTCCCAGCATGTGCACTGGGGGGAACTGGTCGACGAGGTGGCCTCGTGGGCGGTCCGCGGGGCTGCCGACGACGTCAGCGAGCGCGTGCTGGCCGTCGCCCAGGCGGTGCCCACGGTGCTCACCTACGAGCGCGGCTCCACCTCCATCGGTGTCACGCTGGAAGAGCTGATCGACGGCGGCCGAGGTGTCTGCCAAGACTTCGCCCATCTCGCCGTGGGCATGCTGCGTTGCATCGGCATTCCGGCTCGCTATGTCTCGGGCTATCTGTTCGCGCTGGACGAGACGCGGCTTGACGATGGTGCCGACAACGGCGGTCCTGCTGCCGACGACGTCGCACCCGGCGCCGACGCTGACCCAAGCAGCCATGGCCTCGTCGGCGAGGACGTGTTCGCTCCCGAACGTGCGCCCGCCGCAAGCCCGACGGCCATCTCGGTGCAGACGCACGCATGGATCGAAGCTGCGGTGCCCGGCTACGGCTGGCATGCCCTTGATCCCACCAACGGCGGGTCCGTGAGCGAGCGGCATGTGGTGATCGGCTACGGCCGTGACTACAACGACGTCCCGCCGGTGCGCGGCGTATTTGACGGCACGGCTGATGCCAAGGTGGACGCCGAGGTGATCATCGCCCAGCCGACAGCGCCGGTGTCGATGGTCACCGAGCCGATCCGCCGCCAGGCTCGGGTCGCGGTCAGCGCTCCGACGACCGACACGAGCGCCCAGCAGCAAGCAGCCCAGCAACAGCAGCAGTAGCGCGCTCAGCGGGCGCTGCTACCAGAGGTCGATCGGGTGCTCGCGTGCTGTGTGCCGCTACCAGGGATCGATCGGATGCTTGCGGCCCTGACGCGGCTGCGGCGAGGGCAGTGTCGCCAACAGTCGGGCGACGATGCCTCGCGTCTCGGCCGGGTCGATGATGTCGTCGAGCAGGAACGACCGGGCGAACTCCAGGCCCGTATTGCGCTCCTTCCATTCCGCAACGCGCCGGTCCCGGATCTCACGCTCCGTTGCGTCGTCGGGCGCCGCCTCGAGCTCGTCGCGGTACACGATGTTGACCGCGCCTTCGAGGCCCATGCCGCCGAATTCGGCGGTCGGCCAGCCGACGTACAGGTCGGGATCGAGCGCGTCGGAGCCCATCGCGTAGTAGCCGAGGCCGTAGGCCTTGCGCAGGATCACGCTCAGGATCGGCACGTCGGCAGCGCTGAGTGCCACCAGGGTGCGGGCGCTGTGACGCACGAGGGCCGACTTCTCCGCAGCCGTCCCGATCATGAAGCCCGGCGTGTCGCACAGGAACAGCAGCGGCAGGTCGTAGGCATTGCACAGCTCGACATGGCGCGAGAACTTGGCCGAGCCCTCGGCATCGATCGCGCCGGCGCCGAACATCGGGTTGTTCGCCAGCACGCCGATGGGGTGCCCATCGATCCGGCACAGCGACGTCGACAGGCAGCGACCGAACTTCGGGCGCAATTCCAGAATCGACCCTTCGTCGGCCAGGATCTCCACGATCTTGCGCACGTCATAGGCACGCCGAGGGTTCTCGGGCACCATCGTGCGCAACGGGGTTTGGTCCGCGGCGACCGGCGGCGGGGGAGTCGCCACGTTGGTGAAGTACGACAGGTACCGGCGAGCCATCTGCAGCGCTGCTGTCTCGTCGTCGACGACCAACTCGATGGTGCCCACCCGCTCGTGCATGGACATGGGGCCGAGTTCCTCGGGGGTCAAGTCCTCACCGGTCGCGGACCGCACGAGCGGCGGCCCGGAGATGCCCAGCGTGGAGTCCTGGGTTGCGATCACGACGTCGGAGGTACCGGCGATGTTGGCCTGGCCGGCGAAGCTCGGCCCCGACAGGATTGTGACGATCGGCACCAGGCCGGAGAGCCGTGCGAGCTGGATGAACGTGGTGACCGTGCCGCTGTCGTAGAACAGCTCGGTGGCTCGTGCCCCGGCGCCTTCGGACCAGAAGATGACCGGCCAGCGGTTGCGCTCGGCCACCTCCATCATCCGATCCACCTTGCGATGGTTGGTCGGGCTCTGGCTGCCTCCCATCACCGTGTAGTCGTAGGTGAAGGCGCACACCGCAACGCCGTCCACTTGACCGACGCCCATCACGAGGCCGTCGGCTGGCGCATCGCCCAGCGAGCGGATCTGGGGCTGAGCGAGCTGGCCGTACTCGACGAACGTGTCGGGATCGAACAGCGCAGCGATCCGCTCCCGGGCGGTCCAGCGACCCCGGGCGTGCTGGCGGGCAACCGCTGTGGGCCGCGCCTCGTCCAGCGTGGCTTCCTTCGCCGCCATGGCCTTGGACAGCAGCGGCGGCACCTCTGGTTCTGGGGCAGCTTCGTCACTCACGCAGCAAGAACTTAGAGGCTGAGCCCGTAGGCGAACCCGTGGCGTTAGGGTGCGCGGCGTGAAGCCGACGGATGAGGTGTTGGCCGAGCGGCGGGCGCGAGTGGCCAAGCGCTGGGAGCTCACCGACGAGGTGGTGGTCTTGCGCGCTGGCGAGCCTGCGACCTGGTCCGGCACCGATCAGCACTTCGCGTTCCTGCCCCATCCCGATGTGGCCTACCTGACGGCGGTGGGTTCGCCGGGCACCACGCTGGCCTTCGACGCCGCCGCTGGCGAGTGGGAGCTGTTCGGGCCCCGCTTCACGCCCGAGCGGCTCGTCTGGGAGCAGCCGCCGACACCGGTCGGTCAACCGCTGGACGAGCTGGAAGCTTGGCTGGAGCAGCGCAACGAGCGCACGGTCATCGAGCTGGGCGCGGGTGCGACGATGCCCGAGGTGCTGCCCTCGCCGGCCGCATCGGACGAGCGTGACACGCCTGACAGTGATGCAGCCGCCGGCGCAGCGGAGACCGCGCCGGGCGACGGTGCCGACGAGCACGCTGATGCCTCGACCGGAGCGACGGTGCTGCGCCTGAGCGCCGCGCTCGCGCTCGAGCGCATGACCAAGGACGACGCCGAACTCGACGACATCCGGCAGGCCGCTGCGGCCAGCACGGCAGGGTTCGAGTGGGTGTACCAGCATGCGGCGCCTGGCATGACCGAGCGCGAGATCCAGGTCGGCATGGAGGCGCAGTTCTACGCCGCAGGAGCACCCCGGGTGGCCTACGACAGCATCGTGGCCTCCGGGTCGCACGGTGCCTACCTGCACTACGTCTATGCAGGCGATGATCCGCTGCGTCCAGCGACCCGCACAGTTGAAGCTGGCGACCTGCTGCTCATCGACGCTGGCGCGCAATTCGGCGGCTACGCCAGCGACATCACCCGCACGATGGTTGTGGGTGCTGATCCCACAGACGAGCAGGAGTTCCTGTGGAAGCTGGTGCTCAGCGCCCAGCAGCAGACGATCGATATGTGCCGGCCGGGCAACGTCTGGCGGGATGTGCACCTGGCCGCCGCCCACATCCTGGGCGCAGGGTTGGTCGAGATGGGGCTCCTGCGCGGTGACCCCGCCGAGCTGGTGACCGAGGGCGTCGTAGCGCTGTTCTTCCCCCACGGGCTCGGCCACCTGCTGGGCCTGTCGGTGCACGACATCACGAGCATCCCGTACAGCCGGGAACCGAGCGACGATCCACTGCTGTCCCAGCTGGGACCGGGCCGAGTGCTCGGGCCGGGCATGGTGACCACCGTCGAACCCGGGATCTACTTCATCGACGCCCTGCTGTGCGACCCGACCCGACGGGAGAAGTTCGCCGAGCGCGTCGTGTGGGAGCGCGTCGACGAGCTGCGGGGCCTCGGCGGCATCCGCATTGAGGACGACGTGCTGGTGACCGATGGCGATCCCGAGGTGCTGACCGCGGCGATCGACAAGCCGATCCGCATCGGTTGAAGCCGTAAGTGCCCGCGCAGTGCTTCTAGATCCGTGCGACGGCCGTCAGGACGGCACCGGATGAGCGAGCAGGGCTACGACGCCGTCGTCATCGGGGCGGGAGTCATCGGCAACGCCGTCACTTGTGAGCTGGCCCGGCGTGGCTGGCGGGTGGTGGGTGTCGATCGCAACCCAGGCGCCGGCCAGGGTTCCACCAGCTCGTCCTCGGCGATTGTGCGATTCACGTACTCCACCCGGGCGGGGGTGGCGATGTCGTATGAGGGCTTGCAGTACTGGCTGAACTGGCCTGCGCACATTGGCAACTGCGACGAGGCCGGCTACTCCACGTTCACCAAGTGCGGAATGCTCACGCTGATCAGCGGCGACGGCCCGCATCTGCTGCCCGTGCCGCACTTCGACGCGCTCGGCGTGCCCTACGAAGTCTGGGATCGTGACGAGGCGGCCGCCCGGCTCGGGCACTTCGACCTGTCGCAGTTCGGCCCTCCCCGGCAGATTGCCGATCCCGACTTCTGGGCCGAGCCGACCTCGCAGCTGGACGGTGCGCTGTGGACGCCCGAAGCCGGCTACGTCGGCGACCCGCAGCTCGCGGCCCACAATCTCCGGCTGGCGGCGGAAGCCGCAGGGGCAGAGTTTCGCTTCGGCGAAACCGTGGTGGGGATCGCCGGATCGGGACGGGCCGAGGGCGTCGTGCTGGCGGATGGCGATGTGCTGGCTGCGCCCGTGGTCGTGAATGTCGCCGGTCCGCACAGCAGTGCCATCAACGAGCTGGCAGGCGTACTCGATGACATGACGGTCAGCACCCGGCCACAGCGCAAGGAGGTGTACCACGTGCCTTCACCGGCTGGGGTCGACTTCGAGCGCGTCGGCGCGGCGATGGCCGACGACGACTGCGGCTGCTACGTGCGGCCCGAGGTGGGCAACAATATTCTGATCGGCTCGCTCGAACTCGACATGACAGACCTGGAATGGCTCACTGCCGACGAGGTAGACGACTGCTCGCAGGACCTCACCCGCGAGCAGTGGGAGACCCACGTGCTGCGGTTCGCCCGGCGTATGCCCGACCTCGGCCTGCCGCACCAGCCCCGGGGCGTCGTGGGCGTGTACGACGTGACCGACGACTGGATCCCGATCTACGACCGCACGTCGCTCGACGGGTTCTACGTGGCCATCGGCACCAGCGGCAACCAGTTCAAGAACGCCGCGGTGGCCGGTCACTGTATGGCGGAGCTGATCGGCGCAGTCGAAGCCGGCCACGACCACGATGCCGACCCTGTCGTGGTGACCGGCAAGCACACCGGCTTCGACATCGACATGGGCACGTTCTCACGCAACCGTGATCTCCACGGTTCGTCGATGTCCGTGCTCGGCTAGCGCCATGCGCTGTGTCTGATGGTTCGCATGGTCAAGACCATGCGAACACGGGCTGCTCCAGTTCGTCGACGCGCGTGTTGAGGCCGTCGTAGGCGACGGCGCGGAATTGGTAGAGCACGGCGCCGGTGGGGGCGTGGATCAGGTCGCCGCCGATCGGAACCTGCACCACGGGACGGTCGCTCTCGGGGATGCTCACGAATCGGGGAGAGTCGGGCCGCGTCAGCTCTCGCAACGACACTCGATGCACCGATGCCACCTCGGCTGGGTTCGCCAACGGCTCACGATCGTCGGACAGCCAGAACACGAACGGGCTGATGACATAGCCCGAGCGGGTGGGGTAGTCGTCGAGCTGACCGAGCAGGTCATCGCTGGTCAGCTCCAGGCCGACCTCTTCGGAGCATTCCCGTATGGCTGCTTCGAGCACGGTCTCACCGTCGTCCACCCGGCCGCCGGGCAGCGCCCACTGGCCGCGATGGCCGCGCAGATGAGAGCCGCGGCGGGTCAGCAGCACGGCTGCCCCGCCCGCAGTGCCCTCGACGTCGCCCGTGAGCGTCGGGTCGTCGATCGCGCCTGGGATGTCTGCCAGCAGCTCGCGCCGCTCGTCGGCGCCGAGGCCGCTGAATGCGGGATCCGATCCGTGCAGGTCGGCGTCGCTGTCGAGCACGATCACTGCGACCGCAGCGTGCTTGCGTCCCTCGCCCGGGTGTTGCCGCACCTCGTGGCGGGCCAGGTTGGCCGCCAGCCGCACCCGCAGCGCGGCGTCGTGCGCGATCTCGCTTGCTTCGGGCAGGGCCGGCATGGCCGCAGAGTTTGACACCGCGACTGTCCCTGTGCCGATCCGACAAGCGGGCGATATCGACTGATCGGTGTGCAGGCCGCCGGTGAGCCGCCCTCTTGCGCGATTGCTCTCTACCATCGCTGGGCGTGAACGCTCAGCGTCAGATCGTGCTGGTGGGCTTTCTGCAGGCGCAGAACTGCACGACCATCCCCGCTGCCTGGCGGCACCCCGCTGCCCGCCACGACGTCACCAGCTTCGACTACTACCGCCACATCGGCCATGTGCTCGAAGCGGGCTGCTTCGATCTCGGCTTCTTCGACGATCGGCTGGCGATGCCCGACATGCTCGGCGGAGACCACCGGCACACGGTCGAGGCGGGCATCCGCTGTGTGAAGCTCGATCCGGTCACGGTGCTCACGGCGATGGGCATGGCCACCACCCGGCTCGGCTTGGGCGCCACCTACTCCACCACCTACTACGAGCCATTCCACGTGGCCCGGGTGTTCGCCACGCTCGACCATCTCACGGGCGGGCGAGCGGCGTGGAATGTCGTCACCTCGGTCAACGACAACGAGGCCCGCAACATGGGCCTTGCTCAAGCGCCCGCGCATGACGAGCGATACGAGCGGGCCGACGAGTTCATGGAGGTGGTACACGGCCATTGGGATACGTGGGAGGCCGACGCGATTGCTGCCGACCGGGCAAGCGGGCTGTATGCGCACGGCGACCGGGTCCACCGGCTCGACCACCGCGGCCAGTGGTTCACTTCTCGTGGACCGTTCACGGTGCCCCGCACACCGCAGGGACACCCGGTGGTCATCCAGGCCGGCCAGAGCGGCCGCGGCACCACGTTTGCTGCCCGCTGGGGGGAGCTGCTGTTCGTCAGCCAAGTGCGACTCGACAGCGCTGTCGAGCACTACGCCGCGGTGAAATCCCAGATCGAGGCGCTCGGCCGCGACCCCGGCCGGGTCAAGATCACCAACCTGACGTTCCCGGTGGTGGGACGCACCATGTCCGAAGCCGAGGATCGCCGTGCCGCCTACGACGAGCTGCCGACGCTGATAGACGATCTCTCGCTGCTGTCGGAAGGGCTGAACTTCGATTTCGCCAGCCGCGATCTCGACGAGCCGTTGTCCGACGACGACCTCGACGCCATGACCGGCATCCAGGGCATTCGCAACCAGGTGCTGCAGATAACCGGGAGGGCCAACCCCACCGTGCGCGACTTCGTGCAGGTGTCAGGCCGGGGCCGGCTGGCGCACCCGACCGTGGGCGGCCCCGTCGAGTTGGCCGACTATTTCGAGGAATGGTTCACCGAGCGCGCGGTCGACGGGTTCGTGATCGCGGGCACCCACATGCCAGGGGCATTCGAAGACTTCGTCGAGATCGTCGTGCCCGAACTGCAGCGCCGCGGCCTGTTCCGCCGTGAGTACGACGGCACCACGCTGCGCGACCACCTCGGCCTGCCCGTCCCCGATCCGGGAGCCTGGCGCCTGACCTAGCTCGTCGAACATACGCCTCGACTGACGAGCAGTCCGGATCAGCGCAGCGCCGAACGGGCGTGGGCGGCGGGGTCTCGGGCGGTAGCGGTGTGGATGTTGCTGAGTGCGGTCACCTGGGACCCCTATGAGGGCGCCGACAGCCACGACATCACCTGCTACCGCAGCGACTGGCGCAACTCAGACTGGGCCAACCCCTAATCGCCCTCGGCGCTGACCGCTGACTCGGTATGGGGATCGGCGGGCCGCGGCAGGCCGAGAGCGGTCTCCAAGCGGGCCAGCCGGTCGGTGTGATCCAGCAGCGTCGCGTTCACCTCTCGGAACCCCGCCTGCATCTCGGCGCGCAGCCCATCGATCTTGTTGTCGATCTTGGTGTCGAGCTTGTCGTGGAGCGCGTCGATCTTGTTGTCGATCTTGGTGTCGAGCTTGTCGATGCGATCGCCCAGTGAGCTCATCTGCCACATCATGAGGCCGGTCATGGCCCCCAGCGATGCCACGAGCAGCGTGCCGAGCAGCCCGATGATCGCGTTCGGCGACACCGGCCTCGCCGCCCGCAGCCGCGCTCCCGCGGCAACACTCGACGCAGCAGGTGCAGCCGACAGTGCCGCAGCCTCAGGCTTGAGCGACGCTTCAGGCAGTGGCTGGGCGGGTGGGCGCGGCTCGGCGTCGGCGGACGGGGTGTCGTCGTCTGCCTGGTCGGTCATGGCGGCGATCGATTCAATCGGAGCGGTCATGGCCCTCGCTGCACGTCACGGCGCTGGAGAGCGCACGGATGGTTCAGAATCGGTCGCCGCTCAACCGGGCAACGATGGCACCCGCCAACTTAGCCCCACCCCGCCCCCCGACCGCAACCCATTTGTTCCCGGAGGGGCAGGCGCTTCCCTCACCGCCCCGACCCACTCCGCCGGCGCATTCGGCGGGCGCTGCGCAGTATTTGCGTCCGTAGTGCCCATCCACGTCATGAATGAGTGTCATTCACAGCGTGGATGGAATCGCCCTACCCCGGCTGGTGCAGGCTCGGCTGGCGGAGCACCTGGGGGTGCTGCCTGCGGTCAAGAGCGCCATCGACCGCCCGCGCCGTCCGGGCCAGTTCCTGCTGACCGGCTGCTCGCTGAGGCGGACGACTACTTGGCTCAACGCGAAGCGGAGTACGAGCGTGGGATTGCGCCTCAAGCCGCGGGTGACGCAGGGCTGATCGACTGACGAGCAGTCTGCTTCCGTGCAAGACGGAGCGGACGTGGACGGCGAGCAAGTCGAGCATCGCAGCGCTCGTTGAATGTTGATGCCCACACATCAAGGTTCCTCGTGTAGATAGTCGCAGCTAGAGTCCCTGCTCCCAATGTCTTGCCGTCAGCCCGTCAAGATTCCTCCCCCCCCCCCCCCTGTGAGCGGGCGAGGTTGTGAACGCGCCGCGGACTTCGTTCCGGCCGGTCTTGATTGTGCTGGTTCTCGCTCTTGCGGTTGCCACGGTCGGCTCGCTGGAGACCGACCGCGTCGCTGAGGCGCAGACGGCGCCTGTCAGCACTGACGACTCGCTGTATGACCAGGTGTATGCCGACCGCTGGGCGGTGTGCGGGGTGTCCAAGGCCGGCTATATCCGATGTTGGGGCAGTATCATTCCTCTACCCGTGCGTAGCGACAGCGCCGACTTTGTCCAAGTGGCGATCAGTCGGTTTTTCGGTTGTGGGCGCAAGACAGACGGAACCGTCAAGTGCTGGTCGTCCCGGGCCTCAACGCTGCCGCCCCAGACGAAGTTCGACCCTGACGGAACACCCGGCACCGGCGACGAGCGGCCCTGGTCCTTCTCCGAAATCCAGTCTGGCCAGCATCAGCTGTGCGGGCTGACCGACAACAAGAACGGCCAGACGGCCGGGAAGATCGTCTGTTGGGGCCCGGTCGGCAGCACGAGCGATTTCGCAAAGCGAAGCTCCACCGTCCCCGACGGCACGACGGATGGAACAAGAAGCGTGTTCGGTCCCACCCCGGCACTCTTTGGCGCCGATGTGGACTTCACCGCAATGACGTTCAGCCGCTTGGCCTCCGGAGACTACGGAAATTGCGCGTTGATCGCATCCGGCACGGACGCCCACAAGCCCAGATGCTGGTCCAGTACCGATTCCGCAGGCTATGTCGGCGATGCCGAACCCGACGTTCCCCTGTCGACAATCGCCCTTGGGGCGGACTTTGCGGCCTGCGGCATCGTGAGGAGCGACACCACGCTCGACAACGGCACTCCCGGCGATATGAGCGACGACACGACCTACTCCGCTGGGCAGGTGCTCTGCTTCGGTGCCTCCAGTACCGGGATCGTGCCGGACGCACCGACCACCGGGACGTACTCGGCTGTCTCCGTCGGGCGTTTTCATGCTTGCGCGGTTACCACCGCCGGGGCAATCACCTGCTGGGGGAAGGGGAGCAACAGCCAAGCCGATCCGGTCCCCAACTTCGGCCAGTTGGAGGTTCCTGCGGATCTGGTGGGCGCGACCTTTTCCGGCGTGTACGCCGGTGAGACTTTTACCTGCGGGCTGCTCGACGGGCAGGGTTCTCAGGTGGAGGGCACGCTGAGGTGCTGGGGAGAGCAGAACTACCGCACGGTTTTTGGGACCGCATGGACGCCGGATCGGCATTCGCGGGCGGCCACGGTTCCCTACGAAGAGCGTCCCCGCGTCCCGGCGCTGGCGGTCGATGGCAATTCGATGACCGTGATGCGCTACGCATCCTGTGCGCTCACCGCTGCCGGTGATGCCGCCTGCTGGGGCCACGCCAACTATGGGTGGCCGCTGCCGACGGGGGTGAAGGGAGTCGCCTCAAGTTTTGGCAGCGCTTGCTACATCACCCGAGGCGGTGATGACGACGGCAAGGTCTTCTGCTGGGGCAGCAACAGCTTCGGCATGTCCTCCGGCTCGAGTACGAGTTCCAACGCCATCACTGCTGATCTGGACACCCTGAGGTTCTCCCGCATCTACGGTGGCATCTTCCACTACTGCGGCCTCATAGACGACCGCGACATGTCCGACGGAGACGACAGCGGCAAGGTGCGCTGCTGGGGATACAACGACCAAGGCCAGTCGGTTGCGCCGGACCAGACGGCAGCGAGCCGGACGATCACGGATCTAGGAACGAACACCTATACGAAACTGGCGCTCGGGTACCGCTATAGCTGCGGTCTGCTGACCACCGGCGGAATTGTCTGCTGGGGCAACCAGTCCAGCCCAGCGAGCACAGCGCATCAGGTGCCAGCGGCCTTGCAGACCAAGACCTTCTCCGACATCGACGCCGGCTGGTGGTATCAGACCTGCGCTATCGAAGCTGCCGGCGTCGGCCAGACCGAGGGCAAGCTTCATTGCTGGGGCAGAGACCCCACCATCGGCGGCGAAACGCTCAGCCTCGCCACCGTCCCGGCAGCGCAAAGCGACCTGAGCTTCAAGAGCGTCAGCGCCGGGCGGGAGCACAACTGCGCCGTCACCACCGACGGAGCAGCGAAGTGCTGGGGTTCTAACGCAGAGGGTCGGGTCGCGGTGCCGACGAGGTATGAGCACACCCGTTTCGTTGAGATCGACGCCGGCCATTTCCACACCTGCGGCATAACCGACCGTGGCGGTGCCGCCTGCTGGGGCGCGGACGCTGACCCGACGACGGCCGGGGTGCAGGTGGCCAGAGCGAACGGCGTGCTCGTGAACTGGGGACAGGCCGACCCGCAGCCGCCCGCGGCCGGGGGAGCGCGAGTTTGGCTGGAGCCCAACCCTGAAGACCTGACGCTGCGGTTGGGCGAGTCGTACGTGTTCACCATGCGCATTCAGGGACGGGTGCCGCACCCGCAGAATCTCGTCCAGATCACCACCAATGTCCCAACGGAGCGAACCGAAGGGGTGCTGACCTATCCGCATGAGGGGTTCGACCCGTGCAGCGAGGTCGATGAAGATGACCACGTCATCGCCGTAGGCGACTACACGAATGGTGACGGGTTCACCTTGGTCGCCTGCCGTCTCGGGCGCACCACCATCAGGCTCACAAAGGCCGTCCACCCCGACGACTACAAGGTCCGCCCGATCCCTTGGATCCTTTACCAGTGGTACAACGTCACGGTCGTTCCAGCGTTGGAACCGCCGATCGCTCCGGCGACGCTGGCTGCGCCCTATGGCGCGCGTACGTCGCCGGGATACCGGCAGATCACCTTGTTCTGGAACGCTGTGCCGGGCGCGGTGAGCTACCAGTATCAGGAGCGGTCTTCGGGCAGGTGGGTCAACACCGGCAGTCATGTCACCAGCCGGATCGTGACCGGGCTGACCAACGGCCAGACGTACTGGTTCCGAGTACGAGCGGTGGACGCCCAAGGGCGAGTGGGCGACGCGACGGCGTGGCACGCAGCGACGCCGCGCGCCAAGCCGGGGAACCCTGCGGCCATGAGAGCCGCGTCAGGTCCGAGAGGCGGTGAGATCACCGTGTCGTGGCGACGGATGGACGAAGCCGACTCGTGGCGTGCCTTGGTGCTGCCCGGCTCATGGGAAACCATCTCCCCGACCCGGCAGGGCGGGCGGCTGACCTACACGTTCACCGGTCTGGATGCCTGGGAGCAGTACGGCGTCTGGCTGCAAGGCGTGAACACGTCCGGTGCCGGCCCGATCTCGTCGGCCGTGTTCGCCATCCCGCCGCCGTACGCGCCCGCCAACCTGCGCGCCGAGGCGGGGAACAGAGCGGTGACGCTGCACTGGGACAAGGTTGCCGGCGCTCGCCGCTACGAGTACCGGCAGGGGTCCGGCAACTGGACTGCGGTACCCGGCAGCTACTGGGACACGACCAGCCACAAGTTCGAAGGGCTGACCAACGGCGTCAGGCACGCCTTTCAGGTGCGCGCGGTGAACGACGGCGGCCCCGGCGACCCGTCGGTGCAGGTGTCCGCCACGCCGGTCGCGCCAGCGCAACCGCTGACCGTTCCCGGCAACTTCCGAGTTGAGGACGACTTCGGCGGGATTGCCGTGTCGTGGGACGCGGTCGACGGCGCGACCGGGTATCAATACCGGTTCAGCTATCGCAACCCCCAAGAGGACGGCAGCGCGTACGACTGGCCTGCGGGCACGACCGTCGGCCTCGGCGGCACAAGCGACAGGGTTCACAATCCGGGCTATCCCGGCCAGTGGCTCTATTTCCAAGTCAGGGCAGTGCGAGCGCCCGACGCAGAAACCACCTACAGCGACTGGTCCGAAACCGTCCCCTACTGGTACCAATGAGCAGGCCGCGGCAGGCCGAGAGCGGTCTCCAAGCGGGCCAGCCGGTCCGTGTGATCCAGCAGCGTCGCATTTACCTCACGGAACCCCGCCTGCATCTCGGCACGCAACCCATCGATCTTGTTGTCGATCTTTGCGTCGAGTTTGACGTCGAGCGTGTCGATCTTGGCGACGAGCTTGTCGTGGACCGTGTCGATCTTGTTGTCGACCGCGTCGATCTTGGCGTCAAGCCTGTCGATGCGATCGCCCAGTGAGCTCATCTGCCACATCATGAGGCCGGTCATGGCCCCCAGCGATGCCACGAGCAGCGTACCGAGCAGCCCGATGATCGCGTTCGGCGACACCGACCTCGCCGCCCGCAGCCGCGCTCCCGCGGCAACACTCGACGCAGCAGGTGCAGCCGACAGTGCCGCAGCCTCAGGCTTGAGCGGCGCTTCAGGCAGTGGCTGGGCGGGTGGGCGCGGCTCGGCGTCGGCGGACGGGGTGTCGTCGTCTGCCTGGTCGGTCATGGCGGCGATCGATTCAATCGGAGCGGTCATGGCCCTCGCTGCACGTCACGGCGCTGGAGAGCGCACGGATGGTTCAGAATCGGTCGCCGCTCAACCGGGCAACGATGGCACCCGCCAACCTAGCCCCACCCCACCCCTTGACCGCAACCCATTTTCCGGCCTCACGGCGCCCGGTCCGCGGCGCTATGTCTCGCTGGACGACCTCGACGCAGAGCTGATCGACTGACGAGCAGTCCAGATCAGCGCATGACCGTGCGGGCGTGGGCGGCGAGGTCTCGGGCGGTGGCGGTGTGGATGTTGCTGAGTGCGGTCACCTGGGCGAGTGCCTCGTCGAGCACTTGGGCCCGGAAGGGCTGACCTGCGAGCCAGGGGCGCAGCGTCAACATGAGCAGGCGGCTTCCGGCCGGGTGTTCGGTGCCGTCGCGATGCATTCGGGTTGCGGCGCCGGTGATGATGTCGCGCCAGCCGTCGAGTGACACCCGCCGGTGCCACAGCGCGAACTCGTCGTCGGCTTCGAGGAACAGCGGCAACGACACCATCGGTGCGGTGCCCTGGGGCCGGTGCACGCCGGCCAGCACCCCGTCGGTCGTCATGAGGACGGGCTGCTCGTCGTTGGGCCAATCGAGCAGGGTGTCGACGCCGGCCTCCGCCAGCAGCGCCGGGGTACGGAACGACTCGACCCCCTCAGCGGAGAACCACGTGGTCGGGCGGACGCTGGAGGCCGACTCGATGGCGTCGAGGCTGCGAGCAATGGCGTCCCGTTCCTCGGTCTCGGAATTCTTGGAGGTGATGAGCCGGGTGGCCGCGATGCCCCGACCGGCGATCTCGCATCCACGCTCGACCAGATGCGAGACGAGCCAGCCGTAGTGTTCCGCGGTCAGCGCGTCGACGGCCACGGTGGCTGCGACACCGTGCAGCTCCAGCAGGTCGAGCAGGCGGAAGATGCCGACCCGGTGGCCGTACTCGCGGATGGTGAGCTGGGGGTAGTCGGGGGCGGGCAGCCGTGCCAGCCCGCCGCTGCGGCGGCGCAGCGAGTAAGCGTCGGCAGGAGGCTCCCACTCGACGTGCTCGAGCACGACGACCGCGCCGACGGCGAGCGGGCTGCGGTCGGGCCACTCAATGCGGGGCCGGCTCGGCAGCGGCGACCAGTCGTAGTAGGGGTGGTCCATGCCGTGCTGGTGCTGAGCAGGGCCGAACTCATAGGACTGAGCCCGGTCACCGGTAGCGGAACTCTTGGCTGCCTGGCCAGCGGAGCTGGGGCTGACAGCGGCGGTGCCAGCCGAGCCTGCAACGGCAGTAGCCGCAGCCGGGAGTCGATCTGCCGGCGGTTCTGGCTCGTGAGCGATGAAGTCGTCGTAGTGATGGTCGATGAAGTGCCGGGCGATCTGGCTGGCGGTGGTCTGCCACACGTCGTCGTGGCCCATCAGGTAGTCGAGCATCGCTGCAAGCCCGTCGACCCGGTGCGGCATGCCCATCAGGTAGGGGTGCAGCGCCACGCACATCACCCGACCGCCGGCGCCGTCGTCGGCTTCGCGGCGCAGAACATCGAGCTGCGCCTTCGCCATCGCCACGAATTCGCCGGTGTCGAAGTGCTGGGTGAACACCGGCACATCGTTCAGCTCCATCGAATAGGGCACCGACACCAGCCGCTGCCCGCTGCGGGTTGCAAGCGGCACGGGCTGGTCGTCGTGAAACCAGTCGGCGTGGTAGATCAACCCGGCCTCGGCCATGAGGTCGGGCGTCGCCGCGGTGTTGGACACGGCAGGGCCGAGCATGCCCCGCAGCTGCTGCCCGGTGTGGCTGCGCAGAGCCTCGATGCACTCGATGTAGAACGCCCGCTCTGCGGTCTCGTCAATCGAGGAGATGTAGCGGGTGTTGTAGATGCCGTGGGACATGATTTCCCAGCCGCGCTCGACCATCGCAGCGCCGACTTCGGGGTAGTGGTCCAACACGGCGAGATTGGTGGAGGCCGTGGCGACCACGCCGAAGCGGTCGAGCACCTCGGCCATGCGCCAGAAGCCCACCCGGTTGCCGTAGTCGCGGTAGCCATAGCCCTGCACATCGGGATGCGGCGAGCGCGTCCAGGTGTTGCGCTGGGGATCACGCGGCGGCAGGAACTCGTAGTGCTCGACGTTCGGGGCGATCCACAGCGCCACCCGTGCGTCGTGCGGCCACCGGATACGCGGCCGATCGGTGATCGGCAAGTACTGCACACGATGGGGCGGCAAGCTGCCCGGCAGCGGAGCAATCAGGCCAAGAGCCGTGCTGGCTGGGCTTGCTGCGTCGTCCGGGCTGGCCATGTCGTGCATGCGCCGACGCTAGAACAGCGCACCACTCGCATTCGTTGGAGATCGCCGACCTAGCATTTCGCCGTGGCTGACGACGACGTGCGGCACCGGCCGATTCCGGACCTGATCGGGGGCACGTTCGGCGTCGTGGGCCGGCGCTTTCGCGAGATCGCTGTCATCGCCATCGTCGCGGCGGCCGTAGCGGTCGTCACGGTCGCTGCATTCGTCTCGGCTGTCGACATCGTCAGCGACGAGATCCTCGAAAACCCGAGGTTCGAAGAGTTCTTGGACCTGACGGCACAGGAAGACGTCACGAGCGAAGAGTTCGAGGCATCGCTCGAAGCGTGGCTCGACTCAGTTGAAGGAAATCGCCTGGTCAACGCGGGGCTGTTGTTTGCCGCAGGCCTGCTGGTCTCGGTGCTGGGCTGGGCGACGACCATCGCCTTCTCGCTGGTCGCGCTCGATGATGTCGAGGGTCGCCAGACGGCCATAGGGCACTCGCTCCGGACCGGGCTTGCACGCGTACCGAAGGCCATCCTGCTGTTGATCATCTACTTCGCGATGTTTGTGGCACTGCTCATCCCGCTCGGCATTGCCCTGTTCGTGTTGTCCCTCATGCATCCGTATCTGGGTATCGCTGCATTCTTTGCCGGGATAGTGGGCATCGTCGTGTACTTCGCGCCGCTGGTCCAGATGCATTACGTCATGGCGTATCTGGAGCCGGGTTTCCCGTCTTGGCCGAAATGGTGGCGATTGATCGCCGGGAACAAGGCGGCTACGTGGGGCCGGTCGGCGCTCATCGTCTCGGCGAACATCGCGGTGGGCCTGATCCTGTGGCTCGGCTTGCTCGGGTTGCCGAGTCCCTATGGAGACTTCATCTCCAACGCGATTGCTGGACCCATCCTCGGTGCGCTGTCAGCGGTTGCCTATACGTTGATGTACGCGGACCTGTCGGGTCGGTCTGCGTGCTGAAATGTGCGCATGAGTGGGGATACGAACACTGATGCCCGGGGCGTTCTGGCCGACTACCGCGTCATCGATCTGACCGACGAGCGCGGCCACCTCGCCGGGGCGATCTGGGCCCAGATGGGCGCTGATGTGATTGCGATCGAGCCTCCCGAGGGCTCGTCGGCACGAAGGCTGGCCCCCTTCGCTGGCGATGTCGCCGACCCGGAGCGCTCGCTGCACCACTGGTCCTACAACCGGGGCAAGCGCAGCGTGGTGCTCGACCTAGGCACGGCCGAAGGCGTCGAGCACGCCAAGGCGCTCATCGCCGGGGCCGACGTCGTGTTCGAGTGCTTCGAGCCGGGCGAGGCCGAAGCGCTGGGCCTCGGCCGTGATGTCCTGGCCGAGCTCAACCCTGCGCTCATCCATGTTTCGATCACGCCGTTCGGCAGCGACGGGCCCAAGGCCAACTGGGTCGCGTCGGATCTGGTGCTGCAGGCCTCAGCGGTGAACATGGCTGTCACCGGCGACAAGGACCGTGCGCCGCTGCGGGCGGGCGGCACGCTGCCCCAAGCCATGCACAACGCCGCCTCCGAGGGGGCCGGCGCTGCGCTCATCGCATTGTGGGAACGCCAGACCCGCTCGGGGCTCGGCCAGCACATCGACATGTCCGCGCAGCAGTCGATGAGCCAGGCATCCATGTCGTCGACGCTCAACACGTCGCTGAACGCCACCGTGACCCAGCGCATCGCGGGCGGTGCCAGCCTGCAGGGCATCGACATCCAGCTCATGTGGGCCTGTGCCGACGGGCACGCCTCGGTGACGTTCCTGTTCGGGCCGGGCTTCCGTGCGTTCACACAGAACCTCATGGACTGGGTGCACGACGAGGGCTTCTGCGATGAGGCAACGAGAGACAAGAACTGGACCGAGTACGCCATGATGCTGCTCGACGGCCGCGAGCCGGTCGCCGAATACGAGCGGCTCAAGCAGATCCTGACCGAGTTCTTCGCCACCAAGACCAAGTCTGAGTTGCTCGATGCGGCCATGAGTCGTCGGCTGCTCATCACCCCGGTGTCCACGACCGGCGAGGTGGTCGACGCCGAGCAGCTGGCGGTCCGCGAGTACTGGGAGGACGTCGATCACAGCGATGTTGTGTCCGATGCCGGCGCAGGCTCGTTCGATCCCGCTGCGGTGCGCTATCCCGGCCCGTTTGCGAAGTTCACCGAAACCCCACTGGTCAACCTGCGGCGCCCGCCCACGCTGGGTGAGCACACCGGCGAGGTGCTGGCCGAGCTGGATGCGTCGGAGCGTCTGCCTGCGGTGCCGGCGTCGATTGCGCCGGTGGCGCACACGTCGCCGCCGCTCGAGGGCGTGAAGGTGCTCGATTTCATGTGGGCGATGGCGGGACCTGCGGCGTCGCGGGTGCTCGCCGACTACGGCGCCGAGATCATCCGGGTCGAGTCGGCCAACAAGCTCGACGCCGTGCGCTCCATTCAGCCGTTCCACGACGATGTTGGAGATCCGGACGGCTCGGGTTTGTTCAGCAACTTGAACGCTGGCAAGCGTGGTCTCGCTCTCGACATGTCCAAGCCCGAAGCGCTCGATGTCATCTGGGACCTCATCGACTGGGCCGATGTGATCCTGGAGTCGTTCTCCCCCAAGGCCATGACCGGATGGGGCATGGGCTGGTCCCAAGTGCAGCAGCGCCGACCGGACGTGGTGATGGCGTCGAGCTGCCTGATGGGCCAGACCGGTCCGCTGGCGATGCTGGCGGGCTTCGGAACGATGGCTGCGGCGATCTCCGGGTTCTTCTACCCGGTGGGATGGCCTGACCGGGCACCCTGCGGCCCGTTCACTGCCTACACCGACTACACCTCGCCCCGCTGGCTGGTGGCCGCGGTGATGGGGGCGCTGGAGCACAAGCGCCAGACCGGCCGTGGCCAGTACGTGGACCTGTCGCAATCGGAGGCGGCGCTGCACCTGATGGCACCAGCCCTGCTCGAGCGGACCACCAACGGCCGCATCTGGGAATCGGCGGCCAACCGGGACATGGTGTTCGCGCCCCAGGGCGCATACCAGACCGCTGCGGGCAGCTCGGCCGGCGAGGACCACGACGACAACTGGATCGCGATTTCGTGCATCGACGACGGTCAGTGGGCTGCGCTGGCAGACGCCATGGGCCGCGACGACCTCGCGTCGCTGAGCGCCGCCGAACGCCACGCACGGCACGACGAGCTGGACGGCGTCATCTCGGCGTGGACCCGCGGCCGCAATGGCAACGAGCTGATGGCTGAGCTGCAAGCTGCGGGCGTGGCCGCCCACATCGTGCAGAACTCGCCCGAGTTCACGGTGGATCCGCAGTTGCTGCACCGCAACGCGCTGGTCGAGGTGCCGCACGGCAAGCAGGGCACCACGACGGTCGAGAACACGCGCTTCGTGCTGTCTCGCACTCCAGCCCAGGTGGACCGCGGCGGGCCGACGCTCGGCGAGCACACCTTCGAGGTGCTCACCGAAACGCTCGCCTACGACGGCGACCGCATCGCCGAGCTCGCCGTAGCCGAACTGCTCGAGTAGCGCTGAGGGGTGACTGCCGGTACGGCGCGGAATCAGGTCCGCGCAAGTCCCGGCTCGGGCGGTCTCATTGCCATCGGTTATGCCGAGCAGCGAACGCGGGACCGCTGAAGTTCGAATCTCTATAGCAGAGGTGCGGCATCGCATTCCCGGCGCTCCACACAAAGTCGATCGCGCGTCGAGACACCCATGACCTCAAGTGGCGGACCGACGACCGGGCGCACCGGTGTGAACATGAACGCAATCCCTTCACTGAGCGCGACGTCGCCCGCGACGGCCCAAGCTGAGCCGCTGGCGCATCCGCTTGCGTATTGACGTGGCCGGTCAATTGAGGGGGCTGTCATGCGTACCGTCACTCGAATGGCTGATGCCGCGCGTCATGTCGCCCAGTGCTGTCTGCATTCCCTATCCCCGGCCATACACAGCCTGCGAGCCGCTGGGCTGGATCGGTACGGTTGTGCTGTGCGGGGCTCGCAAGGCGCTGTTGCGCGAGCGTGTTTGAGAGAGCGCTTGGCGGCTAATCGCTGCCGGGACGGCGAGCGATGACTGCGGCCAGCGTTCACACCTTTGTCGCCTGCACCAGTCGCAAGCGTTGTCGCCCGGCACCCCACCTGCAGTTGCGCGATCTCGAAGGATCGGTGGCGCAGCGCGCCGCAGAATGGACGGATCGACTGAAATCCGCCGAGCGCACTGTTGCGGCGCTGGACCTGTACACGGGTGATTCATGGTACGTGGCGCGCGATTTGCGAAGCATCTTGGGAGGCGACTGCCTGTTGTGGGCCATATCCGCTGGATTCGGTCTTCTAGGAGCAGGAGACGACATTGCACCGTATGGGGCGACGCTGACGGGCGGCCACGCCGATTCAGTGGTCCGTCGAACCGATTCCGAGGGTGCCTCTCGTGTCGCCCGCACATGGTGGAGTGCCCTATGTGACTGGCGCGGCCCTAATTCGCAGAGGACCGGCCCCCGAACTGTCGCTTCAGTTGCAGCAACGCGTTCAGATGATCTCCTTGTCGTTTGCGCGGGCCGGTCCTACGTGGATGCGATCGCTGACGATCTGGCTCTCGCAGCGTCCCGGCTGTCAGAACCTGAACGCTTGATCATCTTTGGGTCGGGCGAATGCCCTGACGATCGTCTTCGACGCTCGTGGGTGCGCGTGCCGGCACGAGTTCGTCTCGCGGTCGGTGGCGCGCTGAATTCTCTGTTCGTGCGAACTGCGCGTTGCGCGCTCGTTGACAATGACCCATCAGATGTAGACGTACCGACAGCGCGAGCGGTCGTTGATCGACTGGCAGCATCCGTAGAGCCACCAGTTGACGTTCGGCGAGCGAGAGCCTCCGACGAGCAGATCGCAATCTGGATCACCGACGAAGTGCACAAAGAGGAACAAGTCTCGAAGTCCGCGGCACTGCGTAGGTTCCGGGACAGTGGACGGGCATGCGAGCAGAGCCGGTTCGGGCATCTGTTCGACGAAGTGCAGGTCTCGCTTCAATGAGTCGATTGAAGTTCTATTTTCCTGATAGTCAGGATCAAATAGATCCGAGCTTCGATTTCCATTCCGAGGAGCGCTCGCCTTTCCGCGTCCGGCAGCGAGACGATCGGTACGCTCACGAGGTGCTGTGCCCTGCTCCATATGACGGTTTGCTTGTTTCTAAACCCATTGTGGACGGCATGCCAGGCGTGACCGGCAAGTACACAGAAGCACAACGGCATCGCTTGTATCGGGAGGGAGTCCAGCGCTTCTTCCGACTTGAACAGCAGGGCAACAACCTCGAAATGATGGGGGACTGCGGCGCATTCACCTATGTCCGTGATGATCAACCCCCGTACTCGGTAGACGAAGTCGTCGACTTTTATCAACGCTGTCGTTTCGATGCAGGCGTTTCGGTTGATCACGTCGTTTTTGGCTATGACCCACTCATGGATGCATCACCATCAGCCGTGCCTGAGGAATGGACGCGTAGACAACAGTTGACGCTTTCCCTAGCGGCAGAGTTCCTGCGCCAGCATCGGAGGGAACGGTGCGACTTCGAACCAATTGGGGTGGCACATGGATGGAGCCCGAGATCATATGCCGCATCAGTAAGGCAGTTGCAGAGCATCGGGTATCGCCGCATAGCAATGGGCGGCATGGTGCCATTGAAAACGCATGCAATAACGGCGATCTTGTCCGACGTCAAGGAAGAACTTCGCTGTGACACGCACCTTCACTTACTAGGTGTAACGAGGCCCGCTTACATGCAGCAATTCGCGCAGTGTGGCGTCACGAGCTTTGACAGCACTTCACCCTTCGTGCAAGCATTCATGGATGAGCGCGACAACTACTACACAGTCAGTGGTTCGTACGTTGCCATCCGCGTGCCGCAGGTTGACGGCAACACGCGATTGCGTCAGTTGGTGAATGCGGGCGAAGTGGACCAGCGGATCGCTAGGCGACTTGAAAGCGATTGCCTCGCAGAGATCCGCCGCTATGCGGAAGGCACTAGTTCCCTATCGGCGGCTACAGACGCCATTGGAAAATACTGTGCACTGATCGGCGACAAGAAGGATCGGATGCAGCAATACACAGAAACACTGGAATCGAGAGTTTGGGAAACGTGCAGATGCAACGTCTGTCGTGAAATCGGAGTCGAAGTAGTGCTCTTCCGAGGCGCTGAGCGCAACCGTCGACGTGGCTTTCACAATCTATATGTATTCGAACAACGCTTAGCCCGAGAGTTGTCGCCGGCCACAGGGAAGTCGGCCTGATGGACTCCGCTGATGTGCCTGCTGGCAGAGAGATCCTGCGTTTGCCCGCGCTCGAGGTGCAACAAACTCCGCAGAGTTGCTTGTATATGTTCGCTGTCGATGGCAAGCAACTGCCCCGTTTCACCACCGTGTCGCGTGTTCGACGTGAAGATGGTGTGCTAGATGGTTACCAGCGACCGGAAATCCTCGCCCACGTCAATGCGATTCGCAGCTACATCGAGTCGGAGCAACCCATGATTCCGAATGCGATGGTAGTTGCATTCGACCGACGAGTACGGTTCGAACCGGACCACAGTTCTTCCGCGTCGAACTCGACAACACAAACAGGTCATCTGGTTATTCCCATGGACGAATCGCAAGCCGACGAAGATAAGCCAGGATGGATCGTGGACGGGCAGCAACGCTGGGCTGCGGTGCGCGAGGCCAACGTAGATACCTTCCCAATATGTGTGACGGCATTCGTGACGGAGGATGAAGGAAAGCAGCGAGCGCAGTTCATTCTCGTTAATTCGACTAAGCCACTTCCAAAAGGCCTCATCTACGAGTTACTTCCTTCGACATCGGGTTCGCTACCCCCGTTGCTGCTGCGCAAGAAGTTTCCGTGCCTGCTGCTCGAACGACTGAATCTCGACGAAGACTCGCCTTTCTTCGGCATGATTCGCACTCCCACTACCCCCAACGGCGTGGTGAAAGACAACTCTGTGCTACGGATGCTGGAGAACAGTCTGTCCGACGGCTGTCTTTACCACTATCGCCATTCGGAAGGCACGGGTGGCGATGTAGAACGCATGCTGAAATTGTTGCGGGAGTATTGGTCAGCGGTAAGCGAGGTCTTCTCAGATGCTTGGGGATTGTCGCCTCGGCAGTCTCGCCTAATGCACGGTGCCGGGATTGTGAGCATGGGCTATGTCATGGATGCCATCGCAGAACCAGATATCGAATTGGGTGAGGAACCAGGTCAAGACTTGTTTCGACATGAGCTCGAAACCCTTCGCAACTGTTGTCAATGGACACAGGGAACCTGGCACTTTTCGCCCGATATAGAGCGCAGTTGGAACGATATCCAGAACACCGCGCGGGATATACAGTTGCTCAGTCGCTACCTGCTCGATCGGTATCAGGGCGTCGTTAGCAGTCAAGGGCAACTGTCGGTTTAGCAAATGGGGAAGATGATCGTCGGCACGCTGGTCGACACTGGCGAGCCGTATGGAATCGGACGAGTCGCTGCGATCGACTCAGAATGTGCGAAAGTGCAGTTCTTCAAGGGTCCTTCGCAGCATCCCTATGTATATCAATCGATTGAATGGACAGCCATAGAGCCGGCATCACTGACGCCTCATACTCGAGTGTATTTACGTGACGGCGCCAGATGGAAGTTCGGACGCATCGACAGTGAACATCCCGACAGAGATGGACGATACGCAATTAGCTTTCCGAGGCAGGAGGGGGCCATCCTCTCGGTCGAAGACTTCGAAGTGCGTTGGCTGCTGCCTGTCGATGATCCATTCGAATGGCTCGCAGTCCTGGGTGGCGACAATCCCGTCACCTACAGATCGCGGGTAGACCTCATTGCTCAGTGGCAGCGCCAGTCCGCCGCGGCACGCGGGGTCGAGGACCTGTTTCTGTCGTCTGCGGAGTTGCATGACCATCAGATGACGGTGGTACGGACGGTGTCCGCTGACACGACTCGGCGCTACCTCTTGGCCGACGAAGTCGGCTTGGGCAAGACCATCGAAGCGGGTGCGCTGATCGCGCGTTGCGTGCGTGCTGATCCATGTCAGTCCGTGTTGATTCTCGCTCCGGAGCACCTGCGCGAACAGTGGGCGAGCGAACTGAGCAGCAAGTTCCATCTTGACGTTGCTCTTCGCAGCACCGTGATGATCAGAGCCCACGATGACTGGAGTACATGGCCGCGCAGCGGCGTTCACATGCTCGTTGTCGATGAAGCGCATCGCCTAACTCGCCAAGTTGGCGGCTCGGGGGAACGATTCAATCGCATGCGAGCATTGGCTTATGGCGCCGCATCGGTGCTGCTGCTGTCAGCTACGCCGGTGAGGTCGAACGAGGCTGCATTCCTCGACCTACTGAACCTGCTGGACCCAGGGAACTACTCGCTTGACGACAGCGAGTCGTTTGTTCAGAGGGTGCGACTGCGAGATCAGGTTGCGCTGATGTACCAGGCGCTGACATACGAACTAGACAGTTTCGAAGTCTCGTTGTATGCCGAGCAATTGACAAAGATGCTCCCGCACGATGCCGCGCTGGGTTCACTGGCGCAACACGCCGTCGAGTGTGCCGACGACGAGCGCTCACCTGCAGTGCGACGCCTCCGCGACCATCTGTCGCAGACCTACCGATTGCATCACCGTCTGCTGCGCACGAGGCGTTCGCGCAAAATTGAAGAGCACTTTGAAGTACGCGGACGCTGGTGCGCCGAATCCTTCGTACTCGAGGTACCGGATGAGACCGGCCGGTTGCGCGGCAGTTTGGCGGACGGATTCCGCATCTTCTTGGCGGAACAGGCAGAGTCCGGCCTGATCGATGAGGCTCAGGCCGTAGCAGCGTTCGCACGGATGGCTGAGGCTTGCGGTTCGCCGCCGACGGCATTGCTGGAACTCGCTGATTCGGCGCGATCCCCCATGCAGGCATCGTCAGATTCGCTGTTGGGCACGTGGCTCTCTACTCAAGGAGATCACTGGCGGCGAGAACTTCAGGCCTATGAGCCTGCAGTGATTGATCGCCTCGCCGTGGCGTTGGACCGTCTGGCCATCTCTAAAGACCGCGGCAAAGTCGTGGCGGTCTCCTCATTCTCATCGGTCGCCAACGCTGTCGCGGATGCCCTCGTGCATCGTCGTGGGGAACACCGCGTAGCGACGCATCTTGATCACCAGTCGCGCGCCGAGCAGTTCGAGGCAGTGGAGCGGTGGAGGTCACAACCGCATTGCCGGGTGCTCGTATGCGACTCCAGCGCCGAGGAGGGCATCAACCTCCAGACAGCGAGCGTCGTCGTTCATTTGGACTTGCCGTGGGAGGCCTTTCGAGTAGAGCAACGCATCGGGCGATGTGACCGGTTCGTCACCGTCGATGATCTGCCGGTGGAGTCGGTGGTGGTGATGTACGGCGAGCAGGCCTTGGCCCGGAACTGGTTGGTGCATCTGCGTGATGTGTGCGCCGTTTTTGATCGATCGGTGTCATCGCTCCAGTACGCGCTAGCGGATGAGGAAGCGTCGATGCTGCAGCGAGTACTGGGCGATGGTGCCAATGCGCTGACCACAGACGTGTCAGAGCGCAAGCAGGCGCTGGCGGAGGAGTCTCGGCGCATCGCCGCGCATGACTCACTCGATGCTGCCGTCGGCGAGCACGATCAAGTGAACAAGCGGGTTCGTTCAGCGGATGCGGACCGAACGATGGCGTCTGCGCTGACGACATGGCTCGAGGGAGTCGGCGCACGGTTGACGAAGCCCCACGAAGGCACGCTCCGCATTGCCCGCAAACCACGGCTGCAGGTGCCTTTCGAGTTAGAGCGGGCAATAGCGCAGTGGTACGAGGAAGAACTGGCCCTGACGCGGGCGGCTGCAGTGCGTCACCACCGCCCAATCGTGCGAGCGGGCCATCGCCTGCTGGACGCCATTGCCGAGCATCTGCAGTGCACCGACCGGGGCATAGCGTTCGCGTTCTGGCGGCCGGCGAGTGGAGTCTGGCCTCCGGTACCGCTGTTGCGAACCGATTTCCTCGTCCGAGCTGGGGATAACGCCCGATTGAGGGACGTGGCGACCGAGGTTGGCCTAGTGAATTGGTTGACAGCGACCGTCGAAGCGGCGATGCCGCCGGTCGCGGAAAGTGTGGTGGTGCGACTGGGCGGTACCGAGATGACAGACGCAGAAGGTACGCGCCCATTCAGCCACACGCGGGGCGATCGCAATCTGATGTCGGATCCCGAGCGGTTTGCGGCGCTGACTGCCCACCTCGACTGGGGCACGATCTGTTCAAGGGGCCTTGAACACGCGAGAGCTGTGCTGCAGCAGCGTTCGACCTTCAGCGAGGTACCCATCGTCGCGGCTGCTGCAATGTCGGAGGCAGTCGAGGATCGGTTAACGGTGCTGCGTGCCCGATTTGCAGCAGGCCACAGCGGCGCGGCCAGTCAATGTGCCGGCTTCGAGCGACTGGCCTCCGCGGTACCGGAACGACTTGAGGTCGTCGGCGATGTATTGGGATGTGGCGTGATGCTCTGCGGTGATGCAGCCAGAATGCGATCTGCCGGTGCATAGCCTCGCTGCAGCTCAGGAGGCGCTCGACCGGTGGTCTGACCAGACTGACGCTGAACCCTCGGAACGGCTTTCGAGCGCTCTTGCGGGAATCACGACAGGTCGGACAGGATCAGCGGATATAGCTGTGTTGTTGCGCCAGGTGCTGCGTTGTGATGATGTGAACCGAACTGCGGCACTCGATAGCTCACTTGGGGCGGTCGAAGGCCTTCCGGCAGCACGCGCATGGCTCGACGTGCCACGCAGTCTGACCTTTGGGCAGGAGTTCGACTGGTCGCTCTTCGGGCTGAGCGCGTCGTACTCGCAGCCCAACGAAAGGACGCGCATCTGGGCCGAGCCGTGGTCACCCGTCTGGCTGGACGGAGCATCCGAGCACCCAGTCGACCACGAAGTCTCAGGCGCAGCGCAGGTCCGACTCGACGAGTCGGTACGCGCCGACCCTTTCCTGCAACTGCTCGACAGTGACTTCAAGACCTACCGCTCACCCGGGCAGCGGAACGCGGTACGCAGCGCTCTGGTAGCGCCACCTGGGAGCACCTTGGTCGTGAACCTGCCCACGGGAGGTGGCAAGACGCTGGCATTGCTGGCGCCCGCGGTGCATGCGGCGCAACGCGGTCAGACATCGGCGGTTGTGGTGCCAACGGTGGCGCTCGCGCTCGACCAACAGCATCGCTACGAGCAGCAGCACCCTTCGGCACCGCCCACGGCGTACTACGGCGATCTGCCTCCTCAGGACAAGCGGGCGTTCCGGGACCGGTTGCGCAACGGTGACCAACCAATTCTGTTCACGAATCCTGAAGCGCTGGTGACATCGTTGGCAGACGCGCTCATCGGCCTGGCCCAAGGCGGTCGGCTCGCTGTGCTCGCGGTGGACGAAGCGCACATCGTGGCGTCCTGGGGAGACGACTTCCGCCCGCATTTCCAGTTGCTCGCAGGCTTGCGGAACCGCCTCGTTAAAGAAGCCCAGGCAGGCGGCCATCCACCGGCGCGAACGGTGCTTGCCAGTGCCACCATCACCGAGTCGACTTTGCGCCTGTTGGAGTCGCTGTTTGGACAGCCAGGCCCGTTCCTGCAGGTCGCAGCACCGGTCGTGCGGGCCGAACCCGTCTATTGGGCAGCACGGACTGCGTCGGCAAGTGCCCGTACCGACCGTGTGCTGGAAGCTCTGCGGCACCTGCCTCGCCCAGCGATCGTCTACACCACCTTGCGGGACGAGGGCGCCGCACGGCCGGGGGCACTGACGCCTCGCCGTCTAGAGAGACTCAGTCTGCAGCACGGCTTCAAGCGCACGGCTGTGGTGGACGGTGGGTCGCCATCGTCTCACCGTGAGCACGTGTTGCGAGCCCTACGCGACGATTCGCCGGAACCGGCATCCGTCGATGTGGTGTTCGCCACATCGGCGTTCGGCTTAGGAATCGATATTCCTGACATCCGTACGGTGGTGCATGCGTGCATGCCGGAGACATTGGACCGGTACTACCAAGAGGTAGGGCGCGGCGGGCGTGACGGCCGTCCGGTGGTGTCCTTGGTATTGCCTACCGAGGCTGACCGCGAAGTGGGTGCACGAATGGCGTCACCGAACATCTTGACTGTCGAGAAGGCTCGCGACAGATGGAACAAGATGGCGGCCGCGGCGGTTTCGCGCGACAACAACGTGCTGCGAGTACCCACGACGGCCGTGCCTGGCAATGTGTCGAAGCACAGCGACTACAACGAGTCATGGAATCTTGCGGCGCTGAGCATGATGGTGCGAGCGGGTGCGCTGGAATGGGAATTCAGTGCCGTCGACACTGCCGGTGGCGAGGACGGGAAGACTGGCCAAGCGCAGGGTTGGTTGCCGGTCCAGTTGTTGCGCGGCGACCATCAAACCGACGGCTTCTGGCAGGTCACCGTGGAGACGATTCGGCAGGAGCGGCTGTCAGTAGGACGTGATGGATGGGCCGGCCTCGTGGCGGCGTTGTCGGGCGATCACTGCACAGGCGAGTTGATTGCGAGGAACTACACCATCGAGTCACCGGACGAACTGGCCACGGCGTGCGGTTGGAGTTGCGGCAGGTGTCTTTCTTGCCGGCGCACCGGGCGTCGCCATACGCCGCCGACATCGCCAATTGCTCGGGCGATCCGCATCCGCCATCCGGGTTCGAGACTGAGAGATCTGGCGTCGCCCGGACGATATGGTCCTCGGCTGATCGTATGGGCTGATTCTGCCGAGCTTGAGTCGCCACGCAAGCTCAGGCGGATTGTCGGGAGACTGGCTACCGCAGCGGGCATCGGCCTGGCCGTAGTGCCAACTGGCCGCGCCGACGAGTTGGCCGACGCCGTCTCGCAGGTGTCGTCAACTCAGTGGCCTGTGGCGGTCAGCACAGACGACGACTTTGAGCCGCTGTGGGAAGTCGGCGTGCCGACGCTGCTCGTTTGCGACAACGAGGCCGTGCCTCAATCTTGGTTGGATGGGAGCGGGCGGTCCGACCTGTACATGGTGCTCGGCCGCCGGAACGCGCGGGCTGGGCAAACCGGTTTGCGGTTGCACGAGTGTGACGGCGCGCGCTCGGTGTCAGAGATAGAACGGCTGCTGTAGGAGGCGAGAGCGTGGCCCTGCTGAACCCCCCCGAACTGCGCGTGAGCGTCTTGGTCATCATCACTGGATATTTGGCAGCCTGTCGCGGGCAACGTGAGCAGCAGGACCGGTTGCTGGATGTATTGGCACCGACTGGCCTGTCGAAGGATGGCAAGCACCAGAACGATGTCGCAGTCAACCTGTCCTGTGCGCGCGAGTTGGGCCTTGTCACCATCGAGGGCGACGACGTTCAGTTGATGCCTGAGGTGCGCAAGCCGGCGGGCGACAGCGCGCAGGCGATGGCCTCGTATATTCGCCGCAGCGTATTGGCGCCGGAACTCAACACGGCCGAGTGGGGCAGCCAGAAAGGTGCCCGTGACCTGACAAACGCATTGGCTTGGTTTCTGCAGTTTCCCGCCTCAGCCGCACCAACAGGCTATGAGGGCGGGAAACGCGACGCCGCCGACTTGCAGACAACTGATTTCGGCAGGCGTCACGCTGCTGGCCGTGACGCTGATGATGAAGAGGGCGATGGCGCGGCCGGTTGGCCCATCGCCAACGACACGCGATGGCGGACGTTTCGCCGTTGGTCCTGCGCGCTTGGCTTCTGCTGGCTATCGCCTTCGGGCGACCTGATACCGGACCCGACGCGTGCGGTACGCGATGTGCTTCCGGACGTCTTCGAGGGGGCGAAGGTGCTCGACGGCCCGGCGTTCGTTCACGCGCTGGGTCGGTGTCTCCCGGTAATGGAGACTGGCGAGTACAGGAAATTCGTCAATGCCCATCGAGCTGACCCGCCTGAGGGCGATGGGCGGCTCAGCTTCGCCACTACCGAAGTCTTGAAGCGGCTCGGAACCGAGGGTCGTATCCGATTGGAGGATCACGCTGACACAGAGAAGCTGACGCTGTCTGACGGCACGACCGTGTCGCACGTCAGCTTGGAAGCCATGTCGTGAGCGATTTCGTCAATTTCGTTTGCTGGTCGGACGCCGCTGTCTTGGCGTCTGCGCCGCGGGACGCCGCATCGCTTCTACCGGGCCACTTTCGGGCTGTCCATCACCCTCTGCGGGCTAGGCGCGGGCGGATCGAATTGGGAAGGGAGCCAGAAGGCCTACTAGTCGAGGAGCATGAGGTGGTCGATGCGCTGCGCAGCGCCATCGGCCCGGACGGCTATCGGCTCATCCCGATCGTCGGTGGATCTGGCACTGGCAAGTCGCACCTGGTCCGCTGGGTGTACGAGCAGACGCGTGACACTTCCGAGTGGGAAACCCGTTATCTCCCAAAGAATCAGACCAGCATTCGGCGCGTAGTGGACTTGGTGATAACGGGGATGCACGGGCCGACAATTGACGCAGCGCGTGAGGCATTGGAGTTGGCGCCTGCACATTCCGAGAGTGACGAGACGCTCGGGCAGCGGCTGCTGGATGAGCTCGCGTTGATCGTCGCAGAGGAACCGACTGGTCAAACCGATCCAGATCGGCACGATGCCCAGCTGCGAGACAAACTTCGTGCAACCCTGCCAGACATATTTCACGACCCGATAGTCCGGCAGCGCTTCACTTCCCCGGGTGCCGTCATCCCGCGCTTGATCGGACTCGCGCAAAGCGGGCGACAAGATGACGACGGCCTCGACGACGATGCCGTGCATATTGCGGGAAGCGATCTGCCATTAACGTTTGACGATATCGGCGATGTAACTCCTAGGGCGAGAAACACGCTCTTGAGCATGAGCAACATTCCTGATATGCGCCGCGTGGCATTAGAGATCATCAATGATGCGTTGCCGCAGGCCGTCAAGCGAGTGTTCCTGTCGAACAGTATTGATCTTGTTGCGGTATTCCGGGACATTCGCCGCGAGATACGAAAACAAGGCAAAGAACTAGTGCTGTTCATCGAAGATCTTACGGTGTTGCACGGTGTCGAACGAGAGTTTCTCGACGCGATAGTGGAGTCGGCGTCGTCTGCTGGCGGGGAACTCTGCAACTTGAGAGTTCTCTTTGCCATTACTCGGGGTCACTTTGACAACCTTGACACTGTGCGCACGCGATGCGATGACGCATACTGGTTGGATTCCACATACGGAACTGATGGAATCGAACCGGATGAAGTCCTCTCGTTCTTGGGTCGCTACCTTAATGCATGTCGAATAGATCCTCAGAAGCTGGAGGCTGATTGGGCACGGCACACTGATGCTGTTCCACTGGAGAACGCATGTCATACATGCGACCACCATGAGACGTGCCACGCTGGTTTTGGGGCGAGCAGCGAGGGTTATGGGTTGTACCCATTTAATCAGGTTGCCGTCGACCGACTCGTCGATTGTCTCTCGACGTTGCGATTTGATCCTCGCCAAGTAGTCAAAATGATGATCGAGAAACTCCTCCCGCTGAGCATGGTAGAACTCGAGTCGGCGTCGTTTCCCTCGGAAGAACTCTTGACGGAATTCGACAGCAGCAGCATTCCAGTGCGTCCAGAAATCGTAGAACGCCTGCGGTCTGAGTATGGTGGTGAAGCCGAAAGACGTGCCACGCTACTGCGCTACTGGGCCAAAGATCGCCTCGATATTGAGTCAATGGTGCTCGAGGCTTTCGGCATGGCGCCGTCACCAAGTAAGCCAGAAATGGGTGGCAAGCGGCGGAATACGGTCCAGAATCACGCGAGTGAGCAACCCACTAACCGTAGCCGGTCAGAGAAACCTACTATGGTAGCATTCGAGGAACGACTGAAGCCGAACAGGCAGCGTGCATTTCGCGAGTTAGAGGCTTGGACCGGCCAACAGAAGGATCTCAGTCTTCGAGTTACCAATGACCTGAAGAAGTTTATTCATCGCGCTGTCTTGGATACGATTGATTTGGACGAAACTCCACTTCACCTCGGTGGTGAACTGGTCGATAGGCACTTCAAGCCTGATCGTGCCATCCATATCGAGGGAACGTTGACTGCGCAAGGCGACCCAGCGGAGGCGATCATTAAGGTGAGACGCGACGCTGCGACGGCGGTCGCAATCTCTGGACTGATCGTTCATGGCGCAGGTCTCCAAGCGGACGACCCGTACGACGACGAGCGCCGCCGCGCGTTGGCACAACACCTTGAAGAGTGGACTGAGAGCACGACTTCTGCGCTATACAGCATCGCGGCACTGGAGTCATCCGTAGCTGTCGAGGGCCTCGTGGTGGCATCGCTCGTGCTCGGCACCTGTGCTGGCGCTCAACGACCAAGTGATTACTTGAGTCTCATGTTTTGCAAACCGATGGAGTTCACCGATCGTGACCATCGTTCGCCCGAGTGGGCGGAGGCAGTCGCCAAAGCTGAAGAAGAATTCTTGAGGCTGCGGCCAATGGCAGAGGCATATTTTGGCGAATCTCGTGGAACGACAGGTGCGGTCCGGGCATTGCGAGCAGATCAAATGTTGCCGCACGTCCAGAAAGTTGTGGAACGACTCGACGGCGAAGACATGGCTTCACCGGATGCAGCTGTTGTCCGCCTTCTTCGCGCAGCCAGTCGCGCGGTCGAGGTGGAGTGGCAACGCCTGTGCGACGATGTGAAGGGTGCCGCGCCAATGCTTGAGGGCGGCCAGACATTTGAGCAACAGTCGGAAGCAGTGAAAGAACTCCATGCCGCAGCGCTGCGAGCAGGTCGCTTCGAGGATCTTGACACTTTGGCCGACATCGGGACGCTCAACGCCGGGTCCGACCGAGTGTTGCGTTCACTTCGCGATACCACCAAAGCGATTAATGCCGAGTGCACTTTCACAAAACGCATCCAGATCCTCTCCGGCGAGAAGCCGAGAGACGTGAGTGTCGCACACCAGTTTGTCAAGCGAGCGGTAGGCATGATGGACACCATTGAGAGGAATCTGTCTGCACGATCAACTGAAACAGGTGCTTCCGACGGTCTGGTAACGACCGTTGCGGCCATCGAACAAGAACTGACGAGCCTGCTCAATGCCGCTAGCGATGTTACGCGATGAACATCTATGAGCGTGCTGGCTCGCTGAAACTACGTGTTGATACTTCGCAGCGCGACGACCAACATTTGGAATTGCAGCACCAGGCTTCGGAACTGCTGTCGCAACTGCGTGACCGTATTGCTTTCCTCAAAATGCTTGTGACGCTGAGCGATGTGCTCGGGCTGGATGAACGGCCGAGGTTGAACGCGACGCACCTGCGCAAAGCGGTCGGCGGCTTCAGATCCGCACTGACGCAGTACAACGCAGCAGCAGTGCAGCAACAAGCTGCTGTGACCCTGCTCAGATCGACAGAGAAGACTGAGGATCGGCTCGCGAGGTGGGCACAATCGGCGTGGAAGACAGCTTTTGAGGATATGTCGGCGCTGATCGGCGAGGACGGCCTGCAGGGCTTGGCCGGGCCTCCGGTCAAGGTAACCCGAGCGAGGCGCATTGCGTCTCAGATCCAGACTGCAATCGGCAGGAACCCGATGCGTGATCTCGGATCGATACAGACAGGACTCGAAGCTGATGGCCTTGAGGCTTGCGTGGTGCGGCTACGGGAACTCGGCGGTGAACTGCGATCACTGCTCGAAGAACTGAAGCGAGCGCAAGCGGAGTTGCCGCCCCAAGTGCAGATGGTGCTCGAACGAGCGGCTTCCGAGGACGGCTTTCCCTTGGAAGACTTGACTGAGGAAATGCTGATCTCATTGCGACAGGCGGCCGTGCTGGGCGAATTCGTGGTCCGTCGGTACTGATGAGGCAGTGCAGATGACCAGTGAGCGCTTGTTGGCCCTTCTTGGCGAACTGGAGGCCAGTGAGTTGCCGCTGCTGTCGTGGGGCGTGACGACCGGATCGCTGGCTGAGGATGAACTGCTCAACTTGCTCGAGAAGTTCGATCCCTCCGTTGATCCCGAGGATCTTCTCGACGAGTTGGAACGCTCAGGCTTGGTGTTCGGACAGGGGATGATCCGTACGCAATATCGCACGCGCATGGCTGAGACTGTGCGCTTGGCCGCCAGTTTGCGACAGTGGTTCCACGGACGCGACTGGCGCAACGCGCCGAGCCTCGTGTCGGATCTGAGGTTCTTGTCTCGTGCCCGGTCGGTGCCGAGACGCGAACTCAGTGTGGACAGCGCTGTGAGCCGACTGGCTGGTCGGCTCGCAGATGATTGGCGACCTGAGCATGAACGAGTCGTCCGGGCGATCTTCGGCAATCGCCACGCGTCGGAATTTCAACTGGAGGCGGCCGAGGGGCTCTTGGCACGCGCCGGTCGGCGCGGGGGCACCTGTATTGCTGCTGGTACGGGCGCTGGCAAGACGTTGGCGTTCTATGTGCCCGCACTCGCACATATGGTTGCCAACCCTCGACCCGTCGGTGTGCCGCGCGTCGTTGCCATCTATCCGCGTGTGGAGTTGCTGCGTGACCAGTTGCGCGCATGCTTGGAGACCATCGCTGCACTCGATGAGTCAGACGCGGGGCAGATAAACGTCGGGGTGCTCTACGGCGCAACTCCTGACGGCCGCGACGATGCGCGGCGGAACCCTAGACGACAGTGGAAAACTCGCGAGGGCGCCTTGGTGGCACCGTTCTTGAAGTGCCTCCGTGACGGCTGCGACGGCGAACTTGTGTGGCCCGAGACGGACAAGCGGGGCCGTTTGCTCCGCTGTGTCAAGTGTTCGGCTGACGTGACACGTCTGGTGTTCACTCGCAACGAACTTCAATCACAGCCTCCGGAAATCCTGTTCACCACCACGGAGATGGTCAACAGGAACCTTGGCGATACCCGCCGCCGCAAGCTGTTCGTGGGAGATGCGCGCCGCTCACCGGATTTCGTGTTGCTGGACGAAATGCACACCTACTCCAGCACCCATGGCGCACAAGTGGCAAACCTGATCCGGCGCTGGCTTGCAGCGATGGAGGATCCCGGACATGTCGTTGGCCTGTCGGCCACGCTGGCCGATCCCGCCGGCTTCTTCTCTGAGCTCATCGGGGCTGAGGCAGGCAATGTCCACGTCGTGCGCCCGGCCGAGGATCAGATGCAGGAGGCGGGGCGCGAGTACCTGTTGGCGCTGCGAGGTGACCCCGCATCGCAGACAGCGCTGCTGTCCACGACGATTCAAGTCACGATGCTGCTGCGCCGAATGCTTGACCACTCGCCCGGGCAGCCGAGTTCGGGCGCGTTCGGCTCGCGCGTTTTCGTCTTCACCGACCATCTCGATGTGGTCAATCGCCTGTATTCGCAGTTGACCGATGCTGAGGGCTGGACCGCGAATGGCGTTGACCGCAAGGCTCGCGGCAGCTTGGCGCTGCTGCGATCAAGCGAAGGCGCAGACGGCGGCCGCTACGACGAAGGCCAGATGTGGTCGGCGGCGGAGGCACTCAAGACGCTCGACAAGTTGGTGCGGGTGGGGCGAACCACCTCGCAGGACTCCGGGGTGGACCAGGACAGCGATGTCGTAGTGGCGACGGCGTCGCTGGAGGTCGGTTTCGACGACCCTGAAGTGGGTGCCGTGATACAGCACAAGGCACCTCGCGATGGTGCACAGTTCCTGCAACGTCGCGGACGGGCCGGACGCGACCCGTCAATGCGCCCGTGGACTGCCGTGGTGCTGTCGGACTACGGACGGGACCGTCTGGCCTTCGAGTCCTACGAGGCGCTGTTCGACCCTCGACTTGAGTCGGTGCGTCTGCCGCTGCGAAACCGTGTCATCCTCAAGATGCAGGCCACCTGGTGGCTGCTGGACCATCTGTCGATGGCCTGCGGCGGCGTGGCCATCCGCAACCTGCTCAAGCATGGGCCTAGCGCTTCGAAAGCCAGCCAGGCAGAGCGAGTGCTTCGCGAGGCACGCGATCTCCTGAAGCCAGAGCGAATCGAGCAGATGGGCAGAGAACTGGGCCGCGCCCTGCGCTTGGATGACGTCGAGGTGCAAGCGGTGCTGTGGGATCACCCCCGCGCGATTGTCACGACCGTGCTGCCCACGATCATTCGGCGCCTTCAGGCTGCACTCCATCCCGCTGGCGACACGCACGGCCGGCAAGGGACCGATCCGATGAACGACTTCTTGCCGCAAGCGTTGTTCTCGAAGCTCCAGACACCGGAGGTGCAACTGCGGCGACGAGAAGAGAACGGGGAATCAAGCGAGGTCGACACCGTGCCGATCGCGCAGGCGATGCGAGAGCACGCACCTGGACGGGTGAGTTATCGCTACGCACTGCGGGGCCGCTTCCAGCGCCTGTGGGTCAAGCCGCCTCCGCCCGCGGAACGCTCATTGGCCGTTGAGGACTTCTGCGACGACTGGCTTGAGGTGGGTGACGCGCCGGGCGTGAAGCACGTGATCGTGCAGCCGCGGGAGATCGCTTTGGTGGCACCTGCGGGCAACACACCTGACACCGCCTACGGACGTTGGCACTGGAAGGTGGCATTTCAGGCCCACGGAACTCCCGCGGTGCTCGACATGCCCGAAGGGAATCAATGGGCACAGCATGTCACTCGAGTGGAAGCGCATACTCACCGTGGTCGCTCGCCGTTGACCGTCTGGCGATACGGGTGCACATTCGAAGTCGAGCGACGAGACGCCACCCAGGTTGCTCCCACTGAGCATTCAGTCACCGTCGACGGCAGTGATGCCGCGGTCGGGTTCGCCATGGATGTGGACGCCGTTCGAGTGAGGCTTCGGCTGCCATCTGAGATGCCGCATGGCGGCGACCTTGGGCTTGATCGGGCGCTCCGCACCGCATACTTCGAGCACTTGGTATGCACAGACCCAGCCATCATTGCCGGTGCACCGTCTGTGTTTCTCCGGAAATGGCTGGTGCAGTTGGCTGTATCAGCGGTGGTAACTGCGAGCGCGGGCGGTGGCCCGGCCGAGCTTCGCCTGCCACAGGCGCAGCAACTTCGATCATCGATGGCAGAAGCGGCGCGTTCGGTATTCGGCGCTGTCTATGCCCCGGAGTACTCGGATTCCGATGACGAATCAGCCGCAGGCTGGACTGAGAACGGCACTGATTCGGTGGACAATGCGCCGCGCTTGGTCGCCGATGTCGAATCGGCGCTCGATGATGCCGAGCTGCTGGCACGACTGTGCCAACACCTCGCAGCGCTCGCTCGACCGGTGCCTGCCACCGCTCTGACTTGGGTACAGGGCCGGTTCGCATCCACAGTGGCTGCCGGACTCATCGAAGCGATGCAGGCGACATGCCCAGACCTCGATGTGGAAGACCTGCGGCCTGATCTGGACCTTGAGTCGGGGCGGGCCGATGAACCGATTGCCGAGATCACCATCTCCGAGGATCAGCCCGGCGGCACTGGGGTCATCGAAGCGGTGGTGGATCGCATCAACGAGGACCCGCGCAGCTTCTGGGCGGTGGTCTCGAGCATCCTGGGGCCGAGTGAAGGTGAGCGCGTGGACTCGAATCTGCGGCTCTTTCTCGAAGAACGGCGCCGAGGCGGGTTCCGAGAGGAGATTGGCAGCGTCCGCAGCGCCGACGGTCTCCGGTCGGTGACTGAGGCATGGGCACGTCTGCGGTCGGCGCTCTTCGCGCACGGCATCGATGTCGACCAGTCGACCCTAGGGGCGCTGGCAACGCGGCTACTGCGCCCCGGCAGTGACGAAGCGGTGGAACGCCTGTGCACGGACCTTCTGGAGAGGTGGGATCGTCTTGAGTCGGACCTCGGGATCGAGATCGAGCTACGAGTATTCGCCTTCTTGGCGGCTCAGCAGCGCAACGTTCGGGTCGCGCTCGCCGCGATTGTCACCGGAGGCTCCGATGGCGACGACTGGGCCGTAGGCCAATTGGTGGGGCTGTTGTGGCCACGCGGTGGACGGCTTCGCTCCGCCAGCCTCGCGGCGTACAGCCCTTACGCGGAACTGCCCTCGACCGAGCGTCTGCTGGTGGAGCATTTGGTGGTGGTACCGCCACCAGCAGTCGATTTCGACGAGGAATCATGGCGAGATCGGCTGGATGGCCACCTGCGGAAGCTTGGCGCCGCCGTGGTGCACTGTGCCGACGATCAAGGTGCGTCGCAGACCATCGGTCAGTTGATGGCGGCGCCGACGGTGGTCGGCGTGCTCGAGTTCTATCCGCGGGTGGTGGGAGTCGAGCGCTCGGCCGCCGGTGTGCGGCTGATGGTGGACCTGCGGGAGGCGCAGCAATGACCGTCAGGAGCATGAGAACCGCTGCGTTCGCGTCGCGCGAGGAACTGGCGGACGCACTCGCGAGCCTCTTTGTGGCGGAGCTGCTGCTGCCCAGTCGTCCGCTGTGGATCGTGACGCCTTGGATTTCCGACGTCCGGTTGATTGACAACCGCTCCGGGCGGTTCCGCGGTCTGGTGCCGACGATGGCCAAGCGATGGCTGCGGCTTGGTGAAGTGCTTGAGCTTCACTTGGCCCGGGGCGGCGGGGTAGTGGTGGCGTGCCGACCGGATGTACACAACTTGGCGTTCGTGGATCAGATCCGCGGCAGGGCGCAGAGCATCGGGGCCGAGCGACAGCTGCGAGTCCGCGAGTCAGCCGAGTTGCACGAGAAGGGAATACTTGCCGACGAGGTGCTGCTGAGCGGATCGATGAACCTCACCTACAACGGCCTGCGACGTCTTGAGGAATCGGTCCACCTGAACCGCGATCCCGACACGGTCGCTCGCACGCGCGCCGCCTATAAGCAGCGCTGGGGCGAGCCGCAATGGACATAAGCAGCGACGTAGCAGCGTTCTACCGGCCGCCCAATGAGGTGGATCTCGCTGCGCTCTCCGAGGAATCGGCTGGCTTGGTGCGGACGCTCGCAGCGAGGTTGGCTGCTGGCAAGCGAACGCTGCTTCCAGCGATGGCCGCAGGGAAGACCCGCTGGTACGGACTGGCGCCAGACTCACGGGAGGGTCGACTGCTGGCCGAAGAGGTACAGGCGTGGCTTGCGCCACCGGTCGGAAACAGCGCAATTCGGGTGGGACCCGGCGGCGATGCTCTGGACGAGGCCGCTTGCCGTGCCGCGCCGGACGGCGTGTGCCTGAGGATCGATGTCGAGTCGACCTGGCGCAGCGAAGCTCGCACCAACGTCCGTTCGATGCTTGACGTGTGGCAATCCGCGCCGGAACGCGGGATGGATGTGCCACGTCCCGTGGGGCGCGTATTGCGAGACTTTTTCGCGGCCCTGGGGGCGCGTGACAGGACGGCTGCGCAGGCTGCGATTGACGAGATCAGGACGCGGAGTCTGCTCTCGGCAGCCAACGTGAGGTTCCTGCGAGTTCACCTCATCGGGACGCTCGGTTCGCCGCTTGAGATGCGTGACGACCCTGATCTGAAAGACATTGCGAAGTTCCGGCGCCCACCTGCGGTTACAGGGCACCTGGCGCGGGCCGCCGATGCGCTGTTCATTGCCCCAAGGCTGAGCGGCGACGTGGCAACCGTGGTGGATTGGGCGAAGGTCGCCGGCGTTGTCGAGGACGAATGGCCAGGGCTTGTCTCGCACCCCAGCCAGGTCGACTCGGTGGCCGCAGCGCGTTGCTTGGCGTTGTCTGAGTCGCTGGCGGCAGAACCCCGACATGCCGTGTGTCAGGCCTTGGAGGCCGAGTGGAATGCCGATCCCGTCGTCGCAGCAGTCTTGGCTCGCCTCCCCAGTGTCGCGTCCACGCCGGCCCAAGCGACGATTGCGGGGCTCTGCCAGCGTGGTGACTTCGAGGCTGCATTGGATCTTGCTGGCGGCGCATCTCTGAAGGACAAGGATGCGGTCTCGGTCCTGCATGCCGCGTTCAATCTGGGAGATGCGCAGTCGGCGGCACGAGCTGTCGCCCTGGTGGACGGGCTGGACGGCGCGGAGCGACACTTGCTGCTTGACCGTGCCGTGGAGCGGAACCTGTACCAGCAACTGGTGGACATCAACGCTGGCCAGCATGTACCTCGCGACTGGACCGACTGGCTGACAGGCGACTGGCCCGACCGGCCCGACGTGTTGAGCGAGTGGGCCGCGGGCTGGGACCGAACTTCCATGCTGGACGAAGGCTGGGCCGACGGCATGGTGCTGGCTTTGGTGGACGCTCTCGCGGGTGATCAGCGCGGCCGGACCCGCAACGGACTTCCGATTCTGGTCGAGTGGCTCTGTGACCCGGATGGTCTGCTGCCCGGAGCTGTGGGGCCGGCCGTCACCGTCCTGGACGTAATGCTGGAAGGCGACGGCGGTCGCAGCGAGCGGCGTGCTGGGTTGCGGCTGGCTGAAGAGATTCTGCGTGCCGGTTGCGCAGCAGGCGAATTCGCCGATATTGCGACAGCGCTCGACCAGGTGCTCTCGGCTCTCGGAAGCCGGGAAGCCGACTGGCTGATTGAGTCGCTGGATGTCTTGCTCTTCTCGACCGTGCCGGACGAGGTGCCTCGACGCGATCTGGTGGCGGCTGCGCACAGCGTTGCCGTGCAGTGGTTCGACCGCCTGACGGGAACCCAAACGATCCTGCTGGCAAAGCTGTTCACAGCGGCGGGACTGGACTTCCCGGTGCCGCCGTCTGACCCCGTCAGCGGCGAAGGCCGCCGCCGCCAGCATCCATTCCGTCGTGTTGGGATCTACTCACTGGCGGAGTCGGCGGCGATGCGAGCGCGCCAGTGGATTGAGGAGCAATGGCCTGGTACCAACGTCACGCTTGCGCATGACCACGTCAACAGCGACCGACTCGAAGCCATGGCCCGCAACTGCGATGTGGTCGTTGTGCAAACCAGTCATGCGAAGCACGCGGCCGTCGCAGCGCTGGAGACAGCGGCAGGCCCGGGCGACAAGCTGTTGAGGGTGAACGGCCGAGGGGCGACATCGCTCGTGCGGGGCCTCCTTGAGCGCGCTGCAGACGCTGTCTGAACACTCCTACGCATTTGCAGTGCGGGCCAACGCTCGGCGAGCACACGTTCGAGCTGCACACCGAGATGCTCGCCTACGACGGCGACCGCATCGCCGAGATGGCCGTAGCCGAACTGTTGGAGTAGCAGTGGTCACATTGCCGCTCGCGCGCTCAGTGGCGTGGAAACGGCCACTGTCGATGTGGGCTTGCTGATGGTTGTTAATTGAAATTTACTGGAATTCACTGTTGGCGCTGCCGTATGGTTCGCAGCATGCCGAACGACCCGACGGACCCTGATCTGATGTTCGATACGCACGCGCTGAGTGGCGGCGTCCATGCGAGCGACGTGCGCGTCTGGCACACGCCGCACGAGTTCACTCTCGACTTTCTCTCGCATTGGGCCCACCCGATTCGCGGCGCCGACTCTCAGCTTGTCGCCGCCCGAGTGAAGATTCCGCCCACTGCTATGTTCGATATCGTTCGGATGCTCTCAAACGGTGTCGGCGACTACGAGGCGGAGCACGGCCAACTGAGCCCATCGCCAACGGAGGCATCATGACCACCGAGCCCAACGAGCCGAGCCGGTCGAGATTCCCGCGACGATTCCCAAAACGCACGCCGCGCTTCGTGACGGTGCCCGCCTCAGAGCTCACACCAATTCGCGCAACGCCGCCCACTCGTGAAGAGTTCGATGCTCTCATGCAGGAGATCGAGGAACGGGCCCAGCGGTACGAGCGCGATCGAGAACTCCTGCGAGAGTTCTGGGCGCAACGAGACTCCGAATCCGAATAACACTGCGCGTCCGTGCTGAAATGTGCGGATGCCTGACGCCCCGAGTGATTCTGCGACCGCCTCGATGCTGAGCCCGTTCCGGGTGCTGGACCTGACCGACGAGCGGGGCCACCTGTGTGGGGCCATCCTCGCCCAGATGGGTGCCGATGTCATCGCGGTGGAGCCGCCCGAGGGTTCGTCTGCCCGGCGGCTGGCGCCGTTTGCCGGCGATGTCGAGGGCCCCGAGCGTTCACTGCATCACTGGGCTTACAACCGGGGCAAGCGCAGCGTGGTGCTGGACCTGGCGACCGACGATGGCGCAGCCACGCTGCGGGATCTAGCGGCGGCGGCCGACATCCTGATCGAATCGGCCGGCCCGGGCCAGATGGAGGCCCTGGGGCTGGGCTACGGCACCTTGTCGGAGATCAATCCCGAGCTGGTGTACGTGTCGATCTCGCCGTTCGGCTCCGACGGACCCAAGGCCGACTGGGCTGTCTCGGATCTGACGTTGCAGGCCTCAGCGGTGAACATGGCGATGACCGGCGATTCCGACCGGGCACCGGTGCGCACCGGGGGTCTGTTCCCGCAGGCGTTCCACAATGCGGCCTCCGAGGCTGCGGGCGCTGCGCTGATCGCCCTGTGGGAGCGCCAGACGGTTTCGGGTCTCGGCCAGCACGTGGACATGTCGGCCCAGCAGAGCATGAACCAGGCATGCCAGTCGTACGCGCTCTCCACACCGCTGGGCGCGACGCCGCCGACCCGCCACGCCGGCGGGGTGCTGGTGGAGGGTCTGCATGTGCAGCTGATGTGGCCGTGCAAGGACGGGCATGCGTCGGTGACGTTCCTGTTCGGGCCGGGCTTCCGTGCCTTCACGCAGAGCCTCATGGACTGGGTGTGCGAGGAGGGCTTCTGCGACGAGGCCACCCGCGACAAGAACTGGACCGAGTACGCCATGATGCTGCTCGACGGCCGCGAGCCGATCTCGGAGTACGAGCGGCTGAAGCAGGTCCTGCACGACTTCTTCGCCACCAAGACCAAGGCCGAGCTGCTGGATGCGGCCATGAGCCGGCGGGTGCTGATCACCCCGGTGTGGACGGCCGACGAGGTGGTGAACTCGCACCAGCTGGCCGCCCGTGACTACTGGGAGACCATCGCCCAGGATCTGGATGACGGCGACGGCGGCCCGTCCGAGGTGCGCTACCCGGGCCGCTATGCGCGCTTCAGTGCTACGCCGATGCAACCGCTCGGTCCGCCGCCGAAGCTGGGCCAGCACACCGACGAGATACTGACCGAGCTGGACGTTGCCGATGCCGCACCGGCACGGGCGCGGCCCCGAATCGAGGCCACCGGCGCTGACGTCAGCGCCCAGACGGCCTCGACCGCACGACCTCTCGAGAACGTCAAGGTGCTCGATTTCATGTGGGCGATGGCAGGGCCCGCAGCGGCGCGGGTGCTGGCCGACTACGGCGCCGACATCATCCGGGTGGAGTCCGAAACCCGCTTGGAGGTTGCCCGCTCGCTGCAGCCATTCCGTGACGACATCGGCGACCCGGAGTACTCGGCGCTCTACAACAACATGAATGCCGGCAAGCGGGGCATCTGCCTGGACATGTCCAAGCCGGCCGCGTTAGACGTCATCTGGGATCTCATCGACTGGGCCGACGTGATCGTGGAGTCGTTCTCGCCGAAGGGCATGGCCGGCTTCGGGATGGGCTGGGAGCAGGTGCGCGAGCGCCGGCCCGACGTGATCATGGCGTCGAGCTGCCTGATGGGCCAGACCGGGCCGCTGGCGATGCTGGCTGGCTTCGGAACGATGGCCGCAGCGATCTCGGGCTTCTTCTACCCAGTGGGCTGGCCGGATCGGGCGCCGTGCGGGCCGTTCGGCGCCTACACCGACTACACCTCGCCCCGCTGGCTGGTGGCCGCAGTGATGGGAGCGCTGGAGCACCGGCGCCGCACCGGTGAGGGCCAGTACATCGACATGTCCCAGGCCGAGTCGGCGCTGCACCTGTTGGCGCCGGCGGTGCTCGACCGCACGGTGAACGGCCGGGTGGCGCACCGGGTGGGCAACCGCGACCGGCACATCGCGCCCCAGGGCGTCTACCAGACTGCCGCCAGCGATCAGTTCCACGCTGTCGTGCCCGACGACAGCTGGATTGCGATCTCATGCGTCGACAACACCCAGTGGCAGTCACTGGCTGCACTGATGGGCCGCGGCGACTTGGGCGATCTGAGCTTGGCGGAGCGCCATGCGCGCCACGATGAGCTCGACGAGATCATCGCCGGGTGGGCCCGAGGACAGGACGGCGTGGCGCTGATGCACCGCCTGCAGGACGTCGGCGTGGCCGCGCACATTGTGCAGAACTCGCCGGAGTACACCGTCGATCCGCAGGTGATCCACCGGGGCCAGCAGGTGGAGGTTCCGCACGCCAAGCAGGGCACCACCATCGTGGACGCCTCCCGCTTCGCGCTGTCTCGCACCCCAGCGCAGGTGACCTACGGCGGCCCGACGCTCGGCGAGCACACCTTCGACATCCTCACCGAGGTGCTCGGCTACGACAGCGACCGCATAGCCGAACTCGCCGTCGCCGAGTTGCTTGCATAACGATCGAGGTGCTGGGGTGCGTCATGGGCACGGACTCGGGCTCGCCGCCCGATGTCGCTGCCTAGCTGTAGCCCTATATCGACACCGTGCATAAGTATATCTACAGCTAGCTAACGTCGCCCGATGTCGGCACGCAGCTCGGCCGCCTCGTCGAGTTGCTCCCCGAACTCCGCTGGTGTGGATCTTGAGCTACAGGCATTTCCGCACATCGGCTCACCGATTTACGCACCTGAGCCAGCGGAAGCGTGGTAGGTTGCGTTCGTTAGTGGTTCGTCGTTGATTTGGTTGGGGCGCGTAGTGTTGGGTGTGTGACTTCGGGATTTGTGGTGTCGGTTGGGGAGCGTGCTGCGCTGGAGCGGGTGTCGCGTTCGGGCTGTGAGCCGTGGCGGCGGGTGCGGCCGGCGAGGGCGCTTTTGGCTTTGGCCGACGGGGGGTCGGTGCGGGGCGTGGCCCGGCGGATGGGCGCTCATCAGGACACGGTGCGCCGCTGGCGCGACGAGTTCGGGCGCTCGGGCGTGGAAGGGCTGGGGGCGGTGGCGCCGGGCCGGGGCCGCAAGCCGTCGGTGCCCGCCGGGGTGGTCGAGGCGATCGTGGCCGACACGCTCGCCGGCGAGCCGCCCGACGGCGCTGTGTGCTGGTCGACGCGCCAGATGGCGGCCCGTCACGGGGTGGGCAAGGACTTCGTCGCCCGGGTGTGGCGCGAGCGAGGGCTGCGGCCGTGGCTCGCGGACGTGTTCAAGGTGTCCGCGGATCCGGACTTCGAGGCGAAGCTCGCCGACGTCATCGGCCTGTATGTGAACCCGCCCGAGCGGGCTGTGGTGTTCAGCTTCGACGAGAAGACCCAGATCCAGGCCCTCGACCGCACCCAGCCGTCGCTGCCGATGCGCCCGGGCCGCAACCGCACCCTCACCCACGACTACAAGCGCAACGGCACCATCGACCTGTTCGCCGCCCTCAACGTCGCCACCGGCGAGGTGCTCCACCAGACCCGCCGCCGCCACACCGGAGGTGACGTTCTGGCGTTCTTCAGATGGATCGACCTGCACACGCCGCGCCACCTCGACGTCCACGTCATCTTGGACAACGTGTCCGCCCACAAGTCCGAGCCCGTCCGCAAATGGCTCGCCCACCCCCGCCGGCGCCGATGGCACCTGCACTTCACCCCCACCAGCTCGAGCTGGGCGAACCTCGTCGAGGGATGGTTCTCGATCCTCACCCGCAAGGCCCTGCGCACCCGATCGTTCGCCTCCGTCGCCGACCTCAAAGAAGCCATCGACCACTGGGCAGCACACTGGAACCACGACCCCCAGCCCCTGCGATGGACCAAAACCGCAGAACACATCATCGCCAAAGTCAAACGAGCCCGAACCGCCCTAAACAAAACCGCGACACACCATTAGCCGCACAGCGTTTGGATGGGAGCGGAAATGAAGAGAAAACTATCAGTGGCATTAGTCATGGTGTTTTGCTTATCCATCACCGTGGAACCCGTTGGCGCTCAAGACGAAGGGACGTCGAGTGACTCCACCAGCGGCGACGAATCTTCAGACCAACAGTCCGAGTTGGACACGAAGGCAGCAAAGAGATCATTCAAGAAGTACCTGCGGAATCTCAACAGAGAGTCGGCGAACCTAGAGAGTGAGAGCGCCGATGGCGAGGACGGAGACGCTGAGTTCTACTCCTGCTGCTACCTTGACTCTGAAACTCATGACGATGAAACAGGCTGTACTACGCGGGCAGATAACCCCCATCTCTCATCGAGCAAACGGCGTTCAGGCAGAGGCAGCTACATCAAGGGCAAGGGCGCAGTCCGTTGCGCTAGCAAGGTTCCATATATTCGTGTAGCTGTGAAACTACAAACACAACGATGGTGGGGAACTTGGCAAAGTGCTACCGGTTGGTATATTCGAGGTAAGGCGAACCGGACAGAATGGTACCATTCCGCGGAACTCAAATTTGACAACCATCAAGGCCGCTTTCGCACATTGGTCGCTAGTGATGTGAAGCTGCGAAATGGCGTATATTATCGCCAAAGGGCACTCTCACCTCACACAAAGATTACAAACCCAGATTGAAGCAAGACGCCGCACCAACGATGCTAGATCATCAAGTTGACACTCGCGAACGACTAAGGGTAGAGGATATTGGGTGCAAAATGTACTCGAGATGGCCCATGGAGACACTACATATCCGGCATGGCTGTTCACGAAGTTCGCTGTAGTCAATTGGTGGATGAATGGAGTCCTCCTCATCGCCGTGCCAATGACAGATTCCTTGCGATGGCGTCTGACCATGGTGGTGAAGGGTACCTAGACCCTGCTTGGTCATCGGCCATAATTGAGCAGCTGTCGCGAAATCCCGGTGATGCAATGGTCTACATGTGCTATCCGGGTTGGCTATCGTTCTTGAACCATCGCAAGGTGAGCGAGAATATATCCGCGCTGAATCTGCAAGAGCTTGGCCTAGAGAAAAAGGCTGCAGAGTCCGCTCCACTCCTGCGATGGTTTCGGGGACAAACCTACAACTCATCAGCACAGCGTTGTTTTCTTGTCGATGTTTTGACCGCGGTTGAACTATTTCGCGCATGTGCCGCGTGGCGAGACGAGACTGTCAAGTCGGATCTATATTCTCGCCAAGGCATTTCGTGCGTGGGCTGGGTACATGAAGTCGCATGTACAAGTGCCCCCTCGATTTGGATAGTCACAGACCCAGAGCTTCCGCTTACGTTGATGAGCGACCGTCCGGGGTTGTATGAAGCCTTGGAGGGGATCCGCCGTGCTGGCATGTGGAATAACTCGACGCAGATCGTGCGCGATGCGCAGGACCTGACGGTAGAGGAATGCTTGACCTTGACCTATCCCGAGGGTCTTACCGGTTGATTGCGAGTTGGACGTGCGGGCAGACTGTCTTGGTTAGACGACTTCACGCCGGTCGGAACGGTCACCTCGGCTTGCTACTACGGTTCTCGGCAATTGTATGTATGTTATTGCCGGTGGGTTGCGTGCAGTCTCCATACATCGAAGGTGCAGAACGTGAAAGCGCTAAGGGTGTTGTCGAGTCGGCCGAATCGGTGTCGGGAATGCAGGATTCAGACATTCCGGTACCATCACTAATTGTGGCATCGCGGTCGGGGCGTCAGTGTCGGGCGAGGCTGCTTGAGGCTGATTGGAGCTACCCGCGAAGCTATGTCCAAGCCTTGGCACCGCCAACGGTACAGAGTTTTCCGGTATGCACCTTTGACGTTCATCTGGATGCTTCTGGTGGTAACGAAATCGGCCTGCTGGAACTCAGCTTTGGGCAGATGTACACATTGCCGGATGTGCTTGATATAACTTGGTTCGAAAGAACACCAGAATCTGATGCTGATGTGCTCGATGTGACGGAGTGCGCCATCGCTGTGGACGAGTGCCACATCACAGAAGATCGGCGCGCAATCGCCGTAATGCCACCGGCGAATGCCGTCAAGGCGGGAGTGTGGGCGATGTGGTTGACACCGCAGGGCGTGGATATCGGCCCAGATTCCTATGGCGCGTTCAACACTGCATTCTGGGGAGTGAGCCTGAGGTGACCTCATCTGCCTTGCGCCCTCAATGCCGGGCTGTATTGTCCGCGGCACGCTCCGATCCATGATTTGCGTAACCCGTCCAACCGCGAGCGTGCTGACGCTTGGGTCCAGCTGACGTCGCCCATCACGTTGGTGCCCGGCCGAAGGCCTCCTTGGGTGTGATGCGCAACATGCGTGCCCCCGATGGGTCGATGTCGCTCGCTGTGCTGTTTGAGGAACGCCGAATTCAAGAATTTCAACGCATGGCCGACAGCGGGCATGACTCGACGCACCAAGCGCTTGATGCAGCCGTCATCGATGCTCTAGGTGTCGGTTCAGAAACTGTGGCGCGTGTCCGAAACGCGCTCGCGGCCGAACCGAGCGGCAGTAGCCCCCCCAAGAGCTGGCGTGTGTCTGTGACTGTTTGTCCGCAGGGCAAGCGTCCGATGGCGGTCGCGAATTGGAGTCTGAGTCCAGGACAACTGGCCGTCGGACTGTCGCTCGGTCAACTGCTCGGCTACGACGGCGAACGCATAGCCGAACTCGCCGTCGCCGAACTCCTCGCCTGATTCCCGCCTGCGGCGTTCCGGCCGCAGCCTCGGGCGTTACCAGGTGTCGACCATGGGGCGCTTCTTGCCGGTGCGCGGGGGCTGCTTGGGAGCTGCCAGCAGCGCCATGCGGATCCAGTCGCGGCTCTCGGCGGGATCGATCACGTCGTCGATCTCGAAGAACGTGGCCGTGTTGACGGCCTTGCCCTGCTCGTACAGGCGGGCGACTCGCTTCTCGTATTCCGCAATGCGCTCTTCGGGATCCTCGATGGCCTCGAGCTCGCGGCGGTAGCCCAGCTTCACGAAGCCCTCGAGGCCCATGCCGCCGAACTCGCCGGTGGGCCATGACACGGTGAACGTCGGCGCCTTGAAGCTGCCGCCGGCCATGGCTTGGGCTCCCAGTCCGTAGCCCTTGCGCAGCACGATGGTCATGAACGGCACCGTCACGTTGGCCGCTGTCACGAACATGCGGGCCGCATGGCGCACCGTCGCCTCGTACTCGGCTTGGGGTCCCACCATGATCCCCGGCGTGTCGCACAGGAACAGCAGCGGGATGTCGTGCGCGTCGCAGAGCTGGATGAAGCGAGCCGCCTTGTCGCCGGTGTCGGCATCGACCGCGCCGCCGAGATGGTGGTTGTTGTTGGCCACCACGCCGATCGGGCGTCCTTCGATTCGTGCCAGCGCCGTGACGCAACCCGGCCCCCAGCCGCGTCGCAGCTCCATCACCGAATCCACATCGCAAAGCTTGTCGATGATGTCGCGTACGTCGTAGGCCCGCAGGCGATTCTCGGGCACCAGGTGCCGCAGTTCGCGCTGGTCGTGGCACTCCCACTCGTCGACAGAGCCCTGGAAGTACGACAGGTACTGCTTGGCGGCCACGATCGCCGCGGCCTCGTCTTCCACCAGCACATCGATGACGCCGTTGGGCCACTGCACGTCGACCGGGCCGACTTCCTCAGGACGGAACACGCCCAGGCCGCCGCCCTCGATCATGGCGGGGCCGCCGACGCCGATGTTGGAGCCCTCGGTGGCGATGATCACGTCGCAGCAGCCCAGCAGCACCGCGTTGCCCGCAAAGCAGCGACCGTTGGTGACGCCCACCAGCGGCACCAAGCCGCTGAGCTGGGCAAAGAAGGTGAACGCCCAGCAGTCCAAGCCCGAGCCGCCGATGCCGTCAGTATCGCCCGGCCGGCCGCCTCCGCCCTCGGCCAGCAGCACCACCGGCAGACGGTTGTGCTCGGCGATCTCGAACATACGGTCCTTCTTGCGGTGGTTGTTCCCGCCCTGGGTGCCCGCCAGCACCATGTAGTCGTAGGACATCACCATGGCCTGAGACTGCTCGGGGCCGAAGAGGTCGCCGTTGACGCTGGCCACGCCGGCCACCATGCCATCGCCCTGGGTGTTGGCGATCAGGTCCTCCATCGAGCGGCGGCGGCGCTGCGCAGCCACCATCAGCGGGCTGTACTCCACGAACGTGCCCGCATCGACGAGGTCGGCCATGTTCTCGCGCGCGGTGCGGTGGCCTCGACCGTGACGCTTCGCGACGGCGTCGGGCCGGTTCTCGTCGAGGCCGAAGCCGCGGCGGTCGAACACTTCGGCCAGATCGGGCCGGATGTAGTCGAGATCGACCGAGGAGGCTGCTTCGGCGAGCTCCACGGAAACCTCGGCCTCCTCGACGAACAGCAACGAATGCCCCTCGTACACCGTGTCACCAGGCGCCACGCCCAGCATTCGCACGATGCCCGTGACCGTCGAGGTCACGACGTGTTCCATCTTCATCGCTTCCATCACCGCGACCTGCTGGCCCTCGGCGACGGGGTCGCCTTCGGCGACAGCGAGCGAGACGATCGTGCCCTGCAGCGGAGCCGCAACTGCGATGCTGCCGTCGGGGCCGGTCACGGTCGCCACCGGCACGCCGTGGAGCGAGGCCGTTCCCGAAGCCATGGCCTGAGCCCGAACAGCGTCGGATGCAGCCCGGTCGGCAGGGGCGTCGTCGATGTCGCCGTGGTGCAGCACGGCCAGCGGATCGTCTCCGACAGTCGCACCAGCCCGTCCGCCGGCGCCAGCGGCGGCTGCCGGCTCGGCAGGCGCCCAGACCGATGCCGCCTGGGCGGCAGCCGTGCACAGCGCCTCGGCGTGATCGGCCACGAAGCTGGTGGTGAGCTCGTTGCTGGTCACTTCGGGCCGGTCGAGCAGCGCGGCGAGGAACCCCAGGTTCGTGGCCACGCCGTCGATGCGGAACTCGCCCAAGGCCCGGCGCGCACGGCGGACCGCGTCGGCGTAGTCACGGCTCGGGCTGTAGGCGATCACCTTGGCGAGCAGCGAGTCGAAGCTGGGATTCGTGCCATATCCCACGTAGCCGTAGGTGTCAGTGCGTAGCCCTGGACCGGTGGGGGGCTCGAAGGCGGTGAGCACACCACCGCTTGGGCGCGAAGTGCCGTCTGGCTGCATCGTCTCGGTGTTGACGCGGCATTGGATGGCGTACCCGCGCGGCGATGGCACGTCTGGCTGCACCAACCCCACATCGGCCAAGCGGGCGCCGCCGGCGATCCGCAACTGCGCGGCCACAAGATCGACGCCGGTGACTTCCTCGGTGACCGTGTGCTCGACCTGGATGCGAGCGTTGACCTCGCAGAAGGCGATCGTGCTCGGGTCGTCGGCGTCGATGAGGAACTCCCAGGTGCCCAGGCTGCGGTAGCCGACTGCTCTGGCCATCTCCACCGCGGCGTCGCACACCGCCTGGCGGGTATCGGGCGTGAGCGTGGGCGAGGGTGCGATCTCGACGATCTTCTGGTTCTGGCGCTGCAGCGTGCATTCCCGCTCGCCCAGATGGGCAACCGACTCGCCGTCGCCGATGATCTGGACCTCGATGTGGCGGGCGCGCTCGATCAGCTGCTCCACGTAGAGATCGCCATTGCCGAACGCGGCGGCAGCCTCGCTGGCGCAGCGCTCATAGGCCGCCTCGAGCTCGCCCGCCGAGCGCACCACGCGCATGCCGCGCCCGCCGCCCCCGGCCAGGGCCTTGATCATCATCGGCCCGTGCTCGGCGAAGAACGCCTGTGCGGCCTCGACCGATGTCGGCTCGGACGTGGCGGGCAGCAGCGGTACGTCGTGCTGCTGCGCGAGTGCCCTCGCTGCGAGCTTGTCGCCGAAGAGCTCGAGTTGGAGCGCGCTGGGCCCCACGAAGGTGATGTCGGCGGCCTTGCACGCAAGCGCCAGGGCCGGGTTCTCGGCGAGGAACCCGTAGCCGGGATGGATCGCGTCGCAGCCGGCCCCCGCAGCGGCACTGATCACCTGGTCGACGTCGAGGTAGGGCGCGACACCCCGGCCGTCGAGCGTGACCGACTCGTCTGCGACCCGTGTGTGCAGCGAGGCAGCGTCGTCGTCTCCGGCGATCGCAACCGTGCCGATGCCGAGCTCGCTGGCCGCCCGCGCCACCCGCACGGCAATCTCGCCGCGGTTCGCAATCAGCAGCTTCTTGAGGCCCATCGATGCCCTTCCCCTTGTGTCACAGCGGTTCCCGACGCAACACCGCGCTGCATCACGATTCGCCGACTAACGCTAGGTGCGAACCCGGCTCGATGCCCACGGCAGCGGCCTCGACCGAGGCGGCGCTGTGCGCCTGCACCAGCTAGACAGCGGGGCAGCGCAAGGAGGGGGAGTGCGATGCCCGTCGACGCCAGAGTTGTTGTCATCCCGCAGGAGGCTGGTGCCGGACCTGAAGTGATGGACGTGACGCTGCCCGATCCGCGCGGTCATCAGGTGGTGGTGAAGCAGTACGCGTCGGGTGTCTGCCACAGCCAGCTGCACACCATTCACAACCCGCGGGCGGCGCCGCAGGTGTTGGGCCACGAGTCCACCGGCGAGGTAGTCGCCGTGGGCGACGACGTGACCGGTCTTGCGCCGGGTGACACGGTGATGGTCACTTGGGTGCCCAAAGACCGGGAGAGCGCGCGCCGCCGGGGCGGACCGCTGCGGCTCGATCTCGACGATGGCCGCACGGCAACCTCCATCAACGTGTTCACCTGGGCCACTCACACCATCGCGGATGAGATGTTCGTGGTGAAGGTGCCCGAGGGCATCGACGTGGAGGCCACCTGCATCATCGGCTGCGCGGTCATTACCGGCGCCGGTGCGGTGCTCCACACCGCCGGAGTGAAGGCCGGGGACAGCGTGGCCGTCTTCGGTGTCGGTGGAGTCGGCCTATCCGCAGTTGCGGCGGCGAACTTCGTCGGGGCCGATCCGATCATCGCCGTGGACCTCTCTGAGGAGAAGCTGGATTTCGCGAAGCGCTTCGGAGCCACCCATGGCGTCAACGCCTCTCACGGCGATCCCGTCGAAGAGATCAGGGCGCTCACAACCGACGAGCACCGCTTCGACATCCGGCGTCAGCCGCTTCGCGGTGTCGACTTCGCCTTCGATTGCATCGGGCATCAGAGCACGATGGCCCAGATCCACGAGGCCACCCGAGCAGGCGAGTTCGGCCAGAGCCGCGGCGGAACAGCGGTGCTCGTCGGCGTGCCCCAGCGCAACCTCGAACTCGACACCTTGCACCTATTCATCGGCGAGCGGGCGTTCATCTCCAGCCTGGGCGGCAGCTGCGAACCGGCCGTCGACTTCCCCCGATTCTTGGAGTGGCACGCCGACGGCAGCCTCGACCTCAACTCGCTGGTGACGCAGAGCTACGCGATTGACGACATCGGCCAGGCAGTCGACGACCTCGAGAACGGAAGGATCGCAGGCCGCTCCATCCTGGTGTTCGACTGACTGGCGGTGCTATTCGGCGAGCGCGGCTTCGATGGCGGCGATGCCGTCAGCGAGCGCTTGGGCCTCGGCGCTGTCGAGCACGCTGTAGATCGGCGCGATCAGCTCGTCGGTGAGCGCTTCGGCGGTCTCCCATTTGGCACGATGCTCGTCGGTGACCTGCGCATCACTCGTCCAGCCGAACATCTCGACGTCGTCGGGCCGGCGCACCCGGTGAGCCATCTCGGTCGACAGGCCCGAAGCCACGATGGCGACGAGGTGCAGGCTGCCACGCAGCTCCCGCAGCACGGCCACGTTCTGGAATGCACGGGCTGCGGTCTCGTCGCTGCGCGGCTCGGATGCGACTGCCGCGAAGAGTGCCTGTGCGGAACTGTCGACGAGTCCGGCGTCGATCACCTTGTCGGCGGCGGCATTGAACGTGCCGAGACCTGCGACACCGCCGAGCTTGGATGAGCCGAACGCGCCCGCGCACTCCATGTAGAGACGGCCTCCGTCACGCGGCGCCATGATCTCCTTGGCCGAATTCCAGATCTTGGCGACCAGAGCTGGGTTGAAGTAGCCGAAGGCGCTGTGCACCACCGTGGCCTCGACATCGCCGAGCACACCGCCGCGGCCCAGCACGTACAGGCGGAAGCCGTCGAGGCCGGCTTCCTTGCCGCGGGCCAGCGTTCCGGGGTCGAAATAGAACCTTGAGCCCAGCGCAGCGATGGGCGGGCACACCGATTGGACGAGTTCACGTGTCTCCATGGGGCGACAGTGTGGCATCGCCCCGCCCCGCATGCCGGGGCGGTCCGGCGTCCGTGTGGCTCAGTGCAGGCGGCGGGCGAACATGTCCAGCAGCAGCTCCCAGTGGCGCTCGGCGGCCGGCTTGTCGTACACCGGACGCTCCGGGAAGACAAATCCGTGGTGCGTGCTGTCCACCCAGTACGTCTGCGCGTCGGTGCCGGCGTCGGCGAAGGCCTTGCAGAGCCGGTCGTAGTGCGCCCGGTCCACGTAGTCGTCGTGCTCGGCCGACATCACCAGCACTTCGCCCCGGATGTCCGGCGCCCGCAGGTGGGGCGAGTCGCTGGCGTCGACCGCCAGCCGGACGCCGTGGATCGATGCGGCGGCGGTGATGGTGTCGGGGTAGTCCGCGGCGAGCCAGATCGCCATCGGCCCGGTCATGCAGTAGCCGGTCGTGCCGACCCGCTCGATGCTGGCAGCCGGGTCGGCGTCGGCATATCGCATCAGGGCTGCGGCATCACGCGACACCATCGCATTGGACAGGTTGGTCATCAGCTCGAACATGAACTGCCGGCTGGCCGGGTCGTCACGCTGCACGATGAAGCCGGGGACATCGCGGTAGTACAGGTTCGGCAGCAGCACGTAGTACCCGACGGTGGCGATGCGGCGGGCCATGTCGTGGAGTTCCTCCCGCTTGCCGGGCGCGTCCATGAGGAACAGCACCGTCGGGAACGGCCCCGGACGCCGCTCGCTCGGCTCGGGATGCACGACAAACGTGCTCATCTCGCCCTCGCCGGTGTCGATCGAGACGTGGTCCTCGAACATTGCTGCCTCCTCGAAGCTCGGTTGGCGGCACCTCGCCTGCCAACGTGCGGCAACGTGCGCCGGCTCTTGTGTAGTGCCTTCGGGACGGCAGTGCTGCTCTGGGTGCGACCTCCGCTGATCGCAGCCGGTGACCGGCATACGATCCCGGGCCATGCAGGCACTCGACTTCGAACCGCAGTACTTCGTCTACGAGGAGATCCGGCCGCGTGTGGCCCGCATCACCATCAACCGGCCCGAGGTGCGCAACGCCATCAACACCCCGGCCCACAAGGAGTGGTCCGACATCCTGGACCACGCCGCCGCCGATGACGACGTGTGGCTGATGGTCATCACCGGGGTGGGCCGGCAGGCGTTCTGTGCCGGCCGCGACCTCAAGCACCTGTCGATGATCCGCCAGTCCGACGAGGCCACCCAGGCAGCGGATCGTGAGCTGATGGGCCAGGTCACGCGGCTGATCGAGCGTTTCGACTATCCCAAGCCGCTGATCGCCCAAGTGAACGGCGTGGCTCTGGGCGGAGGGTTCGAGGTAGCCATGGCGTGCGATCTGGTGGTGGCAGCAGACCACGCCCAGTTCGGGCTGACCGAGCCGTTACGCGGCCTGTATGCCGGCGGCGGGGGAGTGCACCGGCTGCCGCGGCAGATCCCGATGAAGCTGGCCATGGAGTACCTGCTGACGGCCCGAACCATGAGCGCGCAGCGTGCGCTGGAGCTGGGCATCGTCAACGACGTGGTGCCCTACGACGAGCTCGACGCTGCCACTGACCGGCTGATCGACGACATCATGCGGTGCGCGCCGCTATCCATCCAGGCCACCAAGCAGGCGGCGATGCGCGGGCTCGACATGCCGCTCGGCGAGGCGTTCCATCACCCGTATCCGGCGGTGGCCCGCCTGATGGCCAGCGAGGACGTGAAGGAAGGCCCCCGGGCATTCGCCGAAAAGCGCCAACCCAACTGGCAAGGCCGCTGATCAACCGCTGCGCGAGACTGCACCGCTGACGGCTCGGCCCCGACGCGCCGGAGCCCGTCTACGACAGGGGTGATGATGAGCGACGCGACCGCGTTGGCAGAGCAGGTACGGGCTGGCGAGACCGACGCCACGACGACGGTCGACGAGGCCATTGCCCGTTGCGAGCAGGTGAACCCGACGATCAATGCGATCGTCGAGCGAACGTATGCCACAGCGCGAGAGCGGGCAGCTGAGCTTGATGCCGGCGGGGCATCGAGAGGGCTGCTGGCTGGTGTGCCGACTGCGCTGAAGGACCTGTTCTGCCCGGCCGAGGGCGAACCCGGCTACCAGGGCAACCGCCGGTTGGCCGAGCTCAACTACCGCTATCCGGAGACCGGGGCGGTTGCTCGCCGGCTGGCCGAAGCGGGCGCCATCAGCATCGGGCACTCGCACAGTCCTGAGCTCGGCGGCGGGCAGTGCCCTGCCGCTGCCGAGACAGCGCTGTACGGGCCGTGTCGCAACCCATGGAACACCGACCACACCGTGCTCGGCTCGAGCGGCGGCGCGGCGGCTGCGGTCGCGGCGGGCATCGTGCGCATCGCCCACGCCAGCGACGGCGGCGGATCGATCCGCATCCCCGCCAGCGCCAACGGCCTCGTCGGCCTTAAGCCCTCTCGTGGCCGGATCTCCAGCGCCCCGGCGGGTGAAGGCTGGGGAGGCGGCACCACCGATGGTGCCGTTGCGCTCACCGTGCGCGACGCGGCGCTCGCACTCGATGTGCTCGCCGGTCACGAGCCCGGCGACCCGTACGTGCCGGCGCATCCCGCACCCGCAGCCGGCTACGTCGCCGAGGTCGGCCAGCACCCCGGCACGCTGCGAATCGGCGTGAGCTCGACGATCCCCTTCGAAGCAACTGATCCGCTGTGCACGCGAGCGGCCGATGCGGCAGCCGGCTTGCTCGACAGCCTCGGGCACCGGGTCTCCCCGGCACTGCCCGAGCCGATGGCCACCAATGACTACATGTACGACTACGTCCGGATCATGCGGGCGAGCGCAACTGCGACCCTGCGGTCCTACGAGGGGGTGCTCGGCCGCCCCTGGACCGAGAACGACATGGAGCCAGTCGCATGGATCAACTACCAGCGCGGCACCAAGATCAGCGGTCCGGACTTGCTGGCCAGCCGGGAGCGCTTGCATCAGTTCACGCGGCAGATCGTGCGGTGGTGGAACGCCGAGCCCGGTCAAGGCGACGGCTTTGATCTGCTGCTGACGCCCACGCTGGGCGTCGTGCCGCCCCCGGTCGGCTTTCTCGTCGAGGGTGACGAGCGCACGCTCACCAAGCGACTGGCCAAGGTCACGCCGTACCTGCCGCAGTTCAACGTCAGCGGGCAGCCGGCCATCTCGGTGCCGCTGGGCACGCCCGAGGGCATGTCACCCGAAGGCCTGCCTATCGGCGTGCAACTCGTGGCAGCGCCCGGCCGTGAGGACGTGCTGCTGCGCGTGGCAGCCCAGTTGGAACAAGTCGCACCGTGGGCTCAACGCCGTCCGCCGGTGCACGCAGACGCCTGAGAGTCGGCGCCGCTGGGGGCGGTCAGAGCTTCGTGCGGGACTGGTCGAGCACCACGAGGGAGAGCGCGAACATCACCACTGCCATCCCGACGAACTGCCACAGCGACACCTGATCGCCCAGGAACACCCAAGCCATCAGCGTACTGGTGACGGGGATGGCCAGCGTCATCGTGGAGCCCAGCCACGACGGGATGCGCACCAGCGACCAGTTCATCAGCATGTGGCTGGCAACGCCGGGGCCGATGGCCATGATGCCCAGCCACAGCCACGCGCCCGCCGAGGGCCAATGGAACACTTGGCCGGAGGCGAGCGCGAACGGCGCGGCCACCAGCGAGCACACCAATGCGCTGCCGCCCGTGTACTGGGCTGCTGCGATCTTCTGCGTGCTGAGCTTCGAGAACACGAAATAGCCCGTCCACGCGAACAAGGCACCGAACGCCAGCAGATCGCCGAACACGCTCCACTCGGTCAGGCCCGACGAGCCCAACACGACGATCGCGATGCCGCCGATCGCCACCATCGCCAGCCCCCAATGGCGTCGTCCCGGCTGCTCGCCGAAGATCCTCGGTGCCAGGAACAGCATCAGAAGCGGCTGCAGCGAGGCAACCACCGTGGCGTTGGCCACCGTGGTCATCCGCAAGGCGACGAAGAACAGCATGATGTCGAACGCCAGCGAGAACCCGCCCCAGAACGAGATCTTGATCGACGACAGCCGCAGCGGCGTGCGGTTGGCCCACAGGAACAGCGCGACGAGCCCGGTGTAGAGCCACATCCGCCAGAACACGACAGCCAGCGGCCCCAGCTCGGAGATGCCCTTGGCGATCACGCCAGAGGCGGCCCATCCCACCATCGCCACCGCAGCGGCGGGCACGCCGAGCGCACGTTCGGACAGCGCGGGTGCACCGCGTCCCCCGTACGGCGCTCCCGGCGCCGAACCCGATCCGATGTCGGCCATGTGCGTGCTCCAGCCCCGCCGTTCCCGCCTGCACGTCACGGCAGCGGGCATGCCGATCCGACCCCGAGAAGTGCTGCGGGGAACACTACGCCCGGCGATCACGGCAAGTGCAGTTGCCCGGGGCCAAGACCCAGTAGCTGAGCCGTATGGCGAAGCCGCGGCCCGAGTGGCCCGTGAGCGAAGCGAACTAGTCGCTATCGCTGCTCCCTGCGATCTCGCGCGACTCGGCGGCTGCGGCGCCGAAGATGCCGATCGACATCAGCGACTGCTCGGCCGCCCGTCGGGCCTCGTAGATCTCGGCTCGAACGCCGTGCAAGCTGGCCGATGACGGGTCGGCTGCCACAGCCAGCTCGATCAGGTGGCACGCCAGCTTGAGATCGCCGGCCTCGACCAGTTCCTGCGCTCGCTGTGCGAAGACCTCGGCACCGCCTCCCAAGTGCACCAGCTCGCCGGCCAGCGCCGCTTTGGATGACGGCTTCAGGTAGGCGGGATCGAGATCCCACCAGCCGCCGTACATGCGCCAGATGTTGCGGATCACGAATTCGGGCTCGTCGTACACCGGCCGCATCCACGGACGCTCCAGCCACTCGGCGGGCAGCGTGACGCTCTGGAGGATCTCGTCCAGCGACGCGCCCTCGTTCATGAGGTCGATCGTCTGGCTCACCAGCGTCTCCAGTGCCTCGGCCAGCGTCAGCAGCACGGTGGCGATGCGCTCGCGGCCCCGCACGGGCGGACCGTGTGCGGGTATCAGCAGCTCAGGTTCGAGGGCGTCCATGCTGCGCAGCGCCCGAGCCCATTCCAGCGGGTAACGCTGCACCTTCTGGGGATTGCCGGCGTTGGGGAACACCCACACGACCAGGTCGCCGGGGCAGATCGCCCGGTGCGAGGGCACCCATGCCCAGGTGTGATCGTCGGTCTCGCCCTTGTCGTGATGGAGCTCGATGCCGAGCCCGCCGACCGACAACGAGTCATTCGAGCTGTAGGTGCGCGTCGGCCACAGCGCATCGGCAGGCAGGAAGCTCGGCTCGTCACCGGTGATGCCGACGCCACGATGGCGCAGCGTGGCCCCGAACTGGCGTCGGTTGATGATGAGGTTGTAGCCGTTGGTGGCGTTGTAGCGCTCGAAGCGCGGGATCACGTTGTCATGCCCCACCACCTGGGGAGTCGGCTCGCCTCGCTCTGCCGCATCGGCGGCCAGTGCCCCGCTTCCTCCCACATGATCGATGTGACCGTGCGTGTACAGCAGCGTGTCGATGCGATCAGTGGACCAGCGACGCAACGATTCCACGACCGCCACGCCGTTCAGCGGCCCGCTGGCATCGAAGCACACCAAACCGTCGTCGGTGCCGAAGGCGACCATATTGCTGAATGCCTCGATCACCGCCACGTCGTCGTCAATCTCGCTGAGCGCGTTGTCGACCCGCACGATCCGCTCGTCGGCCACGCCCGTGTCGATGAGCCGGCTCGACAGCTCAATGGGGTCAACGGTCTTGGTCGGTGCCACAACGCGCCTTTCCGGTTCCACCGACAGTCGGCGCCGAGGCGTCGCCGAGCCAGCGCAGTTCGTCACCGCCGGCTCAGTCCTGCAGCAGGTACGCCGAGTGCAGCACCTCGGGCTGGTGGATCAGCTCTTCTGCGGTGCCGTCGTAGCGGATGCGACCGCCTTCGAGCACGTACGCCTTGGTGGCCATTGCCAGCGCGACCTGGGCGAACTGCTCGATCAGCAGCACCGCCACGCCGCTGTCGGCCACCTCAGCCAGCACCGGCGTGAGCCGCTTCACGACGATGGGCGCCAAACCCAGCGACAGCTCGTCGACGACGAGCACCTTGGGCCGAGACACCAGCGCCTGGGCCAGCACCACCATCTGCTGCTCGCCCCCCGACAGCAGGCGGCCAAAGCTCTCCCAGCGACGGTCCAACTCGGGAAACAGCGACCGCGCGTATTCGACGCCGTCCGCAGCGGCCTCCTCGTCGAGCGAGTAGGTCGCCACACGCATGTTGTCGGCCACGGTCAGATCGGTGAGCAACCGGCGCCCCTCGGGAATGACCGACACTCCTGCATGACGCACCCGCTCCGGTCGCCAACTGGTGATGTTCTCGCCGCCCAGCGTGACCTGCCCCGAGCGCACTCGGGCCAGACCGGCAATCGCAGCGGCGAGGCTGGACTTGCCGGCACCGTTGGGTCCCAGCATCGTGGTGATCTCACCCGGAGGCACCTCGATGGAGACATCGTGGACGACGGGCCGCCCGCCGCGGTCGACGGTCAGATCGCTGAGCACCAGATTGGACATGGCGGCACCATCCGCGGCGACACTTGTCACGTTGCCGTCCGACGGCACTCCGTCAGCCACGGTCACGCCTCCTCGTCGCCGACGTAGGCCGCAAGCACTCGCTCGTCGTGCAGCACTTCGGCCGTGGGACCCGCGGCGACAAGCCGACCGAAATCGAGCACTGCTGTCCAGTCGCAGCACGCCTGCACCAGCGACATGTCGTGGTCCACCAGGATCACCGTGGCACCTGTGCGTTCGGGCACGCTTCGAATGATCTGTGCCAGATGATCGGTCTCCTCCTCGGGCAGCCCGGCAGCAGGCTCATCGAGCAGCACCACCTTGGGCTCGCCCACGATGGCCCGCGCTACTTCGATGAAGCGACGATCACGCTGCGACAGTGTGCGGACCACCTTGTCGCGAACATCGCTCAGCCCGACGAACGCCAGCACGTCGTCGACAGAGTCCTGTCGCTCGGCGCGAGATCCCTCGGCGGCGTGCTCGTGGACCGTCCGCACGTTCTCGTACACGGTCAGGCTCTCGATGGTCTGCACTGTCTGGAAGGTTCTTCGTACTCCCCAGCGAGCCCGCCGGTAGTCCGTCATGTCCAAGAGGTCGACATCGTCGATGAGGATGCGGCCGGCTACCGGGGTCACGAAGCCCGACATGACGTTGAACAGCGTGGTCTTGCCGGCACCGTTGGGGCCGATCAGACCGCAGTTGCCGCCCGGAAAGGTGAGCGTCACCTCGTCGAGCGAACGGACGCCGCCGAACTGCACGCTCAGGTCGGTGATCTCGATCATTCCAGCAGGCCCTTCTTGTCCATGGCCCTCGTCGTCTGGATGAGGTTGATCATCAAGCCGATGCCGAAGATGGTGAGCGCGAAGTCGTTCCAGAACTGATGGCCGATGACGTTCTGGGTCAGGAAGGGCAGCAAGATCGTCGCAAAGAAGGCCGCCAGCAGCGCGCCCCACAGCGAACCGATGCCGCCCATCAGCACGACTGCGATCAAGAACAGCGCTGCCTGCCGGTTGAACTGGTCGACGCCGATCGACCACTGCACATGGGCGCCGTAGAGCCCACCCGCCACGCCTGCCATGAACGCGGCGAGTCCGAATGCCATCAGCTTGTAGCGCGTGACGCTGATGCCCGAGGCCAGCGCCGACGGCTCACTCTGGTGGACCGAAGCCCAAGCGCGTCCGGGCTTGGATGCGAGGAAAGCGACCGCGAGCATGAAGATGACGCACGCCACGATCACGACAAACCTGAAGTACGCGATATCCCCTTCGGCGAAGGTGGGCCGTGGCACTGGGGCCCGATCGCTCATCGTCAGCGCGAGCCCGTTGAAGCCAGGGCCGCCATTCGCGAACTTCAGCCGGAACAGGATGACCTCGACCCCGACGGCGAGCATGAGCGTCACGAGCGCCAGGTAGAGCCCGCTGACGCGCAGCGCTGGCAGGCCGATGAGCAATCCGATGATGGCGGCCACACCGCCGCCGATGACCAGCAATACCGGGTAGGGGATGTCGGTGGCGAACGCGAGGCGAATCGTCACCCAAGCACCGATGCCGTAGGGAGCAACCTGGCCCAGCGATACGAGACCGACCCTGCCGTACAGCATCCCAACACTCGCGGCGACCATCGAGTAGATCGCCATCTGGGTGAAGTTGAAGATCCAGGTGGCGTCGAAGATCGACGGCATGGCAAAGAGGGCGAAAACCATCAACCCGGCGACAATTGTCGGCTGGAACGCCCGGTGCGAGAACACGCGGCCCACCATCAGGTCATCTCCCTGCCGGCGAGCACGACGGTTCGCCGCCGCGAGATCCACAGAATCGCGACTACCGCGACCACGACTGGAGTCAGCCGTCGGAGCTCGGAGAGGAACTTCAGGTTGCCGCTGAACGGCGTCAGCAACGACTCCACCACCCCGATGAGCAGGCTGGCGCCGAAGGTGACCCACAGCGAGCGCAGCTGGCCGACGATGGCTCCGGCCAGCGCCGGGATGACGAACCACGTGAGCGTGGCCTGGTCCATGCTTTTGAAGAGAGACGGCAGCAGCAGGAACACGCAGCCGCACAGCAGTCCCGCGCCGAACCACGCAATCGCTTCGACCCGTCGAACCGGCACTCCCAGCAGGCCCGACGTCTCACGGTTGTTGGCAATTGCCCGCATCGCCGTGCCGGTGTCGGTGCGCTTGAGGTACTGCCCGACGCCGATGACGACGGCCAATGCGAACAGCAGCGCCAGGATCTGGTTGGTGGACACGACGGTTCCGCCGACGGTGAAGGTCGACTTGGGAAAGTGCAGCGATCGGGGTTTCGACGTGTCCCACCGCTGCTTCATGATGCCCATCAGAATGAGCGTCAGTGCCACGGTTCCCAGCGACTTCACTAGGGCGTCGCGCTTGTCCAACAGCGGGGCGAACACGCGGCCATAGACCAAAAAGAGGAGCGCACAGATCGCCACCAGCGCCGGGTACAGCAGGATTCTGAACCCCGACACCTGAGGCTCGGGCACCATGATCGAGCCGCCCATGAGCGACCAGACGATGTGGACCCCCATCGACCCGATGGCGCCGAAGGCCAGATTTACCACGCCGGTGGTGCGGTACAGGACGACGATGCTCGTCCCCGTCACCGCATACATCGCTCCGAATGCCAAGCCTTGAATCAGGAATGGCAGCAGTATCGAACTGTCAGGCATCCGAAGCGAAGTATGCGGTGAGTATCGGGTGTTGCGCTACGCGGCTCAGCTGCCCGAGCCCAGGCCGCCCTTCCAGTTGTTCGGCTCATCCGAGGTCAGTCCGCCCGCAGCTTCAGCTTCTCGCACGGCGACCAGGATCGGCTCGATGGCGGCGATCTCGAAGCAACCGGACTCGTCGATCATGCGGTCGACGCCGTCAGGAACCACGTTGTAGTCCCAGTTGTTCGGAACGTTGCCAAGCTCCAGCCCGCCGAAGTACCACGGCTTGCACAGGTGGTCTGACTGGAAGTTCTTGACCGCTCCGATAGCGGCGTTCACTGCGACCGGGTCGTCAAGATCGGCTGGGTCCATGCCGAGCAGTGCGTGCACGATGATCCGTCCAGCCACGAAGCCCATCTGCTGGAAGCTCCCCAGCGGCGATTCGGGCCAGTACTCGGCGGAAACCTGCCGATACAGCTCCACGTCCGGTCGGGGATCGTCCAGCAGGCTGAACTCGGCGTTGACGTTGACCTTGCCTTCCCATGCCGCACCGAGCGCGACGACCACCGAGCTGTCATTCAACGGCGTGGAAGCGCCCCAGATGACCCGATCGATCAGGCCCTGCTCCTCGGCGGCCTTGAGGATCTTCAAGCCCTCCGGCGGGGTGTAGTTGAGCAGTACGCCGCCGCCGTCGCCGGCACGGTTCACCAGGTCGAGCGCGACGGACGTGGCGTCCTGGATCGGCAGCTCGTACTGCACGTCCTCCCATTCGAGGCCGGACTGTTCAATGAAGACACCCGCCAGCGAGTTGGCATATTCCGCCGCGGGCGAGACGCCTGTGGTGGTGACAACTTTGTTCACTGGACCCTTCGCGATGACTGCCTGGGCGGCACCCAGCAGCGAGTACGCCGGGCCCATATTGGTCGCGGCGATGTTGGGCGAGCTGAAGCACTCGCCGGGCACCCCGGCCAGCACCACGTTGTAGCCCTGTTCCTCGTAGTAGGCCGCATTCACCGGGCAGTCCAGGATCGAGAAACCGCCGCCGATGGCGACAAGCTGGTCGGTCTCGATCAGCTTGCGGGCGGCAGCCGCGGCGTCTTCGGGAGTGCCGTTGTCGTTCTCCCACACCATCTGGATCGGGCGGCCGTGAATGCCGCCGTTGTCGTTCACGCAGTCGAAGTACGCCTGCATCATGAGCGGACCGCTCGAGAAGTCGATGCCGGGAATAGAGGTCGTTACGTTGCCGATGACGATCGGCTCTCCGGTCGCCGGTTCGCCGGTACCTAGGCCGCAGAAGTCGCCGGCCTGGTCCATGGCCATGGCATCGTCGGCCATGTCGTCATCCATGTCGTCCGCCGGTGCCGGAGCTTCGGTAGCGGCCGGTGCCTCAGTGGCCGCTGGCGCTTGCGTTGCGGCCGTATCGGCTTCGTCGTCGCTAGCGCAGGCTGCGGTTACGAGCACAAACACGAATGCGATTGCTGTCAATTTGCGAAGCATGTGCTTCCCCCTCCGTGTGGCGACTAGGAGCATCCCCCAGTCAGGAACCCGGCTCATCTTGAGCCCACGCCCCCTACGGGCGAGGCGTTCAGTCCCGCCCCACGGCGATCATAATCCGCATGCAAGAACTGAGCGCACTCAGCCAGAGCGCGCTCAGGCCGAGCGCTGATTACATTGCGGCAAGCACAGTGCGCGTGCCGGCGACATGCAGAATCGGCCTGCCCGCGCCGAACAAGGGGGATCCCATGGCCGACGCAGAACACCGCCCGGTGGAGTTCACCGACGACATGCGAATGAAGTTCAACGCGGTGTCCACCGCCACGCTGGCCGGCCAGATGCAGCGACGAGGGATGCAGAACAGCTTCCTCAACGGACTCCGTCCGCTCAATGAGGGCCAGCGGATGCTCGGCTACGCCCACACGCTGCGCTTCGTGCCCAAGCGTGAGGACTTCGAGCGCCGCCTGCAGGGTCCGAATGCGCAGCGCCGCGCTGTGGAATCCGTCGAGCCTGAAGAGGTGCTGATCGTGGAGGCACGCGGCGAGCCGCACGCAGGCACGATCGGCGACATCTTCACCATGCGGATCAAGCACCTCGGTGCATCAGGCTTCATTACCGATGGCGCGCTCCGTGACACGCCCGCAGTGGCCGATGTGGGTCTGCCCGTGTACCACCAGTCCTCGCACGCTGCGACGCTCGGCCGCCTGCACACGCCGCTCGACCACCAAGTGCCGATCGCGTGTGCCGGTGTCACGGTGCTGCCCGGCGACATCATCGTGGGCGACGGCGAGGGTGCCGTCGTGATCCCGGCGCTGCTGGCTGAAGAGGTCGCCAATGACTCCTACGCCCAGGAGATCGAGGAGGAATGGGCCATCGAGCGTGTCGCCGCGGGGGAAAGCTCGATCGGCACGTTCCCCATCGCGAAGGACCGCCGCGCCGAGTTCGAGGAGTGGCTGGCAAATCGCCAGACCTGAGCTTGAGGGTTCGCGGCGCCCGGCTCGACTGAACGGTTCTCGCTAGCCGGCGAGCGCGTCGGCGCCGGCCTGAGCGACCTCGGTGTCCTCGTCGGCGGAGCCGCCCGACACACCGATGGCGCCCACTAGCTCGCCGTCGACGAAGATCCCCACACCGCCGCCGAACACGATGAGGCGTGGCGTGTGAGTGATGCCGTGCACCAGCGACGGCTCATCCTTGATCAGGTTCCACCAGTTGCCGCTGGGCATGCCGCCGAAGCCGGCCACCGTGAATGCCTTGTTGAGCGCGATGCCGGCCGACAGCCGCGGTGCGCCGTCCATGCGAGCGGTCGCGACCGGCTCGCCCGAGGTGTCGGTCACGGCGATACAGAACCGCCGGCCCATCGCCTCGGCCTCGGCCAGCGCTGCGTCGAGTGCCTTGCGGGCTCCGGCGAGCGTCAGCGAGCGTCCCGGAGCCGTGTCGTTGTCATCAGCCATGTCGTTCTCCGTCGTTCTCCGGCTTTGAGTCGGCAATCGCGCCGAGGCTACGCTCCGGCTCGCCAGGGGGAGGCAGCCATGGACGTCGGCATCATCATCGGGGAGGCAACGCCGCTCGGCTGGGAGCGGTGGCGCCACGTCTGCCGGCTCATCGAGCGCCTGGGCTTCAATTCGCTGTTCAGGTCTGATCACTACTTCAACGGCAAGCAGAAGGACGCCATCGACGTCTACCTGTCATTTGTCATGACGGCCGCCGAGACCGAGCGCATTCGCTTCGGCCCGCTGGTGACACCGGTCACCTTCCGGGAGCCGGTCAACGTGGGCCGGATGGCACAGCAGCTCGAGGCGCTCGCGCCAGGCCGCTTTGTCATGGGTCTCGGCGCCGGCTGGTACCCCGACGAGCACGAGATCTACGGCATTCACTTCCCCGCCGGTCCCGAGCGCTACGACCGCCTTGAAGAGGCAATCGCGCTCATAAAGGAGCTCTGGTACTCCGAATCGGGCACGTTCGAAGGCGAGTACTACCGCATCAGCGGCACGAATTCGAAGCCTCACCCGCCGCCCGGCCGGCCGCCGATCCTCATCGGGGGCAGCGGGCCTCGCCGAACGCTGCGCATCGTTGCCGAGCACGCCTATGAGTGGAACACCACCCCGCTCGACGTCGACGGCTTCCGGGCTGCGAACGAAGCGCTGGCCCGCCATTGCGAGGACGTGGGCCGAGACCCCGCAGACATTCGCAAGTCGATGCTGATCTTCGCCACGATCGGACCCGACAAGCAGCAGGAAGACATGGTGTTGCAGCGCTTCTTGGACATGATGGCGCCCGAGGGCTCGGGCATCAGCCTCGAAGACGCCATCGCAGCAGGGCACGGTCCGTGGCAGGGCTCGGTCGCCCAACTCGTCGATCACTGCGGGCAGCTGCGCGACCTCGGCCTCGACGAGGTGGTGTTCGAGCACTTCTGCCACGAAGACGACTCGGTGCCCGAGTGGATTGCCGCAGAAGTCAAGCCGAAGCTTGAAACACTCTGAGCGCAGTCAGGCTTTTACATCCGCCGGGGCTTGGGGCTAGGCTCGGCCGCAGGTAGCGGCGGTCGACGTCATGAACCGGCCGCAATCCCAGCCTGCGGGGAGAACCATATGAGCGAAACCGTCAAGAAGCGCACGACAGCGGTCACGCCACGGGGCGTCAATCACCTCGTTCTGAACGTCCGCGACATGGAGGAATCGCACCACTTCTGGTGCGACCTGCTCGGCTTCAAGCAAGTCGGAGCGCTGGATTCGGACAAGTACAACGTCCCGCCTGTGAACATGCGGTTCTACAGCGGTGTGGTCGATGACGTCAACCACCACGACGTTGCCTTGGTCGAGTTGCCCAACATCCCAAAGCCACCCGAGGATTGGGACATGTTCGACAGCGTGTGCGCGGTAAACCACATCGCCATCACCTATCCCGACCGCGAGTCCTGGCTGGAGCAGGTGCAGTTCCTCAAGGACCAGGGCGTCAGGATGAACCTGCGGGTGGATCACGGCATGACCCACAGCGTGTACATCAATGACCCCAACGGGTACGGCGTCGAGGTGCTCTACGAGCTTCCTGCCGAAGTCTGGGATCACGACATCAACGGCGCGCTCAACTACGCCGTGACCCTTCCCGAAGAGGATCTGCTGGTCGACACCACCGACTACGAGACGAACTTCACACCGGCCTGAGCCGTCTCGCCGACGTGAGCCATAGCGCAGCGCTGGCTTCGGGGCGCGCTCGAACGAGGTCGCGATGTACGCAATCCAGGTAACCGAACCGGGCGGTCCCGAGGCGCTCGTGTGGACCGAGGTCGACGACCCGGTTGCTGAGCCGGGGACGCTCGTCGTAGACATCGATGCAGCGGGCGTCAACTACATCGACACCTACCACCGCAGCGGCCTGTACCCCGTGCCGTTGCCGTTCATTTCCGGTGTCGAGGGTGCCGGCACCGTCACCGAAGTCGGTGAAGGTGTCGACGGGTTCGCCGTGGGCGACAGGGTGGCGTGGACAGGGCACCCCGGCACGTACGCGGAGAAAGCCCAGGTGCCGGCCCGTGTGGCGATCGTGCTGCCCGAAGGCGCCAGCACCGAATTGGGTGCGGCCACGATGCTGCAGGGCATGACCTCGCACTTCCTGGCGTGCTCGACGTTCCCGCTAGAGCCTGGCCATCGCTGCCTCGTCCACGCAGGTGCCGGTGGGGTGGGGCTGCTGCTCATCCAGATGGCCAAGATGCGCGGTGCCGAGGTATTCACGACCGTCGGCACCGCCGGCAAGGCCGAGCTGGCAGCGGGCGCGGGAGCTGACCACGTCATCAACTACCGCGACGAAGACTTCGGCGACGCTGTCGAGCGGATCGCTGGTGCCCGACCGCTTGACGTGATCTATGACGGCGTCGGCGCCGACACGTTCGAGCGGGGCCTCGAAGTGCTGCGGCCGCGGGGAATGATGGTCACGTTCGGCAACGCCTCCGGGCCGGTACCGCCGATGCCGCCCCTGCGGCTGTCCACCGGCGGGTCGCTGTTCCTCACCCGTCCGACGCTCGGCGATCACACCGCAACCCGCGCAGAACTCGAACAGCGGGCGAACGATCTCTTCGGCTGGATCGCCGATGGCCGCCTCGACGTGCGCATAGGAGCTCGCTTCCCGATGGCCGACGCGCGCGCTGCGCATGAGGCCCTGCAGGGCCGCGCCACCACCGGCAAGGTGCTGCTCATTCCCTGAACGAGCCCCACCGCAGCAAAACACTGAGCGTGCTCATTCCAATTCCGCCTGCGTTAGTGTCTGAGCCGAATCCCGGGCACATCACAGGGGGGTAGCCGAGATGAGCGAGTCCACCGAGACCTGGTCGCCGATGACCGGCGACGAGTACATCGAGAGCCTGCGTGACGGGCGCACGGTGTACTTCCAGGGTGAGAAGGTGCGTGACGTCACCACGCATCCGGCGTTCCGCAACAGCGTGCGATCCATCGCCCGGCTGTACGACGCCCTCCACGATCCTGAGCAGCAGGACGTGCTGATGTGCGACACCGACACCGGCTCGGGCGGCAAGACCCACAAGTTCTTCCGCGTGCCCCACAGCGCCGATGATCTCGTCGGCGCCCGGGACGCCATCGCAGGCTGGCAGCGACTGACCTACGGGTGGATGGGCCGCAGCCCCGACTACAAGGCCTCCTTCCTGGGCACGCTCGGAGCGTTCCCGGAGTTCTACGGCGACTACCACGACAACGCCCTGTACTGGTACCGCCGCAGCCAGGAAGAGGTGTCGTACTGGAACCACGCCATCGTGCATCCGCCGGTCGACCGTCACCTCGGTGCGGACCAAGTGTCCGACGTCTGCATGCACGTCGAGCGTGAGACCGACAACGGCTTGATCCTGTCGGGTGCCAAGGTGGTAGCGACCGGCTCGGCGCTGACCCACTACAACTTCATCGCTCACTTCGGCCCGGTGCCGCTGCAGGACCCGGCCTACGCCATCGTGTGCACCACGCCGATGGACTCTGAGGGCGTCAAGCTCATCTGCCGCAACTCCTACGAGCTGCAGGCCGCAGCCACCGGCAGCGTCTTCGACTACCCGCTGTCGAGCCGGTTGGACGAGAACGACTCGATCCTGGTGTTCGATCAGGTCCTCATCCCGTGGGAGAACGTGTTCCTCTACGGCGACCTCGAGAATGCCAACAACTTCTTCCCCGCGTCGGGCTTCATCCCGCGCTTCACCTTCCATGGCCTCGCCCGGCTGTGCGTGAAGCTGGACTTCATCGCCGGTCTGCTGTCGAAGGCGCTGCGGGCCACTGGTACGCGTGGCTTCCGGGGGGTGCAGGCCAAGCTGGGCGAGGTGATCGCCATCCGGAACCTGATGTGGGGCTTGAGCGACGCCATGGCCAAGAGCCCCGATCCGTGGGAGAACGGTGCGGTGCAGCCGTCGCTGCTCTACGGCATGGCCTACCGCACCTTCACGCCGGTCCTTTATCCCCGGGTCAAGGACATCATCGAATCGGTCGTCGGCTCAGGGCTGATCTACGTCAACTCGAATGCGCAGGACTTCAAGTCCGATGAGATCCGGCCGTACCTCGAGCGGTACGTGCGAGGGTCGAACGGCATTCCGGCCCTCGAACGGATGAAGATCATGAAGCTGCTGTGGGATGCCATGGGCAGCGAGTTCGGCGGCCGTCACGAGCTGTACGAGCGCAACTACGCCGGCAACGACGAGCAGATCCGCTATGAGAACTTGGACGTCGCCGATTTCGAGGTCCCCGGCATGGGCTCGATGACCCAGATGCTCGAGGGCTTTGCTGAGCAGTGCATGGCCGAGTACGACCTCGACGGATGGACGATCCCGGGCTTCTTCAACCCCGACGACGTATCGATCGTGGGCAACGACTGGGGCTAAGGGTCCCGCCGCCTCCGCAGCGGGAGCGCGCCAACAGCGAGGCAGAGTCGAACGCGGAGTAGATTTTTGGCGAGCTGCAAGGAGCACGCCGTGAAGTCGATCTTCTTCCATCTGATGCCGTATCCCGAGCTGCCGCCGGACTTCCCCGAGCAGCACCGATCGGTGTGGGTGGACATCGACCCCAAGCTGTACGACCCCACCGTTGGCCACCAGACCTACAACGCGTATCTCGACCAGCTCGAGTTCGCAGCACAGTGCGGGTTCGACGCCGTCGGCATCAACGAGCACCACTCCAACGGCTACGGGCTGATGCCCAGCCCGAACATCATCGCGGCGGCGCTGTCACGCAACTGCCCCGACACCAACATCGTTGTGCTGGGCGACTCGGTGGCGCTGTACAACCCGCCGCTGCGGGTGGCCGAGGAGATCGCCATGCTGGACGGGATCACCGGCGGGCGCATGATCGCCGGCTTCCCGGTGGGCTCGCCGATGGACACCATCTACGCCTACGGGCAGAACCCGGCCACGCTGCGCGAGCGCTACCACGAGGGTGTGGACCTCATCCGCCAAGCGTGGACGTCGGACGAGGTGTTCAGCTTCAACGGCAACTACAACAAGCTGCGCTACGTCAACGTCTGGCCCCGGCCGGTGCAGCAGCCGCACCCGCCGATCTGGATTCCCGGCGGCGGCTCGGTGGACACCTGGGACTGGTGCGCCGCCGAGGACCTCGTGTACTGCTACCTGAGCTACTTCGGCTACAAGGCGGGGCTGCGCACCATGCAGGGTTTCTGGAAGAAGGTCCAGGAGCTCGGCAAGGAGACCAACCCGTTCCAGGGCGGCTTCGCGCAGTTCGTCGCCGTGGCCGATACCGAGGCCGAGGCGTGGGACCTGTACCGCGAGCCGGCCGAGTACTTCTTCAACACCTGCCTGCACGTGTACGCCGGCTATGCCGACCCGCCCGGCTTCAAGACGCCCAACACGGTGCGCGCCGGCGTGGAGGGCATGGTCGAGCGGGCCGCGCGGGAAGCCACCGCCCGGCGCGAGGCCAGCGCGGCCGACGCCGCCAAGGCGGGCAGCGCCAAGCCCTCCTACGGCTCGAAGAAGCTGAGCTTTGAGGACATGGTGGAGAAGGGCTACATCATTCTGGGCAATCCCACCCAGGTCACCGAGCAGGTGCACGAGCTGGCCACGACGATGAACGTGGGCCATCTGATGGTGTTCAGCCACTTCGGCAACATGGATCCCGAGCTGGTGAAGATGAACACCGAGATGTACGCCACCCAGGTGATGCCCGAGGTCGCAGGCCTGTTCGAGGACGAGTACGAAGACCACTGGTGGCCCAAGGGCGACCAGCAGCTCGCGGCGGTGGGGAGCCGCGCCCAGTGAGCGGGGCGACGCCGCTGGCCGGCCATTTCGCACCGGGGACGCTGCCGTTCCGGGACGGCCATGTCGGGGTCGTCGAGCTGGGCGAAGGACCCACGGTGGGCTACCTGCACGGGATGCTCGGCAATCCGGGCGTACATGCCGTCCTGGAGGAACTGGCCGCCGCCGGCTCTCGGGTGGTGGCGCCGAGCCTGCCCGGGTTCACCGGGTCGAGCGAGCCCGACGGCCTGCGGAACCTGCACGACTGGGTGGTGGCGACGAGCGAGATCGTCGATGTGGCCGGATTGACGGGTGCGCCGCTGGTGGCGTCGAGCGTGGGTGCGATGCTGGCATTGGAAGTGGCAGCAGTACGGCCCGAGGCGTTTGGGCCGATGGTGCTCATCTCGCCGTTCGGGCTGTGGGTTGACGACGACCCCGTGGCCGATCCCTTCGGCACCACCCTGAGCGTGCAGCGGGCGATGCTGACCGACGACACGTCGGCCTCGGCGGCGTTCTTCGACGACCCGGCCGACTTGCCCGCCGACATGGTGGTGGAGCACGGCGTGCACCGCTACCTCACGCGCACGGCCGCGGCCCAGCTGATCTGGCCGCTGCCCGAGTGGGGCTTGGCCGAGCGCCTGCACCGGGTGACCAATCCGGTGACGTTGATGCACGGCGCCAAGGACCGCATCATCCCGGTGTCGTACCTGCAGCGCTGGGCGGATGTGCTGCCGAACGTTGTAGGCACCCACGTGCTCGATGACGCCGGCCACCAGGCCGACTTCGATCAGCCTGCCCAAGTCGCCCGTATCGCCGCCGCTGCCTTCGCCTGATCTGCTTGACCGCCTCTCCGACGGCCTGATTTCTCGCCGCCGTCAAGCGGGCCGATGTCTCAGCGCCCGCCGTGCCTCGAGATCGGTCTCGCGCTTGCGGATCGCGTGGCGCTTGTCATACAGGCGACGGCCGCGGGCCAGGCCGAGTTCGAGCTTGGCGCGCCCTTCGCGAAAGTAGATCTCCAACGGGATCAGCTGCAGCCGGTCCTGCTCGGTGCGCGCCCGCAGCCGGTTGATCTCAGCACGGTGCATGAGCAGCTTGCGAGGGCGCTCGACCTCGTGGCCCATTGCCGCCGAAGCATGGGTCCACGGGGCGATATGCAGGCCCATCAGCCACATCTCGTCGTCGCGGACCCGGGCGTAGGCATCGCCCATCTGGGCACCGCCGGCGCGTAGCGACTTCACCTCGGTGCCGCGCAGCACCATGCCGCACTCGAAGGTGTCGAGCACCTCGTAGTTGCGCCGCGCACGCCGGTTCGACGCGACAACGACCCGGTCCTCCATCTGCCTGAGGGTACGGCTGATGCGGCCCCTAGAATCCTGAGTCGCTTAGTCGGGAATTGTCGAGGCGCCGTGCGGGTTCCCGGCCAGCAACCGACCACCGCAGCGCCACCCAACCGGGAGCTCCGATGGCTGTCACCGTCCGCTTGCCCACTGTCCTGCGACCGCATGCCAACGGGCAGTCGAAGGTTGATGCGGAGGGCTCCACGGTGGCTGAGGCTGTGTCGTGGCTGGTCGGTCAGTTTCCTGCCATCGCTCCCAACCTGCTCGCGGAGGACGGCAGCCTGCATCGCTTCGTGAACGTTTACGTCAACGACGAGGATGTGCGCTACCTCTCCCAGATGGACACCGCGCTCGCCGACGGCGACGAGTTGTCGATCCTTCCCGCCGTCGCCGGCGGCTGAGTCGGTACGGCGCCGCCTTCAGCCCACGGTTGAGCCAGCGCCGTGGCCGTCTATCGCTCCGTCGACGAGCTGATCGGCGGCACGCCCGTCTTGGATGTCAGCCGTCTCAGCCCCAACCCGTCGGTCAAGCTCTTCGCCAAGCTCGAGGGTCACAACCCGACGGGCTCGGTCAAGGACCGCGTTGCGCTGGCGATGCTGGACCAGGCCGAGGCCGAAGGCCGCTTGCAGCCGGGCTCGGTGATCATCGAGCCGTCCTCTGGCAACACCGGGATCGCGCTGGCGATGCTGGGCCAGCGCCGCGGCTATGCGGTGAAGATCGTGCTGCCCGGCAATGTGACCGCCGAGCGGCGCCAGATGCTCGAGATCTACGGCGCTGAGATCATCTCCAGCCCTGCCGAGCAAGGATCCAATGGCGCCGTGCGAATGGCCCTCGAACTGGCCGACGCCAACCCCGACTGGACCATGCTCTACCAGTACGGCAACGAGGCCAACCCGCAGGTGCATTACCGCACGACCGGTCCCGAGATCGTGGCCGACGTCGGGGGCATCACTCACTTCATCGCTGGCCTCGGCACCAGCGGGACCCTGCTCGGCGCCGGCCGGTACCTCAAGGAACATGTCGCGGGTGTGCAGGTCTGGGCAGTCGAGCCGCCCGCCGGCGAGCAAGTCGAGGGGCTGCGCAGCCTCGATGAGGGGTACGTGCCGCCGATCTTCGAGGACTGGGGCGGCGCGGAGCTGCTCGACCGCAAGATGATCGTGCGCCCACGTGAGTCGATCGAGGCCACGCGCATGCTGGCCACCGAAGGCGTGTTCTCAGGCATCTCGGGCGGGGCGGCCCTGGCGGGCGCACGCAAGGCCGCCGCCAGCGTCGACAGCGGAGTGATCGTGTTCGTGGTCAGCGACCACGGCTGGAAATATCTCTCGGTCGGTGCATGGACGGACGATCTCGAAGTCGCTGCCGCAAACGCGGACGGCGTCATCTACTTCTGATTCGCCGGGCCGAATCCCGGTCTCGCGGTCGTACCGTTTATGGAATGCGATCTGCGGCGCAGCGCCCTCGGCTGCGGTCCTTCGCCGGCCTCGCTGTCTCGTCGGCGTTGCTCGCGGGCGCGTGCACCAGTCCGCCGATCCGGGTCACAGCAACGACCGCGCCGGCAACCCCTCTGTTGCTGGACGTCACCCAGACGACACTGACGCCTGAAGCACCTCGCGGTGATCGGCCTCCAGCGTCGCTCGTGACCGCGCCGCAGGGCGCCAATCGAAACGCTGGCGAGAGCGCCGCGACGACCGAGGTCGAACGGCTCGGCGCGGCGGCAGTGCCGAATCCGCGCGGCGTCGTGCTCGACGGTGACGGATTGGGCATCGTCGGCTTCGGCGCCCCGGCCGAACCGGCGCTGAGCACGCTCATCGAAGCGCTCGGACAGCCAGTCGCCGACACGGGATGGATCGATCCATTCTCCATCTACGGCGATTGCCCGGGCAGCCGCCTGCGAGTGGTGGAGTGGCCTGGGGTACTGGCCTTCTTCGGCGATCCCGAAGACCGCTACCTGCACCGGGATCCCGCCGCCGAGCACTTCATGTCGTGGCGCCTGGGCACGTTCGGGCCCGATCCGTACATGCTGCGCACAGCGGCAGGAATCGGCGTCGGCAGCACGCGCGACGAGGTCGCCACGGCTTACGCGGCAGCGACATTCGTCCCGAGCTCAGCCGGTGCTCCGCCGTCGGTTGTCCTCGAGACTGCGGGCGGTGAGCTCGACGGCATTTTCGACTCGGCGGGCCGTCTGCGGACGCTGACGTCCGGAACGCGCTGCGCGACGCGCTGAGGTCCAGCAGCCAACAGGCGATCCGCTCCCGATGTGAGGCGCGCCGCTTGCTTGCGTAGTATCGGCCTCCGTGAGTGAGCTCTCGGTGACGGTCTTGGGTTGTTCGGGCAGCTATGCCGCCGCCGGCGAGTCGTGCAGTGGCTACCTCGTGCGAAGCGAGACAACAGCGCTGTGGGTGGACTGCGGGCCGGGGACATTCGCCAACCTGCAGAGCCACATGCGGCTGCAGGCGGTCGACGCGCTGCTGGTGAGTCACCACCACCCCGATCACTGCGCCGAGCTGCCGGTCATCTACAACGCCGCCAAGTACTACATGGGCATGGAGCACATCCGTGTGCTCGCAACCGAGGGCGTGCGTGAGGTCACCGATGCCTACGGCGAGAGCTCTGATCTGTTCGGCTGGGAGATGGTGAAGGACTCCTCCCAGGCGCGGGTCGGCGACATCGACGTGCTGTTCTCGCGAACGGATCACCCCGTCGAGACGCTGGCGATGCGCTTCGAGAGCGGCGGCAAGTCGATCGTCTATACGTCGGACACGGGCCGGGGCTGGGCGCTCGCTGCGCTCAGCCGGGACGTCAACAGGCCGGCGCCCGATCTCGTCGTGGGGGAAGGAACGCTGCTCGCGGCGACCGACGATCCCGGCATCCCCCACGTCAGTGCCGCATGGCTGGCGGCCGACGCGAACGATGTGGGCGCGGGCCAGCTCGTGGTGACTCACGTGCCGCCGGGTTCTGATCCCGCGGATCACCTCACCGAGGCCGGCGAAGTGTTCCAAGGCGATGTGGCCGTGGCCCGCACGGGCGCGACCTTCTACGCGTGAGAGCTGCGCCGGTGCCCGAAGGCGAGTCCAGGTCGTGACGCGCCCCGACGGCCGGGCGACCGACGAGCTGCGACCGGTCACGTTCGAACGCGACTTCACCGACCAGACGCCCGGCTCGGTCTTGGTGTCGTTCGGCCGCACCAAGGTGCTGTGCACGGTGTCGATCGATGACGACGTGCCCCGCTGGATGCGGGGCCGGGGCACCGGCTGGGTCACGGCGGAATACTCGATGCTGCCCGGTTCGAGTCCCGAGCGGGTGGGCCGGGAGGCCAAGCGCAACCAGCAGAAGGGCCGCACGCTCGAGATTGAACGGCTCATCGGGCGGGCGCTGCGCGCAGTGTGCGACATGGCGGCGCTGGGCGAGCGCGAGGTCACCGTGGACTGCGATGTGCTGCAGGCTGACGGGGGCACGCGCACGGCCTCGATCTGTGGTGGGTATGTGGCGCTGCACGACGCGTGCACCCGGCTGGTGCGAGACGGGGCCATCGGCCAGCATCCGCTGCTCGATGAGTGCGCGGCGATCTCGGTGGGCATCGTCGGTGGGATGGCCTGCCTGGACCTGCCGTACGTCGAGGACGCCGGGGCCGAGGTGGATATGAACGTGGTCATGACCGGCAGCGGACGCTTCGTCGAGGTGCAGGGCACCGCTGAGGGAGATCCATTCGACGACGAGCAACTCGATGCGATGCTGACGTTGGCCCGTTCCGGCATTGCCGAGATCATCGAGCTGCAACGGGCGACGCTTGACACACCGCCAGCGTGATCGTGTGGCTGCACTGACCATCGGTCGGGCCAAGCATCACAGGCATCACTGCCGCACCAGCGGAAGGCCGAGTTCATGCGACTCGTGATGGCTTCGGCGAACCCGCACAAGGCAGTCGAGATGGCCGAGGTGTTGCGCGAGGCAATACCTGGTCTGGAGATCGTGCCCCGGCCACCGGAACTGGGTGACGTAGCAGAGGACGGCGAGACGCTGGCCGCCAATGCGCTGATCAAGGCCCGTTTTGTGTGCGCAGCGGCTGGCGAACCGGCGATCGCCGACGACACAGGGCTGGAAGTCGACGCGCTGGACGGGGCCCCGGGGGTGCACAGCGCCCGCTACGCCGGGCCGCAACAGGATGCCGCTGCGAACCTGGCCAAGCTTGTGGCGGCGCTGCGGGACGTGCCTGCCGACAGGCGCACTGCGCGATTCCGGACCGTCGTGGCTGTCGCGTTCGGCGACGGCACCGAAGTGCTGGCCGACGGGGTTGTCGAAGGCACCATCGCCACAGCGCCGCGTGGTGACCGCGGCTTCGGTTACGACCCTGTCTTCGTTCCCGATGAGGCGGCACCGAGAACGTTCGCCGAGCTGACCAGCGAGGAAAAGAACCGCATCAGCCACCGCGGCCGTGCGCTGCGAGCGCTCGCAGCTCGGCTCTGAGCTTTACGGCCGATCTGCGCCGGACCGTCCGGCTGGGCGCGCAGGCGCCGTCGGTAACCTGCGCCCCATGACCGACCTTCCATCGATCTCCGTTCCGGCACCGGGTGCGCAGCGGGCATTCGACGCCAGCGGCGTCAGCGGCTGGACGCAGATCTCCAACCGGCTGCTGGACGACCGCATCGTGTTCCTCGGCGACGAGGTGGACGATCAGCTTGCCAACGTCGTGTGCGCGCAGATGCTGTACCTGGAAGGTCAGGACCGCGGCCGCGACATCTCGCTGTACATCAACAGCCCTGGCGGCTCGGTCACGGCGGGCATGGCCATCTACGACACCATGCAGTTCATCGCGTGCGATGTGGCGACGGTGTGCCTCGGCCTCGGCGCCTCGATGGGCCAGTTCCTGCTGACCGCGGGCGCTCCCGGCAAGCGCTACTGCCTGCCCCACGCCCGGGTGATGATGCACCAGCCCTCGGGCGGTGTGCGCGGCCAGGCATCCGACATCGCGATCCAGGCCGAGCAGATGGCCTACGTCAAACGCCTGATGGCCGAGCGCACCGCGCTGCACAGCGGCCAGGACGTCGAGCAGATCCTGCTCGACTCCGAGCGCGATCGCTGGTTCACCGCCGAGGAGGCCAAGGCCTACGGCTTGTGCGATCACGTGATCGTCAAGCGCGGCGAGATGATCTAGAGGCCCTTAACCGGGTGCAGCGACACTCGTGTGCCCGGTTCATCCGGGCGCAGCTATGCAGTTGCGGGTGATGTAGTCGACGACCCGCTGCGCGGCTGGGTCTTGGGTCTCAAGGTAGGGATCCTGCGCCGAGATGAGCGCTGCAGCCCGGTCGAATGTCTCCCGCGAGTCGGTATCGGCGATCGCATCGCTCAGCGCTGCAGTCAGATCGGCCAGGAGCTGCACGTCTGGCTGGATCTCGGCTGGAGCGGCATCCGCTGCGGCGCCGAACTGGCGGGCTGTGCGTTCGAGCGCCTCGCGCGTGCTGGCGTCGTCGTTCGGATTGACTGCCAAGCTGAGCTCGTCGATCAGCAGCAAGTGGGCGAACTCGTCGCAGAACTCCTCGACCGATGCCCCATCATCGCCGGCCAAGACCGTCATCCGTAGGGCGACGACGACTGCGACAGCGGCCAGGGCGACGAGGAACCAGCGCTGGCGAGCCGTCATGGCAGTCACGCGCGGCTTGCAGCCTCCGCCCGGCACCTCAGATCCGCGACGCCGTGCGCGAGGCCGTCGGCGTAGCGGTACAGCGCGCTTCCTGAGACCAGCACGTTCGCGCCTGCCGCGGCGGCGCCGCTGATGGTGTCGGCCGAGATGCCCCCGTCCACCTCGATGTCGATGCCCGCACCCGATGCCCCAGCGGACCCGCTCTCGTCGATGAGGCAGCGCAGCGCGGCGATCTTGGGCTCCATGGTGGCGACGTAGGCCTGCCCGCCGAACCCGGGATTGACGGTCATGACGAGCACCATGTCGACGAGGTCGAGGACGTGCGACACGGCATCGATCGGGGTCGCCGGGTTGATCGCTACCGCTGGCTTCGCTCCCAGCTCAGCTACCCGGTTGAGCGAGCGGTGCAGGTGCGTCACCGACTCTGCGTGAACGATCAGCATCTCGCATCCGGCGTCGACGTAGGCACCGAGCATCGGGTCGGGATCGACGACCATCAGGTGCGCCTCGAACATCACCTGGGCGTGCGGCCGGCAGGCGGCGATGACGTCGGGGCCGAACGTGAGGTTCGGCACGAAGACGCCGTCCATGACATCCCACTGGATGCGGTCCACCCCCGCTGCTTCGAGTGCGGCGCACTCCTCGCCGAGGCGCGCAAAGTCCGCAGGCAGGACCGAGGGAACTATTTCGATTGGCCGAGGCACCGTCGTCGACGACGTGTTCACCCGGCCAGTGTTGCCGATGCGCCGCAGAAAGGCGCGGCAGTTATGTGGCGAACCGTGACAAGCGGCTAGTTGAGGCGCTCCACGATCATGGCCATGCCCTGACCGCCGCCGACGCACATCGACTCGAGGCCGATGCTCTTGTCGCGATCGGCGAGGCCGTTCAGCAGCGTGGTCATGATGCGGGCGCCGGTCATGCCGAATGGGTGACCCAGCGCGATGGCGCCGCCGTTGAGGTTGAGCTGATCGACCATGTCGATGCCCAGCTCATCGGCGGAGGGGATCACCTGGGCAGCGAAGGCTTCGTTGATCTCGACCATGTCGATGTCGTCGATCGTCATGCCCGCACGAGCGAGTGCCGCCTTGCAGGCTTCGATCGGCCCGAGTCCCATGATCTCGGGATTCAGCGCCGACACCCCTGACGAGATGATGCGGGCCAGCGGGGTGATGCCGAGCTCTTCGGCACGCTGGCGGCTCATCACCATGACTGCGGCGGCCCCGTCGTTCAGCGGGCACGCATTGCCGGCAGTCACCCTGCCGTCGGGCCGGAAGACCGGCTTCAGCTGCGAGACCGCGTCGAAGGTGACGCCCGCGCGGGGGCCGTCGTCTGTGGCGACCACCGAGCCGTCAGGCAATTCCAGCGGGGTGATGTCCATCTCGAAGAAGCCGCGGCCGATGGCGTCCTCGGCCTTGTTCTGGCTCATCACGCCGTACTCGTCCATGGCCTGGCGGCTGACGCCCTTGTGCTCGGCGACGTTCTCGGCCGTCTGGCCCATCGCGATGTACAGGTCAGGCAGACCCGGCGCGGGAGTCCAGTCGCCGTGCCCGCCTTCTGACCGCACCTTGGTGCGCTCGCCGGGTGCACGGAACTGCGGGTTGGTGGTGCCGGGCAGGCTGTCGGAGTTGCCCTTGTCGTAGCGGCTGACGCACTCCACGCCTGCGGCGATGAAGGCGTCGCCCTCGCCGGCGCGGATGGCATGCGCCGCCATGCGGATGGTCTGCAGCGACGACGAGCAGTAGCGGTTGACCGTGGTGCCGGGCACCTCGTCGAGGCCGGCCAGGATGGCCGAGGCCCGCGCGATGTTGAATCCGGCCTCGCCGCCGGGCTGGCCGCAGCCCAGCATGAGATCCTCGATGTCGCCATGGGGCAGCTCGGGCACCTTGTCGAGCAGCTTGGTGACGATCTGCGCCGTCATGTCATCGGGACGCATCTCGGTCAGCGAGCCCTTGAACGCCCGCCCGATCGGGCTGCGTGCGGTGGCGACAATGACCGGATCGGTCTTGGCATCCCTGCTTGTTGTGACTGGGCTCATGAAGTTCCCCTTCTCGTAGCGCGCCGAACCCCGATCGGGGGCCGTCGCGCAGCATGCGAGCCCAGAGGCTACGTCATTGCGCCGGAGTCCACAGGAGCGTGTCGTCCATGAACTGGCTCCACGCAAACCAGAACGACTGGTGACCCTCGATCTCGTTGCCGGCCGCATCGGTGGCTCTCAGGCCGCCGCCGTCGAGGCGGACCGTGACCCCGTTGAGCTCCACATCGCCGCCCCCGGTCAACGTCGCAATTGCAGCATCGACGGCGAAGGCGACCGGGGTCCCATCGTCGGTGATCACGCCGAAGACCTGGTCGTGCACTGCGAGGCGTTCATCCACATCGCCGACCGGGAAGATCGGCCCCCGGTCATCACGGCCGCGCAGCGGATCAAGCGGGTAGCTGCGCCCGATGCCGCCGTCTTCGGCCACGATCGTCGTCTCGGGATGCGCGGCCCTCCATTCGCCCCACGTGGTGGTCACCACCGTGGCCTGGTCGAGCATGACTCCCCGGCGCCGAAGCGGGCCTGAGACCGCCTCGCCGGTGAAGGTGTTGAACACCGAGTCGGTCTGCCAGTCGTACATGACCTTGTTGGAGCGTGACAGCAGCCCTGAGGTGCGCAGGATCGGTATCGAAACGCCGTCGGGAACATCGTCGGTGAAGAAGGCCTGCGCTGAGCCGCACAACGTGCAGTACGGCATGCCGATTCGGCGCCCCCCGAGCGTGTCGTTGACCATCTCGTGGATCTCCATGATGTGGCGGGGGTAGGCCCGGGCCTCGTCGCCGATCACGACGGCGAACACGATGCCGTCGTCGGCGTACCACGCGCCGCCCTCGGCGTCGGTGACGGCAGGGTCGTCGAGCGCAGGAATGCAGCCCCAGGGGCACGGGTTGGGGTCGCCGAGCGGCCGGTCGTCAATGAGGACGCCGCCCCAGCTCACCCAACGCCAGTCGATGTCGGCTTGCTGGTCGTCGAAGAACGGTTGCCAGCGGTTGTCGACCTGGGTGAACAGCCGTGCCTTGTAGTCCACGTATCCCCCGAAAGCGGGAATGTCCCAGGCGATCAGGTGGTCGGTCATCGATTGCCAGGGGCTGCGCTGCGCTACGGGATCGTCGGCCAGCCGCACGCCGGTCAGCCGCTCGAAGGCCGAGATGGCACCGGATGCGAGGTCGCTCCCGGGCGGCAGGAACCGCAGCAAGTCCGAGACAATCCAGCCCAGCCGTGGGTCGGGGTTATGTCCGATCTGGGCCACCATCGCGCCGGTGAGTTCGGGCGTCAGGTGGTTCCATACAGCGTCGAGGTCGCTGATGGCCGCAGGGGTGAGCGGGCCGCTGGGCACCGCAGGTGCAGGCGGGAATTCGAAGCCGAGATGGTTGCGCAGCGCGCCGGTCTCCCGAGGATCGAGCTGGACCGCCCCTCGGGCCGCCGTCGTCGGCGGTGCAGCCGTGCCACCCGGCGCTGTCGCCTCTGTTGGCGTTGGGCTCGCCGCCGTTGCAGTTGTGCCGTCGCTGGGCGCCTCGGTCGTCGGCGTGCCCGCCGCTGCGGCTGGCACATCTGTGGCGGTCGAATCCGCGGTGCTGCCCGAACACGCCGCGGCAACGAGCGTGATCCACGTCAGCAGAGCGCAGAGGCGCGATCTCACGAGCCCACGCTAGGTGCCGTTCTCCCTGCGGTGATAGCGCCCGTTACAGGAGCGATCGGAGCTACCGGGTCCGGCGCCCGTGAGGTGCGAGGACCGCTCAGGCGTTCTGCAAGGCGCGCCAGACGTTTTGCGGACTGCAGGGCATGTCGATGTGGTCGATGCCCAGGTGGGCGACTGCGTCGCACACAGCGTTGTGCACCGCCGGCGTCGAGCCGATCGTGCCGGACTCGCCGATGCCCTTGGCGCCCAGCGGGTTGCGTGGGCTGGCCGTCTCGGTGTTGGACACCTCGAAGCTGGGCAGCTCGGCTGCGGAGGGGATGAGGTAGTCCATCATGCTGGCGTTCAGCGGATTCGCGTCGTCGTCGTACTCGACGTGCTCGTACAGCGCCTGCGCGATGCCCTGGGCGATGCCGCCGTGCTGCTGGCCGTTGACGATCAGCGGGTTCATGATCGTGCCGCAGTCATCGACCGCCACATGGCGCAGCAGCTCGACCTCGCCGGTGTCCTGGTCGACTTCGACCACGGCCACATGCGAGCCGAACGGGAACGTCGCGTCCGAGCCGTCGAAGTTCTCCTCGGCCATGAGGCCCGCGGTGATGCCCGATGGGCGGGCGCTGTCGTCATTGGCCAGCTTGGCGATATCGGCCCAGCTCACCGAGCTGGTGGGCACACCGGCAACCGCCAGGCCGCCTTCCGCGACCACGATGTCGTCGGCGGAGGCCTCGAGCAGGTGAGCAGCGAGCTGCTTGCCCTTCTCGAGCACCGCCTGGCTGGACAGGTACACCGCCGAGCCGGCGGTCTGCAGCGACCGGGAACCCAGCGTCCCTGCGCCTGAGGGCACCTCGTCGGTGTCGGCATCGACGTGGGTCACGTCGTCCATGGAAATGCCCAGCACGCCCTCCACGATCTGGGCGAACGCCGTGGCGTGGCCTTGGCCGTGGCTGGAGGTGCCCACCCGGATCGTTGCCGTGCCGTCTTCGTGCACCTCGGTGCTGCCGTACTCGACGTGCAGGCCCACCGGAGCGGTGATCTCCACGTACGACGACACGCCGATGCCCAGCAGCTTCGCGTCGCCCGAGTCTCGCCGTGCCTGCTGCTCGGCGCGCAGGTCCGCATAACCCGAAGCCTCGAGCACGGCATCGAGCGACCGCTCGTACTCGCCCGAGTCGTACACCACGCCGGTCTGCAGCGCCGCGGGGAAGGCGTCGGGCTGCAGGTAGTTCTTGCGGCGGATCTCGGCGGGATCCATGCCGATGGCAGCGGCGGCCTTGTCCAGGATGCGCTCGACCATCTGGGTGGCCTCGGGTCGCCCCGCCCCGCGGTATGCACCGATCGGCGTGGTGTTGGTGACGACGGTCTGCGAGACGAAGTCGATCACCGGGATGTCGTACACCGCCTGGGACAGCATGCCAGTGAGCAGCGGCAGGATCGCCCCGATCACCGGGTACGCGCCGGCGTCGGCAATCACGTGCGCCTTGAGGCCGACGATGCCGCCGTCGTCGCGCACGCCCAGATCGACGTTCATCACCATGGCGCGGCCGTGCACCATCGACTGCATGTTCTCGGTGCGGGTCTCGGTCCAGCGCACAGGCCGGCCGAGGGCCTGGGCTGCCTTGCCCGCCACGATGTACTCCACGTAGCAGTTCGCCTTGGGGCCGAATCCGCCGCCCACCCACGGGGCGACCACACGCAACTGCTCGGCTTCGAGACCGAGCGAGGGGGCAAGCGCCTCCTTCATCGAATGGGCAGCCTGGGTAGACAGGTACAGCGTCATCGAGCCGCCATCGCGCGGCACGGCGACGCAGCCGTTGGGCTCCATGGGCACGCCGGCAAGCCGCTGGGTGACGATGCGCTCCGAGACGACATGATCTGCCCCGGCCAATGCGTCGACGCTCGGGCGCTCGCCGGTCTCCTCGTCGGGGGCCGGGATGGCGAACGGGAAGCACACGTTGGATGCCTGGCCGTCCCACACCACCGGGGCACCGGGATCGGCGGCGGTCTCGAAGTCCGAGACGACCGGCCGCGGGCTGTAGTCGACGGCAACCGCTTCGGCGGCGTCGTTGGCCTGGCTCTGGGTCTCAGCCACAACTGCGGCCACGAGGTCGCCGACATAACGCACCCGGCCCGTCGCGAGCGGCGGCCGGTTGTACGCCGGGTCGATCATCGGGAAGCCCTGGAAGGCATCCGCAGGCAGGTTGTCGGCGGTGTACACCGCCAGCACGCCAGGCATCGACTCGGCCTCTGAGGTGTCGATCGAGGTGACATCGGCGTGCGCCTCAGGCGAGCGCACGAACGCGACGCGTGCTGCGTCGATGTCGAGGTCGTCGACATAGTGATTCGCCCCGGTCAGCAGCCCGGGGTCTTCCCGTCGCTGTACGGGGTTGCCCAAGATCGAACCCGCTGCGGCCATCTGTTGCCCCCTTAGTGGCAGGCGCCGGGTGGGCGGCGCCGTGAGTCATTCACGAGTGAGCGCCGACCGCTGCGAGCAGTCCGGCGTCAGCCGCGACAGTAGCCCACGGCTCAGCGAGCGCTGTTCGCTGCCATGGGCTGCGCGCACGCCCCTGCATGGGGCGGTCGAGCGTTGCGGAAGCCGGCGCTCAGCCGGCCGTCCGGTCGAGCGTTGACAGCCACGTCTCGATCGTGCGGGCTGCGAGTTCGGGCTGCTCACACATCCACCAGTGCCCGACATCGGCGAGTTCGGCAACCTGCGCGCCGGCTCGTCCGGCCAGTCGGCGGTGCGCTTCTGCGCCGCCAGTGAAGACATCTCCCTCGGCCAGGATGCACAGGCCAGGACGCTGTGCTGCCGTGGAGATGTTCTGGCCCAGTCGCTGCATCGCCGGCTGGGCGGCATCGCGGTACAGCGCCAAGATGCACCGGCCCATGTCGGCGTTGATGTGCGGCACGACCGCTGTCGCCACCTCGGTGCCCATGCCCATGCCGGCATAGAAGGGAATGCGCTCGTCGTCGGATCGGCTGATCATGCGCTCGATTGAAGCGTCGCCGTCGGGGCTCTGCCAGAGCTGCGCGGCGTCATGCCAGACGTAGTCGGGATCGAACAGGCCGATGACGTCGGTGCACCACGAGCGGATCAGGTCCGGGCGCTCCATGGCGATGCGCATGACGTGGCCGCCGCCCCAGTCGTGCCCCAGCAGGTCCACATGCTCCGCGCCGGCCGCGAGCAGCTGCTCCAGCTCGGCTGCGAGCCAGTCCCGATACTCGTTCATGGTGGCGCCGAAACCTTCGGGCGCGGGCACGCCGAAACCGGGAGGCGACAGTGCCACGACATCGGAGGCGCCGATGCCGCGGCGCTCGAGGGCGGCGCGCATCGGATTCCAGATGGCGGTTGTCTCGGGATTGCCGTGAACGAGCACGAGCGTCATTGCGAACGTCTCCCCGTTTGGGAATCAGGATTCTTCGCCGGTTCGGTATCCGGGTTCAGGCAGTCGGAGCAGCGGTGCGACCGGCTTCACGCAGTCGAGCGGTTGCTTCGACATCGACGGATCGGCCATCGTCGCCGATCACGACGCCGTAGTCGCGGTGGGCGCCCTCGACGCTGACGACGTCGTCCATTACGTCGCGCAGCACCGCGTCGGGCTCCCGCTCGAACGCGTTGCCCCAGCCGCCCCCGCCGGGGGTGTCGGCAATCATCCGTGCGGGACCCATCCGCTTCACGCCGTACTTGGGCGGCACGAATGTCGGGCCGTCTTGTTCAACGTCGACGGGGGCGATCCATTCCAAGCCGACTCCGCCGGTGCCGCCGCCGCGCACACCGTGTCCCGACGGTGTGTCGAGGCCCTCAGCCCGGAACGACCAGATGGCGGGCTGGAGGATGTCGGCCTCGTAGCGCACCCCGGTGCCGCCACGGCGGCGACCCGGTCCGGCGTTGTCGCGGCGCTGCTCGTGGCGCACGTAGCGCACCGGATACATCTGCTCGTGGAACTCCAAGTTGGGCATGTCGAGGCCGCCGAGGCTGATCAGGTGCCCCATCTGCACGAAGCCGTCACGCTCTGCGGTGGCGCCTGGCGTGCCCATGGCGTGCCACTGGTACATCACCCACGTGGTGCCGTCGTCGTTGCGACCGGCCACATGGCCGTGCATCGTCTTGGACCACGCCGCGCACGCCCTGCCGGGGTCGGCCTGGGCGAGCGCCTGCCAGGTGGCGATCACGATCTCGTGCGCCACGTACACCGTGTTCATGGTCATCGGCGCGGGCGGGCGCGCATTCACGATGCTGCCCTCGGGGGCGATGACCGTGACCGGCCGGTAGGTGCCCTCGTTGCGAGGGATGGACGTGTCGAAGAACGACGACAGCGCCAGGAACACCGACGAGTACGTGTTGGCGACCGAGCTGTTCTTGAAGCCCTCGATCTGGGGATCGGTACCGGTGAAATCCAGCTCCATCTCGTCGCCGGTGATGGTCATGCGGACGCGCACGGCGATGTCGGCAGGTCCGAAGCAGTCGTTGTCGGTGCGGTCCTCGCCGTAGTAGGTGCCATCGGGCAGGGCCGCAATGGCGGCGCGCATGCGGCGCTCGCCGTGGGCGAGCACACCGTCGAGATAGGCCTGGTAGGCGTCGATGCCCAGCTCGGTGGCAAGCCCGATGACCCGTTCGGCGCCGATCCGGGTGGAGCCGATCATGGCCAGCAGGTCGCCGTCGAGCAGCTCGGGTGTACGGCAGTTGATGAGCAGCAGCTCCCAGAGATCTTCCCGGACCGCGCCGGCTTCGACCAGCTTGAGCACCGGCAGGCGGATGCCCTCCTGCCAGATCTCGGTGGCTTCGGGGTTGTAGGTGCCGGCCAGGCCGCCGCCGATGTCGGACTGGTGCGCCCGGTTGCAGCAGAAGCCGATGAGCGGGGGCGCGTCAGCGCCGTCGACTGATTCGTCTGACTCGGCGAAGATCGGCCGGGCGATGACCCAGTCGGGCAGGTGGTTACCGCCGGCCACATAGGGGTCTGACAGCAGATACACGTCCTCGGGCTCGATGCGGCCGCCGTACTTGGCCAGCAGCGCCCGCACGGCAAATCCGCCGCCGCCGGTGTGAATCGGGATGCCGTCGGCGTTGGCCACCAGCGTCCCGTCGGGAGTCGTCACGAAGCACGAGAAGTCGTGGCTCTGGCTGAAGATCGTGCTGCGGGCGGTACGAGTCATCACCCAGCCCATGTGGCGGCTGATCTGGTCCAGCCGGTTCTGCATGACGGCCAGCACGACCGGGTCGAGCTCGCCGCCCGCCCGCGTCGTCGTGGCTCGACCGTTCGTGCCGCCCTCGGCCGTCTCGGCCTCGCTGGGTGCGAGATCGATGAACAGGTCGCCGCTGGCGTCCACCCACAGGCGGTCGCCGGGGCGGGCGACGATCGTGGTGGTCAGCTCCTCGACGAGGGCCGGCCCGACGATCTGGTGACCCGAGCGCAGCGTCTCGCCGTCGTAGACCGGTGTGGGGCACCAGCCGAACGGGCCGTGCCACACCGACCTTGTCTCGAAGGGCTCAGGGTCGGCGACTGCAAGCGGCGAAGCCGTCGGAACAACGTCACCCGTCGATGCGCGGGCGATCAAGCGCAACGACGCAATCATGATCGTGCCGTCGGTCTGCACGTGGCCGTACAGGCGCTGGTATTCGGCTTCGAACGCTGAGCGCACATCAGCAACGTCGACGGTTGCAGCGCTGCCGACAAACGCCGGCACCCGGATCGACCACAGCTGGCCGGGGTGGTGAAGCTCCAGCTCGCAGTCCAGCGTCACCGCGGACTCATCAAAGCCCTCGGCGCCCATGACGCCGAGTGCGTCCGATTTCAGCTCGGCCAAACCAGTCTCGATCTCTGCGGTGTCCAGCTCGTCGAGCGAACCCATCAGGAAGCGGGTGAAGTCCTGGCGGACATCGGCGTGGAGCATCCCGATGGCGCACAGCGCACCGGCGTCGCGGGGCACATAGACACGCTCGCAGCCGAGGCCCGCAGCAACAGAGGCGCCGTGCATCGGGCCGGCCCCTCCCGCGGCAACCATGGTGAACCGCCGGGGCGAATGGCCCCGTTCGATCGAGATGTGCTCGGTGGCGCTGAGCAGGTGCTGCTCGACAACCTCCACGATCCCTGCAGCGGCCTCCTCGACAGTCATGCCGAGCGGCTCGGCCACATGGATCTCGATCGCCTCGCGGGCTGCGTCGATGTCGAGGTCCAAGGTGCCGCCGGCCGATTTGCCGGGACGCAGCCGGCCCAGCACGAGTTGCGCGTCGGTGACGGTGGGGAGTTCGCCGCCGTTGCCGTAGCAAGCAGGACCGGGGACAGCACCGGCGCCCTGGGGTCCCACGTACAGCAGGCCGGCCTCGTCGACGCCGGCGATCGTGCCGCCGCCCGCGCCGATCGTGTGGATGTCGATGGCCGGTGTGGAGACGTGGTAGCCGGCGATCATGATCTCGTCGCGGGTGTCCACCTCGCCGCCCGACATCAGCAGCACGTCGCACGACGTGCCGCCGATCTCCATCGAGACGAGATTGCCCGGCTGCGCCGCCGTGCGTGTCGCGGAGCTGTCCAGTGCGGTGTCGACCGCCTCGCGGTACAGGTTCAGCGCGCCCACGGCGGCGGCGGGTCCGCTCAGCAGCAGGTTCACCGGTCGCTCGGACAGATGGTCAACAGAGGCAGCCCCGCCGTTGGACTGCACCAGCAGGATCGAGTGGCGCAGACCGGCGGCCGCCAGATCGTCGTTCAGCGATTGCAGGTACGACACGATCTTCGGCGAGAGCGCCGCATTGACGACCGCCGTGGAGGTCCGCTCGTACTCGCCCATCAGCGGCGACACGGCTGCCGACGCGGTCACCCAGCCGCCGTCCCAGTGTTCGCGCACCGCCTCGGTCGCGGCTTGCTCGTGTGCGTCGTTGACGAACGAGTTCATGAAAGCGACGGCCACGGCCTCCACGCCGTGGCTGTCGAATCGGTCGAGGATGTCGCCGAGGCCGTCCAGGTCGAGCGGAGCATGCTCGGTGCCGTCGGCGTCGATGCGGCCCGGCACCGTGGTCCGCAGGTAGCGAGGCACCAGCACGGGGGCGTAGGGAGCCCGGTGATTCCACTGGTCCTCGCGCAGCCCGCGGCGGATCTCGAGCGTGTCACGGAAGCCATCGGTGCCGATCAGGCCGACGGTGGCGCCGGTTCCCTCCAGCATCGTGTTGGTGGCCACCGTCGAGCCGTGCACGAACAGCGAGCAGTCGGCCAGCACCTCATCGAGCGGCAGGCCCGCTTCGACCGCGACGCGTGCAAGCGCGGCATGCACACCACGGCTCGGGTCGGCCGGTACCGAGGGCACTTTCGCCACCCAGGTGTCGCCGTGGTCGTCGGCCAGCACCAAGTCGGTAAAGGTGCCCCCGACGTCCACACCGATGCGCCACGGCGCCACCGGCCGTCGCTGCGAGCGGTCGGCCCCACCGGTAGTGCCGTTGGGGCCAGGCGTGGTCGTGGACTCGCTCATCCCCCCAGTCTCGCAGCATTGCCCAACCCACAGCTTGTCCAGTCGCCGATGGGGGTCCAACCAGCCGCGATTGCTCTCGCCGTGGGGGTGCCGCAGCGCTGAAAGCGCACGCGCGGTTTGCGAGACTGAGCCGATGCCGGGACGATCTCGGCCTGATCGGGGGGGGCAAGATGCGGGAGCAGGACTGGAGCGCACCGCAGTCGGCGGCGCTCTATGAGCGGGCCCAGCGCTCGATTCCCGACGGCTCGTCGAGGTCGATGCTGCTGCGGCGCCCCCATCCCATCTATGTCGACCACGCCGCCGGTGCGTGGGTCACCGATGTGGACGGCAACCGCTACCTCGACTGCAACAACAACTTCGCCTCGATCATCATCGGCCATGCCGACCCGGGCATCTCGGCAGCCGTTGCGGAGCGGATGGCGCGGGGCTCTGCCTTCTCGCTCGCCAACGATGTCGAGATCGATTTGGCCGAACTGCTCTGCGAGCGCGTCGAGAGCTTCGATCTGATCCGCTTCTGCAACTCCGGCACCGAGGCCGTGATGGCTGCGCTGAAGGCCGCACGCGGATTCACGGGGCGCCCCAACGTCATCAAGGTGGAAGGCGCCTATCACGGCACCTACGACCACGCTGAAGCCAGCCTCGGGGCCGACCCCAGTAACTGGGGAGATGCGGCGGCGCCCCGGACGGTGCCCTACGCGTTCGGCACGCCCACCTCAGTAGCCCACGAGGTCGGCATCATCGCCTACAACGACGCCGAGGGCGCCCGTGCGGCCATCGAGCGCGCCGGGGATCAGCTCGCCGCTGTGCTGCTCGATCCGATGCCGAACCGGGTCGGGATGCCCGACCTCGAACCCGAGTTCATCGCCGCCGTGCGCGAGACCACCCGCAAGGTCGGGGCCCTGCTGGTGCTCGACGAGGTGATCACGTTCCGGCTGGGCCACGGCGGCATGCAGACGCTGGCAGAGATCGACCCCGACCTGACCACGCTGGGCAAGATCATCGGCGGGGGATTCCCGGTGGGAGCGATCGCCGGGCGCACCGGTCCGATGGAGACCTTCGTGCGGATCGACGGCGACCGGGCCAAGGTGCCCTCGGGCGGCACGTTTTCGGCCAACCCCATCACGATGGCTGCCGGCCACGAGACGATGACTCGACTCGACCACGACGCGTTCGCCCGGCTCAACCACATCGGTGAAGCGGTGCGCTCGGGCCTGCGAGAGCTCTTCGACCGTGCGGGCCTGGAGTGGCAGGTGACGGGCCGGGGCAGCCTGTTCCGGGTGCACCCCCACCAGCGCCACATCCGCGACTACCGCGACTCGTACCAATCCAGCGACGAGAAAGCGGTCATCGAGCAGTTCGGCCTGCGCATGCAGGCCAACGGCGTCTACTTCATCGGCGACAGCCTGGGTTCGCTGAACTTGGCCACCAGCGACGACGACATCGAGCACCTTTTGATGGCCGCAGCGGCCTCGCTGCCAGGGGGATAATGCGGGGCAATGCCGACGACGCCGCTTGACCACGACGCTCCAGTCAACATCGCTTCGGGCTTCGACGCCGACCCTGCCAACTCGCTGTCGTTGCATGCCGATGCGTACATCTCCCAGCGCTGGCACGACATCGAGCAGCGTGAGGTGTTCGCTCGGAGCTGGCAGTGGGTGTGCCATGTCGAGTCGCTGCGCAATCCCGGCGACTACGTGGCGCTGCAGGTCGCCGGAATGCCGATCGCACTGGTGCGAGGCAACGACGGCGAGCTGCGGGCGTTCTACAACGTCTGCCAGCACCGGGCGCACCATGTGCTCGCCGGGGCCGGCAACACCGGCAGCATCGTGTGCCCGTACCACGGCTGGGCCTACGACCTGTCCGGCCAGCTGCACCGGGCCCGCGAGACGGACCGGGTGCCGGGGTTCGACCCGTCGCAGATCTGCCTGCAGGCAGTCCGGGCGGAGGAGTTCGGCGGCTTCGTCTACGTCAACCTCGACCCCGAGGCCGAGTCGCTGGCGGTCCAATCCGGTGACTTCGGCGCCGAGATCGCCCGCTGGGCGCCCGACGTGGCCGAGCTGACCCACGTCCGGCGCTTCAGCTACGAGATCGCCTCCAACTGGAAGAACGTGGTCGACAACTTCCTCGAGTGCTACCACTGCCACATCGCCCACCCAGACTTCGTGACGCTGGTGGAGATGGACACCTACCGCGTCACCACCCACGGCATCTATTCCAGCCACATGGCACGGGCAGGCCACTCGGACAACTCGGCCTACGACGTCGAAGGTTCCAGCGTGAAGGATCTCGCCGTGTGGTGGCTGTGGCCCAACACCTGCCTGATGCGCTACCCGGGCCGAGGCAACTTCAGCATCATGCAGATGGTGCCCACCGGGCCCGAGACCACCCACGAGACGATCGACTTCTACTTCGAATCGGCAGAGCTGGACCCTGGGGACATCGAGTCGATGCGCTACATCGACGAGATCCTCCAGCCCGAGGACATCGGCATCGTGGAGAGCGTCCAGAACGGGATGCGCACGCCCGCGTTTACCCAGGGCCGCATCGTGTGCGATCCAGACGGCTCCGGGCTCTCCGAGCACGGCGTGCACCACTTCCACGGGCTCGTGCTGGACGCCTACCGCCGCGCTGGCGCTGTCTAGCCATCTCGTCTTTGCGCCATTCCATCGGCCGCAGCAGCGGTTCTGCGACACTGAGCCGATGACGGAACGGATCGGGTCACACGCCGGTGGCCGACGCTCAGAATCGCAGTCAGCTGCGCTGTATGAGAAGGCGCACCAGTGGATTCCCGACGGCGTGTCGCGGGCGACGCTGTTGCGGCGGCCGAACCCGATCTACGTGGATCACGGCCAGGGTGCCTGGGTCACCGACGTTGACGGCAACCGCTACCTGGACTGCAACAACAACTTCACCTCGATCATCGTCGGGCACGCGAATCCGGCGGTGACGCAGGCGGTGAGCGCGCAGATGGCCCGCGGCACCGCGTTCGCGATGGCCAGCAACGCGGAGATCGAGCTCGCGGCGCTGCTGTGCGATCGGGTGGGGAGCTTCGAGCTGATCCGCTTCTGCAACTCGGGCACCGAGGCGGTCATGGGAGCGCTCAAGGCAGCCCGTGCGTTCACCGGGCGGCCGAACGTCATCAAGGTGGAGGGTGCGTACCACGGCACCTATGACCACGCCGAAGCGTCGCTGGCGTCGAACCCCACCAACTGGGGCGACGCGGCAGCACCGGTGACGGTGCCGTACTCGGTCGGCACGCCGGATTCGGTGACCGAGGAGGTCAGCGTCATCCACTTCAACGATGCCCACGGGGCTCGTGAGGCGATCCGGCGCCAGGGCGACCGCTTGGCCGCGGTGCTGCTCGACGTGATGCCGAGCCAGGTCGGGCTGCCGGCCATCGAGCCCGAGTTCATCGCGGCGGTTCGCGACACGACCCGCGAGGTAGGTGCGCTGCTGGTGCTCGACGAGGTGATCTCGTTCCGGCTGGGTTACAGCGGGGCGCAGACGCTGCTGGGCATCGACCCCGACATCACCGCCGTGGCCAAGATCATCGGCGGCGGTTTCCCCGTCGGCGGGGTTGCGGGGCGCGAGGGACCGATGTCGACGTTTGCCCGGTCGGGGAGCGCCCGTGCCAAGGTGCCCTCGGGCGGGACGTTCACGGCGAATCCCGTCACCATGGCCGCCGGATTCGCGACGATGAGCCAACTCGACCACGACGCCTTCGCCCGCCTGGATGAGCTGGGCGACGCGGTGCGCAGCGGCCTCCGCTCTGCCATTGACGCAGCGGGCGTGGATTGGCAGGTGACCGGCCGCGGGAGCCTGTTCAAGGTGCATCCGCACACCAGGCACATACGCAACTACCGCGACGCGCATCTCAGCAGCGACGAGGCAGCCGAGCTGGAGCACTTCGAGCACGCGGTCCAAGCGGCTGGCGTCTATCTCTCCGGAGGGGGATTTGGCAGCATCAGCCTGGCTGCCACCGACGACGACATCGACTTCCTGCTCGAGGGCGCCGCTGCTGCGTTTGCGGGCTGAGTCGGGGCGGAGCGGGAGACTCGCGCCGGCGACCTGAGCGCGGACGCGGGCCCGGGCTGGCTTCTAGCCTCGGCGCGATGACGGGCGAAACCGACACAGATCCGAACCTCCTGCCGGCCGTCGAGCTGGCCTCGCTGATCCGTCAGGGTCGCGTGTCGGCAGCGGAAGCGCTGGAGGGCGCGATCAACCGCTACGAGCGCTTCAACCCCGCGGTGAACGCGGTGATTGTGACCAGGATCGACGAGGCGCGCGAGCGGGCTGCTGCCGCCGACGCGGCGCTGGCGGCCGGGGAGTGCTGGGGGCCGCTGCACGGCGTGCCGATGACCATCAAGGAAGCATTCGACTGGGTTGGCACCCCGTCGACGTGGGGCAACCCGCCGTGGGCCGACAACGTGGCCGACGCCGACGCTGTCACGGTGACGCGCTACCTCGATGCGGGCGCGGTGATCTGGGGTAAGACCAATGTGCCGCTCATGCTGGGCGACTGGCAGAGCTTCAACGACATCTACGGCTGCACCAACAACCCGTGGGACCTGAACCGCGTACCCGGCGGATCGTCGGGGGGTTCGGCGGTGGCGCTGGCGACCGGCATGGCCTCGCTGGAACTGGGCTCCGACATCGGCGCGTCCATCCGAAACCCGGCGCACTACTGCGGCGTGTTCGGCCACAAGCCGACCTACGGCCTGGTGCCCGACGCGGGTCACGCGGTGCCCGGCGCGCTGGTCGGCAGCGACATCGCCGTGTGCGGGCCGCTGGCGCGCAGCGCTGCCGATCTGGATGTGGCGCTCGATGTGCTCGCCGGGCCGGCCGGCCTGGATGCGCACGGCTACCGCGTGGCGCTGGCACCAGAGCACCGTGACACGCTGGGTGCGTTCCGGGTAGGCGTGATGCTCGACACGCCGGTGATCCGCAATTCGACCGCCATGATCGACACGCTGCAGCGGGCGGTGGATGCGCTGGCAGCCGCCGGTGCCGACGTCAGCGAAGCCACTCCCGACATCGACCAGCACGAGTTCCACGAGAACTACCTCATGCTGCTGCGAGCCGCCACCGGCGCGCTGGCCGACGAGGCAATGTGGAACGACGCGCAGTCCCGCGCCCACCGGTACAACGACGGCGAGGGCGACTACCAGTCGCTGGTCGACTACGCGATGACAATGAGCCACCGCGAGTGGTTCATGCACCACAACAAGCGCGAGGGCTACCGGGCCGCGTGGGCGAGGTTCTTCGACGATTACGACCTGCTGCTGTGCCCGATCGCCGCCTCGGCCGCATTCGTGCACGACCACACCGGCACCCGTCCCTCTCGGACCATCGACATCGACGGCCACCAGGAACTCGGCGTCGATCAGCTCTTCTGGGCGGGGTGGAGCTGCAGCGTGTACCTGCCGGGCACCGTTGCCCCCGTGGGGCTGACGGCCGACGGGCTGAATCTCCCGGTCGGGATCCAGATCGTTGCCCCTCACCTGGGCGACCGGCGCGGCATCCGGTATGCGTCGCTCATCGAACGCACGCTGGGCGGCTTCGTCTCGCCTCCCGGCTACGAATAGCGACGCGCCGTCTGCTAGAGAACTAGGCCGTGACGAACACCCCCGAGACAGACACAGCGGCGGCCGTCAACGCGGCCCTGGACGAACTGTTGGACCAGTTGGACCTGCAGCGCAACGGCGACGGGGCCGACACGTTCCGGGGCAAGGGCTCCGGCTTCGACGAGTTCGGGCTATACGGCGGCCACGTGCTTGCGCAGGCGGTGGTCGCGGCGCAGCGCACCGTGGACGAGGGCCGGCTGATGAACTCGGTGCATGCCGTGTTCCTGCGGGGCGGTGACGGCATGGCAGAGGTGGATTACACGGTCGACCGCGTGCGCGAGGGCCGGGCATTCTGCAGCCGTCGGGCGCAGGCGCACCAGTTCGATCGGCTCATCTTCGAGCTGATGGCGACGTTCCACGTTCCCGAGACCGGCAAGGTCGACATCGAGTGCCCGCTGCCTGACGACGCGCCGCCGCCCGAGTCGCTGCCCACCTACCAGGAGTGCATCGCCGAGGTGGGCCCGATCTTCGGCGAGCAGTGGTCGTACATGACCCGTCCCGTGGAATACCGGTTGGCCCACGCGCCATGGGCACCGACGGGGCCCTCGCCACGCGGCGGCATCGACTACTGGTTCCGGGCGCCCCGGCGGCTGCCCGACGATCCGGCCATCCACGAAGCGGTCATCGCGTACATGAGCGACGACTGCCTCGCCGACAACGTCATCGTGCCCTACGGGGTCACCTGGCTGGACAGCGAGGTGCAGGTGGTCAGCCTGGATCACGCCATGTGGTTCCACGCCCCGGCCCGCGCCGACGAGTGGATCTACTGCGAGCAGCGACCGCTGATGGCAGGCGGCAACCGCGGCACCGCCGAGGCCCGCTTCTGGCAAGACGGCCGCCTCGTCGCGACTGCGGTTCAGGAAGCCCTCGCCCGCCTCTGACGCGCCCCGCTGCCCTGCCCGGCCCGCAGCTGCGGTCGGCAGCAGGGACGTTCAGGCGACGATGCCCTTGTTGCGGAGGTCGGCGATCTCGGCGGGGGAGCGGCCCAGCTCGGCCAGTACTTCGTCGGTGTGCTCGCCCTTGGCCGGGGCTTGGCTCTCCAGCGCAGTGGGTGTCTTGGAGAACCGGGCCGGAAAGCGGGTAGTGCGGACCTGGCCCGCCACGGGATGGTGATGGGTCAGCACCGTTCCGTTGTGCTGCACCTGTGGGTCGTCGAACACTTCGGTGATGTCCAGCACCGGCGCACAGGGAACGTCTGCGCTCTCGAGCAGCTTGAGCGCCTCGGCCGTGGTGAATTCGCCGAGCAGCTCGGCGAATTCCTGCTGGTGTTCATTCGAGTTGCGTATCCGGGCCTCGCGGGTGGCAAAGCGAGGATCGTCGGCCAGGTGCGTCACATCGAGCGCGAGGCACACGCGGCGGTATTGGTCGTCTGACGGCCAGATGGCGCCCACCGCGCCGTCGGTCGTCTTCCATGGGCTGTACCACTCGCTGTAGGACGGCGTCGGCGTGGCGTCGGGCACTGACTCGTTCCAGAAGTAGTCGAGCCACATCCACGACAGCGTCGAATCGAGCAGGTTGACCTCGACGTGCTGGCCGCCTGCGCCGTTTGCCCTCGCCAGTAAGGCCCCGAGGACAGCGTTTGCGCCCGTCATCGCCGTGGTCTTGTCTGCCGTGGCGGACTTGACGAAGTCGCCGCCCTGCGCCTCTGTCATGCCCGTCAGCGATTGGATGATCGGGTCGTACACCGGTTGGTGCGCATAGGGCCCGTCGGGGCCGAAACCCGACACCGACAGGTACACGAGATCAGGGTTGACGGCGCTGAGATCGTCGTAGCCGATGCGCAGGCGTTCGGCCACACCGGGTCGGAAGTTCTGGACGAACACGTCGGCACCTTCGACGAGCTGCAGCAGGATCTCGCGCCCGCGCTCGTCGCGGATGTCGAGATCCATGCCGCGCTTGTTGCGGTGCATCTGGACCCAGCAGCCCGATTGGTCGGCGACGATCGCACCGGTCAGGCGCATGACATCGGAAGCACCCACCTTCTCGATCAGCACGACATCGGCGCCCATCTCTGCAAGTTGCGACGACACCCACGCTCCGGCAACCGCCGACGAGACGTCGATCACCTTGATGCCATCGAGCGGTCCAGATCCCATCGGTGCCTCCCTATTGCGCTTGCGCGGCTGCGGTCTGGTGCTGGCGGATGAACCGGATCACGGCCTCGTTCCAGCCAGCGGGGTCGTGCGCGTTCACTGCATGCGACGCTGGCAGATCCACGATCTCGAGGTCGGGAATGCGCCTCGCTGCCGGCACGAGCTGCTGGAAGCGGCCTTCTTCGGTGCCGTTGGTGAGCAGCACCGGCACCGCGATCTCCCCCAGGCGCTCGCCCAGCGGAATGCCGGCGTTGGTGAGCCGGAATGTGTTCAGCAGGCCAGCGGCGTCGTGCTCGGAGAACTCGCCGGCCAGCTTGGCCCGGACCTGCGGCGAGATGCGCGCCGAACGGCCGGGGTTGATCCAGCTGTCCCGCAGGCTCTCGACCCCGTGGGCTTCCAGCTCGCGGCAGCGGTCCTCCACCAAGGTCGCGATGCGCTCGGCCCACACCGCGGGCTCGCTGAATGCCGACGACGAGTTGGTGATGACAGCGCCCAATACTCGGGTTGGATGTGCGAGCACGTAGTGCAGGGCCAGCGCCGCACCCAGTGATTGGCCAATGAGCCAGAGGCGATCGGCGCCGAGCCGGAACCGCAGGCGTTCGAACTCGGTCACGTAACCGCCTGGCCGGTAGCGCTCAGGATCGGCAGGACTGGGGGAGCGGCCGTGACCCCACAGCTCAACGACGACGGGGCGGCACACGCTCTGCAGCGCAGCGACGTTGTCGTCCCAGTACGAGCGGCTGCCGAGCGCCCCGTGCACCACGAGCGCGAACGGCCCGTCGCCGTCGTGCACCACGGCGTGGAGGTGGTCTCGGTCGGCCGTCATCGCCCGGTTCTCAGCGTGGGTCGCGCGCTGTCACGGCAAGCGGCTCGGGACGATCATCTGGCAGCTCGTGCGGCTGGGTGCTGAGACGTTCAGAAGCCGTCGGGGCGCTGGAAGCCGCCCAGTGCTTCTTCGAGGAAGCGTCCGACCGCCAAAGTGGTGCGGTCTTCCAGGAACGGCCCGGCGATCTGCACGCCGACCGGCAGGTCGCCGATCATCCCCACCGGGACCACCGTGGCGGGCAGCCACGACACTCCGGTCAGCCCCATCCACTTGATGATGTCGAAGTAGGGGCGACTCTGGCCGTTCACGGTGATCCTGCGGCTAGTCGCGGGCTTGCTGTGATCGTGGCGGATGGCAGCAGTCGGGGTCACCGGCAGCAGCACCACGTCCCAGTCGGCGAAGAACTCTTCCCAGCGCTTGCGCTGCTGGAGCCTGCGCTCGTGCCAGCTCAGCCACTCGCGGTGCCGCATGGCGGCATACCAGATGCCGAGGTCGCCTTGCGGTTCGCCCTCCGAAGTCGCAATCTCCTCGAGCTCGGCGAGCGTCCACGTCCCGGCTTCGGCCGCCGAGAGCAGATGCAAGAAGGTGTCCACCGCCTTCTCGAAGGTGAACGTCGGGCGGGCATCGGTGTCGACCCGGGCACCCGCGCTTTCGAGTGCGCGCGCGGCGCCCATGAGCAGTTCCCGGTAGTCCGAGTCGATCGGGCAGAGCTCTTCGTCGAGCCAGACCGCCACCCGGAAGTCGGAGATGTCGCTGTGACGCGCCGGCGGCAGGTCGATCGAATAGGCCTTCGAGTTCCACGCGTCGGGTCCGGCGAGCACATCGAGCGCCATCGAGAGGTCGTCGACGTCACGGGCCATCGGGCCGGCCACGGCGATGTCGGCTTGGCTGAGCGTGCCGGGCATGCCGGGAATCTGGCCGAGGGCCGAGACGAGGCCGTAGCTGGGCTTGTGCCCGCTCACCCCTGACCAGTGCGACGGGATGCGAATCGAGCCGCCGATGTCGGAACCCAGCTCGAGCGGGGTGTATCCCGCGGCCAGCGCAGCGCCCGAACCACCCGAGGAGCCGCCGGGCGTGTGCTCGATGTTGTACGGGTTGCCGGTCGTCCCGTACACCTTGTTGTAGGACTGGGCGTCGCCTGCGAAGATCGGCAGGTTCGTCTTGGCATACACGATCGCACCGGCGGCCTTGTAACGGGCCACGGGATCGGCGTCGCGTTCGGGCACGAAGTCGGCCAGCGCCGGGGCGCCAGAGGTCGTGACGAGGCCCTCGGTCTGGAACGAGTCCTTGATGGTGACCGGCACACCGTGCAGCGGGCCGAGTTCGTCCCCGCGAGTCACAGCGGCATCGGCGGCGTCGGCTGCGGCGCGGGCACGCTCCGCATCGAGAGCGACAACGGCGTTGACGGGACCGTCGAGCCGGTCCACCCGCGCGAGCGCGGCCTCGAGCAGCTCCCGGGAGGAAACTTCTCCCGCGGCCACAGCAGCAGCCGTCTGTGTGGTGGTGGCGTAGGCGAAGTCGTCAGCGGCCATCAGCGGGCCCTCCTGGTGCAACGGTGCCGTGTTCGGCAGGCAACCTAGTTCGCCGTCCCCGCCCGCCGCCCGGTTGGGTCGCCGCCAGAAAATCGTTTGCCCCGCTGTTGCCGGGGCACGACCGTATATCAGTGCGAAACATCATGAAATTCATTATTGCGGCATTGCTCGTTGCCGGGATCGGCCTGGCGCCGCAGCCAGCCTCCGCTGCAGCCGCTTTCGCTCTCGGCGCGTCCAACCGGAGCGTCGCGTTCCAGACCGGCAGCGTGGGCACGGCGACCTCCGGGATGCTGTCGGCGCTGTCTCTTCCGCCACCGGTCCCATTCTTTGCGCCCCCGGCCCAGCGGGTCCGCACCCTGGTCGGTGTCGACACCTGGTTCTGGGTCACAGCCGCCAGCTGGCGACCTGTCGTGCGCGTCGTCCTCGTGGGCAAGGTGGTGGTGACGCTCGTCGCGACGCCGGTGACGCTGCAGTTCGTACCCGGTGACGGCTCGCCGCCGGTGTCGTGCCCTGGACCGGGCACACCCTGGCTGTGGCCAGGAACCCGATCGCTGTGCAGCCACACCTTCCAGCGAACGTCGATGTCGCGAGCGCTGGGCCGTTTCAGCGGCACGGTGCAGACGATGTGGACGATCCGGTGGACATCGAGCACGGGGTTGTCCGGCACTGCTGGTCCGGTCGCGGTTCCCACGCCAGTCTCGCTGCGGGTTGTCGAGGCCCAAGCTGTGCTGGAGCGTTGATCAGGGGCCACGCGATGGCGCATTAGGTTCTGCGCGCAACACCGATGCCACTGCGTTGCCGCAAGGGACGCTGACCACTAGGAGACTGCCGTGCTCGACCTTCGCGTCTTGGATCTGTCGGATCATCGGGGCCAGCTGACCGGGGCAGTGCTGGCCGACCTCGGTGCCGATGTGATCTTGGTGGAGCCGCCGGGCGGGTCGGCAGCGCGCACCGTCGGGCCTTTCGTGGCAGGCCGCGACGACGACCCCGAGGCTTCGCTGTGGTTCTGGTCGTACAACCGGGGCAAGCGCAGCATCGTGCTGGACCTCGACACCGATGAGGGTCGTGACCGGCTGCTCGAGCTCGCAGCCGGTGCTGACGTGGTGATCGAGTCCGACGTGCCCGGTGCGATGGCCGCGAGAGGCCTGGGCGCCGACGATCTAGCCGCGGCCAATCCTGCACTCGTCTACACGTCGATCACGCCGTTCGGCCAGAGCGGCCCCAAGGCGCATTGGGCAGCGACCGATCTCGTGGTCTCGGCGGCTTCGATGCTGTCCAACATCATCGGCGACGACGATCGGCCGCCGCTGCGCATCCCGCTCGACCAGTGCTTCCTGCACGCATCTGCCGAAGCAGCGGCCGCCACGATGATCGCGTTGCGCGAGCGCAGCCGATCAGGTCAGGGCCAGCACGTCGACGTGAGCGCTCAGCAGGCCGCAGGCCAAGCGTTGCAGTCGATGTCGCTGTGCCACCTGTACAACTCGCCAGAGGCCACACGATTCAGCGGCGGCGTCAGGCTGGGCCCGTTCACCGTCCGTCTGCGCTCCCCGGCCTCGGACGGGTACGTATCCACCACGGTCCTGTTTGGCGAGTCCATCGGCCCGTTCGGCCAGCGGCTGTTCGAATGGATGCACGCCCAAGGCGGCTGCTCCGACGACGACCTCGAGATCGACTGGATCAACTTCGTCGAAGGCGTGATGACGGGCCGCATCGGCTTCGGCGAGTACGACCGCATCCAGCAGGTCGCCGCTGACTTCACCGCTGGGCGCACCAAGGCGGAGCTGCTGGAGTCAGCACTTGAGCATCGGCTGCTGATGGTGCCCATCTCCACGGTGCAAGACGTGGTGGAGGCGCCGCACTACGCGGAGCGAGGCTTCTGGCGCGACATCGATGTCGGCGACCAGCAGGCCGTGCGGTTCCCGGGGCCGTTCGCGCTCATGAGCCGCACGCCGATCGAACTCGGGGGGCCGCCGCCGACGGTGGGCGAGCACACCGATGCGGTGCTGGGCGACGCAGCCGCGACGCCGCTCACTCCCGCGCTGGCTGCCGAGGAGGTGTCGGCGCGCCTGACCGCAGCGGTGCCCGCCGGTCACCGCGACCCCGCGCAGCCGCTCGCCGACGTCAAGATCCTCGACTTCATGTGGGTGATGGCCGGACCGGCGGCCACGAGAGTGCTGGCCGATTGGGGCGCCACCGTGGTGCGAGTCGAATCGTCGAACAAGGTCGAGGCGGCCCGCACCATCCAGCCATTCCTCAACGACGAGGGCGGCCCCGACAACGGCGGTCTCTACCAGAACATGAACGCAGGAAAGCTCGGCATCACCATCGACATGGCCAAGATGGACCAGCCGGCCTGCCGGGAGTTGGTGCTCGACCTGGTGCGCTGGGCAGATGTGGTCTGCGAGTCATTCTCGCCTAGAGCGATGCGCGAGTGGGGCCTCTCATACGACGACCTGTGCGAGGTGAATCCCGACCTCATCATGGCGTCGAGCTGTCTCTTCGGGCAGTTCGGGCCGCTGTCGTCGCTCGCAGGCTTCGGGACCATGGGGGCATCGATGTCGGGCTTCTATGAGATGACCGGCTGGCCCGACCGTGACCCCGCCGGGGTCTTCGGCGCCTACACCGACTACGTGTCGCCACGATTCTTGAGCACAGCGATTCTGGCTGCGCTGGACCATCGAGACCGGACCGGCGAGGGTCAGTACATCGACCTCTCCCAGGCCGAGGCGTCCATGTCGTTCCTGGCACCGGCGGTGCTCGACTACACGCTCAACGGCCAGATGCCCGCCAAGCTGGGCAACGCTCATCCGCAGATGTCGCCCCACGGCGTGTACGCGAGCGCGGGCGAGAACCGCTGGATCGCCATCGCCTGCGAGAACGACGACCAATGGAAGGCGCTGTGTTGGATTGTCGGGGAGTCGCTGGGCGAATTCGGCGAGCTGAGCGTGGATGAGCGCCGGGAGCGAGCCGATGAGATCGACGCAGCGATCACGGCGTGGACGTCGTGCCGGGAAGGCAGCGAAGCCGACGCGCTCTTGCAGCGTGGGGGCATACCTGCTCATGCGATCCCGAACTCGGTGACGATGCCCACCGACGGTCAGCTCGTGCATCGCAGTCACTTCCGCAATGTCACCCATGCCACGAACGGCACGATGTGGGTGGAAGGCGCTCGGTTCGCGATGTCACGCAGCTCCGACGGCATCCACCACGGCGGGCCGACCTACGGCGAGCACACCTTCGAAGTGCTGGAGCGGCTGCTCGGTTACGACGCGGATCAGATCGCCGAGCTGGCGGTGGCTGGGGTGCTCGAATAGCCGACGGTCGGGTTGGCCGGTCGGGCAGCCCGGGTGGCTCAGCTCTCGAACGTGCCGACCTTCTCGCCGGTGACGTTCTCGTAGTTCCGGTTCAAGAACCATCGCTGGTAGTCGCCGTAGGTGATCGGCTCGTGGCGAGCCGGGCGATCGTCACTGACCGTGGTGGGCACGGGGTCGACCACAGCGTCGTCGCGGGCTCCGTAGAAGAACGGCACGGCGTAGCGGTCGCCGGCCGAGAGGTTGCGTGCCCGGTGCGCCGTTGACAGGTACACGTTGTTGGTCCAGCGCTTGAGCATGTCGCCGCTGTTGACGAGGTAGGAGCCGGCCATCTGCGGCGGCTTGATCCAGTCGTAGCCGGCCGGTCGGATCTCCAGCCCCGGCACGTCATTGGCCGGAAGGAACGTGAACACCGAGCTGTCGGTATGTGGTGCGAGCCCCCACTCGTTGTCGTCGTAGTCCATCGGCGGGTAGTGCGACATGCGCAGCGAGACGCTGGGCTCGTCGAAGTGCGGGTCGAAGTAGTCGGGAGGCAGGTCCAGCGACAGCGCCAGGATCGGCAGCATCCGTGAGCCGAGCGCGATGAGCTGGTCGATGTACTGCTCGCAGCTCTGCGCAAACCCGTCGAGCGGCGGGAACTGGTTCTGGGTGTGGTAGCCGTGGCGGTGGCAGAAGAACGCCTCGTTCTGGTTGGGCTTGCGCACGGGCCCGGCGATGTCGGACGCATACGACGTTCCGCCGCCCATGCCCAGGTAGCCGCCGACCACCTTGCCCATCGGGATGGAGTCCTTGACGTCTTGGGGGAGGGCGTGAATGCGCCGGGCCTCGTCGAACATGTGCTCGATGGTGCTGGCGGCCACGCCGTGGTCGACGATGAAGAAGAAGCCCACCTCGGTGAGGGCGTCGCGCAGCTCGGCGGCGAGCGCAGCTTGAGCAGCGGGATCGGGCACCGGCTGGTTGAGGGGTGCGAGATCCAGCACCGGAATGACGTCTGATGAGTCCTTCGTCGGTTCCGCCGTGCTGCGGTCCTGCGTCGTGAGTGCCACGCTTCCCCCTCGCCGCTCGCCTCCCGACGAGCGTACGCGCCGGTTGGCCGGAATGCGGAAGCGGCTCGTTGCTACGGTGCTGCCGTCGTGGGCGGGCTCGGGCAGCCAGTCCATGCGAGCGGCCGAACGAGTCAGGGGACAGCGATGAAGGCGTGGCGACTGAACGAGCTGGGCTACCCGTGGGATGTGCTGGAGCTGGGCGAGTACGACTCGCCCGAGCCCGGTCGGGGTCAGGCACGCATCACCGTGGAAGCCACCGATCTCAACTTCGCGGACATCCTGCACTGCCAGGGCACCTACCAGGAGCGGTGGGATCCGCCGTTCACGCCGGGCATGGGAGCGTGCGGCACGGTGACTGCAGTCGGCCCCGAGTGCGACTTGAAGGTCGGCGACCGCGTCATCGGCTCGGGTACCGCCGGCTGGGGCGGCTACGCCAGCGAAGCGCTCATCAGGGGTGCCACGGCTCGGCACGTGCCCGACGATGTTTCGATCCCCGCCGCGTGCGCGGCGAATGTGATCTACGGCACGGCATGGTTCTCGCTGAACCGGCGCGGGCAGATGCAGGCCGGCGAGACGGTGCTGGTGCTTGCCGCGGCAGGCGGTGTCGGCTCGGCTGCAGTGCAGATGGCCAAGGCTGCGGGCTGCACCGTGCTTGCTGCTGCGGGCGGGCCCGCCAAGGTGGAGACCTGCCGCGAACTGGGGGCAGACATCGTCATCGACTACGACAACGACGATCTGTACCAGTCAGTGATGGATGCCACCGGGGGGCGGGGCTGCGACATCATCTACGACCCCGTCGGCGGCAAGTACTTCGATGTCGCCCGGCGGCTGGTGGCGTGGGAAGGCCGCCTGCTGGTGGTCGGATTCGCCAGCGGCACGATCCCACAGGCACCGGCGAACCACGTGCTCGTCAAGAACTACTCGGTGGTCGGCGTGCACATGGGCGGCTACCGGGGTCGCAAAGACGAGGTGCTCGACGAGTGCTACGCCGAGATCTGGCCGCAGGTGGCCGACGGCAGGCTGGACCCGCTCGTCAGCCAGGAGCTGCCGCTTGAGGGCCTGATCGACGGCCTGCAGGCGTTGCACCAGCGCAAGACCACCGGCCGGGTCCTGCTCCGCCCCGACCTGTAGACGAGCCTGGTCTGCCCGCTCGGCCGCAGGCCAATGCGCCGGCTGGTGCCCGCTCAGCCGCGGGCCACGGTGTAACCGACTGACTCGCGGTCCCACAGGTCTGGGGTGACGCCTGCGTCCCGGATGGCCTGCTTGCGGATCTTGCCTGAAGCGGTCTTGTCGACCTCGCGCACGAATTGCAGGTAGCGCGGCACGCTGTGGCGGGGCATGCGGGGCACGCACCAATCCAGGAAGTGGACCGGATCGGGCGCTGGGCCGCTGACTGCGACAACGGCGAGCACTTCGTCCTCCCCGCCGGCACCTTCGACGCGCAAGCCAACGACGGCGCACTCGATCACGCCTTCGTAGCCGTTGATCACCGTCTCCACCTCGTAGCTGGAGATGTTCTCGCCGCGCCGGCGGATGCGGTCGTTCAACCGGTCCACAAAGTGCAGCCGCCCGGATTCATCGAGCCTTCCCGCATCGCCGGTGTGGAACCACAGGTTCCGCCACGCCGCCACGGTGCGTTCGGGCATGCGGTGATAGCCCACGTTGAAGCAGAACGGCACCTTGGGACGCACAAGGATCTCGCCGGTCTCATCGGGCGCGACGGGCAGGTCGGTCTCGGGGTCGGCCACGATGACGTCGAAGAAGTCGGTCAGCGGCCGCCCAGCGCAGCCCGACATCACCGGGTCGTCGAAGCTGGTGTAGGAAACCATGTTGACCTCGGTCATCCCGTAGCCCTGCATGATCCGCACACCGAAGCGCTCTTCGAACGCTGCGGCCCATTCCGCCGCCACCGGCAGGGCGATAACGGCTCGCAGCTGATGGTCACGATCGCTGTCGGTCGGCGGGCTGCGCCAGATGAACTCGGGCATGACCCCGAGGGCGTTCGTGAGGGTGATCTGGTGCCGCCTCACCGTGTCGAGCCACTTGCCGGCGCTGAACCGCTTCTCCACGTACACCGAGGCGCCGGCGTGGAGCGACGCAAAGACCTGCATGAACAGGCCGTTCGCGTGGAACATCGGCATGCAGCAGTAGAAGCGGTCCTCCGGGGTGATCTGCAGGCTCCGGGCGGTGCCGAGGCCGAACAGGTAGCAGTGCGCCTGCGGCATCAGCACGCCTTTGGCGGGACCGGTGGTGCCCGAGGTGTACATGATCGTGCAGACATCGCTGGGTTCGGCTGCCAGCACCGCTTCGGGACGCACCTCGGTCTCCAGCAGCTCTTCGATGGAGACCTCCGCCGAGCCCATGAGCACACCGCCGGCACCGACGCCGTAGTCGCCGTCGTCGACCAGGATCGTGGCCCCGATGTCGGTCTCGGACGGGTCGAGGGAGCCGGGCTCGATGTCGTCGAAGCGCTCGAGCAGCCCGTGGTCGACGGCCACGATGCGTGGCTCGGAGTTGTTGACCTGATGCTCGAGGAAGGCACCGCGCAAGTCGGTGTTGATCGGCACGAAGATCGCCCGCCGCTTGTGGGTGGCGATCATCAGCAGCATGAACTCGAGGCTGTTCGTGAGCAGCCCCAGCAACCGGTCGCCTGGCCGGAGGCCGAGATCAGCGAGAGCGGTAGCGAGCCGGTCAGTGTGGCTGTCGAGCTCGGCGAAGCTGAGAGTGCGGCCGTCTTCGAACGAGAGAAACTCGTTGTCGCCGTGTGAGGCCGCAGCCTGCCGCACAAGATCGGGCAGCGTCCAGCCGTCGACAGCACCGTCGTCGATCAGGCTCGGTGTGTCACTGGGGCTCATCGGGAGGATCGTAGACTTCGCCGGTGCATCCAAGCCCCGGCCGGGGCACCGATGTCTGGGGCACATTGGGTAGTTGGGCACCTGGGTAGGAGGTGGCCGCATGCTGATCGGCTTGCCTTGCGAGACCAAGGCGGGCGAGCAACGTGTTGGGCTGACGCCCCACGCTGTTCGTGAGCTCGTGCTGCACGAGCATGACGTCGTCGTAGAGACCGGCGCGGGTGCGGGCATTCGTGTACCAGATGCCACCTTCGAGGCTGCGGGCGCTCGCATCGGCTCCTGCGACGAGGTGTGGGAGAAGTCCGAGCTGATCGTCAAGGTCAAGGAGCCGCAGTCATCCGAGCGCAAGATGCTCAGTGGGGGCCAGATCCTCTTCGCCTACCTGCACCTCGCTCCCGACCCCGACCAGACCGCCGATCTCGTGGAATCAGGGGCGGCATGCGTCGCCTATGAGACCGTCACCGACTCGCGTGGCGGATTGCCGCTGCTGGCGCCGATGTCGCGGGTTGCGGGCCGCCTCGCCGTGCAGGCGGGAGCGTGGGCGCTCGAGACTGCGCACGGCGGCATCGGCTTGCTGATTGGCGGCGTGCCCGGTGTGCCGCCGGCTCGTGTGGTGATCATCGGTGGCGGCGTAGTCGGCGAGAACGCGGCGGAGATCGCCATCGGCATGGGCGCCGACGTGCGGGTGCTCGATATCGATCCGGGGGCGCTCGATCACCTCGAACAGCGCTTCGGTGCTTCGGTGGTGACGGTCACCTCGACGCGTGCCTCCGTCGAGGCCGAGGTGCTGGGAGCCGATCTGGTGATCGGGGCGGTGCTGGTGACCGGTGCACGGGCACCGAAGCTGGTGAATGCCGAGATGATCAGCCAGATGCGGCCTGGCTCCGTTGTCGTCGATGTCGCGATCGACCAAGGCGGGTGCTTCGAGACATCCAAGCCGACCACGCACGCCGAACCGACCTTCGTGGTCGACGATGTCGTGCACTACTGCGTGGCGAACATGCCCGGAGCGGTGCCGCTGACCTCAACCCGGGCGCTCAGCGATGCCACTCTGCCAAGGGTGCTGGCCATTGCCGAGAACGGGCTCGACGCCCTGCGCACAGACCCCCACCTGCGGGCAGGCCTCAACGTCTACAAGGGCCACGTCACCGAGCCCCACGTCGCCGCCGCCCTAGACATCCCCTACACCGACCCCCTCACCGCCCTCGGCTTCTAGCGCGCACGGTCACCACGGGCCTCGGTGCCGAACACTCGCCCGTTCTTGGCGCGAGTGAATTGCCGGCCTCATGTGGTCTTGAGCCGGCAGCATCGCCTTATCGGGTCAACCCAGGAGGATCGATGACTCTCACGACGCCACTCAAAGAGGTTCCGCAAGCAGGTGGCAAGGTTCGACTGGTCGTCTCAGTCGACTTCGGCCACCGGGATTGTGGCGTATGTCCATGGCCACCTGCGGGACGCGGTGCGCTGTACTGCGTCTCCTGGAAGCTCGATTGCGGCAGGTTGAGCTTCACAGTCTTCGCCTGCTCAGAGCATCTCGATGAAGTGCTCGAGAACGCAGTCTTGGGCTCGCTGCCACAGTTCCGCGATGGCCGTCTATTGCGAGGTTGCGCCGAGCCCTGCGAGTGTCGCCCGCTGGAACTGCGAACCTGACAGAGTGTCCGAGTGGCGTCGCTGAGCGACTACTTGGACCTCACCGAGAGCGAGGCAGCAGCGCAGTGACGGAGCATCGTGCAGCGTCGCGTGCCGCCACCGGGCAAGCGACAGGTCAACTTCAGGCCCGTCGAGACTGTGCTCTGCTACTGCCTGTTCCGTTGCGACGATCCGGTAGTTGACCCACATCGCTACGGGGGGCAAACGATCCACACGGCACCAGCGCTCGTTCATCAGCTAGCGGCGCTCTTTGTGCGCTCTCCCAGTTCGATCACGAGCAAGATGATGAATCTGGACGGTTCTCGCGTGAACGGAGCGAGGCACGAAGTCCAGTTCTTCATGGAGATGGGTAACGACGTCGCTCGCCACATCGACCTGTACCGAACGGCATTACGCGGTGCCCGGAGCATGGGCGTTGGTGAGGGTCGGCTGCCCGACTTCTTGCGTCTCTCGGAGACAACTGACTACTCCCTGCTCGGTCTTGATGGTGTTTCAGGGTTCCGGTACGAGGAACTCGAGAGGGAGGCCGCAAGGCTCAGGGCAGCGAAATTGAAGCACCATCAGGTGCTCTCGGCTGCCGAGACCACTCGCATCGTCGAGCATCGGGCTCGCGTCGGGCATACCGCATTCGCGAACGAGGTCGTCCGGAGATTCGGTGGCACGTGCGGCTTCTGTGGCATGGCTCCACGATCTCTGCGGGGGAGTCGCCTAATTGTTGCGTCACACATCAAGCCATGGGCCGATTCGAACAACCGAGAGCGGCGTGACCCACGCAACGGCGTTGCTGCCTGCCCGACCCACGACGCGGCATTCGATCGAGGCTTGATCACCGTCAACGGCGGGCTGCGCGTGCATCGCTCACGTCGCCTTCGAACGAGCGTGGAAATTGACACAGGCGTCGAGCACAACTTCGGCCGCTCACTGAATGAGGTGCTTGCGCTGCCGTCCGAGATCGAGCCACCGCATCCCACCTACCTACGGTGGCATGACGAACGCATATTCCAGGACACGCTTGCGTAGGACGGGCGCGCCAGAGCCGGCTCGCGGCAGTGGCTGTTTAGGCCCAGAGTGCGCAGATGGGGATGGCGTCGATCTGGTCTGAGAGGCGGTACTGGTGGCTGCCGACATGGAGCACGGCACCTGCTGCGAACTGGGGGCCGAGTTCGTCTCGTAGCCATGCGAGATGGCGGGCGTCGCTGGTGTCGGGTGCATTCGTCGCTTTGATCTCGACGGCGACGATGCCGCGGGCACCGAAATCGGCGATTAAGTCAATCTCCCGTCGACCGTCCGCCACTCGCAGATGGCACAACTGTGGACCACGCGTCGTCACGGCAGTCTCGGCTCGCAGCTGATTGATGACGAAGGTCTCAAGGAGCCTCCCGATCAGATCGCCGCTGGACATCACGGTTGCGGCGTCGATACCGACGGCTGCGGCCCAAAGCCCGGTGTCCGCCGCTAGGCGCTTACGTCCCTTGACGAGTCGGGAGAGCCGGTTGCTGTGCCACGACGGGAGTTCGGCGATGATGCCGAGATCGCTGAGCAGTTGCGTGTAGGACTCTCCGGTACGGCGGTCGATGCCCGCAGCCTTGATGAGGGTGGCGTCAGTTGCGAGACCTGCGGTGTTGAGCGCGTAAGCGCCGAAGAATCGTCCGAGACGGCCGCTGTCGGGCGAGGCGCCCAATGTCGATGGGTCGCGAGTCACCATGTGGCTGAGGTAGCCGTCGAGCCAAGCGTCTCGACGCTCGACCTGGGGCTCCAGAACTGCCTCGGGGAAGCCGCCCCGCAACGCGATCTCCACGTAGGCGCGCAGGTCGGGTATGTCCGCCGGCAGGGGATTGTCGTCGCCGGTTCTCAGACGTTCGAGGAATTCGACTCCGTCGATGGCACCGACCTGCTCGCGCACCGTCAGCGGATGCATGGCGACCGGGAGCAGGCGCCCTGTGCCGGGCCACAGCGCGGAATCGCGAGCAGATCGGACGGAGCCGCTGAGGATGAATCTGCCTGGCGTGCGGTCGTTGTCCACGGCCCGCTTGACGGCGCCCAGCACCTCGGGAACTACTTGCCACTCGTCGAGCAGGACAGGTGGCTGGAGATCGCGGAGGGCAGCGTCGGGATCGACTCGTACAGCGGCGGCCGCATCGGCGTTGTCGAGTTGGATCACGGTGGCTGCGTGGCGGCGCGCCGTAGTGGTCTTGCCTGTGGCACGCGCCCCCGTGATGAACAGCGCCGCGGGAGACTCCGCCAAGAACTCGATCCTGACGTCTGCCATCCGGCGGATATATGTGGTCACAACTGCAGGTTACCACTTCTGCACAGGTCTGATTACCTTTTTCACACAGTCTTAAATGCTGTTTTCACACGTCGAAAGATACATATTTCACGCAATTGTGACTGCCGGTTTTGCGCGCACCTGTGAGTGCTGGCCAAGAAGACGGGCTAGCTACTGGCCCAGGCGGCGGGCTCGGGTGCGGATGAGTTGTTCAATTTGGTCGGCGGCTTGGTCGGGAGGTTCGTGCTCCCAGATGCGGACTGGGGTCCAGCCGGCTGCTTGGAGGCGAGCGTCGGTGTCGGCGTCGCGGGCACGGTTGCGGGCGATCTTGGCTTCCCAGTATTCGGCGTTGCGGCGGGGTTTGGTGCCGTGCTCGGGGCAGCCGTGCCAGAAGCAACCGTCCACGAAGATCGCCACCCGCAGCCGAGGGAACACCAGGTCGGCCTCGCGGCGCACCTCGGGCAACGGCCGGCGGTGCACGAAGTAGCGCAGGCCACGTCGGTGCAGTGCCGAGCGGATGAGCCGTTCCGGCCCTGTGTCGCGGGAGCGCTGCTTCGACATCCGCTCCGATGCGGGGCCCGGCAGCGCCTTCGGTTCCACGGAGCCGGTTCTAGCAACATTTCTGGATCCCACGGGCTTGGCGCGTCATCGCTTCGGGCCACGGGCAGAGGCACCACTGGAGCCGGGTGACCACCTAGCGTTCGAGCGGGATGTGCTGGTGCACGAGGTCGGCCGTCATGGAGGGCTGACGTGCGGTTTCTGAGGGTGGTGCTGCTCGCTGCCTTGGCGTGCGCGCTCCCGCTTGCGGCGGCCTGTGACAGCGGCGGTGACGGAGCGGGATCTTCGGCACTGCAGAGGGCGCCCGGTGAGCAGGCGGAGTTCGACGGGACCGTGCGACTCGGCGCGGCACTGAGCGAGACCGGTAAGTACTCCGTGGAAGGCAAGGACTCACGGCAGGGTTACGACACCTGGGTGCGCTGGGTCAACGAGAAACACGGGGGCATTCGCATCGGCGATGCCCGCTACCGGGCCGAGATCATCTACTACGACGACGAGTCCGACGCCGACACCGCCGGGAACCTCGTCCAGAGGCTCATCGACGAGGACGAGGTCGACTTCCTGCTCGGCCCCTACTCGAGCGGCCTGACCACCGGCACCAGCGCCATCGCGGAGGCCAACAACGTGATCATGGTGGAGGGCAACGGCACCTCGGACACCATGTTCGAACGGGGCTTCCAGAACCTGTTCCTCGTTGCCACCATCGCCAGCGACTACACCCTCTCGGGCGTCGAGGCGCTGGCGAACCAAGGTGCCGAAACCGCGGTCATCGCCCACGAGGACACGTCGTTCCCCACCGCTGTCGCGCACGGGGCGCAGCGCCATCTCGAGGCCCATGGCATCACGGTGCTGGCAACCGAGACCTACCCCAAAGACATCCAGGACGTCTCGGCGATCATGACCAAGTTCCGCGACCTGAACCCCGACATCTTCGTCGGCGGCGGGCACTACAACGATGCCGTCCTGTTCGTGAACTCTGCCAAGGAGTTGGGCTTCGAGCCCGACGGCATGCTGATCACGGTCGGCCCGTCCAATCCGAAGCTCATCGACGAGCTCGGTACCGATGTCGACGGGGTGCTCGGCCCCACCCAGTGGGAAGCCACGATGGCCTACGAAGGCCCGTACTTCGGCCGCGCCGCCGACTACGCCGCCTACTACGAGCAGCTGTGGGGCGAGCCGCCCGTGTATCAAGCGGCAAGCGCCACGGCAGCGGCGCTCGCACTGCACTTGGCCATCGAGGCCGCGGGGTCGACCGAAACCGACGCAGTGCGCAACGCGCTGCGTGCGCTGTCGGCAGACACGTTCTACGGGCCGATCAGCTTCGACGACCGGGGCGTCAACGACAGCAAGCCCATGGGGATGGTGCAGGTCCAGCATGGCGAGATCCATGTCGTGGCCCCGGGGTCTGCGGCGCGGGCCCAACTCCAGTACCCGCTCGGTGACGGCACCGGCCGCACCGCCGGCGAATCGTCGGCATGGGGGCAGCTGCCGCAGGCGCTGGTCAACGGCATCGCGCTCGGCGGCATGTACGCGGTGCTGGTGCTGGGGTTCTCGGTGATCTGGGGCGTGATGGGCGTGATCAACTTCGCGCACGGCGAGTTCGTGATGATCGGCGCCTACCTCGCCTGGCTCGCCGACGAGTGGTGGGGCATCGATCCGTTCGTCTCGGTGGCGGCGGTGTTCGTGCTGATGGCGGCGCTCGGCTACCTCACCCAGCGCGGCTTGGTGAATCGCGTCATCGACCGGCCGCACCTGGTGTCGCTGCTCGTGATGTTCGGGCTGGCGATCATCCTGCAGAACGTGATGAAGCTCGTCTTCTCTGCCGACTTCCGCAGGACCAGCACCGCGCTCGACGGCAGCTGGCGCCTCGCCGACGGCCTCACCGTGCCGGTGACGAAGTTCTGGATCCTGATCGTCGCCCTCGGCGTGCTCGGGGGTCTCAGCGTGCTGCTGGCACGCACCAAGCTGGGCAAGAGCATCCGCGCGGCGGCGCAGAATCGTGAAGCAGCCCGCATCGTCGGGATCGACGTACCCAAGGTGTACGTCATCACGTTCGCGCTGTGCATCGGCATCACGGGTGCCGCCGGTGCCTTGGTGAGCCCGGTGCTGGCCATCCAGCCGTTCCAGGGGCCGCCGCTGACGCTCAAGGCGTTCGCGATCACGGCGGTGGCCGGTCTGGGCTCCATCCGGGGGGCGTTGGGCGGTGCCATGGTGCTGGGGCTGGTCGAAGCGGGCCTGGCGATCTACGTGGGCGGTGTGGGCACCAACTTGGCCGTGGTGGCCTCGTTCGTGATCCTCGTGGTTGCGCTGGTGCTGCGGCCCCAGGGCATCTTCGGCGGCCTGCGTCCTGTGAATGCGACGGCGACATGACCTTCACCGGAGGCATCAAGCGTTGGGCACGTCGCCTGATCGGGGCGCTGGCGGCCGTGGGGCTCGCCTGGCTGGTCGTGCTCCCGCTGTGGCCCGGCACCAGCGACTCGATGCTGTTCACGATGACGCTGATGTTCACCAGCATCGGCGTGGCGATCAACTGGAACCTCACCGGAGGGTTCACCGGCTACATCGACTTCGGACATGCCGTGTGGTTCGGCCTGGGCGCCTACACGACGGCGATCATGATGTCGCTGCAGAGCAACGGCTTGGGCATCGGCTGGCCGCCCGTGCCGGCGATCGCGCTCGGCGTCGTCGTGGCCGGATTGGCAGCGGCGCTCATCGGGCGGGCCACGATGCGGCTGAAGGGCCCGTACTTCTCGGTCGCGATGCTGGCCACGTTCGTGGCGATGCGCGAGATCGTGCGCATCTGGGGCGGGCTCACCGGCGGGGGCGTCGGCCTCACACTGCCGCCGTACCTGAACCGCTCGCTCTTCTATTTCGTGGAGCTGGCGCTGGTTGTGGCGCTCGCCGTGTTCGTGTGGTGGCTGCGACGCACCCGTGTCGGGACGGCACTGGTCGCCATTCGCGAAGACGAAGTGGGAGCGGAGATGCGGGGCATCGCGACCACGCGTCTCAAAGTCGCCACGTTCAGCTTCGCGGGCGCTTCGACCGGGCTGTTCGGGGGGTTGTGGGCGTTCCAGAACACCTTCGTCGACCCCGACATTGCGTTCACCGAGGTGAGGACCCTCGACGCGATCATGGGCACGATGCTGGGCGGCATCGGGACGGTGGCCGGCCCCATCGTCGGCTCGGCGGTGCTCTATTGGCTGCGCGAGGTGCTGTGGGCCAACCTGCTCGATCTGCATCTCATTGCGCAGGGAGTGCTGCTCATCGTCATCGTGCTGTTCATGCCACGGGGTCTGGTGGGCTGGTTCGACCGCCGGGGCGTGGCTGTCACCGACCTCTGGCAGCGGTGGTCGCGAGCCGGCCGCGACGTCGAGCGCGGCGATAACGACAACCCGGCGGGAGACCTGCCATGACTGCCCTGCTGGACGCCACCGGCATCGTGAAGCGCTTCGGCGGCCTAGTCGCGGTGGACGATGTCGACATCTCGGTCGCACCCGGCGAGATCGTGGGGCTCATCGGACCGAACGGGAGCGGCAAGACCACCTTGTTCGACTGCCTGAGCTGCGTGCAGCGAGCAGACAGTGGCGCGGTTCGCTTTGACGGCGAGGACATCACCCGCCGCGCTCCCCACCAGATCGCTCGGGGCGGCATTGCCCGGACCTTCCAGATCATCCGGGTGTACGGCGCTCTGACGGTGCGCGAGAACATCGAGCTCAGCGCAAGCTGGGCAGGCCTCGGACTGCGCCGCATGCTCAGCCGGACCGACCCGCAGACTCGACGCCGGGCCGATCAGCTCATCGACTTCTTGGCGCTGGGGCCGCTGCGCGACGAGCGGGCCGACACGCTCTCTGGGGGGCAACGACGCCTAGCTGAAATCGGCATGGCGCTGATGAGCGAGCCGCGGCTGATCCTGCTCGACGAAGCCACTTCTGGCGTCAACCCGACGCTCATCAACGAGATCAAGGATCGGTTGGTCGAGGTGAACGCCTCCCGGGGCGTCGCCTTGCTGCTCGTCGAGCACAACGTGCAGTTCATCGCCGAACTGTGCGAGCGGGTCGTCGTGCTGGACCAGGGTCGCAAGCTGGCCGAAGGCGCTCCTGCCCACATCATGAACAACCCGGAGGTCATCGAGGCGTACTTCGGTGCCGCCGCCGGCGACCGTGGGCGCGGCAGCAGCACAGCCGCGCCGAGCACCCCGCAGGACCCGAACCCATGACCGCCACCGAGCCGAATACCGACTCCGAGTCGATGAGCCCTCTGCTGGAGGTCTGCGACATGCATGCCGGGTACCTGCCGGGCCAGGACATCTTGCGCGGCGTCAGCCTCGAACTCGGTCAGGGCGAGATCGTGTGCGTGATCGGCCCCAATGGCGCCGGCAAGTCCACCGTGTTCCGTGCCGTCTACGGGCTCGTGCCGGTGCGATCCGGGCAGGTCATCTGCGCGGGTCGTGACATCACCAACATCGCCCCCCAAGACGCCCTCAGCACCGCGGGCATCGCCATCGTGCCCCAGCTCCGCAGCCTGTTCTCGCAGATGACCGTCTACGAGAACCTCGAACTGGGCATGTACCTGTCGAGCGACAAGGCCGAGGTCCGCGATCGCATCGACTACGTCTTCGGCCTGTTCCCCCGACTGGCCGAACGGGCACGCCAAGAGGCTGGCACCATGTCCGGCGGCGAGCAGCGGATGCTGGAGATCGGCCGGTCGCTGATGTGGTCGCCCCGCATGGTGCTCATGGACGAGCCGTCCGCAGGGCTGTCGCCGCTGGTCACCCACCAGATCTTCGAAGTGATCGCGCAGCTCAATCACGACATCGGCCTCACTGTGCTGATGATCGAGCAGAACGCCCGCCAAGGACTCGAGGCCAGCCACCGCGGCTATGTGATCGAACTCGGTGAGATCACCTACGAAGGCGTTGCGGAGGATCTGCTGGCCGATGCCGAAGTACGCCGGGCGTTCCTCGGGGCCCGCTGAGCGGGGTTCGCGGGCGAAGGGCAGGGAAGCGAGCGGCTAGCGCCCCATCGTGAAGAACTCGTCGTTGGGCCGCATGGACGTCAGGTGGGCCATGCGGTTCGACAGGGCGAACAGACCCGTGATGGCGCCGATGTCCCAGATGTCGTCATCGCTGAAACCGTGAGCTCGCAGCTCGTCGTGATCGGCCGCCGAGGCCGACCACGGCTCGCTGCACATCTTCAAGGCGAAATCGATCATCGCCCGCTGCCGGTCGGTGAGGTCGGCCTTGGATGGATCGACAGCGAGCTGATCGGCCAGCAGCGGATCCTTGGCGCGGATGCGCAGGATCGCGCCATGCGCAACCACGCAGTAGAGGCAGTTGTTGGCCCCGCTGGTGGCCACCACGATCATCTCCCGCTCGGCTTTGCTCAGCCCGCTCGGGCCCTCCATGAGCGCGTCGTGGTACGCCATGAACGCCCGCATCTCCTCGGGCCGGTGCGCCAGCGCCAGGAACACGTTCGGCACGAAGCCGGTCTTGGACTGGATGAGCTCGATGCGCTCTCGCAGGTCGTCGGGCATGTCCGCAATATCGGGCACAGAAAACGTCGAGATGGCTGGCTCGGTCATGCCCGCAGCCTAAGCAGGTGCGCCAGTGAACGACCGGCGCAACTTCTCCTACATTCGCGGGACCGACGAGAGGACTGCCCGCTCATGCACCTGCCACGACCCACAGCCCCACGCCTCGAGCCGATCCCCAAGGTGGCCGAGCGAGCCCGCGAGGTCATGGAGAACTCGTTTGCCAACGCTGTCAACGTCATTGCGACCATCGCGCACAGCCGCCCCATCTCCAAGGCGTTCGGCGAGTACGCGCAGGCCATCTTGTACAAGGGCGACCTGTCGCGTCGCGATGTCGAGATCGCCGTGTTGCGCATGGGCTGGAACTGCCAGTCGGTCTATGAGTTCGGCCAGCACACGCTGATCGCCCAAGCCGAGGGCATGACCGATGAGGAGATCTACCTCGTCACCCGGCCGATTCCCGAGGGCAACTGGACGCCGGCCGAGGCAGCTCTGCTGCAGGTGGTGGACGACCTGTACTCCGACGACTGCGTGTCCGATGCCACTTGGGCCGAGGCGATTGCCCACTTCAGCGAGGCCGAGATGGTGCATCTCATCGCAGCAGCGGGCTGTTACCGGATGGTGAGCGGCTTGCTCAACAGCACCGGAGTCCAGCGCGACGACGGCGTCCCCGGCTGGCCCACAGCGCCGACCGCTACTGGCTGAGCGCTGCCACCTCGTCGAGCAGGCCGGTGTCGACGTCGTAGATGAAACCGCGGACGGCCGTGTCGTGCTCGATGAACGGTGAGGCTCGCAGTGTTGCGATGGCGGCGCGCACGTCGTCGGCGGGATCTGCGAACGAACAGATGGGCCAACTCGGCCGGGCGCCCAGGCGCTGGCCGAGGACGCTGCTGAAGGCAGCTTCGTCGAGCCCGCACATGCCGCACTTCGTGTGGTGTATGACCAATATCTCTCGCGTGCCGAGCAACTGCTGGGAAATGCACAGCGACCGGACGACGTCGTCAGTCATCACACCGCCTGCGTTGCGGATGACGTGCGCTTCGCCGACCGTCAAGCCCAGCTCCGCCAGAGGATCGATGCGGGCGTCCATGCAGGTCACGATGGCCACGTGACGGCTGGGCGGCGCTGCCATGCCGGGCGTGCGAACCGCATCGGCCACCTGCCGGTTGTGCTCGACCAACTGGTCGGCCGACGGGTGGAATTCGGATGATTCCGGTTCGTTGGCTTCGCTGTCGTTGCCCATCAGACGACCTCATCAAAGCACCTGCCGGAGCGCTCCGGCAGGCCAGTAGTACGCCCCCTGGGACTTGAACCCAGAACCTGCGGATTAAGAGTCCGTTGCTCTGCCAAATTGAGCTAGAGGCGCGTGGTGCCCCGCAAGGCTAACGACGGCCCTCCGACACCTGCGGTCGGCGAGCTGCGGGCGGATCGAGGGGATTCGAACCCCCGGCCTCCAGTGCCACAAACTGGCGCTCTAACCAACTGAGCTACGACCCGCACGGGGTGGTCAAGGATGCCACGGGTGGCGTGGCCTCGCTACCGAATTTCGGAGCCGCGCGGGCAGGTACGCCCGCCTCCTTCGCTGCGGCATCGGCAGCTTCAGCCGGGCGGGGCCGTGACGGCGTACCGTATGAGCGTGAGCGAGCAGACACCGCAGGCACTTGCGGCACGCCAGCCGCCCGTGGAGTACATCCCGCGGATCACGGCCCAGTACATCGGGCTGGGTTACGGCGAGTACCGCTGGGTGCACAGCGAGACTCCGCCGCCGTGGACGCCGCTGACCAAGCCGATCTCGGAGAGCCGGGTCGGGCTGATTGCCACCGGCGGGATCTACTCAGTCGGCCAGACGGCGTTCCATTACCGCGACGACACGACCTACCGGGCGATCCCGACTGACGTCGACGTCTCCGATCTGCGGGCGACGCATTTCGCCTATGACCTGACCGACGCCCGCTCGGACATCAACTGCGTGTTCCCCATCGAGGCCCTGCGTGCGCTGCGAGACAGCGGAGAGATCGGCGAGCTGGGCCCCAACGCCTACACCCTCATGGGTGGCATCTACAGCACCCGGCGTGTGCGTGAGGAGCTGATCCCCGAGCTGGCCAAGCGCTGCGTGGCCGACGAGCTCGACGTGGTGCTGCTGGTGCCGGTGTGACCTGTCTGCCATCAGACCGGGGGTCTGATCGCGAGGGCCATCGAGGCCGAAGGAATCCCGACGCTGTCGATGTCGAGCGCACGGGACATCACCCGGGCGGCCTGGCCGCCCCGCGCTGCGTACCTGGACTACCCGCTGGGTCGCACAGCGGGCAAGCCGCATGAGCCGGAGCTCAACCTGCAGATCCTGCGGGACACGTTTGCTGCGTTTGAGAATCTGCGAGTGCCTGGTTCCATGGCTCACCTGCACTACCGCTGGTCGGATTCGGACCGCTGGAAGGACCGGGTGTTCGCGCCGTCCACCAAGGCCGCCGATCTGCCCGAATGCGCCGTGCCGAACGGTGATGAACCGGCCACTGCGAGCGCCGATGCAGGTGCCGAGTCAGCCGGTGGTGGTGACTACGAGGACGACCGGGTCCAGCGCCACCCGACGCCGCAGTACCAGACCGACGAGGACGCAGCAGCGGCCCGTGCCAGCCACGACGGCGAAGACTGCCTCGTCTGCGCGGGCATCGACTACTGAGTCGATCGACCGGTTGCTCGATCGATCGTTGATTGCCTTGTCAGGATTGCCAGGCCGCCGGTGACTGAATCATCCGACGGAGCTTCTGAACGGCGCGCCTCGGTTGGCGCCAAGTCACCCGGGAGCGGGGGCGACTACGACCCCGCAGCCGTGGCCGTGCGTGATGCGGCCACCGTGATGATCCTCTCGGGCGAGAACGATCCCCATGTGCTGATGCTGAAGCGCAACGCCCGCTCGATCTTCGTGGGCGACATGTGGGTGTATCCCGGCGGCGCCGTCGACCCCGAAGATGCCACCCAGGTTGCCGACGAGACGGTATCGGGCCTGACCGATGACGATGCCTCGTATCAGATCGGCATCGAGCGGGGCGGTATCGCTTTCTGGGTTGCAGCCCTGCGGGAGACGTTCGAGGAGGCCGGCATCTTGCTGGCTCATCACGACCACCCGGTCGGCGTGGAGGATCCTCGCGATCTGCCCTCGGGCATCATCGACCTCTCGCCGCCTGATGTGGCCGAGCGGTTCTCGCAGTACCGGGACGAGGTCAATGCCGGCGAGCGGGACTTCATCGAGACGGTGCGCAGCGAAGACCTGCTGCTCGACGGTGACAACGTCTATTTCATCGGCCGCTGGGTGACGCCGCTGGGTTCCCCCCGCCGCTATGACACACGGTTCTTCCTGACGGCCATGCCCGACGGCCAAGTGCCGCTGCCCGATCACGACGAGGCAGTCGAGCACCAGTGGGTTCGTCCCGTAGATGCCATCCGGCGCAACGAGACCGGCGACATGGTGATGATGACGCCAACCATCGGCATGCTGCACCGCCTTGCCAGATTCGGAACGGTGGCGGAGGCGGTCGCTGCCGCCGGCAGGGGCACACCTGACCACGACGAACATGTGCGGATCCGTTACGACAACGAAGGGCCGCACCGGATCGCCTTCCCCGGCGACCCGGACTACCTCGACGCCGACGGCCGCACCGAAACCGGCATCCTGCGCTGGCCGTCGCGCTAGCCAGTCGATTTTCGATATCCGACATGGCCGAAGTGTTGAATTTCGCTTGAAGGAGTGGGGAGCAAGACGTGTCGATGCCCGGAATCTGGACGGAAGACGATGACGGCTGGGTGCTGAGCCCGCCGGCGGGTTTTCCGGACGAGGCCACTCTGCACGATCTGATCGAACAAGCGCCTGAGATGCTGCCGCTGTCGGGCGCACCCCAACTTCTGATCCTCGGCAAGGAAGCGCCGCTCGGCTCGGGTTTCGCAGATCTGGTCGGCGTCGAGACGTCAGGTAGGCCGGTCATCATCGAGGTAAAGCTCGCCCAGAACAACGAAGCCCGGCGGGCGGTGGTCTCGCAGATCTTGGCGTATGCGGCGAGTTTGCACGGAATGACGCGGGAGCATCTTGAGGAGCGCTTCGGCAGCTACCTGAAAGCCCGCGGTCATGACTCGCTGGAGGCGGCGGTGAGCGCGACCGAAGGCGGCGCCTTCGATTCTGACGAGTTCACGGAGTCTCTCGATGAGCATCTTCGCGAGGGACGATTCCGGCTTGTTTTCGTACTGGACTCGGTACCGCCAGAACTGATGACGCTGGTGGCGTACTTGGAACATGTCACTGACAAGCTGGTCATCGACTTGGTTGCAGTCAACGCGTTCGACATCAGCGGGAGTTCGGTCGTGCTCCCTCAACGTGTGACGCCTGAACGGCACGAGGTGACTGTCGAACGAACTCGCCGTCAGGATTCCGGCACGCTGTACACCGGAAGCGAGCGGTTTGAAGCCACTATCAGTTCGGTTCCTGATGAATCGCAGGCAAGGCTGCACCGCTTACTCGAGTGGGCACGCGACCTGGAGCGACAAGGCCTTGTCAGGCTCTCAACGTACGAAGGAAAGGGGGCGAAGCGTCACACCCTCCTGCCTCGACTCATGGGCGACAATGTCGGGCTGGTCACGATCTGGAACGACGGCGGGGCGTCTCTCCAGTTCTGGCGCAGTGTGTTCGAGAAGAGGGCGCCGCATTTCATCGGACAGATAGAGGAACTGGCCGACGTCCAGATCGGGAAGGGCAACACCGTTCGGGATTTCAACGACGAGTTGTTGGCCGCTCTCACCGAGGCGTATCGCGACGCGTCGCAGGCGGAGATGGCCTGACGAGATCGTCGTGTGGCCGACGATTCATCGAGCTGGCGCGGTTGGTTGTGTCGACGCAGGCGCGCAGTTCTGGCTGTGACAGCCGGGATTGTCGAGTCTCCCGACGAACGCAGCTAGTCCGGGCCGGCGATGAGCCACTCGCTGCCGAACCGCACAGCTTTGGGATCGGGCCGGCCAGATCCGCCTATGCTGCCGTCGGGCAAGACGAACCGGTGAGCGACCGCACTCCGCTCTCCGCCATCGAGGTACACGACCCGCTCGCTACGGGTGCCGGGCGGCTGTCCCGAGGACGGGCTGGCTGTACCGCTGCTTTGCACCAACTCAGCAACTTCACCTGACTGAACACGAGGTAGCACGTAGTTGTTGAAGATGGCCCGGACTTCGGTGGGCGGCGTGTGTGAATACTCTGTCATGGCTACGAGTAGGAGAAGGCGCGCACCCGGCGGTTCCGACATGCTGGCGATGCGTCCTGTGAGCGCCCTGCGCACATCCTGATCCAGCGACGGCGAGCAGCGAAATCGTTTTTCGGTGGGAGCCGATGGGCAGCGCCGGGTACCGTTGGATTCGTGACAGGTTCGGCCCCTCGATCGCTGCCCAGCCGGAACACCGGCCAGGACAGCACGCGCGATGTTGTCGAGGCGTGGCTACGAGCAGGAGGTTCCGACCCCCTTGCGCTTCAAGCGGACCTGACGGCCGCGTTCATCGCGGGCGACGAAACGGCGTTGGGCTTCGAAGTGTGGCGATTGGTGTGTGAAGCCAACGAGACCGGTTGGGCGGACGATCGGCTGTGCGAGGCCTTGTCACGTGCACTGGCTGATGACATGCAACAGGCAGCGGCGGGGGCAAGCCTGAGCGATTGACGCTCGCATGTGCCGATGCGCTATGGCAACGAGGGTCAGCTTGCGAGTTCGCGGGCCTGCTCTCTGAAGGACTTGATGGTGTTCTCGGCGAGGATGCTGTAGTCGGCATCGAGCACCTCGAACATCCGCCCCGTGGGCTCGTGCATCGAGAACAGCACAAGTGAGCCCTCAGGGCCGCCACGCTCCATGTGCACGTCACCGCCCGGGCCGTTGCAGTACGTGCCGGCGGGCCGGACATCGTGGTGCACCTCATTGCCGTCGACGTCGATGTCGATGACGTGATGCTCACCCTCGAGCACCAACGAGGCGGTCGTGGCCACGTGGCGGTGGAAGTGGCAGTAGGCATCGGGCGCCCAGCGAATAAGCAGGTCGAGCCGCCCGACGTCTTCCTGATGGCCGAGCACGGCGATGTCGTAGTCGATCGGATAGTCGAAGCGCGGTCCACCCTCGTAGTGGATCCACTGGAGTTCGTTGGTGTCGAAGCGGAAGCCAGGGTTCTTCTCGGTCACGTTCGGTTCCCTCCAAGGGACGGCGCCATGGGTAGGCCGGACTCCCGAATGTACTGATGAGGCCCGTTGCTGCGCGGCAGCACCCTTGGACCGGCAGCGCTTCGGTGGCAGGATGGCGCTGGGTCTGCGTGGCCCGAGCCCCCGTGGCGCAACTGGACAGCGCAGCGGGCTTCTATCCCGCCGGTTGCAGGTTCGAGTCCTGCCGGGGGCGCATCTGGGAGCTTCCTCGTCGAGCCTCTACCAGCGACACCCGGAGCTCGAGCAAAACTCCGATCAGGGGGCTGGCGCCGCTCGGACCTTCCCTTGAGCCTTACGAGCTTTTTGTTCGGCCTTGCGAGCAGCTTTGTTCGTGAACGCGTTCTCGAGGTCACTGCCCGCGAACTCGTCAGGCACTTCACCAGTCGTCGCATAGAGGTACAGCGCCATCTTGAAGATGCCGACAATGGCCGACATGGCCACCGTCACCGTCAGCAGCCATGCCACGCCGACAACGATGCCGAGGACCAGCGCCACCAGGCTTCCCCACCCGACGGCAACGATCATGGCCACAAGCACCAGACCTGGCAAGAGGAGGAGGAAGCTGATGAGTTCGAATCCCAATTGGGCGATGAGGCTCTTTCCCCACGTCTTGCGGAACAGGCCGAAGGAACGTTTGCATGAAGCAACGGGGCCGGTCTCTTCCACCACCAGTACCGGCACGACGAGGAAAGTGAAGAAGTACCAGATGCGCTCAAGTACCCAGGCCACGATCAATGCCCCGAGGGCGGCGAACTGACCGATCACGGGAATCTGGCGACCAGCCTGTTCCATGTGACGCAAGAACATAGGCAGTCGGTACAACAATTCGAAGACGAACCCAACCAAGCCGGCGAGGATGGCCCACGGCACGATGACGTGCAGACGGGACTTGGCGGCCGCCATGCAGCCTTCGAAGGTCGGCGTTCCGCCCTGGAGACTCTCCCAGGCGCCGTAGGTCAGCGCGGCGGTGAAGAACACCGACGCGAAGGTGCACAGCAGGACGGCAACCAGGAGCACGATCCACAAGATGGGTTCAGTTGCCCATTTGCCGGGGTCATCCACCGTGTAAATGTTGAGTCCATCGGTAGCGATCCACACCACTGTCCATGCGACGGCGCAGATCGCCGCCACGGCAGCCAGCGTCAGGGCCGGGAAGGCCATGAGGAACCTGTCGCGCTTCAGAACTCCATACGACCGTGAGGCCAGGATCCTCGTCCGGCTCCAAGTGCTCCTCAGCTCGCGGAAAATGGCCATGGCGACGACCCTAACAGCGGCCCTTGGTGATGGCCGTGGACAATCCGCTGGCCAGGGCTGCGGCCGCGTCCCGTCGTGATGCCCGTCGTCGCGTCCCGTCGGCGCCTCGGCATCTGTTGTTCCACAGGACGCGCCGGCGACGCAAATCGCTATGGCGTCCACGGTCAACGCGGGTAGGTTCACCGGATGCCGTCCGGCTCAATATCCGACGCTGATGCTGTGCCGAGCACCTCTGCCGCTGCCGAGGTGTTGTCCATCGCAGCCACCAACGGCGCCGTGACCGACCAGCACGTCGACACGGACCGCATCGAGAAAGCCGTCAGAGAGATCCTGCTTGCCATCGGCGAGGATCCCGACCGGGACGGCCTGCAGAAAACCCCCAAGCGCGTTGCCCGCATGTACGCCGAGGTGTTCGCAGGCTTGCAGGAAGACCCTGCGCATCACCTGAAGGTGCAGTTCGAGAGCGGCCATGACGAGATGGTCATGGTGCGTGACATCCCCTTCTATTCGATGTGCGAGCACCACCTGATGCCCTTCGTGGGCCGTGCCCATGTCGCCTACATTCCCAGCGAGCGGGGCATGATCACCGGCCTGTCGAAGCTGGCCCGGCTGGTGGAGGCCTATGCCCGCCGGCCGCAGGTGCAAGAACGCCTGACGACCCAGGTTGCCGACAAGCTGATGGAGGTGCTCGAGCCGCGGGGCACGCTTGTGGTCATCGAGGCGGAGCACCAGTGCATGTCGATGCGAGGCGTGCAGAAGCCGGGGTCGCTCACGATCACGTCGGCGGTGCGTGGGCAGTTCCGCAACACCGCCACTCGCGCGGAGGCGATGCACCTCATCGGCGTCGGCCGCTAGCGGGCCGCGTGCTTCGGCACCGAGCAGAGCGGTCATGAACACAGCGGACGCACTCGCCGGCCCGCCCGAGTTGGGGCGCAGCGTCCTGATAGGTCCAGGCGACGCCGTCCCCGGGGCATGGTCTGGCTGCGAACGGGTGCGGGTCAGCCTGAGCGGCATCAGCGCGGCGACTGGCCGCCGGTTGCGTGAGGCTTGGCTGGGGCGGAACCGGCTGGTCATCGAGCTCGACGGTGAGTTTCCCGAACCGTCGCCGGTGTGGCAGTCACCTTGGTGGGAACTGTCGCCGGGGATGACCATGCGATCGGAGGTCCTGGCGCACCTGATCACCGCCAACGCCATCGACGCACGGCAGCCCGGGCAGGCCCGGTTCGCTCCCGTCGAGGCGGCGCTGCGGCTCGGCGCCGTGCCTGCGAGCGGGTCAAGCACGCCTGCCGAGAGCGGCGGCGATGTGGTCACCGAGGCGGGACCGGTGTGGTGCGACGGCGGACCGCTGGAGGCGTTCGAACTTCCGGCACCGGTGGTGCCCGCGGCCAATCTGGCGGCGGGCAGCCTGCGCGGAGTCCAGCCGGCCGAGCCGCGGGCCGATCTGGCATCGGATCAACATGCGGCTGTCGGCCACCTGGGCGGCGCTGCGTGCATCGTTGCGCCGGCAGGTTCGGGCAAGACCCGGGTGCTCACCGAGCGGGCCCGCTATCTCGTGAGGGACCTGGGGGTTGCCGCCGGGGCCGTGTGCCTGGTGGCGTTCAACGTACGGGCCCGCCGCGAGATGGAAGAGCGCACTCGTGACCTGACGGGACTGCAGGTGCGCACGCTGAACAGCATCGCCCTGGCCGTCTGCAACGGGACTGGCCCCTTTGTCCGCCCGGCGGGTCGGAGCCGGGTCGAGGTCATCGACGAGATGGGTGTGCGAGACCGTCTTGACGGCCTTGTCAAGCGGCGTCGGCGGGCGATGACCGATCAGCTCGCACCATGGCTGGAGGCACTGAGCGCCTCCCGGCTGGGGCTGCGTGATCCGGTTGCTGTCGAAGGCGACTTCCAGCCCGACGTGCCGGAGTTCTCGACGTTGGCGCCGCGCTATGTCAAGGACTTGTCGGCCGACGGACTGGTCGACTTCGACCAGCAGATCATCGGGGCCATCGAAATCCTGCTGGCCGACCCGGCAGCCCGGGCCGCCGCACGCCGTGCCTGCGGTGCGCTGCTGGTGGACGAATTCCAGGACTTGACGCCAGCACACCTGCTGATGATCCGGCTGCTGGCGGGTCCCCGCGCCGACGTGTTCGCTGTGGGCGACGACGACCAGACCATCTACGGCTACGCCGGCGCATCGCCGCAGTGGCTCATCGATTTCGACAAGTACTTTCCCGGCGCAGCACGCCACCACCTGAACGTCAACTACCGCTGCCCGCCGCCCGTGGTGCGCGCCGCAGTCAACCTGCTATCGCACAATCACCGCCGTATCGACAAGCAGATCACAGCGCCAGCGGAGAGCGTCAGCGACGCTGTGGAGTTGTCTGCCGACGATTCAGCGTCGACGACGATGCCGGACGCTGGACACGACAGCGGCCCGAGCGCCGCCGCCAACTGTGACGAAACGGCACTCGCCGTCAGGACCGGGCCGGAGGCGGCTACGGCACTGCGCGAGACCGTGGCAGCCCTGATCGACGGCGGGGTCAGGCCATCGGACATCGCGGTGCTGACGCGAGTCAACAGCACGCTGCTCGTGCCGCAGATCGTGCTCGGGGAGATGGGTGTGGCTGCAGATGCACCGCTGGGTCGCGGGTTCATGGAGCGCACCGGTGTTGCGGGCGCGCTGGCGTGGCTCAGATTGGCCGTCGCGCCCCGTCACGCACTGCCCGGCGGAGCGCTGTCGGACGCAGCGCGCCGCCCGCCGCGTGGAATCTCGCCTCGCGTGATCGAGTGGATCGGCGAGCAGCGCAGTCTCGGCGCCTTGCGGGCGCTGGCGGGCCGTCTCAGCGACGACCGCACGGCGACCAAGATCGATGAGTACGCAGACGACATCGACATGCTGCGGCAGCGAACCGCGAACGAGCAACTCTCCACCGAGGCCATCCTGGAGATCGTTCGGGATGAGCTGGGCTTGGGTTACAGCCTCGACACCCGCTTGGATGCCTCGCGCCGCTCCGTGGACAGATCCGCTCACGGCGATGACCTGCGAGCGTTGATTTCGGTGGCCCACTTGCATCCCGACCCGGCCGGCTTCGCTGCGTGGTTGGCTGACCGTCTGTCAGGATTCGGCGACTCGGACACAGCCGGATTCGGCAATGACGAGGCCCGTTCTTCGAGCAACGGCGCTGCCGTGCGCTCGGCGCACTCGGCTCAGCGGTCGGGTGTGCGGCTCGCGACCGTTCACCGGGTGAAGGGTCTCGAATGGCCCCACGTCATTGTCTATGAGGCCTCGGCGGGCCTGATGCCGCACCGTCTCGCCCACGACATCGAGGAAGAACGCCGCGTCTTCCACGTGGCACTCACTCGCTGTGCTGCATCCGTCACCTTCATTAGCGACGATCCGCCGTCGCCATTCTTGGCTGAGCTCAGCCAACTCGCTCCGCCGCTGCCCGCTGAGCCCGAGCCCGTGCACTTCGGAGGGACATCGCCCGAATCGCGTGGCGGCACAGCGTCTGGAGCCGGCGCAGGGTCCGGCAGCCGTGCCGACCCGGACGACACAGCGGTGCTGCCGGGCACCGGCTCGCGTCCAGCGGCCCGTCGACCGAAGCCCGAACCGCCGACCGATCCGAGTGATGCGGCGCTGTTCGAAGCGCTGCGCACCTGGCGCCTCGAGCGAAGTCGAGCCGAAGGCGTGCGCGCATTCAGGGTCTTCTCCGACGCGGTTCTGATTGAGCTCGCCACCCGGCGCCCCAGCAACGATGCTGAACTGCTGGCCGTGCACGGCATCGGGCCGGCCAAGCGGGACTCCTATGGCGCGGAAGTGCTGGCCCTCATTGCCCAACACGCCTGAGCGACCCGCACCGCATCAGACCGCGAGCGGGCCTTGGCCGGCGAGGAATCGCTGCGCCATCACCATCAGCACCACCCAGTATTCGGAACTGGGCACGAAGTCGTCGAGCGTCACTTCGAGCGTGATCTCGCTTGCGTCGGGATGCCCGGCTGACGAGATGCCCTTCACCGTGATCGAGGGGGCACCGCCAAACAGCGCGAGCAGGTCGGCGATTGGCGCGTCGAGCACCGCGTCGACCTCGTCGCGGGCCAGCACATAGTCGGTGAGCGGGCGGTCGTCGCGTAGCAGGTACACGCTGGTCAGTTCGCAGTTCAGCGTTCCTTCCCCGCTGTCGTCGGCCAGCCGGCGGACCCCGAGCGGTACCAGGTCGGTGCCGGCGGGGGTCACGCCCAGTTCCTCTTCGAGTTCCCGCACGCCATCGAGCGGCGCTTCACCCGCGGCGAGATGCCCGGCCGCGCTGATGTCGATCAGTCCCGCAAAGGCCGCCTTGGCGCGAGAGCGCTGCTGCAGCACCGCGGTCGGCACGCCGTCACGCAGCGTCACGATCTGGCAGTGAAAGACCCGGTGCCATTCGCCTCGCTCGTGCACCTCGTCCCGTGGGGCAGTGCGCAGGTAGCGCCCGACCTCGTCGACGACGTCGAGCTGTTCCACGCCGGGCGCGCTATCAGTCACCGCCACATTGTTCCCGCTGGCGAGGCCAGCAGTGCGCAACGCCGCAAGCCTGATGCCGACGGCGGCATGAGAGGCAGTTGACGCTGCCGACCGTTTGTCAACGGTGTGGTCGCCCGAGAAGCTGCTGCCGAATGCGGCAGCGGACAGTGGGCGGCTACAGCAGTTCGGTGTACTTGTCGAGGACCGGCAGCACGGTGTCGGCGTCGGCCGGGGGTAGGCCGAGCACCACCCGGGTACAGCCGACCTCAGCGAGGCTCTCGATGATCTCCGGCTTGGGCGGTGTGCCGAACTGGCCGAACTCGATCTCATCGGGGTCACGGCCGGCTTCTATCGCCGACTCCCGGATCTGCTTGATCGGCACGTCGAAGTCGTAGCGGCCCGAGATCGGCATCCAGCCATCGCAGAACTCCACGATGTCGGCGATGGTCTTCGGCCCTGCGGCACCGCCGAGGATGACCTTCGGCCCGCCTTCTTGGATCGGTTTCGGCCATGCCCATGACGAGTCGAAGTTCACCCACTCACCGTGGAACTCGGCTTCGTCCTTGGTCCACAGCTCGCGCACCGCCAGCATCATCTCGCGGGTGATCGCACGCCGGTCGGTGTACTTCACACCGTGGTGGGCCAGTTCTTCCTTGTTCCAGCCGTAGCCGATGCCCAAGATGAACCGGCCGTTCGAGATCCGGTCCACGGTGGCTGCTTCCTTGGCCAGCCAGAGCGGGTCGCGCTGGGCGACGAGCGTGATGCCGGTGCCGAGCATGATGTTCTCGGTCACCGCGGCCGCAGCGCCCAGCGACACGAACTGGTCGTGGGAGCGCCAGTACTCCTCGGGCAGCGGCGGTGCGCCTTCACGGCCGCCCCACGGTGTCTCGCGGCTGGTGGGAATGTGGCTGTGCTCGGGGAACCACAGCGACTCGAAGCCGCGTTCCTCAGCAGCCTTGGCCAACTCGACCGGCCCGATGGCCTTGTCAGTGGGGAACATCATCACGCCGATCTTCACAGCGGTCCTCCTGGTAGGTGGGGGAGCGGTTGCGCCCGTGGCCCGTTGCGGCCGCCGCTGAGAGTAACGGGCACGCGTCACTTGCGCCGAGGTGCCTGCTCGCTGGCCCGCTTGATGCCGGGCAACGATGCGTAGGGCACCGTCGTGGCTTCGCGTACCGTTGTGCCGCAGGTACAACGCAACGAGGTCCGATGTCGAGCAGGACCGAGTCGGGTTCGTCCCTATCTGGGAGGCAGAGTGAAGATCACCATCGACGTCGACAAGTGCATCGGCAGCGGTTCGTGCGAGATGATCGCTCCGGGCATCTTCGAGGTCGGCAATGACGGGCTTGTGCAACTGCTGAACGACAGCCCCAGCGCCGAGGATCACAGCGCCGCGCGCACGGCGGCAGCGAGCTGCCCCACCCAAGTCATCTCAGTGGACGACTGACCGCACCGCATCGCAGGGCGCGGCACCGCATCGCACCGTCGACCGGCAACGCCGGGCGCCGACGCTAGTCCAGTGGGCGCCGGTCCAATAATCCACGCAGGCCCTCCGTACCGCCACCGGTACGATCGATCTTCGAAGTCGGACCGTCAGCCCTGCTGACTCAGCACTTCGCTCTTCTAACTCGGGAAGTGGCGCAGCCTGGTAGCGCACCTGCTTTGGGAGCAGGGGGTCGTGGGTTCAAATCCCGCCTTCCCGACTGCCTAGTGCGAGCGAGCAAGCTTCGCCCTCGCTAGGGACAACACACGAGCGCTAGGCCACGGACAACAGCGATGGGCACGAGCTATTGGACATGAACGTCTCGAATAGCCGCCCTTCCTTGCCGATGAACACCTACTGGGTCGTGCCCGGGCGTATCGCCGCCGGCGAGTACCCGGGCGCGTTGAGCCGAAAGGAAGCCGCCTACAAGCTGAGGATTTTGCTTGAGGCGGGCATCAGCCGCTTCATCGATCTAACCGAGCCGTATGAAGGGTTGGAGCCGTACGCCGAGATTGCTGCCGAAGAATCCAGCCGGCTCGGCACGTCAGTCGAGCATTCCAGGCACTCCATCGTTGACCTCGACGTGCCGCAAAGTCCGCAGGACATGGCGGCGATCCTCGATGCGATCGACGCTGCGCTGAGCGAGGGCAAAACGGTGTACGTGCATTGCTGGGGCGGCGTTGGCAGAACTGGCACGGTGGTTGGCTGCTGGCTCGTGCGTCATGGCATGACCGGTGACGAAGCTCTGGCCCAGATCGCGGAATGGTGGAAGGGCATGGAGAAGGCGTACCGCACGCCGCGCTCGCCCGAGATGCCGCGCCAACGTGAGTACGTGCGCAATTGGCGGGAACCGTCGCCGGAGGGCGCTGGGTGAGCGAGATCACCACGCTGGATCGCTTTCGGGGGTGTTTGCTGGGGCTCGCGGCGGGTGATGCGCTGGGCACCACGCTGGAGTTCAAGCCGCCCGGCACGTTCGAGCCGATCGATGACATCGTCGGCGGTGGTCCGTTCGGCCTGGAGCCCGGCCAATGGACAGACGACACCTCGATGGCGCTGTGCCTGGCCACCAGCCTGGTCGAGTGCGGCAGGTTCGACCCGGTCGACCAGATGCAGCGATACGTGCGCTGGTGGCGCGAGGGCTACCTCTCGAGCACTGGTGAGTGCTTCGACATCGGGATCACCACCAGCGCAGCGTTGTCTCGCTTCATGCAGCACGGCGATCCCTACGCCGGATCCGCCGATCCCAACAGTGCCGGCAACGGTTCGCTGATGCGGCTTGCGCCGGTGCCGATGCGTTACGCCGGCGACGCTGCCGAGGCCATCGCCCGGGCAGCCGACAGCTCACGGGTCACCCATCAGGCGATCGAGGCCGTCGATGCCTGCCGCTACTACGCGGGCCTGCTGGTGGGCGCCCTGCGGGGGGTCGACAAGCAGACGCTGCTGTCGCCGGGCTATTGCCCCGTCGAGCGACTGTGGGAGCGCGACCCTCTCGCCGACAAGGTTGCACTCGTCGCCAGCCGATCGTTCAAGGATCGTGAGCCTCCGCACATCAAGGGCACGGGCTATGTCGTCGATGCGCTCGAAGCCGCACTATGGGCGTTCGACCGCTCCGACACCTTCCGCGAGGGCGCCCTACTCGCCGTGAACCTCGGTGACGACGCCGACACCACCGGTGCCATCTACGGCCAGATCGCCGGCGCCCACTATGGAGCCGAGGCGATCCCAGCGACCTGGCAGGGGAAACTCGCGATGGCCGGTGAGATCACCTCGCTGGCCGACCGCCTGCACGACCACTCTGCCGCGGTGTGAATCGGCGCTCAGCGGGCGGTGGGGAATCCCAGGTCGACGCCGCGGTCTGCGGGGTCAGGCCAGTGCTCGGTGACGGCCTTGAGGCGCGTGTAGAAACGGATGCCTTCGGGGCCGTGCATGTGGTGGTCGCCGAACAGCGAGTCCTTCCAGCCGCCGAACGAGTGGTACGCCATCGGCACCGGGATAGCCACGTTCACACCGACCATTCCGATGGGCGCCTCACGCCGGAACCGCCGGGCGGCACCGCCGTCACGGGTGAACAGCGCCACGCCGTTGCCGAACTGATTGTTTTCGATCAGCTCCATCGCCTCTTCGAACGAATCCACCCGCACCAGGCACAGCACGGGGCCGAAGATCTCGTCCTCGTAGACCTTCATCTCGGTAGTGACCTCGTCGAGCAGCGTGGGGCCTACCCAGTAGCCGTCCGGGTGTCCGTCCACCTCCAGGCCGCGACCGTCCCGCTGCACGACGGCGCCCTCGGATTCGCCCAGGTCGATGTAGCTGAGCACCCGGTCACGGTGCTCGGCGGTCACGAGCGGTCCCATGTCCACCGCCTCCGCGCCGAGCCCGTTGCCGATGCGCAGACCGTCGATCCGCTCGCAGATCGCGTCCGACAGCTCGTCGGCGATCGCGCCCACCGCAACGACGACCGAGATAGCCATGCAGCGCTCGCCGGCCGACCCGTAACCAGCCGACACAGCGGCGTCGGCCGCCTGGCCGATGTCGGCGTCGGGCAGCACGACCATGTGGTTCTTGGCACCGCCGAGGGCCTGCACCCGCTTGCCCGCCATCGATGCCGTGCGATGAACGTGCCGGGCGATGGGCGTCGAGCCCACAAAGCTCACCGCATCCACGCCGGGGTGTTCGCACAGCGCGTTCACGGCATCCGCGTCGCCGTGCAGCACGTTGAACACGCCATCGGGCAGCCCAGCCGCGGCGAACAGCTCGCCGATCCGCACCGTCACCGACGGATCCTTCTCGGACGGCTTGAGCACAAAGCAGTTGCCGCAGGCGATGGCCACCGGGTACATCCACATCGGCACCATCGCCGGGAAGTTGAACGGGGTGATGCCCGCCACCACGCCGACGGGCTGGCGCACCGTGTAGGCGTCGTGCTCGGTGCTGATGTCGTCGGTGCGCTCGCCCTTGAGCAGCTGGCCGACGCCGCAGGCGAACTCCACCACCTCGATGCCTCGCCGCATCTCGCCGAGCGCATCGGCCCGCACCTTGCCGTGCTCAGCCGAGACCATCTCGGCCAGCTCCAAGCGGTGTTCCTCGAGCAGCTCCCGGAAAGCGAACATGATCGCTGCGCGCGACGAGATCGATGCATCTCGCCAGCTCTCCCAGGCCGTGCGCGCCGCGCCGACGGCTGCATCCACATCGCTGCCCGACGCCATGGGCACGGTGGCGATCACGTTGGCGGTGACCGGGTCGGTCACCTCGAACATCGTCTTCGGCGAGCCCGCGGTTCGCTGACCGCCGATCCAGTGGTCGACCTGCCTCATGAGAGTCCTCCTTGCCGGCAGCGCTCAGTGCGGAGCGAGCGTGCCGAACCATCGCATTTTCGCAGCCCTGCGGGGCAGATGGGAACGCCCGGGCAGCGGCATCGCAGCGAGCAGGCCGTGGCTAGAGTCCGCGCCCATGAGTGACGTGAATCCCATTCCCCCAGACCGGCCATTCGTCGTCCCGTACCTGACGATCGGGGCTCGCACCGACGGATCGCCGGGCGGTGCCGCCGACGCCATCGAGTGGTACACGGAAGCGTTCGGCGCCACCGAGACCAACCGCCAGATGGCGCCGGGCAGTGCCAAGCTGATACACGCCGAACTGGTGCTCGGCGACGGTCTGCTCTTCCTCGCCGACGACTTCCCCGAGTGGGGCGGCGAAGCCTCTGCGCCTGCGGCGCTGGCTGGCTCGACGGTCACGCTGCACCGTTACGTCGCTGACTGCGACGCCACCATCAACAAGGCGGTGGCGATGGGCGCAGAGGTGCTGATGCCGCCCGAAGACATGTTCTGGGGCGACCGCTTCGGCAGCGTCCGCGACCCGTTCGGGCACAAGTGGTCGATCGCGACCCACGTGCGCGACGTCACGCCCGAAGAGATGGAGGCCGCGGCTGCGGCGATGTTCGCTGATGGGCCTCCGGAGGGTTGAGCAATGGCAGTAACTGATTTTGCGGGATGCATCGCCGTGGTGACCGGCGGCGGCACGGGCATGGGCCGTGAGCTGGTTCGCCGTCTGGCGGCGGCCGGGGCGCATGTCGCCGCATGTGACCTGAATGCGGAAGAACTGGCACGCACCGCAGAGCTGGCCGCCAGCGGCTCAAGCGGCGTGCGCATCACCACCCACGACTGCGACGTGACCGATGCCGACGCCGTGGCGGCGTTCGCCGCCGAAGTTTCCGCGCAGCACGACACCGACCACATCAACCTGCTGTTCAACAACGCCGGCATCGCCGGCGGGGGCAGCTTCGTGATCGACGACCAGCGAGACGCCTGGGACAAGACCTTCGAGGTCTGCTGGAACGGCGTGCTCAAATGCGCACGGGCGTTCATGGACATGCTTGTGCGCTCCGATGCAGGGGCGATGGTCAACACCAGCAGCATCAACGGCTTCTGGGCGACGGTCGGCCCCGGCTTGCCGCACACGTCCTACAGCGCAGCCAAATTCGCAGTGAAGGGCTTCACCGAGGCGCTCATGGTGGACTTGGCACTGCACGCGCCGCACGTCAGCGCCCACGTGGTGATGCCGGGCCACATCGGCACCTCGATCGCGTCGAACAGCCTTACCGCCCACGGCGTCGACATCCCCCTCATCCGCAAGAACATGGCAGCGCGGGGAGTCGACCTCGATGCCTTCAGCGATGAGCAGGTCGAAACGATGCTCAACGACCGCAACACCCGATTCCGTGACGATGCGCCGACCAACGCCTCCCAAGCGGCCGAGATCATCCTCTCGGACGTGCTGGCTGGCCGGTGGCGCATCCTGGTCGGCGACGACGCGTACGCCATCGACCAGGCGGTGCGGGCCGACCCCGAAGACGCGTACACCGAGGCGTTCATCGAGCGGATACGCGACCAAGGGCACCTGCAGGTACTCGGCCGCTAGCCGCCCCCCACCAAGCGCGCCGCTACCCTCAGCCGTCGTCGCGGACGTAGTTCAATGGCCAGAACCTCAGCCTTCCAAGCTGATGATGCGGGTTCGATTCCCGTCGTCCGCTCGACCGAACCTCAGCCTTCCAAGCTGATGATGCTGGCAGCACATGGAGTGCTGCGGGTAGCTCAGTGATTCCCGTCGTCCGCTCCGACTAGGCAGCGCGGATCGGGCCGTCCTCGAGCACCTGGCGGTTCGCGATCACCTCGTCGATGATCCCGTACTCCTTGGCCGCCTCGGCGTCCATGATGAAGTCACGGTCGGTGTCGGTGTGGATTCGCTCGAGGTCCTGGCCGGTGTGGTGGGCGATGATCCGCTCCAGCCGCTCGCGCATCCGGTCGATCTCCCGCGCCGCCAGTTCGATGTCGGTGGCTTGGCCCATCGCTTGGCCGTAGGGCTGGTGCAGCAGCACCCGCGCATTGGGCAGCGCCATGCGCTTGCCGGGGGTGCCGGCCGCCAGCAGCACCGCCGCAGCAGACGCTGCTTGGCCCAGACAGATGGTGGTGATGTCGTTGCGGATGTACTGGCTCGTGTCGTAGATGGCGAACAGCGAACTGATGTCCCCGCCCGGGGAGTTGATGTAGATGTTGATGTCCTTGTCGGGATTCTCCGACTCCAGGTGGATCATCTGCGCGCATACCAGGTTCGCGACGACGTCGTCGATCGGCGTACCCAAGAAGATGATGTTCTCCTTCAGCAGCCGGGAATACAGGTCGTAGGCGCGCTCGCCCCGGTTGGTCTGCTCCACGACCGTGGGCACGAGGTAGTTGCGAGCGCTGTGCAGTCCGGCGCTCGGGCCAATTGGATCCGCCATTGCGTAGAAATCGGTCGTCACGTTGCTTCCCCAGTTTCGTCAGTATCAGATTCGTCAGAGCCTGTGTCGTCGGAGTCCGCGTCGTCGTCGCTGCCGGCGGGCGACGGGAGTTCGAGCGCTGAGCGATCGATCTCGTCGCCGTCCGGTCCTATGAGTGTGGCGGCATCGACGGCCCATTGCAGCGCCTTGCCCTTGCAGATCGCTGCTGTGAGGTGTGCCAGCCCATCGTTGTCCGCCATGACCTCGCGCAGCTGCGCGGCGCTGCGGCCGTCGGTGGATGCCAGGCGCTCGAGCTCGTCGTCGATGTCGGAGTCTTCGGCCTGCAGTTCCTCGGCGGCGGCCAAGGCACGCAACGCGAGGTCCAAGCGCACCCCTCGCTCCGCGTCGTCACGCAGCTCGCCGATGAACGACACCGGCTCTTGACCTGTCGCCTCCAGCCAGCTCTCGATGGTCATGTTCCGCTGTTGGAGGCCGCTGCCCAGCTCGTTCATGCGATCGGCGATGGCCCCGCTCACCATGGCGTCGGGAACCGGTCCGTCCACGAGGCTCGCGAGCTGCTTCTGCACTTCCTCGCGCAGCGCCATGTTGGCCTGCATGACGAGCCCGAAGCCCAGTTGCCGCGCCGTCGCCTCGCGCAGTTCCGCAACGTCGTCATGTTCGGTGTTCTCGTCCACCCAGTCGTCGGTGAGCTCGGGCAGCACCAGCTCTGACACGGCGTTGACGGTGATCTCGAATTCGATCTCCATGTCAGTCTGCACGGGATGGGTTGCACTGAAGGTCAGTTCGGTGCCTGCCTCGCAGCCGATGAGCTGCTCGTCGACCTCGGGAACGATGCCGCCGCTGCCCACCTCGTAGAGGTAGTCCTGCGCCGAGAGCCCGGGAAGCGGTTCGCCCTCGACCGAGCCGTCGATGTCGATCGTGACGCGGTCGCCTTCGGAGGCCGGACGGTCCACCTCGGCGATGTCGGCGAACTGGCGCCTCGTCTCGTCGATGCGCGCGTCGACCTCCTCGTCGGACGGCTCGGGGCTCGGGATCTCCACCTTCATGTCGTGGTAGCCCGAGATTGCCACTACCGGTCTGATCTCGACGGTGGCCTCGAAGGCCACCGGTCCGTCGCTCCCGTCAAGGGTCAATTCCAGCTCGGGCTGGTTGACCACGTCGACCTGGTTGTCGCGCACCGCCTCGGCGTAGTAGCGGGGCAGGGCTTCTTCGAGTGCTTGGGCGCGTCCGATGTCGACACCGAAGTGAGATTCGAGCACCCGGCGCGGCGCCCGCCCCGGACGGAATCCGGGGATGCGCACTTCACGAGCGAGCTTGCGGAACGCAGCGTCGATATCGGCGTCGAAGGTCTCTGCGTCGACCTCGACGGTCAGCTTGACGCGCGGGCCGACGAAACGCCCCGCGGGGGACTCGTCGCCGTCCCCCTCATCGGCGCCCACTTCATCGCTGCCCGATTCATCGACGCCTGCTACATCTACGACGGGCGCAACCGGCGCCTCGTCCTCGAGCGAGGGGTCGGATTCGGAAACCGGCGCGGGCCCGATGAAATCCGCTGGATCCAGCGGCGTCAGCGTCGTCTTCACGAAGCGCGGAGCCTACCGGCGCGCCCTGACCGCTCCCCGTGCGGGGCGCGGCAGCACAGACACCCCCGCAGAAACGGATCGCGCCGCGCAGCGCCCGCTGTGCCATCCTTGGCGGTCAATCCAAATCGACCGAAGGGGTGTCGCGCCCGTACCTGCCGTGTGCGACCCTTGTACGGCCATCGACGACAGATGCGACGATGGATGCTCAGCAGGAGGGAGGTGCAACGTGGCGAAGTTCGGCGAGGGGGGCGAGCTGCTGAAGTGCTCGTTCTGCGGCAAGTCCCAAAAGCAAGTGCGAAAGCTCATCGCGGGCCCGGGCGTCTACATCTGCGACGAGTGCATCGACCTGTGCAACGAGATCATCGACGACGAGGTCGAGGAGCAGCCGCAGACGCCGTTCGAGTCGGTGCCCAAGCCACGCGAGATCTACGCCTTTCTCGACGACTACATCATCGACCAGGACCGCACCAAGACGATCTTGTCGGTGGCCGTGTACAACCACTACAAGCGGATGCGCCTCGAACCTGCGGGTCCCGGCGTCGCCGAGGATGTCGAGATTGCAAAGTCCAACATCCTGCTGATCGGCCCGACGGGCTGCGGCAAGACGATGATGGCGCAGACCCTCGCTCGCATGCTCAACGTGCCGTTCGCCATCGCCGACGCCACAGCGCTGACTGAAGCGGGGTACGTCGGCGAGGACGTCGAGAACATCCTGCTCAAGCTGCTGCAGGCGGCGGATTTCGACGTGAAGCGGGCCGAGACCGGCATCGTCTACATCGACGAGATCGACAAGATCGCCCGCAAGGCCGAGAACGCCTCGATCACCCGCGATGTGTCCGGAGAAGGCGTCCAGCAGGCGCTGCTGAAGATCCTCGAAGGCACGGTTGCATCGGTGCCGCCCCAAGGCGGTCGCAAGCACCCGCACCAGGAGTTCCTGCAGATCGACACCAGCAACGTGCTGTTCATCTGCGGAGGTGCGTTCGACGGTCTTGAGCGCCTCATCGCTGACCGCGTGGGGGAGCGAGGGGTCGGATTCGGCGCGAGGCTTCGCAATGCCGCCGATGCCTCGGCGCTCGACATCCTGCCGGACGTGCTGCCCGAAGACCTGCGCCATTTCGGCCTGATTCCGGAGTTCATCGGCCGGCTGCCGGTGGTCGGTGTCGTCGACCCGCTGGGTCCGGACGCGCTGCGACGGATTCTCACCGAGCCGAAGAACGCCCTTGTGCGCCAGTACCGCCGGATGTTCGAACTCGACGATGTCGAGCTCGAATTCACCGAGGACGCACTGGAAGCAATCGTGGATCAGGCCATGCTCCGCAACACGGGCGCTCGAGGGCTGCGGGCCATCCTCGAAGAGGTCTTGCTGGGGCTGATGTACGACCTGCCGAGCCGTGACGACGTGGCCCGCTGCATCGTGGACCGCAGCGTCGTGCTGGAACAGGTGAATCCCACGCTGGTTCCCCGCTCGACCGTGACGCGCCGGGCCTCGTAAGCCGCGCATCTTGAACCCAGGGCAGTCAGAGGACGGACCGCCGACCACAGGGCCACACGGCGCGGGCGCAGGGCCGCTGCGCGACTACGAGGCTGCGCTCGACTGGCTCGACTCCCACATCGATCTCGAGCGTCTGCTCGGCGGTCCCGAGGCGACCGCGCCCACGCTCGACCGCATGTGGACGCTCATGGGAATCTTGGGCGACCCCCAGGACAGCGTCCCGGCCATCCACATCACCGGCACGAACGGCAAGGGCAGCACTGCCCGACTTTCGGTGGCGCTGCTCGGTGCCTGCGGTCTGGCAGCGGGCAGCTACACGTCCCCGCACATCGAACGTGTCAACGACCGGATAACCGTGGCCAACGAGCCGCTCGACGACGAGTCTTTCGCGCTGGCCATCAGCGAGATAGCGGTCTTTGAGCCGATGGTGATCGACCGCTGCGGGGAACGGCCGAACTACTTCGAGGTGATGGCCGCCGCGGCATACAGCTGGTTCGCCTCGACGGCGCATGTGAACGTGATCGAAGTCGGCATGGGCGGCCGCTGGGACGCAACGAACGTCGTCGACGCAGCCGTAGCGGTGATCACCAATATCGGCGCCGACCACCTCGAGATCATCGGGCCGACGCTGGCAGACGTGGCCGCGGAGAAGGCGGGCATCATCGCGCCCAACTCAATCGTTGTGTGCGGCGAAACCGCTCCCGAGCTTGTCGACATCGTGGCCGGCGTTGCCTCCGACAACGACGCAGAACTGTGGCGCCGCGGCGTTGACTGGGACATCGCGGCCCGCCACCCGGCGATCGGCGGGCAGCTCGTCACGGTGGTCACGCCGTTCGGGGAACAGAGCGACCACTTCGTGCCGTTGCACGGCGCCCATCAGGCGGTCAATGCCGCGTGCGCCATCTGCTCGGTCGAAGCGTTCTTCGGCCGGAGCCTCGATCACGACGTCGTCGCGGCTGCATTGGCTGATGTCACGTTGCCCGCTCGCTTCGAGATCGTCGGGCGCCAGCCGACGGTGGTCATCGACGGGGCGCACAACCCCGCCGGTGCGGCCTCGCTGCGCGACACGCTCGCCGAGACGCTGTCGATCGGCGCCGGCGCGGCAGCTCCCGCTGAGGACGCCGATGCGGCAGGTCGCGTGTCGCGGGGCGTGCTGGTCATCGGAGCCAACAAGCCGCACGATCCTGGCGCGTTCTGCGAAGCACTAGATCTCGGCGTCTTCGATGCCGTGGTCGCGACGACTGCGGCGTGGCCGCGTGCGATCGCACCCGAAGATGTGGCCGATGCAGTCGAGCGCGTCGCCGCAGGAGCTGACCACAGCCCCGAGATCATCCCCATTGGCGGCGTCGACGATGCGGTGCGTTGGGCGATGGATCGGGCCGGCCCACACGGGACCGTCGTGGTGAGTGGCTCGCTGTACGTCGCGGCGGAGGCCCGGCGACTTCTGGGGGCCCGCCCGCATTAGCCTCGGACGCGCAGCCAGTGGTGTGACGCGCCATTGCGCAGCGGCAGGCCGAGGGAGACCGCGATGTCCCAAACGCTGGTGATCTGCAAGCCCGACGCGGTCGAGCGGGGCCTCGTCGGGGAGATCATGGGCAGATTCGAGCGCAAGGGTCTCACGATCTCTGCCTTGGAGCATCGCCGCATCGATCGTGAGACCGCCCAACGGCACTACGCCGAGCACGAGGGCAAACCGTTCTATGAGCCGCTGCTCGCGTTCATCACCCGTTCACCGTCGGTCGTGATGGTGCTGGATGGCCCTGCCGACTCGGGCGATGACGTTTTCGCCGTCGTCCGCACGCTGATGGGGGCCACCAACCCAGCCACAGCGGCGCCCGGCACCATCAGGGGTGATTACGGGATCTCTCCGACCGAGAACCTGGTGCATGGCTCGGACAGCGAAGCCTCTGCCGAGCGGGAGATCGCCCTGTTCTTCGGCGCCCTTGTCGCTTCCAACAGCAAGGCCGACCACTGATGGCTACCAACGGATCACCCCGGCCTCGCAAGCGCGGCAGCGTTCTCGGCGGCCGGGACATCGCAGTGGACTTGGGCACCGCCAACACGATCGTGTTTGTGCGCGGCCGGGGCATCGTGCTCAACGAGCCTTCCGTCGTCGCCGTCGACTCGATGACCGGAAACTCGCTCGCCGTCGGCCACGAGGCGAAGCGGATGATCGGCCGCACGCCAGGCAACATCACCGCCATCAGCCCGCTCAAGGACGGTGTGATTGCGGACTTCGACATCTGCGAGAAGATGCTCCGGCACTTCATCAATCAGGTCTCCCAAACACGTTGGCCGAAGCCGCGCATGGTCATCTGCGTGCCCTCGGGCATCACCGGTGTCGAGCAGCGCGCCGTCCAGGAAGCTGCCGAGTACGCGGGGGCTCGCCGGGCGTACATCATCGAAGAGCCGATGGCGGCGGCCATCGGCTCGGGCTTGCCGGTGCAGTCGGCGCAGGGAAGCATGATCGTCGATATCGGGGGCGGCACGACCGAGGTGGCCGTGATCTCGCTCGGCGGGATCGTCACGGCGCGATCGGCGCGCGTCGGCGGGAACATGATCGACGCGTCGATCGTCGCGCATGTCAAGAAGGAGCATGGCCTCATCGTGGGCGAGCGGACCGCGGAAGAAATCAAGCTGGCGCTCGGCTCGGCGTGGCCGCTGCAAGAGGAGATCTACGCCGAGGTTCGCGGTCGCGACATGGTAAGCGGGCTGCCCGAATCGGTGAGCGTCGACAGCTTGGAGATCCGCGAAGCGATCGCAGCTCCGGTCAGCGCCATCGTCGACTCGGTGAAGGCAACGCTCGACGACACTGCACCAGAGCTCGCTGCCGATGTCATGGACTACGGCATCACCCTTGCCGGAGGCGGTGCCATGCTGCGAGGGATGACCGAGCGGTTGCGCTCTGAGACCGGTGTCGCGGTGCACATCGCGGAAGATCCGCTGTTTGCCGTGGTGCGCGGCTCTGGCCAGACGCTCGAGGAATTCGACGTCCTGCACGGAGTGCTGTACTCGTCGACTGAGGGGCGCTGACGCCCCCGGCTGTGGCCCGCCGCGCCGGCAATCGGAGACGTCTGTGGCTCCGTCTGGGCCTGCTCGTCGTAACGGCCATTGCGCTGCTGACGCTTGACGCCCGCGGGTCAGGAGGCGTTCTCGACACTGCTCGCGGAGCGGTGCTGGACGTCCTCGGACCGGTGCGGACCTTCGGCGACTGGGTGACTGGGCCCATCCGGGACGCCTGGCGCGGCGTGGTCAGCTACGACGACCTCGAAGCCGAGAACGCGCAACTGCGCGGCGAGCTGGCTGAAGCGGAGGCATCCATCCTGCGGGTCGGCGAGTTGGAACGGGACCGCCAGGAACTGCTCGCGCTGCTCGGAGCACGCGACACCGTGCAGGCCATCCCCCGGGTCACCGCCCGGGTCATCGATGCACCGATATCCAATTTCGAACGCACGATCGAGTTGGCCAAGGGCCACCGCGATGGCATCCGGGAAGGGATGCCCGTGGAGAGCGGTCACGGCTTGGTCGGACAGGTGGTGCAGGTCAGCCCGAACTGGTCGCGAGTGGAACTGCTGACCGATCCCAACTTCGATGCCGGAGTACGCATCGTGCGCTCCGGTGACGACGGCCTCGTGTCGGGACGCGGGCCCGACCGCGATCTCGAGGTCAGCTACATCGAGTTGGAGACCGTGGTCATTCCTGGAGAGACCGTGGTGACCAGCGGGTTCGCCGGAAGCACGTTTCCTGCCGGCCTGCTCGTGGGCACGGTCACCGATGTTGTGCCCGATGCGGTACGGGGCGCACAGCGGGTCACTGTTCACCCCGCCGCAGACCTGACGCGCCTGCGCTGGGTGCAAGTGCTGCTCTATGAACCGGACGTGCCCGAGCCGGTGATCGTCGACCGGGAACCGGATCCGGAGCCGGATCAAGGGGGCGGTGCGTCGTGATCGGAGATCTGCGGTGATGGCGAGTTCGGGCCCGCTGGCCCGGTCGGCGCTGTTGCTGGTGGCTGCTGTCGTGATTCACGTCGGTTTGTTGAGCCATATGACCCCGGCGGGAGTCGTCATCGACCCGCTGGTAGTGCTGGCTGTGGTCGGCGGCATGGTGGGGGGCAGGGGCACGGGTGCCTCCTTCGGTGCCGGCTGCGGGTTGGCAACCGATCTGATCGTTCACACGCCATTCGGCATGTCTTTGCTGGTGCTGACGCTCGTCGGCTACCTGTCGGGCATCATCGCGGAGCAGATCGGATCGGCAGGCAGGGTTGCCCGTGCTGCAGTCGCGTCGCTGCTCGCCGCTGGCGGCATCGGTTTGTTTGCATGCGCAGGCTGGCTGTTGGATCTCGCACATGTGATCGAAGCGCCGATCGTGCGAATCGCGATCGTCACGGCGCTCGCTGCCCTCGTGGCGCATCCGCTGGTCGAGCGCGCCGTGCGGTGGGCACTCGTGATCCGCCCGCGGATTGTCACCGGCCGCGAAGGAAGATCGCTCGGTGGATGAGACGGTCCGCCGCCGGATGGCCTTCTTGGGCATCGTGATCGTGGGCCTGTTTGGGGCGCTGTTCACTCGCCTGTGGTACCTGCAGGTGCTCGAGACCGAACAGTTCTCCGTGGCTGCGGAGTCCAACCAGGTGCGCATCATCATCACACCGCCGACCCGAGGACGGATCCTCGACCGCCACGGCGTCGTGCTTGCAGACAATGTTCGCACCGGCGTCGTGACGATCGACCAGTCCAGCTACACCGAAGATCATGCTGCGTCGGTCATCGCCCAACTCTCCGATCTGCTCGACGTGCCGGAATCCCAACTCGTCAGGGGCCTCGCCGATCAGCGGACGCACCCGCTCGCCCCGAAGGTTGTCGCGACCGGCCTGGACGAGGACGGCTTGCTGCGTGTGGCAGAACGGTCGATTCCAGGCGTCGAGGCCAAGTGGGACTGGGTGCGGACCTACCCCCAGGACGAGGTTGCCGCGCACATCGTCGGGTATGTGGGGGCGATGTCGGAGCGTCAGCACCGCGAGTTGATCGATGACGGCTACCTGCCCTACGAGCGCGTCGGTCGGGCAGGCATCGAGGGTCTGTTCGAAGCAGAACTGCACGGCGAGCCCGGCCGCACCAAGCTCGAGGTCGACCGACTCGACCGTGTGCAGCGCATCTTGGCCGATGTCCCGCCGCAGCCCGGCGATGACGTCGTGCTCTCGATCGATGTCGAGCTGCAGGCGGCGGCAGAGTCGTACCTGCGGCAGGGCCTTATCGCTGCACGCAAGAACGTCAGCGAGGACTCTGGCTTCTTCTACCCGGCGCTCACCGGTGCCGCCGTGGTCATGGACGCCCGCAACGGCGACGTGCTCGCGATGGCGTCACATCCGACCTACGACCCGAACTGGATGGTGGAGGGACTGAGCCTCGCCGAGTACCGGTCGGTGTTCGAGAATCCGTACGCGCCCGGCGCGCTCAACAACCTGGCGGTTCAGGGCCTCTACTCGCCGGGATCGGTGTTCAAGCCGGTGACGGCGTTGGCGGGGCTCGAAGCCGGACTGATCTCGCCCAGGGCGGCATTCCACGATGTCGGGTATTACAGCATTCCCGAGGCGCGGGGCTGCACCGGCCGCTGCACATTCTTCAATGCCGACCGCGCCGCGCTCGGGACGTTGGATCTGTCCGGCGCGCTGACCCGTTCAAGCGATGCCTATTTCTACAAAGTGGCCGACGATCTCTACTGGATCGACGGCCCCGAGCAGTGGGCAATCCAGGACATGGCTCGTTTGCTCGGGTTCGGTTCGCCAACCGGTGTGCAGCTCCCGTTCGAGAAATCTGGGCGGATCCCTGACGGCGAGGTGAAAAAGACGCTGTTCGAGATCAGTCCCGAGGCGTACAACCCCTACGACGAACCGCCGCGCTGGTTTCCCGGCGACAACATCAATACCGGCATCGGCCAGGGCCTCGTCGCCGTCACGCCGGTCCAGTTGGCGAATGCCTACGCCACGATCGCCAACGGCGGCACCTTGTTCTCGCCCAACATCGTTGAGGCGGTGGTCTCGCGCGAAGCCGAGACGTTCGGCGAGGCGGTGCTCGAGTTTGAGCCGAGAGTGCTCGAAGTCGTGGACTTTCCCGACGGGAGCGCCGTGGTGCGGGAGGGGCTGAGCAACGTCACCAACTCCCGGCTGAGGGGCACCGCAGCGAAGGCGTTCGAGGGATACGACCACGAGGGCTACCGGGTTTCGGGCAAGACCGGCACGGCCCAGGCGCAGGGCCTCAATGCGGTGCTGCGGCGCAAGAAGGAGGACACGGCCGTGTTCGTGGCGTGGGCGCCGACGCACGATCCGCGTTACGTCGTCGCCGTTGTCATGGAAGAGGCCGGGTATGGCGGTGAGGCGGCAGCGCCGGTGGCGCGACGCATCATGGAGGCGGTGCGCGCCTACGAGCAGCGTTGGCCGGAGCCGCAGATCGCGTTCGTGCCGCCGCAGCCTGAATGCCCCGAGGTGCCCGAGGCGCTGCGAGGCGACCCGGCCTTCCTCGGATATGTGCCCGAGGGCTGCCCCTGGGGTATCCAGTTGCCCCGGGCCAACACGCCCGCTGACGCAGACGGTGACGGCATTCCCGATGTGGACGAGATCACCGGCGCACCCCAGAGCGATATGCCGCGCCGCAGGGCGGCACTGCGGCGCCATCAAACACATCGCAGGGCGGCACTGCGGCGCCATCAAACACATCGCAGGGCGGCAGTGTCATGATCGCCCGGCTGCTGAATCGCACGCACACCCGGCGCGAATTGCGATCTCCCGCGTGGTTTGCCGATTACTCGCTCGGGTTGGCAGCCATTGCCGTCGCTTGCGTGGGCATCGCCATGAACTACGCCGCGACGTGGCGCAGCCTCACCTTCGACGGCGAGGATCCCTGGACCGTCGCTCGGCGCCAGGCCATCTTCGTCGGTGTCGGCGTCGTGGTCATGGTGGTCGCGGCGGTCATCGACTACCGGGTGCTTCGCTTCTATGCCACGCCCGCATACCTGGCGGTGCTCGTCGCCCTCGCGGCGCTGTTGCGTTGGGGTCCCGAGATTCGCAACGCCCGCTCGTGGTTCGAGCTGCCATTCTTCGGCTTTCAGGTGCAGCCGTCGGAGTTCGCCAAGCTCATCGTGATCGTGTCGTTGGCTGCGTTCGTTGCCAACCACGAGGGTTACCTGCGCTTCGACACGCTGCTCAACGCTGGATTGCTGCTGATCGTGCCGATGAGCCTGATCTACCTGCAGCCCGACCTCGGCACGATGCTGGTCTTCGTGGCTGTGGCGATGGGCATGCTGCTGGTCGCCGGCGCGCAACTCCGGCATATCGTCGTCATCACGCTGGCCGGCATCCTGGCGCTGGTCCTGATCTTCAGCATTGATGCCCTGCAGGGGCCGCGGTTGCTGAATGAAACGCAGCGCAACCGCTTGACGGCCTTCCTGGACCAGGACTTCGAGCCGCTGGAAGCCTCGTACAACCTGCGCCAGAGCCAGATTGCGATCGGCGCAGGCGGCATCTGGGGCCAGGGCTGGAAACAGGGCACCCAGACGAATCTGGACTTGGTGCCGGAGCAGCACAACGACTTCATCTTCACTGCTCTGGGGGAGGAGTTCGGCTTGATCGGAGGCTCGATCCTGCTGGCCCTCTATGCGTACATGTCGGTGCGCATCTGGCAGATTGCCCGCAGTGCGAGCGACCCCTTCGGGCGACTAACGGCCGTCGGCGTGCTCTCGATGCTGCTGTTCCAGGTGTTCCAGAACGTCGGGATGACGATCGGCATCATGCCGATCACCGGCATCCCGCTGCCGCTCATGAGCCACGGCGGTTCGGGGACGGTGACGGCATTCGCTGCCGTGGGCATCGTCATCAGTGTCGGCGCGCGCCGGTATTCCCTCTGAGAGGCCGCCTCAGCCCTCTTTATCGGTAGGTGCCGGTAGCGTTGAGCGTGCAATGACAACGCTGTGGCCACGGCTCGAGCCCTTGCTGCCACGTGTCTCCAAGCCGGCTCGATACATCGGCTGCGAGGACGGGATGCAGCAACCACGTGTTGACTCCGACCTCACCTCATGGCTCTTTGCGTATCCCGACACGTACGAGATCGGCCTGCCCAATCAGGGACTGCAGATTCTCTACGAGCTGGTGAACGAGCGACCCGATGCGAGCGCCGAGCGGGCATACGCGCCCTGGATCGACCTCGAAGCCGAGATGCGCACCCACGGGCTGCCGCTGTTCTCGGTGGACACCCACCGCGCTGCGGGCGAATTCGACATCATCGCCTTCAACCTCTCTGCGGAGCTCGTCTACACCAACGTGCTCAACTGCATCGACTTGGCCGGTGTGGCGGTGAGGTCGGCGCAGCGCAGCGATGCCGAGCCGCTGATCGGGGCCGGCGGTCATTGCGCATTCAACCCCGAGCCGCTGGCCGATTTCGTGGACTTCTTCGTGATCGGCGACGGCGAGGAGGTTGTCGGCGAGATCACCGATGTGGTCGGCGCCTGGAAGCGCTCCGGCAAGCGAACCGGCACTCGTGAGGGACTGCTGCGAGAGCTTGCGGGCATCGAGGGTGTGTACGTGCCGTCGATGTACGAGGTTTCGTACGACGGGGCCGCGCTTGTCGAGGTGACTCCCAGGTATCCCGATGTGCCGCCGCTGATTGCCAAGCGGACGGTCGCCGATCTTGCCGACTGGCCCTACCCACGTCGCCAACTCGTCCCCGTCACCGAGGTGGTGCACGATCGTCTGTCGGTCGAGGTGTTCAGGGGTTGCACCCGCGGGTGCCGTTTCTGCCAGGCGGGCATGATCACCCGCCCGGTGCGGGAGCGGCCTGCGGCACAGGTGCGCGAGATGGTGTCGGCCGGCCTCGAGCGCAGCGGGTACGACGAGGTCAGCCTGATGTCGCTGTCCACGGCGGACTACAGCGGCATTGCCGAGCTGGTCCGTGACACGGTCACCGGGTGCGGCGACGGCACAGCCGGGGATGGCGCTGACCCCAACCGCATCAGCGTGTCGTTGCCGAGCCTGCGTGTCGATGCGTTCACCGTGGACGTGGCGGCGCAGGTGTCACGGGCGCGGCGTACGGGGCTGACCTTTGCCCCCGAGGCGGGATCGTGGCGGCTGCGCCAGATCATCAACAAGCTCATCACCGAAGAAGACCTCTACAGCGCAGTGCGTTCGGCCTACAGCCAAGGCTGGCATCGCATGAAGCTGTACTTCCTGACGGGCTTGCCCTCGGAGATGGACCCCGACACCGAGGCCATAGCGCATTTGGCCGAGAGCTGCGCTCGGATCGGTCAGGAGTACACCAAGCGGGCGTCGGTGACGGTGTCGCTGGGGGGCTTCGTGCCTAAGCCGCACACGCCGTTCCAGTGGTTCGGGCAGAACCCGCCCGACGAGCTGGCCCGCAAGGTGCGGCTGGTGCGCTCGGCACTGGGCAGGAACCGGCGTGTCCAGCTCAAGTGGCACGACCCGGCGGCGTCAACTGCCGAGGGCATCGCCAGCCGCGGGGACCGACGGGTCGGCGCGGCCATCGAGTACGTCTGGCGCAAGGGCGGCACATTCCAGGAGTGGAGCGAGCGCTTCGACCTCTCGCTGTGGGAAGAGGCGATGGCGGCATGCGGCCTTGACCTGGATTGGTACGTGCACCGCCACCGAGGCGGACACGAGATGCTGCCCTGGGACCACATCGGTGCCGGGCTGCATCGCGACTTTCTCTGGCAGGACTGGCAGGACGCCCTCGCTGGGCATGGTCTGCCTGACTGCCGATGGACCCCGTGCTACGACTGCGGGGCCTGTACTGAATATGGGATCGAGCACATCGTTGCGTCCCCTGTCGCCCCCAATGGCGGCAGCCAGGGGACGGGACAGGATCTCGCGACCGGGCATGTGGTGCCGGTCGAGCTGCGACCTCGCCAGCTGGCGGGCGCAGGAGCACCGGCAGGAGGCGGCGCATGATGCGCGGCCCCGACGCGCCGGTGCTGAGCCGCAGTGCCGCTCCCACCCTCGTGGGTGGGAGACCGCATTGAGGCTGCGCGTCCGCTTTTCCAAGACCGGCAAGATCCGGTTCATCGGCCACCGGGATGTGGCCCGGGTGACCGAGCGCGCCGTGCGCAAGGTGGGGCTGCCCGTGGCCTACAGCGAAGGCTTCTCGCCTCGCATGCGGATGAGCTTCGGCCTGGCACTGCCGACCGGGTATGAATCCGACGGCGAATTCGTGGAGCTGCCGCTGGTGGACAGTGCGCTGATCGACGGCGCGGCAGGCGACGCAGACGCCTCCAACGGCGTCGGCGCCCTCAGCGCGGCTGGAGGGCCGGTGATCGTCTGCCGGAGCGGCACCCACGCACCCTGTGAACACGAGCCACAGCTCGACGCCCCGAGTTACTGCACCATCGCCGAAGCGCTCAGCGAGGCGCTGCCGGTGGGCATGGAAGTGTCTGCCGCAGTGCTGACCGACGGCCGCGGGCCGTCGCTGCAGGCTGCCGTGCGCACATGCGGATGGCAGTTCGAGATCGTGGGGCTGGATGAGGCCGCAGCGGCGAAAGCAGTTGCAGAACTGCTTGCCGCCGGTACCGTCGTGACCGAACGGGTGCACAAAGGCGAGACCGTGAGTTCGGATATTCGACCCAGCGTTGAGGTGCTGCAAGTGGTCGGACGTTCGGATTGGGGGACGGTGCTGAGTGCCGAGCTCTCAGCCACGCCCCGGGTGGTGCGCCCCAGCGAACTGGTGCCAGCGCTCGCGCTGGCACATGACATGGGCAGAGCCCGAAGAACACATCAATGGACGTGTGGCGCCGCAGGACGAGCCGAACCGGCCGTGCCTTCCCGATGCGCCCAGAGACAGAAGGAAACTCTCAGTGGATGAATCGACACTGAACGAGACAGCAAACGACACAGGAAACGACACAGCAAACGAGAGCAGGAACAACTCCAAAGACGCCAATTCGACCGAGACCAGCACAGCGGAGCCGCAGCCGGCCGTTCGCAAGCGCCGGCTAGTGGCACCCACGACCGGTGATGCGCCCGACAAGCCTGAACCGGGATTGAGCGCCGCAGCACCCGCAGAGGCCCCACCGCAGCAGACGCGACGCAGGCGAGCGCGCACATCATCGGAGGGAGCCTCCTCGGAGCCCAAGCAAGCTCCGGAGACCAAGCAAGAATCAGGGCCCACCGCAAAGGCAGCACCTAAAGCCAAGGCAGAGTCGAAATCAAAGGCAGAGCCCAAGGCCAAGTCTGGGTCCGGGACGAAGTCACAGGCTGGAGCCAAGGACAAGAGCGGGCCCAAATCCAAGACGGCAACTGACCCCGCCGACGCCCCAGCTGCGCCGGAGAAGCCGCAGCCGCCACCGGTACCCCCGCCGGTACGCAAGCCCCAGATCGGGGACAGCCGTCCGGCACCGGCCTCCCAGCCGACCGAAGGCGACGGCACCACTGGTCGTCGTCGTCGCCGCCGTGGAGGTCGAGGACGCGGTGGGCGTGGTCGATCAGGCGAAGCGCAAACGACGGCGGATGAGGGGCGCAACGGTTCCCACGCACCTGTCGAGGCGATCCTGGCCGATCAGCAGCCAGTCGAGCTCGACGACGCGCAGCTCTCCGAGCGCCGCGGCAAGTACCGAAACGGCAAGCCGATCGGCCGGTACCGCATGTGCGTCCACGTCGCGGAAGGCGCCACACACATCGCAGTGCTCGAAGGCCGATCGCTCATCGAGTACTACGTCAGCCGTCCATCGGACGACATCTCCGAGATCTACGGCAACCTCTACATGGGCCGGGTGCGACGGGTTCTTCCGGGCATGGAGGCAGCATTCGTCGACATCGGCACGCCCAAGCAGGCAGTGCTCTACCGGGGTGATCTGACGGTCAACACCGATGACAGCGACGACGACGCCAGTCCCGAGCGCAAGCGGGCGGGCGGGCGGCGAGGCCGCTCTGTCGAGGGACCCGCGATCGGGGAGCTGATCCGCAATGGCCAGAAGATCATGTGCCAGGTCATCAAGAATCCGATTGGCCACAAGGGTGCCCGCCTGACAACTGAGGTATCGCTGCCGGGTCGGTTCGTGGTGCTCATTCCCAACAGCAACGTCACGGGTATTTCCCGCCGCCTGCCGAGCCGCGAGCGACGCAGGCTGCGCAGCTTGCTGACCAAGGAGACTCCCGAGGGCTTCGGCGTGATCCTGCGGACTGCGGCAGAGAACGTCACCCCCGCGGAAATCCGCCGGGACATCGAACGGCTGACCCGTCAATGGACGAAGATCTCCCAGCTTGCCGAGCGTTCTGAGGCTCCGGCGCTGCTGTTCCGCGAACCCGAGCTCGCCGTGCGCATCATCCGCGAGCAGTTCACGGCGGACTTCCGCGAGGTCGTAATCGACGACCCATCACTGTTCGAACAAGTCAAGGGGTACATGGAGGCCGTTGCGGCACCGCTGGTAGATCGGATCCGCTACTACGACCCGGTGGCCGAACGTCTCGCGCTGTTCGAGCGCGTCCACGTCGCCGAGCAGGTGCGCAAGGCCACCGATCGCAAAGTCTGGCTCCCCTCAGGCGGTTCGCTCATCATCGAGCACACCGAGGCACTCACCGTGATCGACGTGAACACGGGGCGCAACGTCGGCAGTTCCAGCCTCAACGAGACCCTCTTTCAGAACAATCTCGAAGCAGCGACCGAGATCGCGAAGCAACTGCGACTGCGAGACATCGGCGGCATCATCGTCGTGGACTTCGTCGACATGGACGACAAGCGACAGCGCGAGAAGCTGATGTCGACGCTGAACGAGGCATTGGCTCGCGACAAGACGCGAACCGCGACCGAGCCGATCTCGGACATGGGCATTGTCCAGATGACCCGGATGCGTACCGGGGAAGGTCTGCTGGAATCGATGTCCGATCCCTGCGAGGTCTGCGATGGACGGGGCATCCTGCTGCGTGAGTCGCTCTTCGCTTAGCGGTTGAGCCAGAAAATCGGTTGCGCCGAATTGAGGGGTCATCGGTATCCTTCCGGGTTGATGTACGCAGTCATCGCCACCGGCGGCAAGCAGCGCCGCGTCGAGGCCGGCCAACGGCTCGACGTTGAGCTGCTCGCGGTGCAGGCTGGCGAGGAAGTCACCTTCACGCCGGTGCTCGTCGTTGACGACGGCACGGTGCTGGCGACGCCCGACGAACTCGACGGTGCCTTGGTGCGAGGACGGGTGCTCGGCGAGACTAAGGGTCCCAAGATCGACGGATTCACCTACAAGAACGCCACTAACAACCGGCGCAGGTGGGGCCACCGGCAGCGCTACAGCACGGTCGAGATCACCGCGATCGCCACCACCTAACCCATCCCGCCGAGCGCGCCCCACCAGACACCAAAGGACAGCACGATGTCGAAGACCAAGGGCGGAGGCTCCACCCGCAACGGGCGCGATTCGATCGCTAAGCGCCTCGGCGTGAAGGTGTACTCAGGCCAGACGATTGATGCCGGCGGCATCATCGTGCGCCAGCGGGGCACCAAGTTCCATCCGGGCCGCAACGTAGGTCGTGGCAAGGACGACACCCTGTATGCCACGGCACCGGGGGTTGTGCGTTTCGGCTATCGCCGCGGACGCCGGCTAGTCGACGTCGTCACCTCCTAGTCCGGGATGCCGTGACGTCCGGGTGGGCGTCCGCGGGCACAGCCGAGACAGCCTGGACAGGCGACCGCCGATGAGCGACTTTGTCGATGAATGCCAGCTGCACGCCAAGGGAGGCGACGGCGGCGCCGGCTGCGTGTCGTTCCGCCGCGAGGCCCACGTGCCCCGCGGCGGCCCCGACGGGGGAGACGGCGGTCATGGCGGCGACGTGTGGTTGGTGGCCGACCGCAACGTGGCCTCTCTGCTGGCATTCCGGGACTTCCCGTTCCGGCGCGCCGCCAACGGAACGCACGGCCAAGGCCGCAAGCGACACGGCCGTAACGGCGACGACGAGTTCGTCCGGGTGCCTGAGGGCACTGTCGTACGCGATCGGGACGGCACGGCGATCGCCGACCTGGTGAACGCAGGCGACCGGTGGCTGGCTGCGCAAGGCGGCCGAGGCGGTCGTGGCAATGTGCGCTTTGCTTCCAACCGGCTGCGAGCACCCCAATTCGCCGAACAGGCAGAGCCCGGCGAGGAACATTGGTTCGGCCTGGAGCTGAAGCTGATGGCCGATGTCGCACTGGTCGGCTTCCCGAACGCCGGCAAGAGCACGTTCATCAGCACGGTGTCAGCAGCGAAGCCGAAGGTCGCCTCGTACCCGTTCACGACGCTCACGCCCTCTCTGGGCGTCGTCCGGCTCGATGACGGCGCTGTTCGCGATCGGGGCAGCAACGAGGGCAGTTTCGAGATGGTCATCGCGGATGTGCCGGGGCTCATCGAGGGCGCAGCTGAGGGGAAGGGCCTCGGGCACCAGTTCCTGCGACACGTCGAGCGTGCCCGTGTGCTGCTGATCATGGCGGATCTGGCTGAGGTCAGCGATCGGGACCCGCACGAGCAGGTCGACGTGCTGCTCGGCGAGCTCGAGCGTTACAACCCAATGCTCGCGACCCGGCGCAAACTGATCGTGGGCACCAAGACCGATGTGGCACACCTCGACTGGGACGGGCCGCGCGTCAGCGCGGTGACAGGCGAGGGCGTGAACTCGGTGCTCGGAAGCCTGCGGGACCTGGTTGCCGAGGCACGCGCGGCCGATGACGCTCCTTCCCAGTACGTAGTGCACCGCCCATCGCCAGGGGGCGTTGCCGTGCTGCGCCTAGCGGATGGGATCTTCGAGATCGAGGGACGTCAGGCACGGCGAGCGGTGGCACTGTCGGATTTGACCGATCCCGCCGCGCTGGCATGGGCGCAACGGCGGTTGGAGAAACTCGGCGTGTCCCGAGCCTTGGCCCGCAACGGCGCCCAGTCGGGCGATCTTGTCCGCATCGGCGACTTCGAATTCACCTACGAGCCAGACACGTGAGGGCTCAGCACGCGACACCGGTCGCTGCCATCGCGACGGCAACACGGCAGGATTGACGTCGATGCCTGCTTCACAACGGCTGATCGCGAAGATCGGGACGTCGTCCATCACGACATCGGACGGGCGTGTCGACCTTGACGCTGTTGCCAAGCTGGCATCGGAAGTCGCCGGCGTACGCGCCGCGGGACACGAAGTGATCGTGGTCACCTCCGGCGCGATCACTGCAGGCGTGCAACGGCTCGAAGTCGAACGGCCCACCGAGCCTGAGCGGCTCCAGGCACTGTCCGCAGTGGGGCAGATCGACCTCATGGCGTCCTACCGGGAGCTGTTCGCCGACCATGGCATGGTCGTCGGCCAAGTCCTGATCGCCCCGCACGACTTCCGCGACCGTGACCAGTACCTGCACGCCCGAGCGACGTTCCATCACCTGCTCGACCTCGGCGTCGTGCCCGTTGTCAACGAGAACGACGCGATCGCCGACGACGCAATCCGCTACGGCGACAACGACCGGATCGCAGCGCTCGTTGCGAACCTGGTGCGCGCCGATGCGCTGATCCTGCTGACCGACATGCCCGGAGTGCTCACCGCGGACCCCAACATCGATCCCGAAGCCTCGCTCATCTCGGAGATTCAGGAGGTGAGCCCGTCGCTGCAGGCTGCCGCGGGCTCAGCGAGCGCGGTCGGCAGCGGCGGCATGGCCTCGAAGCTGGCAGCGGCTCGGATGGCCTCGTGGAGCGGGGTGCGCACGGTGATCGCTTCAGCGCGCCGGCCCGATGTAGTCGCTGACGCCGCCGCGGGCCGACCAGGCGTCGGCACCACGGTGCCTGCTCGGGATGCCCGCGTCTCCGCCCGCAAGCTCTGGATTGGGTTCGCTGTGGCTGCCCGAGGCACGGTGACCGTCGATGGCGGCGCTCGGCGAGCCGTGTCCCAAGGCGGGAAATCCCTGCTTGCGGCCGGCGTCGTCGGCTCTGATGGCTCCTTTATTGCAGGCGAGGCCGTGGACATTGTCGATGAGCACAACGAGATCTTTGCCAAGGGGCTCGCGGCCATCGATGCCGAGGGACTGGGCGTCACTGCCGGCTTGCGCAGCGATCAGCTGCCCGAGGGCTTGCATCCCCTCGTCGTGCACCGCGACGACCTCATCGTTCTGGGGTGATTCGGGGCGATGCCACTAGTCTGCTCGGGTGCCTGACGTGGCCTCCGAGCCCGCGCCGCCCGGGACCGGCAGTCCTGTCTCCGCGGAGATGCTCGCGCTCGGCGAGCGAGCCAAGGCTGCCGCGACGGTCCTGGCGCAAGCACCCGGCGCCGTGCGAGACGAGGCCCTGCTGTCGGCTGCGGACCTGCTCGAGGAAGCGACCGACAGCGTTCTCGCCGCCAACCGAGACGACGTCGCCAACGCCCAAGCGGCGGGAACCTCAGACACGCTCGTCGACAGGTTGCGGCTCGATCACGGTCGCATCGGTGCCATGGCTGCGGGGCTGCGCAACGTCGCAGCGCTTGCCGACCCGGTGGGAGAGCGGGTGGATGGCTGGGTGCGGCCCAACGGGCTCATCGTCGAGCGCGTCAGGGTGCCGCTCGGCGTTGTTGCCATCATCTACGAGAGCCGGCCCAACGTCACTTCGGACGCATTCGGGCTGTGCCTGAAGTCGGCCAACGCGGCATTCCTGCGGGGTTCATCGGCGGCACTCCAGTCCAACATCGCGATCGCCGAAGCACTGCGCGAAGGCGTGGTCAAGGCGGGACTCCCCGCAGATGCCCTGCTGCTGGTCACCGACACCCGTCACAGCGCCGCCACGGAGTTCATGCGCCTACGTTCCTGCATCGATTGCCTGATCCCGCGAGGCGGGCCTGCGTTGATCTCCTCGGTGCTCGCGAATGCCACGGTGCCCTACGTCATCGACGGCGACGGCAACTGCCACGTGTACGTCGACGCCGCAGCCGACCTCGACATGGCAGCCGACATTGTCGCCAACGCCAAGCTCAGTCGGCCCTCGGTGTGCAACGCCGCGGAATCCCTGCTGGTGCACCGCTCGGTGGCCGAGACCTTCCTGCCGCGCATCGTCGGCGATCTGTGCGACGTGGAACTCGTCGGCGACTCGGCATCCCAAGCGATCTCGCGGCGCATCGGCGCTGCGAGCCCCGACGACTTTTCGACAGAGTTCCTCGCTCTGAAGATGAGCGTCGCCGTCGTGGACGATCTCGATGCGGCGATCACGCACATCAACCGGCACGGCACCGGCCACAGCGAAGCCATCGTGACCGGTGACCTAGCTGCCGCGCAGTCCTTCACCCGCCGCGTCGACGCCGCTGCGGTGCTGGTGAACGCCTCGACCCGCTTCGTCGACGGCGAGGAGTTTGGCTTCGGCGCGGAGATCGGCATCAGCACCCAGAAACTCCATGCACGTGGCCCGATGGGCCTCACCCAGCTCACGACGACGAAGTTCGTGGTGACCGGTCAAGGTCACACACGCGGGTGACCGTGCCGACTACCCGCCGCGGCTGCCACACTGTCAGACCGCTTCATTTCCCACAATCCCCCCGGAGACCCCCACTATGAGCGAGACAATGTTCGGAGACCTCTCGGGTGTCCGAGAAGGCTTGGCGAAGGTCGAATACCTCGCAGACGATGGCATCGCCAGCGTCGTCTACCTGGCTGAACGCCTCGGCAAGCCGGTCCTCATCGAAGGACCGGCCGGCACCGGCAAGACCGAGCTGGCCAAGTCGGTGGCGGCGATGAGCGGTGCACGTCTCATCCGCCTGCAGTGCTACGAGGGGCTCGACGAGGCCAAGGCGCTGTACGAGTGGAACTACAAGAAGCAGCTCTTGCGCATCCAGGCCGACCGCGGCGTCGACGCGGAGCACGAGGACTGGGTGGAGCTGCAGGACGACATCTTCCAGGACGAGTTCTTGCTCACCCGGCCGCTGCTCGAAGCGATCAGCGCCGAAGACAAGGTCGTGCTGCTGATCGACGAGGTGGACCGTGTCGAGATCGAGACCGAGGCGCTGCTGCTCGAGATCCTCTCCGACTACCAAGTCTCGATTCCCGAGCTGGGCACCATCATGGCCAGCCAGATCCCGCTGGTGTTCCTGACGTCGAACAACACTCGTGAGCTGTCCGAGGCGCTCAAGCGCCGGTGCCTGTTCCTGCACATCGACTATCCCGACCTCGAGCGCGAGAAGCAGATCGTGCTGACCAAGGTGGCCGGCATCAGCGAGAACCTGGCAGAGCAGATTGCACGGGTCGTGCGCTCGGTGCGCCAGCTCGAGCTCAAGAAGGCACCGTCAGTTTCCGAGACGCTGGACTGGGCCCGGACGCTGGTGCTGCTGGGCATCGAGAACATCGATGTTGAGCAGGCCAAGCAGACGCTGCACATCCTGCTGAAGTACCAGTCAGACATCGAGAAGGCCGCCAAGGAACTGACGGTCGAGGCCTAGCCGCCGCCGGGACCCAGACGGGAGTCGATCATGCTGGACCTGCTCAGCGGCTTCGTGGGCGAGCTGCGCAACGCGGGGCTGCCGGTCTCGTTGACGGAGAACCTCGACGCGATGGAGGCCGTCAAGCACATCCCCATCGAGGATCGCGACGCCTTCAAGTACGCGCTCGCCGCAACCCTGGTCAAGAACGAGCAGCACTGGCGGGCATTCGAGACCGTCTTCGAGGTGTATTTCTCGCTGCGCGGTCCCGAATACAACGTCGGCGATGAGGACGGCAACGGCGAGTTCGATCCCGAGAGCCTCGAAGAGTGGATGTCCCAGCAGATGCAGGGCATGGGCGGCCGCGGAGGCGGGCAGGACATGTCCCCCGAAGAGATCGCCGAGATGCTCTTCCGGGCGCTGCTGAACGCCGACGAGGCGATGATGGCGGCCATGGCCCGAGCTGCCGTCACCCAGTTCGCCGGCATGGAGCCTGGCCGGCCCGTCGGCGGCACCTACTACCTGTACCGCACGCTGCGCAACCTCGACCTCGACGGCATGCTCGAACGCCTCGTTGACGAGTCCGCGCAGCGGTACGAGGGTGAGTTGACGCCGCTGGCCGAGCGACTCGAACGCGAGGAGTTCGAGAACCGCATCGAGCAGCTCAAGCGCGAGATCGAAGCCGAGATTCGACGCCGGCTGGTGGCTGACCGCGGCGTCGAAGCGATGGCCAAGACCTTGCGCAAGCCGCTGCCCGAGGATGTCGACTTCATGCATGCCAGCCGTGAGGAGATGGCGAACATTCGCAAGGCCATCCAGCCCCTGACGCGCAAGCTGGCAGCTCGGCTGGCCCGCAAGCGCAAGCACAAGCGGCGAGGCCCGCTGGACTTCCGGGCCACCGTGCGCCGCTCGCTCTCGTACGGTGGCGTGCCCGCAGAACCCCGATTCCGCCATCCTCGCCCGAACAAGCCCGAGCTGATCGTGGTGGCGGACATCTCAGGCTCGGTCGCGGCCTTCGCCCGATTCACGCTGCACCTGGTGTATGCGCTGCAGAACCAGTTCTCCAAGGTGCGCTCGTTCGTGTTCATCGACGGCATTGACGAGGTCACCCACATGTTCCAGAACGAGGAGGACATCACCAACGCGGTGCACCGGGTGAACACCGAGGCCGATGTCGTCTGGGTCGACGGCCACTCAGACTACGGCCACGCGTTCGGTGTGTTCTGGGAGAACTTCGGCAAAGACGTCAACGCCAAGTCGACGATGATGTTCCTGGGAGATGCACGTAACAACTACCACTCGACGAATGCGTGGGTGCTCAAGGAGTGCCAGAAGCGAGCCCGCTCGGTGTTCTGGCTCAACCCCGAACCCCGTTCGTACTGGGACACCGGCGACTCGGTCATCACCGAGTACTCGACCTATACCGACGGCGTCTTCGAGTGCCGCAACCTGCGCCAGCTGGAAGGCTTCGTGGACAACCTGGCCTAGCGCCGCAGCCCAACTCGGCTACTCGGCGGCAGCGAGCAGCTCGGCGACAAGGAAAGCGAGATCCAGCGACTGGCGGCCGTTGAGGCGAGGGTCGCACATCGTCTCGTAGCGATCCCCGAGTTGGTGCTGGGCCAGTTCGTCGCCGCCGCCGACACACTCGGTGACGGCGTCGCCCGTGATCTCCAGGTGGATGCCGCCAGGCCACGTCCCCGCCTCGGCGTGCTCAGCGAAGTACTGCCGGATCTCAGCCAAGATGGCGTCGAAGTGGCGGGTCTTGACGCCCTTGTCGGTGGAGTAGGTGTTGCCGTGCATCGGGTCGCATTGCCACACCACCGGATGCCCAGCATCGGTGACAGCTCGCAGGATCGGCCCGAAGGCGTCACCGATGTTGCCGGCCCCCATGCGGCTGATCAGCGTCAGGCGGCCGGGTATCCGGTTCGGATTCAAGGTCTCGCACAGTGCGAGCGCCTCGTCGGGTGTCGCCGTCGGTCCGAGCTTCGCCCCGATCGGGTTGTGCACGCCGCGCAGGAACTCCACGTGGGCACCGTCGAGCTCTCTGGTGCGTTCGCCCACCCAGAGCATGTGCGCGGAGCAGTCGTACCAGTCGCCCGTGATGCTGTCGGTGCGGGTCAAAGCCTCTTCGTAGCCCAGCAGCAGCGCCTCGTGGCTCGTGTACAGCTCAACCTGCCGCATGGCGCTGTCATCGGTGTCCAAACCGCAGGCGTTCATGAAACGCAGCGCCGAGTCGATGCCGTTCGCCAGGGTTTCGTAGCGCTGGCCTGCGGGGCTTGACGCCACGAACTCCTGATTCCAGTTGTGCACTTGGCGCAAATCTGCATAGCCGCCGCGGGTGAATGCCCGCAGCAGGTTCAGCGTCGCCGCCGAGGTGTTGTACGCCTGCAGCAATCGAGACGGATCGGGGGTGCGGGCGGCGGGGTCGAATGCGATGTCGTTGACGATGTGACCCCGGAAGATTGGCAACGTCACGCCGTCGCGGGTCTCGGTCGGCTGGCTGCGCGGCTTCGCGAACTGACCGGCGATTCGGCCCACCTTCACGATGGGCAGGCCTGCGGAGTACTGCAGCACGACAGCCATCTGCAAGATCACCTTGAGGCGATCGCGGATCTGATCGGCAGTCGACAGCTCGAATGACTCTGCGCAGTCGCCGGCCTGCAGCACAAATGCCTCGCCGGCGCAGACGCGGCCCAAGAGCTCGGTTAGGCGCCGCGCCTCACCTGCAAATACCAGCGGGGGCCTGCACCCCAACTCGCTCAGCGACGCCGACAGCGTGGCAGCATCAGGCCATTCAGGCTGCTGGCCGGTGGGCCGGTCGGCCCACGAGCCGGGGTGCCACCCGGGTGCGTGCTGAGGCGAGGCGGTCGGGTCGGTCCCGGCCGAGGGCGCGTTGGCTGGCTCAGACTGCGTCTGCGTCGGCATCGATGTCTACGAACTCGCCGTCAGCGGCGAGGCTCTGCAGCTCATCGACTGCGCGCTTGACCAGACGGCGTGCCGCTTCGGCGGTCACGCCGAGCTCCTCGCCGATCTCGCGGTAGCTGCGCTGCTCGCCGTCGATGATCCCGTTCCGGCGAGCCACTGCATAGCGGGCGCGCTTGTCCAGCCGGCCCAGCATGGACATCACCATGCCGCGTCGGTCCGCTTCGATGGCGAAATGCTCCGGCCCCGGCGCATCATCGCCGATGAGGTCGATGAGCGCGCTGTCGCCGTCATCGCCGACCGTCTTGTCCAGCGAGGTCGGGGTGCTGATCCGCTGCAGCCAGGCGTTCTCGTCGTCGAGCGAGTCGCTGTCGCCGCCGTTGTGGCGAAGCGCAGCACGCAGCGTCGCGGAGCGATCCGACGGCAGGCGGATGAGGCTGCCCTTCTGATCCAGCGCGCGTCCGATGGACTGGCGGATCCAGAACGTCGCGTAGGTGGAGAACTTGAAGCCGCGCCGCCAGTCGAACTTCTCGACCGCGTGCTCGAGGCCGAGGTTGCCCTCCTGGATCAGGTCGAGCAGTTCCAGCGTGGGGGGAAGCGGGTAGCGCCGCGCGATCGACACGACCAAGCGGAGGTTCGCCCGGATAAAACGGTCGCGTGCAGCAGCAGCGGTCTGCACGGCCTTGCGCAGCTCGCGCCGCTCTGCCACCGACAGTTCCTCGTCGCTGTCGAGGCGCTCGCGTGCGTCGCGGCCGGCCTCGATCTGCTGGGACAGCATGCGCTCGTCTTCGGCGGTCAGCAGAGCGACCGCACCGATCTCATTCAGATACTGGCCAACGGAATCCATCACACACGCTCCAACCGGCAGGGGGCAGCCGGTTTTTTCGCTTTCGGTTGCATGCCGCCCTGGCATGCCACCCGGTGGGGGGCACCGGGTATTTTCTGCCCTTGCCAGGCCTGAACAGCCCCGGCGCAGGCGTGACGCCGCCGCTGTGGCGGAGCCAAATTCGCTTGTACGCCCGCACACGATGCACGACCCGAGATGTCGGGCCCTGCACAGCACTGCTTTGAGCGGACGATCAAACGTAGCACATGGCGCCTAGCGCGCGCAAACCGGCGCACCCGAGGGCCCACTTTTTGGGCTCAGCTGCGCCTCGGTGCGCACGAACTATGTGTTGTGACAGGCGACTCTACACTGCCGCGGTGCCGCCGCAACTTGGGATCTTCGGAGGCACGTTCGACCCTCCTCACGTGGGACACGTCGCCGCTGCGATCGCGGCGAGGGACCAGCTCGCCACTGACAGCCTGCATGTCGTCGTCGCCAACGACCCGTGGCAGAAATCCCGACGCCGTTCCGTGACGCCATCTGGCCACCGGTTGGCGATGGCACGCCTGGCCTTCGACTCAATAGCGGGCATCGAGGTCAGCGATATCGAACTGGCGCGCGGCGGGTCCACCTACACGATCGACACGGTGACTGAACTCGAACGTGACGGCAGCGAAACCGTGCTGGTCATGGGCCCAACCGCGGCCGCCGGTCTGTCGACATGGCATCGGGCGCGCGAGCTCGCGCAGCGCGTGACGATTGCAGTGATCCAGCCGACCGGTGGGTCCCTTGCTCGCCTGCACGGTTGGCGCACCATTTCGGTCTTCATGGACCCGCTGGAGGCGTCAGGAACTCGGGTCCGCGAGCTGCTGCAGGGACCCGGCGGGCCGGAGGCCGAGGCAACCCTCGCCCGCCTGGTGCCGCTGGCCGTCATGAGCTACATCGCGGACCACAAGCTCTATTCTGCGTAACCGTGGCATCGGTTCAGCAGGCGTCCCCGGCGAACGGCGGGGGGCACGCTCTGAAGCCGGTAGCCGAGAGCGAGGCGTCTGTCCCTCCGCCGCTTGTGCGCGCCGCCGTCGAGGGAGCGGCAGAGATGTCCGCTGAACGCGTCGTAGCGCTTGATGTCGGTGACGTGCTGGCCATCACCGATTGGTTCATCATCGCGAGCGCGCCGAATGTACGTCGCGTACGACGCATCGCCGAGCTGATGGAAGAGCACGTGAAGGCGACCGGGGGCGAGGGCCCTATACGCACCGAAGGACTGGACGACGCGAAGTGGATCCTGCTCGACTTCGGGGAGTTCGTCGCGCACGTGTTTCACGAGCCCACCCGGGAGTACTACGACCTCGAGCGCTTGTGGTCCGACGTGCCCCGCCACGAGTTCGGCTGAGCCGCCAGCAGCGGCAGGCGTCGCTGCAGCGGAGCCATGCCCGCGCACATCAGGGCACGAGCGTTGCAGTGTCCTCCCGAGCGAGTGCGATCCACGTGCGTCCGCGCGTGAGAGGGACGATCACGGCGTTGTCTGATCGGAACACGGTGACGTCACGTTCGGACAGGCGCTCCCATGTTCCCCGCACGAAGTGCCCGTCACTGAAGATCCACGCCACGCCGCTGCCGGTCAGCACTGGCTCGGGGGTGAGCGGGTCGGCCGGACTCTGGCGGTAGCGCACGAACTGCACGATCACGTTCTCGGGGGCGATTCGGATGTCGTCAAAGTCGGTGTGAGCGCTGCCGTTCTGGGTGCGGACCCAACCACCGAGCGCGGCGTCCCACCGGTACGACGCTTCGATCTGACCGAAGTCGATATCGACGCCGCTGACGACATCGGCCCGTTGCAGCGCTTCTCCTTCGTCCCGGAATCGGAAGTAGGTGGGCGGCGTCCGGCCGAGTTCGGCCGCTGCGGAATAGATGCTTGCCGTGTCGGTAACGAGATTGTGCGGGGGGTTCTTCGCACCGGAGCGCTCGAACACTCCATTGTCGAGCGAGCCACCGTCGGTGACGTTGACCGCATCGACGCTGCGCAGCGCGCGCTCGGTGTAGTCATTGGCACCCGAATTCACGAATATGGGCCGGTTGAGATTCGACAGGAGTGCGAAGTCGCCCGTGCGTGCCGATCGGACAGGGCCGACCATGTCGGCATTGCGGGAGTGAAAAATGGCTGCGAACCGGGTGAGGCGGGCCTCGACGATCTCTTCATAGACGACGTCGGCCATGTTGAGGCCCCACTGCGGCAGGGCCTTCGGATGGTTGTCGATCTTCACCACTGCTGCCGGCCGAACGATCTCGCCGGGAGTCGGCAGGCCGGTCAGCGGTGCGGTGTGGAGGGGCGCCGCAGTCGTCGCGGTGGCGGGCTCGGTGGTGACAGCAGAGGTGGTCGGCGCTTGAGTTGTCGCCGCTGCTGATTCCGTAGGCGTCGTCACGGTGCTCGTGGGTGCGACCTGCAGTGCCGCCGTCGACGCGGTGGTCGGGGTGGGCTCGGGCTCGGCCGTCTCGAGCACCCTCACTTGTGAGCATGCCGCCAGCATCACCAAGGCGCCGAGCCCAGGTGCCAATCTCAGGAGGCGGCTCATCTTGCCCCCTAGGGCACCGCGCCTGTCGCTCATCGGCACAGCACTGGTGGCGTTGCCTTGCGCCCCGACCGCGTCTCGACGGTCTGTGGCGAACGGTTCGCGGACGTGCTCCAAAGATCTGCTCCTCGACATCTGCAGCAGGGCCACCGCGGCCATCCGACCGAACATTCACCATACCGGTCGGCTCTCGCGGGAGGGTGGCACACTGCCCCCATGACCACGCTGATCACTGGCGGTGCCGGATACGTCGGCGGCCATACCGTGGTCGCACTGCATGCTGCGGGACGGAACGTCGTGGTGCTCGACGATTTCTCCAATGCTCGGCGTGATGTCGTCGACGAATTGCGGCTGTTGACGACGCCGGACTTGCTCGTCGTCGAAGGCGATGCCGCTGATCGCCCGACCGTCGAGCAGCTGTGCGACGATCACAATGTCGATTCGATCGTGCACTTCGCAGCCTGCAAGAGCGTTCCGGAGTCACTCGTGGACCCCCTGCGCTACTACCGGAACAACCTGGTGTCCACGCTGTGCCTGGCCGAGGTCGCTGTCGAGCGGGGCATCGAGCGGTTTGTTCTCAGCTCATCGGCTGTGGTGTACGGCAGGGCCGGAGCGTTGCCTGTCACCGAGGAGACTCCGGCCGCACCGCAGAGCCCCTATGGCGAAACCAAGCTGATGTGCGAGCGCATCCTCACCGATGCCGCGGCGGCCTCGGGCATGCGCGTGGTGATCTTGCGTTACTTCAATCCTGTCGGAGCCCATCCATCGGGCCGCATCGGCGAGCGGCCCTTGGCGGCCGCTCAGAATCTCGTTCCTGCGGTCATGCGAGCGGCCCAAGGCTCTGCGGAGCGGTTGAGGGTGTTCGGCGACGACTACGAGACGCGTGACGGCACGGCCATCCGCGATTTTGTTCACGTCACTGATCTCGCCGAGGGTCATGTGGCGGCGATCGACGCCGATCTCGGCGAGCAAGCCAGCCGCATCTTCAACTTGGGCACCGGGGTGGGCACGACCGTATTCGAGCTCATCGACGCAGCAGTCAAGGCGACGGGGCGCCAGATTCCCTATGAGATCTCCGGTCGCCGGCCGGGCGACATTGCGGCATCGTGGGCCGACTGCAGTCGGGCACATGTCGAGCTGGGATGGCGACCAGGACGCGACCTCGCTCAGATGCTGACCGACCACTGGAACTTCGCCCAGCGTTGGCACCACATGGGTGCCTGACGCTAGGCGAGTGCATCACTCGAGCTGCATCACTCGAATAGGGCGGCCGCGGTGATCAGGGTGTAGTCCTCTCCCGCGGCTAGCGGCTCGGCCATCGCCGATGGGGGAACGAACTTGGGAACCCGGTCATTGCGCACCAAGATCACATCGGTCGGGATCACGTCATCGAGCGTGGTCTTGTCGAGCATCCAGGCGGGTCGATCGAGGTAGTACGCGATCCAGCGGGGAGTCCAGATGCCGGAGGTGAACCACACCAGCTCGGTCTCGGCGACCTCCGGTGCTGCCCGTGCCCGCTCGAGCACTGCCCCGGCATCGGCGGGCCGATCCAAGTAGAAGTCGCGAGTGGAACCGGTGGCGACGAGCGCCAACGTCACCAAGGCAACTGTCGCAGCAGCCAGACCCAGTGGCACTCGCAGCCGCGCTGCCCAGCCGCGCAGGCCACGCCGCACGGCATCAGCAAGGGCCGCGACACCGATCGCCGTGGGTGCCACCCAAGGGAAGTTCCACAGCCGGTGAATCCACGCGCCCTGCTGCAAGGCGAACGTGAGCGACGCCGCGACAGCGAGCGTGACGAGTGCCGGTCCTCGGGTGCGGCGGTCGACGAACGCGGCGATGAGCGCTGGGAAGAACAGCAGGCGAAGCCACCACGACGTCAGCAGCTCGTGGCTGGCAAACGTCCATTGGCGCCGGAGGAATTCGCCGAAGGTGAATTGGGCCTGCTCGGCTGCCGTCGACACGTCGTTGCCGGTGCGGAACGCCACGCGCTCGCTCAGCTCGGAGATGTCGGTTGCGTTCAGCAGCCATCCAGCCGTCAGCAAACCGCCGGCGACTGCGCCGAATGCGACAGCGGTCAAGCCGGGTGACCACCCGAGGCGAATCCAGTCGGGGATGCTTCGCGGCGAGGTGCTTGCAGCGGGGCAGCCGTGAGCTTCGTTGCGCCGCTGCTGCATCGTGCCGATGAACAGCCACGGCAGCAGCAATGCCAGCGAGGCAACGGCGATCCATGAGTGCATCGCCGTCAGCGCCGCGAGCACGCCTGCGCCCACCAGCGCCCAACGCGGCGGGTGTGTCGCCTGTCGCAGCCAGGCGATCGCCGCGGTCAGTGCCAAGATCATCGAGAAGCTGATGCCCATGCGGGCATACACAAAGAAGAAGCCGGTGCTCACCATCGCCAGCACTGCGAGCAGCGTGGGCCCCCACGACATGTTGACCGCACGCAGAACAGCAGCCAGGAAGGCCACCGTCGCGACGCCAAACAGGAAGTCGGTGATCCGCACCGCTGCGGGGCTGTCGCCGAACGCTCCGACCGACGCGATGGTGAGGAACTGCTTCAGCGGCGGGTGGTGCGCGTAGGTGACGGCTTCGAGGGGAGGCTCGGCCCGTGGGGGCACCTCGTACTCGGCTCGGATGAAGGGATCGGTCCGAGCGCCGAAGCGAGACTCCACCGGGCCGAGATCCCAGAAGTTGCGGGCCTGGATGCCCGCCCGGCCGAAGATGCGACCGTCGTCGCTGTTGCCGAGCGGCAGGTCGAGGTCTGGGGCCCACAGGGCGAACACGCCGATGCAGATGAGCGCTACGACGGTCCAGCCCGAGCACAGGCGGGTGAGAGATCCTCGGCGTGTCATGAGGGATCTTTCGGTTCGCGGTGGTCGCTACCACCGTACGAAGAGGCGCAGCGTAGTATCGGCCCGATTGCAGTCGACGGACGGCACCGGCTGCCGGATGCCGCACACCGAGCGCCATGTCCCTACTTGCCATGAACCTCCCGTGACGTCAGCTGCGCCGCAGAGCTGGAACGGCAACGCACCGGCCCGACCGGGCTTCCGGCATCTGTACCTCATCGACGCGGTGACGCTGTTCACCTTGATGGCAGCGATCACGGTGGTCCGGTTCGGCGTCGACTGGCCCACCTACCCGCGCAGCCACTACTTCATCGGATTCGCAGTCGCCACCGTGCTGCACATGACGGTCTATTACTTCGGAGGCTTCTACGAATACGAGCAGCGCCTCGGCCATCGGCCATGGCTGCCGAGGGCAACGCTGCTGACGTTCATGGCGGTGGGTGTCGATGCCACGGTGACGTTGCTCGCCGGCCGCTATCTCATGCCACGAGGCAACTTGGTGGTGCTGGCCGTCGCAGCCAGCATGCTCATCACGTTCAACCGCTGGGCGGCCCGGCGTGTACGGCTGCGGCGCTTCGGACAGCCGCGGATGCTGCTCGTCGGCACGAACGACGACATCGACTCCGCAAAGCAGCACCTCGGAGACAACGAACGCGACGCGGTGATCGCCGGCAGTCTGACGGTCGGCGGGGACCTCAGCTCGAGCATGTGCGCCGAGGTGGACCGAGTCGGGGCTACGGATCTGTTGCTGCTCTCGGGGCAGCCGCTCGACACGATCTATCCCGAACCGCTCGGCGAACTCGAACTGCGGCAGGTCGGCGTCTATCGACGGGTCACCGCGGCTGACACGCTCCTTGGTCTGCAGCGGAGTCGCCAGATCGGCGGCATGCCCTTCGTCGCGCTGCGGGAGCATGCGTTGCCACAGTGCCGCTTGCGATTCAAGCGGCTGCTCGACTTGGCGTACTTGGCGGGGTCAGCGCCGATCGTTGTGCCCCTGTCTGCGGCGGTCGCCGCGTACGTGCGCGCCCGGGCAGGCCGCGGCGTGCTGTATCGCCAGGAGCGTGTGGGCCGCGGGGGAGTCCCGTTCGTGCTCCTGAAGTTCCGCACGATGACTCGCGACGCGGAACGCAACGGGCCCGTGCTGGCGCGAGTGAACGATCCGCGGGTGATTCCCGGCATGAGATGGCTCCGGCGGACCCGGCTCGACGAGTTGCCGCAGCTGTGGAACGTGCTCAGGGGGTCGATGTCCATTGTGGGGCCCCGTCCCGAACGGCCGCAGATCGTGGCACGGCTGGAGCGGGAGATTCCCGGCTACGGCCGGCGCCATGATGTTCCGCCCGGCATCACCGGTCTGGCGCAGACGCAGGGTCACTACCAGACCGATCCCGGCTACAAGCTGGGACACGACCTGCAATACGTCGTGAATTGGTCACCGGTGCTCGACTGGGAGATCATGGCCAAGAGCCTCGTCGTCATGGCTCGCCGCAACGCCCGGTGAACACTGCCAGTACGGCAGAAGGGCCGCATGTGACAGTGGTGATTCCGGCCCGCAACTGCGCGCAGGAATTGCCGGGATGTCTTGATGCCATCGGCGCGCAGGTGTACTCGGGACCGCTTGAGGTGGCGATCGCAGTCGCACCCAGCACCGACGGAACCGAGCAAGCGGCTGCCGAGGCGATCTGCTCGTGGCCTACCCGGGTTGTCGCCAACCCGGCAGGCACGACCTCGGCAGGTCTCAACGCCGCGATCCAGGCTGCTCGGGGTGAGGTCATCGTGCGTGTCGATGCGCAGTCCCGGCTTCCGGACGGCTACGTCGAGCAGGCGGTGGCCACGCTGACCCGCACCGGGGCAGCCAACGTGGGGGGCGTGCAACGGCCGGCGGGACAATCCGGCCTGAGCCGCGTGATTGCTGCGGCGATGTCGTCAGGGTTCGGGGGCGGCCCGGCACACTTCCGGCGCGGTCGCCAGGAGGGTCCGGTCGACACCGTCTATCTCGGGGTCTTCGACGCAGCGGCACTCGCGGCTGCCGGAGGCTTCGACGAGTCGCTCGAGCGCAACCAGGACTACGAGTTGAATTGGCGCCTGCGAGAACAGGGCCGCGTGGTCTGGCTGGATCCCAGCCTCGTGGTCGACTACCTGCCGCGATCGAGTTGGGACGGTCTGGCCCGCCAGTACTTCGACTACGGGGCCTGGAAGCGCGTGGTGATCGGTCGCCATCCGCGTTCGGTGCAACCCCGTCAGCTCGCCGCGCCTGCGTTGGTGTGCGGACTCGTGCTGTCTGCGATCGAGTTGCTTCGCGGTCGCCTGCGAGGAGGGCTGATACCGGCCGCATACCTCGGCTCCTGTGCCGTGGCGGCGCTGCGGCTCCGGCGCAGCCTGCCCGCGTTCGGGGATCGACTCCAGGCAGCGGCGGCCTTCACGGTCATGCATCTGTCGTGGGGGATGGGCTTCCTCGTCGGCAGGCGCCGCGGCCGCTGAACCCGGCCGACGTGCTCGGAGACCGCAAGCGGCCCGGGACCTGTCCCGCGGCACTCAGTACGCTCACTCCTATGGCCGAGGTCGTGATCCGCAACGGAACTGTCGTGGACGGAAGCGGTGACCCGCTCCGCACAGCCGACATCGCCATTGACGGCGGCGTAGTCACTGAAGTCGGCGAAGTGAGCGGCCGAGGTCGGCGCGAGATCGACGCTGAGGGCCATCTCGTGCTGCCGGGCTGGGTGGACATTCACACCCACTACGACGGGCAGGCCACCTGGGATCCCGAGATGACACCGTCATCGTGGCACGGCGTCACCACGGCGATCTTCGGCAATTGCGGCGTCGGCTTCGCTCCCGTGCATCCGGGCACCGAGGACTACCTCATCAACCTGATGGAAGGCGTCGAGGACATTCCGGGCACCGTCCTCGCTGATGGCATCGACTTCTGCTGGACCAGCTATCCCGAGTACCTCGACGCGCTCGATGCGACGCCCAGGGTCATGGACGTCGGCAGCCAGCTGCCCCACGGCGCGCTGCGGTTCTTCGTTATGGGCGAGCGCGGCGCCGATCACGCCGAGGTGCCCACTGCGCCTGAGCTCGACCGCATCACCGATCTCGTCACCGAGGCGCTGGAGGCCGGCGCACTCGGATTCACCACGAGTCGAACCACCAAGCACAAGGCAGCGGACGGCCGCCTCACCCCGTCGCTGTCGGCGGGCGATCCTGAGCTCGCCGCAGTCGCCAGTGCGATGAAGCGCGCCGCTGCCGGGGTGCTGCAGGTGAACTCCGATTTCGGGCCGGGCGAGTTCGAAACGCTGCGGGCCGCAGCCGAGCTGTCGGGCCGGCCGCTGTCGGTGCTGCTGCTGCAGGTGGACAACGCGCCGGAGCTGTGGCGGGAAACCCTGGCCGAGATCCACGCAGCGAACGCCGACGGGGTCTTGGCGAACGGGCAGGTGGGCTGCCGCCCGATCAGCGTGCTGCTCGGGCTCGACGTGTCGGTCAACCCCTTCGGCAACCACCCGGCCTACCGCGACATCGCGCACCTGCCAACGCCGCAGCGGGCGGCCCGCATGCGCAGCGATGAGACGCTGCGGCGGGCGCTGGTGGAGGACCGGCCGGTGGACGGCTTCAGCAAGTGGATGGATTATGCGCTCACCCGCGCCTTCGAGCTCGGCGACGTGCCCGACTACGAGCCCGACCCCCGCGCCTCGGTGGCCGCGCGGGCAGCGGAACTGGGTGTCAGCCCGTGGGAGCTGGCGCTGGACCTGCTGTCGGACGGCGACGGCGACAACCTGCTGCTCTACCCCTTCGAGAACTACACCGGCGGCAGCCTGGACGTGATTCGCGAGATGCTGGCCGATCCGTACACGATCTGCGGCATCGGCGATGCGGGGGCGCACGTCGGCACCATCTGCGACGCGTCGTATCCGACGTACCTGCTGACCCACTGGGCCCGGGACCGCAGCCGGGGCGAGGGCCTGCCGCTGGAGTTCCTTGTGCACAAGCAGACCCGTGGCAACGCGCTCGCGTACGGGCTGGCCGACCGCGGCCTGCTCGCTCCGGGCTATCGAGCTGACATCAACATCGTCGACTTCGACGCGCTGGGCGTGGGCCGGCCCGAACTGGTGTACGACCTGCCGAGCGGCGGCAAGCGCCTGATCCAGCGCTCGACGGGGTACCGGCACACGTTTGTGGCCGGAGCCGAGGTGTCGGCCGATGGCGAGTTCACCGGTGCCCGTCCCGGGCGGCTCGTGCGTGGCACCCAGGCGGACCCCGCGCATCGCTGAGCCAGTGAGCGCCCCGACCGATACCGGTGACGATCCGGCGAGCGAGACGCCTCCCCTCGCCGGCATCACGGTGCTGGATCTGACCATCGCGCGTGCGGGGCCCACTGCTGTGCGCCAGCTCGCTGACTGGGGTGCCGACGTCATCCGGGTGGATGCCCCCATCGATGGTTTCGAGGAAGGCCGGGAGGCCTCGCCGGATCACCTCAACATCCATCGCAACAAGCGATCGCTGGTCATCGATCTGAAGCACCCGTCGGGCCGCGAGCTGCTGCACCGCCTGGTGCAGTCAGCCGATGTGCTGATCGAGAACCTGCGACCGACCGTCAAGTACCGGCTGGGCTTCGACTGGGACACGCTGCACGCCGTGAATCCGGCGCTAGTGATGGGCTCGATCTCGGGCTTCGGCCAGGACGGCCCGTACGCGACACGCGGCGGTGTCGACCAGATCGCCCAGGGCCTCGGCGGGATGATGGCGGTCACCGGGCTGCCCGGTCACGGTCCGGTGCGGGCCGGCGTGGCGATCAGCGATGTGACCGCCGGGCTGCAGCTCGCGATCGGCGTGCTGGTGGCCCTCATCGAGCGAGGCCGCACCGGCGAGGGTCGCTGGGTGCACACCTCGCTGCTCGAATCGATGATCGGCATGCTCGACTTCCAGGCGGCCCGCTGGACCGTGGCAGGGGAGGACCCGCCGCAGGCCGGCAACGACCATCCCACGATGATCCCCATGGGCACCTACGAGGCGGCGGACGGCTACATCAACATCGCGGCGCCCGGCGGGCGGCTGTGGCGGGCGTTCTGTGCCGAGATCGGCCGCGCCGACCTGGTCGACGACGAGCGGTTCTCGTCGACCAAGCTGCGCTCAGCCAACCGCACCGAGCTGAACAAGCTCATCAGCGAGCAGCTCGCCACCGCGGGCTGCGACGAATGGGTGGAGCGGCTCAACGACGTCGGCATCCCGTGCGGGCGCGTCAACACCGTGGCCGAGGCATTTGCCGATCCGCAGGTTCAGCACCTGGGCATGGCCGCGCCGGTGCATCACCCGGTGATGGGTGACATCCGCATCGTGCGCAACGCCACCCAGATCGACGGGGTGCCCGGTGACATCCGGCGGCCCAGCCCCGCCCAGGGCGAGCACACCGACGAGATCCTGGCCCAGTTCGGGCTGCAGCCCGACGAGATCGCCGCCCTGCGCGACGCCGGCGCCGTCCGCTGAGATCAAATCGCCGAGGCATTGGCGACGGTAACCGACCTGTCACGGAACACTTGCTCTGGTCGGACGACGGAGTCCACCTGATCGAGCTCGGGCCTGCGCAGCCGGCCTGAGCATCGCTGACTGGGTGGGCCGCAGAGCGTGGCGACGAGTGCGAAATCTGGCAGGAATAGATCTACGTAAACACACATGAATTAGCCTGCGAAAAACTGCATAAATGGCCCATTGCCAGCTATGCTCGCTGTATCGCCGAGTACATTCCCCGTATCGCGGATCGGCTGCTTGCCGATGATCTGATGCACTGGCCCGCGCTGCTCGTCACCGGGCCGCGGGCTGTCGGCAAGACGACGACGGGGCTTCGCCATGCCGCTGCGGCGTTGCGGTTCGATCGGCCCGGGCAGCGAGGCCTTGCGCTTGAGGATCCTGACGCAGCGATCTCCATCGGGCCGTTCCCGTTGCTGCTTGATGAATGGCAGCACGCCCCTGAGGTGCTGGGTGCAGTCAAGAGAGCAGTAGACGAGGACCGAAGCGGACCCCGTCGCTACATCATCACGGGCTCGGCCCGTAACGACCTCACCGTCGGATCGTGGCCCGGCACGGGCCGCTTCCTCAACATTGAGCTGTGGCCGCTCACGGGCCGCGAGCGATTCGGCGACGCCGCGGAACGAACGCTGTTCGACCGCTGGGACAGCGACCGCCGCTTCGCCTTGCCTCCCGAGCCGCCGGGCATTCTCGACTACCTGCAGATAGCGCTGGCAGGCGGCTTTCCCGACGCCATCGAGGCAACCGATGAGCGTCGGCGTGACCGATGGATGCGGGCTTATGTGGAATCGACGGCCTCACGCGATCTGGGGGAGTTGGAGGCCGGCCCCGGACGGCGGCGCACGCCGGAACGGCTGACCCGCTATCTGCGGGCGCTAGCAGTGCATACGGCCGGCGTCGTGCCGGACGCCGCACTTGCGAGCGCAGCGAAGCTCGACGTGCGCACCGCCGCTGGTTACCACGACGTACTGCGGACGCTGCGTTTGGTGGATGACCTGCCTGCATGGCGGACGAACCGGCTCAAGCGTCTGGTCGCGATGCCGAAGCGTTACCTGACTGACTCAGGTGTCGCCGCCTGGCTGGCACGCATCGACCACAAGACCCTTCAGCACAATGCCGACGCCCGCGGGCGTGTGCTCGATACCTATGTGGCAGCCCAGCTGCGGGCGGAAGCCGAGGCCTCGCAGACCATGGTGCATCTGCATCACCTGCGCACGCAGCGAGGCGATCACGAGGTCGATCTCGTCGCGGAATTCGATGGCCGCGTGGCGGCTTTCGAGGTGAAATCCAGCAGCGCTCCCACTCGGCGCGACGCTCGGCACCTCGAATGGCTGCGCGAGCAGCTCGCTCCTGACGAGTTCGCCGGCGGAGTGGTGTTTCACACGGGACCGCAGCGGTACGGACTCGGCGAGAACATCGAAGCCGTGCCGATATGTGGTCTCTGGGGATGAGCTACCGGCCGCCTTGCCTCGCTGCGCGCAGCTGCGGCGACGCAGGCGCCGCCCGCTAGCGCAACCTGCGAAAAGCAGCAGGATCTATCCCGCGGGAACCAGCAGGAGTTACCCCGCGCTATCCCGCATGAATTGCATCAGACGGCGGGCTGGCAGCCTTGAGCCGCCAGCCCGCCGGCCGTTGATGTCAAGCGTTAGATGCTGGCTGCGGCCTCAAAACCGATGTCGAGATCGGCGATGATGTCGTCGATGGTCTCGATGCCGACGGAGAGCCGAACCAGGTTCGGCTCGACGCCGGTGTCGGACTGCTCTTGCGGCGTGAGCTGGCTGTGCGTCGTGCTGGCCGGGTGGATCGCCAGGCTGCGCACATCGCCGATGTTGGCGACGTGGCTGTGCAGCCGCAGGCTCTCCACGAACTTCTGGCCGGCCTTGGTTCCGCCGTCGATGCCGAAGGCCAGCACCGAGCCGGCCCCCTTGGGCAGGTACTTGCGTGCCCGCTCGTTGTACGGGCTCGACTCCAGCCCTGCGTACAGCACCCAGTCGACCTGCGGATGGCCTTCGAGGTAGTCGGCCACCGCCACGGCGTTGGCCACGTGCCGCTCCATGCGCAGCGACAGCGTCTCGATTCCCTGCAGGAACAAGAAGGCGTTCATGGGCGACACAGCAGCGCCGATGTCACGCAGCAGTTGCACCCTGGCTTTGAGGATGAACGATCCGGCACCCAGAGCAGGCCAGTAGGCCAGCCCGTGATAGCTGGGATCGGGCTCGGTGAACATCGGGTGCCGTCCAGACGCCCCGAAGTCGAACGTGCCGCCGTCGACGATGAGACCGCCGATCGACGTGCCATGCCCGCCGATGAACTTCGTCGCCGAGTGGACCACGATGTCGGCCCCGTGCGCCAGCGGCTGGCACAGGTACGGCGACGGCACCGTGTTGTCCACGACCAGCGGGACGTTCACGCTGTGCGCCGCATCGGCGACCGCCTCGAAGTCGAGGATGTCGTTCTTCGGGTTGCCGATGGTCTCGCCGTAGAAGGCCTTGGTGTTGTCACGCACCGCATCGCGCCACGAATCGATGTCGTCGGGATCGTCCACGAAGGTGACCTCGATGCCCATCTTCGGCAGCGTGTAGTGGAACAGGTTGTAGGTGCCCCCGTAGAGCGACGGGCTGGCCACGATGTGGTCGCCTGCCTCCGCCAGGTTGAGCACCGCCAAGGTCTCGGCCGCTTGGCCCGAGGCCACTGCCAACGCTCCCGGAAGCCCGACCGCTGTGCGCACGCCGCCCTCGAGCGCACTGATGCGCTCTTCGAGCACGTGCTGGGTCGGGTTCATGATCCGGGTGTAGATGTTGCCGATCTCCGCCAGCCCGAACAGGTTCTGAGCATGCTCGGAGCTGTCGAAGGTAAACGACGTGGTCTGGTAAATGGGCACCGCGCGGGCGTTGGTGGCGCTGTCAGGCGCTTGGCCCGCGTGGATCATTCGTGTTTCGAATCCCAGCTCGGCGAGTGGGTCTGTGGGTGTTTCGCTCATGACGAGCTCCATTTCTTACGCCCCATAAGGCGGGCTATGCCTGACCCGGCGGGATTGCCGAGCGCGCAGCACTGTACCGGTAAAACCCGACCTGTCCAGTCGGATTTTCTGTGACAGATCAGTGTCGGATTTTGCGGCTCAGCCGCCGTCTCAGAAACCGGTCTGCTTGTCCACGACACCCTCGAGCGGGCGGCCCTCTCGCAGGGCGACGAGGTTGCGGCAGAAGCGCTCTAGGTTGCGTCGTGCGCGGTGCTGGCTCGCCCCAGCGGTGTGCGGCGTCATGACGCAGTTGTCGAACCCCCACAGCGGGCTGTCGGCAGGCAGCGGCTCGACCGGAGCGACATCGAGGGCGGCCCCGCCGATCCGGCCTTCGGCCAGCGCCCGTTCCAGCGACGGGCCGTCGATGATCTCGCCGCGGGTCACATTCAGCAGGATCGCGCCGTCGGGCATCAGGGCGAACATCTCGTCGTCGAACATCGACCGGGTGTCGGCAGTGAGCGGCAGCCCCACAGCCAACACGTCGCTCGTGGCCACGATGTCCCGCAGCGACTCGGGCCCGCCGACCGTCTCGACGCCTTCGCCGGGCGGCACCGGGTACAGGTCCATGGCTTGCACCTGCATGCCGAACGCGGCTGCGCGGCGGGCAATGTGCCGGCCCGTGCCGCCGAATCCCAGGATGCCCATCGTGAGGCCTTCCAGCTCCAGCTCGCTGTAGCGCATCTGCTCGCGGAGATCGTTGTCCCACCCTTCGGGGCCCAGCTTCACCGCAGTTGCGATGCGCCTGACAAGCGCCAGCAGCAGGCCGAACGCGTGGTCGGCCAGGTGGCTGCCGACCAGTCCCTTCTCGCCGGTGAGCACCACATCGCTGGCGAGGAACTTCGGGTACATGAACATGTCGACACCCGAGGCCGTCGCATGGATCCAGCGCAGGTTCGGGGCTGCGTCGAACAGCCACTCGGGCACGATGCCGAGAATCACCTGTGCGTCGGCGGCCAGCGGAACGCCGTCTCGCACACGGTCCACGATGTTCACCACGGCACCAGGCCCTGCTGCGTCGCGAATGGCAGCTTCGTCGGCGGGGCTGACATCGGGCAGCGTGAGCGTTTTGGTGACCAGCACGTTGAGCGGCCCGTCGGGCACATCGAGGACGGTCGGGCCGGGTGGTGCAGTACTCATGAGATGGTCGCCTCCACGTCTCCAATGCCGCTGTAGCTGGTCACCCAGTGCTGGCCGGGTTCGGCCCGGAAGCGGGCATATGCGCCGGTGATCACGCTCTGGCCCGGTTCCAGGGCCATGCCGTGCCGGTGCAGCGTGGCTGCGAGCCGGGCAATCGACAGGTAGGGATTGTCGACCTCGTCGGCGGCGGTGCAGCTGAACTGTTCCTCGCCGTCGCATGACACCGTCACCACGCAGCGGTCGAGCTCGGGCGCAGGAGGTGCGTCAACACCCGAGCCCCGCACGATGGCCCAGTTCGTCAGGTTGTCGGCGACGAGCATGGCGAGATTGCCCGCAACGGCCACCCGCGCCTCGTTCACCTCGTAGCCGGCGCAGACCTGCGCGATCCGGGCGGGCACCGAGGCCGGATCGACATCGTCGCCGGCGATGCGCTCGCCGATCACGAAGCACATCTCGGGTTCGATGCTCACTTTTCGGATCTCTGCCGATGGCAGATCAGCTGGCGATGTGAGCACCCGGTTGACGTGCCCGAACGGCCGGTCGTCGATGCCTACGGTCGTGCGAGCCCGGTCCGAGGTGAGCCCCACCTTCCAGCCGGCGTGCACTGCGCCGGCTGCGACAGCGCGTCGCTGCATCTCGCACTGGATGGCAAGCCCATCCTCGAAGCCCAGGTCGGCGAAGGCGTCGACCGGTGCCTCGCCTCCATCGACGAAGTAGGCGGTGAGGGCATCGGCAGCCGTGAGTTGGTCGGGGTTGAGCGGTCGTGGCGGAGTCACAGCGGCGCACCTTAGGACATGCGCCGAAGGGAGAACCTTCCCGATGCGCGCCATTGGCCGGGGAGTCGGCCTGATCGCTTGTCAGCCGTTCCGCTGATGAAATTCATCAGCGGAAATACACATATGGAAGTTACCTATGTGCCATGTTCACATGCGCACTGCACGTGTCGCCGTTGACAGGTGCCGTAGGCATCGGCTGAATGCGTGAGTTCGGCCGCGACGTTGCCATCGAACGACAAGCGAGGCCTTGCGAACATGGGAATCACACAACGACCGCGCCGGCACCTTGCAGGCAACCGGGTCGAGACCTTCGCGGGTGGCGACATGGCAGGCACACGCAAGCTTGTGTGTGCGGTGGCCGCTGTGGTGATGCTGGCTGCGAGTGTTGCGGTCTCGTCGCCTGCGACGGCACAGGCGCCGTCGTTGAGCTTCGGAGACGCGGCGGTATCGCCGAGGGTCTATACCGTCGGCGTCCGCGCCACTCAACAGCTCGGCGGGTTTGCTGGCGGTGGGCTGGCGAGGCTGCCAGAGGCCACGGGCGGTACGTGGCCGTATGCCTACAGCGCTGTGGGGCTCCCAGAGGGCCTGCACATGACCCCTGACCGGGTGATCCGCGGCATCCCGACGGTGGCCACCGATGTGCCGGTAGCGGTCACCTACACGGTCACCGACGGGCTCGGTGCTGCTGGTTCGCTGACGTTCGTCGTGGCGGTCAACCCGCCGGTCAGCTTCGATGCGGGCAGCGTCGGCGCGGTGGAGGTGTCGGGTTCCCACAAGTCGGTGCGGCAGTTGCGGTGGGGCATTCATGAGTGCCCGGTGGGAGTTCCGGTCAGGGTGGTGCTGCCGCCTGCGTATGGGGGCACCGGGGCGCTGAGCTATCACCTGTGGGACAACGACACCGCTCGGCCGCTGGCTGAGGTCGTTGGGGGGCTCAGCTTCGATTCTGCGAGCCGTGTGCTGAGCGGCACGCCGACGAGAGCAGGCCGCTACGCGGTCACCTATTGGGCCCAGGACCGCAACGGCGCCACCGTGTCGGCGTATTCGAGCATCAGCTTCGGCAGCGGTACTCAGGGCACGGGCATCTGCGAGCCCGGCGACGGCCCCGTCACGCCGCGGGCTCCACGGGCACCGCTGTTCGACGCGTTCACTGCGCCGACCCGCTCGGGCATCGACCTCGAGCGCCTAGCGAGCGCTGTGGAGTCGATCGACACTGCCGCTGACTGCACGGCGGTGCCCGCGTTGTCTGTAGAAGGAATCACCGTGGTGCCGCCGCCCGCGGGTCTCAACGACCCGGATGCGCCGCTGACGGTCGCGGAGGTGACGCGCATCGCTGGCGGGTGCGTGGTGGTGGAGTACGTGCTGCTGGCTGGCCGCACCGTGGCGCAGGTGCGTGAGCTGCTCGCCGCCGAGGCGACAGTGCATGCCGTGGGCGAGCCGCCGCGCGGTGTGTACCCGGCACACAGTGACGCGGACGGCGTCCCACACGGCTCTCATGCCGACCCGCACCACAATGACGGCGGCGGGGAGCAGTGGCACCTGCCCCAGCCGACCATGAGCCGGCTGTGGACGGGCTGGATCGGCGACGGCGACCCCGATGACGGCGACAGCGACGACGGCCGCCAGATCGTCGTGGCGGTGCTCGACACCGGCGTCGATGTCACCCATCCCGATCTCGACGACAGGATTGTGTCCAGTCTGGGCGGCTGTCACGACACCGACCAGCACGGCCACGGCACCCATGTGGCAGGCATCATCGCCGCAGAGCACGACACCTCGGTCGGTGCCACGAACCAGCACGTGGCTGGCGTAGCCCCCAAAGCGTCGATCCTGCCCATCCGGGTGCTCGAGACCGAGCACTGCCCCACAGGCACCTTGGGTCTAAGCATCACGGCCGGAGTCGCGGCGGCGATCAACGCAGGTGCAGACGTGATCAACATGTCGCTGTCCAAGACCACCACCAGCAGCGAAACCGTCAACATCGGCGGGGCCGAACTGCCTGGCAAAGGTGTCAGCGGCGACACGCTGGAACTCGCACTGCGCGCGGCCTCGATGCAAGGCATCGTCACCGTCGCAGCAGTTGGCAACTGCGGTCGACAGCATCGTGGCCCGGATAGGGACACCTCGACTTGTGGCGGGGTGCAGCACCGTGAGTTGTTTCCGTCGCTGTATGAGCACGACGTGATCTCGGTCGCGGCGGTCGGGCGCAATGGTGCTCGCAGCGACTTCAGCAGCGAGAACCGACTGGTGGACATCGCTGCTCCGGGTGCCGGGATCCTGTCCACGTTTCCGACGGCTAATCGCCACACGATCGCGGGCGCCTATACGTGTACTGCCTTGAAGCAGACTCGGCCGTGCACTCTGGGCGACAACAGTGGCACGTCGATGGCGGCACCGTTCGTGTCCGGTGTGGTGGCGCATCTGCTGAATCGTCACCCGCAGGCGACGCCGGGGCTGATGCGTGAGGCGTTGCAGTCGACTGCGCGGCAGCCTGCTGGTGTGACCGGTCGCACTGATGCACTCGGCTGGGGTGTGGTCGATCCTGCTGCTGCGCTGGCCAAGCTGGCCAGGCTGCTCGATGCGCAGCTTGTGGATGCGTCGGATCATGCGGGCGGTTTCGTGTCGGTGGTGGCGAGTGGGGAGAACACATGCGCTCTGCGTCACAGCGGTGCGGTGGTGTGCTGGGGCGACGACGCTGACGGGCGGTCGATGCCGCCGCAGCTCAAGTACCGCAGCATCGAGGCCAGCCAGGACTTCAGCACCCCGGGAACCGGCGGTCACGCGTGCGGGATTCTCGACGACGGCATCAGCGGCTCTGACGGGCGGGGCTTGGCGCGCTGCTGGGGTTTGGGCACCACCCGCAGCGCATTGGACTATTCGGCTCGGGGGGCGTTCAGCGAGGTCAGTGTGGGGAACCTGTTTACCTGCGGGCTGCGGCCCGACACGGCCGTCCCGGCCGCGGGCCAAGCCCGAAGCGGCGGCAGGGCGGTGTGTTGGATGCATCCTCCGGACCGTTCGCCGTTCAGGGACGGCCGTCATCTGGTGCCTGCTGATGCGCGTTTCGTGCAGTTGTCGGCGGGCTGGTTGCACGGCTGCGGTGTCAAGCCCGATGGGCACATCGAGTGCTGGGGCTACAACGACGACGGCCAGGCCGATCACCGCCTCGTGGCCGCGACCTTGGCGGGCGGCTTCACCCAGGTCGCGTCGGGCCGCTATCACAGCTGCGCTCTGTACCGAAGCGGCACCCCGGTGTGCTGGGGCGAATCGCGGCGCAACGCGGCCGAATCCACCGGTGCTACCCAGCCCCCAGCAGGGGTCAAGTTCACCTCGCTGAGTGCGCATCGCGATATCACCTGCGGTCTGCGCACCGACACCGGCGTGGCCTGCTGGGGCGATGACACCTACGGCCAAGTATCGGGCGTGCCCGCGGGAACCGGCTTCATCAGCATCGACGCCGGCGACGACCACGTGTGCGCCGTGCGCCGTACCGCAGCATCCACCCAAGCCGACAGCGGTAGCGGTTATGTGACGTGCTGGGGGCGCGACGACCTCGGTCAGGTCACGCCGCCGTCGGCGGGCAAGCTCACCCGTTTGCACGTGGACTGTCCCACGAGTGCCTGCGCGCGTGCCGGGAGCATTGTCGCCGATTTCGATCCCGACACCAGCGCCTATGTTGCGTCGTCGCGTCCTGTTGCGGGCTACCTGACGGTCACTGCGGAGTCGATGCCGTTCACCGCGCCGCCGGGCACGGTGAAGATCACCCCGGCTGACAGCCGCCCCACCCTCGCAGGCCACCAAGTTGACCTCAGCGGCGGGCAGCCGGTCACCATCACCGCCACCGTCTCACACCCCTACAACGACACCGAGCGCACCTACACCGTCACTGTGCCTCGGCCCGACGCCGCACTCGACACGCTCAGCGTCCGCCCGGTGACGTGCGACACTGATTGCACCGTCGGCACTGCGGTCGGTCTCAGCCCCGCCTTCGACACCGCCACCGGTGCCTACACGGCCACCGTCGACGCTGCGACCGATCTCGTCGAGATTGCCTACACGGCCGTCGCAGCTGACACACATGTCCAGATCACGCCCGCGGACAGCTCTTCCGCGGTGGACGGGCATCAGGTCAGGCTGGCGGCGGGTCAGACCACCCGCGTCCGGCTGGTCGTCACTGTTGTCAAGCGCGAACTGCCCAGCGCGCCGGTCAGCCAGATCATCTACACCATCGACCTGACACGCCCGTGAACGCCACAGCCCGGCCCACTATCGGGCGCGTCGTGCTGGCGTGCTGCGCTGCTGTGCTCGCGGCGGCAGCGTGCAGCGCCGACGAGCTGACCGGGGTGTGGGACACGCCGATTGTGACCGCGGTCGCCGACCCTGCCGATCTGTCGCCGCCGCTGAGCGACTACGCGAACGTGCTGCCGGATGATCCCTTCATGCACGAATTCAGGCAGATTTCCGCGTGGCGTTGGATCACCTGCGGTGTGCTCATCGGCGGCGCCATCACCTGCATCGGTGACGACTCGCCGCGCATTGTCGGGCTGTATCCGCGGCCCCCGACTGAGGTGCAGACCGCGGAATTCCTGCAGATTGCCAACGGGAGCGGATTCGCGTGCGGCCTGCTTGCTGACGGCACGCTGCGCTGCGGCGGTTTCAACGGCTACCGGCAGTCCGAGCCGCCATCGGGCACCTACACCCGCGTCGTCGCTAGCAGCGGATATGCGTGTGCACTGACTCCGGCCAGCAATGTGGTGTGCTGGGGCGATAACGAGTGGGGCCAGTCCGAAGCGCCCCCCGGCACCTACACCCATATCAGCGCCGGTGTGTCGCATGCGTGTGCGCTGACTCCGGCCAGCAATGTGGTGTGCTGGGGCGATAACGAGTGGGGCCAGTCCGAAGCGCCCCCCGGCACCTACACCCATATCAGCGCTGGCGCCGGATTCACGTGCGCGCTCACTACCAGGGATGCTGCGCTGTGCTGGGGCGATAACGAGTGGGGCCAGTCCGAAGCGCCCCCCGGCACCTACACCCATATCAGCGCCGGTGTGTCGCATGCGTGTGCGCTGACTCCGGCCAGCAATGTGGTGTGCTGGGGCGATAACGAGTGGGGCCAGTCCGAAGCGCCCCCCGGCACCTACATCGACATAGCCGCTGGCTATCGGCACACTTGCGCGCTCACCGTTAACCGCAAGCTCGACTGCTGGGGAACCATGCACGACGACGAGGACATGCCGTTCAACTACGAGCCCGCAGGCTTCGAGCGTCTCTATCGATGAGATACATGCGAGATGCACGATCATCGGCGGGCGGCCAGTCACTATCACCGCCACTGTCACGCACACCTACGACGGCACCGAGAGAACCTGCTCGGCTGTCGGGGCTGACTCTCATGTCCAGATCACGCCGACGGACAGCTCTTCCGCGGTGGACGGGCATCAGGTCAGGCTGGCGGCGGGTCAGACCACCCGCGTCCGGCTGGTCGTCACTGTTGTCAAGCGCGAACTGCCCAGCGCGCCGGTCAACCAGATCATCTACACCATCGACCTGACACGCCCGTGAACGCCACAACCCGCCCCACCATCGGGCGCGTCGTGCTGGCGTGCTGCGCCGCCGCGCTCGCGGCGGCAGCGTGTGGGACAGATGATGAACCGGTCGGGGCTTGGGGCGAACCCATCGTGACCGCTGTCGCCGACCAAGCGGAACTCTCGCCGCCGCTCGGTGCCTATGCGCACTTCGTCAGCCGCGATGAACTCGCACGCCACCGTTTCATCAGGATCTCCACAGGCTTGGCGTCGGTATGCGGATTGAGCGTCAACGGCGCGGTGATGTGCGCTGGCCAAATCAGCTGGTATGACCAGCGACCGATCTTCGACAGCGACACGGCATGGATTGGCGGACAATTTGTGGATGTCGACATCGGAGACCGCACGGTGTGCGGGTTACTGGTGGACCGGACGTTGCGCTGCGGCGGTAACAATGACGACCGCCAAGCAGAGCCGCCCAGTGGCACCTACGCCCAGATCTCCGTTGCCGCTGATCATGCGTGTGCACTGACCTTGAGCAGTGCCATCGAGTGCTGGGGAGAGAACCACAACGGGCAGTCCGAACCGCCCGAGGGCGTGTACACCGACATCGCGATCAATGAAGCGTTCGGCTGCGCGCTCGGTGCCGAGGGCGCCATCGTCTGCTGGGGCTACAACGACGACGGGCAAGCAAATGCGCCAGCCGGTACTTACTCTGATGTCGGTGTCGGGACTTTTCACTCCTGCGCGGTGACGACCAGCGGCACCGTTTCCTGTTGGGGGAACGACGAGTTCGGCCAACTCAGTGCACCCTCGGGCAAATACGTTCAGCTCGCCACTTCGAGCTTCCACAGCTGTGCTCTGAATGCGGATGCCTCGATCGCCTGCTGGGGTTTCAATGAGTCTGGCGAAAGCGAGGCGCCAGCAGGCGCGTACACGCAGATCTCGCTGGGCGGCGACAATTGTGCGCTCTGTGTCGACGGGCGCATTGCGTGCTGGGGCAATCGGCCGCCCGAATCGCTCGACGACATGCCCGCATACCGCGAGCCTGAGTGGCCGCAGCCGGATTACCGATGAGCCGAGTCGTCGTCTCACCGATGTGACACGTCCGTGAACGCCGCAGCGTCCGCGCAGGCCGGTGTCGGCAGCGGTCATGTGACGTGCTGGGGGCGCGACGACCTCGGTCAGATCACCCCGCCAGACAGCCGCCCTGCGCTCGCCGGCCACCAGGTTGACCTCACCGGCGGGCGACCGGTCACCGTCACCTCCACCCACCCCTACAACGACACTGAGCGCACCTACCCCGTGATCGTGCCGCGGCCTGACGCCGCTCTGAGCGAACTCAGCGTTCGCGCTGGCCGGAGGCCGTGAGTTCAGATGTCCGACATCGTCCTTTGCGGCAGAGGGTGCTCGCCGTAGTGTGAGCCCATGAGGTTGCAGCTGGCACTCAACGTGGACGACATCGACGATGCGGTCGACTTCTACTCGCGGCTCTTCGGCGCCGAGCCTGCCAAGCGGCGCGAGGGCTATGCCAATTTCGCTATCGACGAGCCGCCTCTCAAGCTGGTGCTGTTCGAGTCGTCCGGCGACGGGGGCACCATCAACCATCTCGGGGTCGAGACCGAGTCCGCCAGCGAGGTGGAGCAGGCTCATGCCCGCATGGTCGAGGCCGGCCTCACCGCCTCCACCATCGACGAGACGATGTGCTGCTACGCCGAGAAGGTGGAGACCTGGGCCACCGATCCGCACGGCATCGACTGGGAGTGGTACGTGAAGCAGGGTGACGTCGAAGTGATGAACAACGTGGTGCTGTCACGACGCGGTGACGGCGTCGAACGGCCCAGCGACACTGAAGACGCCTGCTGCGCGTAGCGGCGCCCGCAGTCGCTATTTCTGAGGTCGGCGCTCGCGCAGCAGCACTTCCTGGGCGATCGTTGCGACGTGGCTGCCGTCGGGAGCGAACAGGTTGCCCACGGTCATGCCGCGAGCGCTCGTGAGACCGTGGCAGTCGAACTGGTACAGGTGCCACTCATCGGCGCGCATAGGGCGGTGAAACCACATTGCGTGATCCAGTGACGCGCCCATGAACGACTCCTGGTACTGCTCGCGCGGCACTTGCAGCGGGTGCAGCGAGCGGGCGGCGTTGAACTGGATGGCATCGGAGGTGAACGCCAGCCCGCAGATATGCAGCCGGGGGTCATCGTCGATGGGACCGATGATGCGCACCCAGCCCATCGACTGGCCCGCCCCCGGATGGCTCGGCAGCGGGCGGCGCTCCATGATCCACGGCCAACGCTCCTCGTCGATGTTGCGACAGTCCTGCGGGTCGGGGGCGAGGGGGATGCGTGCCGTCTGCACCTCGGCGTCCTGCTCGGCCACATGGAACGAGCACGACAGGTTCAAGATGGCGCCGCCGCTCTGGCGGGCCACGACGGCCCGGGTGCAGAACGAGCGGCCGTTGCGCAGGCGGTCCACCTCGTAGCGGACCGGCTCGTCGAGGGTGCCGCCGCGGATGAAGTAGGCGTGCACCGAGTGCGGCACGAACGCCTCGTCGACGGTCTGGAACGCCGCCCACAGGCCCTGGGCAATGACCTGCCCGCCGTAGATCCGGCCCCACATGTACTCGGGGCTGACGCCGACGTAGGTATCGGGGCCGTGCTGCTCGAGGAACATGACCTCGCCGTACGTGGTCGGCGCCGAGATGCCGCTGGTCACAGCAATCCCTTGCGGGAATCGCGCTGGCTCACAGCATTCCCTTTCGGGAATCGCGCCAAGGCACATCGCGGTCGAGGCGGGGTTCGCCGGGGAGGCCCAGCACTCGCTCGCCCAGGATGTTGCGCTGGATCTCGTCGGTGCCGCCCCGTATCGACATCGACGGTGCCGTCACCGTCTCGATGTGGCCGTGACCGTTTTCGAGCATGCCTGCGGCTCCCGCGGCGCGATTCGCCAGGTAGGCGCGCCGCTTGTACGACGACACCGTCCTCAGCTTTGCACCGCTGCCTGCCGGTCCTGGACTGCCGCCCGACCGCGCCTCGTCCGCCGCCCGCTGGGCGGTCCAGCGCGATGCCATGTCTGCGGCGTAGATCGACATGGCCTCGTCGCGTCTCACCTTGTCGTCGAGTGCCCCGAGCGCGGCCAGATCGGTGATCCATGTGGGAACGCGGGCGCCACGCTTCGCACCGTCGCCCCCGCCACGGCTGCCGGCCCCGGCCCGCTCATGGGAGAGGATCGTCATGGCAACCCGCCAGCCCTCGCCCACATCGCCAACCCGCCAGGCGTCGGGAACGACAGCGCCGTCCACGAACACCTCGCTGAAGTGGGCATCGTTGTTCATCTGCCGCAATGGCCGCACGTCGACGCCGGGTGCGCCCATGGCGATCACGAACATCGTGAGTCCCTTGTGCTTGGGCTGGTCCGGATCGGTGCGAGCCAGGCAGATGGCCCACTCAGACCACATCGCCCGACTGGTCCAGGTCTTCTGGCCGCCGAGCCGCCACACCTCGCCGTCCTGCACTGCGCTCAAGGCCACGTTGGCGAGGTCCGAGCCGGCCTCGGGCTCGGAGAACATCTGGCACCAGATCTCGGCGCCCGATGCGATCGGCCGCAGCCAGCGGTCCTGCTGCTCGGCGGTTCCGTGCGCCAGCAGGGCCGGGCCCACCATGCCGAGCCCGATGGCGAACGGGTAGAGGTCGGGCACCACGTACTCGCGCAGCACCGAGCCGATGAGCTGGTTCTCGGCCACTGAGGCATCGCGGCCGCCATGGGTGGCGGGCCAGGTCGGCACATGCCAGCCGCCGTCTACGGTCGCCGCAAGGTAGGCCCGGCCGTCGTCGAGGTCGTCGCTTCCCGCTCCCATCGACGTCAGGCGCGTCTGGTCAGTGCGACGTTCGAGCAGCCCGTCCAGCGCCGCCCGGATGTTGTTTGCGGTGAGCTTCGTTGCGGCGCCGTCGGTGCCGACCGTCGCTGCTGGCGTCTCCGATGAAGTTGGCATCACGTGTCTGCGCTGGAAGCCGTCCGTGCCGAGAGTGCCGCGTCCAGCGTGCGTGCGGCGGCAGCGAGGTTTGGCATCAGCTTCGGGTGAAGTTGGGCGTCCGGCGCTCGTTCATGGCATTGACACCCTCGCGCCAGTCGTTGGTGGTGCGCAGGCGATCCTGCTCGGCCTTCTCGTTGTCGGTGGCCACCTTGATGGCATCGGCCAGGTGGCCGCGCATGGTGTAGCGGATCGACTCGACAGCCAGCGGCGCCGAGCCGGCGATCTCGCAGGCGAAGTCGTAGGCGACCTGGCGCAGGTCGTCGAGCGGCACCAGCTTGTCGGCCAGCCCGATGTCGACGGCTTCGTCGCCCTTGACGCGCCGGCCGGTGTAGAGCAAGTCCAAAGCCTGCTGGTTGCCGACCAGCCGGGGGAGCGTCACGGTCAGCCCGAAGCCGTGGTGGAAGCCGAGCCGGGCGAAGTTGGCCGTGAAGCGGGCCTCGGGGGCCGCGATGCGGAAGTCCGGGAAGCAGGCCACGCCCAAGCCGCCGCCGACCGCCGCTCCCTGGATGGCCCCGACCACCGGCTTGCGCTTGGAGAACAGGTCGAAGGCTGCGTCGTAGAGGTGGCGTGGGCTGCCGTCGGAGTTGGTGGCGGTGATCTCGCCGCCTCGCCGCCCGTCGGAGCCGAACTGGGCGCCGGCGCAGAAGTTCTTGCCCTCCGAGCACAGCACGCTGGCCCGGCAGCCGTCCTCTTCGTCGAGGTCGCCGAACGCGGCGACGAGCCCGTCGATGAGCTCCAGATCGAAGAAGTTGTTCGGTGGCCGGTGAATCTCCACGACCGCCACGTGGTCATCGCTCAGCTTGACCGAGACATCCCCGTACTCGCCGAATTCGTCAAAGGTGCTCTCATCCATGCGCATGCGGCGAGCGTAGATGCGCCGCCCCCGCAGCGCTCCACTCAGGCCAAGGCGGCGGTGCCGCTGGTGATGAGGGGGTAGAGGCCGTCGGCGCCGATGCCGGTGGCCATGTCGCCGAGCACGGCCGACCAGTGGGCATCAGAGCCGTATTCCTTGCGCCAGCTCCACAGCCGGCGGCTGAAGTGGTGCAGCGGGTATTCCTGGGTCATGCCCATGGCGCCGTGTGCCTGGTGGCAGGCCTTGGTGGCCCGGGCCGCCGCCTGGTTGGCGATGAGTTTGGCGGCGGCGATCTCGAACGGCGCATCGCCCCGTGTGGCTTCGCGGGCCGCGACCTCGGCGGCCATGCGTACCAGCGCCGCATCCTGCGCGGCCCAGACCAGGTGCTGCTGGACCGCCTGGAAGCGCGCCACCGGACGGCCGAACTGGACCCGCTCGTTGGTGTAGCTGACGGTGAGCTGGCACATCTTCTCGATCGCGCCGGCCATCAGCGCGACGCGCGACAGCGCGCCGCGCTGCGCCAGGGTTCCGGCGTCGACGCCGTCGGGCGTCGGTGCCGCTCGTCCGGTCGCGCCATCGAAGCTGACAGTGTCGCGGGGTTCACCGGCCATGTTCGGCAGCGGTGTGATCTTGCACTGCGAGGTCGGTACGGACACCACGGTCGTGCGCCCGCCGCATTCGCAGACGCACACGATCGCCGTGGCGCTGCGCGCCCACGGCACTCGGTGGGCTTCGCCGCTCAGCACGGCGGTGCCGTCGCCGTTGAGGCTCACCGAGCACGCACCGTCACCCGACCAGCCGCCGCCGGCTGCGCGGGGCGGGATGACCGTGACCAGACCATCGGGGCGCTCGAGGCCGGCTTCGGCGAGCAGCCAGCCGCCGAGGATGCCGTTCTCGGCAGCCGGGATCGGTGCTGAGTGGTAGCCGACCAGGCGCAGCACCTCGATGGCCTCAGCCAGCGTGCCGCCCGATCCGCCAGCGTTCTCGGGGACTGCGATCAAGTCGAAGCCGGTCTCGCAGAACGCGTCCCAGATGTCGGGTGCCCCGCCACTGTCCTCGGCGGCCTGCACCGCTTCGTGGGTGCACAGCTCGCCAAACAGCCGGTCGGCCGTCTCGGTGATCAGCTCGTCGACCACGACCGGCTCGGGAGCGGTAGTGACGGTCATGCCGGCAACCCCTCTAGACCCTTCGAGGCGACCGAGCGCAGGATCTCGATGGTTCCGCCCCGGATCGTGTTGCCCGGGAACGTCACCACGCACTGCGCCAGCAGCCGCTCGAACAGCGATTCGGACTCCGGCGAGTATTCCTCGTCGATGAGCTGCACCAGCTTCTCGACGACCTCTTGCTCGTAGCGGGTCCCCATCTCCTTCACCAGCGCCGACTCCACCGACGGCGCCTCGCCCTCGTCGATCAGCCGCGCCACCGACAGCGACAGGTTCCTGATGCCCCACCAGCGAGCCGCCAGCTCGCCGAACAGGCCAGACACAGCATCTTCCATCGGCGTGCCGGCTGCCTCGCGCAGCAATTGTTCCACCGTCGAGAAGGGCGACAGCCAGCGGTCGGGGCCGCCGCGTTCATACGCCATCTCGGTGGTGTTCTGGTGCCAGCCCATCCCCGGCTGGCCCACCACGTTGACGTCGGGCACGAACACGTCGTGGAACGTCACCTCGTTGAAGTGATGGCTGCCGTCCAGGAACGGGATCGGGCTGATCTCGAGGCCCGGCGAGCGCAGATCGATCAGGAACTGCGACAGGCCCGCATGCTTGTTGCCATCCTCCATCGGCGCGGTGCGCAGCAGGCAGATGAACCAGTCATTCATATGCGCGTTCGACGTCCAGATCTTGGTGCCGTTCACGACCCAACCGTCGTCGGAGCGCTCGGCCCGGGTCGACACCGAGGCCAGGTCTGAGCCGCTGTCGGGCTCGCTCATGCCGATCGAGAAGCCCAGCTCGCCCCGGCAGATCGGCGGCAAGAACCGCTCCCGCTGCTCGTCGGTGCCGAACTTCAGGATCACGTTGCCGGTCTGGCGGTCGGCCACCCAGTGGTGCCCCACCGGTGCGCCCCAGCGCAGCATCTCCTCCACCACGATGAAGCGCTGCACGGCGGTGCGGTCCGAGCCGCCCCAACGCGACGGCAGCGCCATGCCCACCCAGCCCCGGTCCGCCATCTTGGCCGAGAATTCCCGGTCGTGATCGGCAGCCATGCCCAGGCATGGCTCGTGGGTGCCGGGCGGCAGCTCGGCCGCTAGGAACTCGCGAACCTCGGCTTGGAGGTCAAGCTCCGGACCGGTCAATTCGGTGGGCGTGAATCTCATCGGCAGGCCTCCGCGGGAAGAAGTGTGACTAAGCCAGGGCGAAGCCGCGGTAGTTGTCGGACGCCACGTCTTCGCACACCTCGACATAGGGCGGGAAGCCCGGCAGCGGCATGAACACGCGCGTCTTGCCGGGGATGTTCGCCCCCAGGTACCACGAGTTGCACGTGGGATACAGCGTCAGGTCGGCCACGGCATTGACGTAGTCGACCCAGTAAGCCTCGGCATCGGGCTCGGGCTCGATGGTGGCGGTGCCGCGCTCGCGCAGTTCGACAAGGCAGCGCGAGATCCAGTCGACGTGCTGCTCGATGGACGGGATCATGTTGGTCAGCACCGATGGGCTGCCGGGCCCCGACACCGTGAACATGTTCGGGAAGCCCGCCACACCCAAGCCGAGATAGGTGCGCGGACCAGCGTCCCAGTGATCTGCCAGCCGCATACCGCCACGCCCGGTGATGTTCATGCGCAGCAGCGTTCCGGTCATCGCATCGAAACCGGTGGCGTACACGATGGCGTCGACCGGATACTCCCGGCCGTCGACGACCACGCCGGCCTGCGAGATGCGCTCGATGGGCGTGTCGGACACGTCCACCAGCTGCACGTGCGGCAGGTTGAACGTCTCGTAGTAGTTCGTGTCGAGGCAGGGACGCTTGCAGGCAATCGTGTTGTGCGGGGTGAGCTTGGCCGCGACATCGGGGTCATCGACGACCTCGCCGATCTTGTCGCGGACGAATTGGGCCACCCGGTCGTTCGACTCGGCGTCCAAGGCGATGTCGCTGTACGCCCGGTAGAAGGTGAAGCCGCCCACGTCCCACCGCTGCTGCATGCGGTCGTAGAACTCCGCCGCGTCTGCTTCCTTTGCGAGTTCTTCACCGTCGGGCAGCCGCTGCACCATCGCGGCGTTCTGCTCGAGCATCTTGGCCCGCATTTCGCGATAGTTGGACTTCCAGCGAGCCTGCTCGCCAGGGTCGAGCGGCTCGTTGCGCGCCGGGACCGAGTAGTTCGGCGTGCGCTGGAACACCGTCAGCTCCTGGCATTCCGCGGCAATGACCGGGATGGCCTGCACCGCCGACGAGCCGGTGCCGATGACGCCCACCGACAGGCCGCTGAAGTCGACGCCTTCGTGCGGCCAATTGCCGGTGTGGTACGTGGGCCCGGCAAAGGTCTCTGCGCCCTCGAAGTTGGGCATGTTCGTGGTCGACAGGCAGCCGGTGGCCATCACCACGAAGCGCGCCCGGTAGAGGCCCCGATCGGTCTGCAGATGCCAGTGGCGGGCATCGTCGTCCCAGTCGACGCGCTCGACCGTGGTCTCGAAGTGGATGTCGCGCCGCAGGTCGTACCGGTCGGCTACGTGGTTGGCATACCGGAGGATCTCGGGTTGGCCGGAGTACCGCTCCGACCATTCCCACTCCTGTTCGAGCTCGGGGTCGAACGAGTAGGAGTACTGCATCGACTCGACATCGCACCGGGCGCCTGGGTAGCGGTTCCAGTACCAGGTGCCGCCCACGCCGTCGGCTCGTTCAACGACGGCCACGTCGAAGCCGAGCCCGCGCAGCTTGTGCAGCGAGTACATCCCGGCGAAGCCGGCACCCACGACGACGACGTCATGGACCATTGGCGCGTTGCCGTTCGAACTGACCCCGTCGGTGCCGCTCATCGCCGCAGAGACTACCGACGACGCGAACGCCGAGCCGGGTCCGGAGCGGCCCGCGAGCAAGGCGGGCGAGCGGGTGTCGCAGGGCGAAGCCGCGGCGCGCGCAGCCGGTGAGCACTGCGGACGACAGCGGACAGCAATGACCGGCGCGACGGGGGATCACCCACACCGCCTCCGCGCGAGCGCGGCCGGTGGCGGTCTGCTGTGGCACGCTCCACAGCATGAGCGAGCTCTGCGACCTCGATGCCACGCATGCGCGAGCGCTGCTGAGCGCGGGCGAGATCTCTGCGCGCGAATTGCTGGAGTCGTGCCTGCAACGGGCCGATGCCACCGACGGGGCGGTCAACGCCCTCGTCGTTCGCGGCGATGACGCAGCTCGTCGCCAGGCCCTGGCGATCGACGATGCCTGCGCACGGGGGGAGCCTCTCGGCCCGCTGGCGGGTCTGCCGGTGGCGATCAAGGACATCCAGGCCACGGCCGGGCTCACCACCACCTACGGCGCCGTGCCGTTCGCCGGCAACGTTCCCGAAGCCGACGACGGCATTGTGGCGCGCGTCAGGGCGGCCGGGGCGGTCATCACCGGCAAGACCAACACGCCCGAGCTGAGCATCGGCGCCAACACCGTCAACCGGCTCTTCGGTGCCACCGGCAACCCCTTCGATCCGTCGCTGACCTGCGGCGGCAGCTCCGGCGGCTCAGCCGTCGCGCTGGCATGCGGGATGGCGCCGTTGGCCACGGGGTCGGACCACGGCGGCAGCCTGCGCATCCCGGCCTCGTACTGCGGTGTGGTCGCCCACCGCTCCACACCTGGCACCGTGGCTCACGACGAGCGCACGATCGGCCGCACCAACTACAGCGTGTCGGGACCGATGGCCCGCACCGTCGCCGACGCGGCGCTGCTGCTGTCAGTGATCGCGGGCCGCGATCGCGACGCCCGGCGCGACCCCATGGCGTTCCCGCTCGATGCCGCGGCATTTGCCGATCTTCCGGCGGTCGATACGGCATCGCTGCGGGTCGGCGTAAGTGCCGACCTCGGCGGGCTGCTGGTCTCCGGAGCCGTACGGACTGTGTTTGCTGACCGCGTCGAACGGCTCGCCGGGATCGTGGGCTCAATCGACGAGGCCGACATCGATCTCAGCGATGCGCTCGACGTCGACTGGCAGCTCCGGTCGGACATCTTCGCCACCAACTACCACCGCAGCATCCACAAGTTCGACCCCGAGGCCGCCGGGCCCGATGGCGGCTTCAACCCGAACATCCGCGCCACCTACGACGAAGCGCTGAGCACCACGGTGCTCGACATCGCCAAGGCGCGGCGGCGCCAGGTGGAGCTGTTCCGCGCCACCGACGCGCTGTTCGATACATACGACGTGCTGATCTGCCCGGGAGTGAGCGTGCCGCCGTTCGACTGGCACCAGCTGTATCCCGCCGAGATCGACGGCCAGCCCGTTCGCAACTACATGGCGTGGCTGGGGCTGTCGGCTGCCCTCACGGTGGTGGGCCACCCCACCACGGCGCTGCCGTGCGGCCTCGACGGCCAGGGCACACCGTTCGGCCTGCAGATCGTCGGCCCGAGCTACAGCGACCGGCGATTGCTGGGCATTGCTGCAGCGCTGGAAGCGGCATTCGCCGACGATCCGGTGACTGCACGACCGGTGCCCGACGTGGACTGGTTGGGGTCTGTGGAGACTGCCTGCCGGACCGAAGGCCGGCTGGTGCACGCCGCTGCTCCGCCCCGGTGAACGGCAGAGCTGGACAGCGACATCGCAGCCGGGGCGGACCGTGTGCGCCGACCGGGCTTGGGGCAGCCGGTGCTGCGACGGGCAGCTTCGCCGCTCAGCGCGCGCTGTCGGGTCTGCCGGTGGCGGTGACGCGCAGCGTCGCTTCCACGAAGAGTTCGCGGCCGTTGCTCGGCGCTGTGCGCGTCGTCCAGTCGACCGTGATGGCGGCGTCGCCGGCACCTGCAGCGGCAGCCTCCGCTCGGGCGGCCGCTGCCGCTTGGGCGGTTGCCCACTCGCGGGCTTCGTCGAGGCTGTGCCAGACCGGAGGGTCGTCGCCCCAGTGGGCCCGGTAGCTGCCGCGGCGTGGCGCGGTCACCGTGACCTGCTTGGTGATCCTCACGCGGGCGACCGCAGCGCCGACCGCGTTCGCCACTTCGGCATGGGCCGGAACGATTGCCTCGGTGCCGAGCAGTGCGCCGACGAGCGGGGCGTAGGTGGGAGCCGGAGCGCCGATGGCAACGATGGGAACCCCGACACCGGCATCGACCCGGGCGAGCGGAGCGCGATCGGGCGGAGTCGCGGCGGCATCCTCCGCGATCGGCACGCTTGCTGACCCGCTGGATTCGAGCAAACCCCACAGCGGGTTGGCTCGGCGTTCGCCGTGGGTGTCGCCGGGCTCATCGGCGACGGCTCGTTCCAGTTCCCGATGCCGACGGTCGAGGGCGGTCTGTGCGAGCTGCCGCCTGGTTTCGCCCGGGGCTATTCCGTCTGCACCGAGCGCGACGCTGAGCAGTGCTTCGGTGGCGCTGCGCAGCGCGATGTTCATGACCTGGCGGCTGAGATCGGCGGCATCGCTGCCGACGTCGACGCCGTAGCGATCGCGCTGGCGGCTGAACAGTTCGGCACCGGCCCGGGCAGCCGCTGCATCCCACGGTGCTTTCTGCTCTTGCTCCCCGTCTCGATTCGATACGGGTTCACGGGCCGCTCGGGCCCCGGCTTCGGCGTCGATCAAGCCGAGCACCACGCAGGCGTCGGTCGGTGTCAGTGCAGCTCGTCGCACGTGGCCACCGCGTTCGAGTCGCTCAAGGGCGCCGCGCCAGCGGGCCGACCGCTTGAGGTGCTCCAGCGGAAGCGCACCGCCGGCGCCGTCGACCAGTCGCATGATCTCGCTGTCGAGGTTGTTCTGGCCCGTGGGGCCGCTGAGGTGCCCGGCCGATGCACCGGATGCAGTTTGCAGCAGCACCTGGCCGAACTCGGCGAGCGGCCGCTCGGTTTCGAGCTGGCGTCGCAGCATCGGCAGGACGACGTCGGGATGCCGCTGGGCAGCGACGCACAGCGGCACCACCCTGCGCGGTCCGACAGCCAGCTCGCCGCGACTCCCGTTGACCGGGATCCGGATCTCGCTGTCGCCGCCGAGGCCCACCGTCACGGTGGGCAGTGCGGTGACCATCGTGGCGTGATCGCCCACGGTGGCGGTGTCAGCTTCATCGCTGCCGTCGGCTGCTATGGCGGCGCCGTCGCGAATCGCTGCGATGTCGGTGGTGGTGCCGCCGATGTCAACCACGAGAGCGCCGGTGTCGAGCGTGTCGTGCCCCGTCGTTGAGGATCTCGCGAGGTGGCGGGCACCGATGACGCTGGCTGCGGGACCCGACAGCACGGTCTCGATCGGTCGTTGCGTCACGAAGTCTGCCGAGACGAGGGAGCCGTCTCCCCTCACCACCATGAGGCGGGCGTCGAGCTGGAGCGATTCCATTGCCGCCCGGATCGCCCCGGTGAAGCGGGCGGTGATCGAGATGAGCTGTGCGTTGAGCAGCGTCGTCACTGCCCGCCGGGGGCCGCCGAGCCGTGGTGACAGCTCGTGGCTGCAGGTCACCGGCTTGCCGGTGCGGTCGCGGATGGCATCGCGGGCCTGCAGCTCGTGGGCGGCATTGCGGACGCTGAACTGCGCCGCAACGGCGTACGCCTCGACCGACGCGTCGATGCGGTCGAGCTCACGGGCGAGCTCGCCGAGATCGAGCGGGTCGCGTTCGTCGCCGTGAGCGCCGTGACCACCGCCGACCACCACGACCGGCGCCGACGCGAGGCTGCCGGTCAGCCGATCACGGTCGTCCTCGCTGGCTCGCGTGCCCGGCCTATCGCCGGTGCCAGCACGCAGCCCGACGCGGACCAGCGTCTCCGATTCGAAACCGATGGCAATGAGCGCAGCAGGTCTCCCTGCGCCCTCGACGAGCGCGTTGGTGGCCAGCGTCGTGGAGACCGCCACGAGCCCGATGTCGGCAGCGCTGACGGTGCTGTCCGAAGCGCTGCGACCGCCAGCCAGCACGCTCGTCATCGCCTCGACCACGCAGCCGTAGAGATCTTCGTGCCGTGTCGGCGTCTTGGCCGCCGACATGACCTGGTCGGTGGCGTGGTCGTACACGACGGCATCGGTGAACGTGCCGCCGGTGTCAATGCCTAGACAGAAGCGGCCTGGCGGCGTCCGGAGCGGCGCTGTCACCGCTGCAAGTGTGCCAGCGTTCGTCCTCTCCAAGTGCAGAGCAGGGCATCGAGTGGACTCAGGCGCTCGCGTCGGTGAGACTGCACGATGGCGTCCCGCTGCGTTCGTTGCGAAGCGGCGGCGGCTGCCCAACGAGCACAGTCGCAGCGCCACGAGGAGGAACCGATGGGCGTCAAGTCAGTCAACGAGATGGTCGCCGAGGCCAAGACCCGTATCGACAACATCTCGCCGGCGGAGGCGCACCGTCGTGTCACCGAAGAGGGAGCGCTGATCGTGGACATTCGTGACGTGCGCGAGCTCCAGCGAGACGGCGCCATCCCCGGCTCGATGCACACGCCCCGGGGCATGCTCGAGTTCTGGGTCTCACCCGACTCGCCCTACAGCAAGCAGGAGTTCTTGGAGGACCGGGAGTTCATCCTGTGCTGTGCGGGCGGCGCACGCTCGGCGCTGTCTGCCGACACCATGCAGGACATGGGCGTCGGGAAGGTCAGCCATGTCGAGACCGGCTTCGGCGGTTGGCGGGCCGACGGCATGCCGGTGACCGACTACGACACGTTCAGGTCTCAGCGCTGAGCTCTGCACGCAGCCGAGCCTGCTGAGCAACTTCGAAACAACCTCATGACACAGTCACCCGCGCCTGACATGCACGCGCCCGACACTTCCGATACCGATCCTCCCAAGCAGATCACCGGGTATTGCGAGCCGTGGACGCTGCGTGCGGGCGAGTCGATCCGGCTGATGGCCTCATCGCACCAGCCCGGACCGGCCGACGTCGACGTCACAAGGATCGTCTGCGGCGACCCGACCCGCTACGGACCCGGTTTCGACGAGCGACCGACCCCCGCGGCCGGTGGATGGTCGGTGACCCTCGACGAGCAGCCGCTCACACCGGGCTCGTATGGCGTCGCTGCGGTTGACGGCATGCCCAGCGCGCGCCGACTCGGCCTCCGGGTCTGGCTGATGCCCACCCTGCCGGATCGGCCGGCGCGCATTGCGACGCTGTGCGCGCACGCGGCGGGCACGCCGCCGGACTCAGCGGCAATCGAGGCACTGCGTGTGGACCTCTCCGGCGGACGCGCCGTCGTGTCGGCGCGGGTGTTCGGCGATCAAGTCGAAGTGGTGGCCGACGAGCTGCCGCTGACCCGCAACCGGTGGTACCTGATCGACGCCGAACTGGACCTCGATGCCGGAACCCTGAGCACAGCAGTCACCACGGCGGTGTCCGACTCGCCGGGGCGCGATGCGGTGGAGGGAAGCCGGCTGAGCGACCTGACGGTCTCGAAGCTGGCGGCGGAACTGGCCGGGGCGGCACATGGCGACATCTCGCGGAGCGGCGTCGGTGCCATGGCGAGCGTGGCGACGCCGGTCGACGCGGTTGCCCTCACTCTGACCGATCTGTGGCTCGCGGCGGGACCCGGAGGCGAGCGTTTCGACGGACGGCTGGCGCGACCGACGCTCCGCACCGGCGACGCCACCGTGTCGTGGGATCTGGCCGCCGACATGACCGGACGGACGGTGCCCGCCGACGATCCAGCCTGCGGGCCGATCGTTTTGCATCAATTGCCCACACGAGCGGTCACCGGACCCACATGGGACGGCACGGCACACCGGTGGACCGACAATCCGTCGCACTTCGACGCCGTCCATTTCCATCACGACGATCTGTACGACGCCGGGTGGGAGACCACGGTTGAGGCGACGTTGCCGGAGGACCTGCCGAGCGGGATCTACGCCTTCCGGGTGCGTGGCGATGCGGGCAAGGACCGCGTGCCGTTCTTCGTGCGTCCGGCGCGCGGCGCACGCACGGCCGATGTCGCATTGCTGATGCCGACCGCCACGTATATGGCCTACGCCAATCACCGGATGCTGTTCGAAGGCGCCGATTTCATCCCGACCAAGGCTCGCCTGCGTCCCGAGCATGCGTACATCCGGGACCACCCTGAGATCGGCCTCAGCCACTACGAGAAGCACCCGGACCGCAGCGGCGTCATGTTCAGCTCGCGCCGCCGGCCCGTGCTGAATCTGCGCCCCGGCGCCGACGGCTGGAACTTCACGCCCGACACCGATATCAACGCTTTCCTGGCGCATCTCGAAATCGGCCACGACATCGTCACCGACGAGGACCTGCATGTCGAGGGTGTCGACGCCATCGCGCCGTACCGCGTGCTGGTGACCGGCAGCCACCCCGAGTACTGGTCGACCGCCATGCTGGACGCACTGGCCGACTGGCAGCGCAACGGCGGGCGGCTCATGTACCTGGGCGGCAACGGCTTCTACTGGAGGGTGGCCTTCAGCGATGACTGGCCAGGTGCCATGGAACTGCGCCGGGCCGAGGACGGCGTGCGCAACTGGCAGACCGGGCCGGGGGAGAGCTATCACGCCTGGGGCGGCGAGTACGGCGGGATGTGGCGGCGCCAGGGGCGGGCGCCCAACGAGATCTGCGGCATCGGCTTCGCCGCGCAGGGATTCGACAAGGCCACGTACTTCGTCCGCGATCCCGCGGTGGACGGCTCGAGGGCAGCGTGGATCCTCGAAGGTGTGCCCGGCGAGCGCATCGGCACCTCGGGGCTCGGCGGCGGTGCCGCCGGCCAGGAGCTGGATCGCTACGACGTGCGACTGGGATCGCCCGAACACGCCGTGATGCTGGCCTCGGCGACCACGTTCGGGCCCGGCATGCTGCGCACCAAGGAAGAGTTCGAAGGCTCGGTGGACTTCCCGACGCCCGATCCCATGGTGCGCGCCGACATGGTGTTCTACGAAACACCCAACGGCGGGGCGGTGTTCTCGGTGGGTTCGATCTCGTGGTTCGGTGCGCTGGCCCGCGACGGCTACGACAACGACGTCGCACGCATCACGGCCAACGTGGTGCGACGCTTCGCCGATCCTGAGCCCTTCCCGCCGCCAGCTGCGTAGGCGGCTGCACGAGGCGGGCGGTCAGCCGTCTTTGCGTGCCTCGGAGATGAGCTCGCTCACCCGATTCGCCGCCGGGGCGTAGTCGGGATCGACCTCGGGGCCCGGCACGAACTCCGGTATCTCGACGCGCTCGGGACCAGACGGCGGCGCTGAACGCTCCGGCGCGGCTGCGGGTGCCGGTGGGGGTGCAGCGGGCTCGGCCGCGGGTGCCGGCGTCGGCTCGGCAGCTGAGCTCTCTGCCGCGTCTGTCGAACTCTCCGCCGCTGGGGCCGGACTGCTCTCGGGGGCCGGGACACCGGTTGCCTCGCGTGCGGACTTGGAACGGGCGAGTATCGCTGCAAGTCGGGGATCCGCTCCGCCGTCATCGGCGGCCGGTGCCTCGGGCGCGGGTGCATCGGCTGCCGCGGCCTCGGCGGGTTCCGCCGCCGGTTCGTCGGTGCTCGCTGCCGGCAGCCCGCGCGACTCTGCAGCCGCAGCGCGGGCTTCGGCGATGCGCGCTCGTTCCTGCGCGGCCTCGATCTCTTCTCGCGCTCTGCGGGCCAGAAACTGCGGCCACTCGTCCTCGGGCACCAGCTTGCTGTGGGCCACCGAGATGACTTCGATGTCGTTGTCGAAGCGCACGCGGTAACGCTTGATGGCGAAGCCGAGGCCCCGGCCGCATTTGCCTGGCGTGCCTTCGGGGACGCCGGGGAGGTCCTCGTTGACTACTACCCGGGTGCCGCGCTTGTACTCGCTCATGACCCGGTTCCGCTGACGCTCGCGCTCATCGTTGCGGGAGCGTACCGGCGAATGAGGCCAGCTTCACCGGCACCCGTCGTAGATTCAGAGGGCGTGAGCGAGCAGACAGCCTTGGTGGTGGGCGGCACCGGTCCGACTGGGCCCCACGTGGTGAAGGGCTTGCTGGAGCGCGGCTACCGGGTGACGATCCTGCACACGGGACGCCATGAGGTCGACGAGATCACCGATCTGGTCGAGCACATCCACACGGACCCGTTCGATGCCGACCGGTTCACCGCTGCCATCGGATCGGCCACGTATGACCTGTCAGTGGTCATGTACGGCCGGCTGCGCGAGATCGCGCGAGTAATGGCCGGCCGCGTGTCCAAGTTCGTGAGCATCGGTGGCTTTCCCGTCTACAGCGGCTGGGGCGACGCCGATGCACTGTGGCCCGCTGGCATGCGGGTGCCGACGCGCGAGCACGATCGTCTGGTTTCCGATGAGCCGCCTGAGTTCCGCGTCAACAACAAGGTTCGCCAGATCGCCAACACGGAGCTCGTCGTGTTCCGCGAGCACCCCACGGCATCGCACCTGCGCTACCCGTGGATCTACGGCCCCGGGCAGATCAGCCCGCGCGAGTGGAAGATCGTGCGCCGCGTGCTCGATGGCCGTACTCGCATCGTGCTGCCCGACGGTGGCGTGACATTGCAGGCGTCTGCGGACGCCCGCAATGCCGCAGCGATGGTGCTGGCCGCGGTCGATGCCGGCGCACGGTCGTCCGGTGAGGCATACAACGTGTCTGACGAGTGGACTCCCACGCTGCTGCAGTGGGTGGAGATCATTGCTGCGGCGCTCGACCACAGCTTCGAGATCGTGTCGATCCCGTGGGAGCACGCAGCCGTGTCGCACCATCTCACGCAGCGCAGCACGCCCCACCACCGCGTCATCAACTGCGACAAGGCGATCTACCAGCTCGGGTATCGCGATGTCGTGGATCCGGTGGAGGGGTTGACGGACACCGCACGTTGGCTCGCTCGTGAAGAGAACCACCCAGAGCCCGGGGGTGCCATGGAGCGTTCGATCGTGGATCGCTTCGACTACGAGGCCGAGGATCGGCTGATGGACGCTTGGCAGGCCGCCATCGCCCGCGACGACATCGCCGCTGCTGCGGCTGCGGCCGACCCGGGTTTCTTCGATCGCTACGCCGCCGAATTCGACGACCGGCCCGGCGCCGGCAAGGGGTGGACTTCCGTCAGCCGCTCCGGCTGAGCGATGGGCACAGTCAGCCGCTCCGGCTGAGCGATGGGCACAGTCAGCCGTTCCGGCTGATCAGTCGCGGCTGTCGGGGGCGAGATCGACCTCGGTGGCTTTGACGGAGACCCACAAGGTGGTGCCGGGCCGGATCAGAAGCTCGTGAGCAGCACCCGGCGTGATGTCGGCCGTGAGCGGCAGGGGAGAGCCGAGCAGCACACGGGTGATGTCGCCCAGCGGCTCGACGGCTTCGGCGGTGGTGCGCCAGACGTTGCGGGGGCTGCCGCTGGGTCGCTCCCGGTGCAGGGCGATCGCCCGCGGGTGGATCGTGGCCAAGACCGCCCCGAACATCGATGTGTCCGCAGCGTGCAGCACCACAGCCGGGCGACGGCCGGTCGGCGACGGCGTCGGGTCGTCGTCCGCCACGGTGATCTCACCGTCGCGGGCGGTGCCGCGCACCAGGTTGATGCCCGACAGATCGGCGGCGTACGCGGTAGCCGGCGCGCGTCGCAGCTCGTCCGGCGTTCCCGATTGGGTGAGGCGACCGTTCTCGAGGATGTGCACGTGATCGGCCAGCACGAAGGCGTCGGTGGGATCGTGGGTGATCAGCAGGCGCGGCACACCGCCCGCGCCGTGGCGCGGCGCCGCGGGCGACGCACTGCCGCCGTTGCGCCCGCTGCTGAGATGGGCGGCCAGGTTGCGCCGCAGACGGTTGCGAGCGGTGACGTCCAACGAGCCCAGCGGCTCATCGGCAACCAGCAGGTCCGGCTCGCAGGCGAGAGCGCGGGCGAGCGCCACCCGTTGGCGCTGGCCGCCTGACAGCGCACGAGGCCGTCGATGGCCCAGATCGCCGAGATCCATGGCATCCAGCCAGTCCTGTGCCCGCTCGCGAGCGAGGGCTCGACGCATGCCGCGAGATGTCAGCCCGAACGCCACGTTGTCGAGCGCGTTGAGATGCCGGAACAGCACTTGGTCTTGGAACACGACGCCGATGCGGCGCCCTTCAGGCGGAACGAAGACACCGGCGGCGGGATCGTCGAGGACGCTGCCTGCCAGTCGGACGCTGCCGCCGTCCAGCGGCAACAACCCGGCAATCGCAGCCACGATCGTGGACTTGCCGGCGCCGTTGGGTCCGAGCAGGGCAGCGGTCTCGCCCGCTTCGACGCTCAGCGACACGTCCAGCTCGAACTCGCCGCGCCGCAGCCGGATGTCGGCCTGCAATCCGCTGACTGCCGCGCCGGTGTCGTCGAAGCTCATCGGCTCGGCCACCAGCGGTCCCGCAGGGCGATCAACAAACCCAGCGACAGTGCGACAAGCACCAGGCTGATAGCCACCGCCGCATCCCGGTTCGACTCCAGCGCCACAAACACCGCCAGCGGCAGCGTCTGGGTCCGCCCGCCGAGACTGCCTGCAAACGTGACGGTCGCGCCGAACTCGCCGAGCGCTCGCGCCCACGCCACCACCACCGCGACGCCCAGCGCGGGCCCGATCATCGGCAGCGTCACCCGCCACAGCACCCGCAGCCGCGAGGCACCCAGCGTGGCGGCTGCGTGCTCGTAGCGACGGTCGAGATTCCTCAGGGCACCCTCGACCGTCAGGATCACAAGCGGGGTGGCCACAAAGGCGTTCGCCAGGATGACGCCCCCGATCGAGTACGGCAGCAGCAGGCCGGTGGCGTCATGCAGCGGCCCGCCGACCACGCCCCGACGCCCGAGCGCGAACAGCAGCGCGGCGCCGCCCACGACAGGCGGCAGCACCATCGGCAGCGTCACCAGCGCCCGTATCGCCGAGCGGCCCGGGAATGACACCCGCGCCAGCACCCATGCCAGCGGCACGCCGACCAGCGCGGCCACCGCAGCAGCCGCGATCGAGGACACCACAGAGAGCACGGCAGCATCCACCACGAACCGGCTCGACAGGTGCGTCCACAGCCCTGTCCAGGGCGCACGCGCAACAAGGCCCACGAGTGGCAGTGCGAACAGCACGACGCCGATACAGGCGAGCAGCGCGACCGGCCAAGGCGGCAGGTCACGCGCCGTCCGCCGCGCGCCGCTGTCGTCGCTCCTAGGAGTTGCGGTCGATGCGTCGGTCATGGCGTTGCGAATCCGAAATCGGCGAATGCGCCGCGTGCTGTGTCCGTCTGCAGGTAAGCGATAAACGCACCGGCTGCCGCGCCGTTGGGGGCATCTGCCAGAACAGCCGCTTCATATGTCACCTCCGGCTGTTGCCCGCTGGGCCAGCCCAGGCTCGTGATGCGATCGGATTCGGCGATCACATCGCTGGCGTACACAACTGCAGCGTCGAGTTCTCCTGCACCCAGCTTGGTGGCCAGCGCGCGGACATTGGGCTCTTCGGTGTCTGGGGCAGGCTCAATCTGCATGCCCGACAACCCGGCTCGAGCATGTGCACCACACGGCACCTCTGACGCGCACAGCCCGATCAACAGATCGGGCCGGGACAGGTCGGCGAGCGAATCGACGCCGGCATTGTTGCCGACGGGCACGGCGAGCACGAGCGAGTTGCGTGCCACAACGACGGGTTGGCCGTCGATGCCGACTCCGTTGCGGATCGTGCGTACATGACTCGGGTCCGCCGGGATGAAGACATCTGCTGGCGCACCGGCGAGTACCTGCTCGCGCAGTGCCGAACTGCCGGCGCCCGAGATCTGCACCTCGACTGCGGGATGCTGCCGCTCGAAGCTCGCGGCGATTGCTTCGGTGACCGGCAACAAGGATGCGGCGACCAGGACATGCAGGCTGCCTTCGAGCGTCGCGCCGCTGACGGATGCGCTGGAGCGGTCGGCCGCATCGGCGTCTCCTTCAGACGCCGCGCAGCCTGCTGCAAGCGGCGCCATTGCCAGCAGCGTCAGTGCCGCACAGCGGCGTGTCCACGCCGCACGGTGCGCGACTTCCGTGTCGTGCGTCGCCGCGCGGATGCCGCCCATAGCTTCGCCAGTGTGCCCGACGCTCGTGGTTGTCGAAAATCCGGCGCGATGTCCAGCAGCAAGCGTTCTATGGTGAAGTCATGATCGCTGGCGTCCTCGCCGCCACTCCGATCGTGGTTGACGCGTGGGTGCTGCTGGTGGCAGCTGCAAGCATCGTCGTCACCGTGCTTGTCACGGTCTTGGGTACGGGCTTGACGATCACGTTCCATCTCGCCGGTCGCATCGACCATCAGTCCGAGGAGATCGTGCTGGTGCGCGAACGCGTCGCGCGCTTGGAGGCCCTCTTCGCCCGTCTCGGTGACTCATCGGGGCCAGCAACGGAGTCGCCACCAGCGGACGAATAGGGTCCCCGGCATGGCTACGACGCTCGACTGGTACGGGTGCGCAACGTTCCGGCTGCGCACGGCCGGCCTCACGGTCTTTCTCGACGCCTACATCGACCGGGCTGACAACGCGGTGGGTCCGGGCCTGACCGCTGACGATGTCACCGAAGCGGACTGGGTGCTGGTGGGCCATTCGCACTTCGACCACCTCTACGGGGCCGAGCGCATCGTGGCCAACACCGACGCCACCCTGATCGCGTCGTACGAGTCGGTGCGGGTGATGGCCGAGGCCGGAGTGCCCGAAGAGCGGATGATCTGCGTGGCCGGCGGCGAGACGGTGGATCTCGCTCGGGGAGACCGCGGAGCTGGCGTGCGGGTGTCGGTGTATCCGAGCCAGCACTCCTGCGTCTGGTCGCACACCCAGATGGACCAGCCCGACCACGTCTGCCTGGGCGACCTCGGCGTGACCTGGCAGGAGCAGCAGCAGAAGTTCGCCGAGCTGATGAAGTACTTGGCGACGGAAGTCGATGCCGACACCAGCGCGCACATCGCTGCGTCGGCCGCCGGCCACAGCGACCGGGGCGACGGGGGAGCGCTGCTGTTCCTGATCGAGGCGCCGGACGGCTCGGTGCTGTTCCAGGACACCTCGGGTCACTGGTCGGGCGTGATGCGCGACCTGCGCCCCGACGTGGCGATCCTCGCGGCGGCGGGTCGCGGCAACATCGACGGCGAGCCCATCCAAGGCTCGCTGGCACAGTTCATCGGCCGCCAGGCCGACCTGCTGCGGCCCCGCAAGGTCATCCTCGGACACCACGACAACTGGCTGCCGGGCTTCTCGGTGCCGACCGACACGACGTCCATAGCGGCCGAGCTGGCACGGGTCACGCCGAACGTCGAGTTCCTCGAACCCGGCTACATGGAAGCCACGCCCATCCTCCCGTAGAGCGGCCTGCTCACGCAGGAAGCGGCATCTTCAAGAGTTCCGCGACGGCGTGCTCGATCTTGGGGCCGAGATCGCTCGACGCGAGGCTCTCTCTGACCCGGGAGCGCATTCTGCCGTGGGCCTTCATCTCCGGAATCTCGAGTTCTGCCACGAATCGCTCTGCTTCGGCGCCGAGAGATGCCAGATTGCGATGCAGGCGGTCGAGACTGTCGTAGAGCGGTATCGGCAGCTTCCAGAGGTGCGACCCGATGTGGCGGCCGCCTCCTTTTCCCGAAACCATGTACGGCTCAACGGCCTTGGTGACAGCCGCGCAGTTCAGGACAGCGCACAGATACTGGGCTTCTTCGACTGAACGCATCGGTGCCCAGTCGAGTTGATGCTCGACCAGCGCATATGGGGCAGTCACCCTGCACGCTGTGACGTGCATGCCCGAGACAGCGCATACGACTCGTGTTCCCGAGAGGGGGTATTGCGACGAGAGCTTGCCGTAATGGTCCAACGACTCTTGCAAGCTCAGTGATGAGACGGCGTGCTCATCCCAGAGAGATGTCGCTGCCTGCCACCATCGTGCGAGGCCTTCATGAGCGTCGATATCCGCGTCGTCCAGCATCTTTCTTCCGTCGAATGGGAGCAGCGCTTCCATCGGCTGCCGTTGCATGAATGGAAGGACCGACTCGCCCATCAGGAGAGGAAACACAAACTCCTGCTCCACTACTCCGCGTAGATCAGGCAGCTTCTTCCATGCATACTTGGCATATATCCCACGGTCCGAACGCACGGCCCGTCGGCCGGACCCGACGCCGAGCGGCGGTGCCACGTCTGGTTTGACGGTCGTCAAGAGACGTGGGTAAATGTTGGCCCCGTTTCGAAATATCGGCTTGTAGGGCGACGACGGCTGGGTTGCTTCGACAGGTTCGTCAACCTGAACAGTGCGCGAGAGCGCGGCGCGAACGGAATCCCAATCGGCGTTCGGGTTGTGCAGCTTGCCTGTCCACCGCTCGAACTGGGGAGTGAGCGTCTGGGCTTCGCGAGATCTGGTGCCGAACACGACACACGCTGTGCGAGGAAAAAAGGTATGACTGATGTCCGACAGCTCCCAAGGCATCCGCCAGTTGATGCACACGTTGTCACTCTTCCCGACCGCGTACCGACCTGCGCGAAGCCCGTCGGACTGTGCCCTCGTTCGCACTCCGGCCGGCATGACAAACGCCAGGTGCCCGTCGACTCGCAGGTATTGCTCCACAGCCCTGACGACGAACAAGTCGGCGAGGTCCTGATGCGTCGCGACATGCCTGCCCGACCACAGACCACGTGTGGTCGACATTTCGCGAAAAATCATCTTCATGGACTCTGTCATGTGCCGGTACGCCAGCCACGGCGGATTGCCAATCAAGACATCGCAACGATTGTCCGGCAGCGCCAGCCAAGCGGGGCGGGCCAGATTGCGGACGTAGTAGCCCCAGATGTGGTCGCGGCGCTCATCGTGAAGGCGGCACATGGCCTCGAAGGTGGCGCGCACGGTGACGGCATCGGCTTCAGAGAGGCCATGTCGATTCGCAATCGAAGCAAAGACCGTCGGACGAGAGCTGGGTTCGCGTGTCGTGGCCGTCTCCGCAAGGTCAGAAACGAGCGCGTCGAACCGATCGGCATCGGCCAGGAGGGCCTGAGGGAATCGAAGCTGGTCGGCAAACAGGTGTGCACCGTCACTCGTGGTCACGTTGAGCGTCTCTGACGCAAAGATGTCGCCGCGTTGGCCCCATTGGAGCGCGTCGCCGAGAAACACGGGAATTCTCAACGGCCCTCTGTCGGACGCTGACAGCCGCTCGGCGCCGATTGCGAGCAGATAGGTGACGCGGGCCAGAGTCACCGCCACCGGATGCACGTCAACGCCGAAGACCCGCCGAGCAACTCCTGCCACAGCATCACCGTTCGCGATGCCCGCGCGCTCGGCAGCGGCCAGGTAGCCGCGCACTGCGTGAAAGAGGAACGTGCCAGACCCGCAGCTGGGATCCAAGACCGTCATCTGGATGGGGTCGGTGACGACTTCTTGGATCATCGCTTCGGCCAGAAAGTCAGGCGTGTAGTACTCACCGAGCCGCTTTCGGGTGTCAACGCCGATGACCGACTCGTAGATCGTCTTCATGACGTCATGCGTTACGTTCGACCAATCGAACTGTTGCAGGCGTCTCGCGAGAGCTGCGACCCACACGGTTCCAGGCTCGCCACAGTTGAGGGGCCAGTCGAAGAAATCGTGATCCACGACTCCGTGTATCTGTGACTGCTGTCCGAACAGCTCGCCCCGCAGCAGGCTGGCCGGCGTGAGCTGGGTGATCGGATAGCCGAGCACTGCGTGTGCCACGCACTCGGCGGTGGCAACGAGCAGGGTGTGCTCGACGAAGAGATCGTCTTCGTTGTCGCCGAATTGCGTACCGAGCGCCGTCGTCAGGAGCTTTGCCCAAAGTTCTCGCTTGATCTGGATTTCTGGATTGTCTCGGTTCGCTTCGTACATCCCGCGCAGTGCAGCGCGTTCGAGTTCATGCCCGGGGCTGTCGGCACCGAGCCGACTTGAGAGCGCCTCACGGGTCGGAATGACCTCGTGCTGCGTGGCCAGTACGGCGGCGAGCCACGTGATCAGTGGCTCGGGTTCCGGGGATGTGGGATCCACCTCGTGCACGGCCACCGGCCCGAGGCCGTCTTCGACGCGGTGGAAGAGGTGCCAGTCGCGGCCGTCCGTCACGATTCCGACGTAGCGCTGACTGAGTTGGCGCTCGCGTTCGGCGACGTAGCCGCTCAACTGCGCAGTCGCATCTTCGAGCGACGCACCGCTGGCGAGCGATCTCTTGACCTCGATAACGGTTCGACCGATCTCGATGTCAATCCTGCGGCGGTCGCCGAGGGGGGCTTCCAAGGTCACATCGATGATGTCGTCGTCGGAAATGTTGAGTCCCGAGGCGATCAGCAGGAGGCGGATGTCCGACTGGACGGTGGCCTCGGTCCGGCCTGGAGCGCTGCGGTCGCAGAGCCGGCCGACGACGGCCCCCAAGTCGACCGCGGCCTCTGGATTCACTCGTTCGACTGTAACGGCGCACTGCGGCGACCCTCTTGCAATTCGGCCGACTAACGGGTCCCCGTCAGTAGCTCAGCGGTTCGCTAGCGAGCATGTATTGGCTGCCAGCGGCGGTAGGTGGCGCAGCGCCACAGCCATTCGACGGGACCGAAGGCGAATCGGTCCAGCCAGGCCTTCGACCACCACAGCTGCACCGCCCACACGGCCACCACGAACATGGCGATCCCGCTGCGGCTCAGATCCAGATCGTCGAGCAGAACGCCCAGCACCAGCAGGCCGAATGCTGTCTGGGTGAGGTAGTTGGTGAGCGCCATGCGTCCCGCGGCGCGGATGCGCTGTCGCAGGCCCCCTCCCTCGCCGAGTTCCACAGGGCGATCAGGCTGAGGTAGCCCAGGCACAGCGGCACAGTCGCCAGCGTGTTGGGGATGGTGCCCGCCACGGCCCAGTCGATATCGAAGCCCGTGGCGGCCATCAGTGCGAACCCGGCAGTCGACAGCGGCAAGCCGACGCCGAGGCCCCATGCGGCCATGCGGCAGTAGAACGACGGCGTCTGGTTGCCGCTGATGACACCTGTCCGGTAGAGCGCCGCCCCGATGAGCATGGCGCCCAAGGCTCGACCGAAGTAGTCGGCCAGGAACCACGTCTCGATGACGCCGTAGTAGTCGCCGTAGTGCCAGAAGTCGATCAGCACGCTGGAGAAGCTGCGCAGCGACGACTGCACGACCCACGAGATAACTGCCACTGCGACGTAGCACGTGCCGCCCAGCGCAAGGAGCACCTTGGCGGGCAGGCGTCGCAGTGCGAGCACGACCGGCGCGCACAAGGCGTAGGCGAACAGCACGTCGCCGTCCCAGAACGACAGGTGCACGATGCCGATGCCCAGCAGCAGCGCGTTGCGCCACAGGCTCAGCAGCACGCTGCGCCTGCCCTTCGCCGCGGCCCGCTCGGCGAACAGCACTACGCCTGCGCCGAACAGCATCGAGAACAGGCCCATGAACTTCTGGTCGGCGAAGATCTCTCCGGCGCCGCCGACAACCCAGTCCAGCGCCGTCCGCGAGCCGCCGGCATCGAGGTTGGCGTAGGCGGCGGCGGGCAGGCCGAATGCCACGGCATTCATCGTCAAGATGCCGAGCACGGCCACGCCGCGCACGGCGTCGAGCGTCGTGATGCGTTCAGCGGCCCGCGTTGCCAGCGGACCCGACGTCATGGCAGTCGGGCGAGGACTGCAGGCTCGCGGGCCGGCAGCGACCTCAGTCGAAGGTGATGACGGTGCGGTTGGATTCGCCGGCCTTCATCCAGCCGTAGCCCTCGTTGATCTGCTCGAGGTCGATGCGTGCCGAGATCATCTCATCGAGCATGAGGCGGCCATCGAGGTAGAGGTCGATCATCATCGGGATGTCGCTGCGGAACTGGTTCGAGCCCATCATCGAGCCCTGCAGCTTCTTCTCCGACAGGAAGTCGATGCCGCGCAGCTCGACCTTGGTCTTCGACGGCACCATGCCGATCACGGTGGCGGTGCCGCCGATGTCGAGCATGTTGAACGCCTGCTGCACCGTCTCGGCCAGCCCGATCGCTTCGAAGCTGTATTCCACCCCGCCTTTGGTCATGTCCTTCACGGCGGTCACCACATCGTCCACCTCTGCGGCATTGACCGTGTCGGTGGCGCCCATCTGACGGGCAGTCTCGAGCTTCGTCTCGGTCATGTCCACTGCAATGATCCGACCGGCGCCGGCCACGCGGGCGCCTTGCACGGCCGACAGGCCGATGCCCCCGCAGCCGATCACGCACACCACGCTGCCCACGCCGACGCCTGCGGTATTCACCGCCGCACCGAAGCCCGTCGTGACGCCGCAACCGATCAGGCATGCCCGGTCGAGCGGCATGTCGGGCCGCACCTTCACGACGGCGTTCTGATGCACCAGCATCTGCTCGGCGAAGCCACCGAGCCGAGCCATCTGGCCCACCTCAGTGCTGTCGTCACGCTCCAGTCGGGCTGCGGCGCCCTTGGCCCGCGAGGTGGCCCGGATGTTGGTGCAGCGGTGCGGGTTGCCCGACAGGCAGCGGTGGCATTGGCCGCAGAAAATCGACAGGCACGCCACCACATGGTCACCGGGCTTCACGTAGCTCACGTCGCTGCCCACGGCCTCCACCACGCCGGCCGACTCGTGGCCCATCACCATGGGCAGAGGCGTGCGGAACAGGCCTTCCATGAAGTGCAAGTCGCTGTGGCACAGACCAGCGCCCACCGTCTGGATGAGCACTTCCTGCGGTCCGGGCGCGTCGATGCGCAGGTCCTCGATCTCCAGATCGCCCGGCTGTTCGCAGAGCACAGCTGCCTTCATGTGACGCCCCCTCGCGTTGTACGGCCACGACAGTGGCTTCGCTTGACATTGCCGAGATTAGGCGCGCAGCGGAAAGTGCGTGCCCGCCGACGCCCTTCGCGTCCGGGCTGCCATCGGCCGCCCAGGTGGAGGGTGCGGTAGCGTCGTTCCCAGCGAGCCACGGCCGTCGAGGGGGAGTCATGGCGAATGAGCACGGCTACTTGCCGAAGGTGACCGAGCTGGACGACAAGCAGCAACGCCGCTTGGACACTTGGTATGCGAAGGCCTACACCGACGACAACCTCTTCCGGACGCTGGCTGCCGACGAGACCACCATCGACCTGTTCCTCGGTTGGGTCGGTGCTGTGTACGGCGGCCATCCCGACGAGGATCCCGGTGCACTCGACCGGCACATGATCGAGCTGTGCCGCATCCGTATGGCCAACCGGAACGAGTGCTTCCACTGAAGCCTCGTGCGCAGCGCATCGTTGGTGCGCACCGGACTGACCGACGAAGTCGTGGCCCAGCTCGTCGACTACGAGGCTTCGGACCTGCCCGAGTCGTGGAAGGCAGCCCTCGCGCTGTGCGATCGGCTCTCGGGATACGAGCACAAGGGCGTGATCCCACCTGAGCTGTACGAACGGCTGGGGGATCACTTCAACGAGCAGCAGATACTGCGCTTGGGCGCATTGCTCGCGTCTGCGAGCGGATGGCATCGGATGATCGAGGCATTCGGCATCCGGCCCGACCACTACCAGGCCCAACAATCTGCCCCTTGGGCCGCAGCAGCGGGTTGAGCGCGGGCCCGCTGGGGCGCGTCGCGAGATCAGGCTTGACAGCACTCGTCTAGCTTCGGCGCGGTGACCCCAGAGGCACCCGACACCGAACCGCTGTCGCCGGGCAGCCGGCTCGCAGAGGTCGTCGAGTTCTTCGGCGTGCAGGCCACCGACGACGAGTTGCGCTGGCTTCTGCCCATCTCGCCGAACGTTGCCAACTATCTCGGTGTGATGCACGGCGGCTGCGCGCTCGCGTCGGTCACTGCCGCTGCCGAGACATGGAGCGAACGGCCGGTTGCATCGGCTTCGGCGCAGTTCATGTCCCGTGTCCCTCTCGGTGGCAGCGCAGAGATCACGTTTGACATCGGGTCGGCCGGCAAGCGGATGACCCAGGTGCTCGCGCAGGTCGTCGATGCAGCCGACGGCAGCGTGCTGATGCGAGCGCTGCTGTCGCTGGGCGGTCGGCGGCTCGGCATCGACCAGGACTGGGTGCAGCCGCCGGATGTTCCGGCGCCGGAGGAGTTGACGCGCCGTTCTGTGCCGGACAACGCCGTTCCATCGTTCAGCACAGAGGCCGACATCCGGTTTGCGCCCTACAGCGCCGGCGATCGCAGGATCCTCTGCTGGGCGCGACTCGCTGGCACGCTGGCGTCCACCCGCCAGGGTCTGATTGCGTTGGCGGACACGCTCGCAACGGGGATGCACCTGAGCCTCGGCCGCAAGTGGCGTGGCGCGAGCCTCGACAACACTGTGCGCATCGCAGGCGACGCCGACTGCGAATGGGTGCTACTCGACATCGAGACCGACGGCTTCCACAACGCTGTCGGTCACGGCGTCGTGCGGATCTTCGCCCCCCCATGGCGCTTTGCTGGCGACAGGGAATCAGTCATTCGCCGTGGCGCGGGTGGCCGGCCCCCTCGAGGGCTTCCGGCTGTAGTCAGCACTAGCTTTCGGCTCCGTGAGCGCCGAAGCTGCCACAAGCGACGCTGCGCCGCAGGACCCGCACGTCGGCGAGGTGATCGAGTGGTTCGGCCTCCAGTCGACGGCCGAAGAGCTGCGTTGGCTGCTGCCGGTGACCTACGACGTGGCTGGTGCCACCGGCACGCTGCATGGCGGGTGTGCGCTCGCGGCCGCCGTGGCGGCTCTCGAGAGCGTCACCGGCCGGCCCATGGCCGCTGCATCGGCGCAATACCTGGCGCGGCTGCCGGTGGGCGGCTGTGCGGCCGTCGCTCTCGACATCGGCGCCAGCGGCAACCGGATGACCCAAGCCTCCGCTGAGATCACCGATGCCGCCGACGGCCGGGTCATTCTGCGTGCGCTCGTGTCCCTCGGCGGTCGGCAGCTAGGCATCGACCAGACGTGGACGACCGCCCCCGACGTGCCGCCGCCGGACTCGTGCGAGCCCCGCGGCCCGACGTCGATCGAGGGCCGCTCGTTCACCGACCACGCAGACATCAGGCTCGCCGGGCAGCAGCCGGGCGAGCGCCACGTCCGGTACTGGGCGCGCCTCGACGACACGCTGGCATCGACCGGGCCGGGCCTGACGGCGCTGGCCGACCTGCTGCCGAGCGGCATGCGCGTCAGCCTCGATGCCGGATTCAGGGGATCCAGCCTCGACAACACGGTGCGGATCTCCGGCGAAGCCGAGAGCGAATGGGTGCTCCTCGACATCGAATCCGACGCCGTCCACAACGCCATCGGCAACGGCATCGTTCGCATCTATGCCTCCGACGGGGGGCTGCTGGCGACCGGCACCCAGTCGTTCGCGATCACCCGCATCACTGGTCCCCTGGGCTCGCCGCAGCAATGACGGGCGCACGCACGTGGCTGGCCGGAGCACGGCCACGTACCTGGCCGGCGTCGCTGGTGCCGCCGTTCGTGGGCACTGCAGCGTCCGACGCCGTGGCAGACGGCGGCATCGTGTGGTGGCGAGCCGCCTTCGCGCTCTTCGTGTCGCTGTGCATCCAGATTGCTGTCAACTACGCCAACGACTACAGCGATGGGGTGAGAGGCACCGACGTGGCCCGGGTAGGTCCGCAGCGTTTGGTGGCCTCGGGAGCGGCGTCGCCGGCCGCGGTGCGGAATGCGGCGTTCGCAGCCTTCGGCGTGGCTGCCATGTTCGGCATCGTGGTGGCCGCCGCGGTGTCGTGGTGGCTCGTCGTGGCCGGCGGAGCGTCGATGCTCGCAGCGTGGTACTACACCGGCGGCCGGCGTCCATACGGCTACCGGGGCCTCGGCGAGCTGTTCGTGTTCATCTTCTTCGGGCTGGTGGCGACGGCGGGATCGGCGTTCGTCCAGGACGCCCGCCTCACGATGCTGGGCATTGCTGCCTCGGTCCCGGTGGGCTTGGGCTCGGTGGCCCTGCTCATATCGAACAATCTGCGCGACCTGCCGACCGACGCACAGGCCGGCAAGCGCACGCTGGCGGTGCGGATGGGCGACGGGCCGACCCGTGCCATGTACGCAGTGGTCGTGGTGTTGATGGTGTTCTCGCCGATGTACCTGTCGCTGCTGCGACCGTGGACGATGCTGGGGCTCGCCGCCATCGCGTTCGCTGTTGCGCCCGTTCGCGCGGTGGTCCGCGGCGCCAGCGGTGCTGCGCTGGTGACGGTGCTCGCAGCAACCGGCCGCCTGCAGATCGTCGTGGGCGCCCTGCTGACCGTCGGCCTCGCCCTCGGACCATGACATCGGCAACACCCTGCTGCCACCCGTGGCTGTGCCCATGCGATCCGCAATGATGTCCCGATGAGCACAGAAGCAAGTTCGGGGGCAGTGCTGGAGCATCTCGCCGCGCTGGGCGTGGCCTACGAGGTGGTGGAGTGCGACCCCGACTTCGCCGACACGGCGCAATTCTGCGAGCGCTACGGCTATTCGATGGATGCGTCGGCGAACGCCATCTGCGTGGTGGGCAAGTCGGCTGAGCGACCGATGGCGTGCTGCTTGGTGCTGGCGTCAACGCGGCTCGATGTGAACGGCGTGGTGCGGCGGCGGTTGGGCACCCGCAAGGCGTCCTTTGCCGATGCCGACGAGACCATCGCACGCACCGGGATGATGATCGGCGGCGTGACGCCGTTCGGGCTTCCCCCGGACATCCCGGTCTGGATCGACAGCCGGGTGATGGACTGCGATGCGGTCATCGTGGGCGGCGGCTCACGAGACTGCAAGATCCTGTGCCCGCCCTCCTCGCTCGCCCAGATCGCCTCGGCGGAGGTCGTGACCGATCTGGCGAAGGCGCCGCCTCAGGCTTGAAGCGTCTCGCCGCTCAGGTCCTGGCGGCGACATCGCGAGTCGCCGTGATGAGCTGGGCGATGCCGCCGCTCAGTGCCTCGCGCTTGACGTCGCGGAATCCGGCCCCAGCAATCAGGCATGCCAGTTCTGGTGTCGGGGGCAGGTACGCCACCGATTGGGGCAGGTAGCGGTACGCCGACCGGCTTGAGAGCAAGCTCCCGATGGCCGGCACCACCCTGCCGAAATAGAACCGGTGGCCTGCCCGCAGCAGCGGGTTTGCGGGCTCGGCGACTTCGAGCATCGCGATGCGGGCTCCCGGTCGCAGCACCCGGGCCAGCTCGGCGAAGAACGATCCCAGGTCGGCGAAGTTCCTCAGCGCGAATCCGCAGGTTGCGCCCGCCAAGGAGTGCGAGCGCACACCCAGGCTCAGCGCATCGGAGCGCACGAGCGGCGCGTGGGTGGTTGCTCTGGCGAGCATGCCGGCGGAGAAATCGACTCCAATGGCCCATAGTCCCGCCGCTTCGAGTTCATTGCACAGGTCGCCGGTGCCGCACGCCACGTCGATCACGGTCTCGCCCGGGGCCAGACCGAGCGCCGCCACGGCACGCCGCCGCCAGCGGGTGTCAAGGCGAAACGTCAGCAACCGGTTCAGCAGGTCGTAGCGCGGCGCGATCTCGTCGAACATCGCCTCAACGGCCGCAGCCTTGTCCTGCGGCTGCGGCAGCTCCGATGCAGGCCGCCGGCGGGATCTCACGTGAACCAGACGCGTCGATGACTGCGGCTGATCGGGTGGAAGAGCAGCACCAGCAGCAGTGCGTCGAACATCAGCCGCATGAACACGCCCAGTGCCAAGCCGAATCGCGCGCCCCACCACAGCGTCGCGATCGTCGAGTACACCGCCGCAGACGAGCACAGCCAATGGCCCCACCGGCGCTCGCTGGATGTGCCGATGCCGCCTACCACGAAGGCGCCGCCGAGCAGCAGCGTCACGGCCGCCGGCACGACGGCGTCCGCAAGGTTCTGGGCGGTGCGATCGCTCGCTGCCAGCGACACGATCGCCTCGAGAATGTCCACCGCCACCTGCCACTCGACTCGCGCCCCGAGCAGCAGGAACACCGCAGAGAAGTAGCTCAGCAGCACAGCGCTGTAGAGCGTCTGAGGCTGGCTGCGGTTGACCCACTTGATCCGGTTCACCGCGCAAGTGTGGCACCCGCCGCCGGTCGTCGGCTGCCAGCTGCGCCGTCGCGGTGCGGCCTTGGCGGAACACCGGCGCGCCGCCCGGACACCACACATGAGCGGCGTTAGCCTCGCCCCGGTGAGTGCTCCAGCGGGTGCCGATCCCGTCATCTCGATCGGCGCCGATCAGCACGGCGCCGTCGTCGAGGCCGATGCCTCGCAATGGCAGCCGGCAGCGATGGCCGCTGCGCTGCGGCGCCAGATCGACGACATCGCTGGTCCGGTCTCGGTTTGGATCGACCATCCGGACCACGCAGAGACACCACGCAGCGACGCAGCGCCCGCCCAGACCGCGCTCGGGCGCGAGCTGGCACAGCTGGGCCTGACATTCGAACGCGATCTGTATCGCATGGAACGGTCGCTGCCGATGGACCAGCCCAGCGGCATCGAGACGCGGTCATTCGTCGTGGGCCAAGACGAGGCCGCCTGGGTGGAGGTCAACAACCGGGCGTTCTCATGGCACCGCGAGCAGGGCGGGTGGACGCTCGAGCAGGTTGCCGAACGTCAGGCAGAGCCGTGGTTCGATGCCGACGGCTTCAGGGTGTACGACATCGACGGCGAGATCGCCGCGTACTGCTGGACGAAGGTGCACGATGACGAGGACCCGCCGGTGGGCGAGGTGTACGTGATCGCCGTCGATCCCGCCTACCACGGCCGGGGGCTCGGGCGGGCACTCACGCTGGCGGGTTACGAGCATCTCGCTGACAGTGGCCTGAGCCGGGCCATGCTCTATGTCGACGCTGACAACACCCCGGCCGTCACGCTGTACCTCGACCTCGGCCTGGAAGTTGCTGTCGTTCGGCGCCTGTTCACCGGCGTCGGTGCCGCGCGACCGTGACGGTCGCCGACCCCTCGCTGGCAGACCTCAGCCGGGCTGAGCTCGCAGAGCTGCTCGACGGCGAACCCGCCTACCGGTTGGATCAGGTGTGGGACGGCCTGTACCGGCAGCGCCGTCCGCTGGCTGAGCTCAGCAATGTTCCCAAGGCGCTACGTCACGCCATCGGCGAACTGCTGCCCGAAGCGCTTACCTTGGTGCGCACCCAATCGGCCGACCGCGGCGCGACCGCCAAGCACTTGTGGTCGCTGCGCGACGGTCACCTGGTCGAGTCGGTGCTCATGCGCTATCGCAACCGGACCACGCTGTGCATCAGCAGCCAAGCCGGCTGCGCCATGGCATGCAGCTTCTGCGCCACGGGCCAGGTGGGTTTCGACCGCAACCTGAGCGTTGGCGAGATGGTCGCCCAAGTGCTGGGCACGCTCCAGCACGCAAGCTCACAAGACAGCGCCGTGAACATCGTGTTCATGGGCATGGGCGAGCCGCTGGCCAACTACGACGCCGTCTGGGACGCCGTCGAGCGCTTCCATGGCGACATGGGTGTCGGCGCGCGACACATCACCATCTCCACGGTCGGCGTGATTCCCGGCATCGTGCGACTCGCCGCTGCCAGCCTGCCGGTCAACTTGGCGGTCTCGTTGCACGCCGCCAACGATCGGCTGCGCAATCGCATCGCGCCAATCAATCGCACGTACCCGTTGCGTGACCTCGCTCGCGCACTGGCCGACTACCGGCGTGCGAAGCGGCGACGCATCAGCTTCGAATGGGCAATGATCTCCGGTGTCAATGACCGCGACAGCGACGCTGCGGAGCTGGCCGCGTATGCACGACCGCTGGCGGCCCACGTGAATCTCATCCCCTTGAATCCGACCCCCGGCTACGACCACACTCCGTCGTCCTCCGAGCGGATCGAGCACTTTGCGGAACGACTGGCATCGCACGGGGTGAACGCCACCGTGCGCGTCAATCGGGGCACCTCGATCGATGCAGCCTGCGGGCAGCTGCGTGCCGACAAGCAGGTCTCGATCGGTCGCCGCGGCCGCTCCGCCCGGAGCGGCGCACGCACCCGGATCAAGCGTTAGGGACGGTCATGGCGAAGCCACGATCGCCCAAGGGCCGGGCACAGCGGACCCACGAACTACTCAAGGGCGAGTACGAAGCCGTGTGCGAGCTCGAGCACCGCAACCCGTTCGAGCTGCTGGTGGCCACCATCCTGTCGGCGCAGTGCACCGATGCACGCGTCAACGCCACCGTGCCATCCCTGTTCGCACGCTTTCCCGACGCCGAGTCGTTGGCCTCTGCAGACCTTGCCGAGCTGGAAGAGATCGTGCATCCGACCGGGTTCTTCCGCAGCAAGGCTCGCAGCCTGCAGGGCATGGCCCGCTTGCTGCTGTCCGACTTCGGGGGCGAAGTGCCCACCGCCCTCAAGGACTTGGTCAAGCTGCCCGGCGTGGGCCGCAAAACGGCAAACGTGATCCGTTCGGTGGCGTTTGATCTGCCGGGTCTGCCGGTCGACACGCACGTCGGCAGGCTGGTGCGACGTCTCGGCATCACCGATGAGGAAGATCCCGTCAAGGTGGAGCTGGCGCTGAATCCGATGATCCCGCAGTACGAGCGGGGCGATTTCAGCCTGCGGCTGATCCTGCACGGCCGCCGGGTCTGCTCGTCTCGCAAGCCCGCGTGCGATGACTGTGTCCTCAACGATTTCTGTCCCAGTGCCTTCGCGGCCTGAACCGGCACCGACGCTGGTTGCGGTGCGAATGCGAGACCCAGGAGGATGGATCGAATGGCTGAGCCCCTGAGTTCCGGCAATGGGACCGTGCGCAGGTCGTCGCATTTTGTGCCTGGTGCGAACGAACGCATGCTGGAGAAGTCGATCGCAACTGATGCCGACAGCCTCGTGCTCGACCTCGAGGACGCTGTCACACCCGACAACAAGGACAGCGCCCGCGCCACGGTTGCGGGCTGGCTGGCCGACATCGATTTCGGTGCCAAGGAACGGGTCGTGCGCATCAACCCGCTCGATACACCGTGGTGCACCGCCGACGTTGCCGAGACGATGGCCTCGCCGCCCGACGCCTACCTGGTGCCGAAGGTGAACAATGCAGCAGAGGTCGCCGAGCTCGACAGCATGATCACGCGCTGGGAGCTGGAGCACGGCCACCCACCCGGCGGCGTGGTGCTGCTGGTGCTGGGAACCGAGACGCCCCAGGGGCTGCTGAACATCGGCGAACTGGCCCGCCACGACCGGGTGGACGCGCTGAGCTGGGGCGCAGAGGATCTCTCTGCGGCCATGGGATCCAAGGCCAATCGGGACGCCTCAGGTGCCTACCTGCCGGTGTTCGAGTACGCCCGGGTGATGTGCCTGGTAGGAGCCACTGCGTGGGACAAGCAACCGCTTGACACAGTGTTCGTGGACTTCCGTGACGACGAGGGGCTGGCCGCCGAGTGCGCCACCTCAGCCGCTATGGGCTTCACCGGCAAGATCACCATTCATCCCGCCCAGATCGACATCGTCAACGCCGCGTTCACGCCGAACGATGCCGAGTTGGCCGACGCCCGCGAGCTGCTCGAAGCGTTCGCCGAGGCCGAGGCTGCCGGCCTCATGGCATTCGCCCACAAGGGCCAGATGGTGGACGTGCCGCACTTGACGCGGGCGCGCAAGATCGTCGCGACCGCAGATGCCATCGCCGAGCGGCGCTGACAGTCTCCGCGCCGTAGTTGCTTCTGGAGGTGCTCGCAAGCCTCAACGCAGCGCTTCGGTGGCCTGGGCCAAGCGACGGCGAGCCATCCGCAACGAGCGTTCCACCTCGTAGAGCTCCACACCGACGTCCTCATGCGGCGTGCCCATTAGCTCGTCGGCAGCCTGCGCCACGCGGGTGCCCAGCTCACCCACAGCCGTCTCGATCGATGACAGCTCCGCTGCGCTGATCACACGCGGCACGCTACTCATCGACCAAGCCGCCCAAAATCACAGCAACGGCGTAGAGGGGCGAAGGTACCCTCGGCGCCGTGCTGGAGCGGCTGGACCTACGGGGTCGAGGCGACGAATTGGGCGATGAGCTCGCCGGTCTGTTGCCGCGCCCGCAGGTGGGAGACGCGGTGCCGGCAGAAACCGTCCGTGAGCTGATTGCCGAGGTCCGCAACAGCGGGGACGCGGCTGTTCGGGCCCTGACGGCTCGCTTCGATGGCGTCGATGTCGAAGACACGCTGGTGCCGGCTTCGGAGCTGTCTGCAGCGTGGGAGAGCCTGTCGCCGCCCTTGCGTTCGGCGATGGAGACCGCCCACCGGCGCATCCTGGAGTTTCACCGCGCCGAAGCCGCCGCGGGTCACACCTACGAGCGCGATGGCGTCACCGTGCGTTCGGTCAGCCAGCCGGTGGATCGGGCTGGCATCTACGTGCCGGGCGGCCTGGCTGCCTACCCGTCCACCGTGCTGATGACCGTGCTGGTTGCCCGCGCCGCAGGCGTGGACGACATCGTGTTGTGCTCGCCGCCTGGCCCCGACGGCAACCTCGCCGCACCTGTGCTGGCCGCTGCGCAATTGTGCGGAGTTACTGAGGTGCACCGGGTGGGAGGCGTGCAGGCTGTCGCCGCGCTCGCATACGGCACCGAGACGATCCGACCCGCCGATGTCGTGGCGGGTCCCGGAAATGCCTGGGTGGCCACCGCCAAGCAGCTCGTGGCCGGTGACGTGGGTGTGGCCTCGGCGTTCGCCGGACCCTCGGAGATCGTTGTGATCGCCGATTCGACCTGCCCGCCGGCCGCAGCCGCAACCGATGTAGTACTGCAGGCCGAGCATGGTCCCGGCGGGCGCGCCTGGCTGGTCACGTGGGACGACGAATGCGCCGATGCCGTCTGCGATGCCATCGGCCGGATCGTCGACCTGTCGCCCCGCCGTGAGGAGACGCTGGCCACGCTGGAGGCCGACGGGTTCGTGTGTCTCGTGGACGGGCCGGCGCAGGCTGCCGACGTTGCCAACTCGGTTGCACCCGAACACCTCCAGCTCATGTGCGAGGGTGCCGAAGAGCTCGTCAGCAGCATCCGCCATGCTGGCGCCGTCTTCGTCGGGCCGTGGGCACCCGCGTCAGTCGGCGACTACGTGGCGGGACCGTCTCACGTGCTGCCCACGGCCGGCACGGCACGCTTCGCCGGAGCGCTCACCACCGACGATTTCACCAAGCGGATGCACGTTGTGGATGTGTCCGAAGCCGGCTTCGATCAGCTTGCGCCAGCGGTGGCCGAGCTTGCCGAGGCCGAGGGCCTCTGGGCGCACGCCGCCTCGGTGGCGCGCCGCAAGGAGTGGTCGACCTCGGGAGTGCGGCCGTGAAGCCGCCGGTGCGCGACGACCTGCGCCTGCTCGACGGCTACCACTCGCCCCAGATCGACGTGGAGGTGCGGCTCAACACCAATGAGGCGCCGGTGGGGCCGCCGCCGGAATTCGCCGAAGCTCTCGCTGCCGAGTTGCGCAGTGTCGAATGGCACCGCTACCCGAACCGCACGGCCGCGGCATTGCGGGCCGACCTCGCCAGGCTGGCCGGCACCGACCCCGAGCGGATATTCGTGGCCAACGGCTCAAACGAGGTGCTGCAGACGCTGTGCCTCACCTATGGAGGCGCAGGCCGCAGCGTCGCCACCTTCGAGCCCACCTATGCGATGTACGGCCAGATAGCGCGCAGCACGCAATGCACGGTTGTCGAAGGCGAGCGCCACGCCGACGGCAGCGTCAGCGTGTACGAGCTGGAGCGGATCGTGGAGCGGCACCAGCCGTCGATCCTGTTCCTGTGCTCGCCGAACAACCCCACCGGCACGCCCGAGCGCATCGAGGTGCTCAGGCGAGCGCTGGAGATCGCACCGGGACTTGTGGTGGTTGACGAGGCCTACGGGCAGTTCGCCGACTGGAGCGCGATCGATCTGTGTGACGACGCAGGCGGACCCGACAACCTCGTCGTCACGCGCACCTACTCGAAGACGTGGGCGATGGCCGGGGCGCGGCTGGGCTACGCCGTCATTCCGGCGGGCATGGCCGCAGAGTTCGAGAAGGTGGTGCTGCCGTACCACGTCGACACCTTCAAGCAGATCGCCGGGCGGGTGGCGCTGCGCTTCACCGATGACATGGAGCAGCGGGTCGCAACGATCGTGTCCGAACGCGAGCGGATCGAGGCCGCGCTGAGCGAGATGGGTCTCGACGTGTGGCCCTCGCAGTCCAACTTCATCCTGTTTCGCGCGACGCCCAGCGGGCACAGCGGTGACGACATCTGGCGGGCGCTCGTGGACCGATCAGTGCTCGTGCGTAACTGCTCAGGATGGCCTCGCCTCGCAGACTGCCTGCGGGTGACGGTGGGAACGCCGCCAGAGAACGGCCGCTTCCTCGATGCCCTATCGGAAGTTGTCTCGTGATAATGAGAGTGCCATGACTGCTCGGACTGCCACTGTGCAGCGCAACACTAAAGAAACCCAGATCGACCTGACGCTGGACCTCGACGGCAGCGGCCAGAGCGACATCTCGACGGGCCTGCCGTTCTTCGACCACATGGTCGCCCAGCTCGCCAAGCACGCCCGCTTCGACCTGCAGCTGCGCACTGTGGGCGATCTCGAGATCGACGCACACCACACGGTCGAAGACACCGGCATCGCGCTCGGCGAGGCGATGCGGCAGGCCTGGGGAGACAAGGCCGGTGTTCGCCGCTTTGCCTCCTACGTGGTGCCGCTCGATGAGGCGGCAGTCGAGGTCGTGCTGGACCTGTCAGGCCGGCCGTTCCTGCATTACGACATCGAGCCGCCCGGCGAGAAGATCCTGGGCGACCCGCCCTTCGACCCTCAGCTCTGCGAGGAGTTCTGGCGGGGACTCGTCATGTCCGCGGGCATCACCTTGCACCTGGTGATGCTGCGGGGCCGCAACACGCACCACATCATCGAGGCCAGCTTCAAGGGAGCCGCACGCGCCTTCTACGACGCCATCAGCATCGCGGACGATGTGCTGCCCTCCACCAAGGGCGTCCTGTGAAGGACGTCAGGTGAATGGCGATCGTCCATTGGTCGCCGTGCTCGACTATGGCATCGGCAACCTGCGCTCGGCGCAGAAGGCGCTCGAACGGGTCGGTGCGGATGCCCGTTTGACGGCGGATGCCGGGCTCATCGGCGATGCCGACGGCGTCGTGCTGCCCGGGGTTGGTCACTTCGGCACCTGCATGGACCAACTGCGGTCGACGGGCTTGGAGCAGCCCGCGCTCGGGGCCATCGAGAGCGGTCGGCCGTTCCTGGGCATCTGCGTCGGCATGCAGATGCTGTTCGAGGCCTCCGAGGAGGCACCGGGAGTCGCCGGCATGGGCGTCATGCCGGGCACGGTGCGATTGTTGCCCGACGGCATCGTGCGCCCGCAGATGCAATGGAACCGTCTCGATGTACGCCACCCCGACTGCCCGCTGCTGGCAGGACTCACCGACGGCGCTTGGATGTACTTCGTCCACAGCTACGTGCCCGGCACCGACCCCGAACTGGTCGCTGCGACGTGCGACTATCCCACGCCGATCACCGCTGTCACCGAGCGCGGTCGGCTGTGGGCGACCCAATTCCATCCCGAGAAATCCGGCGACGCCGGCAAGCGACTGGCGCAGAACTTCCTGGCGGCCGTCACAGCGGATCGATGCGACCGATGAGCTTCGACCTGTTTCCCGCCATCGACCTGCGCGATGGGCGCTGCGTGCGCCTGCTGCAGGGCGACTACGACCGCGAGGTGCGCTATGACGCCAACCCGGTCGAGGTGGCGCACGAGTTCGCTGAGGCGGGCACCCGCTGGATCCACGTCGTCGACCTCGACGCCGCTCGCACCGGCGAACCGCAACCGCAGAACCAGGCCGTGATCCGCTCGATCGTGGCCGCCGTGGGAGATGCCGGCGTCCGCGTGCAGGTCGGCGGCGGTGTGCGCAGCCGCGAAAGCGCCGAAGCGCTCTACGAGGCCGGGGTCGCCCGGTGCGTGGTGGGCACCGCCGCGATCGAGAATCCCGGCCTGGTGGCCGAGCTGACTGCTGCTTCGTATGGCGTCGCGGTCGGCCTGGACGTGCGCGGCAGCGAGGTAGCGACCCGCGGCTGGAAGCGTCGCAGCGGCGTGAGCCTGCCCAAGGCCCTGGCGCGGCTGGCGGGCAGCGGCGCGGAGGCCGTCGTCGTCACGCAGATCTCGCGCGACGGCATGGGAGGCGGCAGCGACCTCGCCGGCCTGCGTGACGTGCTCGATGCGCCGCAGCGGCCGCCGGCCATGTCGGTCATCGCCAGCGGAGGGGTCGGCTGCCTCGCTGACATCGCAGACCTGCGAGACCTGCGCTCGGCAGACGGTCACACGCTGGCCGGAGCGATCGTCGGCAAGGCTCTCCATGACGGCGCCATCTCGCCGGTTGCGGCCGTGGTCGTTGCACGCGGCAGCGCAGTCCACGATGAACCCCCGGGCGGAGCGCAGCCATGAGGCTCGACGGCGAAGTGCGGGCAACGCCATGAAGACCGTGCGCGTCATCCCGTGTCTCGACGTCGACGATGGGCGCGTCGTCAAGGGGGTCAACTTCGTCGGGCTGCGCGATGCGGGCGACCCGGTGGAGTTGGCCGCGGCCTACGACCGGCAGGGGGCCGACGAGGTCATCTTTCTGGACATCACCGCATCCGCCCATGGTCGCGACACCATCATCGAGCTGGCGCGCCACACCGCCGAGGAAGTGTTCATTCCCTTCACGATCGGGGGCGGCATCCGCACCGTCGACGATGCCCGGGCACTGCTGCGGGCAGGTGCCGACAAGGTGTCGGTGAACTCCGCTGCGGTGGCCCGACCCGAGCTGGTGCGAGAGATCGCCGACGAGTTCGGCAGCCAGTGCGTGGTGGTGGCAGTAGACGCAAAGTCGAACGGCATCGGCGCTGACGGAAGCACGAACTGGAACGTCTATGTCAAGGGCGGCCGCGAGGACACCGGCCTCGATGCGCTCGCATGGGTGCGCCAGGTGGCGGAGCTGGGCGCCGGCGAGATCCTCTTGACCTCGATGGATGCGGACGGCACCAAGGCCGGCTTCGACCTCGAACTCACACGGGCCGTCGTGGACGCAGTGGAGATTCCTATTGTTGCCAGCGGGGGAGTGGGCACGTTGCAGCATTTGGTGGACGGCGCCCTCATCGCCAACGCCGATGCCGTGCTGGCGGCCTCGATCTTCCACTTCGGCGAGCACACCATTGCCGATGCGAAGCAAGCCCTGATGGATGCGGGCGTCTCGGTTCGCCCGCCTGGCTGCTAGTCGCTTCGCCCACCAGATCGCCTTACCGCAGGCAAGCCCCCGGCTAGCTTCCCCGCCATGAGCTATCCCGGCACGTACTCGGCGACCGACCCCGACCGTCCCGCAGTGGTCATGGCCCGCGACGGCCAGACCCGGACGTTCAGCGAGCTCGAGGCCCGCAGCTGCCAATTCGCCCAGCTCATGTGGGCGGCAGGTTTGCGGCCCGGCGACCACGTGGCGATCTTCGCCGACAACAACATCGGCTACTTCGATGCCTACTGGGCCGCGATGCGCAGCGGCCTCTACTTCACGACGGTCAACCGCTACCTGACTGCTGAGGAGGCCGCATACATCGTGAACGACTGCGGCGCCCGGGTGCTCGTGGCCTCCCCCGCGGTCGTCGATGCGGCGACGGAGTTGCTGCCGCTCATCGGTGGTTGCGACGTCCGGCTCATGTTCGACGAGTCCGCCGATGGGTTCGACCCGTTCGAAGATGCCATCGCGGCCCATCCCGCCGAATCGCTGGCAGAACAGCCACGGGGATCGGCGATGCTGTACAGCTCTGGCACGACGGGCCGCCCCAAGGGCATCAAGCGGCCGCTGGACGGAACCTCGATTACCGACCCGGACCTGCTCGGTGCCGGGCTGCTGGGAGGAATCTTCGGATTCGGCGAAGGCACTCGCTATCTCTCGCCTGCGCCGCTCTACCACTCTGCGCCGCTGTCGTTCACGACCGGCACGCAGTCGGTCGGCGGCACGGCGGTGGTCATGGACCGCTTCGACGCTGCCGAGGCGCTGTCGTACATCGAGCGGTACGGCATCACCCACAGCCAGTGGGTGCCGACCATGTTCAGCCGCATGCTGAAGCTGCCCGAAGCCGAGCGCAGCCGCCATGACCTGTCCAGCCACCAGGTCGCGGTGCATGCGGCGGCACCGTGCCCCGTCGAGGTGAAGCACGAGATGATCTCGTGGTGGGGGCCGATCCTGCACGAGTACTACGCCGGCACCGAGCTGAACGGCTTCTGCTACGTGAACTCCCAGGAGTGGCTGGAGCGGCCGGGCACGGTCGGCAAGCCGCTCATCGGCGTCATCCACATCTGCGACGACGAGGGCAACGAGCTACCCGTGGGCGAGGCCGGCACGATCTACTTCGAGCGTGAGATCCCGGCGTTCGAATACCACAACGACCCCGCCAAGACCGCCGAGTCCCGCCACGGCGCCCACCCGCTGTGGTCGACGCTGGGCGACATGGGACGGGTGGATGACGACGGCTACCTGTACCTCACCGACCGCAAGGCGTTCATGATCATCTCGGGTGGGGTCAACATCTACCCCCAGGAGATCGAGGATCGCCTGGTGCTGCACCCCAAGGTGGCCGACGTGGCGGTGTTCGGCGTGCCCAACGAGGACTTCGGCGAGGAAGTGAAGGCGGTCGTGCAGCCCATGGCGGGCGTCGAGTCGGGCGACGCATTGGCGAGCGAGCTGCTGGCGTACGCGCGGGAGCACCTCGCGAGCTACAAGGTGCCCCGCTCGGTCGACTTCCGTGACGAGCTGCCCCGTCATCCCACCGGCAAGCTCTACAAGGGCATCCTGCGCGACGAGTACTGGGGCGACCGCAGCTCACGCATCGTGTGAGCGCACCCGCACCCTGCCGCTAGAGCGCAGCCACGAACGAGGCGATCTGGTCGGCGACGGCTCGGGCGTGGCCCATCAGGAAGTGATCGCCGCCCTCGATCACCTCGAGCTGCGTGTTCGTCCAGCCCGAGGCGATCTCGGCGGCATCCGCGGGGGAGCGGAACTGGTCGTGCTGGGGCACCAGCAGCAGCTTGGGCCGCGGGTCGCTGGGCGCTGCCATGTCAGCGGTATCCACAATCCGGAGCGGCGCTGCAATGCCGATCCACGCCGACAGATCGTCGTGATCGGCCGAGAGCGAGACGTCCCCGCCGAAGGACCAGCCTGCGGAGACCACGGCGGGCGTGCCTCCATCACCGGACTGTTCAGCAGCGAGCCGCGCAGCAGCGCCGAATGCCGCCGCGGCATCGAGACGCTCTGCCTTGCCGTCGTCGTGGCTGCCCCCCGAACTGCCGGTGCCCCGGAAGTTGTACCGGAGCGCGGCGATGCCCGCTGCGGGCAGCGCCCCGAAGAGATGATCGATGAGCGGGTTCCACATGTCGCCGCCGTAGAGCGGGTGCGGGTGGGACAGCACGGCGACGGCGACGGCCTCGGCAGGCCAGCTCACCTCGGCCTCCAGCTCGGTGCCGTCGGAGGCCACCACCTCGGTCGGCTGGGGCGCTGCCGTCGAATTCGGGGTCGGATTCATTGCGGCGAACGGTACCGTGCGGGCGGTGAGCGCTCCTGAGTCAGACAACGGGCAGGGCACCGGATCGGCGACGAAGTCGACTCGTTCGGCGAAGGGCTCCAAGACGGGTACCCGCAAGGCTCCCGCGCCCGTGGCCGCCGACCACGACGACGACGAGCGGCGACCGATCAAGATGCTGCACGACCGCCTGCTCGTGCGACTCCCCAACGACGGGTCCGAGCGGCGCACCAGCGGCGGCATCCTCATCCCTGCGACGGCCCAGCAGAACAAGCGCCTCGTGTGGGGCGAAGTGGTGGGCGCAGGACCCAACGTCCGCACCGCCCAGGAAGGCGACCGTGTGCTGTTCAGCCCCGAGGACCGCCACGAGGTCGAGGTGCACGGCGACGACTTCCTGATCCTGCGTGAGCGCGACGTTCACGCCATCGCCGCACCCCGCATCGAGCCCGGCAGCACCGGTCTGTACCTGTGATCGGCTCAGCCTCCGGGCCTGCGCAGTGACCTGGACCCATGAGCACTGAACAGACGACTACGGGCGGAACGCAGTTCCAGACCGGCGGTGGGATCACCGTCTCGCTGACGGCCTCGATGGTGGACGGCAACGCCGAGATCGAAGACCTCGTCGACCGCCTGGATGAGTCCCGGGGCGTGCTGCTGTCGTCGAGCTACGAGTATCCCGGCCGCTACACCCGCTGGGACATGGGCTTTGCCGACCCGCCGCTGGTCATCACCAGCCGGGCGCAAGACATCTGGGTGGACGCACTGAACGAACGGGGCGCCGTGCTGCTCGAGCCGGTCCACGAGGCTCTGGCAACGCTGGGCACTGCCGCCGGCATCGTCGACCTTCACCGCGAGCCCGGCCACGCACACGGTGCGGTGGCCTGCCGGGTGGAGCGAGCCGATCGGCGTTTCGAGGAGGAAGAGCGCAGCCGTCAACCCTCCACGTTCACGGTCGTGCGTGCCCTAGTCAACCTGTTCTCGTGCGACGACCCGCACTTGGGCCTGTACGGGGCATTCGGCTACGACCTCGCATTCCAGTTCGAGCCCATCGAGCTGACGCTGCCGCGCCCGCCCGAGCAGCGCGACCTGGTGCTGTACGTGCCTGACGACCTGCTCATCGTGGACCATGAGGGCGGCATCGCCCAGCGCTTCCGCTACGAGTTCTCAGTGAGCGGTCGCACCACGGCCGGGCTGGCAGGCGGCGGCGCACGCGTGCCCTACGAGCCCGACTTCGATCTCGAGGCCAGGTGCGACCACGAGCCCGGCGGCTACGCAGCGGGCGTGCGAGCGGCTCGCGAGTACTTCGCCCGCGGCGACCTCTTCGAAGTGGTCACCAGCCAGATGTTCTCCGAACGCTGCATCGAGTCTCCCGCGGAGCTGTTCCGACGGCTCAAGGAGCAGAACCCCGCGCCGTACGGGTTCTTGATCAATCTCGGCCCGGCGTCAGCCGGGCGCGATCGACACAGCCCGGCCTCAGCCGGGCGGGATGGGCACAGTGCTGCGGGCGATTCGGGCGAATGGCTGATCGGCGCCTCGCCCGAGATGTACGTGCGGGTCGAGGGCGATCGGGTCGAGACCTGCCCGATCTCGGGCACCATCGCTCGGGGCCAGGATCCCATCGACGACGCGTCGCAGATCTTGGCGCTGCTCAACTCGGCCAAGGACGAGTCTGAGCTGACGATGTGCACCGACGTCGACCGCAACGACAAGAGCCGCATCTGCGTGCCCGGCTCGGTGAAGGTGATCGGGCGTCGCCAGATCGAGATGTACTCGCGGCTCATCCACACCGTCGACCATGTCGAAGGACGCCTTCGACATGAATTCGATGCGCTGGATGCGTTCCTGTCGCACACCTGGGCGGTGACCGTGACCGGAGCTCCCAAGACGGCGGCGATGATGTTCCTCGAGCAGCACGAACGCACTGCCCGGGCGTGGTATGGGGGCGCGGTGGGCAAAGTGGGCTTCGACGGCAGCCTCAACACCGGGCTCACGCTGCGCACAATCCGCGTCGCAGGCGGGCATGCAGAGGTGCGCGTGGGTGCCACGCTGCTGTGGGATTCCGATCCCGACGAGGAGGAATCGGAGACCGAGCTCAAGGCGTCGGCATTCCTCGACGCGATCCGGCGGCCGCGTTCGGCGCCCTCGGCGGGAGCGATTGCTTCGGCACCCAGCCAGCGGCGAGTGCTGCTGGTCGATCATCTCGACTCGTTCGTGCACACGCTGGCGAATTACCTGCGTCAGACAGGTGCCACGGTCGTGACCCGGCGGGCCGGCTTTCCTATGGAGGAGATCAGCGCCGACGAATTCGACCTCATCGTGCTGTCTCCAGGCCCGGGGCGGCCCGACGACTTCAATATCGGCCCAGTAGTGCGCGCCACGCTCGATGCAGGACTGCCGCTGTTTGGGGTGTGCCTGGGGCTGCAGGGCATCGTTGAGTACTTCGGCGGCGAATTGGGGCAGCTGGCAACGCCGATGCATGGCAAGCCATCGGCCATCCGCATCGTGGGCGGTCAGCTGCTCGACGGGCTGCCCAAGGAGTTCCGGGCCGGTCGCTACCACTCGCTGTTCGCCAGCCGCTCCGAAGTGCCCGAGGAGTTGGAGGTCACCGCTGTCAGCCTCGACGACGACATCGTGATGGCCGTGGAACACCGCGAGCTGCCGGTCGCGGCCGTGCAGTTCCACCCGGAGTCGATCATGTCGCTCGACGACGGCGTCGGACTGGCGCTGATCCGCAATGCCGTGGACCGGTTGATGCCAGGCTGGAGGAGCGGATGAGTATCGCGCCGTCGCTCGATCGCCTAGTCACCCTGACCGTCCCTCGCGATGTCCTGGTGGTGAGCGGGCCCGAGGCCGCCATGTACCTCCACGGTCAGATCTCCGCCGATGTCACCTCGATGGAGATTGGCGACAGCTCGCTGTCGTTCCTGCTGGAGCCGCGCGGGCGCATCGAGACGTTCTTCGTCATCAGCCGCACCGGCCCTGACACCTATGTCGCCGACACCGAAGCGGGCTTCGGCGAAGCCATGGCCGCGTCGCTGGAGCGGTTCAAGCTGCGCACCCGTGCGGATTTCTCGTTGAGCCAGTGGCAGGCGCATGCAGTGCGCGGACCCCAGGCCGGGGAGCCGGCCGTCGGCGCTTCGAGCACCGGACCGGACAACGCCCCACAGCACGTGGTGCGGCCGCCGCACTGGCCGCTGGCCAGCGGCCACGACTTGCTCGCGAGCCCTGGCGGGGTCGTCTCCCAATTCGGCGAAGGCGGCGAGGCCATCTCGGCCGACGAGTTCGATGCGCTGCGGATGGTCTACGGCCTGCCTGCCATGGGCACCGAGATCCAGCCGGGTGACATTCCCAATGAGACTGGTCTCGTCGAGCGAGCCGCGTCGTTCACCAAGGGCTGCTATCGGGGCCAGGAGCTGGTGGAGCGAATCGACTCGCGTACAGGCGGGCGACGGTCGGTGTGCCGGCTCCGAGCCGCTGCGCCGCTCGCTGTAGGCGACGAGCTGCGAGACAGCAGTGGCGCCTCGGTGGCCACGGTGCTGAACGCAGCGGCACTGAACGGCACGACCGTGGGATTCGCACGCTCCCGCAACGACGCGGGTGCGGTGGCATACACGGCCTCGGGCGGTCAGGTCCAGCTAGCGGATCTCTTCTGAGGGGAGTGGGATCGCCCGAGTTGAGTGAGCCCGCTCCCGGGCCCTCACCGGTACGCTCGCAGGCTGTTGTCGAGTCAAATGGATCGTAGGGAGCAACGACATGGCAAAGACGGCACTGCTGGCCAAGCTGACCGCCAAAGAAGGCATGCGTGACGAGTTGCTCGCAGTGATCGCCGACATAGGCATGAGCAATGTCGCGGGCGAGCCGGGCACCGAGGTGTACGCCGCCCACAAGGACCAGAACGATGCCGACGTGGTGTGGTTCTACGAGCTGTACAGCGACCAGGATGCGCTCGCAGCCCATGGCGGCTCGGAGCAGATGAAGGTCTTCGGCCAGGCGACGCGGGAGTTCATGGCGGCCCGTCCCGAGCTCATCTTCCTCGACCCTGTCGTGGCCAAGGGACTCGATTTCTGAATCTGGCACCGCGACCCTGTGCTCGATAGGCGAGGGGTCGCCTGACCTGCCGGTAGTGACATGTTCGTAAAGATCTGTGGCGTCACGAGCGAAGAAGATGCGCTAGTCGCCGTCGGCATGGGGGCTGACGCAGTCGGCTTCAACTTCGTGCCCGGATCGCCGCGGCAGATCTCCCCACGGCTGGCCCGGGACATCGTTCGCCGGCTGCCGGGCGGCATCATCACGGTCGGTGTCTTCCGCAACGAGCTGCCTGAGCGGGTGGTGCAGATCATGGACGGCGCCGGCCTGCGCTTGGCCCAGTTGCATGGCAACGAGACGACGGCAGACAGCCGCTGGATCGCCGAGCGAGTGCCCGGGCTGATCAAGGCGTTTGTCGCCGGCGATCCCAATGTGGAGCGAGTGCGCGACTACGGCGCCTCGGTCTTGATGCTGGACGGTCCCGAGCCTGGCAGCGGCAACGTCTTCGACTGGCAGCAGCTCGAAGGCCGAGACCGTGGCATGAGACTGCTGCTCGCGGGCGGGCTGCGCCCGTCGAATGTGGCGGAGGCCATCAAGCTCGTGCGGCCGTGGGGCGTCGATGTGGCGTCGGGCGTCGAGTCCGAGCCGGGCCGCAAGGACGTGCTGGCGATGCGCGAGTTCGTCACGGCGGCCAAGGAGGCCGGTGCGCTGCTCGCAGAGTCCGACGAGGCCGAGACGCCCGACGGGGATGCGCCCTACGACTGGCGCGACGACTGAGCGGGGGCGGCATGGCAGCAGAATCTGACGAGCCCGCGCCGAGTTCGAGGTCTGTCATGGGCGAGCCCACGACAGATGGGCGATTCGGCGAGTTCGGCGGCCGATTCGTGCCCGAGACGCTGGTCGCAGCGTGCGAGGAGCTCGAGGCGGCCTTCCGGGAGGCGTGGGCCGACCCGACGTTCGTGGCCGAATTCGAGACCACGCTGCGCGACTACGGGGGACGGCCCTCGCCCTTGACGGAATGCCGAAACCTGTCGAGCCAGCTCGGCGTGCGCCTGCTGGTGAAGCGCGAAGACCTCAACCACACGGGCTCGCACAAGATCAACAACGTGATCGGGCAGGCGCTGCTGGCCCAGCGCATGGGCAAGACACGTCTGGTGGCTGAGACGGGGGCTGGCCAGCACGGCGTCGCTACGGCCACCGCGGCAGCGTTGCTGGGGATGGAGTGCAAGGTCTACATGGGTGCCGTCGATGTGGACCGTCAGGCACTGAACGTGTTCCGCATGCGGCTGCTGGGATCCGAGGTGGAATCGGTGCAGTCCGGCAGCCGCACCCTCAAGGACGCCGTCAACGAGGCGCTGCGCGACTGGGTGGCCACCGTCGAGAACACGCACTACTGCCTCGGCTCGGTGATGGGCCCCCATCCATACCCGTGGATGGTGCGCACGTTCCACCACATCCTCGGCGACGAGGCCGCTGCGCAGTGCAAGGACCTGACCGGCTGCGATCCTGACGTGGTGGTGGCGTGCGTCGGCGGGGGCAGCAATGCTGCCGGGATCTTCTCCGGCTTCGCCGACGGCGACGCCCGGCTCGTGGGCGTCGAGCCCGCCGGTGGTGCCGCGGTCGGGCGCGGCGTGCCCGGCGTGGTGCACGGCATGACCAGCTATCTCATGCAGGACGAGGTGGGCCAGGTGATGGAGGCCGAGTCGATCTCGGCCGGGCTGGACTATCCCGGCGTCGGACCCGAGCACGCTTACTTGGCGGCGATCGGCCGTGCCGAGTACCCAAGCGTGACCGACGCCGAGGTGGTCGAGGCGTTCACGCTCATGAGCCGCGCCGAGGGCATCATCCCGGCGCTGGAATGCGCGCACGCCCTGGCATGGATCGTCCGGGCAGCGCCCGAGATCCAGGGCCAAACGGTGTTGATGAATCTCTCGGGCCGTGGCGACAAGGACGTCGACCAGATGATGGACGTGCTCGGGATGCATGGGTTGAGCGAGTGAGGGCGTACCTGTGAGCGAGGCGTCTCCCACTGGCCGGGCTGGAGCCTTCGGCGCGCTCGAGACGCACCTGCGGGCTCGGCGTAACGGCGGCGCGAAGCTGCTCGTCCCGTACGTCACGGGCGGCTACACGGGCTGGCAACGCGCCGTGGAAGCGGCAGCCGCGGCCGGCGCCGATGCCATTGAGATCGGCGTTCCGTTCTCCGACCCTGTGATGGACGGGCCAGTCATCCAGCAAGCCTCAACGGCCGCTCTGGCCGAGGGGGCGACACCGGCGTCGGTGCTGGAGGAAGCACGCGAGCTCGACACCGGCGTGCCGCACGCGGTGATGACCTACTACAACCTCTGCCACCACCAGGGTCATGAGCGCTTCGCTTCGGCGCTGCTCGAAGCGGGAGTCTGTGCCGCGATCCTGCCCGACCTGCCCTATGTCGAGGCGGGGCCATGGCTCGAGGCTGCGGCCGAGTCGGGCCTCGAAGCGATCCTCCTGGCAGCTCCGACGACGCCGGAGCACCGGCTCGCCGCGCTGTGCGGTGCATCCCGAGGCTTCGTCTACGCGGTCGGCCTGCTGGGCGTGACCGGCGAGCGGACAGCCCTAGCGCGTACAGCCACCGAGATCGCCGCACGTTGCCTGGCCGTCACCGACCGGCCCGTGCTCACCGGCGTCGGCATCGGCTCGCCGTCCCAGGCCGTCGAAGCGTGTGAGGTGTCCGACGGTGTCATCATCGGCTCGGCAGTCGTCCGCACCTTGATGTCCGACGGCCCCGAGGCCGTGGGCGAACTCGTGGCCTCCTACCGGACGGCGCTGGACCACGGCTGACCGGTGAGCACCGCCGATCCGGGACCTGCCGAATCGTCCTCAACAGGTGCTGCGGCGTACGACGACGACTGCGAGCTGTGCGAGGCCGCCCGCTTCACTCACTGGTACTACGAGGACGAGCTGTGCTGGGTGGCTGACTGCGAGGTGTGCGCCACGCCGATGGTGGTGTGGAAGCGGCATGGAACCGAGCCGCCTGCTGCGGAGTTAGAAGCAATGCTGGCCCGCTTGGTCCAGGCCGGTGAGGAACGATTCGGGCCGGACGGCGGAGTTGTGGACCAGGTGATGCGCCAGATTCCCGATCATTTCCACGCTCACTACCGCGATGCGGACTGGATGTCCCGGCGTTGGATGGAGCCTCCGAGTCGCTACACGGGCGTCGGCACACCAAGGGAGACCCGGTGAGGGCGCTGGTCGCGCTCGCTCTCGTCCTCGGCCTCGGGCTGGCGGCCTGCGGCGGCAGCGACGCGACTGAGGCCGACCTGGAGCGGCTGGAGCTGGCGTTCGAGAACGCCGATGTGACGCTCGGCAGCGAAGTCTTCAGCGACAGCTGCTCGGTGTGCCATGGCAGCGACGGAAGCGGCGGCGTGGGCGCAGCGCTCGGCGGCGTCGACGAGCGCCTGACCGTTCGCGACCACCTGGCGGTGGTGTGGACCGGCCGCGGCTCGATGCCCCCGTTCGGCGGCATCCTCACCGATGCCGAGATTGCCGCCGTAGTGGCCTACCAGCGGAGCACCTTCGGCGACGAGCGGTAGCTTCGCCGCAGTGAGTGACGCAGTGAACGACTCAGCGAGCGGGCCAGGTTTCCCCCGACCCGCCGATCTGCTGCCGCACCGCGCACCGTTCTTGCTGGTGGATGAGATAGTCGAGCTCGAGCCCGGCGAGCGCTGCGTCGCACTGTGGCACCTGACCGGCAACGAAGCGTTCTTCGCCGGTCACTTCCCCGGCCGGCCCACGCTGCCCGGAGTGTTGATGGTCGAGGCGCTGGCGCAAACTGCCGGCCTCGCCGCGGCCTCGGCATCATCGCTCGAAGGCAAGCTGGCGCTCTTCGGAGGCATCGACAAGGCCCGCTTCCGCCGTCAGGTCACCCCGGGCGACACGCTGCGCTTGGAAGCCACGATCGATCGCCTCTCCACCCGAGCCGGCAGAGCCTCGGGCACAGCCAGCGTCGAAGGCCAAACCGCCTGCGAAGCCTCAATGATGTTCCTCATAGCCGACGCCAACGACCTCGACTGAGTCCGCCGCAAGGCCCCTCGGCACAGGCCCTTCCTTCCGATCCGCTGTGACGCCGAGCTCTCTGAATCGGCGCTAGGACTGGCCGGCTTCGACTATGGCGGTCACGGTCTTGCGCCCGAGTCCGGATGCTTCTGCAAGTTGACGCAACGAAGCGCCTGATTCGTGAGCCACCCGGATCATGTCGTCGCGAATCTTCGCTTCCTTGTCTGCCCGCTCGGCGCTGAGACCAACCACAGCCAGCGCTGCCGCGACCTCACCATCGAATTCTGCGCGGTACTTGTTCATTGCCGCTCGGGCGGCTGACACATCGGCTTCGGTGTAGCTCACTGTTCACCTCGCAAACCCGTCGCGAGCTTGTCTCGAATCGACATCAATGTCGCTATCCGCGGCGACATGTCACCGGCGGCCTCGGCGTCGTTCAGGTGGGCCAGCACCATGCCGAGCAACTCCAAGGTTTCGACTCGTTCAAGCTCAATCCGCACCACCGGTCCAATTGTAGCCAGCGGTGGTTCAAACAGAACCATTCCTGCGCGGCACTGACCGTCGGTCAGCGGAGGTGGGTCGGGCGGGGATCGGCTAGGCGGCCGAGGGGTGATTGGGCTCGCAGGCCGCCGTCGACCACGATGGCTTCGCCGGTGACGAACGACGACTCGTCGCTGGCGAGCCAGGCGGCGACGCTGGCGATCTCGTCGGGATGGCCGAGACGGCGCAAGGCGTGCGCTGCCAGGTTTCGTTCGAGCGCCGCGGGGTCCTGCATCATCCGCTGGACGGGCGGGGTCTGGATGGTGCCGGGGCAGATGGCGTTGACGCGCACGCCGTCGGGGGCGTGGTCGGTGGACAGCGCACGGGTCAGGTTGATCACGGCTGCCTTTGACGCGGCATACACCACTGAGCCGCCGTCACCGTGCAGGCCGCTGATCGAGGCTGTGTTGATGATCGAACCGCCGCCGCGAGCCTCCATCGCCGGGACCGCGTACTTGGCGCCCAAGTACACCGACCGCACGTTGACGTTCATGACGAGGTCCCAATCACGAGGCTCGAGCTCCACCGCGGTGCCGGGGCGGATGGTGCCTGCATTGCTGTAGAGCACGTCCAGGCCGCCCCAGCGGTCCACGGCCGCGGCCACCATCGCCTCGACGTCGTCGGGCTCGGCGACGTTGGCGCCGAAGCCGTGCGCCTCGCCCCCGGCTTCGATGATCGACTCGGCCACACCTTCGGCTCGCTCGCGACGGATATCCACCACCAGCACCGACGCACCCTCCGCGGCGAAGCGACGGGCACTGGCTTCGCCGATGCCCGATGCACCGCCCGTGACGATGGCGACTTTGTCCTTGAGCAGCATGCGATTCCCTCCGAGCGCCGCGCCGGTCCCTGCGGACAATACGACTCTGCGTCGGGCCTCGTCTTGCCAACGTGGCTACGTTGTGGCGCCTGGTCGGGATCGTCCCGATGCGGGCCGACACCCCGGAGGGCTCGATGGCGAGCGAAGCGTTCTACAGGATCCGCGAGATCATCGCGTCGCAGGACATGCCTGCGAACATCGATGCGATGCGCAAGGGCATCGAGCTCACCGCGCGGCCGCTGCCGGCTGGTGTCACCGGCGAGATGGTGGACGCCAACGGCGTCTCGTGCGAGCTGCAGACACCCGACGAGACCACCGGCGACGCCATCGTGCAGTACGTGCACGGCGGCGGCTATGTCGCTGGGTCCATCGGCTCGCACCGGAACCTCACCGGCAACTTGGCCCTCAAGCTGGGCTGCCCGGTGCTTTCGGTGGACTACCGCTTGGCGCCCGAGCATCCCCACCCTGCTCCGGTGGAGGATTCGGTTGCGGTGTATCGCTGGCTGCTCGACAGAGGCCACTCCGCCGACAAGATCGCCATCGCGGGCGATTCCGCAGGCGGCGGGCTGACCATGTCAACGCTCATGAAGCTGCGCGACCTCGGGCTGCCGCTGCCGGCCGCAGCCGTGCCTATCTCGCCGTGGGTCGACATGTCGGGCTCCGGCGAAAGCGCCGTCACCCGCTCGGACCGCGACCCGATGGTGACCGCCGACGATCTCACCCGGATCGCTGGGGTCTTCCTCGGCCCCGACGGCGAAGCCACCGATCCTTACGCGTCGCCGCTCGAAGGCGACCTCTCGGGCTTGCCGCCGCTGCTGATCCACTGCGGCGACGACGAGGTACTGCTGAGCGACAGCGAGCGGCTGGCACACAAGGCCCGCACGTCTGGCGTCGACGTGACGCTCGAGGTCTGGCCCGAGATGATCCACGTCTGGCACTCGATGGCGGGGCTCTTCCCCGAGGCCGACGACGGCGTGGCGCGGGTGGCCGAATACCTCGGCGAGCGCCTCGCAGTCTGAAGCCGACCGCCAGCGATGACGGGCCTGGCGGCGAAGGCGGGCTTACGACTTCGCCACGTCGTCGAGGAACCAATCCACCAAATCGAAGCAGTTGCGTCGGTTGGCGGCCTCGTTGCGTGCGATCTCGGCGAGGACCTCCTCGCGCACGATGCCGACCGATGCCAGGTAGTCGTCGCTGGCCTCGCGGAGCCATTCGCTGGCGAGTTCCACGCTGATCTCAGGGTGGAACTGCGTGCCCACGCTGCGGCCCATCCGGAACAGCTGCGGGCAGGTCTCGGTGCTGGCGAGCATCTCGGCGCCATCGGGCAAGTGGAAGCGGTCGTGATGCCATTCCATCCACGGCCCGGCCGAAATCGGCAGCTCGACGCCGTCGGGCGGTGAGATCCGGTACCAGCCAATCTCAGTCTCGGGGGAGAGATCCACCGATCCGCCCAGCGCCGCAGCCAGCGCCTGACCGCCGAAGCAGATGCCCAGCACCGGCGTGCCGCGCTCGTGCGAGCGGCGAATGAGATCTAGCTCAGCGCCGATCCACGGCTTGATCGCGTCCTCGTACACCGAGAAGTACGAACCCGTCACCACGAGCGCATCGAAGTCATCACTGGGCAGCGGCTGGAATTCTGCCGGCCGTGAGGTGTCGGGCACCATCACGTGGACGTGCAGCTCGACGCCCCGCTCCACCAAGCGATCACCGACGAAACCGGGCCGCGATGTCTCCTCGTGCGTGACGACCAGCGCCCTCATGCAGCCAGCTCGACCACGTGTACGGGCAGGTGCTTGATGCCGGAAATGAAGTTGGACCGCAGCCGCTCGACCGGGCCGTCCTGCTCGATGCGGACCACCCTCCGCAGAAGCTCTTCGAACACCACCTTGATCTCCATACGAGCCAGCCACGCTCCCAAGCACAAGTGTGGTCCGTTGCGGCCGAACGCCATGTGCTCGTTGTTCGGACGTACCAGGTCAAACCGGAACGGATGAGCGAAACGATCGTCGTCGTGATCGGCGCTGACGTAATACAGCACCACCTTGTCGCCCGCCCGCACCTTGGTGCCACGGATCTCGGTATCGCAGGTGGCCGTGCGCCGGAAATGCGTCGTCACCGAGCTGGCCCGCAGCACTTCCTCCACGGCGCTCGCGGTCAGCTCGTCGTCGCCGGCCAGCACCGCGGCCCGCCAGGTGTCGAACAGGTGAGGGTGGGCCATCAGCACCCACAGCCCGTGGGTCATCGTGTAGCGGGTGGTGTCGTTGCCTGCCGCGATCAGCAGCGTGAAGAAGTTCTTGAACTCCAGATCGGTCAGCGGCGTGCCGTCGGTGGTGGGCGCCAAGAGCTGGCTGATCACGTCCTTGGTCGGGCATTCGCGCCGCTCCGCGGCCTGGGCCGCCGCGTACTCGAAGATCTCCACGGTGGCCGGGCTGCGGAACGGCATGAAGCGGAACTCGTCGGTGTCCACCAGCCCCACGGGGTAATCGGTGAAGTCGGGATCGGTGTTGCCGAGCAGCGCGTCGCCCCACTCCACGAGCTGGTGGCCGTCGGCGTCGCTGGTGCCCAGCATGCGGCCCAGCATCCGCATGGGCAGTTCGGTTGCAACGTCGGTGACGAAGTCGAAGCGTTCCTCGGTGAGGGCGTGGTCGAGCACCTCGCACGCCAGCCCACGGATGGCGGCCTCATAGGTATTCACGACCCGAGGCGTGAACCCGCGGCTCACCAGGCGCCGGTAGCGGGTGTGCTCGGGCGGGTCCATCTCCATCATCGTCTTGCGTGCTTCGAGCTCGTCGGGCGCCATGTCCTCGAGCCGGATGCCCTGCGCGGAGGTGAAGGTCTGGGTGTCACGGCTGATGCGGAACGCATCGTCGTACTTGGTGACGGCCCAGTAGCCGCGCCCGTCCACCTCGTCGACCCAGGCCACGGGATCCTCCCGCCGCATTCGGGCGAACGTGGCATGGGGCACGCCCCGGGTCCAGACGTCGTGATCGGAGATGTTGGCGTCGTCAGGCCCGAGGTCGTCCAAGTACGGCTCGGCCCAGGTGCTCACTGCCATCAATTGTTACAGGAGGCTCGCACAGCCACCGCCGGCTTGGCCACTGCAGCTTCCACTGCCACCTCCACCGAGGCGACGCCGTGAACGAAGTTCGACGGGATCCGCACGAGGTCGGCAACGCTCGCCGGCCGGATGCTGCGGTCGAGCATCGCTTCGAGCAGCACAGTCAGTTCCATGCGGGCCAAGTAAGCGCCCAGGCAGAAGTGCGGCCCCCCGCCGCCGAAAGCGATCTGTGCGTTGTCGGCCCGGCCGATGTCGAACTCGTCGGGTCGCTCGAACACCGCCTCGTCCCGGTTGGCCGACGGGTACCACATCACCACCTTGTCGCCCGCTGAGATCTGAGTGCCTGCCAGCTCGGTGTCGACCGCTGCGGTGCGGCGCATGTGCAGGATCGGCGAGGCCCAGCGGATCACTTCTTCGACGGCGTTGGGGAGCAGCTCGCGGTCGGCCGCCAGCCTGTCCCACTGCTCGGGGTGCTCGGCGAACGCCATGGTCCCGTGGGTGATGGCGGTGCGCGTGGTCTCGTTCCCGCCGAACACCAGCACCTGGAAGAAGTTCCGGAACTCGGTGGCCGTCAGGCGGTCGCCGCCGACCTCGGCATGCACCAGGTGGCTCACGACGTCGTCGGTGGGCTGTTCCAGACGCTCGTCGCCCAGCTTGGCCCCGTACTCGTACAGTCCCCACGCTGCGGGGCTGCCGAAGGGGAGCAGGCGCAGCGGCGTCGTGTTGCCGTAGGCGTCGGGCGGCAGCGATTGCGTTTCGGTGGTGCCTTCGACGAGGTGATTCGAAAGCTCCACCATGTAGTCGGCGTCTTCGGGCGGCACGCCCAGGATCGCGATGATCACCCTGATCGGCAGCGGCGCCGCCACCAGCTCCACCCAATCGCCACCGCCCCGCTCGACCACCACGTCGAGCAACTCGTCGGCAATGGCACGGGTGCGCTCCGTGTACCGGCGCATCTGGCGGGGTGTGAACGCCTTGGACACCACCCGACGCAGCCGGGTGTGCGCCGGCGGGTCGTGTTCGAGGATCGATCGGCGGGCCTCCAGCGCGTCGGCCTCGAGATCCCACAGGTTGACGTGCCCGATGGCCGACGAGAAGCGCTCGGGATGGCGTGACACCTCGCACACGTCGGCGTGGCGCGTCACCGCCCAGAAGCCGTGGTCCTCGTAGCGGTTCCAGTGCAGCCCCGGTCGTGCGCGAAGCGTGCGGAAGTCGTCCCAGGGAATGCCGTTCCCGTAGCGGCCGGCATCAACGATGTCGATGTCAGCGGACCGCTCGCTCCGCGCCGATCCACCGGTCACGATGTCGTTCCGGCCAATGAGGTTTCGGGAGGCACAGCCGAATGGTAAGTCTGTGCCCGCCCGCGAGCCGACCAGACACGTCCATCGCATGCGAACACGACGGAGGAATGAACCCATGAGCGAACTTGCCGACATCCAGAGCACCCTGCGGATGGCCGATGTGCACACCGTCGAGGTGGCCATCGTCGACACCTACGGGCACCTGCGCGGCAAGCGCTTTCCCGTCGATCATTTCCTGCGCTCGGTGGCCGAGGGCGGCTGTCACCTGGCAGACGCCATCTACATCTTCGACCTGCACAACGACCTGGTCGACAGCCCGTACATCAACATGGGCAAGGGCTATCTCGACACGCATCTGGTCCCCGATCTCGGCACGCTGCGCCTCTTCGGCCACCGTCCCGGCTACGCGCTGGTGTTCGCCGACAGTCTCGAACCGCCGCACCGCCTCCACCCCATCGCACCCCGCACGGTGCTGGCCCGCCAGATCGCGCGCTGCCGGGCACTGGGCTACAGCCCGCTCGTGGCCACCGAGATGGAGTTCTACCTGTGCGAGGCCGACTGGTCGCACACCCAGAGCCACATCCAGTACTCATCGCTCACCGACCGGTCAGACCTCGAATCGGTGCTGTTGGCCATGCGCCTCGCGATGATCGATGCCGGCATCCCCGTCGAGTCGTCGAACCCCGAGTACGGGCCCGGCCAGATCGAGATCAACGTGCAGTACTCCGATGCCATGACCACTGCCGACAACACGGCGCTCTACAAGAGCATCGTGAAGGAGATCGCCGAGGAGACCGGGCTGAAGGCCACGTTCATGCCCAAACCGTGGACCGAGCCGTCGGGCAGCGGCATGCATGTGCACACGAGCCTCGTAGACGTGAGACACCGCGCTCCCGGCGGCGGCGAGCAGCCGCACGAGGCAGCGAGCTCGAACGCGTTCGCCAGCTCCGAGGAGCGGCCCAACGACGTGATGTCGCACTGGCTCGGCGGCCAGCTCGACAACGCCGGGGCGCTGTCGCTGCTCGGCAGCCCCGTGCCCAACGGCTACAAGCGAGTGCGCCCCTACACGTTCGCCCCCACGCACGTGCACTGGGGGCTCGACAATCGCTCGGTGATGTGCCGCTGCACAGTCGGCGCGGACAATGCGAACCGCGTGGAGTTCCGGTCTGCGGGCGCGGATGCCAACCCGTACCTGATGATCGCCGGCCTGCTGGCAGCAGGCGCCGACGGCCTCGAGCGCCGCGCCGACCCGGGCCCGATGAGCGTGGGCGACATGTACGACGACCCCGGCGACGCAGTGCCGCTGCCCGCCAACGCCGCCGACGGCATAGCGGCCTACGAGGGCAGCGCTCTAGCTGCAGCGTTGGGGGAGGAGTTCTCGACCAACTTCGTGCTGATGGCCAAAGCCGAGCTCGACAAATTCGTTGACGCGGGGTGCGATCCGGCCGGCGACGAAGTAACCGACTGGGAGCGAGACCGCTACCTCGAATTCACCTGAACGGCAGGCTCGGGCACTCGGCTGCGCTGAACGCTGAACAATTTTCGGTGGCCATGCGCCCGAGGTGTGCGAGCTGCATAGTCTAGGGGTCGTCGTTTTTGATGATTCCGTTTGCGTTGCGGTGCATTGCGCGCAGGAACGCTCCTTGGGGGTTCGAGAGCTTGAGCGTGAGGGTCTCTTTGCTCTCGTTGATGGCGTCGTCGAGCAGCGTCACCGAGACGGTCTTGTGCGTCTCGCCCGGCGCGAAGGTCAGCGTGCCCGACGCGGCGGTGTAGTCCGCCCCTGCCGCTGCCGTGCCGTCGTTGGTCGCGTAGTGCACCGAGACCGGCCCCGACGCCGCGCGGCTCAGCGTCACCGTGAAGTCGAGCGAGGCGTGCTTGCCTTCTTTCGCCCGGGCGTCCTGGGCTCGGATGCGCGCCGGGCCAGGGACCTTCGCTGACGCGTCGCCGAGGGCGACTGTCACGTCTTTCCAGGACTTCGGCTTGACGCGCACCCGCCACAGCACCGGGTCCAGCGACTCCACGCCCGTGACCGTCCCGTTCGTCACCGTGAACGCGTCGGCAGCGGGCTTGGCGCCCGACTGCACGTCCAGCGCGAACGCCGTCCGCCCGTCATGCTCCGCCGGGACCTTGCCGAACGCCGCCGCCACGGTCTGGGTTGCCGCCCGCGGCGTGGTCAGCACCGCCTGCTGCTGCTGCGGATCCGCCGCGACCCTCGCATACGACGTGTTCGACAGCGCCCGCCCGTCCCGCGCGCACACCGCGCCCGACGGCTCGTGGTCGCAGTCCCGCCCGCCCGCGAGCGTCACCGTCACCACGGCGCTAGGCGACGCCGGCCGCACCGTCACCCGCCACAGCCCGGCGCCGATCTGCTCCACGCCCGTCACCCGGCCCTGCGTCACCGCGAACGACGACGCGCGCGGCGACCGGCTGAACTTGCCCACCGTCTCGCTCAGACGCACGTCCAGCGTGAACGCCGACTGCCCGTCATGCGTCGCGGGCACCTTCTCGAACGATGCCGTCAGCGGGTCGCGCTGCTCCTCGTCGCCGGAGCTCGGCCCCTCGCCGCCCCGTTGCTGCGACACCCGCTCCAGGCGCAGCGACACCGACTGGGCGGGGTCAGTGGTCCAGCTCAGCCCCGTGTTTCCCCATTGGTAAGAGCCGTCGATGCCCGTCGCGTCCGCCAGCCGAAACTCGGTGCTGCCGTCCACGGTCAGCTTTGCGACCGCCTTCAAGGCGTCCGAGAGGGGCCGGTCGAACGAGAGGGACAGCGTCCCGCCGCTCAGGACCACGCCGAGGACCCTGTGCGCCGACCCGCCGTCGACGAAGCCGTTGTCCGAGAGCGCATTGTTGCCTTGCGGGAGACACTGCCCGCCGCTCTTGCCGTTTTGGCATCCCACCATGGGGAAGCTCGTCGTGCCGGTCACCTCGCTCAGCGCCACCCGCTCGTACACGAAGTTGTTCTGGCAGCGCTCGTTGGCGCCGAAGGCGCCCGCGCCCCACTCACTGGTGGCGCCGCACGGGATGTACTGGCCGGCGGGGCCCTTCTGCTTGCGCACCACCATGGGGTCGCTGCCGCGCTCGTGGGACACGTCCCTCACCGTCAGCGTCGCCGTCCAGGGCAGCGCGCCCGACACCGCGAGGTGGTCTTGCTTGATGCCGGCATTCAGGTTGTCAAGCATCACGACATTGGTGGACGCTGGAGCGCCGATCTTGTAGGGCGCATTGGTCGTGTCGATGGATGTCAGGGTGAAGAAAATGTCCTCATTTTCCTCCACGATATCGTCCGGGATGACCCGGACCTGGAGGAGCACCTGCGTCGCACCTGCCGGCAGGTCCACATACTCGGTGTGGGTCACGGCTCCGTAGGCCCCGGGAACAGTGTGCCTGCGCAGCCCGGTAACGGTGTAGTCCACGTTGCGGATGGCGGGGCCGCTGGTGGTGAACTTGACCCGGCTCGCGGTGGTCAGCGCCGGAGAGATCGTCACCCCGACGTTGAGCCCGCTCGCGTCGTTTTCCTCGATGACGTAGGTGACTTCGGCGAATTGCACTGACGGCCGGTTGTCGTCCTGCGCCTGGGCTGGCTGGGCGGGCAACGTGAGCGCGGTGCTGACCATGAGCGCGCTGGCCGCTGCGGCCAGGGTCAGTTTGAGGGCGGAACGTCTACCCCCCCCCCCCGTACATGCGTGCTGGTGGGGTCGGGGTACGTGCCGGATCGCTCATCATTCATCCTTCATCTCTCTTTATACGGTCATTGATGCGGGCGAGACTACAAGCCGCAGACCGTGGACACGAACATGCCGGCTGCGCCGCGGCCGCACACTCCGCACACGTGAGGAATCGCCCTCATGGTGCGGGGAGGATGCAGCGTGCGCCCGTCGCCTTCTCAGAGCCTCGTTTGGGGGTTCAGCGAGATCGGCAGTTGCCGCTGTGCCCGGCTCGAAGAATGCAGTAAGCGTCTTTGGTCTTGAGTCGCCGTCCGCATCGCGGAGCCGCCGTGCGGCGCGCTGCGACGGACACTGCCAGTTCGGCTGAAGCACCGCTTTCGAGGCTGGCTGCTTCTTCGAGTTGCTCGTTGACGAAGTCCAGCGGTGCGAGCGTGCCGAGACGCACGTCGGCTTGCGGCGAGTCTGCGTCGCGGGTGATGACGCCGAGGCGTCTGAGCCGATTCAGCCTTGTGGCAAGGCTGCTCGCTGACGCAGGCACGGCGGCGCCCAAGGTGCTGCGAGGCACCGTGCCGCCATGCTCGGCTGCCACGCGCAGCACATGACGGTCTATCTGATCGAGGCTGTCCCAGATGTCGCTGTACACCTGCGTTCGCAGGTGCCGTTCGGCGGCTGTGACGGCCATCTCGGCGGACGTCATGTCCACGGGACGGTCCGGTGCTCCGGAGATAGTCCAAGCGCGTCGGCCGATGAGCTGCATCCGATATGCGAAGCCGTCCGTCGCGTCGGCCATCCGTTCGAGTGTTGCCGTGTCGCAGGAGCCTCCTGCGTCGGCAATGGTCTGCTTGAAGAACGACAGCACGCTCGGATAGGGGAGTGGGGCGAGATGCTGCGGATGGCATCGTTGGAAGAAGGGTCATCTTGGGGTCGCGCAGGATTGTGTCCTGCATGGCAGGCAGGCCGGCGCCGATGAAAGCGATCGGCAGCCCGTCCTCTTTGGTGAGCCGCTGCAGGTCCGATGCCAGCCGTCGCAGTTCGTCTCGATGTCCGGCTTGGAGCTCGTCGACGCACAGCAGCACCGCCGACCCGCGTTCGGCTGCGTGATTCCCGATGATTTCGAGCTTCTTGGTGAGGCTTCGAGTGTTGTGTACGGTCTTGGAAAGCCGCCGCGACAGACCCACCGGGCCGGCATGCAAGGCTGCGGTCGTCTCGCTGGGGGAGCGTTCCTCGACGAGATCGCCTGCGACTGCCGGGTTCGCGAACTCGCGGATTTCGGCGTCGATGCGGTCTTGCAGATTCGCGGTGGTGGCATCGGCCCGCAAGATCACCCAGCCGGCTTCGGCGGCTATGCCCCGGATCTCGCTCAGCAGCACGGTCTTGCCGGAACCGCGGTGCCCGATGATCACCGAAGTGAACCTCGGGTCCCGCGGACCGGCGCCGAGGCCGTCCTGCAGTTCTCTGAGGTCGTCTTCGCGTCCCACGAGGCGATGCGGCGGCAACCCGAAAGCCGGGTGTGAACAGGTTCCCTGCACGGTTGGCGTCCATCGGACGTCCGAGCAAGTCCTTCATGACCGCAGTCTAGCTGCAACGCAAAGCGCAGTGCGATTCACAAAGCGCAATGCAAACTCAAAAGCGCGAGTGCGGATACAACAGCGCGACGCGCGCACCGAACGCTCCCAAGTAGCTCATGCGGAACAAATGCGTTCGGATTTGTGTCGTGTGCCGGCGCGGCACCCGGCATCTGCCGCTCCCGGCTACCCGGCGGCCTTGGGGGTGGTGTGCTCGCCCTTGACCCGCACCCACTGGCTGGAGTGCTCGCTGCGTTCCGAGTAGCTGCCGTCGGTGAATGAGCGCACGAAGACCCCCGTCGCCACGCCGTTGTCCAGACCGGTGATGGTGTAGGACGCCACTCCGCCTTCGACCACGATGCCGTCCTCAGCAGCGCCCGACGGCCCCGGCGGGTTGGCCCAGACGCCGGGACTGCTGGCTCCAGCGCAGGGCGTGGCGTATCGCATCGTCCTCGAGCCCTTCGCGGGGCGCGACCGTCCAGGTGACGGTGAGCGTGCCGTCGCCCGGTGTGACCTGCACGTTGTACGGCTCGGTCCTGTCCCGGCGTCCGGCGGGGCCGCCGGGACGGTCTCCTCCTCCACCGGGGCATCCTCCACCGGGGCATCCTCCACCGGGGCATCCTCCACCGGCGCAGCCTCCACCTTCACCGTGGCGGGCCCGCACGGCGAGCTCTGGTCGTCGGGGTTGAGGGCCGCCATACTTCAACACCGGGTACTGGCACGACGTTCCGAAGTCCCAGGGGTCGTCGGCGCTGCCGTCGCCGTCGAGGTCCACGTTCCAGTTGGCGTAGATGCCGGTGTAGTCGGTGGGAGTCTGCAGCTCGGCGGTGGTCTTGCCCTCGCCGCCGGGTCCGGTGGCCTGGGACTCGTCTGAATCCCAGTAGCTGGCGGTGATTGAGCCGCCGCGGTGGCCCACCAGGCCGCCCGCGTCCGTGCCGCCCGCCGTTGCGCCGGCCGCGTTAGCTGAAGGTGATTGCTCCCGCGTAGTGGCTGCCCGCCAGCCCGCCGATGTACCGGCCGCTGCCGGTCACGTCCAGGCGGGCGTAGCTGGCAATGACGGCGCCGCTGTTGAACCCCACCAGGCCGCCGGTGTTGTTGGCCTTGCCGGACACGGCGCCGGTGGCGTAGCTGGCTCGGACGGCGCCCGCGTTGTAGCCCACCAGGCCGCCCACGTCCCGGCCGCCCTCGCTGCGCGGCTTGGTTCCGGTTACGCTCGCCGTCGAGTGGCTGCCGGTGACGACGCCGGACGGCAGGGTATGTCCCACCAACCCGCCTACGGCGCTCTCGCCCGACACACTTCCGCTCAACGCTGACGCCGCTGATGGTACCGCTGGCCTGGCCGGCCAGACCGCCGACCCGTTCGCCACCGGTCACGTCAACGGATTCCAGCACAACGTTGCGGACGACTGCGGGGATGACAACCGCCTCGAACAGCCCGACGTTCGCATCGCTAGACCTGTCGATGAACAGGTTGCGGATGGTGTGACCGTTGCCCTCGAACACGGCGGTGAAGCCCGTTAGAGCGATAGGAGACCAGCCCGAGCCGCCGTCCCAGTACTCATCGCCGGCGTCGGCCGCGCCGTTGCGGTTGGTGTCAAAGTCCAGGTCGGCGGCCAGCTCATAGCCGATACAGCCCGAGGAAGGGCAGCCCATGCCCGGCGCCGCGTTGGGGAAGGCGATGGCATGGCGGTCAACATCACCGTCGATCACGAGTGAACCGTCGACATCGACGACCCAGTTCTCGATTTTCCCTGCCGAACCGTCGCCATCTTCGTCCCAGCGGATGGCGTTCAGCTGGTCCAGGTTGGGACACTTCAATCAGCCCGTCGTCGTCTGCGTCGTAGTCCCTGTCGCGGAATGTCCGGCTGCTCGGCAGCGGGATCATCCGACGACTCCGGACGCTGGCCGGCCACGCTGGGGCCGGTGTTCTTCAGTACCGGGTACTGGCTGCCCGTGCCGAAGTCCCAGGGATCATCCCCGTTGCCGTCGCCGTCGAGGTCCCGGTTCCAGTTGGCGTAGATGCCGGTGTAGCCGGTTGGCGCCTGCAACTCGGCGGTGGTCTTGCCCGCGCCCAGGGAGCTGCCGCTCTGACCGGAGGTCTGGGTATCCCAATAGCTGCTGACGGCGTTGCCGCCCCGACCCAGCCCGGTGGTGAGTGAGCCCCAGCTGGACACGACGCTGGTGGAGTAGCTGGCAGTCACGGAGCTCTTCCACGGTGCCGTATCCGATGAGGCCGCCCGTGGCCAAGGCCTGACCGGACACACGGCCCGCGGCCGTAACTGGCGATGACGGCGCCGTCATCGTTGTACCCGACGAGACCGCCGATATATTTCCCATTCCAGCTCTGCGGCATGAGTCCAACCACGCTGGCCGTGGAGTAGCTTTCGATAATCGAACCGTTGAACAACCGTCCAACCAATCCACCCGCAGCGTGCGGTCCGGTTATGGACCCGGTCACGTAGCTGCGGATGATTCTCCCGCGATTCAATCCGACCATTCCGCCAACGTGCTTCGTGCCCGTGACGTTCACTGATTCCAGTCCGGACGTTGCGGATCACTCCCCGGGACGCGCCGAACAAACCCTGATTTTCATACGAGCGGTCGCGCCACCAGCCCCACGCCGTCGCGGTCCCGGTTGATGTAGAGATTGCGGATCACGTTGCCGTTGCCTTCGAACACGCCGGTAAACGGGCCGGAACCGAGGCAGTCCGAGCCGTACCTCCAGCAGGCAACGCCCACGGGATGCCAGCCCCGCGCCGCCATTCCAATAGGCATCGCCGGCGTCGGCCTCGCCGTTCCCGTTGGTGTCAAAGTCCAGGTCGTTGGCCAGCTCATAGCCGGAGCACCATGACGACGGACAGCCCATGCCGTTCATGGCGTCAGGGAAGGCGACGGCGTATGGATCCAACAAATACGCATAGCCGTTTCCGTCCGGATCCCAGCGCATGGCGTTCAACTGCGCCAGCGTGGACACTTCGATCAGTCCGTCGTCGTCCACGTCGTAGTCGGTGCTGCCATTGGGGGAGCTGGGCTCCGGGCTGCCGCACCGGCGCGCCGACGATAACGGCCGCTTCGCCGGTGAAGGTGAACTTGGTTGTCAGCCAGTCGGTTGGGTACTTGACAGGACCCGCGTATTCCTCCGAGGTGTTGCCTCGACCCCTGACCCGGTACTCGGCGCCGTTGACTGCTGCATCAGGGAGCGTAGTGGCCTCCCTGAATGACTTCGAAGTCGGCTTTCTCGCGTGTCCGGGCGAACGCGGCGTAACGTAATTGTCCAAGAATTTCCACGGGCCGTCGTTCTCGCTGACCTCAACCGTATAGCCATCCACGATGCGCCCGGCACAAGTGCCCGGCCCGGAAGTGGCCCAAACCTCACCGCGTTCGTCAATGGATACGGACGGAGCGGCGAGCGTGCGACACTCGCCCGGTTTTGGCGCGGATCACCTGAACCGTAATCGTGTCCAGGTCGCCGTTGTAACGCGGGTCGTCGCTGACTCCCACGTACGTAATGGTGAAGGTGCCGATGGCATCGTGAGTCACGACATATCCCAACGCTTTCTCCAACTGCCCCCGGCTGGTAGCTGCTGGCGCTGAAATGGGCAGAACGCTGGACGTGGTAGGCCTTCTCAAAGAATGACGGTGGATCCATTTTCAGAGTGATCGTCACGTCAGCCGTGGGAGGATGCTTCAGAGCGATGTAATGAACGGCGGTCATTCCTTGCGTCACGGTCACGGGACGTATCAGTTTGGTAAAGCCGACAATGCTGGAATCGCCGATCATTCGACCTTCGGAGAACCGCAGCACGCCGTCATCCTCGGTGGGGGAGAGGTGGATGCCCGCATTTGTGATCTCTCCCCTCAGCGTGTCGGTCGTGGAGGCCAGGGTGTAGTTGCTTGCCTTGAACGAGCCGTGGTCCTGTAGCGAGTAGGTCACGCTCACGTCGTGCGTTTCCCGCAGTCGCGGCATTGAACGACCCGCTCACTTGCAGACCGCCCGCTCGAAAGTCGGCAAGCTCCGATGACAAGACGCCCGTTCCCCGGGCATTGCCGGTGTCGAAGGTCGCGTCCGTGGTTCCGTCCGCCGTCCGGCTATTCACGGTCACGCCGCTGATTGCCGTTATCTCCTTGGCCGTGATGGCGTAGGTCGCGACGGACGGGACTGGACGGCAGCGTGTACTTGTCCGCGTAGGCGCCGGCGATCGCCAGCGTCCCCATGTTGATGGCGTAGCTGCCCGTGTCTTCGCCGGTCGCCCGAGCCAGCGCTCCCGTAACCACGCTGGCCGCCGCGTCGCCCGGCGCCAGACCGCCCACCGTGTAGCTCAGGTCGTCCGTGCCCCCGTACTCCCGCGTGGGGTTGGCAGGCGTGATGGTCAGCTCAGTCTTGGGCTTGACCGGCGTCTGTCGCGCCGCCACCCAGCCGCCGGCCAGCCAGTCGTCCTTGCGCTCGTCAGGCACATTGCGGTCGATGTTGCGCCCGCCGCCCACCAGGGCCTCCAACTGCACCTCATACTCCACTCCGTTCTCCAGCCCGGTGATGGTGTAGGTCAGCGGGTGGGATCCCTGGCTCCAGACCCACGCGCCGCCTTCCGCGCCAGTGATGGCGCTATCCAGTGCCGTGTCCCGCTGACCGGTGTTCAGCCAGGTCGTCGTCCCCGCCTTCCGCCAGCGGGCGAAGTAGTTCTGCGCCTTTCCCGACGCCGGATGCTCCCAGGTCAGCGTCAGCTGCCCGTCTCCCGGCGTCAGCTTCACGTTCCGCGGGTCTCCGGTCGGCCCGTACTCCACCTTCACGCTGTACGTCTTCACCGTCTTGCCGTCGGCCGCGGTCACCTTCACGTCGACCCAGGTGTACCCCGGCGGCGTCGCCCAAGGCCCGCTGGCCCACGGCCCGTTGCCCTCGCCCTCCCCTACGGCAGTGGCCGGGTGAGTCTCCGGACGGACCGGCGCCCGCTTCGGGTCCCGCGTCTCACCGCCCAGCCGCCTGCCCGTCACCAGGAACGTCACCGGCGCCGGCGCGTCCGACGCCACCACCGCCGTGATCCGCGGGCCGTTCCCAAATGTGTCTTCCGCGGATGAGTAGGCCGATTCCGGTATCCGCACCTCGTACTGGGTGATCTGCGGGTCGAAGGCCGGAGTCAGCGTGAAGGCCGAACCCTTGGGGGTCACGTACCAGCCGGCGTCTGGGCCGGTATTGTCCGTCATGAATATCTGAAGTCGGCTCAGGGTCGCGTCGCTGGAGGGCGGCGCATCCTGCCGCTGCAATTCGGGCTGGGTGTCCGGCTCCGGTGTCCGCACCACCGGCTCCGGAGTCGGCGTGGTCTCCTCGGGCGCGGTCTCCTCGGGCGTGGACGCCGCCGGCAGCTGGCCGTCGATGCCAATGGTGTAGGTGCGCGTCGTCGAGCCGTCCGCCGCCGTAACCAGCACCGTGATGTTCGCGGGCCGCGGGTCCAGCGACACGATGAACCAGCCACCGGGGATCGACCGCGTGCCGGGGACCGCCGCAGTGGCCTCCGAGTGGTTCACCCGTACCCGCACGAAGGCTGTGGACTGGTTCTGCCCCACGGTGGCGGCGTACTCGGTGCGTGCCGGGTCGAAGGGCTCGGTGAAGGGGGCTCCGGAGATGTACAGGTCGCGCAGGCTGGCGTCAGACGACGCATCCTGTGCTTGGGCGGGCGGGGGCGAGAGCGCGAACAGCGAGAGCGTGACGATCAGGACGGCGAGAGCGCCGACGGCGATGCAGGGGCGGGACCCCCCCCCGAACATAGGTGCAGGTGGGGTCGGGGTACGTGCTGAATCACCCATTATTCGGCCTCTTGTCGTTCATGGATACGGGCGAGATTACAAGCGGCAGATCGTGGAAAGGGACATTCAGTGGTAGGGGAGGTACTCGTTGATCTCCCATTCGCTGATCTCGTCGGAAGGTTCGCCTACGGCGGCTACGTAACGCTCCCACTCGGCGTCTTGATGGCGAGGAAGTTGTCGACGAGGTCGCTGCTGACGGCATCGGCGAGTGCGGTGTCGGCACGCAGATGGTCCAAGGCGTCGGTCAGGTTGAGCGCCGAGGTGACCTCGGTGTTCCATGCCTCCATGCCGTCGTTGGTCTCCGGCTCTGGGCAGGGCAGTTCGTCGATCACGCCGAGGCGAGCCGCCTGCAGCACTGCGGCGATCGCCGTGTGGACGTTGCAGGTGCCGTCGGCCAAGCGTGACTCGATGCGTGTGCGTTCGCCTCGCTCGGACGGGACGCGGGTGCCCACCACACGGTGGTCGTAGCCCCAGTTCGCCCGCCGGCCGCTGAAGGTGAAGGGCCGCAACCGCCGGTAGGCGTTCACCGTGGGAGCACACAACGGGGTGAGCCCCTGGTGATGGGCGCACAGCCCGGCCAAGCAGCTCTTCGCCAGCTCCGACAGCCCGTCGCCGGTGCCGGGATCGGCAAGGGCGTTGTTGCCGTCGGCGTCGAGCAGCGAGAAGTTCACATGAACCCCGTTGCCCTCCAGCTCGGCGTACGGC